>CBDEFM010000001.1:0-713356 GCA_965237415.1 Alphaproteobacteria bacterium
GGCGATGGCGCTCGCCGGTGCCTCGACGGGGCTCGCCGGCGCGCTCATGGCGCCGATCCATTCCGTGACACCCTATATGGGGCACGGCGTCATCCTGATCGCCTTCGTGGTCGTCATCGTGGCGGGATGGCGAGTATCGAGGGTGCGATTCTGGCGGCTGCCATCCTCGGATTCATCCACACCTTCGTCACCACGGTCACCGACAACCTGATCGCGACGATGGTGGGCGTGGGCTTCATGGCAATCACCCTGATCGTCCGGCCACAGGGGCTCTTGGGCCGTGAGCGCGCCTGACGAAGCGGTGGAGACCAGCCAAGCGACCGCGAACGCGATGCGGCGGTTCGCCCCGCTGCTCCTTCTCGCCGCGGTGCTCGCCGTCCTGTGTGTCCTTGGCTTCGAGCTGAAGCCCTATCACCGCGAGCTCGCGATCGTATTCTTCATCAACGTCATCATGGTGACGAGCTACCGGCTCATCACCACGACCGGGGATTGGAGCTTCGCCCATGTGGTGCTGATGGGCGCAGGGTCCTATGGCGCGGCGCTCATAGCCAAGCATGCCGGGCTGCCCTTCGGTGTCGTTGTGCCGATGGCGGGGATCACCGCGGCAATCGTGGGCGCCGCCTTCATCGTGCCACTGCTGCGAACGGCGGGCTTCGGCTTCTTCATCGGCTCCTTCGCCATGGGTGAGCTGATCCGGCTTATCTGGGTGAAGGTGCAGTTCCCGTTCGGCGGTACGCGTGGGATCATCAATATCCCGTCGCCGGAGATCGTCGGGCTCAGGCTGTCGCCGCCGGTGCCCTATTACTTCACCTGCTTTATCGTCATGCTTGCCGCCGTCTTCATTATGTGGAGGCTCGACAAGTCGCGCCTCGGGAACGCCTGGAAGTCGATCCACAGCGACGACCTTCTGGCCGAATGCGTCGGTATCGACGTCGCGCGCTACCGCAGCCTCGCCTTCATCGCGGGCGCGTTCTTCGCCGGTATCGCGGGCGCTCTGCTGGCGTACCGAATGGGTTCGATCGATCCTCGCAACTTCGACCTGACCACGATGATCTATCTGATCATCTGGGTGGTGGTCGGCGGTATCGCCACCTTCTGGGGTCCGATCGTGGGACTGGTCGTTGTGACCATCGCCTTCGAATGGAGCCGGCCGCTGCTGGAATGGCGACCGCTGATGTTCGGCACCGTCCTGATCTTCTTCCTCATCTTTTTGCCGGGCGGGCTGGAAAGCCTGTTCCCTAAGGTCGCCAATGCGCTCCGCACACCGCCGGGCCAGCAACTCGAACGTCTGCGCGCCTGGGTGACGACGTTCGCATCGCGCACATAGGGGCCGAAATCGTGGCGCTTCTCGAAGTCAGACAACTGACCAAGCGCTTCGGCGGCCTCCTCGCCATTTCCGATCTCGACATGACGGTCGAGGAAGGTGAAATCCGCGGCGTCATCGGGCCGAACGGGGCAGGCAAGACGACGCTCTTCAACGTCATCTCGGGCACCTACAGGCCGACCTCCGGCGACGTCTTCCTGAACGGCGACAAGCTCACCGGCCTGCGCCCGAGCCGGATCGCAGGCAAGGGTGGAGTGCGCACTTTTCAGCGCTCCGCGATGTTCAGCGACTTCACGGTGCTTCAGAATGTGCTGATCGCACGGCACCTGCATGCGCGCGAGAGCCTGTTCGGCGCGATTGTCGGCACGGCGCGCGGCATGGAGAAGGCCAATGAGAGGCGGGCTCTGGAGATTCTCGATTACATCGGCCTGAGTGCGTTCAGAGACGAACTCGCGCCCAATCTCTCGCACGGTCATCAGCGCGCGCTCGGTGTCGCGATGGCGCTCGCCACGGAACCCCGCATCCTCATGCTGGACGAGCCCGTCGCCGGGATGAATCCGGCCGAGACAGAGCGCATGACCGCAATAATTCGGAAGCTGCGCGACGAATGGAACATCACGATCCTGTTGGTCGAGCACGACATGAAGACTGTGATGGGCCTCTGCGAGTACATCACGGTCCTGAATTTCGGAAAGAAGCTGACGGAAGGTGTGCCGGCGGAGATCGTTTCTAACCCGGAGGTGATCGAGGCCTATCTCGGCTCCGAGGACATCTTGGGAGACGACGACTTTGCTGCTTGAACTCGAGAACGTATCGGTCAGCTACAACAAGATCGAAGCCGTCAAGGGGATCTCCATCGGCGTCGAGGAGGGGGAGATCGTCACCCTGATCGGTGCCAACGGCGCGGGGAAGTCCACCACATTGCGGGCGATCTCCGGCCTCGAGCGTCTGAGCGGCGGCGAAATCCGCCTGGGGGGCGCGCGCATCAACGGCGCCTCGCCGGAGAAGATCGCCGGACTTGGCATCGCCCATGTGCCCGAGGGGCGGCGTGTCTTCCCCATGATGACCGTGCGCGAGAATCTGGAGATGGGCGCCTACTTGCGCAAGGACGCGGACGGTCTGCGTGCGGATTTCGACGATGTCTTCAGGCGGTTCCCGCGCTTGCAGGAGCGCGCCAGCCAGCTCGCGGGCACGCTCTCCGGCGGCGAGCAGCAGATGCTCGCCATGGGCCGCGCCCTGATGTCGAGACCCAACGTGATCCTGATGGACGAGCCGTCGCTCGGGTTGTCTCCCATCATGTGCCGCGAAATCGCCCGCATCATCCGCGCGCTGCACACCGAGAAACGGACCATCGTGCTGGTCGAGCAGAACGCCCGGCTTGCCCTTGCGCTTGCCCAGAAGGGGTACGTGATGGAGACGGGACGGATCGTTCTCGAAGGCCCGGCGGCCGACCTGCGCGAGAATGACAAGGTGCAGCAGACCTATCTGGGCGTCGCCTAGACAACCCGGTCACGCTGGCGGCAACCCTGGAGAGAGAGTCATGAGAGTAGGACTGGAGGGCAAACGGACACTCGTCACAGGCGCGGCGAGCGGCATCGGGCGCGCGATCGCGGAGGCTTACGCACGAGAAGGCGCGACGGTCGCAATCCACGCACGGAGCGAGGCACGAGCGGCGGAGACCCTAGAGGCCATCGCCGACGCTGGCGGCAAGGCCTTTGCCGCCCCCGCCGATCTGACAGACCCTTCGGCCATCGAGGCGATGTGCAAGGCCGCCATCGAGAGGCTCGGCGGCATCGACGTGGTCGTAAACAATGCCGGAGTCGCCGATTACAGCAAGGTCGTCGACATGGACGAGGCCATGTGGGACTGGATCATGGCCGTCAACCTGAAGGCGCCGTACCTGATTTCGAAGCACACGCTGCCGACGATGATCGCGCAGGGTGCCGGCGGCGTGCAGCTCTTCAACGCCTCGACCAACGCCAAGACCGCGGATGCGGAGTGGACCGCCTACAACGCCACCAAGCACGGCCTGGTCGGCTTCGTGCGCTGTCTCGCCGCCGAGGTGGGCGAGCACAACATCCGGGTGAACGCCATCTGTCCCGGCTGGATCGAGACCAAAATGGCGGTGGAGTTGCACGAGAACATGGCGCGCGATCTCGGCGAACCCTACGAGAAGGTCTATGACGAGAGCATGCGCACCAACATGATGAACGCCCTGATCCCGCCGACCGCGATCGCCGAGATGGCCGTTTGCCTCGCCGGCGATCCCGGACGCTACGTGACCGGGCAAGCGATCAATGTCTGCGCCGGCCTCAGCATCCACTGAGGAGCGGCAGGGCTCAGCCGGGCTGGCGATCGAGGAAGTCGCGCAGCGCCGCGAAATAGGCGTCGGGCTCTTCGAAGAAAGGCGTGTGCGAGCTGTTGGGGAAGACGACGCTCGTTGCATTCGGTAGCACGTCCTGCATGAGCATGGCGCCTTCCGGGGTGAGCTCGTCGTGGAGGCCGCTCACAATCAGGCAGGGCACGGTGATGCGTGACATCTCCGAGAGCCGGTCCCAATCCTTGAGCGTGCCGACGCAGCAGAACTCGTTGGGTCCCCACATCGTGCCGTAGACCGCCATGTTGATGCCGTCGAGCGAGCGCTGCAGCGGCGCGGGCCACTCGTCGACCCGGCACAGGTGCCTGAAGTACAGGATGGTGATGGCGGCCTGATAGGCAGGGTGGTCCGTGGTTCCTTGCGCCTCGTGACGCTGCATCATGGCCACCGTCTCGGGGCCCAGGGCGGCGCGAAGGCGCTTCATCTCCGCCACCGTGTGCGGCACACAGCCTGAGCCGTTCGCGATCACGTAGGATGCGACGTTATCCTGGTACTTCAGGCAGTAATCGGTGCCCAACCAGGTTCCCCAGGATTGCCCGAGCAGATGGACCCGGCCGAGCCCGAGCGCGGACCGAACCGCCTCCACCTCGTCCACATAGCGGGCCACGTTGAAGAGCGAGGTATCGTCCGGTTTGTCGGACTGGCCGCAGCCGAGCTGGTCATAGACCACCACGCGATAGCCGTGATCCGCCATCACCGAATGGCTGTCTCGCACATAGTCGCAGGGAAGACCGGGGCCGCCGTGAAGACCAAGCAGAATCCGCTCGCTCGCGCCGTAGCTGTAGACGGCCACCTCGCCGCCCTCCACGGCGACGCGACAGGTCTCGTTGGGCTGCCTCTCTTCACTCATCGATCGCCCCCTTGCTACCCCGAAGTGCCATAGGTCTCGCAGAATTCAGCGTACATGCGCTCGTAGCGGTCCGCATTCATCGTCGAGTAGATCCGGAAGTCGAAGTCAATCGGCTTGTCCATCACCTCGGAGACGATGCTCCAGGTGGTCTCGCGTATGGCAGCAACCACTGTCGCGGCGGCAAAGCGGTAGCGAAGCTCGTCGGTAGCCGGGGCGTCGAAATAGTTCTCGAGATAAGGGTCGATCTCGTCCGGCCTGATCTCGATATTCATGGCGAGGACGCCGAGGTCGAACAGGTCTACCACGAACCCGGCGAACTCCCAGTCCACGAACCAGAGCCGTTCGCCGTCGTCCATGATGTTCTGCGGGTTGAGGTCGTTATGGCCGAAGACGATGGTCGCCGGACCCATCGCGCGCTCCAGCGCCTCGTTCGCTGCGGCGAGGCCCGGCAACATGGCTAGCCATCGCTCGTAGAGCCGGTCGGAGCGTTCCTGCAACAACCGAATGTACGAGCGATGATGCTGGAACGGCCAGAACATGAAGCCCGTCGAGTCCAGGTGCTTATGCGCCTCGCGATGGAGCTGGCGAAAGAGACGGGCCACCTTGGCGAGCTGCTCCGGCTCGTGCACGTCGGCCGGCAGGAGCGAACGGCCTTCGATGAAGCGGATCACCATCAGGCCGGGCTCGGCGTAGACCACCTCCGGCGCGACCCCTGCGGCGTGGGCCGCACGAAAGGCCTGGAGCTCGTGCTCGCGGGAGACGCCGAAGAAGGGCTCGTCCTCGCCGACGCGGATCACGTAGCGCTGGCCATCGTCTTCTGCGGTGAGGTTGATGTTGCTGAGACCGCCGCTCAACAAGGCGGGCTCGACGGCGCCGGTCCAGATCGGCAGCGCGCGGGCGCGTTCGATCGCCGCGCCGCTGCGCGCCTCCATGCCGCGCGCGCCGCCGACCAGCGAATAAACCTCGTCGTCTGTTATGGGCTTGTCCGTCATGCCTCATGCGCCCGGTTGCGGGCGGCGCTCACGCCTTGACCCGCTCGTTGTCCGGATCGTAGAGCGGCCGTAGGTGGAGTTCGGCCGGCACCTCGCGCGTTGCGACCTCCAGCGAATACGTGCCACTCGCGAGATAGTCGTCGCCGACGCCCGCCGGGTTTCGCACATAGCCCATGCCAATGCTCTGGCCGACGGTGTGGCCGAAACCGCCGGAAGCGAGCCAGCCCACGCGCTCGCCGTTCCGAATGATTGTCTCACGGCCCCACAGCTGCACCTCGGGGTCGTCCGCGATGGTGAAGGTCACGAGGCGGCGGGTCAGCGGCTGTTCCCGCTGCCTCCGCACAGCGTCCTGGCCGATGAACGGCGTCGCCTTGTCGAACGCAACTGCGAAGTCGAGGCCGGCCTCCAGCGGGTTGAAGTCAGGACCGATATCCGCCGCCCACACGCGGTAGCCCTTCTCCAACCGCAGGCTGTCGATCGCCCGGTAGCCCGCATCGCGCAGCCCGTGCGCGTCACCCGCTTCCTTCAGCGCATCGTAGACCGTGACCATGTAGTCGGTCGGAACGTGGAGCTCCCAGCCGAGCTCGCCCACGAAGGTGATGCGCATGGCGCGGACGGGCGCGCCGGCCACGTAGATCTCCCGCACCGCGCCGAAGGGAAAGTCCTCCGGCCCGAGAGGGCCTTCGGCAACGGCAGCGAGGATTTCGCGGGCGCGCGGCCCCATCAGCGCGAGCACCCCGTAGGCCGAGGTGACGTCGATCAGCGAGGCGTGGGCGTCCGGATCGATGTTGCAGCTGATATGGTCGAAGTCGTGGGTCGCAAAGCCGGTGCCGGTAACGATGTAGAAGGAGTCGTCCGCGATGCGCGCGACGGTCAGGTCGCATTCGATCCCGCCGTGCCCCTTGAGCATCTGCGTGTAGGTGATGCGCCCCGGCGGCTTGCTCACATCCGCGGCGCAGATGCGCTGCAGGCAGGACTCCGCATCGCGCCCAACCAGGGCGAACTTGGCGAAGGACGACTGGTCGAAGAGGGCGGCCGCACCCCGGCAGGACGCGTGCTCGACGGCGACGTGCGCGTGCCAGTGGGGGCGCACGAAGCTGTCGATCTCCACCGGCTCGACCCCTTCGGGCGCAAACCAGTTGGGCCGCTCCCACCCGAACTTGGCGCCGAAGCAGGCGCGGCTGTCTGCCAGGCGATCGTAGATCGCGCTACGCCGTAGCGGCCGGCCGGCCTTCATCTCCTCGCGGGGCCAGACGATGGTGTAATGGTGACCCTGGCCTTCCAGCGAACGAACCAGAACCTGGCTGTCGGCCCTGTGGTAGCCGCTAAAGCGGCGGATATCGAAGCTCCAGATGTCGTAGGGCGGCTCGCCGTTCAGGATCCACTCGCCGAGCGCCATACCGGCGCCGCCGCAGCCGGTGAGACCGTAGGCATTGAAGCCCGCGCTCACGAAGATGTTGCGCACCTCCGGCGCCTCGCCCATCACCGGATTCTGGTCTTCGGTGAAGGATTCCAGGCCATTGAACCAGCTCTTGATGCCCACCGTCTTGAGCACGGGAATCCAGTCGAGCAACCCTTCGAGCCTCGGCATGAAGTGGTCGAGGTTCTCGGGCATGAGCTTGAACTCGTGGTCCCTGGGTATCGGATCGGTGAACGGGATCGGATCGGGGTCGTACTGGCCGACGAGCAGTCCGCCGACCTCCTCGCGGATGTAGTGCCAGAGGTCGGGGTCCCGCGTCGTCGGCAGGTCGCGGGTCACGCCCTCGATCGGCTCGGTGATGAAATAGCAATGATGCGAGGGCTGGATTGGGACGTTCACCCCCGCGAGCCGCCCGACTTCGCGCGACCAGATGCCGCAGCAGATCACCGCGATCTCGCAGCGGATCGTGCCGCGCTCCGTCCTGACTGCGTTGACACGGCCGCGCTCCATCTCGAAACCGGTCACCGCGGTGTCTTCGAAGAGCCGGGCACCGTATTGGCGCGCCCCTTTCGCCAGTGCCATGCATGTATCCGACGGGCTCAGGGCGCCGTCGGAGGGGATATAGAGCGCGCAATCCACATGATCGATGGTCATGAAGGGGAAGAGCGCCTGCGCTTCCTTCGCCGATATCAGTTGCATCTCGACGCCGAAGGAGCGCGCCGTCGTGATCGCCCGCTCGTACTCGTGGCGGCGGTCGCGGTTCGAGGCGACCCGCATGCCGCCGGTCTGCCGCCAACCCGTGGCCTGGCCGGTTTCGGCCTCGAGCGAGGCGTAGAGGTCGGCGCCATAGGCCATAAGCCGCCCCGCGTTCGGATCTGTGCGGAACTGCGCGAAGGCGCCGGCGGCATGCCAGGTCGATCCAGAAGTGAGCTTGGCTTTCTCGACCAGGACGACATCATCGCAGCCGTGTTTCGCCAGATGGTACGCGGTGGCACAGCCAATCGCCCCGCCGCCGATGATCACGACACGCGCCTGGTCGGGAAACCCTTGGGTCATCGGCTGCAGCCCTCCCGCATTGCGCTCGGCGGCGCTCAGTCTATCAGCGGGTCTTTGGATCACGAAGCGGGGCGAGGGGAGTCAGGCGTTGGTGCGAAGGATGTGGTGGGCGGCGTTGTGGCCGGGTGCGCCGGTAACCTCGCCGGCCGGGTGCGTGCCGCCGCCGCAGAGATAGAAGTTGCGAATCTCGGTATCGTAGCCGGGCCGCCCCCTCAGGAACTGGCTCGGCACCACGTCGAGATGGCGGATTGCGCCATCGGTGATCCCCGTGCGCTGCTCGATGTCCCAGGGGCTCATGAACATCCACTCGCGGATGGCTGAGCGGAAATTGGGGACGAAGCGCGTCACGTAATCGACGACTCCTTCGCCCACTTCCTCGCGCCGCTCCTCCCAGGTGCCTGTCGCGAGCCGCGGCGGCGCGTAGAGACCCCAGATCGAGCAAATATGGCCATCCCGATCGGTCAGTGTCTTGTCATAGAAGGTCGGCACCTGAAGGTGGCAGATCGGCTCGCTGCAGGGCTCTCCCGCCCGCATTTCCGCTCCCGCCCGGGCATAATGATCAAGGCTCGGCGCGATCAGAATGTAGGAGATGGGCGGGCCGTCATATCCGTCGAGATAACCCGAAACGTCCGGCGGCTCGTCCATCACGCAGTGAAACTTGAAGTAGCCGGTCTCGGTCTTGAGCCGCTCCACGCGGTTCATGAGACCCGCCGGCAGATCCTCGGGCCCGAAGAGGCTCCGGTAGGTGCGCTTGGGATCGGCATTCGAGAGCACGATCTCGGCGCGGATCTCTTCACCCGAGGCGAGGCGCACGCCGGTAGCTGCGCCGCCCTCCACCAGCACCCGCACGACCGGCGCATCGCAGCGGATCTCGCCGCCCTGCTCCGCCACCGCCTCTGCCATGGTGCGGGTGATCGAGCCCATGCCGCCTTCGACGACGTAGAAGCCGTGCCCGCCAGCAGCGCCGAATTGGAAGAATATCTCGGCCCAGGCGCTGCCATTGGCGTAGGGGTCGGCCATATCCTGCACGTAGAGCATCATCGCGCGCACGCGCTCGTCCTCGAAATAGTCGGCCGCGAGGTCGACGAGCGACGAGGTGAATAAACGCTCCAACACCGCTTCGTCGCCGTTCGCCTTGGCGCGTTCCCAAACGTCGGAGAGTGTCGGCGGATCGGTCAGCATGTAGGGCTGCACCAGCGCGGTTGCCCTGGTCCAGAGGTCGACCCATTCGGGAAAGCGCGCCGCGTCGCGCGTATTCAGCCGCGCGATCGATTCCACCGTGGTCTCCATGTCGTAGTGCAGGAGTGCGTGCGAGCCGTCTTCGTAGGGAAGGAACACGGGCGGGTCGATCAAGTGCATGGTCAACCCGCGCGCGTCGAGGCCCATGTCATCGCGCACCTTCTGTTCGAGCTTCCACATGACGTAGGAACAAGACGAGACGCGGTAGCCTTCGAAAAGCTCCTCCGTCGCGCAGGCGCCGCCGACGAAGGGTCTGCGCTCGCAGAGCAGCACCTTGCGCCCCGCCCGCGCGAGATAGAAGGCGGCGACGAGCCCATTATGGCCCGCGCCGACGATGATTGCGTCGTACGTTGCGTTCGCCATTGCGTTGTCCTTCTCCCTGCGGGCGTTGCGTGCTCAGCTTGCAGTCAGCGGCCGCGCGAGGGCAAGTGTGCCGCCTCGCGCGATAGCGCCCGATGGCCCGCCCGGAGTAGGGTGGACGGGACGCCTGGAGGCAGGGGCAGAGCGGAATTCGGATTTCGAAGAGTCTTATCTCAATGCGCGACGTCGGTTCTTCCCTGTGTGATCGGGTCGAACGAACTCTTTAGATTGAAGTGCCAAGAACGACTTTGATGTATGTAAGTCTTGCATTGTAAGTACATTATTGTATGGTATGAGAGCAATAAGAAAAAAGAGTTTGATTATGTAGTTGAGCAAGGAGGGGTAAAAACAATGCCGCGGAATCCGGAACACGATATTCTGTTCGAGCCGGTTAAAGTCGGTCCGAAAACGACTAAGAATCGCTTTTGGCAGACTCCCTATTGCAACAGTGCGGGCTCAGACCGTCCCGGCACCCAGGCAGCGTTTCGCGGCATGAAGGCCGAGGGTGGCTGGGGCACGGTGTTCATCGAATATACCGCGATCCACCCGGAATCAGATGATTCGCCCCATTGGTCCGCGCGTCTTTGGGACGAAGGCGACGTCATCAGCTTGCGGCACGTGACCGACAGCATTCACGCGCATGGGGCGCTCGCTGGCGTGGAACTCTATTACGCCGGTTGCATTCTCAGAGCGGTGAGTCCCGCGCAATCAGCCGTGCTCCGAGCCAAGCGCCGTCGGAAGCAGTCCCTCTGGCGAGTGTCTGCGAGATGGATGAAGACGACATCCGTGCCGTCATCCAGATGCACGTCGACGCCGCAATACGGGCGCGTGACGCCGGCTTCGACATCATCGAGAACCTGGTTTCGGATTCGATGATCATGAATCAGTTCCTTCAGCCCTACTACAACAAGAGAACGGACAAGTACGGCGGCTCATTCGAGAACCGCGCCCGCTTTGCACTCGAGATCGCGGAGGCGACCAAGAAGGCCGTCGGCGATACGTGCGCCGTCGGCTATCGCTACGCCGTCGACACGATGGACGGGCCGGACGGCCTCGAGGTCTGGGACGAGGGCATCCGGTTTATCGAACTTCACGACAGAGAAGGCCTGTGCGACGTCTGGGACATGAAGGTCGGGCGCTACTCGGAACTCGGGCTGGAAATCGCTCCCTCGCGCTCCGCGTCGTCCAACTACATGGCGCCCTGGATCAGGGAAGCCAAGAAGGCCTGCAGCGTGCCCGTGGTCAGCGCCGGCCGCGTCACCAGCCCCGACGAGATGGTTCAGATCATCAAGTCCGGTCAGGCCGATTTCATCGGTGCGGCACGCCCCTCGATCGCCGATCCCTTCCTGCCCAACAAGATCGATGAGGGGCGGACCGACGACATTCGCGAGTGCATCGGCTGCAACATCTGCCTCTCCAAGTGGTGGCAGACAACCCCCCTCATCTGCACGCAGAACGCCACATCGATGGAGGAATATCGCCGCGGCTGGCACCCTGAGAAATTCGAGCGCGCGGAGAATCCGTGCTCGGTCCTCGTGGTCGGTGGCGGACCCTCCGGCATGGAATGCGCGCGCGTGCTGGGCGAGCGCGGCTACGACGTCCACCTGCGCGAGGGAACGGACGAGATCGGCGGCTGCGTGCGCGACATCATGCGCTACCCCCATCTGGCCGAATGGGGCCGCATCATCAGCTACAGGCAGGGCCAGCTGGACAAACTCAAGAACGTGGAGGTTCACACCGGGGTCGGCACGATGAGCGCCGACAACGTTCTGGAATACGGCGCCGACAAGGTGGTCTTTGCCACCGGCGCTCAGTGGTCGACGAACGGTCTCGGCGGCGTGACCCAGGCACCGCTGGAAGGCGCCGATGCCGCCCTCCCCCAAGTCTGTACGCCCGAGCAGATCATGTCCGGCAAGGAGACCGGTAAGCGCGTGGTGGTGCTCGATTACGAGGGTTACTTCACCGGGATCAGCATGGCGGAACTGCTGGCGGATCGAGGCAGCGATGTTACTATCGTCACCAATTTCGACACCGTTGCACCGCACTGTATCTATACCGAGGAAATCCACGATGTCCGACGCATGTTGCATGAAAAGTCGATCAAGCAATATACCCTCCATTGGGCGGACAAGCTGGAGGTAGACAACGCTGTCAAGCTCACCATCTTCTATCTCTATCGGGACGGCTACGTTCGCACCATGACGCCCAAAAAGGGAGAATTTGCGCGCCGCGCCGGCACCGAGGTGACGGAGCTTGAGTGCGACAGCGTGGTCCTGTGCACGGGGCGGCTGAGCAACGACAAGGTCTTCCGCGAGGTCAAGGCGCGCAACGCGGAGTGGGCCGGGCAAGGCATCCAGGCGGTCTATCGGGTCGGTGATTGCCACGCCCCGCGCCTCATCGCCAATGCCATCTTCGACGGCCACCGGATCGCGCGCGAGTTCGAGTCGGACGATCCGCAGCAACCGCTGCCGTGGATCCGCGAACGCCAGGTCTGGGGGCACGAGACGTTCCCCAAGCGGGTCGCCTGAGAGGTCACACATGTTCCTGCATCGGGCTCATGAGGCTTCTGCAAAGCGACCGATGACTCAACCGATGGACCGGGTAGACTGATAGGGGACAAGACCCCACAAAGGAGAGGAAAAGAGAATGCTCAACTATGTGACGCTGAAGGACGAGGGCGGCCTCGAGCCATGGCCGCCGCTGGGTGATCTGCCGTTCGTGAATGTGCTCGAAGGGAACCCGGTGCACGAGGGACGTTTCGATCTGGGCGGCTTCGGCATGCGCACGATGGCGGGCGTCTGGCAGTGCACGCCGGGCAAGTTCGAATACACCTATCCCGGCGACGAGATCTGCACCTTGCTCCAGGGCAAGATCCACGTAACGGAGCAGGACGGCACGACCCACACCTATACCGCCGGCGATATCTTTTACACGTCGAAGGGTGAGCAGGTGACTTGGGTAATCGAGGAGACCGTGCGCAAGGTCTTCTTCATTCACGATCCCGAGGCCGAGCAGCTCGCCGCCTAGGCGAGGGTCTCACATCCCGGCAGCGCCGCGCCTTGCGCCCACGCGCTCGGCGCGTTCGCTGCCGGACTATCGCCAAGGACGTATAAGAGGGCGCGCCCCTGCAGCGGCGCTGCCTGCATTCTGTGCAGGGAGGCAACAATGGCCCGCGATCCCCGCCATGACATCCTGTTCACGCCGATCAAGATCGGCCCGAAGATTGCCAAGAATCGCTTCTATCAAGTGCCTCACTGCAATGCGATGGGGTACACCGAGCACCATGGGGATGTCGCGCATCGGCGCATGAAAGCCGAAGGCGGATGGGCCGTCATTTCCACCGAGCAATGCAGCATTCATCCAAGCTCCTGCTCAGCACCTTATGGGGAACGGCGACTCTGGAATGACGAGTACGCGGAGCAGTTGCGCGGCTGGGTGGATACGATGCACGAATACGGGGTGCTCGCCTCCGTGGAGCTGGTTCATAACGGGCTCGGCTTTTCCAACCGCAAGACCAAGGAAGTTCCGCTCGGCCCTTCGCCCAATACGGTTCACTACAATTGGGACCCGATCATGGGCCGGGAGATGGACAAGGCGGACATTCGCGAGTTCAGGCGCTGGCAGGTCGATGCGGCAAAGCGCGCGGTCAATGTGGGCTATGACATCGTTTACGTCTATGCCGGTCACGATATCGCTCTGCCGCAGCATTTCCTCTCGCCCCACACTAATCACCGCACCGACGAATATGGCGGCAGCGTCGAGAATCGCGCGCGGCTGATCGGTGAGCTCTTGGAAGACACCAAGGAAGCCGTTGGCGACAGGGCGGCGGTGGCACTCAGGCTGGCCGTCGACGAGAATCGCGGCGAGCACGGCATCACCTGGCAGGAGGAAGGCCAGGCGGTGGTCGAGATGTTCTCCGATTTGCCCGACTTGTGGGACGTGAACATCAGCGACTGGGCTTACGACTCCGCCACGTCGCGCTTCACCGACGAAGGCTTCCAGGAACCCTTCGTGGCCTTCGTCAAGCAGAAGACCGACAGGCCGGTCGTCACCGTGGGGCGGTTCACCTCACCCGACACGATGATCTCCCAGATCAACCGCGGAATCACCGACTTCATCGGCGCGGCGCGGCCCTCGATCGCCGATCCCTTCCTGCCCAAGAAGATCGAAGAAGGCCGCAACGACGATATCCGTGAGTGCATCGGCTGCAACATGTGCGTTGCTTCCGAGAATACGGGCAGCCTCTTCCGGTGTACGCAGAACCCAACCGCCGGCGAAGAATGGCGGCGCGGCTGGCACGCAGAAGAGATCGAGCCTAAGGGGTCCGATGACGGCGTCCTCGTCGTCGGCGCGGGGCCGGCCGGATTGGAATGCGCCCGCGCGCTCGGGCAGCGGGGCTACACGGTGCACCTCGTCGAGGCGCAGCCCGACGTCGGCGGCCGCGTGACGCGCGAGAGCGCACTTCCCGGCCTTGCGGCATGGGGACGTGTACGCGATTACCGGGTCGGTCAAATCGAAAAGATGAAGAACGTCGAGGTGCACACCGGCTCCAGCCTCTCGGCACAGGACGTGCTGGACTACGGCGCCGAGACCGTGATCATCGCGACCGGCTCCCACTGGCGTGGCGACGGCGTTGCCTACACCAACGCGCACCCAATTCCCGGATGCGACGGGAGGAGGGTCTTCACGCCCGACGACGTGATGAGCGGGAAGGCACTCGAAGGCCCGGTGGTCGTGTTCGACGACGATCACTTCTACATGGGTGGCGTGATTGCCGAGAAGCTCCGCGCTGCGGGTCACGAGGTGACCATCGTCACGCCGCTGATGGAGCTCTCGCGCTGGACCGAAAACACCCTGGAGCTGGAGAAGATCATGAGCCAGGTCCTCTCCATGGGGATCGAGTTGATCACCGATCACAACATCGCCCAGATCGGCGACAACAGCATCGAGATCTATAATGTTTATCACGATGTAAGGCGGCAGCACCTCAGCTATCAGTCTCTCGTTCTCGCCACCTCGCGGTTGCCGAACGACGCTCTCTATCGGGAGCTCGCGGCGGCGCCGGAGAAATTGGAGAAGGCCGGCATCAAGAGGCTCGAACGGATCGGCGATTGCGTGGCCGCCTCGACGATCCAGCATGCTGTTTACGAGGGCCACCGCTCCGCCCGCGAGCTCGACGCCGGAGCGATCGCCGACGTGCCCTACAAGCTGGAGTATGTTCGCGCCGACCGTGCTGTTGCCTGACCGGCAACGGGACCCGCTCGACAGACTAGCCCGCATTTCTCACCACGGTCATGGTCTGCGCGGCGCTGTCCGGCTGACAGAGCAGGAACGGCGCGCAGCGCGTCGCGCGGCCACGCGCGCGGGAGCGCACGATGCGGGGCATCGGGCAAGCGCCGTGACGCACGCTGTCGGCCAGAGAGCGCCGCCCTTCGGGTCGCGTCCAGGCGCCCGCCCGCATCGTGCGCTCCGCGCGCGTCCCGCGCGACGTCGCGAGCCTCAACCGTAGGCACCGCTATGCTTTTCGGCCTGCTCCTAGTCATCTGAATCCAAAGTGCGCCACATAAAGACAGCTATATTGGACGACCATATTCTTCGACAATAGAGCGACTTAGTGTGACGACACTGCCAATTTATAATGATCTCAACTTCAGTGTCAGGTGACTAGCGGATCGAACGCCTAGCCGCGACGCAGGCCGTGTCCGTGGCGAGAATTCCGGGCTAACATCGTCCGACCGAACAGAGCGCGGTGACCATGGCAGAAGTGCGTTCAATTGACCGGCATACGCCTGCCGACGAAGCGATGGCGATTCTCGAGGAGGACGGTGCCGTCATCTACCGTCAGGTCGTTGACGACGAGGTGGTCGACCGGGTCAACGCGGAGCTCGAACCCTTCCTGGCACGTGCCTTCAACGGCGAGGGCGAGTTCTGGGGGGACAAGACGAGGCGGGTGAGCTCGCTCGTCGCGAAATCGAAGACCTATGGCGAGGAGCTCGCCACCTGCCCGCAGATACTCAGGGCGATGGACCGCATCCTGTTGCCGCGCTGCGAACGCTATCAGCTTCATGTCACGCAGGCAGTGCGGATCGGCCCGGGTCAGGGCTTGCAGATCATCCACCGCGACGACGGCCTGATGCCCTTCCGCCACCCCGGGCCCCAGTGCCTGTGCAACACGATGTGGGCGCTCACGGACTTCACGATCGAGAACGGCGCGACCAACGTGGTCCTCGGCAGCCATGTCTGGGACGACGACACCTATCCCGACGAGAATTCCGAGAGAGCCTATGCCGTCATGCCGCGCGGGTCGTGCCTGATCTATCTGGGCTCCGTCTATCACGGCGGGGGCCAGAACATGACCGAAGTATAGCGCGACGATCTGGATGAGAGCCGCGCGTCAATCAGGGTGAGATTCCCGGCGCCAGCGGCGGGCGCATGATTGCGGGCAGCGTCGGGCATTGCAAGGGCCTTCGTCTCGTTGATTGTCGCGGCGCGACACACACAGATTGTCGCGGAGCGTCCGCATGATCGATCGGTGCGATATCGCTGTGGGGGATTGCGGCCGGGATGCGTGGAGTAAAGTGCGGCCCGCCGACTGAGATGCCGACGGGCCGCAGGGAGCGAGCGTGAGCGCCGCCGGGGCGGCACCCGTGCGTGGCTCAGTCCTCGGTGGTGTTTTTCTCGGTGGCGATCTTGGCGGGCCGCCCCGGTCCCCTTTTTCGTCTGTCGAGCGCGGCGCGGCGGCGATAGCTCTCGACGTTCATCTCGAGGATTGTGGCGTGGTGGACGAGGCGATCGACGGCGGCCACCGCAGTGGTCTCGTCCGGGAACACCTTGTTCCATTCTCCGAAGGGCTGGTTCGCGGTTATTAGAAGAGAGCGCCTTTCGTAGCGCGCCGAGATGAGCTCGAAGAGGACGCTGGTCTCGGCCTGATCCTTTTGCACGTAGGCGAGGTCGTCGGGTAGGAACAGCGCATCACTGCGCCATTCCCCCCTAAGAACCGTACGTGCGGGTTTCCCCGCATACGGCTCAAGTCTCTACAAAGCCCCCTTTGACGGGAGCCGGTGAACCATCACTGTAACCGCGGCTAAGAACCTGCCTTTGGCAGTTGGGATGAAGGAGCATCAGGTTGGAGGACTGGTCCGTTCCGCCTTGAGCCCTCGGCAGGATGCGATGGACGTGCCATCCACTCTCCTTGCTGATGGGCTCTCGGCATTGCGGACACTGCCCGGCCTGCTGTTGCCAGAGCTGAAGCAGTTGCCTCTTACCCCTGAGGTCCCGTTCCATGATCCAGCCGAGCCTTTCCTCGAAGTACTCGTCCCAGGCGGGATCAAACGGGTTGGCGACACTGCGGATTTTGCGGTGACGCCGGATCGGGGTATTGCTGGCGTAGGTCAGGTAAATCCTCTTCGCCTTGCCCTCTTTTTTGACTGACGTGCTGAAGATCCAGTCCCGAGACCCTTCACGGATAAAATAGCGTCGTTTTACCCATTTCCGGGACTTGTTCCGGTGTCTCCGACACGCCCATTTCCAAAGCTGCTCCCAGATAAGGTGGTCCACCTTGTGGAAGGTGTCTTTGGCCACTTGGTTCTGGTGGTAGTTGGCCCAGCCCCTGATGATGGGGTTGAGTGTAGCTATCAAGTTTTCCTGCTTCGCCGTGGGGGACTTCTTGATGATCTCCCGGACTTTGCGTAGGAACGCATGGACGTTCTTCTTCGATGGTTTGATGATAAGAACCCCATCGTATTTTCGAGCGTTCCAGCCGAGAAAGTCGAAGCCCGTATCAACGTGCGCCACCTTGGTCTTTTCGGGTGACAGGGCAAGGCCCCGTTCCCGTAGAAAGTCCTCGATGACCGATCGTGCCTCTTCCAGCGTTTCTTGCGTTGCGCCGGTCAAAACAAAATCGTCGGCATACCGAACCAGATTGACTTTATGTTCGTTGCGTTTCTTCTGCGGACGTCTGATCCCGAACTGCCGTAGCAGCGTCGGCTCCAGACCGTCCAAAGTCATGTTCGCCAGCGTCGGCGAGATGATTCCGCCTTGCGGAGTGCCCGCCTCCGTTGGGAACATCTGGTTTTTCCAGACGAAGCCGGATTTCAACCACTTCTGGAGAACCGCCTTGTCCATGGGGATGTTGGCGAGAAGCCAGTCGTGGCTGATGTTGTCGAAACAGGCGGCAATGTCAGCGTCAAGAACCCATTGAGCCCTGTTGGTGCGATTGGCCAGTACTTTGAAGCACTGTCCGATTGCATCACGGCTCGCTCGTTTCGGCCGAAAGCCGTAGGAGTTCGGGTCCGCTTGGGTTTCCGCGACCGGGAGCAGGGCCAGCAGGTGTAGAGCCTGCATGGCGCGATCCTGCATGGTCGGGATGCCTAGCGGGCGCTTCTTGCCGTTCTTTTTTGGAATGTACACCCGTCTCAGAGGGCTCGGTTGATATCCGCGCCTCCTGAGCGACATAACAGCTTTGGCTTTCGATCCCGGCGTGGACCACGTTTCTCCGTCCACTCCGGGGGTACGCTTGCCTTGGTTCTCAGTGACCCGCTTTACGGCGAGCATCTTGCCGTGCAGCGAGTGGGTCAGAAGCCACTGCAAGGCTTTCACCTTGCCCCAGCGTCCTTCCCTGGTCGCCTTCGCAATACGCCTTTGCAGCCTTTGAACGGTGCGATGCGCCTGCGCCCAGTCGATGCTGTGCCAGTCGATCTCGCCGCCGGAGGCCGCACCAGTCATGCTCATGACTGTCATTTGCCTGTCCTCCTTTGCGATGGTTCTGCAAACTCTCTTGCGAGGAGAAACCAACCGGAAGTCTGCTCCCTTTCGGGCGGGATGATGTCGGATATTTCCTCAACCCCTATCCGCACGATTACAGCACGGCATTCGCTTTTTCCGGCATCCCATACCCGCATTCCCATCGGCGTTCCTTGCGGTTCGCTTTGCCCTGATGGGCGAGAATACGGGCTTACCATGTTCCGCATGAGTGACAGTTGGAAGGTTAGGTGCCGACTATCCCCCGGTGGGGGCTGTTGTCCTTGCTCTGGTACTCGACCCGTCCAGAGACCGCCCCCACGTACCTTTTGGTTCATGCCTGTCAGCATCTTTGGCATGTTACAATTTACGAGGTTTATCATCGGTTCACTTACGTTCACCATGCTTCCGAAGCCTAGCCCCCTGCTGCGTGATGCTCGCAGCTTCGCTTGCCCTCGCGGGGTCTGCTTCACCCTTGCGGGATCGGGGTACATTGTCGGGATGGCTTCGAACATCGCCGTTGCCAGCAATGCCCGCACCCCTAGGCTACCGCCGAAGGAACGGCGGGTTCTGTCATGAGGTTGTAAGACCTCAAGCAAAACAATCACTCACGCAGCTTCATGTCGCACGTCGAGGATCAGAAGATGGTAGCGGTCGAGCCTTGCGAGCTGGCTTTCCAGGGCGAGCTCACGCCTTGCCACCTGCAGGCGCTGCACCAGATCGGTGGTGCGGGTGAAGAGTACGCGATAGCCGTTCTCGACCAGGGCGAGGCCGATGGCAGAGGCAAGATGGCTTTTGCCGGCGCCGGGCGGGCCAAACACGAGACAGTTGGCGCCCTGGTTGAGCCAGCCGTCACCGGCGGCGAGCGCCATGACCTGGGCCTTTGCGAGCATCGGCACGGCCATGAAGTCGAAGGAGGCGAGGCTCTTGCCGGGGAGCAGCCTGGCCTCCCTGAGATGGCGTTCGATGCGCCTTCGGTCGCGTTCGGCGAGCTCGTGCTCGGCGAGGGCTGCGAGGAAGCGGGCGGCGGTCCAGCCCTCGGCATCGGCGCGCTTGGCGAAGCTCTTCCAGAGCTGGTTGATCGTCGGCAGGCGGAGATCGGCGAGCATCAGGGAGAGCTTGATGGCATCGACCTTGTTGGGGTCGGTTGCCGTGAGGTCGTCGCTGCCGGTCATGACGCACTTCCTGCGCTCAGCAGAGACCCGTAGCCGGCCAGATGCGTCCTGGTGACGTCGATCCTGGGCATCTTGCCCGGGTCCGGCGCGAAGCGCGCCTTGAGGTCGTTGGGGGCGGGTAGCCGCCCCTCGTCCAGGATGCCGTCGATCGCCGCCGCCAGCTCGGCCTCGCAGTTCTCCTCATCGCGAGGCACCCGAGAGGCAGGCACTCGTTCTGGACTTCCGTGGTCAGCAGCCACTGCACGAAGAGCCGGGCTGCCTCCTTGTTCTGCGCGCTCTTGGGAATGATCCAAGATTGGCCGTAGGCCGCCGTGATCCCGGTCCCGGGGTGGACGAAGTATGTCATGTCGCCCGCCGATGCCGGACAGTCGCCGGGGATCTCCAGGTACGGCGTCGTGTCGCCCCAGGTGAAGATCATGAACACGTTGCCGCTGCACATCTCGGAATATTCCGTGTCCCACGTCGCCTCGGTATGACCGGGTGGCGCGAACTGGCGCAGGTCGAGCATGTATTGAAGCGCTCTGACGGCCGTGTCGTCCCTGTCGATGGAGACGTTCAGGTCCGTGTCCACATATTCGCCGCCCATGCCCAGCAGGATGCGCTCATAGTCGTAGTAGACCGTGAGATGGCGCTTGAACGCTGCAATCGTGCCGTAGAAGTTGGTTTCGAGAGTCTGACCGGCCAGTGTCTCGCCCTTCTCGCGGGTGAAGAACTCGGCGAGATCCCGGAACACCTCCCAGGTCGTGGGCGGCAGGGGCATGGCGTAGCCATAGGCCGCCTCGAAGTTGGCCTGCTCCGTGGGATCGTTGGCGATGCTCGTGCGGTAGGCCGCATAGGGCGGCAGGTAGTGATAGGGAACGGAGACCAACTCACCATTGTGGTAGCCCGAGATCTTGAAATGGGTCTGCACGAAGTCCTCGACCTTGACGCTGGGGTCGCGCAGAGCGGGATCGTCCATGAACTGCGTCAGGTCGCTGGTGAAGCCCGGTTCGGCAAAGGCCACCGTCTGATTGTTGGCGGCGGGAAAGATGTCGTAGTACTGCCCGCCCGTGAGCTGGTCGGCCAGCACCTGACGCCAGACCGCCTCGAGATCGGCGACTTCCAGGACCACCTTGATTCCCGTCAGCTCCTCGAACTTCTTGGCCATTTCGGTATAAGCGAGGCAAGGAGAATAGCCGTCGCAAATTCCCCGCACCTCATTGCCGGCGTAGGGCTTCGCGGCTTCTTCCAGCGACCACGCCGAAGCCTCCGTCGGCCCCATGGTCCCGGCAACGCCCAATGCCAGAGAACCGGCGACGAGAAGCGATTTCAGGCGTTGATGTGTCGGCCTGTTCACCATTGAGACCTCCCAAATTTGCTGCATCCAGGCTGTTCCCATGACGTCACCCCGCACCATGGCCTGGTTACGATACGGGATGCATGACTCTTAGGATCGTCTCGCCGCGACCTCACCCGGGCGAGCCGGTCGGCAAGGCTCGGCGACATCACACGACCACCAGTTCGCGCTTGAACGGGACATCGCCGGGCGGCGGCCCATCCAGCTCGCGGGCGAAGCGGTGGCCGCTCCACACAGCGGCGGCAATCAGCCCGGGGCCGAGGGCAGGCGGCCCAAGCTGGACGGGTTCACCGGCATCGTCGACGCGATCCTGGAGGCGGACACGGATCCGGATGTGCCGCGCAAGCAGCGCCACACGGCGCACCGGATCTTCGAGCGGCTGCGGGACGAGTACGGGTTCACCGGCGGCTATACCATCGTGAAGGACTATGTGCGTTCCCGGCGGCAATCGACGCGCGAGGCCTTCGTTCCACTGCATCACCCGCCGGGCCATGCCCAGGTCGACTTCGGCGAGGCGGTGGTGGAGCTGCGGGGGCAGCGGGAGAAGGTCGCCTTCTTCTGCCTGATCCTGCCCCATTCCAACGTCTGGTTCGTCAAGGCCTATCCGAGGGAGACGACCGAGGCCTTCCTCGACGGCCATGTCAGCGCCTTCGCCTTCCTCGGCGGGGTTCCGCGCTCGATCCTCTACGACAACACCACCCTTGCGGTGGCGCGGATCCTGGGGGACGGCACGCGCCGCAGGACGCAGGCGTTCTCACATCTTCAGTCGCACTACCTGTTCCGCGACCGCTTCGGCCGGCCCGGCAAGGGCAACGACAAGGGCAAGGTGGAGGCCCTGGTGAAGACGGCGCGGCGCCGGTTCATGGTGCCGATCCCGAAGGTGCACGACCTGTCGGTCCTGAACGAGCGGCTGATGGCGCGCTGCCTGGAGCGGCTCGACGCGCTGGAGGCAGGCGACCAGGCGGCGGCGTTGCTCGCCGATCTCGACGCCCTGCGCGATCTGCCCGCCGTCCCCTTCGAGGCCTGCGAGCATGTGCCGGGCCAGGTCTCGTCCACGGCCCTGGTGCGCTACCGGCTGGTGGACTACTCGGCGCCGGCGGTGCACGCCCACAAGAAGGTGACGGTCAAGGGCTATGTCGACCGGGTCGAGATCGCGCTCGGCGCCGGGATCGTCGCCCGCCATCGGCGCTCCTATGTCCGCGGCGACGTCGTCTACGACCCGCTGCACTATCTGTCGCTGCTGGAGAGGAAGCCGGGCGCCCTGGACCAGGCGGCGCCGCTGCGGGGGTGGAAGCTCGATCCGGCCTTCGACACGCTGCGCCGCCTCCTCGAAGCCCGCTTCGGCCCGCGCGGCAAGCGCGAATACATCCAGACCCTGCGCCTGCTGGAGGACTTTCCGGAGCGCCAGGTGACGGCCGCGGTGCAGGACGCGGTGAAGCGGCGCGTGATCGGCTTCGATGCCGTCAAGCACCTGCTGCTGGCGTGCATCGAGAAGCGGCCGGCCCGTCTCGACCTGGCGCGCTACCCGCACCTACCCCAGCCCTTCGTCGCTGCCACCCGGGCCGCCGATTACGCCACCCTGCTGGCCGGAGGGGCCGGCCATGGCTGAAGCGCCCCGCATCCTGCTCGAGCATCACCTGAAGAAGCTGAAGCTGCCGACCTTTCTGCGCGAGTACGAGAAACTGGCGCGCCAGTGCGCGGCCGAGGGGCTGGATCATGTGCGGTTCCTGGCCCGGCTGGTGGAGCTGGAGATGATCGACCGCGAGCGCCGCCTGGTCGAGCGCCGCATCAGGCAGGCCAGGTTCCCCGTCGTCAAACAACTCGAGAGCTTCGACTTCAAGGCGATCCCCAGTCTCAACAAGATGCTGGTGCTGGATCTCGCGCGCGGCGATTACATCGACCGCCGCGAGAACGCGATCCTGCTCGGGCCCTCGAGTCCGAGTGCATAATGCACACCTCGCTACGTTATTGAAAATCCAGCTGTTCCTGGTTCGGATCGGCTGTTAGCGGGCGCGATTGGCGCAGGTCAGTGCCGTACAGGGCGTCTATCAGCGCCTCCGGGATGGCCCATGGCCCTCCCTTGCACACCTGCGTGGCGTCGATTGTGCCGCCCGCAATCAACCGCAGCACCGTCATCTTGCTGATGCCGAGCCGTGCGGCGGCATCGGTCAGCGTCAGCTCGCCCCGCTCCGCCATCTCGCCTGATCGGAAGACGGCAACGCCACGGCTATTGCGGAAGGTGCGCACCCGCGCTTCCGTCCACGAGTTGCCTCGCCCGGTCTTCTTGCCGAGGCGGTTGAGCGTGGCCGCGATCGCGCCGTCCGGCAGCTGCCTCGCCAGTCCGCGAACCAGGTCGACCACCTCGGCGCTCGCCGCCCAGCGATGCTGTCCCCTACGGTTGCGCGGCACGCTCAGACGCGTGTGGTCGCGCCGATAGAGCCCAGGGCGGAGCGCGGCCGCCTGGCGGAGGTCTGCAGGCGAGGAAAAGATGCAGAAGCTGCAACTGCATCTCGACAGGTAGCGGTAGATCCAGTGCGGCCGCTGGCCGGCCTCGCGGATGACGCGGAACACATCCTCGGCGGTGAGATGGAAGACCGGCAGCCAGTCGAAGACCTCGCGGCCGGCGACGCTCATGCGGTCGTTGCGACGCCAGGGGTCTTTCTTCGCCCGGGCGGCGCTCTCGTCGGCCCGCATTCCCATCGCGTTGACGAGCCGTCCGCCAAAACGGGGATGGGCGGCCAGGTAGCGGCGCAGCTCGCGCTGGATTGGGCCGCGCTTAAGCGACGCCGTGCACCATCGACGTGCCGGGTCCGGCCATAAGCCGCGGTCCTCGACAAGATCGAGCAGCGTCTTGCCGGAGGTGACGGGGGCGAAGATCAAGGGCACGCCTTCGGGAAGGGTCGCCTCGATGTGGCGGACCGTAGCGGAAGCAGGTGAGCAGGTCGTCGAGGTCGTTGCGCAGGCAGGCGACGGCCTTGGGGTAGGTCTCTTCCCAGGCACTGGCGAAGCGGCGTGCGGCACTGAGCGCCTTGGGCCGGTTGGGGGCGTTCATGATGGCGTGGAGGGCAGCCTTGACGGCGCCGTGGTCGGCCTTGCGGACCTTGCCCAGCACGTTCCTGACTTTGTGCGCCCAGCAGCGCTGCAGAGGGATGCCCGGATAGACGGTCGGCAAGGCAGCGATGAGGCCCCGGCCACCCCCCGCCTTCGCAGGGGCAGGCTCTGGCACAGATCATCTCCAGGCCGTTGCCGGTGAGCCCGCGGCGGTAGAGGTCGGTAAGGAAGCGCTCCCACGCGGCGGCGCTCTCGCCGGTCGCGAGGTGGAAGTCGATGATCTCCTTCTTGCCGTCCGCCCGGATACCCAGCGCCACCAAGGACGGGGCGTTTCAGCGCGCCGGCGCCGGTCCTGCGCGCCAGCACCACGCCGTCGAGCATGAGCGCCTTGTAGCGCTCGGCAAGCGGGCGCGCATGGAAGGCGGCGACGGCTTCATCCAGGGTCTTGGCAACCCGGCTCACGGTCGAGGCCGAGACCTTGCGGCCGAGCAGGGCCAACAAGACCTCGCCCACCTTGCGGGTTGAGAGCCCGAGCACGAAGCCGGCCAGGATGGCACGGTCGATCTCGGGCGCGCGCCTTGCATAGCTGCGCAGCACCTCGCTCGGGCAGAAGCGCCGGGTGCGCGGTACGCTGAGCTCGATATCGCCGAGTTCGGTCAACAGATGACGCGAATAGCTGCCGTTGCGTCGGTCGCGCATGGCGCTGCCATCGAGACTGTCGAGCCAGTCGTCGACCACCTCGGCCATCCGGCCCTGGATGATCTCGGCAAGGGCTTGGCGGCCGAGCGGGCGGTAGCCCTCGCCCCACTTCAGCCCGTCCGCTCGCATTTCCTTCACGGCCTCAAAGGCCATCGGTAGACTCTCAATCGTCGCAGTTCGCTGTGACATCGGGGTGCTCCTGTTCGTGGCTCTTGCATAACCACAGGGAGTACCCCTTTCCCGCCTGACACATAATCGCGCACGTCACCAGCGGGATCGCTCCATTGACGGCGCTTATACGCTGTGTGACCATGGATGCCAGTGTCGAGCCGATAAGCAAGAAGAATAACTTGATGGTTCAGGCACGCAGAACAGGGAGAACAAAATGCGCAACATGACATCAATTTCTCGCCGTTCACTGCTGAGTGGTATGGCTGCTGTTGGCGCGTTGACGACAGTCCCTGTAGCAGGAACTAGAACGGTATGGGCCCAAGACGATCTGGTTGTTGGCGCCGTCTACGTTGGAGCAAAAGATGACTATGGCTGGAATCAGGGGCACGCCGTCGGCGTATCCGCGCTGAAGAGTCTCAGTGGAGTCAAGGTCGTAGAAGAGGAAAACGTTCCCGAAACCATCGAAGTTCAAAAGTCTATGGAGAGCATGATAAACTTCGACGGCGCTCAGTTGATTTTTGCGACATCGTTCGGGTATTGGGACCACATGCTGAAGGTCGCAGCGAAATACCCCGATGTTCAATTCCTCCACGCCGCTCCGTCGGTCTGGGAGGAAGGAATGCCCGTAAATGCCGGCAGCTACAATGGATATATAGATCAGGCGCAATACATTGCTGGCGTCGTCGCGGGACATGCGACCAAGACCGGAAAACTCGGCTTCGTTGCGGCTAAACCTTACCCTGCCTCCATTCGTAACGTAAATTCCTTCACACTTGGTGCGCGCTCCGTCAACCTGGAGGCGACGATGCAGGTTGTGGTAACGGGAGACTGGGTGTTGCCCGTCAAGGAAGCGGAAGCGGTCAATAGTCTCGCTGACCAGGGAATTGATGTGGTCACATGCCACGTCGACGCCCCGAAGGTTGTGATTGAGACTGCGGAAAAGCGTGGCATCTATTCGTCCGGCTATCACACGGATCAGTCCGTGCTCGCGCCCAACGGATATCTCACAGGCGCCATCTGGAATTGGGAGAAGGTCTACACCGACTACGTCACTTGGCTCCGTGAAGGTACGTCGTGGCCTCACATTCTTCGCGGTGGCCTGAAAGAAGGCATTGTGACGAACGTTCCGTACGGCAGCGCCGTATCGGACGACGCGCGGAGCGACGCCGATGCCGCAGTGGCCAGCTTCATGGACGGGAGTTTCCAGATCTATTCGGGACCGATGACCAGCAACGACGGTCGAACCATAATTCCGGAAGGTACGTCTTACGCTGCGAACGATTTGTGGCTAGAGACCATGGACTGGTTCGTCGAGGGCGTGGTTGGGACGACCGGCGCGTAACGATTCCAAGCCAATCGAGGAGATAGACAGCGGCCATCTTGCACCGCGATGTCGTCACCCCGGGAGAGGGTGATCCCGGAATGGCGCATACCGTTTATTCGCCTTCCGCGATCAGCACCCGCATCAACGATAGAGGCGCTCGCCATACCGGTGGGCGCTCTCATCGTTTCGATGATTCTGTTCGGCCTATTCTTGCTTGCCATCGGTCAGAACCCGTTCGAGGTCTACCAGTCAATCTATAAGGGCGCGTTCGGTAGCTGGTTTTCCTGGCAGAATGCGCTGCAGCGCGCCTCCCCACTGATGCTGGTCGCGCTCTGCACGGCCTTGCCGGCACGGCTCGGACTAATCGTGATCGGCGGCGAGGGGGCTCTCGTCATCGGCGCCGTGGCGACCGTCGCTGCGGCAGTCGCGCTCGAAGGGGCTCCCTCCGCCGTCATCACGACGCTCATGTTGTTGGCTGGCGCCGTCGCCGGAGGCCTTTGGATCGGATTCGTCGGCGGTCTCCGCCACTATCGCGGTGTCAACGAAACGATCAGCAGCTTGCTCCTGAACTACATCGCGATCGCGGTGATGAGCCACCTTGTCCTCGGCCTGATGCGCGATCCCGCAGTTCTGCACAGACCGTCGAGTTGGCATGTGGGCGAGGCCAACATGCTCGGCCTCATTCCCGGCATGGACGTCCACTGGGGATTGATCATCGGCGCGATCGTGTGCTTCGTGCTGTTTGTTCTGGTGCGCGGGACCACGTTCGGCTTCGCCGGCGACATCATCGGCGGCAATCCTCGCGCCGCACGCATGGCCGGGCTCGCCGTCGGCCCCCTCATCGTGACGACCTGCTTCCTCGGTGGCGCTGCGGCGGGTCTCGCGGGCGCCATTGAAATTGCCGCGGTGCAGGGCCGCACAAGCAGTTCCATTGTCGTCGGCTACGGCTACACGGGCATCCTCATCGCGTTCATAGCAAGGCAGAATCCGCTTGCCGTCATACCGGTGGCCATCTTGCTCGGCGGCATCCGGGCAAGCGGCGGGCTGCTCCAGCGATGGCACGACCTGCCCGATGCGACGGTGCTTGTCATGCAAGGCATCATCTTTGTCGTGATCTTGGCGAGCGAAACTCTCTACGGCCGGGTCGCCTTCTTCCAGATGAGGAAGAGCTGACATGGAAGAGGCGGCGGCACTGGGATGGTGGGGCGTTCCGCTGGGCGTGCTGGCCGGGGTATTGCGGGTCAGTACGCCGTTCCTGTTTGTCAGTCTGGGCGAGTGTCTCACCGAGAAAAGTGGGCGCATCAATCTGGGCCTCGAAGGCAACCTGGTCATGGGCGCCATGGCCGGCTACGGCGTATCGTTTGTCAGCGGTTCACCCTGGCTCGGCGTCGCCGCCGCCGGCGTCATCGGCATGGTGCTGGGTGCGATGCATGCCTGGGCCTGCTCGCAACCCCGTGTCAACGACATCGCCGTCGGCATCTCGCTGATGCTCTTTGGCATCGGCCTGGCATTCTTCCTCGGCAAGCCGCTGATTCAGCCGACGGCACCGCGCCTGCCGACGATCAACTTCGGCTGGTGGAGCGATACGCCGCAGATTCGTTTTGCCCTTGAGGTCAATGCTCTGTTTCTCATCGGCGTCGCCATGGCACCGATCATGGCGTGGTCGTTCAAGAACACACGATGGGGTCTCATCGTGCGTACCGTGGGCGACAGCGCCGATGCAGCCCGTGCCATGGGCTATCACGTCAATCGCGTTCGCATGCTCAGCACCGTTGCCGGTGGCTTCTTCGCAGGTGTGGGAGGATCGTTCCTGTCTCTGTTCTATCCTGGGAGCTGGAACGAGGGTCTTTCCAGCGGCCAGGGCCTGATGGCGGTAGCGCTTGTCATCTTCGCCAGGTGGGACCCGATCAAGTGCTTGTACGCCGCTTTCTTGTTTGGCGGAGCGAGTTCGTTGGGTCCGGCGCTTCAGTCGGTCGGATTCTCGGAGGGATACTACCTGTTCAATGCCGCGCCCTATTTGCTCACTCTTGCCATCATGATCATCAGCAGCTCGCCACGGCGCAGCCTCGTCGGCGCACCTGGAGAGCTCAGCGTCACCAAGTGACGCGCTAACGAGAGGAGACACAGCAATGAACGGTCTTGGAGGACTGAACAAGTCGCCCGACGGCGTCGTCGTCGGTGTCGTGCAGCTTCAACTGCCGACTGTTGTCACCATGGAGGACTTGTCGAGGCAGACGGACAAGATTTGCGGCATGGTCCGCAAGGCCAAAGCGGGCATGCCAACACTCGATCTCGTCGTGTTTCCGGAATACGCCCTCCATGGCCTTTCCATGGACATGAACGCGGAAATCATGTGCCGCCTCGAGGGGCCGGAGGTCGCCGCCTTCAAGCAAGCCTGCGTCGACAATGACGTCTGGGGCTGCTTCTCCATCATGGAGTACAACCCGGACGGCAACCCCTACAACAGCGGCATCATCGCGGACGCACGAGGGGAACTGCAGCTCTACTATCGAAAGATGCACCCCTGGGTGCCGGTCGAGCCCTGGGAGCCCGGCAACATCGGGATTCCGGTGTGCGACGGTCCCAACGGCAGCAAACTGGGCCTCATCATCTGCCATGACGGCATGTTTCCCGAGATGGCACGCGAGTGCGCGTACAAGGGCGCCAACATCATGCTGCGTACCGCGGGATACACGGCACCGATCCGCCATTCCTGGAAGATCAGCAATCAAACCAATGCGTTCTCCAACCTGATGTACACGGTCAGCGTTTGCATGGCCGGCACCGACGGCACGTTCAATTCCATGGGCGAAGGCATGATTTGCGACTTCGATGGCACGCCGATCGTTGTCGGAAATGGCGCAGCGGACGAGATCATCACCGCGGAGGTGCGCCCCAGACTGGCCGATGAGGCTCGGCGCGAATGGGGCGTCGAGAACAACATCTATCAGTTCGGTCACCGCGGGTTCGTTGCGGTCGCTGGCGGTGCCCAGGATTGCCCCTATACCTACATGCGCGATCTCGCTGCCGGCCAATATCGGGTGCCCTGGGAAGACGAGGTCAAGGTCAAGGACGGCACCAGCTGCGGCTTTGCCGCGCCGAACCGGAGCTTTCAGGGGTAACTCGCAGCGCTCATGTGACGTGAACGCTAGCCCAGCCCATGGCCGATAGCAGCAGCGACAGCGCGGCCCTCGCGCCCCCACGCCTCGAGGCGTTGGCCGTGACGAAGCGCTTCGGTCCTCTTGTGGCGCTCGATGACGTCTCGCTGACCTTGGAACCCGGTTCCTTCCACGCACTGCTTGGCGAGAACGGTGCGGGCAAGAGCACGCTCGTCAAATGCATCATGGGTTACTACCGCGCGGACGCGGGACACTTTCTGCTGGACGGAAAGACGCATCGCGTGACCTCGCCGCGCGACGCCCATGAGCTCGGGATCGGCATGGTCTACCAGCATTTCACGCTGGTACCGAACATGTCGGTGGCCGAGAACCTGCTCTTGTCGAGGAGCCATCTGCCGGGTGTGGTCAAGTGGAGAGCTGAGCAACAAGCCATGGAGGCGTTTCTCGAGACGATGCCCTTCTCGGTGGATCTCTCCGCAACCGTCACTGCTCTCTCGGCCGGCGAGAAGCAGAAGCTCGAGATTCTCAAGCAACTCTATCTCGACAGTCGCATTCTTATCTTCGACGAGCCGACATCGGTCCTCACCCCTGGGGAAGCCGACGAGATTCTGGGATTGCTCAGGCGCATGACACAAGCCAACAGGCTGAGCGTCTTGATGATCACCCACAAGCTGCGCGAGGTCAGCGCCTACGCCGAGGAGGTCACGGTGCTGCGGCAAGGGAGGGTCTCCGGCACCGGGCGCGCCGCAGAGCTGTCCCCCACCGACCTCACGCGGATGATGGTCGGCACGACGACGCTCCCGAAGCAGGCAGAGCGCATACAGCGCTCCGACCGACCCGTTCGCCTCATGCTCTCCGAGCTCTCCGCCGACGATGACAAGGGCCATCGAGCGCTCGCCGGCGTCTCACTGGAGGTGTGTGGAGGCGAGATCGTCGGGATCGCCGGTGTGTCCGGCAACGGTCAACGAGAATTGACAGAAGTCCTCGCCGGTCAGCGCGAACCCTCAGAGGGGGCAGTCGCGGTTCATGGAACGCCCTATCACGCGTCGCGGTCGGAGATGCGCCGCCACAAGATCTACTGCCTGCCGGAGGAGCCGCTGCGCAATGCCTGCGTGGCGCGTATGACGATTTCGGAGAATCTGGCCTTCCGTTCGTTCGACGTGTCGCCGTTCTCCGTCGCTGGTTTTCTGATCAGCCGTGCGGCCATCAGAGCGGCAGCGATCAGATTGATCGACCAGTTCAGTATCAGGACGCCGTCGCCCGATGCTCGTGTCGAAACACTCTCCGGTGGCAACGTGCAACGCATGGTCTTGGCTAGAGAGCTCTCGCAAGAGGTAGAAGTCCTAATCGCGGTAAATCCATGTTTCGGTCTGGATATAGCGGCCATAAGCGAGATTCGCTCTCGGATTACGGCGGTGCGCAACCGAGGTGCAGCCGTGTTGCTCGTGTCGGAAGATCTGGACGAGTTATTCGAGCTGTCAGATCGGATTCTGGTCATGTTTGGTGGCGCGATAAACTATGAGACGAAGACCAGCGACGCAGACCGCGCAACCATCGGCCGCTATATGGCTGGTCACACTGGAGTGACGGCGAACGACTAGAGCATTACCGACACGGGCGGTCTGCTTATCACGGCGTGGGGCAATGCCGCCGACATCCGGAGTTGCGACGATGCGCCCAATCTGCTCGGCCCCGTCCGCTATGGGTTCCCGAGGATGCGCAATACCGATGGCGATTCGGCCCGCCGGTTAGCCGCCGCATCGTTGCTCCAAATAGGCACGCCAGCCGCCGTACTCGGAAATATCGCGATGCCGGCCTTCGGCCAGCTCGCGCGGGTAAAGAACGGCCTCGGCGCGCCTGCCGTCCGATAGCGTCGCCTCCCCCCGATAGAGGTGAGGTGGCTCGCCAGCCTCGATGCGTGCCCACAGCTCGTCATCCACCAGGTACAGCTCTCCCTTCACCGACACGCCGCCCGCGCCCACCTCGAACATGCCTGGATGGCGGTCGTCGATGGAATACACGCGATATGTCGGCGCCGTCTGGGCCTCCCCCAAGAACTCCGCCCCTTCGAGATTCCCGTGGAGCTCGAGGCCCCGCATCAGCGTTCCGTTGACAAACAGCTCAAACGACACCGCATTCTCCTGTTGCTGCATAAGGGCCGTTCGGAAACCCAGGTGTCAACGGCGGAGAGACTATGTACCAGCGCGTCGGCATCGTTCTGGCGGTGGAGGCGTCGCGCCTCGCTCGAAACGGTGCGGGTTCATAGCGACCGCCTCTCTACGTCGCTGTAAATCAGCCATTTCCTGTCGGGGTTCCAATGCCGGCGGAGCATCTTGTTCGCGTTGCGGCAGTGCTGTTGCGTCGATCACCCGAGGCCATTGTCCGGCGCGCAAGTTCGATCCCTTGGATTCCGATCAGATCAATAGTTTGACGCGCCGATTGGCGTCGAATCTGCGCGCCGCCCCACAGCTATCATGAGGGTGTCACGCCGATGCAGGCGGACAAGACCTCTTCCACCGGGGTAGGGCGAATGCCCAGGTCTTCCAAGGTCAACGCCTGCCGCCCGACGACATTGTCCCGCTTCATCAGTTTCACCTGATCGCGGGTGAGCGGCGGATCGGGGTGCAATGCCGTCACGGCCGCCAGGATGTCCCACACGAGGAAGGGAACCGGGAGCGTGACCGTACGCCTGCCGATCCCTTCGAGCACCAACTGCACCAGTTCCCTGTAGGCGTAGACCTGCGGCCCGCCGAGTTCGTAGACGCGGCATTGCGTGGAGGGATCGGCCAGGACCCTCACGCAGGCTTCCGCGACGTTTTCCACGAACACGGGTTGCAGTCTCGTGCCTCCCGTTCCGAACAGCGGCAGAACCGGGCTTTGCCGTGCCAGCGTCGCAAGCCTGTTCAGGAAGGAATCGCCCGGACCGAATATCACGCCGGGACGTAGGATCGTGACGTCATCGAAGGCCTGCTTGACGAGGCTCTCTCCGATCCCCCGGGCACGGACATAACGCGAGTCCGACCCGGGATCGGCGCCCAGGCCGGAGATATGGATCAGCCGTAGGGCGCCGGCCTGCTTCGTCTGCCGGGCGACGTGCAGAGCTCCCTCGCCGTGGATCCTGTCGAATGTCGTGCCCCCTTTTTCGACATAGTGGCCGACGGTGTTGATGACCGAAGCCGCACCTTCCACCGCCCGTGTGACCGTCGCCTCGTCCCATACATCCGCCTGCACCAGCTCGATCCGGCCGTCCGCGTCGAGCCGCCGCAGGAAGACTGCGCGGTCGGGGTGGCGCACGCCCACACGCACGTCGTGCCCGGCGGCGGCCAGATGCTCCACGATCCGGCGGCCCAGGAACCCCGATCCCCCGAATACCGTCACTAATTTGGACGCCATCGGCTCGACACCAGATTCCCCGTTCAGGAAACGGGGTAAGGCCGGCCCGGCCGGCCCACGGCCGCGAGGAACATGACCGACTTGCCAGCCGCGTGGGGCGAGAAGAATGCGGTCACGTCGTCATCGAGGAAAGTCAGCCCCGTGGCCCCCAGACCCAGTGCATAGGCGGCGAGATAGACCCTGCCGCCCCGTATCCCTCCTTCGAGCTCGGCCGCGCGATAGCCTCGGTCGCCGAAACGCGCCGTCACGCGTTGCAGGTCGGCGAGGAAGTAAAGGTTGACGCTGGCCTCGCCCGCCAGGTCCTGCCCCAGCGCCAAGGCCGTCGCTTCCACCCGAAACGTTCCCTCGCGGAGCGGCTCCAGCCCGCCGTGCGCGGGCCTGTATGCGTAGGTTCCCGCGGGGAGCCCGTCGACGGCGTTGACGATCAGATAGAGGTCGCAGAGGGACGCTCCGGAGGGCGCCAGAAAGTCCGCGGCAATGGCGCGGTCGGTCCGGTCCAGGATCGTCGAGAGCTCGGTGAAGGAGATGCTTTTGCCGGTGAACCGGCGGCTCGATCCGCGACGCCGGATCACGGCCTCCAGCGGCTCGGCCGGAACCGCATCGTCCGCCGCTGGTTGCAGGGGGACGAGCCGGTCTGGAGAGGCTTCGGTGCCTTCGTCCATGGCCCCGCGCCACACGGCCGCCTCGGCGCCGGTGTTCAGGCAGGAGGCGGCGTGAACCGCTGGAATGTCCGGGTACGCCACCTCGTAACGCGAGAGCGGCTCCGTCGACAGTCCGAGCGGGGCAAGCCGGGGAGGGGCCGCGGCCTGAGCCGGACCGCCGCGCCCGATCGGCACCAGCATCAGAGACGCCTCCTTCTCAGGATCGACGTCGAGCAGCCGGTTGACGGGGTCGTCGGCATAACCGGCCACCAAGGCGGCCGGGAGTTCCAGGGCCGCCGCCTGCGCCAGGAGGTTGGCCGCCATGCAGCCCGAATCCCACCAGGCGTGGCGATAGGCACGCACCTGGTACTTCCAGGCGTTGCGCCACCACGTGCTCGTCAGGACCAGCACCACCGGCGCGTCGGCCACGGCGGCGGGCGCGCCGCTCGCGTCGATGAGGACCTGCCGGCAATCGCCCGGCCGTAGCAGGCACACTGAGGAATCCTTCGGCTGGAACTGATAGACGCCGGCCGGCAGGTCTTTCAGGTCGGCGCAGATCACGTAGACCTCGATGTGGTAGAGTGCGCCGGTGCAAGGCGCACCGCGGAACAGCATCTCGCCGCCCGGATAGCGCCGCCGTTTGGTGATGCCGACCGCCGACAGCAGACGCGCCAGCTCATTCCGGGCAGGAACCCGGTCGCCACCGGGGTGTGCTCCCGGTTCCGCCAGCGCGGCCAGCGCCGGAACCGCCGAGTCCGGCAGATCGGTCGAGAGCGGCTGGCGCGCCAAGTCGATATAGATCTTGAAGGGGTGCGGCATGTTCGCAAAGTCGAGGGAGTGGGGATTGGCGCGAATGCGCTCCCACGAATGCTTGGTGGACTCGTGGTAGTCCAAGGCCCTCATGATCCACCCGTCAGTGGTGCTCGGCCTGCCATAGCGGCTTGCTCAGCTGCGCCGCGTAGCCGGACAGCATGACGTTGAAGCTCACGCTGATCCGGTCTCGATCGCCGCGGTTGGCGTCCACCGAATGCGGCAGCCACGCCGGGAACAGCAGGACCGTGCCCTCGCTCACCCGCACGACCACCTGGTCCGTATTGTCGGCGCTGAGCTCGACGACGGGCGGCCGCAGAATCCCCGTCTGGCTGCGCGGATCGTGAAAATTGATGGTGTCCCCGCCACTCGGCACCCGCACATAGTAGACGCCGCTCAGGAAGTTGTTGGGATGGCTGTGGAGCCCGTGTGCGGCGCCCGGCGCATTCATGTTGGCCCAGCAGCCGGTGATCTCGAACGCCACTTCGCCGATACGCAGATAGTCGAGGACGTCCCTCACGGTCACGTCGATGCTTTCGATCAGTTCGTGAAACGCATCCAGCTTGTGCAAATCGTGCCCTGACTGCCAGCCGCGGCCTGCGGCCGGGGTGGCCATCCCGCGTCGCAGCGCGGCGAGCTTGGCAACGATCGCCTCGTTGATGCGGCGGCAGGCGTGGGGCCTGATCTCGGCCCTCCACACGACGGTCGGGAAGAGCCGCATCGCGCGGGCTTCCAAGATCGGGGACTGTTCCGTTCCCTCCACCGGCCGCCTCCGCCGCCGCTCCGCTTCAAGCGAGGCCACGCCGCCGACGCCAGGGAGGGCGACCGGCGGTACCGCCACTCTATCAGTGTCGGTCCATTGCAGGGCGATATTCGACATCCCGCCCCCGGCCGCCGCCTTTCGATGAAGCGGTCGTGACCTGCTCGCGTTCAGTCCGAGGGCCGTGACCCACGAGCCGAAGGGACCCGGGCCCGACTTCTCCGCCGCGTTCGCAACGGCTGTCGCTTGTGGTATTCCGGGGTCATGGTGTGGATCAGGCCGGCAAGCCTATCGGACGCCTCCGCGATCGCCGACATCCAGGTCGAGACGTGGCGTGACACCTATGCCGGGCTGATCCCCGACAGGACGCTTCTGGGCCTGTCCCGCATGTGCCACATCGAGAGCTGGCGCCGGATCCTGCGTGACACACGGGCGGAATCTATCACGCGCGTGGCCGAGGGACCGGACTCCCGCGTCGTCGGCTTCGCCAACGCCGGCCGCGCGCGCCCGACGAACCTGCCCTATGACGGTGAGGTCTACACGCTCTATGTCCTGCCGGAACACCAGGGTGCGGGTCACGGTCGGGGTCTGCTCGGCGCGCTGCTCTCGGCACTCTCGGCGGCCGGCTGTCGGAGCGCGTTGGTCTGGGTCTTGGCGGAGAACCCGGCTCGCTTTTTCTACGAGGCCATGGGCGGCACCCTCATCGCGACGCGGGAGGAGCCGTTCCACGGCGTCGTTCTCAGCGAGTGTGCGTATGGCTGGCCCGACCTCGGCCGCCACGCCGAAATGCGCACGTGGGCCTCCGACAGCAGCGGCTAGTGTTCTGTCCCAGAGATAGATGATATATTTATGGGCAGTTTCCTGTCAGGAGTCTGAGCTGGCCTCGCCCTGAGGTGGCCCCGGAAAATCGGGCAGGTCGCTAAGGTGTGCGCCACTTACAAATCTGATTTGCGGTACACTGAGGCTGACGTAGGGTTGCAGTTTCATCCTGTATCATGGTTATGATACAATAGCTTAGGGTTGCTGTCAAGGACGAATGGGGCTGGTTCGAACGACACAGAGATCGACAAAGTGACACTGAGGAGTTGCGCTGGGGGATCAGGTGTGGAAGTTGGACTGGAACATCTATACAATCCTGTTGATCCGATAGATGGGATCTGTACGTAACCTATAAGTGATACGAGTGGTATGGCTATGAGGATTTCCCGAGGAATCTGTGTGACAACGTTTTCCATATGGAGATCTGCTGTGTTGCAGCTGACGCAGGCTTTTTCGGACGGATGGCGGCCATGAGGGAGGATGCCAGCGGGCGCCGCCAGCGTGCCGTGATGGCGACCGATGAGGAGTGGGAACGGATCGGCCGGGCGGCTGCGGCGAGCGGCATGGACCTGTCGCGCTACGTGATCCATCGCGCGCTGGACCTGGCCCCTCTGCCGCCGGAAGTCCTGCGCCGGGCGGTGCGCGAGATGCTGGTGCTGTCCAGGCTGGAGGAGAGGCGGCTGCGCGGGGCCGGCGCCGGCGAGGCCTGGGAGGACGCTTGCGACGCGGTGGACGAATGGATCGACCGGGAGGGCATGCTGGAGGGGCTGACCGATCCCGGCGCGGCGAACCGCTGGAAGGCGATTGGGCCGGCTGGAGAGGACGAGCCGTGACGGAGGAGGCGGAGCGGTCCGGCAGGCGGCAGCGGAGCCTGCACTGCAAGCCTGCGGAGCAGGCGATGATCCGGGAGCGCGCGGCGGCGACGGAGAAGACAGTGTCGCGCTATGTGATGGAGCTTGCGCTCGCCGACGATCCGGACCGCCATCCCCTGGTGCTGACGGAAGAGGAACAGGTGGAGCAGCAGGATGGGGTCCTGGAGTTGCAGGCATTGGCGCAGGCTCTCCGGCGCGAGCTTCCGGGCGGCAGCGGGCTGAGCCTGCTGAGCGCGATCTCCGTGCTTGCACGGGAGCGGGCGCCGTGAGACGGGCGCGGCGCCGCCGGAAGGTGGGCAAGCACATCTCGCTCTCGGCGACGGACGCGGATTGGGAGATCGTTCGCAGCAATGCAAAGCAGCGCGGCCTGTCGATCGCGCGCTACCTGGTGGAGCTGGTGGAGCGGGACGCTTCGGAAGAGGACGCCGGTCCTGCGCTGGCGCTCGCGGCGGAAGAGCAGCGGGAGCAACTGGAGGCGGTGCGGGAGATTCGCGCGCTGATGCTGGAGGGGGAGGATGCGGGTCCCCTGGTGCGCGACATGCAGGAGCGGATCGCGGTGATGTTCGCCGCCTGGGCGTCTGCGATGGCCGGGTCGGGCCGCTCGGAAGAGCTGCGTGCGGCGCTCGCCTCGGTGCTGGGAGAGGAGCGAGCGCGCATCGCTGCGGCCTCGGTCGTGGCCTCGGTCGTGCCGTCTGCCGCGAAGCGGGCGAAGGTTCCGTAGGCCGGCGAAGGGAAGACGGACCCCCGCCAGGACCGGCTGCTGTGAGGCGGACTCCGTCTCCGCCGCGACCCCGGTGAGGTGCAGGAGGTCGTCCACACGAGAGGAGGGGTAGCGTGACTGCGGACCGCGACGGCAAGAGCAGACAAGGCCAGCCGGACCTCCTGGCGAGCCTGCCGGCGGAGCGTCCGCCCGCTTCGCAGCCGGCACCCGGTATCGATCCGGCCGCGATCGAGGAATTGCTGACCGGGGTGCGGGACCTCCGCGAGCAGGTGGCCGGACTGAGCCGTGTCGCCGAGGGAGCGGCGGCCGCCAAACAGCCGGCGCCAGTAACGCCGGAGGCGCTCGAGGCCTGGGGCGACAAGCTCGTGAGCCGTGTCGCCGAGGCCGCGCGGACCGCGGACGCACCGGGGGACGAGGCGGCGGCGTTCCCCCTCTCTGCCTCTGCCGCTCACCGGCGCGGCCTTATCCGAGGCCTGAGCCGATGACAGCCACGGTCGTGGTGGTTCGTTCGTCCGGCAAGGCGGTGATCTATTACGAGCGCGACGGCTACTACCTCAAGAACGACCCCGAGCACCGCCAGGCGAGTTTTTGGTACGGGGATGCGGCGAAGGCGCTGGGGCTCAGGGCCCATGTGCGTCCGTCGCGCTTCGAAGCGGTGCTGTCGGGATACGTGCCCGGGACGGATCTGCGTCTCGGCCGGATGCGCGAGGGGCAGCACGAGCACCGGCCGGGCTGGGACATCACCCTGTCGGCGCCGAAGTCGGTGTCGCTGGAGGCGCTGGTGATGGGCGACCGCCGCGTGATCCGGGCTCACGACGAGGCGGTGCGCGCGACGCTCGACTTCGTGGAGGCGGAGCTTCTGCAGACCCGGGGCTGGGACCCGGCGACCCGCCGCCGCCCCCGGGTGAGCGCGAATGGCATGGTGGTGGCGGGGTTCCGGCATCTGGCGAGCCGCGACCAGGACCCGCAGCTGCACACCCACTGCGTGCTGGCCAACATGACGCGCACTGCCTCGGGCGAATGGCGGAGCGTGGAGCCGACGAAGATCCGCCGCAGCCAGAAGCTGATCGGAGCGTATTACCGGAACGAGCTGGCGCGGCGCCTCCAGGCGCTCGGCATGGCGGTGGCGCCGCGCATGGTGGGGCCGGTACCGGGGTTCGAGCTTGCGGGTTACGAGCGCTCGTTCATCGATGCCTTCTCGGGCCGGCGCCGGGCGATCCTGGAATACCTGGAACAAAAGGAGCTGTCCTACACGGCGGAGAATACGCAGATGGCGGCGCTGCACACGCGCCGGCGCAAGGAGGACCGGACTCTCGCGGACCTGGTGCCGGAATGGCGCGCGCGGGCCCAGGCACTGGGGCTGGTCCGGGAGAGAATGGCTCTGAGGCCACCCCGGCCCCTCGACCCGCTGACCGGCGAGCAGGTGAGAGTGCCGCGCGTGCCAGCGCCGGACCTGCCGGCCAACGAGATCCGCAGCCAGAAGCGCGCGCCGGCGCTGCCGAAGCTGCCCCGCGACGGCGTTTCCGAAGGGGCGGAAGCGCGCCTCACAGGCGCGGGCTTCCGGGCGCCGGCGGAGCTGTTGCTGAAGCCGGAGCGGGGCGTTCTGGAGGCGGTGGCGCGGGCGGTGGCGCATGTTGCGGAGAGGCGCACCGCGGTCCCGGAGGCCGAGATCCGTGCGGTGGCGCTGGGACACGCGCCGGGGCGCTACACGCTGGCGGAGATCGACGCGGCGATCGCACGGCTTGTGCGTGACGGCGAGCTGATCGAGGTGGAACGCCGGGGGATGGACCGGGCCTTCGTCACCGACCGGGCGGTGAAGGCTGAACGCCGCGTGCTGGCGTCGATGCGGGCGGGGCGCGGCAAGGGCATGGCGCTGGCGAACGGGGAGATGGTGGAGAAGCGGCTCGAGCCGTCGCGCCTCACCCGGGGCCAGAGGGAGGCGGTCCGCACGGTGCTGTTGTCGAACGACCTCGTGATCGGCGTGCAGGGCCATGCCGGCAGCGGCAAGACGACCATGCTGAGCGAGGTGAAGGAGCTACTCGGGGAGCGGAAGATACAGGGCCTGGCGCCGTCGGCCGTGGCCGCCCGGGTTCTCGCCAGGGAGGCCGGCATCCCCACGCGGACGCTGCAGTACTTCCTGACCCGCTTCGGCGACCTCTCGGACCCGGAGCGGCTGGCGCGGGCCCAGGCGGAGTACGCGGGCGCGGTTCTGGCGGTGGACGAGGCCTCGATGACCGGCAGCGTTCGCATGGAGGCGCTGCTGCGCGTCGCGCGCGCGCTGAAGGTGGCGCGGGTCGTGCTGGTGGGCGACACCAAACAGTTGAAGGCGGTGGATGCGGGGCAGCCCTTCCGTCTGCTGCAGAAGGCGGGCATGGCGACAGCGACGATGAAGGAGGTGAAGCGCCAGCGCGACCCGGAGCTGCGGGCTGCGGTGGGTCTTGCCCGGGAAGGGGAGCCGGGCGCGGCGATCGCGGGGCTGGGCAATCGGGTGCGCGAGGCGCCTCAGGAGGAGCTTGGGTTGGAGGCGGGGCGTCGCTGGCTCGCGCTGGCTCCGGAGCATCGGGCGGACACCCTGATCCTCGCCCCCACGCACGCGATCTGCCGGCAGGCGAACGAGGCCGTGCGCGAGGGGCTGGCGGAGGAAGGCCTGTTGAGGGGCCGCACACTCGCCGTCGACCGCCTGGTCAACCGGCGGCTCACCCGGGTGCAGGCCTCCGACATCCGGAGCTACGAGCCCGGCGACACCGTCGTGTTCCATCGCGACGTCTTCGGCTGCCGCGCGAACGACGTCTGCATCGTCATGGGCCACGACGACGGCAGGGTCGTGCTGGCCCATGCGGACGGCGAACGGCGGTTCCGGCCCTCGGGCAATGCGGCGGGCTATCTGGGCCTCTACGACACCGAGCGGATCGAGTTGCGTGCCGGCGACCTGATCCGCTGGACGCGCAACCGCAAGGCACCCCTCGCCCGCGGCAACCATCCCCAGGCGCCGGACCTGGTCAATGGCGGCGAGGCGGAGATCGTGGAGATCGGATACAAGCGGGTGCGCTTCCGCGACGGAGAGCGGGAGTTCAGTATCGCGCTCACCGACCCGCAGCTCCGCCATCTCGATCACGCGTATTGCTCGACCGTGCATTCTGCACAGGGCCGGACGGCGCGGGGGGCGATCGCCGTGCTGGACGCAGGCGGCTGGGTCGACCCCGAGCTTTTTCATGTCGAGCTCAGCCGGGTCTCTGAGGCGTTCCTGCTGCTGACCGACGACCGGGAGGCGCTGACCGACGACCGGGAGGCGCTGATCGAGCGCCTTGAGGCGCAAGACTGGAGCGAGGACGGGGCGCTGGAGGCGTTGGGGATCGACCTTTCCGAGCCCCCCGTGGTCGACCCCGAAGAGTTTGCGGCGCTGGCGGCGGACTGGCGGGCACTTCTGCGGGAGGGCGAGGAGAGGAACACCGTTCCGTTCTTCCTCACGGGCTACCGGGAAGTGATGGCGCGGGCTGCGGCGCTGGCGCAGATCGAGGACCTCCCGGAGGACATGCGCCGCCTTACCGGCACCATGCTGGCGGAACACGAGGGGCATCTCGCGCGTGACCGCGAGGTGCGCGGCCTCGTCGAGCGCGTGCGCGACCATTGGCGGCGCTGGCCGGAGCTCGGCTGGGCGGCCTCCGCGCAGGGACTGCCCATCGAGGAGCTTGCCGAACACGATACCTGGCGCGAGGAAGGGGTGGCGCTTCTGGAGGCGGGCCGTGCCAGGCTCGGGGCGGACGGCGAGGCCGCACGCCATCTCCGTGCCATGCCGGGAGCGCGCGCCGGCCTGGAAGAGGCCATCGAGATGCTCGAGCGCACGCGGCTCCTCGACAATGCCGAACGCTTCGAACGGGCGTGGCCAGCGCTTCGCGAAGGGGCCTCGGAGATCGGCGTCCCGGAGCTGCATGCGCCCGGCCACCGGCTGGTGGCGGAGTTGGGCGAAAGGCTCGAGGCCGCCGAGGGGATCGATGCGCATGTACGGCGCGCGCTGGCGGAATGGCGGGAGGTCGAAGCGGCGCAGGTGGCGCTGGCGGAAGAGGTGCGCACCCTGCCCGGCCGCATCGCGGCGTGGCGGGAACGCCGGGCGGACCTGCCGCAGGACGAGCCCGGCGGGCTCGATCCGAAACATCCCGCTCGCCGCGCCTGGCGCGAGGAAGGCGGTGCACTGGAGGCAGTGGCCGGGGACATGCTGCACCCCAAGAGCGTCCACGCGCCGCACCTGGCCGCCATGCCGGGTGAGCGCAAGGCGCTGGTCGAGGCAACGAGCAGCCTCGAGAGCGCGCTGCTCGCGGTCGAGGCGCGGGAGAAGAACGTGCTGTCTGCGGTCGTGCGGCGGTCGGCGGACGAGCTCCGCCGAGACTGGAAGGCGCACCTCGCTGAGGCCGGGGCTGTCCGCGTCGATCCCTTCTACGTTCCGGGGCACGAAGAACTCATCGACCGCCTGCAAAAGCTACGCGCCGACCCTGCCGTCGAGGAACTGCCCGAACGAGAACGCAACCAGATCGACTCCATCCTCGAACAAGACACGCGCCAGACCAAAGCCATCTTGCACGTCGACAACCATCTCGCCGAGGTCCAACGCTGCCGCAACCACCTCCAGGAGCTCCAGGATCTGGCATATACGTACAGACTCAAGCTTGAGAAGGTGCACTCCTACGACGAATGGCACGACACCGCAGAGCGCCTCTTCGCGGCGGGGAAGGCCATCACCGATGACCGGAAAACCTACGGACCCTGCCTCGAACACCACCCCGGCGCCTGGAGCGGCGTCCACGCCGGCATCCGCGAGCTCGGCACGGCCCTGGGCCGCGCCACCACCTCCCTCCATCACCGGCACCCCGAGCTTTACCTCGACCCCATCACCCGGCCCGTTCCCGACTCACAGCAGGCCATGGACGCCGACGCGAGCTACCGCCGCCTCCGCGACCAATGGCACACGCACGTCGCCCTGGCGGAGACCAGCCAAGCCCACCCCTACCACCTCAAGGGCCACGCCGCGCTCATCGACGCCATGCGCGAGCTACGCAACCTGCCCGATCTCGCCACAAACGCTCAGCAGGCCCTCGATACCCTGCTCCACGACTACACCCCACTCCAACAGGTCCGACAGCACATCCACGCCTGTCTCGACAAAGCCGAGCACGCCTTGGAGGAGTACCAGCGCTTCAAGGACACCGTGCAAAAGCTTAGCCCACTGGACGTCGGCCTTGAGGACATCGAGGGCTATGGCGAATGGAAGGACCGCGCCCTGCGCCTGGCCGACGCCGGCGAGGCCATCCTCGCCGACCCGGAACGCTTCAGCATCCACCTCGACGACCACCCCGACGACGCCAAGCGCATCCGTTCCAGCGTCGCACTCCTCAACACCGCCCTCGGGCGGGACGACGCATCCGAGCGTCGCGAACGACATCAATCCCTGTCCGAAGACGAGAAGACCGCCGAACGCCTTTCACAACGCCGCGGCATCAAGCTCTAGCGCTCGTCACAATTGGCATCCAGCGACACTGGATGGGCTCCCCAGTTCTCCCTGACTTCAGCGGGGTCCGTGACGACCACGGCCCACGGAACCCTTCCCATGAATCCGCTAGCCTTCGCTCCCCTTGGCGCCATTGGGCTGCTTGGCCGCGAAGGCCTGTCGCACGAGCTCCATCGCGTAAGCAATCTGGCGGGCGTTATCCACCTCCAGCTGGACGTCGCCGTTGCCCCAGAGCCCGAGATTGGTGATGTCGGCCGCAAGCCCGCGCGGATCGGAGATTTCGTCGAAGCGCATGTTGAGGGTGAGCAGGAGCCGGCGCTTCTGCGGCACGATGTCTGTGAAGTTGGTCTGCGTCTTGTAGGCGACGTAGTGCCTCGTGAACTCTTCGCGGACCTCCGGCGCGAGGCCGAGGATCTCCTGCCTGACCGCCTCGAAGAGGTCGTGCATCGGCGCGCCGGGACGCAGATGCGGGTGATGCTCGATGGCGTAGCGGCCGGCGCCGGCGCGCGGGGTCCTGTACGGTTCGAGGACGCGGTCGGGGAGAACCGGACGCTTCCAGATCCCGACCGCCTCGTCAGCGAGACGCGCGCCGCGGGCGCGGATGGTATCGCCGTCCCAGCGCTCCGTCTGCCGCAGGTCGGCGTTCAACCGCAGTGGGCTGTCGCGGTATCCCTTCTCGGCATCGCGCTTGTCGCGGAACGGCCTGTTGCCCATCTCCGGGTTGAAGGCGGTGAGGGTCAGGTTGCCGAGGGTATGGCGGAGGCTCTGCCAGGTCTGCGCCCAGTCGGGCCCGAGCTCGGCCTTCCATGTTTCCGGCAGGCGTTCGCCCTGCGGCATGATGTGATCGACCGTGTAAGGCGGCCACGACGTGACGTTCGTCGACATCGTGGACGACCACGTCGACGCGATCGCGACGACCGGGCTTGCGATCGAGGGCCCGGTCGACCGCTTTACCGCCACCGCGCCCGCCGTCACGCCCGACGCGCTGAGCGGCCGATACGGGCGCGCGCTTCTCTGCGTAAAGGGCCAGGACACGGACGCGGCGGTGCGCCGCCTCGCGCCATTCCTCGCCGATGACGGCTACGCCGTCTCCGTTCAGAACGGCCTCAACGAGCACACGATGGCAACGGTGCTGGGGCGCGAGCGCGTGATCGGCTGCTTCGTCAATTTCGGAGCGGATTACATTGAACCTGGCCGTGTCCACTATGGCGGCCGCGGGGCCGTCGTGCTGGGCGAGCTCGACGGGCGGATGACGCCGCGGCTCGACGCGCTCATCGATGTGTTCCGCGACTTCGAGAGCAACGCCCGGGCGAGCGCGAATATCTGGGGATACCTGTGGGGCAAGCTCGGCTACGGCGCGCTGCTTTTCGCGACCGCGCTCGCCGATGATTCCATCGCCGACGCGCTGGCGCAACCGGCTCATCGCACGCTCTACCGCGCGCTCGGCGAAGAAGTCATGCGGGTCGCGCACGCCGGCGGCATTGCGCCCGAGGGCTTCAACGGCTTCGATCCTGCCGGCTTCGTCCCCGGCGCGGACGCGGCGGCTACCGAACGTTCGATGTCGGCCATGGTGGCCCACAACCGCGGCTCGGCGAAATCGCACAGCGGGGTGTGGCGCGATCTCGCCGTCCGCAAGCGGCCGACGGAGGTTGAGCCGATGGTCGGCGCCGTCGCCCGCGAGGCCGCCCGGCACAGCATCGACACGCCTCTCCTGGCCCGGCTCACCGCCATGATCCACGAGATCGAGGAGGGACGGCGCCCGCTCGATCGCGCCAACATCGACGCGCTCGCAGGCGAGGCGGCGCGACTGGCGGCCTGAACTGATGGAAACAGCGTTCCGCGACAAGACGGCGATCGTCACCGGTGCGGGCCACGGCTTTGGCCGGGCCATTGCCCATGCCTTCGCCGTCCGGGGCGCGTGGGTCTTCGGCTGCGACATCAACGAGGACGCCCTCGCCATGACCGCGCGCGAGGCCCCGGCCGGCGACAGGCTGAGTGTGGGGCGGCTCGATGTCACGGACCGCGCCGCCGTTCGAACCTACGTCGATACGGCCCAGGCGCGAACCGGCGCCGTCGATATCCTCGTCAACAATGCCGGCGGGGTGCTCGGCCAAGTCGGGCAGCCCATCGAGGCGGTCGCCGCCGAGGACTGGCAGGCGCTCGTCGATGTCAACATGACCGCCGTTTTCACCATGGCGCAAGCGGTCGCCGCCGCGATGAAGGCGAAGGGGTCGGGCCGGGTGGTCAACATCTCGAGCGGCGCCGGGCTGCGCTACAGCCTGACCGGCATCCAGGCCTACGCTGCGGCCAAGGCCGGGCAGATCGGCCTCACCCGCCAGCTCGCGTTCGAGCTGGGACCTTACGGCATCACCGTCAACAGCATCGCCCCCGGCTTCGTTCGCTCCAACCCGGCGAGCGAGCGTCAGTGGCACGCGATGAAGGCCGAAGGTCAGGCTGCGCTGATCGAGAGCATGGCGACCCGGCGCCTCGGCTCGGTGGACGACATCGTCCATGCCGTCCTCTTCTTCGCGTCCGAGCAGTCGGGCTGGATCACCGGCCAGACCCTCTCCGTGGACGGGGGGCGGCTGTGACACCGGCCGGCTATCTGGAGGCTCATCGCGATCGCTTCGTGGACGAGCTCCACGCCTTCGTCCGCATCCCCAGTATCAGCACCGACCCCGCCTATGCCGGGTCGATCGAGGAGGCCGCGCGCTACGTGGCGGCCCGGATGGAGAGCGCAGGCCTGGAGAACGCGGCCCTCCTGCCGACGGAGGGCCACCCCCTGGTCTATGCCGACTGGTTGCACGCCGGCGACGCGCCGACGGTGCTGGTCTACGGCCACTACGACGTGCAGCCGGCCGATCCATTGGCGGACTGGACGAGCCCGCCCTTCGAGCCCGAGGTGCGGGACGACCGGCTCTACGGCCGCGGCGTCTCGGACGACAAGGGACCGATGTTCATCCCGGTTTGCGTGGCGGAAGCCTTCCTGCGGACCACCGAGCGCCTGCCCGTCAACCTCAAGTTCGTGATCGAAGGCGAGGAGGAGATGGGGAGCGCCCATCTCGCGGCCGGGGTACAGCGCTATCGCGACCGCCTGCAGGCCGACCTGGTTCTCTCGGCGGACGGTGCGCAGTGGCGGCCCGACCTCGTCACCGTGAATGTCGCCAATCGCGGCATCGTATCCCTCAACCTCTCCCTGACGACAGCCGCCAAGGATCTCCATTCGGGTCGCTACGGCGGCACCGTCGCCAACGCCGCGCATGCGCTGGGCCGCCTCGTGGCGAGCTTCCACGACGAGACGGGTCGCGTCGCCGTTGCCGGCTTCTACGACGACGTTCGCCCCCCGACCCGGTCCGAGCGCGAGGCGATGACCGCGATTCCCTTCGACGAGGCGGCGTATCTCGCCGCCGTCGGCGCGGCGTCGCCGGTCGGGGAGCCCGGCTACTCCACGCTCGAGCGCCAGTGGCTCCGACCCACTCTCGACGTCAACGGCCTCGGCTGCGGCTATCAGGGACCCGGAGTCAAGACGGTGATCCCGCACCGCGCCCAGGTCAAGATCTCGTGCCGGCTGGTGCCGGATCAGACGCCCCAGCGCATCCGCGCGTTGTTGGAGCGCCATTGCGAACGGCACGCGCCGCAAGGCATCAGGCTCGCGTTTGCCGATGATGGGATCGGCATGCCGCCGGCGAGCGTGCGCGAAGACCATCCGGCGCTCGCCGTCGTCGAGGATGTGCTGGAGGAGGTGCGCGGCGCGCGCCCGCTGCGCGTCCGTATGGGAGGGTCGATCCCCATCGGCGGCATCTTCCGCACCGAGTTGGGAATCGAGACGGTGTTCTTCTCGTTTTCGACGGGAGACGAGGACTTCCACGCACCCAACGAGTTCTTCCGCCTGTCGAGCTTTCGCGACGGGCTCTTGGCCTGGGAACGCTGCTTCGAGCGGCTCGGGCAGCAGACCGCTGCGCATTACGCGCCGTTCCGCCACATCGGCTAGCTCGGCCCTCATCTCGAACCGGTCTTGAACGTTTGTTCGTCGAGGTGTGGGCCCCTTGGGGCAGACATTTTTTGCGCGGCTGATTTGACCGGGGAGCGTGCCGAGGACCTGTACGACGAGACCGGGGGGCTCCTGATGCGAAGCCGCCGGCGGCCGCCGACTGCGCCCGTCGTGTGGCACCCGCGCGGAGCGCGCGATGCATTGCGTTCGCGGCACCCTGCTGACACGCTCGCCCGGCGCAGCGGGTACGCGACAGGCCGAGGAGGCGAGTATGGAAGGCTACGACGGCTACACCACGATGACTTTCGCGCGCGAGCGGCGCGTGCTCACCGTGACGTTCAACCGGCCCGCCGTCCTCAACGCCGTGAGCGCGGCCATGCACAGCGAGATGGCGCGGCTCTTCTACGACATCGCCACCGATCATGAGACCGACATCGTCGTGCTCACCGGCGCGGGGCGCGCCTTCTGCGCCGGCAGCGACATGGACTGGCTCCAGAGCGCGGTCGACGACATCTCCGTCTTCGATCAGATCGCCGTCGAGGCGAAGCGGATCGTGTTCGGCCTCCTCGACCTGGAGAAGCCGGTCATCTGCCGGCTCAACGGCGACGCGGTCGGGCTCGGGGCCACGGTCGCGCTCTTCTGCGACATCATCATCGCTGCGGACGATGCACGGATCGGCGATCTCCACGTCAATATCGGGCTCTCGGCGGGCGATGGCGGGGCGATCATCTGGCCTCAGCTCATCGGCTACCCGCGCGCCAAGGAGTTCCTGATGACCGGCCGGCTGATCGACGGCGCCGAGGCGGCGGCGCTCGGCCTCGTGAACGAGGCGGTGCCGGCCGACGAGCTCGATGCCCGCGTCGAGCGGATGGTCGGCAAGCTGGAGCGGGGCGCGACCCAGGCGATCCGCTACACCAAGGTCTCGATCAACATCGGCCTCAAACAGCTCGCGCACGCGATGATGGACGCCTCCATCGCCTACGAAAGCCTGACCAACGTCTCCGCCGACCATCGCGAAGGGCTCGCAGCCTTCCGCGAGCGCCGCAAGCCCGCGTTCGGCCGCGGCCGGGGGCGCTCGTGAGGCGCGCCGCGGCCGCGCGAGCCGATAGCGGAAAGCTTCCGGGGTGGGACCTCTCCGACCTCTACCCCAGCCCTGATTCGGACGAACTCCGTCGCGACCTGGACCGCGCAGCAGCGGCGGCATCCGCGCTGCAAGAAGAATTCGCGGGCTCGGTCGCCGCCCTGAGCGGCGAGGCCCTGGGCGGCCTAATCGCCCGTTACGAGGCGATCAAGGAGACCCTGGAGCGGCTCACGAGCTACGCCTACCTCGTCTACTGCACGGCGATGGACGACGCCGAGACGGCGCAGTTCTTCCAGACCGTTCGCGAAGAGACCACCGCCACGGAAAGCCGGCTGCTCTTCCTCACGCTCGAACTCAACCGGATCGAGGACGACGCGCTCGAGGATAAGCTCAAGGCACCGGCGCTCGCCCGCTACGCGCCCTGGGTGCGGGACGTGCGGGCGTTTCGTCCCTTCCAGCTTTCCGACGAGGTGGAGCGGCTCCTGCTCGAGAAGCAGGTCGCCGGCCGCGCGGCCTGGATGCGGCTCTTCGACGAGACCATGGCGGCGCTGCGCTTCTCCGTGCGGGGCGAGGCGCTCAGCAGTGCCGAGGCGCTGAACCTGCTCTCGGACAAGGATCGCGACGTGCGCAGGGAGGCGGCGCAGGCGCTCGGTACCGTGCTCGGCGAGAACGTGCGCACCTTCGCGCTCATCACCAACACGCTCGCCAAGGACAAGGAGATCGAGGACCAGTGGCGCGGATTCGAGCGGCCGATCTCCGCGCGCAATCTGGGCAACAGGGTCGAGGACGAGGTGGTGGACGCACTGATCGCGGCCGTCGAGGCCGCGGCGCCGCGTCTTGCGCATCGCTACTACGCGCTCAAGGCGCGCTGGATGGGCGTGGACCGCCTCGACTACTGGGACCGCAACGCGCCGCTGCCCGAAGACGACGATCGGACGGTCGGCTGGGACGAGGCCATATCAACCGTGCTCGCGGCCTACCGCGCCTTCTCACCCGAACTTGCTGGAATCGGCCAGCGCTTCTTCGAGAATGACTGGATCGACGTGCCCGTGCGCAACGGCAAATCGCCCGGCGCCTTCGCCCACCCCACGGTGCCGGGCGCCCATCCCTACCTGCTGCTCAACTATCAGGGCAAGGCGCGCGACGTGATGATTCTGGCCCACGAGCTCGGCCACGGAGTCCACCAGGTGCTCGCGGGCGGACAGGGCCTCTTGCTGGCGGAAACCCCGCTGACCCTCGCCGAGACCGCCTCGGTGTTCGGCGAGCAGCTCACCTTCCGCGCCCTGCTCGATGGCGAGAGCGAGCCTGAGCGCCGCCGGGTGATGCTGGCCGGCAAGGTCGAGGACATGCTCAACACGGTGGTGCGCCAGGTCGCCTTCTGTGCCTTCGAGCGGCGCGTGCACGAGGAGCGCCGCGCCGGCGAGCTCACGCCAGACCGCCTCTCCGAGCATTGGCTGGCGGTGCAAAGCGAGAGCCTAGGCCCGGCGCTGCGCTTCCACGACGAATACCGGTTCTACTGGGCCTACATCCCCCACTTCATCCACGCGCCCTTCTACGTCTACGCCTATGCCTTCGGCGAGTGCCTGGTGAACGCGCTCTACGCCGTCTATCGCGCCGAGCCGGCAGGCTTCGAGGAGAAATACCTGGACATGCTGCGGGCAGGCAGCAGCCTCAGGCACCGGGAGTTGTTGGCGCCGTTCGGCCTCGACGCGAGCGAGCCTGCATTCTGGTCGCGCGGCCTGGACGTAATCGCGGGCTTCGTCGACGAGCTGGAGGCGGCGCTCTAAACCGGTTTCTAAATCCGTTCGGAGAGCCAGATCGCGAGCCGGGTACCGCGCTTGACGGCGGCGCCGAGCGCCTCGTAGCCGGGCGCCCGCTCCGCCCCGTGGGCGAGGCCGGTCTCGCGGTGCCGGGCCTCGTCGGCGCCGAACTCCTCAAGCGTCTGGCGCAGTTCGGCCTCGTCCTCGCCGAGGCGCTGGGCCTGCGCCGCGTAGTGCTGCTCGATCACCTCTTCGACGGCGACGGTGCACGCCATCGCTGCCCGCTCGCCGAGCAGCGCGCTGGCGGCACCTAGCGCATAGCCTGCGACGTGCCACACCGGGGAGAGTGCGGTCGGCCGCACCCGGCGCTCGACCAGCAGCGCATCAAAAGCATCCAGATGAGCCTGCTCCGCCTCGGCCATTTCGCGGATGGCGGGCGCGGCTCCGCTCCGGCCCAGCACCGCGAGCTGGCCGTCGTAGATCCGCTTGGCGCCGTACTCGCCGGCGTGATCCACGCGGATCATGCGGGCGATCGTCTCCTCTGGCGCGGGGTCGCCGGGGAGCCGGTCCTCGCCCGTGACCGCGGGCCCCGCCTCTTCGCGCTTCTCTCGGCCGTTCATGCACCCGCCCTCCACAGCCGGGCCGCGCCCAAGGCCGCCAACGCGGCGAGGGCGACGGAGGCGATGGCGTTCCACCCCGCGAGCGAGACGCCGATCAGCGACCAGGGCACCTCGTCGCAGCGCGTGAGCGGCGCCGCCATGACCTGGGCCCTGATGTCCTCGATCGTGCCGCCGCTCATCGGCGCGGCGCAGCTGCTCGCGAACCAGCCCTGCTCGACACCCACATGGTAGACCCCGTAACCGGCGGTCACCAGAAGGGCGAGGCCGCAGAGCGCGAGCAGCGCCATCCGCAGCCGGCCGCCGGTGACGACGGCGGCGGCGAGCCCCAGCCCGAAGACGGCGAAGTGGGGATAGCGCTGGATCAGACAGAGCGGACAGGGCGCGAGGCCGCCCACGTGCTGGGAGAGATAGGCGCCGAGCAGCAGCGCGGCGCTCGCCGCCGCGACGAGCAGCGGGATCGCGCGGCCGCCGACCCACCGCTGCATCGCCGCTCCCAAGGGGCTAGCCCGCCGCCGCCGGCCGCCGCCGAAGGAACGTGGTGCTAGTCATGGTCATGACCGCCTCGTCGCGCTGGTTGAGCACATCCATCCGGTAGCGCACGATGCCGCGCTCGGGCTTGGATTGCGACGCCCGCACCTCGAGAATCTCGCCGGTGGAGCGGATCGTGTCGCCGGGGCGGACCGGCTGGAGCCAGCGAAGCTCTTCGACGCCGGGCGAGCCCAGGACGACCTCGGGCGCGAACACCCGCGCCTGGATCATCATGCGGAGCCCCGTGGCGATGGTCTGGATGCCGCTCGCGATGATCCCGCCGTAGGGCCCGGCCTCGGCGTAGGCCGCGTCGATATGGAAGGGCTGCGGATCGTAGCGGAAGGCGAAGTCCATAATCTCCGCCTCGCTCAGGGTCTTGCCCCACGACTCGAACCGCATGCCGGGCGCCATATCCTCGAAATACCAGTTGTACATGGGAACTCCCGATGGCGAACGACTAATGTAGGGAGCGTGCGGCAGAGCGCCAAGCGCGGGCGTCTCAATCGCCCGCGGGCGCGAATACCCCCACCTCGCCCCGGCCCTCTCCGCCTGTTGTTCAGCGCGCAGAGGTGCCGGAAGATCTCAGTATCGAGTTTCGGGTCATGTTGCCGCCGCCCGCGCGAGCCTCTCGATCCTGGCCCAGTCACCGGCCGCGACGGCGTCTCTTGGTGCGATCCAGCTGCCGCCGACGCAGAGTACGTTCGGGAGTGAGAGGTAGTCGGCGGCGTTTAGGGCGTTGATGCCGCCGGTTGGGCAGAAGCGGATCTGTGGCAGGGGGGCGGCCCAGGCGGCCATGACCGGTGGCCCGCCGTTCGGGCCGGCGGGGAAAAACTTCAGCACGTCGAGGCCGCGCTCGAGCGCGCGCATCGCCTCGCCCGGGGTCGCGACGCCGGGCAGCATCGGCAGGCCGGCATCCTCGGCGGCGTCGAGCAGGCTGTTGGTGAAGCCGGGCGAGACGCCGAACCGGGCCCCGGCGGCGACCGCGGCGCGCACGTCCTCAGGCGTGAGCAGCGTCCCGGCGCCGACGATCGTGTCGGGGGCCGCCTCGGTCATCGCCCGGATGGCGTCAAGAGCGGCCGGCGTGCGCAATGTGACCTCGAGCACCCTGAGCCCGCCGCGGGACAGCGCCCGCGCCAGCGGCGCGGCGTGGGCGGCCTCCTCGACGGTGAGGACCGGGATAACCGGGCCGAGCCGGCAGATCGTTTCGGCGTTCATCCCTCAAGCTCCCTGATGCGGGCGACCAGCCCGGCCGTCGATTGGTCGAGCCCGGCGTCGGCTCCGTCCTCGCCGCGCATGACCGGGGCCAGGCGTTGCGCCAGCGCCTTGCCGAGTTCGACACCGAACTGGTCGAAGGAATTGATGTCCCATATGGCCCCCATCGTGAACACCTTGTGCTCGTAGAGCGCGATCAGTCGGCCGAGCGCGAACGGGTCGAGCTGGCGGTGCAGGATGGTCGTAGACGGCCGGTCGCCCGGGAAGGTCCGGTGCGGCGCGAGGCGGTCGGCCTCGGCCACCGTCAGCCCGGGTCGTGCCTCGGCTTGCGCGCGGCCGAAGGCCAGCGCCGCGCTCTGCGCCAGGCAATTGGCAAGCAAGAGCCGATGGTGCTCCATGTCGGCATCGCGCGGCCGGGCGGCGGCGATGAAGTCGACGGGGATCACGTCGGTACCCTGGTGCAGGAGCTGGAAGAACGAGTGCTGCGCGTTGGTGCCCGGCTCGCCCCAGACGACCGGGCCGGTGGCGCAGGGGGTGGGCTTGCCGTCCTGCGTGACGCACTTGCCGTTCGATTCCATTTCGAGCTGCTGGACATAGGCCGGGAAGCGCTCGAGCCGCTGGTCGTAGGGGATCAGCGCCACGGTCGGCCAGCCCATCGCGTTGCGCCGCCAGATGCCGGTGAGGGCGAACAGCACCGGCAGGTTCTCTTCAAGGGCCGCCTCGCGGAAATGCCGGTCCATCGCAGCGGCCCCGGCAAGAAAGTCCCGGAACCGCCCGGCGCCGATGGCAATGGCCAGGCTCAGCCCGATCGCACTCCAGAGCGAGTAGCGCCCGCCGACCCAGTCCCAGAAGCCGAAGACCCGCTCCGCGGGGACGCCGAACTCGGCGCAGGCCGCGAGATTGGTCGAGACCGCCGCCATGTTGTCTGCCGCGTGACCGCCCAGCCAGGCCCGGGCGGAGCGGGCATTGGTCATCGACTCGAGCGTTGTGAAGGTCTTCGACGCGACGATGACCAGCGTTGTTGCCGGGTCGAGCCCTCGGAGCGTGTCGGCCAGATGCGCCCCGTCGACATTCGAGACAAAGTGCACGCGGGGTCCGTCATGGTCGGGCGACAGCGCCCGCACGGCCATGGCCGGGCCGAGATCGGAGCCGCCGATGCCGATGTTGATGACGTCGGTGAAGCTGCCGGCACGCACGCCCTCGGCGAAGGCGAGGACATCGGCGCGCGCACCCTCGACATCATCGCCCGGCGTCGGCGGCGCACCGCCGCGCAGCGCCATGTGGAGCGCCGCCCGGCCCTCGGTCCGGTTGACCGGCGCGCCCGCAAACATCGCCTCGCGCCGGCCTTCGACTTCCGCCGCCCGGGCAAGCGCGAGGAGCGCATCGAGCGCTGCAGCATCGAGCTTTTCCTTCGAGACGTCGATGCTCAGGTCCTCGAAGGCGAAGGAGAGCCGCTTGAACCGTGCCGGATCGTTGGCGAACAGCGTGCGCAGATGGGTCGGGCGCAGGCGCGCGGCCTCGCGGTGAACCCTCTCCCAAGCGGCTTCGAGCGGGGTCATGATCCCCTAGACAACGACCGCGGCGCCGGTTTCTGCCGAGCCGACATTGCTGCGGAAGGCGGCGAAGAGCTCGCGCCCGATGCCGCAGGCATTGGCCGAGAGATCGGCCTGCGCCGGCGCGCGCCCTGCGAATTCCGCCGGATCGCCGAGCACGTCGAGCCGGCCCGCCGCGGCGTCGAGCCGAAGCATATCGCCGTCGCGCACCCGTGCAATCGCCCCGCCCGCCGCGGCCTCGGGCGTGACATGGATGGCCGCGGGCACCTTGCCCGACGCGCCGGACATGCGCCCGTCGGTGAGCAGCGCCACACGGAAACCGCGGTCCTGCAAGACGCTGAGGACCGGCGTCAGCGAGTGCAGCTCGGGCATGCCGTTGGCCTGCGGGCCCTGGAAGCGCAGCACGCAGACAAAGTCGCGCTCCAGCTCGCCATTGCGGAACGCGGCCTTGACCTCTTCCTGATCCTGGAACACCCGGGCCGGGGCCTCGACGACGTGGTGCTCGGGCTTGACCGCCGAGGTCTTGATCACCGCCTGGCCGAGATTGCCGGTCAGCATGGCCAGCCCGCCGGTGCGTTGGAACGGATCGGCCGCGGGGCGCAGGATCCTGTCGTTCAGGCTCGCGCGCGCGCCGTCGCGCCAGGCGAGCCCATCATCGCCCAGCACCGGCTCAAGGGTGTAGCGGGCCAGACCGTCGCCGGCGACGGTGCGGACGTCGCCGTGCAGGAGCCCGGCCCCGAGCAGCTCGCCGATCATGAAGCCGAGCCCGCCGGCGGCGTGGAAATGGTTCACGTCGGCCAGCCCGTTGGGATAGACCCGCGCCATCAGCGGCGTGACGGCTGAGAGTTCCGCCATGTCGGACCAGTCGATCAGCACGCCCGCGGCACGGGCCATCGCCACGAGGTGCAGGGTCAGATTGGTCGACCCGCCCGTGGCGTGCAGGCCGACCATTCCATTGACGAAGGCGCGCTCGTCGAGCACCACGCTAACGGGCGTGTAGGAATTGCCGGTCGCGACGATCTCCAGCGCTCGCCGGGCTGCCGCTCGGGTCAGCGCCTCGCGGAGCGGCGTGCCGGGATTTACGAAGCTCGCGCCGGGCAGGTGCAGGCCCATGAACTCCATCAGCATCTGGTTCGAGTTCGCCGTGCCATAGAACGTGCAGGTGCCTGCGCCGTGATACGAGGCCATCTCGGCGGCCATCAGCTCGTCTCGGCCGATCTCGCCGCGGGCGAAGCGCTGGCGCACGGCGGCTTTCTCATCGTTCGGCAGGCCCGAGGTCATCGGCCCCGCCGGCGCGAAGATCGCCGGGATATGGCCGAAGGTGGCTGCCGCGATCGCAAGCCCGGGGACGATCTTGTCGCAGACGCCGAGGAAGATCGCAGCGTCGAAGCAGTTGTGCGACAGCGCCACGCCCGCCGCGAGTGCGATCACATCGCGGCTGAAGAGCGAGAGCTCCATGCCCGGCTGGCCCTGGGTGACACCATCGCACATCGCCGGCACGCCGCCGGCGACCTGGGCGGTGCCGCCTGCCTGCCGGGCCGCATCGCGGATCAGCGCGGGAAAGCCCTCGAACGGCTGGTGGGCCGAGAGCATGTCGTTATAGGCGGTGACGATACCGATGTTGCCGGCGGCGCTGCCGGCCTGGCTCGTCTTGTCCGCCTCCGGGCTGGCTGCGAAGGCGTGCGCAAGGTTGCCGCAGGAGAGATGCGACCGCGCCGGCCCGGCGTCTGCGGCCCCGGCCATGCGCTGGAGATATGCTGTGCGGAGGGTCCGGCTCCGCGCGCGGACCCGCTCGGTCACCTTGTGCACGGTATCGTTCAGTGGCATCGGGTTCTCCCGGTCATTGCCTCACGGCGCCCAGTAGACGATGGCGGGGGTCGGCCCGTCGAGGACCAGCCGGACCGGGGCATCGGCGGGGCCGGCCGCAGCCCTTGCCCCCTCAAGCGCCGCACGTTTGCCCGCACCATGGATCAGCACGAAGCACCGGCCCGCCCCGGTCAGCGCCGGCGCGGTCAGGGTGATGCGCTCCTCTGGCGCGCCGGGGGCGCGTAACCGCAGGGCCGGAGAGCCGCATTCCGCCGAAAGCGCCTCGTCCAGGCGGTCGGCACCGGGGAAGAGTGAGGCGACGTGCAGATCCTCCCCCATCCCCAGCACGCAGGCATCGAGCGGCAGGAGCGCCGAGAGTGCCTGCTCGTCGTTGAGCGCCACGAACCGCACCGCGCGGGCCGGGCCGGCGAAAAGCGTTCCGTCGAGCAGGCGCCGGTTCGAGCGCGGATGATCGGCGGGGACGCAGCGCTCGTCGGTGAGCGTCACCGCAACAGCCGCCCAGTCGAGCGCATGGCCGCCGAGCGCGGACAGGAACGCCACCGGGGTGGTGCCGCCTGGCACCGCCAGCGCGGCGCTGCCGGTGCCTCGAATCGCCGCCTCCAGCAGCGCCGCGATCTCGCCGGCCAGAAGACGGGCCAGCGCGCCCCGGTCCGCGGCCTCGACAATCCGCGTCACGCCGCGACCGCGCGCCAGCGCCGGCCGTCGCGATGCATCAGCATCAGCGCATCTTCAGGGCCCGATGAATAGCTGTCATAGGGTTGCGGCCGCTCGGGCGCGGCCTCCGCCGCAGCGATGATCGGATCGATCCAGCGCCAGGCCGCTTCGACCTCGTCACCGCGCATGAACAGCGTCTGGTCGCCGCGTATCACATCCATCACCAGCCGCTCATAGGCGTCCGGCATGCTCAGGCCCTCTGCACCCATGGTCTCGGCAAAGGTCATGTCGAGCGGCGCCTCGCAGAGCCGCATGCCGCCGGGGCCCGGCTCCTTGATAGTCAGTCTCAGCGTGATCCCCTCGTCGGGCTGCAGCCTGATCGCCAGCACGTTCGGACGCGTGCCACCCGCGCTCTCGGGGAAGATCGAATGTGGCGCGTCCTTGAAGACGACGGCGATCTCGGACATCCGCGCCCGTAGCCGCTTTCCGGTGCGCAGATAGAACGGCGCCCCGTTCCAGCGCCAGTTGGCGATCTCCGCCTTGATCGCCACGAAGCTCTCGGTGCGCGATCCGGGGTTCTCAGCATCCTCGCAATAGCCCGCCTCGCCATTGATGCCGCGATACTGGCCGCGCACCACGTCGCCAAGCCCGTCCAGCGGTTTCAGGCTGCGCAGCACCTTAAGCTTCTCATCGCGCACCGCATCCGGCTCAAAATGCGCCGGCGGCTCCATGGCGATGAGGCAGAGCAGTTGCAGAAGATGGTTCTGCATCATGTCCCGAATCGCGCCGTTCCGGTCATAATAGGCGCCCCGGCCGCCGACACCGACCCGCTCGGCGACGGTGATCTGCACATGGTCGACATGGCGCGCGTTCCAGATCGGTTCGAACAGCGCATTGGCAAAGCGCAGCGCCATCAGGTTCTGCACCGTCTCCTTCCCGAGATAGTGGTCGATCCGGTAGATCTGGCGCTCTTCGAACAGCGTCGCGAGCTGGCGGTTCAGCGCCTGCGCGCTCTCGAGATCGCGGCCCAGCGGCTTCTCGACGACCAGGCGCGTGTCCGGTGTCCGGCAGCCACTCGTCGCCAGCCTTTCGCTGATCGGGCCGAATAATTGCGGCGCCACCGAAAGATAGAAGGCCCGCATGCGCTCCGAGCCCTCGAGCCTGTCGCAGAGTGAAGCCCAGCCGCCCTCGCCCTCCGCATCGATGCGCACATAGTCGATCATGGCAAGGAAGACTGCCAACTGATCGGTATCGAGCTTGCCAGGACCCGCATGATCCCTGAGCGACGCCTCGGCCATATGGCGAAAGCCGTCGGCGTCGAGATCTCTTCGGGCAGCGGCAATGATCCTCGAACCCTGCAATGCCTGCCCGCCAAGCATCCGGCGATAGAGCGCGGGCAGCAGCTTGCGCTGCGCAAGATCGCCAGTGCCACCAAAGACCACAAGATCGAACGGATCGACCGGAATGACTCGCGCAACCATGATCAGTCCACCTCAAACAGATTCAAATGCCGTGGCTGGCGCAAACGAGGCCCGATGGAAGCGGTCGCGACACAAGCGGGGCAGCTCAGCTGGCCCAACATGTCGAGCAGTCCGGGCGTGGTCCGCAGGCTGTCCGCGAAGGCCTCTCGAAGCGCCGCACGGTAATTGCTCACGAACGTAGAGGGCAGCGTAGTTCCAAAACGCTCACTTATGATTTCGGACGCGACGGGAAAGCTTCTGCCGACGAAGTTGCGAAAGACATAATCGGCATCGATGCGAATGTCATAGACCAGAAGCTCCTGGATCAGGAGATTTGCACTGATAACCTCGCTGTCAGCAATGACTCCATCGCAGTCGAATATTACCAGATCGACACTCTGCAATGCGTCGGCCACCCTGCTGTTCCCTTCGCGTCAACGAAACCTTTCATGGCGCGGGTTCGACGGCAAGCGGCAGGCCGGCCGCACAGAGCGCCCCCGCAGTCTTCGAGACCAAGGGTGGTTCGGTCTCCCGTCCGCTTCTACCGCCGTCAAAATAACAACGACGGCGATCAGACGAGATACAAGGCGGGAAGACGTGAAGCACGAGTTGTTTGGCGGGCGCCTCAACCGGCCTCGAACTAGCCGTCGCGCGCCGCCGCCATGCGCTCGAAACCCCGCTCCAGGTCGGCGATGAGATCGTCCGGGTCCTCGAGGCCCGCGTAGATGCGGAGCAGCGGATACGTCGGATCCCAGCGGGTCGCATCGCGGAGCTTCCAGGGATAGGTGGGGAGCGCGAGGCTCTCGTAGCCGCCCCAGGAATAGCCGAGGCCGAAGAGCGCGAGGGAATCGAGGAAGGCATCGACCGCGGGCTCCGGCACCGGCTCCAGCACCACGCCGAAAAGGCTCGATGCGCCGGAGAAGTCGCGCTTCCAGAGCGCGTGACCGGGGTCGTCCTCCAGCGCGGGGTGAAGCACCTGGCGGACCTCCGGCCTCTCGCGGAACCAGCGGGCGAGCGCGAGGCCCGTCTCCTGATGCCGGTGCAGCCGGACGGAGAGCGTGCGCAGGCCGCGCAGCCCGAGATAGCAGTCGTCGGGGCCGGGTGCCGCGCCAAGCTCCTCGAAGATACGGCGGAGCGCCTCGACATGGGCCTCGGTGGTGGTGACCGCGCCCAGCATGGCGTCCGAATGGCCCACGATGTACTTGGTGCCGGCCTGGATCGAGATATCCGCGCCCAACCCCAGCGGCTGGCAGAAAAGCGGCGAGGCCCAGGTGTTGTCCACGACGAGGACCGCGCCCCGCTCATGGGCCGCAGCCGCCATCGCCGGAAAGTCCTGAACCTCGAAGGTGAGCGAGCCCGGCGATTCGCCGACCACCACGCTGGTGTTGGCACGCATCAGGTCAGCGATGCCGGCGCCGATGCAGGGGTCATAGAAGGTGGTCTCGACCCCCATGCGCTTCAGCAGGCCGTTCGCGAGGCTCCGCGTCGGGCCGTAGGCGCTGTCGGTCATCAGCACGTGGTCGCCGCTCTTCACGAAGGCGAGCAGCGCCGCCACGATCGCCGCCTTGCCGGAGCCGAACAGGTACGTCCGGTAGCCCTTCTCCAGCGTGGCGATGGAATCCTGCAGCGGGAAGGTCGTGGGCGTGCCGTAGCGGCCGTAATAGGTCTTGCCGTACTCGCGCGGGCCGAACGTGGCTTCCTTCAGCGCCGCCGCAGACTCATGCAGGATCGTCGACGCGTGATAGACGGGCGGATTGACAACACCGTGGTTCGCCGCCGGGTCGCGGCCGAGCACCGAGAGCAGGGTCTCGTCCCGATAGCGCCCCTTGTCGCCGCTATTCTTGGTCATGGCTTGGCCGTGCGGCCGTGAACGCGCGATCGATCGATCAAAGGTCGGCGAAGCAGTGGGTTTCCGCCGCGCCGCCGGGATGCGTCACCGCACCCTGGTAGGCGGGGCCCACGGTCACCGCGTATTTCCAGAGCACGCCCGCCTGATAGTCGGTCGAACGCGGGGCCCAGGACTTGCGGCGCTCCGCGAGCTCCGCATCGGAGAGCGCGACGCTGAGTTCGCCGCTGGCCGCGTCGACGGTCACCTGGTCGCCGTCGCGCAGCAGGGCGATGGGGCCGCCCACCGCAGCTTCCGGCCCGACATGGCCGATGCAGAAGCCCCGCGTCGCGCCCGAGAACCGGCCGTCGGTGATAAGCGCCACCTCCTCGCCCTTGCCTTGCCCATAAATCTGCGAGGTAACGGCCAGCATCTCGCGCATGCCGGGGCCGCCCTTGGGTCCCTCGTAGCGGATGACAATCACGTCGCCCGAGCGGTAGTCGCGGCTGACGATGGCCTTCATCGCTTCTTCCTCGGTGTCGAAGCAGCGCGCCGGCCCGACATGGCGAAGCCGCGAGAGGCCGGCGACCTTCACGATCGCGCCTTCCGGCGCGAGATTGCCGCTGAGTCCGACCAGGCCGCCGGTGGGCGAGAGCGGCGCAGACGTCGGCACCACCACGTCCTGCTCCGTGGGAAACGCGACATCGGCGAGGTTCTCGGCAAGCGTGCGGCCTGTCACGGTCATGCAGTCGCCGTGCAGGTAGCCGCCCTCAAGCAGCGCCTTGAGCACGATGGGCACGCCGCCCACCTCGAACAGGTCCTTCGCGACGTAGCGCCCGCCCGGCTTGAGGTCGGCGATATAGGGCGTGCGCTTGAACACCTCCGCCACAGCGGAGAGGTCGAAGTCGATCCCCGCCTCGTTCGCGATCGCGGGCAGGTGCAGCCCGGCGTTGGTCGAGCCGCCGGTCGCCGCCACCACGGTCGCCGCGTTCTCCATCGCCTTTCGGGTGACGATGTCGCGCGGGCGGAGGTTCTTCTCGATCAGGTCCATGACGCAGGTGCCCGAGGCCACGGCGAACTCATCGCGGGATTCGTAGACCGCCGGCGCGCCGGCGGAGTGCGGCAACGCAAGGCCGATCGCCTCCGAGACGCAGGCCATGGTGTTGGCGGTGAACTGCCCGCCGCAGGAGCCGCCGGAAGGACACGCCACCGCCTCGATCTCGGCCAGGTCCTCCTCCGTGACGTCGCCCTCGTTGAGCTTGCCGTAATATTCGTAGACATCCATCACCGTGACGTCCCTGCCCCGAAAGCGCCCCGGCAGGATGGAGCCGCCATAGAGGAAGACGCCCGGCACGTTGAGCCGCACCAGCGCCATCATCATGCCCGGCAGCGACTTGTCGCAGCCGGCGATGCCCACCAGCGCGTCATAGGAGTGCCCGCGCATGGTGAGCTCCACCGAGTCCGCAATCACGTCGCGGGAGACGAGCGACGACTTCATGCCCTGATGGCCCATGGCGATGCCGTCGGTCACCGTGATCGTGGTAAACTCGCGCGGGGTGCCGCCCGCCTCGTCCACGCCCGCCTTCGCCGCCTGCGCCTGTCGGCGGAGCGTGATGTTGCAGGGCGCAGTCTCGTTCCAGGTGGTCGCGACGCCCACGATGGGCCGGCTCATCGCCTGGCGGGAGACGCCCATGGCGTAGAAGAACGCCCTGTGCCCGGCGCTCTTGGCCCCCTCGGTGATGTGCCTGCTCGGCAGCTTCGACTTGTCGAATTTCGTGCTCATGGCGCCCTTCCCCCCAACGCACCGCCCCAGTTGCGGGGCGGCGCTGCATCTGCCGCGCGGACCCGCCCGTCAGGCCGGGCCCGCCGGCGCACGGCTTACTCGCCCCCGTGGGCTGCGGTCAAGCCACGAACATCGCCCCGGCGATGTCAACACGCCGTTACGGCGCCGCGATACGCTCCAGCGCCGCCTTGAGCCGGGCCTCCGCCGTGCGCGCCTCGTCCAGCCGGCCGCGCTGCTCCTCGACCACGTGCGCCGGCGCCCGGGCGAGGAACTGCTCGTTATCGAGCTTGCGCTGGAGCGCGGCCATCTCCTTGCCCACCTTGCCGAGCTCCCGGTCGAGCCTCGCACGCTCCTTGTCGAACTCGATGACGCCAGCGAGCGGGAGCACGATCGTCGCCTCGTCCAGCATCATCTGCACCGAGCCGGACGGCACCTCGCCATCCAGCGGCGCGGCTCCGCTCAGCCGCGCGAGGCGCTCGATCACCTCCCGGTGGCGGGTGAGGCGCGCCGCCGTCTCCGGCCCGGCCCCGCGCAGCCCGAGCGCGATGCGCGCGCCTGCGGGAACGTTCATCTCGGCACGCACGGCGCGCACCGCGGTGACGAGCCGCACCACCCAGTCCATCTCCCGCGAGGCGGCGGGATCGCCGATGCCGTCGGCGGGCGCGGGCCAGGGCGCCGTGATGAGCGTGCCCGCCCGCCCCTCGTCGATCCGGCCCCAAAGCTCCTCCGAGACGAAGGGCATGAAGGGATGGAGGAGGCCGAGGATCGTGTCCAACACCCAGGCGGCCGTGGAGCGGGTTTCGTCCTTCGCCGGCCCGTCGGGACCGGAAAGCGTCGGCTTGGAGAACTCCAGGTACCAGTCGCAGAAGACATCCCAGGTGAAGTGGTAGACCGCGCCCGCCGCCGCGTCGAAGCGGTAGGCATCGAGCGCTCCGGTCACCTCGCGGGCGGCGCGGGCGGCCTCGCCCACGATCCAGCGGTTGATCTGGCCCTCGGCTTGGGCGGGGTCGAAACCGGGCACGGGCGAGCACCCGTTCGCCTCGCAAAAGCGCGCAGCGTTCCAGAGCTTGGTGGCGAAATTGCGGTAGCCGGCGACGCGGCTCTCGGCGAGCTTGATGTCCCGGCCCTGCGCCTCCATCGCCGCCAGCGTGAAGCGGAGCGCGTCGGCGCCATACTCGTCGATCAACGCGAGCGGGTCGATCACGTTCCCCTTGCTCTTGGACATCTTCTGCCCCGTCGCGTCGCGCACCAGCGCATGGATGTAGACGGTGCGGAAGGGGACATCGCCCATGAAGTGAAGCCCAAGCATCGCCATCCGGGCGACCCAGAAAAAAATGATGTCGAAGCCGGTGATCAGGTCGCTGTTCGGATAGTAGGTCTCGAGCGGCTCGGTGCGCTCGGGCCAGCCGAGGGTTGAGAACGGCCAGAGGCCCGAGCTGAACCAGGTGTCCAGCACGTCCTCGTCGCGCGTGAGCGGCTTGGGCCTGCCGTAGTGCTGCGCCGCCTGCTCTTCCGCTTCGGCCTCGGTGGCGGCGACGAAGACGTGGCCGTCGGGGCCGTACCACGCCGGGATGCGATGGCCCCACCAGAGCTGGCGCGAGATGCACCAGGGCTGGATGTTGCGCATCCACTCGAAATACGTGTTCTCCCAACGCGCGGGCACAAAGCGGATGCGGCCGTCCTCTACCGCCTCGATCGCGGGCTCGGCGAGGGTCTTGGCATCGACGTACCACTGATCGGTCAGCCACGGCTCGATGACCGCGCCCGAGCGGTCGCCGTGGGGCACGGTGTGGACGTGCGGCTCCACCTTTTCGATCAGACCTTCGGCCTCCAGATCGGCGAGCACGCGCTCGCGCGCCTCCATGCGGTCGAGGCGGCGATAGGCCTCGGGCGCGTTCTCGTTGATCCGGGCCTCGGCGTCGAACACGTTGACGATGTCGAGGTCGTGGCGGCGGCCCACCTCGAAATCGTTGAAGTCGTGGGCCGGGGTAATCTTCACCGCACCGGAGCCCTGGGCGGGATCGGCGTAGTCGTCGGCGACGACGGGCAAGCGGCGGCCGACGAGCGGCAGCAGGGCGTCGCTGCCGACGAGGCCCCGGTAACGCTCATCCTCCGGGTGCACGGCGACGGCGGTATCGCCCAGCATGGTCTCGGGCCGGGTGGTGGCGACGACGATGTGCTCCCCGGGCCGGCCTGCGATGGGATAGCGGACGTGCCAGAGCTTGCCGTCCCGCATCTCGCGCTGTTCGACCTCCAGGTCGGAGATCGCGGTGCCCAGCACCGGGTCCCAGTTGACCAGGCGCTTGTCGCGATAGATGAGGCCCTGGCGGTAGAGGGTGACGAACACCTTGATCACCGCCAGGCTCAGGCCCTCGTCCATGGTGAAGCGCTCCCTGGCCCAGTCGGGGGAGGCGCCGAGGCGGCGGAGCTGGCGCCCGATCGCGCCGCCCGATTCCGCCTTCCAGGACCACACCCGCTCGATGAACGCCTCGCGGCCGAGGGCACGGCGTTCCGTCCCCTCCTCCGCCAGCTGGCGCTCGACCACCATCTGCGTCGCGATCCCCGCATGGTCCATGCCCGGCTGCCAGAGCGCGTTGCGCCCGGTCTTGCGGCGATAGCGGGTGAGCACATCCTGCAACGTGTTGTTGAGCGCATGCCCCATGTGCAGGCTGCCGGTGACGTTGGGCGGCGGCATCATCACGCACCACGGCACGCTCTCGCCGGGCCGGCCGGCGAAGCCGCCGCTCTTCTCCCAGAGATCGTATAGACGGCCCTCGAAATCGGCAGGCCGATAGGTCTTCTCAAGCATCGTCGTCTCGTAACCGTTTCGGGAGGATGGGGCTAGTACGGAGGTAGGCGTGAAAGCACCCTTGGGGAACGTCTCACTCGGGCTCGGAGCGGCGCGTAGCTCGTTCGAGCTCGCGCTGTACAAGGCGCTCGACGATCGGCGGCATGTGCGTGTCGAGCCACGTCTGGAGCATCGGCCTGAGCGCCTCCAACATTTGCTCGTCAGTGGCCTTGCTGCCTTCGCCGGCCGGCCGGGGCGGTCGCTCGCCGGAGGGCGGAAACGAGAACGCTGGCGCGCCCTCGGCGGCCTGTCCTCGCTGGATCACATTGCCCTGCTCGTCGACCACGTCGATCAGATCGAGCACGTCATCGCCTCCGGAAGGCTTGGTCGCGGGCGGGGGCGAAGGTGGGGCCAAGGTCGCTGCATCTGCGTCCGCGCTCCGCCCGCGGCTCTCGCCCTCCGAGACGATCTGGCCGATCGACTCCAGGATCTGCTCCTTCGATAGGTCGTCGCTGGGCTTTCGGTTGGTCATGGCCCCGTGCCGGCGGGCGCGTGACGCGGCTCGGCTCCGAGCCTAGGTTATTCCGGTCACGATTGCCACCTCGCGCACCGATTCCGGGCAGCGGCGGTCGCCTTGGGCCGCCCCTTGGCTTATAATGTTCGGAGAGAGTCGCTTGAGAAGGAGCGGGACCACTTGCCGATATCCACGCTGGAACAGCGCTGCGGCGAAATCGGCCTGAAGATGACCGAACAGAGGCGCGTGATCGCGCGCGTCCTCTCGGATGCGTCGGATCATCCCGACGTCGAGGGACTCTACCGGCGCGCTACCGAGATCGACCCCCGCATCAGCCTGGCGACGGTCTATCGCACGGTCCGCCTCTTCGAGGAGTGCGGCCTGCTGGAACGCCATGACTTCCGCGACGGGCGGTCGCGCTACGAAGAGCACCCCGACGAGCACCACGACCATCTGATCGACCTGACGTCGGGCAAGGTGGTGGAATTCCAGAACGAGGAGATCGAGGCGCTTCAGGCCGCCGTCGCCAAGGCGCTCGGCTACAAGCTCGTGGATCACCGGTTGGAGCTCTACGCTGTCCCGCTGGAAACGCCCGAGGATTGACGTACGAAGAAGCCCATGACCGACGATGATTTCATCATGGCCGGGATCGTCGCCGGGAGCCTTGAGGTGCGCCTGGCGCGCTCACCGGCTGAGGTAGACGCCGTCCAGGCGCTGCGCTATCGCGTGTTCTACGAGGAGATGGCGGCCGACCCGAGCAGCGAGATGGCGGCGCGCGAGCGCGACTTCGACCGCTTCGATGCTTATTCCGACCATCTGCTTGTGATCGACCACGACCGCAGCGCCGGCGACAAGGTGGTCGGCACCTATCGCCTGCTCAGACGTTCGGTGGCGGACGCGCACGGCGGCTTCTATTCGTCCTGGGAGTACGACATCGACACGATCGTGGCCCATCCCGGCGAGATTCTGGAGCTCGGCCGCTCCTGCGTCGATCCCGCGTACCGCAACGGCACCACGATGACCCTGCTCTGGCGGGGCAACGCGACCTACGTGATGCACTACGACGTTCCGATCATGTTCGGCTGCGCCAGCTTCCCGGGTACGGACCCGGCGGCGCATGCGGCACCGCTCTCCTACCTTCATCACTTCCACCGCGCGCCGCCGGCGCTTTGCCCGCGCGCGAGGGACGAGCACTACGTCAATATGAACCTGATGCCGAAGGATGCGGTGGACAGGCGCGCCGCGCTCAAGGCGGTGCCGCCCTTGATCAAGGGCTATCTCCGGCTTAGTGGCTTCGTGGGCGACGGTGCGGTCATCGACCGGCAATGGGGCAGCGTCGATGTCAGCATCGTCGTCAAGACCGACCTCGTGACACAGCGCTACCTGGACAAGCTCACATGATCGCCTTCGCGGTGCTGCTCCGCTTCTTCGGCTGGACCGTCTGCCTGGTCCCGTTTCAGCTGGTTCTCATGGCGATCCGGGCGCCGCTTGCCAAACGTCTGCCCGTGGTCTGGCACCGGGGCGTGTGCCGCATCTTCGGATTCAGGATCGAGCGGTACGGTACGGTGTCGCGGACCGTGCCCACCCTCTTCGTCTGCAACCACACGTCCTACCTCGACATCAGCGCGCTTGGCGCCGTAGTGCCGGGAAGCTTCGTCGCCAAGGCCGAAGTGCGCAGCTGGCCGATGTTCGGCTTCCTCGCCAGGATGCAGCGGACCGTGTTCGTGGAGCGCCGCGCGTCGCGCACCGCTCACCATCTCGACGACATGACCGCGCGGCTCGAGGCGGGCGACAACCTGATCCTGTTCCCGGAGGGCACCAGCAACGACGGCAACAGGGTGCTGCCGTTCAAGAGCGCCTTCTTCGGCATCGCCGAGAAGCCGGTCAGGAGCAAGCCGCTCGTGGTTCAGCCGGTCTCGATCGCCTACACGCGGCTGAACGGGATCCCCATGGGGCGGCCCTACAGGCCCTTCTACGCCTGGTACGGCGACATGGAGCTCGCGAGTCATCTGTGGACCGTGGCCGGCCTCGGCAACGCCACGATCGCCATTCAGTTTCACCCCCCGGTGACCATCGAGCAGTTCCGCTCCCGCAAGGAAATGGCCGAGGCCTGCCAGATCGCGATCGCCGACGGGGTCTCTCGCGCGATCAGCGGCAAGCTCTCGCCGCCGATCAGAAAACGCTTCTGGGCACCGAGACCCGCCTGAATCGCCCTCGCCGGCGAGGGCAGCCGGCACGATCGCCCGGCGCAAGGTGAGCGCGTCCACGGCCTCGGTCTGCGGTCTGAAGTAATAGCTGGGGCGGCGTCCGACGGGAGCGAATCCCAAGGCACGGTACAGGCGCAGTGCGGCGGTATTGTCTTCCGCGACTTCGAGATAGAGAGCGCGGAGGTCGCGCCGGCTCACCCAATCGATCGCCGCATGCATCAGGGCGCGGGCGATGCCGCGCTCGCGCGCGGAAGGCGCCACGCCGAGCGACAGCACCTCGGCGCGTGCGTGGTTCGTACGGCCGAGAACGAAGCCCAGCGGCTCGTCCTCGCAGCGCCAGAGCAGGCCGAAGCCACCCGGAGCCTGTGCGATGCGGCCGATCAGCTCGGGCCGCCACGGTTCGTCGAAACAGCAGGCGTGGAGCGCCGCAACGGCGGAGAGGTCGCCCCCGCGGATCTCCGCGATCGACGCTGCCGCGATCGCCGGCGGATCACCCACGAGGGGCATTTCCTCCGGTGGGCCGGGCCTTGGGCCGCGCACCGGCCTCGCGCAGGTAAAGAGGTCGCACGGGCGCCGCAACGCCCCCCTCGGCCTCGGCCTCCGCCTCGGCACGGGCGGCGGCGCAGCGGACGAGCACGCGCGCATCGGGCGTTGGGGAGCCGCTTGCCGGGCGTGCCTCGATCGCAGGTGCTAACGCCGCAAGCGCGACCTCTTGCCCGGTTCCCACCACGACAAGTGGACTGCCGTTCCCCGCCGCCACGAACCCAGGCAACGCCTCGGCCGCCAGCGCCTGCGGCGGGCAGAGCGCGCGCAGCGAACGGTCGAAGAGCTGGGCATAGAGGCGTCCCCGCCCCGCATCGAGAGCAGCGAGAACCGGCCCGTCGCGCTCACCGGCAGGAACGCCGGCAGCGAGAACCTCGAGCGTGGAAAGCCCGATCAAGGGCCGCTTCAGAGCGAGGGCGAGACCGCGCGCGGTTGCCAGGCCGATCCGAATTCCGGTGAAGGAGCCGGGGCCGACCGTGACCGCGAACCGGTCGATCGCAGCGAGCGTCGTGCCCCCCTCGGCCGCGACCTCGCGCAGCATGGGCACGAGCGCCTCCGCATGCCTGCCGCCGGCCTCGATGCGCCTGTGGGCGGTCACCTCGCCCTCGGCCCAGAGCGCGGCCGAGCAGGCCGTCGTCGCCGTGTCGAACCCGAGTAGCCTCATCCGTGCGGAGCCATTCGCCAATTGCTGCCTTGCGTCCGCTCGTGGCGCTCTAGCACCCGCGCGGCTGCGGCCGCAACCATGCATCGCCGGACAAACCGGTGCTATTGTGGCGAATGCTCCCGGTCGCAACGCGACGACACCCATGACCGGCCTGATCGAGATCGCTCCGCCTCGCTTCGACGTGTCGCTGGCGCTTGCCTACGCCAGCGACGACAACATCACGGGCCGCCGCATCTACCGCAGGGCAGCCTGCTACCTCCACGCCGACGCCGCGGCGCTGCTCGACCGCGCCATCGATCTCGCCGGCGCGCAGGGCCTGAAACTCGTTATCTTCGACGGCTATCGCCCGGTCGAAGCGCAATGGGCGCTCTGGCAGCAGTGCCCGGACCCGACCTTCCTTGCGGACCCAAGACGCGGCTCGCCGCACTCGCGGGGCGTCGCGGTCGATCTCAGCCTTGCGGATCGGGAGACCGGCGCGACGCTCGACATGGGCACCGGCTTCGACGATCTGACGCCGCGCGCATTCCACGGCAGCGCCGCACCGACGCCGGCTGCACAGCGCAACCGGATGCTGCTGCTCGGCCTGATGGCGTCGGCCGGCTGGGATCACTATCTCAACGAATGGTGGCACTACCAGATGTTCACGCCCCGCCGTTATCCCCTGCTCTGGGATACCGCTGCGGGCACCGGGTTGATGGCACCGTGACGATCCGCTCGCTCTTCCTCTCCGGTCGCTCCATGTGCATCGCACTGGCCACCGCAATCATCGTTGCAACCGGCAGCACCGCGGCGCTTGCCGCCGATTCCGCCGTCCTCCTGATCTACCACCGGTTCGGCGAGGACTCGTACCCGTCGACGAGCGTCACGATCGCCCAGCTCGAGGCGCACATCGAGCACCTCGCGAGCGGTGGCTACAGCGTGCTGCCGGTTCCGGAGATTCTCGCGGCGATCGATGCCGGCCAGCCACTGCCGGAGCGTACCGTCGGCATCACCGTCGACGACGCGACGCGCTCGACCTTCGAGGAAGCGTGGCCGCGATTCGAGGAGGCGGGTTTCCCGTTCACCGTCTTCGTCTCCACCGACGCGGTGGATCAGGGCCACGCCGGCATCATGAGCTGGGACGAACTGCGCCAACTGGTCGCGGCGGGCGTGACCATCGGCAATCACAGCGCCGCGCACGGCTACATGTGGCGCGGGGACGACGCGGAGAACCGAGCCGACCTGCTGCGCGCGCAGCGGCGGATCAAGGAGAAGCTCGGCGTGGATGCCGCGCTCTTCGCCTATCCCTACGGCGAATGGAACGGCGCAGTTCGTGAGCTTGTCGCGGAGCTCGGATTCACCGCGGCCTTCGGCCAGCACTCAGGCGTCGTCGCGGCGCATTCGGACAGGCTCAACCTCCCGCGCTTCGCCTTGAATGAGAGCTTCGGAGACATCGACCGCTTCAGGTTGATCGCAGATACCCTGCCGCTCGGCGCCCGCGCCGTGACACCGACGGATCAGATCATCGTGGAGAATCCGCCGACGGTCGGTTTCACGATCGAGCCGCCCCTGCCTAACCCCGCCTCCCTCGCCTGCTATGCCTCGGGTGGCGTTGATGCCACGCTCGACCACAAGGACGGCGGCCGCGTCGAGGTGCAGTTCGACCGGCCCTTCCCGACCGGACGGGCCCGGCTCAACTGTACCGCCCCCGCCAAGGGCGGGCGCTGGCACTGGTTTGGGCTTCAGTTCGTGGCGCCGTAGAGCGAGTCCGATGGCGGCGAGTGCCGCCCCTGGCTAGTCACCTGAATCTGAAGTTCGCCACATAAAGACAACTATATTGCACGACCACATTCTTCGACAATAGAGCGACTTAGTGTGACGACACTGCCAATTGAAAATGATCTCAACTTCAGTGTCAGGTGACTAGATAGGCTGCTCGCTCGGCAGGCCGGTCAACGCCGTCCACTGACGGTCGTTCAACCAAGCCCCGTCGAAGTCGTCCAACCGGTTCTGACGGATGATCTGGCGGATGGCTTGGACGTAAGCCGCCCGCCGCTCCGAATACTGGACCAATTCCCCGGCCAGGTCGTAACCGTCGATCGGCCTGCCGGCGCGACGCAGCTGAGCCCGCCGGTCGCGGAAGTCCTCGTAGGCCCAATGGCTGTTGAGATTGTGGACGTAGGCTCGCACCGCAGCGAGCAGGTTGTCGTGGCTGCGTACGCGATGCCGGCGATCGGCGTCGCGCCGCTCCGGCACCATACCCGTGACGGACTTGTACGTGTACTGACCGAAGAGCGCGTTGCCTTCCCGCACGAAGCGGGACGTACCCCATCCCGTCTCCTCCACCGCCTGCGCCAGAGCCAGCGATGGCGGCACGATATCGATCCGGCTCAGCAGGCCAGGCACGTCGAAAGGCGCGGCGCCGTAAAGCTCGGCGGTACCGATCAGCCACTCCCGGTCGGCAGCCGTCAACGCGCCGTCCCACAGGAGCCTCTCTCCCAGCCGCTCGACCCGCCAGCGCGTCGTGGTGATCTCCTCGTTCACCCGAAGGATGATCGGGAGAACCGTCTGGACGAAGAGCCGCTTTTTCGTCTCCACGGACGAGACGTTGGCAAGGTCGTGCGGCAGCGCCTCCAGATAGAGACGCGGAACCGGCCTCGCCGCCGCCCGCACCTGGTCGAGCTCGTAGTCGAACGAAGCGAAACTCGCGATGACGGCGGTGACGGATGCCCTTGACGTCTTGGGCTTCGGGACGACCGACGGCACAGCGCTGTCCGGCACGGCACGCGCCATCACCGGCGGCTTCATCACCGGCGCCGGTGCCGGCGTGGGCTGCAGGTCTGCCGGAGAGAGGCGCATAACGGCGGCAGACGACGCGCTGATTGGCCGAGCGCGCACCACGACCGCCTCTTGCCATGCGGCCTCTTGCGGTTCGCCGGGCGGTACGTCCGAGAGAGAGAAGACCAACCTGACACGGCCCGGCACGGCCGGCATGAGGGCTGCGGGCGCCAACTCTGCCGTCGCAGTGTCGGCCGCCTGCATCCACTGTGCGGCAAACAGAGTCAAATGCATCGGCGTGTGGGCCGCAGCCGGTTGAACGAGGTCGGTGCCGGCCGCGGAAACACCGAGAAGCGCCAGCGTCGCCACTCCCAGCGCACCCAGCGCTGACAGGGGAGCGGTTCTCCGGCTGCTCGCCATCTCCTTCGCCGGTGGAAGCGAAGACCGACTCCACCCGCAGTCGAGGGCACTCCCTCTGCGCGCGCGCGCAGGGGCCCGCCCTTCGGCATTCATCAAAACGCCCTATCTCCCTCCCCGGCTTCGCCGGGAGCGCACGAGCCGTGCTAGACGGCGCGTACCTCCACGACTTCCGGGATGTAGTGTTTCAGCATGTTCTCGATGCCCATTTTCAGGGTCATGGTCGAGCTGGGGCAGCCCTGACACGACCCCTGCAGCTGAAGCATCACGATGCCGTTTTGAAAACCCTGGTAAGTGATGTCACCGCCGTCCTGCGCCACGGCCGGCCGTACTCGGGTATCGAGGAGCTCCTTGATCTGAGCGATGATCTCCGCATCGGCGCCGTCGTCCGCCTCCCCCTCTGCCGTCTCTGCGGCATCGTCGAGGAGAAGCGGATGACCCGCAACGAAGTGCTCCATGATTACGCCGAGGATCACGGGTTTCAGCATTTGCCAATCGGCGTCGTCGGACTTGGAGACCGAGACGAAGTCGCCGCCGAAGAAGACCCCGGTGACGCCCTCGATCTGAAACAGTCGCCGCGCCAACGGAGAACGTTCCGCCGATTCGACATCGCGGAAGTCCGCAGTCCCAGACGACATCACCGCCTCTCCGGGCAGAAATTTCAATGTCGCCGGGTTCGGGGTCCGCTCGGTCTGGATGAACATGCTTTTCCCAACCCTGCCCACTATGGGCGCCTAACCGTTATCCAGAGTGCCTTCCACGTCAAGCCCAACGGCTATGCAGCTGTTTTATAGCGGGTTTTTGAGTACTGCACAGCTTATCCACAGCGCCGGAACGTGTCGCGGACCCCTTGCGGCCCAGATGCGGAGCCGGCTACGTCAGGTCCTGGAGCTGTCGATCGTTCAGGTTGCCGGGGACAACCACGAGAGGGATGTTGAGCTGACCGGCGAGCTGACCGGCCAACCATGAAATCAACGACCCGTGTCCCTGATCGGGCGGGGCGGCGCCGACGACCAGAAGATTGATCGCCTCGTTCTCGCCGATATGGCCCAGGATCTCGTCGCCGATACGGCCCTCGCGCACCGCCATGCTCGGTGCCTCTCCCGTAACCTCCGTCACCTTCGCGGCCATGGATTGCAGAAGAAGCTCGGCTTCCTCCCGCGTCTCCTGCCGCATCAGCTCGCCGACCGCCGCCCAATGCTGGAACTCCGGCGGCTGCACGACGTGCAGGAGCGCGACATGCCCGCCGGAATTCCGGGCGCGTAGTGCGGCGAACCGCGCCGCGACCTCGGAGTGGCCGTCGTCCGCGACGCAGACCAGAAATGTGACCTGCCCGGCGACATGGGTCGCCCCCGGTTCGGGCGGCGCCTGCTCAGTCATGGCATCGATCCCGCCGCGTCCTCAGCCCTTGCGGAAGGCGAAGCTGCCCACCCATCCTGCCACCAGCGCCAACGCGATAGCAATGACGCCGTAGAGGGCTTCGTCCGTCCGCGCAAAGGTGGAAATGTCCGCCGAGAAGCCGGCCTTCTCGATATTCAGCGCCGCCGATCGCGTGCTGAGCACCTCGCCGTCGACCATGAGCAGCGCCTCCACCACGTAATCGCCGGTCGGCACGTGGGCGGGAAGGTCGATCGTCGTGCGGAACAAGCGCTCGTCGATGAACTCGACCACGCCCAGCTCCGACCTGTACAGGGATTCGCGCTCCCTGTAGCGGTGGAGGGCGGCGCGGAACTCGTCGGCATCGCCCGACGTGTCGAACCAGATCGCCTCCAGCAACAGTCGCCCAGAGCCGAGCTGCTTGCGGTCGAGAAATTCGGCGTGCGCAATCTCTTCGAGTGGCCGCGACGCGGCGACGAAGTAGTAGCCGGGCACGTTGCGGAAGGCGATCGACTCCTGGTTGATCCAGACGCCGACGGTCTGACGCTTGCGGCGTACCACCACGGGCTCCTCGGGGCCGCGCACGGAGACCACGACATCGCCCACCTCGTCGGTCGCGCCGAAGAGCAGGATCGACGTGCCGGCGAAGTTCGAATCGATCTCGATGCGCTGCGTCGAGAGCGCAATCAACAGGGGCTCGTCAGGCCCCCCTTCCTCCGCCGCCGCGTACGTCACCGCCTGCGCTGCGACCGCCGCGGCGATCGCTGCCATCCCGATCTGGCGAAGAACACGCATCACGGACTGGCCCACAGCGGCGCGACGGCGAAGGGATCGTCCGGCATCACGACCAGCGAGTATGCGAGCCGCCCGCCGACAGCGAGCACCATGAGCGCCAGCAGACCTCTGAGATGTTCTGCCCGGATGCGCCCGCCGATGCGCGTACCGTATTGGGCGCCGATGACGGCACCGACCGCCAGCAGGAGGCCGAGGATGATATCGACGTTGTTGTTGTTGACGGCGTGAGCGAAGCAGGAAACCGAGCTGATCACGATGATGCCGAACAGCGACGTGCCGACCACCACTGAAGTCGGCATGCCGATGAGGTAGATCATCGCAGGCACCATGAAGAACCCGCCGCCGACGCCCATGATGGAGGCGACGATGCCCATGAGGAAGCCGAGCACGAAGGGCGGGATCGCACTGACGTAGAGGCAGGAGCGCCGAAAGCGGAGCCTGAGCGGCAGGCCGTGTATCCAGGTGTGGACGTGGGCCTTGCGGCGGGACGCGCGTTGCCGGCGCGCCATCGCGCCCACGCTCTCGACCACCATCAGGCAGCCGACCACCCCGAGAAACAGCACGTAGGCGAGCGACACCACCAAGTCGATCTGGCCGGCATCGCTGAGCAGCTTGAAAATGAAGGCGCCGAGCCACGCACCGCCGATGCCGCCGCCGGAGACCAGAGCACCGATCAGAAAATCGACGTTGCCGCGGCGCCAATGCGCCATGGTGCCGGAGACCGACGAGGCGATGATCAGGTTGGTTCCGGTACCGACGGCGACCGACGGCGTGACGCCCAAGAAAATCAGCAACGGCGTCATCAGGAACCCGCCGCCGACGCCGAACATACCCGACAGCAGACCCACGCCGCCGCCGAGCACGAGCAGAATCAGCGCGTTGGCTGAAAGCTCGGCGATCGGGAGATAGATCTCCATCGGCTGGTTCGGGTGGTGCGAGCAAGAATGCGCCCGCTACATGCGCCTCCCGCTCAAGGTGCGCAAGCGAAAAGTCTGGAATCGCACTGTTATTGCGGGAAACTGGCCTGCAATTTGCGGGCCGGCACCGCTCAGGCGTCGAGCAGCCCCATGATGCGCCGCACCTCGGCAAGGTTGGTGTCGGCGATGTTCCGTGCACGCTCTGCGCCGTCGGCCAGCACCCCGTCGATATAGGCGGGGTCCGCCTGCAGCTCGCGCATACGCTGGGCGATTGGGCCGAGCGTCTCGATCGCGAGATCCGCAAGCTTGCCCTTGAAGGCCGCGAAGCCCGTCCCGGTGTGCTCGGCAATAACCCGCTCCACGGGCTCGCCGGCGAGCGCAGCGTAGATGCTCAGCAGGTTCGCCGCCTCGGGCCGCCGTTCGGGGTCGAAGGCGAGGCCCGGCTCGGAATCGGTTTTGGCGCGCTTGATCTTGAGCGCGAGCGTGTCGGCGTCGTCGGTCAGATTGATGCGTGCGTAATCGGAGCCATCCGACTTGCTCATCTTGCTGCGCCCGTCCCGCAGGCTCATCACCCGCGTCGCGGCGCCGAAGATCATCGGCTCCGGCAGCGGGAAGAATTCCACATCGTAGGCGCGGTTGAAGGCGCCGGCGATATCGCGAGAGAGCTCGAGGTGCTGCTTCTGGTCCTCGCCCACCGGCACCGCGGTCGCGTGGTAGAGCAGGATGTCGGCGGCCATCAGCACCGGGTAGGCGTAGAGGCCGAGGAGTGCGCTGTCCCGCTTCTTCCCCGCCTTCTCCTTGAACTGGGTCATGCGGTTGAGCCAACCGAGCGGGGTGAAGCAGTTGAGGATCCAGGCGAGCTCCGCGTGTGCCGCCACGCTGCTCTGGTTGAAGATGATGCATTTTTTAGGGTCGAGCCCGGCGGCGAGCAGCCCGGCCGTGACCTCGCGCGTGTTGCCGGTGAGCTCCGTAGGGTCCTGCGGCACCGTGATCGCGTGCAGATCGACGATGCAGTAGAGGCAGTCGTACTCCCGCTGCATCGCGACCCAGTTCTTGATCGCGCCGAGGTAGTTGCCGAGGTGCAGGTTGCCGGTCGGCTGTACGCCGGAAAAGACCCGCTTCATGTCATGAACGCTCCGCCGGGGCGCGCCTTATCGCGTCCCGGCGCGGTGCCGTCAACCTTGGCCTTCCCCCTGGCCTTGCCGGCGGCTGAGAAGCGCGCGCATCTCGGTCACCGATACGGCCCCCAGGGCGGCGGCGAGAGCGCCGTAGCCCACGAGGCCGGCGGCGACGAGAGCGGCAAGCCCCGCAATGCGCACGCCTGTGGTTTCGAGCGGGGTCTCCAGGCCGAGTGCGATCCCCCACAAGAGCAGCGCCATGCCGGCCGCCGCCGCGATCATGCGCGGGAGCCGGCGTTTCAGCCGACCGTCCGGCTTGAGGAAGCCTCGCCGCGCGAGACCCGCGGCCAGAAGGCCCACGTTGAGCCAGCCGGCGAGCGTGGTTGCCAGCGCGATCCCGACATGGGCGAGCGGCCCCATGAGCGCGAGGTTGAGCACGACATTCACCGTCAGGCAGAGGATCGCGATCCGCACCGGTGTCCGCGTGTCCTGCCGCGCGAAGTAGCCGGGCGCCAGCACCTTGATCAGCACGAAGGCAGGGAGCCCGGCGGCATAGGCGATGAGGGCGCCGGCCGTGGCGCTGCTCTCGTCGACCCCGAAGGCGCCGCGCTCGAACAGGACCGCGATCACGGGGCCCGCAATGACGATGAGCGCGACTGCCGCCGGCACCGCCAGCAGGAGCGCCATCTCGATTGCCCGGTTCAGGCTCCCGACCGCCTCCTCGACCTCGCCCGCCCGCAGCTGGCGGCTGAGCAGGGGCAAGAGCGCGGTCCCGACCGCGACGCCGACGACGCCGAGCGGAAGCTGGTTCACGCGGTCGGCGTAGTAGAGAAACGATACCGAGCCCGGCGGCAGCAGCGATGCGATGATGATATCGACGACCAGGTTGATCTGGGCGACTCCGGCGCCGAGCGCCGCCGGCGCAGCGAGGATGAGCAGGCGCTTGACCCCCGGCGTGAGCCGCGGCCAGCGCAGGCGGAGCGACATTCCCGCCCGGGAGGCGGCAACGATCAACCAGACGAATTGAACGATCCCGCCGACCGTGACCCCGATCGCGAGCGCATGCCCCGGCGTCTCGGTCCAGCGCGCAAGGCCGAGCAAGGCCCCGATCAGGCAGAGGTTGAGCAGGATCGGCGTGGCCGCGACCGCAGCGAAGCGATAGAGCGAGTTCAGCACGCCGCCAAGCAGCGACACGAGCGAGATCAGGAGGATGTAGGGGAAGGTGAGGCGCGTGAGCTGCACGGTCAGATCGAGCTTCCCCGGCTCGTCGGCGAAGCCCGGTGCCAGGACGTGCATGAGCCACGGCATCACGATCTGAGCTGCGATGACGAGCACCAGCAGCGTCCACAGCAGGACAGTCAGAACGTCCTCCGCGAACGACTTGGCCGCCGCGCGCCCGTCGCGCTCCAGCACGCCCGCGAAGAGCGGCACGAAGGCTGCGTTGAACGCGCCCTCCGCGAACAGCCGCCGCAGGAAGTTCGGCAGCTTGAAGGCGACGAAGAAGGCGTCCGCCACCGGCCCTGCCCCCAGGACCGAGGCGATCAGGATGTCGCGCAGGAAACCGAGCACGCGCGAGCCCATGGTGTAGCCGCCGACGGTTGCGGCCCAGCGGGCGAGTGCCATGGCTTGCGCGGGGGCCGGCGGCTCAGCCGGCCGCGCGGCGGCGCGGCACGGGATCGTCCGCGCGCCTGCCGGGCGCGACGCCGGCCTCGCGCCCGAGCATCTCGGTCAGGCGGCCCTGCACCTGCGCAACCTGGGCATCGCGGGAGAGCTTCAGGCCGAAGCGGTCCCTGACGTAGAAGACATCGACGGCGCGGGAGCCGACCGTCGAGATGTGCGCCGAGCCGATCGAGACGCCGCAGGCGCTGAGCGTCCGCGTGATGTCGTAGAGGAGCCCCGGCCTGTCGCGCGCGCTCACCTCGATCACCGTGTAGCCGCGGCTCGCGCCGTTATCGACGAGGACATGGGGCTCGAGGGCGATCGGGGCGGAGCGCGCCGGCCGCGGCGCGGCCACGAAGGCCGCGTCATCCGCACGTCCGGCGCCTGCGTCATCCTCGGAGAGCGCGCGGACCACGCTTTGCTCGAGCCGCTCCAGGCGCCCTTCGTCGCGGAACGCGCCGCCACCTGCGGCCTGGATCCAGATCGTGTCGATGGCCATCCCGTCGCCGGTGGTGAAGACGCGGGCATCGACGATGTTCGCCCCCGTAGTCGCCACCGCGCCGGCAATGGCGGCGAACAGGCCGATGTAATCGGGCGTGTAGAGCGTCATCTCCGTCGCGTCCCTGGCCCGGTCGATGCGGGTCTCGATCAGGGGCCCCCTGCCCCCGCCCCGCACGAAGCGGGCGTGGCGCTCCTGCATCGCGCTGTCGGTAGACAGCCAATAGGTAGCGGGGAGCCTGGTCTCGAAGTGCGCGATGTCGGCCTCGGTCCAGTCCGCGAGGCGGGCACGCAGTGCCTGCCGGGCCTTCGCCACGCGCGCGTCGCGGTCCTCGGCCTCGCGGCCGCCCGCGAGAACCGCCTCGGCGCGGTGGTAGAGCATGCGCAGGAGCGATCCTTTCCACGCGGTCATGCGCCCCGGCCCAACGGCGGTGATGTCGGCCGCGGTTAGCACCAGCAGGAGCCTGAGACGCTCAAGCGAACGGACCCGGCCGACGAAATCGTCGACGGTGCGCGGATCGTTCGGGTCGCGCTTGAACGCGGTCATGCTGAACAGGAGATGCCAGCGGACCAGCCAGGCGGCGGTCTCGACCTCGTCGCGCGTGAATTCCAGCCGGGTGGCGACCTCGCGCGCGATCTCGGCGCCGATCTCCGAGTGGTCGCCACCCCGCCCCTTCGCAACATCATGCAGAAGCAGCGCGAGATAGAGCACATCGCGCATCCGCAGTTGGGGAATGAGGGTGCTGGCGAGCGCCAGCTCGTCGGCTAGGGCGCCTCTCTCGATCGCGGCGAGCACGCCGATGGCACGGATGCTGTGCTCGTCGACCGTGTAGACGTGATAGAGATCGAGCTGGGTCTGCGCCACGACGCGGCCGAAATCCGGAAGAAAGCGACCCATCACGCCGGCCTCGTTCATCATCCGCAGGATCTTTTCGGGATTGTGCCTGTCGGTGAGGATCGCGCGGAAGGCGCGGTTGGCCTCCGGGTCGTCGCGCACCGATGCGGTGATCAGCCCGTGGCCCTGGTGGATCAGGCGGAGCGTTGCCGGATGAATGTCGCGGCCTTCGGTTTGCGCCCGGCGAAAGATCGTCACGAGGCGCACCGGGCGCTCGCTGAAGGTGCTTTCGCTGACCGCCGCGATGCGCCCGCCCGAGACGAAGAGCCCGTCGCGGGCGGGCCCGATCTCCGTCCCCGATCGGTGGACCGGCGCGGTGTGGAGACGCTCCGCCTCCAGCACCGCGCAGAATACCCGCGTGAGCTCGCCGACAGACTTCGCGACGAGGAAATAGTGCTTCATGAACCGCTCGACAGCCAGATTGCCGCGGCGCGGCCCATAGCCCATGCGCGCCGCGATCTCGGGCTGGCGGTCGAAGGTGAGGCGATCCTCCGCGCGGTCGCAGACGACGTGGAGGTGCGCCCGCACCCGCCAGAGGAAGTCCTCCGCCCGCGCGAAGCGATCATACTCGTGCCGGCTGAGCACACCGCGCTCGACGAGCTCGCCGAAACGCTCGACGCGGAAGAGGTACTTGGCGATCCAGAACAGCACGTGGAGATCGCGCAATCCGCCCTTGCCGTCCTTTACGTTGGGCTCGAGGAGATAGCGCGAATCGCCCGCGCGTAGGTGGCGGGCGTCGCGTTCGTGAAGCTTGGCGGCGACGAACTCGGCCTCGGTGCCGGGCACCAACTCTGTGAGAAAACGCCGGCGGAACGCATCGTAGAGCGCCTGATCGCCCCACACATGGCGCGATTCGAGCACGGAGGTCCGGATCGTCATGTCCTCCTGCGCCCTTCGCAGACAATCGGAGACCGAGCGGGTCGCGTGGCCCACGGCGAGGCCGAGGTCCCACATCATGTAGAGCAGATGCTCGATGATCTGCTCGCTTCGGCCGGTCAGCTTGTAGGGGTGCAGGAAGAGAATATCGACATCGGAGTGAGGCGCCAGATCGCCCCGGCCATAGCCGCCGACCGCCACCAGGGAGAGGCGGCTCGCCGTGGTCGGATTGGGCTCGGGATAGACGACGTGCGACGCCCACTCCAGCAGCACGCGCAGCAGCTGGTCGATCAGGGAGGTCTGGGCCGCAACGATCTCGGCACCGGATGCCCCGGCTTCGAGGTGCCGGCAGAGCTCCCGACGGCCCTCGTCGCGGGTGCCTCTCGCAAGCTCCAGGACGGTCTTCCGGTCATCTCGACCGAGCCGGGCGACCGCTTGCGCGAAAGCCCGCCGGTCGAAAAGCGCCGCCGGCCGCGCGTCGGGCGCACTCATCGCTGCACACGGGGGCTGCAACCCATCGTGGGCCCTACCCCGCCGGAACGCGAAGCCCACGCCGAGCCGGATCCCATGGCCCCGGACCTTGCCCCGAATACCGACCACCCGCAAGCGCACAACGGCCTGAGAGGTGCACGCGCACGTGTCGATCGGGCTCGTGCCCGTTGTGAGCGCATCCGATCAGCACGCATCTCAAGCTGCTCTTCACATTGAATTGCGGTTGAATTGCGGTTGAATTGCACGGCGCAGGCGCCACAGTGATATATACTCGACGATGCTACCCTGATCGCCTCACCGAACCGATCGCTCGGCCCGGCTCGACCCGGCGCCCGCGCCCCATCATAACCGCACAGTGGCACCCATGGATCTACTCGTCGACAAGCTGAACTATATCTGGCCGTTTCTCGCGATAATCACGCCCGTGGTTTTCTTCCACGAACTTGGCCATTACCTGGTGGCCAGGATCAACGGCGTGCGCGTGGAAGTGTTCGCGGTCGGTTTCGGACCGGAGCTGTTCGGCATCGACGACCGTCACGGAACGCGCTGGAAGCTCTGCGCGCTTCCGTTAGGCGGCTATGTGAAGTTCGCCGGCGACGCCGACGTCGCCAGCATGTCGGCCGAAGGCGACGGGCCGCTCCCGCCCGATTCATTCTACGCCAAATCGGTGGGGAAACGTTCGGCCATCGCGTTCGCGGGTCCGTTTGCGAACCTGCTGCTCGCGGCAGCGATCTTCGCCGTCTTCTTCATCGTGGTCGGCCAGCGATACACGCCGGTGGAGATCGGCGCCGTGCGCGAGGGCAGCCCTGCCGCCGTCGCTGGCCTCCAGCCGGGCGACAGGCTGGTCGAGCTCAACGGCAGCCGTGTCGAGCGGTTCGAGGAACTCCAGTTCACCCTCCTCCAGAGTCTGGGCGAGCCCATCACGCTTGCGGTCGAGCGCGGCGGCGCAGAGCTCGAGTTCACCGTGAAGCCGGAGATCGTCGAGGTGCTGGACGCCTTCGACCGGCCGCAGCAGCTGGGCGACATCGGCGTCCGGCCGTTCACGCCGGCCTCCGTCGCGCAGGTGGTCGCGGGCAGCCCGGCAGAGAGGGGCGGCCTGCAAGCGGGCGATAACATCGTCCGCATCGGAGACTCTGCGATCGAGAGCTTCGACCACCTTCGCACCATCGTGGAGCGGAACGCGGGAGTACCCCTCACCTTCGTCGTCGAACGCGGTGGTCGCGAGGTCCCGTTGACCGTGACCCCGAACGACGTGAACGGGACGGGGCGGATCGGCGTCTACCCCGAAGAGCAGACTGCGTTCCGCGATTTGGGGGTCGGCGAGTCGATCTGGGCCGGCATCGAACACACCTATACGCTCGCCGCCGCCAACCTCCGCGCGATCGGCCAGATGATCGTAGGAGCCCGCTCCACCGAGCAGCTGAGCGGACCCGTCGGTATCGCCGTCATGTCGCGAAGCGTGCTCGAGCGTGGCGTTTCCGGCTTCGTCGAGTTTGCAGCGCTGATCTCCATCGCCCTCGGCCTGATCAATCTGTTCCCGATTCCGCCGCTCGACGGCGGACACCTGCTATACAACGGTCTGGAAGCCGCGTTCCGGCGCCCGCTCACCGCCCGGATTCAACAGATCGGCGCGACGGTCGGCCTGACGCTCGTTATCGCTTTGATGGTATGGGTGACCACGAAGGACATCATTGGCCTGACCTCATGACCCAGCGAGCAAAGCCAATGCCAGGAGCGACAACGGCACGCCCAAGGGGCCGGATGCGACACATCGTCTGGCTGACGGCGCTCATCCTCGGCCTGTGGATCGGTGCTGCAACGGCACAGGAGAGCACGATCGGGTCCGTCCTCGTCGAGGGCAATGTGCGCATCGAGGTGGACACCATACGGTCCTATATGGCGATCGGCCCGGGCGACGAATTCGATTCCGATGCGGTCAACGAGTCCCTCAAGAGCCTGTTCGCGACCGGCCTGTTCGCCGATGTGGCCATTCGGCGGGAAGGAAGCGCGCTGGTCGTCAGAGTGATCGAGAACCCGATCATCAATCGCGTGGCTTTCGAGGGAAACGACGCCATCGAGGACAGCGAGCTCGAAGCCGAGATTCAGCTCCAGCCGCGCGCGGTCTACACCCGGCCGCGGGTGCAGTCGGATCTGCAGCGGTTGACCGAGATCTACCGGCGCAGCGGTCGTTTCGCCGCCACCATCGAGCCCAAGGTCATCCAGCTTCCGCAAAACCGGGTCGATCTCGTTTTCGAGGTGAACGAGGGGCCGATTACGGAAGTGCAGCGGATCAACTTCCTCGGCAACACTCACTTCAGCGACAGTGCGCTCCGGGACGTCATCCAGACCGTAGAGAGTGCGTGGTATCGCTTCGCCACGAGTGCCGACACCTACGATCCCGACCGGCTGACGTTCGATCGCGAGCTGCTTCGCCGCTTCTACCTCGCCAACGGCTACGTCGATTTCCGCGTGATCTCAGCGGTCGCCGAACTGACGCCGGATCGCCGCGACTTCATCATCACCTTCTCGCTCGAGGAGGGCGAGCGCTATCGGGTCGCCGCCATCGATATTCAAAGCAGGCTGCGGGACCTCGCGCCGGAGGACCTCTTCCCCATCGTCGAAATCGAAGAGGGAGACTGGTACGACGCGGATCAGGTCGAGGACACGCTGCTCGCGCTGACGGAAGTCGTCGGCAGCCGCGGGTACGCCTTTGCCGACGTCAGCCCCCAAGTCGAACCGAATCGCGAGGCGAATACCGTCGACGTGACCTTCGAAGTCGACGAGGGCCCGCGGGTCTATGTCGAGCGCATCGACATCGTCGGCAATGTCCGCACCCTTGACGAGGTAATTCGTCGCGAGTTTCGGCTGGCGGAGGGAGATGCCTTCAACACGGCCCTCATTCGCCGCTCGCGACAGCGCATCATGAACCTCGGCTTCTTCAGCCAGGTCGATATCGACACCAGCGAAGGCACGGCACCGGACCGCACCGTCCTTACGGTGGAGGTCAGCGAAGTGGCCACGGGCGAGCTCAGCTTCGGCGCCGGCGTCTCGTCCGCCGAGGGTGTGCTCGGTGACATCGCCATTCGGGAGCGCAACCTGCTCGGCCGAGGACAAGAGCTCCGGCTCGCGCTTACGGTTTCCGAAAGTCACCAGGAGATCGATCTGAGCTTCACCGAGCCCTACTTCATGGACCGCGACGTCGCCGCCGGCGTCGACGTGTTCCGGAGAACGGTCGATCTGCAGGACGAAAGTTCATTCGATCGAGAGACCATCGGCTTCGTGACGCGAGCAGGTTATCCGTTGGCCGAGCGGCTGCGGCATACCGTCTCCTACACACTCAAGAACGATGAAGTCAGCGATGTTTCTCCCTCCACATCGCGATTCATTGCCGCGCAGGAGGGCGAGACGACCACCTCGGCGGTTGCCCATAGGCTGGAGTACGACCTGCGCGACAGCCGCATCGACCCGACCGATGGCTACGTCGTCCGCTTCGGGCAGGAGCTCGCCGGGCTCGGCGGCGATGCGCAGTTCCTCAAGCACACACTCACCTACGGCCACTTTTATTCGATCGCGGACGGGTGGGTGTTGAGCGCGATCGCGCGTGCCGGGCATATTTTCGGCATCGACGACGATGTGCGTATCGTCGATCACTTCTTCCTCGGCGGCCGCAGGCTCCGGGGCTTCGAGCCAAGTGGCGTCGGCCCTCGCGATGCCGAAACCGGCGATGCGCTCGGCGGCAATCTGTTCTATTCGCTGTCGGGCGAGCTGGGCTTTCCACTCGGCCTTCCCGATGAGATCAACCTGCGGGGCGCGATCTTCGTGGACGTGGGCACCCTTACCACGATCGACGAATCAGGGCCGGAGCTTCTGGACGAAAGCTCGCCTCGGCTCTCCGCCGGCGTCGGGATCAATTTCCGCTCGCCGCTGGGTCCGATCCGGCTCGACTTCGCGCGGGCTCTCATAAAGGAAGACTTCGATCGAACCGAGAATTTCCGCTTCAGCTTCGGAACGAGGTTCTAGCCATGCGGGGATGGAGACGGCTCTGGCTGGTGCTCGCGCTCGCGGTCCCTTGTGCCCTGGGCAGCACCGCCGGTGCCTGGGCAGAAGAGCACGGGACGCGGATCGCCATCATCGAGATGGGGCGGATTCTCCAGGAGGCGACAGCCATCCACTCGATCCGGAGCCAAGGCGAGGCGCAGCGCAGGGCCTATGCCGAAGAGGCACAGCGCGAGGCGGAGCGGCTACGGGGAGTTCGGGACGAACTCATTCAGCAGCAGACGTTGCTCGCGCCCGCCGCCTTCGAGGAACGCCAGCGCGTTTTCAACGCCGAAGTCGCGACCGCCGACCAGAGGGCCAAGGCGCAGAACCAAATGCTGCAGCGCGCCGTCGCGGAGGGTGAGGTCCGCTTCCGCGAGGCCCTCGGCACCGTTGTCGCGGAGCTGGCGGAGGCGCGGGGTATCGAGATCGTATTGCCGGTCCACGCCTCGCTGTTCTCCGTCGCGGAGTTCAATCTGACCGACCTGGTCATCGAACGGTTGAACGAAGCGTTCCCCGAGATTGCGCTGACGTTCGACGAGAGCTGATGCCCGATCCACGCTTCTTCGCCGTGGCGGGTCCGTTCGCGCTGGCCGAGATCGCCGAGGCCGTCGGCGCGCTTCTCGCGGCCGGTGCAGACCCGGCGAAGACGCTCAGCGATGTGGCTCCGCTCGGGCAAGCGGGGCCCGAGCACCTGAGCTTCCTCGACAATCGCAAGTACGTCGAAGCGTTCGCCATCTGCCGCGCCGGCGCCTGCATCGCACCGGCTGCGTTGGCCGACCGCGCGCCGCCAGACGTGGCGATATTGACGAGCGAGGCTCCGTACAAGTCTTACGCGCTGGCCGCAGCCTTGTTCTATCCCGTGTCAGCGCCCACACCGGAGGTGCATCCTGCGGCGGTCATCGACCCGGCGGCGACGGTCGGCGAAGGGTGCCGGATCGAGGCCGGCGCCGTCATCGAGGCCAGCGCGCGCCTAGGCGCTCGCTGCCTGATCGGGGCCAACGTCACGATCGGGACTGCGGTCGAGATCGGCGAAGATACGCGAATCGGTGCCGGCGCCTCGCTCAGCCATTGCATCGTGGGCGCACGGGTGTCGATCTTTCCCGGAGTGCGGATCGGCCAGGAGGGCTTCGGCTTCGCGGTCGACAAGAGCGGCCACGTGAGGGTTCCCCAGCTCGGCCGCGTCCTGATCGAGGATGATGTCGAGATCGGCGCCAACACCACCATCGACCGCGGAGCCGGCCCCGATACCGTGATCGGCCAAGGCTGCCGCATCGACAATCTGGTGCAAATCGCCCACAACGTCCGCATCGGGCGCGGCACCATGATCGCGGCGCAAGCCGGCATCGCGGGCAGCGCCAGGATCGGCGACTTCGTGCTGATCGGCGGGCAGGTGGGGGTGGTGGGCCACCTCACGGTTGGCGACGGTGTGCGGCTCGTCGGCCAGAGCGGCATAATCCGCGACATCGAGCCGGGCGAGACCTACGCCGGCACGCCCGCCGTGCCGATCCGGCAATGGCACCGTCAAACCGCACAGTTGGCGCGACTGGCAAGAGGCAGAGCGTCCCCGGAATGAACGAGACGACACCGAAGCAGACCGTGGAGCGCATGGACATCGAGGATATCCTCGAGGCGATCCCCCACCGTTATCCGTTCCTCATGATAGACCGGGTCATCGACGTGATCCCGGACGAGAGCGCCATCGGCATCAAGAACGTATCGATCAACGAATCGTATTTTCACGGCCACTTCCCGCGCCGGCCGGTGATGCCGGGCGTGCTGATCATCGAATCGATGGCACAGAGTGCCGCCGTGCTCGTGGTGGCGACCCTTGGCTCGGCGATGGCGGGCAAGCTCGTGTACTTCATGTCGATCGACGACTGCCGCTTCCGACGGCCCGTGGTGCCGGGTGATCAGCTTTTCGTCCATGTGACCAAGAAGCACCGCCGCCGGAACGTGTGGAAGTTCGAGGCCAGAGCTGCAGTGGACGACCAGACGGTCGCGGAAGCGACATACTCGGCGATGATCCTGGAAGACAGCTGACGTGGCGGATATTCACCCGACCGCGATCGTCGAGCCCGGCGCCGAGCTCGGCGAGGGCGTCAGCATCGGCCCTTACTGCATCGTGGGTGGCGACGTCGTGCTCGGCGACGAGGTTCGGCTGGTCTCGCACGCCGTCGTTGCCGGCCGCACGACCATCGGGCCGCGCACGAGCATCTATCCCTTCGCCTCGATCGGCCATCCGCCCCAGGACACCAAGTACCGGGGCGAGCCGTCGCGTCTGGAGATCGGCGTCGACAACGTCATCCGCGAGCACGTGACCATGAGTCCGGGGACGCCTCACGGCCGCATGCTGACGCGCGTCGGCAACAACTGCCTGTTCATGATCGCAACCCACGTCGCCCATGACTGCATCGTGGGCGACCATGTCGTCATGGCCAACAATGCGACCTTGGGCGGCCACGTGAGGGTGGACGACTGGGCCATTCTCGGCGGCCTCGCCGGCGTGCATCAGTTCGTTCGCATCGGGCGCCACGCGATCGTCGGCGGCATGTCCGGCGTCGAGCACGACATCATCCCTTACGGCTCTGCTATGGGCGACCGCGCCCGGCTGACGGGGCTCAACTTGATCGGGCTCAAGCGCCGGGGCTTCAGCCGCGACATCGTCCACGATCTCCGGCGTGCCTTCCGCCTGCTTTTTGCGCAAGAGGGGACTATGTCGGAGCGTCTCGCGGACGTTGCCGAGCTGTTCCGGGACAACGAGCCGGTCATGGACATCGTCGACTTCATACGGCTCGATCGCGACCGCTCGATATGCCAGCCCCGGGACGATGGAAACGAGTAGTCTCGGGATCCTTGCCGGCGGCGGACCGCTGCCGGGCCTCATCGCGCGAGCCTCGGTCGGTGAAGGCCGCGATGTCCTGGTCATCGCCTTCGAAGGCGAAACGGACCCGGCGACGTGCGAAGGCGTTCCACACCGTTGGCTCGGGCTCGGCGCGGTCGGCGCCCTCCTCAAGGCGCTGCGGCGGGCAAACTGCCGCGAGGTGGTGCTTGCCGGTTCGATCCGCCGGCCGTCTCTCTCCACCATCAGACCGGACCTGCGCGGCATGCGCCTCATGGGACGCATCGCAAGCGCGCGGGGCAAGGGCGACGACGCACTCCTCTCGCTGGTGATCGCGGAGCTCGAGGAGGAGGGCTATGCCGTGGTCGGCGTCGACGACCTGATTGCGTCCTTGTGCGCGCCTGCGGGCGTGATCGGCGAGCGCGCACCCGACGACGTTGCCGAACGCGACATCGCCATCGGCGTCGAAGCCGCGCGCGCGCTCGGCGCCCACGATATCGGCCAAGCCGTCGTCGTGCAGGCCGGGCGCGTTCTCGGTGTCGAGGGCGTCGAAGGAACGGACGGGCTTATCGAACGCTGTGCCGCGCTTCAGGAGGCGGGGCCGGGCGCGGTGCTCGTCAAGATGAGGAAGCCGGGCCAGGAGCGTCGGGCCGACCTTCCGACGATCGGGCTCACCACGATCGAGAAGCTCGCGGAGGCCGGCTTCAGCGGCGTGGCGTTCGAGGCGGGCGAGACGCTGATCCTGGAGCGCGCTCAGGCGGTCGCGCGCGCCGACGCGCACGGCGTGTTCATGATCGGCGTGAGCTGACGGACGAAATGATTCGGGACGCGCCGCTGATCTTCCTGATTGCCGGCGAGCCGTCCGGCGATCTCATCGCTTCCCGCCTGATGGCGGCGCTCAAGCGGCGCTCAGGCAACGGCGTGCGGTTCGCCGGTATCGGCGGTCCGCTCATGGCCGAACAGGGGCTGGAGAGCCTGTTCCCCTACTCCGAGCTCTCGATGCTGGGGGTTTTGGAAGTCGTGCCCCACGTGCCGCGCTTGCTTGCGCGTATTCGGGCCACCGCGCGCACCGCGCGCCGGCTGCGGCCGGCGGCCTTCGTCTCGGTCGACGTGCCGGGTTTCGCGCTCCGTGTCGCGCGCAGGCTGAAGGGTGCCGACTTTCCCCTGATCCACTATGTGGCGCCCACCGTCTGGGCCTACCGGCCGGGGCGCGCGGCGGAGATCGCGCGCTATCTCGACCGCGTGCTTTGCCTCTTCCCGTTCGAACCACCCTATTTCGAGGCGGAGGGCCTGAACGCGAGCTTCGTCGGCCACCCCCTGGTGGAAGAGCCCATCGACGATGCCAACGGGCCGGCCTTCCGCAGACGCCACGGCATCGCGCCGGCACAACCCGTGATCGCCGTCTTGCCAGGCAGCCGGGCCAGCGAGCTGCGCCGGCATGAGCCGGTGTTCGGAGAGGTCGTGCGAATGCTCGCCCGGCGCATCGAGGGTCTCCGCATCCTGGTGCCAACGCTGCCGCAGAACCGCGCGACTGTTGCCGCCCAGACCGCGTCATGGGGGGCGTCGGTTACCGTGGTCGAGGGCAAGGCGGAAAAGTATGCCGCGTTCGCGGCGAGCGACGTGGCGCTCACGGCCTCCGGCATGGCGACGCTGGAACTCGCGCTCGCAGGTGTTCCCATGATCGTCTGCTATCGGGCTAACCCGCTGACGGCGGCGATCGCGCGGCGAGTCGTCACGGTGCCGTATGTCGCGATGCCCAACATCATCGCCGATCGCCCAGCCGCACCGGAATTCTTGCAGCGCGATTGCACCCCCCGACGCCTCGTGCCCGCGGTCGAGCAACTGCTTCAGGACCCCGACCGCCAGCGCGAGCAGATCGACAGCTTCAGTGAGATCGCCGCCCGGCTCGGACGCGGCGGCCCACCGCCGAGCGAACGCGCGGCCGAGGCTGTGCTGCACATGATCGATGGGACGGCGCAGCGTGGCCACCGACCCACCGCGCGCTGACGGTTGCAATGGCGCTGTCGCTCATCCTCATCCTCATCGCCGGCATCAACTTCAGCCTGCTGATCCCGGTCAACAAGATCGCCGGCGACGCCGGATTCCCCAATTTCGCCTATGTGTTCTGGTACGCCCTTGGCGCCGGGTTGATTCTGCTGGTCCCGGCGATCATCCGTCGCGAGCTGCCGCAACTCACGGTGCCGCACCTCAGGCTCTATTTCATCAGCGCCACATTGGGCTTCGCTTTTCCGTTCGCGCTGCTCGCTTTCGTCGCCACCAAACTGCCCTCTGGCGTCACCGTTCTCCTGATCACGCTCACGCCGCTCTTCACCTATTCCCTCGCGGTCATCGCGCGGCTGGAGCGCTTTCAACCCATCTGCGCGGCGGGGCTCTTGGCGGGCATCGCCGGGGTCCTCCTCATCGTCATTCCGGGCGACAGCCTGCCGGCACCGAGCATGGCCGTCTGGTTTCTTATCGCGCTGCTGATTCCCTTCGGGTTCGGGGCGCTCAACGTGATCGTCGAGCGCTTTCGCCCGCCCGAGGCGTCTTCGCTCGGGCTTGCGATCGGCAACCTCTTCGCCGGTGCGCTGCTGCTCCTCCCGTTCTTGCCGGCAACCGGCCAGCTCTACCTCTTCCCCGGGCCGGATCTGGACGGCGATCTCGCGCTCGTCGCGGCGGTCGTCATCAACGCGATCATGTGGCCGATGTTCTACATAATCGTGCGCCGCGCCGGCGCCTCGCTCTTCTCCATCATGACGATCATCGGTGTGGTCGGCGGTATCGGTTGGGGCATCCTCTTCTTCGACGAGACCCACTCTGCCTATGTGTGGGGCGCCGCAGGGCTCATGCTTGCCGCCTTCGTCATGATGGTGATTGGCTCGATCCGCTCCCGCGGGCCTGCCGCGCACGCCGACTGAGCGCCTGACGCAGGAGCGCGTTCGACATCTCGCGCACGATGGCGTCGACGCGTCGCGCGAGGATGGGCGTGGCGACCGGGTCCCTTATCATCCCGGCCGACCCGTGGGGCGGCGCCCCTCGTATCGTTCTCCGCCGCCGCCGGCAAAAAAGTGCTCGCCGATGGCGAGCGGCCTCAGATCAGCTCGACATTGGTCGCCTGCGGCCCGCGCGGGCCTTGCGTGATCGTCAGCCGCACGCGCTGCTGAGGCTCCAGATCGTCGATGCCGGAACGGGCCAGCACCTTGGCATGGATGAACACGTCCTGCCCGCCGCTGTCCGGCGTGACGAAGCCGTAGCTCTTGCCCACGTTATAGAACTTGACCGTGCCCTCGACTTCCTCGGTCGGGCCCGTCGGCTCGTCATAGCGCCGGCTCTGGAAGCCGCCGGGGCCGGGGCCGGGGCGGCGCGGCCGGTCTCCCCGCGGCGGCATGACGGTCGCCGTCGAGGTATCGACGTCAAGGATTTGCGAGACCTGCGGGCCTTTCTGCCCCTGCACGATCTCGCATTTGACGGTGGCCCCTTGGGGCAGCGAGTCGAAGCCAGCCCGCTCGACCGCGGACACATGGCAAAAGACATCGGGGGAGCCGTCGTCGGGCACAAGAAAGCCGAATCCCTTGGTCGGGTTGAACCACTTGACCTGGGCCGTGATTGAGTCGCCTTCGGTAGGCGGCGAACTGATGTCTGACATGATGGACCAACTTGTTTGCTGTGAGATGGGCGCCTCGGCGGGTTCTCCCGCTTCGTTGGGAGCAACATCATAGCGGCTTCCGCGTCGGCTCCACATTTTATTCTGCGCGTTCCGCATCCCGTGCACGAAATTGTTGAGCGGCAGGCGCAAGCCCGGAACGCGAGACATTGACGGCAGGGGCAGCACCGCCTTACCGTCCGGGCCAGATCGCGCAACGCCACCGGGGAGGCTGCAGCCATGTCGGAATCGAAGGGAATCGCTTACTGCCAGGGACGCTACATGCCGATCGAGGAGGCGTCGATACCGATCCTCGACCCGGCCTTCCACAAGAGCGATGTGGTGTTCGACGCTGTCACGGTCTGCGATGGCGTCTTCTTCCGCCTCGACGACCATATGCAGCGCTTCTACGATTCGTGCGTGCATGTGCGGCTCACACCGCCGCTGCCTGACGCAGAAATCAGGCAGATCATGGCGCAGTGCGCCCACCGTGCAGGCTTCACGAATTCGATCGTCTATGTGCTTTGCACGCGCGGGCGCTACGCCGGCGGTGCCGCATTCGGCGATCCGCGTAACTCCGAAAACGAGCTGATCGCCTACGCGGTGCCCTATTACACCATCGTGCCTGAGCCGAAGGTGAAGTCGGGCGCGCATCTCTGGATCGCAAACACCCGCCGCGCACCGGACGCCGCCATCAACCAGCGGTGCAAGAACTTCAACCGGATGGACCTGACCGCCGCCCACTTCGAGGCGCTCGACAACGGCGCGGACCAGCCCGTTCTTCTCTCCACCGACGGCTACCTCACGGAAGGCCCCGGCTTCAACGTCTGGATCATCCGCGACGGCAAGGCGCTGACCCCCGGCGACAACCTGCTGGAGGGCATCACCCGCAAGACCGTGTTCGATCTCTGCCAGGACATTGGCATGGAGGCCGAGGCGGCCGATCTGAGGGCGGAAGACCTCGAAGAAGCCGGCGAGGCGTTCATCTCGTCCTCCGGCGGGGGCGTCATGCCGGTGGTCCGGGTCAACGACAAGTCCATCGGCAACGGCGCGCCCGGCATCACCACCGGCCGGCTTTCCGACCTCTACTGGTCGAAGCGCGCAGACGGCTGGCACGCGACGCCGGTCGCCGACCTGTTGGAAGACGAAGAAGAGCAGGCGGCTAGCGCTTAAGAGTTGTTTCGCTCACGGTAGCCGGCCTTCGGCCGGCGCCTCCGCGAGGGCGCCGCAGGAGCGGCGGGCCGCGGTCGCGGCCTACCGCGAGTCCGTCCCAGACGGACTCGCTCTGGAGGGTGCACCCTCACGCCGGGGCGCCGAGACGCTTCAGCGAGGCGGGCGCGACGGAGAAGATCTCGCCCCAGCCGGCGATGCGGCTCGGATCGACGCCGGCGAGCGCGAGCGTGCCCCAGAGCGCCGCCGCCACGCTGTCGTAGACCGGGCGGCCGGCTTCCGCCTCCATCTGCGCGGCGTGGGGCGCGCCCTTCAGGTTCGTGCAGACGGCGGCGATCGCCTCCGGCTCGGCACCCACCACGGCGCGGATCATGTCTTCGGTCTCCGCCGCGGGGATCGTGGCGTACCCGAAGGTGTCGTCGCTGTCCAGATGGCGCTCGGCCACGCATTCGAAGCCCTCGCGTCGATAGGTCTCGATGATCGCCTCCTGCAACGCGTCCTCGAACGGCGTGACCAGGGCGAAGCGTTTGATTCCCCGGCTGCGGAAGAGCTCGGTCAGCGCCAGCGTCGCACTCGTCGCCGGAATGCCGGTCTCGCGCGCGATCGCTTCGCAGAGCCGGCGGTCGAAGTCAGGGCCGAGCCAGCTGCCGGCGGTGCCGTTCCAGCAGATGGCATGGACTCGGGCGTCCGCCAGCAAGCGCGCGGCGGCGAGCATGGGCTCATCGGCGAACTGAGACGTTGCGTCATCGCCGAGCGAAATATGGGTCACCCGCACCCGGCTGAAATGCGCGGTCACATCGGGCAGGTCGCTAAGCAGGGCATAGGTCACGGGCTCCAGCACCGTGTTGAGCGACGGCGTGATCATGCCGATACGCGTCTGGCTCTGCATGGGTTGCTCCAGTCCGACGTTGCGTCTTCGGTCAGGGCGCGCTCACGCACGCATTGGGAGACATCACGTGAGCAACGCCTGTCGCGGTGCCGCTCTGCGGATCCCAAACGGCCGCGTTCGGGCAGGCATACGCCGACGGATGAACCCCGTGCGGCCGCACCGCGATCGCAAACCGCGCCTCCAACAGGGCAAGCGTCTCCGCCGGCAGCCTGGCATCGGCCTCGACGAGATCGGGGCCATCGACATTGATGCGCGGGCAGTGCGCGGCGTCGTCCGGGCTCATTCCGAAATCCGCGAGGAAGGAGAGCAGCTGCGCGACGGCGGGGAGGATACGGCGCCCGCCGGAGGCGCCGAGCGCCGCGCGCCGCCCGTCCGCAAGCTCGACGAGGGTGGGGCACATGTTGGAGAGCGGCCGCTTGCCGGGCGCGATCGAGTTGGGTCCGCCAGGCCGAGGGTCGAACCACATGATCCCGTTGTTCATCAGGACCCCGGTCTGCGGCAGCATCACCTTGGCGCCGAAGGGAGAAAGCAGGGTCTGGGTCAGCGCGACCACGGTGCCGTCCCGGTCCGCGACGCCGAGATGGCTCGTGCAGGACGCAGGGTCCCCGCCGGTGCCCTCGCCCATGGCCCGGAGACGCTCGGCGTAGGCGGCGCGCAATGCCTCGGCGTAAGCCGCGTAGGCCTCGCCGCCGGGGGGCGCCGCGCCGGGGACGAGCGAGGCGGCGAGGCGGTTCAAGACATCGATCAGCGTCGGCCCTGCGGTCAGTCCCGGCGCGGTGCTGACCAGAGCATCGCCGTAGCGGGTCGCCGGGGCCTCCTCGACTTGGGCTTCGTAGTCCGCCAGATCGGTGTCCGTTAACCGGCCGCCGAGCGCCGCCATGTCGGCGCAAATGGCCCGCGCAATCTCGCCAGTATAGAAGTCGGCGGGCCCGGCCTCGGCGAGCCTCCGAAGCGTCTCCGCCAGCGATCCCAAGCGGATGCGGGGCGCGTCGCCGGTCCAGGGCGTGGCCTTTGGATAGCCATCCGCGAGATAGGTGGCGGCGCAGCCGGGGTTCTGCGTGAGCTCCGGCGCGGATGCCGCAATCGCGACGGTGGCATGCCAGTCCACCTCCATGCCCCGCTCGGCCAAAGCGCACGCGGGCGCCACGAGGTCGGCCCAGCCCCAACTGCCGAAGCGCTCGTGCGCCAACGCGAGGCCCGCGACCTGCCCCGGCACCGCGACCGCAAACGGACCGCGCGTGTTGCGGTCGCCCTTGACAGCCGGCCAGCCGAACAAGTCCGCGCCGGCCTCGCCGGTGAGCGGGTAGTCCGCCGGGTCCAATGCGCCGGGCGCCACCATCCCGAAGGAGACGGCATACGTCTGGGCCTCGACTGCGGGGCGAACGAGCATGTACCCGCCACCGCCGAGCCCGCTCATCCAGGGCTCGACCGTAGCCAGCGCAAGGCTCGCGGCGATGGCGGCGTCGACGGCATTGCCGCCGTCCGCCAGCACCCGCGCGCCGGCCTCGGACGCGGCCTGGTGCTGGGTCGCGACCACCCCTCCGCGGCTCGTCACCGCGGGCTTGCGGACGACCCAGCGTTCCGGATTCTCCGTCACCGCCGAAACTCAGGCCTGCCGCAGGGAGGGCCGGGCAGCACGAGTGCTACACGCTCTGCCAATCCGCGCTCTTCTCCAGCGCGTCGGCGACCTTGAGCACCGTGAGATCGTCGAAGTGGCGGCCCACGATCTGGCAGCCGATCGGCAGGTCGTCGCTCACCCCGCAGGGCACGCTGATCGCCGGATGGCCGGTCAGATTGAACTGCGGCGTGTTGTTGATCATGCTGAGCGCCCGCGACATGTACTCCCCGAAATCGGCATCCAGGCTCGGGATCGGCGCCGGCAGATGCGGAATGGTCGGCAGCACCAGCACGTCCACCTCGGCGAGCGCCTTGTCGTAGGCTTCGGTCAGCCGCCTGCGCTGGTTCTGCGCCTTCGCATAATAGGTGCCGTGGTAGTAGCGCTTGAGATACCCGCCGAGCAGGAGGACGTTCTTCACGGTCAACGGATAGTCGTTCTGGCGGGTGAGTGCGGCGCGGGACGCATGCTCCAGAAACTGGGTGTTGTAGTAGCCGAACCAGCCGGTGCCGACGCCGCCCGACTTGAGCATGAACTCGGTCGCGCCCTCGGCCGCGATGGCGAACCAGACCCTGAGCCCATGGTAATGCTGGGGCACCGAGACCTCGGTGACCGTGGCCCCACGCTCCTCCAGCCGCCGCACCGCGGCGCGCACCGCCTCGTCCACCGCCGGCTCGCTCCCCGGCAGGCCGAACTCGGGCCAGCTCTCGGTCGTCTGGCCGAAGCCTTCGCTGAGCACGCCGATGCGGATCCCTTCGCAGCCCGCGCCGATGGCCGGCATGTAGTCCTGCACATAATCCGCAGGGATCACGCCCCGCTGGCGCGGATCGAGGGGGTCGGGGCCAGCCAGCACCGAGAGCATGCGGGCCGTGTTCTCAACCGTGTTCGTCATAGGCCCGATGTGGTCGAGGGTCATGTCGATCGCGAGGCACCCGGTATAGGGAATGAGGCCGAAGGTCGCCTTGTGCCCGACCACGCCGCACCAGGAGGCGGGGATGCGGATCGAGCCGCCCTGATCGCCGCCGATGGCCATGGCCACGTCGCCGGCGGCGACCGCGGCGGCGCTCCCCTTCGACGAGCCGCCGGGCGCATGGGTGGGCTTGCGCGGATTGCGCACCGGGCCGTAGCCGCTGGTGTGGCCGCCGCCGGAGAAGGAGAAGTCCGCGCAGGCCGTCTTGCCGACGATGGTGGCGCCCGCGTCGAGCAGGCGGGTCACGATGGTGGCGTCGATGATGGGCACGTAGCCTTCGAGGGCGCGCGCGCCGTTCATCATCGGCAGGCCGGCCACGGAGACCACGTCCTTGATGCCGATCTCCTCGCCCGCGAGGGAACCCGAATCGGCGCCCTTGATCTCGGCTCGCCAGTACCAGGCGTTGTAGGGGTTCTCGTCGGGGTGCGGCCGGTAACCCGAGGTCCGCGGATAGGCGACGGCCGGGCGTTCCTCCGGCATGTCGTCGATGTGGCGCAGGCTCGCGATCGCGCCCCGCATGGCGTCCCGTTGGTTGGTGAGGTCGTCGAGCGTCATGTCGAGCCCAAAATCCTGGGCGATTGCTGCGAGCTGATTGACGGAGGGAAGTTCCGGACCGCGCGACATGGGGACCTCGTTCGTTTGGTGGGGGGCGGCCTCCGATCCTAGCCCGGATTTCTCACCACGGTCACGGCCCGCGTCGCGTCCCGCGCGTCTTCCGTCACCGAGCGCGGATGCACGATGCGAGCAGTACGTTAATTCTCATGCGGGATTCGGCGGGATTAAGTGGGATTAAGTGGGATGAATGGGACAAATGGGATTCCGCGGGGCAGGCAGCGGCCGTCCTCGATAACGGTGGCGGCGACGGCGTCGCGCGGGCCTGAAAGGGACCGCACGCGGAACAATGTTCCGCACGCCCGCAGGGTCGTGCGTGCGGAAATATTGAGTCTCGCACGCTCGCAGGGTCGTGCGCGCGAAGTAGGGGCGCGCACGTGCGCTGCATGTTCTTGCACTGCATGGCTAAATGTTGGCGCGGACGGCACGCGCCGTGCACCGCACTATGATCCGGGGAGTTGGGAGGGAAGAGACCCTTCCCGTCCGCCCCCGCCCGACAGCGCTGGGCACGCCTGGCACCGATCCCGATGGCCGCGACCCTGGGCCGCGGCTACCATCGCAGGCGCACCATGCGGATGGACCGTGCGAACCGGGGCTGAAAGACCGTGACACCCGCGCCAAGGGCCGAGCGCCTGCGCGATCACTTCATCGGCTGGCAGTGCCGGATACGTGCCGACGCCATGCGCCGCCGGGCCGGGCGGCCGTCGCGGGGGATGTGCCCAGAGGTGCTGAGCGCGGCAGGCGACACGCTGGCACCGGCGGTGACGACGCTCCTCGTGCGGCGCGAGGCCGACTCCTTCGCGGCCGAGTTTCGCCATCTGATACGGCGCACCCACGATCCGCGGGATCGGCGCGAGGCGGCGCTCGCGCTGCTGGCCGAGCGCTACTACCAGTATGCGCGCGGCTTCAGCGACCTGCTGACGGCGACCTTCGCGGCCGACTCAGCCCTTGCCGCCGATCTAGTGCGGGAGGGCCGCTGCGTCCTGGCCTTCGATCAGGACAGTCAGCGCTACGCGCTACCGTGCTCGGTGGCCTTGCTCGAGACCGCCGATCCGCGCCGCGAGGAGACCTGGTGGCACAACGCGCTGTTCAATCCGCAGCTCCCGCCGGAACGTGCCCGTCCTGGCCTTCGCCCCCCGCTGGCTGGAGGCTGTCGCCGACCCCGCGCCTGACCGGGGGCGGTCATAGCCGGAGTGGATTGCGGGCCGCGATCGAGCTATAAGGACTTTTGACTCAAAAGTTGGTCACTTGCATCCGGGAGGAAGCCCGATGGCCAGACTTCGAATGCGGGCGAACGATCCCCGAGAGCTTCCCGCCTACACAATCTCGGAGGCTGCCCACTATCTCGCCGTACCCGCAGCGACCATTCGCTACTGGTCGGTGGGCCGTGACGACTACGCGCCTCTGATCGAGGTGCCCGCGCACGTGCCGACGCTGCTCTCCTTCCTCAATCTGACGGAGCTTCACGTTCTCGCCGCCATTCGGCGCAAGCACGAAGTGAAGATGCCGAGCATTCGAAGGGCGATCCAGTACCTGGCGGCGCATGCTCGGCATGCGATGGACAAGCGCCATCCGCTGATCAGCCGCGAGCTGGAAACGGACGGGCTGGACCTGTTCACCGAGCAATACGGGCAATTGATCAATATCAGCCAGGCGGGCCAGACGGCCATGCGGGAGATCATCAGCGCGGCGCTCCGCCGGATCGATCGCGACTCCGCCGGCGTCCCGATCAAGCTCTATCCATTTACCCGGACCGCCATGGACGAAACGCCCACGATGGTCGTCATCGACCCGAGGCTTTCCGCCGGACGCCCTGTCATCGCCGGCACCGGACTCGCCACCCAGCTCATCGCCGAACGCTACAAGGCGGGTGAATCCATCAGCGACCTGGCGCACGACTATGAGCGCGGGAATGAGGAAATCGAAGAAGCGATCCGGTGCGAGCTCCAAGCCGCAGCCTGAACCGACGCTCTTCCTCGATCGCAACCTCGGAAGGCACATAATCGCGGACCGGCTTCGCGCCGACGGGGTGACGGTCGAGGTGCATGACGACCATCTCCCGCTTGACGCGCCGGACGAGGATTGGATCGCGCTCGTCGGACGCATGAGCTGGGTGGCGATCACGAAGGACAGGAACGTCCGTTATCGGGCCGCCGAGATCGAGGCAATCCGAAGGCATTCGGCGCGGGTCATCGTAATTCGGATGAAGAACGCGACCGGGCTGGACATCGCCGAGCTGCTGGTGAAGGGAAGGCGCCGGATCGCTCGCTTCGCGGCGAAGACACCCCCTCCGTTCGTCGCCGGCATCCATGGGAGCGGCACGGTCAAGGCTTACGAGATCGTCTGACGCTCGCCTCCGTCACCCCCTACGTCCCCTCTCCGCCCCTGGGGGCGGAGAGGGCCGGCGGTAGAAACTGAAACTCGATCCACGCTGGCCGGATCGTATGCCGATGTCACGAACCCCCTCGTCGACACGCGCGGCTCAGCCCGCAGAAATCCCACCTCCCCCTGTCCCCCTCCCCCGGAGGCGGAGGGGGAACGCAGGTGGCGCCGCCCGTTACTCCCTCTCCGCCCCTGGGGGCGGAGAGGGCCGGGGTGAGGTGGGGGATTTTATGTTGTAAAATAAGGGGCTACGCGAAATTGGGTTCGTTTTGTAATTTTTCCGTTTGCGCCGCCGACCCGCTGCTCCGGCGAGCCATCCGAGCTAAAACTTCCGATACACCCCGTTGAGGTCGGCCATGGGGTGGCGGGGCGACATCTGGAACTTCACCAGCAGCTCGCGGGCGAGCATGTCGCGGTCCTGCTGATTGTCGGGCAGCTCCAGGTTCTCCGGCACCGAGACCCAGCCGTTGATATTGCGGTCGAACACCGCCGGCCGGCCTTCCTCGTAGCCCATGTGGACGTCTTCCAGCCAGTTCAGGTCGGTCCAGCCCATGGTCTCGATATAGCGCTTGAGGAAGGGCGTGAGCCGCTGGTAATCCGGTACCAGGTTCACATCGTAGCGATAGCCGATGTGCTGGCCGATCTCCTTCTCGCGCTCGCTGTCGAGGCCGCTCTGGCTCAGGTAGTAGTCGACGTCGCCGGTCTTATCGCTCATGGCGCATCTCCGGGCTGCTAGTAGCGGTTCATGTCGGGGCGGCCGACGGTGTGCTGGGAGCCCGCGAGCGGCACCTGGGCCATGGCGGAGGCCTCCATGGTGAGCGCGGCGAGGTCCTCCGGCTCCAGGCTGTGGACATCGGTCTTGCCGCAGGCGCGCGCCATCATCTGGCACTCCAGCGTCAGCGTGTGGAGGAAGTTGTAGACACGCTCCGCCGCCTCGTCGGGGTCGAGCCTCTTGCGCAGCTCCGGGTCCTGAGTGGCGACGCCCACAGGGCAGCGCCCGGTGTGGCAGTGATAGCAGTAGCCGGCCTCGACCCCGATCTCGGACTCGTAGTCGGCCTCCGGAATGTCCTTGTTGCAGTTGAGCGCCATCATCACCGAATGCCCGATGGCGACCGCGTCGGCACCCAGCGCGAGCGCCTTGGCGATGTCGCCGCCGTTGCGGACCCCGCCGGCGTAGACGAGGCTGATGCTTCCGGTGGCGCCGAGGTCGTCCAGCGCCTTGCGCGCCTGGCGGATCGCCGCGATGCCGGGCACGCCGGTCTCTTCGGTCGCGAGATGCGGGCCGGCGCCGGTCGAGCCCTCCATCCCGTCGATGTAGATGCTGTCCGGGCCGGTCTTGATCGCCATGCGCACGTCGTCATAGACGCGCGCCGCGCCGAGCTTGAGCTGGATCGGAATCTCGCTGTTGGTTGCTTCGCGGATCTCGTTGATCTTGAGCGAGAGGTCGTCCGGCCCCAGCCAGTCGGGATGGCGCGCCGGCGAGCGCTGGTCGATGCCGGCCGGCAGCGAGCGCATCTCGGCCACCTGGTCGGTCACCTTCTGCCCCATCAGATGGCCGCCGAGCCCGACCTTGCAGCCCTGGCCGATGAAGAACTCGCACGCATCGGCGAGCCTCAGATGGTGAGGGTTGAAGCCGTAGCGGGACTGGATGCACTGGTAGAGCCACTTCTCGGAGTAGCGGCGCTCGTCGGGGATCATGCCGCCTTCGCCGGAGCACGTGGCGGTGCCGGCCATGGTGGCGCCGCGCGCGAGCGCGGTCTTGGCCTCATACGAGAGCGCGCCGAAGCTCATGCCGGTGACATAGACCGGGATGTCGAGCACCAGCGGGCGCTTGGCATTGGGCCCGATCACCGTCGTCGTTGTGCACTTCTCGCGGTAGCCCTCGATGACGAAGCGCGTGAGCGTGCCCGGCAGGAAGGTCAGATCGTCGAAGGTCGGGATGTTCTTGAAGAGCGAGAAGCCGCGCATCCGGTAGCGGCCGAGCTCCGCCTTGATGTGGATGTCGTCGATCACCTCGGGCGAAAAGATGCTGCTTCGCCCCAGAATATGCCGGTTGCGGCTGGGCCGGTTGGCGACGGCTTCGCGTCTGTCGCTGGCCATGGCGGACTCCTTGCAGGGTAGCGAGAGGCCGCGCTCGCTCAGAGCGCGATCTTCTTCTCGGCCGGCTCGAGGTTGTCGTAGTTCCAGAGCTGCTTGCCGGCGACGATCTTGGTCAGGTTGCCGACGCCGTTCGGCGCCTCCATCCCGTAGGCCGCGAGCTTTCGCTCGAGCCAGCCCGCCTCGACATCGGTGATCTCGCCGGGCACGGCATCGACGCCGAGGGAGGCGATGGTGCCGCCGACGAAGATCGTGCCGTCATAGAGCGAATCGCCGAGGTTGGGGCCGGCGTTGCCGAGGATGACGATGCGTCCGCGCTGCATCATGAAGCCGGTGAATGCGCCAGCACGGCCGCCGATGAGGATGGTGCCGCCCTTCATGTCGATGCCGGTGCGGGAGCCCACATCGCCCTTGCAGACGAGGTCGCCGCCGCGCAGTGCTGCGCCGAAGGTGGAGCCCGCGTTCTTCTCGATGACCACGACGCCCGCCATCATGTTCTCGGCGCAGGACCAGCCGACGCGGCCCTCGATGTGGACGTTGGGGCCGTCGATCAGCCCGCAGCCGAAGTAGCCGAGGCTGCCCTCGAAATCGAGCTTCAGCCGATTGAGGATGCCGACGCCGAGGGAATGCTTGGCCAGCGGGTTCTGGACCACGATGTGGCCGTAGCCCTCGCCCATCAGCTCTCGGATACGGAGGTTGACGGCGGGCCCCTCCATCTCCGCCGCGTCGATCGTCGCCTTCTTGGTGAAATCGACGTCGAAGCCTTCGGGATAGGTGTAGTTGTCGCCCTCTTCGGGGGAGAAGAAGACCTGCTGGGTGCGGCCGGCGAGCTGCTCCGCGTGCAGCCCCATGTCATGGGATTTGTGCCGGTCGGCGGGGCTCAGTTCTGCCATACCTTGACCTCCCCCTCGTAGGGGTCCCAGGTGTCGATCTCGTCGGGCATGATGCCGCGAATGGCCACCTCCTCGGAGGCGAGGCCCACAAAATCGTCGCTCTCGTAGAGCACCATGGGCTTGGCCGCCATCATGTCCTTGGCCATGCCCAGGCTATCCGCCGTCGCCACCAGATAGGTGAAGACGCCGTCGAGCTCGCTCACCGAGCGAACCATCGCCTCCTTGAGCATGTCGCCGTGTTCGATGCGGTCGGCGAGGTAGACGGCGATCAGCTCTGAATCGCAGTTCGACATGAAGCGATGGCCCCGGTGCTCCAGCGCCCGGCGGAACTTCCAGTAATTCGTAAGCTGGCCGTTGTGGACCAAGGCGATATCGTTGAAGGGATAGGCCCAGTAGGGATGGGCCGAGCGGATATCGACGTCGGATTCCGTCGCCATCCGGGTGTGGCCGATGGCGTGGGTGCCCTGGAACCCGGCGAGGCTGTACTGCTCGCTCACGATGCTGGCGTCGCCGAGGTCCTTGATCAGCTCCAGCGCGTGGCCGAGGGAGAGGATCTCCGCCCCCTCGACATCCTCGATGTAGTCGGCGAAGCGCTTGAGCCGCTGCTGGCCGCCATCGTCGTCACCGGGGAAGCGCAGGCGGTAGCGGAACGCATATTCGGTGGCCGCGTCCTCGTCGAGGATCTCCACCTCCATGCTGCGGATGCGCGCATCCACCTCCGCCTTGCGATCCTTGATCTGCTGGTGGATTTCGAAGCCTTTGCCGATGTCCTCCTGCTCCGCCACCTTGAAGCGCATCACATGGTTGTTCTCGACCGGAACGCCGTAGAAGGCGAAGCCGGTGGAATCCGGCCCCCGATGCTTCAGGGCCTGGAGCATCGTGGTCATCTCCGCCCCGATGTCGCCGCTCGATCCGCGGTGGATCAGTCCTGCTATCCCGCACATGGGCGCCTCGTCTTTCGATTTGGTTAGGGCAGGCAGTCGAGATAGGTCTCGACGTCCCACTCGGTGACGGTGGACATGAAGCGTTCCCACTCGTCGCGCTTGTAGTGCAAGAAGACGCGGAGCATCTCGTCCGGCAGCGCGGAGTTGATCACCTCGTCTCTCTCCAGCGCGTCGAGCGCCTCGCCAAGCGACATCGGCAGCTTCTTCACCTGCTTGCCGGCCTCCATGGCCTGGTAGATATTGCGCTCCTCTGGCTCGCCTGGGTCCAGATTGCGCGTGATCCCGTCGTCGAAGGCCTTGAGAATCGTGCCGGCCATCAGGTACGGATTAACCATCGAATCGACCGAGCGGTACTCGAAGCGCCCCGGCGCCGAGACGCGCAAGGCGCAGGTCCGGTTCTGGTAGCCCCAGTCGGCGAAGACCGGCGCCCAGAAGCCGGTATCCCACAGCCGGCGGTAGGAGTTCACGGTCGACGAGCCGAGGGCGGTGAGAGCCGCAAGATGCTCCATCACCCCGCCGATGCAGTTGAGGCCGACCGGCCCGGGCTTGTGGGAGTCGAGGGACGGGTCCGGCATGAACAGGTTCTCGCCGCCCTTCCAATAGCTGAAGGTGTCGTCCATGCCGGCGACCGGGTCCTGATGGAGCGTGTTGACCCGCTGCTCGCCACCCTTCCAGAGCGAGACGTTGTGATGGCAGCCGCTCGCCGAGACCCCCATGAAGGGCTTCGACATGAAGCAGGCGATGACGCCGTGCTCGCGGGCCACCTGGGCGCAGATCTGGCGATAGGTGGTGAGCCGGTCGGCGGTCCTGAGCGCGTCGTCGAAGGTGAAGTTGAGCTCGAGCTGTCCGGGCGCGTCCTCGTGGTCGCCCTGAATCATGTCGAAGCCCATGGCCTGGGAATACTCGATCACCCGCATGAAGATCGGCCTGAGCTCCTCGAACTGGTCGATGTGGTAGCAGTTGGGCTTGGTGACGCCGCCGTCGGTCTTGCCGTCCGCGCCGCGCTTGAGCCACATCATCTCGGGCTCGGTGCCGTGGCGCATCTGCATCCCGTGCTTGGCCTGGAACTCCTCGTGAAGGATCCGCAGATTGCCGCGGCAATCGGAAGTCAGGTGCCCGCCCGGGTTCTCCCGCTCCTCCCGGTTGCGGAAGCAGGTGCAGAAGACGCGCGCGACGCGCTTGTCCCAGGGCAGCTGCACGAAGGTCTCGGGGTCGGGGATGCCGACCAGCTCGGATGCTTCCGGCCCGTAGCCGATGTAGTTGGAGTGGCGGTCGGTGAAGAGGTTGGCTGTCGAGCCGTAGACGAGCTGGAAGCCGCGCTCGGCGATCTGTTCCCAGTGATCGGCGGGGATGCCCTTGCCGACGATCCGCCCGGTGACGGAAACGAACTGATAGTAGATGTAGGTAACGCCGAGATCGTCGATCTTGGCGCGCACCTGCCGCACCAGCTCGTCGCGTCCCTCCCTGTTCACATGGGCTTCAAGATCGGTCATCTCCGCATCCTCCCCGGCGATCGGCGGGTCTCGTCAGCTCCACGGGAAGGGGCTGTTGGAGACCGGGTGAAGGCGACCCTCCGCAAAGCGTGAGAAGCGGAAGGGCTCGAGCAGGGCGCTCTCGCGGCCCATCAGCTCGTCCGCAACCAGCTTGCCGACGGCGAGCATCTTGTAGCCGTGGTTCGAATCGGCGATCACGTAGCAGTTCTCGCGGAAGCGGTCGAACACGGGGAAGCTGTCGGCGGTGAACGCACCGATTCCGCCGGAGGGCTCATCGAGCCAGCGCCCGATCTGACCCTTATAGCGGCTCTGGCAGAGGGCGAGCGCCGAGCACCACATCTCCCTGAACTCGTCGTCGACGACGAATTCCGGCGATTCCGGCCCGTAGGGGTCGATCGCCACGTCGGGCACCGGGGTCTCCACCTTGTAGGGGGCGGCACCGCCCTGGATGCCGCCGAAGTTGAAGTCCGGCTTGTAGTAGATGCCCCACATCTTGTCGGTGATCAGCCTGCCGTCCACGTCGGAGTAAAGCGGCTCGTCGGAATCGACGTGGATGACCGGCGGCATCGACCCGTCGTCGGCCATGCCGAAGGAGGGCTCGACGGCGAGCGTGCCTTCCTGAAGGCACCAGAAACGCCACATATCGACATCGGGGTGGAGCGTGCCTTCCAGGTCCTTGACGTCGATCCGATCCGGCAGATCGAGCATGTCCCAGATGCGCGGCACCCAGGGGCCGGCCGCGACGACGACCTGATCGACGCCGATGCTTCCCTGGTCGGTCTCTACCGAGGTCACCGCCTTGGAGTTGGCGCCGAAGCCGAAGCCCTTGACCTCGACCCCGGTGAGGATGCGGACGCCGGCGCCCCTCGCCTTGTCCGCAAGGCCTAGCATCGAGGCCCGGTTGTTGGCGTATCCGCCCTTCTTCTCGTGCAGGATGGAGGTGATGCCCGGCGCCTGCCAGTCGCCGAACAGGCGCCGCATGTACGCCGTACAGTCGGCCTCGCCCTCGATGAATTCGGACTCGTAGCCGATCGCCCGCTGCTGCTGCGCGATCTCGGCGACATCGGCATGCATGCTCTCGGGGCTGATCTGCATGTAGCCCACGGAATGGTAGTGATAGGCCTTGGGATCGCTCTCCCAAGCCTCCACGCAGGCCGCCATCAGCTCGCGCATCGCCGGCTGGAAGTAGTTGTTGCGGACGACGCCGCAGGCGATGCCGGAGGCGCCGGCCGCGATGTCGCTCTTGTCCACAATCGCGATGTCGGCACCGCTGCCGTTGCCCTGCGCCTTCAGCCCAAGCGCGAGGTGGTAGGCGGTGCTGAGGCCGTGGATTCCGGCCCCGATGATCAGATATTTGACGTGCCCCGGAAGCGTCATCTGTGCGCTCTCTACCGCCGTAGATCGGCCGATTGTCGGGGGCGCACTCAAGCGGGCACCCTCACATTTGTCAAGCCAATTATGGTCCGACCGGATCGACCAATTATGAACCAATATGAATGAATGGTTGAACGTTGCGTCGAAATTGATTAAAGCAATAAGGTCCACCGACCGGCTTCGTGACGTATGCCGTCGTTGCGAGGGCGATTGGGCCAGGGGTTGTCAGGCGGAGCGGAGTGGAGCGAAGCATGCGACAGGCTGGCGCGATGGAGGCAGGAAGCATACGGCCCGGCGGCGAAAATATCGGTACGCCGCGGACAGCCGATTCGGCAGCAGACGCGATCACGGCCCAGCTCGCGCAACGAATCCTCGACGGCTCTTTCGCGATGGGCGACCGCCTGCCGCCGGAGCGGAGCCTCGCCGAATCCTTCTCGGCTTCACGCGGCACGGTGCGCGAGGCCCTGCGTTCGCTGTCGGCACGCGGGCTGGTGGCGCGCCGGGTGGGTAGCGGCACCTTCGTCATCTACGAGCCGGACGTCGGTGAGACCGATGTCTCCGAAATCACCTCGCCGCTCGAGCTGGTCGAGGTCCGGGCCGCTATCGAACCGCAGATGGCCAGGCTTGCCGTGCTCAACGCCACGGCGCGCGACATGGCTGCACTGGAGCGCGCGGTCGCCGAGATGGAAGGCGTGGCGGACGCCGAGAGATTCTCGCTCGCCGACGAGATGTTCCACTTGCGGCTGGCGGAGGCCACCCACAATCCCCTGATCGTCGAAATCTATCACCGCATCAACCACGTCCGCGCCCACCAGCAGTGGGACTCGATCAAGGACAAGATCCTCACGCCCGCGCAGATCTCCGCCTACAACGCCGAGCATCGCGCCCTTCTCGCGGCGCTCTCCCGCCGCGATGCCGACCGTGCGGTGGAAGTCGTCTCCGCCCACATGGAGCGCGCCCGCGCCGATCTGCTGGCCAGCACCGGCGGCTGAACCGCCCCGCCAACAACGGGCGCGGATACTGCGGGGCATCCCCGGGCAATTTCGGGATGAGCCTTCGCGGCGATTGTGTTTAGATTGGCAGGATGATCGCCTCCGTAACGATTCGGAGAGCGCTTGGCGCGTCATGACCGTTAGTTGCCGCCTGCACGGGGCTGGACGCGGGCCCCACCGCGCGGCGCCACAGGGGAGACGACCATGAACGAGGACAAACTTCTCAAGCAGATGCTAAAGCGCGACCCGGTGCGCGGCGCGGCCGCCACCAGGCGTCAGGTGCTCCAGGGGATCGGCGCCGGCGCGCTCGCGCTGGGCGCGGGCAGCGCCCTCACGGGACGGGCGCAGGCTGCCGACAACCTCGCGATGCTGACCTGGGACGGCTACGTGGATCCGCGCGTGCTCGACGGCTTCACCGACCAGTACGGAACCGGCATCGACTACGAGCTGCACACCTCGGACCCGGATTCGGTCAACAAGCTCCGTGCCGGCGAGACCAAGATCTGGGACATCATCAACCTGAATAACCCGTGGGCGCGTGAGATTATGTGGCCGGAAGGGCTCATCATCGAGCTCGACCGCGCCCGCTTCGATCCCTACTTCGAGGCGATGCTGCCGATGTTCCAGCCGCCCTACAAATGGGCGATGAGCCTCGACAACGAGCATCTGCTGGGGGTCTGCCAGCGGGTCGACACCTTCGACTTCGTGGTCAACACCGATATCGTCTCGGCCGATATGGCGAAGGACGAGGGCTGGGATCTCTTCAACAATCCCGACATGGCCGGCCGCTACGGCATCCTCGCCTACGACAACTGGAACATCATGCACATCTGCATGGCCGCCGGCCTGCATCCGTTCAAGGAGAAGACCGACGACCAGGTCGCCACCTTCGAGGAGGCGGCGCGGCGTCTCATCAACGGCGCGAAGATGATCTCGGACGATTTCGTCGCCGTGAACCTCGCCGTGGTCAACGGCGAGATCGACATGTACTTCGGCGGCGGCACCTATTCGATCTCGTCAGCCCGGCTCGACGGGCTCACCAACCTCTACCACGTGGTGCCGAAGAGCGGCCCGGCCGACGGCAAGGGCGGGATCAACTGGATCGAGCTCAACTCGGTGGTTAACAATCCCGACCTTCATCCCCAGGCCATGGACTGGATGGAATACATCCTCCAGCCCGACACCTCCTACGCGGTCGCGACCGCCGGCGGCTTCCTGCTCCCGGTGGGGCAGATGGCACAGCCGGAGCTGCTCGACAAGTTCTCGGCGGAGGAGCTCGACTCCTTCCAGTGGGACGAGTTCGACTACCGCATCTCGCACTCCGTCGAGTACGACGTGGTGCCGGACTACAACCGGCTCTACGACATCTACACGGCGGCGCGGCGCGAGAAGTCGTAAGCCCTGCCGGCTGCGGCGGGGGCGCGCGGCGGCTGACGCAGCGCGCCCCCGCTACGACCGCACGCCCGGCCGGCCCCGGCCGGGCGTCAGCGCCCTTGAAAAGAGAGGATCGAAACGAGCGCCATGGTGGATGCCGCGCCCATCCTGCGCATGGTCAACCTGACCAAGCAATTCGGCCGACTGGTCGCGGTGAACGACGTTTCCCTCGACATCCAAGAGGGCGAGTTCTTCACCATCGTCGGCCCGTCGGGGAGCGGCAAGACCACGCTGCTCCGCATGCTGGGGGGCCTGGAGAAGCCGACGGCGGGCGACATTTACTTGCGCGAGCAGCGGGTCAACGCGGTGCCCGCCAACCGGCGCCCGACCTGCATGGTCTTCCAGTCCCTCGCCCTCTTCAATCACAAGACGGTCGGCCAGAACATCGAGTTCTCGCTGAAGATGCGGGGCGAGAACCGCCGTGCCCGCCGCGAGCGCGGCCTCTCGCTCATGAATGTGGTCCAGCTGCCGGAGGACTTTTACGACAAGTCCGTCACCAAGTGCTCGGGCGGTGAGCGCCAGCGCGTGGCGCTCGCCCGCGCGCTTGCCTCCGACCCCGAAATCCTGTTCTTCGACGAGCCGCTTTCCGCCATCGACTATCGCCTCCGCAAACTGCTGGAGGTCGAGCTCAAAGACCTCCACCGCACCACGGGCAAGACCTTCGTCTACATCACCCACTCGCTCGAAGAGGCGATGGTGATGAGCGACCGCATCGGGATCATGCAGGAGGGGCGCCTGATCCAGATCGGCTCGCCCAACGAGATCTACCTGCAACCGCGCAACAAGTTCGTCTCGGAGTTCATGGGCGAGGTGAACACGTTTGCCGTGCGCGTGGGCGCGGATGGCGGCATCGACTGCCCCCACTTCGAGCGCCGCTTCACCAGCCCGGCCCACCCGGATGGGTTTAGCGACGGCTATCTCGTGATCCGGCCCGAATCGATGCGTTTCCTGAACGACGCCTCGGAGGCCGAGAACCATCTCGAGGGATCGCTCTTCAACGAATACGCGCTCGGCTCCCGGGTGCAATATCACGTGAGCGCCCGCGGCATGATGTTCGTCGTCGAGAAACTCCGCGAGCAGGCCTATCGGGGCGGGCTCAACGAGGACGTTCTGATCGGCTGGGACGCCAAGGACAGCGTGCTCGTGGCCGACTGATGGCTGACCGCGCGGAGACGCCTGCGGCAATCATCCGGCAGCCGGGGGCCGGGTCGCTTCTGCTGGGCTGGCTGTGCTCGGCGGGCGTGCTCAGCGCGACCCCGGTGCTCGTCTTCTTCCTGATCGGCTTCGTCGGCCCGCTGGTGATCGTGCTGGCCTTCAGCTTCACCCCGGAGCGCACCTTCGACCTCGGCGCTGGCTTCACAACCGAGAACTACGAGCGCATCTTCACGGAGAGCTACTACATCTCCTTCATCTGGTCGTTTGCGCTGGCCGGCGTCACCGTCGCCTGCAACCTGCTGATCGGCTACCCGATCGCCTACGGCCTCACCAAGCTCTTCGGCCGCTGGGCGGCGCCGGTCATGCTGGTGCTCGTCATTCCCCTCTTCGTCTCCGAGAACGTGCGGCTCTTCGGCTGGTATCTCTTCCTGATCAAGGGCGGCGGCATCCTGGCGGGTGGGCTCAAGACCTTCGGCATCGACACCGGCACGATGCTCTATATGCCCGGCACCATCCTGATGGGCATGATCTACGTCTATCTGCCCTTCACCCTCTTCCCCATCGTGCTCGGGCTCTCCATGGTGCCGGGCGATCAGGTCGAGGCCTCGCGCGACCTCGGCGCGAACCGCTTTCAGATCTTCCGCGAGGTGGAACTCCCGATCGCCATGCCCGGCATCCTCATCGGCGCGCTGCTGACCTTCGTGCTGGCGGTGGGCGCGATCTCCGAAGCCAAGCTCCTCGGCGGCCAGAACACGCCGGTCATCGCCCAGGACATCCAGCACGAGTTCACCTACGCCCAGAACTGGCCGCTGGGGTCCGCGATCTCGGTGCTGGCCATCGTCGTCACCGGCATCCTCGTGGTGGTGGTGATGCGCCGGCTCGACCTCGACCGGCTGCTCGGCCGACGATGACACGCATGGGCGGGCGCTGAGATGGAGAACAAGCGCTGGGTCATAAGCCTGATCGCGGTCTGGACCGGCGCGGTCGCGCTCTTCCTCTACATCCCGATCTTCTCGGTCATCGTCACCTCCTTCGGCAAGTCCCGCTACTTCCGCTTTCCCGTGAAGGCCTGGAGCGACAAGTGGTACGACCAGACGCTCGGCGCCAACCTGACCACGGACCTCCACCTCACCTCGTTCTATGTCGCGGGCTGCGTCGCGCTCATTGCGGTCGTGCTGGGCTTCTTCGGCGCTTTGGCCTTCGCCCGCTACAACTGGCGCGGCCGCCAGTTCTATCAGCGCCTCATCATGCTGCCGATCTTCTTCCCGCAGGCCGTGCTCGGCCTCGCGCTCCTGCTCTGGTTCACTTTCGTAGGCGTGCTGCCGAGCTGGGAGGCGGCGGTCTTCGCCCATCTGGTCTGGATCGTGCCGATCGTGACCCTCGTGATCTCGATCCAGGTCTACGGCTTCGACGTAGCCCAGGAGGAGGCGGCCTACGATCTCGGCGCCAACCGCTGGCAGGCCTTCCGCGAGATCACGCTGCCGGCGCTCGCACCCGGCCTCTTTTCCGGCGCGCTCTTCGCCTTCCTGCTCTCCTGGGGCAACTTCCCGCTCTCGACCTTCACCACAGGCGCCGACAGCACGGTGACCGAATGGCTCTATACCAAGATGGGCGGCGGCTACACGCCGATGATCCCGACCATGGGCGCGCTCTCGGTGTTCGGCGCCATCGCCATCCTCTTCGGCGGCTACATGTTCCTGATCGTCCACCGGCGCCGCCGGCTGGAGCGCGGCGATTAGCCGGAGCCATGACGAACCAACGGGGGAGTTGTCTCGCCCCGCGCATCGCGCTCTAATCCCCCCGACTTAGCGCCACAGGAGCAACCGATGGCCTACCAAGTCACGGAAAAGGACCTTTACGTCGTCGACGAGTTCATGGCCAAGCCGATTGGCCACCACAGCCCCAACTTGCAGCGGGTGCTCAATACGTTGAGGGGAGCGGACGTAAAGGGCAAGCACTGCCTCGTCTGCACCAAGCCCGGCCGCGAGTGGCGCCTGGCCCAGCTCTCCGGCGTGCGCGGCAAGCCGGTCAAGCTGCTCGACAAGACCTTCGACAATATCGAGGACGCCGAGCGCTACGTCTTCCGCCTGCGCTGGAAGCAGCACACCGGCAAGGCGTTGCCGAAATAACCGCCGCGCGAGCGGCCCTCTTTACCACCGACAATCTACCGCCAGGCCCTGGGGAGCTACACATGACCAGAATCGCGGGCTATGCCGACCGCGTCAGCGTGACGCCGGGAGAGACCATCAACTTCATGGTGAGTTGCGAAGCTCCCTCCTACAAATGCGACATCGTCCGCCTCGTCTGCGGCGACGAGAACCCCGACGGCCCCGGCGTCAAGGAGAAGGTGGTCAGGACCGGCGCGAGCGGCACCTACAAGGGGCGCCGCCAGGTCTGCTACGACGGCTCCTTCATGGAAGTTCCGGCTCATCCCGCGATCCAGGGGCTGGAGAGCTTCACCATTCAGGCGTTCATCTGGCCGACGACGCCCGATCGCGGCACCCAGGCGCTGATCTCCAACTGGCGCGATCGCGACAAGGCAGGTGCCGCGCTCATCATCACCAAGAAGGACGGCTCGCTCGCGCTCTGCCTCGGTGACGGTAAGGGCGAGATCGAGGTGATCGCCACCAACCGACCGCTGATCGCGCACCAGTGGTACTTCGTCGCCGCATCCTACGACGCCGAGTCGAAGCAGGTGACGCTGGTGCAGCAGCCGCTCAACGAATACCCCAATGTGGACCACGGCCGGACCTTGAGGAAAAAGTCTGCGCTGAGCGGGCCGGGCAAGCACGACGCACCACTCACCATGGGCGGCCACTTCAAGCGCGTGGATAAGGGGTGCACCGTCTGCGGCGGCTTCTACAACGGGCGCATCGACAGCCCCCGCATCGCGAACCGCGTGCTGAGCCCGGCGGAGATGGAGCTTGCCAAGACCCCTCCCACGCACGGATCGCTCGCGACAGCCGTGATCGGCGCCTGGGACTTCTCCCAAGGCATCACGACGACGACCGCGACCGATCTCACCGCCAACGCTTTGCACGGCAGCCTCGTCAACATGCCGACGCGCGCCGTCACCGGCTGGTGTTGGGACGGCAGCGAGATGAACTGGCAGAGCGCGCCGGAGCAGTACGGCGCGATCCATTTCCACGAGGACGACGTCTACGACGCGCGCTGGGAGGTCGATTTCTCGCTCACCTGCCCCAAGCGGCTGAAGAGCGGCGTCTACGCCGCGAGGCTCCGGGGCGAAGGCGGCGGCGAGGAATACATCCCCTTCGCCGTCCGCGCCCCGCGCGGCGCGGCGACCGCGAAGATCTGCTTCCTGCTCCCCACCGCGAGCTACATGGCCTACGCCAACACCAACATGTCCACCAACATGGGCGCGGCGCAGATTCTCGCCGGCCGGCTCACGGTGCTGAATGAGAAGAACCTGCAACGCAGCGAGCACCGGGAATACGGCACCTCGCTCTACGACAGCCACATCGACGGCAGCGGCATCTGCTACTCCTCGCGGCTCAGGCCGATCCTGAACTTCCGCCCGAAGGCGCTGGAGTGGATCGGCGGCACCGAATCCACGCTCTGGCAGTTCAACGCCGACACGCATCTGACCGAGTGGCTGGAAGCGCGGGGCTTCGAGTACGACGTCGTCACCGACGAGGACCTGCACTACGAAGGTCTGTCGGCGATCCAGGACTACACGGTCGTTCTCAGCGGCTCGCACCCCGAGTACCACTCGAAGGCGATGTGGGACGCGATGCAAGCCTATCAGCAGCGCGGCGGGCGGCTCATGTACATGGGCGCCAACGGTTGGTACTGGCGCATCGCCTACCACAACGAGGTGCCGGGATGCATCGAGGTACGCCGCGCCGAGGACGGCATCCGTACCTGGATCGCCCGCCCCGGCGAGTACTATCACAGCTTCACCGGCGAATACGGCGGCCTCTGGCGGCGCAACGGGCGGCCGCCGCAGGTAATCGTCGGCACCGGCTTCAGCGCTCAGGGCTTCGACATCTCGTCCTACTACGTGCGCCAGCCGGACAGCTTCAAGCCGGAGGTCGCCTGGATCTTCGAAGGCATCGGCGAGGACGAGAAGATCGGCGATTTCGGGCTGATCGGCGGCGGCGCAGCAGGGCTGGAGCTCGACCGGGCCGACCCGCTGCTCGGCACGCCGCCCAACACCTACGTGCTCGCGAGCTCTGAAGGCCACACCGACCTCTACCTCGTGGTCTGCGAGGAGCTCGACGTGAACCGGCCCAATGCCGACGGCACGCAGGACCCGCTGGTGCGCGCCGACATCGTGTTTTACGAGACCGCGAACGGCGGCGCGGTGTTCTCCACCAGCTCGATCGCCTGGTGCGGAAGCCTTGCCCACAACGACCACGACAACAACGTCTCGCGCATGACCGAGAACGTCCTGCGCCGCTTCGCCGATCCGACCTCGTTCTGAGCGAGGCACGGCGCTTCCGCCACCGGGGGCCGCGATGAGCGGCCCCGTACTTGAGGTCGAGGCCCTCACCAAGCGTTTCGGTCCGGTGACCGCCGTCGATGCGTTGAGCTTCACGGTCGCCCGGGGGACGACCGCCGCCCTGCTCGGCGCCAACGGCGCGGGCAAGACCACCACCATGGCGATGATCCTGGGCCTGCTGCTGCCGAGCGCCGGCACGGTGCGCATCTTCGGCCGCGACCTGGCTGCCCACCGCTATGCGCTGCTGCCCCGCATGAACTTCTCCTCGCCCTATACAGACCTGCCGCATCGGCTCACGGTGCGCGAGAACCTGACCGTCTACGCCAAGCTCTACGGCCTCGACGGCGTCAGGCGGCGGATCGAGCGGATGGTCGAGACCCTCGACCTCGGCGCGTTTCTGAAACGGCCGACGGGCAAGCTCTCGGCCGGGCAGCGCACGCGGGTCGCGCTCGCCAAGGCGCTGCTCAACGATCCGGAGCTGCTGCTGCTGGACGAGCCCTCGGCCTCGCTCGATCCCGACACGGCCGATTGGGTGCGGGGCGTCATCGAGCGCTACCGCACCGAGACCGGCGCCACCATCCTGCTCGCCTCCCACAACATGGCCGAGGTCGAGCGGCTCTGCGACGACGTGTTCGTGATGAGCGGCGGGCGCATCGTTGAGAGCGGCACACCAGAGGCCATGATCGAGCGCCGCGGCCTGAGCACGCTGGAGGAGGTCTTCCTCGAAATCGTGCGGGGCACGGCCGGCCTCGGCGAGGCAGCGCAGTGACGGAGACCGGCGCCCTTTGGACCCCGCCGTGGCGAGGGTCGGCAGGGCGGATCGGCGCGCTGGTGCTGCGCCACACCTATCTGTTGCGGCGCTCCTGGCCGCGCCTGCTGGAGCTCATGTACTGGCCCACGGTGCAGATGATCATCTGGGGCCTCGTCACCATGTTCCTCGTCACCAACAGCTCGTGGGTGGCGCAGGCAGCCGGGGTCCTGCTCGCCGGCGTCATCCTGTGGGACGTGATGTTCCGCGGCCAGATCGGGCTCTCCCTGGTGTTCATCGAAGAGATGTGGTCGCGCAATCTCGGCCATCTTTTCGTGAGCCCCTTGCGCCCGTGGGAGCTGATTTTCGCGCTCATGCTCATCAGCCTGATCCGCACGCTGATCGGCATGGCGGGCGCGGTGGGCTTTGCATACCTGCTCTACGCGTTCTCGATCTTCGATCTCGGCTTCGCGCTGATCGGCTTCTTCGTGAACCTGATCGTGATGGGCTGGGCCGTGGGCTTCTTCGTGGCCGGCCTGGTGTTGCGCTACGGCTTAGGTGCGGAGAGCCTTGCCTGGTTCCTGATCTTCGCGCTGGCGCCCTTCAGCTGCGTCTACTACCCGCTCTCGATCCTGCCGGATTGGCTGGAGCCGGTGGCCGGCGCCCTGCCCTCTGCCCACGTCTTCGAGGGCATGCGGGAGCTCCTGGTCGACGGCACCTTCAGCGGCGATCACATGATGCGCGCGAGCCTGCTCAACATCGGCTGGATCGCGGCAGGCATCGCCACATTTCTCGCCTTTCTGCGCAGCGCCCGCATCCGCGGCCTGCTGCATCAGATCGGGGAGTAAGGTTGAAGCGGGTCCGACTTTGTCGGACGCGCGACAGGCCGCGACTGCGGCCCGCCGCTAATGCGGCGCCCTCGCGGAGGCGTCGGCCGGAGGCCGGCTGCCGTGAGCGATAAATGACTCAGTCTGCGGGGCCGCTGACCCCGGCTGAGTCGAAGGTTGCCATGCCGTTGTGAGCGGCAATCGCCATGCGCACGAGGGCGGCAGCAAGGGCCGCGCCCGAGGCCTCGCCGAGGCGCAAGCCGAGGTCGAGCAGCGGTTCGAGTGCCAGCGCCTCCAGCAGCCGCCGATGCCCCGGTTCCGCCGAGCGGTGAGCGACCTGGGTGTGGTCGAGGCCGCCAGCGCGCAGCCGCGCCACGACGGCCGCGGCGGCGGTGCAGGCAAAGCCGTCGAGCAGCACGGGCACACGGCTCTCCCGCGCTTGGACGACGGCGCCCGCGATCGCCGCCAGCTCCCGGCCGCCGACGCAACTGAGCGCGGCAAGCGGATCGTGCCGGGCGCGGACATGGCGCGCGAGTGCCGCATCGACCACGGCCGCCTTGCGCGCGAGGCCTTCGGCATCGACGCCCGTCCCCGGCCCCACCCACGTTGCGCCGGCGCCGCCACAGAGAGCCGCCGCCAGCGCGGCTGCGGCGGTGGTGTTGCCGATTCCCATCTCGCCGAGGCAGAGCAGGTCGGCGCCCGCGTCCACCGCGGCCATTCCAGCCTCCAGCGCCGCGACGCAGTCCGCTTCGGCAAGCGCCGGCGCCTCGGTCATGTCCTCGGTGGGCGTCTCCAGATCGAGGGGCACCACCATCAACTCTGCGCCCAGCACGTCGCAGAGCTGGTTGATGGCGGCCCCGCCGGCCTCGAAATTGGCCACCATCTGTGCGGTCACCGTCGCGGGGTAGGCGGAGACACCGCGCGCCGTCACCCCGTGATTGCCGGCGAAGACCAGCACTTGGATACGCTCCGCGCGCGGCGGATGACGCCCCTGCCACGCGGCGGCCCATTGGGCGAGCGATTCGAGCCGCCCGAGCGCGCCTGCCGGCTTGGTGAGGTGCGCATCGTGTGCCCTGGCCCGCTCGGCCGCCGCCTCGTCCGGCCCCGGCATGGCCGCAACGCGGTCGCAAAATGCGGTCAACGAACCGAGCCCGGACTCATCGGCCATGTCGCGGCCCGTTCAGCCCACCTCCCCCTGTCCCCCTCCCCCCGGCGGGCGGAGGGGGAACGTAGGTGGCGCCGCCCGTTACTCCCTCTCCGCCCCTGGGGGCGGAGAGGGCCGGGGTGAGGTGGGGGTGTTGACTCCGACCGTCAAGAAGACACGCGCGCGCCGAGCCTTCGCAAGAGGTCTGGAGCGAAATTTCGAACTGAGTCACTACCCTCTGCCGGGCTTTCTTGGCCACGACCGCGCCCTGGCCTATAAGGCTGAGGGAGGATGCCGGGCCGCGGCGGCTCGGACAAGGGCACATGCGTTACGACGACGGCGACGAGGCTCCCCTCCAACAGGCGGCGTACCGCACGGTGCGGGTCTGGCGGAGCGACCTCCGCACCACCCTTCTCTTCCTGACGCGCGTGCCGTTGAAGGCGGCACGGCCGGAGGGGGACACGCCGCCGCTCGGCCGCGCGGTTCGTGCCTTTCCCATCGTGGGCGCGCTCATCGGGCTCGTCGCCGGGATCGTCTACGGGATCGCCGCAGGGATCGGCCTGCCGGACATCGTGGCGGCGGTGCTCGCCGTCGGCGCCGGCGCGCTGGTCACCGGCGCGTTGCACGAGGACGGCCTTGCGGACATGGCCGACGGCTTCGGCGGCGGGCAAACGCGCGAGCGCAAGCTCGCGATCATGCGCGACAGCCGCATCGGCGCCTACGGCGTGATCGCACTGGTGGTTGTGCTGGCGGCGAAGGCAGGCGCGATCGCGGACCTCGGCAGCACCGGCCTCGCGATCGCCGGCATGGTGGCCGCCGCGGCCGTCTCGCGCGCGGCGATGCCGGCGGTCATGCTGTGGACGGAGCCGGCACGGAGCGACGGCCTCGCGGCCGATGCGGGGAGGCCTCCGTCCGCCCATGTGTGGACCGGCCTCGCGCTCGCGGCCGTGCTCGCCGTGGGTCTCCTGACCTGGAGCGGGCTCGTCGCCTTCCTCGTCGCGGGCGTCGGCGCTGCCGCAGTCGCCTGGCTTGCCGAGCGGCAAGTGGGCGGCCACACTGGGGATGTTCTGGGCGGCGTTCAACAGTTCTCAGAGGTCCTGTTCCTCCTCACCCTCGCGGCGGTTAGATGAATTCTCGCACCATCGTGACCCGGTGGTGGTGGGTGCGCCACGCGCCCGTCACCGACCATGGCGGCCGGCTCTACGGCCGCACCAACGTGCTCGCCAACACCAGCGAGCGGCCGCCCTTCGAGGCGCTGGCCTGCGCGCTGCCCGAAGATGCCGTGTGGCTCACGAGCGACCTGCTGCGCACCCATCAGACCGCCGACGCAATCGCCGAGGCCGGCCACGCGGTGCCGGCGAGGGCTATTGAGGCGGACCTGGACGAGCAGGATTTCGGTGCGTGGCAGGGGCTCACCTGGAACGAGGTCGCGACCGAGCGGGGCGGCCTCGCCCACAAGTACTGGGTTGCGCCGGCCCATGTGACCCCGCCGGAGGGCGAGAGCTTCGTCGACGTGATCGAGCGGGTCACCGCCGCCGTCACCCGCCGGACGACGCAGCACGCAGGCAGCGACATCGTTGCCGTGGCCCACGGGGGCTCGATCCGCGCCGCCCTCGCCCTCGCGCTCGGCCTCGATCCGGAACGCGCGCTGGCATTCAGCATCGACAACCTCTCGATCACCCGCATCGACCACGTGGAGGGACCCGCCAGGGGCGGCGCCTGGCGCGTCGCCGCGGTCAACCTGCCGGCGGTCTGACGACGGGCCCAGGCACGCCAAGGGCCCGGACGCGCGGGCCGGCTGCGCAATACGGGCGGAGCGCGTAGACTCGCGCCATGAAGCCCCAGGATGCGCCGAGCCTGTTCGAGGACGCAGCGCCGAGGCCGCTCGCCGACCGGTTGCGCCCGCGTGCGCTCGACGAGGTGGTGGGGCAGGATCACCTGCTGCGACCCGACGGCCCGCTCGGGCGGATGGTGGCGAGCGGCGCGCTGGCATCCACGATCCTCTGGGGGCCGCCCGGTTGCGGCAAGACCACGATTGCCCGCCTGCTCGCCGACCACACAGACATGTTGTTCGCGCCGCTCAGCGCGGTCTTCTCCGGCGTCGCCGAGCTGCGCAAGGTGTTCGCCGAAGCGCGCGACCGCCGTGTCGGCGGCATCGGCACGTTGCTTTTTGTCGACGAAATCCACCGCTTCAACCGGGCGCAGCAGGACGCCTTCCTGCCCGTGGTCGAGGACGGCACCGTCATCCTCGTCGGCGCCACCACCGAGAACCCCTCGTTCGAGCTTAACGGCGCCCTGCTCTCGCGCTGCGCGGTGCTGGTTCTCAACCGGCTCGGCGACAGCGCGCTGGAAACCCTGCTCGCGCGCGCCGAGGAGGCGGAGGGCCGCGCACTGCCGCTCAGCGCCGATGCCCGCCTCATGCTGCGGGCCATGGCCGACGGCGACGGCCGCGCGCTCATCAACTTGGCCGAAGCGCTGTTCGCGGCCGGCGCCAGCACGCCGCTCGACGTGCCTCAGCTGATGGAGACAGTGCAGCGCCGCGCGCCGCTCTACGACAAGTCGCAGGAGGGCCACTACAACCTGATCTCGGCCTTGCACAAGTCGCTGCGCGGCTCGGACACCGACGCCGCGCTCTACTGGCTCGCCCGCATGCTCGCCGGCGGTGAGGACCCCCGCTATATCGCCCGCCGCCTCGTGCGTTTCGCGGTCGAGGATGTGGGGCTCGCCGACCCGGACGCGCTGCCGCAGGCGCTCGCCGGCTGGGAGGCTTATGAGCGGCTGGGATCGCCCGAAGGCGAGCTCGCCATCGCCCAGACCGTGATCTATCTCGGCACGGCGGCGAAATCGAACGCGAGCTACCGTGCCCTCTCGCACGCCATGGCATCGGCCCGCGAGACCGGCTCGCTGATGCCGCCCAAGCACATCCTCAACGCGCCGACGCGGCTGATGAAGGACCTCGGCTACGGCAAGGGCTATGTCTACGACCACGACACGGAGGAAGGATTCTCGGCCCAGAACTATTTTCCCGAGGGGATGGCGCGGCGCAGCTTCTACGAGCCGTTGGCGCGCGGCTTCGAGCGCGAGGTGCTGAAGCGCCTCGCCTACTGGCAGAAGCTGCGCGAGGCCGCCGGCGACGACGGGGCGGACGCGGAGGACGACGGGTGAAGATCGCGCTCGCCATCGCGCTGGGCGGCGCACTGGGTTCCGTCGGGCGATACTACGTCATGGGCGCTGCCGAGCGCTGGCTCGCATCGCTCATCGGGGCGGGTTTCCCTTACGGCACCCTGACCGTCAACGTCGTGGGCTCCTTCATCCTCGGCGCGCTGGTGCAGGGGCTCGCGGTCTCCTTCGACGCGGGAGAGGTGGTGCAGCGTTTCCTCTTCGTGGGGCTTCTCGGTGGCTTCACCACCTTCTCCGCCTTCTCGGCGGACAGCATCGCCATGCTGGAGCGGGGCGATGTCGGCCGGGCGCTGCTCTATATCGCGCTCTCGGTCGTTCTCTCGGTCGGCGGCTTCTATTGCGGGCTCAAGCTGGTACGCGGGGTGCTCTGACGTGAGCGGCGTCGCCACCCTGGAGATCGCACCCGAGGACGGCGCTCAGCGGCTCGACCGCTGGTTCAAGCGGCACTACCCCGCCATCGGGCACGGGCGCCTGGAGAAGCTGCTGCGCACCGGCCAGATCCGCGTGAACGGCAAGCGCGCCCGCGCCGGCACCCGACTGGCGTCAGGCGACCGGGTCCGCGTGCCGCCGCTTCCCGAAGGCGGCGAGGACCGCGCGCCGCGCCGCGCCCTGCCGCCGATGGACGAGGCGGATGTCGACATGGTGCAGGCGGCGGTCATCTACCGCGACGGCGATATGATCGCGCTCAACAAGCCGCCCGGCCTGCCGGTGCAGGGCGGCAGCCGCGTCGCCCGCCACCTCGACGCGATGCTCGACGCGCTCCGCTTCGACGCAGCGGATGCGCCACGTCTCGTCCACCGGCTCGACCGCGACACCAGCGGCGTTCTCCTGCTCGCCCGCCACGCGGCAGCGGCGCGAGAGCTCACCGCCCTCTTTCGCAGTCGGCAGTTGCAAAAACTCTATTGGGCACTGGTCGTTGGCGTGCCGAAGCCGACGCAGGGACGGATCGACGCGCCGCTCGCGAAGCGTCAGGTGGGCGCGGGCGAGCGGGTGATCGCGACCGCGAAGGGCGGCCAGCGCGCGATAACGGACTACGCACTGATCGATACGGCCGGACGGCGCCTCTCCTGGCTCGCGCTCATGCCGCGCACGGGCCGCACCCATCAGCTCCGCGCCCACACCGCGTCGGTCTTCGACCACCCCGTCGTCGGCGACGGCAAGTACGGCGGCGAAGCGGCGTTCCCGGCCGGCTTCGAGCCCCGCTTGCACCTCCACGCCCGTGCGCTGGCGCTTCCCCGGCCCGGCGGCAAGGCGTTGGTTCTCACCGCGCCGCTGCCGGCGCACATGGCCGCCGCGTGGCGCTTTCTGGGCTTCGATCCGGAGCCTGCCGAAGACCATTTTGCGCTCTTCGAGGCCGCGCCGTGAGCGGAACCAAGCCGAAGCGCTTCTACGACACGGCAACGGCAGTGGAAGCCGCCGGCGGGCACGGGATCGCGCTCGACGGCAAGCCGGTACGCACGCCTGCCGGCCGGCCGCTGGCAATGCCGGGCGCGGCGCTTGCGGGTGCGCTCGCTGAGGAATGGGACGCGCAGGGGGAGACCATCGACCGCGAGACCATGCCGCTCACCCGCCTCGTCTGCACCGGGCTGGACTTGGTGCCTGAGAAGCGGACGGACATCGTGGCCGAGGTCGCGGCCTATGCCGAGACAGACCTCGTCTGCTATCGCACCGACGAGCCGCCGACCCTCGCCCGGCGCCAGGCAGCCGCGTGGCAGCCGCTGGTGGCCTGGGCGGCGGAGCGGTACGGCGCCGACCTTGCGGTCACGACCTCGATTACCCCCATCTCGCAGACGCCGGACGCGTTAGCCGCGCTTCGTGACGCCGTCGAGGCGGAAAACGACTTTGCGCTTGCTGCGCTAAGCCTTGCCGCCCGGAGCTTCGGCTCGGTGGTGATCGCGTTCGCCATGCGCGAGGCGCGGCTCGATGCAGAGGCCGCCGCCGACGCCTCGCTGATCGACGAGCGCTATCAGCTTGAGCGCTGGGGCGAGGACGCGGAGCTTGCCGCCCGCTGCGCCCGCGTCGCCCGCGACGCGGCGGACGCCGAGCGCCTGTTTCGCCTCCTCGCCGCCTGACCGGACGCGTCGGATGGCGCGGTGGCGCTTGCATCGGACAGGGCCTGCGGATAGGGTGGCGCCACGGTGGGCGGGCGGCAGCCGGCTCACCATTAGGAGAATGACCCATGGCGCGCGTGACGGTCGAAGATTGCGTTGGCATGGTGCCGAACCGGTTCGAGCTCGTGCTGCTCGCGGCGCGGCGCGCCCGCGACATCCGCTCGGGCGCCGAGCTTACGGTCGAGCGGGATAACGACAAGAACGCCGTCGTCGCGCTCCGCGAAATCGCGGAGGAGGCGATCGATCTCGAAACGCTCCGTTACGATCTCGAGCATGGGCGGGAAGTCGATACCGAGATCGACGAGCCGGACGAAGACACCATGGCGGTGTTGGCGGCCGAGGCTGCCTGGGCCGGCGTGACCGCCCAGACGACGACCGGCGAGGAGGCAGGCGCGCACGTCGACGAGGCCGACCCATCCGGACCGCCGGAGACCGCGGCGAAAGCCGAGGAGTAGCGCCGGCCGGCGGCGCACTGGGCGCGGCGCGGCCGCTGCCCGCACCCCTGCGGAGGGCTTCCGCCGGCGCCGGCGGGGCATATCAGCGGCTGTGATCCGGCAATACGAACTCGTCGAGCGCGTCAAGAGCTACGAGCCCGCAGCGGACGAAGCTCTGCTCAACCGTGCCTACGTCTTCTCGATGAAGGCGCACGGCGCGCAGACCCGCGCCAGCGGCGACCCCTATTTCGCCCATCCGATCGAGGTCGCCGGCATCCTGACCGAGCTCAAGCTAGACAGCACGTCGATCGCGACCGCGCTGCTCCACGACACCGTGGAGGACACGGGCACCACAGTCGAGCAGATCGGCACGCTGTTCGGCGAGGAGACCGCGCGGCTCGTTGACGGCGTGACCAAGTTGAGCCGGCTGGAGCTGCAATCCGATCAGGCGCATCAGGCCGAGAACCTGCGTAAGTTCCTGCTCGCGCTGTCGGAAGACATCCGCGTTCTCCTTGTTAAGCTCGCCGACCGGCTGCACAACATGCGCACGCTCCATTACGTGCCGGACGAGCGAAAGCGGCAGCGGATCGCCAAGGAGACGATGGAGATATACGCGCCGCTCGCGGAGCGCATCGGCCTGCAGGCCTTCAAGGCGGAGCTCGAAGATCTCGCCTTCAAGGAGCTCAACCCCGACGGCTTCCACACCATGGAGACGCGGCTCAAGGCGCTCCGCGATCAGGCCGGCGGCATGGTCGAGCGGGTCACCGAGTCCCTTACCGCGACGCTCAGGAAGCAGCGGCTCCGGGCAACGGTCGCGGGCCGGGAAAAGCGGCCCTACTCCATTTGGGAAAAGATGCAGCGCAAGAAGCTCGCCTTCGAGCAGCTTACCGATATTGTGGGCTTCCGCGTCGTCACCGACAGCGAAGAGGATTGCTACCGGGCGCTCGGTATCGTGCACCGTGCCTATCCGATGGTGCCGGGCCGCTTCAAGGACTACATCTCGACGCCCAAGCCCAACGGGTACCGCTCGCTCCACACCGCGGTGATCGGGCCCGAGCAGCGCCGCATCGAAATCCAGATTCGCACCCGCGACATGCACGAAGAGGCCGAGTACGGCGTCGCGGCCCATTGGCTGTTCAAGCAGGCGGGCGACGTCCGCGACGTCCGTCAGCAGCGCTGGCTTCGCCCGTTGCTCGAAATCCTCGACAAGGCCTCGGGGCCCGAGGAGCTGCTCGAGCACACCAAGCTCGAGATGTTTCAGGACGAGGTGTTCTGCTTCTCGCCGCGCGGGGCGCTGATCTCGCTGCCGCGCGGCGCAACGCCGGTCGATTTCGCCTATGCGGTGCACACCGATGTGGGCGACACGACGGTCGGCGCCAAGGTCAACGGGCGCATGGTGCCGCTCTGGACCCAGCTGGAGAACGGCGATCAGGTGGAGATCCTGCGCTCGCGGGTCCCCCAGCCGCAGCCGGCCTGGGAACGATTTGTGGTGACCGGCAAGGCGCGAACCTGCATCCGCCGCTTCACCCGGCTCCAGGAGCGGGAACAGTTCATCGCCCTCGGCCGGGCCGTCGCCGAAAAACTCTGCCGCGAGGCCGGCGCGGATTACTCCGAGGCGCTGCTGGAGGGTGCGCTCTCCCGCCTCAAGCAGCGCTCCGTGAGCGACCTGCTGGCCGCCCTCGGGCGCGGCGATCTCACCAGCGGCGAAGTCGCCGACGCCCTCTTCCCCGCCCGCAGTCTCCAGGGCATCGCGCGCCGCGCGCTCTCGGTCGCGCGCGGCCGGCGCGGCACCAAGGCCGGCGACCGCGGCATCCCCGTGCGCGGCCTGATTCCGGGCATGGCCGTGCATCTCGCCGAGTGCTGCAACCCGTTGCCCGGCGAGCGCATCGTCGGCATCGTCACCACCGGCAAGGGTGTGACGATCCACACCATCGACTGCGACACGCTAGAGAGTTTTGGGGACACGCCCGAGCGTTGGCTCGATCTCGCCTGGGAAGGGGACGCGGAAGAAAAGGGAGTCCATGTCGGCCGTCTCAACCTGGTGGTCGCCAACGAAACCGGGAGCCTCAGCCAGTTGACCACCGCGATCGCCAAGAACAATGGCAACATCAGCAACCTCAAGATCACCAAACGCTCGCTGGATTTCTTCGAGATGCTGGTCGATATCGAGGTCAAGGACGCCAGACACCTGGGCAACATCATGGCAGCCTTGCGGGCGGTAACGACAGTGAGCAGTGTGGAGCGCGAGCGGGCGCGCCATTAGCCACTGAACCGAACCGAAGCCGCAAGGATTCGGCGCTGTGCCTGCGGGCGCCGCACCGAGCCAAATTGTGTAATTGCGGCTCTGGCCGTATATTCCACGCGCCCCAGCCGGAGACCGGCGCGGGGTCGAATATGGAGGGAGACGGGGTGTCTCAGCCACGCCAGACTAGTCTCGCCGGGGCGAACGACGCGGCGCCCAGCGCCGTGCTGACCGACCAGGAGAGCGGGGGGACGGTCGAGCTGCCCGTCCTCGAGGGGACGATCGGCCCCTCGGTGATCGATATCCGCTCGCTCTACGCCGGCACGGGCAAATTCTCCTACGATCCCGGCTACACGGCGACCGGCTCCTGCAAGTCGAAGATCACCTACATCGACGGCGAGCAAGGCGTGCTGCTGCACCGCGGCTACCCCATCGACGAGCTGGCGGAACAGAGCGACTTTCTCGAGGTCTCCTACCTGCTGCTCCACGGCGAGTTGCCCAATGCGGCAGAGAGAGATCGCTTCGTCAACACCATCACCAAGCACACGATGGTGCACGAGCAGATCAACTATCTCTATCGGGGGTTCCGGCGCGATTCTCACCCGATGGCGGTGATGATCGGCGTGGTCGGTGCACTGGCCGCCTTCTATCACGACACCACCGATATCGACGACGCGAAGCAGCGCATGATCGCCTCGCACCGGCTGATCGCGAAGATGCCGACCTTCGCGGCGATGGCCTACAAGTACAGCATCGGACAGCCGTTCGTTTATCCGCGCAACGACCTCACCTACGCCGAGAACTTCCTGCACATGATGTTCGCGGTGCCGTGCGAGGACTATCAGATCAACCCGATCCACGCGCGCGCCATGGACCGCCTCCTCATCCTCCACGCGGACCACGAACAGAACGCCTCGACATCGACGGTGCGCCTCGCCGGCTCATCCGGCGCCAACCCCTACGCCTGCATCGCGGCCGGCATCGCGACGCTCTGGGGGCCTGCCCATGGCGGCGCCAACGAGGCGGTGCTCCAGATGCTCGAAGAGATCGGCACGGTCGAAAACATCTCCGCCTTCATCGTGCGGGCCAAGGACAAGGACGACCCGTTCCGGCTCATGGGCTTCGGCCACCGGGTCTACAAGAACTACGACCCACGCGCGACGGTCATGCGGGAGACCTGCCACGAAGTGCTCGACGATCTCGGCCTCAGCGACGAGCTGCTCAAAATCGCGATGGAGCTGGAGCGGATCGCGCTTGAGGACGAGTACTTCGTGGAGCGCAAGCTCTACCCCAACGTCGATTTCTACTCGGGCCTTATCTTGCAGGCTCTCGGTATCCCGACGCACCTCTTCACGGTGATCTTCGCGCTGGCGCGCACCGTCGGCTGGGTCGCCCAGTGGAACGAGATGATCGAGGATCCGGAGCAGAAGATCGGCCGGCCGCGCCAGCTCTATACCGGCCCGGCCCAGCGCAGTTTCGTCCCGTTGAGTGAGCGGGCTTAGCCATACGCCTGAGAGACTGGCGTCCCCAGGGGGACTCGAACCCCCGTTTCCGGCGTGAGAGGCCGGTGTCCTAGGCCACTAGACGATGGGGACGCGGCCCACCGGAGATAACCCAGAACGGCCGCGAACTCAACTGCCGGTCCGGACGGCCCTGTCAGCATCGCGGTCGGTCTTGCGCACCTTGGTTGAGGACGTTTTGGATTTCGTGGGCCCGGCGGCGGTGCGGCCGGGAGGAGGCGGTTCCCGATGTTCGAGGAGCTGGGATTCGAGGAACTGACACCGATCACAGCCTCGGTCGTGCTGGGTCTGGTGCTCGGCTGCGCCTATGGCGCCTTGGCGCAGCGCAGTGCCTTCTGCCTGCGCCGCAGCCTGGTCGGCCAGTGGCGCGATTGTCTGCCGGCGCTGGGCGCCTGGGCGATGGCACTGGCGTGTGCGATTGCCGGAACCCGGCTGGCCGTTGCCACCGACCTGATCTCCTTCGAGGCGCACCGATTTCTCGCGTCCGACGTGCCGGTCGCTTCCGCGCTGTTGGGCGGCGCGCTATTCGGCGCCGGAATGGTGCTGACGGGAGGCTGCGTTTCGCGCCTTACGGTGCTGGTCGGCACAGGTAATTTGCGCGCCCTGTTCGTCCTGCTCGTCTTCGCCGTCACCGCCCATGCGGTGATGAAAGGTGCGTTGGCGCCAGTGCGTGAGGCGCTCGGCGCCGCAACCATTCATGGTGGAGAGGCAACAGCGCTCACGGTACTGCCCGGCGGCGAGGTCTGGCCGCTCGTCCTTGCGGCCGCAGCAGCAACTCTTGCCTTCTTCTCCGGCGCTCGAATCTCCCATCTGGCGATGGCTGGTGCGATCGGGCTGCTGGTGCCGCTCGGCTGGATCGGCACGGGGTTCGTGCTGCTGGACGATTTCGATCCGATCCCCGTGCAGTCGATGGGCTTCACGGGGCCGATGGCCGACACGCTGTTCTGGGCCGTGGCGGCGACATCGATTCCGGCAGGCTTCGGCACAGGCCTTGCGGCCGGCGTCTTGGTCGGCAGCCTGGTGGCGGCGCTGGCGGCCGGCGAGTTCCATTGGCAGAGCCTGGAAGGCCCGCGGCAGACCGGGCGTTACCTTGCCGGCGCCGTGATGATGGGTGTGGGCGGCGTGCTGGCGGGCGGCTGCACGGTCGGCGCCGGTCTTTCCGGCGTCTCGACGGCAAGCCTTGCCGCCCTGCTCGCGCTCGCCGCCATGGCAGCCTCGGCGAGGGCCGTAGGCGTGCTCCTCGCCGCCCGCTAGCGCTCGGCAGCCGCTGCGGCGTTTCCGCTCGGAGCAGAAACGCCGCCAACAGGCTCAGCTGAACATGTCCCCGATGATGGCGGCGTACCAGCCGAGCGATTCTCCGTAGGTCGCCTTGCGCAGCTCCGCGCTTTCCCCGGTCTGGGAAATGAAGCCGTCGGTCTTGGCAATCTTCTCGTCGGTCGCTTCGTAGGAGGCACCGACCTTGACGCCGTCATCGGTGCCGATGAGCGACCAGCAGGTGTTGGAGTAGCGCGGCGGGAACACCGTGGACCCGGTGAGCGCCCCGCGCACCGCCATGGCACAGACCTTCGCCTGGCTGTTGGCCGAGAAGCCCGACTTCGGCATGTCGCCCTGCAGCGCGGCGTCGCCCAGCACATGGATATTGTCGTCTGCCCGGCTCTGCATGGTGTGCGGCACGATCGGCGCCCAGCCGGACTCGTCGGTGATGTCCGCAAGCGCTGCGATGCGCCCCGCCTGCTGCGCGGGGATGACGTTGCAGACATCCACCTTCATCGCCTCGCCGTCCACCACCACTTCCATGGTGTCGGGCCGCACCTCGACCTTATCGCCGCCGAAGTCCGGCCCGATGCGCTCGACCATGCCAGCGTAGTGGCGCTGCCAGCCGTCCTCGAACAACCCCTGCTTGGAGAACTTCTCCTTGGGATCGACGATCAGGATCTTCGCCGTCGGATTGGCGTGCTTCAGGACATGGGCCACCATCGAGATCCGCTCGTAGGGCCCCGGCGGGCAGCGGAACGGGTTCGGCGGGGCCACCATGCAATAGGTGCCTCCCTGCGGCATGGCCTCGATCTGCGCCTTGAGAAGTTGGGTCTGCGAGCCCGCCTTGTAGGCGTGCGGCATGCGGTTCTGCTGCGACAGGTCCCAGCCGGGAACGGACCCATCGCGGAAGTCGATGCCCGGCGAGAGCACGAGGCGGTCGTAGGCCAGGCTGCCCCCGCCCGCGAGCCCCACGCTGCGCTTGTCGCGGTCGATGGAGACCGCCCAGTCGTGCACCACGTTGATCCCGTGATTTGCGGCCAGCGCGCCGTAGCTGTGCCCGATCGACGTCCAGTCGCGGAAGCCGCCGATATAGAGGTTCGAGAAGAAGCAGGTGTAGTAGACGCGGCTCGGTTCCACGAGCGTTACATCCACAGCACCCTTCGAATCCTTGGCGATGTAGCGCGCAGCCGTTGCACCGCCCGCGCCGCCGCCCACGACCACGACGCGGGGGCGGCCCTCGGCGAGCACCGCCGGCGCCGACAGCGCCGATACCGCCGTTGTCGCCGCGGCCGCGGATGCAAGGAATCCGCGGCGGCTCAGACCGCTCTTTCCGTTCTGTTTGCTCATCACGCGTTTCCCTTGGTTCACGGGTCGTCGTCCGCCCTGTGCAAATATGCAGCGAGAGCGGCGATCTCCTCGTCCGACAAGCGCCCGGCCACAAGCTGCATGACGGGATGGACCCTCTTTCCGCGCTTGTAGGCGTGCAAGGCTATCACGAAGTCATCGGGCGGCCATCCGGTTATCGAGGGGATGCCCTCGTCGGCTCCGTCCGTCCGGTGGCAGGTGGTGCATTCCCCTGCAAGATAGGCGCCGTATTCGGGGTCTCCCCGGATGGCGAGGATTTTCGGGTCGAGGCCGTATTCCTCGGGCGTGGCGGTCGGCTCCGCCGGCGGAAGATCGGAGCGGTTACCGGAGAAGCCGCGTAGCCATGCCAGCAGGTACACCCTGTCGTCCGCTCCCGCCATGCCTGCAAAGCTCATGCGCGAGCTCGGCACGAGTGCGGGCGGGTCGGAGAGGAACGCATCCAGTGTCGCCTCGGTCCAGACCAGGCCGCCGGCACCGGCAGCCTTCATCGCCTGGGAGTAGCGAAAATCCGCGAGCGAGCCGGCCGCGCGGCCGAAGACATCGTTCAGGTGCGGGCCGATCCGATGCTCCGCGCCGCCGCCCACCTGATGGCAACGCTTGCATTGGCCGAAGAGCGCCTTGCCGCGACCGGCATCGGCCCCCCATGCGCCGGCGGCAGGGAGCACTAGCAGCCCTACGGCGAGCAGGCCGGAGGCGAGACATGCCGCAAGGCCGGTCGTCCAGGACCAGTGTCGCCCGAAGGCTCTAGCCGACCTCAATCCGTTTGCTAAGGCTGTACACGGAGCCGTCATCGTCGACCCATTGGAACTCCAGAAGGCCCGACTTCGGGACGGCCATCTCGAACTGGATGTAGGGATCGGCCGAGACCGCCGGTTCCAGATCGACGGAAATCGCCACCTCGCCGTTGTAGCTGACTACGAAGCGATTGATGATCTGGCGGGGCACGAGCTCGCCCTCGCTGTCGTGGCGCTCCCCCGTATGCATCGGATGGGTGATCCGGGTCTTGACCGTGAACGGGACGCCCGCCGCCACCGACTTAGGCAGCTTCACGCGCGGCTTGGGTTCCGCCATCGCCCGCTCCTCAGCCGCAGCCGCCGACCGTCACCGCGATCTTCTGGGAGGCTTGGCGGAATGTGCCATCCGCCATCTCCGCCACCGCATACACGGTCTGGCTCCCGGCCAGCCGGATGCGGATCGTGGCTTCCGGCGGCACCAGCCTCCCGAACGTGAAGACCGCGACGCCGGGATTCGGGTTTCCGTCGTTGAAGAGCGCGATGCGCCTCGCGCCCTCGGCGACGACCCGGATCGGCACGGCGCCGCCGTTGTCGAAGATCTCCGGCGCATCGAGAAGCACACCGCCCTCCAGGCGGAAAGCGCCCCCAGTGAATTCATCGATGGCCTGGAAAATGCCGTTCGAGGCCTCGGCAACACCGGCGGGAAGCAGCGCGGCCGCGGCGGCGGAGGCGCTGAGCAGAAATACATCCCTGCGCGTCGGAGCCATCATGCAGCCTTCTTCCGCTCGCCGGGTCATAGGCGATATGGCGCCCCTTGGCGGCACCCGTCAAGCCCCTGGTGTGTGAGAGCCCCGCGCGCATTGACGCGCCGGCACCGACGGGCGAGCATGACGGATTCTGCGACCACGGTTCTCAGGGAGGAACGGGACATGGCGCGCACCGTCTTCACCAATGTCAGCATCTATGACGGCAACGGCAAGAGGCCCTATCGGGGCGAGGTGTCGATCCAGGGCAACCGCATCGAGAAGGTCGCCAGAAACGGCCAGAAACTGTCGCGGCGGGGTGCTGCGGCGGTGGACGGCAACGGCGCGACGCTGATGCCGGGGCTCGTGAACGCGCATTGCCACATGAGCTACACCGGGCCGCAGTCGATGTCCGAGATCCCGCCCGAGGAGCACACGCTCATCACCATGTACAACGCGCGGACGATCATCGACCACGGCGTGACCGCGGCGGTCGGCGCGGGCGCGGCGAAGCCCCGCCTCGACATCGTGATCAGGAACGAGATCGACGCCGGCCGCATCCCCGGCCCGCGCTACCGGGCGTGTTCGCCGGAGATCACCGTCACCGGCGGCCTCGGCGACCAGCGCATGCTGCACTACTACAGGAACGACCTCTCGCTCTTCGCGGACGGGCCGGAAGAAATCCGCCGCGCCTGCCGCGAAATGATCCGCGAGGGGGTGGACATCATCAAGCTCATGCCGTCGGGCGACCATCTGATCCCGGGCGCGTGCGATGCGACCCAGAGCGCGATGGACGAGGATGAGATCGCCGCCGGCGCACGGGTCGCGCACCAGCGCGGCCGCCGGCTCGCCGCCCACGCGCGCAACCCGGAATCGATCAGGCTCTGCATCAAGTACGGGATCGAGCTGATCTATCACGCGACCTACGCCGACGAGGAATCCCTCGATCTGCTCGAAGAGCACAAGGACAAGCACTGGGTGGTGCCCGCCATCGGCTTTACCCACGCGACCGCCTACGAGGCCGGCGACTTCGGCATCACGCCCGCCGAGGCAGAGGCCTGGGGCTTCCTCCGCGAGCTCGAGATCGGGGCCGAAACGCTGAAGAAGATGCACGCGCGTGGCATCAAGGTGCTGCCCTTCGGCGATTACGGCTTCCCCTGGACCCCCCACGGCCAGATGGCGCGGGACTTCGAGCATTTCACCAACTATCTCGGCATGAAGCCCTATGAGATCCTGCGCGCTGCGACCCAGTACGGTGCCGAGGCCTTCGATGCGCCGGGCGAGCTGGGGCGGATCAAGCCCGGCTACCTCGCCGACCTGCTGCTGATCGACGGCAATCCTCTCACGGACCTGACGCTCTTCCAGGACGAGGCGAACATCCTCATGGTCATGAAGGACGGCGCCTATCACAAGCCGCCGCATGCGCGGCAGAGGGTCGTGCAGCAGGCCGCGGCCGAATAGCTTCCCGCGCCAACGATGGGGGCGCTCGATCGGGAGACGCTGCTCGCACGTGCGGAAGCGCTGATCCCGACGCTGCGCGAGCGGGCCGCCGCGGCCGAGGAGCTGCGGCGTATCCCCGACGAGTCGATCGCCGATCTCGTAGACAGCGGCCTGATCCGCGCGACGTTGCCGGCCCGCTTCGGCGGTTCCGAGGTCGGCTACCGCACGATGATGGAGATCGTGACGCTGATCTCCCGCGGCTGCGCGTCCACCGGCTGGGTCTATTGCAACCTCGCAAGCTGCACCTTCAAGCTCGCGCTCTGGCCCAAGGAGGCACAGGACGAAATCTGGGAGGCGGACAAGGACGCGCTTCTCACCGGCAACCTGATCTTCCCCTGCGGCAAGGCGACGCGGGTCGACGGTGGCTATCGTCTCAGCGGGCGATGGCCGTTCGGCAGCGGCATCGACCACGCCTGCGCCAATTTTTTCGCCGCCATGGTGGTCGATAAGGAACCGCAGGAGTTCCGCCTCTTCCTGGTGCCGAAGGGCGAGTACACGATCCTCGACACCTGGCGCGCCTCTGGCCTGCGTGGCACCGGCAGTAACGACGCGGCCGTCGAGGACCTGTTCGTCCCCGCGTACCGCACCATCGACGCGGCGGATACGCGCAACGGCGCCGCGCCGGGCAACGCGGTGAACACCGGCACGGTCTATCGGCTCCCGCTCTTCGCCATGTTCTTCACCTGGGTCGGCGCGGCCGTGCTCGGCATGGCGGAAGCGGCGGTGGAGGGCTATGTCGAGGCCACGCGCACCCGCGCCGCGCACTATTCGGGCCAGAGGCTCGCCGAGCTCGGCACCATCCACGTCAAGATCGCCGAGGCCCGCGCCGCCGTGGCGGCCGCGCGGCGCATCTATCTCGGCAACTGCGACGAGGCGACGGCGATTGCGGAGGGAGGCGCGCTGCCGGACGCTGAGGCCCGCGCCCGCTACCGCGCTGAGGGCGCCTATGCCGCCAGGCTCTGCTGCCAGGCGGTCGATCTGATCACGGCGGCAAGCGGCGGCGGCGGAGTCTATGACAGGAACCCGCTGTCCCGCGCCTTCCGCGACATTCACGCGGGCACTGCCCACATCACCCAGACCTGGGATCCCAACGCCGTCACCTACGGCCGCCTCGCGCTCGGCCTGGAAACGGACAACCCTCTCCTCTGATACCCGCAGGGCCGTCGCTATCGGTCGCGTCGGGACGCTTCGTCAGTGCCGCTTGAGCGCCGGGACGCCGGGGTATTCCGAGGAGTGGTCCCCCGCATGGTTCGCCATGCCCGGTTTGGTGAGGCATCCCTTGGGCGGGACGTAGCTGTCGATGCGGCGGACCGGCTTCTCATGCCAGCGCAGGTTGAAGGCGGCGTACTTGGGGAAGAACATCATGTCCGAATACGGCAGGTGGTCGTGCACCCACCAGGCCAGGGCCTGCCACGGCGTCCCCGCCTCATAGCGCGGGACGAACCACGGGATGACAATGCAGGCGGTCGCCCCCATGAAGCCGTCGGCGTCCCGCCGGTCCCACACGTGGCGGCTGTGGTTCCAGGTCGTTTCGGCGCAGTTGTAGCCGTGGTCCCGCCGCTCCTGGCCGAAGTCGTTCACCCTGACGGAGCGGAACGCCGAGCGGATCGACACATGGCCGAAGGTGGCGTGAAGCGGCTCGAGCAGCTCTTCGCAGAGCCGCCTTCCCGCCGCGATGGCGAGGTCGGGATCGTCCGGCATGTTCGTAATGCCGTGAAAGCTCGCGATCTCGCTGTAAAACATCTCGCGCATGAAGAAGTGCTCCGACAACCGGACCCGGCCGAGCGTTTCGAGGGCCTTCATGGAAGCGGGCTTTTGCATGGCATGCTCCCTCCGAAATCGGTTTCCTTCAATCGTGCCCAGCCCGATCGGAGAATGGGACCGGGTGGATCGCAGGATACGAAAACAAGAAGCGGCGGCGACAGCCATCTGTCTTGGGGGGCGGCCGTCGGCGAGAGCCGCTTGGATGCCGTCGCGCGCGTGGCCGCTCGCCCGCTTGCCGTCGCTCCGCTAAGGCATCGGCCATGGCACCGGAGCGCCGCAACCGTGTATAGTATGGGGCGATGCGAGCGCCGAGGCCGTGCCACGGCAACGAGCGGCGGCCCGACGCGCTATGGCTCGACGTGATGGAAGGCAAGGGGAGGCTGAGCATGAGCGAAAAGTGGGGTATTCCGGACATATCGCGCCGCGACGTGCTTAAGGGCACGGCGGCCACTGCGGCGGTGGCCGCCGCCGGTTCGTTAGGCGCGACCCGGGGAGTGCAGGCAGCGTCGACGACGGTCAAGGGCTACGGCGTCACCACGTCGCAGCTCAAGGACTGGTCCATCATGGAGAAAGCCATCGGCATCACGATGGAGTTCACCGGGACCAATGCCGACATCGGCACCTTCATGCGCGACGTCATCTCGAACGATCTCGGCGAGACGCACGATATCTTCATCTTCGACGGCGGCACCGAGGACATTCTGGGGCCGCAGGGCTACTACTCCACGGTCATCGAGGACCATCCGAACCTCACGCTCTGGGAGCGGACCTCCGACGACTGGAAGCGCACCGACCTGCTGCAGGACTATGACGGCAACCAGTACGGCGTGCCCGTCATCGGTAATGCGGACAGCTTCGGCTACTTCCCCGAGGCGATCGGCGCCGATCCCAAGGGCCTCGACGAGATCCCCTGGAGCAAGATGTTAGAGGACGAAGACACCAAGGGCCGCGTCTCGCTCGACCGCAGCTGGCTGCTGTCGAGCCCCGAGGTCGCCCTCTACCTCAAGGCTAACGGCCGGGCGGAAATCGCCGATGTCGCCAACATGACCGGCGAGGAGGCCCGCGTGGTCGCGGACTTCGCGGCCGACCGCAAGCGCGCAGGCCAGTTCCGCTCGCTCCACGCGGCCTTCGAGGAGCAGGTGCAGCTTCTCAGCAACCGCGAGATCGACCTGATCAACTGCTGGGAGCCCGCGACCAAGGAGGCCAACAACATTCTCGGCCCCGGCACGGTGATCTACGCCTTCACGGTCGAGGGCTATTACAAATGGGGCCACGGCGCCTACATGCACACCAAGGCCGGCGAGCGCGACAACGTCGACAACATCTACAAGGTGCTCAACTACTACATGACCGGCGAGTATCGCGCCTATCAGGGGATCCAGCGCGGCTACGCCGGCCCCAACATGGACCTCGGCGTCCAATTTGCGCAGGAGAGCGGCTGGCCAGAGGAGCAGGTCGAAGAGCTCAAGTGGACCGAGGTCAAGGTCAACAAGAAGTTCGAGAAGCCCTTCTTCGGCAAGCCCGCGGCGCCGAACTCCGACGTCATGGAAGAGGAGTGGCAGCGGTTCCTGAACGCCTGACCGCGCCACCCGTAATGTGACCAAGGCCCCGGTGCGCCCCGCGAACACCTTCGCACGGCGCCCCGGGGCTCTATCTTTGTTGGCGATCGATGTCTGACACGGCGGGAAACGGCTTCGTCGGCGACCTCCGCGCCGGCTACACCCGGTTGTTCACGGGCGGCTGGGTGGTGCCGGTCTTCGTCGCGGCGTGGGTGGTCATCGTCATCCTGCCGCTGCTCGTCATGATCGCCCACTCGTTCTTCGAGATGAAGAACTACCAGGTGTCCTACGACGCCTCGTTCAAGACCTGGAATTCGCTGATCGATTCCGGGCGCTGGATCGCGGCGGTGCGCACGCTCCGCGTCGTGCTCATGATCACGGTCGTCGAGTTCCTGATCGCCTTCCCCTTCGCGCTGTGGCTCGCCAAGACCTGCAAGTCGAAGGTGACCAAGGCGGTCATCATCACCCTGCTCACCATCCCGTTCTTCGTCGACCCCTCGTCCCGCACCATCATCTGGCGCGCCATCCTCGGCAAGAACGGCATCATCAACACCGTCCTCATGGAGCTCGGCATCATCGGCGAGCCGATGGAATGGATGCTGTTCTCGGAATTCGCCGTCCATTTCGGGATGCTCGCGCCCTACTTCCCGACGATGGTGTTTCCCATCTTCCTGGTCGTGAGCCTCATCGACGACCACTATCTGGAGGCGAGCCGCGACCTCGGCGCGAGCAAGCTGCACACGCTCTTCTACATCATCCTGCCGCTTTCGCTGCCGGGCATCGTCGCCGGCGCTGTCTTCACCATGGTGCCGCTCATGGCGACCTGGGTGGAGCCGGAGATGCTGGGCGGCGGCTTCGTCAACCTGCTCGGACCATCGGTGGAAGCGGCGATCCGAAATCTGAAGTACCCGACCGCGGCCGCGCTCTCGGTCTTCGTCGTCATTGTGCTCGCGCTGCTGCTGACGCTGCTGATCCTGGCGACGCGGCGGCTCGGCTCCATCGGCAACGTCTTCCAGACGCTGAGGCGGTGAGGCGCTAGGACGATGAGCGATCGGGCTCAGCACAGGATGGCGGCCACCATCGACGACCAGATCGGCCACGGCGGTGCGCTGTTGGCGCGCCGGGTCTCGGCCTGGCGGCTCTGGACCGTGATCGCCAAGTGGCTCGGGCTGATCGTCATCTTGCTGATGTACATCCCGCTCGTCTGGCTCGCTGTGATGTCGTTCAGCGGCAAGCCGCTCTCGGGCATCCCCTACCCGCTCACCATGGAGCACTACGACGAGCTCATGGGCGCGTTCAACAAGTGGGGCGAGCCGCTCTACGAGAGCATCGCCATGGGCGTGGTCGTCGGCATCGTCTGCATGATCGTGGCCACCGCCGTCGGCCGCACCATGCCCAGAATGAAGAAACCGGGCGGGGTGATCCTGATCGCCCTCATCCCGCTCTTCGTTCCGGGCCTCACCATGGGGGCGGCGCTCTTCATCTCCATCCGCTCCCTCCTCGACCTCCGGCTCGGGCTCTGGTCGATCTTCCTCGGCCATCTGGTGTGGTCGCTGCCGTTCTCGTTGCTGCTCGTGCTGATTATCGCGACCCGCTTCGACCATCGGTTGCTGGAGGCGGCACAGGATCTCGGCGCCACCTCCTGGCGGCGCTTCTGGGACATCGAGTTCCCGATCCTGCGCCCCGGCATCATCGGCGCCGGCATCTTCGGCTTCCTGCTCTCCTTCAATGAGCTCCTGCGCTCGATCTTCCTGCGGGGCTCGGAGACGACGATGCCGATCTACAACTGGACCATGACGGCATCGCACCAGTCGCAGGTGCCAATCATCTTCTCGCTGTCGACGATCATTCTGGGCGTCACGCTGCCGATTCTCGGCGGCTTCTTCTGGCTGCTCTTCGCCAAGCTGGACCGCAGCTGATCCCCCGACGCACTACCAAGCGCCGCCCCTGCGGCACCCTTGCGACCCTGGGGCGATTTGGATAGGGTCCGCCGCGTGGCCGGCGCCGGGCGCCGCGCCCGTGCGCGCTCGTAGCTCAGCTGGATAGAGCACCAGACTACGAATCTGGGGGTCGGGGGTTCGAATCCCTCCGAGCGCGCCATCTAAATCCCATAGAGTCAATGGCTTGCCGGCCTGCGGCCGGTGCCTGCCGCGAGGGCGTCAGGCGAAGTGGCAGGCGCCGTGATGGCCGGGCGCCAGCTCCCGAAAGGCCGGCTTCTCCTGGCGGCAGATCGCCTCGGCGCGCGGGCAGCGCGGGTGGAAACGGCAGCCGGAGGGCGGGTCGATGGGGCTCGAGATCTCGCCCTCGATCGGCACCATCGTGCGCAGGCGCCGGGTCGTAGGCTCGGGGATCGCCGCCAGCAGCGCCTGCGTATAGGGATGGCGTGGCTCGCGGAAGAGGACCGCGGTCTCCGCCAGCTCCACCATCTCGCCCAGGTACATCACGCCCACCCGGTCGCAGACGAAGCGGACGACGGAGAGGTCGTGCGAAATGAAGAGGATGCTGAGCGCGTAGCGCCGCTGGATCGCGCGCAGCATGTTGAGGATCTGGGCCTGGACCGACACGTCGAGTGCGGACACCGGCTCGTCGGCGACCAGCAGCTTGGGGTCGAGCGCGAGCGCCCGCGCGAGACCGATGCGCTGGCGCTGCCCGCCACTGAACTGGTGGGGGTAGCGCTGCGCGTGGCTGGGATCGAGACCGACCGCGTCGAGCAGCTCGCTCACCCGCTGCCTGAGCGCCCGCCTCGGCACCACACGGTGCGTGACGAGCGGCTCGGCGACGATGTGGAACATAGTTGATCGCCTGGCGGACGCGCACGTCGTCCATCGGCGCCATCTTCTGGTTCATCATCGCGAAGAAGACGCCGACGGCCGGGCGGCTGTAGGTCTTGTAGCCCGGCGTCGCCTCGATCTGGCGCAGCTTGTCGACCGGTACCGCGTCGGTACCCGAGATGCAGTCCACGTCACCGCTGAGCAGCGCGGCGAGGCGGGTCGCGTCCTCAGGTATTACCACATACTCGACGCGCTCGAGGTAGGCGTTCCCCTCGTTGCTGTACCAGGGCGTGGCCCAGTTGTGCTCGTCGTTGCGCACGAGCTCGATGCCCTGGTCCGGGTCCCAGCGAACGAACTTGAACGGCCCGGTGCCGCTCGGGTTGCGGCCGAAGGCATCGCCCTGCGCCTCGACCGCGGCCTTACTGATGGGCGCGCAGTAGGAATAGCCGAGCCCCACCCAGAGCGGCACGAAGGGATCGCTGTAGTGATAGGCGATGGTCATGTCGTCGATCACCTCGGTGCCGGCGATCGGGCCCAGCATCCACGAGGTGGGCGAGGCCGTGGTGTCGGCGAGGTGGCGTTCCACGGTCCAACGGACGACCTCGGCGTTGAACGGCGAGCCGTCGTGGAAGTTGACGCCCTCCCGCAGCGTGAAGGTGACCGTCTTGCCCTCGTTCGAGAACTCCCATCTGGTGGCGAGGCCCGGATAGACCGTGCCCTTCTCGTCGAGATAGACCAGCGAGTCGTAGACCTGCCACATGATCTCGTGGGCGACGAGCAGCGTGGTCTTCTGCGGGTCGAGGGTGTCGGACTCCTGCCCGCGGGCGATGCGCAGCGTGCCGCCCGGCTTGGCCGCGTGCGCGCGCGGCACTTGCGCGAGCCCGGCAGATCACGACATTGATGAGATTTCGGAGCTAAACCTCCACCCGCACGGCACCCGCCGCGAGCGGCGCGAGCCGTGCCGGATCGAAGGGCTCGAGGTCCACGGTCTTGGCCGCTCCGTCGGCGATCAATTCTGCGACCGCCTCGCCCGTGGCCGGGCTGTTCAGCATTCCCCACACAGAATGACCCGTCGCCACATAGGCACCCTCTACGCCGGGGACGGCACCGATGAGCGGCAGCCCGTCTTCGGCGACGGGGCGATAGCAGGCCTGCTCGGCCAGCACCTCGGCACCGCCCAGAGCCGGCGCGAATTGCGCCGTCATGGCGCGGAGCCGGGCCGCGCCGCCCTCGTCCGGCACCACGGCGGCGGGGTCCACCGGTAGCGGCGCCTCGCTGGAGAGGCCGCAGACGTAGGTCGTGCCGTCGGGCCGGGGAAACACTTCCGGCGAGGCGAGAGCGCCGCCCTCGGTCTCGAGCTCCACGAAGAGCGCGTGGGGCACCGGCGTCGGCGCATAGCGGAAGACCAGGCTGTGGCCCTTCAAGCCATAGACCGCCGGCAAGGGCAGCCATTGGCTGGCTAGAACCGACCATGGGCCCATGGCGATGACGACCGCATCGCCGGCGATCTCCTGCCCGTCCACCACGATGCCTTGCACGGCACCGTCGGCGCCTTGCACCAGGCCGGTGACGGTGCCGATCGTCAATCGCGCACCCGCGGCGAGCGCCGCCCGCATCATGGCACCGGTGAAGGCGGCGGGATTTACCTGGGCCGTGGTCTCGGCGGTGCCAAGACGGGCATGCACCGCCGCGTCGCCCGCGAGCCAGTCGGGCGCCGCCAACTTGCGGTAGAAGCCCACGTCGCGGCGCGCGCTGGTCACGACGCCGAGCGTATCGAGCCGGCGGTATCCCCACTCGTCGTCGATCCTCTGAGCGAGCTCGGCGTGCAGGTCGAAGCTGCGCCGTGCCAACGCCTCGACGGGAGAGCCATCGCACCAGTCGAGCGCGAGGAACCCTCCCGACTTGCCCGAGGCCGCGTTGGCGATACCGGTGCGCTCGATCACCACGGCCTCGATGCCGCGCTGGCTGAGGAAGTAGGCGATCGACGCGCCGATCACGCCGCCCCCGCAGATCAACACGCGCATGCGCGCCTCGCGACGGCCATTCTTGACCGCATAGTGATCGACATAGTGATCGACACGGCTTCTCCAATCGGGCCAGCGAAGCTCAGCCTAGCGCCGCCCCCGTCGCAGTTGCAAAGGCGGGGCCGTCCGCTACAGTCGGCGCCCTTTTGATCCACCGATGGACGGACGCTCATGCTCAGCTGCGGGGAACTGATCGCACTCGTCGAGGACGCCTACTTTTCCAATGTCGACAACAAGAACCTGGAGCCTGCGGTCGCTTGTTTCGCGGAGGATGCCGAACTCCGCATCCAATCTGCGCACGTGAGCCATGTCGGTCACGATCAGATCAGGCGCATGTTCCGCGACTTCATGGGCACGACCAAGATCATCTATCACGGCGATTTCACCCACGTCGTCGACGTAGAGAACCAATGGATCGCCTCGCAGTTCGTCGCCCGCAACGACTATGACGACGGCCGCCATGTGGAGATGCGCAACTGCAACTTCTTCCAGATCGTAGACGGCCGCTTCAAGCGCGTAACCATCTACATGACCGACGAGAACCCGCTGGTCTGACCGCGGTAATGCCGGGCGGCGCCTTGCGGCGTCCGGCGCTATTCGCCAGACTCGCGGCCGAAATCGCAAAGGGAAAGGCATGAGCGCTCGCCCGCAGATCGACCCACCCTATCTGCTCTTCCTCGGCGATGCGCGGGACGACCTCGCCGCCAAGACCGCGCGCGGGGTGTTCGTCTTTCGGCCGGAGTGGTGCCTCGGCCAGCTCAGGCTGCCGGGGTGCAACGCCCGCCTCGACCTGCCCGAGATGACGTTGGAGGAGGCGGCGGCAAAGGGCGCAAAAAGCCTCATCGTCGGCGTCGCCAACGCTGGCGGGGTGGTTAGCGAAAGCTGGATCGCCACCCTGGTGGCGGCGCTGGAAACGGGCCTCGACGTGGCCAGCGGGCTTCATGTGCGCCTCAGCGACCTTCCGGCGGTGCGCGATGCTGCCGAGACGTACGGCAGGCATCTCTTCGACGTGCGCCATCCGTCGCATGAATTCAAGGTGGGGACGGGCGTCCGCAGAGCCGGCAAGCGCCTGCTCACGGTGGGCACCGATGCCTCGGTCGGCAAGATGTACACTACGCTCGCGCTGGAAGCCGAATGGCGCCGGCGGGGCGCCCCCTGCACCTTCCGCGCGACCGGGCAGACCGGCATCTTCGTCGCCGGCCGCGGGGTCTCGGTCGATGCGGTCGTAGCCGACTTCATCTCCGGTGCCACCGAGTGGCTCACGCCCGCGAACGACCCGAATCACTGGGACCTCGTCGAGGGGCAGGGCTCGCTCTTCCACCCCTCCTATGCCGGTGTGACGCTGGGTCTGATCCACGGCGCCCAGCCAGACGCGATCGTGGTCTGCCACGAGCCGACGCGGACCCATATGCGGGGCCTGCCGGGCTGGCCGCTGCCCGAGCTCGGCGCCTGTATCGAGGCCAACCTGCAGGCTGCGCGGCTCACCAATCCGGAAGTCGTCTGCGCCGGCATCTGCGTCAACACCGAGGCGCTCGGCGATGCCGAGGCGCAAGAGGTGCTAGCCGAGCTGGGCAAGGCGCACGGCCTCCCCTGCGTCGATCCCATCCGCACCGGCGCGGGCCCGATCGCCAACCGCGTGCTGTAAGGGGCCGGTTCCGTGAGGCGGCGTCTCACCGTGCGCCTCGAAACGTGGCCGCTCAAGGGCGCCTTCCGCATCTCCCGCGGGTCGAAGACGGAGGCGCACGTCGTCGTCGCCGAGGTCGCCGACGGCCCCCACACGGGCCGTGGCGAGGCCGTCCCCTATCCCCGCTACGACGAGACACCGGCGCGAACGCGCGCGGAGATCGAGGACGCGCGCGAGGCTGTGGAGGGCGGGCTTACCCGCGAAGGCCTGCTGGAGGCACTGCCGGCCGGCGCCGCTCGCAACGCGCTCGACTGCGCGCTCTGGGACCTGGAAGCGAAGCAGGCGGGCCGCCCGGCCTGGTCGCTGGCGGGGCTGAAGTCGCCAGAGCCCTGCGTCACCGCCGTCACACTCGGCCTCGATACACCCGAGAATATGGGTGAGGCTGCGGCCCGGCACGCGCACCTCCCTCTGCTCAAGCTCAAGGTCACCGGCGAGGGCGACCTCGCGCGCATCCAGGCGGTCCGCGCCAACGCGCCCGAGGCGAGGCTGATCGTGGATGCGAACGAGGGCTGGTCGCCGCCGATGCTGGATGAGCTGCTGCCGGCTCTCGCCGCGCTCGGAGTCGAGATGGTGGAACAGCCGCTGCCGGCGGCAGACGATGTGGCGCTCGAAGGCCGCAGCTTCGCGCTCCCGCTCTGTGCCGACGAGAGCTGCCACACACGCGCCGACCTGCCTGGGCTCGCCGGCCGCTACCCCATGGTCAACATCAAGCTGGACAAGACCGGGGGCCTCACGGAGGCGCTCGCGCTCGCGGCCGAAGCGCAGGCCATGGGCTTTCGCATCATGGTGGGCAGCATGGTCGGCACCTCGCTCGCCATGGCGCCGGCTGCCCTGCTCGCCGGCTTCGCCGACTACGTCGACCTCGACGGCCCGCTGCTGCTGGCCCGCGACCGCTCGCCTGGGCTCAGCTACGACGGCGCGATGATGTCACCGCCGGAACCCGCGCTCTGGGGGTAGCCCGCTTTAGATTCTTTACAAATTGAGTCTGGGTAAAGACTGAGATAGTGTTCGCCCGAATTGGACATGCCTGAAAGGACGTTGTCATGCCGCGCGTGAGCGCCAAGCGCCAGATTACGCTGCCCATCGATCAGTGCAGAGAAGTCGGGATCGGGCCGGGGGACGAGTACCGCAGCTTCGTTGCCGATGGCCGTATCACCATCGTGCGAAAGACCGCTGGCGCGACCAAGGGATTCCTGCGTCATGTAGCCGGCGACCCCGCCGTTGGCGACGAAGAGTCCCTGCAGGACGCTCTGGACGAGTCGAAGCCTTGATCGCCGTCGACACCAGTGTCTTGCTCCGGTATCTGCTGCACGACGATGAGGCCCAGGCAGCGCGGGCGGAGGCTGTTTTCGGTGCTGCCGAGACCGTTTTGATCACAGACGTTGTGCTTGCGGAAACCGTATGGACGCTCTCCGGCCGCAAGTACCGACTGGCCAAGGTCGAACTGGTGGCCGTCCTCGAACGGCTGTTCAGCGAGCCGAATGTCCGTTTCGAGGACGATCAGGCGGTTTGGCGCGCCCTGCAAGCGTACCGCAGCACCGCGCCGGCGGACGAGGCCGGGTCGGAGAAGGGTGCCGGCTTCGCCGATGCGCTGATCGTGTTCAAGGCGCAGCGTGCCGCATCGGACTCTGACGAGACGCTGAACGGCGTCTACACCTTCGACGCGGCCATGGGGCGGCTGCCACACACCGTATCGCTCTGAAAGCAATCCGACGTAGGCTGCAGCCAGCCCGCCGCGCCAATCGGACGGTTCTCGACATCGGCATGGGGAGTCCACCACAAACTTTGCCGCCGGCCTCGCAACTGTGGCGGCGCGTATCGTAGGTGCGGGTCGCTACCATTTCCATTTGCCTGGGTCGCGGCCTTGTCTCCCTTCGTCCGATCTGAAATTCTGGCGGTGTGATAAGAAGGACCGGCTGGCACCGGACCGGCGCAGAGAGAGGGGCGATGGGCCGTCTGCTGGAACTCGGGGAGCGGATGGAGCTCGTCTCCATGGACCCGCATTTCCACGACATCAGCATCTCCCTCTACCGCAGCAGCGGAGAGGGCGGCGCGTCGGGATTTCTCGCCCACAGCTACAGTGCGAAGGAGGGTGCTGAGGAGCGGCTTGGCTTCGTGATGCGGGCGATGGCGGTCATGGGCGGCATGGGGCCGGCGCCGGGTCAGCCCGATCGCCTGGCTTTCGCCTGCGGGGCCGCGCACAAGGCGGCGGTGAAGCGGCTCTTTCTCGAAGCCTGCAAGCGGGCGACGGGCGCCGAGGTTGCGGCGCAGCCCATGCGCGTCTACGACAAGAAGAACGATCTCACGATCGACGCGACAGCCGTCGGCGACGGGCGCTACCGGATCGCGGCCGCAGGCAGCGAGGGCAACGACAAGGCGGCGCAGCGCGTGGACGGCGTGACCAGGGGGTTGATCAAGCTCGCCGAGCTGGAGCCGGGTGCCGAGCCGGGCGAGGTTCGCTTCCCCTGCGGCCATGCCCATGACGCGCTGGTGGGCCTCCTGATCGGCCGGGCGCTCAACGTCCGTGCCGCCATGCGCGAGGCGGAGGCGGCGGCGACGCGGGGCATTCTCGCCGCGCCGAGCGCGCAACAGCAGACCTGAGGGTCGGGAGCGGAGACGATGACGACAGTACCCTCCATGACCAGCCGCGAGCGGGTGATGGCGGCGCTCCGGCGCGAGCCGGTGGACCGGACGCCCATATGCAACCCGACCTCGGTCGCGACCGTGGAGCTGATGGACCTGGTGGACGCCAACTTCCCGCTGGCGAACCGCGACCCCGAGCTGATGGCACGCCTCGCCGCGACCGGCCATACCGAATTGGGTTTCGACAGCATCATGCCGGTCTTCTCGATCATCCAGGAATCGTCGGCGCTCGGCTGCAACATGCAGTGGGAGCAGAAGGACAATTGGCCGACGGTGCGCATGCGCGAGCCGATCTGGGAGGACGTGGACGACATCCGCATCCCCAACGACTTCCTCATGCACCCGGACATGCACTGCGTGATCGAGGCTATCCGCATCCTGCGGCGCGAGTTCGGCAACGAAGTGGCGATCATCGGCAAGACCATGGGGCCGTGGACGCTGGGCTATCACTGCTTCGGAGTGGAGCCCTTCCTGCTCATGTCGCTCGACGATCCGGGCAAGACCAAGCTCGCGCTCGATCGCATGAAGGAGGCGACCATCCAGTTCGGCATGGCCCAGATCGAGGCCGGTGCCGATGCACTGACGGTCCCCGATCACGCCACCGGAGACCTGGTGAGCGCGGATTACTACAAGCGCTATCTCAAGGACCTGCACATCGAGTTCGTGGAGCGCCTGCCGGTGCCGCTCATCCTCCATATCTGCGGACGCACGGTGGACCGCATGGGCTATATCGCCGAGACCGGGATCGCCGCGTTCCACTTCGATTCCAAGAACGATCCGGCCGAATCGATGGCGGTGATGGACGACCGCGTGTCGCTGGTCGGCAACATCAACAATCCCGAGACGCTGTTCGCCAAGGGGCCGGAGGACGTGCGCAGGGAGGTCTATGCCAATCTCGACGCCGGCGTGCAGGCGGTGGGCCCGGAATGTGCCATCCCGCTCCAGACCTCGGTCGAGAACCTGCGCGAGATTCCGCTGGCGGTGCGCGATTGGCACGCCGAGCGCGACCGCCCCCACTAAGGCCCGCTAACGCCCGCCTCCCGTGACACCTCATCGCTCCCACCACTGAGTCCCCGATGGCCGAGCTTTCCGACATCGCCAACGCGGTGATCCGCGACGAGATCGAGGAGTTCCTCGAGCGGCCCGACGAGATTGAGCGCAACGTCGCGCTATTCGCGCGGGTGCGGCCCGAGATGCAGGAGATCACCGCAGCCCTGATCGAGGGCGACAATCACACCGTGGACGCGCTGACCGTCAAGGCACTGGAGGAGGGCACGGAAGCGCTCGAGATCATGGACGACGGGCTCATCGCCGGCATGGGCATCGTCGGCATCAAGTTCCGCGAGAACTTCATTTTCGTGCCCGAGGTGCTGGCCTGCGCGCGGGCGATGAAGGCGGGCATGGCCCATATCGAGCCGATCCTGTCTGCCGCCGGCGTCGAGCCCATCGGCACCGTCATCATGGGCACGGTCAAGGGCGACCTGCACGACATAGGCAAGAACCTCTGCATCATGATGCTGGGCGGCGCCGGCTTCGAGGTGGTGGACCTCGGCGTGGACACCTCCGAGGACGAGTTCATCGCAGCACTCGAGGAGCACAAGGCGCCGATCATGGGCATGTCGGCGTTGCTCACCACGACGATGCCGAACATGGGCAGGACCATCGAGGCGCTGATCGACGCCGACCTCCGCGACGACGTGATGGTGATGGTGGGCGGCGCCCCGGTGACCCAGGAGTTCGCCGACGACATGGGCGCCGACGGCTACGGCAAGGACGCGCTCTCCTGCGTGGCGCTCGCCAAGAAGCTCATGGAAGAGCGCGGATAGGCCGGGCCGTTGCCGAAAATCAGCCAGCAGGACTATCAGCAGCGGCTCGACCGGCTCACCGAGATTTTTTCGGACATCGTAAGCCACGCCGACGTGCAGGCGACGCAGCGCTGCCCCTACCGCGACGCGCGCGACCGCTGCACGGCCGCCTTCTCCTGCGGCAACCAGATCGCCGCCGTGGAGAAGGGCGAGCCCGCGACCTGCGGCCATGACGGCACCTTCGACTACAGCCTCGCGTGGGAAACCGACCCCGCCACCCGCGAGCGCGCCCGTAAGCGCCTCGGTCTAATCAAGCAGAGCGCCGCGGCGCGCCGCGAAGGCGGAGCGCTGCCGGTCGGGCCGGGCACCGTCTCCCACGACGGCAAGATTCAGCCGCTCGCCATCGGTATGACGCTCTTCGACTGCGCCGACGAGCTTGCCGTCGAGGTGCCGACATCGTGCCTCCGCAACGGCCGCTGCCACGAGTGCGTGGTCGAGGTGACCGGTGGCAAGGATGCGCTCTGCGCACGCACCGAGGCGGAGAGCTTTCTGCGGCCTCCCTACCGCCTCGCCTGCCAGGCGGTGGTCGAGCGGGACGATATCGATGTCACCTTCGCGCCGCTTCGCCGCCGCCCGCGCATTCTGGTCCGCGCCCATGCCGATGCAGCCGGTGCGCCTGAGACCCTCGACCCTCTCGTTACGCGGCGGGGCGCCGACGTGCTCTACGACGGCCGCGTGGTAGACCGCTACCGGGGGCACATGCTCGGGCTCGCGGTCGATCTCGGCACCACGACGGTGGTCCTCGACTTCGTCGATCTGGAGACCGGGAAGAGCGTGCACAGCGCCGCCTTCGAGAACCCGCAGGCCTTCGGCGGCAGCGACGTGATGCACCGCATCTCCTTCGACCGCGACGACAAGGCGGGCGAGCTGCAGAAGGCCGCCGCGACCGCCATCAGCCGCGCCATTATGGACGGCTGCGCGCGGCTGGGGCTGGGCCGCGAGACAATCTACGAGATCGTGGTCGCGGCCAACCCGACCATGCGCGATATCCTGTTCAAGCTCGACGTGCAAGGGATCGGCCAGAAGCCTTACAAGTCTTCCATCGAGCACGCCTTCCTCGCGGGCGAGCGCGCCGACACGGCGCTCACGGCGCTGGCCCGGCGCCTGGGTCTCCGCGCCAACCGCGAGGCGCGGGTGTATGGGCTCCCGCTGATCGCGAGCCACGTGGGCGGCGATGCGGCGGCTGCACTGGTGGCGCTGGAACAGGGGTTCGCGGACGCAGAGACGGCGATGCTCGTGGACATGGGCACCAATACCGAGGTCGTGCTCAAGCACCGGGGCCGCCTGCTCGCCGCCTCCTGCCCGGCGGGGCCTGCGTTCGAGGGGGGACTGGTGCGCTACGGCATGCCGGCCTGCGACGGCGCCATCGAGACGGTGCGCCTCGGCGCGGACGGCGAGGCAATCTACGAGACCATCGGCGGGGCAGCGCCAGTGGGCCTCTGCGGCTCCGGCCTGATCGACCTGCTGGCGGAGCTTCGGCGGGGTGAATGGCTCACGGCCAAGGGCGTCTTCGCCGCCGACCGCAAGCAGATGGAAATGACGGTGGTGCCGGCGCACGGGATCACCTTCTCGAAGGAAGACGCCAGCAATCTCGGCCAGGCCAAGGCCGCCAACTATTGCGGCCAGTACATCGTCATGCGCGCGCTCGGCGTCGATCCCGCCGGGATCGAGAGGCTCTATCTCGCCGGCGGCTTCGCCAACTATGTGAATGTGCGCAACGCCGTCTCCATCGGCCTGCTGGCGCCGGTGCCGGAAGAACGCATCGTCAAGGCCGGCAACGCGGCGGCGCAGGGCGCCCGGGCGATCCTGCTGTCCGCCACCCGGCGCCGGGCGCTGGAGCGCGAGGTCCAGGCCATCGAGCATATCGAGCTCGAGACCACGCCCGATTTCTTCGATCTCTTCGTCGATGGCTGCCAGTTCAAGCCGATGCCATCGCACCTCGGGCCAGCAGGGACCGCCGCATGACCGTCTCGCCGACCACCGGGCCGTCTCTCACCGTCATCGGCGAGAACATCCACTGCACGCGCGTCGCGCTGCGCAAGGGCAAGCGCATCGCCGAGCGCGATGGCGCCGAGACGATCCTCTACCGCACGGCCGAGGGGGAGGAGCGCGCGCTCCCGGTCACTGAGGAGTCCAAGCGAACCAAGGACTACGAGGAGGGGCGGGTCAAGCACGTCCAGGTCGCGATCGAGACCGCGATGGAGACGGCGGCGAGCGATCCGCCGGGCGATCCGGCCGAGGGCCTGCGCTATATCGAGGCTCTGGTGCGCCATCAGGAGCTGGCGGGCGCCGCATTCCTCGACCTCAACGTGGACGAGATCTCGCCCAAGCTCGCGGTGCAGACCGGCGCCATGACCTGGCTCGCCGCGACTGTCCAGGGGATGACGGCGCTGCCGATCTCCGTCGATTCCTCCAGCGTCGACGTGATTCGCGCGGGGCTGGAGGCGATTGCGCCGGCGCAGGCGCGCCCGATGCTCAACTCCGCCTCGCTGGAGCGGCTGGAGGCCCTCGACCTCGCACGGGCGCACGACTGCCGCGTGGTGGTGACCGCCGCCGGCGAGCGGGGCATGCCGAATGGCGCCGAGGAGCGGGTGGCGAACGCCTCGCGGATGGTCGAGGCTGCGCTCTCCAAGGGCTTTGCCATCGGCGATCTCTACATCGACCCGCTGGTCTTCCCCATCTCGGTCGATTCCCGCTTCGGCCACCACTGCCTCGATGCGATCCGGAGCTTACGCGCCCGCTTCGGCGCGGGCATCCACATCACCGGCGGCATGAGCAACGTCTCCTTCGGCTTGCCGGCCCGCAAGCTGCTCAACGAGCTGTTCGTCCTGCTCGCGGTGGAAGCCGGCGCCGACGGCGGCATCCTGGACCCGGTGGCGAGCCCGCCGGAGGCGATCCTCGCCATCGACCGCGAAGACCCCCGCTACCAGCTCGCCGAGGACGTGATGCTGGGGCGCGACGAGCACTGCAGGGCCTATATCCGCGCCTGGCGGAAGGGCCGGCTCGCGGCCGGTCGCGCCGACAGGCGCGCGGCCGATTGAGGGAGAGGAAACCCGCGCCATGACCGAGACCGACCGGCCACCGCAAGACGAGCCTGCGCTCCGCACGCTGGCCATGCCCGCCGACGCCAACCCCAACGGCGACATCTTCGGCGGCTGGGTGCTGGCGCAGATGGACCTCGCCGGCGGCGTTGTGGCGGCGCGGCGCGCCGGCGGGCGCATGGTTACGGTTGCGGTCGAGGCGATGCGCTTCCACGCGCCGATCGCCATCGGCGACCTTGTGACCTGCTACGCCCGGGTAACGAAGACCGGGCGGACCTCGATCACCGTCGCCATCGAGACCTGGGCGCGCCGGCGGCGCGGTCCTAAGGAGGTGAGGGTGACCGAGGGCACCTTCATCTATGTCGCGATCGACGAAGAGGGCCGCCCCCGCCCCCTCCCCGACGAGACCGCGGAGGGCTGACGGCGGAGCTTGCTGTCGCCGCAATCCTTCGCGTCAGGAGGGGATGCTGGCGGCGGGATCGTGGGCCGGGTCGAGGCCGCGAATGACGACGCAGGGCATGGGCGCAGCGCGAAGCACCTTGCACGCCCGCTTGGCGTCGCTCTTGTAGAGCCCCAGGAATCGCGCCCGATAGAGGGTGCCGGGGCCCACCGCACTGGATTCGAGCATCGCTGCTGCGCCGTTGAGGGAGGGCGCGCGTGCCGTCGCCCGGCGCATGGCGATTTGAGCTGCCGTGATCGACTCGTAGGCGCCCACCTGAATGCCCCAGGGGCGGGCGGTCACCGAGTCTGCCTCGAACGTGTTGGCCGGCGATTTGGTCCCGGACGCAACCGTCGCCCTCGCGACCGTCGGCGCCACAACCCCGGGCTTGGAGGGCGGAGGCGGCGGGCCCGAAGCGACATCGGCCTGCACCGCCTCGGCACTCTCGATCGGCTCGGCCGGAGGCGCCGCGGCACCTTCGGCCAGTTCGGGCGGCTGGGCCGCCGCAACCAGGATTGCTGCAGGCTTGAAGCGCGCGGTCGGCGCGGCCAAGCCGGAGCCTGCCGGTGGCCGCGGAATGCCCGCATAACGGACGCGGCCACGCGCGGCGTCGCGCTCGGCGATCCGCGTGAAGCCGAGGTCGAGAAGATTGGCCATGTGACTGTTGCGCGAGCTCGCGGTCTTGCCGCCAAAGACCACCGCGATGACGCGCCGGCTGTCGCGCTCCGCCGACGCCACGAGGTTGAACCCCGAGGCGCGAATGTAGCCGGTCTTTATGCCGTCCATGCCGCGGTAACGACCCAGCAGCCTGTTCGGCGTGCGATGCTCCCTCCCCCTGTAGCCGAAGCGCTCGTCGTCGAAATAGTGGTAGCGGTGCGGGAAATCCCGCATCAGGGCGCGCGCGAGCTGCGCCATGTCCCGCGCCGTGCTGCGCTGCTTCCGGTTCGGCAAGCCGGACGCATTGCGGAAGGTGGTTCGAGTCATACCCAACGTCCGGGCCTTGCTGGTCATCTTCTGGGCAAACTTGACCTCCGTTCCGCCCAACGCCTCGGCGACCACCACGGCGATATCGTTGGCCGACTTGACCACCAACGCCCTGATCGCGTCCTCGACGCGGATCGTCGAGCCGGCGCTAGGCCCGAGCTTCGACGGCGGCTGCCCCGCCGCCCGCTTGGAGACCTTCAGCTTGGAGTCGAGGCTGAGCCGCCCCTGGTCGATCGCCTCGAAGAACAAGTAGAGGGTCATCATCTTGGTCAGCGACGCCGGATACCTGCGTATATCGGCGTTGCGGGAGCGCAAGACCTCGCCTGTTTCGGCGTCGATGACGATGGACGCGTAACGCGCCTGCGCCGTCTCGGCGGCGAAGACTTGAGACAATGCCAGGACGCAGAGTGAGAGCACGAGGGCGAGCACGATGGAGCCCGGCCGTGAGATTCTTCTTCTTTTTCGCCGCGCTTCCACGTCCGCCCCGCCCCGCCGCCGACTCGATACGGCGTTCCATATGGGTTCAAAGCGGGGCGCCCGTCAAGAAAAGCCTGTGGAAGATGGTTTGGAAGTCGTTGATTCGGCGCCATCTCTGGCCAAGATCGGCCACTCTCAGAAGTCGGGCGGATCGACGCCACTCGACCGGAGTTGCACGACGAGATCGTCCTTCAAGCGCCGCAAGGCGGCATCGTCCGCAGCCTCGCAACGAGCCACCAACATGGGCTGGGTGTTGGATGCGCGCAGCAGCCACCAGCCGTCCGCGCTTTCGGCCCTGACACCGTCGATGGCGGTGAACGCCGCACCGGCGGCGCTGAGCCGCGCGCGGACCTCGTCGGCGACCTGGAACTTACGCTCATCCGGGCAGGGGAAGCGGACCTCGGGCGTGCTCACCTGGCGCGGCAGGTCGGCCCTGAGCGCTGCGAGCGAGCGCCCCTCGCCGGCGATCAGCCGCAGCAGCCGGAGGGCGGCATAGAGCGCATCGTCGAATCCGTAGTAGCGATCGGCGAAGAAGATGTGGCCGCTCATCTCGCCTGCGAGCGGTGCGCCCACCTCCGCCATCTTCGCCTTGATCGGCGCGTGGCCCGATCGCCACATCAGGGGCGTGCCGCCGAGACGGGCGATTTCGTCGAACAGGACCCGGCTCGCCTTGACGTCGCCGATGACGGTGGCACCCGGGCGTTCGCGCAGCACCTCGCGGGCGAGCAAGGCCACGAGCTGATCGCCCCAGAGAATGTCGCCGGCTCCGTCCACGACTCCGATACGGTCGCCATCGCCATCGAAGGCGATGCCGAGATCGCAGCGCTCGGCCCGCACGGTATCGATCAATTGAGACAGGTTCTCCGCCACCGTGGGATCCGGGTGGTGGGCGGGAAAAGTCCCGTCGACCGCAGCGTTCAGCAGGATATGACGACCCGGGAGACCGTCCGTGAGCGCGCCGAGCACCGCGCCAGCGGCGCCGTTGCCGGCATCCCACGCCACGGTGAACGATCCCTCGCCTGCCTCGACGAGAAGGCGCGCGACATACGGCCCGGCAAGATCGGCTCCCGTCGCCCTGCCCGTGCTGCCCGCCAAGGCGTCGCCGGCGGCGACGGTCTGCGCCAGTTCCTCGATGTCCGGACCGAAGAACGGACGGCCGCCCAGCACCATCTTGACGCCGTTGTAGGCCGGTGGGTTGTGCGAACCCGTGATCATCATGCCGCCGTCGCTCTGACGCTCGTGGACGGCGAAGTAGAGCATCGGGGTCGGGCCAACGCCGATACGGAGCACGTCGGCGCCGGCGGCGGTGAGTCCCTCGATCAGATGGGCCTCCAAGTCCGGCGAGCTCAGCCTGCCGTCGCGACCCACACAGATGAGCGGCGGCCGACCGGTGGCTGACCGGCGCCGCGCGATGGTGGCGAAGCCCCGGCCGATGGCGGCCATGTCGGCCCCGGTCAGCGTCTCGCCGACGATCCCCCTGATGTCGTACGCGCCGAGGATCGCCGGGTTGAGCGCATGACCTGCGCTCATGGAGAGGCCGCCGGCCGGCCGACGCTCACGTAGCGAATGCCGGCGTCGGCCACCTCACTCGGCTCGTAGATGTTGCGGAGATCGATCATAAGCGGCGTCTTGAGCAGCCCCCGCACGCGGTCAAGGTCGAGCGCCCTGAACTCGTTCCACTCGGTGAGGATGACCAGCGCATCGGCGCCTGCCATCGCGTCGTAGGAGTCCCGGCACCAGACGACGCCGTCGAGAACCTGCCGGGCCTCCGCCATGCCGGCGGGATCGAAGGCCCGGATCGTTGCCCCTTGCGCCATGAGCCCCGGCACGATCACGAGGCTCGGGCTCTCCCTCACATCGTCGGTGTTGGGCTTGAACGTGACGCCGAGCACGGCGATGGTCTTGCCAGCGACGGAGTCGCCGCAGGCCTGCACGATCTTGTCGACCATCGCTGCCTTACGCTCGCTATTCTTGCGCAGCACGGCCTCAACGATGCCGCTGGGCGCGCCCGCTTCCTCGGCGATACGCACGAAGGCCGCCGCATCCTTGGGGAAGCAGGAGCCGCCGAAGCCGGGGCCTGCGTGCAGGAAGTACCGCCCGATGCGGCCGTCGAGGCCGATGCCCTTGGCTACGTCCTGAACGTCGGCGCCCAGCCGCTCGCACAGGTCGGCAATCTCGTTGATGAAGGTGATCTTGGTCGCCAGGAAGCAGTTGGCGGCGTACTTTATGAGTTCAGCCGTCTCGAGCGTGGTGAAGAGCACCGGCGTCTCGGCGAGGAACAGAGGCCTGTAGAGCGCCCGCATGACCGCCTGCGCCCGTTCGGACTCGACACCGACGACGACCCGGTCGGGGCGCATAAAGTCGCCGATCGCGGAGCCCTCGCGCAGGAACTCCGGATTCGAGACCGCATCGAACGAAGCGTCAGGCCGTCGCTCCCGAATGATGCGCGCGATCTCGCGCCCGGTGCCGACGGGCACCGTCGATTTCGTCGCGACGACGGTGTAGCCGTCGAGGGCGTCCGCGACCTGGCGCGCCGCCTCATGGATATGGGTAAGGTCGGCGTGGCCATCGCCGCGCCGGCTCGGCGTGCCGACGGCCAGCATCACCACATCGGCCGCCGGTACGGCGGCGGCCAAGTCCTCGGTAAAGGAGAGGCGTCCGGCGGCAACATTTGCCGCGAGCAGCGGCTCCAGCCCCGGCTCGTAGATCGGCACCCGCCCGGCGCGGAGCGCCGCAATCCTCTCCGACTCGGAATCGACGCAGGACACGGTTAGCCCGAATTCCGAGAAACAGGCCGCCGACACCAGGCCGACATACCCGGCACCAATCATCGCAACGCGCATGGCGGTGCTCCCCGATCAAGGTCCCGCGTGCTACGTGCCGCCCTACGAGGCCGGCACGATCTCACGCAGAAAAGGCAAAAGATCCTGCTTCAGCGCCGGCCTCTCCAGGGCGCACGCGATCGTCGCTTGCAGAAATCCAGCCGGGCTCCCGCAATCGAAACGTCGGCCGGTGAAGCGTACGCCGTGAAACGGCTCTTCCCGCACCATCGAGGCCATGGCGTCGGTCAGCTGAATCTCCCCGCCTGCGCCCGGCCCCTGCGCGGCAAGCCGCGTGAAGACGCCCGGTTGCAGAACATAGCGGCCGATGAGCGCGAGCCGCGACGGCGCGCGGTCGGGGTCCGGCTTCTCCACCATGCCCGAAAGGGTGACGGTGCGCCCATCCTCGGCTGCAACCTCGACGATCCCGTATCGGCAGGTCTCGGCCTGCGCCACCTCGGCTAGCGCCACCACGCTCCCCCCTGTCCGGCGGTGAACCTCGACGAGCTCCGCGAGACAGGGCGGGTCCGCCACGAGCAGTTCGTCCGGAAGCAGCACCGCAAACGGTTCGTCGCCAACGAGATGCCGCGCACAAAGGACGGCATGGCCCAAGCCCAGCGGCTTCTCTTGCTGCGTGAACGCAGCGGTGCCGGGCGCGAGGACCGCGCTCGCTGCGAGCGCCAGGGCCGTGTCGTCTTTGCGTTCCGCAAGATACGCGTCGAGCTCCTCGTCGCGATCGAAATGATTCCTGATCGCCGCTTCTCCCCGGCCGGTGACGAAGATGATCTCCTCGATCCCCGCCGCCCGCGCCTCCTCCACCGCGTATTGGATGAGCGGCTTGTCGACCACCGGCAGCATTACCTTGGGCACCGCCTTGCTCGCAGGCAGGAACCGCGTGGCCATGCCGGCGACCGGGAGCACGGCCTTCCTCACCGATGTTGCCATTCCGAGGGCCTCGCCCCGCTGACCGACAGCGAACAGGGCGGAGATGTGCCACGGCGTCCGCAGCGCGGCAAGCCGCGCAACTCAGCTGCCGAGCAGCAGCTCCTTCGCCTGATTGATCTTCGCCGCGAGATAGTTGGAGCCGCCGTGATCCGGATGGAGCTTACGCATCAAGGTGCGGTGCGCCTCCTTGATCTCCTCCGTACCGGCGCCGGGCGAGAGGCCCAGGATCTCGTAAGCCTCCTCGCGAGTCATCGGCGTGCGCCCGGTACTCTTGCTCCTGCGGCCCCAGCCTTGGCCCGTGCCGCCGGCAGCGCCGCGCTCGCGTTCGGCCTCTGCCTCGGCGCGCTCGCGCCAATCAGGGCCGAGGCTGCGGTCGAGATAGGCCTCCAACAGTCGCCGGCCCTCGTCGTCCCTCGAGCTGCACTCGTCGAAGAGGTCCAGAAGCTCGTGCTCCGAAAGCTCGTCGAGCCGGCGCCCGGCATGGCGCCCCTGTAGTACCGTGCCTTCCATCTCGCCGCTGTCATGGTCCAGCGTCATGCGGAAATAGGGAGTCTCGACATCGGAGCGCTGGCCGGCCGTGGGATGCGGATTCATCCGCCCCGCAGCCATGCGGCTCATGAACCAGGGCAGCCCGGTGAGCGCGAGAGGAAGAAGGGCGAGATGCGCCTTGCCGGTCACGCCGAGGAAGATCGTGGCCGCCGCCCCTGCGGCGATAAAGACCCGCTTGACCCACTTCGCGAGGTTCGACGGGTTGGCCGTGGCGAACCAGCGGCTGAGCAGCACGACCAGCACCAGGAGCGCGAGCCCGAGAAGGACGTAGGCGACCATCGCAAGAGCAGTCTAGCGGATCGGGCGGCGTGTGCAGCGGCGGAGCGTGCTCATTTGATCTGATGGGCGATCTGCAACACCGCCTCGCCGCGCTGGCGGCTGTAATCCTTGAGCGCCTTGCGTCCGCCGGCGGCATAGACCGCAACCGCGCCCAGCAGCTCCTTGAGCTGGCGCGCGCTCGACGCATCGAAGCGCAGATAGGCGCCGTTGGTGAGCCGCGCAATCTGGCGAAAGGCCAATGCTGCTGCCGGATCCGGCCCTTCGTGGAACATGAAGGCGGGAACCCCGCGCAGGCCGAGCTCTCCGGCGATGGCGCAGAGCTCGTCCACGTCCTCTTCCATGCTGTCGCCGACGAAGACGAGCGCGTGGACCCGCTGTGCCTGGGTTTCATCTAGGGCGTGGCGCAGCACCTTGCGAATCTGGGTGTGGCCGCCGAGGCAGTGCACGGCTGTCATGGCCCGCACCAGGGCGCGCGATTCCTCCACCCAGCGGCTCGCCCGGCACTCGCCGAAGCCGCGATAGTAAACGAGCTGCACCGAGAGCCCGCCGAGCGCGGCCGTCGCGTCGAACATCTCCCCCTGGATCTGGCAGGCGCGGTCCCACGTCGGCTCCCGACTCGCCGTCGCGTCCATGGCGAAGATGAGACGTCCGGTCTCGCCATGCTTCACCGGCGCAGGAGTCGCCGCGACACGGCGCAGGAAGGCATCGACATCCGCGCTGTCGTTACTGCCCTCAGTCGGTAGTTTCTTGTCGCGACTCATGGCTTCCCCGTCCCCCCTATATGGGGACGACCGGCAGCCGCGCCAGGCGCTCGGTCAGCATGGCGAAGAATCCTTCGGCATCGACCCGCTGCAGGACGCGGGCGTTGGCAGCGGCACCGGTGCGGCCGTGAACGTCGCAGACCGTCCGCCCGAAGCAGTGGCCGTCGTCGAGCTCGACATCGACCCGCATGGTGCGGCTCTCGAAGAGGTCGGGCGCCAGCAGGTAGGCGATGACGCAGGGGTCGTGCATGGGCGCGCCGTGGTGGTAGGCCTCGACGTTGTTCGCGCCATAAAGGTCGAGCATCCCGCAGACGGCAGCCGACGGCGCTGTCCCGAGCGCGCGGATCGCCTCCAGCCTGGGCGGAGTCGCAATCGCCTGATGGGTGACGTCCAGCCCGATCATGGTGAGCGGCACGCCCGCCTCGAACACCACATGCGCCGCGTGGGGATCGGCGTGGATGTTGAACTCGGCCGCCGGCGTGACGTTGCCGAGGCCGATCGCGCCCCCCATGGTCACGATCTCGCGCACGTTGGCGAGGATCGCCGGGTTCTTGACGATGGCCAGCGCGACATTGGTAAGGGGCCCAAGGGTCGCCAGCGTGATGGGTTCCGTCGCTGCCGTGAGCGTGTCCACCAGGAAATCCACCGCATGGGCCGCTTCCGCCGGTCGGCTCGGCTCGAGCAGGTCGGCGCCGTCGATCCCCGTCGGCCCGTGGATGTATTCGGCGGTCTCCGGCTCGCGCACCATGGGTCTCGGGCAGCCGGCATAGACCGGCACCTCGGGCCGGCCTGCCAGATCCCTGATCCGGCGGGCATTGTTCTCGGTCCGGGCCAGCGGCACGTTGCCCGCGACGGCGGTGATGCCGAGCAGATCGAATTCTTCGGCCGAGGCGAACGCGAGCAGGAGGGCGACGGCGTCGTCCTGGCCAGGGTCGCAGTCGATGATCAGCGGTCGTGCACTCATGGCGATCCTGAATCATACCTAGCCGCGGGGGCGTCGGGTAGTGCCTCATAACGTAATAGCGGGCCTGGTTCCGTCAGCACGGAATACTCACCAATGTCACGGCCCGCGTCGCGCGGAACGCGCGCGGTGCCTTAGGTCGCGCGGAACGCGCGCGGTGAATTAGATCGCGCGGGACGCGCTCGCCGCACTCTGGCCGCCACTCATCGATCGTGACCGTCTGCTATGGCTGTTACCGGCGGTTCGGGTACCGCCGTGCCTTGGTCGTCACCCTTTGGACGGCTGTGCCGGTGTGTTTCATCCGGAGGAGCGTGCTGGAGGCGAGCGCCGGCCTCGTCGCCATCGGCCTTGCCGTCGACGCCTTGCAGATCGACCGAGTCGGCCGGGCTAAGATCGAACTGATTGCCGTGGGTGTTGCGACTGCCGCAGTCACCGCCCCTCCCCCAGGCTTCAGACGCTTCACGCACGGCGCCCCAGTCCAGCTCGAAGCTCAGTCCTGGCCCGTCGAGGACGGGCAGCCCGCCGCGCCGCAACGTCAGGTCGGGCTGCTTGACGATGTCCCACGCCAGAAAATTGTTCATGTACTGGTTGCCATCTTCCAGGTTGGGGGTCACCGCCGCCGCATGGGTCGCCGCCACCGTGGTAATTCCCGTCTCGTGCAATCCGTGGATGCAAACGTCGATGTTGGCCGCCTCTGCGATATGCGCCACCTTGCAGAAGCGTAGCAGTCCGCCGGTCTCGTGCAGGCCGACAACCAACAGGTCGGCGGCGTGCAAGCGACAAACGTCGAAGGCGCCGCCCAGCAGAGCATGAACGGGGCGGCCCGCCGCCTTGCCCATGGCGTCCCACAGCGCCATCTCGAGCCCCGCGAGCGTCTTGCCTGCGAATGTGGGGGCTCTGCAAGCCTCCTCACGCCCGAACAGCGCCTGGTAGGCCTCGCCAATCAAGCGGGCATTCTCGAAAGGACTGCGCCCGATGCAAAAATCCGCCGCGAGCGAGAGATGGGCGCGGACGGCCTCGGCCGATGGCGGCGCAATCGACTCGCCATAGCCGACCACGCCCTCGTCGGTGTGGACCTCGACCAAGATCACCTCGGCGCCGTGGGTGACGCCCTGGGACCAGTGAAAGGGCTGCTCGTAGGGGATCCAGAGCGGCGTCGTGACGATCTCGCTAATCTTCATGTCCTCTCCTCCGGCGCTCGGCGCCTTCGGTCGCCTCAACGCAGCCTAAGGAGCCAAGCGCCCCACCCTGCCCTCTAAATTGGGAGATTATATACGAAGGTCACAACGACTTGGACGCAGTCAGTGACGTGCACGGCGTTGACCGAGGACCACCCGGGGCGATACACTATCCTCTATGACCGAGGAAGAGCGGAAGATATTCAACGGCCTCGTCGCCGAAGTTTTGGTCCTGAAACTCGCTTTACTCGATCTGTACCGACACGTTCACCGAGACGGAGCCCGGGACCGACTGGCCGCACTTTTTGCAGATGCCTTCCCCGATGCGTCGGGGGATCCAGAAGAGATCGAAAAACTCACTGCGTATTCGGGAGCAGCCAAAAGACTCTTGGATGACATCCGGGACTACTGATTCTCGTTCCATGTCTGGTACTTAGGAAGAACGCCGCAGAATATAATTGGCCGGGGTCACGTCTCCGGGTTCTCTGGTATGGGCAATCTTTCTCGTAGAATGTCGGCTATTGAGTCGATTCCGAGGTAAAGAAGATCGAGACGTTGATTCACTCCGTCGAAATGGTCATCAAGATCCTTTCTCAGGGATTCTATCTGTTTGACGACCGCGTCCATTCTGACCTCAAGGCGTCCCATTCGCTCTTCGAGTTTACTTAGACGTTCAGCGGGGGGTTTCTCGTCGCTCATGCGGGAGAGTGTATCTCCCGGAGTGAATCGGGGTCAAGCCTCCGGATCCCTAACCACCTTTACCGGTCGCAGCACCGCCCGCGCCAACTCTTCCGGAGTGGCGTCGATACTTACATCCTCCCGTAATTCGGCTCGGGTCGGCTGGTAGGTATGGGGTTTGACGCGGATCGTGGGCCGCGTCGACTTCCGCTTCGGCTGGGGCTTCGGTCGACTCGTCACCCCGGCACGGTGCCATCGGTTCGTTTCTCAGTCCACTCCTTTCGTGACCCCTTGACCCCCGATCCCCGATCCGCCTACGCTCGTCCCCGTCAACGTCATGGGTACCCGCAGGTCGGGTCGCCCGCCGAATACAATAGCCTCTAGTCACCTGACACTGAAGTTGAGATCATTTTCAATTGGCAGTGTCGTCACACTAAGTCGCTCTATTGTCGAAGAATGTGGTCGTGCAATATAGTTAGCTTTATGTGGCGAACTTCAGATTCAGGTGACTAGCCCGGCGCCGGGTAGCTCCCGACGCTTAGGCGAATAGGCGGGGCATCACGCAACCCGTGACGTTGACAACGGCCCGGCACCAGCGCCGGGACCGGGACGGCTCAGCGGGGTGTGAGATGAGATGGACGATGATAATGGTCACGGCATTCTTGGTGACGACCGGGGCCGTTGCGCAAGATAATGATGCGTTCCAGCAGTTGTCCAACTACCTGACGACGGGGGACCCCCTCCAGGAGGCCAACGGAATCGCCACCGCTCGCATCTATGACCGAACGGGGTGCGTCTCTGGGATGGACGACAGTCAAGGCGGTTACGTGCGGATCTTCTGGAATAACGTCGACCCCGCCGCCATTGAGGTCAAGTACCACTATATTCCAGGGGATGAATATCTTGGGACCACGGGCGATAGAATCCTGGTGCTGATTCTTGCGGGAGATGAGACCGTCGTGGACGCCCAAGCGAAAAACGGGCTGCTCTACCTCAGTCTCGTCATGACCGGGGTTACACCGGGCCGTCACTCTCGGGTTATGCTACCGGTGTACAACTTGGACCCAGATCGACTGCGGCGGGCACTGGACATTCTGTACGCTCGGCATTGTACCGGGACGAAGAGTGCCGCCGCGTTCTAGACCAAACCATCAAAACGGGAGGGTGTGTGGTGAGTGAACACGATTCGTATGACCCCAAAACCGTCGATTTTTTATTGAGGGCGTTGGTGAATTACGTGAGAAGTCTCCATGGACTTGACCTCACCGAGGAGGATTACCTGTTCAAGGCACTCGATGGTACCATCAAAGGCATGATGCCTAGTCACCTGAATCTGAAGTTCACCACATAAAGCTAACTATGTTGAACGACTAAATTCTTCGACAATAGAGCGACTTAGTGTGGCAGCACTGCTAATCTATAACGATCTCAACTTCAGTGCCAGATGACTAGCTTGAACAATCCGAAGGGTCTTGACGTCAAAAAGGCCGAAGAAATCCGGGTTGATCTTGAAACCATCTGTACCATTCTGCAAAGGCTTCAACATGAGACTCACGATCAAGATAGTCTTCCGATTTCGGTGGATCTCTAACTTCGGGGTAAACGGCGTTCTCTTCCATAACAACTATTTAGTCGGCTTCGCCCCCGACTCAAGTCCGTTATCCGCGATCAGGTCTGCGTAACGCAGCCGTTCCCCCATCAGCCCCGTCACAATGCTAGCCATCTGGTCGATGGTATCCGCGTTCCGGGCGTTGTGACGGCCTGCAAACTCGGTCACGTAACGGTCGAGGTGCTTCGGGCTCATCTTGTGGTAAGTGACCACGTATCCCCGCTTCATCAATGACCAGAAGCTCTCCAGGCCGTTGGTGTGCGCTTGGTCCCTAACATACTCCCCGACCGAATGCCGGACGGTCTCGTGCGTATAGGGGATGCCTTTGTAGGCTGAAGCCTCGTCGGTATAAACGGTGCCCCCAACGGCGACGTGGTCGCTCACAAACGCCTGTATCGTCCGCCTTGTCGTATCCTCCACCACCCGCGCATGAATACGATTGGTGTCCCGGTCCTTGAGGCCAGCGACGATGGACTTACCGGCGCCTCCGGTACCAACATGCTTCCGGTTTTTGACGTGCTTATTTTTCTCCAAACCGCCGATGAAGGTCTCGTCCGCCTCTACGGGACCGGTAAAACCTGTGCGGTCCTGCACGAACGATTGCCGGAGCCGATGGGCCAAGTGCCACGCCGACTTCTGCGTGATCTCGAGATCGCGATGCAGCTTCATGCTGCTAATTCCTTTGAGGCTCGTGGTCACCAGATAAATGGCGATGGCCCAGGTCTGGTAACCGAGGTTCGAGCCCTGCATGACGATCCCGGTCCGCAGACTGAACATGGGGCGGTTAGGGCAGTCGCGGCACCGGTGCGTCATGGTCCGATGCCGGATGCCGCTCTGGACGTTGAGGCTGCCGCAATGGGGGCAATAGGGACCGTCCGGCCATACCTGCGCTTCGAACCACGCGCGGGAGGTCTCGTCGTCGGGGAACATACGCAGCAGGGATACGAGGCCGATTCCCTCGCGGTCCCCCTTGCCTGGTGCGCTCTTGCCCATCTCCGATCCTCCTGAATTGTGATCGGAGTGTAACACATCAGGAGTTGACCGTCAAGAGGAACTTTCTTCTAAAACAAATACTTAGGGACGGAAATCGGTGGCGATAAATAGGTGATTGCTAAATACTCACATGACTGACAAGATTTGGAACCAAATCAAGGAAGCCGGAGATGGAATCTTCGGCTTCCTGTACTCTACGGCCCCTGGCTGGATGCTCGCTCTCGGGATCACGCTCGCCGTGATCCTCACTTAGCATCAGTCCTTCTTGGCGGCGTTCATGATCTTGGCGATGTCGTCACCGGTGAGCGCGCCACCCTTTCTCGTAGCAAACCAATAGGTCACGACGGCGGCAGCGATTGGTAGAATGGCGAAGAACAAATCCTTCGCCATAGCGTGCTCGCCTATCGCTATGAAGTAGCCGGAGAATCCCGCCCCCGCCCCGAACAGGAAGAAGGCAGCACTGTACGTCACGCGCACACGGACCGCACTTCTCATCTTCTCGGTCTTGGGATTCTGGTCTTGAGTCGAAGGCTCGCCACCCTCGCCGCCCGCTTGAACATCGGCCATCGAACTATACCTCTTCTTCGTGACGGCCCGCGAATCGGTCACGGACCGAGCCTTCTCGGTAGCACGATCAAGAGATGGGGCACAACCCCCTATGTGGAAGGTTGAGACGAAATCGTCGATTCGAGGACTAGGGACGGGGCGAAGGGCTAGATGTGGGGCATGGAACCAAAGGGTTGAGATGGATGATTCCGGGCAAATGTGACCTTCGTATATAATCTCCCTAAATTGCGGGGGGAGAGGGCATGAGCAAAACGATACCTCGGGTGATTACGAGAAAACCGTGGGCACCGGCCACACACAGCCGTCACCGGCCTGAACGCAGAGACAGTGGAGCGCCGGCGAGCGGCGACACCAGCCGCACCAACTCAACCTGCCGAGATATGTCGTGCTTGACGAATATTTTCTGCACGTGCCACCGGATTGTGCTTTCCCTGCGGCCCGTTGCCGCTGCGATATCTCGGGGGGTCCTGCCTTCGGCCAACATCACAGCAACTTGGCTCTCCGCAGGCGTGAGATCCAGGGCCGCCATCACGAGTTCAGGATCGATACGCACCCGGCTTGCAGGATCGACGATCAGCACGAGCGCGGCGACATGTCGGGGGCGGAAGTCCATGCGTCCGCCGCCCACGGGGCTGACGTGCAAGACGAGCCGCGGCAAGACGGATCGACGCGTTACCGACATCGAAGCGCTCGTACCCTGGCCGCCGCCGCGCGGCAGGGCGCGTGCCAACAGCTTTCCTGCTTATCCATGAAGCTCAGCAAGGCTGCCGAGACGCAACGTATGAGCCATCGCGGTTTCCAGTCGCTGTGCCATATCCGAGTCCGCACCGTGCAACTCCCGCCTACGTCGTTGTGACCTCGTCGGACTTAGACACGAGCAGGAACAAGGCATCGGTGAGCGGACTTTCATGGATAAGCAGGACAGCTTTTGCAGGTCGTCGTCGTCGGCCGGCGAGCGGGCATGGAGGAAGCCGCCCCGGTCGCACAACCCGTCGCCTTTGCGCAGGAGGTCACGGGCAGGATCGTTGACGGCCTCGATGTGCCCGCTCCGGGCCAGTTGGATTATCCCGAACCTGGAGTTGTCGAGTAGCCTGGCGAGGGACGTGCCTGCGGCCCCGGCATCGGCCAGCGCCTGGCGGACACGCACGAATTGGCGAATGTGGGGCAAGAGACGCCTGATCATGTCGAGCTGATCGGACGACCAGTCGTCGGTGCCGACAGGATCGCAAATCGCCCAGACGATGCGCGAGCCACTCGGCCCTTCCATACGCACATTGAGACCGTTCTGAGTGCCGCCGACGGGCAGCACCTCGTTGTATGCCGGGGAGGCTTTCAGCTCCTGCTCGGTGTAGAGGTCGGGAACGTGAAACAGCTGGCTGTCGGGCAGTTGCCTGAGGCGTGGGATACGTTCGTCCCAGGGGAAATAGTGTTTGAAGTACTCGCGCTCCAATTCCTTATGGTGTTCACCGCGGAAGCAGAACCTTATGTAGAAGATCTCGACATCATCGTGAGTTTGTCCCTCGGCGAAAGTCAGCATGTTGCCCTTCGTCCGGCAGGCGTCGTCGATCAGGGCGGAGGTTGGCAACCAGTGAGCGTCGTCGAGCATGGCCTCGTGCAACGATGCCAGGATGCGATCGAACGCGTCTCGTTCGCTCATGATGAGCTTTCGACCTTCGTTGTCCGGGTTTCTCCCTGGGCGAAGATCTTCACTCCTTAGGCTCCGGCAAGGACCGGACCCTGGAAGGACTCCAGAGCCGGTTCTGGCCAGACTCGCCGGACCTCCTTGGCAACGGGGGCCGCTAGGCGGGCGATATTCGCCGCAAAGACGAGCCCCACCGGGTGATCCGCTTCAAAATAGTAATCAATCGGTGTACGTAATGCCATATCTGAGATGACTGTTTGTTAGATGTGGCAGTTTGAGCGTCTCCCTGCGCGGGCGCGGGCAGCCTAAGCGGCGGTGCGTTAAGCCGCGCGCCGGCGCGATGTGCTACCGTCGGGCATGGTCCACTCCAGCGCCCGCGACGTGGCGCTCCTCGCTCTCTGCCAAGCACTGTTCCTCACCGCGACCTCCGCGGTGATCGTCGCCGCGCCGCTGATCGGCTATGGGCTCGCCGAGGAGAAGGTGCTGGCGACGCTGCCCATCGGCGTCCAGATGGTGATGATGATGGCGGCGACGGTGCCTGCGTCGCTGCTGATGAAGCGCATCGGCCGGCGCGAGGGCTTCACCGTGGGTGCCGTCATCGGGCTTGCCGGCGCGCTCGTCGGCTTCTGGGGTATCATGGCCGCCGATTTCGCGCTCTTCTGCGTCGGCACGGGCCTCATCGGCACGTTCAACGGCTTTGCCCAGTACTACCGCTACGCCGCGGCGGACGCGGCGAGCGAGGCCTTCAAGAGCCGGGCGATTTCGCTGGTGCTGGCGGGCGGCGTGATCGCTTCGGTGGGCCCTCTGCTCGCCGACTGGTCGCAGGACATGTTCGCGCCCATCGCCTTCGCCGGAATCTTCGTCGCGGTGGCCGCGATCTACGTGATGACGCTCGTGGTGCTCCGCTTCATCACCATACCGCCGCCGGACCAGGAGGAGCGCAGCAGCACAGGCCGGCCCCTGCTGCAGATCATGCGGCAGCCCACCTTCATCATCGCCGTGCTCGGCTCCTTGGTCGGATTTGCGATGATGTCGCTGCTGATGACCGCGATCCCGCTCGCCATGCACTTCTGCGGCTTCGGCTTCTCGCAGTCGGCGCAGACGATCCAGTGGCACGTGCTCGGCATGTTCGCGCCCTCGTTCGTCACCGGCCACCTGATCAAGCGCTTCGGCACGATGACCGTCATGGCCGCCGGCGCACTCTTGATCGCGCTCTGCGCGGTCGCAAACCTTGATGGCATCGCGCTGGTCAATTTCCAGGTTGCGGCGATCCTGCTGGGAGTCGGTTGGAACTTCCTGTTCACCGGCGGCACGACGCTGGTGACCGAAGTCCACACCCCGGCGGAAAAGGCCAAGACCCAGGCCGCCCACGATTTCATCGTCTTCGGCGGCGTGGCGGCGGCGGCGCTGCTCTCCGGCGCGCTACACGAGGCCGTGGGCTGGCAGACGATGAACTACGCCGTGCTGCCCTTCCTCGCCGCGGTCCTGGTGGGGCTCGCCTGGCTCGGGCTGAGCGGCCGCGCCGCCGCCGCCAAAGCGGCCCCGTGACCGCCCGGCGGTGGTGGGCTGTTCGTCGCCGCCGCTCCCTCAGCGAGCCAGCGTTAGAGCGTGATTCTTGTTCCCTATCAAATAGTTATTTGAAATTGCCTTCGTTTTGCAAAAAACCGTTTCCGCCGCCGATCCTGGGCAGGAAGCAGACCTCGCTCTCAGGCCGGACCGCGGCGAACAGGTCGTCCTGATGGATTTGGGCATCGACCGCGACGGCCATGCCCTCCTCCAGCTCGCGCCCGATACCCGCATAGCGGGCCTCGAGCGCGCGGATCACGCCGCGAATGTCGCTCGCCTCGACCTCAAGCTCCGTCACCCCGCCGGTATAGCGGGCGAGGCTTGAGGGCAGGACGACCCGCGCCAAGACTGCGTCAGGCGCTGCCGCCGCCGTTGTCGAGTGCCGCGAGCAACCGCGGCGGGACATCGGGAGGTCGGTCATGCGCACGCCGGTCGCACTCTCGATCGCGTTGGCGACCGCCGCCATCGGCGGCACGATCGGCGTCTCGCCGACGCCCCGCACACCATAGGGGTGGTTCGGGTTCGGCACCTCGACGATGACCGCGTCGATCATCGGCAGGTCCGAGGCCACCGGCATGCGGTAGTCGAGGAAGCCCGGATTCTCCATCCGGCCATCCTTGTCGTAGATGTACTCCTCGTTGAGCGCCCAGCCGATTCCCTGTGCGGCGCCGCCCTGGATCTGGCCCTCGACGTAGCTCGGATGCACCGCCTTGCCGGCATCTTGCACGGCCGTGTAGCGCAGGACGGTGACGCGCCCGGTCTCGCGGTCGACCTCGACGTCGCACACATGGGTGCCGAAGCCGGGGCCTGCCCCTTGCGCGTTGATGGCCGCAGTCGCCGCGATCGGGCCGCCCGTCTTGCCGGCCTGGGCCGCGATCTCGGCGAGGCTCAGCGGCTCGAAGTCGCCGGCGTTGCTGCCTGATGGCTTGGCGTAGCCGTCCTCCCACTCCACCGCGTCGACCGGGATATCCCAGATCTTGGCGGCGCGCTCGCGCACCTGCTCGACGACCTTCCCGGCCGCCTCGATGGCCGCCATGCCGGTGGCGAAGGTGACCCGGCTGCCGCCGGTGAGGAAGGTGTAGCCGATGGAGTCGGTGTCGGCGACCAGCGGGCGCACCCTCTCCGGCGGGATGCCGAGGGCTTCCGCCGCCTGCAGCTGGATCGAGGCGCGCGAGCCGCCGATGTCGGGGTTGCCCTCGATCACGGTCGCCGTGCCGTCCTCGTTGATGTTGATGGTGGCGCAGGACTCGCCGCCGATGTTGAACCAGAAGCCGGTGGCGATTCCCCGCCCCTGGTTGGGGCCGAGCGGCGTATTGTAGTGCTCGCTCTGGCGCGCGGCCTCCAGCGTCTCGATGCAACCGATCGGCCCGAACTTAGGCCCGTAGAGCGCGCGGGTGCCCTCCGTCGCCGCGTTCATGATGCGGAACTCGGCGGGATCGATGTCGAGCTTCTTCGCGATCTCGTCGACCACGGCCTCGGAGGCGAACTCGGAGATCGGCGCCCCCGGCGCGCGGTAGGCGGCCACCTTGGGCCGGTTCACCACCACGTCGTAGCCCTCGACCTCGGCGTTCTCGATGTCGTAGGGAGCGAAGACGCACATGCAGCCCGGCCCGATCGGCGAGCCGGGGAAGGCGCCGGCCTGATAGGCGATCCACGCCTTGGCCGCAGTGAGCTTGCCGTCCTTGGTGGCTCCCATCTTGATCGTCATGGCGCCGCCAGAGGTCGGTCCGCTGGCGCGGAAGACCTCCTCGCGGGACATCACCATCTTGACCGGCCGGCCGGCGATCTGCGAGAGCCGGAGTGCGATCGGCTCCAGATAGACCACGGTCTTGCCGCCGAAGCCGCCGCCGATCTCGGACGGCGTCACACAGATTTTGCCGATGTCGATGCCGAGCAGGTTGGCGCAGTAGGCGCGCACGGTGAACTGCCCCTGGGTGCAGCACCAGACCTCGCACTGTCCGTCCTCGCCAGCGCTGGCGACCACCGCGTGCGGCTCGATATAGCCCTGATGCACCGGCTTGGTGGTGAAGGTGCGCTCCACAATCAGGTCGGCCTGGGCGAACCCCGCCTCAAGATCGCCGCTCGAGAAGTAAATCTTCTTGAAGATGTTCGACGGCGTCTCGGGTGTGGGCTCCACGCCCTCGGTGAACATATTGTCATGCAGCACCGGCGCGTCCGGCTTCATCGCCTCGCGCACGTCGATCACGTGCGGCAACACCTCGTAGTCAACCTCGATCAGGTCGAGCGCCTGCTTGGCGATGGCCGCCGAGGTCGCCGCCACCGCGGCGACAGCGTGGCCGTCGTAGAGCGCCTTCTCGCGCGCCATCACGTTCTGCGACATATCGCGGTAGTTGACCGCCACCTCGCCCGCCGGCACCCACTGGTCGGGAATTTCCGGCATCTCGTCGCGGGTGACGATGGCCTTCACGCCGGGGAGCGCGCGGGCCTTGGAGGTATCGATGGAGAGGATGCGCGCATGCGCGTGGGGGCTCCTGAGAACCCGGCCCACCAGCATGCCTGGCAGCGAGATGTCCGCGCCGAACTTGGCCCTGCCGGTCACCTTGTCGACGCCGTCGGGGCGCCACGGCCGCGTGCCGACATACTTGAGCGCGCCGTTGCCGTTACCGGTTTTCTTCGTGGCGGTCGCCATGGGTTATTCTCCTCTCAGCTCGGCCGCTGTCGTCATCACGGCGCGGATGATCTTGTCATAGCCGGTGCAGCGGCAGAGATTGCCGGCCAGCCAGTAGCGTGCCTCGGTCTCGGTGGGATTCGGGTTCTCGGCCAGCAGCGCCTTGGCGGCGACGAGGAAGCCCGGCGTGCAGATGCCGCATTGCAGCGCCGCATCCTCGAGGAACTGGCGCTGCAACGGATGCAGCGTATCGCCCTCGGCCATGCCTTCGATGGTGCCGATCTCGCACCCCTCGGCCTCGGTGCCGAGCATCAGGCAGGAGCAGATGAGGGTGCCATCCACGGTCACGCTGCAGGCCCCGCAGTCGCCGGTGGCGCAGCCTTCCTTGGTGCCGGTGAGCTCCAGCTCGTCGCGGAGCACGTCGAGGAGCGTTTGCTCGCCTGAGCAGAGGAACTCCGTCGGCTCGCCGTTGACGCTCATGGTTACATGATACTTGGCCATCAGCCGTTGCTCCTCGCTCGCTCGAGGGCGATGAGCGCGGCCCGCCTGGCCAGCACTCCCGCCACCTTGACCCGGTATTCGATGGTTCCGCGCTTGTCGTCGATGGGATTGCAGGCGGCGCTCGCCGCGGCGCTGAGCGCGGCCAGCGCGTCGTCGTCCACCTTGGTGCCGATCAGCGCCTTGGCCCCCTCCTCGACCAGGAGCGGCCGGGGCGCGACCGCGCCGAGGCTGAGCCTCGCGTGCGTGCAGATGCCCGCCTCGTCCAGGGTGAGCGCGACGCCGACGCCGACTACGGCGATATCCATCTCGGTGCGCGGGATGAAGCGCAGGTAGGCGTCGCCTGAGCGGGGCGGCGGCTTCGGCATGACGAACGTCACCACGATCTCGCCTGGGCCGAGGGAGAGTTGGCCGGGGCCGGTCACAACGTCCTCCACCGGCACCGAGCGGGTGCCGCCGGGGCCTGCGATCTCGCACACCGCGCCGGCCGCGATCAGCGCGGGCACGCTGTCGGCGGCGGGCGAGCCGTTGCAGAGGTTGCCACCGAGCGAGGCACGGCCCTGAATCTGGGTCGAGCCGATCAGCTCCAGCGCTTCCACCACCCCTGGCCATGCCGCTTTCACGGCCTCGTTCTTGCCGAGCGTCGCACCGGAGACCGCCGCGCCGACGCGGATTTCCGCGCCGTTCACCGTTACATCCATCAGTGCCGGGATGCGCTTCAGATCGACGATCAGACCGGGCCGCACGAAGTCCGTGCGCAGCTGAACCAGGAGGTCAGTGCCGCCGGCGAGCGCTTTGGCCTCGCCGTCGGCGTTGGCGAGAAGCCGGACGGCGTCCTCCACCGTCTCAGGCGCCTCGAATCGTAGACTGGTCATGTGCGAGGGGTTCCTCCTGTTGGCGCAGCAGCGTGTTGGCGCCCTCTTTTACCCGAAAAGGCGGGCCGGTTCACAGGGGCAAAATGGCGAGCCATATCGCGGTTACACATGGCGCACGCGGCGTGGCACAATCCGGGAGCCTGACGCCGAGAGCGCGGGAGAGTGAGAGCCCGGCCCCATGAGCGATTCCGCCGACAAGACCCTGGCCGATTGGGAGTCCCTCGCCGCCTGCGAGCTCAAGGGCGGGGACCCGGCACGGCTTGCGTGGGAGACGCCGGAAGGCATCACGGTCAAGCCGCTCTACACCGCAGCCGACCTGGAGGCGCTGGAAGACCAGCCGGGGCTGCCGGGATTCGCGCCCTATACGCGGGGCGTGCGGGCCACCATGTTCGCCAACCGGCCGTGGACGATCCGCCAGTACGCGGGCTTCGCCACCGCCGAGGAGTCGAACGCCTTCTACAAGCGCAACCTCGCCGGCGGCCAAAAAGGCCTCTCCGTCGCCTTCGATCTCGCGACCCACCGGGGCTACGACAGCGACCACCCCAGGGTGCGGGGCGACGTCGGCAAGGCGGGTGTGGCGATCGATACCGTCGAGGATATGAAGCGCCTCTTCGACGGCATCCCCTTGGGCGAGGTCAGCGTCTCGATGACCATGAACGGCGCCGTCCTGCCGGTGCTCGCGGCCTACGTCGTGGCGGCCGAGGAGCAGGGCGTCGGCGCGGAGAAGCTTGGCGGCACCATCCAGAACGACATCCTCAAGGAGTTCATGGTCCGCAACACCTATATCTACCCGCCCGAGCCGAGCATGCGGATCGTCGCCGACATCATCGCGTACACGGCCCAGCACATGCCGCGCTTCAACTCGATTTCGATCTCCGGCTATCACATGCAGGAGGCCGGTGCGACGCTGGTTCAGGAACTCGGCTTCACCCTCGCTGACGGCCTCGACTATGTGCGGGCGGCGCTCTCGCGCGGGCTCGCCATCGACGATTTCGCGCCCCGGCTCTCGTTCTTCTTCTGCATCGGCATGAACTTCTTCATGGAGGTGGCGAAGCTACGCGCGGCGCGGCTCTTGTGGGCCAGGTTCATGCGCGGCTTCGAGGCGCAGGACCCGCGCTCGCTCATGCTCAGGACCCACTGCCAGACCTCCGGCGTCTCGCTCGCCGAGCAGGATCCGTATAATAACGTCGTCAGGACCGCCTATGAGGCGCTGGCGGGGGTCCTCGGCGGCACCCAGTCGCTCCACACCAACGCCCTCGACGAGGCGGTAGCGCTGCCGACCGATTTTTCCGCCCGGATCGCGCGGAACACCCAGCTCATCCTGCAGCACGAGACCGGCGTGCCCCGGGTGGTAGACCCAATGGGAGGCTCCTACTACGTGGAGGCGCTCACCGCATCGCTCGCGCGCGAGGCGTCGGCGCTGATCGACGAGGTCGAGGAACTGGGCGGCATGACGAAGGCGGTGGCCGCCGGTATGCCCAAGCTCCGCATCGAGGAGGCCGCAGCCAGACGCCAGGCGCGGCTTGACCGGGGCGAGGACGTGGTCGTCGGCGTCAACCGCTACCAGTCGGACTCCGACGACATGCCCGCCCTGCTCGACGTGGACAACCACGCGGTGCGCGAGGCGCAGATCGCGCGCATCGCCCAGGTTCGTGCCGGGCGGGACGAGGCGGCCTGCCAGGCCACGCTCGAACGGCTGACCGAAGGCGCACGCGGGGACGGCAACCTGCTCGCGCTCACCGTCGAGGCCATCCGTGCGCGGGCGACGGTGGGCGAGGTCTCGGACGCACTGGAGGCCGCGTTCACCCGCCACCGGGCGACCGTGCGCACGGTCTCCGGCGTCTACGGCGCGGCCTATGCGCAGGACGACGCCTTCCAGTCCATCCGCCGCGAGACCGCGCTCTTCGCCGAGGCCGAGGGCCGCCGGCCCCGCATCCTGGTGGTCAAGCTCGGTCAGGATGGGCACGACCGCGGCGCCAAGGTGATCGCGACGGCCTTCGCCGACATCGGCTTCGACGTCGATATCGGCCCGCTCTTCCAGACGCCCGAGGAGGCCGCGCAAGACGCGCTGGAGAACGACGTGCATGTCGTGGGTGTCTCCAGCCAGGCCGCAGGGCACAAGACCCTCGTGCCGGAGCTCGTGGAGGCATTGCGCGAGGCCGGCGCCGGCCATGTGGTGGTCGTCTGCGGCGGGGTCATTCCGCCGCAGGATCACGACTTCCTGCACAAGGCAGGCGTCGCCGCCGTCTATGGCCCCGGCACCAACATCCCGGCCGCCGCGCAAGAAATCATTGCGCTGATCCGCCGCCCCGAGGCCGCCTAACCCGGACCATTCACCACGGTCACGGCCTGCGTCGCGCCGGAAGTCCCCAAGACCACAATCGATACGTTACCAGGGCGGAGCAGGCGTCTTGACCTCCCGCGGGATCGCGACACAAGGTCGGCGCCGGTCCGGCAAGTGCGAGCTGGGAGACTCCCGATGGCACCACCGATCTTTCATATGGCCGCCGGCGCACCGACGCCTGTCGCGCCCTTCAGCCACGCGGTCGAAGCGGACGGCTGGGTGTTCGTCACCGGTCAAATGCCCAACGACCCCAACGACGAGGCCGCTCCGCTACCTGACGGCATCGAGGGCCAGACCCGCAACGTCATGGCCAATCTGAAGACCGTGCTCGCCTCCCTCGGCCTCGGGCTTGAGCACGTGATCGTCGCACGGGTCTATCTCACGCACTTCAAGGAGGATTATGCGGCGATGAACGCGGTCTACGAGACCTATTTCGATCCTGAGCGGCGGCCGGCGCGCACGTGCGTCGGTGTCACCGGGCTCGCCCTCGATGCCCGTGTCGAGATCGATCTACTGGCACGACGGCCGTGACCGTGGTGACAATTCCGGGCTAATGCCGGGAGCCCGCGCCAGCGCGGACTAAACTCTCCGAAACACCCGCAACCCTCGGAAATGAGCATGTGAGTCAAAACAATACCTGCTTATCCATGAAAGTCCGCTCACCGATGCCTTGTTCCTGCTCGTGTCTAAGTCCGACGAGGTCACAACGACGTAGGCGGGAGTTGCACGGTGCGGACTCGGATATGGCACAGCGACTGGAAACCGCGATGGCTCATACGTTGCGTCTCGGCAGCCTTGCTGAGCTTCAGGGATAAGCAGAAAACAATATATGACACACCCGAAGACACGCCCTCGGAGCCCGCGGTGACGACGCGACTGAGTGTTTCGATTTTCGAACGAATGGACCCAGTGTAACCGGGTTCAATCAGGAATGCCTTTTCGAATACCATTCATGACCCAGTTCGTGATCTCCCCGACAAAATCCCAGACATCGCCAGCACTCCGCTGACAATACCCTTGAGCATTCGGGTCGTCGCCCATTTCCTCGAAGACACTCAAAAGCCATCGTGACTTAGTTCTATCCACATTAAGTTCAGAAAGCCACGATTCTAGCTCACCCTTTTTGACGATAAAGATCCCGTACTCAGATAGTTGACGAAAGAGATTACGACATGCTTCTTGATCACTAGGGCAAAGAAGGTCAATACCACCTTCCCTCTTCATATCCCTTCCGGTCGCGTTAAAGGTCTGGAGCAAAGATTTTCGCTCTGCTTGCAAAGCGGTGTGGCTTAACGGAGGAATAAAAGCACCATCTAGAGGCTTTTTCCAAACGGCTCCACCTTCCTTCAGTATGTCAATGTCGACAACACCAGCCGCTGGAATACCGAGCTCGCGAAGTGGCTTTACTATGTCCCACACAGTCTGCTTGTTTTGCGCGTTCAGGAATAGACAGCCACCTATTCCTCTTCGGTCATTCACGGCGAGCAATCGTTCATTTATCTCCTGATAAAACGCCCGATCAGCGTCAGACTCAGTCACCACTACAGCGTTATAGAATAGTGCGTTCAGCACTCCCACAGAGCGCAATAATGGGTTCCGCATCAGTGGCACAATGTTTTCTCTCTTTAGCAATCTGGCCGTGGCTATCTCGTCGTCATAAGTCAGACGCACGATGTTTACGCCAACACCAGACTGCACACAACCCATGAGAAAACTTGCACTATGTGTGGATACAAAGACGCGCTTTCTTGCTCCCAATGCCGCGGCGACCTCTCTGCCGAGACGGTCACTCAGAGAAGGGTGCAAAAAGGCCTCTGGCTCGTCGATTATCGTTATCTTTGGATCGCCTGAGATAATGGTAGACAACATGCCTACGAATGCCTTGACTCCGTCACTAGCATCAGTAATCGGCATAGCTGCTTGGTGAAACATCTGGGCTCTCGAATCCCAACCTTTCTCTTCGCGTTCATCAGCTGGGGCTCGAGATGACAAGCGAAAACGAAGTTCTCCAATATTAGTTGGATCCACGACGAGATGTTTACCAAATGCATCGCGCACAATCTTTCTGAGTTTTGAGCGTGCGGCGTTGTTAACAAATAGATGTGCAAGGTGATTCGGAGCGGTGTCGAGGAGATCTCCCGATTTCTGAAGGTTAGCTAGTGCCAGCCTATTCGTACCATCAAGTTTAAGGGTGAATAATGAAAGGAATGGCGCATAGCGGTGTCGTAACGAATCGGGTTCTTCGCTTCTTGTAGCAAACTGGGCTTGTGTATCTGCATTCTAACTGGCGAATTATTTTGTGGATGAAGTGTGCCAATCAATACGTGATCTGGATTCAAGACTTCGTTTAGTTTGGGCTCTATCTCCAGTTCGTTAATAGCTTCCTCGATGCCTGCATTTGTCCAAGCCTCAAACTTGATCGATTTGATCACCAATCCATTTAGTGGCTTCGGGCTTTTAATCCAGTTCTCGATCTCCTGTAGTGCGCGAGACTTGCCGCTGTTGTTAGGACCAACGAACACAGTAACCGAAGTTAACTCCACCTCAAGTGGTGGCTGTGTGGGCGTTGATCCGGCCTCCATCGTAATACGGTTGAGCACTGGTGTATCCCTTCCAAAACTTCCGAACCCAGGTTCACTTGATGACCAATCGCGGCCACCCATTAGCATACCAAGTATTACAGTCCAAGGCGATCCGGCCGGAATTGAGCAATCTACTTGGCGATGTGTTCTCTTTGTCAAGCCGGTTCGGCGATTGGGGCTGTTGTTCGGCCCGAGGAATTGACGCGGATTAGAATGCGAACTCAATGAGATAGTTAGATTGTGAGAGGTCAAAGTTGTACGCCGAATGGCATCCGAGCGCGCAACGTGGCCTAATAGCGCCTGCAACGCGACTTCGGAGTGGCTGCACGCCGGTCAGAGGCCGCGTAGCACCGCCTCCTTACACCGGCCCTCTCCTCTCAGAGGTGGAGGAGAGGGTGAGAACGCCGGCGCCGCCTGCATTCGCTTTCCGTCCCTCAGAGGGGAGACGGGCAGGGAGAGGTGAGGGCGGCGCGAACGGCGGCATTTGAACCGGCGTCGCTTCGTGCTTATGTGACACGCGCACGTAACGCGCTCCGAGCCTCGCCGCCGGCGGGGCCAACGATCAGAACCACGGCTCCATGGTAGCTCTCGATCGCGAGCCCCGCGTGCAGGCTGCGGGGGAACGCTCGCACCTGCACACGATTCGCACGCTGCTGCCCTATCTCTGGCCGCGCGGCTCGCTCGAGATGCGGAGCCGCGTGGTGCTCGCCATCATCCTGCTCATCAGCGCCAAGATCGCCAACGTCTACGTGCCGATCCTATACAAGGATGCGGTCGACATCCTCTCGGACCACACGGCGGCGGTCATCGTCGTACCGGTGGCGATCCTGCTTGCCTATGGCGCGCTCAGGGTGCTCACGGTCGCCTTCGGGGAGCTCAGGGATGCGGTCTTCGCCAAGGTCGGCGAGCGGGCGATCCGCACCGTTGCGCTGCGGATCTTCAATCACCTGCACGAGCTCTCGCTCCGCTTCCATATCGAGCGGCGCACCGGGGGCCTCAGCCGAGCCATCGAACGCGGCATCAAGGGGATCGAGTTCCTGCTCACCTTCATGTTGTTCAACGTGCTGCCGACCCTGGTGGAGGTCACCATGGTCTGCGGCATCCTCTGGTTCCTCTACGGCATCGCCTACGCGGCGGTGACCTTCGTCACCATCGGCTTCTATATCGCCTTCACCCTCACGGTCACCGAATGGCGGCTGAAATACCGGCGGCGCATGAACGAGCGGGATAGCGAGGCCAACACCAAGGCGATCGACAGCCTGCTCAACTACGAGACGGTCAAGTACTTCGGCAACGAGGGGCACGAGGCGCGGCGCTTCGATGTCTCGCGCCGGCTCTACGAGCAGGCGGCGGTAAAGAGCAAGACCAGCCTTTCGCTGCTGAACATCGGCCAGGGGCTCATCATCGCGATCGGGCTCACCGGCATCACGATCATGGCGGGCAACGAGGTCGCCGCCGGCACCATGACCATCGGGGACTTCGTTCTGGTCAACACCTATCTGCTTCAGCTCTACATCCCGCTCAACTTCCTGGGCTTCGTCTATCGCGAGATCAAGCAATCCCTCACCGACATGGAGTCGATGTTCGGCATTCTCTCGGTGGAGCGCGAGGTCGAGGACGCACCCGACGCGCCGCCGCTCCGTGTCACGGCCGGCGCCATCGAGTTCGAGGATGTGCGCTTCCGCTACGAGGAGCGCCGGGGCATCCTCGACGGCATCTCGTTCAGCGTCCCGCCCGGCACCACCACGGCCATCGTGGGCGCGAGCGGCGCGGGCAAGTCAACCATCTCGCGCATCCTCTTCCGCTTCTACGACATCGAGTCCGGCAGCGTCAGGATCGACGGCCAGGACGTGCGCGCGGTGAGTCAGAAGAGCCTGCGCGCGGCCATCGGCATCGTTCCGCAGGACACGGTGCTCTTCAACGACACGATCTATTACAACATCGCCTATGGCCGGCCCGAGGCGAGCCGGGAGGAGGTGGAGGAGGCGGCCCGCCTCGCCCGCATCCACGACTTCATCGAGAGCCTGCCGGATGGCTACGAAAGCATGGTCGGCGAACGCGGCCTCAAGCTCTCGGGCGGCGAGAAGCAGCGGGTGGCCATCGCGCGCACGATCCTCAAGAATCCCCGTATTCTCCTGTTCGACGAGGCCACCTCGGCCCTCGATTCACAAACCGAGAAGGAGATTCAGGCGAGCCTGCGGGAGGTCAGCCGCGACCGCTCCACCCTGATGATCGCGCACCGCCTGTCCACGGTCATAGACGCCGACCAGATCCTCGTGCTGGACGCAGGCCGCATCGTCGAGCACGGGCGCCATGCCGAGCTGCTCGTGCGCGACGGCCGCTACGCCGACATGTGGTGGCGCCAGCAGGAGACCGCCGAGCTTAGGGAAGAGCTTGCCCAAAGGCTTGCCGTCGAAGAGAGCGAGGGCGCAGAGACGACGCTTGCGCCCGACGAGGCCCTCACGCCATGACGAGCGGCGGGCACACGGCTGGTCGGGTTCCGACAGTCGCCGACATCCTCGCAGGCGACCGCCGCGCGCTGGCCGCCGCGATCACCCTCATCGAATCGACGCGGGAGGAAGACCGCGAACCGGCCGAGGCATTGCTCCAGGCGTTGCTGCCGCACGCGGGCAAGGCCGTCAGGCTCGGCATCTCGGGCGCGCCGGGGGTCGGCAAGTCGACCTTCATCGAGGCGCTCGGCACGCGCGCCATCGCGGCCGGCCGGCGGCTCGCGGTGCTCGCGATCGACCCCTCCAGCGAGCGATCCGGCGGCTCGATCCTGGGCGACAAGACCCGGATGCCGGAGCTCGCGCGGAGCGAGAGGAGCTTCATCCGCGCCTCGCCGACGGGCGGCACCCTCGGCGGCGTCGCCCGGCGCACGCGCGATGCGATGATCGCCTGCGAGGCGGCAGGCTTCGACCTCGTGGTGGTGGAGACCGTCGGCGTCGGCCAGTCCGAGGCCGCCGTCGCCGACATGGTGGATCTGTTCATGCTCCTGGTGCAGCCCGGCGCCGGCGACGAATTGCAAGGCATCAAGCGGGGCGTGGTGGAGCGCGCCGATATCGTCGTCGTCACCAAGGCCGACGGCGCGCTCGAAGGGCCGGCCGCCCACGCCAAGGCCGACTTCGAGGCTGCGCTCTCGCTCCACTCAAGCGAAGGGCCGTGGACACCTTGCGTCATCGCCTGCTCGTCGGTCGAAGGCCACGGCCTCGATGAGATCGCGGATGCGGTGGAACGGCATCGGGCAGCGATGGCCGAGGCTGGCGCGCTGGAGGCCAAACGGGTCGCCCAGGCGAGCGCATGGCTCTGGCGCGAGGTCGAGGCCTCGCTGATCGCAGCACTCCGCGCCGACGAGAGGCTTGCACCCGCGGTCGCAGCGCTTGAGGCCGAAGTTACAGCGCAAGCGTTGACCCCCACCGCCGCCGCCCGCCGCATCGTCCTGCGCATCCTGGCACGCGGCGACTGAAATGCGCGAAGGCGGAACCCCGAGACAAATTGACCCCAAGAGAACAAAGTTGGGTGCGATGAACCAGGATTTGTGGAGCCGGAGCGCGGTCGAGCTCGCCGCGATGATTCGGGCGCGCGAGGTGTCGTGCGTCGAGGTGACGGAATCGGTGCTGGGGCGCATCGCCCAGCACAACGGGCGCATAAACGCGATCGTCGTCGACTGCGGCGAGGACGCGTTGCGCGCCGCCGAACAGAAGGACCGGGAGGCCGATGGTGGCGGTGCAGCCCTCGGGCCGTTGCACGGGGTCCCCGTCACCATCAAGGAAAATATCGACGTCGCCGGGCAGGCAACCCCGAACGGTCTGCCCGCCTACGCGGATCTCATCGCGCCGGACCACTCCCCGGTGACGCGCAACCTGCTCGACGCCGGTGCGATCATCGTGGGGCGCACCAATACTCCGGAGCTTTCGATGCGCGGGACCACGGACAACCCGCTGCGCGGCCGAACCCTCAATCCCTGGAACGACGAGGCCTCGCCAGGCGGATCGTCCGGCGGAGCGTCGGCAGCCGCGGCAATGGGGTTCGGGCCGATTCACCACGGCAACGACATCGGCGGGTCGCTGCGCTTTCCCTCCTTCGCGTGCGGACTGGCGACGGTGAAGCCCACGCTCGGGCGAGTGCCCGCTTACAACCCGAGTGCGTCGGCCGAGCGCGGCCTTCTCGCCCAGCTCAGTTCCGTCCAGGGCGCGATTTGCCGCGAGGTGCGGGACGTGCGGCTCGCGACGCGGGTGCTCGCAGGCGGCGATCCGCGCGATCCGTGGTGGGTGCCGGTCCCCTTTGACGGACCCGCGCTAGATCCTCCCATAGAGGTGGCGGTCACGAGCGAGGCGCACGGCTATCCAATCAATCCGCAGATCCTCGCCGGCATCGAGCGGGCGGCGGACGTGCTGAGCGATGCGGGCTACGCGGTGGAGCGCGTGGCGACCCCGTCGATCATGAAGCCCGCGCAGGCGTGGTTCGACGTGCTCGCAAGCGAGATCGCCTACTTCCTGGGCCCGGTCGCGCGCGAGCACGGCAGCGAAACCGTCCAAACCATCTTCGAGCACTACCAGCGCATCGGAAAGCCGGTCGATCCGGCCGGATACCGCCAGGCCATCGCCGATCGCACCGCGCTGACCCGCGAGTGGAACGTCTTCCTCGACCGCTATCCGCTGGTGCTCTGCCCCTTCCTGATGCGCTCGATGTACGCGTGGGACTACGACGCGCAGGGGTTCGAGCAGGTGAAGGACCTCTTCATATCCGCGATCTACAGCACCGGCGTCAACTACCTCAGCCTGCCGGCGGGTGTTGTGCCTATCGGCTTCGCGGACGATTTGCCGGCGGGGGTGCAGATCGTCGGACGCCGGTACCGCGAAGACCTGATACTCGACGCGATGGAGGCGATCGAAGCCTCCGTCGGTATCCTCGCCCACACGCTGTGGGAGCGCGAGGGGGGCGCGCCACCGGACCCTGCGTCCCACGCCTAACGCGCATTTCTCACCTGAGTCCGGGTCGTCTAAGCCAGGGTCGTCGGCGCCCTGCCTTCTTCCAGAGCGTCGAGGAACCCCTCGATCGACGCCTGCGGAATGTCGCGGGTTATGAACACGATCCGCGTGCGCCGGTCGTCGTCCGGCCAAGACTCGAGCCATTGGACCGGGTGGAAGAGATGTTGGACGCCATGGATGACGGCAGGCGTTTCGGGCCGTTCCGCGACGTTGACGATGCCTTTGACCCGCAGCAGGTCGGCGCCGTTGCCGGCGATCAAGGACTCGAGAAAGAACCCGAAGGCCGCCCCGCTCACCGGTGCGTCGCGGACCACGCAATAGGCGCGGATGCTGTCGTCGTGACGGTTCACGTCGCGGTGGTGATGATCATGGTCCGAGGCGGCACCCTGCGCAGCGAAACTCTCGTCCCGCAGCCAGCGCCCGACGTCGGCACTCTTGCTTTCTGCGTCGTATAACCCGATGCCGAACAGCATCGACGGATTCACCCGGCCGTTCTCCACGATACACATGGGGGCGCTCGGGTTGAGTGCTCGCAGGCGCGTGCAAAGCGCGTCGACGGAGGCCGGCGCGGCGAGGTCGGTCTTCGTCAGCAGCAGCCGGTCGGCCACGGCCGCCTGCTTCACCGACTCGCCGTGTGCGACGAGCGTCTCGGCTCCATTCACGCAGTCCACCGTGGTGACGACGCCGTCGAGGCGATAGACGGCGACGATCAAGCGATCCCGCATCAGCGTGTGCAGGATGGGCGCCGGGTCGGCCAGCCCGGTGGTCTCGACGACGACGCGCGCGAAGGGTGGAACCGTGCCGTGCTTCCGGCGCCGGTAGAGATCTTGCAACGCGCCCAGCAGGTCGCCGCGTGCCGTGCAACAGAGGCAGCCGCCCTGCAGCTCGATGATGTCCTCGCTGGTTTTTCGGACCAGGGCGTGGTCGAGGCTGATCTCGCCGAACTCATTGATCACGACGGCGGTGTTGGCGAACGAAGGCTGGCCGAGCAGATGGGACAGCACGGTCCAGACTGTGTCAAAACGTCGGAGAATCGCTCGAAATGTGATTTCAGCCCATTGGTTGAATTTTCAGTGTTAATGAAATCAATGACTTAGCAGGCTGCACTTTTCAGAAATCAAGCAGACTTACTCGAAAATCTGAATTCAATGACGTTTTCACACGGTCTGGGTCGTCTTGCCGCTGCCCAGGAAGCCGGTGATGACCGTCACCGGGATCAGGTCCTCGGGTGCACGTTGCGGCATGGTTTGGGCCCGCTACCCGGCGCCTGGGCCTGCCAAACGCAAGACACTCACCGCTCGTCCCCGTCATGCTGGATGCCGCCCCAGACCTCGCCGGTCGCCTCCAGCGTGTTGATGACGATCGCGAGGAACATGTAGCCGATCAGCATCACATACTGGGTCGTCGCCGTCGGGCCGAACCAGATCAGCAGCATCGGCGCGATCGCGAGCGGCGGGATCGCCCGCATCACCTCGATCGGCGGCTGAATGAAGTCGCGGAACTGACGAATCCACCCCATCACGAGGCCAACCCCGACGCCCATCGCGATGCCGATCACGCCGCCGATGCAGACGCGAACGATGGATGTCGTGATATGGGGCGTGATGCCCCCGGACCCGCCGCCCTGGGCAGCAATCTCGGGCGATTCGAAGAGAACATCGATCAGCCGCACGGCCACGGCATCGGGCGAAGGCAGGCGCGCCGGGCCGAGCCACTCGGCGAACCCCCACCAGGCGCCCAGGATGATCAGAAAGCCGTAGGTCTGGCGGACGTGAAAGCCTATGCGTCCCAGACGGATCAAGGAGCGGCCGGACGGTCGGGCCGGGGCACCGCACGGCGCCCCGGCCCGTCCTCATACGCGGGGTCTAGGACCCGGACTCGTGTGCGGCCCACTCGACGGCCGCGCGGGCGAAGCGCCCGGCATCGTAGAAGTTGTAAATCGAGTCATGGAACTCGGCCTGCGCGAGCAGCTCGGCCGCCTTGGGCGTCGCGTCGGAAACCGCGGCCCGGGCCTCGCGGATCGCCGCCGCCGCGTCGACCTTGAGCGCCTGCATCTCGTGCCAGAACTCGATGGCGTAGGAGGCGTTGTCGGGCGTCCACTTGCCTGCTTCGAGGACCTCCTGCTCCTCCCACAACTTGATGTGGGCGCCGGTGATGTTGGCGTAGTGCTCGGGGTTGGTCGAGCGATAGCGGTCCTCATACCACATCGCCTGATCCTCGAAGGGCACGAAGGGGTTGAGCTCGTCGTAGATGACCTCGACGTCCACCGGCGTGAGCGTAGACCCCATGATCGAGTTGAGGAAGTCCGTGTGCGTCGGGATCGTCTCCTGCGGCCTGTCGACCATCAGCCTGAGCGTCCGGTAGATCATGCTGGCGAAGCGATAGAGCGTCTCCTTGTTGTTCGCGTAGTAATCCCGCGTGGTCGCCCAGCCGTCGTGGAACACGGCCCGGAGCTCCTTGGAGTCCGGCGTGGCCGCCGCGAACTGCGAAATATGGAGCGACGTCATCACTGGCACGAAGCCTTCCAAGGTCATCGAGACGGGGCCAGGTGCCGAGCCGACGGCGAAGTCGGCACGACCGGAGATCATCTCGGCAACGATCTTCGAATCCGTGTCGAAGCTGTTGACCGTGATGTCATCCATGCTCATGCCGGCGCTTTCCAGCGCGATGGTGATGAAGCCGCGAATGCCGCCCTCGTTCAGAGTCGCCAGCGCCTTGCCGCGGAACTGCTCGGCGGTCGCCTTAATCGAGGCGGTGGGCTCCATGCCCTCGTCGATGAAATCGGTCACCGACTTGTAGCCCGCCTCGGGATCGACCATGAAGCCGAAGCCCTGAAAGATGTCGCCGTGCATGAAATCGACGTAGTTCGAACTGCTCTGCGGCCCGGCCCCGCTCATTTCCCGTCTCTCGACGTCCCCTGCGCCCCGCAGGCTGGATATTCGCCAGGGCAGGGACTATGTAGTGTGCTGCAGCGCAGCATTGGCGCGCTTGAGGCGGGAGAACACAGAACATGATGGATGATCCGATCGTCATCGTCGGCATGGCGCGCACGCCGATGGGCGGGTTTCAGGGCGCATTGAAGGACGCGCGGGCGCCGGAGCTCGGCTCGGCCGCGATCGAAGCCGCGCTCAGCCGCGCCGGTGTCGCGGCGCACGATGTCGACGAAGTCATCATGGGCAACATCCTCTCGGCCGGCCAGGGGCAGGCACCGGCGCGCCAGGCCGCCATCGGCGCCGGCGTGCCCGAGCATGTGGGCTGCACCACCATCAACAAGATGTGCGGCTCCGGCATGAAGGCCACGATGTTCGCCCACGACCTGATCGCGGCGGGCTCCGGCGCGATCGTCGTCGCCGGCGGCATGGAGAGCATGACCAACGCGCCCTACCTGCTGGATCGCGCGCGGAGCGGCTACCGCATGGGCCACGGCAAGGTGCAGGACCACATGTTCCTCGACGGGCTGGAGGATGCCTACGACAAGGGCACGCTGATGGGTCATTTCGCCGAGGAGACGGCGCGCACCTACCAGTTCACCCGCGAGCAGCAGGACGAGTTCGCCATCACCTCGCTCACCCGCGCGAAGACGGCGATCGAGGACGGCTCCTTCGACGGCGAGGTCACGCCGGTCACCGTCAAGCACCGCAAGGGCGAGACGGTCGTCGCCCAGGACGAGCAGCCCCTGACCGCCGATTTCGACAAGATCCCGACGTTGCGCCCGGCCTTCGCCAAGGACGGCTCGGTGACCGCCGCGAATTCCAGCTCGATCTCCGACGGCGGCGCGGCGCTGGTGCTCATGCGGCGCTCGGAGGCCGAGGCGCGCGGGCTCGCGCCCATCGCCCTCATCCACGGCCACGCGACCCATGCGCAGGCGCCCGCCTGGTTCACCACCGCGCCCGCACCGGCGCTCCGCAAGCTCTTCGAGAAGGTGGGCTGGGATGCCGACGACGTGGACCTCTTCGAGATCAACGAGGCCTTCGCGGTCGTCACCATGGCGGCGATGCGCGACCTGGACCTCCCCCACGAGAAGGTGAACGTCCACGGCGGCGCCTGTGCGCTCGGCCATCCGGTCGGCGCCTCCGGCGCGCGTATCGTCATCACGCTCCTGGCAGCGCTGGAGAAGTACGACCTCGACAAGGGCGCAGCCGCGCTCTGCATCGGCGGCGGCGAAGCCACGGCACTCGCCGTCGAGCGCCTCCACTAGGGCGGCTCCCATGACGGGCGAGCGCGAGACCATTCCGGCCCGGCGCGGCCGGGCGCTTCGGCTTGGCGCGGGCGAGGCTCTGCGGCTCATCAACATCCATGGCACCCAGGTGGTGGACACTTGGGCCTTCAACGTGAACGACATGGCCGAATGCATGTCGATGGAGCATTCCCGCGTCGCCATCGGCCATATCTTCCCCCGGCCCGGCGATACCATGGTCACCAACAAGCGCCGCCCCATCCTCACTCTGGTTGAGGACACCTCGCCCGGCGTTCACGACACGCTGATCGCCGCCTGCGACCGCTGGCGCTACATGCTGCTGGGCGCCGGCGACGACCACGACAACTGCGAGGACAATCTCCACGATGCGCTCGATGCGCTGGGCCTCAAGGCGCCGAAGACGCCGTCGCCCTGGAACATGTGGATGAACATCCCCGTGGGCGCGGACGGCTCGGTCTCTTTCGAGCCGGGCGTGGCAAGCCCCGGCGATCACGTGGTGCTGCGGGCGGAGATGGACATTGTGCTCGCCTTCTCCTGCTGCCCGCAGGACATCCTCCCCATCAACGGCGTCGCCTGCACGCCGGTCGATGCCGCCTTCGAGCGGCTCTGAGGGCGAAGACCATGGCAGGGAACGGCATCTTCCTCACCGACGAGCAGCGCATGATCCGCGACATGGCGCGCGACTTCGCCGCCAACGAGCTCGCCCCCCATGCCGGCAAGTGGGACCTGAACGGCGGCTACCCCGACGACATTCTCCCCAGGATGGGCAAGCTCGGCCTGATGGGGATGCTGGTGCCGCCGGAATGGGACGGTGCGGGCACGGACCACGTGGCCTACGCGCTCGCCATGGAGGAGATCGCGGCCGGCGATGTCGGCACGTCCACGGCGATGAGCGTTAACAACTCGCTGGTCTGCGCGGGCCTGATGGGCGCCGGCTCCGAGGAGCAGAAGGAGCGCTTCCTCCGCCCGCTGGCCCGCGGCGACATGCTCGGCTGCTTCTGCCTGACCGAGCCGCAGGCGGGCTCGGATGCGTCGGCGCTCAGGAGCCGCGCGGTGCCGGACGGCAACGGCTATCGGCTGAGCGGCACCAAGCAGTTCGTCTCCAGCGGCTCCAAGGCGGACCTCGCTCTGGTCTTCGCCGTGACCGACCCCGACGCCGGCAAGAAGGGGATCAGCTGCTTCCTGGTGCCGACCGAGTCCGAGGGCTACCGGGTCGCGAGCCACGAGACAAAGATGGGCCAGCGCGCCCACGACACCTGCCAGATCGTCTTCGAGGATGTGCGCCTCACGCCCGATCTCGTGCTGGGCGAGCCGGGACAAGGCTACGCCATCGCGCTCGGCAACCTCGAAGGCGGCCGCATCGGCGTCGCCGCCCAGGCCACCGGCGCCATGCGCGCGGCCTACGAGACTGCGCTCGCCTACGCCAAGGAACGCACGAGCTTCGGCAAGCCGCTGATCGAGCATCAGGCGGTGGGCTTCCGGCTCGCCGACATGGCGACGGAGATCGAGGCGGCGCGGCTGCTCACGCTGCAAGCTGCACGGCTGCGCGATGCCGGCGCGCCCTGCCTGAAGGAGGCCTCGATGGCCAAGCTCTTCGCGTCGGAGGCCGCCGAGCGGGTCTGCTCCAAGGCGATCCAGACCCTCGGCGGTTATGGATACCTGAGCGACTTCCCGGTCGAGCGCATCTACCGGGACCAGCGCGTCTGCACGATCTACGAAGGCACGAGCGACGTCCAGCGGCTGGTGATCAGCCGGGCGCTCGCGCGGGAGTAACGGGCGATGAGCGACAGCATCGACTTCTACTTCGACTTCTCCTCGCCATACGGCTATCTCGCGACCGAGCGCATCGACGCCATCGCGTCGAAGCACGGGCGCACGGCGACGTGGCGGCCGATGCTGCTCGGTGCCGTATTCCAGAAGATCGGCGGGAGCCCCTTGGTCGACCAGCCGCTGAAGGGCCCCTACTCACGTCACGACATGCTACGCTCGGCGCGCCTTCACGGCATCGTCTTCAACGTCCCCGACAATTTCCCGGTCAACAGCATCGCCGCGTGTCGTGCCTTCTACTGGCTGGCCGAGAGTGACGCGGGCACTGCGCACGACCTCGCGCTCGCGCTCTATCGCGGCTACTTCGTCGACAACCGCGACCTGAGCCGGCCGGAAACAGTGGTCGAAGCCGCACAGGCGCTGGGCGTCGACGGCGACGCGCTGGTGGCGGCGTTGCAGGATCAGGCGGTCAAGGACCGCCTACGCACCGAGAACGATGCGGCGCTCGAGCGCGGCGTCTTCGGCTCGCCCACCGTCTTCGTCGGCGACGAGATGTTCTGGGGTCACGACCGACTGGAACAGATCGACCGCTGGCTCGAAACCGGCGGCTGGTAGCCGGGCAGCGGGAGCGCTTGCGCGCGGATCAGTCGCCGGCGTTGGCCCCGAGCTTCACCTCGTCGTCGTAGACCCCTTCGGGAAGCGGCAGGCCGTCGAGTTCGGCGGCGCCCAGCGCACCATCAGGCGAAATCCCGCGCTGCTCCAGGAGCGCCATGAGCTGGCGGGCATGCTGGGCGGCGTGCCACGCCGTCCGCTCCAGCACGCGCTCCGTCGGGTGGATGCCGTAATAGGTGTCGAGCGTCCCGAGGCGCCCGGCATCGGCCGCGCGCCACCAGGCCTGGAGCGCGTCGCGCACGCTCTGGCCGTAGGCCGCGACCTGGGCAGCGCTCCGCATGTCGGGGCCCGGCGTGCGCTCGAAATAGTCGAAGGTGAGCCGCGCGCCGTGGGCCGCATCGAGGAAGGCCGCCGGGATGACGAAGATGTGGTAGCCGAGATCGAGGATAGTCCGCTCCCGGCCCGGCAGCCCCTCTTCCAGGTCGGCGGCGGGGAACTGGCCGAGATAGCGCTGCGCAGCGGCGAGGATCAGGTCGAGCTTTCGCACCAGCTCCGCCGGCGGCAGTTGCGCCCGGTCGAATTCGACGCCGATGAAGCGCGCGAGATCGCCCAGGTCCTGGGCGAAGACGAAGCGCTTCCCCTGCACCACAACCGGCACCGACTGGGCACCGAGGCCGGCGAGATCCTCCATCGCCTCCGGCCTGGCGCGGACGTTGATCGATTCGTAAGCGATTCCGCGCGTCGCCAGGAACTCCTTGGCCCGGAGACAGCTCGAACACCCCGGCTGCCAATACACCTTGAAATCATCTGCCATGACAGATCTCCCCGGCGGGCGGCGCGCCTGTGCGCCTATTCCGCCGTGTAGCCGCCATCGATCACCAGCTCGGTGCCGGTAATGAATTTCGCCTCGTCGGAGGCCAGATAGACCACCCCGTTGGCGACATCGTTGGGCTCGCCGACGTGGCCCACCGGATGCAGCTTGCCGAACTCTCGCGGCCCTGCGGCGGCATCGCCGAACATGCGGATCGCCGTCTCGTCCATCATAGGGGTCGCGATGAAGGCGGGGTGGATAGAGTTGACGCGGATGCCGCTGCCGTCACGGGCGCATTCAAGCGCCACGCACTTGGTGAAGTAGCGGACCGCACCCTTCGACGCCGTGTAGGCCGCGAGATGCGCCGTGCCGACCATGCCGAGCACCGACGACATGTTGACGATGGAGCCGCCGCCGGAGCGGCGCATGGCGGAAATCGCGGTCCTGGTGCCGAGAAAGACCCCGTCTGCGTTGACCGCCATGATCCGCCGCCAAGTCTCGAGAGTGACTTCGGCGATCGGCTCGGCCCGGGTCGTTCCGGCATTGTTGAAGAGGATATCGAGGCGGCCGTGTTCCGACACCACGCTCTCGACCGTCGTCTGCCAGGCGGCCTCGTCGGTGACGTCGAGGGGGCGGAACCGGGCCGTGCCGCCTGCCGCGGTGATGGTCTCGGCCACCGCCTGGCCGCGGCCTTCGTCCCGCCCCGTCACCAGCACCGCCGCGCCTTCCTCGGCCATGCGCACCGCCGACGCGGCGCCGAGCCCGCTGGTCGCCCCGGTTACGATCGCCACCTTGCCTGCCAGTCTCGCCATGGCTCGCCTCATACCCCACGAGGGCATCGCATATGTCGCCCCCTGCATAACAAATGGGAGTAACATTGCGGACTATACTCCCGCAGGCGCCGCCTGCGTCTCAAAAGGTCGCACACCCATGGCGGACGGGATGGGCGGTGTTGACGGCAACGCCTACCGGGCCGACCGGAATCTTCGGGCCCTCCTGCGCCGCAGCGCGCCCTGGCTCACCGAAGAGGACGCCGAACGGCTGAGCAGTTTCGGCGGCTGGGTGGCGACCGCCGTCGACGAACAGGCGGACTACACCAACCGCTTCGCGCCGCCGGTTCTCGAAACCCTGGATGAGGGCGGCCGCCCGCGCTCGGCGGTGCGCCACAATCCACTCTATGCGGCGGTTCACCGCGAGGTCTACGAGCGGGGCATCGTGGGGCTCAACTACGGCCCAGAGCGGCGCCCCTACATGCTGACCTTCGCGATGGGCTATCTGCTCGCACAATCCGACATCTCGATTCACTGTCCTGTGACGCTCACCGGCGCCGTCGCCCACGTGCTCGACCGGTTTGCGCCGGAGGCGGTGCGCGACGCCCACCTGCCCGCGCTCGTGCGCATGGACGGCACGGCGGCGACCGGCGGCACCTGGGTCACCGAGAAGCAGGGTGGCAGCGACGTCGGCGCCACTGCGACCGTGGCGCGACGCACGAACGACGGTATCGTCCTCCGCGGGCTCAAGTGGTTCGCCAGCAATGTCGATGGCGGTCTCGCGCTCACCCTCGCCAGGCCGGAGGGTGCGGCGGGCGGCAGCGGCGGGCTGGGCCTCTATCTCGTGCCTGCGCGCGGGCCCGACGGGGCGCCCAACCGCTACCGGATCAGGCGACTGAAGGACAAGCTCGGCACCCGCGGGCTGGCGACCGGAGAGATCGAGCTGGAGGACGCCCACGCGGTGGAGGTGGCACCGCCGCCGGACGGACTCAGGACGATGATGGCGGCACTCGGCTACAGCCGCATCCACAACGCGATGGCTTCGGCCGGCATACAGCGGCGTGCCTTCGCCGAAGCGCTCGCACACGCCGAGACGCGCAGTGCCTTCGGTCAGCGCCTCATCGCCTACCCGATGGTGCAGGATCAGCTCGTCGAGATGCAGGTGCGGCTGGAGGCGAGCGTGGCGCTGGCCTTCGCCGCGGCGCGCGCGTTCGATGCGGCGCTGAGCAAGACGGATGAGCAGCCCTGGATGCGGCTCGTCACCGCGCTCGCCAAGTATCTCACGGCAGAGTGGGTGATTACCGCGACCAGCCGGGCGATCGAGATACTCGGCGGCAACGGCTACACCGAGGAATATCCGACGGCGCGCCTTTACCGCGATGCCCAGGTGCTTACCGTGTGGGAAGGGCCGCCCAACATCCAGGCGCTGGAGGTGCTGCGCCTCGCGGGCGCGGGATCGCCGGGCCTCGCGGCCTTCCACGCCCGGCTCGACACCATCCTCAACATGCCCTTCGCCGCCAACCATTCGGCCTTCGTGCGGGCACGCGCGCTCGTCTTTCAGGCCCGGCGGGAGGTGGCAGCGCTGGTGGCGCTCGTCCGAGACGACGAAGCCGAGGCGCAGCGCCAGGCGCACAGGCTGATGGACCGCATGGCCAAGGGTTTTGCTGCTGCCCTCCTGGTCGAGGAGGCGGCCACCGACTGGGGCGCGGGCGATGCACGAAAGGCCGTGGTCGCGCGCCACTTTGCCGCACAGGAGCTGGCGGCGCCGGAGCCGCCGAGACCGGGCGAAAGCGAGAGCCAGAGGTTTTTCCGCCCGCTCGCCGGATACGAGAGGATCGAAACCTCGCACCTGGACTGACCGCGACGCAGGGCCAGCGGCGGAATACGCCTATCCGGCCGCCGCCGCCGCATGCTATGTGCTGGGCCTGCCGCGGCGGGGCGCACACCACGGGAGCGAGGGCGATGGAGGTCAACGGCAAGGAAATCGCGGTCGAGGAACACGGCGACGGTGACGCGGTTGTCATGGTCCACGGCCTCGGCGGTACCGGCAACAGTTGGTACCCGCAGGTCGGCCCGCTCGCCCGGTTCTTCCGCGTCGTTCGCCTCGACCTCGAAGGTTCGGGCCGCTCGCCCGCCACGGGCGCCCTCTCCATTGCCTCCTTCGCCGCCGACGTGACCGCGGTGATGGATGCGCTCGATATATCCACCGCCCATCTCTGCGGCCACTCGATGGGCACGATCGTCTGCCAGCACATTGCCGCCGAGCACCCTGAGCGGGTGAAGAGCCTCGCGCTCTTGGGCCCGCTGGCCGAGCCGCCCGAACCCGCCCGCCAGGCGATCCGCGATCGCGCGGCCGTTGCGCGCAAGAACGGCATGGTGCCGATCGCCGATACCCTGGTGGAGGTCGCGATCTCGGCCGAGACCAGATCGCACCAGCCGGCGGCGGCGGCATTCGTGCGCGAGATCCTCATGCGCCAGGACGCCGAGGGCTACGCGCGGACCTGCGAGGCCCTTGCCGACGCGAGGAGCGCGGACCTCGCCAGCATCCGCTGCCCGACCCTGCTGGTGACGGGCGATGAGGACGGCGTCTCACCGCCGCCGGCGGTGAAGGCCCTGAGCAGCCGGATCTCCGGCTCCCGCGTCGCCGTGCTCCCCGGCTGCGGTCACTGGACCCCGATCGAGAAGCCGACCCAGGTCAACAGCGTGCTTCTCAACTTCTATTTCAGTTTCGGTTAGGCCGACCTGTGGCACAGCGGAAACCAGGGAAGCGCGGCGCCGCAAGGCCGCGCTCAGGCGGCGTCAAGGCCAGGCCGGCCTCTGCCAAGCGAGCCACGCGCGGGGGGCGGACCGCGAGGTCGTCGGGGGATGCGCCGGCGACGTTCTACATCTGCCGGTCCTGCGTCTGGTCCGAGTCGGCGCGGGAGCGCGATGGCAAGCGCCAGGGTACCTTCTTGCTTGAAGCGGTGCACGACCTGATCGAGGCCGACCCCCTGGCTGTGGCGCTCAACCTTCGTGCGGTCTATTGCCTCAACGGCTGCAAGAGTCCGTGCAACGTGGGCTTTCGCTCGGCCGGTAAACACCACGTGCGCTTCAGCCACTTGACGCCGGATAACGCGGCGGACGTCATCGCCTACGCGCGCGCCTACCAAGCGAACGCGACGGGCGAGGTCTCCGAGGACGAGACGCCAGCGGCGATGCGCGGCAAGATGACGGTGCGCACCCCGCCAATCGGGTAGTACGCGCGTCAGCTGCGCCAGGTGGCCGCTTCGCCCGCCTCGATCTCCTGCTCCGCCGCCGGGGCACCGGCATAGCGCCGGTTGGCCTCGCCGAGAGCGGCGCGCAGCGCCTTCACCAGGCTCGCGCGCTCCTCCGGCGCGAGGAACGAGCCGACGACAAGCGAGCGCCCGTGCGAGGTGAGCGTGATCTGGCTGTGGTGCTCGACCGGATCGTCGAGGGCGACGCGCAGCCAGTAGGGGTTGCAGCGCCATTCCGTCGCACGCCCGTTGGGCAGAATGCGCCGGACCACGACCTCGTCTGCGGTGACGCGTATGGTCTCCCGCAAACGGCCCGAGCGGTAACTCAGCCGGAACGCGAGATAGAGCAGCGCGATGTCCAGGCCAAAGAACCCGAACACCGGCCATGCGCCCTGGAGCAGGAAATAGGTGCCGAGGCCTACACTCACCACGATGACACCGGCCATGACGGCGACGAAACCGGCGCGCCCGAGCGAACGGTTGGGTGCCAGCACCGCATCGAAGATGACCGGCGACTCGGGTCCGTCACCGTCAACGGGCTGCCTCGCAGGACGCGGGGAGGACGGGTCCATGGGGCGAGAGTAATGGCTTCGGGACGCGCCGGTAAAGTGCAGGCCTCCGTTCCGGTGAACAATAGGCACAATTCGTGGACCAAACAGCCGATTTGGGGGTGAGGCCGCTTGACACAATTGGGCGAATCGCCGTCAACTCCGCAGCGACCTACCGGAATCAGGAGGAGTCTATGCTCAAGAGATCGTGGGCGCTGCGGATTGCGATTGTCGCTCTCCCGTTGGCCGTCGCTGCAGGATGCCAGTCCGCTGCCGAGCAGGAGCAGGCGGCCGTCGCCATAGCCGGTGCGGAGGCGATGGCAACGGAAGCGATGCAAACCGCCAACCGCGCCATGGTCGCCGTGGACGAGCTGAGAGCGGCGGTGGAGGAGGCCAGCCAGAGTGCTTCGGCGGCGGCGGCAGCGGCTCAGGAAGCAGCCGAGGCAGCGCAGGCGGCCGCCGACAAGGCGGACCGCATTTTCCAGAAGGGGATGCGCAAGTAGTCTCAGCGCGGGCGGCCATCGCGCGCCGCCCGGCTGCCGTTAAGCTGAGGGCCCGGTTCGGTCTACGGTCACTTGGACAGGGATACCCGACCGTTCATCAAAAGCCCTGCGGATGATGTGCCAGTCCAGACGATCGCGGGCGGCACCCGCTAGAGTTGTGATCCGGTAGAGAGCGTCGTTGCGGGAGCGCGCGTCGACGCTCTTAATCTGCCCGGTGCTCTCCAGCTCATCGGCCTGATCGGCTTCGGGGTGCGCCTCCACGAAGAGCCCGCCGTCGTGCCAGCCGATCTTGATCGCCTGATTGATGACCTGGACCGGGGCCCCAATCGGCACGAACTCGTATAGCTGCGCGATATCCTCCGGGTAGAGGCGGATGCAGCCGTGGCTTACCCGCCGCCCGATTCCCCACGGCCGGTTGGTGCCGTGGATGAGATAGCGCGGCCAGCCGAAATAGAGCGCGTGGCTGCCGAGGGGATTGTGGGGGCCCGGTGGCACGACCTTGGGCAGGTCCGGATTCTTGGCGCGGATCGATTCAGGCGGAAACCAGGTCGGCCGTTCCTTCTTGCGGACGATCTCGGTCGTGCCGAGCGGCGTCGACCATCCCTCTCTGCCGACGCCTAAGGGGAAGGTCGCGGGCTCCGTGCCCGGCGGGCCGAAATAGTAGAGGCGATGCTCGGCGAGGTTCACCACCAGGCCTTCCCGCTCGGCGTCCGGGAGAATGTGCGCGGTGGGCAGAACGATCGGCGTGCTCTCGCCGGGGACCCAGGGGTCGATACCGCGGTTGGCCGCGATCATCTCGACATAGCCAAGGCTGTTGGCGCGCGCGAGGTCCAGCAGCGTGTCCTCGTGGGAGGCAACGACGTGGCGCAGCGCGCCGATCATGTCGCCGGATCGGGCCTCGCCCTCAGGCTCGGACGCCGCGGCGCCACCTGTCGCCGCCAACGTGAGCGCCACCGCCATGAGGGCTGCGATGGTGAATGCCGTCCGCCGCCGCATCGTCCGCATCACCTAGGCGGCGCCGCTTTCGACCGGCGCGTCCGCGCGGCTGCCCCAATCGGTCCAGGAGCCGTCGTAGACGGCGACCTGTTCGGCCCCGATCGCGGCAAGCGCGAGCGCCAGCGTGCATGCGGTAATGCCCGACCCACAGGTGGCGATGACCGGCCGGGCGGGGTCCACGCCGGCATCCTCGAAAGCGCGGCGAATCGCCGCGGCGTCGCTTAGTGCGGCCTCGTCATCGTCGAGGACGGCGCTGAAAGGCACGTTGCGGCTGCCGGGAATGTGGCCGCGCGGGAGATCGGGCCTGGGCCCCGGATCTTCGCCCGAGAAGCGCGCGGCGGCGCGCGCATCCACGATCTGTTCGCTGCCTGCGGCGAGGGTGGCCCGGACCTGCTCGAACGAGCGGACCAGCGTGTCGTCAGGGGCCCGCGCCCTGAACGATCCCGGCGCGATCGTGGCCGTGCCGCTCTCCACCGGGTGGCCTTCCGCCCGCCAGCGCGGCAGACCGCCGGCGAGGATCGAAACGCGCTCGTGCCCGAATACGCGGAACATCCACCAGACCCGTGCAGCGCTATAGAGGCCCACCGTGTCGTAGGCCACGACGTGCGAGTCGTTGCCGACGCCGAGCGCCGAGACGTCGCGTGCGAAGTGCTCGGGGGACGGCAGCATGTGGGGCAGCGACGAGTGGGGATCGCAGATGCTGTCGATGTCGAAGAAGGCCGCGCCCGGGATGTGGGCCTCCAGGAACTCGGTGGCCGGGTCGCGCGCCAACGTCGGAAGATGCCACGAGCCGTCCAGTACCCGCACCCCGCTGCCGGCGCCGACTTCTGCGGCGAGCCAGGCCAGGGTCACGACCAGCGGTGTCTCGCCGTCGCTCACGACGGGTCTCCGAAGGCGAGCGTGACGCGCCGGTTGTGCCTGCCCTTGTTCTCGATCTTGCGGACGATGATCGGCCCGATCTCGCCTGTCCGCGCCACATGGGTGCCGCCGCAGGGCTGCAGGTCGATCCCGTCCACATCGATCACCCTGACCCGGCCGTGGCCTGACGGCGGCTTGACCCGCATCGTCTTCACCAGCTCCGGCTGCGCCGCGAGCGCCTCGTCGCTGATCCAGCGCGCCGCGACCGGCAAATCTCGCGCGATGAGCGCATTGAGCTCTTCCTGAACGGCCGCCTTCTCCAACTTGGTATCGACATCGAAGTCGAGGCGCCCCTTCTCTGCCGAGAGCTGCCCGCCCGTCACCGGCGCATCGACGACGGCGCTCAGCAGATGGAGGCACGTGTGCATGCGCATGTGGCGATAACGGCGCTCCCAGTCGAGCTCGGCAACGACGCGGCTTCCGGGCGCCGGCGGCGCGGAGCCGGGGTCGATCATATGGAGGATGTCGTCGGGGCCTTCGCCCTTGCGCGTGTCCTGCACTGCGAACACCGTGCCGTCGTCTGCTCGGAGGACCCCGGTATCGCCGGGCTGGCCGCCGCCTTCGGGATAAAAGATCGTGCGGTCGAGCCGCACCGACCCGGGCTCTACCGCGCCGATGCGCGCCTCGCAGGTACGGGCGTAGGGCTCGGCGCGGAAGAGCAGCTCAGTCGGCGGCATCGGGTGCGTCGTCGAGCCAGGGCGGCACCGGCAGGTCGCGCTCGCGCAGGAACGCCGCGTTGAAGAGCTTGCTGAAGTAGCGGGTTCCGTAGTCGCAGAGCACCGTGACGATGGTATGTCCGGGACCCATTTCCCTGGCCAGCCTGATCGCGCCGGCCACATTGATCCCGGTCGAGCCGCCCATGACGTGGCCTTCGTTCTGCGCCAGATCGAAGATCACGGGCAGCGCCTCTGCGTCCGGGATCTGGAACGGCACATCGATCCGCGCGTCTTCGAGGTTGGCCGTGATTCTGCCCTGGCCGATCCCTTCCGTGATCGAGCTGCCCTCCGCCTTGAGCTCGCCATGGGCGTAGTGGTTGTAGAGCGCCGCGCCCATCGGGTCGGCGAGGCCGATCACCACCGAGGGCTTCCGCTCCTTGAGCGCCATGCCGACCCCGGCGAGCGTGCCGCCGGTGCCGACCGCGCAGATGAAGCCGTCGATCTTGCCCCCGGTCTGCTCCCAGATCTCGGGCCCCGTCGTCTCGACATGGGCCTGGCGGTTGGCCACGTTGTCGAACTGGTTGGCCCAGACCGCGCCGTTCGGCTCCTTCTCGGCGAGCTCGTCGGCGAGCCGTCCCGAATACTTCACGTAGTTGTTGGGATCGCGATAGGGGACCGCCGGCACCTCGATCAGCTCAGCACCGCAGAGCCGCAGCATGTCCTTCTTTTCCTGGCTCTGGGTTTCGGGAATTACGATCACCGAGCGGTAACCGAGGGCGTTGCCGACCAGCGCCAGCCCGATGCCGGTGTTGCCGGCGGTGCCCTCGACGATGGTCCCGCCGGGTTTCAGCACGCCCCGCCGCTCGGCATCGCGCACGATGAAGAGCGCGGCGCGGTCCTTGACCGAGCCGCCGGGGTTCAGGAACTCGCACTTGCCGAGGATCTCGCACCCGGTCGCCTCGGACGGGCCGTGGAGACGGATCAGCGGCGTGTTTCCGATCAGTTCGACAAAACCCGGTACGGCTGCCATGACGCCTCACGCCCCCGACGAAAGCGCCGCACCCTATCCCGGAATTCTCACCAATGTCACGATCTCCATTGAGTGGGACGCAGGCATAACTTAATTTTGGTCCGGGATTCGCCGGGATTAAGTGGGATTAAGTGGGATAAGTGGGATTAAGTGGGATAAGTGGGATTCCTCGGGACAGGGTAGCGCACGCCCGGGTCGCGCGAGCCTGAAAGGTCTCGCGCGCGGAATACGGTCGTGCGCGCGGCACATAGAATCTCGCGCGACTCGCATGACGCCGAGCGCGCGGGATGGGGTCGTGCACGCCCGAAGGCGCGCACGCTCTTGCGTTGCATCGCGCGTTTATGCGCGCGTCTCGGCGCGCCGTGCATCGCACCATGGTCCGGGGTCGCGCGGGCCTGAAAGGTCCCGCGCGCGGACGCCCGGGTCGCGCGGGCCTCCCCGCCAGCGATCCCGCGCGCGGAGCCCCTAGTCGTGTGCGTTGAGCGGGCGCGCTGTCGCTAGCAAGTGTATTTGTCCGGTTTTCGTAGCACATCATATGTCCGCTTCTGTTGTTGCGGTTTGCCCTGTGGACAAGTGGTCAGGCGCGGCGCGGCTGTCCACTTGTCCACAGGGCGCCGGCCGGTCGCGTCGAAGCGTCTCACGCGGCCTGCCGGGTTGGGGTTTCGATGGGCTCGCCGTTGGCGGTGTAGCGGGCGCACGCCCGGGTCGCGCGGGCCTGAAAGGTCCCGCGCGCACGCCCCTAGGGTCGTGTGCGTTGAGCGGGCGCGCTTGTCCGCTGTGGGGTGCCCGGCTAGAGTGACGGCGTTCGATCCGGCCCTTCAGACTGTCGAGGCAGCCCACCATGAGCGAACCCGTCGTCGCCCAGGCGGAACCCTACGAAACCGAGCTCGTTGCCGGGAAGAAGTACTTCTGGTGCGCCTGCGGGCTCAGCGCCACCCAGCCCTTCTGCGACGGCTCGCACAAGGTCACCGACATCCGCCCCATCATCTTCACCGCTGAGGAGAGCGAGACCGCTTGGCTCTGCGGCTGCAAGCGGACCGGGAGCAAGCCGCACTGCGACGGCACGCACAACACGCTTTGAGCGTGCGCGATATGCGGCCTGCCGGCACTGGGCCTGCGCTTCGGGGCCGCGGTCTGGTGCGCTCGGGCGGGGCGCTCATCGTCGCGGCCTTGCTGGTCTCGCTTGCCGGCTGCAACCCGTTCGACGATCCGCCGCCCTGCCCCAGGGTCAGCATCCTGAAACAGACCCGCTTCCTCACCCTCTACGGCGAAGGGCCGGGGCGCGATGACGTGGACGTGGCGTTCGAGCTCGAGCTTCGCGACGTGGCATCGGATTGCGACCTCGATATGGACGATGAGGCAGGAGGCGGCGTCGAGGTGACGTTCGCCCTCCCCATCTACGCGACCCGCGGGCCGGCGGCCGAGACCGATCGGCTGAGCGTGCCGTTCTTCGTGGCCCTCGCCGACCCGGGCCGGCAAATCGTCGCCAAGGAAATCTTCACGGCGGAGATCGCCTTCGACGCTGACGGCGCGAGCGCGCGGACGGTGGAGGAGATCGAGCAGTGGATCCCCCTCGGGCCGGGAGAGATCGGGGCGGGATACGAGGCTCTCGTCGGCTTTCAGCTCACCCCCACCCAGCTCGAGGACACCCAGCGCAGCGAGACGCAGTAAGCGCCCCGCCACGCAGTCGCCCTCCAGGGGCACGCAAATCGCCGAACAACGTGTTTGATCATGACGGTACTCGTGGAAACCCGTGCCGATCTCACGCTCGAAGCCGCCCGGCGGGTGGCCTGGGAAGGCGAAGGGATCGAACTCGGCGCTCAGGCGCTCGCAGCTATGGCGCGGGGCCGGGAGCGCCTGGAGCGCATCCTCGAGCATGACCCCGAGGTCACGATCTATGGCGTGACGACGGGTCCGGGCCAGCTCGCGGGGAAGAAACTGACGCCCGAACAGCGCGAGCGCTGGGCCGGCATGTCACCGGCACGGATCGCGACATCGTGGGGCGATCCGCTGCCCGACCGGGTCGTCCGCGCCATCGTGCTGGCACGGCTCGCCAACTTCGTGGAAGGGCACGCCGCGGTATCGCCGGAGATCGCCCGGCGTGTCGCTGCCATGCTGGGCGAGGAAAAGATGCCCGTGGTCCCGACGAAGGGTCAGGGCGGCGCCGGCGAGATTCTGTCGTTGAGTCATTTGTTCACGGGCCTGGCGGAAGAGGCCAAGCCCGCGCTCAAGGACGTCATGTGCCTGGTCAACGGGTCGCCGTCGGCCACGGGCCTCGTCACCGATGCCGCGCTCGTCGCCGCCAATCGGCTCGACGTGGCGGCGCGGGTCTTCGCGCTCTCCTTCGAGGCCTTCAACGCGCCGCTTGACCACCTCGACCCAGCGCTTGGCGACTACTGGAACAACCCCCACGATCGTTGGGCGCTCGGGCGCCTTCGCGAACTGGTGGGAGACGGCCACGGGGGCGAACGGCGCCCCTATCAGGCGCCCGTCAGCTATCGCATCCTTCCCCGGATGCTCGGCCAGGCCCGCCGCGCGGCGTCGCTCGCCGCCGAGGTCGCGGAGGAATCGCTCCAGGCCGTGACCGACAACCCGGTGTTGGTTGACGGCGTCGACGACGACCAACCCTTCGGCCGCTTCGTGACCAACGGCGGCTATCACAACCCTCACGCGGTGCTCGCCATGGACGCCGTGGCCGCCGCGTGGGCCAATCTCTGCGTCCTCGCCGAACGCCACGGTGCGAAGCTTCTGGATGGCGCCGTCTCGTTGCTTCCCCATCAGCTGAACGCCCTGGACGCCGACGACGACGCCCCCCGCGCCTATCTGGGATGCTTGCCGATGGCCCAGACCGGCTACGAGGAAGAAGCCCGCCTCTACGCCCAGACCACGGTCCTTCCCGGCAGCGAATCCGGCGGATTCGGCCAGAACGACGTGGCGAGCCCGGTCTTCCTGGCATGGTCCAAGCAGGACCGCGCCGGCCGGTGCCTCGATATGGCGCTTGCCAGTCTCGTGCCGATTGCGCTGCGCGCCTTGGATGTGACTGACCGTCCCGTCCCGCCGGAATTGGCCGACCTCGAAGCCGTGGCCCAAGAATTTGTGCCCGATTCGGCGGAGGGCCGGGCTTTCGGCCCTCTGGTGGCCGCGATTGCGGGCGCCCTGCAGGGCGACATTTATCCATCCTGACGCGCTGCGATCGGTAGCGATCCGCTTGTCACGCTGGCCGGCGCTTCCTACCATGCGGGTGCAACCGCCCGGCGGAGAGGAGCGAGCGCTATGACCAAGGCCCAATCGGCAGCTGCGGCGCGCCCGGACGAGCGGCAGCCGCCATTCACCCTTGTCAGGAAAGACGACCCGACCTTCATGCCGGGGCGGCGCGACTTCCTGACCTACCGCGACCTCGGCATCACGGCGGCGAGCGGCGGGCGCATCCGCGCCCAGATCACCTCGGCCAAGGCCGGTCTCACGCAGCCGACGGGCTGGCACACGCACATTTGCGAGGGGCAGATCGTCTACATGCTGAGCGGCTGGATCGACCTCGTCTTCGAGGACCAGACCATCCGCATCGAGGAAGGGGATTCGCTCTACATCCCTGGCGGGACGCCGCACAACGAGATCGCGACCTCGGACACGTTCGACCTGATCGAGATCTCCGTCCCCGCCGACATGGGCACGGAGCCCTGCGATCCGCCGCCAGGGCGGCGCGGCGAGGCTTAGCGCTCCGCACCAGCGCCGCTTAAGTGGCGGTCAGCGAGAACCCCTCGTAGCCGTTGGCGACGACCGCGTCGCACTTCTCGATATAGGTAGGGAAGCCCCCGGTGTAGGGCGTCACCTTGCGCGGCTTGCCGGGAACGTTGGCGCCGACATACCACGAGTTGCAGGAGGGGAAGAGCGTCTCGGCCGCGACCTCCTCATGGTGGGCCATCCAGCCGTCCTCCGCCTCGCGCGTGGCTTCGATGCGCGGGCGCCCGCAGGCGCGGGCGTTGGCGATGCAGTCGGCGATCCACTCGACGTGTTGCTCGATGGCGGGAACCATGTTGGTGAGCACCGAAGGGCTGGACGGCCCTGTAATGGTGAACAGGTTGGGGAAGCCCTCGACCAAGAGGCCGAGATAGGTGCGCGGGCCATCGGCCCACTTCGCCTTCAGCGTCCGCCCGCCGGCGCCACGAATGTCGACCCTGAGCAAGGGCCCGGTCATCGCGTCGTAGCCGATGGCGAAGACGATCGTATCCAGCTCGTATTCCCTGCCGTCGGTGCGAAGGCCCGCGCAAGTGATCTCCTCGACCGGCGCGTCGCTGATGTCGACCAATGTCACATTGGGCCGGTTGAAGGTCGCGAAGTAGTCGGTATCGAGGCAGATTCGCTTGCAGCCGACGAAGGAGTGAGGGGAGAGCAGCGCCGCCACCTGCGGGTCGTGCACCAGCCCGCGGATTTTTTCGCGGATGAAGGCCGCTGCGATATCGTTGGCCTCGTCATTCATCAGTACGTCCTTGAAGACGCTGTACATGCAAAGCCCCCCCGTCTCCCACCGGGCTTCCAGCTCGCGCCGACGCGCCGACGGGCTCATCTCGTCGGCGGTCGCCGGGTTCACATGCCACCAGCAGCCTGTCGGCGTCTGCTTGGCCTGCTGCCTGAGCTCCCCGTACTGCGCCCTGATGTCGGCGTATATCGCCGCGTCCAGCGGGGCGTTGCGGGCGGGGACGGTGTAGTTCGCCTGGCGCTGGAAGACAGTGAGGTGACCCGCCTCTGCCGCAATCAGCGGGATCGACTGGATGGCGGACGATCCCGTGCCGACGATGCCGACCCGTTTGCCGGCGAAGGAGACCCCCTCATGGGGCCAGGCGCCGGTGTGGTACCACTCGCCGGCGAAACGGTCCAAGCCGTCGAATTCCGGCCGGTTGACGGCAGAGAGGCACCCGGTGGCCATGATGCAATAGGTGGCGGAGAGCCTGGCGCCGTCATCGGTCGCGATCCGCCAGCATCCCGCCGCCTCGTCGAAGGCCGCTTCGGTGACGGTCGTCCCGAACCGGATATCGCGGCGGAGGTCGAAGCGGTCCGCCACATGCTCCAGGTAGCGCAGGATCTCCGGCTGCGTGGCGAAGCGCTCGGTCCAGCGCCACTCCTGCTGGAGCGCGTCGGAGAACTGATACGAGTACTCGACGCTGTCGGTATCGCAGCGGGCGCCGGGGTAGCGGTTCCAGTACCAGGTGCCGCCGACCCCGCTTCCCCTCTCGAAGACGCGGACGGAGAGGCCCATATCGCGCAGCCGATGGAGCATGTAGAGGCCGGCGAATCCCGAACCGACGACGACCGCGTCGACATCCGGCGCATCCCCGGAATGCCGACGGTGCTCGGCGTTCTCTCGTGTCGACGGTGTGGCCATGGTCGCTCGCGCGTTGCCTGCGGCGATGGAGTCTAGCCCGAACGTCTCACCGCGGTCACGCGGCGTCTAGCATGAGCGCCGCGGCGCCCACCACGCCCGCGTCGTTGCCGAGCGCCGCCTTGACCACGCGGATCGCGCCGGTCGGCGCGAGCACGGCACGCGCGATGGCGCGCTCGGCGGCCTCGCGATAGAGCGCGAAGTGCCGCTCGCCGATGCCGCCACCGATCAGGAGAACCTCGGGCAGGAACGTGTGGATGAGGCTCCAGACCGCCGTCTCCATCGCATCCGCGCTGCGGGCGACGATCGCCTGGGCCGGCTCCGCGCCGGCCTCGGCCGCGGCGAAGACGGCCTCGGCATCCGCATAGCCGAACTCTGCACCCGCCCGCGCGAGCGCCGGCCCTGCGGCGAACGCCTCGAGGCAGCCCCGGCTTCCGCAGTAACAGGCCGGGCCGGCCGGATCGACGATCAGATGGCCGATCTCGGGATGTTCGCCCGCGGCGCCCCGCAGGATCGCGCCATCGATCAGCGCCGCGCCGCCGATGCCGGTGCCGATGGTCAGCATGACGGCGATGCGCACGCCGCGGGCAGCGCCGGACAGCGCCTCGCCGAGGAGCGCCGCATCGGCGTCGTTGACGAGGCGCACCGGCGTGCCGAAGCGGGCAACGAGGGGACTCACGATATCGTTCCCCTCCCAACCGGGGAGCGTGTAGAAGTTCTCGATGCGCCCGCTCGCTTCGTCGAAGGGGCCGGGGCAGCCGAGCCCGATGCCCGCGAGCGCCGTTGGGTCTACGCCGGCCTCGGCCATCGTCTCGTCGATGGCGCGGGCCAGCCGCGTGAGCCCCGCATCGAAGCCCGCCTCGACGTCCGTTGCTATGGTCCGCCGCGCCTGAACCGCGCCTGCCGCATCGATCGCGCCGACCGCGATCTTGGTGCCGCCGATATCGACTCCGAGAGCGAAGCGGCTCATGGCTCGGCGTCACCGAGTCCGCTGCCCGCCGCCGCATCCTCATCGCAGAGGCAGACGGCGTCTCCGTACAACCATAGAAAGGACGCCGGCAGCACCGGCGTGACGCGCCGGTCCGCGAGCCGCGCCATCGGCTCCTGCTTGGCCGCGCCCGAGACCATGAGCAGGATCCGGCGCGAACGGAGAATATCGCCGAGGCCGAGCGTCAGCCCCTGGCGGACCGAGGCCGTCGTTTCCGCCAGCATGGGGTGGCCGCGCGATTGCTCGGCGAGTGTCGCGACATGACAGGAGGGTTCGAAGCTCTCGGCCGGCTCGTTGAGCCCGAGATGCCCGTTCCGTCCTAGTCCGAGGATGCAGAGGTCGATCGGCCCGGCCGCCGCCAGCGCCGTCTCCACCCGCCGGCACTCGGCGGCCGCATCCGGCGCATCGCCGCGAAAGCCGATCCAGCGCTCCGGCGGCACCGCGAGGGGGCTCCGCACCGTGCGCTCCAGGTAGGCGGCGCAGCTCGCGGGGGCGTCGGCGCCGAGGCCCGCCCACTCGTCGAGCTGAATGAAGCGCGCGCTCGCGAGCCGCTCCGGCGCCGCGGCAAGCAGCCCGTAGGTGCCGGTCGGCGTATCCCCGCTTGCGAGGCAGATCAGGAGATCGGGCTTCGCGCCAGCCGCCGCCCAGATAAGCGCTGCCGCCTCTCGATCCAGCGCCTCCCGATCGGGCAAAATCGCAAAGTGCACTTGCTCAGCCCGCGTCGCCTTGCCAGAGGTCCCAGGGCTTGGCCGCGTCGCTGGCAAATGGCAGCGCGACCTTGGCGCCGGTGCGGGCGGATTCGTAGGCCGCGAACAGCACCTCCTGCACGGCGCGCGCGTCTTCGCCTGTCACCAGCGGTGCCGTGCCGTTCTGCACGCAATCCACGAAGTGGTCGAACTCGGCCCAGAAGCCGTAGTTCCATTCCTCCTCGTAGATGGTGAAGCTCCAGCCCTGGGTGCCGCCGGCCTTCTCGACCGCGTAGTCGTAGCCGCCGCGGCTGTAGGTCTCGATCGAGTTGCCGTGGAGCAGGTCGGCGTAAGCCACGCCTTCGGAGCCGTGCACCTCGGACCTGTCGTCCATGCCGCCGGGCTTGGTCCAGCTGGTCTCGTTGAGGAAGAGACAGCCGCCCTCGAACTCCAGGATCAAGAGCGCGTTGTCCTCGCCCCTGGTCTTGTCGCCGTGCACCTGGATCGAGAGCTGGGCGTAGACCGAGACGATCGGCGTCCGATCCATCATCCAGCGGGCGAAAGCGATGCCGTGGCAACCCATGTCCGCGAGCACGCCGCCGCCGGCGCGATCGACATCCCAGAAGTGGGGCGCGTGGGGGCCGTCATGCTTTTCCGACTGCTTGATCAGGGTCGGGCGGCCGAGCGCGCCGGCGTCGAGCAGCGACTTCATCCGCACATACTTCGGCGCGAAGCACACCTCCTCGGCATACATGAAGAGCACGCCGGCATCCTTGCAGGCGGCAACCATGCTGTCCGCCTCGGCCATGCTCAGGCACATGGGCTTCTCCAGCACGACGTGCTTGCCGGCAGCCGCGCAGTCCAGCACCAGCGGGCAATGGGTGTCGTTGGGCGTGCCGATCGCCACCATGTCGATATCGTCGCGCTCCAGCAGCGGGCGGTGATCGGTGCCGTGGTGGGAGAGGCCGTAGGTCTCTGCGAAGGCCTCGGCATGCCCCGGCGTCGGCGACGCCACTCCGATCAGTTTCGCATGGGGGTTGCGCACGAGCGCGCGGGCGTGAATCCCGCTCACGAATTGCGAACCCAGGAACCCGACACCAACCGGTTTCGTCATCGACTGCCTCGCTCTTGCAGGGTTTGAACGGCAGTCTCCTTACTACAGGCGGGGGGCGCAAATCCGCAACTGGAGGTAACGGCGTGTGGGTCATGAGAGGGGCCGGGCCGACGGCTCGGACGGCGCGACCGCGTCGCGCGTCCACGCGCGCGGAGCGCACGATCGAGCGGAGCGAGCGCCCGGCGCCTGAGGGATATCAAAAAATCAAAAGCCGTGCTTCGCGGCCTCCTCGGCGTACTTGCGCTTCTTCTCGGGCGTCGCCTCGGTCTGGAAGTGCTCCTTCCATTCCGCGTAGGTCATGCCGTAGACCTGCTGGCGCGCCTGCTCCAGGTCCATGTCGAGCCCCTTCTCCTCGGCGGCGGCGCGATACCACTTCGAGAGGCAGTTGCGGCAGAAGCCGGCGAGGTTCATCAGGTCGATATTCTGCACGTCGGTGCGCTTGCGCAGATGCGCGACCAGGGTGCGGAAGGCGGCGGCCTCCAGCTCAACTTGAGTCTTATCGTCCATTGCCTGCCTCCCCTGCGCCGGCGCTTGCCTCGGGACTGGCGCCCTCCGCTGCAAGCCTCGCCTCGAGCTTGGCCACGCGCTCGGCAAGCGCCTCGCTCTCACTCCGTGCCTTCGCCGCCATTTCCTTGACCGCGTCGAACTCGTCCCGCGGGACCAGGTCCATCTTCGCCAGGATCCCTTCGAGCCGGCGCTTGACCAGCGCGTCGAGCTCGCCCTTGAGGCCGCTCGCGGCCCCCATGGCCCCGGTGGCGACCCGCGCCACGTCGTCGAGTATGTGGCTGTCTGTCTGCATCGGCAGTCTCCTCAGGCCGGGCGCCAGTATGCCACGGTGTCCCACGCTGGCAATGAGCCGCCAGTCGGACAAACTGGATTGCTTCGGTCATATCAAGTACCAGTGCATGGGAGGGATCGACGGTTGAGCCCGCAGTCCGGCTGCCACGCGCGGTTGCAGGTGAAGAATGAACCGCGACGGGGTGCAGGGGGGCGGAATGAGCCGAGCGGCGAGCGGGCGTGCGCTCGGTCGCGTCGAATTCGTGGCCCTCGTCGGCCTCCTGATGTCGCTCGTCGCGCTTGCGATCGACGCGATGCTGCCGGCGCTGCCCGCGATCGGCCGCAACTTCGAAACGCCACGCCCCAATGACGTCCAGCTCGTCATCATGTCGCTGTTTCTGGGGCTTGGCTTCGGCCAGTTGCTGTTCGGCCCTCTCTCCGACCGCATCGGGCGCAAACCCGCCATCCATGCCGGCCTCGTCCTGTTCATGATCGGGTGCCTGGTGAGCATTTTCGCACCCACGTTCGAGGTCATGATCGCGGGCCGTGTCCTGCAGGGCGTGGGCGTCGCGGCCCCCCGCATCGTGATCATCGCCCTGGTGCGCGATCAGTACGAGGGCCGCTCGATGGCCCGGCTCATGTCGTTCGCCATGGCCGTGTTCATTCTGGTTCCCACCGTCGCCCCGGCGCTAGGCCAGGGACTCCTCATCCTCGGAGGCTGGCACGCGATATTCATCACCTTCCTCGTCATCGCCGCGATGGTTTTCGCGTGGTTTGCGCTGCGCCAGCCGGAAACCCTGCCCGTTGCCCGGCGGCGGCCCTTCTCGCCGCGTGCCATCGGCCAGGCCGTGGGCGAGATACTGAGAATTCGGCCTGCGCTCGGCTACACGCTCGCCACGGGGTTCGTCTTCGCGCCTTTCGTCGCCTATCTCGGCTCGGCCCAGCAAATCTTCCAGGATGCCTATGGCACCGGCAGGCTCTTCCCACTCTATTTCGGGCTGCTCGCACTCTCCTTCGGCGGCGGTTCACTGGTGAACAGCCGCCTCGTGATGAAGTACGGGATGCGCCGGCTCTCGAAGGTCTCGGCCGCATTCATCGCGCTGATTTCGCTGATCGCGTCGGCGGCCGTCTTCGCCTTCGACGGGCTTCCACCGTTCTGGCTCTTCATGTGTTATCTCCTCACCGTGTTTCTGGGCGTCAGCCTGTTGTTCGGGAATCTCAACGCTCTCGCCATGCAGCCTCTCGGCCACATCGCAGGCGTGGGAGCGGCAGTGATCGCTTCGCTTTCCACCTTCATCTCGGTGCCGTTGGGAGCCCTGGTGGGCCAGAGTTTCGACAGCACCGTCTACGCCCTGGTCGGCGCCTTCGCCGTCTCAGGGCTGGGCACCCTTGTTGCCATGCGGTGGGCCGAAGGCGGTGAAAGCGCCCAAGAAAGTTGAGCTCCCTTCGCCCGATGCAAGGTTGCTGCCGGTCGGATATACGTGCACTGCCGAGTCCGAGGGCCCTCGTTTGTCGGGAGACGCATCGGACGGGCGCGCGGGCCTGCGCCGGCACCATTGACGGGATTCACCTGCGGAGCATGCACAAGGTGGCACCATGACCGAGAGCGTGGGCGTGTTGCTCGCCGGCGGCCTCGCGCGCCGCATGGGGGGCGGCGACAAGTGCCTGCGGCCGCTCGCCGGCGAGACCCTGCTCGCGCGGGTGATTGAGCGCGCGGCACCCCAGGTCGGCCCGCTGATCCTAAATGCCAACGGCGATCCTGCGCGTTTCGCGTCCTACGGCCTGCCGGTGGTGGCCGATGTGGTGGAAGGCCACGCCGGGCCGCTCGCCGGCATTCTGACTGCGCTCGACTGGGCGGCGGAGAAGGCGCCCCACTGCCCGCTGGTGGCGAGCTTCGCCACCGATGCACCGTTCCTGCCGCGCGATCTGGTTGAGACGATGGCTGAGGCCCGCGACTTTGCCACCGCCGATCTTGCCTGCGCCGCTTCGGGCGGCCGGGCACATCCGGTGTTCGGCCTCTGGCCGGTGGCCCTCCGCTCCGACCTGCGCCAGGCCCTGGTCGAGCAGGGGGAGCGGAAGATCGACCGCTGGACAGCAAGCCACAGGCTGGTGGAGGTCGTCTTCCCCTGCGATCCCGTGGACCCGTTCTTCAATGCCAACCGCGCGGACGACCTGACTGAGGCCGAGCGCCTGATCGCGGAGCACGGCCAAGCCCTCTGAGCCTGCTTCGGTAGGAGCGCGCCCTTACTCGTCCGCGTGGGCGTAGGTCAGGTCGTGCGGCGGCCGGTTGCCGAGGGCGGGATCGGTGCCCGCCGGCTGATAGGGCGCGCCGAGGGTGCCGATATCGAGCGGCACCGACTGCCCGAGCAGGCTGCGCGCGATGACCAGCCGCTGGATCGAGGGGGTGCCTTCCTCCAGCATGTTGATGCGGCATTCCCGGTAGAGCCGCTCCAGCGGATAGGGGTAGTCGGTGAAGTAGGCGCGCCCGCCGACCACGTCCATCGCCTTGTCCGTCACCCGCATCACGGTCTCCAACCCGAATAGCTTGGCGATCGAGGCCTCCACCGCGCAAGGCTCCTCGCGGTCGATCTTGGCGGCCACGTCATCCAGGATGAGGCGCAGCGCGTAGACGTCGCGGGCCATGTCGGCGAGCTCGGACTGGACCGAGGGGCGGGCGGCGATGGGCCGGCCAAAGGTGATGCGCTTATCCGCGAAATGGAGGGCGATCTCCAGCGCGCGCTCGGCGGTGCCGAGCGAGCTCGCGGCGACGAAGACGCGGCTCGGCTCCAGCTCGCCGAGGAAGACCTCGAGGCCGTCGCCCTCGGCCCCCACCATGCTGTCCGCCGGCACCGGCGTGTCCTTGAAGCGCAGAATGCCGTGGGGCGGGCCGTTGTTGCCCATCATGTCGGGCATCGGCTCGATGGTGAAGCCGGGCGCGCCGGTGGGCACCACCAGCGCGGTGAGCCCGCGCCGGTCGCCGCGTGCCGCGGTGCGGCAGCAGATGAGGTGGCCGGTGGCGAAGTCCGCATTGGTGATGTAGTGCTTCGCGCCGTTGACGATCCAGCGGTCGCCCTCGCGCCTCGCGTGCGTGCCCACATCCATGCCGCTCCCGGAATTGGGCTCGGTGATGGCGAAGGTGAGCGATTGCTCGCCCGTCGCCAGCGCCGGCAGCAGCGCTTTCTTCTGCGCCTCGGTGCCGTAGGCGACGACCGCACGCGCGCTCGTGTTGTGGACATGCAGCAGCACCCGGACGACACCGGAGACCTTCGAGAACTCGGCGAGAAGCGGCAGGTATTGGGTGCAGCTCAACGCGTTGCCGCCATATTCCTCGGGGATCACGGCGCCGAATAAGCCGTGCTCGCGGAACTGCGGGAAGAGTTCCTCCTGCGGGAACTTGCCCGTGCGCTCCATCTCGCTCGCCCTGGGCTCGACCTCGCGCCAGAGAAAATTGAAGATCCGCTTGCGGTAGGCCTCGTAGTCGCTCTCCGTCTCAAATCTGTTCACCATGCCGTGACTCCTGCCGATCCGGTTTGCCGCATCTCTGCGAGGTGCTATCTATCACACAAGGAAAAGACAGGTGTGAGGGCGAGATGACTGAGACGGCGATTTTCGGAGCGGGCTGTTTCTGGGGCGTCGAGGCCGCGTTTCGCCGGGTCGATGGCGTCGCCGAAACCGCGGTGGGCTACTGCGGCGGCAGCACGGCCGAGCCCATCTATCACGACGTGTGCAGCGGCATGACGGGCCACGCGGAGGTGGTGCGGGTCGTCTTAGACCCCGCGCGGGTGAGCTACGAGACGCTGCTCGAGCTCTTCTGGCAGGTGCACGACGCGACCCAGGTGAACCGCCAGGGACCCGACATCGGCACCCAGTATCGCTCGGTCATCTTCTTCGGCTCGGAGGCCCAGAAGGAGGCGGCGGAAGCCAGCAAGGCAGCGCTGGTGGCGGCGGGGCATCCGATCGCGACCCTGATCGAGCCGTCAGCGGACTTCTGGATGGCCGAGGACTACCACCAGCAGTATTTCGAGAAGAACCGGCGCATCCACGCCGGCCTCTTCCGCATCTGACCGGCCGGGCTTTCCCCCGCCGCCAGAACCGCCGGCTGCGCCACACCGATCATGGGAACCGCCCAGGCGGGCAATTCCGCCGACCTGTTGGATGGGCTGATTGCGCGTGCGCGGCGGCTCGGCGCCGATGCCGCCGACGCCTTGTACGTGCACGGCAGCGCGCTCGAAGCAGGCTGCCGCCTCGGCGAGCCGGAAGACGTCGTCCGGGCGGAAGGCCGCAATCTGGGTTTGCGCGTCTTCGTCGGCGACCGGCAGGCCATCGTCTCGACCACGGACCTCGCCGAAGACACGCTCGGGCCGCTTGCCGAGCGGGCGATCGCCATGGCGCGCTCGGTGCCGGAGGACCCCTATGCGGGCCTCGCCGATCCTGCCCGCCTCGCCCGGGACTGGCCCGCGCTCGACCTCGCCGATTCTGCTGAGCCCGATGCCGAGAGCTTGATGGCCCGCGCGGCGGAGGCGGAGGACGCCGCCCGCGCCGTTGCCGGCGTCACCAACTCTGAAGGCGCGGGCGCCAGCTGGGGGCGGTCGGAAGCGACGCTCGTGACCAGCGGCGGCTTTGCCGGCGGCTACGCGACCAGCCGGTTCTCGGTGAGCGCGGCAGTGCTGGCCGGCGACGGGACGGCGATGGAGCGCGACTACGACTGGTCGACGTCGTTGTTTGAAGCCGATCTGGATGATGCCGCAGCGGTCGGCCGCCGCGCTGGTGAGCGCGCGGTGCGCCGGCTGGACGCGCGCAAGGCGCAATCGGGCCAGATGCCGGTGCTCTACGACCCCCGCATCGCCGGCGGGCTGGTCTCCCACCTCGCGGGTGCGATTTCCGGCCCGTCGATCGCGCGCGGAACGAGCTTCCTGAAGGACGCGCTTGAGACCCAGCTATTCGCGCCCGGCACCACCATCGTGGATGACCCGCACCGGGCGCGGGGGCTGCGCTCGCGCCCCTTCGACGGCGAAGGAGTCGCGACGGAACGGCGTGCGATCGTCGCCGACGGCGTGTTGCAAACCTGGCTGCTCGACAGCCGCTCGGCCCGCCAGCTCGGCCTTGCCAGCACCGGCCATGCCGCGCGCGGCACCAGCGCGCCGCCCTCGCCCTCATGCTCCAACCTTTGGCTGGAACCGGGCGCCGAGAGCGCCGAGGCGCTCATCGGCGAGGTGGTGAGCGGCCTCTACGTCACCGAGTTGATGGGCATGGGTGTGAACCAGGTGACCGGCGACTACAGCCGGGGCGCGGCGGGCTTCTGGATCGAACGGGGCGAGATCGCCTATCCGGTGAGCGAGGTCACCGTCGCCGGCAACCTCAGAGACATGTTCCGCCACCTCACCCCGGCCAGCGACCTCTCGTTCCGCTACGGCGTCGACAGCCCGACCGTGCGGATCGATGGCATGACGGTCGCGGGCCGCTGAGGGCCGATAGCGCGTCCTCACCCTTCATACCCTAGCTAGAGCCTTCGCCCCTGCCGTGCTATTGGGCTAAATTCAAGCGTTTAGGCGTTGGCGCTTGAATCGGGCGAAAGCCGTGGAACGACCTGACCCACCCCAGCCACCAGGCTCGACGAGGCACCTCCTGGTTCGCCTCGTCCGCGAGCACGTGCGCCCCCACCTGGGCCGGCTGCTGCTCGCCGGGCTCTGCATGGTCCTTGCCGCCGGCTCCATCGCATCGCTCGCCTATCTCATGGAGCCGGTGCTGGACGAGATCTTCCTGGAGAAGGACCGCTCGCTACTCATCGTGGTCCCCATCGCGGTCATCGGGATAACGCTGATCCGGGGCGCCGCCACCTACGGGCAGGCGGTGCTGATGGCCTTCGTTGGCCAGCGCGTCATCGCCGACCTGCAGAGCCGGGTCTTCGCCCACATCCTCCGCTTCGACCTCGCCTTCTTCCAGGACACGGCGTCGGGCCGGCTCGTCTCGCGGCTCACCAACGACGTCAACATGATGCGCAACGCCGTCTCGAACGCGCTCACCGGCATGGTCAAAGATTCGCTGACCCTGCTGTTCCTGGTCGGCGTCATGTTCGAGAAGGACTGGAAGCTCGCGCTGATCGCCTGCGTCGTCTTCCCCATCGCGATCTATCCGATCGCGAAGATCGGCAAGCGCATGCGCAAGATCTCGACGTCCGCGCTCAACGAGCTGGGCCTTTTCACCGCGCGCCTCAACGAGACGTTCCAAGGCGCGCGCCACGTCAAGGCCTACAACCGGGAGCGCTTCGAAGCAGAGCGCACCGACCGCCTGATCGAGAACGTCTTCCGGCTGATCTTCAAGCAGCATCGCGTGCGTGCCGCCGCCACACCGATCATGGAGACCTTGGGCGGCATCTTTATCGCGCTTCTGATCCTCTATGGCGGATGGCAGGTGATCCAGGGCATGCTCACGCCGGGCGCCTTCTTCGCCTTCGTCACCGCCATGCTGCTCGCCTATCGGCCGCTCAAGGCGCTCGCTAATCTCAACGCCAGCTTGCAGGAGGGGCTCGCCGCGAGTCAGCGCGTGTTCGAACTGCTCGATACCGAGCCCCTCATCGTGGAGGCCCCGGATGCGCGTCCTCTCAAGATCGCGGGCGGCGCCGTCGCGCTGGAGGGTGTGCGCTTCACTTACCCCAACGGCGCGCCGGCGCTCCACGACCTCAGCCTGGAAATCCCGGCGGGAGAGACGGTCGCCATCGTCGGCCCCTCAGGCGCCGGCAAGTCCACGGTGCTCAACCTGATCCCCCGGTTCTATGACGTTGACGAGGGCGCGGTCAGGATCGACGGGCTCGACGTCCGTGAGGCAACGATCGAGAGCGTGCGCGACGCGATGGCGCTGGTGAGTCAGGAGGCAGTGCTCTTCGACGACAGCGTCCGCGCCAACATCGCCTACGGGCGGATCGATGCGAGCCACCAAGACATTGTGGCTGCCGCTCGCGCCGCCGGCGCCGAGCGCTTCATCCGGGAGCTCCCCGATGGTTATGACACGATGATCGGCGAGCATGGGGTCAAGCTCTCCGGCGGCCAGCGGCAGCGGCTCTCCATCGCCCGCGCCATGCTCAAGGACGCCCCCATCCTGCTGCTCGACGAGGCGACGAGCGCGCTCGATGCCGAATCGGAGCGCCAGGTGCAGGAGGCATTGCGCAGCCTGATGCAGGGCCGGACGACCCTCGTCATCGCCCACCGCCTGTCAACGGTCCAGGACGCCAACCGGATCTATGTTCTGGAGGGCGGCCTACTCGCAGAATCGGGCACGCACCGGTCGCTGCTGGCGGCGGGCGGCGTCTATGCGCGGCTTCATGCCACGCAGTTCGCCGCGGACATGGCTGCCGAATAGGCATGGGTCTCGGCAAGCGTGTCGCGCGGAGCCGGCTTGGGAGCGCCGTGCTCATCTGGCTTTACGCTCGCTTCGCGAGTCTGGTCTTCGTGACGACCCGCTGGCGGACGATCGGGCGCGAGGACGCCGATGCGCTGCTGCGCGCGGGCCGGCCCTTCATCTCCGCCTTCTGGCATGGCCGGCTAATGTTGGCGGCGCACGGCTGGCAGGCAGAGCCGCCGATCCACGTCATGATCTCCCGACACCGCGACGGCGAGAACATCGCCCGCGCAACGCGGCACTTGGGCGCGGTGCCGGTCCGCGGCTCGCGCACAAGGGGTGGCGCCGCGGCGCTCCGCGCTTCGCTGCGTGTGTTGAAGGAAGGCGGCTATCTCGCCATCTCTCCAGATGGGCCGCGCGGTCCCCGGATGCGCGTGCAACCCGGGATCATCGCGTTGGCGCGCCTCTCCGGGGCACCTATTCTGCCGGTTACCTATGCAGTTTCGCGGCGCAAGGTCGCGAGAAGCTGGGATCGCTTCGTGATCGCGCTGCCGTTCGGCCGCGGTGTTTATTTGTGGGGATCGCCGCTTTATGTCGCCGCGGACGCCGACGACGCTGCAATGGAGGACGCGCGCCTGACCCTGGAGGAGCGGCTCAACGCGCTGACCGCGGAAGCCGACCGCATGGTAGGCGCGGAACCGATCGAACCGGCCCGGGACACCACGCGGGCAGACGACCGGCGTGCCGCCGCGGCGCCGGCCGGTGTACGCCCATGATCGAGGCCCTGATCACGCCGCGCAGCTACCGCTACGCCAGCTTGCTGGCCACGCCGGTCATCGATGCCTGGCTTGCCCATCGGCGGCGCCGCGGCAAGGAGGACGAGGCACGCTTCGGCGAGCGGCTGGGGCGGCCGAGTCTGCCGCGGCCCGAGGGCCGGCTGGTCTGGATGCACGGCGCGAGTGTCGGCGAGAGCCTGTCCCTGCTGCCGCTGGTCGCTCGATTGCGCGAAGCATTCCCTGACGTTCCAATTCTGATCACGTCCGGCACTGTCACCTCGGCCCAGCTTCTGAGCGAGCGCCTCCCAGCCAGCGTGCAGCATCAATTCGTGCCGGTCGACCGGCCGGGCGCGGTCAGACGATTTCTCCAGCATTGGCGGCCGGACCTGTCGGTCTGGGTGGAATCGGAGCTTTGGCCCAATCTCATTCTCGAAACCGCCGCAGGCGGCACCCCCATGCTCCTGCTCAACGGGCGCTTGTCCAGGCGCTCCGCCGCGCGCTGGCGGCGGGCGCCGAATTTGAGCCGGCCCCTGCTCGCGGTATTCGACTGCGTTCTGGCACAGACCGACGCGGACGCCGAGCGTTTCCGCGCGCTCGGCGCGCACAACGTCACTGTGCAGGGCAACCTCAAGAACGATGCGCCACCGCTGCCGGCGGACGAGAATGGCGTCGCGGCGCTGAGCCAGACCATCGGTGCCCGGCCTTGCTGGGCAGCGGCGAGCACCCATGAGGGCGAGGAGGCAACGGTCGCCGAGGCGATCTCTGCCCTGCGCCGGACCTTTCCCGACCTGCTCACGATCCTTGCGCCGCGCCACCCGAAGCGGGGCGATTCCATCGCCGATCTCCTGGGGCGACATGATCTCGCCGTCGCCCGCCGCTCGGCAAACGAAGCGATCGCGCCGACTACCGCCGTCTATCTCGTCGATACGCTGGGCGACCTTGGCCTTGTCTACCGCCTCGCCGACATCGCCTTCGTCGGCGGTTCGCTGGCGCCCCATGGCGGGCACAATCCGCTGGAACCGGCGCGGCTCGACTGCGCGCTCGTAACCGGCCCGCACACGGAGAATTTCGCGGAAGCCTACGCCGCGCTGGAGGATGCCGACGCAGTCAACCGCGTGGCAGACGCCAATTCGCTCGTCACCGCCGTTCGCGCCCTGCTCGAAGACGAGGCTGCGCGGGCCAAGCGCTCGGCCGCCGCCCATGAGGCCGCCCGAGCGCTGGGCGGCGCGGTGGAGGCGGCGCTCGGCCTTATCCGCGACCATCTCGAACCCTGCGGCCGCGATGCGCGCGCCGGCATTCTGGGCGGTTGAGCGCGGCGGGATTGCCGCCGCGGCTCTGACGCCTCTTTCCTGCCTCTACCGCCTCGGCGCACGGGGACAGGCTGCCTTGGCTCGCCCGGCAAAGGCGGACCTGCCAGTGATCTGCGTCGGCAACTTTACGGTCGGCGGCGCAGGCAAGACGCCGACCGTACTCGCCCTCGCCGCACTGCTCGCGGAGGAGGGCATCGATCCCCACATCCTGACGCGCGGCTATGGCGGCAGCGAGCGGGGACCGCTCAGGGTCGATCCCGCCCGCCACGACGCACGCGCGGTGGGCGACGAGGCGCTGCTGCTTGCACGAGTGGCGCCAACCTGGCTCTCCCGCGACCGGGCGGCCGGGGCAGCGGCTGCGCACTCTGCAGGGGCGCCCCTGCTACTCATGGACGATGGCATGCAGACTCCGGGCTTGCTGAAGGACCTCTGCATCGCGGTGGTGGATGGAGGCGCAGGCTTCGGCAATGGTCGTCTTCTGCCGGCGGGGCCGTTGCGTGAGCCGCTCGCTTCGGGCCTGCGCCGGGCGCATGCGCTGATTCTCGTCGGAACCGACCGGCACAGTGCGCTTGCGGCGCTCGGACAGCATGATCTTCCCGTGATCGAGGCCGATCTGGTGCCCGGCGACGAGGCACGGGCGCTGAAAGAACGGCCGGTCGTCGCCTTCGCCGGGATCGGACGGCCGGAGAAGTTCTTCGAGACGCTGGAGGATGCCGGCTGCACCGTGATCGCGCGCTATGCCTTCGCCGACCACCACCGCTATAAGCCGGGCGAGATCGCGGCCATCGTTGCGTATGCGAAGGAGCGGGACGCCCTGCCCGTGACCACCGAAAAAGACCACGTGCGGCTGCCCGAGGACGCACGAGCATTGGTTCGTACGCTGCCTGTGACTCTCGCCTGGCGCGACCCGGCAGAGCCGCGGGACCTGCTGGCACCGCTTCTGGCGCGCTGCCGTGGCTAGGGTTGGATGGATCCGCAGGGCGCGGCACGTCAGCGAGGCCGCCGCCGCCCACGCCCTCTTCGCGCTGCTGGGCGCGCTGCCGGTGGGATGGGCCTCGGCCGTCGGTGCCGCTCTCGGCGGCCTGATCGGCCCCTTGCTCCCGGTGCACCGGCAGGGCCTCGACAACCTCGCCCGGGCGCTACCGGAGCTTTCGCCGACCGAAATCCGGCGCTGCGCGCGCCGCATGTGGTGCCATCTCGGCCGTATCGCCGCGGAATACCCGCATCTCCACCGTTTTTCGGTCGACGAACTGGACGGGCGGATCGAGCTCGTCGGACGTGCCCATCTGGACGAGGCCAAGCGCTCGGCAGCCGGAGGCATCTTCTTCTCCGGCCATATCGGCAACTGGGAGGTCGCCGCGCGCGCGCCGGAGCAGACCGGAGTGCCGTTAACCGCCATCTACCGGGCGGCGAACAACCCGATCGTCGACCGCATGATCGAGCGGTACAGGGGAGCAGTTGCGCAGCACCGTGTGCCGAAAGGGACGGACGGCGCCCGCGAGATCGTGCGGGCTCTCGGCGCAGGCAACCACGCGGCCCTTCTGGTGGATCAGAAGTTCAACACCGGCATTCCGGTCCCCTTCTTCGGCCGCGATGCCATGACCGCGCCCGCCGTGGCATCGCTGGCGCTGAAATACGGGTGCCCCGTGTGGCCGGTGCGGGTCGAACGGCTCGCCGGCACCTCCTTTCGGGTCACCGTGTATCCCAAGCTCGCTCTGCCTCAGGAGGGCACGCGGGAAGAACGAGTTCGTGCGATCATGGTGGCCATCAATCGCATCCTCGAAGACTGGATCCGCGAGCGGCCGGAACAATGGCTCTGGCTCCACCGGCGCTGGCCGGATTGAGCGACGCGATAGCCTCCGGGATTCGACGGGAGCCGGGCCGTCAGGCCCGGACGGCGCGACCGCGCCGCGCGCCGAATGGCGCGTAGCCAAGCGAGCGGAGCGAGCGCCCGGCGCTTGAGGGATATGAATAGACCCCGACAATTGACAGGAAGAATGCTGCGCCTATAGTGCGCCCGCTGCGGAGAGCACCCCGCGCCTCCCAACACGGATGGTTGCCATGTTCGCTGTGGTTCGCTCTGGCGGGAAGCAATACCGCGTCGCGCCGGAGGACGTCATTCAGGTAGAACGGCTGCGGGCTGCGGCCGGCGAGACGATCGAACTCGGCGAGGTGCTGGCGATGAGCGACGGCGAGACCGTCTCTCTCGGGCAGCCGCTCCTCGAGGGCGCGCGGGTTGCGGCCACGGTCGTCGAGCACAAGCGCGGCGAGAAGATCATCATCTTCCGCAAGAAGCGGCGGAAGAACCATCGCCGCAAGCGCGGCCACCGGCAGGAGCTCACCGTGCTCCGCATCGACGAGATTCTGGTGGCCGGCGAGAAGCGGCGCGTGCGCCGGAAGAAGAAGACAGAAGCGGACGGCGCGGAGGAGACAGCCGGCGCCAAGCCCAAGAGGACGACCAAAGCCAAGACCGCAGCCAAGCCACGGACCCGGAAGACCGCCGCCGCCAAGGTAGAGAAAGCCGAAGACGCCCAGCCCGCGCCCGCCGAAGAGACGGCGGCCGAAGCGACTGAGGTTGAGGCGACGGCGACCGCTTCGCCTGCAGCCGAAGCGGCTGCGCCGGCCGCGCCGAGCGAAGCGACGGCAGCCGAGACGGCTGAGCCCCCGGCAGAAGAGACGACCGACGCGCCGGCCGAGGAGGCCACCGAGTCACCTGCGGACGAGTCACCTGCGGACGAGCCGGCGGAGGAGAAGAGCTGATGGCGCACAAGAAGGCGGGCGGCAGTTCGCGCAACGGCCGGGATACGGCGGGTCGCCGCCTCGGCCTCAAGAAATTCGGTGGCGAGGCGGTAATCCCGGGCAACATCATCGCGCGCCAACGGGGCACCAAGTGGCATCCCGGCGAGAATGTCGGGATCGGGCGCGATCACACGCTGTTCGCGTTGACCGACGGCCACGTGCAGTTCGCACGGCGCAGCGGCGGAAAGACGGTCGTCTCAGTCGAGCCGAGCGCGTAACGCCGCGCTCGCCCGCGCGCCCGGCGGCGGGCGCGCACCGGGCCATGGACCCGCGTCATGCGGTTTCTCGATCAGGCCAAGATTCATGTGCAGAGCGGCGCAGGCGGCAGCGGCTGCGTCAGCTTTCGGCGCGCGAGGAATGAGCCGCGCGGCGGACCCGACGGCGGCGATGGCGGCGACGGGGGCTCGGTCTTCGCCGAGGCCGTCGAAGGCCTGAACACTCTCATCGATTTCCGCTACCGCCAGCACATCAAGGCGGACCGGGGCGCACACGGCCAGGGCGTATGCCGGGCCGGCGCACGCGGCGCCGATGTGGTTCTCGCCGTGCCGGTCGGAACGGAGATTCTTGCCGAGCCTGGGGAGCTGCCGATCGCCGACCTTACCGAGGCGGGCGCCCGCACCCTGCTCGCGCGGGGCGGGAACGGCGGGCGCGGCAACGTGAGCTTCAAGTCGTCGACCAACCGCGCGCCGCGTCGGGCCGATGCAGGGGGAGATGGCGAGGAATTCTGGATCAGACTCCGCCTCAAGCTGCTGGCCGATACCGGCCTGGTGGGCCTGCCCAACGCCGGAAAATCGACCTTCCTCGCCGCCGTCAGCCGGGCGCGGCCCAAGATCGCCGATTATCCCTTCACCACGCTTTTTCCCAACCTCGGCGTCGCTGCCGTGGGCGACGAAGAACTGGTGATCGCGGACATCCCCGGCTTGATCGAGGGCGCCCACAGCGGCGCGGGGTTGGGCGACCGGTTTCTCGGCCATATCGAGCGCTGCGGGGTGCTGCTTCACCTCGTCGACGGAACCCAGGAAGACGTGGCGGAGGCCTACCGGACCGTGCGGGCCGAGCTCCAAGCCTACGGCCACGGCCTCGCGGCGAAGCCCGAGATCGTCTGCCTGAACAAGGTGGACGCGCTCGGGCAGGACGAACGCTCGCGTCAGCACGCCTGTCTCGCTGCCGCTTCGGGCAGCGCGGTTCACCTCCTCTCGGGCGCTGCCGGCGAGGGCGTACGCGACGTCCTGGCCGCCGCCCTCGGCGCGGTCCGCGCGCACGACCGTCGAGACACAGCGTGATGCAGCCGTCGCTCGCCAGCGCGTCGCGCACCGTGGTCAAGATCGGCTCGTCGCTCCTCACCGAGCCCGCGACCGGAGCGCTCAACGAAGCCTGGCTGGATGGCCTCGCCCGCGACGTCGCCGGGCTCCGCGAGCGCGGCAAGGACGTGCTGATCGTCTCCTCCGGCGCGATCGCGATCGGGCGCCGTCACCTCGGGCTCGCGGCGGAGACCCTCAGGCTCGAAGAGATGCAGGCGGCGGCGGCCTGCGGGCAGATAAGGCTCGCGCACGCCTACCAGTCGGCGCTCGCCCGCCACGGGATCGGGGTGGCGCAGATATTGCTGACCCATGAGGACACCGAGGCGCGGCGGCGCTACCTCAACGCGCGCAGCACCATCAACACCCTGCTCTCCCTCGGCACCGTTCCCGTGATCAACGAGAACGACACCGTCGCCACCAACGAGATTCGCTTCGGCGACAATGACCGGCTCGCGGCCCGTGTCGCCGTGATGATGAGCGCGGACCTGCTGGTTCTGCTCTCCGATGTCGATGGCCTCTACGAGTCCGACCCGCGGCACGACGCGCACGCCCGCTGGGTTCCCGCGGTCGAGCGCATCACGCCGGAGATCGAGGCGATGGCTGGCACCATCGGCACGCCGTCCGCCGCCGGCGGCATGGTGACGAAGATCGCCGCCGCCAAACACGCAATGGCGGCAGGCTGCCACATGGTGATCGCGAAGGGCGCGGTCGAATGCCCGCTTACTGCGCTGGAGGGAGGCGCCCGCTCGACCTGGTTCGTCTCCACCGCGACGCCGCGCGCGGCCCGCAAGAGCTGGATCGCGAGCGCGCTCGAGCCGCGCGGCACGCTCGTCATCGACGAAGGAGCCCGCAGGGCGTTGGCTCAGGGCCGAAGCCTGCTGCCGGCCGGCGTGAAGGCGGTGGAAGGCACGTTCGAGCGCGGCGATGCGGTGGCCATCAGGGTCGAGCAGGGGGGCGAGGCCGGCCGCGGCCTGGTCGCCTATTCCGCCGCCGACGCGCGCCGCATCGTCGGCCACAAATCCCGTGAAATAGAGCGTATCCTCGGCTACCGTGGCCGCGCCGAGATGATCCACCGCGACGATCTCGTGCTCGACGAGGAGCAACGACCGTGAGCATGGCCGAGGCGGCGCGGAGCCGCGAGACCGAACACGACATCGCAGCCGAGATGGCCGCGCTCGGCGCGGACGCCCGCACCGCGGCGCAGGCGCTCGCCGCTTCATCTGCGGAAACGAGGCGGCGCGCGCTCCGAGCGGCTACGGCAGCCATCCGCGACGACGAGGCGGCAATTCTGGAGGCCAACGCGGCCGATATGGCGGCGGCGCGGGAATCAGGGCTGAGCGGCGCTCTGCTCGATCGCCTCGCCCTCGATCCCGGCCGCGTCGAAGCGATGGCGGCAGGTGTCGAGCAAGTGGCAGCCCTGGACGACCCGCTCGGTCGCCTGCTGGGCGAATGGGAGCGGCCCAACGGGCTTCGAATCCGCCGGGTTTCGGTGCCGATCGGCGTCATCGGGATCATTTACGAATCGCGGCCCAACGTCACCGCCGACGCCGGCGCTCTCTGCCTCATGTCGGGGAACGCGGTGATCCTGCGCGGCGGCTCGGAGAGTTACCACTCCTCGCGCGCGATCGCCGCGGCGCTGCGTGCGGCGCTGGTCGAGACCGGGCTGCCGGCGGGGTGCATCCAGCTCGTGCCGACAACGGACCGCGCAGCGGTCGGCATCCTGCTCACCATGGACGACGTGCTGGACCTGATCGTGCCCCGCGGCGGCCGCTCGCTGATCGAGCGGGTGCTTGCAGAGAGCCGGGTGCCGGTGCTGGCCCACCTGGACGGCAACTGCCATGTGTACGTACACGCCGCCGCCGACGCCGAGAAGGCGCGCGATGTCACTTTCAACGCCAAGATGCGGCGGACCGGAATCTGCGGCGCGGCGGAGACGCTGCTCGTCGACGCCGTCATGGAGGACGCGCTGCCTGCGATCCTCGAGCCGCTGTTCGAGGCAGGCTGCGAGATACGCGGCGATGCGCGCGTGCAGGCGCTCGATTCGCGCGTCGTGCCTGCCGACGCCACCGACTGGGGAACCGAGTATCTCGACGCAATCATCTCGGTCGCGCTGGTGGACGGGCTCGATGCGGCGATCGCCCATGTGAACGAGCACGGTTCCCACCACACCGACGCCATCATCACGGAAGACTCCGCTGCCGCCGAGCGCTTCATGGAGAGGGTGGACAGCGGGATCGTGCTGCACAACGCCTCGACCCAGTTCGCCGACGGCGGCGAGTTCGGCATGGGAGCCGAGATCGGCATCTCCACGGGCAAGCTCCACGCCCGCGGGCCGGTGGGCGTGGAGCAGCTCACCACCTACAAGTACAAGGTGTACGGCACCGGACAGGTTCGCCCCTGACCACGCTCGTCCCCATGCGCCGCCGGCGATCGCGGCCAATGCCCGTCGACACGTCGCCAGCGCGGCCGCCGGGCCGCAGGATCGGCCTGCTCGGCGGCTCTTTCAATCCAGCCCACGAGGGGCACCGGCACATAAGCCTGCTGGCGCTCAAGCGCCTCGGCCTGCACGAGGTCTGGTGGCTGGTCTCGCCGCAGAACCCGCTCAAGCCCCGCGCCGGGATGGCAGCGTTCGACGAACGACTCGCCGCGGCGAAGTCCGCAACCGGGGACCGCAGGCTCCGCGTAAGCGATATCGAACGCCGCCTCGGCAGCTGCTATTCGGTGGATACGGTGGCGCGGCTCAGGCAGTGCTTCCCGCGGCACCGGCTGGTCTGGATCATCGGCGCCGACAATCTGCCGACGCTCGCGGAATGGCGGCGCTGGCCCGCGCTCTTCCAAGCACTACCCGTTGCGGTCGTCGACCGCTGGCCTTACTCTCGCTATGCCAGTGTGGTTAAGCCTGCGAAACGATTCGCACGCCGAAGAATGGCGGAACGCCGCGCGCGAGGGCTCGTGCGGTGCAAACCGCCCGCCTGGATTGTGATTCATGGTCCGCTGCATCCCGCTTCCGCGACAGCGTTGCGCGCCGCCAACGGCGCGGCGAGCCGATAAGGGGAGGCTGGAGGAACACCATAACGGTACCGAACCAACCTGTTAGGTCCAGTCGCCGGGAGTCGGGCAGGGCCGGCACCGAGACGCTTCACCGGACCGTCGCCGGCGCGCTCGCCGACGCCAAGGCGGAAGACATCGTCACCATCGACCTCGAGGGCAAGACCTCGATCGCCGACCTCATGGTCATCGCCAGCGGACGATCGAAACGCCATGTCGATGCGGTCGCGGAGCGGCTCCTGAAACAGCTCAAGGACGACGGCACACCGGCGCTCGCGACGGAAGGCCGCGAGAACGCGGACTGGGTGCTGATCGATGCCGGCGACATCATCGTGCACGTCTTCCGCCCCGAGATCCGCTCTCTCTACAATCTCGAGAAGATGTGGTCCGTCGAGGCCATCGGCGCGGCCGATGCGCTGGCGCTTGCCGACGACGACTAACGGCGCGGCCTCGCAGGCCCTTTAGCCGGAGCAGAGGAGCGCCACCCGCCGATGCGCCTTGTCGTGACGGCAGTCGGGCGCGGCCGGGACGATCCGGCTCAGAAACTCTTCGAGAGTTACCGCCGGCGCCTGCCATGGCCGGTCGAGCTGCGTGAGGTCCGGGCCGGCGGCGGTGGCGAAGCGGGGCGCGAACGCGAGGCGGCGGCGCTGCTGAAGGGGCTTCCAGAAGGCGCCTATATCGTGGCGCTGGACGGCACCGGCAAGGCGCTCACCAGCGAGGCGTTCGCCGCGCGTCTCGCGCGCATCCGCGACGATGGCGTGGCCGTCGTGGCGTTTCTGATCGGGGGCGCCGACGGGCATGGGGCCCCTGCCCTCGTGCGTGCCGACTTGGTTCTTTCGCTTGGGCCGATGACGTGGCCGCATCTGCTCGTTCGCGCGATGCTGGCGGAGCAGCTCTGGCGTGCGGCCAGCATCCTCTCCGGCCACCCCTACCACCGCGGGTGAGCGCCCAGGAGGACAGTCAGCGCGTCGGGACCGGCGTGCCCGTGGAGTAGTCGTAAAAACCCTTGCCGGTCTTGAGGCCGAGCCAGCCGGCCTCGACGTATTTCGCGAGCAGCGGGCAGGGCCGGTACTTGCTGTCGGCCAGACCCTCGTAGAGCACCTGCATGATGCTGTGGCAGGTGTCGAGGCCGATGAAATCGGCGAGCTCCAATGGCCCCATGCGGTGATGGGCGCCGAGCTTCATCGCTGTATCGATGGCCTTCACGGTGCCGACGCCTTCGTAAAGCGCATAAATCGCTTCGTTGACCATCGGCATGAGGATGCGGTTCACGATGAAGGCAGGGAAGTCCTCGGCCATGGCAGGGATCTTGCCCATGCGCTCGGTGACCTTGCGCGCGATCTCGTAAGTCTCCTCCTCGGTCGCGATGCCGCGCACCAGCTCCACCAGCTCCATCATCGGCACCGGGTTCATGAAGTGCATGCCCATGAACTTGCCGGGCCGGTCGGTGCTCGCCGCGAGGCGGGTGACGGACAACGACGAGCTGTTGGTGCAAATGATGGTGTGTTCGGGCAGCGCGCCACGCAACGCGACGAAGATTTCCTTCTTGACGGCCTCGTCCTCGACGACGGCCTCGATCACGAGGTCGACATCCTTGATGCCATCGAGGCCGACCGCCGGCGCGATTCGGCCCAGCGCCGCCGCCTGCTGCTCGTCGGTGATCGCGCCTCGGCGCGCCTGGCGACCGAGATTGGTGCGGATGGTCTCCAGCGCCGCGTCGAGCTCTGTCTGGCCGATATCGCTCAGCATCACCTGGTAGCCGGCCAGCGCGGCGACATGGGCGATGCCGCTCCCCATGCGGCCCGCTCCGATGATCCCTATCGATTGCACCATGGCAGCAGGTCAGACCTTGGAGATGCCCTGGCGATCCAGCTCTTCGGCAAGTGCCGGCAGAGCCTTGAACAGATCGGCCACGAGGCCAAAATCGGCGATCTGGAAGATCGGCGCCTCTTCGTCCTTGTTGATGGCGCAGATCACCCGGCTGTCCTTCATCCCGGCGAGGTGCTGGATCGCGCCGGAAATTCCCACCGCGATGTAGAGATCCGGTGCGACCACCTTGCCGGTCTGCCCGACCTGGAAGTCGTTGGGCACGTAGCCCGCATCGACCGCCGCACGCGAGGCGCCGACGGCGGCGCCCAATCGGTCCGCCACGGCCTCGATCAGCGGGAAGTTCTCGCCGCTCTGCATGCCGCGTCCGCCCGAGATCACGATGCCCGCGCTGGTGAGCTCCGGGCGGTCCGACTTGCTCAGCTCGTGGCGGACGAAGCGGACCAGCCCCTGGTCGCCGGCGCCCGCGACCGCCTCGATAGGCGCGCTACCGCCCTCGGCCGGGGCCGCATCGAACGCAGTTGTGCGCACGGTCACCACCTTCCGTGCGTCGGTGCTCTCCACGGTCGCGAGCGCGTTGCCCGCATAAGTCGGGCGCACGAAGACGCTCTCGGAAACGATTTCGATGATCTCGGAGACCTGGGCCACGTCGAGCAGAGCGGCGACGCGCGGCATGACGTTCTTGCCGAAGGTCGTGGCCGATGCGATCAGATGGCTGTAGCTCTCGGCGAGGCCGACGACCAAGGGCGCCAGGTTCTCGGCAATGCCGTGCTCATAGGCCGCATCGTCGGCGTGCAGCACCTTGGCGACCCCGGGAACCTGCGCCGCGGCCTCGGCCACCGGCCCGGCGCCGGAGCCCGCAACCAGCACGTGGACCTCGCCACCCAGAGCCTGCGCCGCTGTGACCGCGTTGAGGCTCGGCCGCTTCAGTTCGGCATTGTCGTGCTCGGCGAGAACGAGGACGCTCATCCGACTACCCTCACCCGATCACCTTGGCGTCGTCGCGCAGCTTCGCGACGAGTTCTCCGACGTCTGCCACCTTGATCCCCGCCTCGCGTTTGGGCGGCTCCTCCACCTTGTGGACCGCGAGCCGCGGGCTGATGTCCACGCCGAGCGCATCCGCCTCCCGCCGGTCGATCGGCTTCTTCTTGGCCTTCATGATGTTGGGAAGCGAGGCGTAGCGCGGCTCGTTGAGCCTGAGGTCGGTGGTGACCACCGCCGGAAGATTGACGTTGAGGGTCTCGAGCCCGCCGTCGATCTCGCGGGTCACGTCCGCGGTCCCGTCCTTGAACACGATCTCGGACGCGAAGGTGGCCTGCGGCCAGCCGAGCAGCGCCGCCAGCATCTGGCCGGTCTGGTTACTGTCGTCGTCGATGGCTTGCTTGCCCAGGATGACGAGGCCCGGCCGCTCCTCGTCCGCGATCACCTTGAGCAGGCGCGCCACGGCGAGCGGCTGCAGCTCCGCCTCGGTAACGATATGGACCGCGCGATCCGCGCCCATGGCGAGCGCCGTGCGCAGAGTCTCCTGCGCCTTGTCGGCGCCGGCCGACACCACGATCACTTCGTCCGCGGGGCCGTTCTCCTTCATGCGCACGGCTTCCTCCACCGCGATCTCGCAGAACGGGTTCATCGCCATCTTCACGTTCGCGGTCTCGACCCCCGTCTGGTCGGATTTCACCCGCACCTTCACGTTGGGGTCGATCGTGCGCTTGACCGCGACCAGGACCTTCATGGGCATTCCCGCTGGGCGGCTAGGCAAGGCCGCCGGCGCGCTGCCGGGAACTCCCCGCCGCGCGCGGCCGCACACTATGACTGGGCTGAATTCCTGTCAACGCCGGCCCCTCGGTATGCGGCCCCGGTATGCTGCCTCGCTGGACGCTGCCGCCGCTCGCGCGTAGAAATGGCCTCGTTCCGCCGGGGGCGGCGGAGCGTGCACGCTTCGACGAGGGGAGGCAACGCTGTCCATCGCCGTCGGCCTCGGGCTTCATACGTTCCCGTTCTCGGGCGCACGTGCCTTCTGGCACTGGGTCGATCTCTGCGAAGAGGGCGGGGTCGATTCGCTCTGGCAGACCGACCGCCTCGTCTCGGAGGAGCCCTTCCTCGAGGTGATGAGCGTGATGGCGGCGCTCGCCGGCAGAACCGAGCGCATCAAATTCGGCATGAACGTCGCCTCGGTCGGGCTGCGCGACCCCCTGCTTCTCGCCAAGCAGTGCGCCACCATCGATGTGCTGAGCGACGGGCGCCTGCTGCCGGCCTTCGGCATCGGCGCGATCCGCGCGCCGGACTGGGCGGCGACCGGCACGGACACGGCGGGCCGCGGCAGGCGCACCGACGAGGGGCTGGAGCTCATTGCCCGGCTCTGGGTGGAGGACTCGGTAGATTTCGACGGCGAGTTCTACCGCTACTCGGGGGCGAGGATCGCGCCCAAGCCGGTGCAGAAGGTGCTGCCGCTCTGGCTCGGCGGCTCGAGCAAGCCGGCGATCCGGCGCACGGCCCGCATCGGGACCGGCTGGCTGGCCGGGCTGGAGACGCCCGCTCAGGTGGCGCCTGCGATCGCCGGGATCAAGGAAGCGCTCACCGAGACCGGGCGGCGCATCGATGCCGACCATTACGGCGCGAGCTTCGACTTCCGCTTCGGCAGCTGGGACGAACCGCTCATGCAGCGGGTCGCCGAGGCCTACGCGGCGCGCTTCCAACGCGATCCGAGGGGCGGCATCGTCGCCGGCGACAGCGCGGCCATCATGCAGCGGATCGAGGAGTTCGTCGCGGCCGGCGCGTCGAAGTTCGTGCTCAGGCCGATCGGCGGCGATGACGACGACATTCTCGACCAGACACGCCGCCTGATCGGGGAGGTGCAGCCCGCGGTGGAGGCGTTGAACCGCCGGGTAGACGCCGCATGACGCCGACATGACCCCGCTCGCCGTCGACCAGGCGGTCGCGCTCTACGTTGCCGCGCGCCACCGTCGGCAACGGATCGCCGTGCTGCCCGGAGATTGCCGTCCGGCCACCCTCGACGAGGCCTATTCGGTCCAGGCCGTGCTCAACCAGCGCCTTGGTGCGACGCACGGCGCGGTTTGCGGCCGCAAGATCGGCTGCACCACGCCGGTGATGCAGCGCTATCTGGAGATCGCCCATCCCTGCGCCGGCGCGCTCTACGAGCAGCGGACGCACGCAGCGCCCGCGACGGTGGCTTATGCCGACCACTGGCGGCCCGGCGTCGAGTGCGAGATCGCGGTAAGGCTGGGCCAACCGCTGCCGGCAGACGCCGCGCCCTTCGACCGCGAGACTGTCGCCGCCGCCGTCGAGGCCTGCATGGCGGCCATCGAGATTGTGGACGACCGCTATGAGGACTTCCGTGCCCTCGACACGCCGACGCTCATCGCCGACGACTTTTTCAGCGCCGGCGCCGTGACCGGCCCGGCCGTCACCGCGTGGCGCGACGTCGACCTCGCGGCGGCGGGCGGTGTCATGACGATAAACGGCGCGCAGGTGGGCGCCGGCACCGGCGCCGACGTGATGGGCCACCCCTTCGAGGCGCTGACCTGGCTCGCGAACCACGCCGCGGCGAGCGGGCGGCCGCTCGCGGCGGGCGATGTGGTGCTGACCGGCAGCGTCGTCGAGACCAAGTGGGTCGAGCCCGGCGATACGGTCCACGTTGCGATTGAGGGTTTGGGCGAGGCCAGCGTCACATTTGCGCGATGAGGCCCCGCGCCGGACCCGGCGCGTTGACAGGGGCGCCGCGAAGGGCCTGAATCGAGCGACCGCCACCACGGCCTGCTAAGCGAGGCCGGGCAAGAGAGGACGAACATCATGACCAAGCTGCCGCTGACCGCCGGCGCCGCCGCTGCGGCGCTCCTGGCCGCGACCACGGCCTTCGCCGAGGAAGAGGCCGTCGTCAACGTCTACAACTGGTCGGACTACATCGACGAGGAGATCCTCACCGAATTCGAGGCCGAGACCGGAATCAAGGTCGTCTACGACGTCTTCGATTCCAACAACATCCTGGAGACCAAGCTGCTCACCGGCAGCACGGGCTACGACGTCGTGGTGCCGAGCGGCACCTTCCTCGCGCGCCAGATCCAGGCGGGCATCTTCCGGCAGCTCGACAAGAGCAAGCTCGCCAACATTGGCAACCTGGACGAGACGATCATGACGGTCGTGAGCCAGTGGGATCCGGGGAACAGCTACGCCATCAATTACATGTGGGGCACCACAGGCTTCGGCTACAACTCCGAGAAGATCGCCGAGCGCGCGCCCGACGCGCCCACCGGCTCCTGGGGCATGCTCTTCGACCCCGACGTGGTCTCGAAGTTCGCCGATTGCGGAGTCTACATGATGGACGAGCCGGACGAGGTGGTTCCGGCCGTGCTCAACTATATCGGCGAGGACCCCAACAGCCACGACACCGACGTGATCGCCAAGGTCGAGCCGGTGCTGCTGGCAATCCGGCCGCACATCCGCCGCTTCCACAACTCGGCCCAGATCAACGATCTTGCGAACGGCGACATCTGCCTCACCATGGGCTGGTCGGGCGACATGCTGCAGGCCCGCGACCGCGCCTGGGAGGCCGAGAACAATGTTGAGATCGCCTATGTCATCCCGGACGAGGGCGCGCTGTCATGGTTCGACATGATGGCGATCCCGGCGGACGCGCCGCATCCGGGGAACGCGCACAAGTTCATCGACTACATCATGCGGCCCGACGTGATCGCCAAGGCGTCCAACTACGTCTACTACGCCAACGGGAACGCCGCCTCGACGCCGCTGCTGGATGCGGAGATCACCGAGGACCCCGGCATCTACCCGACGGATGAGGCACGGAAAGGGCTCTATGTGACCAACCCCTATCCGCCCAAGGTGCAGCGCTTCATCACCCGGATGTGGACCAGCATCAAGGGCGCGCAGTAGGCACGACGACGGCACCGCACGGGCGCGGCGCCCGTGAACCGGCGGCCTGAGCACGCCGGGGGAGAGGCTTCGCCTGCCCCCGGCGGCGAGGGCGTGTTTCTTCGCATCGAGGGCGTCAGCAAGCGCTTCGGTAGCGTTGTCGCGGTCGACGATGTCTCTCTCGACATCGCGCAGGGCGAGTTCTTCGCCCTGCTCGGCCCGTCGGGCTGCGGCAAGACCACGCTGCTTCGCATTCTCGCGGGCTTCGAGACGCCGAGCGCCGGCGCCCTCCTGCTCGATGGCATCGACCTCGCCGTGCTGCCGCCCTACCGGCGGCCGGTCAACATGATGTTCCAGTCGTACGCGCTCTTTCCCCATATGACCGTTACCGGCAACGTCGCCTTCGGGCTGCGCCAGGACCGGGTGCCCAGGGCCGAGATCGCGGCGCGGGTGGAGGAGGTGCTGGCGCTGGTGGAGCTCTCCGCGCTCACCCGGCGCAAGCCGCATCAGCTCTCCGGCGGCCAGCGCCAGCGCGTGGCGCTCGCCCGCAGCCTGGTCAAGCGGCCCAAGCTCTTGCTGCTCGACGAGCCGCTCGCTGCGCTGGATAAGAAGCTCCGCGAGCAGACCCAGTTCGAGCTCATGGAGATCCAGCAACGCGTTGGCATCACCTTCGTGATCGTGACCCACGATCAGGACGAGGCGATGACCGTCGCCGACCGGATCGCGGTGATGGATAGAGGCCGCATCGCCCAGGTAGACACGCCTTCCGCGATCTATGAGGCGCCCCGCTCGCGCTACGTGGCCGAGTTCATCGGCGACGTGAACATCTTCGAGGGGCACGCCAAGGCCTTGAATGGCGGCGATATCGTGGTCGATCAGGCTGACGCGCCGGCAGGGCTCGCGGCACCCGCGCGCGCCGACGGCCCCGCATCAGGCGAGTCCGTGCTGCTTGCGGTGCGGCCGGAGAAGATCGAGATCGCCCCCAGCCCGCCGCCACCCGGCACCGCCAACGCCATGGCAGGCGAAGTGACCGAGATCGCCTATCTGGGGAGCGTCTCGACGTACCGGGTGCGCCTCGATAGCGGCAAGATGGTCGTCTCCACCCAGACCAACCGGCTCCGCCACGGCGGCACGGCCATCGGCCGGGGCGCGCGCGTTCATCTCTCCTGGTCGGTCGAGGCGAGCATCCTGCTCCGGTCATGACCGTTGAGCGCGAACGCCGCACGCCGGCGCGCGCATGGGGGCTGCTCGGGCGCGGCTCGGTGATCGCGAGCCCCTATGTGTGGCTGCTCTTCTTCTTCCTCGTTCCCTTCGCGATCGTGCTCAAGATCAGCGTGGCCGAGATCCAACTCGCCATCCCGCCCTATACGCCGCTCTTCGCCTGGCCCGAGGGCGGCTCCTTCGAGCTCTTCGCGGTCGGCGACAACTACCGGCTCCTGATCGAGGACAGCCTCTATATCCGCGCCTACGCGAACAGCCTCAAGATCGCGGCGCTCTCGACAGCGTTCGCGCTGCTGGTGGGCTTCCCCATCGCCTACGCCATGGCCCGCGCGCCCCGCGCCTGGCAGGCGACCCTGGTGATGCTGATGATCCTGCCCTTCTGGACCTCCTTCCTGATCCGGGTCTACGCCTGGATCGGGATCCTGAAGAACGAGGGGATGCTGAACGGGGTGCTGCGCTGGATCGGGGTGATCGACGAGCCGCTGATCATCCTCAACACCGACATCGCGGTCTATATCGGCATCGTTTACTCGTACCTGCCGTTCATGGTCCTGCCGCTCTACGCCAACCTGGTGCGGATGGACCGCTCGCTGCTGGAGGCCGCGGCCGACCTCGGCTGCCGCCCGGCCGGCGCCTTCTGGAAAATCACCGTGCCGCTGGCGAGACCCGGCATCGTCGCCGGGTGCTTCCTGGTGTTCATCCCGGCCGTCGGCGAATTCGTGATCCCCGACCTGCTCGGCGGCTCCGGCACGCTGATGATCGGGCGGATGCTCTGGACCGAGTTCTTCAGAAACCGCGACTGGCCCGTGGCCTCTGCGGTCGCCGTGATCCTGCTTCTGGTGCTGATCGTGCCCATCGTGCTGTTCCAGCGCCACCAGCAGTCCCAGCGGGAGCGGGAGGCCTGATGCGGCGGGGCTTGAGCGGGATCAATCTGGCGGCGCTCACACTTGGCTTCGCCTTCCTCTACATCCCGATCCTCCTGCTTATCATCTATTCCTTCAACGAATCGAAGCTCGTGACCGTGTGGGCGGGGTTCTCCACCAAGTGGTACGTCGCGATGGTGGAGAACACGCGGTTGCTCGACGCCGCCTGGATGACGCTGAAGGTCGCCGTGGTCTCGTCCACCGTGGCGCTGGTGCTGGGCACTCTCGCGGGGCTCGCGCTCGCCCGGCTCGGGCGCTTCCCCGGCCGCACGCTCTTCTCGGGCATGGTGTACGCGCCGCTGGTCATGCCCGAGGTCATCACCGGCCTTTCGATGCTGCTGCTCTTCGTCGCGCTCTCCTGGTCGCGCGGCTACTGGACCGTGACGGTGGCCCACATCACCTTCTCGATGGCCTATGTCGCGGTGGTCGTGCAGTCGCGGCTGCTCACCATGGACCGCTCGCTGGAAGAAGCCGCGATGGACCTGGGCGCGCCGCCGGTCAAGACCTTCTTCGCCGTCACGCTGCCGATCATCAGCCCGGCGTTGGTTGCCGGCTGGCTCCTGGCGTTCACGCTTTCGCTCGACGATCTGGTGATCGCGTCGTTCACCAGCGGCCCCGGCTCGACGACGCTGCCGATGAAGATTTACTCGCAGGTGCGCTTGGGCGTGACACCGGAGATCAACGCGGTCTCCACGGTGCTGGTGGGCGTCGTCTCCATCGGCGTGATCGCCGCGAGCCTCATCAACAAGCGCGCCATGGTCATCCGCGAGCGGGAGGCACAGACCGCCGCATAGGGCCAAATTTTTAGGAATGCAGCTTCTATAGTGGAGTTTCGGGGCGGGTCAGTTGTGCCAGTGCTCAAGGCCAATAACACGGTTGGAGCGCTGACGAACTCGGCTACGTCCACACTACCTTCAATAATTTCTACTATGGCGACTCCGAGTTCGATGCGGTAAGCTCCCCAAGCTCCTTAACTGTTCTACGAGAACTAACCGTGTCCAAATTGGTGTTCCCAGATGTTAAATTTGACGAATGCGCACTGTGTGGTGAATCATCCGATCTTCAACTCAGCCACATCGTGCCTGGATTTGTCTTCCGATGGTTCCGGGAAAGCTCTGCCACTGGACACATGCGGTTTGGAGAGGCCCCCAATGTCCGCACCCAAGACGGCCTAAAACTTCGGATGCTATGCCATAAATGTGAACAGTTGTTTTCTCCTTGGGAGAAGAATTTCTGCGAAAATTGTTTTGGGCCTATCAATGATGGATGTGTTGAACACCTCCCTTACGGGGCGTGGATGCTCAAATGTGCGACGTCAATTTCTTGGCGCGTTCTACGTGTCTTCGCTGCCAGCAACGAACTTTCCGATTTTCCCCCAAGAATTCATCGTGCGACCAGTAAGGCGCTTCACGGCTGGGCCAGTTTTCTCAAGGGCAACAAAGCCTATCTGGGTCGTCATGAGCAACACATGTTTTCGATTGACGCGATCAGGGAGATTGCGAATCGAAATGGACCGCCAAATATTAATAGATATTTGAATCGTGCAATCGAGATTCACGTAGCCCATGACAACACATCTTCTTTTTCTTATACTAAGATGGGGAAGTTGATACTATTTGGCTTCATTGACATGCGATATTCGCACAACTGGAGAGGGACGAAATTGAACACCGAGCAGGGAAGGGTCCGCACTAGCGACATAGACGTACCGGCAGATATATTGGAGTACATATACGAACGTGCCAGACGGTTCGCAGCCAGGTACACTCAGATTTCGGAATCACAACAGACGAAGATTCGGCAATCATATGAGAAAGATATGGCCCGCGCGACCAATAGCGATACTTTGCGTGCAATGCATCAAGATGTACTGTTGTTTGGCAAGAGCGCCTTTGAGTTCACGCAGGCAAGTGCAAAAGCCACTACGAAAGAGAGCGGTGGTGAGAACAGCGATTGATCCAATTGGCTATTCGCGGCGCAGCGCAGTGCGCCCTCACAATCTGTCGCGCAGCGCGCCGTAGGCGAGCGCGAGCGCAAGCGTCGGCCAGCGGAGGGACTTCCCGCCGGGGAAGGGTCTCTGCGGCAGCCGGGCAAAGACATCGAAACGCTCCAGCGTGCCGGCGATGGCCTCGGCGACCAACGCGCCGCCGAGCGTGGCTAGCGCCACGCCGTGGCCGGAATAGCCTTGCGCGTAGTAGAGCCCGCCCTCGAGCCGGCCGATGCTGGGCATCCGGCTCCTGGTGATGGCGAGGGTGCCGCCCCAGGCATGGTCGATGCGCACATCGGCAAGCTGAGGAAAGATTCGCAGCATCTGGCGTCGCACGAGGGAGCGCGGGTCATCGGAGAGGCGCCGGCCTGCGCTCTCGCCACCGCCGAAGAGAAGCCTCCCGTCGGCCGAGAGCCGAAAATAGTTCACCACGAAGCGCGTATCGACGACGGCGATATCGCGGGGAATCAATTCCCGCGCGCGCGCTTCGCCCAAGGGTTCGGTGGCCAGGATGAAGTTGTCGATCGGCATCATGCGCCCGCCCATGCCGGGGTCCAACGCATCCAGATAGCCGTTGCAGGCGAGCACGACCGCATCCGCCGCGATCGTGTGCGCGCCGGCTTCGACCGTGCAGGGCGAGCCGGAGGCGAGGCCGGTGACAGGCGAACCCTCGCGGATATCCACGCCTGCCTCTACCGCCGCCTGGGCGAGGCCGCGCGCGTAGTCGAGCGGATGAAGGTGGCCCGCGCCTCGATCCAGAAGGCCGCCGTGAAACCCCTCCGCCGCCACCTCTGCACGGATAGCCGCGCGGTCGAGCACGTCGATCTCGTCGTAACCGTAGCGGGCGCTGAGGTGCGCAGCCTCCTGCGCCAGCGCGCGCGCGTGGCGCGGGCGGTGTGCGGCGATGGCGATGCCGGGCTTCAGGTCGCACTCGATCCCATGCCGGGCGATGCGGGCGCGGACGAGGGCCTTCGCTTCCTCGGCAAGCGACCAGAGGAGCTGCGCCCGGTCTTGGCCGAGCTCCCGCTCCAGAGTGGACTGATCGCGCCGATGCCCGCTGCCGAGCTGCCCGCCGTTGCGGCCGGAGGCGCCGTTGCCGATGCGCCGCGCCTCAAGCAGAACGGTGTTGAAGCCGCGTTCGGCGAGGTGGAGCGCGCAGGAGAGCCCCGTGTAGCCGCCGCCGATGACGCAGACATCCGCGCGCTTATCGCCGTCGAGCGCTGGCCAGGCCGGGTTCGTCCGCGCGCTTGCCTCGTACCAGGTGGGCGCCGCGCCGTCGTGCTGTGCGTAGCGGCCGGCTCGGCTCATCAGACGGCGAGGAGGAGGAACTTGCGCTCCCAGGAACTCACGACGCGCAGGTAGGCGTCGTACTCGGCGCGGACGATTTCGTTGAAGCCCCTGACGAAGAGATCACCGAACATGGCGCGCGCCTCGTCCGATGACTCGAACTGCTCGAGCGCCGTCCTGAGGTCGAGCGGCAGTGTCTCGAACGCACCGGTCTCTTCGCCTTCGACCGGGGGCGAGGGCTCGAGCGCCTGCGTCATGCCGAGATAGCCCGCAGCGAGCGTGGCGGCGATGGTGAGGTAGGGGTTCGTGTCGGAACCGGGCAGGCGGTTCTCGACCCGGCGGTTCCGGGGCGGTGCGTCCGGCACGCGCAGTCCCGCGATGCGGTTGTCGTAGCCCCAGCCGACGTTGAACGGCTTGCTCGCGCCGAAGCGAAGCCTGCGGAACGAGTTGACGTTGGGCGCCATGAGCGGCGTGAACGCCGGCAGAAAGCGCTGCAGGCCGCCGAGGTAGTGGCGGAACGCCGCCGACTCGGCCCCGTCTTCGTCGGAAAAGAGCGGCCGACGCTCCGCGCCCTCGTAGACCGACTGGTGCACGTGCATGGCGCTGCCCGGCTCGCCCTGCATCGGCTTCGCCATGAAGGTGGCGTAGAAGCCGTGGCGCAGGGCGGTCTGGCGCACCGTGCGCTTGAAGACAAACACCTGGTCGGCGAGACGGAGCGCCTCGCCGTGGCGGAAGTTGATCTCCACCTGCCCGGCCCCGCTCTCATGGTTGAGCGTATCGATATCGAGCTCCTGGGCCTCGCAATAGTCGTAGAGATCTTCGAAGAAGGGGTCGAACTCGTTGACCGCGTCGATGCCGAACTCCTGGCGCCCCGCCTCGCGCCGGCCAGAGGCGCCGATGGGCGGCTTGAGCGGCTGGTCCGGGTCGGTGTTCTTCTCGACCAGGTAGAACTCGATCTCCGGTGCGATGACCGGATGCCAGCCGCGCTCGACGTAACTTTCAAGCAGGCTCGCGAGCACGCGGCGTGAGTAGAACGGCGAATGCCCGCCGTCCCGCAGCACGCAATCGGCGATCACCTGGGCGGTGGGCTCGTTGTACCAGGGCACGAGGGTGAGCGTCGCCGGATCCGGCTCCAGCACGAAATCGCTGTCGCTCACGTCGATGGAGACGGCGCCCGGCGGCGGGAAGTCGCCGGTGAGCGTATGGACCAGGACGTTCTTCGGCAGGCGGTGTTCGCCGCCGGCGAGGCCCTCGATGAACTTGTCCGTGGGCAGAATCTTGCCGCGCGGCACGCCCGCGAGGTCCGGGACGATGCACTCGACCTCGACGATGCTCCGCTCTCTGAGCCAGGCCTCGATTGCCCGGTGGCCGTCGCTCATGCGCGCTTCTCCACGCTCCCTATGTGGGTGCACTCACGACCCAATTCTAGCGCTCGCTGCGGTCGCCGAAGAGCATCGTGACGTTGACGCGCCGGTTCTCGTAGCCGGGGCGGAAATCCAGATCGTCGGTGTGGTGGAAGAGGTCTGAATCGAAGATCACCACGCGGTTCCGCCGATAGGGCACCGTCACCGGCTCGTCGCCCGCGTCTGCGAGAAACTTCGCCATGCGGGCGCTGTCGGCATTGTAGGTGCGGAACGCCCAGTCCGAGGGGGCATGCGTCTTATGAATCACGAGCCCGCCCGAGTCTGGATTCCGGTTCGCCTCATCGGGAGTCACCCAGAAGTTCACGTTGACCGCGGCGAAGTCGGCATGGGTGGCGATCCCCTGCAGTCTCGAATCGTACTTGTAGGCCCAGAGCTGCTCCAACCGATGGGATCGGAAGATGCCGGGTAAGCACGAACGAAGCTCGTCCGCGATCTGCAGCGCGAGCGAAGTGGCGAAGCCATCCACCAGATAGGCACCGAGATAGCCGCGCTTCACCTGGTACCAGACCGTGGCGTCGAGGCAGAAGCGCCACAGCCGGTCCAGCGCGTCCTGGGTCAGAAAGTCGTCGACGACCACCAGATTGGGCGCGCTCTCCTGGTAGGCGGCCTCAATGGCCGAGGCGTCGAGGTCGGGATTGACGGCGGCGTCGGCCACAGCCGGGGCCTCGGGGAGGTGGAGCGGGCGGTTGTAGGCCGCCGCGATGCGCCGCCAGTCCGGGGCTTCCAGGGCGACCGGCTCCTCCGGCGGAGCGTCGGCGGGCAGTGCTGCGAGAATCTTCTCGTAAGCCTCGGCGACCCTTTCGAAAGAAGCGTCGATCCGGCCCTCACCGCAGAGCCAGCGGATCTGCTCGGCGTCGTGCTGCAGCTTGAACGGCGCAACGGGAACCGCCGGCCGCTCCTCCCGCCGCTGCGTCAGCACGTCGGGCGCGAGCGGCGAGCCGTGGCTCAGCGTTGCCGCGTCGCCGAAGCAGGCGAGCGCTGCGGGCGCGTCGCCGCGCGCCGCATGGACCATACCGAGATTGGCGCGGTAGGTCGCGCGATCCGGTTTCAGCGCCAGCGCGCGCTCCAGGCTTGCGATCGCTTCGTCCTCGCGTCCCAAGCGCTTGAGGGCGTTGCCGAGATTGGCGTGCGCCGCCGCGTGTTCGGGATCGAGGGCGATCGCCTGGCGATAGGCGGCCTCCGCCTCCTCCACACGGTAGAGGTCCTGCAGCACATTGCCGAGATTGGCGTGTGCCACTGCGTGCTGCGGGTCGAGTTCGATGGCGCGGCGGAGGCTCGCTTCCGCCTCCTCCAGCGCGCCGGATTCGCGGAGCGCGTTGCCGAGGTCGGATTGGGCGCTTGCGGAGCCCTCGTCCGCCGCAACCGCCTGCTTGAGGACTTCTACCGCCTCCTCGGCCCGGCCGAGGTCCAGCAGCGCGCGGCCAAGCTCAAAGAGCGCCGGCCCGTGATCGGGCCGGATCGAGAGCGCCTTGCGGAGCCACGCCACTGCGTCCGCCGGGCGGCCAGCGCCGCGCAGCGCGTGGCCGAGATTGTAGCGGACGTTGGCATTGCCGGAGTCGAGCGCAGCCGCGCGGCGATAGTGCGCCACCGCCTCGTCGTGGCGGCCCAAGCCGTTCAGAGCATTGCCCAGATCGTTGAGGAAGCCCGCGTTGCGCGGCGCCCGTCGCGCGGCCTTGGTCAGCAGCGGGATCGCCGTCTCCAACCGGCCCGTCTGGGCATGGAGCACGCCGAAGAGGTGCAGCGCATCCGCGTGGCCGGGCCGCTGTTGCAGGACCCGCTCGTAGAGTGCCGCCGCCGCCGCCGCCCGGCCCGCCCGATGATGGCCGAGCGCAGCCCGAAGGGCATGGTCGACCGGGTCGATACTAACCGGCGCCGCGCCAGAAGCCCGTCCCTTCGCCCTGCGCCGCTCGCGTCGCGTCATCGCGTCCTCAAGGTGCCCTCACAGGGCTGGGTGTACCTGCGGCCGGGCGGCCACTCACCCGCTCTGTGCAAGCAAGAGCCCGGAGGCGGCGTCGAAGAGCGCGATGCGGGTCGCGCGGAACGCGAGACCGACTCGGGCGCCGACGGTGACCGGCTCATGCACGTCGATGCTCACCGCCACGTACTCGCGATTGACCAAGAGCTCGTCGGCGCCATCGAGCGCGACGAAGGCAATGATGACGCCGCCGTAGGATTCGGTGAACTCGATCGTGCCGTCGATGATGCCCTCGCCGGGCGGTTGCAGCTTCACGTCCTCGGGCCGGATGCCGAGGACGACCGACGCGGAGCCCTCGGCATTGACGCCCTCGAGCACGCGGCCGGCGACGGCGACCGTGCCCTCGTTCAGGGTGCCGCTCAGGAAGTTGATGCCGGGGCTGCCGATGAAGTCGGCGACGAACATGTTCGCCGGGCGCTCATAGATCGCGACCGGATCGGCCACCTGCTGGACTTCGCCCTTATTGAGCACGGCCACGCGGTCGGAGAGGATCAGCGCCTCGGCCTGGTCGTGGGTTACGTAGATCGTCGTGACCTTGTACGCCTGATGCAGGCGCTTGAGCTCGGTCCGCATGTGCTCGCGCAGCTTGAGGTCGAGATTGGAGAGCGGCTCGTCCATCAGGTAGCAGGCGGGACTCCGCACCATGGCGCGGCCGAGAGCGACGCGCTGGCGCTCGCCGCCCGAGAGCTTCGCCGGCTTGCGCTCGAGCAGCGGCTCGATGTTGAGGAGCCTCGCCGTCTCCCGCGCCTTCTCGTTAGCCTCGGCCTTGGACATGCCCGCGACCGTCAGGCCGAGCGTCATGTTCTGCAGCGCGGTCATGTGGGGGTAGAGCGCGTAAGTCTGAAAGACCATCGCCACGTCCCGGTCGCCGGGATCGACGTGGGTGACGTCGCGCTCGCCGATGGCGATGGAGCCCTCGGTCGGCTCCTCCAGCCCGGCGATCAGGCGGAGCGTCGTGGTCTTGCCGCATCCAGACGGCCCGAGCAGGGTCAGGAACTCGCCCTTGGCGATGTCGAGGTCGATCCCCCTGACGGCCTCGGTGCCGTCGCGAAAGCGCTTAACCAGTCCCCTGAGCGTGACGTTCATGGCGGCCCTATTTCACCGCGCCGAGCGCGAGGCCGCGCGCGATGTGTCGCTGGAGCAGGAACACGACGGCGATCATCGGCAGCAGCTGTATCACCGCGCCGGCGCTGAGCGAACCCCACAGCACGTTGTAGAGGTCGATGGTCTTTTGCAGCGCGACCGGCATCGTCGTCGCCTTGTCGTAGGTGAGGAACAGCGCATAGAGATATTCGTTCCAGCTGAAGACGAAGGTGAAGATGGCCGTGACCGCGATGCCGGGCGCGGCCATCGGCAGGATGAGCCGGAAGATGATCTGCAGCCAGCTCAGCCCGTCGAGCCGGGCTGCCTCCTCCACCTCCTTCGGCAAATCCAGCAGGAATCCGCGCAGAATCCAGACCGCGAACGGCAGACCGAAGGCGACATAGACGACGATCAGCACGATCTGCGTGTCGATCAGGCTAAACCAGTTGGCCATCTTGAAATAGGGCAGCACGACGACCACGCCCGGCATGAATCGCAATGACAATATGACAAGGGCCCAGGTATCGCCCCCCATGAGCCCCATTCGCGCAACGGCGTAGGCCGCAGGCAGCGCGAGAATCATCACAATCAGCGTCGAGACACCGACCGTGATCAGGCTGTTCGCGATCGCACGGTCGAAGCGGAAGCGGTCGAAGATCTCGACATAGTGCTCGCCGGTGGGCTCGAATGTATAGAAGGTGGGCGTCTCGGCATTGATCACATTTGTGGGCTTGACCGAGGTGAGCGCCACCCACACCACCGGGATCAGCCACACGATGACGACGACGACTGCGAGCACATTGATCGCGCGCATGTAGATCGTCGACGTCATGGCTGGTCGGCGGCGCGCGCCGCCTTCTCCGTTCGGTAGAGCGTATTGAGGAACAAGACGACGACTAGGTTGATCAGAATCAGGATGACGAACCCGTAGGCCGCCATCAGGCCGAGATGGCCCTGCTCGAAGATGGTGTAGTCATAGACGCTGGCGAGCAGCGTCGACGATCCCGGCCCGCCCCTTGTCATGATGAAGTTGAGATCGAAGATACGGATCGCATCCACCAGCCGGATCAGGATCACCACCATGATGACCGGGCGGATCAGCGGGATCACGATGCGCGTGTAGAAGGTGACGCCGCGCACCCGGTCGAGCTTAGCCGCCTCCGTGATCTCCGGCGAGATGCTCTGCATCCCTGCGAGCAGGATCAGCGCGATGAAGGGCGTCCACTGCCAGCAGTCGACGAGCATCAGCGTGGCGAGCGCGGTGTCCTTGTGCGAGATCCAGGTCCATTTCTCGAGGCCGAAGCCGGTGTTGAGGATCCAATTGGCAAGGCCCGAGACCGGCTCGAAGATAAAGCGCCAAGTGAGCCCCATGGCGATCGGCGAGATGAACACCGGAATGATGATGAGCGTGCGCAGCAGACCGGCACCCTGCATCTTGCGATCGAGCAGCACGGCGAGGAAGAAGCCGAGCACCATCTGGATGGAGACGACGATAACGGCCCACATCACGGTGAGCCGGATGCTGTTCCAGAAGCGATGGTCCTCGAACAGGTCGTCGTAGTTGCGCCAGCCGACGAAGCGCGCCACGTCCGGGTTGTAGAGCGGGTCGACCTTGAACGAGAGCGTACCCGAGAAGGCCAGCGGGAAGATTGCGAGCGCCAGCAGGACCAGCACGCAGGGCGCGAGCAACATGTAAGCGGTGCGCCGCTGCTGGCGCGCCACCGCACCCGGCCGCAGCGGCCGGGACGGCCCGGCCGCACGCGGCGGCCGGGCCTCAAGGCTGGCTACAGTCACGCCCGAGGTTCCGGGAAGACCCCGGCCTCACGCACTCAGGCGTAGTAGCCGCTGTCCTCCATGATGCGATGGACCCGCTTGCTATTGGCCTTCATCGCATCCTCGATGCTTTGCTCCTCGTTGACCGCGTCGGCCACCTCCTCGCCCATGGCACCCATGATGGCGTAGGCCTCCGGCACCGTCGGCGTGTTGACCACCGAAACCGGATAGGCCTTCATCAGGCCGACGAAGAAGGGCTTGCGGTCCGACCAGCGCTTGAGCGTCGAGACCCGCGAGAGCTGGCCGCCGGCACCCACGATCGCATCCGCGATGAGGGGGCTGCCGTCCAGATCCTCCCGATCGCCTGAGTTGAGGAACTTGATCCAGGCGAAGGCGGTCTCCCGATTGCCGCCGAAGGTCGGCATGAACTGGCCGAAGCCGCCGGCGAGCGCGCGGTGAGCGCCGTTGGGTCCGGTGCCTCGCGGCGAGAGATCCATGTGCCAATGCTCGTGCAGGTCGGTGTAAGACGCGTCGTTGAGCACCGCCGTGCCCCAGGTGAGCGGGCTGTAGAGCGCGGTGCCGGCGGCGAACACCTGGTTGACCTCGTCCTCGCCGGCGTTGGCGGCGACCGGGTGCGCGTATTTCTGGAGCTCGACCAGCACCTTCAGGGCTTGATAGGCCTCCTCGCTCTCCAGCGTCACCGTATAGTCCTTGTTCTCCTCGTCGGCGAAGACGGCACCGCCCATGCCGCGCAGTGCGCCAAAGTACTGGTAGCCAGCCCAGAAGCTGCGCTGCATCGCCGCGCAATAGGCGTAGCGCTCGTTGTCCGGGTCGTGGATCTCCTTGCAGGCGTCGATCACCTGGTCCCAGGTCTCGGGCACAGGCACGCCGTACTTCTCGAAGACGTCCTTGCGGTAGAAAGTCATCATCGCGTTGCCGTCGGGCGCGAGGGCCGCGACGTAGCCTGGCGGGGCCGGCCCCTTGGGCAGGTTCCACATGTGTCGGTAGTTCTCCGGCACATCCTGCTCATAGTCCGCGTACCAGTCCGGGAAGGGCTCGATATAGGGCCCGAGGTCGGTGAGCGCGCCCATCGCGTCCAGCGCCGCAAACTGGGCGTGGTCCTGGGTGATGATGTCGAAGGCGTCGCTCTTGGACCGCATGTAGGTGTTGATCTGGGTCAGCGCCTCGCTCATCGGCTTCGAGACGACCTCGAGCGTCACGTTCGGAAACACCTTGTCGAAGAGCGGCTTGACCGCCCGCAAGGAATTCGCGAGCCGTTTGCCGGACGAGGCGAAGTGGACGATGGTCCCGCCCACGTCGGCATGCACCTCGCGCGGCACGAACTGCGACGCAAGTGTCGCGCCGAGCGCCGTCGCGGCCGAGGCCTTCAGCACCTGACGGCGGGTGAGCTCCCGCCCCCGGAAGTGCCTGATGCGTTTTATCGCATTGTCGTAGGCTCGGATGTCACTGTCTGATTTTCGCATATGTGCCTCCCTTGAGTTTGGCTGCGCCGGACAGATCGGAAAGTTCCAACCTGAAAAAACGCTACGGTTGCCGGCGGAACCTGTCAAGAAAGCAGCTGGCCGGATTCGGCCGGGGCTGCCTGTCCTTTGAGCACGCCCCGCGTGTAGACTGCGCCGCAGCGCGCACCTTCACGATCCGGGAGCGGAGCCTTGTTCAACCTGTCCAAAATCATAACGCGATGGTTCCCCGCCGTTTTGGCGCTCGCCGTCGCGGCGGGGACCATGATGACCGATCAGACCGAAAGCCACGCCGACGAAGGCGGAAGCCCGCTCGTCACGTTCGAGACCACGCACGGCTCGTTCGCAGTCGCGCTCGAGCTCGAGACCGCGCCCGAGACGGTTGCGAACTTCGTCCAGTATGTCCGGGACGGCTATTACGACGGGACGATTTTCCACCGGGTGATCGCAGGCTTCATGATCCAGGGCGGCGGCTACACGCAGCGCTACGAGCAGATGCCGACGCGCGCGCCGATCCAGAACGAGGCCCCGAATGCCCCCGGCAACGATCGGGGAACGATCGCCATGGCGCGCACGGCCGACCCCCACTCCGCCACCGCGCAGTTCTTCATCAACGTCGTCGACAACGACTTCCTCAACCATCGCGGCAAGAACCCGCAAGGATGGGGCTATGCCGCGTTCGGCCGGGTGGTCGACGGCATGGAGACGGTGGACCGCATCGCTGCTCTGCAAACCGGCCCCGGCGGCCCCTTCCCGAGCGACGTGCCGCAAGAGGCCGTGGTCATCGAAAAGGCGACGGTCAGCGGCGGATCCTAGCCCCCACGCTCTGAACCTTCGCTAATGGTCCGGGCGATGCGGTCGGACCATCAGGCGGACTATATCGTCGTCGGCGCGGGCTCCAGCGGCAGCGTGGTCGCCGCACGGCTCTCGGAGGACGGGCGCAACCGGGTGCTGCTGCTGGAGGCCGGCGGCTCGGACCGCCGCATGGTCATCCTGATGCCGGCGGGCACCATGCTCTACGGCATCACCAATCCGCGCTACGACTGGCGCTTCATGGCCCAGCCGGATCCCACCCGCGGCGGGCGCGAGGATTACATGCCGCGCGGCAAGGTGCTGGGCGGCACCAGCTCGATCAACGCCACCTCCTACGTGCGGGGTGCGCCCGAGGACTACAACGGCTGGGCGGCGCTCGGCTGCCGCGGCTGGGACTTCGAGAACGTCCTCCCCTATTTCCGCCGCCTGGAAGACTTCGAGGGCGGCGCTGACCAATACCGGGGCGCGGGAGGGCCGCTCTCCGTCTCCCACATCCGCTCGCTGCATCCGCTTTCCCGCGTCCTGGTCGAGACCTGCGTCAAGGCGGGCATGACCTTCCGCGAGGACATCAACGCACCGCCGCAGATGGGCGTGGGCTACGTCCAGGCCACCCAGCGCCGGGGCTGGCGGCACAGCGCGTCACGGGCGTATCTCTGGCCGGCCAAGGGCCGCGACAACCTGCGTATCGTGACCCACGCCCAGGCTCTGGGCTTGGTGTTCGAGGGCACGCGCGCCGTCGGCGTGGACTACCTCCGGCGTGGCAAACGCAGGCAGGCAACCGCCGCCAAGGCAGTCGTCCTCTGCGCCGGCACCTTCGGCTCGCCGCAGCTCCTGATGCTGTCTGGCGTCGGGCCTGAAGCCCACCTCCGCGAGCACGGCATCGAGGTCCGCCATGACCTGCCCGGCGTGGGCGAGAACATGCAGGATCATGCCGGGATCAGCCAGACCATGTGGGTCAACCGCAAGACCTACAATGTCCAGACCGGGCTGCTGAGCGCGCTCTTTTACGGTGCCCAGTGGCTGCTGGCCGGCACCGGCCCGGCCTCCACGCCGATCGCCCAGGTCTGCGGCTTCCGGCGCTGCGATCCGAGCAAGTCGCGCAGCCACGTGCAGTACCTGTTCTCGCCGGCGGGCTACGACCTCACCGCCGACGGGCCGGAGGTCTTCGACAGGCCTGCGATCACCGGCCTCACCAACCTGCACCGGCCCTACTCGGCCGGCACCGTGCGCCTTGCGTCGGCCGACCCCCTCGCCCAGCCCGCGATCCAGCCGAACCTGTTTGCCGATGAGCGCGATATCGAGACCCTGGCGCTCGGCGCACGCTTCTTCCGCACCGTCCTGGCCAGCGAGCCCATCTCGCGCTACATCGTCGGCGAGTACCTGCCCGGCGCGGGCGTGCAGAGCGACGACGAGTGGCGCGAGTACATCCGCGCCAACGCCATCGGCGTCTATCACCCCGCCGGCACCTGCAAGATGGGGAACGACCCCATGGCGGTGGTCGACGACGGCCTCAAGGTGCACGGGCTTGACGGCCTCTATGTGGCCGACGCCTCGATCATGCCGACCGTCGTCAGCGCCAACCTCAACGCCACCTGCATCATGATCGGCGAGCGCGCGGCGGAGATGATCCGCGCCGCCGCCTGAACGGTGTCGCAGACACCATCCACCACGGGAGACCCCGCAATGCCCTACACCGTCGCCGCAGCCCTCAGGATCAAGACGAAGCACGTCGCCGAGTTCACCCGGCTGGTGAAGCGCCACGCCGCCAACTCGATCTCCAGGGAACCGGGCTGCATCGCCTTCGAGGTGAGCGTCGACCGCGACGATCCGCAGCGCTTCATCTTCTACGAGATCTATCTCACCGAAGCCGACTTCGACGCCCACACCCAGACCCCCTGGTTCAAGCGCCAGACGGAGCGGACGGCCCACATGGTCGACGGCGAGTTCGAGATGTTCGCCCTCGGCCACCGCATCGCCGCGCCCAACAAGTAGCGCTTCAGGGCCGCAGCCGCTTTATCCCACCTCTCCCTGTCCCTCTCCCCCTGAAGGGCGGAGAGGGGACGAAGACGGAGTAGCGACCAAAAAATTAGGTGAAATGGACCGAGAAATAACCTGAAACGCCAGGACTCGAGGTCAAATCAGCCGGGAAATGGGCGGCTGCGCCGGGCTGGAAAGGGCGATGCACGGGCCGGCAGGGGCAGTGCAGCGGACATGCTCCGGGTAGGCCAAGGTGCTACCGAGGGCCGCTGCCAGTCATGCCTTGATGATGTAGCACGCGGTGCGCTAGGGCGGCATATTGCGCGGGGCACTCCTCCAACCGCGGTTCGCGCCCCTTGGGTGCTTCCGATCGCCACCGAGGAATCGACGCCGCCCACGCCGGTGAGATTGTTCCGAGCAGCATCCGTTTCTGTTGTTGCGTTTGCCGCTGAGGATATAGCCATACGGACGCATCTCGGCGATTGTCAACGCGTGCGTCGCAGCGCCGCCGCTGGCGGTGATCCTTTAGCAGGTAACGAAGCGAACAACGCTGCGGGTCGGCGACCGGGTGGAGGTGCGCGTCGACGAGGCCAACGTTCAGGTGATGGACATGGAGACTGGCAGAAACGTTGCCGCATCGCTCGACGGTGAATAGGGCGAGAGACGCGGCTTTATGAGCTTGAGTGGGGCATCCGCTGTGCGTTGGCAGACAGTCCTCCAGGCGCTCTCGCTGAATGTTGGACTCTGACACAGGGGAGGTTGAATTCATGCCACGTGATCCGAAACACGACATCTTGTTCGAACCTATCGCAGTGGGCCCGAAAATCGCTAGGAATCGGTTCTGGCAGACACCGCATTGCGCTGGGCCGGGCTCCGAGAGACCGGGCGCGCAGGCAGCGTTCCGGGGCATGAAGGCCGAAGGCGGGTGGGGCACCGTGTTCACGGAATTCTGCTCGATCGATCCCGAATCCGACGACTATCCTTACGTGTCCGCGCGCCTTTGGGATGAAGGCGACATCGTCAATCTGCGCCACCTCTGCGACACCCTTCACGGTCACGGTGCCCTGGCCGGCGTTCAGCTCTGGTATGGCGGTATCCAGTCGGCCTGCCTCGAATCCCGCGAGGTGCCGCGCAGTTCGGGCGACCTTCCATCCGACGGCTACCGCTCGCGAGCCCTTTACGGCTACGAGGCCGACGCGAACGACATCAAGGCGCTCATCGAAATGTACGTGGAAGCGGCGAAGCGCGGCCAGCAGGCGGGCTTCGACATCCTCGAAGTGATCTGCAGCGACAGCAACATCACCATGCAGTTCTTCGAGCGGCGCTATAATCACCGAAACGACGGCTACGGCGGCTCGCTGGAGAACCGTGCGCGCTTCACTATCGAGGTCTTGAGCGCGCTCAAGAGCGCGTGCGGCGACGACAGCGCCATCTGTGCCCGGTTCAGTCTGGACACCACCCGCGGAGAAAGGGGCATCCAGCATTTCGACGAGGGCCTCGGCTTCTGTGAAATCCTGGCGCGCGAGGGCGTGGTGGACGTGCTGTCGACCAAGATCGGCGATCTCGAGGAGTGGGCGGGCGAGGATGCCGGCGGCTCGCGCTTCCGCAAGACCAACTGGACCAGGCCGTTCGTCGATCAGGTCAAGTCCGTGATGGGCGATATACCGGTGGTCAACAACGGGCGCTTCACCAGTCCCGACGACATGGTCGGCGTCATCAACGCGGGCCAGTGCGATATCATCGGCGCGGCGCGGCCATCGATCGCCGACCCCTTCCTGCCGAAGAAGATCGAGGAAGGGCGCAGCGAGGACATTCGCGAGTGCATCGGCTGCAACATGTGCGTCTCGAAGTTTCAGCAGAACGGCCAGATTTACTGTACCCAGAACGCGACCACGATGGAGGAATATCGCCGCGGCTGGCATCCCGAGAAGTTCGCGAAGACGACGGACCCCTGCGCGGTTCTGGTGGTGGGCGGCGGGCCGGCCGGCATGGAGTGCGCGCGGGTCTTGGGGGAACGCGGCTACGACGTGCACCTGCGCGAGGCCGAGGCCGAGCTCGGTGGTCTCTGGAAGGATGTCGCGCGTTATCCGCGCTGCGCCGAGTGGGGCCGGGTCATCAGCTACCGGGAAATCCAGCTCGCCAAGCTCCGGAATGTTGAGGTTCATCTCGGCGTGGGCAGGATGACGACGGACGACGTGCTCGACTATGGCGCCGATCGGGTGGTGATCGCGACAGGCTCGCGCTGGTCGGACAACGGGCTGGCGGCCGAGACGCACGCCCCGATCCCCGGCGCCGACGCGGCGCTGGCGCACTGTCTCACGCCCGAACAGGTCATGGCCGGGAAGCCCGTCGGCGAGCGGGTCGTGATCGTCGACGGTGACAACCACTTTACCGGGGCTGCGATGGCCGAGCTTCTGGCCGATCAGGGCAAGCAGGTGACGATCGTGACCGATGCGGCCAACGTCGCGGAATACACCTACTTCACGATGGAGATGGGCAACCTCAAACGCATGATGCACGAGAAGAGGATCGGGAAGTTCACCTGCCATTGGCTGGAACGGATCGCGCCCGGCGCAGTTACTCTGTACGACCTCTACCGCGACAGTCCCGATTTGACCGATCTCGGCAATGGGCGGTTCGGGCGCCGCGAGGGCACCGAGACCATCGAGGCGGCGTGCGACTCTGTTGTGCTGGTCACCGCGCGCGTCCCGAACGCCGCACTCTATCGAGAGCTCAAGGCGCGCGCCGGCGAGTGGCAGGCGAAGGAGATTCTCAACATCTACCGGGTCGGCGACTGCCGCGCGCCGCAACAATTGATGAACGCGATCTTCGACGCGCACCGGCTGGCACGCGAATTCGATTCACCGCACCCCGAGCGCCCCCTGCCGTGGATCCGGGAACGCCAGATCTGGGGCGCCGAGATACCGTCCGGCTGACCGGAGGCCATCCCTCAGTCGGTGTCGAGCCTCTCAGCGGGCGGGACCACGTCGGTTGCCAGGTCGCGGATCACCCGCGTGTTGCAGAGCGGCTCCAGCGTCATGGTATTGCGCTCAAGGCGGGTCGCGCAGGTCTCCGTCCACTAAGCTGGGCGCGTAAACCATACCGCGACGTTAGCGTCCAATGCGGCGGGTGTAGGCGCCGTAGGTCTCGATCGGGTACGCATTTCGGTCGCTCCTGACGGATCGAACGCCTGGGCGCAACGCCATCCGTAATCGTGAAGCAAAATCCGGACTAAGAACTGGGTCACGGAGCTTGGTGTCAGCGGCAGAGAGACTATGCGCCGGCGCTGGAGCGCGCCCCGGAGACCGGACGGATCGTGGGTCGTGATCCGATTGCTTGCACTCGGACCGTGCACTTGTATCGCCTTTGGCACTATCCTATCCTGACGGTCTCGTTGCACCGCTTTCCCTTCGAATATTCAATAATCGACCGTAGAGGTGAGTATTGCGATGATGAACTTCAGTGGAAAAGTCGCGTTGATCACGGGATCCACTACTGGCATCGGTGAGGCCTGCGCCAATGCTTTCGCTGAGGCAAGGGCGTCGGTAATGGTCACCGGCCGCAACGAAGAGCGCGGCTCATCCGTTGTCGCGGCGCTAAAAGCGCAGGGAGCCGATGCCGATTTTTTGGCGTGCGATGTGCGCGCCGAAGGGGTCGGGGACAGGCTCGTCTCGGCGACTGTCGAGCGCTTTGGTGCTCTCGACGTATTGGTGAACAATGCGGGAGTTCTCAGCGCCGGCGACGTCGTAGAAACAACCGAGGAGCAATGGCGCGAGATCGTCGATGTCAACATAACCTCGCTCTTTGTGATTAGTAAGTCGGCGGTTGTGCAGATGCGTAAGCAGGGAGGCGGCTGCATTATCAATCTTGCTTCGGAATGGGGCCTCAATGGCGAGGCCGGCTACCTCGCCTATTGCACGAGCAAGGGTGCCGTGGTGCAGATGACTCGGTGTATGAGCCTCGATCACGCGCAAGAGAATATACGGGTCAACTCGGTCTGTCCCGGCGAGGTACATACCCAGATGGTCGACGAGATGTTGAAGGAGGCCGGCAGCACGCCGGAGGAGCTGGCGTCGGGCGTGCCCATGCGTCGCCTGGCGAAGCCCAGCGAGGTGGCGAATTGCGTGTTGTTTCTAGCCAGCGATCTTTCCAGTTACGTCACCGGAACGAACTTCTCAGTCGATGGCGGAAACGACGCCACCGGAGGGGGCTATCCCTGACGCTCGTGCCCGCCCAAGGTGACTGCGAGCCCTAAGCGGCGACCCGCATTCCGCTGGTTAGAGGACGATTGCTTCATCGGCGTCGCACCCGCGCGGCTCCTCGATGAGCAGGGGTGGCAGGCAGCAGGAGCGCGGCCGCGAGACGGCACGCTCCTCAGCCCTTCACTGCGCCGAAGGTGAGGCCGCGAACCAGGTAGCGTTTCACAAAGAAAATCAGGACAAGCACCGGCACGCTCTGGAAGATGCAGGCGGCCGCGACCTGCGGCCACAGACCCTTGGGGTGCCCCACCAGAGACGGGATCATCGCCGTGAACGTGCGGTCCTCGCCTCCCGTGAGGACCAACGCGAACAAAAGCTCGTTCCAGGAGAATATCAGGACGAAAATGATAACCGCCACCAGTCCCGTGTATGTCATCGGCAACGCGATTTGAAAGAACACGCGAAACGGACCCGCACCGTCGAGAAAGGCTGCCTCCTCCACCTCCCGAGGGACGTCGTCGAAGAATGATTTCATCATCCAGACCAATATGTCAACGGCGGCGAGATTATGTACCGGCGCGGCGGCGCAAAGTTGTGCCACGGGCTGGGTGGCAGCTTGTCCCTGTAGATCCTATGAGGCGACTCGGCGAGCGGCGCTACGGTGCCGCCGGCCAGGAATCCTCAACATGAGACACGAGATGCCCCCAAGTAGCGACATCGTCGCGTCGGTCGGCGCGGAGCACAACACGCTGTACGTCGCGATCGAGATAAGCCGGAAGAGTTGGGTGGTTGGGATCAAGAGCCCGGCGAGTGAGCGGATCGGCCTGCACTCGCTTGCGGCAGCGGACGTCGTAGGTCTTCTGATCGAGCATCAGCAGACCAGGGCCGAACGCGCGCTCGGCCGTGAAGTGCGTGTTCTGTGCTGTTACGAAGCGGGCTATGAGGGGTTCTGGCTGGCGCGCTGGCTGGACCGAACGATGTCTGTCGAGACGGTCGTGCTCGATCCTGCGAGCCTTTTGGTGAACCGAAAGGCGAAGCAGCGCAAGACGGATCGGATCGACGCCAGGAAGATGGTGCGCGCGCTGCTGGCGCACGACCGGGGCGACGCGGCGGTGCTCAGCCGGGTGCGGATACCGAGCGTTGAGGAGGAAGACCGCAAGCGATTGCTCCGGGAGCGCCGGCGCCTGGTGAAGGAGCGGACATCGCTGACCAACGCGGTCAAAGGGCTCCTGAAGCTGCCCGGCATCTTCGACCTGCAGCCCCGCGCCAAGGGCTTCGAGGCCCGGTTCGCCGAAGTGAGGACCGCATACGGATCGACGTTCCCGCCGTGGGCCCGGCAGGAGATCCTGCGCCTTGCGGAGCGGTTGTCCCTCGTGGAGCGCCAGATCGCGCAGGTCGAGGCCGAGCGCGACGCGATCGTCCGCCAGGGCGAGGCTCTCGCGGTGCCGGTGGCGCCCGAGGGAAGCGATGCGCAGGCGGCGGCGAGAATGGCGACGCTGACCCGGTTGAAGGGGATCGGCGAGAACGACGCGACCCTGCTGACGCACGAGATCTTCTATCGCGGGTTCCGCAACCGCCGGGAGCTCGCGAGCTGGGTTGGTATAACGCCAACCCCTTGGGCGAGCGGGGACACGCAACGCGACCAGGGGATCAGCCGTGACGGTCCAGCCTGGATCCGGGCTCAGCTCGTTCAAATGGCGTGGCGCTGGTTGCGCCATCAGCCAGACAGCGCGCTTAGCAAATGGTTCGAAGACCGAACCGCGGGAGGCCGGGGACGAATCCGTCGTGTGATGGTCGTAGCGCTCGCCCGCAAGCTGCTCATCGCTCTCTGGCGGTTCTGTGAGACCGGTCTCGTGCCGACAGGCGCCAGGCTCGCCTGATCCTGAGACCGCACTGTTCCAGTCCGGCCGGACGCGGCCGGCGCTGGGCCGGGTGGTGAGTGGCCGACCGTGGACAGGGCAGAAAGACGCCGCCCCGTAGAAGGGTCCCGCCTCCGGAACGCTGTGCCCGCAGCAAGCGGGATTGGGGGACGGATCCGGCGCATCGGCGCCGGAAACCGCCCGAATAAAAGTTGGCTCAATTCGCGAATCATATGCGCTACCTCGTCACGGCGGCGGCGAGGCAGGCGCGATCATTGGCGCCGGGGGCGAGGCCGACGAGGTGGAACCAGCTCAGATAGTTGTCCAGATAGCGGGTGGCGACCCCGCGGCGAGGTCGCAGGAAGTCCTTCCTCCGGCTGTGGCGGCTGTTCACCGTCTGCACATGCAGATCGCCCCGAACCCGTTCCCCAATCGACCGGTTGAGTGCTTCGTGGCTCACCCCGAGCGCGGCGGCGCACGGCGGGTAGCTCGCGCCGCCGTCGGAGACCAGCAGGGCGTCCCTGGCGAGCACCGGATCGAGGGCGGCCGTGAGGGCCGTCGCGTCAACCCTGGGCAGCACCGCGCTGAACGTCGTCCCGCTCCGGTCCGCTGCCATGAGAACCGGCACCTGCTCGCGCGAGAGGCCACGCTTCTTCGCCTTGCCGCCCCGCCGCCGTGCCTTGCGCCCCAGCTTGCGCGCCCCCTTCCGGCTCTCCAGCACATAGGTCTCGTCCGCTTCCACGATCCCCTTGAGCACCCCCGAACGATGACGGGCCGCCGCCAGAAACCGATGACGCCAGCGGAACGCCGTGCTCACCGCCACATCGCAGCGCTCTGCCGACGCCTTCACCGTCTCCCCCTCCGCAAGCGAGGCCCCGAACGACAGCCAGCGCTCCTTGTGGTGCAAGCCCGACAGCGGGGTGCCGGTTAGCGCGTTGAAGGTCCTGCCGCAGCCTTTGCATTGGTAGCGCCGAAGACCACGTGCCTTGCCCCGTGAAACCGCCCCCTCCCGCGCGCAATGCGGACAGCGCCGGGCCTCGTCCACAGCGAGTTCGATCGCCGCCTTCGACGCCTCGCCCGTACTCCGGCCAGACAGAACCGCCCAGTGCCTCGCGCCGCTGTGCCCGCGTCAGCCCGCTCGCCGCCGAAAGCCAGCCCTGAAAATCCTGACTATCCATGACCAAACCTCCTGAGATTCGGGCCATTCTACCAACGATGCGTACGATTTGCGAATTGAGCCTAAAAGTTGGGCATCCGCACGGTCGTGCGACCCATGCGAGAAGCGTTCCGACCCGGCAAGACGCGCCGCCGATCTGGCCAACCAAAGGAGACAAGACATGCTCGAGACATAGCGTGCATCGCACCTTGACTTCTGTTGCCTCATAAAAGTCCACGGGAGGGACCCGCGCGCGCGGGTCGACGCGCCCTGTGCGCGGCTGGCGGCGGCCCGCGCGTGGGTGGGGCCTATGGGCCCACGGGGACAAGCGGGGGGTTATTCGGACGGGCGCTGGCGTCGCGATCGGCTCTGCCTGAGCCGGTAGCTGTCTGCGTTCATCTCCAGGATATGGACATGGTGGGTGATGCGGTCGAGCAGCGCGCCGGTGAGGCGCTCGCTGGCGAAGACCGTTGTCCATTCCTGGAAGGGCAGGTTTGAGGTCACGATTGTGGCGCCGTTTTCGTAGCGCCGGCTGAAGACGTCGAACAGCAGTTCGCTTCCGGTCTGCGAGAGGGGCACGTAGCCGAGCTCGTCGACGATCAGGAGATTGACCCTGGCGAGCTGGTCCTGGAGGCGGAGGAGCCTCTTCTCGTCGCGCGCCTCGATCATCTCGTGGACCAGGTGAGAGGCGGTGGTGAAGCGCACGGAGAGGCCCTTCTGGCAGGCGGCAAGCCCGAGGGCGAGCGCGACATGCGTCTTGCCGACGCCTGACGGAACAGCCACACACTGCCCGATACCAGGGCGGTCCGACGAAGATCCACTACCCCTTCCACCCCCGCACGGGCCAGCGCGTGGAAGTGGTTCGGCGCCACCGCTTCAAGGGGACCATGATCTACGTCGTCCGCCAGCCGGATGGCACGCTGGCGCAGATACCGACCTGGATGTGCTTTCCAGACGCGGCGGCGATGACGGTGACGGATCAGCCGCGGATCGCGCTGGACGCCCTGCGCGACCTCCGTTCGGACATCGACGCTGTTCTACCATCGCCCTCCCGCATGGATTTGGGAGGGCGACATGGGAAGACAGGGAGAGCTGTTGGAACTACTGGAGCCGGGTCCGGCACTCACGCCGGCGATGCGAGGGGCGGTAATCCCGATACTGGCGGCGCTGCTGCTCGAAGCGGCAGCGAACCCGACGGAGGACATGGCGGACGGGACGGCCACGGAGAAGGAGGCGGGCGATGAACAAGATCGCGCCTGACCATCTGGCGCGCGAGGCGGTCGTCTACATTCGGCAGTCGACGCCGGACCAGCTGCGGCACAACCACGAGAGCCGCCGTCGTCAGTACGGCCTTGCGGATCGGGCTCGCGGTCTGGGCTGGGACGAGCCCGTGATTATCGACGAGGATCTCGGCCGCTCTGGAGGCGGAACGTCGCGGCCGGGCTTCGATCGGCTGCTGCTGGCGATCTGCGAAGGGCGCGTCGGCATCGTGCTGTCGCTGGAGGCTTCGAGGCTCGCTCGAAACGGCCGCGACTGGCACACGCTGCTGGAGTTCTGCGCGCTTGTGGGCTGCCTGCTGGGCGACGAGGACGGCTTGTATGATCCTCGCCTGCCGAACGACCGTCTATTGCTGGGTATGAAGGGGACGCTGTCGGAGATGGAGCTCTCGACGCTGCGCCAGCGCTCGCTCGAGGCGCTGCGCCTGAAGGCGTCCCGTGGCGAGCTATTCCTCAGCGTCGCGGTGGGCTACGTGAAGGTCCGATGCGACCGGATCGCCAAGGATCCCGACCGGCGCGTGCGTGAGGCAATCGATCTCGTGTTCCGCAAGTTCGCGGAGTTCCGGAGCATCCGCCAGGTCCACCTCTGGCTGCGGCAGGAGGAAGTGCTGCTGCCGGCCGTCAGGATCGTTGGCAAGGAGCGCCATATTGTCTGGAAGCCGCCGGTCTACGGCACCGTCCACAAGCTGATGACCAACCCCGTCTACGCCGGCGCGTACGCGTTTGGCCGGACGGAGAGCCGCGTGACCGTCGAGAACGGACGCAAGCGCGTCACGCGCGGCTTTCGCCGCGATCGCGCGGACTGGGACGTGTTGATCCGCGATCACCACGAAGGCTACGTTTCCTGGGACGAGTACGAGAGGAACCAGCGTCTGATCGCCGACAACGCCAACTGCGGGGCTTGATGGCAAGGGGCGCCGTGCGCCGCGGCGATGCGCTGCTCGCGGGCCTGCTGCGCTGCGGACACTGCGGCCGGCGTGTGCACGTCCACTACAGCGGCACCAAGGGGTACTGCGTCCGTTACGGCTGCCAAGGCGCGCATGTCAACCACGGCACCAGGCCGTGCATCGCCTTCGGCGGCTTGCGCGTGGATACTGCGGTCGGCGATGCAGTGCTGCGACTGCTATCTCCGCTCGGCGTCGAAGCGGCGCTGGCCGCCATCGAGACCCGTGAGAGCGACAACGCCGAGATCCGACGGCAGGCGGAGCTGGCGCTGACGCAGGCGCGCTACGAGGCCGATCTGGCACAGCGCCAATACGATGCCGTCGATCCAGCTAACCGCCTTGTCGCGGCCGAGCTGGAGCGACGGTGGAACGACCGGCTGGCGGATGTGCGCCGGCAGGAGGAGCGGCTCGCCGCCACTGCGGCCGCCCGTCCGGAGGCACCGTCATGCGCGGAGAAACAGCGCTTGATGGCGCTGGGCGATGATCTCTCGACGGCGTGGTCGCGCCCCGATGCCACCGCCGAGACGCGCAAGGCCATCCTGCGCGCGGTTCTGGAGGAGATCGTCGTCACGCTGGCCGATGGCTGCGTTGACCTTCTTCTCCACTGGCGTGGCGGCGACCACACGCGTCTGAGCGTGCCGCGCAACCGTAGGGGACAGCATCGCTGGGCGGCGAGCGCCGAGGTGGTCGACCTGGTTCGCGGACTGGCGAGGCAGCTGCCGGACGGCGCGATCGCGGCCACGCTCAACCGCCTCGGCAAGAAGACCGGGCGAGGCAACTCGTGGACGGAAGCGCGGGTGCGCACCTTCCGCAATAGCCGTGGCGTTGCCGTCTTCCGATCAGGCGAGATGGCGGAGCGGGGCGAGCTGACGCTGACCGATGCCGCCGCACGGCTCGGCATCAGCAAGATGACGGTGCTGCGGTTGATTGCGGGCGGCACAATCGACGCCACGCAGGTGTGCAAGGGAGGGCCATGGGCCATCCCGGAGGCGCTGATAGACGCCCTGTACGGCACTGACCTGCGCCAATCGCGCCCGCTAACAGCCGATCCGAACCAGGAACAGCTGGATTTTCAATAACGTAGCGAGGTGTGCATTATGCACTCGGACTCGAGGGCCCGAGCAGGATCGCGTTCTCGCGCCGCTCGATCCACTCGCAGCGCGCCAACTCCAGCACCTGCGCCTTGTTCAGCGCGGGGATGGCCTTGAAGTCGAAGCTCTCGAGCTGTTTGACGACGGGGAACCTGGCCTGCCTGATGCGCCGCTCGACCAGGCGGCGCTCGCGGTCGATCATCTCCAGCTCCACCAGCCGGGCCAGGAACCGCACATGATCCAGCCCCTCGGCCGTGCACTGGCGCGCCAGTTTCTCGTACTCGCGCAGAAAGGTCGGCAGCTTCAATCTCTTCAGGTGATGCTCGAGCAGGATGCGGGGGGCCTCAGCCATGGCCGGCGGCCAGCAGGGTGGCGTAATCGGCGCTACGGGTGGCGGCGACGAAGGGCTGGGGGAGGTGCGGATAGCGTGTCAGGTCGAGACGGGCCGGCCGCTTCTCGATGCGCGCCAGCAGCAGGTGCTTGACCGCATCGAAGCCGATCACGCGCCGCTTCACCGCGTCCTGCACCGCGGCCGTCACCTGGCGCTCCGGAAAGTCCTCCAGCAGGCGCAGCACCTGGATGTATTCGCGCTTGCCGCGCGGCCCGAAGCGGGCTTCGAGGAGGCGGCGCAGCGTGTCGAAGGCCGGATCGAGCTTCCACCCCCGCAGCGGCGCCGCCTGGTCCAGGGCGCCCGGCTTCCTCTCCAGCAACGACAGATAGTGCAGCGGGTCGTAGACGACGTCGCCGCGGACATAGGAGCGCCTATGGCGGGCGACGATCTCGGCGCCGAGCGCGATCTCGACCCGGTCGACATAGCCCTTGACCGTCACCTTCTTGTGGGCGTGCACCGCCGGCGCCGAGTAGTCCACCAGCCGGTAGCGCACCAGGGCCGTCGACGAGACCTGGCCCGGCACATGCTCGCAGGCCTCGAAGGGGACGGCGGGCAGATCGCGCAGGGCGTCGAGATCGGCGAGCAACGCCGCCGCCTGGTCGCCTGCCTCCAGCGCGTCGAGCCGCTCCAGGCAGCGCGCCATCAGCCGCTCGTTCAGGACCGACAGGTCGTGCACCTTCGGGATCGGCACCATGAACCGGCGCCGTGCCGTCTTCACCAGGGCCTCCACCTTCCCCTTGTCGTTGCCTTTGCCGGGCCGGCCGAAGCGGTCGCGGAACAGGTAGTGCGACTGAAGATGTGAGAACGCCTGCGTCCTGCGGCGCGTGCCGTCCCCCAGGATCCGCGCCACCGCAAGGGTGGTGTTGTCGTAGAGGATCGAGCGCGGAACCCCGCCGAGGAAGGCGAAGGCGCTGACATGGCCGTCGAGGAAGGCCTCGGTCGTCTCCCTCGGATAGGCCTTGACGAACCAGACATTGGAATGGGGCAGGATCAGGCAGAAGAAGGCGACCTTCTCCCGCTGCCCCCGCAGCTCCACCACCGCCTCGCCGAAGTCGACCTGGGCATGGCCCGGCGGGTGATGCAGTGGAACGAAGGCCTCGCGCGTCGATTGCCGCCGGGAACGCACATAGTCCTTCACGATGGTATAGCCGCCGGTGAACCCGTACTCGTCCCGCAGCCGCTCGAAGATCCGGTGCGCCGTGTGGCGCTGCTTGCGCGGCACATCCGGATCCGTGTCCGCCTCCAGGATCGCGTCGACGATGCCGGTGAACCCGTCCAGCTTGGGCCGCCTGACCGGCTTCGTCCGGCGGTAGCCCGGCGGCGCCGAGTAGCTCAGCATCTTCTTCACCGTGCGACGGTCGATGCCGAACCGACGGCCCGCCTCGTGATGGCTCAAACCCTCGTCGACAACCGCCAGTCGAACCGCCGCATAGAGCTCCACGCCGTACATCCCCCGCCCCTCGTCGCAACCGACAAAGGACCATGGTTGGCGCATTTTTGCGCCGCCGCGACCGGACCGTCCGGTCGCTCCGCGTGGAGCATTATTCCTCCGCCGTTAACACGGGGGGTTGCAGACTTCGTCGGCTGCGCCCGCCCGTCGATCGCCGATCCCTTCATTCCCCGCAAGATCGAGGAGGGCCGTCTCGACGACATCCGCGAATGCATCGGCTGCAATATCTGCGTGACCGGGGAGCATCTGAAGACGCCCATGCGATGCACGCAGAACCCGACTGTGGGCGAGGAGTGGCGCCGCGGCTGGCATCCCGAAAGGATCGAGCCCAAGGGCTCCGATTCCTCGGTGCTCGTGGTCGGAGCCGGACCGGCTGGCCTGGAATGTGCGCTCGCGCTCGGACAGCGCGGCTACCGGGTCGGGCTGGCCGAAGCCTCGCGTGAGCTTGGGGGGCGGATGACTCACGAATCCGCGCTGCCGGGCCTCTCCGAGTGGGCGCGCGTGCGCGACTACCGCACGTACCAGATCGAGAAGCTGCATGAGCGGGTCGAGGTCTTCCGCGAGAGCGAGATGACGGCCGAGACGGCGCTCGAAGCCGGGGGTATCAGCACGTGGCCGTCGCCACCGGCTCCCGCTGGCGCCGGGACGGCATCGGCCGCGCGCATACCGCGGCAGCGATCCCAGGCAGCGATGCCGCGCATGTGCTCACGCCCAACGACGTCTTCGCCGGCGCCACACCGGCTTCCCCGGTCGTGGTGTTCGATGACGATCACTACTACATGGGTGGAGTGATCGCGGAGAAGCTCGTCAATGACGGCCTCGCCGTCATTCTCGTGACGCCCGGTCCGGTGGTCTCGGCCTGGGCCGAAGGGGCTCTCGAGCAAGAGGGCATCCAGTCGAACCTCGTCAAGATCGGCGTTGAGATCGTCACCGGCCACAACCTGGCGCGGATCGATGCAGGCGGGGTGCAGGTGGGGGGCGTCTACGGCGAGGGCGAGCGATCTCTCGAGTGCGCCTCCGTTGTGATGGTCACCTCGCGGCTGCCCAACGATGCGCTCTACTACGCACTCAAGGAGTCGCTGGAACGCCTGGCGGAAGCCGGCATCCGATCGGTCAAGCGGGTCGGCGATGCCCTCGGCCCCGGGCTGATTGCCGCCGCTGTGTGGAGCGGCCACCGCTTCGCCCGCGAGCTGGATGGGCCGCCGCCCGGCGATGTCCCGTTCAAGCGCGAACTGGTGGTCGTGTGATGTCGCCGAGCCTTGCCGACCGGCTCGCCCGGGTGAGGTCGCGGCGAGACGATCCTAAGAGTCATGCATCCCGTATCGTAACCAGGCCATGGTGCGGGGTGACGTCATGGGAACAGCCTGGATGCAGCAAATTTGGGAGGTCTCAATGGTGAACAGGCCGACACATCAACGCCTGAAATCGCTTCTCGTCGCCGGTTCTCTGGCATTGGGCGTTGCCGGGACCATGGGGCCGACGGAGGCTTCGGCGTGGTCGCTGGAAGAAGCCGCGAAGCCCTACGCCGGCAATGAGGTGCGGGGAATTTGCGACGGCTATTCTCCTTGCCTCGCTTATACCGAAATGGCCAAGAAGTTCGAGGAGCTGACGGGAATCAAGGTGGTCCTGGAAGTCGCCGATCTCGAGGCGGTCTGGCGTCAGGTGCTGGCCGACCAGCTCACGGGCGGGCAGTACTACGACATCTTTCCCGCCGCCAACAATCAGACGGTGGCCTTTGCCGAACCGGGCTTCACCAGCGACCTGACGCAGTTCATGGACGATCCCGCTCTGCGCGACCCCAGCGTCAAGGTCGAGGACTTCGTGCAGACCCATTTCAAGATCTCGGGCTACCACAATGGTGAGTTGGTCTCCGTTCCCTATCACTACCTGCCGCCCTATGCGGCCTACCGCACGAGCATCGCCAACGATCCCACGGAGCAGGCCAACTTCGAGGCGGCCTATGGCTACGCCATGCCCCTGCCGCCCACGACCTGGGAGGTGTTCCGGGATCTCGCCGAGTTCTTCACCCGCGAGAAGGGCGAGACACTGGCCGGTCAGACTCTCGAAACCAACTTCTACGGCACGATTGCAGCGTTCAAGCGCCATCTCACGGTCTACTACGACTATGAGCGCATCCTGCTGGGCATGGGCGGCGAATATGTGGACACGGACCTGAACGTCTCCATCGACAGGGACGACACGGCCGTCAGAGCGCTTCAATACATGCTCGACCTGCGCCAGTTCGCGCCACCCGGTCATACCGAGGCGACGTGGGACACGGAATATTCCGAGATGTGCAGCGGCAACGTGTTCATGATCTTCACCTGGGGCGACACGACGCCGTACCTGGAGATCCCCGGCGACTGTCCGGCATCGGCGGGCGACATGACATACTTCGTCCACCCCGGGACCGGGATCACGGCGGCCTACGGCCAATCTTGGATCATTCCCAAGAGCGCGCAGAACAAGGAGGCAGCCCGGCTCTTCGTGCAGTGGCTGCTGACCACGGAAGTCCAGAACGAGTGCCTGCCTCTCGGGTGCCTCGCGATCCGCAGCGACGTGCTCGGCGATCCGCGCTGGGAGGATGAAGGCTGGGAGAATCGCCAGCGGGAAGCCATCCACATCTGGCTGGACGAGAACGGCAAGCTCTACAACCTGCCCAACACTCCGAACTGGTTCGTGTGGCAGGACATCATCATCTAGTCACCTGACACTGAAGTTGAGATCATTTTCAATTGGCAGTGTCGTCACACTAAGTCGCTCTATTGTCGAAGAATGTGGTCGTGCAATATAGTTGTCTTTATGTGGCGAACTTCAGATTCAGGTGACTAGGAGCTGAGCGCGGCTGGTGCCGATCAGAAGGATGCTGCAACGGCGATCGCGGACATCGCCTCACGCATGCGCGAGGCGGTCGAATAGCAGGCGCAGGACCGATGGCCCCGCCGCTCGCGCGGGGCCATCGATTCGCGATCCATGTAGGCTGAACAGCGGCGCGCAGACCTTGATGGTGGGGAGAATTCCGCGCTAGTGCTGGCTCGGCTCGCCGAGCATCGCCGTCTTGAAAAGCGTGCTGTCGTCGACATATTCGCCGCCTTCGGAGGCGGCCGGCATGACATCGCGGTAGCGACCCGGTCGACCACCTCGTCGTCAACGACCTGACGGTAGATGACGGCACCGTCCTCCTCGAGAATCGCCATCGCTTCGTCGGCAGGCGTATGCCGGTCAATTGAACGCACTTCTGCCATGGTCACCGCGCTCTGTTCGGTCGGACGATGTTAGCCCGGAATTCTCGCCACGGACACGGCCTGCGTCGCGGCTAGGCGTTCGATCCGCTAGTCACCTGACACTGAAGTTGAGATCATTATAAATTGGCAGTGTCGTCACACTAAGTCGCTCTATTGTCGAAGAATATGGTCGTCCAATATAGCTGTCTTTATGTGGCGCACTTTGGATTCAGATGACTAGGAGCAGGCCGAAAAGCATAGCGGTGCCTACGGTTGAGGCTCGCGACGTCGCGCGGGACGCGCGCGGAGCGCACGATGCGGGCGGGCGCCTGGACGCGACCCGAAGGGCGGCGCTCTCTGGCCGACAGCGTGCGTCACGGCGCTTGCCCGATGCCCCGCATCGTGCGCTCCCGCGCGCGTGGCCGCGCGACGCGCTGCGCGCCGTTCCTGCTCTGTCAGCCGGACAGCGCCGCGCAGACCATGACCGTGGTGAGAAATGCGGGCTAGTCTGTCGAGCGGGTCCCGTTGCCGGTCAGGCAACAGCACGGTCGGCGCGAACATACTCCAGCTTGTAGGGCACGTCGGCGATCGCTCCGGCGTCGAGCTCGCGGGCGGAGCGGTGGCCCTCGTAAACAGCATGCTGGATCGTCGAGGCGGCCACGCAATCGCCGATCCGTTCGAGCCTCTTGATGCCGGCCTTCTCCAATTTCTCCGGCGCCGCCGCGAGCTCCCGATAGAGAGCGTCGTTCGGCAACCGCGAGGTGGCGAGAACGAGAGACTGATAGCTGAGGTGCTGCCGCCTTACATCGTGATAAACATTATAGATCTCGATGCTGTTGTCGCCGATCTGGGCGATGTTGTGATCGGTGATCAACTCGATCCCCATGGAGAGGACCTGGCTCATGATCTTCTCCAGCTCCAGGGTGTTTTCGGTCCAGCGCGAGAGCTCCATCAGCGGCGTGACGATGGTCACCTCGTGACCCGCAGCGCGGAGCTTCTCGGCAATCACGCCACCCATGTAGAAGTGATCGTCGTCGAACACGACCACCGGGCCTTCGAGTGCCTTCCCGCTCATCACGTCGTCGGGCGTGAAGACCCTCCTCCCGTCGCATCCGGGAATTGGGTGCGCGTTGGTGTAGGCAACGCCGTCGCCACGCCAGTGGGAGCCGGTCGCGATGATCACGGTCTCGGCGCCGTAGTCCAGCACGTCCTGTGCCGAGAGGCTGGAGCCGGTGTGCACCTCGACGTTCTTCATCTTTTCGATTTGACCGACCCGGTAATCGCGTACACGTCCCCATGCCGCAAGGCCGGGAAGTGCGCTCTCGCGCGTCACGCGGCCGCCGACGTCGGGCTGCGCCTCGACGAGGTGCACCGTGTAGCCCCGCTGCCCGAGCGCGCGGGCGCATTCCAATCCGGCCGGCCCCGCGCCGACGACGAGGACGCCGTCATCGGACCCCTTAGGCTCGATCTCTTCTGCGTGCCAGCCGCGCCGCCATTCTTCGCCGGCGGTTGGGTTCTGCGTACACCGGAAGAGGCTGCCCGTATTCTCGGAAGCAACGCACATGTTGCAGCCGATGCACTCACGGATATCGTCGTTGCGGCCTTCTTCGATCTTCTTGGGCAGGAAGGGATCGGCGATCGAGGGCCGCGCCGCGCCGATGAAGTCGGTGATTCCGCGGTTGATCTGGGAGATCATCGTGTCGGGTGAGGTGAACCGCCCCACGGTGACGACCGGCCTGTCGGTCTTCTGCTTGACGAAGGCCACGAAGGGTTCCTGGAAGCCTTCGTCGGTGAAGCGCGACGTGGCGGAGTCGTAAGCCCAGTCGCTGATGTTCACGTCCCACAAGTCGGGCAAATCGGAGAACATCTCGACCACCGCCTGGCCTTCCTCCTGCCAGGTGATGCCGTGCTCGCCGCGATTCTCGTCGACGGCCAGCCTGAGTGCCACCGCCGCCCTGTCGCCAACGGCTTCCTTGGTGTCTTCCAAGAGCTCACCGATCAGCCGCGCGCGATTCTCGACGCTGCCGCCATATTCGTCGGTGCGGTGATTAGTGTGGGGCGAGAGGAAATGCTGCGGCAGAGCGATATCGTGACCGGCATAGACGTAAACGATGTCATAGCCCACATTGACCGCGCGCTTTGCCGCATCGACCTGCCAGCGCCTGAACTCGCGAATGTCCGCCTTGTCCATCTCCCGGCCCATGATCGGGTCCCAATTGTAGTGAACCGTATTGGGCGAAGGGCCGAGCGGAACTTCCTTGGTCTTGCGGTTGGAAAAGCCGAGCCCGTTATGAACCAGCTCCACGGAGGCGAGCACCCCGTATTCGTGCATCGTATCCACCCAGCCGCGCAACTGCTCCGCGTACTCGTCATTCCAGAGTCGCCGTTCCCCATAAGGTGCTGAGCAGGAGCTTGGATGAATGCTGCATTGCTCGGTGGAAATGACGGCCCATCCGCCTTCGGCTTTCATGCGCCGATGCGCGACATCCCCATGGTGCTCGGTGTACCCCATCGCATTGCAGTGAGGCACTTGATAGAAGCGATTCTTGGCAATCTTCGGGCCGATCTTGATCGGCGTGAACAGGATGTCATGGCGGGGATCGCGGGCCATTGTTGCCTCCCTGCACAGAATGCAGGCAGCGCCGCTGCAGGGGCGCGCCCTCTTATACGTCCTTGGCGATAGTCCGGCAGCGAACGCGCCGAGCGCGTGGGCGCAAGGCGCGGCGCTGCCGGGATGTGAGACCCTCGCCTAGGCGGCGAGCTGCTCGGCCTCGGGATCGTGAATGAAGAAGACCTTGCGCACGGTCTCCTCGATTACCCAAGTCACCTGCTCACCCTTCGACGTGTAAAAGATATCGCCGGCGGTATAGGTGTGGGTCGTGCCGTCCTGCTCCGTTACGTGGATCTTGCCCTGGAGCAAGGTGCAGATCTCGTCGCCGGGATAGGTGTATTCGAACTTGCCCGGCGTGCACTGCCAGACGCCCGCCATCGTGCGCATGCCGAAGCCGCCCAGATCGAAACGTCCCTCGTGCACCGGGTTCCCTTCGAGCACATTCACGAACGGCAGATCACCCAGCGGCGGCCATGGCTCGAGGCCGCCCTCGTCCTTCAGCGTCACATAGTTGAGCATTCTCTTTTCCTCTCCTTTGTGGGGTCTTGTCCCCTATCAGTCTACCCGGTCCATCGGTTGAGTCATCGGTCGCTTTGCAGAAGCCTCATGAGCCCGATGCAGGAACATGTGTGACCTCTCAGGCGACCCGCTTGGGGAACGTCTCGTGCCCCCAGACCTGGCGTTCGCGGATCCACGGCAGCGGTTGCTGCGGATCGTCCGACTCGAACTCGCGCGCGATCCGGTGGCCGTCGAAGATGGCATTGGCGATGAGGCGCGGGGCGTGGCAATCACCGACCCGATAGACCGCCTGGATGCCTTGCCCGGCCCACTCCGCGTTGCGCGCCTTGACCTCGCGGAAGACCTTGTCGTTGCTCAGCCGCCCCGTGCACAGGACCACGCTGTCGCACTCAAGCTCCGTCACCTCGGTGCCGGCGCGGCGCGCAAATTCTCCCTTTTTGGGCGTCATGGTGCGAACGTAGCCGTCCCGATAGAGATAGAAGATGGTGAGCTTGACAGCGTTGTCTACCTCCAGCTTGTCCGCCCAATGGAGGGTATATTGCTTGATCGACTTTTCATGCAACATGCGTCGGACATCGTGGATTTCCTCGGTATAGATACAGTGCGGTGCAACGGTGTCGAAATTGGTGACGATAGTAACATCGCTGCCTCGATCCGCCAGCAGTTCCGCCATGCTGATCCCGGTGAAGTAACCCTCGTAATCGAGCACCACCACGCGCTTACCGGTCTCCTTGCCGGACATGATCTGCTCGGGCGTACAGACTTGGGGGAGGGCGGCATCGGCGCCTTCCAGCGGTGCCTGGGTCACGCCGCCGAGACCGTTCGTCGACCACTGAGCGCCGGTGGCAAAGACCACCTTGTCGGCGCCGTATTCCAGAACGTTGTCGGCGCTCATCGTGCCGACCCCGGTGTGAACCTCCACGTTCTTGAGTTTGTCCAGCTGGCCCTGCCTGTAGCTGATGATGCGGCCCCATTCGGCCAGATGGGGGTAGCGCATGATGTCGCGCACGCAGCCGCCGATCTCGTCCGTTCCCTCGCGCAGGTGGACGTCGTAGCCGCGCTCGCCCAGCACGCGCGCGCATTCCATGCCGGAGGGTCCGCCACCGACCACGAGGACCGAGCACGGATTCTCCGCGCGCTCGAATTTCTCAGGGTGCCAGCCGCGGCGATATTCCTCCATCGATGTGGCGTTCTGCGTGCAGATGAGGGGGGTTGTCTGCCACCACTTGGAGAGGCAGATGTTGCAGCCGATGCACTCGCGAATGTCGTCGGTCCGCCCCTCATCGATCTTGTTGGGCAGGAAGGGATCGGCGATCGAGGGGCGTGCCGCACCGATGAAATCGGCCTGACCGGACTTGATGATCTGAACCATCTCGTCGGGGCTGGTGACGCGGCCGGCGCTGACCACGGGCACGCTGCAGGCCTTCTTGGCTTCCCTGATCCAGGGCGCCATGTAGTTGGACGACGCGGAGCGCGAGGGAGCGATTTCCAGCCCGAGTTCCGAGTAGCGCCCGACCTTCATGTCCCAGACGTCGCACAGGCCTTCTCTGTCGTGAAGTTCGATAAACCGGATGCCCTCGTCCCAGACCTCGAGGCCGTCCGGCCCGTCCATCGTGTCGACGGCGTAGCGATAGCCGACGGCGCACGTATCGCCGACGGCCTTCTTGGTCGCCTCCGCGATCTCGAGTGCAAAGCGGGCGCGGTTCTCGAATGAGCCGCCGTACTTGTCCGTTCTCTTGTTGTAGTAGGGCTGAAGGAACTGATTCATGATCATCGAATCCGAAACCAGGTTCTCGATGATGTCGAAGCCGGCGTCACGCGCCCGTATTGCGGCGTCGACGTGCATCTGGATGACGGCACGGATGTCGTCTTCATCCATCTCGCAGACACTCGCCAGAGGGACTGCTTCCGACGGCGCTTGGCTCGGAGCACGGCTGATTGCGCGGGACTCACCGCTCTGAGAATGCAACCGGCGTAATAGAGTTCCACGCCAGCGAGCGCCCCATGCGCGTGAATGCTGTCGGTCACGTGCCGCAAGCTGATGACGTCGCCTTCGTCCCAAAGACGCGCGGACCAATGGGGCGAATCATCTGATTCCGGGTGGATCGCGGTATATTCGATGAACACCGTGCCCCAGCCACCCTCGGCCTTCATGCCGCGAAACGCTGCCTGGGTGCCGGGACGGTCTGAGCCCGCACTGTTGCAATAGGGAGTCTGCCAAAAGCGATTCTTAGTCGTTTTCGGACCGACTTTAACCGGCTCGAACAGAATATCGTGTTCCGGATTCCGCGGCATGCAGCCCCCGGCGGTATCGCCACCCCTCTCATACCATACAATACGTTTTTACCCCTCCTTGCTCAACTACATAATCAAACTCTTTTTTCTTATTGCTCTCATACCATACAATAATGTACTTACAATGCAAGACTTACATACATCAAAGTCGTTCTTGGCACTTCAATCTAAAGAGTTCGTTCGACCCGATCACACAGGGAAGAACCGACGTCGCGCATTGAGATAAGACTCTTCGAAATCCGAATTCCGCTCTGCCCCTGCCTCCAGGCGTCCCGTCCACCCTACTCCGGGCGGGCCATCGGGCGCTATCGCGCGAGGCGGCACACTTGCCCTCGCGCGGCCGCTGACTGCAAGCTGAGCACGCAACGCCCGCAGGGAGAAGGACAACGCAATGGCGAACGCAACGTACGACGCAATCATCGTCGGCGCGGGCCATAATGGGCTCGTCGCCGCCTTCTATCTCGCGCGGGCGGGGCGCAAGGTGCTGCTCTGCGAGCGCAGACCCTTCGTCGGCGGCGCCTGCGCGACGGAGGAGCTTTTCGAAGGCTACCGCGTCTCGTCTTGTTCCTACGTCATGTGGAAGCTCGAACAGAAGGTGCGCGATGACATGGGCCTCGACGCGCGCGGGTTGACCATGCACTTGATCGACCCGCCCGTGTTCCTTCCCTACGAAGACGGCTCGCACGCACTCCTGCACTACGACATGGAGACCACGGTGGAATCGATCGCGCGGCTGAATACGCGCGACGCGGCGCGCTTTCCCGAATGGGTCGACCTCTGGACCAGGGCAACCGCGCTGGTGCAGCCCTACATGCTGACCGATCCGCCGACACTCTCCGACGTTTGGGAACGCGCCAAGGCGAACGGCGACGAAGCGGTGTTGGAGCGTTTATTCACCTCGTCGCTCGTCGACCTCGCGGCCGACTATTTCGAGGACGAGCGCGTGCGCGCGATGATGCTCTACGTGCAGGATATGGCCGACCCCTACGCCAATGGCAGCGCCTGGGCCGAGATATTCTTCCAATTCGGCGCTGCTGGCGGGCACGGCTTCTACGTCGTCGAAGGCGGCATGGGCTCGATCACCCGCACCATGGCAGAGGCGGTGGCGGAGCAGGGCGGCGAGATCCGCTGCGATGCGCCGGTCGTGCGGGTGCTGGTGGAGGGCGGCGCAGCTACCGGCGTGCGCCTCGCCTCGGGTGAAGAGATCCGCGCCGAGATCGTGCTCTCGAATGCCGATCCCAAGCGCACCTACCGGAGCCTCTTCGGGCCCGAGGATCTGCCGGCGGGTCTCATGAACCGCGTGGAGCGGCTCAAGACCGAGACCGGCTACTTCAAGTTTCACTGCGTGATGGACGAGCCGCCGGACGTTTCGGGTTATCTCGACGGATATGACGGCCCGCCCATCTCCTACATTCTGATCGCGCCGAGCCTTGATCATTATGCCCGGGCGGGAGCGGAAATGCGGGCGGGAGAGCCCTGCAGCGAGCCGATCTGCCACCTTCAGGTGCCGACCTTCTATGACAAGACACTGACCGATCGGGATGGCCATATTTGCTCGATCTGGGGTCTCTACGCGCCGCCGCGGCTCGCGACAGGCACCTGGGAGGAGCGGCGCGAGGAAGTGGGCGAAGGAGTCGTCGATTACGTGACGCGCTTCGTCCCCAATTTCCGCTCAGCCATCCGCGAGTGGATGTTCATGAGCCCCTGGGACATCGAGCAGCGCACGGGGATCACCGATGGCGCAATCCGCCATCTCGACGTGGTGCCGAGCCAGTTCCTGAGGGGGCGGCCCGGCTACGATACCGAGATTCGCAACTTCTATCTCTGCGGCGGCGGCACGCACCCGGCCGGCGAGGTTACCGGCGCACCCGGCCACAACGCCGCCCACCACATCCTTCGCACCAACGCCTGACTCCCCTCGCCCCGCTTCGTGATCCCACAGACCCGCTGATAGACTGAGCGCCGCCGAGCGCAATGCGGGAGGGCTGCAGCCGATGACCCAAGGGTTTCCCGACCAGGCGCGTGTCGTGATCATCGGCGGCGGGGCGATTGGCTGTGCCACCGCGTACCATCTGGCGAAACACGGCTGCGATGATGTCGTCCTGGTCGAGAAAGCCAAGCTCACTTCTGGATCGACCTGGCATGCCGCCGGCGCCTTCGCGCAGTTCCGCACAGATCCGAACGCGGGGCGGCTTATGGCCTATGGCGCCGACCTCTACGCCTCGCTCGAGGCCGAAACCGGCCAGGCCACGGGTTGGCGGCAGACCGGCGGCATGCGGGTCGCCTCGAACCGCGACCGCCGCCACGAGTACGAGCGGGCGATCACGACGGCGCGCTCCTTCGGCGTCGAGATGCAACTGATATCGGCGAAGGAAGCGCAGGCGCTCTTCCCCTTCATGACCATCGATCATGTGGATTGCGCGCTCTATATCCCCTCCGACGGCGCCCTGAGCCCGTCGGATACATGCATGGCACTGGCGAAAGGGGCGCGCCAATACGGTGCCCGGCTCTTCGAAGACACCGCGGTGACCGGTTTCGAGATGGAGCGCGGCCGTGTCAACGCAGTCAGGACGGAGCGCGGCACGATCCGCTGCGAGATCGCGGTGATCTGCTGCGGCATCTGGTCGCGCGAAGTCGGGCGGCTCGCGGGGGTGAACGTCCCAATCCAGCCCTCGCATCATTGCTATTTCATCACCGAGCCGATCGAGGGCGTGACCCGCGACCTGCCGACGACGCGGGACCCCGACCTCTGGCACTACATCCGCGAGGAGGTCGGCGGACTGCTCGTCGGCCAGTACGACCCCGATCCGATCCCGTTCACCGATCCGATACCCAGGGACCACGAGTTCAAGCTCATGCCCGAGAACCTCGACCACTTCATGCCGAGGCTCGAAGGGTTGCTCGACTGGATTCCCGTGCTCAAGACGGTGGGCATCAAGAGCTGGTTCAATGGCCTGGAATCCTTCACCGAAGACCAGAATCCGGTGATGGGCGAGGCGCCGGAGGTGCGCAACATCTTCGTGAGCGCGGGCTTCAATGCCTACGGTCTCACCGGCTGCGGCGGCGCCGGTATGGCGCTCGGCGAGTGGATCCTGAACGGCGAGCCGCCCTACGACATCTGGAGCTTCGATATCCGCCGCTTTAGCGGCTACCACAGGGCCGACAGCCAGGTTCTGGTTCGTTCGCTGGAAGGCCAGGGTCACCATTACACCATCGTCTGGCCCCGCGAGGAGATGAAGGCCGGCCGGCCGCTACGGCGTAGCGCGATCTACGATCGCCTGGCAGACAGCCGCGCCTGCTTCGGCGCCAAGTTCGGGTGGGAGCGGCCCAACTGGTTTGCGCCCGAAGGGGTCGAGCCGGTGGAGATCGACAGCTTCGTGCGCCCCCACTGGCACGCGCACGTCGCCGTCGAGCACGCGTCCTGCCGGGGTGCGGCCGCCCTCTTCGACCAGTCGTCCTTCGCCAAGTTCGCCCTGGTTGGGCGCGATGCGGAGTCCTGCCTGCAGCGCATCTGCGCCGCGGATGTGAGCAAGCCGCCGGGGCGCATCACCTACACGCAGATGCTCAAGGGGCACGGCGGGATCGAATGCGACCTGACCGTCGCGCGCATCGCGGACGACTCCTTCTACATCGTTACCGGCACCGGCTTTGCGACCCACGACTTCGACCATATCAGCTGCAACATCGATCCGGACGCCCACGCCTCGCTGATCGACGTCACCTCGGCCTACGGGGTGCTCGCGCTGATGGGGCCGCGCGCCCGCGAAATCCTCGCTGCCGTTGCCGAAGGCCCTCTCGGGCCGGAGGACTTTCCCTTCGGCGCGGTGCGGGAGATCTACGTGGCCGGCGCGCCCGTCCGCGCCATGCGCATCACCTTCGTGGGCGAGCTCGGCTGGGAGCTCCACGTTCCGACCGACTACATGGTCACGGTCTACGATGCGCTGAAGGAAGCGGGTGACGCGCACGGGCTGCGCGATGCGGGCTACCGGGCGATCGACAGCCTGCGGTTGGAGAAGGGCTACCGCGTGTGGGCGGCGGATATCGGTCCTGACTTCAACCCGCTGGAGGCCGGCCTCGACTTCGCAGTTGCGTTCGACAAGGCGACGCCGTTCATCGGCCAGGACGCTGTGCGGAGGCAGCGGGAACAGCCGCTGACCCGCCGCCTCGTGACCTTCACCATCGCGGACGACCCCGAGGTGCAGCTGTGGGGCCGTGAGACAATCATTCGGAACGGCGAGCGCGTGGGCTGGCTCGCTTCCGGCGGTTTCGGCCACACCGTCGGCCAGAGCATTGGCATGGGCTATGTGCGAAACCCGGCGGGCGTCGGCGACGACTATCTCGCGAGTGGCACGTATTCGCTGGAGGTCGCAACGCGCGAGGTGCCGGCCGAACTCCACCTACGGCCGCTCTACGATCCGGACAACGAGCGGGTCAAGGCGTGAGCGCCGCCCGCAACCGGGCGCATGAGGCATGACGGACAAGCCCATAACAGACGACGAGGTTTATTCGCTGGTCGGCGGCGCGCGCGGCATGGAGGCGCGCAGCGGCGCGGCGATCGAACGCGCCCGCGCGCTGCCGATCTGGACCGGCGCCGTCGAGCCCGCCTTGTTGAGCGGCGGTCTCAGCAACATCAACCTCACCGCAGAAGACGATGGCCAGCGCTACGTGATCCGCGTCGGCGAGGACGAGCCCTTCTTCGGCGTCTCCCGCGAGCACGAGCTCCAGGCCTTTCGTGCGGCCCACGCCGCAGGGGTCGCGCCGGAGGTGGTCTACGCCGAGCCCGGCCTGATGGTGATCCGCTTCATCGAAGGCCGTTCGCTCCTGCCGGCCGACGTGCACGAGCCGGAGCAGCTCGCCAAGGTGGCCCGTCTCTTTCGCCAGCTCCATCGCGAGGCGCATAAGCACCTGGACTCGACGGGCTTCATGTTCTGGCCGTTCCAGCATCATCGCTCGTACATTCGGTTGTTGCAGGAACGCTCCGACCGGCTCTACGAGCGATGGCTAGCCATGTTGCCGGGCCTCGCCGCAGCGAACGAGGCGCTGGAGCGCGCGATGGGTCCGGCGACCATCGTCTTCGGCCATAACGACCTCAACCCGCAGAACATCATGGACGACGGCGAACGGCTCTGGTTCGTGGACTGGGAGTTCGCCGGGTTCGTGGTAGACCTGTTCGACCTCGGCGTCCTCGCCATGAATATCGAGATCAGGCCGGACGAGATCGACCCTTATCTCGAGAACTATTTCGACGCCCCGGCTACCGACGAGCTTCGCTACCGCTTTGCCGCCGCGACAGTGGTTGCTGCCATACGCGAGACCACCTGGAGCATCGTCTCCGAGGTGATGGACAAGCCGATTGACTTCGACTTCCGGATCTACTCGACGATGAATGCGGACCGCTACGAGCGCATGTACGCTGAATTCTGCGAGACCTATGGCACTTCGGGGTAGCAAGGGGGCGATCGATGAGTGAAGAGAGGCAGCCCAACGAGACCTGTCGCGTCGCCGTGGAGGGCGGCGAGGTGGCCGTCTACAGCTACGGCGCGAGCGAGCGGATTCTGCTTGGTCTTCACGGCGGCCCCGGTCTTCCCTGCGACTATGTGCGAGACAGCCATTCGGTGATGGCGGATCACGGCTATCGCGTGGTGGTCTATGACCAGCTCGGCTGCGGCCAGTCCGACAAACCGGACGATACCTCGCTCTTCAACGTGGCCCGCTATGTGGACGAGGTGGAGGCGGTTCGGTCCGCGCTCGGGCTCGGCCGGGTCCATCTGCTCGGGCAATCCTGGGGAACCTGGTTGGGCACCGATTACTGCCTGAAGTACCAGGATAACGTCGCATCCTACGTGATCGCGAACGGCTCAGGCTGTGTGCCGCACACGGTGGCGGAGATGAAGCGCCTTCGCGCCGCCCTGGGCCCCGAGACGGTGGCCATGATGCAGCGTCACGAGGCGCAAGGAACCACGGACCACCCTGCCTATCAGGCCGCCATCACCATCCTGTACTTCAGGCACCTGTGCCGGGTCGACGAGTGGCCCGCGCCGCTGCAGCGCTCGCTCGACGGCATCAACATGGCGGTCTACGGCACGATGTGGGGACCCAACGAGTTCTGCTGCGTCGGCACGCTCAAGGATTGGGACCGGCTCTCGGAGATGTCACGCATCACCGTGCCCTGCCTGATTGTGAGCGGCCTCCACGACGAGCTCACCCCGGAAGGCGCCATGCTCATGCAGGACGTGCTACCGAATGCAACGAGCGTCGTCTTCCCCAACAGCTCGCACACGCCTTTCTTCGAAGAGCCCGACGCCTATTTCGCGGCGCTGCGCGACTTCCTCGATCGCCAGCCCGGCTGAGCCCTGCCGCTCCTCAGTGGATGCTGAGGCCGGCGCAGACATTGATCGCTTGCCCGGTCACGTAGCGTCCGGGATCGCCGGCGAGGCAAACGGCCATCTCGGCGATCGCGGTCGGCGGGATCAGGGCGTTCATCATGTTGGTGCGCATGCTCTCGTCATAGACCTTCTCGTAGGGTTCGCCGAGATCGCGCGCCATGTTCTCGTGCAACTCCACCGCCATTTTGGTCTCGATCCAGCCGGGACAGATGGCGTTCACCCGGATGTTGTGCTCGCCCACCTCGGCGGCGAGACAGCGCACGAAGCCGACCAGGCCGTGCTTGGTGGCGTTGTAGGCGGTCCACTCCGCATCCGCGGTCTTGGCGTTGGTCGAGGCGTTGAAGAGCTGCACGCCGCCGGCACCCTGCGCGATCATCGTCGGCAGCGTGTGCTTCGAAATCAGGTACGGCGCCTTCAGGTTGACGGCCATGATCCAGTCCCACATGGCCTCGTCCATGTCGACGACCTTGCTGTAATCGGCGACTCCGGCATTGTTTACGACCACGTCGATGCCGCCGAGCCTCTCGATGGCGGCCTTGCACATCGCCTCGATGGCCGAAGGGTCTGTCAGATCGGCGGGGGCGGCAAAGGCCTTGCCGCCAGCGTCGGCGATGGCCTCTAGGGTCTCCGCCGCTCGTGCCTCGCTCCGTGCGTGGATTGCGACCGTCGCGCCTTCTCGTGCGTAAGCCTCCGCGATCGCGCGCCCGATGCCGCTCGCCGCGCCTGTGACGAGTGTCCGTTTGCCCTCCAGTCCTACTCTCATGACTCTCTCTCCAGGGTTGCCGCCAGCGTGACCGGGTTGTCTAGGCGACGCCCAGATAGGTCTGCTGCACCTTGTCATTCTCGCGCAGGTCGGCCGCCGGGCCTTCGAGAACGATCCGTCCCGTCTCCATCACGTACCCCTTCTGGGCAAGCGCAAGGGCAAGCCGGGCGTTCTGCTCGACCAGCACGATGGTCCGTTTCTCGGTGTGCAGCGCGCGGATGATGCGGGCGATTTCGCGGCACATGATGGGAGACAACCCGAGCGACGGCTCGTCCATCAGGATCACGTTGGGTCTCGACATCAGGGCGCGGCCCATGGCGAGCATCTGCTGCTCGCCGCCGGAGAGCGTGCCCGCGAGCTGGCTGGCGCGCTCCTGCAAGCGCGGGAACCGCCTGAAGACATCGTCGAAATCCGCACGCAGACCGTCCGCGTCCTTGCGCAAGTAGGCGCCCATCTCCAGATTCTCGCGCACGGTCATCATGGGGAAGACACGCCGCCCCTCGGGCACATGGGCGATGCCAAGTCCGGCGATCTTCTCCGGCGAGGCGCCGTTGATGCGCGCGCCCCCCAGGCGGATTTCGCCGCCGCTCAGACGCTCGAGGCCGGAGATCGCCCGCAATGTGGTGGACTTCCCCGCGCCGTTGGCACCGATCAGGGTGACGATCTCCCCCTCCTCGACGCCGATGGAGATCCCCTTGACGGCTTCGATCTTGTTGTAGCTGACCGATACGTTCTCGAGTTCAAGCAGCAAAGTCGTCGTCTCCCAAGATGTCCTCGGAGCCGAGATAGGCCTCGATCACCTCCGGGTTAGAAACGATCTCCGCCGGCACACCTTCCGTCAGCTTCTTTCCGAAATTCAGGACCGTGATGTACTCGCAGAGGCCCATCACAGTCTTCATGTCGTGCTCGACCAACAGGATCGTGATGTTCCATTCGTCGCGCAGCTTCCGAATTATTGCGGTCATGCGCTCTGTCTCGGCCGGATTCATCCCGGCGACGGGCTCGTCCAGCATGAGGATGCGGGGTTCCGTGGCGAGCGCCATCGCGACACCGAGCGCGCGCTGATGACCGTGCGAGAGATTGGGCGCGAGTTCGTCTCTGAACGCACTCAGGCCGATGTAATCGAGAATCTCCAGAGCCCGCCTCTCATTGGCCTTCTCCATGCCGCGCGCCGTGCCGACAATCGCGCCGAACAGGCTCTCGCGCGCATGCAGGTGCCGTGCGATCAGCACATTCTGAAGCACCGTGAAGTCGCTGAACATCGCGGAGCGCTGAAAAGTGCGCACTCCACCCTTGCCTGCGATCCGGCTCGGGCGCAGGCCGGTGAGCTTGTCGCCGTTCAGGAAGACGTCGCCGGAGGTCGGCCTGTAGGTGCCCGAGATGACGTTGAAGAGCGTCGTCTTGCCTGCCCCGTTCGGCCCGATGACGCCGCGGATTTCACCTTCCTCGACCGTCATGTCGAGATCGGAAATGGCGAGGAGGCCGCCGAAGCGCTTGGTCAGTTGTCTGACTTCGAGAAGCGCCACGATTTCGGCCCCTATGTGCGCGATGCGAACGTCGTCACCCAGGCGCGCAGACGTTCGAGTTGCTGGCCCGGCGGTGTGCGGAGCGCATTGGCGACCTTAGGGAACAGGCTTTCCAGCCCGCCCGGCAAAAAGATGAGGAAGAAGATCAGGACGGTGCCGAACATCAGCGGTCGCCATTCCAGCAGCGGCCGGCTCCATTCGAAGGCGATGGTCACAACGACCAGTCCCACGATCGGACCCCAGAAGGTGGCGATACCGCCGACCACCACCCAGATGATCAGATAGATCATCGTGGTCAGGTCGAAGTTGCGAGGATCGATCGAACCCATTCGGTACGCCAGCAGAGCGCCCGCGATACCGGCGAAGAACGCGCCCGCGATGAAGGCGAGGCTGCGGTAGCGCGCGACGTCGATACCGACGCATTCGGCCAGAAGGTCGTCGCTGTGGATCGACTTCCAGGCGTTCCCGAGGCGCGACTTGTCGAGCCTCCACATAATGAAGACGGCGGCAAGCATGACGATAAAGCAGGTGAAGTAATAGGGCACCGGCGGCGACAGCCTGAGCCCGACGATCTCCGGCGACGGGATATTGATGATCCCACGCGTACCGCCGAACGGGAACTGCACCTTCACCCAGATAAGCCGGATCAGCTCACCCATGGCGAAGGAGCCGATGAAGAAGCCGAAGCCCGCCGTTCGCAGCAGTGGCACGATGAAGGCGGCGCCCACGATTGCCGCGGTGATCCCCGCCATCGGTACAACGACACCGAAGGGCAGCCCGGCATGCTTGGCTATGAGCGCCGCGCCATAGGACCCTGCGCCCATCAGCACCACATGGGCGAAGCTCCAATCCCCGGTCGTGGTGATGAGCCGGTAGCTCGTCACCATGATGACGTTGATGAAGAATACGATCGCGAGCTCGCGGTGATAGGGCTTCAGCTCGAAGCCAAGGACACACAGGACGGCGAGCACCGCGGCGAGAAGGAGCAGCGGGGCGAACCGCCGCATCGCGTTCGCGGTCGCTTGGCTGGTCTCCACCGCTTCGTCAGGCGCGCTCACGGCCCAAGAGCCCCTGTGGCCGGACGATCAGGGTGATTGCCATGAAGCCCACGCCCACCATCGTCGCGATCAGGTTGTCGGTGACCGTGGTGACGAAGGTGTGGATGAATCCGAGGATGGCAGCCGCCAGAATCGCACCCTCGATACTCGCCATCCCGCCCACGATGACGACCACGAAGGCGATCAGGATGACGCCGTGCCCCATATAGGGTGTCACGGAATGGATCGGCGCCATGAGCGCGCCGGCGAGCCCCGTCGAGGCACCGGCGAGCGCCATCGCCAGCGCCGTCATGCGGTTGGTGCGAATGCCCTGCAGCGCGGCGATCTCCGGATCCTGCGCGCAGGCGCGCAACGCCTTGCCCAGCTTGACGCGATAGAGGAAGAAGCGCAGCGCCAGCAACATTGCAAACGCGCAGGGGATCACGATCAGGCGTTGCCAGCCGAGCGTGGCGTCGCCGATGTCAGCGGCGCCCATATAGGGGGTCGGGATGCTCTTTGCCATCCCGACCCCCCAAATTTGCCCCGCGGCGACTTGCAGAATAAATGCTAACCCGGCAGTCGCCATGAAGCCGGCAAGGATGTTCTTGCGGGTTGGACGGAAGATTAAGCGCTCCGTCACCAACCCGAACAGGGCGACGATCGGGATCGCAAGAACGACCGCCAGAGGAAACGGCAGGCCGACGAGCGCGTAGAGAACGTAGACGCAGTAGGCGCCGACCATGAAGAACTCGCCATGGGCGAAGTTCGCCATCTTCATGACGCCGAAGGCGAGCGCGAGACCGACCGCAACGAGCGCGTAGATCGACGACGCCACCACTGAATTCAGCAGCGTCTGGATCAGGGTAGCGGCGTCCATGCGACTGGGTTCCGAGAAACGGTCTCCGGACTATCCGGAGACCGCTGGTCCGTACACTGTCGACCGATACGGAAGAACGGGGCGAGCGATCATGACGTTGTTTTGCTCGCCCCGTTCACATGCTTACTGGCGCTGATCCCACATCTGACCGCGCGCCCGCACCTCGGCGATGATCGCCTCCTTATGGGCGTCGAACCACGGCTCGAAGCGCATCATGGAGACGATGCGCTTGCACTTGCAGTCGGCGTCGAAGACGTTGGTCGGGATCGGGTGCGACATCATGTTCCTGATGCCCCACATGTCTTCGCCCGAGATCAGTGCCGGCCCCTCGATGGTCATGATGGCCCTCTCGGCCCGGATGGCCTCGAGCACGGCATCGGGATCGAAGCTGCCGGCCTTCTGCAGGCCGTGCAGATAGACCTGAACGATCGGCATGTAGAGCCAGTCGATTCCGGTCATCGGCGCGTTCACGTCTTCCGGTGCCCCGTCGCCGAAGCGCGCCTGCCAATCCTCGACGAACTGGCTTTGCATTGAGGGATTGCCCCACCAGGGGTCGTCCATGGTCGGATAGCTGTCGTAGCCGCCGACCTTCGCGGCCCACTCAGGCGGCACCTTCTGCAGCACCGATTCCCACTCGATGTAGTTCGCGTTGATGGGTCCTTCGAAGCCCTGCTGATAGAGCTGCTCCATCACGAGCGGAATAAAGTCCGGCCAGGTGATATTGAGCGCCACGGCATCCGGCTTGGCCGCGAGCAACGCGGTGACGACCGGCGCGAAGTCGGTGGTCTCAGGCGAGAAATGCTCGTCGTAGACGATCTCCCATCCTGCCGCCTTGGCCGCGCCCACTTCCCAGCTCTGCCCGACGAAGGTAACCGCGTCCTCCTGAGCGATGACCCCATAGGTGCGGAGCTCGGGATAGATGTTCTTGATGTAGAGCGGACGCATCATTTCGCCACGAGGGAACGAGTCCTCGCCGGCGATCACGTAGGGGCGGTTGGGGTTGATGTCGGTGGACGCAAGCGGTGCATAGAACACTCCATTGTCCATCAAGAACGGAATCTGGGAATCTCCGGTCGTGCCGCCGACACCCAGCACCATCTTGACTTCGCTCTCGAAGACGAGCTGCTTCGCGCCCTGAAGGGCTTTGCTCGGAACATATTCGTTGTCGAACTGGTGAATCTCGATCGGATGGCGCGTATCGCCGACCAGGAGCCCGCCGTCCGCATTGACCCAATCCGCCAGAATTTGCAGGCCGGTAAGCCCGGGAAGACCCCAGCCCGCAACCGGGCCGGACAACGGCGCATTGAAGCCGATGCCGATGGGATCCCCGATCTTCTCCTCCGCGTTCGCGTCGGGCAGCGTGCCGAACGCGAGGGCGCCCGCAGCAGTGAGTATCCCGACTGACCGAAGGGCCATCCTTGCTATCGACTTCATGGTACCTCCCTTTCTCCTGACTGCGCCTTACTTAGTCATGTGAACCGCTAGCAGCCGGGCAGCATAGTCCTGCGGGAATCGCGGTTCAAGGCGCCCTCCCCCCAGGGCATGGCCAGGCATCCGCGCAGGATCACCCCCGCACATGCGACGCGCCGAGACCTTGGCGAGTGACCGCGCCGAGGTCGAGGCCAAAGCCAGCGCATCGCGCCAGCGCCGGAAGGTCCGCTCCGACACGCCGAGCACCTCCGCCGCCTCGGCCTGGCTCAACGGCCGCGCCGTGGTCCGCGCATACACCTCCTCACGCACCTTCGGTTCTAACTATTTGAAATAGGGTCGGTTTTCTCCTGAAATTCGGTGTCGGGGAACGGATTCTGCAACTTTTCGTTCCCCGGCTGCAACCGCAACCGGGAGAATGAACATGTCCAGAATCGCGTTCACCGAGGCCCGTATCAGGGCGCTCAAAACGCGCAAGGCAGCTTACGACCTACGCGACAGCAAGCTCACCGGATTCGGCGTCCGGGTCCTGCCCTCGGGCCGCAAACGCTTCTTCATCCACTGTCAGCATAGGGGGGAGCGCCTCTGGAAGATCGTCGGCGACCCCGCGACGATGGATGTCCGCGAGGCACGGTCTCAAGCCACGGCGATGCTCGCCGCGATCCGGCGGGGCGAGGATGTGCCGGGCGAAACGGGCGGGGATTACTTCGAGGCGGTCGCCGAGACCGTGTTCCGGCGTCACGAACGGGTCTGGAAGTCGAGGACCCTTTACGTGAACCGGTGTTATCTGCGCAATCAGCTCCTGCCGCATTTCGCCGGACGCCGGGTCGCGGACATCGGCATGGACGATGTCCGGAACTGGTTTGCTTCGCTGCGTGCAACCCCGGTCGCGGCGGATCGCTCCATGCCGGTGCTTTCCGTCATCATGCGGGAGGCGGAAGCGATGGGCCTTCGGCCCGAGGGGTCCAACCCGTGCCGAGGCATCAGGCGATACCGCCGGAAGGGGCGGGAGCGCTTCCTGTCCGACGAAGAGATCCGCAGGTTGTCCGCAACGCTGTCGGCCCATGCGGACCGTCGCCCCGGACAGGTTGCGGTCATTCGCCTTCTCCTGCTGACCGGATGCCGCCAAGGCGAGATCCTGACACTGCGCTGGTCGGACTATCGCGAAGGCCATCTGTTCCTCCGGGACAGCAAGACGGGCCCCAGAACCGTCTGGCTGTCGGACCCGGCCAGGCGCATTCTCGATACCCTGGAGCGAACCGGTCCATGGGTCTTTCCGGCCGCGCAGCGGGACCGCCCGCGGAGCGCGGGGTGGCTGCACCGGTTCTGGTACCGGGTCCGCACGGAACCCGGCCTGTGCGACGTGCGCCTTCACGACCTGCGCCACACTCATGCCAGCATCGCCCTGAAGCAGGGCGCAACCGTCCTCGCGATCGGCAGGCTGCTCGGACACCGCAGCCCAGAGACGACGCTCAAATATACCCATCTCGCCGACACGATGGTCCACGAGGCCGCCGAGACGGTCGGCGCCGTGCTTGAGGGCTGAGCGGTGGCGCACAAGAAACGCGTGCGACTCACCGATACGGCCATCGCCCGCCTGCGCCCCCGCGAGCGGGAATATACGGTCTGGGACGGGAGCCTGCCCGGTCTCGGGGTCCGGGTCCGTCCGTCCGGAGGACGCAGCTGGATATTCCTGCTCAAGACGGATGGAGGGACCCGCAAGATCTCCCTCGGGCCGGCGGCGCTGAAGATAGCCGAGGAGGCCCGCCGCGAGTGCCACGTCCTGTCCGCGGCGCCCGGCCACGAGCGCGAGCCCGAGGAGACCGGGCACGTGGCACCTTTGTTCCGGGCTTTCGTCGCCGGCGCGTGGAAGACGGCTCACTTCAACCGGTACAAGCCTTCGACGCGGAGGGGCGTGCGATATGTCCTTGCCAGGCAGCTCTTGCCCGCGTTCGGATCGAGGCCATTGGATCGAATATCCCGGGCACAGGTCAGATGCTGGTTCGACACATTCAGCCAGACCGCCCCGGCGGGTGCCAACCGTGCTCTCGACATCTTGCGGCAGATCATGAACTTCGCAATCGCCTGCGGCCACATCGACGCCAATCCCGCGCGCGGCGCAAAAAGGAACCGACGTCAGCCGCTCACCCGCTTCCTGTCCCGCGAGGAGATCGGCCGCCTCCATAGCGTCCTGGACAAGCAGTCCGGCAAGAGCCGCACGCGGCAGGCCGACATCATCCGGCTTCTGCTGCTCACCGGATGCCGCAAAAGCGAGATCGTGCAGCTGCGCCGGTCCGAGGTCCGGGACGACGTGCTCACCTTGGCCGACAGCAAGACCGGGCCGCGAAACGTGCCCCTCAACGCAGGAGCCCGGCGCATCCTCGAACGGCAGCCCCAATGCGGGAGCCCGTTCGTGTTTCCGTCGCCCCGCGACCCGGCCCGGCCGCGCAGTCTCAACCTCCCGCTATGGTATCGGGTCCGGCGGGAAGCCGGGATCGAGGATGTCCGTCTTCATGATCTCCGCCATACGGTGGCGAGCCATGCCGTCATGAACGGGGTGCCGGTGCCGGTGGTATCCCGGCTGCTCGGCCACTCCAATGTGCGCATGACGCTACGCTATGCCCATCTCGGGGACCGGGAAATCGAGGCTGCGGCCGAAAGCATCGGCCAATTCATCGCCGATATCATGGACATGTAGAATGACCGTTGGCCGGCGTATTCGCCTCGTACCGCTGGTCCGTGGGGTGTGAAAACCAACGCGGCTCCGCCCTTGTAGCCGGACGACGGCACAGCTTATGGTTAGGACTCTTTGCTGTTTGTTGGTCGGCGCGCGGATTGGACGCCGATCGGCGCGCTAACTAGTTGTTTTCTTTTGACTCATAGGGGTCAACATCGCGCGCTTAACAACACTCAAGCTCGCTGCGCTCCTCCGCAGTCAACTTGATCTCCACCGATGGCCGCATCACCATGCCCCCCGATTCGATACCACCCCTTTAACAATACGAACTTTTGGGAATTATATCGAATAGTCACATTTTCCGCTTGACCATGCGCCCATCAATCTTTATCTTATAGTCACACAAGGGGATTGAAGATGGCTCGCAAGGCACCCGGTAAATCGCATCGCAAGGGACTGACCTTCATGGAGGTCGCCGACATGTTCCGCGACGAAGAGACGGCGCGGGAGTGGATCGAGAAAGAGCGCTGGCCCGATGGCCCGTACTGCCCAAAGTGCGGATCGTTCAACGTCCAGTCCAAGATCAAGCACAAGACCATGACGCACCGTTGCCGGGAGTGCATGAGCGGCAAGAGCAAGACCATGTTCACCGTCCGCATCGGCACCGTCATGGAAAGCACGAAGATGCCCTACCGCGCTTGGGCGGTCGGCATTTACCTGTTCACGACGAACATCAAGGGCGTGTCGTCCATGAAGCTGCATCGCGAACTGGGCATCAGTCAGAAGGCGGCATGGTTCATGCTGCATCGGCTGCGGCTGGCGTTTGACGCCGAGACCGGGCCGTTCACGGGGCCGGTGGAAGTGGACGAAACGCATATCGGTGGCAAGCGGAAGAACAAGCCGTTGGCGAAACGGAAAGAGCTGAAAGGTCGCGGCGCGGTGGACATGACCACCGTTGCCGGGGCGAAGGACCGCGAGACCAACCGGATTGCGGCCCGCGTCGTTGCAGATACCGATGCGCCGACGCTGCAAGGTTTCGTTCGCGAGCACGCCAAACCCGGCGCGACGGTCTATACGGACGAGGCGAGAGCCTACAAGGGGATGCCCGAATTCACCCATGAGGCCGTCAATCACAGCGTCGGCGAATATGTCCGCGATATGGCTTCGACGAATGGCATGGAGAGCTTCTGGTCCATGCTGGAGCGCGGGCATCAGGGCATCTACCACAAGTTCTCGCCGAAGCATCTTGATCGCTACGTGACGGAATTCGCCGGCCGGCATAACGACCGCGAAGCCGATACCGTCGATCAAATGACGGGGATCGTTGCGGGCATGGTCGGGAAACGGCTGACCTATGCCGATCTGACCGCGGACAATGGGCTGGACTCGGGAGCGCGCTCATGACCGATGAAGAACGCCGTCAACAGAACTGGGTGGAACTCCGGGCAGACTGCACGGCGCAAGGAATCTTCGATCTCATTGTGAACGCCGTGAAGCGCGACGTTGAGCGATTCAACAAACTCCCTCCGCAGAGGCGCCGAGACCGAACCTTCAAGCTCGAACAGAATGAACGGGAAATCGTTGGTGTCGCTCAAGTGAACGATTCCGGGGAGTGGATAAAAGGGCTGATGGGCATAAACATTGAAAAGACCGGAGCGACTATTAGGGTATGGCGCAACCGAGATTGTCAATTTGCGGTCGAACAGGAATGGAATGAAGAGACGCTCGCCTGCGACCTGAAGATCGACGGTAAGCGCTATTCGGTCTGGCAGATCAGTCAGAAGGCGATCGGTGACCTGCTGTTCGGCTATGGCTGATCCCAACTTCGCGAGCGGCACGGTCTGGACGGGCGACAACCTCGCGGTCATGCGGGGCATGAACAGTGGGTGCGTCGATCTGATCTACTTGGACCCGCCGTTCAACTCCAATCGGCACTACGAGGCGCCGATAGGGAGCAAGGCCGCCGGGGCCTCGTTCAAGGACGCATGGACCCTGGACGACGTTGACGTGTGCGAGCATGGCGAACTAGCCGATCGCAACCCAGCGGCATACTGTGTCATCGAAGCGGCACGCATGGCGCATGGAAAGTCCATGCAATCATACTTGATCTTCATGGCGGTACGGTTGCTGGAAATGAGGCGCATCCTAAAGCCCACGGGCAGCATCTATTTGCACTGCGATCCGACTGCGAGCCATTACCTGAAGTTACTAATGGACAGTATTTTTGGACAAGACAGCTTTCGTAATGAAATTGTGTGGCAACGGACGCCCGCGAAGGCGTTGATGACCACGCGGCTGGCGACCAACCATGATATTTTGTTTGTTTATCAGATGGCAGAGCGTGCAACATGGAATGCAGACGCAGCCTTCATCCCATATGATCCGAACAACCTCGACAGTCGGACGGCTTCTAAATATCGGCACTTAGATGCCGACGGGCGGGTGTACCGTCTTGATAACTTGACTAATCCGAACAGAAATAGGCCGAACCTAACATACGAATTCATGGGCGTTACTCGTGTATGGCGCTGGACACAAGAACGAATGCTAGAAGCGTATGACGCGGGATTGATCGTTCAAAACAAGCCGGGAGGTGTGCCTCAGCTAAAGCGGTATTTGGATGAGCAGAAGGGACGGCCAGTCGGAGATGTATGGGCAGATATTCCGCCTATAAATTCGCAAGCGAAGGAGCGGATAGGCTATCCCACTCAAAAGCCCTTAGCCTTGCTAAGGCGGATCATTACACTGAGTACCTATCCCGATGATTTTGTGCTTGATCCCTTCTGCGGTTGCGCCACGGCCCTTGTCGCGGCGGATCGGCTCCAACGGAAGTGGGCCGGTATCGACCTCTCGCCGCTCGCCATAAAGCTAGTTAACGAGAGAATCGCGGGAGATCGGGCAGCCACCAAGGAGGCCGAACACAACCCCGTGATCGGCGGCTCCCTGTTCCGCGTAACAGCCCTGACAGAGCCCCCCAGCCGAACGGACCTAGGAGACCTTCCCAACTACCGGACACACCGGCACCGCCTCTACGGCGTACAGGAGGGCGTCTGCGCAGGCTGCGAGACGCACTTCCCGTTCCGCGTCATGGACGTTGACCACATGCTGCCCCGCTCACGCGGTGGGACGGATCATCCCGACAATCTTCAACTGCTCTGCTCCGGTTGCAACCGGAGCAAGGGCGGTAAAACGATGGCCGAATGGAGGGCCGCGCAGTGACCGACAAACCCCGCAAGCGCAAGCTGCCGAAGCCCAGGACGATCACGCTGCCCGATCAGAGCTACCAGCCGCCGAAGGCGGAGCAGGAGAAAGAGCACGACATGCCGGGTGCGTCCAAGAAGACGGTGCGCCGTGCATTCTTCCGTCCGGTCAACGTCCGCCGCGAGGACGGATGAAGGGGAAGAAATATAGAAGGCAGATGAAGCGCCTGCGGAAGATGCTGGCCGATGGAACGCGCTACCAGGGCGGGGCGTACAAAGACGGCAAGAGGCATGGCCCTTGGGTGGCAATCCGTCGTAATGGGACTGTTGTGGTGTGCGAGTACAAGGAGGGCGCGATGGTTGGCCGTCCTCGCAAACTCAAGAAGGGTCATTGGCCGCCGGTCATAGCTACGGTGCGGGCCCAAGGCTCTGTTTCAGCACGGAGCTGGGGCCACGCGAGGATGCACGGCCCACCTCTTCGGGGTGGGAGGGCTGACGGCAATCAGGTGTCGCGACTACGATTCACAATGTGACTATTCGATATAATCCCCGAACTTTTCGTACAGAACACTAGCACCGGAGGACATGGACATGTTGAAGACACTAATGTGGGCGACAGTAAGCGTGATCGCCATAGTGGCAACCACAGAAAACCTGACGGGCGCTGACGGCACTAAGGCTGACACCTGGGCCAAGCAGATAGCAGAGAAGGACCCGCGGAACGCAAATTGGAGGGCGCTGAAAGCTCGCAAGATGAGCGTGGGTCTGATAGAGCAGCAGTGCCGCAAATACATCAACGGACCACGCAAGGCAGAGGCATTAGACGAGGTAGCCTCACAGCTGTACCACTGGCGAGAGACTGCATACGACATCGCGGATGCCATGAACTACGACCACATACCGACTGCAAGGACCCTGTGCATGGACTTGAAGACCTTGAGCATCATACGCTGACCAAATAGCGCTCCGCCCTACCCATAGGCGTTGAACGCTGGCTGTTGTTCGGCGAGTGGTTGCGCGCCGATCGACGCGATAAGCTATTGAAGTGGCTTGATATTGGGGGTCAAAATTGCACGCCGAACAACAATAGAAGAAGGGGCAATGCGGTGGGAGGGCATCGCCGGATGACAGAAATGAAACTGACGATCGATCTGCAAAGTTTTTCACCGAAGAACGAAGTGCGGAAGCGAGGAATCGCGACCACGCTGGAATCGACGTTCGAAGCCTTCATGTCGGTGTTCGAAAGGCAACCGGATGCGGGTGTGAACGTGGCATGGTGGGGATCGCCGAAGCCGCCGAGGACGTTGTTCGACCGTCGGCCGTACGAGATACGGCTGACAGCCCGGGGAAACGGCTGGCCGCAGTACGCCTATCAGTTTGCCCACGAGCTGTGCCACGTGATGACCAACTTTGATCGTGTCAAGGAACACCGGCACAAATGGTTCGAGGAAAGCCTGTGCGAGCTTGCCTCGCTCTTCGTGCTCTACAGGCTTGCCAAAGCATGGGCGGCCGATCCGCCTGCCGGAATAAGCGCAGCCGGGAGTTATGCCCCCGCCCATGCGGAGTACGCGCGGAGCGAGATGGGAAAGTCCGCTCCCGTACCGCGATCGGGACTTCCGGCGTGGATGAAAGCCAACATCGGCACGATGGAGGAGAACAGCACGAAACGTTGTCTCAATCGGGTTGTTGCGGTCGCACTCCTGGATTGTTTCCGGCAAGACCCCGCGCTCTGGCGGGACTGCGCGTGCCTGAATTTCTGGGATGCCAGCAAGGACCCGACATTCGCGGCGTATCTCGACTCGTGGGACGGGATTCTCAGCGGTCGGGGCGCCGTGCCGGGAGCGACGCCAAGCCTTGTGAGGGCACTGGTTCTTTGAGAAGGGTGGTGTGCCGAGTCCAGTGTCCTGTTTCATAAATTACTAGTCACGATTGTTGTTCTGTGATTCGTTATGCCTCGGGTTGTCGATCTGGAGTGTTGTTAAGCACGCTTTGTTGACCCCCCGGAATCCAGCCAGATCAATGGATTACCGCGTCGATCGGCGCCGAACCCGCGCGCCGATCAACAACCGGTTGCCGACGCAATGAAATTCTGACGCTGCGCTGGGAATTTATCGATTGTGGATTTCCTGCAAGGCGAGAATTTGCATAACTGATTGTAACCAATCTATTTATTCTATTTCTCGCCGCCGCCTGGAAGACGGTTTCCTGCACTGTTCAACACTATTTCAACACGGGACCTCCGGTCATGAGCGAGCGCATCCCGGGCGCCGCACGCCGCAAAGGTAACCGTTCGGCGGCCCTTTCAATTACCCACATCTTGGTATTTTTAGTGTCTTGCCACAATTTGTTGTGTTTGTGGAGTAGAGCGTGATTCCTTGTCCGGCACCGAATCGGGAACGGAGAGGTGCGGATCATGGAGCAACGTTGGTTCGACGAGGAACTATCGGGTTGCCAGCTTGGCGACGGTCGTCTGGATAGTCGCCTTCGCCAACTGGTGGAGCGCATGGATGCCGGGTTCGGCGAGAGCATTCCTCTTGCCTGCCAGGACTGGGCCAGCACGAAGGCGGCGTACCGCTTCTTCTCCAACGACCGGGTGAGCGAAGAAGATATTCTTCGGGGCCATTTCGACGCAACGCGGCGCCGGTTCGTCGCCAGCGACGGCCCGATGCTGGTTCTTCACGACACGACGGAGTTTACATGGAAACGTAGGCGTTCCGAGGCAGTGGGCTTCACCACGAAGGTAAGCAGCGGCAAGGACAAGCGCGGTCGCGAGCGCATGCACACGGTCTGCGGGCTATTGATGCATTCGAGCCTGGTGGCGACGACGGATGGGTTGCCGCTGGGAATAGCCGCGGCCAAGTTCTGGACCCGGAAGAAGTTCAAGGGCACGAACGCCCTCAGGAGGAGGATCAACCCAACGCGCGTGCCGATCGAGGGCAAGGAGAGCATGCGCTGGCTGGACAACCTGCGTCGGCGGCCGGGGGATTTCAGCGATTGAGGGTTCGCTTCCAATCCCTTCTGAGGGGCCGGAGCCAGATGTCCTTTTTCGGCTGGGCGCGTTTCATGTGCCTGTCGTAGCGCCCGCGATCCTGGGTGGTTCCGACACGGATCCAGCCCGATGCCCTGTACGGCGCCGGTGTAGCGCGGGGTCTCGACGAAGGTCTCGATGAGCACGGGCGTTGTGTTGTAGCGCTCGGTCCAGTCCTCGGGCAGGCGGCGGCGGACGATGGCGAGGATGTGCGAGCCGAGGTTGGGGATCGTGATCCATGGGATTCCAGGACAGGTGGTGTACGATAACGGGCGGGATCGGATTCAGGCTGACGGCGCGGTGGGAGGCGTACTGATCCTCACGATCGCGTTCGACGCGAGCGGCATCGGAAGGCAAGAAAGGGGATAACGTGTTCCGGGGCACACAACAGACTGGTGCGTGGCGTGGACGAGTGCACCCCCATCATCAAGCCGGCTCACAACGGTGGCGCGCGGGTCGGCGTGCACCCCGCGCGCCGGACCACGACCACTTGCAAGACCGGCCCCCTACGGCTGGCATCGCCGCCCGGAATAGGCCCGTGCGCTCCACCATGGCTCGCGGGACCGCAGCCGCGCTGCTCACGCTGGCCGTGCTGTTGGGCGTGGCCCTGCCGGGTTCCCCCGCCTACGCGAGCGACGTGCTGTGGGAGGCCTCGTTGACGGTGGGCAACTACCTGACTGCGGACGAGCCGCATTCGGAGAGGGAACGAGGTTTTCGCAGGGAGTATTGCGTTCCGGAATCCTGGGGGTCGTACCTCGGTGAGGATTGGTCAAATCTTCTTGAAGAGGATCGATCCAATTATGATATGTGCTATGGCAGCATTTCCGACCGTACGTTCGAAGTGGATGGAAGGACCTACACGCTGGAAGGTGTATTTCACTGGGTTTCCGACGAAGTGTTCCTACTCGAATTCACGAGATCGGTCGATATGACCCCGCTGTTGGGCAAGGAGTTCATCGTCAACGGGGTCACGTTCCGGATGGCAGACGGGAGCTTCCCGGCTGGCAATAGAGGCGACGGCATCGTCTGGCATGCACCCCAATGGAACGCCGCCATGGGCTGGGAGGTGGGTTCCACCATCTCGGTGCAAATCAAGGAGTCGGGGCCGCTGACGGCAAAATTCCGGAACCTGCCGAACAGCCACAACCGGGAGCCGGCCCTTTTGGGGCTGTATCCGTTTGCCTTTCTGCTTGAGTTCAGCGAGGAGGTCGCGGTCGACGCGGACACCTTGCGCTCGGTGCTGACAGTGACAGGCGGCGAGATGACCGGCATCGCGCGGCGATATCCGCCGAGGAACCAGATCTGGCGGATCACCGTGCAGCCGGCCTCGCTGGTCGCACCGGTGATGCTCACGCTGACGGCGAAGGCGAGCTGCGAGGACGATGGGGCCATCTGCACCGCGGACGGCCGCCGCATGGCCGAGGCGGTCGAGGCCGAGGTGCCGGGCGCCCCGCCGCCCCGGGTGACGAATGTGGCGATACCGGGATCGTCGGGTCCCGGAGAGAACGGCACCTGGGACACGGGCGAGATCGTCCTTGCGCAGGTGAGCTTCAGCGTGCCGGTGACATTGGTGAAGCCTGGGGGCAGGGAACCGACCCTCGGCATCCTGCTCGACGGTATGCGCCGCGAGGCGGCGTACTGGACCAGAACCGAACGGACCCTCCTGTTCCGCTACACGGTGACCGCGGAGGACGACGGGGCGCGCAACGCGTGGGTGGTGTCGAACGGGCTGTCGCTCAACGGTACGACCCTCCGTGACGAGATCGACCGGGACGCGAATCTCGGCTTCTCTATCGCGCCGCCCCTCCCCGGGCTTTCGGTAGCGGATGTCACGGTGACGGAGGCCGCAGGCGCGACGGCGGATTTCGTGGTGACCCTGAGCCCGGCGGCGTCGGAGACGGTGACGGTGGACTACGCCACCTCGGACGGCACCGCGACCGCGGGGGCGGACTACACGGACACCTCGGGGACGCTCACCTTCAACGCCGGCGAGACCTCGAAGACGGTCTCGGTGCCGGTGGTCGATGACGCCCACGAGGACAGCGGAGAGACCTTCACGCTGACGCTCAGCAACGCGTCGGGCGGCGAGGCGTATCTTGCCGACGCAAGCGCGACCGGGGCTATCGAGAACGACGACCCCGCGGTGGAAGCGACGCCGCTGACGGCGGAGGTCCGGGACATTTCCGTGGAGGCCCACGATGGGAGCACGGCGTTCACCTTCGAGCTTCGCTTCAGCGAGGACGTAACGGGCCTGAGCTACGCGACGCTACGCAATTCCGCGTTCTCGGTAACGAACGGGCAGGTGACGCGGTCGCGACGCCTCGTGCAAGGGAAGAACAGACGCTGGGAAATCACCGTCGCGCCCGACGGCAACGACGACGTCACCATCACGCTGCCGGCGACGACGGACTGCGCGGCCACGGGCGCCATCTGCAACGAAGACGGCCGTCCACTCTCGGCGGCGGTCACGGCGACGGTCCCGCATACGGCGCAGGCGCAGACGGACACGCCCCCGCCGCCGGACTTCCGGGTCCGGTTCGAGGACATTCCGGCCGTGCATGACGGGACGAGCGCGATCGTCTTCAAGGTCAAGTTCAACACGAAGCCCAAGGCCAGCTACAGCTACGTCACGATGCGCGACGGCACGCTGGTCGTCCGGCAGGGCGGAGCGGCCATTGCGGTCACGCGGGCCAAACGCCTCAACAAGCCGCACAACGACCAGTGGGAGATCACGGTCAATCCGGTGTCGAAGGCGAACATGACGGTCGCGATCCGGCAGACCGCCTCGTGTAGCGAGACGGGCGCGATCTGCACGGAGACGGACGAGCCGCTCGCGAATGGCGGGCTCTCGCAGACGATCCTCGGCCCGCCGGGGCTCCGGGTGATGGATGCGGAGGTGCGGGAGGCCGCGGACGCGACGGTGGATTTCTCGGTCATCCTGAGCCCCGTGTCGTCGGCGACGGTGACGGTGAACTACGCCACCGCGGACGACACGGCCACCGCGGGCTCGGACTACACGGCCACGTCGGGGACGCTGACCTTCGAGCCGGGCGTCACCTTAAAGAGGGTGTCGGTGCCGGTGCTCGACGACGTCCTTGACGATGACGGGGAGACGTTCACGCTGACCTTGAGCAATCCCTCGGGGGCGAATGCGTATCTGGTGGACGCCACGGCCACGGGCACCATCCGGAACTCCGACCCGCTACAGCAAGCGTGGCTGGCGCGGTTCGGCCGCACGGTGGCCGACCAGGTGATCGAGGCGGTGCAGGGCCGTATTCAGGCGCCGCCGCGTCCCGGGGTCGCGGTGAGTCTCGCCGGCCAGGCGATCGGCGGCGACGGATCGTTGTCCGGGGCCGGTTCCGCGGAGCCGGACGGCGCGGACGCGCGGGCGTCGCTGGCCGAGGAGACCGAGGCCCGGTCGCGGCTGGAGACGATGTCGAACTGGTTGCAGGGCGAGAATGAGGAGGATGGCAGTCGGGCCGGGTTCCGGTCACGCAGCGTGACGGAACGCGACCTGCTGACCGGGACGTCGTTCTCGCTGACGGGCGAGGCCGCGGCGGACGGCGGCTACGCGTCGCTGTGGGGCCGGGGCGCGGTCTCAAGCTTCGACGGCCGCGACGGCGACCTCACGCTCGACGGCGAGGTGACGAGCGCCATGCTCGGGGCGGACTGGACGCGCGACCCCGGATCGGGGTCCGGGGCAGGTGCGTGGACCGCCGGGCTTCTGGTGTCGCATTCGCGCGGCGACGGCAGCTACCGGGGCGAGGGCGAGGGCAAGGTCGAGAGCGCGCTGACCGGGCTCTATCCCTATGGGCGCTATGCGGTGAGCGACCGCGTGACGGTCTGGGGCGTGGCCGGCTACGGGTCGGGCACGCTCACGCTGACGCCGAAGAACCCGGTGGAGGGCGAGGACGACAGGCCGATCGAGACCGATATGAGCCTGACGATGGGCGCGGTGGGCGTGCGCGGGGTGATGATCGAGGCGCCGGCCGAAGGCGGCCCGGAACTCGCGGTCAAGTCGGACGCGATGATGGTGCGCACGAGCTCGGAGGCGGCAAGCGGCAGCGGCGGCAATCTCGCGGCGGCGGAGGCCGACGTGACCCGTCTGCGGCTCGGTCTGGAGGGGAGCTGGCGCGGCATCGAGGCCGGCGGCGGCGAACTGACGCCGCGTCTCGAGATCGGGCTTCGCCATGACGGCGGCGATGCCGAGACCGGCTTCGGCCTCGACCTCGGTGGCGGGCTTGCCTGGTCGCATCCGGCGAGCGGGGTCTCGGCCGAGCTCAGCGGGCGCGGCTTGCTGACCCACGAGGCCGGCGGCTTCCGCGACCGTGGTATCTCGGGCTCGCTCGGCTGGGATCCGCGGCCGGAGACCGGGCGCGGGGTGAGCCTCACGCTGACCCAGACGCTGGGTGCGTCGGCCTCGGGCGGCATGGACGCGCTCTTGTCGCGCGGCACCCTGGCGGATCTGGCGGCCAACGACGACGGGGCGGACGATCTGCAGCGCCGCCGTCTGGAGCTCCGGCTCGGCTACGGCGTCTCCGCCTTCGGGGACCGGTTCACGGCGACGCCGGAGATCGGGCTCGGCCTGTCGGACAGCGCGCGCGACTACAGCCTCGGCTGGCGGCTCGGTCTCGACCGGTCCGGACCGAACGCGCTCGAACTCCGGCTCGAGGCGACGCGGCGCGAGAGCGCAAACGACAACGCGGACCCGGAGCACGGCATCGGGTTCAAGCTGACGGCGAGCTGGTGAGGGCGCGGCGATGCGTCCCCTCGCCCACCCGTTCCGCGGAGCCGGCGCCCGGACCTCAGGCCCGGGTGACCTTCCAGAGGACCTTGCCGACGATATGGATGTCCGCGGCAAGGCAGGTATAGGCCGGGTAGCCCGGGTTGACCGAGAGCAGGCGCAGGCTCGGCGGGCCCGGCTCGCGGACCGGCTCGACGCGCTTGACGACGAGGCCGTCGCCGTCCCACAGCACGAACAGCTCGCCGGCGCCGGGCATGGTGCGCCCGGTGTCGACCACCAGGCGGTCGCCCTCGCGCAGCTCCGGCTCCATGGAGATGCCGCGCACCTTGATGATGCGCAAGGCCCCGGGCTCGGCGTCGCCCTCGTGGCGGATCATCGCCTCGGGGAGCCGCCAGCGGGCCTTCTCAAGCACGAAGTCGTCGTTCCAGGCGCCGGGTCCGGCGGCGGCCTCGATCTCCATCTCGGCGACGCCGGTGGTGCGGGGCCGGGTACCGCGGTCCTTCTTCTTCCAGGGCTTGGGGGCCGGGAGCTCGGCATGGCGCAGCCCGGCCGGATCGCAGTCGAGCAGCGTGCCGAGCGCCTCGCTGTCCTGGAAGGAGAGCACGCGGGGCATGCCGCGGGCGAGATATTGCTGGAGATAGGCCTTGTTGCGGCCGATGGCGATGAGTCGTCCTGGCCGTCGCCGTCGTCCTGCTCGTCGGCCAGCCGGTCATAGGCTTGCTCGACGCTCATGCCCTCCCACGCCTCGGCGTCGGGCGGCAGGGTGAAACCGGCGTCGCGCAGCAGCGCATGGGTGACGAGCTGCGAGGCCCGCTGCCAGCGTTCGGGGTCGCGTTCGCCCCGGCGGGTGTGATGCTTGAGGGCGCAGGCCAGCACCACGCGGCCGATCGCGGTCTCGATGAAATGCGCATCGGTGTCCACGATCCATTGGGGCGCATAGCGGATTTCGCGGCTGTCGCTGGCCACGGTCTCGCGGCTGGCATCGGCCCGGAGCGGCAGCCTGAGCGCCAGGCTGCCGAAGAAGGGCTGGTCGCGCAGCAATGCGGTCACGCAGCCGCTGATCCGCTGCGCCGATTCAGACTGCATGCGGGCGGCCATCACGCCGCCCTCCGCGCGGGCTCGGCAGGGGCCTGGGCGTCCGGCGCGAAATACCCCGCGAACTGCTCCATCAGCGCATCGGCGTCGCGCTTCACCTGCGCCCGGGCGGCCGGGTCGAAGTTGCGCGACGGACGCAGCGTGTCGGGATCGACGCCGGCGATCTTGTCCTTCACCTGCTCGCACAGCCGCGCCAGTGCGGATTCTCACCAACGTAGCCGGCCGTTCTCAATCAACGTAGCCGGCGATTCTCACTCAAGGTAGCCACCCAATCTCACCATGGTAGCCACCCCGGAGCGAAGCGAGGGATCACGTTATTGTCGGCAGTTCTCCCTTCGCGATTTCCTCTTCAGCGATACCACCGCCGAAGGCCCTGCGGCAAGACGGGGGAGCATGGGGTGCGCGCGACGCGTGACCCCTCACGAGTCGGAGCGGCGCGCGCACCCCATGCCGTCGCACGATCCGTTCCACCACTCCGACGCTCCGGAGCGAAGCGACGATTCTGCCGCGCGAAGCGCGGCCCCCTGCCGCGGTCATGACTTGGTAGCAGCGTCGGCATCATCGGTGCGCATGGACGTGCCGTGCAGCTCGATCCGGGTGGCGCCGTGGACGAGACGGTCGAGGATTGCATCGGCGAGGGTGGGATCGTTGAGCTGCCGGTGCCAGTCGGCGACCGGGAGTTGGCTGGTGGCGACCACCGAGCGCCGGCCGAAGCGATCATCGAGTATCTCGAGGAGGTCGCGTGCCCGCGCGCCGTCGATCGGCGCCAGGCCCCAGTCGTCGAGGATGAGCACCTCGATGCGGGCAAGATCGCGGTAGAGCTTCAGTATGGTGCCCTCGCCATGGGCGATCCGCAGATCGGTGAGCAGCCGCGGCACGCGCAGGTACTGGGCTTGGTACCCTTCGAGGCAGGCCTTGTGGGCGAAGGCGCACGCGATCCAGGACTTGCCGGTGCCGCAGGGGCCGGTGATCAGGATATTGGCGCCGTTGCGGACCCACACGCAGTCGCCGAGGCCGAGCACGAGGCTGCGGTCGAGACCGCGGGGGCGGCTCAGGTTGATGTCCTCGAAGCAGGCGTCCTGGTGGCGGAGCTGGGCCTTCTTGAGCCGCCGCTGTAGGGCTCTGGATCGGCGCTCGGCGATCTCGCGGTCGATCAGCAACGCGAGGCGGTCCTCGAAGGTCATGTCATCGAGGTCGTGGCGCGCCATCTGTTCTAGGAAGGCGGCCTGCATCCCGGGTAGGCGCAGCTTGGCTATGCGCGCGGCCAGGGGGTGGGATACGGCGTTATCGGTCATCTGTAATACTCCGGTCCTCTAATGTTCGGATGATCGAGGGGCAGGGCCTCGGGTTCCTGCTCGGCGGCGGTGCGATCGGCGCCGGTGCGCAGGATGTTGTCGAGGCCGCGATAGGTTCGGGTGCCGAGCTCCAGCGCGTAGCGGCAGGCGGCGTCGAAGCGCGCCGGCTCGTGGCCGTTGGCGAGCCGCAGAACGCCGTAGCACGAGCGGAAGCCGAACTCCGGATTGGGATTGCGCTCCATGACCGCCGTGACGAAGGCGTGGACATGGGGGCCGAGATCCCGGGCCTTGTCCTCCAGCCGGACGCGGGTGTCCTCGACGCCGGCGCGCTGATGTGCCTGCGGCTGGTGTTCCCTGAGCGTGGTGGCGCGGCCTCTGGCCTGGCTGCGGAGATGGCTGGCAATCTGCCGGCCTCGGTGGAAGACGTCGATGACCGATCCGCGCAGGCGGACATCGACCTCCTTGCCGACGTACTGGTAGGGCACCGAGTAGAAGTGGCGGTCGATGGCGATGTGGTAATCGCGGTGGACCGTGTTCTTGCGCCACTGCGTGCGCTGCCAGCGCCGGTCCGGCAGGGACCGCATGTGGGGGAGATCGACACTCTCGAAACGGCTGTAGCGGTTCCCGCCCGTGCCATCGGCATAGGGGCGCTCGTTGATCTTCCGGGCCCGGACGGCGATCGCCCGGTTCAGCGACGCCAGATCATGGAAGACATGGTTGCGCAGCGGCGCCAGGATCCTGCGCTCAACGTGAAGCACTCCTTGTTCGACGAGTCCCTTGTCGCGCGGGCGCCGGACCCGCGCCGGCAGGCCCTGGACGCCGTAATGTTCGAGCAGATCGGCGTAGGTCTCGTTCAGGACCGGCTCGTAGCGCGACGGCTGCGTCACCGCCGGCTTGATGTTGTCGGGCACCACCAGCTGCGGCGCCCAGCCCATGTCCTCGAAGCAGCGCACGTGCGAAGCGCACCAGTCCTCGATCTTCTGGGTCAGCGTCGCCTCGGCGTAGAGCCGCCCCGACACGCCCATCGAGGCCACGAACACCTGCGCCTCGTGCTCGACCCCGTCGACCAGGAGCGCAATCGTCATGCCGGCGTAATCGACGAACAGCCGCTCTCCGGGACGGCGATTCTGGCGCATCGTCACGTCCCGGCGCGGTCGCCATTCCCGGAACCGGCGGCACCAGGTCGGATAGCTCATCCCGTCGGGATGCGTCTCGCGCCATTCCTCCCACAGCAGCATCAGAGTCATGCCGCGGCCGGACAGGTCTTTCTCGACCTTCGCCCAGTCCACCTCCGGCCAATCCGAAGCCCGGGACCTGCGGTAGAGCGCCGCCTCCAGGACCTCCTCGTCCAGGTCGCGGGCCTCCGGCCAGCTCAGCCCCGAGGCGGCAAACCGCTCCAGGATCTGCGCCACCGAGCGCCGCGCAAGGCCGCAGTGGGTGGCGATGGCGCGGGCGCTGCGGCCCTCGTCGAAATGAAACGCAAGAATCCTCTTCACCTTTCTCATCGGTAACCTTCCCTGTGCCATCCCGTATCCCTCGGACCAATCGCGAAAGTCCGAGGCGTACGACGGCACCCTGAGTCGCACCAAAACCCGCCGCCCCGCAGGGGTGGCTACCTTGGTGAGATTGGGTGGCTACCTTGAGTGAGAATCGGTGGCTACCTTCGTGAGATTCCGCACGCCAGCGCGTCGTCGCCGAAGATGTTGAGACGCGGAACCACGTCGACCAGGCCGCGGATGTTGTCGATCATCGAATCGCGGAACACGAGCGGCTTGCCGTTGTCGTCTTCCTGCAACCGCTCCGAAACGCGCTCCACGGCTTCGCCCAGGCGCCGGTAGAGGTCGGCGACGGCATCGTGCAGCCGCTCCTCGATCTGGCGCTCGATGTCGCGCTTGACCCGGTCGGTGTCGTCGCAGGCCAGCTTGGCGATAAAGTGGTCGGCGTCGGGGACCTTCGTCATTCGTATGCGTCCCGGGCGCTGGCACTCGGCGAGAGCCTGACGGTCATCGGCCGGCTGCTCGGCCACAACAAGGTCGAGACCACCGCCAAGTATGCCCATCTGGTTCGCGACGCGGAAAAGGCCGCAGCCGCGCGCACCGGCGACAGCATCGGCGCCCAGCTCATGCCCGTCGGTGCCGAGGCGGCGTGAAGGGGGAAACGATGGCCGTACAGCAGAAGATCCTCTCCAACCGCACCGTGGCGGCGCTCAGGGTCGAACGGGACACGGTGTTCTGGGACCGGGACCTGACTGGATTTGGAAATTACGATCCGATTTTGGTCTCGTGAATCAGGATAAACTATTGAATTAAATAACTATATTGCACTTTCCATCTTCCGCGCGCACCCATGTATCATCGGTTCCGTAAGCACAGCACAAGGGGATTCACTATAGTCCAGGCGCATCCCTACGCGCTCTAGGCGTAGCATCCGTGATCGACAATCCTGGCGCGTCACCGTTCCTCCAGGCCGTGATGGCCCGGCCGGGCGGAGGAAGTGAATGGCCGCTGTCGAGGCGGCGGCGAAACCGTGCCGAGCCGATCGCTGACGCGCAGGCAGTCGAACCGGCGCCGGTGAAGCGCGGGGTCTCGACAAAGGTCTCGATGAGCACGGGAGTAGTGCTGTAGCGCTGGGTCCAGTCCTGGGGCAGTTGGCATCGGACGAGGGACAAGATGTGCGAGCTCAGGTTGGGGGTGGTAATCCAGGGGAGGATGGGGATGCAAGTGGGGGCTCCCTTCTCGGCCTTTTGAGAGAAGCCTCTAGTTTTCTGTCGGTCCACACCTTTCCAGAACCTTTTCCCTTCGGTGACGGGCCACAAGTAGGGCCAGCAGGAGTGTTGATGTCATCTTCGAGACCTTGAAAAAGGCATCCGCTACGTTGTAATAGTTGGCCTCTTCGTGCTTTGGATCCTCACCAGACACGACGAAATAAGCCATTTGATCCTCGGCATTCGTCCCAACTAAAGTGGGCCAGAAGTGCCGGAACGACAGGTGCACGAAATCGGACGTTTCTTCGTAGAGCTGCGTGACCCATGGATATTTCTCGGACAACCGCTCGTGCAGGTATGCATCTGTCATTGACTTCCCATTCTTTGATTTCAGTTTCCTGAACGTAGTCTCACCGTCGAAGATACGCTTAACGTCGATTTCAGGATCGGCCAATAGCGGGATTCCGTTGACCCTCATGGCCGTGTCGATCTGCGTGCGTACCAGGATAGTGGCGCAGGAGAAATTCCATCCTTCAACGAGTTTGCGAAAACCCAGGGACTGCGAGACCGTTCGCTTCATCGCTCCGAGCAGGAAATTGTCTATAGAGGAAATGGGTGCGCCTGACGGAAGAATCGACTGGCCCTTGCGTAGCAACTCGCTCTCAAGGCTCTCAATAGCGTTGAGGCGTTCAGCAAGACTCTTCATTTGTCGCCTCCATCCCAATCGCTATCCCGTTCGTCGCAGCAACGCACCTCCCGTCTCCCTGCAATGGAACCGGCGCGGTCGGCGGTCGCGCCTTCACCGGTTGACGGCATCGCGGAGCGCCTTGCCGGCCTTGAACGACGGTGCCTTCGAGGCGGCGACGGCGATGCTTTCGCCGGTCGCGGGATTGCGGGCCTGTCTTGCCGCCCTGGCCCTGGTCGAGAAGCGCCCGAACCCCGCGATGGCGACGGTGTCGTCATGCGCCAGAGCGTCGGTGATGGCGGAGAATACGGCAGCGACGGCACGATTGGCGGTTGCGTTGTCCAGAGACGCCTCGGCGGCCACGCGGGCGGTCAATTCGGACTTGTTCATGGTGTATCCCCCGGGGTGCGATCGGACAGCCGCGGTCGGTGCGGCCTCCGGCAAGGGTGCCGATTCGCCGGGCGGCGATCAACGGGTGGTGTGACAACCCGGACCAACGGGTACGTCCCCGACCCGGCATGGCGTTGCGGGACGGGCTGAGTCGGGTTGGGGATGTCGAACCCGACATCGGGTACCGGGCAAGCGACCGGAGCCACGCGAGCCAACCGCGGTTGCCTCTGTGGACATGGCGATGTCTTCCGATATGAGCGTGGGCAGACGGCGGTGGCGGATTTGCCCGTCGCGGAGGACAGGCCGGCCGCGCGGATGCCCCGCGCCTCCGGATGCCCTCCCAGCATGAATTTCTACGCAAACGGCATTTTCGTTCCGGTCGGCACGCCGCCAATGAAAGCGGTGGTGCATGCGGTGCATGCGGATTGTCGAACGCGTCCCGATCCCGGTCGAGCGCGTCGGCATGCGGCAGGACCGGAGGGTTCCGAGAGCATCCGTGTCGTCGCGAGCGGCAGCCGACCGGCATCGATCGCCGCGAACATCGGGCGCGTGAGATCCGGGCCGGTACCGCCTGGATGCGGGCGGTGTCGCATCGGAATCAGAAACGCCCGGAGAACGACGTGCCCCGGCGAGTACCCCACGTTCGGTCGGGGTTTGAATGACGCGACGGCCGCCCCATACCAATCGATGGAGAACATGCGGCCGGGCGCTCATGGCGGGAACCGTATGTTCGAGAAGAGAAAGGATGTCATTTGTGGAGTCGCCGCCGCCGGCGGCGATTTCACCCGTTCACCCTCGTTGCCGATGGCGCTCGGCGCTGATGGACACCGTGTCCGGGCGCAGCGCCCGGGCCGGCGCAGCGCCGGGAGCGAATTGGTGGCGAGCCTGCACAGGGGACGCTGGAAGACCACCGCGAAGGTGAATCGCTACGCCAAGCGGTTGCTCACCCGTCGCAGGCACGCGAGTGACCTCGCGCGGGCGCGGGTCCGACTGACCGGGTTCACCGGTGCACCGGCAACCGGTATCGTGCCGACGCCACCGCCGCGCGCGATTGCACGGGGAATCGGTATGCGATTTCGACGTCGCGCGGTCCGTGCAGCCCTTCATCGCAATCGCGCAAGGCGCCTCGCCCCGCGTGACGCACGACAGGGCGTTACCGGGCACCCACGGTCATTCGCACTGTGTCTGTCGACAGCCCCGCACAGTACAGCGCGCTCTCCGGCGAAGTGTGTCTGGAACTTCGGTGCGCGCCGGCTATCGTCGGCGTCAGTCACCGACGCACAGGCAACGAGATGGCTTGCATCGGCAAGGCGACGGACCGCCACCGGAGCGGAGTGCGCACACCGACCCCACTGGGCGCCCTCGCGGGTCGCGCCGCAACGACGATGTTGCATCCGCGCATTCGAAGGTGCGTCGACGGCCATCGCGCCCGGGGCGGGGGTAGCCGGTTGCAGGCGAAACACCCGAAGGCGTCCCCGTGCGGCAGGCCCAATGCCGGTCGAGCATCGAGGTTGCCGCAAACGGCATTTTCATTCCCGCCGCCGAGTCGATAGTCAGGTCGGTGCACGACACGGCAGCCGCGGCCGGAGGCGCGGACGGTGAAGCGGAGAGGATCGGAAAGCTCGGGAGCGGAGACGGCGAACCGCCGCAACGGCGCCGGGGAATGCCGGGCGCGGCGGGCCGTCCATCGCGGCGCGACAGGCGCGATCTTGGCCACGGGCAGGCCATCGGACGGGCTGCTCTCGCACGTGTCGGGACGCGCATGCACCGAAGGCGCTCGAAGCGCCCGGTCGCGTCCGAAAAATTGTTTGAAAGCAACCGGTTGCGGCGGATTCCAAGCAGCTCTGGCCTGGAGTCCACGACACCGTTTGGCTCGCGATAACTGTTGTTATCGCGAGCCAACTTGTCAATTCCTGCGTTTCCGACCGGCGACCCGGAGGCTGCCCAGTCTCGACCCGAACATCGTAAGCCGTGCCGGAACTCGATACAACCGGTTGGTTCAAGGGCGGTTTCTTCCTCCCGGGACGCGCCGACTGTGATGCGCGCGCCTCCCTCGCCCGGAAGCCGACCCTGAGCCCGGCGACGATTTTGGCTCGCGATAACATTTTCTGGAAATCCGCCCCTTGGCACGATTCCTGTCGGGCGCACGGCGCCGGACGCCGCCGTGGGTACGCCGCATGATACGCCACCGCGCCCCTACTCGCGATGCTGTAAACGGGCGAGCTGCGCCGCCCCGCTTCGCCGCGCCAGGAGGCGCTCGCCGTAGCGGTTGACCATCGCCGTCGTCTTCCACCGTCCCGCGTGCAGGATGGCCGCCATGCCGATGCCTTCGGCGACCATGTCCTGCGCCGCCCCGACCCGTGTGCTGTGCCCGGAGATGCGCTCGACGACGTCGCCGGGCAATCCGGCACGCTCGGCCATGGCCTTGAAGATGCGCGGCACCTGGCTCGCATCGAGCCGCTCGCCGACCGCACCCCGGTTCAGCGAGCGGAAGAGCATGCCTTGGCACACGCCGCTTCGCTCGAGCCACTCGTGCACCAGCGCCACGCTGTCGCGCGCAAGATACGCCGTCGCGCCCCGGCCTTCGGCGTCCGTCTTGGAGCGGCGCACCAGCACCGTGGCCGCGCCGTCGCGTTCTTCAACGATATCCGTCACTTGCAGCGCGACGAGCTCGCCCCGGCGCAGCAGCGTGTCGTAGGCGACGGCCAGTAGCGCGCGGTTGCGCGCATCGATGAGCCCATCGCCCATGGCGTCGAGCAGGCGCTCGCGCAGCGCCCCGGTGAGCCCCTTGGCCTGCGCCTGACGCCGGCCCGTTCGCCGGTGCATGCGCTGCAGCGCGCGTCGCACCGGCTCGCGTTGCGTCGTCTTTCCCACCCCCATCGCCCGGTGCGCGGCGGCGATGCTCGCCACGTAGCGGCGCACCGTCGCGGGCGCGCGGACCCGGGCCATGGCGTCGACGAACGCGGCGAGGGTCTCGGCGCTCGCGGCCAGCGCCGGCTCACCGCGCTCGGTGCACCAGGCGGCGTAGATGGCGAGGTCGGAGCGCAGCGCCCGCTCGGTGTTGGCGCTCAGCGCCCCGCGCGCGGCCTTGGTGCAGGCGTCGAGCGTGTCCCGGTGAGTCTGGCCGTCGCTCTCGCGCGGCGGGTAGCGAACGGCGTCTACCAGCATGGGGAAGCCTCCAGGTCCGTGGAATACGGCCCGGAGATTGGCTCGCGATAACAACAGTTATCGCGAGCCAAATCGAGTGCGGCGGGGCGACCGGTTCGGACGTGGGCGAAGACGAGGAGCCACGGGCGATGTCGGGGCCATGTCCGCCGTGTCTCGGCTGGGAAGGGGGACGTCGGGCGCTCGCGCGCGGCGCCTGCGGCGACGAAGGCAAGGCCGGGGAGATGGGTTCATGGCGAGAGTGAGACAGGCAACCGCGTCACGCGGCCGCACGGGGGCGCCGGAAACCGCCTCGACGCAGTGGGGGGCGCGGTGTCGGCAGGAGAAGCGAGCGGCAATCGCGCCCGGGAAGACACCGGAGGCGGCACATGCGTCGCGACGGGAGCCGGTAGCACCCGTCTCCCGGCGGCGAGACTGCCCGCCTAGACCTTCTCCCACCGCGCGGTCCCCGCGCGGGCTATCTTCCTCCCTACTCGCTTATTTCGCGGCCGTCCCGGCGGCGGCGCTGCGCTGCCTGTCCCCGGATCGGGGTCCGGGGCAAGCCCCGCGCGCGGTTTCCTCCCGGCGCCGCGGCCCGCCTGCCGCCGCGCTACGCGCCGGGGCGGGCATCGCCCTGCTGCTGCTCGCCATGCTGACCGCCCTGCCGGCCCAGGCGCAGACCGACACCACGGCGCCGACGCTCGTCACGACCAGCGCTCGCGGACCCACAGTCATTAGCACTGGCTTATCTCTCTACTTGATTTACGACGAGAATCTGGACCACGACAACCATCCACCGGTCAGCGCCTTCAGCGTCATGGTCGATAGCAGTCCGATCACGGTGACAAGCGTAGAGGAAAGAACAACTATCAGCTTGAGGCTGAATCTGTCCCCCACCATCCGCCAGGGCCAGACCGTCACGGTGAGCTACACCGATCCGAGCTCGAGCAACGACGCCAACGCAATCCAGGACGCGGCCGGCAACGACGCCGCCACCTTCGCGAACCAGGCGATACGCAACATATCCACCGTCACCGGCATCCCCGGCGCCCCGACGGGGCTGTCGGCGACGAAGATGGGCGCCACGCAGATCGACCTTTCCTGGACCGCGCCGACGGACACCGGCGGTGCGGAAATCACCGGCTACAAGATCGAGTGGTCGGCCAACGGCAATGCCCCCTGGAATGAGCTGATCGCGGACACCGGCAACACGGACACGACGTATTCCGACACCGGGCTCGCCTCGAAGACCACGCGCCACTACCGGGTTTCGGCGAGAAATTCCTTCGACCTCGGCCCCGGCCCCGCCTCGAACGTCGACGACGCCACCACCGACGACATCGTCGGGCCGGTGCTGGTGAGGGTGTCGATCAACGCGTCCGGCGATAATGTAAGGTTTTTCTTTGACGAGGCGCTTGACCAGCGCTCAGGAAAAACCCCGCCGGAGAGCGCCTTCGAGGTGCTGGCCGATGGAGTCCGGGTAGCGACAGACGGTTTCGACGCGGTTTCGGAACCCCACCGTATTGTGCTCGTAACTACCGCCCCGACCATCAAGCAGGGCCAGACGGTCGTCGTCACCTACACCGACCCGAGCACGGGCAACGATCCCGTCGCCATCCAGGACCTGGCGGGCAACGACGCGGCGACCTTCACCACCGGCGTGTCGGGCGTCCCCGCGGTCGTCAACAGTTCCAACGTCGCGAATCCCGCCCCGGACGCGCCGACGGGGCTGACGGCGACGAAGATGGGCGGCACGCAGATCGACCTTTCCTGGACGGAGCCGGCGGACCCTGGCGATGCGGTAATCACGGGCTACTGGATCGAGGTCTCGGATACCGGCGCTACCGGCCCCTGGACCGAGCTGATCGCGGACACCGGCAACACGGACAAGACGTATTCCGACACCGGGCTCGCCTCGGAAACCACGCGCCACTACCGGGTTCGGGCGATCAATTCCTTCGGCCCCGGCCCCGCCTCGAACATCGACTCTGCCACCACCGACGACATCGTCGCGCCGGAGCTGGTGAGGGTGTCGATCAACGCGTTCGGCGATAATGTAAGGTTTTTCTTTGACGGGGCGCTTGACCAGCGCTCAGGAAAGACCCCGCCGGAGAGCGCCTTCGAGGTGCTGGCCGATGGAGTCCGGGTAGCGACAGACGGTTTCGACGCGGTTTCGGAACCCCACCGTATTGTGCTCGTAACTACCGCCCCGACCATCAAGCAGGGCCAAACGGTCGTCGTTACCTACACCGACCCGAGCACGGGCAACGATGCCGCCGCCATCCAGGATGCCGCCGGCAACGACGTGGCGACATTCACCACCGGAAAGGCGGGCGTCCCCGCGGTCGTCAACAGTTCCAATCAACCCGGCGTGAAGATATCCAAGACGGAACTGAGCATCGACGAAGGCGGCACCGGCACCTACACGGTGGCGCTCTATTCGCAGCCGACGGCGACGGTGACGGTCACGCCGTCGCGCACCAGCGGCGATGCGGACATCACCGTGAGCGGCGGCCCCCTCACCTTCACCACGACGACCTGGAATGTGGCGCAGACGGTGACGGTACGCGCGGCCGAGGATGCGGATTTGGTTCGCGATACGGCCGTGATCGGCCACGCGGTGAGCGGCGGCAACTACGCCTCGGTCATGGCCGCTTCGGTGACCGTCACCGCGGCTGACAACGATGCGTCCAACGAGCCTGCCACCGGCAAGCCGACGATTTCAGGGACGGCGCAGGTCGGCCAGACGCTGACCGCGGCGAAGGGCAACATCAACGACCCAAACGGGCTGACCAAGGCCGACAACGACGAGACGGGCTTCGCCTACACCTACCAGTGGATCCGGGTGGATTCCGACGGCACGTCGAACCCGATGAATGTCGGGACCTCGAGCACCTACACGCTGGCGGCGTTGGACGAGGACAAGAAGATCAAGGTGGAAGTGAGCTTCCACGACGACAATGGCCACGCGGAGACGCGGACGAGCGACGCGTATCCGTCCGCGGACACGGTCCTGCCCTCTTCGGCGGTGAGCCTGTTGCTGTCGCCTGCATCGATCCGCGAGAACGGCGGCAGTGCCAGGATCAGGGCAAGGCTGAACGTGGCGTCGAGTGCCGAGACGACGGTCACGGTATCGGTCGAGCCGGTCCCGCCGGCGGTCGCCGGGGACTACGCGCTGAGCGCCAACACGGTGCTGAGGATTGCCGCCGGGCGGACCTTCAGCACGGGCCTGGTGACGCTGACGGCGGTGAACAACGATGTGGACGCGGACGACAAGACGGTCATCATCCTGGGCGATGCGGAGAACAGCGCGGGCGTTGGCGGTCCGGCCGAGGAGACGCTGACGATCGCGGACGACGATCGGGGCGTGCGGCTGGGCACGCGGTCGCTCGCGATCGATGAGGGCCGCAGCAAGGGCTACACGGTGGTGTTGGGGTCGCGGCCCACGGGGACGGTGACGGTGACGCCGCAGGTTCCGCCCGGCATGGTGACGGTGTCGGGGCCGCTCCGGTTCACGCCGAGCACATGGGACGAGCCGCAGACGGTGACGGTGACGGCGGGCCAGGACGAGGACGAGGAGGACGAGTCGGTCCAGGTGACGCACGTTGTGTCGGGCGCGGATTACGGCGGCGTGACCGCGGACATCGTGCGGGTCACGGTGAGCGACGACGACGGCGGCACGGGCGTGCTGGAGGTGGGTGTGTATGACGGCTCGGACGGGGCCGGCGTCAAGGACCCGCCGCCGCAGGTGCATTTCGGGCAGCCGTTCAGGCTCGACCTGGTGTGGTCGCATCTGCGGACGAAGCATTGGGACAATCCGGAGTACGCGATCGGGCCGACCCGGGCGATCCGGGCGGTCGGCGGGACGGTGCGTGCGGTGCGGGGCCGGTTCAGCCCGCCCAGTAAGGGGGACCACGGCTGGGACCAGGCGCGCCTGACGCTCGAGGTCACGCCCGAGGCGAGCGACGGCAGCGACGACGTGACGCTGGTCCTGGAGCCGATGGATTGCAGCAGCAATGACGCGCGAGCGCTGTGCGCCTTCGCCAGCATCGGGAAGTGGACCGGCCTGGCGAAACGGGTGCGCTTCACGGTGCGCGGTATCACCGGTCCGCCGGAGGTGGCGCCGGCGGAGCTGGACCTGACGGTGACCCCGCAGGAGCGGCGCGGCACGGATATGTTCCTGGTGAGCTTCGACGCCGACGAGGAGGGGACGCGCTTCCGGCTGCAGACGCAGGCGGCCGGCGGGGATTGGACGAGAACGCGCGAGTGGACCGGGGCGATGCGCTCGGAGAACCAGCATCGGGTGACGGTCGACGGGGTGTCGCACGATGACGCCTACGAGTTCCGGGTGCGCTGGGAGAACCGCTTCGGGCCGGGGCCGTGGGCGCAAGCGAGCACGGCCGGCGCGGCGCCGGCGGCGCCGACAAGGCTCACGCTCACGGCGATGTACGACGCCAAGAGCCTGGCGCTCGCCTGGACCCCGGCGGCAGGCGGGGTGCGGATCGACCGCTTCCAGTACCGGATCGAGCGAATCCGTAGCGAGGAGCTGGTTATCCTTTCGGACACGGGGCCGATTCAATATTTGGGCAATTGGATCGACATTCCGAACAGCGGAACGGGCGGCGCGAACCACCGTTCGTGGACGATCGGGGGGCTTGCGAACATATGGGCCGCCAGGATCCGGGTGCGCGCGGTGAGCGCGTCGGGCCGCGCGGGCGCGGCCTCGGCGGAAGCGGTGGCGGCGGTCGACGTGCCGCGGGTGGTGGACATCTCGATGGCGTCGGACCCCGGTGCCGACGGGTACTACACGTACGGAAACAGGATCGGGATCAACGTGAGGTTGAGCCGTCCGGTCCGCATCCCGGGTAACGATCGGGGACCGTCGCTGGAGGTCGAGATCGGAAGCCGCGTGTACAGCCTGGGGCTGGTGTCGATGCGGCAGTCGGTGGCGCATGAACTGATCGGACAGGCGCCGTTGTCGGGCGACGTGCTGTTCTTCGAGCACAGCCTTGGTACGGGTGACGTGGACCACAACGGGATCCGGGTGCCGGCCGGCGCGCTCAAAGGCAATGGCGGGCGGCTGCTCGACCTGACACCCGCGGGAGAAGACCAGGTGGCGGACCTCGCCGTGAGCACGGCAAAAACCTTCCCGGCGCACAAGGTGAACACGGTCCCGCCGGGCATCGTGCGCATGACCTGGCAGCAGAACCTGGACACGAAGGGCGTGGTGCGGGGCGCCGAGGTGCGCATCCACTACGACCGCGACCTCGACCCGGATTCGAGGCTGGATCCCGGCAGGGTCCAGTACCGGGTGGCGTATTCGGAGTCGCGGGCGCTCGGCCGCAGCGTGACGGGACTGAGCATCGGCGACGCCACCGACGACGGGATCGACAACCCCCGGACGGTGCGGCTGGTGCTGGCGCCGGTGGTCCACGATCCGAGCACCAACCCGCGCAACAGCCCGACGCCGCCCGAGACCGTGACGGTGACCTATTCGGGAATGAAAGTGAGCGGGAACACCGGGCGGCGATACGGCCCCTTCGATACGCTGGGGAACCCCCTCGCGGGCTTCACCCGGGCGGCGGAGCACCTGACCGCGACGCAGGCAGCGTTGGCGGCGGAGTTCCGAAACGTACCGCCCGAGCACAACAGCCCGTTCACCTTCGAGGTGCATTTCAGCGAGGAGGTCGCGCTCACCGAAGAGATGCTGCTGAACTCGGTCTTCACGGTGACCAACGGCACGGTGTCGGCCGCGCGGCGGCTCAATCCGCCGAGCAACATCGCCTGGGAGATCACGGTCGATTCGATCACCGAGGAGGCGGTGACGGTGGTGCTGCCGGAGACCACGGACTGCACCGTGGCGGGCGCGATCTGCACCTGGGACGAGCGCCCGCTCTCGGCGGAGATTTCGGCGACGGTGGCCGGCCCGCAGATCGTGGCGACGAGCGTGGTGACGAGCGCGGCGGTGACCAACGGTCCCGGAGACAATGGCACCTGGGACACCGGCGAAACCGTCGAGGCCGAGGTGCGCTTCAGCGCGCCGGTGACGGTGGTGGCGCCTCCGGGCTCCGGGCCGATCCTCGCCATCCTGCTCGACGGCACGCGCCGCGAGGCGGCGTACACCGGCGGTTCAGGCACCGACACGCTGCGCTTCAGCTACACGGTTGCGGAAGCGGACAACGGAGCCCGGAAGGCGCGCGTTGCCCCGAACGGGCTCGCGCTCAACGGAACGACCATCGGAGACAGTGAAGGCGTCGCGGCCGATATCGGTTTCTCTACCGCGCCGTATGTGACGGCTGTCGAACTCGCGGCGGATGGCTCGGGGGACGGGATCTGGACCCCAGGCGAGACTATTGCCGCCCGCCTCACCTTCAGCGAGGCGGTGACGGTGGCGGGCGGCACGCCGTATCTCTGGATCACGGTCGCAGGGATGCCGGGCGCGCTCGGCTACGCGTCCGGATCGGGAAGCGACACGCTGGTCTTCTCCATAGAGGTGCCGGGCGGGAGCCTCTCCGAAATCGAGGTGACGGCGGACAGTCTCAACGCCAACGGCGCGGCCATCGTGTCGCAGGCGAGCGGCATCGCGGCGGAGCTCGGCCATGACGGCACGGCGCCGGAGGCGGCGCCGGAGAACGCGGGCGCCACCGCGCTGACGGCGGCGTTCGCGGAGCTGCCGGAGAGCCACGGCGGCGCGGCGTTCACCTTCGAGCTCCGCTTCAGCGAGGCGTTCCCGATCGGCTACGAGACGATGCGCGACGATGCGTTCACGGTGACGAACGGGCGTGTGACCGGGGCGCGACGCCTCGACAATCCGCACCGCGAGTCCGTGCGCATGGAACCCAACCGGGTATGGGAGATCACCGTCGAGCCCGACACGGACGCCGGAGACGTCTCGATTGCGCTGCCTGAAACGACCGACTGCACCGCGGCCGGCGCGGTCTGCACCGGGGACAACCGCCCGCTCACGGCGGAGATTTCGGCGACGGTGGCCGGCCCGGCGCAGGCGGTGACGCCCCCGCCGCCGGGCTTCCGGGTCCGCTTCGAGGACTTCCCGTCGGAGCATGACGGGACCAGCGCGGTCGTCTTCAAGGTGATGTTCAACAAGAAGCCGGCGAACTACAGCTACCGCACGATGCGCGACAACACGCTCCTCGCCCGGCAGGGGAGCCAAGCGGTCACGCCCAAGCGGGCCAAACGCCTCAACGCACCGCACAGCGACCAGTGGCGGATCACGATCGAGCCGGCCTCCAAGGCGGACATGCACGTCGAGATCCGCCACACCACGGCGTGCACCGAAACGGGCGCGGTGTGCACGGCGGAGAACGAACAGCTCTCGAACCGGCTCTCGAAGACGATCCTCGGCCCTCCGGGGCTCGCGGTGGCGGACGCGCGGGTGGAGGAAGCGGCGAACGCGACGGTGGACTTCGCGGTGACGCTCAGCCGCGCGTCATCGTCGACGGTGACGGTGGACTATGCGACCTCGGACGGCACGGCGACGGCGGGCAGCGACTACACGGCGACGTCGGGGACGCTGACCTTCGCGCCGGGCGACACGGCGAAGACGGTGTCGGTGCCGGTGCTGGACGACGCCCATGACGAGGACCATGAGACGTTCACGCTGACGCTCTCCAACCCCTCGGGCGGCAACGCCTGGCTCTCCGACGCCACGGCGACGGGCACGATCGAGAACACCGACAAGATGCCGCAGGCGTGGCTGGCGCGCTTCGGGCGCACGGTGGCCGACCAGGTGATCGACGCGGTGCAGGGCCGCATTCAGGCGCAGCCGAGTCCCGGGGTCGCGGTGAGTCTCGCGGGCCAGGCGATCGGCGCCAACGGATCGTTGTCCGGGGCCGGTTCCGCGGAGCCGGACGGTGCGGACGCGCGGGCGACGCTGGCCGAGGAGACCGAGGCCCGGTCGCGGCTGGAGACGATGTCGAACTGGCTGCAGGGCGAGAATGAGGAGGATGGCAGTCGGGCCGGGTTCCAGTCACGCAGCGTGACGGAACGCGACCTGCTGACCGGGACGTCGTTCTCGCTGACCGGCGAGGCCGCGGCGGGCGGCGGCTACGCGTCGCTGTGGGGCCGGGGCGCGGTCTCGCGCTTCGACGGCCGCGACGGCGATCTCACGCTCGACGGCGAGGTGACGAGCGCGATGCTCGGGGCGGACTGGACGCGCGATGCGTGGACCGCCGGGCTTCTGGTGTCGCATTCGCGCGGCGACGGCAGCTACCGGGGCGAGGGCGAGGGCAAGGTCGAGAGCGCGCTGACCGGGCTCTATCCCTATGGGCGCTATGCGGTGAGCGACCGCGTGACGGTCTGGGGCGTGGCCGGCTACGGGTCGGGCACGCTCACGCTGACGCCGAAGAACCCGGTGGAGGGCGAGGACGACAGGCCGATCGAGACCGATATGAGCCTGACGATGGGCGCGGTGGGCGTGCGCGGGGTGATGATTGAGGCGCCGGCCGAAGGCGGCCCGGAGCTCGCGGTCAAGTCCGACGCGATGATGGTGCGCACGAGCTCGGAGGCGGCAAGCGGCAGCGGCGGCAATCTCGCGGCGGCGGACGCCGATGTGACCCGTCTGCGTCTCGGGCTTGAGGGAACCTGGCGCGGCATCGAGGCCGGCGGCGGGGAACTGACGCCGCGTCTCGAGGTGGGCGTGCGCCATGACGGCGGCGACGCCGAGACCGGCTTCGGCCTCGACCTCGGTGGCGGGCTTGCCTGGTCGCATCCGGCGAGCGGGATATCGGCCGAGCTCAGCGGGCGCGGCTTGCTGACCCACGAGGCCGGCGGCTTCCGCGACCGTGGTATCTCGGGCTCGCTCGGCTGGGATCCGCGGCCGGAGACCGGGCGCGGGGTGAGCCTCACGCTGACCCAGACGCTGGGTGCGTCGGCCTCGGGCGGCATGGACGCGCTCTTGTCGCGCGGCACCCTGGCGGATCTGGCGGCCAACGACGACGGGGCGGACGATCTGCAGCGCCGCCGTCTGGAGCTCCGGCTCGGCTACGGCGTCTCCGCCTTCGGGGACCGGTTCACGGCGACGCCGGAGATCGGGCTCGGCCTGTCGGACAGCGCGCGCGACTACAGCCTCGGCTGGCGGCTCGGTCTCGACCGGTCCGGGGCGAACGCGCTCGAACTCCGGATCGAGGCGACGCGGCGCGAGAGCGCCAACGACAACGCGGACCCGGAGCACGGCATCGGGTTCAAGCTGACGGCGAGCTGGTGAGGGCGCGGCGATGCGTCCCCTCGCCCACCCGGTCCGCGGAGCCGGCGCCCCTGGCGCGGTGTGCGGCTCAGGCCCGGGTGACCTTCCACAACACCTTGCCGACGATGTGGATGTCCGCGGCAAGGCAGGTATAGGCCGGGTAGCCCGGGTTGACCGAGAGCAGGCGCAGGCTCGGCGGGCCCGGCTCGCGGACCGGCTCGACGCGCTTGACGACGAGCCCGTCGCCGTCCCAGAGCACGAAGAGCTCGCCGGCGCCGGGCATGCGCCGCCCGGTGTCAACCACCAGGCGGTCGCCCTCGCGCAGCTCCGGCTCCATGGAGATGCCGCGCACCTTGATGATGCGCAAGGCCCCGGGCTCGGCGTCGCCCTCGTGGCGGATCATCGCCTCGGGGAGCCGCCAGCGGGCCTTCTCAAGCACGAAGTCGTCGTTCCAGGCGCCGGGTCCGGCGGCGGCCTCGATCTCCATCTCGGCGACGCCGGTGGTGCGGGGCCGGGTACCGCGGTCCTTCTTCTTCCAGGGCTTGGGCGCCGGGAGCTCGGCATGGCGCAGCCCGGCCGGGTCGCAGTCGAGCAGCGCGCCGAGGGCCTCGCTGTCCTGGAAGGAGAGCACGCGGGGCATGCCGCGGGCGAGATATTGCTGGAGATAGGCCTTGTTGCGGCCGATGGCGAGCGAGGCTTCGGCGAGTGAGACGCCGCTCTGCCATAGCTGTTCGCGCAGTCGGTCTCGCACTGGGTCGCGCTCCATCGCGGGCTCCTCTGTCTATGCCTCACAGGTGCAGGATATCTCCTAACTAATCCTGTTGTCAACGGCGCGTGTTCGGTTTACGTTCGCGTCCATGGCAAGTCTCGACCACCAGTTCCGCACCCTGCTGCACACCCATCTCGACCGCTCCGGCACGAGCGGGCGGCGCTTCGGGCTGGAGGCGCTCGGCGATCCGGGCTTCGTCGCTTCTTTGGCCAAGGGCCGGCGGCTGGGCCTGAAGACCGCCGACCGGGTGCTCACGTTCATCGGCCTCACGCCTCTGGCGCCCGCGTTCCGGCGCGAGGTCGAGGCGTTCCTGCGCCTGACCGGGACCAAGGTCTATGTGCTCGGCGAGGGCGCGCTGAGCGACCCCTCCTTCATCGAACGGCTGCGCCGGGACGCCTCGTTCCGGCTCGGCACCGTGGAGCGGGTGCGGGGCTGGATGACGTGCCGCGCCGACGCGGCGGCGCTGGCCGCGATGCGCGACGCGGTCGCGGGCGTGCCGCTGCTCTCGGACGGGCCGGTCCCGTCCGGCGGCCCGTCCGGCGAGTGTGGACCACAGGGAGATCACGACATGAAACAGGACAACGGCAACTATCTGAGCACGCGCCGGGCGGCGGCCTTTCTCGGCCTCTCGCCGCGCACGCTCGACCGCTACCGGGTTACCGGCGAGGGCCCGGTCTATCACCGTTTCGGCAACCGCATCCTCTACCGCCGGGAAGACCTGGAGGCCTGGGCGGGTGCGCGCCGGGTGCGCTCGACCTCGGACGGCGGCGCCGGTTCGGCGTCGCACCCGCGGAGGACGGTCTGATGGGTGCGCGGGTCGTGAATGTGCGGCGCATCGCGCCCCCACCGGTCCGGGCGCTGGTGTGGGCCGGGGTCCGGGTACTGGTCCCCGCGGGGGTGGCGCTGGCGGCGTCGTTTGGCCTCGCGGACGGGGCGTTCGCCTCGACCGACGACACCTTTTCCGGCCCGCTCGACACGGTGAGCGGCATCGTCGAGGGCACCGGCGGCCAGCTCGCCGCGGCACTCGCGGTGGGCGCGGCGCTGGTCGGCTCGGTGCTGCGCTTCAACGCCATGCAGCTGATGGGCGCGGTCGGCGTCGGCGTTGCGGCCGGGGCCGGGGTCGGCATCGTCACCAGCCTGGTCGGCACGGCGATCGTCTGAGGGTGCGGGAACGATGAACGACACCGCGCGCCATACCATCCCGCGCCGCCTCGACGATCCGGAGCGCTGGCTGTTCTGGACCGTCGACGAGGCGGCGGCGCTGATGGGCCCGGCGCTGCTCGGGCTCGCCGCCAACCAGTTCGTGCCGGGGCTGATCGCGGGGCTAAGCGGCTGGATGCTGCTCAGGCGCATCAAGCGCGGCGGCGGCGCCAACATCGCGCAATACGCCCTCTACTGGTTCCTGCCGGACTTCGTGCTGCGTCTTAAACGCACGCCGCCGAGCCATGTCCGGCGTTACGTGGGCTGACGGCGATGCAGCGCACGGTACTTGAGGGCGAGCGGCGCCGCGCGCGGGATTCGCGCCTGGCGCTGGCCGGGCTGCTGGCGCTCTCGCTCGCGGCCAACCTGGCGCTGTCGGCGTCGCTGGCCTCGCGCGAGGGCATGACGGTGCTGGTGCCGGCGGCGGCGGGACCGGGCTGGGAGGTCGGCGAGAGCTGGGCCGGGCGGCGGTATCTGGAAGACATGGCGCGCACGGCGGCGGCGACGCTGCTGACGCTGACGCCGGAGAACGCGGGCTATGTGCGGGAAGCCGCGGCGCGGATGAGCCACGCATCGGCGCGGGGCGCGATCGGCGCCTGGGTGGCCTCGGAGGCGGCGCGGATGGCGCGGCGCGACCTCGCGACCGCGTTCTATCCGGAGCGGGTCGAGATCGAGGCGGAAGCGCTCGCGGCCGAGGTCACGGGCGAGTTGGTGACCTGGATCGGCCGCGAGGAGGCCGCGCGGGCAAGCCGGACCTACCGGCTGGTGTTCCGCATGGACGGCGGGCGCATCGGGCTGCTGCGTTTCGAGCAACGGGAGGACTGAGAGTGAGAACCACGCAATCGATATTGCCGGCGATACTGCCGGCGCGCGCGGCGCCCCGGTCAGGGTCCGGGGCAGGCTGCCGGCGCACCGTGCGGGGCGCCCTGCTTCTTGTCCATATGGCCTGCGCGCTGGCGGCGGCGCCGGCGGCGGCGATGCAGGTGCTCGACGCGGTCGACCATGCCGAGCTCACGGCGGAGGTCTCGGCGACGGCGGTGAGCCGCATCGCGCTCGGCAATGACCGCATCGCGCGGGTGATCCGGGCGCCGGGCGGCTTCGAGACCGAGCACGACCCGGGCTCCGGCGACCTCTATCTGCGCCCGCTCGGAACCCGGGATGCGGGCGCTGGAATGGACGATACGGGGGACGATCCGCCCGAGACGGCGCCGGTGTCGCTGTTCATCGGCACCGAGAAGGGATTCACCTACCGGCTGACGCTGGCGGTCGCCGAGCGCGGCTCGGCGCAGATCCTGATCCGCAACGCCGCGGCCCAGGATCCGGTCCGGAACGCCCCGGCGGCGGGCGATCCGCGGATCGGCGCCCTGGTGCGCCTGATCGGCGCGGTGGCGCGCCGCGAACCGCTGCCGGGCTATGCGATCGAGGCCGCGGCGGCCGGCCCTGACGGCGCGGCCGGACCGGTCTTCGGCACCTTGGAGACCTGGCGCGGGCCGCGCTTCGAGGTCCTTGTGGTCGAGATCCCGGACCGGATGTTGGTTGGCGAAACCCCTGGCGGACCCCTTTCCGGCGGACCTGGGGATGCGGCGGCGGTCGCCGCCCGGCTCGGCCCCGGCATCGCGGCGGCGTGGCTCGCCGGCCCCGGCACGGGGCCATCGGGCGGGCGCATCGCGGTGACGGTGCGCGAGCGAGCCGCGCCGGTGTCCGGGGGGACTTCGCGATGACGGCGCAGGGCACGGCCGGCCGGGCGGGCGCGATCGACGGCGAATCGCGCAAGGTCCGCAACCGCCAGATCGTGCTGTTCTCCGCCATCGCGGCGGCGCTGATGCTGGTGTTCGCGGTCTGGATGGGGTTCGGCGCCGGCAAGGCGCCCGCGCCGGGTGCGCGCATCGACGCCGAGCTCGCCGGTCCCGGCACCGCCGAGGACAGCTGGACCCGGCGCTCGGAAGGGCGGCTCGGGCTGATCGAGACCCGGCTGCGGGAGATGGAGACCCGGGCGCGGCAGCTCACCTCGGAGAATGAGCGTCTGCGGGGGCAGCTCAAGGACAACGACCGCAACGCGCGCGATGTCATCGACAAGTACAAGGCGGTGATCGACGAGATGCAGGGCGCCCGGGCCGGCACACCGGCCCCGGCTCCGGATTTTGTTCCTGACGAGGAAATGTTCGCGCCGGGCGGCGCGGTCCGCCAATCCGCGGCGGGCACGGCGAACGCCCCGGCCGGGGCGCCCCCGGCCCCGCTGATCGAGAACTTCACGCTCGACGGCGCCGCGCCCGCACTCCTCGGCGACGATCCCGGAACGGTGGATGCCAAACCGCTCTCGATCTGGCTGCCGGCGGGCAGCCACGCCGAGGCGGTGGTGCTGGCCGGCGTCGACGCCTCGGCCGGGATCTCCAGCCAGGGCGATCCGCGCCCGGTGCTGCTGCGCCTCACCGGTCCGGCCTGGACGGCGGCGCCGTCTGCCGCGGCCGGGACCGCGCTGAGCGTCGATATCGCGGGCTGCACGGTGACCGGGGCTGCCCATGGCGACCTCTCCTCGGAGAAGGTCTATGCGCGGCTGCGCACGCTGACCTGCGCCGGGCCCGAGCCCGGCACGGTGGTCGAGACCGAGGTCGCGGGCTTCGTCGCGGGGTCGGGCAAGACCGGGGTGCGCGGCCCGGTGGTGAGCCGCGAAGGCGCCTTGGTCCAGAAGGCGTTCCTCGCGGGCCTCGTCTCCGGCGTCGGCCAGGGCGTGGCGGGCGCCTTCCAGCCCCAGGCGGTGGCCACGGGCGGCGCGGCGGTCGCCAATACCGGGCTGGCCGATATCGGCCGCGCCGGCCTCGGGTCGGGCGCAGCCAGCGCCGGGCAGAAGGTTGCCGACTACATGATCCGCCGCGCCGAGCAGTACCAGCCGGTGATCCAGCTACGCGCCGGGACCCGCGTCACCGTGGTGTTCCTCGAAGGCGCGCGCCTCGACGGCGCGCCCGCCAGACCGGCCCCCCGAAAGGAGAAATAGGATGACCCATTCCATCCGACCGTGGCGCGGGCCACGGGTTGTTGCGGGCGCTGCCGTCCTCGCGGCGCTCGCCGGCTGCTCGTCGACCCATGTCGGGGAGTCCTGGCAGTGTCCGCTGGCGCAGGGCGGATCGTGCACGAGCGTCGCCGGCGCCGATCCGGCGGTGCCGGCGCGCGCCGGCGAAGCGATGGCCCTGCCCGCGCCGCTCTACCGGGTGCGCGCCGACGGAAACCGGGTGCGCGCTCGGGAGGCGGCGCGGGCCGAAAGACCCTGCGATAGCGAATGCGGCCCCCTCGCCTGGCTGGCGCGGTTGTTCGGCCCGGATACGGAAGCCGGCGATGATTCGGCCGGCCCGGAATCCGCCACGGCGGTATCCGCGGTCCGGCCCGGTGCTGCCCTGCCCGCCTCGACCGGCGAGCGTCCGGCCGGCGATCGTCAGGTCGATCGTCAGGTCAAAGGGTCGGTCAATGAGGCGCCGGTCCACGACGATCCGGCCCCTGGCGATACGGCGGCTATCGAAGCGGCTGCGATGGATGCGCGTGGCGACGATCTGCGCGAGGCGGAGGTTGTCGGGCGCATCTGGATCGCGCCTTTCGTCGACGGCGACGGGATCTACCGCGAGGCGGGCTGGGTGCGCCTGGTGATCGCGCCGGCGCGCTGGCGGCTGCCATGACCGGATTCGGGATCCCGCGCCGCCTCATCGACCTGTTCGAGGGCTCGGCCGGGCTTGAGCCGTGGTCGCCGCCGGAGCTGCCGGCGGCGCTCGCCGAGCTGCTGCCCTGGCGCGCCTTCGACGAGCGGAGCGAGCTCTATGTCAACGCCGGCTCGTGCGGCTTCGTGATCGAGCTGCCGCCCTTTGCCGGGATCGACGCCGAGACCCTGGGCGCGCTTGGCGGTGCCCTGGCCGATGCGGCGCCGGAGCACTGCTGCGCGAGGCCACTGCACCGTCCAGGTGATCCACTGGGCGAGCCCGCGCTTCGGGGCGGCGCTCGCCGCCTGGGCGGCGCCGCGCGCAAGCGCGGGCGCGGTCCAGGCCGCGATGGCGCGCGGCCGCGCGGACCTGCTGCGGGACGCCGGCTGGCGGGCGCTGCATGCGGGTGGCCCGCCCTTCACGCTGTCCGATTACCGGGTCTTCATCGCGGCGACGCTCGCCGGTCCGGCGGGGCCGGCGGCGGAGACCGCCCTCGGCAGCTTCCGCCGCGCGCTCGAGGGCACGCTCGCCTCGGCGGGCGCGACGGCGCGGCGGATCGCGCCGGACGCGCTCCTGTCGCTGGCCGCCGAGCTGACCGCGCCGGATGTCGCGGGCGCCCAGGACGGCGGGCTCGACCGCCCGCACCGGCGCTGGTCGCCGCGCGACCCGCTGCATCTCCAATGCGCCGCGCCCGGGCGCGCGCTCACCGTGGCGCCCACCGGGCTGGTGTTCCACCACCCCGACGGCTCCGATGTCGCGGTCCGGGTGCTGTCGGCCATCGCCTTCCCCGAGGTCTGGCCGGGCTGGCGCGGCAACGCGCTGATCGGCGACTTCCACCGCGATTTCCTGCAGCCCGGCTGCCCGGTGCTGACCGCGCTCACCATCGTGACCGGGGACGAGGCGGCGGGCGAGCGCGCCTTCCTCAAATCCGCCCGCGCGACCCAGCAGGCCGGCACCGGGCTGGCGCGCTACCTGCCGGGGCTGCCCGAGAAGGCGCGCGACTGGCAGGTGGTGACCGAGCGGCTGAAGGACGGCGAGCGCCTGGTCAAGGCCTGCTACACGGTCGCGGTCTATGCGCCGCTCGATGCGATCGACGAGGCCGAGCAGGCGGTGCGCGCGATCTATCACGGCCAGGGTTGGCGCGTGGTCGCCGAGCGCTATGTCCAGCTCCCCTCCTGGCTCACCTGCCTGCCGATGGCGCCGGCGGGCGGGCTCGACGCCGACCTCGCCCGCATGGGCCGGATGAAGACGCTGCTGACCTCGGCGGCGGTCGATCTCGCGCCGGTGCACGGCGAATGGCGCGGCCAGGGTGCCGCGCCCGACAACCCGCCCGCCCTTTTCCTCATCGGCCGGCGCGGCCAGCCCGCCTGCTGGTCGCCCTTCGCCAACGCGGCCGGCAACTACAACGTCGCCGTCACCGGCAAGTCCGGGTCCGGCAAGTCGGTGCTGATGCAGGAGCTGGTGGCCGGCATCGTCGGCGCCGGCGGCGAGGCCGTGGTGATCGACGACGGCCGCTCGTTCCAGCACACGGCGGAAGCACTCGGCGGCGCCTTCATCGCCTTCGGCAAGGACCCGGCCTGCCTCAACCCCTTCGCCATGATCGACGCCGGAACCGCGAACCGGGACGGCGACTATCGCGAGGAGTGCTTCGCGATGCTGGCCGGCGTGGTCGGGCGGATGTGCCGGCGGCGCGGGTCGATCGACGACATCGAGGCGGCGCTGATCGACGAGGCCATCGCCGCGTCCTGGGACGAGGCCGGCAATGCCGCGGATCTCGGGACGGTCCGCAAGCATCTCGAAGCGCGGTCCGACCGCCGCGCCACCGACATGGCGACCGCGCTCGGGCCGTGGTGCCCGGGCGGCGCCATGGGCCGGCTGTTCGCCGGCGGCGACACCCCGGAGCTCGATGCGGCGCTGACCGTGTTCGAGCTCGCCGAACTCAAGGGCCGCGGCGACGTCCAGGGCGTGGTGCTGATGCTGGTGGTCTTCCTGGCGACCCAGCGCATGTATCACGGCCCGCGCACGCGGGCGAAGGCGATCGTCATCGACGAGGCCTGGGACCTGCTCTCGGGCGAGGACAGCAAGGCCTTCCTCGAAGGCGCGGCAAGGCGCGCCCGCAAATACCGGGGCTCGCTGATCACCGGCACGCAATCGGTCAACGACTACTACGCCAACCCGGCCGCGCGGGCCGCCTGGGAGAACTCGGACTGGGTGATCTTCCTCGCCCAGAAGGACGAATCGGTCGAGCTCCTGAAGGCGGAGAAGCGCATCCACTGCGATCCGGGCATGGAGCGGGCACTTAAGAGTCTCACCACCGCCGACGGGCGCTTCGCCGAAGTCGTGCTGCACGGCCCGGACGGCTGGCGGGTCGCCCGCCTCGTGCTCGATGCCTGGTCGGTGGCGCTGTTCTCCTCGCGCGGCCCGGCCTTCACGGCGGTCGAGACGCTCAAGGCCGAGGGGCTCACCACCGCCCAGGCCATCGACCGCATCGCCGGCGGGACCGGCGCGGACGGTTCCGGTACAGGCGGCGGGACCGCGAGGGCCGGAGGGCGCGGCGACGGCACGAAATCCGCCCCTTCCAGCCGGGAAGACAACGAAGGCGGCTCCTTTTTTGAGCCCGAAGGAGAACGAACCGAAAACGCAAGGAGGGATGCATGAGCGCAGACAGGACATCGGATGCCGCCGCGGCAACCGCGGGCGCCGGGCGGCGGCTCGCCTGGCCGGGCGATCCGGAGACCGTGGCCGCTGCCGATATCGACTTCGAGGCGCTGGCCCATGTGCTGGCCAACACCTGCCTCTGGGGCGGGCGCACGCGCCGTTACCACGCGCTGGCGGCGCACGCGCTGATCGCGAGCGAGGAGATCGAGGCGCTCGACGGGCTGGGCGAAGAGGACCGGCGGGTGCTCGCGCTGCATGCGCTGCTCAAGGACGCGCCCGCGGCCTGGCTCGGCGTCGGGGCAATGGACACGCAGGGGGCGGCATCGCAGCGGGGGGCGGAGCGCGCCAACCGCCTTGCCGCCGGCATCGAGCGCGCGGTCCGCGAGGCCGCCGGGCTGGATGCGGTGCTGGCCGTCGAGCATGCCGAGCTGCTGCGCTTCATCGCGCGCATGACGGCGGCGTCGGAGCGCCGCGACCTGTTCGACGCGGGCGAACCGGGACCGGCGCCCGGATCGGGTCCGGGCCAGGCCTGGGCCGCGTTCCCGCCGCTCAAGCGGCGCATCCGCCCGCTCGGGCCGGGCCGCGCCGCGAAGCTCTGGCTCGCCCGCTTCCGGGCGCTCGCCCGCCCGCCCGGCGGCGCCGGCGCGGGGGCAAATGCGACCGGCGCGGGCAATGACCGCGAAACCAATGACGGGACCAATGACGGGGAGGACAGCGATGTCGCGGACGTATCGGCGAAGGAAGGACCGGAGAAACGGGCAGCGGCACGGACACCGGCACGGACACCGGGGGGCAGGGATGAACGCAAGGCGGCGTAGGCCCCGCAATGCGCCGGGCTGCGTGCAGGTCGTGCAGGACGCCGAGGCGGTGTTCCGCTCAGGCGTCCTCGCCGGCGTGCTGTCGGCCGAGCGCTCCGCGCGCAACTGGGCCGGGCACTACATGTACCTGTTCCACGACGAGGACGGCACCGCCTGGTTCAAGCACCGCGATACCCGCGTGCACGTGACGATGACGGCGCGCCAGCGCGCCGCGGGGTACCGGGGATGAGCGAGCTCAGGGTGCTGGCCGCAGCGGTGCTGCTGGCCGGCGGGGTCGCGGCCGCGGTCTCGGCGACCGTGCTGCGTTACGGCCCGGCGATTGAATCGTCGATCGTGGCGGGCCATGGCGCCGACGCGCCGGCCCGGATCGCAAGCGTGCGCCTCGGCGAGCTGGCGGCGGACCATGCCCTGCGGGTGGCCCGCGCCGGGACTTCGCCGGGGGAGACCGCGGCGGCAACCCGGGCCTGGGCGGTGGCGCTGGAACGGGCGCTGGCCCGGGTCGCGGCCCATCATCGCGCGGTGCTGCTGCCGGCGCGCGCCGTCGCCGCCGGGGCGCCGGACCTCACGGCCGAAATCGAGGCGGCGATGGCCGCGGCGATTGCGGAGCCGATGGCGGACCGGGCGCCGCCGCAACCCGCGCCGGAGACCAGGCCATGAGGGCCCGGTCGATGACGGTAAGGGCGATCCTCCGCGGCGCCCGTCCGGGGCGGCGGCGCCGCGCCGATATCGCGCTCGCCTGCATGGCGGTGCTGGCGCTGCTGTGGCTGGGCGCGGCCTCGCGCATCCATGTCAATGCGAGCTGGTCGGACGGCGCCTGGGGCTATGCCGCCTTCCCGCTGTTCGGCAATCCCCGGATCGGCGACCGGGTGCTGTTCGAGCCGCCGGACTCCCTTGGATCTCCGGTGCCGTATCTCAAGACCGTGCGCGGCCTGCCCGGCATGCGTATCGCCGTCGACAAGGACAGGACGGTCCGTATCGACGGTGTGGCGCTCGGCCGGGCCAAGACCCATGCCCTCGACGGGCGGGCTCTGGAGGCAATCGCGCGCGGCGTTGTGCCACCCGGCCACTACTACCTGCACGCCGATCATCCCGACAGCCACGACAGCCGCTATGCGGAGATCGGCCCGGTGCCGCGCGCGCGCATTCTGGGCCGCGCCGTGGCGCTGCCGGACCTGCCCTGGCTCGGCCTGAAGGGGCCGCTGGTGGGGCCGGAGGATGCCGGAATTGCGCCAGGCGCCGAACAAAGCCCGCCGCGCCTGCCGGCGGGAGCGGCGCCATGAGGCGGTCCGCAATGTTACGCAGCCTCGCGCTGCCGGTCCTCGCGATCCTGTTCGCGGCCGGCGCGGCATCGGCGAAGGACCTCGGCGTGCGCGGCCAGACCTGGCCGGTCGCAGAGCCGGACCTGCTGGCGCAGATCGAGTCGCGTCTCATGGAGATGGAACGCTCGGGCGAGCTGGCCCGGCTGCAAGAGGAAGCCCGCGTCCGTGCCCGGTCGCGGCTGGAGGCGCCCGAACCGGTGGCGGGAATCGCACCGGCCAGGACCGGACGCACCCGCCTGTTCGACCCGTCGATCACCGTCGGGCGCGACATCCGTGCCGCCGACGGGACCGTGATTGCGGCCGCCGGAACGCGGGTCGATCCGTTCGCCCATGCGCCGTTCACCCGCGACCTGCTGTTCATCGACGGCACCCGCGAGGCGGAAATCGCCTGGGCGCTCGAACGGACCCGCGACGGGGACAGGCCATCGACGATCGTGCTGCTGGCGGGCCGGCCCCTCGACCTCGCGCGGCGCCACGGCCGTCCGTTCTTCTTCGACCAGGGCGGGCGCATCGCCCGGCGCCTCGGCCTTGCCGCCACGCCCTCGCGGGTGACGCGCGACGGCGCGCATCTGCGCATCGACGAAATCCCGCTCGACGACCACGCGGCAGACACGCGGCGCGGCCGCGGCAATCCATGAACCCGCAGGACCAATCCCGATGAAGAGAAGGACAGGAGGAAACAGCGATGCTGAACATGAACAGGGTGACATTGCTCGGCCGCGCCGGGCGCGATCCGGAGCTCCGCACCATGCGGAGCGGCGACCGCGCGGCGTCGTTCAGCCTGGCCACCACGGAGCGGTGGAAACGCCAGGACGGGCAGACCGAAGAGAGTACCGAATGGCACCGCATCGTGGTCTACGGGGCCGCGGTCGAGGCGGTCGAAACGATGGTGCGCAAGGGCTGCGCGGTGCTGATCGAGGGCCGGCTCGCGGTGCGCGCCTGGAAGGACGGCGAGGGCCGCGACCGGCAGGTGACCGAGATCGTCGTCGCCGGCCGGCAGGGCCTGGTCAACGTGCTCTCCGGACGCCCGCAAGCAGACACGCAGGCGGGCACGGATACGGAGGCGGCGCCGGCCGCGGGCGGGCCGCCCGCAACCGCGGACGCGGCGCCGGCCGGTGGGCCGGCATGAGATGCCGTTTCATCCTCCTGTTGGCGTTGGTCTCGTTCGCCGTGTTTCCGGTTGGAACCGCGTCGGCGCAGACCTGCACCGGGCGCTTCGTCAACCCCATCACGGATGTGTGCTGGGAGTGCCTGCTGCCGATCTCGATCGGCCCGATCTCCATTGGCAGCGCATCGGGCGCTCCCGACACGGCCAACCCGTCCTCGCCGATTTGCCTGTGCGGCTCGCCGATCCCCCGGATCGGGCTCTCCCTCGGAGTCTGGGAGCCGGCAAGGCTAATGGACGTGTCGCGGGCGCCCTGGTGCTTCCCCAATCTCGGCGGCCTCACCATCGATCCGGGGTTGCCGGCGGCGCGCGGGCGCACCGGGTCCTCGGGCGGCGACGGCGCCTCGGGCTCGGTCTGGCACGCGCACTATTACGTCTATCCGCTGCTGTCCTGGATCGGGGCGCTGCTCGACCTCGGCTGCCTCGAAGCCGGCGGGCTCGATATCGCCTGGACCTCGGAGCTCGACCCGGCCTGGCTCGACGACGAGCTGTCCTTCCTGCTCAACCCGGAAGCCGCGCTCTTTGCCAACCTGCCGGCCCAGGCGGCCTGTGCCGCCGACTGCGCGGCGTCCTCGGCCGGGCTGCCGCTCGATCCGCTGTTCTGGTGCGCCGGCTGCCAGGGCGGGATGTATCCGCTGACCGGCAACGTCGCGGCCCATGTCGGCGGCGTCCAGGCCTCGCTGCTCGCGGCCCAGCGCCTAGTCTACCGGCTGCACCGGCTCGGGCTCGCCTGGGGCACGTTCGGCTCCGGGGCGCTCTGCGGGCGCTACCCGATGCCGGTGATGAAGAAGTCGCAATACCGCTGGCAGATGACCCAGCCGGTGCCGGCCACGACGCCGTTCCTGGGCTGCAACCCGACCGGTCGCTCCTCGGTGCTCTGGGAAACGCTGCGCGAGCTCCCGGTCGCGGGCGAGAGCTTCGGCTACCTGCTGTGGCGAAAACGCAACTGCTGTTTGCTGTGAACCCTTTGAAAACACAAGTGAAAACCGTCCGACAAGGCTCCGCAATGACCGCTATCCGCTCCCGCAACGTCGCTATCTCCCTCGCTGCTGCGATGCTGCTGGCCGCATGCTGCGGCCCGGTCCGGGCGGACGACGCCGGGCCCGTCGCCGTTCCCGGCGATGGCGCGTCGAAGGCTGCGCGCACCCTCGTCGATGAGGTGCTGCGCAAGGCCGGCGGTAGTGAAAACGGCCTCGGCGACTGGACGCAGAAGATCATCGGAGATGCCCTCGACCGCGCGTCCGGCGCCGCCGGGGCCACCCCCGCTCCGCTGCCGGCCGAACGCCACGCAGCGGGCACGCGGGCAGGTCTCGCCGGGCGGCCGAACAGCGCGGAAATCATCGTCTTCACCAGCCTGTCCGTTCCCGCCGCGAGCTGGGCGCAGTGGGCGTCCGAGGCGGCGCGGGTCGGCGTGCCGCTGGTGCTGCGCGGCGTCGGCGAAGACGGATTGCGCGCGACGGTCAAACGAATCGGCGACCGGATCGATACGCACAAGGTCGGCATCGCCATCGATCCGCGCCTGTTCCGGCTGTTCGGCGTGACCCGTGTCCCCGCCGTCGTCGCGGTCCCGGGCGGCGTGCCGCCCTGCCGGAGCCGGGGCTGCTCGGACGATGCACAGCCGCCCTTCGATCGCGTCGCCGGGAATATCGGTCTCGCCGCCGCCCTCGAAGCCATCGCCGCCGAGGGCGGGCCGGGCCGGGACATTGCACGGCAGCATCTCGGGCGGCTGAGAGGAGAAGAGCGATGACCGTGGAGATTCAACCCGAGCGGATCGACGTCCTGGTCGACCGGGCGACACGGATTGTCCGCCTGCTGGCCTGGCTCGTGGCGCTTGCCTGTGCGGTGCTCCTGTTCGCCCTCCTCTCGGCGGCGGCGGCGGCGGCGGAAGATCCGAAGGCGGCCGCCCGCGAAATCGGCCGGGCGGGAACCACGGCGGCGGGCGCGATCGCGAAGAGCGCCGGCAGCGCGGCGACCGTGCCGGGCTATGCCGGGACCGACGTGCCCGAACGCGGCATCGGGGCGGGCGCGCTACAGGACGCGGCGAAAGCAAGGCTCGCCGATCCGCACGATCCCGGCGGGGCGGCCGGGCGCGCGGTGATCGAGGGCACCGTGAACCGGCCCGCCGCGGAGGTGCCGGCGAGCGATCCGGCGGTGGTCCGCTCGGAGGGTATCGCGGTGTCGCCGCAGTCCCCGGCCCATGGTGCTTCCGGGCTCGCCTCGGGCAGCGTCTCCGACTGCGGCAAGGAGCTTGAGGATGCCCAGGATGGCGGGGCCTGCGGCGCCGTGCGCTGGTGCGTGGGCGCGGGCTGCGAGAGCGTATCGGGGCAGTCCAACACCGGGTTCGTGAACGCCACGACCCGGCTCAACATGGCGCTGGAGCTCGGCGGCGAGGAATTCGACCGCGACGACATGCGCTTCTTCACCGGCAAGCGCCGGGCCTGCACCATCAGGCTGTTCGGCCTCGCCAACTGCTGCAAGAACTCGGGCGCCCTGGTCGGGCTCGCCGGGTGCAGCGCCGAAGAGATCGAGCTCGCGGAGGAACGCAACGGCGGCAACACCCACTATCTGGGGAGTTACTGCGCGAAGCGCACCTTCTTCGGGGTGTGCATCCGCCGGGCGCGCGCCTGGTGCGTGTTCGGCTCCAAGCTCGGGCGCATCCTGCAGGAGCAGGGGCGCAGCCAGCTCGGGGTCGGCTGGGGCGACTGCCGGGGGCTGTCGGTCGCCGAGATCGAGGGCATCGACTTCGAGAGGCTCGACCTCTCCGAGTTCACCGAGAACCTGATGGACGGTGGCCAGGAGCCCGCGATCTCGCTGCCCGAGGCGGGCGACACGCAGTCGGTCATGCGGGACCGCGTCCGCGACTTCTACCGGCGGGGCGAATGATGACGCCCGGCATGAAACATGCGGTCGTGGCGTGTGGGGTCTCGATACTCCTTGCCGGGCCGCTCACGGCAGAGGCCGCGGGCGGCGAATGGCGGTCCTGGTGCAGCCCCGACGGCTCGAACGCTTCCCTCGGCTGGCACTTCTATTGCGACCGGGACGAGGCGTCGGAACCGGAGGTTCGTGCGCCCGCACCGCAATCCGGGCAGCAGAGCGCAACCGGGCGAATCCTGGAGATTCGCCGGCAACTGGAAGAGGCCCGCGCGGCGGCCGTGCTCGATCCGACGCCGGATAAGGTGGCCTCCTATCTGCGCCTGCAACAGGAAACCCTGCAACGCGCCGCCGCTTTTTCCGACGTGTTCCGCCGCACGGTTTGGGCGACGCCCGAGCTCGACTACACCCTGAAACGCCCGGTCGGCGCGCTCGCCAAGCAGCTCTGGTCCGACGAGCGGCGCGAGGCACGAAACACGGCGCTGGCGCGGCTCGGGGAGCGCTACGGGCTGATCTATCTCGGCCATGCCGGCTGCGCCGGATGCAAGGTGTTCGGCCCGCTGCTGCGTGCATTCGCGACGCGCCACGGCCTCGACGTGCTGGCCGTGTCGATGTCCGGCGAGGCGCTGGAAGGCTGGCCGGAGGCGGTGCCCGACAATGGCCGAGCCGCCAGGCTCGGGCTTGCCGGTTCCCCGGTCCCGGCCGTCGTGCTGTTCGACACGAAGACCAAGCGGGTGCTGCCGGTCGGCTTCGGCGTGATGGCCGAGGACCAGCTGGCGATGCGCATCTTCACCCTCACAGCGCAGGAGCCCGGCCGTGACTATTGATCCGAGAATGGGCGCGATTTGCGCCGCCCTGGCGCTCGCGCTGACGGGCGCCATTCCCGGTGCAGGCCCCGCCTCCGCCGACGTGCTGTCGGAGATGAACCGCTTCTGGCAGGGCGCGGCGGTCAACACCACCGGCCCGACCGCGTTCCAGGGCCAGGCCTCGGGCCACTGGACGCTCGGCAATCTCTATCTGAGATCGCCGGTGCGCTCGGAGCAGGTCGCGACGGTGAACCTGCCCTCGTTCCGGGCCGGCTGCGGCGGCATCGACGCCTTCGCCGGCGCCTTCTCCTTCATCGACTCCGACCAGTTGATCGCGTTTGCCCGCGCGGTCGCCCAGAACGCCGCCGGCTTCGCCTTCGAGCTCGCCCTGGAGACCATCTCGCCGGTGATCGCCGAGACCATGTCGAAGCTGCGGGCGCTGGCGCAGTGGGTCAACAGCCAGAACCTGAACAGCTGCGAGACCGCCCAGGCGCTGGTCGGCGCCGCGTGGTCGAAGAACGACCGTGCATCCGCCTCGATCTGCGCCGCCATCGGCACGTCGCAGGGGATCTTCTCGGACTATGCCGCGGCCAAGCACGGCTGCGGCTCGGAGGGCAAGCGCAACTCGACGCTGGCGTCCGCCTCGGGCGCCATGGCCGACCAGGTGCCGGTCAATGTCAACTATGCCTGGAAGGCGGTTCGGGCGTCGTCCTTCCTCGCGGGGGATGCGCAGCTTGCGGAGTTCGCGATGTCGGTCACCGGCACGGTGATCGTCACCGCGCCGACCTCGGACGGGGATTCGTCGGGTCCGCGCGTCCGCATCCTCGAGCCGCTGGCCCTCGACCGCCGCGTGACGGAAATCCTGATGGAGGGCGGTGGCGACCTGCCGGTCTATCGCTGCGATACGACGGCGCTCTGCCTCAACCCGACGCTCGGGCGGGTGACCATACCGGCCGACCGGGGCTTCCGGGCCCGCGTCGCCGACCTGCTGCGCGATCTGGTCGACGCGGTACGGACCGACACCGCGCCGCCGGCCGAAGCGCTCGGGCTGGTCAACCTCACCACGCTTCCGGTCTACCGGGTCGCCAATACCGCCGCGGCCTATCGCGGCGCGGTGGTCGACCAGGAGATGGACGCGCTGGCCGAAGCCGTCGCGCTCGACATATTGCAGGTCTGGATCTCGGACCTGCACCGCACCGTCGAGGAACGCGCCGGGACGCTGGACATCGCCGACGGCGAGCAGTTGCGGCGCTGGCGCGAGGGGCTGCGCGCCAACCGCATTGCGCTCGCCCGCCACCGCCACGAGGGGCTGGAGCGTTTCAACACGGCGCTCTCCGTGGTCGAGAAGCTGCGCCTGATCGAGACCGAGCTCGCCGGTGCGCTCAGCGCCGACCTGCGTGCCGCCCTGGCCTTCGCGCGCGGCGGCGCCGGCGCCGGATCGCGATAGCGCATGTTCGAACTCTTCACCCTCGGCGGCGGCACCTACCTGGTCGACCTGCTGAACGCGGTCGCCGCGATCACCGGCGGCGATGCCTATGTGACGCTGGCCCAGCTCGCGGGCGCGGCGGGCCTCGCCTGGGTCCTGTTCAGAACGGCGTTCGGCGGCTCGTGGAAGGACAATGCGAAGTGGATGCTGCTGTTCGTCGCCGTCTGGGGCGCGATGATCGTGCCCAAGGCGACGGTCCGGGTGGTCGACCGGATCGACCCGGCGCTCGCGCCCGCCGTGGTCGCCAATGTGCCGATCGGTCTCGCGCTGTTCGCGTCATTGACCTCGCAGGTCGGCGACGGGCTGACGCGGCTCACCGAACAGGCCTTCACCCTGCCGGACGATCTCGCCTACCAGCGTCACGGCATGATCTTCGGGGCGCGCCTGGCCGCCGCCGCGACCCGCCTCGAAATCACCGACACCGTGTTCGCCCGCAACCTCCGCAACTACGCCCGACAATGCATCTTCCACGCCCTGCTGCTCGGCCATATAACCGCCGACGATCTGCGCGAATCGACCGATATATGGCGGCTGGTCACGGCTACCGGTTCGCCCTCGGCGGGCGCCTCGCCCGCGCGCATGTTCGAGTTCGCGACCCGGCTGCCCGCCGTCGGCACCGGGGCGACCCCGATGATGCGCGAGATCGTCACCTGCCAGGTCGGCGCGGGCCGGCTCAACGCGCTCTGGGCGGGCGAGATCGCACGGGCCGGCACGGTGTTCGGGCGAAGGCTGTTCCCGGGCGAACGCACCGACGCGCTCGCCCGCGCGGAGTTTCTGGCGGCCCTGCCCGCCGCCCACGACTTCCTGGTCGGCGCCTCGCGCTCGGCCGGCGAGATCATGCGCCAGCAGATGGTGCTGAACGCGATCCACGACGCCGGCGAGCAATGGGCGGCGGAAGCCGGCAACGCCGCCGCCTTGCGCTCCTATACCGAGGCCCGCGCCGAGGCCCAGACCGTGTCCGCCTACCGGGCCATCGGCAGGCAGGCCGAGACCTGGGTGCCGCTGCTGCGCATCGTCTTCGAGTGCCTCTATATCGGCGCCTTCCCGATGGCGGTGCTGCTGATGCTGACCCCGGCGGGGACCGCGATATTCCGCTCCTATGTCACGGGGTTGGTCTGGCTCCAGTCCTGGGGGCCGCTCTACGCCGTCCTGCACCGTATCGCCATGGGCGAGGCGGCCGAGCGCATGAACGCCATCGCGGCGATGCCGGGCGGCGATATCGGCATCTCGCTGGTGGCGCAGGCCGGAATCCGCGCCGTGGCGTCGGATGTCGCGGTGATGTCGGGCTATCTCTCGATGTCGGTGCCGTTCCTCGCCGCGGCGCTCGCCTACGGGCTTTCCAAGGCGACGGTGCTCGCGACCTCGGTGCTGGCCGTCGGCCAGGACGCGGCCTCCTCGGCGGCGCATGAAAGCACGACCGGCAACCTGTCGCTCGCCAACACGAGCCAGGATACCCATCGCTTCGCCACGCTGGAGGGGCGCCAGATCCGCACGTCGGCCCATGTCGATACCGACCGCTATACCGGCTATGCGCCGGCCGGCGCCGGGATGACGGTGACCGGCGACGGCACTGTGGTGGCGGATGCCGGGGGCGCAACCAGCCGCATACCGGCCGCCGGGGTCAGGTTGTCGGAGTCTCTGGCGACCAGCCACGAGAACCGCGCGTCCGAGGCGCGCACCCTGTCGCGCCACTGGTCGGCGGAGGCCGGCATGGCGCGCAACGCAGCCGTGACCGACGCCACTCAATTGGTCGAGCGCTACAGCCATGACGTTAATACGGGCGAGGCCCATGCCCGCGGGGTTACGGAAAGCGAGAGTTCCCAGGCGCAGGCGCTCGAATCGCATGTCGAGAAGATGTCGGAGACGGCCGGGATCACCCGGAACCAGATGGCGACCCTCGTCGGCGAGGCGAAGGTCGGCGGAGGCTGGGACTTCATCGTGAAGATCGGCGCCGACGGCTCGGCGTCATGGCGCGGCCAGACCATCGAGAAGGAGGCCTGGAACCGCGTGAAGGACTATGACGAGAGCAATCAGGTGACCGAGCTCTGGTCGCGCGTCTCGGACGCCTCGCGCCGCTATTCCACCGCCACCGGCGAGAGCGAGGTGGCGAGCCTCGACGAGAGCCTGTCGGCCAATCTCACCCGCATGCGCCGCTTCGAGGAGCGCGCTTCGCTCTCGCGCCAGGAATCCGAGACCTGGTCGGAGCAGGCGGCGCAGGTCCGCTCCGACGCCCAGTCGATCGAGCGCGAGCTCGGCCAGCCCTTCTTCGCCTGGCTGTCGGAGCGCGAGGGCGCGGACGGCCGGCCGATCGGCGCCGCCGGCGCGATGCGCCTCGCCTCGCCCCAGACCGCGGAGGATGCCGAGTCCTTGCGCGAGCACGCCGCCGCCTTCATCGCGGAGCGCTTCCCGGCGCCGGCCGGGCCGGATCCGGCGACGATCGGCGGCGAAGCGGAATACGGCGCGGCCCGTAACACCCTTTCCGAATCTTACGCCCGCGAGACCGCGGCCGCCCATGGCGGCTGGTCCGAGGGCGTGCGCGACCGGGCCTATGTCGCCGGCGCGCCGATACCGGGCGAGGTGGAGGCGGCGGCCCGGGGCGAGCGGGCAGGAACGCGTGCCGACATGATGGTGAGCGAGGCCGGGCGCGAGGCGCGGACCGGACTGACGCAGCAGAAGGCGCGGGAAGGCCGCGTCGGCGTGGCGGTCGAGACGGAGAGGCCGTTCGAGGAACACGCCACCCGGGACCTGCCGGTGGTCGGCGACTGGCTCGCGGGCAAGCTCTACGGCACCGCGAAGAACGCCGTGCCGGACGGCAACGACGTATCGGGCGAGGACGCAGGGAGCGATGCCGGGGACGCGGAGACCCCGGCGCGCCCGTCCGCCGAAGACATGAAGCGGTGGCGCCACGGCGGCCGGAACAGGGATTAGGCGTGACGGTGTCAGCGCAAATGATTGTCGTCGTGCAGCAGCCGGTCTTCGTCCTCGCCGAGCCAGTCATAGCGGCCTGTGCGGGACGCAAACTCGTCGATGTCCCCGTCATCCTCCGGAAACCGGTGGCGGCGGAAGGCGGACCAGTCGCCGTGCCGGAAACCGTGCAGGAGCGCGCCCGCGAGGCTGGCGAGCACCGTCCAGGCGATGGCCGCCAGCCACAGCGGCCCGAGGAGCGCGGTATCGGCGCCGGAGCCGAGCGCGGCGCCGGTCGCGAGGACGGCGAGCGCGAGCGGGCCGAGCACGGCGGCGGGCGCGCGCCAGGCCGCGCGGCGGCCGCTCTGCGTGGACATCGTTTGCACCATGGTCATGACCTCCGGGCATACACAGGGGATTGCGTTGCGGATCGGGCCGGCGAAGCGCGCTTCACCCTCTCCGCCCCGGGTCCCTTCGCCCCGCCCCCCGCCCGCCTCGACCTCCGGGCGCAGCGAAGCAGGCGCCTGTCGAAGACACCGGATTGTTCGGGGAGGCCCCTGCCATGAGAACGGTCGGCAGCAGCACGCTGCGCGGCGGCCAGACCGTGTTCCACGGGCTGCGCATGTGGGGACAGCTCCTGCGCGCCGCGGTCTTCCTCTCCGCCTTCGCCATCGTCGCGGCGCCCGGCTGGCACATCTGGCGCAACACCACCGGCTACGAGTGGTATGCCGCCGGCCTCGTCACCGTGGCCGAGGCCAAGCTCGGCATCGGCTACCGCGAGACCGCGATGCAGGAGGTGCGTATGGCGGACGGCAGCACCGCCGTGCTCTCGGTCCGCGAGCTCGCCCGCTCGCCCCGGGCTCTTGCCGTGCGCGATCGGCTCAAGGACGAGGTGTTCGCGAGCGCCTGGCTCGGCGCCAAGGCCTCGCTCGCCGTCATCGGGCTGTTCCTCGCGCTGTTCTGGTACCGGGGCTGGCAGCTCCACCGCGCGCGCCGGGTGCGCGGCGCCGAGCTCGCCACCGCGCGGCAGCTGCGCCGCCGCGTCCAGCCGCTGCCGGCCCGCCTGCTCCAGGGCCTCACCCTGCCGTTCGGTCCGGGCCGTCCCGGCCCCTACCGCATCGCCGGCGTGCCGTTTCCCGAACGCATCGAGACCCAGCACACCATCGTCTCGGGCACCACCGGCTCGGGCAAGACGGTGCTGATCTCCAATCTCGTCACCCAGATCCGAGCCCGCGGCGAGCGCTGCGTCATCTACGACAAGATGGGGAGCTACACCCAGGCGTTCTACGATCCCGGCCGCGACGTGCTGATGAACCCGCTCGATGCGAGGGCGCCGCGCTGGTCGCCCTTCTATGAGGCCCGCAGCCCGCGCGACTTCGACATGATGGCGGCGGCGCTGATCCCGCAGCAGAAGGACACCGTCGACCCGTTCTGGGTGACGGCCGCCCGCCAGCTCTTCTCGAACGGGGCCGGCGTGCTCTGGGAGCGCGGCGTCCGGGAGAACAAGGTCCTGGTCGACCATCTGCTCAAGACCGAGCTCACGGCGCTCGCCAAGGCGATGGAAGGCACCGTCGCCCAGTCGATCGTCGATCCCGAGAACCCCAAGACCGCGCTCTCGGTGCGGGCCATGCTGACCGCGCATCTGGGCGCGCTGGAGTTCCTGCCCGATACCGGCGATCCGTTCTCGATCCGCGACTGGATATCGCGCGAGGGCGGCGGCGGGTGCCTGTTCCTGACCTCGCGCGGCGACCAGCATGCGTCCTTGCGCGGCCTGATCTCGACCTGGCTGGAGATCGCGGTCAACGCGATGCTGTCGCTCGCTCAGGACGACGGGCGGCGCATCTGGGTCATCCTCGACGAGCTCCCCACCCTCCACCAGGTGCCGTCGCTTCAGCCGGGCCTTTCGGAATCGCGCCAGTTCGGCGGCTGCTTCGTGCTCGGCGTCCAGGTCATCTCGGCCCTGCGCGACCTCTACGGGAGGAACGGCGCCGAGACCGTCTCGGGGCTGTGCGGCACCCGCGTCGTGCTGGCCTCGCCCGACCGCGACACCGCGCAATGGTCGGCCGACAGCCTGGGCCGGAGCGAGGTCGAGGAGGTCGCCGAGGGCTTCTCCTACGGCGCCAACACCATCCGCGACGGCGTCTCGCTGACGCCGAAGCGCGAGCTCCGGGCGCTGGCGCTGCCGTCCGAGATCATGCGGCTCGAAAACCTCGCAGGCTATCTCCGCTTCCCCGGCCCGCTTCCGGTCGCCACCATCCGCCTCGACTACGTCGACCGGCCCAAGGCGGCCGAGCGCTTCGTGCCGCGGGACGACGCGCGGGACGACGCAGGGGACGACGGGCGGGGGGACGGGCCGAAGGCGGAGCCGTCGCCGGCCTTGCCGAAGCCGGACGATGGCGGCCCGGACACGGCGGCGGCAACGGAAGCGGAGATGCCGGACCCGCAGGGCGAGCTCGAATTCTGGTCGCAGGCCTGTGACGGCGACTCCCGTGACGACTCCGGCAGCAACCCTGGTTCGGAGCCGTCCCCGGCGGCACCCGACGCGGCGGTAGGAGAGGACCGCGAGGACGAGGCGGACGGCAAGGCGGGCGTTATGGACGTCCCGCCGTCGCCGGAGTTGCCGGCGGAGGAATCCGAGGCGGAACGAACGGACCGGCTGGCGGCCGTTGACGGTGAAACGCCTGGCTCTGCCGAACCCGCCGCTCCCGCCGGCAACCGGAAGCAAGACGGCATCGGCGGCTCCGGCTCCGCGTCGCAGGCTCCCGTTCCCGCCCGCTCCAGGGCACGCGAGTGGTTCTGAGATGCTCTCGATCGGGGCGCTGACCTCGGCGGCGCAAGGAGCGTCCTACTACGAACGCGATGGCTACTACGCGAAGGACGATCCCGACCACCGCGCCGCCAGCGCCTGGGCCGGAAAGGGCGCGGCCGAACTCGGGCTCGACGGCCCGGTCGACGCCGAGGTCTTCCGGGCGGTCCTGGAAGGCAAGGTGCCCGACGGCTCGGGGCAACGACTCGGGCGCCGCGGCAAGGACGGGGAGATCGCCCACCGTCCGGGCCGCGACCTGACCTTCTCGGCGCCGAAATCGGCCTCTCTGGCGGCGCTGGTCGGCGGCGATGCGCGCATCGTCGAGGCCCACGACCGCGCGGTGAAGGCGACGCTCGGCTGGATCGAGAAGAACGCGGCCGAGACCCGGATGCAGGACCGGGATACCGGGAAGATGGTCCGCGTCGGCGGCCAGGAGATCGTCGCCGCCACCTTCCGCCATGACACCTCGCGCAATCTCGATCCGCAGCTCCATACCCATGCCGTACTGGCGAACATGGTGAAGGGCCCCGATGGCAAGTGGGACGGCAAGTGGCGGACCATGGCCAATGAAGGATTGTACGAACGCCAGAAGCTGATCGGCATGCTCTACCGCAACGAGCTGGCAAGTGGTCTGGCTCGGCTCGGCTACGACATCGAGAAGACCCATGCCGACGGGCGCTTCGAGATCGGGGGCGTCTCGCGCCAGGTGGTTGAGGCGTTCTCGACGCGCCGCGCCGAGATCGAGGCGGCGATGGCGGAGCGCAATCTCGGGAACTCGGCGGACAATCCCCGCCTCGCCGAGCGGGCGGCGCTGATGACCCGCGCCGGGAAGCGCGATGTCGACCGGGACGAGCTCCGGGGCGTCTGGGAGAAGCAGGCGGCCGAAATCGGGTTCGATGTACGGGGACTGGTTGCCGACGCGGCGTCGAAGACCGCCGCGCCGGCCATGCAGGGCCCGGAAGCGGTGGCGGAACGGAGCACGGCGCGGGAATCGATGCCTGCCGGGAGCCGCGATGTGGCCGGTGCGCCGGGCGTGGATAGGGCGGCGGCGGACAGGTCCGACCTGGAGGGAAGACCGGCCGCGGGGGCCGTCGTCTGGGCGATGGCGCATCTCTCTGAGCGCGAGGCGGTGTTCGCCCGCGCCGATCTCTTCGCCGCGGCGCTTGCACACGCGCCCGGAGCCGTCTCGATCGCCGACGCCGAACGCGAAGTCGCCGCGCTGGAGAAGGACGGGACGCTGCACGCCGCGCGCCTGCCGGGCGCGGAGGACTCCCTGGCGACCGACCGGACCGTCGGCGAGGAACGCGAGACGGTGGCGCTGATGCGCGCAGGGTCCGACCAGGGGCGCGCGCCGATGCGGGGCTGGTCGGTCCAGGGGTATCTCAACAAGGGACCGCTCACGGCCGGCCAGAAGGATGCCGTCAAGCTGATCCTGTCGGCGAAGGACCGGGTGGTCGGCGTCCAGGGCTATGCCGGTACCGGCAAGACGACGATGCTGGATAGAGCGCGGACCCTCGCCGGGAAGAAGGGCTACCGCATGCTCGGGCTCGCGCCCTCGGCCTCGGCGGTGAAGACGCTGGCGGCAGAGGCCGGCATCGAGAGCGAGACCCTGCAAAGGTTCCTCGCGCGCAATGCCGGCGTCGCCCAGGGCAGGCTCACGAAGAAGGGCGCGAAGGAGATGCGCGCGGCCTTTGCCAAGACCATCCTGGTGGTCGACGAGGGCTCGCTCGCCTCGACCGTGCAGGCCCGCGACCTGCTGCGGATCGCCAACGAGGTCCGCATCCCGCGCGTGGTGCTGGTCGGCGACGCCAAGCAGCTGGATGCGGTCGATGCCGGCAAGCCGTTCGCCCAGCTCCAGGCCGCGGGCATGCGGACCGCGACCATGGACGAGATCATGCGCCAGCGCGATCCGGAGCTGAAAGCGGCCGTCGAGGCGAGCCTGAAGGGCGATATCGCCAAGGCCTTCGAGAAGCTCGGCAGCAATGTCGCCGAGGTGAAACCCGACAATATCGCCGGCGCGGTCGCCGCGCGCTGGCTCAAGCTCTCCCCGGAGCAGCGCGAGAACACAGGCGTGATGGCGCCGAGCCATGCGCTGCGCCAGGAGATCAACGGCCATATCCGCGAGCGCCTCGCCCGCGAGGGCCGCATCCACGGGCCCGTGATGGCGGCCGAGCGCCTGGTCTCGAAGGGCTACACCAATGCCGAGAAGGCGCTCGCCGGGAACTATGCGGTCGGCGATGTCGTCGCTTTCCATCGTCCCTACAAACGGATCGGCGTCGAGAAAGGCGACGAACGCCGTGTCACCGGCGTCGACCACAAGGCCCGCACCGTGCTGCTCGACGACGGGAACGGCAAGACCGCTCACTGGAAACCCGGCGAGATCGGCGGACGGCAGGGCGGAACCGAGGTCTACCGGGCCGAAGGGATCGAGCTGCGCGCCGGCGACCGCATCCGCTGGACCCGCAACGATGCCGGTCTGGGGCTCGTGAACAGCCGCACCGCCGAGGTGGTCTCGGCGGCCAACGGACAGGTGGCGTTCAGGCTGGAGGATGGCCGCAGGCTGGATCTCGGCAGCGGCGATCCGCAACTGCGCCATCTCGACCATGCCTGGGCCTCGACCGTGCATGCGTTTCAGGGGCGTACCGTCGATGCGGTGATCGCCGCCATGGAAGCGCGCCACCCGCATCTGACGACGCAGAAGTCGTTCTACGTGGAAATCAGCCGCGCAAGAGACAGAGCGGAGCTGGTCACCGACGACGCGGCGGAACTCCGGGCCCAGCTCCAGGCCGTCACGGGCGAGCGCATCGCGGCGCTCGAAGGGATCGGCGAGATGCCCCGCGAGGCGGCGGGCAAGGGTGCCGAAGCGGCGAAAGTGGGGGCCGGGAAGGAACCGGACCAGCCCGTGGCACAACAGAAGGACCGCGATCTACTGGCACCCGAACGTGGCAAGGCGGCGGGGATGGATCTCGGGCTGTAATGGGCAAAGCGAGGCGTGCGCACATCTGAGTCCGAAGCGGACCGCCGGAGACGGCGATATCCCCTTGCGGGGTGATGATGGCGGTTTGGGGAGACGCGCGAAAATGCCGGGCAGTCGAGCGCGGGCACCTTCCTATCCGATCGATTTGGACTGAATGAGCGGTCCATTCTCTGAATTCAACGAGGACCACCGGTCGATGTAAGTGCGTCGCTGGCGGAGGTGGGGGTGGTGTCAGTGTCGGGCTTTTCCAGCGCAAGGATTGCCGTTCGCATTTCTTCCAAGCGGTCAACGATATCCGACCTCATGCGGACGGATCGTGCGAATTGTTGCCAACGCTTGAACTGCTCAAGCAAGGCCCCGACCTGCCCCGATTTCCGATTCATTACTTCGTACATTGTGGCCGGCGAAGCGCCGTTGCGGTAGGCATTCAAGCAACATTCGGCCACCATGGCGTCATCTCCTCCGAGGGAGTCTATATCTCGGAAGAGGAATTCGCTGTACCTTGATGCGGTGGCTGAATCGTCCGATTCGGGCAAGCCGTCCGGTGTGGCCAGGCTACGAAACACGATTGGATGCAGGGCGAACAAGCACTTGATGTGCATCTCTATGCGTTCGGTCGGATTCCATGGGGAATTCGTAAGCCAACAGTCCCGAACCCCTTCGAACACCTTGCCCCACAACGCCGCTGCATCGTCAGGGGATTCATCGGGCTGCGACATCAACCAACGGATCGCCGACGTTCCGGTCGCGAGAAGGAACAGTGTAGGCGCCAGAGCATCGCCATCACGGGTTTCTCGGCAGTGCTGGGCACGCCGTCTGTGCTCGGTCAGCAATTCCCATGACTTTAGCCAGCGCGAGGCGGGTTCATCCGTGTTTGCCAGAAGGTATCCGCAATTCTTCGCCGGCATGCTGTCCGGGTCACGAATCAGAGCGGCTTCGGTCTCGAAGGCCGAATCCCGTGAGACCAGCAAGGCATCGAGCCGGTCAAGCAGTGCACGTACGTTTTCTGAAGACCCGTTGCCGATCCTGTGGTCGAGCAACGCGATTATCGAAAGCGCTCCGAGGCGTGGACTTGTTTCACCGTCGTCGGGCGCCGCGGGCTTCACAGCGGTGATCTTGGCGAGGTCCGGGCGTTCCGGTAAGACCACAATGGCGGAGATCGCATCTTCCGCGAGACCTGCCCTGGCAAGACCGAGAGCGATCCATTCGATCAGTTCGTCTTCATGAAGGTGATCCTGGCGGTCACCTTCGGCAGCACGGCCCCGCCCGCGGTGCATGCGTTCATCCGATGTCTTGAGCAGAAGCCACCACGCACCAAGGAACCGCCCGTCCTGTCGCGCCATGATAATTTGGCCGATCTGTTCGAGCCATGTTGAAAGGGTGTCTTTGGTTTCATCGTTGGTTTCCGAAGCGACCCTTCGGTTGTCGTTGGCTCGGCATGCCGCGCGCCATAGTTCCCGGCAATGCTGCTCCACAGATTCCAGTAAGAGGAAGGCTGGTAACCGGTGATTCCACGACTGGTTGTCATCGCTGCAAATTGGTGCGGCCTCAAGCGCGGCGGCGATCTGGCAACGGTCGTGCAGGATCGTGCAGTACTGAAGAACCTGGCGGATCGGGTGCGGAAAGTCGAAGCTGTCCACATGATCAAGGACGGCTGCTTCGTCAACCGAAAGTATGGCTGGAATCATATCGAGGCAGCGGTAGTGGACCGGAAACCATTGGCCTCCGTCCATCCAGAGATCCTCAATTGAGGGTTTCGAACGCCACTCGTCCACGGCGGCATTGAAAGCTGGTCGTTCTCTCGTAGTGGTTCCGATCCCCGGATCCCTCTTGATGGCGTCGATACACGCCTTCAGGTCCGACAGTATCGCCTCGAATGCCAACGGACACCTGCGCAACAGTTCGCGAAGTGACTCTTGGTATGCGCAGTCGACGGACCCGCCGGAACCGGAGAGCGTCCAGAGTATGCGAAGTCGGTGTCTCGGGACGGGATTCCCTGTTTGCAGTTCATCGACCAAGGCCTTAGCCAGAGCCTGTCCTAACAGCCAAGCCAGACCGTTCTTCTGGTCATCTTCGCCTCGCTCCAGCAGACCTTTGAAAGATTCCTCGAGAGATTGTCGCCGCGTTGGATCGGGAAGACGGTCGAAAGACCGCATGGGAGAGTGTTCAGGCGGAAGCGCGAGGAGGTCCGACAGGCCGTTGATTCCGCTCCGGACGTCCAAAACATCCATGCTGAGCAATGCGCGCCTGCACCAAAGCGCGAGGGCAGAAACGATGTCCGGGGCGTCTGCGAGCGCTCGCGCGGCTTCCCGCGCGGCGTCGGCTTCCTGCCGAGATTCTGCGAGCCAAGCCTGATTGTGTTCGAACATCGGGTCACGCATTGAGTGTCCTCCAGAAATCTACGAACGATTCCCCGACGCAAGTGCCGGTGACGAACCATGGTTTGCTAACCGCGGGCGAACCGGATATCTGCCACCCACGAGGGCGCAGGGATGCCGGAGGGCTGTGTGTCTCTGTTATATCCAGGGCCACGAAGGTTGCAGAGCATTTGATGCCGAAGGGGGGGGTATATGGTTGGATCGCAGAGACAGTGCCTATGGCTGGTCGCAGGAGCCTGTTCATCGACATGGGATCCAAGCTGCCAAACGGTCGAGCCATGACCGAAGGCGGCATTTCTTGGGTGTTGCCGCTTGACTTGACAACCACTCGGACAGGGCCGGAGCATCTTGCCAGAACTCTTCAAGCCGCAGGATGACCTGCGCCGGAGAGGGAAGGCGGACGATCATGCTGGCGCGCTCTCCTATCGTGTTTAAGGAGTTTCCCGAGAACCAGACGTTCTCATCAACGACCAAGAACCGGTCGTGCACAGCGGCCTTTTTGCCGGATAGGACACGAATCTCCGGCTTTACGCGATAGGTCGTGAATGTTTGATTTAGGTAGTCAAGAAGCTGCAACTCGGATTCTTTTCCTGCTTGAGCGCCCTGACCTGAAGCTTTGAGTCCTTGGGCTGAAGTAAGAATGCGCAACTGAACGTCGGTGCGCCGAATAGCATGTCCAAACTGCAACAGTTCCCGGCCGGCGAAATAGGGATCGACGATCAAGACCTCATCACGAGCATCGCCGATCTTCTGGCGCACATATTTTTCAGCCTTGGATGTATCGTCATGGAACCATTGCTGATCGTAATCGCACGAGGCTCGCCGGCTTTTCGCAGCTGCCAAGCGTGAAACGATGTCAGAATCATCCAGCGCATCGCCAGTAACGGCTTCCCCCGCGTCTTCGAGTTCGTCGACTTCATACGTATGGGCCGGGCGTTTGCGGCCCCCCCGGGGCACCTGAATGCTTTTTCGGCGGCTTGCCACTTCGAAACCGACGCGTATCTTTCTTATGATGGTGCCAGGTTCGCGCCAGGAGAGCAGGCCGTGTTCAGGGTGCGTGACCGACCGCCCCTCCCTGTAGATTTTCGCCGGCGATTGGAAAATCGCTGTCGTTTCACTGCCGAACGGGTGAATGAACGGATCCATGCGTCCACGCAGACGCTCGTTGACAACCTCCAAGCGCAACCCGGCGAGAGATTGGCCCTTGCGGGGCACAATTTTGTACGCCACGGTTTCCGCGTCACCCAGGCCCGGCTGCTCAAGGTGCGACTTGGCGATGGACCGGAAGAGTGGGTTCGGGGCGACTAGACAAATCGCGCCCTGGTACTCGGAATAGATGTCGACCATGTCGAAATTCATCCACTCGGACAGTTTTGTTCGGATTTTTTCGTCACTAATGAGGCCAGTGATCCCCGAAGCGAGGGGGTTCTTTGGAAACAGGAAATGGGCCCGCGAACCCTGCATCCAGTCTGGTGCGAACGCCAGTTCGTTCGAGGTAACCAATGCAGGCCAAGGTGGTTCCTGAAAAAATGGGCCACCTAGGAGCTTCATACCGTCACCCGGCGTTAGGAGATCCGGATCGGCGGGCAGAACAGGGTCGGCGCAGAAGGCGGCCGTATACCATGAGATTGCGTCGCTCACGGAAAGAGCGAAACGCCGATAGTGGATGTGTCTGCGACCCTTGTTTCCGACGCGGGCATTCTTTGTTGGACAACCAGGTACGCGGCAGAACTCGGTGGGGCGCAGCTCCACCATGGCGAAGAGCAAATGCCGGATTTTGTCGTCGCGAAACCAGGCAAGGTGGATGACTGCCTGGTCATATCCGTCAAAGTTCATCGCCGTAACTCCCGATACCCCTGTCGCAGTCGCAGCGGGGTTCCGGAACAAGGGACGCGGCTGCGCAACACAAGGTCAATCCCGGATTCCGTCTCAAAAAAATGCACACGCATCTCAGGAGTCGGCGAAATGAGGCGGAACCCAGCGGTGTCAGTCTGGCTGATCCGGTGGAGGTCGTGCGTTTTCGGGCGTATATGACGAGAGCGCCCCATCCAGATTTCGGCCTGACCCGCTCGATTGACGGCTTGTCGAAATTCCAAGGCTGGAGGTCGTCGAGGCGGTCGCTGGCGGTGGCTTTGACGGCAAAGTGCGGGCCAATTGCCCGCGGTCCGGGACGGTGAAGTGAATTCCGGGAAATACCAGTGGAGCGGGCGCATCACTTGCCCTCTCGCGATGTCTCGCGGACCAGCTCGGCCTGAGAGTCACGTGCCGCCTCGATGATCTTTTCCAACGCGTCATCGCGTCCTTCGGAGAGCATTTCATCGCGCTTCAGGGTCGCAACGATATAGGTGCTCCGGTAAATCCGGCGGATCGTTTCGACCATCTCGGCATCGAGGGCGGCGATTCTGCCCTCGGCGACGTCGACCGCGGCGGTGCGGACGTACTCGGCCGCGGGGATTCCCCGCTTGTTTGCGGCGCGTTCGACGCTTTCCCACTCTGGATCGGAGAAGCGGATGGTCTTCGCGCGGCGCGTGTCGGCCCGTTTTTCCTGGCCTTCCGCGGCTTTTTCGTTCGGTTTCTCGTCGTTTTCATCCATGTTTTTTTTCCGAGGCATAGCGGTGGCTGCCCGCAAAACGGCTTGAAGGCGCGCGAAACGGGGCGCCCGAATGTCGAGTGTGCACGCATCGGCGAATGCCAAATAGCATGCGCGTAGGAAACTACCTGATTCGGGGCGAATGCCAAATAGCATCCGCTCGCACGAACTCCAGTCAAAACAAGGGGTTGGCGCGTATGCTCCAGAGCATTCGCTCGGTCCAACAACACCCAGGCGTCGAAAGGCACCGAGAGAGGCCGAAAGGGCACGACATAAGTGCCAATGGCATACACCCGCAGCCTGCTGCGTGGGGTGTGAGACCCAAGGCCGCCCCGGCGGTACGGAACAGCCAATCGAGCGGCAGAAGCGATGGGGGAATCGATGCCGGCGAAGCCGGCGGAGGGGAGCCGCCACGGCGCTTGAGTGGCGGGCACTGCGGCCAGCGCCGAAGGCAGTCGCGCGAAGCGCGCTGCCGGAGGCGCGGGCGGAGGTGTCCGAACTGGTGCGGACACCGATGCACGGCGCGGTGCGCGGCCCGGTGACGGGCGAAGCCCGCACCGGCGACGCGGGAGCGGAACGCGACACGGCGAGCGCTGCGCGAAGCGCGAGCGCGAGAACCGGACGGCGGATGCCGGGCACGGTGTGCGGAACTTCGGCACGGCCTGTCAGCCTGGAGGGCAAGCGGAGCGCGCAGTGAGCGTAGCGAACGGAGGCGATAGGGATTGCAGTGGAAATCGGAGCGCAGCGGAGATTGGAGCGGAAAGCCCGGCCCGAAGGGATCGCCCAAATCGAACGCATGAACAATCGCAAGCCTATGCCTATGGAGCACCAACACCATCGGCATGATGACCAGCATCGGCCTCGGAGTCACCGTCAGCATCAGCGACACTGCCATCAGCATCGGCGTCGTCACCGACAGGGCGCGGACATCGCCATCACGGACAACGACGGAAGGGGAAACACCGAAGCGGGGACGATGGCGCACGAAGTGAAGAGGCTTGCGCTGGCGTTGCGGACTCGTCGAGTGCACGCGGCGATGCAGGGGAAGAGCGGCGTAGGCGCCGCGCGCAGCGAAGGCGGTCGCGGCGGTGCTCGTGGTGACAACCAAAAAGAAAGGGCCACGCCGCCGAAGCGACGCGGCCCGTAGTGGCGGTGCGGCTATGCGGCGCAGCGTTGCACCGGGATGCCGAGCTTCACGGCCTTGTCGACCAGGTTATCGGTGATGCCGGAGCCGGGGAAGGCGATGACGCCCTTCGGCAGGAGGTTCAGCAGCTCGTCGTTGCGCCGGAACGGAGCGGCCCGCCCGTGAGCGTTCCAGTCCGGCTTGCACACCACCTGGTGGACGCCGTTCCGCTCTGCCCACTGCGCCGCGATGCGCTCGATGCCGGGGCCGCCGCCGTGCACGAGGATGATGTCCGCGTACTTCGCCTTCGCCCTGTCGAGGCGGGCGATGACGGCGTTCGCGTCGGTGACCTGCTTCCCGCCCGCGATGGCGACCAGCGTTCCCTGGGGCAGGTGCGCCCTGGTCTGGCGGTCCTTCCTCGCGCGCATGAAGTCGCGTGCGTCGATGGCCGCCGAGGTGAGCTGCTTCGTCTGGCTGGTGTTCGAGCCGCGTCGCGGTCGCCAGGTGTCGCCGGTCTCGATGCGGTAGGCGTCGGCCACTGCGTCGCGTAGCTGCTCGAAGGCGTCGCGCCGGTCGCCGAGGTTCTGTGCGCGGTCGGTGACCAGCTCCAGCTCGCGGGACTTTATCTCGGTGCCGTCCTGGCTGGTCTGAAGGTCGCGGAGGTCCGGGCTGAGGCGGTCGACGCTGCGGTCGAGTCTGCGGACCTGAGCGTCGAAGGTGTTCACGAACCCCCAGAGCAGGCTCTCGCGTTCGTCGGCCATCTGGAACCCGTCCGGTCCCACCCCTTCGGCGATGATGCGGAACGCTTCGCTCACCGCGCAGGTGGCGTCGTCTTCGTCCCAGACTTCGCGGGGGTCGAACTCGCCGCGCTCGGGCGTCGCGCCGAAGAGCTGCGCGTTCTCGCAGACCGTCGCGGTCGCTGACTGGTTCTGTGTGTCGATGCTGTCGATATCGTGCATGTCATTCTCCTGATTGGAAGTGAAGAGGCATCTGCCCCTGTGCGCCGGACCCTCCCGACGTGTTCGTATTGATTCACGCGCGCGCAGGGGAGCCACCGGGGCCGGAATGAATGGCCCGGTGGTGTGCGCGAGTGGTGCGGGCGCAGGGAGCGCAGCGACTGAGCCACGGTCGCGCGCGCCGACGGGACTAGGCGCTTCAGCGCCGTTTCATTGCGAGTCCCGGCCGCAACGGAGCGCTAGCGGAGTGGAGGACCCCGAAGGGGTTGGCGCACTGAGCACGTGTGGGACAATGCGAATACGTCGGGAGGAGTAATTGTTTGGGACCCCTCCAACCCCGTCTTGCTTTGGCAAGCGGAGCGCGCAGCGACCGAAGGAAGCGGAGGCGAGAGGGATCGCAGCGGAAATTGGAGCGAAGCGGAGATTGCAGCGAAGAGCCCGGCCCGCAGGGCTCGCCCGAATTCCCCTGTTGGAAGCGCACCGCCCCCGAGGCTGACTCACGCATCGGCCTGCTCGGCGAGCTTGTCGGACGCCCAGGCTGCCGCACGCGCCAGCACCGTGCCGTGACAGGGCAAGGGCACGCAGTGACAGGCCAGCCAACACCCGTCGAGCTCGGCGAGCTCTTCGAGCGTGACCTCACCCGCGCGGATGCGGCGCCAGAGGTCGGTGCGGTAGAGCGCGATGACTTCTTCGCGGCTTCCGTCGCGACCGATCTTGAACTTGTTCCCCCACTTCGTGCGCCGGTCGACCAGCACGGTGTTGTTGTGGATGTGGGCATATTCGAACTCCTCGCGGAGCCGGGGCTCGTGCTTCAGATTGATGACTGCGTCCATGACCTCTCTCCTCTCTCCCGAAGGGCTTGCCCTTCACTCGGCTCTCCTCTTCCTCCCGCGAAGCGGAACAAGGAGCTGAGCCGCGCGGCGAGCGATACGGGACCGAGTGCAACGAGGTCGTCGTTGAAGTCCCCGCCTTCGGGGGCGATGACGAAGGCGGCGACGCCCGCGCGCGCGCAGCGCCGGGCGAGGCGCATCGCCGCCTGCTCGCCTTCGATGTCGTTGTCGCGGGCGATGACGAGGCGCGCGACGCCGGGCGGAGGCGCGAACGCGCCGAGGCTCCCGGCGGAGAGCGCCGCCGCGGCGGTGATCGCGGGGACCGCGGTCACGAGCGACAGCACCGTCTCGATGCCCTCGCCGACGAGGAGCGAAGCGCCGTCGGCGGGCTTGCCGAACCGGACGGCGCGCCCGTAGATGCGCCCGAGCGCCTTCCTCGGCGTTGCGACGCCCGCCTTGGCGGGCGCGCGGGCGTCGAGCCAGGTGCGCTGCACGCCGGTGACGGCGCCGTCGTCGCCGGTCACGGCGGCGACCAGCGCCGGGAGGCGGCGCACCGTCGGGCCTTCGCGGTAGCGAAGCTCGGGGTGGAAGCGCAGCGCCGCGAAGCGGCAGCGTGCGAGACCGCGTGCATGGAGATAGCGCTCCGCGTGGGTGCCGTCGATGGCGCGGCAACGCTGCCACAGACGGCGCGCCGCTTGCGCCGCGTCGTAGCTGTCGCCCTCGCTCGCGGCCGGCGCAGCCGGCAGGGCGAGGAAGGCGCGGGCCTCGTCGAGCGCCGCGCGCAGCGTCGGCGCGCCCGAGCGATGGCGGACGAGGTCGAGCAGGTCGCCATGCTGTCCCGTCGCGCTGTCGGTCCACTTCCCGCGCGTACCGGGGCCGGCGAGGCGGACGTAGAGCGAGCGGCCGCGGGCGCCGTCGAGGTCGCCTGCGACCCAGTAGCGGCCCTGCTTGCGACCATGGGGGAGATAGCGCCGGCAGACGGACTCGGCCTGGGCGCCGAGCGCGGCGGCGATGCCGGCCGCGTTCACGGCGCGGCTCCGGCGGGAGCGAAGCGAGATATCGGCATGAAGGACTCCTCGGGTCTCACGGGGGACACCCGATACCGGCCGGCCCGGCTCTCGCCGGCGCCGGATGGCGAGCGTGCCGCGCGAAGCGCGGGCGCGATGCCCGAACGGGAGCGGACTCGAAACACATTGGAAAGAGAAACGGCCGGGGCGCGAAGCGCCGGCCCGGCTCACGGGGCGCCGGCAAGCCGTCCGACGTCTATCCGGCCAATCCATGCGGCGGAGCGCGCCGCGGGGTCGTCGTCGCGAAGGTGCTGGCGGAGCTCCATCCACAGGCGCCCCAGCACGTTCGCGCCGAAGTAGCTGTCGCCCGCCGGCTTGGCGCCCCACCAGGCGTCGCGGGTCGATATCTCCACGATGGCGCGCTCACCGGTACGCACGAGCTCGGCGTCGACGGCGGCCGCGTTCTTCTCGCGCTTCATGCGCAGGACCCAGCGCATCACGTTCACCCGCCGGGCGGTCCAGCGCGGGTCCAGGCCCGGTACCGGGCTGCGTCCGATGGCGGCGGCCTCGCGCGCCGTCGGGGCGTTCGCAATCCGCTGCTGCACATCGGGGGCGGCGGCGAACTTGGCGGCCTGGTACAGGTGTTCCGAGGTGGCAAAGGTCCACGGGCCAGCGGCGATCGGCACGGCCAGCGGCTGGAAGTTGCTGAACGCGCCCCAAGCCTCGCGGGTAAACCGAAACCCGCACACGTCGTCCTTCTCGTAGATTCGCATGCTGTCGTCCTCCGTTGCGGGCGGCGGGCTCTACTCGTTTCTTCCGCCCCTCACGAACCCAAACGCTCGCCTCTGCCCGGCTCGGGGAAGCGCGCGCGCGAGGCTCCGACCGATACGGTCTCCAATCGGTCCGCACGAGAAAGGGGCCGACGCGCGAAGCGCCGGCCCCTGTCGGTTCTCGTCTCACTCGTAGCGTGGCCGCGTTCTCGGAAAGTCCGCGCCGGCGTGCGGCTCGATGCGCAGCACGGGCCACCCGGTGCAGAGCACCGAATCCGGCGGGTGAAGCCCCTGCCGGCGTTCGGCGATGGCCGGCGCCATCGCATCGCGGGCCGCCGTCGCCGAGGCGATGGTGGAATACGTGCCGCGGCACGCGACGAAGGCGCCGGTGTCGTACCACCACCCGCCTTCCTCCGGCCCGCCGAAGGCGCGGTTCGTCCGGTACTCGTTCAGATGGAACGGCACTTCCGGCGCCGGCCGTCCGGCGTCGGCGTCCCGGCAGGCGATTGCGTTTGCTGCGTCGCTCATGTGCGGGTCTCTTTCAGCGTGGGGGATGCGGGACTCTCTCGACACGAGTCCCGTTCACCCTCTCGACGCGCGCCTCGTGCTCCGGCGCTACCCGGCCAACGTGCGGAACGTCGCCGAGACGCGCGTCGCGGACTCGCGCACGCTGTCGGCGCGGTCGATGCCATGCACCCACCGCTGGCGTGCTGGCCCGGCGAGGACCAGGACCGAGCGCCGGGGGAGCACCGCGACCTCGTCGCCGGGCATGGCGCCGCTGGCGTACGGACGGGTGCCGCGGGGCCGGAACCGCATCGGCCAGTCGGCGCCGAGCGAGAGCGAGGCCACGACGGGACCAAAGTCGCGGTGGTCGGCGTGCATGCCGATACCCTGTCCGGGGCGGTACTCGTTGACGATGCACTGCACCGGGAGCGCGCCGCCGAAGTGCGGCCGGAGCCGAACGGCCATCGCGTCGGTCCAGCGTGGGAACGGCGTGGCCGGGAGCGGCCGGCTCGACCCCCTGTAGTCGTAGCGGAACCCGTAGTGCTGCACGCGGCGGCGGAGCTCGGTGAACCAGGGGGCCTCGGCGATGCGCAGGAGGATGCGCCCCTCCTCGGCGGGGGTGACGAAGTCCGGGGCGATGACCGCCCCGCTGTCGAAGATGCTGGTGGTGTCGCGCGGCATGCTCTCTCTCCTTCCCGATATGGACATCCACACGGGCATCCACTCGGACTCCGGCGGACGGTGGGCGGGGAGACTCGAAGCCATCGGCAAAAAAAAGGGGACCGACGCCGAAGCGCCGGCCCCCGAGGTGGGAGGGAGGAGGAAGCGACGGTCCGCTAGAAGGGGATCTCGTCGTCGAGGTCGGTGGGCGCCGGGGTGCCGCCGGCAGGCATGGCCGACCCGTTCGCGGGCGCCTGGTCGCCGGAGGTCGCCCCGCCGTTGCCGTTCGGGCGGTCGAGGAACTGCACCCGCCCGCCGGGGACGAGGAGAATCTCGGTCGAGAACCGGTCGCCGTCCTCACCCGGCTTCGTCCAGCGCCGCGTCTGCAGCTTGCCGTCGATGTAGACCAGGCGGCCCTTCTTCGCGTGCCGCTCGAACATGTCGATGAGCCCGTCCTGGAAGGTCACGATGCGGTGCCACTCGGTCTTGTCGACCTTCTCACCGGTCTGCTTGTTGATGTACGACTCGTCGGTCGCGATGCTCAGGTTGGCCACGCGGCCCCCCGAGGTGAGGTGATTGACGGTGACGTCGGCGCCGAGGCGGCCAATCAGTTCCACGCGGTTGAGTCCGAAAGCCATGGGTAGTCTCCTTCATGGTCTGGATATTGACGATGGGTTTGAACCCGCCGGGGGCCTGGGACACTCTCCCTAACCCCCTTCGGTTCACTTCTCACTCGCTTCACTCCTCCTCTACGGCGTCGCCCCGAGGGTCGAACGGGGCGGGCTCTGCGAGGATGTCGTGGATGGCACGGCTGCCGAGGCCGATGTGCGCGAGCAGGTCTGAGCCGGAATGCGATTCGATGTCGTAGTCGAACATGGGACGGGTCTCCTGTACGGGTGTCGCGCCCGACACCGGGAGGGGAGCGCATCTCCCTCTCCCCTGCCGGGCGTTCGCCCGGCTCGCAGCAACGCTCTGGCTCGAAAGACGTGGGGTCAGGCAGCGCGGCGAATGGCGAGGAGTCGCTCGCAGGCTTCGCGCGGACACATGGCGCCGAGATTCAGCACGGGAATGCCATGCTCGGCGGCGATGCGCAGCCCCATCCCCGTGCCACCGGCAATCGCGCCGCCGGACGTGAACGCGACCACGGCATCGACGGGCCGGTCGAGGGAAGGCCGAAGCAGAATCGCGGAGTTCCGAGCGTGCAGCTTCCGTGCGGCCGGCGAGCAGCGATGCCAGGCGGGGTGCAGACGCGCTGCCACGGCCATGCAGACGGAGAGCTCGTCCGGTGTGAGGGCGCGGCAGTCCGGCCCCCCGTGCCCGTTATAGCCGCGCCACGGGAGATAGAGTGTGCGCTGGCCGGCCGGCGAGCCCCCGGCAAACGCGGTATCGGCACCGTCCGCGCCGCCGCTCGCGAGATGCCAGCCCGTTCGCGCGAGCCATCCCGCCATCACGGTCATGTCGCGCAAAGTGGCGGCGGGTGTGGCGCGTGAGCCGATGCCGGCATAGGTCAATGTCGTCATGTCGCGGTTCCTCCCGGGGACGATGGGTGCCGCGTCACTCTCTCCGGTCGCGGCTGTCACCCTCCACTGGCTGTCCTCGAACCCGGACAGGGAGGGTCGGCCATGCGCGCCCGGAGAGGATTCGGTCCGCTCAGAGGAGTCCGCGTTCCGCGAACGAGACCACCTCTCCGTCGCCGACGACGAAGTGGTCGATAAGACGGACGTCGACGAGCGTGAGCGCCTCGGCGAGTCGCTTGGTGATGGCGCGGTCGGCGAAACTTGGCTCGGCAACGCCACTGGGGTGTCCGTGGGCGACGACGATCGCGGAGGCGTTGTGCATCAGCGCTCTTCGCACCACCACGCGCGGATGAACGGAGGCGCCATCGACGGTGCCGTTGAACAGCTCCAGATGTTGCATGCAACATCTGGAGATTAATGTTGCGGCCACTGTTATGTTGTAAACTGTAGCAACTAATTGTTTCATATGAATTTACTTAGGATATACATAACATAATTCTCTTCATGGCACGGGTCGGGCATGCTCGTGACTCCAACAACACGGAGACACGACCATGTTCGAATCACTGTTCACAGGACGCAGAACGCTTGAGACATACAGGGCAGCGCCCCTCTTGGACTGCCGGGTGCGATACCTCGGGAATCGTGCTGAGTCGGGTGCCAACGTCGTCACATTGCGTACCATTGCAGTGCATCAGCTTCGTCTCGTTCTCCTTCTCGATTTCGCGGAAGGCGATACCGTCAGCCTTGGACAGATAAAGGCCGCTGCCGAAGAGTGGTCCTGTCCTGGACTGCACAGAATTTACAAGCCCTCATCATCGAGGCGGAGAGCGGATTTTGTTGGGCAAGTCGTCCAGTGGCTCCGATTCCTGGGCATGTTTGAAGAATCCGACGACGTCAAACACGCTCACACTGCCGAGGTCGGCGCGTATGAGGATTGGATGCGCGACGAGCGCGGTTTCTCAGAAGCCTCCATCTACCGTTATTGCAGTTACGCGGATGAGTTTTTGGAATGGCTGGGCGCCAACGATCTGACGCTAGGTTCGGTTCGGATTACCGACATCGATCGCGCGATCGCGGCCAAGCAGGCCAGAAGACGCTACAGCCGCTGGACGATACGGAACTACGCTGTCGGTTTACGCACGTTCTTCCGCTTTGCCGAACGTCAGCGCTGGTGCACGCAAGGCATGGCCGAGGGAATCATCCCTCCACGGATCTATGCGACGGAGTCGGTGCCTTTGGGCCCGACCCGGGACGACGTGCAGTTGCTGCTCGCGAGTACCGAGCGCGGCAGACCAATGGACAAGCGCGACCGCGCAATCCTGATGATTCTTATTGCTTACGGGCTGCGAAGCGGGGAAGTCTGCGGACTGCAGCTCAACGATGTCGATTGGGAGAACGAGAGGTTGCGAGTGCGCCGATCGAAGTCAGGTCGAACGCATTTCTACCCCCTGTCCCGGGGCGTGGGCCAGGCCATCATCCGGTACGTTCTCGAGGTCCGTCCGCCGCTCGCCGAACGCACTCTCTTCGTTACCGTGAGAGCTCCATTCAGACCGCTCAGTCCGAGCGGCATGGCGGAAGTCGTTAGAAGCCGCTTCGAACGTCTCGGCATCGTCGCCCGGCGTATGGGGCCCCACGGACTACGACATGCGGCCGCTCAGCATCTTCTCGACCAGGGCATGTCAATGAAGGTTGTTGGGGATTTTCTCGGACACCGTCACCCGTCGAGTACGGGGGTTTACGCCAAGGTCGACCTCAGCACCCTTCGGGAAGTGGCCGATTTCGACTTGGAGGTGCTGGCATGACTCTCCAAGAAGCAATGGGGCAATACATTGAGTGGCGACAAGCCCACGGCGCGCGTTTCGAGAGTGTTGGGGCCGTGCTCAGGATGTTCGTCAGATTCGTTGGTGGCGAGACGGACTGCGATGCCGTTACCAATGCGCAGGTCTGCGCGTTTCTCGCGGGGAATCGGCCACTTACCCACTACCGTGTCGCGAAGTACTCGTCACTGTCGGTGTTCTACCGGTATGCGATCAGCCGCGGTTACGCGAGCCGATCGCCGCTGCCTGACAATGAGCCGAGGACTCCGGCGCGATTGCCGCCGTACATATACTCGTACGAGGAACTGCGGCGTCTCTTTGAGGCGATAGACGTCAGCCGAACGCGGGCGTTGCAGCTTGACGCGTACACACTCCGCACCCTGCTGCTTCTTCTGTACGGGGCCGGCTTGCGCCGCGGTGAAGCGCTGGGCCTCACGGTAGCGGATGTCGACCTCTCAGATGCGGTGCTCACCGTGCGCGACACGAAGTTCTTCAAATCCCGCCTGGTTCCCGTGGGTCGTCCTCTCGGCGATGCGCTGAGATCGTATGCGATACAGCGCATGAAACGGCCTCTCCAGAAAGGGAAGGAATCAGCCTTCTTGGCGAGCTGGGACGGCGCAAAGCTGAAGGTAACGACCGTTCGGGCCGCGTTCGAAAATCTCCTGCGTGATGCTGGAATCCCCAAGGCAAACGATTTGCGCCAACCCCCGCGCCTGCATTCGTTCAGGCACAGCTTTGCCGTCCATCGGCTGACTTCATGGTATCGGGAGGGCGCGGACTTGCAACGGTTACTGCCAGCGCTTTCTACCTACCTTGGCCACAAGAATCTGGCAGGCACGCAAGTCTACCTCACGATGACACCAGAACTGCTGCACCAAGCTTCACTTCGGTTCGAGCGCTACGCGCGGGGAGAAAACGATGAGTGAGACACAGACCGTGGGACCCTGGATCGAACGGTTTCTCTTCCAGCACATCGTCACGGAGCGCAATCTCTCGCGGAATACCCAGAAGAGCTACCGCGATGCATTCTTGCAGTTGATGCCATTCGTCAGCGGCAAGGCCAGAAAGCCCATAGAGCGACTGGCGTTCCGCGACTTCACGGCCAAGCGCATCCTGCAGTTCCTCGCCCATGTCGAGGAGGACCGGGGGTGCACTGTTCAGACCCGCAACCAGCGCTTGGCGGCTATCCGGGCGTTTGCCGGCTACGTGGCCAGCCGTGAGCCAGGGCACATCGGATGGTGCGGTCACATCCGCGCTCTTCAATCGAAGAAGAGCACACCCCAACAGATCACCTGGCTGACCTTGCAGGAGATTAATGCGTTGCTCGAGGTGCCTGACCGAAGCACGGTACGCGGTCGAAATGAATACGCCCTCCTGCTGTTTTTGTATAAAACTGGAGCTCGTGTCTCGGAAGCGATACAGCTACGCGTAGGCGATCTGCAGATCATGCGTCGAGACCAGGGACATGCGCTCGTTACCCTACATGGTAAGGGCGGTAAGGTACGACAGTGCCCGCTGCGGCCAAACACGGAAGGCGTGCTGGCGGACCTCGTAGACGGACGCGACCCGGGCGAACCGGTCTTCCTTAGCAGGCTTCGAAAGCCGTTTACTCGGTTCGGCGTGTATTGGGTTGTCGACCGTTGTTCGGCCCGCGTTCCAGCGTTGTCCGGGAAGAAAGTAACGCCCCACGTGCTGAGGCACACCACGGCGTGCCACCTCGTCGACGCCGGTGTAGATCCCAACACCGTGCGCGCGTGGCTTGGCCACGCGTCGCTCAATACCACCAACATCTACGCCGAGATCAGCCTCGAAATGAAGGCCAAGGCGATTGCAATGTGCGACATGGCTGAAGACGGACCGACGCAACCGTGGAAGGAGAACAAGGGTCTCATGGCAGCACTGCGAGCTTTGTGATTGCAGGAGATTATGTTGCGGCGGTCTGAGTCCTTCTGACAGCCAGTCAAGAACCTTGTGATCGCCGTAACATAACAGTGGCCGCAACATTAAGCTCCTCGTAGGCGATGGGCTGGTGCCTGTTGTCGAGGAAGATGGCGACGAAGACCTCGTTCCGGCGTCCGCGAAGGCGGGCTTCGAGGTAGCGCCGGGTGTGGTTGGGCGAAGTGAGCGCGCCGTCGCGCCGAAGCCGGGCCTCCATCCAGCGGGCATGCAGCTCGAGGACGGCATGGACACGCGCCCGGTCGTCGGCAGGCAGGAGGAACAGGCGCAGCGTGTCGTCGGGATCGTCGAGGAGCTCGCGCAGGCCGCCCGCGGCGGCGAGCGTGGCAGCGTCGATGTCGACTCCGAGGAGGCCGAGCAGCTCATGGTCGTCGAGGGCGGCGGGACCCGCACGCCCGACGCGGGCAAGCAGCGGCTCGGTCGGCGTCGATGCGGCGCCCGGCGCGGCATAGAGAGCGGGGGCTTCGGAGCGCACGGCGGGGGCGAGTGCGGTTTCGTGGGACATGACGGCTCCATCGTCGGCAAGGGGGGGAGCGGCCCGGAGGCTCTCTACTGCCTCCGGGGACCGCGCCCTTCCGACGCTCGACTCCGCCTCGCGGACGGCGAGGCGGCGTGGCGTGGCCGTTATCTCAGTGGGAGGGCGACGAGGGTGCCGGTAGGGGGCGCATCGGGGCGGATCGCGCGATGGAGTTGAAGGCAGCGGACGGCGGGCCGGCTGCGCAGCTACGCGGCCCGCCTCGGCTCAGTGCCAGGAGTCGTCGCCGGGCTCGGGGGTCTCGGCGCGCATGGACCGGGCCGCCAGCGCGGTCCAGTCCTCTCTCGAATGCCCGAGCTTCCGGTTCAGCTTGTCGCACAGCGTCTCCGCATCGTCGACGGTGAGCGCTACAAGGGCCGTGGGCACATAGCCCTCCATGCCCTCGAAGACGATGCGGATTTGCTGCACTTCATCCTCGATGTCGTAGGCGGGGCAGAATGCGTAGTTCGGGTCGTCCGGCAGGGTGTGGGCGGCCATGACGGTGCTCCGTTCGATGGAGTGAAGCCCGCGGACGGCAGGCCGGCGGTACGTACCCCGCCGGGCCGGCAACGGGCGTGAATGGCGGTCGAACGGCCGGCCCTCGCTGGCGGACGAAGGGCCGGCCATACGTATCACGTCTGTGGCTCAAGCGGCGAGCGGCCAGCGTTCGAGGATGCGTTCCAGCACCTCGGCGCCGGGGGCGAAGGCGCGCGCCCGGAAGGACACGATCTCGACCGTGCAGCCGATGCGCCTGAGGGTGGCGGTATCGGTGTCGGCCGGTCCCTCGATCTCGACGCGGTCGGCGCCCATGATGCGCCGGCGCGAGAGCCGCCATCCGTTGGCGAGAGGAAGCGCGGTGCCGCGTCCCATGATGGCCTCGAAGGCTTCCGGTCCGGTCATGGCGAAGCCGCCGTCGAGGCCGAAGGCGGTGCGCGCGGCGCTGACCTGCTCGGCGTCGAGCACCCGGCCGATGAGGGATTCCCCGGTATCGGCGGTGAGCCGGCGCACGCGCATGTTCTCGAAGGGCAGCCGGTCCCAGATGGGCAGCAGCAGGCCGGCGGCGAGCCAGAAGCGCGACTCCCGGTGCGTGGGCAGCTCCGCAATTTCGTGCTCCCAGAGCATGTGCCACTGCGCCTCGTCGGCACGCCGCCAGTTGGACGCGTCGAGCTCGGCGCGTGCCATGGTCTCGCGCGTCGCGGGACGTACCAGCCGGACCCGCTCCTGCACCCCGCCATCGTCGAACATGCGCGACGGCGCCGGCAGCAGGACGGCGGCGCGTTTGGAGCGGGCGTTGACGACCAGCCTCGGCTTGCCGTTCGGTCCGGGCTCGCGTTCGCCGATGGCGATTGCGGTCTCGGCGGTGGTGGGCTCCAGCCGGTCGCGGCGCAGGATTTCCACCAGCTCGGTGGCGGCCCCGGTGCCGGGGTGCTCATACAGGGTCTCCCGGCCGGCCAGGACAAGCGAATCGGCGCGCACGGTCTCGACCCCGACCTCGAAGGTGCCGGCCTCGACGGCCTGCTCGATATTCTCCGCGATCCGGGCCTCCAGCTCGGCGAAGAGCTCGTTCTGCTCGTCGATGGGGAGGGCCAGCAGCCGGTTGAGGAACCGGGACATGGGCGGCAGATCCTCCTTGAGATTGCCCTCGTGGACGAGCTTGAGGCCGGTGGCGTCCTCGAAGCGCGCGATGGCCCAGCCCGGGATGTGGCCCCGCCAGAGCGCGATGTAGAAGCGCCGCAGCGCCGCCTTGGCGTAGGCGCTCTCCAGGTTGTCGCTCTCGCGGAACAGTGCCGCATCGCCGCCGCCCATGGCGGTCTGGGAATCGCGCTGCCCCCTTGTAATCGCACCCAGGGAGTCGAGCCTGCGCGCGATCGTGGCGATGAACCGCCGCTCGCCCTTCACATCGGTGGCGACGGGCCGGAACAGCGGCGCGCTGGCCTGGTGCGTGCGGTGGGTGCGCCCGAGCCCCTGGATGGCCTGATCGGCGCGCCAACCGGGTTCCAGCAAGTAGTGGATGCGCCGCTCGGTATTGCCGCAGGAGAGATCGGCGTGATAGCTGCGCCCGGTGCCGCCCGCCATCGAGAACACCAGGATGTGCTTGCTTCCGTCCATGAACGCGGCGGTCTCGGCGAGATTGGCGGAAGCGGGCCGGCTGCGAAGCGCCAGGCGCTCGCCGCGCGCGTCCGCAATCTTCACCACCCGGCGCGACCGGCCGGTGACCTCGGCGACGGCGTCGTTCCCGAAACGGTGCACGATCTGGTCGAGCGCCGACTGCACCGGCGGCAATGCCGCGAGCTTCTCGATGAGCGCGTCGCGGCGGGCAACGGCCTCTTGGCACAGCACCGGATTGCCGTCGTCGTCGAACACCGGGCGCGACATCACATTGCCGTCGTCGTCGGAGAACGGCTCCTGCAACTGCACCGGGAAGGCGTGGGCCAGGAACTCGATGACGGTCTCCCTCGGCGTGAGGTCGACGGAGAGGTCGTCCCATTCCGATGCCGGGATCTCGGCGATGCGCCGCTCCAGCAGCGCCTCGCCGGTCGAGACGAGCTGGATCACCGCGGACCGGCCGGATGCGAGATCGGCCTCGATCGCGCGGATCAGGCTCGGGCACTTCATGGCCGTCAACAGGTGCCCGAAGAAGCGCTGCTTCGCGCCCTCGAAGGCGCTCATTGCGGCCGACTTGGCGTTGCGGTTCAGGGTCGACTCGTCGTCGACGATGCCGGTCGCCTTGAGCGCCTCCTGGATGTTCTTGTGGATGACCTTGAAGGCGCCGGCGTAGGCGTCGTAGATGCGCCGCTGTTCCGGCGTCAGGGGGTGCTCCAGAATCTGGACCTCGACGCCGTCATAGGAGAGTGCGCGGGCCTGGTAGAGCCCGAGCGCCTTCAGGTCGCGCGCGACGACCTCCATTGCGGCGACCCCGCCCGCCTCCATCGCCGAGACGAAATCGGTGCGGGTCTCGAACGGCGTGTCGCCGGCGGCCCACAAGCCCAGCCGTCCGGCATAGGCGAGGCCCGGGACCGTGGTGGCCCCGGTCGCGGAGACATAGGCGATGCGGGCGTCGGGCAGCGCGTTCTGCAACCGCAGCCCGGCGCGGCCCTGCTGCGACGGCTTGACCTCGCCGCGGTTGCCCTTCGACCCCGCCGCGTTCGCCATCGCATGCGCCTCGTCGAACACGATGACGCCGGCGAAGGCGTGGCGGTCGTCCTCGTCCATGCCGCCGGCCAGCCATTCCACGATCTGGTCGAGCCGGGACTGCTTGCCCTGGCGGGCTGGCGAGCGCAGCGTCGCGTAGGTTGCGAACAGGATGCCTTGGCTGAGCGGGATGTCGGCGCCCTGGCGGAAGTTGGATATGGGGAACACGTCGTCCTCGGCTCCGCCGAGCGCGGTCCAGTCGCGGCGCGCGTCTTCGACCAGCTTGTCGGACTGTGAGAGCCACAGCGCCCGCCTCCTTCCGCGCAGCCAGTTGTCGAGCACCATGGCGGCGACCTGGCGGCCCTTGCCCGCGCCGGTGCCGTCGCCGAGCATCCAGCCGCGGCGGAACCGGACCGGCGCCGACAGCACTTCGCCGTCCGCGGTGACGGACTCGGTGTCGTCCGCGTCGTCGTCCTCGCCGCAGCGCTGGACGGTCTCCCAGCCCGAGCCGATGCGGTAGTCGGCGCCGAGATGGCGCGAATGGGCCTCGCCCGCCAATACGACGCTTTCGAGCTGGGCGTCGGAGAGGAGTCCCTCGCTCACCACGCGTTCGGGCAACATGGGGCGGTACGAAGGCGTCGGATGCGGCACCGCGGCCATGGCGCCGGACTGCACCAACGGGGTGGGATGCTCGACGGCGCCGGGGATGCGCACGACACCCGGTCGCCATGCCTCGTAGGGGCCGGCGGTCGAAACGGCGGCGGGTGCCTCGGCACCGGAATCCGAAGGGCCGGTCTCGATGGCGAGCTCGGCGACCGGACCCCATTCATGGGCGGGCTTCGGAGATGCCGCCCCAGACTGTGCGGCGGCAGCGCGCTTGGCGGCGGGTTTGGGGATTGCGTTGCCGAACAAGTCCCGGCCGGGGCCGGTGACGGTGCGGACGGGTTCCGCCTGGACGGGCAGACGGGCCGGCACGCCGGCGATGACGGCGTCGAGCAGGGCGGCGGCGTTCTCCGCGCGGGCCTGCGCGTCGACCGCGATGCCGGGCGCCTCGCTGCGGTCGAGGACAGTAAGCCTGGTGTCGAAGCCGGTGCCGCGCCGGGCATAGGCCCGTCCGTCGATGGCCATCGTGAAAACGATGCGGGCGTTTCCCGCGAGTCTTGAGAAGGCGTCGCGCCAGGCGGTATCGCCGGGCACGCAATTGGCCGAGGTGATCGCGGCGAGCCGCCCGCCATAGGGCAGCATGGCGAAGGCCGAGCGGAGATGGCGCAGGTCGGCGTCGTGGCGGATGCTGGAAACACCCGGGGTTGCCGAGAACGGCGGGTTCATCAGGACGACGGTCGGCCGGATGCCCGGCAGGTGGTCGGCGATGTTCTCGGCGTTGTGGCGGGTGACGCGGGTGGCGGGAAAGAGCTCGCCGAGGAGCCCGGCGCGCGCATTCGCGATCTCGTTCAGATGGAGCGCGCCGGTGGCCTGGTTGCCGAGGGCGCACTCGGCCATGACGGCCAGCATGCCGGTGCCGGCGGAGGGTTCGAGCACGACATCGCCCGGGCGGATGGCGGCGGCCCGGAGCGCGGCATAGGCAAGGGTGAGCGGTGTCGAGAACTGCTGGAGGCGGATTTGGTCCTCGGAGCGCTTGGTGTGCGAGGGCTCCAGAGCGCCAATCGCGGCCAGCATCGCCAGCATGCGGCGGGGTCCGTCCGGACCGGCGCCGGCCTGCCTGCGCATCGCACGCCCATAGCGCTGCACGAACAGCACCACGGCGGCTTCGGCGGCCTCATAGGCGTCCTTCCAGATCCAGCCGCCCTCGGCATCGCTGGCGCCGAAGGCGCGGGTCATGGCGGTGCGGATGGTGGCGGCGTCGAGGGGCCGGCCGGCTTCGAGGGCAGGAAGCAGGGTCCGGGCCGCGGCGATGAGCGCGCTCGGGCCGGCGGGCGCCGGGATGGCCGTCACGGTGTGGGTGGGATGCGGGCGCGCGGGTACGACCGCCGCCTGGGAGGCGTCGAGCATGGCGTTCTCCGGATGGGAATTGGGTGAAACCGCCGGCGGTGCGGCGCGGGAGGGTCCTCCCGCACCGTCTCACCGGTCGTGACCGGGGACGGCTGCCCCGCCTCGTGGCGGCGGGGACCGGGGATGCGGGGGATCAGGCGGCGGCGGTGTTCCGGCGCTCGGCCGCGCGGGCGCGGCAGGACTCGACCAGTTGGGCGTAGTCGGCGGGATCGAGCACGCGGGCGACGTCGAGCAAGTGCGCGAGTTGCAGGCCGATGAGCCGGACGGCGGGGTCGTCACGCTGCCGGCCGCCCTCGGCGAGAACCTGCCGGCAGGCGTGGTGCAGCGTGGCCGAGATACCGGACGGGTTGCAGGCTCCGGACTCGGCGATGATGAGCGCGTCGGCGTGCCGGTCGAATCCGGGTGGCGGGCCGTCGAGGGCGTTCACCGCGATGCCCTCCGAACCTTGTCGACGAGGCCGTCGACGACAACGGACTCCGCACGGCAGGCGTGGCCCCAGCCGCGGAGGTTGGCCTCGACGTCGGTCCACGAGCCGATGAGGGCGTTGAAGAACGGGTCGTCCGTGGTGGCGGCAAATACGCATCCGCCGGTCACCACGGCGCCGGTGATGGCGGGCTCGGTCATCGCCGGCCGTCCTATCAGGCAACAAAGCAGCGCTCCGAATGCGGGCGAGAGGTTCTCGGCCTTCGCGGGGTCCATCGGGTGCATGGCCGGCGGCGGGCCGGCGGGCGCGGCGTGTGCCGCGGTCTCGATGTGGGGCATGGTCGTCTCCTGCGTAAGATGACGAAAAGAAAACGCCCCGCCCCGGAACGGGCCGGGACGGGGCGAGAAGCGACGGGTCGAGGGGGTCAGGCCGTGGCGGTGGCGGTCTTGCGGCGGTTCGCGGTGGCCTCGAGCTCGGGGCCACGTTCGACGATTCGTCCGGCGGCGCGGGCGGCTTCGGCATACACCGACAAGCTGTATTTCGGACGAAAATGCAGATCCCGCTCGATGCCGAGGCCGAACCGGACGCGGATCGCGGCGATCTCGGCAAGGCTGCTGTATCCCAACTCCGGGGTGCCGAAGCCGAGACAGGCCAGACCGAACAGCGTGTCTCCGTCTTCATCGAGCTCCGCAAACAGCCACGTCGCCGCGCCGCACGGATTGAAAAATTTCAATGGCGGGGGGTGGTCCTGGTCTCGTTTCTTTCCGTTCGCGAGCAGCTTCTCCCGCAACGCTTTGGTGAGAAGTTTCATCGGGACCTCCGGTCAGTGCGGGATGGGCTGGCCGGTGGCGCCCGGCGGGCCGATGGCGACGTCGATGTGGTCGCCGTCGACGGTGATGGTGACCGTGCGGTCGCGAGGCATGAGCCAGTGGATCTCGGTCCAGAGGGCGTTGGCGATGGCGCGGCGCTGCGCGTCGTCGCCCGAGCACGCCGGGGCGGGCGTTGCGCCGGTGTCCCGGCGGGAAGCGCTGAGAAGGTCCATGGGCGGAATCTCCGGTGAAATGATGAAGGGACTTGGCGGACCGGGGACGCTCCCTCGCCCCGGCTCTCGCTCGCCCGCGCGAAGGCCGGACCCGGCTCCGGGCGGCGCCGGGTCCGGACTGGCGGTCGATGAAAGGGCGGCGGTGAACCGGGGGTTGGTCGTCGAGGAGGCGGTTTCGGGCGCGTCCTCGCCTGTCCGTCACGTCAGGGGTGCGCGTCCGGGATGCGCCCGGACGAGTGTCAGGCGGGGCTGGTTTCGCGCGTGTGCGCCCAGGGGCATTGCTCCCACAGCGTGCGGAGCGTGCGCGGCATGCCCGCGTACTCGCCGTCGTTGTGGTTGTAGGAGGGCCAGTCCTGGTCGCGCATCCAGGTGGAGCCGTCGAGGTAGTAGACGCCGCCGGGGCATGTGCGCCGGATTGGGGCGCCGTCCGCGGGCCGCCATTCGTAGCCGATGAGCGGCCGGTCGTGGTGGTCGGAGCGGTAAAGGGTCAGCCGCCATTCGTGCTTGCCGATCGTCATGGGCTCGGACTGGCGGATAACCCGGTTGCCGGCGAAGTCGAATGCGCTCCCGCCCTCCATCATGCGGTCTCCGCGACGGGCTTCATCGTGTAGCTGCACTCGACATCGCAGTCGGCGCAGATCGCGGCGGGCTCGTATGTGCTGTGCAACGCCCAGCGCTGGGCATCGACGTCCCAGCAGGCCCACGCATCCACTTGGACACCGGTGCCGCCGCAGGTGTTGCAGACGGGCTGCATGCGCGGTCCCGCCGCGGGCTCGCGCGGGTTCAGCATCGCTGCGCCGCCGCACCCCTCGACCGGGCAGTCGCCGGCGGGCATGACGTCGCCGGGATGCACGCGCTCATGCAGGTGACGGAATTCCAGCGTGTCGTCGACCGGACCCGTCCAGCCGCAGTCCTGGCACGCGGCGGTCTCTATCTGGCCCATGGGGCTTCTCCTCGAATCGCAGGGGAATTGGTGGGGCGGGCGGGATTCGAACCCGCGAGGTCGGTCCCTCCAGTTGACTCCGACCACTCCCGCGCAGAGGGCGTTCACAGCTTGGCCGGAGCCTCACGCCCCGATGGCGCTCGACCGAAGGGCGAGTCCGAAATCCCTGTCCCCGGTCGGAATCGCAGCTCAGTGCAACAGGTCGGCGACGCCGAGCCTCTCGAAGGCGTGGCGCAATCCGTCGTCACTTCCGGGGTCGATCTTCATCGGGCCGTAGCCGGCTTCGTCGTTCCACCGCGCGAGCTCGCGCAGCTGCTCTGTGAACTCGGCATCGGTGTCGCAGACCGTCGTGGTGAGATCTCCTTCGGCGAAGTTGACGATCGTGCGCACGGCGGGCGAACACCATGTGCCGTAATAAGAGGCATCCTGCTTCGTATCGACCTGGGCGAAGCCGTTGGCGATTGAGCATGGGCCGCAGTCGAAGCTGTAGCGGTCCGACAGCGGCTTGAAGTCTCGGCTGGTTTTCATGGGGTCTTGGTCCCTCGTAGCGAACGCTTGGATGGCGCTCGATGGAGCGGTGGGGCCGGCCTGGCGTCAGTTGTCGAATCCGCAGATGCGAATCCGGGCCCGTCCTTCGGTGACCGTCACGTCCGGGCGGCCCCCGGGTCCGGGCGTGACGATGACGAGCGGTTTGTTGGCTGGGGGATGCGGCGGATCGCGCACCTCCGCGGTGACCGTGCCGGCGGTGCTCGCGAAACGCATGAGCACCCGCCCGCGGGTGACTTCGATACCGCCGCCGGGCTTTGCCGGGTCGGTGATGGTGACGATCGGCGGCTCGCCCTGCTCGGTGAAGCGGTCGGGCACCGGCAACGCGGTATCCGTGGCCCACGGATCGGCATCGGCGCCCTCGCACACGGCATCGACGTGCGAGTCGCCGCAATGGTCGAGGGAGCGCCAGGCATCGCTCTGGTTGGCGGCCTCGAGGGCCTTCTCCAGCGCCTCATCGAGGGTCTCCGCCTCGACGGTGACGGTGTTCGCGAAATACGCCGGATACACACACTGGACAGTGAACGGTCTGGTCATCACGCCACCTCTGCAACGGGCTCGCCCAGCGTGACCGTCACCTTGCGGTCGCGCACCGCGATGTCGACGTCGCGGTCGCGGGGGAAGAGCCAGAAGATCTCGCGCGAGAGCGCATCGGCGATGGAAACCTTGCGTGCCTCGTCGTCCGAACAAAGAAGCCTCGTGGCAATGTGAAGGGCCTCGTGGTCGAAGTCCGCCCTTTGCCGGTCCCACGAGTCGGCGTCGGCGTCATCGGAAGGCGAGAAGAACCCGGCCCGCATCAGCTCGGCGAGCGCATGGGGTTCGAGAGTGCTGGCGATGGTCACCAGCGGCAGGGCGTCGCCGACCCACGACCAGGCTTCGCCGGCGAACGCGAGATCGGTGTCGAGGTCGACGATGCGCCCCGGCCCCTCGGCCGGCCTGACCGCGAGGCCGATGCAGATCGCGTCGGGCTGCTGCGGCAGGGGCGCCTGCGGCGCGCCCGTCCGGTCGGGCACGGGATACGTATCAAGGGCGCAGGCTCGCCCCCCGGCCGTGACCGTGGTGTGGATGTTGCGGACCCGGTCGAGCCGGTCGTACCACGCATAGCCTTCGAGACGGCGGTCGGTCTCGAACAGGCGGTCCGCGATGCCGGCCCGCTTCGCCGCGCGCGCAAACGCCTGAGCTTCCGGCGGCTCGGGGTCGCAGGCCATGACCAGCGCGCCATCGCCGACGGCGGCACGCTTCGGCGGCTCGCGCCAGTCGTCGACGTCGGCGAGGCTCGCGCGCCAGGGGCGAAGCTCGGCCGGCGGCGCGGCGATGTCGATGTCGGCCTCGTGCGCCCGCTTGCGGTCCTCGAAGCACGGGCGCGGGTCCGGATCGGCGGCCATGGCGCGGAAGATGGCAAGGCGCGCGGCCTCGCGCATCCCGGCAAGGAACGGCGTCTCGACCGCCTCCTTGCGGGCGGGCAGCACCAGCTCCAGGTCGGGGCAGTCGTCGATATCGGCGGCCACCGTCCACTGGGGACCATGCACGGCTTCGACGGTCGGCAGGCGGACGGCCACGGTGAGGCCGTGGAAGTTCACATCCGGGTCGTTCAGGCCGAAGCCGTTCCAGCGGTCCTTGAACACGCCGAAGACCAACCCCTGCCAACGCTCGGCATGCAGCGCGCCGTCGAGGAAGGCGCAGCGTTCGAGCGCCGCGCCGCCGGCCGGGGTGTCCGGCACGTTCTCGAAGAAGACCGGCAGCGGATAATGGCGCGCGGCGGTCTCGGCGGCCCGGCGGATGGCCTCGGCGGTCTCGGTCTCCGTCGCCTGGAAGGTGACGGCGGTGCCATAGCGCCAGGGCGCGGCATCGTCGGGATAAACGTGGGCTTCGGCTTCGCCCAGGAAGTGCGCGGGCGTCAGCTCGACACGCCAGCCCGGGGCGGGGTCGTAGCCCGTGGTCCGGGTCCGGGACGAGACGGTGCAGCCGCGTCGCGCGAGGCTCAGCATGCCCATGCCGGCGGCGTCCTCGCGGCGGACCAGGTCCTCGTTCCAGCCGTTCTCGCCGAACGACAGCAGGACGGACGCGTCGGCGATGCCGGCGCCATCGTCGGCGACGGTGACGGTCAGGGGGCCGGTCTCAGGGCCGCCGACGATGACGTGGACGCGCGTGGCGCCGGCCCGACGGCAGTTCTGAAAGGTCTCGGTGAAGATGTCCGCGAGCCCGGCGGCATACATCCTTGTGACGCGGCGGATGGCGCCGTCATGGACCCGCGCGCGGATGGGCGAGGCGATGGAATCGTTCATGGGCGGTCTCCTCAAACGATGCGGAAACGAAAGCGCCCCGCGCGGCCTGCCCCGGCCTGTGAGCCGGGACGGGTTGCCGGCGGGGCGCTTCGTGGGATGGCGGACGGTCAGTGGACGCGGCGCAGGAACTCGGGGATCTCCAGCGCGTCGTCGGCCACGGTGCGGCCGTTGACGCGTCCGGGGTGCGGCACGGTCGCGTCCGTGTCGATCGCCTCGGCGAGCTGCGGGTCGGCCGGGGGTTCCTCCGGTCCGTCCCGTCCGTTCACCGGTTCCGGGCCGGCCTCGCCCTCCGCACGGGAGGGAGCCGCGTGGCCGTTGCCGTTGGCAGGGCCGTCCGGGACGTGCGCGTCGCCCGGCGCAGGCTCGGCGGAGTCGCCACTGCCGTTCGAAGCATCGACCGCACGGGCGACAGCGAGGCGTTCGGCGACAGCCGGCGAGTCGATGCTCTCGACCACCGACGTCGTGCGCGGCTTCTCCTCGGACTCGGATGTTGCCGTTGCATCCTCCGATGCGTCCGCGGGTTTCGCCGGCTCGTCCGCCACGGCGGGTTCGGCATTGGCGTCGTCTTCAACGCCGCCGCCCCCGTCGAACGCCGCGAAACCGGGCGGCGCCCAGGCGAGCGCGGCGGCATGCGCCGTGGCGCCGAGGCCGACCGGCGTGGCGCCGGCCGCGAACGCGGTCTCCATCGCGTCGGCGAGCTTCGTCTTCTTGTACTTCGCGCGCGCCGACGTCCAGGCTGCGCCGAACGTGTCTCTGGCGACGTCGAGGATGCGGCTCTTCGTGATGCGCGACCACAGCATGGCGGCGGTCGGCCGGACATGCTTCGCGAAGTCGATGTCGAGCCGTGCGACGGTGGCTTCGAGCTCGGGCCGGGCGTCGTGCTCGAAGGCGAGCTGGCCCTTGACCGTGCGCGCGATCGCGGCCGCGAACAGCTTTTCCTTGTCGGACCGGGGCAATGCCCGGAGTGCTGCGAAGCAGGCCGCGTCGTCGTCCCCTTCCATCCACTCGAACGGCAGGTGCGACCAGTCGGCGAGCATTGCTTCGCCCGGGCTCCAGGCGGCGAAGTCCTCGTCGTTGGCCCGCATGGTGGGCCGGTCGGCGGTCTCGTTGAAGACGATGTCGAGCGCGTGATACGAGCCGGTGTAGCCGCGCGCGAACACGGCGCGCACGAGCTGGAACACCACGAGGTCGAAGGCGGCCTCGAAGTCCTCGGCCAGATACGCCTTCACGAGCGCGGTGCGGATGGCGCGCAGATCGTCGCCGAGCCCGATGCCGACGCCGGCTTCCGCGCGCGCCACGGCACGCGGGTCCACCGGTGAGGCGATCGGCGTCGTGATGGCGGGGCCGTCCACGCGTCCCGAATCTGTGCCGTCGCCATTTGCGCCGGTGCCGGCATCCTGGGCGTTGCTGTCGGCGGCGGGCTCCTTCGGCATGTCCTCGGGCTTCACCAACCCCTGGATGACCTGGAGCGAGCCGTCGCGCCCGACGGTGGCGATGCAGCCGGCAATCGCGAAATCCTCCCGCCGGAACGTCGCCCTCGCCTCGACATCGGCCTCGATCGCGTCGAGACGCGGCTCAATGGCTTCGGCCTCCTCGACCAGCTCGTCGGTCCAGTCGTCCTCGTCGAGGTTGACGAGCTCGTCATGGCGGAGCCGCAGCTTCTCGATCTCGGCGGTCTCCTCGGCCGTCGGCTGGCCGGGCTCGGGATGGATGCGGCCGTAGCGCGCGGTGGCGCTCCAGTCGACGTCCGGCACCGCCTCGGCCCACTTCCAGCGGGTCGCGAGCTCGTCGGCGGCGGCGGTTAGCTTCGCGATGGCGAGCTGGTTCAGAAGCGCCGGGTCCTCGAGCCAGACGCCGTTCTCGTGCTCGTCGGCGAAGAGGTCGCGCAACACCGGGCCGCCCGCGGCCTCGTAGGCGTCGACGCCGACATAGCGGGCCATGGCGGCGCCTGCCGGCACCCGTTCCTCGGTCAGCATGCGCTTCACCTGCCAGGCGCTCGGCCGGTGACCCTGGGCCGAGACCTGCTCCCACACCGCGCGCTGGCGGTCGTGGTCGGTGGTGACGGCGAATGCCTTCAGCGTCTCGAGGTCGATCTCATCGGCGCGGTAGGCATCCAGCAGCTCGGGCGCGGCGTTGCCGAGCCGGAGGCGCTGCTCGACGATGCGCTCGCTGACGCCGAAACGCGCGGCGATGGAAGCCACCGTGACACCGGCCCCGGCGAGCTCGCTGAACGCGACCACCTGGTCGGCGGGGTGCATCGCGATGCGGATGACGTTCTCCGCGAGCGAGAGCTCGCCCGCATTGCCGTTCGCGGCGATCTTGCAGGGAACGGGGTGATCGGCATGGAGCGTGCCGTCCTCGGCGAGCGCCTTCAGCGCCGCGAGGCGGCGTCCGCCGGCGACGACGGCGAAGCATTCGACGCCGTCATCATCCGCACCGTCGGCGCGGGCGACGAGGTTCTCCAGCAGGCCGTGGGCCTTGATGGACGCGCGGAGCTGGACCTGGGCGAAGTCGTCGGGCGGGGTCTTGCGCACGTTCTCGGGCGCAAGCGCGAGCCGGCAGAGCGGGATTTCCCGGATGAGCGGCTCGGGAGGGGAAGCGATCTGGTTCATGGAAGTCTCCGTCGATGAGGGAAATGGCGCGGCACGCGGCCTCTCCGGCCCGCCCGCGTCCGCCCGGCCGGGGCTCGTCTCCGCCTCGACAGGGCGCGCAGGCGGGGACACGGAAATGTCGGCGGGACTGTGGCCGAGAGCCCCGGTTGGGTCGGCCGGGTGGCACGGGAGGGTGGTTGCCGGCTCGACAGTTCGAGCCGGCGGGTCGGCCTGGTCCGCGGCGTCGTCGAGAAGGCGCGCGGCCTTGTGGAGCGCTGTGGCTGCATCGCGCATGCACCGGGCGCTCACCGGTATCTCGGGGTACAGGTCGGGATCGGAGGTCCAGGCAATCCAGAAGGACAGCCCGGCGAGGGCTTCGAGCGCCTGCCTGAGGGCCTCGGCAGGGGCGCCGTGGATGGCGCGTTCGAATACGGTCCTGTCGCGGGACATGTCGGACTCCTCCGATGGCGGAAACCGGCCCACCGCCCCCGCGCCATGGCGAGGCACGGGCGGCACGGGGGCATGTGCGGATATGGCGGGCGCGGAATTGGCGGGGCCGGTCGCGGCCGGATAGCGGGCGCTTCAACCCGTGGGAATGTCGATGCGTTCGCCCCAGGGCTCGCGGTTCCAGTCCGACGGCGGGTCCGAATAGTTGACCCAGCAGACCCCGAAATCAGGCTCAACCTCGGGGTAGCTGGAGCACTCCATGTCCGTGAAATACAGGCACACCCCCGGCCGGATACCCTGCTCGTCGAGCCAGGCGAAGCCCGGCCGGAAGTCGGTGCCGCCCCGGCCCCTGATCACGATCTCGTCGGGGAGATCGTCGGCGGTGTATTCGGCCGCGTCCTGTACCGCCGAGTCGACCTGGAGGACGATGACGCGCTCCGGCTGGATCTCGGTCGCGACCTCGCGCAGCTCGGCCCAGAACTCGGCAAGGGTCGCCGCGGGGAGCGAGCCCGAGGTGTCGACGATGACCGCGATCGCGTCGATGCCCTCGGAGCGGATCGAGGGCAAATAGAGTCCCGAGTCGATGAAGCGCCGGTTGGGCAGGCTCCAGCTGTAGTCGCGGCGCGCGGCGTCGGTCATGTAGCGGCGCAGCAGCGCACGCCAATCCAGCATGCTGGCGTGGGCGCCCTTCACCGTCTCCTCGACCCCGCCCGGCGCCTTGCCCTCGGCCTTGGCGAGATTGAGGGCCTGATGCATGGCCTCGTCCCACGCCTGCTCCTCGGCGATGACATCCACCGGCGACTCGTCCGCCTCGCCGTTGCCGCCGCCGCGGGCGCCCGCGTCCATGATCTCTCCGGTGCCGGAGGGATCGTGGCTCGCCGGTGCGTCGGACCCATCGCCCTGGCCATCCCCGTCCTGGCCGTCCGCATCCTCGTCGCCGCCATCGTCCGGGGAAGCGGAGGAACTGTCCGACTCCCCGTCATCGTCACCGGGCGGCGACGGGGCGACTGCTCCGGCGCCGGAGCTTCCGCCGGACGGCGCGTTGCCGTCGTCGCCGGGATCTCCGTCCTGCGGCTCGGTCAGGCGGTCGTAGGCCTGCTCGACACTGAGCCCGTCCCAAGCCTCGGCCTCGGGCGGCAGGGTGAAGCCCGCGTCGCGCACGAGCGCGTGGGTGACGAGCTGCGAGGCCTGCTGCCAGCGCTCCGGGTCGCGCTCGCCCCGGCGGGTGTGGTGCTTCAAGGCGCAGGCCATCACAACGCGTGCCATCGCGGTCTCGATGACATGGGCATCGGTGTCGGCGATCCAGCGGGGCGAGTAGCGGATCTCGTGCCCGTCGCTCGCCAGTGTCTCGCGGCTCGGATCGGCGCGGAGCGGGAGCCGGAGCGCGAGGCTGCCGAAGAAGGGCTGCTTGCGCAGGAGCTCGGTCACGGTGGCGCTGGTGCGCTGCGCCGATTCCGTCTGCACGCGGCCGGCCATCACGCCGCCTCCCGTGCGGGCTCGGCGGCGGGTTCGGCCGGGGCCGCGAAGTAGCCCGCGAACTTCTCCATCAGCGCATCGGCGTCGCGCTTCACGCGGGTGCGGGCGAGTGGGTCGAAGCTCCGCGACGGGCGCAGCGTATCGGGATCGACACTCGCGATCTTGTCCTTCACCTGCTCGCAGAGGCGCGCGAGATCGTCGTCGCCGAAGATGTTGAGACGTGGCACAACGTCAACGAGCTCGCGGATGTTCGCGATCATGGAGTCGCGGAACACCAGCGGCTTGCCGTTCTCGTCCTCCTGCAGGCGCTCGGAGACGCGCTCGACGGCCTCGCCGAAGCGGCGGTAGAGGTCGCCCACCGCACCGTGCAGGCGCTCCTCGATCTGTTGCTCGATGTCGCGCTTGACCCGTTCGATGTCGTCCGTCGCGAGCTTGGCCATGAACTGCTCGGCGTCCTCGACCGCAGTGATGCGGTAGCGGATGGAGAACTTGCCCCGCAGCGCCTCCTTCGAGGGATAGTCCTCGATGCGGAAGAGCTTGCCGAGGTCGAGGCGGGCCTGGTCGATGTTCTCGTCGTAGTCCTCGATGAAGCGGGCGCGCTCGCGCACGATGCGCTCGCGGAAGCCGTCCATGAGCGCGGTGTAGCGGTCGTAGTTGGCGACGGTGAGGAGGCGCAAGCCCTGGTCGTCCCAGGGAAGCGTCTGCTCGTAGTGGGTCGAGCGAATCTTGCTCACGGTTGCCGTCAGGGCGGCGAAGGCGGCCTTGGGCAGGAGGCGTTTGTTGTAGCGCCCGGCGCTGGCCGCGGCGTCGTGGTGGGCGGCGACGTGGTTCGAGGCCTGGCGGTCGTAGAGCCGGCCGGACCAGGCGGTGATGCGCAAGCTGACCTGCATGGCGTCGTCGGTGAGGTTCATGGGTTTCTCCCTGGTTGGGTTACCGGAGCGTCCACACGGGCACGCCCAGGGTCCGGGCGAGCTTCTCTCTCGCCGCTTCGAGGCTGGATGCGCGCACCTTGTATTCGCGCGAACCCCGCCTGCCGGCGGGGTAGTGGGTGATGCGCCAGAGCATGGCTTCCTCCGTCATTGCGTCTTGGCCGCGGCCCAGCGGATGAAGGCCGGGGAGCGCTGCAACGCCGGCTCGCGGCGCACGCAGGACCCGACGAGGAACTCGCCGACCTCGCGCCGGAGCCGCGTGGCGTAGGTGACGATGGCGTCGAAGTTGATGTCGCTGGCGAGGCGGTAGAGCGAGCCGCAGAGCGCCATCAGCGCGCTCGCGTTCTCCGGGATGTCGGCGTTCGCGGGGTCGTTGATGACGGCCCTCGGATGAGGCAGCTCGCGCCAGACCTTCAGGAACGCGGCAAACTCGACCGCCGCGGCCTCGCCGATGGTGCCGCGGAACAGCGCGCGCTCGGCCGCCGGGTCGAGGCCGTTGCGGCGCTGCACGATGTTGCTCGCGAAATGCCAGGTCCTCGGACACGCAAACGCGCGTTCACGCGACTGTGGATCGAAGTGATGCAGGAGGTCCGGTTCGAGCTGGACGAAGAAGATCACCTCGGCCGCGATGCCGTTGGTGGCGGCCCAGGCGCACCAGTCGTCCGCATCGACGCGGATCTCGAGGTGGACGAAGCGCGAGGCGAGCGGGGTCGGCATCCGGTGCACGACGCCGCGGTCGGATTCCCGGTTGCCGCAGGCGATGAGCGATGCACCCTCGGGCAGCTCGTATTCGCCGACTTTCCGGTCCAGCACCAACTGATACAGCGCCGCCTGTACCATGGGTACAGCCGAGGGCAGCTCTTCGAGATTGATGAGCCAGAGGCCGGGATCGTCCGACGGCGGCAGGAAGGCGGGCGGCGCCCAGCGGGTGCGGTCGGCGCTGTCGCGCCAGGGGATGCCGCGCAGGTCCACGGGGTCGAGAAGCAGCGCGCGGACGTCGACATACTGGCGGTTCGCGTCGGCCGCGACCTGCTGGGCGATCATCGATTTGGCGGCTCCGGGCGGTCCCCAGACCATACAGGGCTGGCGGGCCTCGACGAGGAGCGCGAGCGTGCTGGCGAGCTCACTCGGGCGCAGCGTGTAGTCGGCGGAGATAGTGGCGGGATTAGTCATGGGCAGGGCTCCGAATGGCAGGGAATCGGCGCGGATGCCCTCCCCGGACATCCGGCCTTCGCCCCACCGGCTGCTCCGCTCCTGCTCTCTGCGGTTCGGCCTCATGCGGCCGGCTGGATGACGGCGGCGGGGCGAACAGCGGGCAGGCCTGCCGTCAGGTGGGTGCGGCGGCCGGCTGTCGCGGAGAGGCAACGGAGAGGGCCGTCGTATACGGACGCGTCGGAGGCGTTGCCGGGTGCGCGGACGGCGTGTTAAATGCCAGTCATGACCGGTTGGAGCGACAACATCGAGGCCGTCGCGCGTGCCGTGTGCGCGAAGAGGCTGGCGCATGACGGCATTAGCGAGGAGCAGCTCGCTGCCGACGTAGACATGTGGTGGCACTTGACTGCGGCGGAGCTCGAATGCGGGGTCATCGACGAGACCGGGGAGTACGTGGGCGACGAGATCGACTGGAAACGCAATATGGACGGTTACCGCGACTGGATGCGCCGCCATCCCGAGAGCCGCGCGGTCTGGGAGACCGCCCGGTACGGGGCGCCGCTACCGCGAAATTGATGGATGCCGCGGCCGGGCGGAGACGTGCTTGCGAAGGCCGAGCGCCCGGCGCGCCGACGCCGCATCGGCGTCCACGGGAATGCCGGTCAGGTCCGGCAGGTACTGCCGCGTGGGCGACAGGGTGTGACCGATTCGCCGTTCGAGGGCCGCGTATTTGACGTAGAGATCGGGGCGCAGCTCGGCCGCGCGGCGCAAGTCTGGTCGCGATGCGAAAATGCAGAACGAGCACGAGCATCTCGACAACCCGAATGAGTAAACGGGGTGCGGCGATTGGCCGGCCTCGGCGATGATGCGGAAGACGTCTTCTGTGGTGAGCTCGAACACCGGCAGCCAGTCAAAGACCTCACGGCCCGCGACGCTCATGCGCTCGTTGCGGCGCCACGGGATGCGCCTGGCGCGCCCTCGGCTCTCGTCGCGCCGCAAGCCGAGGGCGTTGACGAGCCGTCCTTCGAAGCGGGGATGGGCTTTCAGGTAGCGGCGGAGCCGCGCTGGATAGGTCCGCGCTTCGCATCCGACGTGCACCATCTTGCTGATTTCGAGGGCCACATCCCCCTCTCCTCGACGCGTTCGAGCAAGGTCTTGCCGGAGGCGACGGGAGCCGTGATGAGCGGCACGCCCGGCGGAATCGTGTTCTCGATATGCGCGATGGTGCCAGGCCACTCCACCTCGCCCAGGGGGGCATGAACGACGAGAAGCTGCTCGCGGGGAACGAGCTGCGAGAGCAGGACCGTCATGGATTGGCTGTCCTTGCCGCCGGAGTGATTGACGGCGACGAGAGTGCCGCGCCGGATCATGTCGCGGCACTCGGGAGGAATGGAAATATCGGAAGTGGGACGGCGATGAAGCGGAGTGCGCGTGCTCATGCCTCGTGTCCGTCGTGGTCAGTGAGGACCATGAATTTCGGAATCGAAACGAAGATCGGCGCGATCTGGTATCCGGTCTCGGCATGGTGGTTGTCGGGCTCATGTCCGGTAGTGGCGACGATTGCTGCTGCGGGTTCGCCGTTCACGTGGGAACTAAATGGAGCGAAGTAGTCGTAGTCACCGCTCATGAGTGTCTGGAAGGCGCGCCGGTGTTCCTCGGTGATGTTGGTCGTCATGGCAGTATCCCTCTGGATGGCGCATCGCGCGGAAACGGCGCGGCGGCCTCGCTCGGGCACACGCGCCTCGACCGGCTGCCGCAGAGCTCGCCTCGTCATGCAGGTCGGCAGGCTCACGGAGTCGAGACAGAGCGTTATCGTGCAGATGGGAGCGAACGGGTCTGCGGCTGGCAGAGGGTCAGGTGGGTGCTAAGGTAGGGCCTGAGGATGAAATGAATTCAAGGGGTCGGGGATTGCCTGGGTGCAGTGGCGAAATCGCACGGGACAACGAGAGACTAGGCAATGAAGGCGCGCCGGATTGCTTTGGCGGCAGTGGGCGGTGCGGGAACGCTGATCAGGGGAGACGTCAAGTGAGAAAGTCGGACCGGGCGAATCGCATCGCTGCAGAGGCGCTTGTGACCCCGCTCGCCGCGCAGACAGTGGTCGATATAACGTTCTCCGAGATCGCGGAGGTTCTGGCGTGGGGAGAGAAAGCCACTATTCGCGGGTTCGGTACATTCGCGACCACGCGCAGGACTGAGCGCGTCGGGAGAAACCCTCGCACCGGCGAACCAGCCGCGATACCGGCCTCGACATCCCGGTCATTTAGGGCATCCACAAGTCTCAGTGACGCGGCATACTGAGTAACGGACAGTCTCCGCCAAAGAGGAACGGCAGATGCATCCTTACACCGTTCGTGGGGCTAGGTGACGAATCGTCAACGTGGCGGATTCAATGAAGTTGACCGACTTAAAACGACACATACAGGAGCACTTTCGTGACCGACTGGTTGCGGTGGTCGGGTCCGGGCTGTCGGCGGCCGAGGGTTTGCCCACAATGGTTCAGCTCGAATCCCATCTCCGAACGGAAGTCCCAAAGCATCTACCGGCTGGGTCGGCTGGAGAGTGGAAGCGAGTCGAGGCAGAGCTTGCAGTCGGAGACGGCCTCGAAGCAGCACTTCATCGTGTCCAGATTTCGGAAGACCTGGGAGCCACGATTCTCTCCCTAACCGGTACGTACGTTTTGGAATGCGAACGCGAGGTTATACGAAGCGCAGTGGCCGGCGAACGGATTCTAAGGTTCGCCAGCCTATTGCCCTACTTGAATCCCAAGCCCAATGATCCCGTTTCGGTTGTAACCGTCAACTACGATCGCCTGGTTGAGCTCGGTGCAGAGATTTCAGGCTGGGGTGTGGACACAATGTTTATAGGGACAAGATTTGGGGTCTTGGACCCTGCCCTCAGCGAACGGTCGTTCGTCCAGGACATCGCCCGGAGACCCAAGGGCGGGTATCGGTTGATCTACAGAAATCGCATTCGTGTCTACAAACCACACGGAAGTCTCGACTGGTTCAAGAGCGATCGAGGTCCGTTGTACTGCCCAATTGACTTTCCGGGCGAACGTCTGATCGTAACGCCTGGTGTGACGAAGTATCGGCAGGGCTACGAGCGTCCCTTTGATATACACCGGGAGAAGGCCAATGAGCAAATCGATGCCTGTCGGCGGCTATTCTGCGTGGGCTATGGGTTTAACGACGACCACCTGCAGGTCCACCTGAGGGACAAGATGCGGGCGGGTACACCGACTTTAATACTCACTCGAACCTTATCGACGTCAGCCATGGATCTAATTGAACAGTCTTCCGGTGCTATTGCGGTGTCCAACAACGAAGAAGACCCGACAGGTTCGACAATAGTGGTAGTAACGGCGACTGACTCGGAGGTGATTGCAGCTCCACCTCTGTGGGACCTCGCTGTACTCATCGATGAGGTACTTTCACCATGACCGAAGCAGCCCTGCAATTTGGCGACCAGGACCGTATAGGTCGGGTTATTGCGGTAGACACAAGCCGCGTAGCGATTGACGTTGAAGACCATGGGCTAATGACCACCTTGGCCGTTGGCAATTTGGTCGCCATCCGAGGTTTGACAGCACAGGAATTTTTGATCGGCATTATCGAAAGAGCCACCCGAAGCGTTCGAGAGGAACTGCTGACGGAAGACGCTGATGAAGAGGGCAACGTTCCGGTTGGCGAGGTACAGGAGGACATAATCCGGGCCGTACTTGTTGGAACGTTCCGGGTGCTCGATGGGGACATTGTAAATATTTTCAAGCGAGGCGCGGATTCATTTCCACAGATTGACCGCGAGTGTTTTCTTATTTCAGCAGCAAATCTGCAACGGTTCATGAATTTACTGAGTGCCAATGTTGAGGAAGGGGAGAGACTTCAGCTTGGCCAGTACGTATCAGATAGCAATGCAATTGCAATCGCAAATGGTGACAAGTTCTTTCAAAGACATGCAGCCGTACTAGGCAGTACGGGTTCGGGTAAGAGTTGGTGCACGGCGCTGATCCTGGAGCGCGCCAGTAAACTTGCGCATCCCAATCTCATCGTGCTGGACATGCACGGGGAGTATTCTCCGATAGCCGACGAATGTAAGGGATACGCAGCGCAGTTTCGTATCGCTGGCCCAGGGGACCTGGAAGCGCCGACGAATGAGAACGTATTCTTGCCATACTGGTTACTCAATCGAGAAGAAATGCTTGCCATGATTCTCGATCGGAGTGATCAAAATGCTCCCAACCAAGCGTCACGTTTCACGCACCACGTTAAGGAGTTGAAGGACCAGACACTTGACGAAGCGGGAAAGCAAGATGTGCGAAAGACCTTCACCGTCGATTCTCCAGTATTCTATTCTCTTGACGAACTACTAAAGCGGCTTGAATCGGACGATAGTGGCATGAAACCTGGTGCTGGGAAAAACTTAATTAAGGGTGATTGGAATGGAAAGCTGACCAGATTCGTTGCCCGACTAAAAGCGAAGGTCGATGATCGTCGCTATGGATTCATGTTTCGCCCACCCGTTGAATCGGCACGTTACGAGTGGTTGGGAGAGCAAGTCGTTAGGCTGCTCGACTCGTCGGAGAAGCGACGTGGGATTAAGGTTGTCGACTTCTCGGAAGTCCCCTCAGATGTGCTTCCCGTCGTGGCTGGTGTTTTTGCCCGACTATTGTATGACGCACAGTTTTGGATTGAGAAAGCCAGTCGTACACCGATTTGCTTGGTATGTGACGAGGCTCACCTGTACCTGCCGGTGAAGGCCGAGGCTGAAGCAGTGGAACGGCGGGCACTCGAAACGTTCGAGAGAATCGCCAAGGAGGGGCGCAAGTATGGCGTTGCCTTGATGGTTGTGAGTCAGCGACCATCAGATGTGAGCCGCACCATTTTGAGTCAATGCAACAATTTTCTGGTTCTAAGATTGACGAACGACCAAGATCAGTCAGTCGTAAGAAGGCTGATGCCGGATTCAATGGTCAGTTTCACGGAGATGCTGCCGCTGCTGGAAACTGGGGAGGCGCTGCTCTTGGGAGACGCTGTCCTTCTTCCAACAAGAATTCGCCTTGATGTTCCTGAACTGAAGCCCGCAAGTGCCACCCGAGATTTCTGGACAGAATGGCGAGAGCGAACCCCGAAGGAGAAAGCGATTCAAGACGCAATTGAGACATTGCGTCGGCAAAGTCGTTTGAACTCCCAGGATGGAGGTTGCTAGCTGTGGGAAATGGGATGCGTGGTGCTGTATCCGTTTCCGGGAAAAAGTTGCACTACCTGCCGGAGTCGATCAACGGACGAGCACAATTTGTACATCGAACGGTGTCGGTGATTTGTCAATGGCGAAGATATGCGAGGGCAAGGGACGGAGCAAGAGAGTGCCAGCTTGGTTTTGGGCGCGGCTGAGCGTTCGCTCGGTTCGGACTGGGAGCTCCGGTGCGTCAGGCTTCTCCGGACGCCGGTTGATCTCCTTCCGGGGGGGCTGCTTGGTAGTGGAGGACCGAATGGCGCCTAGCCGCTGTGCCGCGGCTGCACAGTCGATATCCGCCTAACGGAGGTCTGTTTGGGATGAACGGCGGCGATAGGGTACAGAAGTGCAAACCAACACTCAACCATGCTTTGAGACAGTTCGAGTTGGCTGAAGCGAACCTGGCTAGGCTCGAAACGCTCTGGCAGAAGATTGAAGGCGAGTTGCCGAACGGACCAGCATTTGGTGCTCCTCCTAAGTACGACGAGTGGTGCATTGCGTTCAAAAGCATCCTCGCGATGTTGCCTGCCGTGGATGGCTTTCGCGTCGAAGATCACCTGTACGAGTACGATGAAGCGGGGCAGATGCAGTTTGATGCGTTAGAGTTGGGTGAGGTCGAAGCGCAGCTTAGTGTTTCTAGGGAGTTGGCGGAACAGGGACGTCAACTCAGAGAGTATCGTGTTCACTTCCAAGCGAAACGGCGGAAGTTGGTGCGCGACAGGATTTTGAAGAGAATGAGTGAGCTGGACCAAGTAGTGGCCCAGTTTGACCGTAAGGGCTCCGGAGGGCGGGGCAAGCCAAACGTTGCGATTGGGGCGTGGAGCCAGCTACGAAAGGCAGTCGACGAGATCGAGACATTGCTTGGCAGCAGTGGTCGGCCAGAACAGTGGAGCACCCTGAAGCGGCCACGGCACGATGACAACGATGCTCAAGTCGCCGGGGAACTCATGGAGGCCGCTTTTCGCGTTTGGCCGAGTGTCAGGGCCTCACTGAGCGACGGTCTGTACGGCGAGTTAGATCCGATTCCTGTTGGTGCTAACGACTTGGGCGAGGTCGTCAACGAAGATCCAGCAGGGCCGGTGTCGACCAAGTTGGAGTGGTCTGCGTTGGACGATGAGGATTTCGAACGCTTGGTGTACCAACTGATCTCCGAAGCCAAGGGGTACGAGAACGTACAATGGCTACAAAAGACTCATGCGCCGGACCGCGGCCGGGATCTTTCTGCGGACAGAGTGTACGCCGACGCTTTAGGCAGCGTGCGAAGGTTTCGCACAATCATCCAGTGCAAACACTGGTTGTCAAGAAGTGTGGGACGCAGTGAGATAGGGGAGGCTCGGGACGCAATGGAACTCTGGCAGCCCCCTCGGGTGGACATCTTGGTCATCGTAACGTCGGGACGATTTACGGCAGACGCGGTGGCGATAGTGGAGAATCACAACCAGTCCGACAAGGCGCTTGCCATCGAGATGTGGCCGGAGAGTCACCTGGAGACGCTCTTGGCTGCCCGACCCCACTTGATCGGTCAGTTTGGCTTGCGTAGCGCAAGCCAGTAGAACGTCAGCAAGCGTCTAGGTTGGCGAGAGAGCCAGCCCCCGAGCGGACCACGTTCGCATAAGGCACCGAGCCGTCGCTGACCCTCGACATCACGGCGCGAACCAATGTTCGCAATGGAAGCAGTCCTGGCCGAACGGATGCATTTGGGGAGACCTAGACAGGCGTGGCGCCCGTGGCGCTGCGAATGCGGCACTGGACGAACGAGTAGTGTCCGCCTTTCAACCTCTCTGCCTGCTTGCCGGTCACGATCACCCAGTCTCCCACATCGACGGACGGTCGGGACTTATCATCCCGATCTCCCTCCAAGCGGTACCGAGGCGAATTTTTCTCGCCCTCGTCCGCTAAGAATTCATGAAGGTCCATGATACGAGTGATCTGGAGCGGCCTCAGAGTCATGAACGGCGTGCGCCACATCCACCACTGGCGGCGCACTTCCGACCAGTACGATGCGATAAACGCCAGGCCCGAGACCACAAGAATCGCCCACGCTGCGGGGTCTGCCTGCCCGGGAGGGAAATACGAATCAAAGGTACGTCCGGCGCCAGCGCCTATACCGATGGCCGATATGGTTCGGAACACCTCTCGAATCATCTGAGCCTATCCAGGACGACTCGCCTCGTCAGTGTTGCGACCACACGGCGTAGACGTTGTTCAATTCTCCGATCCAGCATGTATCTGGATCGGAGATGTCTCGCCCGCGTTCTTCGGCCATTTCGAAGAACCCAGAGCCTGGTGCCCCGTCGTCCTTATGGACGACCAAGGCTGTCAGTAAGCCACGCCGCGCTTCGTCTTCCTCGGACGCTATCTCGTAGAGCATGTGGTTCAAGCGAACGTCGTGGGGCTCAAGGTCGCATTTCGTAATCTTCTGCACGAGGTCAGAGTAATAGATCACATCGTTGTGCCGCGCTCGATCGATCATGACTCGTCGTGCCTCGTCTTTCGCGGCCTCCCAAGTACGGCGGTCGCAGCATCCAGGATCGAAACCGTCGCGCCTCATGCAATTCTCCTTTCCGGCAGAGCCGTGGCGCCCCTGCGTTGGTAGGAGTCTACGGAGTGGAGCAGCGGTGGTCTATGGCGGAAACGGGAGCGCGAGAGGAGCTCGGTCGCTTCGTCAAGTGACTGTGGAAAACGCCGCGACGGATGTCTAGCGCAGCCCCGATTGGTGCCGAAATTTGGAGAACGGGGAACATCTCGGCCACTTGGCCGCATCGATTCGGTGGCCGGGTGATGGCGGTCATGAATGCACTGGTGCGAGCTCATTGCGGGCAGCCAGGACGTCGGGTTGCCGGTTCCCTCGTGCAGGTTTCACCCCAAGACCGAACGGTATCCAGCGGGTAACTGTTGGGTCTTGGGGGATGGAGGCGCAGATGTCGCACCAGTTTGGCGTCAAGCCGTGCCCAGTCGGGGCTGAGTTCCATTCCATCCCCCGGCCGACGAGCGGGTAAGGGTTCGGTTGGGCCGGTAGACCGTCGCCAGGACCCTCAGCATCGTCTTGTTCTGACCGACCGTGGCCAGCTCTCAGCAGTGCTTTCGCCTGCCCCATACCGGCCCGACCGAACCTTTACACGAGCGGTTACCGGAATTTCAGGGTGCTTGGCGAGCCACAGGACAATCGCGGCATGGAGGCCCAGGATTGCGGGTCACATTGATTGCAGAATGCTTACGCAAATCAGCGAAGCAGGATCAGGCGGCTTGAGAGAAAACTGGAAAAATCGTTTTATAACGCTTAGTTAGGAGATCGATTGGCGTAGGAAGTTCCCAGGTGCTGGCACAAGTGTGCCGTAGGTGATGAAGAACAGCAACTCGGCGGCGATCGCCGAACGCACCTTCGCATGGCTCGGGCGCTGCCGACGGCTCGCAAAGGACTGGGAGAAATCCATCGCATCCAGCGAGACATGGATCGACATCGCCCACATCCGACTAACAACACGCCGCCTCGCAAGGCTTTGAAAAATAGCGACGAGTTTCGAGTCAGGCTCTAAGAGATAGGCGAGTAGCCGACCTGATGATCCACCTTCATCCCCCGCCGCCGGAGACCTGCGAGTCGGGATTCGCGAGGAACCGGTCCAGCATCGGGCAATCGGTCCGGCCGGCATCGCATCGGTCGACCAACTCCGCGAGGGCGCGCTCGAGCTTGCCAAGTTCCTCGATCTTCCGCCTGACACCCCGCAGGTGCCGCTCCCCCAGGGTCTTCACCTCCGCGCACGGCGCCTCGCTGCCCGCCGACAGCTCAAGCAGTGTGCGGATATCCGCGATCGAAAACCCGAGATCCCTGCAACGCCTGACGAATCGCAAGCGCCCAATGTCCCCTTCGGCGTAGAGTCTGCGGCCGGTTGGGCCCCGCGCCGCCCGGGGAACAATGCCCTCGCGCTCGTAATACCGGATGGTTTCGATGGTTACGCCGCTTATCTTCGCGGCGGCTCCGATGGGACGCATCGCTGATTCCCCTTGATCCTGTAGTGGCTACAGGATGTATACAGGCGGTCATGAATACAAGAACCGTTCGAATCGCCCCGGCCGAGGACGGCCGTCCGCTAGAAAACAGTGGCCGAAAGAGCTGGATTGCCGCCGGCGGCATTCTGGGCGCGATCGCCGCGTCGTCCTGCTGCATCCTGCCGCTCGTGCTGTTCAGCCTCGGAGCCGGCGGTGCATGGATCGGCAACCTCACCGCCCTTGCGCCCTTCCAGCCGGTCTTCGTGGCGATCACGCTTGGCTTTCTCGGTTACGGCTACTGGCTGGTTTATCGCAAGCCCAGGGCGGCCTGCGCCGACGGGGAAGCCTGCGCCACGCCGATGGCCGGCCGGATCGTGAAGCTGGCCCTGTGGCTTGCCACTGTGCTGGTCGTGGCAGCGGTCGCCTTTCCGTATATCGCCCCGATCCTGCTCGGCACCTAGAGATCCACGAAAGGACAACGTCAGCATGAAGACCATTCTGAAGGCGGCGATCTTCGCCGGCGGCATCCTGGCCGTTACGCCGGCATTTGCCGGGGAACGGACCGTCGTCCTCGAGGTCAGCGGGATGACCTGCGCGTCCTGTCCTTACATCGTCAGGAAAACCCTGGCCGCCGTTGAGGGCGTGACGTCTGTCAATGTTTCCCTTGCGGACAAGGTTGCCGTCGTCTCCTTCGACGACAGCAAGACCGAAGTGGCGGCGCTTACCGAAGCGACCGGAGACATGGGCTTTCCGTCTGCCGTGAAAGAGTAGACGGCACGGATGAAAGGCCGCTCGCCGGGCGCGTCGGTCTTTCCTGCGATCGAGAGGTACGCGATATGGCGGCGCAAAGGACGGTGACGATACTCGAGACAACCATAACCTGCCCGGCGTGCGGCCGTTCGCAGACCGAGACGATGCCGACCGACGCCTGTCAGTGGTTCTACGATTGCCGTCACTGCGGGACGGTCCTGAAGCCCAAGCCCGGCGACTGCTGCGTATATTGCTCATACGCGACCGTGCCCTGTCCGCCGGTACAGGCCGGCACCGCCTGCCACTGACCGTTGGCGGGCAAGACTACGCGGTCGTGAGGGACGATCGCAGGCCCGTGGGAATGGAGGATCCCCGGCGCATCCGTCCTCCCGCCTAGGCCCGTTTCATGGGTGCGAACGCGGGAACCCCGACCGGTCGGGTCACAATCCGAGGTGGGTCCCCGCGACCTTGCTGCGCTCGGTTGCCGGCAACTCCCGACACTTGCCTCGCACGGCTTGTCGGAACGGTTGCCTCCGAAATCGGGGCGCTGGGCGGGCTAAAGGACAACTGCGAATAGAGTAGGCAGGATTACGGATCAGATCGGTTTCAAAACGCTTACGCAAATCACAGAGGCGTGGTCAAGCGGTTTGAGGTGATGTTTGAAAACTCCTGAAAAAAATAATGCGTTAGATGATTGGCCGGCGTAGGAAGCGCCATAGAGTTGGCACAAGTATGTCGTAGGTCATGCGGGAGCAGGCTGCCGAGCTTCGCTCAAGCTAAGGACCCGTCCCCGTGCGCGTCGGCGCTCATCAGCTGGTCGATTCGGTCGGCCACCCGCTGGGCGGGGTCGCGGAGCTGTTCGACGGTCCAGTCGGCGGCGTAGCCCTCGGTGATGTCATCGTCGCGGGCGTGGTTGACCAGCCGCTTGGTCAGCGAGCGCGGCAGCATCAGCTCGCGCTCGGCCACGGTGATGAAAACATTGCGCAGGCCGTGGAACCAGAACCGGGTTCCGGCGGCGCGCCCGATTTCTTCGTAGTACTGGTGAATGCCGCCCAGATGGCCCGACGCGCTCATCGTGGACGGGAACAGCCAGCCGTCCGGGTCATCGCTGTCCTCCCGGCGGCGTTTGAAGATCGCGGCCAGTTGCCGGGTGACGGGAAGCTCCAGCGGCTCTCCGGTCTTGGTCTCCTCGACCCGGAGGGTAAGGCGTTCAAGGTTCACCCGCTCCCATTTCAGCGACACGATCTCGCCCAGGCGCATGCCGGTGTAGACCCCAATGAGGAAAATGCCGCGGTGCGCGGGCGGGAGCCCGACCTCCTCGATGCCGGCGCGCCAGCGCGGCAGCACCTCGCTCGGGGCGGAGATGCGCCGCCGCCGTTTCGGGTGATAGCGCCCGCCGCCGGCGAGCCAGAGCTCGACCGGATTGCGCAGGCCCTCGTGATCGACGCAGGACCGGCGGTAGATCGAGCGCAGCAACGAGATCGTCTGGTTGGCGGTCGCCCAGCCGTGGTTCATGGTGATGTGATTGAACCGCCCCTCGATGTCGCGCCGGGTGATGGCGTCGAGCGGGCGGGAGCGCCAGTCGGGTATATTGACCCGCACGTTCTGGCGGTAGCGCTCGACGGTCCTTGCCTTGCGGTTGGGGTTGGCGGCCATGTAGTCCTTGAACGCTTCTTCGAGGGTGGGAATTCCCCGGGCCACGGCGCGTTCGTTGGCGGGGTCGTCCCCTGCGGCGACGCGCCCGAAAAGTTCCTGGGCCATGCGCCGCGCCTGGTCGGGGGTGATGCGGCCGTAGCGTCCGAGGGTGACGCGCTTGTTGGGCGCCTTGCGCCCGCCGTCTCCGGCGCGATAGTTGGCGATGAAGGTCCTGGTGCCCGAGGGCTGGACGCGGACGCCGAAGCCCGAAAGCTTGTCGTCCCATGCAATCCAGGGCTTGTCGGTGGGCTCGAGGGCGTCGAGATTGCGCTTGGTCAGCGTCAGCTTGACCTTGGCGATGCGTTTTGCTGAGAGATTTTCCATGCGGGCATTATGCCGGGACCTGCGAAATGTTCAACCCTGTATTCAACACGAGAAAGAGAAACGGAGGCTGGTCAAGCGGGATGCAGAGGCCTTGTGGCACTTGAGGAATCCTACTAACCTGTTGATTGATAAGCGTTGAGGTCAGCATATGCGCTTTCGAGAGCATCCATGCCGAAATGTCGTCCATGAATGCTGGGAGGATGTCGACCTCGAGCATGACGAAATCCGGTTGCGCGATGCCAAGACTGGCGCACGCGCGGTCCCGCTGTCGCCGATGGCGAGACAGGTGCTGACCTCTCTGCCCGGGCAACCGGATAATCCGTGGGTTATTTCGGGGCGTGGGCCTGGCGCTCGAGAACGCGACCCACGCCACGGCGAGCCTCGGCGCCGACGCCTCGGGGGTCCCGGACAGTCCGATGCGCTCGACGATGCGCTACCGCGTCAAGCGCGGCGTCTACCTGATGGAGGAAGGCTTCCTCAAGCTCGCTGCGCGCCGCTAGGCGTGCGTTTCCGAAGCGGCGCAGCGCGGCGGTGGGCATTCGAGTTTGCTGTTCAGGTGGCGGCGTCGGTATCGCAAGGCGGCGGACACGGGCACCCGGCTCCGGTCTCGCTACGGTTCATTTCCTGCGACCACCAACTCGTCCCAGTCCCCCGGCGGGCCCGCTCGCAAGCGCTTGAACAGCGTCCTTCCGGCGATATCGAAGCCCATGGCAAAAGCCTGTAGTCGCGTTTCCTCCGACACCTGCTTCTTTCCGGCATGGACGATCTTCGAGCGCATGTCGTAGAACTCCTTCGCCGCCTTCATGTACCCGAGCCTGCTTGCCGCGTCCGTTCCGAGATACCAGGCCACCCTGGTACGCATCTTGTGGGCAATCTCGCCGCCTTCCGGTCGATACATCCGCTCCAGCGCAATCGCGACGTCCAGGATCTTGTCATCACCGGCAAACGGTCCACTCCGTGCCTGCGCCTCGGCAAGCCGGCTGACGATCGGAGCCATCGCTTGATGGCGTGCGGTTCTCAGGTTGCCGAAGGCTTCCCTTGCCTCGTCCAAGGCTTCCCGAGCCAATCGCGGACGGTCGGCCAACCCGTCGAATCGGTGCGCCGACAAGCTCCGATAGGACCCGGGACCGCGACGCTCCAGCCCCAACAGCCTGCCGGCAGACCGATGGATGCAATCGGGCAGTTCGGCAAGACGAAGGACGGGCGCCGCATGCGCCACGGCAATCAGTTCCAGGAAGGTCCGAGCGTCCTGGAAAAACTCTCCCCGCGGCTTCGACCCTGCAGCCTCCGGGTCGCCCGGCATGCGAAACGAGGGCGTCCATTGGAACGGCCTGATGATCGCGCCGACCGAACGCCAGCCGCGCATCTCCGTTTCCGCCGGGGCGAGCTCTTGCACCAACTTCTCGTCCACGAATGCCCTTACCCGCTCGAACGGAACGATTGCCATGCCATCGGCGAGGCCGCTCTCCTCCGCCAGCGTCGGGCCGTAGAACAGCACGACGTCGCATCCGACATCGGGGCCGGCCGATACGCGCACGGAACCGGTGTTCGTGATCGGAGCGAGGAGTGCGCTCAACTCGCCGGCAGCCGCCCGGAAACGGTCGCCGTCGAGCTCCGCGGCCCGCGCCATCAATCCGGCGATGAGGTCCGTCAGCGAGGTTAAGCGGCCTGAACCGAGGGCCTGCACCCGGAATTCGTCACGACCGGCAATCGAATCCGGAACGTCGGCCAATGTCGGGTGCGCCAGCAAGATGCTTCCCACGACATCCGCCTGTGACGCCTTTGACGTCTGGCTCTTCGCCCGGCGTGGCACCCAATCCCAACCGCGTCCTTGCATGGCGAAGTGACCCCATACCTGCTCCGGCGAGTAGGTATGCGGTGCGCCTTCAGGCCCGCCGAACAGGAGACCCATGTCCGGGGCCAGCCCGTAATACTTCCGCAGCATGTTTTCGTGCCCTTCAGCCAGTTCCGAAAGCGCCTGCGCAAGGCGTTCAGTCCAGGCTTCGGCGTCGAACTCATCAGGCTTCATGCGCGCAGCTCTCTTGCGAACGTCGATGTCGTGCTGCCGGCGGCCCCGAATGCGACGTGGAACGCGCCGTCACCCTTGCGGGTCTCGAACCTGCCGGACGGGCGGCTGCCATCCCCGGCATCAGGCACCCGATGATGCGTGAGTCCAAGACCGGCCTTGCGCCCGGAACGCGGTTCCTGTCCCCAGCACGCTTCGCCCACGCTGCCTCTCCCCTCGGGTGGACGACCTCCTGCACCTCACCGGGGGCCGGCGGCGGAGACGGCGCCTGCCTCACAGCAGCCGGTCCTGGCGGGGGTGCGCCTTCCCTTCGCCCGCCTTGCGGAACCTTCGCCCGCTTCGCGGCAGACGGCACGACCGAGGCCGCAGCGATGCGCGCCCGTTCCTCGCCCACCACCCGAGGCGAGCGCCGCGCACAGCTCTTCCGAGCGGCCCGACGCGACCAGGGCAGATGCCCAGGCGGCGAACATCACCGCGATCCGCTCCTGCATGTCGCGCACCAGGGGACCCGCATCCTCCCCCTCCAGCATCAGCGCGCGAACCTCCCGCACCGCCTCCAGCAGCTCCCGCTGCTCTTCCGCAGCGAGCGTCAGCTCAGGACCGGCGTCCTCTTCCGAAGCGTCCCGCTCCACCAGCTCTACAAGGTATCGCGCGATCGACAGGCCGCGCCGCTTTGCGTTGCGGCGAACGATCTCCCAATCCGCGTCCGTCGCCGAGAGCGAGATGTGCTTGCCCACCTTCCGGCGGCGCCGCTTCCGGCTCACGGCGCCCGCTCCCGTGCAAGGACAGAGACCGCGCTCAGCAGGCTCAGCCCGCTGCCGCCCGGAAGCTCGCGCCGGAGAGCCCGCGCCAATGCCTGCAACTCCCGCACCCCATCCCGCAACTCAGCCTGTTCCTCTTCCGTCAGCACCAGGGGATGACGGTCCGGATCGTCGGCGAGCGCAAGCTCCATCACATAACGCGACACGGTCTTGCCCGCCGCCTCCGCGCGCTCCCGGATCATCGCCTGCTCTGCAGGCTTGCAGTGCAGGCTCCGCTGCCGCCTGCCGGGCCGCTCCGCCGCCTCCGTCACGGCTCGTCCTCCCCTTCCGGCCCCACTGCCTTCCAGCGGTTCGCCGCGCCAGGATCGGTCAGCCCCTCCAGCATGCCCTCCCGCTCGATCCATTCGTCAACCGCGTCGCAGGCGTCCTCCCAGGCCTCGCCGGCGCCGGCGCCGCGCAGCCGCCTCTCCTCCAGCCTGGCCAGCACCAGCATCTCGCGAACAGCCCGGCGCAGAACCTCCGGCGGCAGTGGGTCCCAGTCCAGCGCGCGATGGATCACGAAGCGCGACAGGTCCATGCCGCTCTCCGCAGCCGCCCGGCCGATCCGATCCCACTCCGCATCGGTCGCCATCACGGCCCGCTGGCGCCGCCCGCTGGCATCCTCCTTCATGGTCGCCATCCGTCTGAAAAAGCCTGCATCAACTGTGACACACCAGACCCATTTAGGGAAACTATAGTACGAAACTTCCCAAGAAAATCCTCATCGTCATACGACTCGCATCACTTATAGGTTACGTACAGAACCCATTTATCGCATTATCAGCATCACTCCAATGTCCCAATCCAGCTTCCACACCCATGTCCCCGAATGCAACTCCTCAATGACACACAATCAAATTCTATGTCGTTCCAACCATCCCCACCCGTCCTTGACAACAACCCTAAGCCACTGTATTATAACCCTCTTACAGGAGAAACCTGCAACCCTACATCAGCCTCAATGTACCTAAATCAAGAATATAAACTACACACCTCCTCAACTACATCAATCTCAGCCCCTGTGCCTGATCCGTCCGACGCATCGCCTCCCTCCACACCACAGAGGCGTTCCAAAACCGGACAGATCATCTGGTACATGGGACGGACATATCCTGTGTTGCCGACGTTCACGAAATTCGGTTCTTTTGCGATCTCAAGAAATCGAAGACAATCGCCGGTTGTCTTGAAGAAGCGAGAAAGCGATCTTCGGAAGCAGGGGAGTGAAGACCGATCGGGCGGTTGACGACACATGTGCTTGATTTGACGTCGGGCACGCCGGCGGGAGGATTGAAGCTGGAGCTCTGGCGCCTGGACGGCGCGGCGGCGGAACGACTCAAGACAGTCGTGACGAACAGCGACGGCCGGATCGATGGCGCCTTGCTGGAAGGGGAGGCGTTTGCCGCGGGGACCTATGAGCTGCGCTTCATGGCGGGCGACTATCGAAGGCGCACCGGCGGGCCGTTTCCCGAACCGTTGTTCCTCGATGTCGTGCCGGTGCGCTTCGGCGTGGCGGATCCACAAGACCACTACCACGTCCCGCTGCTGCTTTCCGCCTATGGCTATTCCACCTATCGCGGAAGTTGACGCATGACGCGCTCGTCGGTTCGGTTTCTCCACCGCGGCGAGGTCGTCTCGCTCTCCGATGTGGCCGCGAACGAGACCCTCCTCGACTATCTGCGGCTGCGCCGCCATGCCTGCGGGAGCAAGGAGGGCTGCGCCGAGGGCGACTGCGGCGCCTGCACTGTGGCTCTCGGCACCCTGCAGGGCGGCAGGCTGGAATACGCGCCGGTCAACAGCTGCATCTGCCTTCTGGGCATGATCGACGGCAAGGAGCTGGTCGCCGTGGAAGACCTGGCCGGCCCGGACGGCGCACTGCACCCCGTGCAGGACGCCGTCCTGAGGCATCACGGCAGCCAGTGTGGCTTCTGCACGCCGGGCATCGTGATGAGTCTCTTCACCCTGTACCACGCTGGCGGGCGCTGTGACCGGCAGGCGGTGAACGACACACTCGCCGGCAATCTCTGCCGCTGCACCGGCTACCGGCCGATCGTCGATGGCGCGCTGGAGGCGTGCGCCGGAACGCCGCGCGACGCATTCGCGGCGCGCCGTGCAGCCACCGTCGAACGATTGGCGGCCCTGGACGACGGCGAGGACCTCTTCATCGGCGATGAGGCGACGGGATTCTTCGCGGCGCCGGCCACGGTCGAGGCCCTGGCCCGGCTTTACGCGCGGCATCCGGACGCCACACTGGTCGCGGGCGCCACGGATGTCGGGTTGTGGATCACCAAGCAGATGCGGGCCCTGCCCAAGATCGTTCACCTGGGGCGGGCGGGCGGTCTGGCGGACATGCGCGAGACCGAAGCGGGCTTCAGTATCGGCGCCGGCGTCACCTATGAGCGCGCGGAGAGCGCCATGGCGGCGATCGATCCCGATCTCGTCGAGTTGTTCCGCCGTCTCGGTGCCAAGCAGGTCCGCGCGGTGGGGACGCTTGGCGGCAACATCGCCAACGGCTCTCCGATCGGCGATACGCTGCCCGCTCTGATCGCGCTCGGTGCGACACTGCACCTGCGCCGGGACCAGGCGACGCGGTCGATGCCGCTAGAGGACTTCTTCATCGACTACGGCAAGCAGGACTTGGCGGCGGGCGAGTTCGTGACCGGTATCGACGTGCCGCGCCTCAAGTCCGACGAGGTCTTCCGCTGCTACAAGATCTCCAAGCGCTTCGATCAGGACATCTCCGCCCTTCTGGGCGCCTTCAGGTTCACCTTGGAGGCGCGCCGCGTCGTCGATGCGCGTGTCGCCTTCGGTGGCATGGCGGCCACGCCGAAACGGGCCGCCGCCTTGGAAGCCGCCCTCAAGGGTCTGCGGCTTGCGGACCGGCGTGACTGGGACGCCGCCTGCGAGGCCCTGGCGTCGGACTTTCGGCCCATCGACGACATGCGGGCCAGCGCCCCGTACCGGCTGGAGACGGCGCAGGCGCTCCTGCGCAAGGCCCTGCACGAGGCGGGCGGCGAGGCAAGCGCCGCGACCCGGCTCGTGGGCCTGCGGCCCGGGGGGACGGAGCGTGCCGCCTGACGTTCCTCAACCGGACCGGACAGCGCCCGCTGACGGCAACCGCTCGGTTGGGCAGGCCCTGGCCCATGACAGCGCGCTGTGGCACGTCCAGGGCACGGCGCGCTTCATCGACGACATTCCCGAGCCGGCGGCGCTGGTGCATGTCGCGCCCGGCTATGCCGCGCATGCCGCCCGCGGCCGGATCACCGCGCTCGACCTCGATGCGGTACGGGCCGCGCCAGGCGTCGTGGCGGTTCTGACCGCCGCCGACATCCCCGGACGGAACGATTGCAGCCCGGTCTTCGGCGACGACCCCATCCTCGCCGAAGACCGCATCGCCTTTCACGGCCAGGTGGTCTTCGCAGTGGCGGCGCTCAGCCGGGACGAGGCCCGCCGCGCCTGCCGCCAGGCGCGCATCGCGGTCGAGGAGGAGACGCCTCGTGTCTCGGTCGAGGCGGGCCTCGCCTCGGGCGAGACGGTCCTCCCCGACTACCGGTTTCAGCGCGGCGAGCCGCTTGCGGACATGAAACAGGCCCGGCATACCGCGTCCGGCTCCCTCGACATCGGCGGTCAGGAGCACTTCTATCTCGAGGGGCAGGTCGCCATGGCGCTCCCCGGCGAGGGCGGTGCGATGCACGTCCTCTCGTCGACGCAGCATCCCACGGAAATCCAGCACCTCGTGGCTGCCATGCTGGAGAAACCGGACTCGGACGTAGTGTGCGAATGCCGGCGCATGGGCGGCGCGTTCGGCGGCAAGGAAAGCCAGGCGGCGCAATGGGCCTGCCTCGCCGCGCTCGCTGCGAGCGTGACCGGCTCGGCCGCCAAGCTCCGCCTCGACCGCGACGACGACATGACCATGACCGGCAAGCGCCACGATTTCAGGGTCGACTACAGCTATGGCTGCGACGAGACGGGCAGGCTGCTGGCGGTCGACGCCGCGCTCAACGCGCGCTGCGGCTGCTCGGCGGATCTCTCCATGGCCGTCTGCGACCGGGCGATGTTCCATGCCGACAACGCCTACTACTATCCGAGCGCGCGCATCCTTTCGCGGCGGGTCAGGACCGACACGGTCTCGAACACGGCGTTCAGGGGTTTCGGCGGGCCGCAGGGCATGATGCTTGCCGAACGGATGATGGACGACATCGCCTGCCGGCTCGGCCTGGACCCGCTCGACGTGCGCAAGCGCAATCTTTACGGCCGCGGGCGGGATATCACGCCCTATGGCATGAAGGTCGGCGACAACACCCTGTCGCGGCTGGTGCGCGAGCTCGAGAAGACCAGCGGCTACCGGAAGCGGCGCAAGGGCATCGCGGCCTTCAACCAGAACAACCGGTTTCTCAAGAAGGGGATGTCTCTTACGCCCGTCAAGTTCGGGATCGCTTTCACGCTGAAGCACCTCAACCAGGCGGGCGCGCTGGTGCATGTCTATACCGACGGCTCCGTGCTGGTGAACCATGGCGGCACCGAGATGGGGCAGGGGCTCCACACCAAGGTTGCGCAGGTCGTGGCGGAGGAGTTCGGCATCGACTTCGACAAGGTGAGGATCACCGCGACGAAGACCGACATGGTGCCCAACACCACGCCGACCGCCGCGTCCTCCGGGTCCGATCTGAACGGCATGGCGGCAAAGCGGGCGGCCGCCACGATCAAGGACCGCATGGCTGCTCTGGCCGGCCGGCTCTACCAGGTGCCCAAGGTTGAGGTCCGCTTCGCCGGCAACATGGTCACGATCGGCAAGCGGGAGATCCCCTTTGCGGAGCTGGCGAAGACCTGCTTCCTCGAACGGGTCTCGCTCTCGTCGACCGGTTACTTCGCGACACCGAAGATCACCTGGGACCGCGCGTCGGCGAGCGGGCGGCCATTCCTCTACTTCGCCTACGGCGCCGCCTGCTCGGAGGTGACGATCGATACCCTGACCGGAGAGATGCGGGTGGATCGGATAGATCTTCTGCACGATGTCGGCAATTCGCTCAACCCCGCGATCGACATCGGTCAGATCGAAGGCGGCTTCGTGCAGGGCATGGGCTGGCTCACCACCGAAGAGCTGGTGTTCGATGCGAAGGGTCGGCTCACGACTCACGCGCCCTCCACCTATAAGATACCGGTCGCAAGCGATGTGCCGGAGGACTTCAGGGTTGCGTTATGGGAGTCCAAGGGCAACAGGGAAGCGACCATCTATCGCTCGAAGGCGGTGGGCGAGCCGCCCCTGATGTTGGCGATATCGGTGTTCTCGGCGATCTCGAACGCCATCGCCAGCCTCAATCCCGGGCGGGTGCCGGCGCTAGACGCGCCGGCGACGCCGGAAGCGATCGCCCGCGCGATCCTCTCCATGCGGGACGCATGAGGCGATGAGATGAACACCTGGGCGACCATCGGCCGAGCGCTCCGCGGTGAGCAGAGCTGTGCCATGGTCAGCATCGTCGAGGCCAAGGGTTCGGCACCGCGCGAAGCCGGAGCACGCATGGTCGTGCTGGAGGACGGCTCGTTCGCCGGCACGATCGGCGGCGGTGCGCTGGAATGGCGGGCGATCGCGCGCGCCCAGGCAGCGTTGGCGAAGGCCGGAGCAGACAGGAACCCTCCTCCGGTGGGCCTTGCCCGAATGGCGCTCGGCCCCGATCTCGGCCAGTGTTGCGGCGGCTCGGTGCGTGTCCTCCTGGAAGTGTTCACGCCCGGACGGTCCGCCGAAGTGCAGACGCTCGCCGATGCCGAAAGGGCGGGACTCTTCGCCACCGAGGGCCGCATCACCGGGCAGTGCGTGGTGCGGGCCATTCTGAATCGCGATCTCCCGGGAGGCGAAGGCAGCCTGCTGGCGGCTGACGGACGTTTGCTGGAGCGCTTCGGGACGCGGAAGCAGGTTCTGGCGCTCATCGGCGCCGGCCATGTCGGACGCTCCCTGATCATCGCGCTCGCGCCGCTCGACTTCAGCGTGGTGTGGATCGATCCGCGGGAGGACGCCTTCCCCTCCATCGTGCCGGGCGACGTGCGTATCCTCGTGACGGAGGCGCCGGCGGCCGAGCTTGATGCGGTGCCCGATGGCGCTTTCGTGCTGGTCATGTCACACAGCCATGCGCTCGATTTCGACGTCGTCCTCGCCGCGCTGCAGGCAAGGCGGTTCGGCTATGTCGGCCTGATCGGCTCGGCGTCGAAGAAGGCCCGCTTCATAAGCCGCCTGCGGCAAGCGGGCCTGGAGCATGACGATATCGAGCGGCTGGTCTGTCCCATCGGCATCGACGGTATCGCATCGAAGCAGCCGGCGGCCATTGCCGCGTCGGTGGTCGCGGACCTGCTGCGCCGCAGGGATGCGATGGCGCTTTCGGCGCACAGCGCGGGAGCCTCGTCCTAGGGACCCGTGCCGCGGGTCCGGGACGGATGAGCATCAGCGCCATGCGATCGGATGACGGCAACGAGGCGGTGTCGGGCGCGTACATTCTCGAAGCCCGCAACATCGTCAAGCTCTTCGGCGACTTGCGGGCCAACGACGATATTGACCTGAGCTTGAAGCCCGGCGAGATCCACGCGCTGCTGGGCGAGAACGGCGCCGGCAAGTCCACCCTGGTGAAGATCATCTACGGTGCCCTGCAGCCGACATCGGGGCAGCTCTTCTGGAAGGGCGCTCCGGTGACGATTTCGAATCCGGCCGCAGCACGCGGGCTGGGCATCGGCATGGTGTTTCAGCATTTCTCGCTGTTCGATGCGCTGACCGTCACGCAGAACATCGCGCTCGCCCTGGCGGGGGAGAGGGACTTGGCGGCGCTCGCCGGACGGATCGAAAAGGTTTCCGCCGTCTACGGTCTGCCGCTTCGGCCCGACGCGCTCGTGGCGGATCTTTCGGTGGGCGAACGCCAGCGCATCGAGGTCGTGCGCTGCCTCTTGCAGGAGCCGCGCCTGCTGATCCTGGACGAACCCACCGCGGTCCTGACTCCGCAGGAAGCAGATCAGCTCTTCGTCACCCTGGAGCGCCTGGCCGGCGAAGGCTGCGCGGTGCTCTACATTTCCCATCGCCTGGAAGAGGTCAAACGCCTCTGCCACGACGCGACGATCCTGCGCCATGGACGCTTGGTGGCGCGGGTCGATCCGCAGCAGGAATCCGCGGCTTCCCTCGCCAAGCTCATGATCGGCAGCGACGTCGCAGCGCTCAAGCCGGCGAGCGGTGCGGCACCCGGCGATCCCCTGCTCGAGCTCGCCGGCCTCTCCATGCCGACCGATGACCCATTCGGCGTTGCGCTGAAGAGCATCGATCTTGTGGTGCGGTCCGGCGAGATCGTCGCGGTGGCGGGAGTCGCGGGCAACGGCCAGTCGGAGCTCTTCGACGCCATCTCGGGCGAGAGGACGAGCGCGTCCGCGGATGCGGTCAAGCTGGCGGGCGCACCCTGCGGCCGCGAGAACATCTCGCGGAGGCGCCGGCGCGATGCCGCCTTCGTGCCGGAAGAGCGCATCGGCCACGCCGCCGTCTCGGACCTGCCGCTCTCCGAGAACGTCGTTCTCACCCACCATGCCGTGGGGGACCATGTCGTGCGCAACGGCCTGATCAACCGCGGCGCGGCGCGGGATGTGATGACCAGGGTCGCCGAGCACTACGATGTGCGCAAGAACTTGCCCGATCCAGAGGCGCGCGCGCTTTCCGGCGGCAACCTCCAGAAGTTCGTTGTGGGCCGTGAACTGGAGCGCAGGCCCCGCATCCTGGTGGTGCATCAACCGACCTGGGGAGTCGATGCAGGTGCGGCGGCGTTCATTCGCCAGTCCCTGATCGACATGGCACGGAGCGGCTCGGCGGTTCTGGTGATCAGCCAGGATCTCGACGAGATCTTCGAGATCGCCGATCGCATCGCGGTGATCTCGCGCGGCGAGCTTTCGGAAGCCTATCCGGCGGGAGAGCTGAGCCCGGAACGGATCGGCCTGCTGATGGCGGGCGCCCATGAGAGAGCCGGCCGGGGCGCCAAACTCGGGGCGGGCGCGTGATCCTCAGGCTGGAAAGGCGCAGCCAGCGTTCGACGCTGATGGCGCTGCTGTCCCCGGTGCTGGCGATCGCCGTCACGCTGGCTCTTGGCGCCATCATGTTCGCGGGCCTGGGATTCGATCCCGCCGAAGCGCTCTACATGTACTTCGTCGAGCCGTTGACCAGCGTCTGGTCGGTCGAGGAGGTGATCGTCAAGGCCGCGCCGCTCATCATCATCGGCGTTGGCCTCGCCGTCTGCTACACCGCCAATGTCTGGAACATCGGTGCGGAGGGCCAGCTTACGATCGGCGCCCTGCTCGGTGCCGCCATCCCGATCTATTTCCCTGCCTGGCAGTCGCCGCTGGTCCTGGCCCTCATGCTCGTTCTCGGCGCCGTGGGCGGTGCGCTCTTCGCCGCCATCCCGGCGTTCCTGAAGAACCGTTTCTCCGCCAACGAGATCCTGACCAGCCTGATGCTCGTCTACGTCGCCCAGTTGCTGCTGGACTGGCTGGTGCGCGGGCCCTGGCGAGACCCCGACGGCTACAACTTTCCGCAGTCCATACCGTTCGAGGGCTGGCAGCTCCTGCCGCTTCTGGGCGAGGGAAGGGTGCATATCGGCGCCGTCTTCGCCGTCGCCGCGGTCATCGTCGTCGCCTTCATGATGGGACGGACGCTGCGCGGGTTCGAGATCCGCGTCGTCGGCACCTCACCGCGCGCCGCCGCTTTCGCCGGCTTCAAAGGGAAGCGGGTGATCCTGTTCTGCTTTATGCTGTCCGGCGCCCTCGCCGGGCTGGCTGGCATCTGCGAAGTCGCCGGCCCGAACGGCGAACTGCAACCGAACATCTCGCCCGGTTACGGCTTCACCGCGATCATCGTCGCCTTTCTCGGCCGCCTGAACCCCATCGGCGTGCTCTTCGCGGGCGTCCTCCTGGCGATCAGCTATATGGGCGGAGAGGGGGTGCAGGTGGAGCTCGGCATCTCCGACAAGACGACTCAGGTGTTCCAGGGCATGCTGCTGTTCCTCATCTTGGCCTGCGACACGCTGATCCGTTACCGCATAAGGCTCGTTCACAACTAGAAGATGACCAGGGAGGTCTAGGCAGCGATCGATGGGAGCCCTGGAAGCCGTCATTCTGACGATCATCACGGCGTCCACGCCATTGCTGCTGGCGGCGACCGGGGAGCTCGTCACGGAACGCTCGGGCGTCCTCAACCTGGGCGTCGAAGGCATGATGATCATGGGCGCGGTGTGCAGTTTCGCCGCCGCCTACACGACCGGCTCGGCGCTGCTCGGCATTCTGGCCGGGCTGTACGCGGGCATCGCTATGTCAATGCTCTTCGCCTTCCTGACCCAGACCTTGATGACCTCGCAGGTTGCGACCGGGCTGTCGCTCACCCTGCTGGGACTGGGGCTCTCGGGCCTGATCGGCGAGGGGTTCACGGGGCTGCCCGGGGTGAAGCTCGCATCAATCCACATCCCCCTCCTGAGCGACATTCCCTTCATCGGACCGATCCTGTTCGGCCAGGACATCCTGGTCTACGCCTCTCTGGCGCTGACCGCGGCCGTCGGCTATGTGCTGTTTCGCACCCGGATCGGCCTCGTCATCAACGCGGTAGGCAACAATCACCATTCTGCCCACGCGCTCGGCTACGGCGTGATCAGGGTGCGCTATGCCTGCATCGGCTTCGGCGGCGCCTGCTCCGGCTTGGCCGGCGCGTATCTGGCGCTTGCCTACACCACGCAGTGGATCGAGAGCATGAGCGCGGGCCGCGGCTGGATCGCGCTCGCGCTGGTCGTCTTTTCCACTTGGCTGCCCAAGCGCCTGTTTATCGGGGCCTATCTCTTCGGCACGGTCTGGATCATGGGCCTCTACGTCCAGGGTATGGGCGTCGGGATCCCGTCGCAGCTATTGTCGTCCTTGCCCTACCTCGTCACGATAGTGGTGCTGGTTATCATTTCAGGGAACAGGTCTTTGATCAGGGTGAACACGCCCGCGTGCATCGGGCAGCCCTTCGCGCCTGAGAGGTAGAGGGGGAGTGAAGCCGCTGGCGCGTCACGGTGAGCGTTGGCGGAACAACATGTTGCACCGCATGGACACTTGCTGAAGCGAAAGGAGTCATCATGAAGAAGCTCATTGGAATGGTCGCGGTCGCGCTGGCGATGACCCTCGCCTCGGGCGCCGCATCCGCTGCCGACAAGCTGAAGGTCGGTTTCATCTATGTCGGACCCATCGGCGATCATGGCTGGACCTACGCCCATGACCAGGGCCGCCTCGCGCTCGAGGGGGAACTCGGTGACATGGTCGAGACCGTGTACGTCGAGAGCGTGCCGGAGGGCGCGGACGCCGAGCGCGCCATCGAGCGACTGGCGCGGCAGGGTGCCGGGCTGATCTTCACCACGTCCTTCGGCTACATGAACCCGACGATCAAGGTCGCCGAGCGCTTTCCCGACGTGAAGTTCGAGCACGCGACCGGCTACAAGCAATCCGACAACGTCGCGTCCTACAACGCGCGCTTCCATGAAGGCCGGTATGTCATCGGCCAGATCGCCGCGCGGACGTCCAAGTCGGGGGTTGCCGGCTATATCGCGTCCTTCCCCATTCCCGAGGTCGTGATGGGCATCAACGCTTTCCTGCTCGGCGCGCAGACCGTAAACCCAGACTTCAAGCTCAAGGTGGTCTGGGTCAACACGTGGTTCGATCCGGGCAAGGAAGCCGACGCCGCGAAGGTGTTGATCGGCCAGGGCGCGGACATCATCACGCAGCACACCGATTCGACGGCGCCCCTGCAGATCGCCGAAGAGCAAGGTGTGCACGCCTTCGGTCAGGCCTCCGACATGATCCACTTCGCCCCCAAGGCGCAGTTGACGTCGATCATCGACAACTGGGCCCCCTACTACATCGAGCGTGCCAAGGCGGTGCTCGGCGGGACCTGGGAGTCGTCGGACACGTGGAACGGCATGGCCGCGGGTACGGTCAAGATGGCGCCCTACACCAACATGCCCGATGACGTCGCGGCGGCGGCGATGGAAACGGAAGCCATGATCGCCTCCGGGGAACTCAACCCCTTCGCCGGTCCCGTGTACAAGCAGGACGGCACGCTGGCCGTGCCCGAAGGCGAGATCATGGACGACGGGACGCTGGCGGGCATGAACTGGTACGTCCAAGGCGTCGACGACACCTTGCCGGAATAGGCCGTTACCGATGCCGGCCGGCGCACCGTTCCTGCTGCGATGCAGGCCCGGTGCGCCGGCTGGCCCGGATTTCTCACCAATGTCGCGGCCTGCGTCGCGTGGGACGCGCGACGCGCTGCGCGCCTTTCCTGCCCTGTCGCCCTGAAAGCGCCGCGCAGACCATGCCCTTGGTGAGAAGTCCGGGCTAGCGTGAGGACCGGGAGACACGCGCTTGGCCGCCTTCGCCGTCGACTGGCTCAATCTACTCATTCGCTGGGCGCACATGATCGCCGGCATCGGCTGGATCGGCACCTCCTTCTATTTCATCGCTCTCGACGTCGCGCTGAAGAAGCGCGAGAAGATGAAGGAGGGCGTGCTGGGGACGGCGTGGCAGGTGCATGGCGGCGGCTTCTACCATGTCGAGAAGTTCACCGTTGCGCCGAAGGAGCTGCCCGGCGACCTGATCTGGTTCAAGTGGGAAGCCTATCTCACTTGGTTTACCGGCTTCCTGCTCCTGGTCGTACAATTCTATCTCAACGCCGGCACCTGGATGATCGATCCCGCGGTGCTGGACCTCGAGCCATTGCACGCGGTCGGCATCTCGGTGGCGAGCCTCGCCGTCGGTTGGTTCGTCTATGACGGCGTGTGCCGCTCACCCATCGGCAAGCGGCCGACCCTGCTCGCCGTCGCGACATTCCTGTGGATTCTCCTAGCGGCTTACATCTACACCAACGTCTTCTCCGGCCGCTCGGCGTTGATCCATGTCGGCGCCTTCATCGGCACCCTCATGGCGGCCAACGTGTTTGCGGTGATCATTCCCAATCAGAAGAAGATCACCCGGGCTTTGCTGGAGGCGCGAGAGCCGGACCCGAAGTTCGGCGCCATCGGCAAGCAGCGCTCGGTCCACAACACCTATCTGACGCTGCCGGTGCTCGTGACCATGGTGGGCGGGCATTACCCGATGCTGTCGGCGCATCCCCAGGCCTGGCTGATCGTCGCCTTCATCCTCGTCGGCGGCGCCTGCCTGCGCCACGCCTTCATCCGCCACGAGGCGGGCGCCCCGTTCGCAGGTTTCGTCTGGACCCTGCCCGTCATGCTGATCGCCCTCTTCGCGGCCGTGTGGATGACCTCGCCTCAGCAACGGGAGACGGCGGCGCTCGACGTTTCGGACGTGGAGGTCATGACCATCGTGGACAAGCACTGCGTGTCCTGCCACGCCGCGAGTCCGAGCCACGAAAGCTTTGACACGCCGCCCAAGGACATCGTGCTGGAGACCATCGATGACCTGCACCGTCACGCGGAACTGGTGGATAAATTCACGGTTCAGACCCGCACCATGCCGCTCGGCAACGAAACCGGCATGACGGACGAGGAGCGCGGACAGCTCGGCGCCTGGATCGACAACAGGTAAGACCATGGGCGACGGGACGATGGGCGGCAGGGCGGCAGGCATGCTCCTCTCCATCGGCGATCTCAACCGGATGACCGTGTCCGATTTCACCGCCAAATTCGGCGACGTGGCGGAGCATTCGCCCTGGATCGCCGAGCGTGCCGCCGGCGCCCGTCCCTTCGCCGACCGGGACGGGGTCGTCGGTGCATTTGCCGCTGCCCTGCGCGGCGCGGCGCGGGACGAGCAACTGGCCGTGCTGCGCGCGCACCCGGATCTCGCCGGCCGGGCGGCGGTCATCGGCGCATTGACCGAGACGTCCCGCAGGGAACAGACGGGCGCGGGCCTCGACCGGTTGACGCCTGAGGAATTTGAACGCTTCACCGCGCTCAATGCCGCCTACAAGGAACGCTTCGGGATACCCTTCATCTTCGCGGTCAAGGGCGCGACCAAGGAGATGATCCTCGCCGCCTTCGAAGAGCGTCGCGCCAACGGGCGGGAGGCCGAACTCAAGAACGCGACCGACAATGTCTGCCGCATCATGCGCTTCCGCATCGAGGATCGGATCGCGGGATGACGACGGGCGCCGATACCGCAGCGCGGGTTCTGCGCGGTCGCACGGTGAGCTTCAGGGACGATCCCCGCTTTGTCGGCCCCGACCAGGCGATGCACGGCCACGACGACGGCGCGGTGGTCATAGGCCAGCGGGGCCGCATCCTGTGGCACGGCGATTTCGCCAACCTGCCGCGGGAACACGCCGACGCTCCGTGCGACCGCTATGGCGGCGAGGTCATCCTGCCCGGATTAATCGATGCACACGTTCACTTCCCGCAACACCGCATGTTGGCAGCGCCCGCGCACGACCTGCTCGAATGGCTCAATCGCTTCGCCTTCCCCGAGGAAGCGCGATACGCCTCCGAGGACCATGCCGCGGCGGCCGCGGAGAGCTTTCTCGACAAGCTCGTGAGCCACGGCACCACCAGCGCCCTCGTCTTCTCCTCGGTGCATGGGAAAGCGGCCGTCTGCCTCTTTCGGGCGGCGCGGCGGCGCGGACTCTGTCTGATAACGGGGGCGACCATGATGGACCGCAACGCTCCCCAAGCCGTGACTCAGGACGCCGAAGCGAGCGCCCGGGAGAGCGCCGAACTCATCGCGTCGTGGCACGAGGTCGAACGCCTGCGCTACGCTCTCACGGTGCGTTTTGCCGTCACGTCGAGCGAAGCCCAGCTTCGACTTGCCGGCGAGCTCCTGGCGGACCATCCCGGCTGCCTGCTCCACACTCATCTCTCGGAGAGCGCTGCGGAGATCGATCTGGTGAAGCGGCTGTTTCCCTGGTCGAAGGACTACACCGATGTCTATGAGCGGTTCGGCCTCGTGGGTGAGAACGCCGTCTTCGCCCATGGCATCCACCTCTCGGAACGCGAATGCCAAGCCTTGCACGACGCAGGCTCGATGGTCGTCCATTGCCCGACCTCGAACGCTTTTCTGGGATCGGGCCTGTTCGACATCGAGCATGTGGGCGCGGCGCGGCGTCCGGTCAGAGTGGGCGTCGCCACGGACATCGGCGGCGGCACCAGCTACTCCCTGCTCCAGACGCTCGCCGAGGCGTACAAGACCGCCAGGCAGAAGGGCTGCAGTTTCAGCGCCTTCGACGGGTTCTACCTCGCCACCCTGGGCAATGCGCGCGGCCTTCGTCTCGATGCCGAGATCGGCACGCTCGATGCCGGACGCTGGGCCGATGTCGTTGTCCTCGACCCGTGGGCGACGCCGGTGCTGGCCGCCCGCCAAGAGCTCTCGGAGAGCCTGGAGGACATGCTGTTTGCGCTGATGATGCTGGGCGACGATCGCGCCGTGCGGGCGGTCTACGTCAAGGGCAGGAAGGTCGCCGGCCGGCTCCGCCGAGCACGACCGTGACCCTGGCAAGAATTCCGGGCTAACCGATCAGGCGAAGCTCGCGCGGAAACGACGTGAGCGAGCGAGAGCCATCCTCGGTGATGGTCACGTCGTCCTCGATCCTGATGCCGACATCGCCTGACCCGTAGAGGCCGGGCTCGACGGTTATGACGAAACCCGGCTCCAGCGTCTGGTGGTTCCCGACCATGACCTGCGGTGCCTCGTGCACGTCGAGCCCGAGCCCGTGGCCGGTCTTGTGCACGATCATGTCCGCGAAGGGCGAGGAACGGAGCACGTCGGTCACGGCCGTGTCCAAATCGTGCGCCGTGACGCCCGGCCCGGCGATGCGGCGGCCGAGCGCATTCGCCGCACGCACGGTCTCGTAAATCTCTGCATGGCGGTCGTTCACGTGCTCGCAGAAGAATGTGCGCGTGATGTCCGCGCTGAATCCGTCGATCTTCGCCCCGAAATCGATCAGGAGCGCATCGCCGGGTTCGAGCGGCGTGTCGCCCGGCGTTCCGTGCGGGTTCGCCGCATTGGCGCCCGCCAGCACGATGGGATCGAAGCCGAATGCTGCCGACCCGTGGGCGAGCATGCGGGTCTTCAGCAGTGCCGCGATGGTCTGCTCGGTATCGCCGGCGCCGACCTCTTCCAGGGTTTCTCCCAGCGCCAGCTCGCTGATCTGGATTGCGCGGGAGAGGCTTGCGATCTCATCCTCGTCCTTGGCGATGCGAAGCGCCTGAAGGGCCGCATCGGCATTCCGTACCTCGCCGTTCCCCATGTGGCGGCGAAGGGCATCGTATTCGAACATGCGCATCCGCCCGCCTTCGACGCCCATCGCCGCAGCCCCCATCGCGCGCGTCGCGGCCTTGAAGGCGTCTTCAAAGCCGTCGCTGTCCTGCCAGTAGAAGGTCTCCGCATCGGGGAAAGCGCTCGACCACTTGAGGCGTTCGAGCTCCGGCATGATGGCAAGGATGCCGCCCGTTTCCGTGACGAACAGCAGCGTCGGGCGCTCCATCAGGGGGAAGTCGAGGCCGGTCAGGTATTGGAAGTTGGGCCCAGGCACGAAGGCGGCGGCATCCAGGCCCGCGCCTCGGATCAGCTGGGCTGCACGGTCACGGCGCCCGGCATGGCGGGTCATAGCGCTCCAAGCCCCTCACCAAAGCGCTCTAGACCCATCTTCGCCCCGAACCGGGGTTCAAGAGAGCGGACAATGATCGCGACGTCGGCCAGGATCATTCGCTCGATGGCGCGGTCGCTCGCGTCGGCATCGCCGGCAAGAATCGCTTCTACGAGCGCCTTCAGGCAGTCGGCCGACGCACGGCGCTCGTCCGCGGTCGCATTCGGAACGTAGTGGAGCACCCGCATCCGCATGCCCGCATCGATGACCTGCTCGAAGAACTTGATCAGGAAGATATTGCCGGAAAGCCCCGCCAGATGGCGAAGCACCTCCAGCTCGCTCCTGAGCGACGCTTCCCAGTCTTCGGCTTCCACGGCCCGGACGAAGCGCTGTACATGCTCGTTCAGTACCTCCGCTTCGGCCCGGCCGGAGACCGCCGCCGCCCGTGCCACAGCCCGGGAGATGATCAACGCGGTGTCCAGATAATCGCCGGTGTTGTCGAGCGAGAAGGGCGCCACAATGCTGGTCCGGTTCGGCAGGAACTGGACCAGTCTTTCGCCCGCGAGCAGGAGCAGGGCCTCCCGGATAGGCGTGCGCGAGACCTCGAAGCGGGCAGCCAGGTCGCGCTCGTCGAGGGCGGAGCCTGGGGCGATCCGCAGCCAGAGAATCTCCTCGCGAAGAACGTCATACACCTGCAGGGCGCCGCGGCGCCCGCGCTTCCTGGGAGTTGCCTTGATCTTCGCTGCCATGCTCCGAGATTCAGGCCGCCGGTACGCTTGCTCTGCCGGATTGCATTATGTTTGCATAATGGTAGACTGCGGGTAAGTCAAGATGCAGAAGGGAGACATCGAAATGACGCGATCCGTAACCTTGGCGCTCGGGGCCGCAGCCCTCGCCCTTGCCGTTGCGCTGGCCACCCCCGCAATGGCGCAATCGAAGAAAATCGCCTTCTTCGCGGCCTCTTCGCAGAACGGCTTCAACCAGGCCACGTTCGAAGGGGTCGAGGAAAGGGCCATCGAGCTTGGCTACGAGGCCGAGATCTTCGACGGCCAGTTCAACGCCAGCCACCAGTACAGCCAGATCGAGGACGTGCTCGCCAGCGGCCGGTTCGCGGGCATGATCGTGGCGCCCAACGACCCTGTCGGAATCTCGGGCGCCTTCGAGCAGGTGATCGAAGCCGGAGTGCCGATCGCGACCGTGCTCTTCCCGATCGGGCCGGAGCTCAACACTCTGGAGCCGCAGGTGCCGGGAATCACGGCGACCGTTGCCTCGCCGCCCGTCGCCGGGGCCACCTGGCAGGCCGAGGCCGTGGCGGCCTACTGCGCCGACAAGGATCCCTGCAACGTCATCATCATTATCGGCTTCAAGACCTTCCCCTTCGACAATCTCCGGCTCGAGACCTTCGAGAAGGTCCTCGCCCGGTATCCCAACATCAAGATCGTGGGAACCGGCGAAGGCTGGTATTCGCCTGATACCTCGCTGAAGGCGATGCAGGACATGCTGCAGGCGGCGAAGGACGTGCATGCGGTGCTGTCGAATGCCGACCAGCATCTGGTGGGTGCGGAGATCGCGCTGGAGGCCGAGGGTTACACCGTGGCCGACCTCTACCTCGTCGGCGGCGGTGCCGCGGCGATCTCGATCGAGGCGATCCGCGAAGGGCGCTGGGATGCCACCCTCGCCTACTTCCCCAAGACCATGGGCGCGCTGGCGATGGAGCAGATCGCCAACGCCGTCGAGGGCAAGCCCGTGACCAACGCCATCAACATGGACGTTTCGGGCCCGCTCCAGGCCATGATCGACACGGCTATTCTCGACGCCAACCCCGACTTCAGGGGCGAGTGGGAGCAGTAATCGACAATTCACGCCGGGGCCTCCGGGCCCCGGCGACCGATTAGCGCCGGGAGGTGCCGACTTGACCCGACACTACCGGGTGTCAGCCGACATCGGCGGCACGTTCACGGATATCGTCTACCAGGATTGCTCGACCGGCGCGTGCGGCGCGACGAAAGTCCTCTCGACGCCGGTCGATCCGGCCCTCGCGGTGTTGCAGGGTATCGAGGCGGCCATTCCGCCCGAGGCGGCGATCGATTTCTTCGTTCACGGGACGACGGTGGGGCTGAATGCGCTCCTTACCCGGCGGGGCGCCAAGGTCGCGCTGCTCACCACCGAGAACTTCCGCGACATCTACACGATCCAGGGCAACGACCGCGGCGAAATCTTTTCGATCCGCTGGAACAAGCCCGAGCCGCTCGCGCCCCTGGAATACACGTTCACGGCGCGGGAGCGCATCGCCGCGACGGGCGAGGTCGTGACACCGCTCGACACTGGCGACCTCGACCGCCTCGTCGAGGCCGTCACGGAAGAGGGCTTCGAGGCGATCGCCATCGCTTTCCTCTTTTCCTTCAAGAACCCGGCGCATGAGCTGGAGGCGGCCGAATACCTCGCCGCCCGCCTGCCGGACGTTCCCATCGGCCTCTCGCACCGCGTCTCGCCGGAATGGCGGGAGTTCGAGCGCACCTCGACCACGGTGATGAACAGCTATCTTGCGCCGGTCGTGCGGCGATATCTGGAGACGCTGATCGGCGGGCTCAGCGATCGCCTGCCGAAAGGGCGAGGGCTGCACGTGATGCAGTCCAACGGCGGAGTCATGACGGCCGAATCCGCCAGCGAGACACCGTTGCAGACCCTGCTCTCCGGCCCCGTCGGCGGAGCCATCGGCGGCAGGGCTCTCTCCGCCGCGACGGGGCGGCCCAACCTCATTTGCATCGACATGGGCGGCACCTCCTTCGACGCGAGCCTGATCATCGACGGGCTGCCGTCCGGCTCCAACGAGGCCAAGCTGGAGGGTCTGCCGGTTCAGATGTCGGTGGTGGATATCCACGTCATCGGCGCGGGCGGGGGCTCCATCGCGTGGGAGGAGGCGGGCGCCATGCGCGTCGGCCCGCAATCGGCCGGTTCCATGCCGGGACCCGCCTGCTACGGGCTAGGCGGAACCGAGCCCACGGTCTCCGATGCCAATCTCGTGCTCGGCCGCCTGGATGGCGCGAACTTCTCCGGCGGGGAGATGGCGCTCGACCGCGACGCGGCGGTTGGCGCGTTGCAGGGGATCGGCGATGCGTTCGGGCTGGCGACCGAGGCCATGGCGCAGGGCGTCGTGGATGTCGTGAACGCCAAGATGGCGGATGCGATCAGGACCATTACCGTCCAACGCGGCATCGATCCGCGGGATTTCTCCCTCGTGGCCTTCGGCGGGGCCGGCCCGGCCCAGGCGGGGGCGTTGGCCGAGGAGCTGCAGATCCGCGAGGTCATCGTGCCGGTGCACCCCGGCGCCTTCTCGGCCTGGGGCATGCTGCAGACGGACGTGCGCCACGACTACAAGGAGACGCTCTACGGCTTCTGGGACCTCATGCAGCGCGCCGTTCTCGAATCGGCCTTCGCGGGGCTCGAGGAGAATGGCCGCCAACACCTCCTGGCCGAGGGAATCGCCGAGGACGCCATCGCCTTCGAGCGGGCCATCGACTTCCGCTACTACGGGCAGGAATACGTGCTCACCATCCCGGTTCCGCAGGAGCCCATCGACATGGGCGCCGTGCGAAAGACCTTCGATGTGGCGTACGATCGGCAGTATGGCCACTCCAGTCCGGAGAACCGCGTTGAGATGGCGAATATTCGCGTGGCCGCGCTCGGTCGGTTGGCGCGCCCCGATTCCGCCCCGCCCGCGCAGGAGCCCGCGCGAGAGGCACGGGCGCGCGATGTCTTTTTCTCCGGCCGGCCAGTGAAGACGCCGGTCCTCGACCGTAACGGGCTCGAGATCGGCGACGCCGTGGCGGGCCCCGCCATCATCGAGGAATCGACGGCGACAACGCTGGTGCCGCCCGGCTGGCAAGCCACGGTGATCGAGGGCGGCCACCTCTCCATGACGCTGGAGGCGGGATCATGAACGATACGTTTCTGCGCAACACGGCAGACCCCGTCACGACCGAGATCGTGCGCAACTTCGTCATTTCCTGCGCGGAGGACATGAACGCCTCGCTGTGGCGTTCCGCCCACTCGGCGGTCATCTACGAGGGCCGGGACAGCGCCGTCGCGCTCCTCGACGCGGACGGCAACATGCTGGGTCAGTCGAGCGGCGTACCGCTCTTCATCGGTGCGATCGATGCCAATGTCCATCATGTGATGGACTATTACGGCGACGACATCGCCCAGGGCGACGTCTTCATCATGAACGACAGTTACATGCAGGGCTCGCACCTGCATGATGTGTCGGCGGTCGGGCCGATATTTTTCGATGGCGAGCTGATCGGCTTCGGAGCCGCGCGCGCGCACTGGAACGACATCGGCGCCATCGACCCCGGCACGGTCATGGGGTCCACGAATATCTATCAGGAAGGGCTGCGTCTCGGGCCGACCCGCATCGTCGCGCAAGGCAAGCCCATCCGCGAGTGGTTCGACCTGCTGCGGCTCAACACCCGCATGCCGGACGCGAGCATCGGCGATCTCGGCGCCCAGATTGCCGCCATCCGCACCGGCGAGCGGCGGCTTTCCCAACTACTGGAACGCATCGGCATCGACACCTACCGGGCCGCCTGCGAAAACATCTTCGAGCAGGCTCGGCGCATGGACCGCGAAGCGATCGCCGCGATCAAGGACGGCACCTGGTACCGGGAAGGCTATCTGGATAACGACGGCGCGGGCGAAGACCCGGTGAAGGTCGCGCTGACGCTCACCGTCAAGGGCGAGGAGCTGATCGTCGACCTCGCCGGCTCCTCCGGCCTCGTCCCCGGATCGGTCAATTGCGGCGCGAGCCAGACCGTGTCGCTACTGCGCCTCGCCTACAAGACGATGATCAATCCGGAGCGGGCGATCACCGGCGGTTCCTTCGAGACGATGACCGTCTACATACCCGACGACTGCCTGTTCAACGCCAAGGAGCCTGCGGCCTGCGAGTGGTACTTCACCGGCCTAGGCTTGCTGGCGGACCTCTTCATCTCCTGCCTTTCAGAGGCCATACCCGACCGCTCCACCGCCGCTCACTACGGCGATTCGATGGTGGCCCTCTTCTTCTCCGTCGATCGCCAGAGGGGCCAGTGGATGTCCATCGAGGCCACCGCCGGCGGCTGGGGCGGCCGCAACGACGGCGACGGCGAGAGTGCGCTGATCAACCTGGTGAACGGCAGCTTCCGCAACATCCCGGCCGAGGTGATGGAAACGAAATTTCCCGTCCGCCTCGAGGAGTTCTCTATCCGCCCCGATTCCGGCGGGCCGGGGCGGCATCGCGGCGGCTGCGGCGTCGTACGCCGCTACAAGACACTCGAGGACTGCCACTGCGCTCTCTGGTTCGAACGCTCCCATACGCCAGCCTGGGGGCTGAATGGGGGCAGAGACGCACGCGGTCCGAAGATCGAGATCACCCATCCCGACGGCTCCTCCGAGGGGCCGCTCAAGATGCGGGCCCGGCCGGTCACGGCCGGCACGGTGGTCGAGACCAGGACGGGCGGAGGTGGCGGCAACGGCGATCCGAAGGCGCGCCCGTTCGAGGAAGTGAGGCTCGACGTGCAGCGGGGTTACGTCTCCCCCGAAGGTGCATGGAGGGACTATGGCGTCCGCATCACCTCGGGCCTCTCCGTGGACGAGACGGGATCCGAGCCACGCGCTTGACGGCGGAAGGCGCCGCGCAGACCGCGACCACGGTGAGCCACGGTGAGACATGGGGGTTAGCGAGCCGGCGCTCAGAGCCAACGGGATCGGCGTTGCTTTCGCCGGTGTGTGGGTGCTCAGCGACGTGTCGGTGGACATCCTGCCGGGCGAAATCCACGGGCTGATCGGCGAGAACGGCGCCGGCAAGTCGACGCTCGGCAAGGTGTTCGGCGGCTACTACGCGGCGAGCGCCGGCACGCTCGATGTCTTCGGCGAGCGCGCGAGCACGTGGGACCCGCTCATGGCGCTCTCCAGGGGCGTCGCGATCATGCACCAGGAGCTGCAACTCGTGCCGGCGCTGACCGTGGCCGAGAATGTCTTCCTCGGCCTGGAGGACCAGCGCTGGGGCGTGCTGCGCCGAACCGAGGTAGCGCGCCTCTCGGAGCTGATGGCGGCGAGCGGCTTTCAGCTAAACCCCAACGCCATCGTCTCCCGGCTCCCCATCGCCGACCAGCAGAAGATCGAGATCTTGCGGGCACTGGCGCGCAATGCGCGAATCATCGTGATGGACGAGCCCACGTCCTCGCTCTCGCGGGACGAGGTGTCGCAGCTGCACCGCGCGATGCGGAAGCTACGGGACGAAGGGCGGTCGATCATCTACGTCTCGCACTTTCTCAACGACATTCTCGACGTGTCCGACCGGATCACGGTGCTACGTGACGGCAAGCACGTGAAGACGGTGCCAGCCGCAGGCGAAACCCGGTCGAGCCTCGTCGCGGCAATGCTCGGCGGCGGCAAGAGCGAAACCCCCTTCCCGCCGCGGGTCCGCCCTCAAGATCCCGAGCCCGTGCTGGAGGTGGAGAACCTCGAGAGCGCCGAGGGGGCCAATGGCGCGAGCCTCTCGGTCGGCCGGGGCGAGATCGTGGGCCTCACCGGCCTCGTCGGCAGCGGCAGGAGCGAGATCGCCCGCGCGATCGTGGGTGCCGACCCGGCGACGGGCGGCGAAGTCCGGCTCAAGGGCGAGGTCTACCGCAACCGCTCCGTACGGCGCTCCGCCGCGCTCGGCATGGTGATGTCGCCGGAGGACCGCCGCAAGCAGGGCCTGGTGATGACCATGCGGGTCTCGCCCAACATGACCTTGCCTCATCTCGGTCGCTTCGCGCACCTTGGCGTCATGCGACGCCGCACGGAACGCTCGCGCACCTTGAGCCTGATCGAGCACTTCCGCGTGCGCCCGGTGGACCCCAACGGCAACGTCGCGACTTTTTCCGGCGGGAATCAGCAGAAGGTCCTGATCGGCAAGTGGCTCATGGAGAATCCCGACATCGTGATCCTCGACGAGCCGAGCCGCGGCGTGGACGTGGGCGCCCGCGAGCGGATCCACTTCGCGATTGCGGAGCTCGCCGCGGGCGGAACCGGCGTTCTGCTCATCTCCAGCGAGATCGAGGAGGTATTGGGCCTCGCCCACCGTGCCTATCTGGTGGATGGGGGCCGCATCGTCGACGAAGTGATCCCTGCGGAGTCCAGCGAAGCGGACCTTCTCGCGCTGCTCTTCCAGCACCAAAGCCAGCGGCGCGGGGCCGAATGATCGTCAGGGGCTTCCATATCGGCCGCTTCCTTCAGACCTACGCGGTCCTGATCATGATCGTGTTCCTGGTCATCGCGCTGAGCTCGTTGTCCGAGAACTTCCTGACGTTCCGCAACCTGCTGAACATCCTCAACCAGAACGCGCCGCTCGCGATCATGGCCTCGGCGATGACGCTCGTGATCATCGCGGGCGGGTTCGACCTCTCGGTGGCGGCGATCTTCTCCATGGGCTCGGTCATGTCAGCCTGGATCGCGCTCCACGTCGACCCCTATCTCGGCCTCTTCGTGGCGCCCTTCATCGGCCTGGCGCTCGGCACCATGAACGGCGTCGTCATCAATGCGCTCCGGGTGCATTCCTTTCTCGCCACCATCGCCACGAGTCTGATCTTCAAGGGCGTCGCCATCGTCATCTCGGACGGGCGGTTGATCTCCGTCCGCCTCGACACCTTCACATGGCTCGGGCGCGACAAGGTGGGCGGCGTATTCATCGCCGTGTGGATCATGGCGGTCTTCGCCATGATCCTGACCTTCATGCTGACCCGGACCGCATTCGGGCGGCGGGTCTTCGCCGTCGGCGGCAACGAGGTGGCGGCGGTGCTCTCCGGCATCCGCACGGATCGCGTGAAGACCGCCACATTCGCCATCGCGGGCTTTGCGGCGGGGCTTGCCGCGATCATCGCGACATCGCGCGTGGCGCTGGGGCAGGCGGGGGCCGGGCAGGGCATGGAGCTGCAGGCCATCGCCGCCGTGATCCTTGGCGGCACCAGCATCTACGGCGGGGCCGGCGCGGTGTGGCGCAGCCTCGGCGGCGTCTTCCTGCTGGCGCTCATCAGCAACGGCTTCAACATCCTGAACGCCGATCCCTTCTACCGCGACCTCACCACCGGGCTGGTCATCCTCGCCGCAATCGGGATCAGCGCGGCCGGCAAGCGGCGGTGAGCTGGCCCAGCCAAGGGTCACAGCGTCTCACCGAGATTCGGGCGGCGATGCGCGCCGCCGCCATCGAAGACGAAGTCGATGCGGTCCGCCGGATGGTGGAGGCCGCAGGTCTCACGCCGGCCGATCGGACGGCGATCAGCGCGCATGCGGCCGATCTGGTCCGCGCTGTCCGGGCGAGCGGCACCGCCTCGATCATGCAGGGCTTCCTCGCCGAGTACGGGCTCTCGACCCGTGAGGGCGTGGCGCTCATGTGCCTGGCCGAGGCCCTGCTCCGGGTGCCCGATACGGAAACCATCGACGCGCTGATCGAGGACAAGATCGGCGCGTCGGACTGGGCGGCGCATCTCGGGCAGTCGAGCTCGCCGCTGGTCAACGCGTCCACCTGGGCGCTGCTGCTCACCGGCAAGGTGCTGGGAGAGGCGGAGGAGGGCCTCGCCGGCGTGCTTCACGGCGCGATCCGCCGCCTGGGCGAGCCGGTCATCCGCGCTGCGGTCGCCCAGGCCATGCGCGAGCTCGGGCATCAGTTCGTGCTCGGGCGCGACATGGGCGAAGCCATGGCCCGCACAGCAGAGCCGGAGGCGCAGGGCTGCAGCTTCTCCTACGACATGCTGGGCGAAGCGGCCCGCACCGAGGCGGACGCGCGGCGCTACCATCTGGCCTATTCGGATTCCATCACCGCGCTCGCCGCTGTCGGCCGGGGTAAGGGCATCCGCGACCGGCCGGGGGTCTCGGTCAAGCTGTCTGCGCTCCACCCGCGCTACGAGTTCGGCCAGCGTGAGCGGGTGATGACCGAGCTCACTGCCCGCCTCGGCGCGCTTGCGCTGCTCGCCAAGTCGGCCGGGATCGGTCTCAACGTGGACGCCGAGGAGGCAGACCGCCTCGACCTCTCGCTCGATGTCATCGAGGCGGTGTTTGCCGGCCCCGCGCTCGACGGCTGGGACGGCTTCGGCGTGGTGGTGCAGGCCTACGGCAAACGGGCGGCGCACGTCATCGATTGGGTCGGCGCGCTCGCCGCAGCGCACGGGCGCCCGATCATGGTGCGCCTCGTCAAGGGCGCCTATTGGGACAGCGAGATCAAGCGCGCGCAGACGTTGGGCCTCGACGGCTTCCCGGTCTTCACCCGCAAGGCGAGCACCGATGTCGCCTATCTCGCGTGCGCTCGCAGGCTGCTTGGCATGACGGATCGCCTCTATCCGCAGTTCGCGACCCACAACGCGCACACGGTGGCGGCCGTGCTGCACATGGCGGGCGGGCTAAAGAACTTCGAGTTCCAGCGCTTGCACGGGATGGGCGAGGCCCTGCACGAGGCGGTGCGCGCGGCGCACGGGGTCCGCTGCCGCATCTACGCGCCGGTGGGCGCGCACCATGATCTTCTCGCCTATCTCGTCCGGCGATTGCTGGAGAACGGCGCCAACAGCTCGTTCGTAAACCAGATCGTGGATGAGAGTGTGTCGGCCGACGAGATCGCGCGCGATCCCATTGCGGCGGTGGAAGGGCTCGGCAGCGCGGTCGCGAACCCCGCCATCGTGGCGCCCGCCGGGATTTTCGCCCCCGACCGCCGCAATGCGAAAGGCTGGGACCTCACCGATCCCCTCACCGTGGATGCGATCGAGACGGCGCGCGAGCCGTTCCAGACCGCGGTCTGGGAGGTGGGTCCGCTCGTCGCGGGCCCGGTCCAAGGGGCGGACCGCAAAGAGGTGCGGAACCCGGCGCGCCCAGACGACGTCGTGGGCACCGTGACCGAAGCCGCGCCGGCCGATATCGAGGCGGCCCTCGAGGCAGCCAGAGAGGGCGCGGCGGCGTGGGCTGCGATGAGCGTCGAGGATCGCGCGCAGAGACTCCGCCGCGTGGCCGATCTCTACGAAGAACACGCGGCGGAGCTCTTCGCCCTCGCCGCCCGCGAGGCGGGCAAGACATGGCCCGATTGCGTGGGAGAGGTGCGCGAGGCCTGCGACTTCGCGCGCTTCTATGCGAGCGAAGCGCTGCGCCTATGTGCCCCTGCGGGCGTGGCCCCGCGGGGCGTGATCACCTGCATCTCGCCCTGGAACTTCCCGCTCGCGATCTTCTCAGGACAGATTCTCGGTGCGCTAGCCGCCGGCAACGCGGTCATCGCCAAGCCGGCGGAGCAGTCGCCGCTCATCGCGGCGCGCGCGATCCGGCTTATGCACGAGGCCGGCATCCCGCGCAGCGCAGTGCAGCTGCTGCCGGGCGATGGCGCGACGGTGGGTGCGGCGCTTGTCGCCGATCCGCGCATCGACGGTGTGTGCTTCACCGGCTCGACCGAGACCGCCTGCCTCATCGACCGCGCGATGGCGGCGCACCTCGCGCCCGACGCGCCGCTCATCGCGGAGACCGGCGGGCTCAACGCGATGATCGTCGATTCCACCGCGCTGCCCGAGCAGGCGGTGCGCGACATCGTCGCGTCCGCCTTCCAGAGCGCCGGCCAGCGCTGCTCGGCGCTGCGCATGTTGTACGTCCAGCGCGAGGTCGAGGAGCGGATACTGACAATGCTGTTCGGCGCCATGGACGAGCTTCGCATCGGCGACCCGTGGGCACTGGCGACGGACATCGGCCCCGTGATCGACGACGACGCGCGCAGCCGCATCGAGGCGCACTGCGCGCGGGCCGAGCGGGAGGGGCGCGTGCTCAAGCGGCTCGCAGCGCCGGAGTACGGCACGTTCGTGCCGCCGACCGTGCTGCGGGTTGAGGGCATCGAGGCGTTGGCCGGAGAGGTGTTCGGGCCGGTGCTGCACGTGGCAACCTTCGGCGCGGGCGAGATCGATGCCGTCGTCGATGCGGTCAACGGGTCAGGCTACGGGCTGACCTTCGGCCTGCACACCCGCATCGACGATCGTGTGCAGCACATCGTCGATCGCGTTCGCGTGGGCAACATCTACGTCAACCGCAATCAGATCGGCGCAGTGGTGGGCTCGCAGCCCTTCGGCGGCGAAGGCCTGAGCGGCACCGGGCCGAAGGCGGGCGGCCCGCATTATGTGCGGCGCCTGATGGCTCGTGCCGTGCCTGCCGGGGGCGCTCCCGCCGGCGCAGTGGTTGACGAGGCGCGGCTCGCTGCTGCCATTGCCGATGCCGCGCGCGGCCTCGCGGCACGGCCGCATCGTCGCGGCACGGGCACCCTCACCGGGGGGCGCGGTGGCGTCTCCTTCTTGCCGCTGGAGCTTCCCGGCCCCACCGGAGAATCCAACCGGCTGTCGTTCGCGCCCCGTGGCGCGGTGCTCTGCCTCGGCCCCGGTGCCGAAGCGGTGCAGGCGCAGGTGGCGATGGCCCGCGCGGCGGGAAACGCCGTCGTGGCGGTCTCCGCCGGAGCGAGCGCGGCGGTCTCCGCCTGCGCCGCCGATCCCCACGTGATCATTCTGGACGGGCAGGTCGCGCCGTCCACGCTCGCCACGTTGGGCGGTATCGCCGCCATCGCCTGCTGTGCGGACCGGGACGTGCTCAAGGAGATGCGTGCCACGCTCGCCCGACGCTCAGGCCCGATCCTGCCGCTGATTACGGAGCGGGACGCACCCGAGCGCTACGTGCTGGAGCGCCACCTCTGCGTCGATACCACGGCGGCGGGCGGCAACGCGTCACTGCTCGCACAGGCGGGAAGTTAGACCGCATTTCTCACCAGAGTCCCGACCCGGCAGCAGCCGCGCGGACCATGATCGCGGCGATAAGACGGGGTAGTGGTTGACACTTATGAAACGGACGCCTTCATGCCCACTGGTGCATGATATGTCATTGTTATAAAGCGAGTTTTCTCCTTTTCCGATGCCAAAAGGCCCTTGCCATGCACTCACGGGCCGGCTTGAATGCGCTCCAGCTCGATTTCGGTGTCAATCGGCATTCAATACTGACCCCGGATTGGAGTGGGCCCCTGGGGTCGGACAGGCGGCTTGAAATGATTTGACCGGTGCGTCGGGCATTCGAAGGATCGACGGCCGTGGCAAAGATGCCGTAATGGGGCTCGGCGCTCACCGGCGACGCTTGAGCTATTGGCCATGGCGGAGATTCGGGTGTCGTTGCCCTTGCACGCGTAGCGTGTTCACGGGGTCTTGCCGAAAGGCGCGGCCCATATCCTAGACAGGAAAGGGCAACGACATGGGAGTTTTTGTCGGCCTAGTCACCTGGCACTGAAGTAAGGCTCAGTGTAGGCTGTTCATCGTGGTGTGGCTGTGGAGGTCATTGCGATGGCGCGTGGTACTGGCCGGCCGATGGCGGTCTTGGTTCTGAGCGATGAAGAGCGGTCGTATCTTGAGCGTCAGGCTCGACGGCGCCGGGTCGCGCGCTCGATCTCCGATCGCTGCCGCATGATCCTGCGCTGCGCAGACGGCCTGACCAACAAGGCGGTGGCCGCCGAGATCGGCGTGCACGAGCACACGGTCGGCAAGTGGCGCCGCCGCTTCCTGAAGGAGCGCATCGAGGGGCTGTCGGATGAGCCTCGGCCGGGACGGCCGCGAACGCTCACGGACGATCAGGTGGCCAAGGTTGTCGAGCGGACGCTCAGCGCGACGCCGGCGGACGCCACCCATTGGTCGTTGCGCTCGATGGCCAGGGAAAGCGGCCTTTCGCACACGACGATCTGGCGCATCTGGGGCGCCTTCGGCTTGCAGCCGCACCGCTCGGAGACCTTCAAGCTGTCGGGTGATCCGCACTTCGTGGACAAGGTCCGCGACATCATAGGCCTCTATCTGTCGCCGCCGGACCGCGCGCTGGTGCTCTGCGTCGACGAGAAGAGCCAGATCCAGGCGCTCGACCGTACACAGCCGGTCCTGCCGATGTTGCCGGGCATGCCTGAGCGGCGCACGCACGATTACAAGCGCCACGGAACGACCTCGCTGTTCGCAGCCCTCGATGTCGCCACGGGTTCCGTCATCGGCAAGTGCTACAGGCGCCACCGGGCCAGGGAGTTTCTCGACTTCCTGAAGGAGATCGACCGACGTGTTCCCGACGAGCTGGACATCCACATCGTCATGGAAAACTACGCCACCCAAAAGACGGCGGCGGTCAAGGCGTGGCTGGCGCGGCGGCCGCACTGGCATGTTCACTTTACGCCGACTTCGGCGTCCTGGATCAATCAGGTCGAACGCTGGTTCGCCGAGTTGACGCGCAAGCAACTGCAGCGCGGCGTGCACACCTCCACCCGCCAGCTCGAAGCCGATATCCGGGCCTTCATCGAAAAACACAACGAAGACCCCAAGCCCTTCAGGTGGACCAAATCGGCCGACGACATCCTCGCCGCCGTCAAACGCTTCTGCCTCCGCGTCGATCAAAACTTATGCCACGAACTTTAGATTCGGGTGACTAGACGTATCGCTGGCAAGCACGACTATCTGCGTTCTCGGCGAGAAAGGCAAGATCGTGACGGAGGCGCAGGTCGCCAGCGCGCCCGAATCGCTCGTTGCGTTCATGCGCAAGCTGCCGCACGGGATCGCCGCGATCGGCCTCGAAGCCGGCCCGCTGTCTCATTGGCTGCACAAGGGACTGAGCGACGCCGGTTTCGAGACCGTGTTGATGGAGACCCGATGCAGGCAAGCGATCTCCTCTAGCGACAGGAAGCGGGTGCTGTCGTCCGTCTTTCCGCTTCCACTCTGCTGGGACAGCGCGCGGTCGAGCCGTTCGGCGACACGCTCGGGCTCATAGTCGTCGAATTCGGGTTCCTGCCAATACTGTTCGAATGTTGCCTTGAAGCGCTCGATAACTTCAGGGTTTTTGGCTGCACTCACACGCACGTTCCATTCGAGGCCCTCGATCTGCGCTGTCTGCGTGAGGTTTAACGAGCCGATGTCGGCGGTGTGCAGACCGCTATGACGGTGAAACAGCCGCACCTTGGCATGCAACCGCGTCCTCGCGACCTCGTACGAGACCTTCACGTGGGCGCCGAGCGCGACAAGTGCGTCGAGCGCTCGGCGCTCTGTCGATCCGGTATAGATGCTGGCGATTACCCGTATCTGCGCTCCTTCCCGTACCCTCGCTTCGAGCTAAGACTGGAACAGCCGCAATCCCGAGTGACGCACGAACGCACATAGGAGATCGATTTGGTCGGCGCTTGGTATCTCCCGCGTTATCTCACTCGCAATCTGGACGTCGCGCCGTCCATTGACGAGTAGTCCGGTTCGACGGAGAGAGAGTGTAGGGCGGGGGGCTGGTGAGGGCGTGCCGCCAAGACTTGGGCGTTCGACGGCCTCGAAGAGCAATCGCGCAGCCGTTGCGACTCGATCGTCGGCCATCGCACCGTGTTCGAAGAGCACCTCCACCATCCGGTTCGCCAGAGAAATCTGGGCGGAGGCCTCTGTGTCACCTGAGCTACACCAGTGATCGCTTGGGCAACCCTTTGCGCCACGCTGCAAGCCTCGTCGCTGCTTCCGTCACTGTCAATCCGAGGCGGTCGAGGCACACGCGCCGCGTGATCCTCGATGTAAGAGCTGAATTCACTGTTATAGCGGTCGCGAATTGATCGTAACGCCCGGAAGCGGGGCCAGCTTGGCCTCGAAATGAACGCGGCGGCGAGGGCGCTCGACTCAATTTCAGCTTACTTTGTGGTTCTGGCTACGCTCCTGCGGGCCGGTCATCGCCCTCTAAGCCACTGATCCGTATAGCTATATCTCACTATATCCCGCCAATCCAGCAAAATTCGGGCTTACTGCGTCTTATGGGTCGTTACAGACGGCACCGGCCGCGACCGAACGGCAACCACGGAATGTGGAAGAGAAGCTGTACCGGACCGCGAAGCGGGCCGGAGCGCGCGACTGCGCGCCGCGCCTTTGGCGCGAAAGCCAAACGAGCGGAGCGAGCGCCCGGCGCCTGAGGGATATATAGGGCGAGCGCCCAGCGCTCGCGCTCTAACGCGCGTAGCGGGCCCAGAGGGCGGCCGGGTCGGGGCGCTTCTCGTGCTTGGCGGCGGCCTCGGCGATCTCGGCCTCGCTCGGGGCGCCGTGCTCGAGCGCCTGGAAGGCGCGGACCACGGGGCCTGCACGGTTCGCGTGGCGCTTGGCGGCCATGCTGATGGGCTCGTGCAGCGCGCCCGAGCAGTGGGCGCAGGGCCAGGCCAGCCGCGCCATCAACTCAGCCGCCTCGCCGCCGGGATAGCGCTCCAGCAGCTGCACGATGGTGGTCGAGCCGGTGATCGGCTGAGCCGCGTCAGCCGCGCCGGAGGGAGACACGGCGCCCGCCTTACTCCGCCGCTTGGCTCAGCGGCTCGGCCTCCATCGGCATGCGGATCGCATCGCGCGGGAGCTGGTAGCGCGCGAAGGGCAGCACCGCGACCCTGGCGTCCGGCCCGTGCCGGGTCATCGCCGCGGCGAAGGCATCCTCCAGCGAAGTTCCCGCCTCGATCCCGATATCGGCGGCCATATCGAGGTTCTCCTCCAGCGTCACCACGTGGAGGTGCTTGCGCACCATGACCTCGTAGATCGGCACCCAGATACAGCCCGCCCACATCTCGATCGTGCGGCTGTGGATGTCGCGGTAGACGCGCTCCATATTGGCCGCAGACGGCGGCATGTAGGGCTTCATCAAGTCCATGAGCGCGAGGCCCGGGAAGTCGCCGAGATGCGTCTTCACGCCGGGCGACGGGCTGCAATAGATCAGCGTGCCGCCGTCCCGCACCAGCAGGTCGGACGACATGCAGCCCCAGCCGGTGTGGAAGAAGAGGTGATCGGTGGGCGCGAACACGCCGCAGATGCCGATATCCGCCGGGCCGCCGGCGGGGCGGTCATAGGCGTAGATGCCGTTGAAGTAGCGGATCGCCTCGAGGTGCGCGTCCGGATGAGCGCCGAAGTTGATGAAGCAGAGACTGCCTTTCGTATCCAGCACGCTGTTGAGCGTCGCCGTGAGCCCGCACATGGTGGCGGCCTCGTCGATATCGGTCCGCATGGGGCCGGCCATGGCGCCGTAATGGGTCTTGGGCGACATCACGAAGGCGCAGTGGTTCGATTCGATGGTCTCGTCCGAGACCACGCCGGGCAGGATCAGCTTGCCGCCCCCGCCGGCTCCCCAATGGTTGGACTGCGCCTGGCCCATGGAGAGCGTCACATCGGACTTCGCGACCTCCTTGTGCAGCCAGACCGGCGTGCCGCCCGTGGTCATGCCGATGAAGACGTATTGATCGGGGTCGCGCGGCTCGTTCTGGAAGAAGGGGATCCCGAGCCGCTCCATGCGCGCGAGGTTCTCCCGCCCCAGCTTGAGCTCGGTGTCGCGCTCCGACATGGGGAAGATCTTGCCGTTGGCGCAGACGACGCGCGCCTCCTTGATGCCGTGCGCCTCGATGGCGTCCAGCACCGCCGGCAGCAGCTTTGAGGTCGGCGTCGGGCGGAACTGGTTGTCGATGATGATGGCGAGGCTCTTGTCCGGCCCGATCATCTCGGAGAACGCGGGCCCCGAATGCGGCGTCTCCAGCGCGGCCGCGCAGGCCCGGGTGGGGTTCGCGATGGGCGCGGGCTCATCAGGGAAGAGCGCCGCCATAAGGTTGGCCTCGGGGATGTCGAGGGTCAGCGTCTCCCGATAGACCATGGACGGATCGTCGACCGAGCCGATGGTGAGCGGATCGAGGGATTCGTAGGGGATCACCGCGCGATAGGTGTCGGACATCGCCGCCCTCCCGTGATTGAGCCGACCTCAGGCCGCGAAACTGGCGTTCCCGCGCCAAGCCGAGTGTAATGGAGCGAGCCGGTTAAGCACAGGGCGCCCTGGCCTCAGGCGCGCCCGCGACGGGGGGAGCGCGACATGACGGCCTATCCACGGCTTTTCTCAGAATGGAAGATTCGCAACACCACGATCAAGAACCGGGTCGTGTTCCCGCCGACCTGCCCGAGCTGGGTCTCCGACCCGTGGAACGGGCTCTTCATCGACATGGCCACCCACTATTACCGGGAGCGTGCCGAGGGCGGAGTCGGCCTCATCATCATCGGAGGGACCCATGTCCACCCGAGCTCGATCATGGCGCCGCTGCTCATGCCGCAGCTCTTCGACGACCGGCAGATCGAGCCACTGTCCCGCATCGCAGAGGCGGTCCACGCCGAGGGCTGCAAGCTCGCGATCCAGCTCTGGCATTCGGGCGTGCGGGGCTTCCCCACCCTCAAGCAGGAGGCCACTTACGACCCCGATGCGACCTGGTACTCTGTCTCGCCGAGCCAAGTGCCCTTGGGCGAGTTCCCCGGCGCATCAACGCCCAAGGAGCTGGACGAGGACGAGATCGAGGAACTGCTGGAGGCCTTCGGCAGCGCCGCGGTCCGTGCGTTCGCGGCGGGGCTCGACGGGGTCGAGCTTCATCTGAGCCACGGCTACCTGCCCTGGCAGTTCATCTCGCCGCTTTACAACAAGCGCACCGACCGCTGGGGCGGCTCCCAGGAGAACCGCCTGCGCTTCCCCCTCGAGGCATTGAAGCGGATGCGCGCCGCCGCCGGCGACGACAAGTTCGTCGGCTACCGCATCAACTCGACCTCGTTCTGGCCGGGCGATCTCGAAATCGACGACGTGCGCAGCATTGTCGCCGACATCGAGAAGCGGGCCGACATCGACTACGTCAACGTCTCGGCCGGCGTGCATCACGCCTTCATCCACACGCCGATGGAGTTCGAGGCGGGGTGGGAGCGGGGCTACGCCCGCAAGATTCGCGAGGTCTCGTCCAAGCCGGTGCTGCTCGTTGGCCGCATCACCACGCCGGACGTGGCCGAGCGGCTGCTGGAAGCAGGCGACGGCGACGCGATCTGCCTCGCGCGCCAGCTCTTCACCGACCCCCACTGGGCCAAGAAGGCCGCAGAGGGCCACGCCGACGATATCCGCTCATGCGTTGCCGCCAACTTCTGCTGGAAGAGCGTGAGCCGGGGCGGGCGGGTGCAGTGCATCTATAACCCTGCGGTGGGCCGCGAGAAGGCCTGGGGCGAGGGCACGCTCGACCGGGTGGCCGAGCCCAAGTCCGTGTTGATCATCGGCGGCGGCCCGGCGGGGCTCGAATACGCGCGCATCGCTTCGGCCCGTGGCCACAACGTGACGCTCTACGAGGCCGAGGGCGAGACCGGCGGCCATGTGCGCGTGCAGTCCCTCCTGCCGAGCCGGGCCGAGTACGGCGAAATCGGCCGCTGGCTCACGGCGCAGGCCGAGAAGAACGGCACCCGCATCGTCACCGGCGCGCCGGTGACGGAGGAGGATATCGACCAGGCGCTTGCGGAGGTGAAGCCCGACCACGTGGTGGTGGCGACGGGCTCCGCCGTCGCCGTCGACGGCTTCCAGGGCTGGACCGGCGAGGCGTTGCCCGGCTGGGAGAGCGGCAATTGTGTCGGCTGGGACGCCGTGGCGCAGGGACACGCCAAGCCGCGCGGCAAGGTGATGGTGCTTGACGACCTCTGCGACGTGATGGCGCCGCTCACCGCCGTCGCCTGCAAGGATGGCGGCGCAGACGAGGTGACGCTGGTGACCCGCTGGCCCATGATCGGCATGGAGACCATCCTCGACGTCTATCTCGACTGGATCCTGCCGAAGCTTTACCGCAGCGAGGTGGCGGTCTGCGTCGATCACTTCGTCCGCCGCATCGAAGGCAACCAGGTCACGCTCTACAACGTCCATCACGACGAAGCCGAGCGGGTTATCGAGGCGGACTGGATCGTCATGGCGACAGGCCGGCGTTCCGTGAATTCGCTGCACGCGGCGGTTGCGGCCCGCGCCATCTCGGTCGAGACCATCGGCGACGCCACCGCGCCCCGCAGCGCCTACGAGGCGGTCTACGAAGGCCACCGCCAAGCCCGCAAGCTATAACCCGTCGCGTACCTGGCACACCTCATTCCAACCAAGGAGAACTGCCATGCCCGCTGCCTATCTCGTCTCCACCTCGGAGGTGACCGATCCGGAACTGATGCAGGAGTATGTCGAGAAGGCAGGCCCGACAGGCGGCCCCTACGGCGCCGAGCTGCTCGCCGCCACCACGGAAGTCGCGCATATGGACGGCACCTGGAAGCCGTCCCGCGTGGTGATCTTCCGCTTCCCGAGCATGGAAAGGGCCAAGGCCTGGTACAACTCGCCCGAGTATCAGGCGATTGTGGACATGCGTTTGCGAGCTGCCGAGAGCAGCCTCATCTTCGTGGAAGGCATGGAGTAATCCCCGCGCGCCGGTTCACGCGGCGGGCGGATCGGCCAAGAAGTGCTCGATGGCGTTGGCGTAGTAACGCAGCATGTCGCGCTCGCCCTCGTTCGCGCGAAAGAGCCCGTCCGCTTCGGTCACGAAGTGGCGTAGCGTCAACATCCGCAGGCCCACCGTGACGGCATAGTCGCGGTCGGCCCGCGGGATGTGGACGTAGGCGCCCTCGCGCTCCAGCCTGTCGATCAGCGCCTGCGCGCGCCCCTTGATCTCCAGCAGGTCGAGCGCCGCGCTCTCTGACTCGACGAAGACCGTCGCGACCAGGGAGACCGGCAAAACGGGGATCGCCGCGGCGATGGCCTGCAACAGCTCGCCGCCGAGTTTCTCCACGGCCTCGTGGCGGGCCTCGGGCTCGAGCGCGCGGAAATCGACCCCGCGGGCCTTCACATAGTCCCGCATGGAGATCGGCGCGGAGAAGTTCACGCAGGCGTAGCCGAAGCGGTACCAGCGCCGACGGATCATGAGGCTTAGGTTGTGGGCGGCGAACCGGAACGCGGTCGCGAGCACGCGCGCCCTGCTGCGCCGGGGCTCGCCCGAGCCGGGTGCGCGCACCAGCATGCGGTCCTCAAGCACCCGGTCGTAATTGATCCCGACGGGGACGAAGACCAGATCCCGCGCCCCCTCCGGATCGAATGACGAGACCATGTAGCTGATGAGGCCGAGCTTGGGCTTGCGCAGGCGCCCGTCGCGGCTGAGGCCGCCCTCGGGGTAAACCGCCTGGACCACGCCGCCGGCGGTGGCCGCCTGCACGTAGCGGGCGAGCACCTGGCGGTAGAGGCGGCTGCCCGAGCCGCGGCGCACGAAATAGGCCCCGAGTGAGCGCACCAGCATCCTGAGCGGCCAGACCCGCGCCCATTCGCCGACGGCGTAGCTGAGTGCGGAGCGATGCGCCGCCATGTAGGCGACGATCACATAGTCCATGTTGCTGCGGTGGTTCATCACGAAGACGACGCTGGCGCCGGGCTCGATGCGGGCCAGCGCCTCGTCGTCCGAATAGCCAAGCCGCACGCGATAAAGGCTTTCCACCGCCCGCCTGGCGATGTGATAGCCGATGCGGAAATAGGCGTAGGCGTTGAAGGAGGGCACGATCTCGCGGGCGTAGCGCTCCACCTGCCGGCTCAGCACCTCGCGCGGGGTGCCGGTGGCTTCGGACTCGGCGTCGATCGCCTTCATCACCTGGGGATCGAAGCTGAGCTGGTCGATGAGCACCCGGCGCTTGGTCTGCTGAAAGGGCGGGATCTGCAATTCCAGCCGCGTGTTGACCTCGACGATCATCCGGTTGAGGCGGCGGCGCAGGAACCACCGCACGCTCGGCATCAGGATCCGGTCGAGCGCAGCCCAGAGCGCGAGCGCGCCCACCACCGCGAGGATCCAGAGCGGCAGCGTGAGGGAATCGGTCATGCGAGAGTCTTATATACAGCCGGGCGGATTTCGCCCGAGCCCGGCTGTTTCGCCCCGGAAGAGAATTCCCAGCAGATGGTCGTCACCGGCATCGTGGCAGCAAGGCTCGCGGCTGTAGCGCAGATGCGCTAGTTATAGCACCAATGGGCGGGCGCGGTGCCTGCCAGCAAGCGCACGCCGAGGCGTAGTGACGAGCCATGAAGGCGGCGAACTCCAACAGAGACCAATTCGCGATCCTGCGCCGGACCATGGTCGAGCAGGTGGCGCTCCACGCCGACCATGTGAGCGGCAAGACCGGCCGCACCGCGATCGCGAGCCCGGTCATGGAGGCGATTGAGCGGGTCCCGCGCCATGCCTTCGTGCCGGTCGAGATGACGCTTTACGCCCACCTCGATTCCCCGCTCCCTATCGGCTGCGGTAAGACCATCTCGCAGCCCTTTATCGTCGCGCTGATGACCGACCTGCTGGAACTGGGCGCGGAAGACCGGGTGCTCGAAATCGGCACAGGGCTCGGCTATCAGGCGGCGCTTTTGGCGGAGCTTGCGGCCGAGGTGTTCACCGTCGAGCTGATCGAGGAGTTGGCCCAGAGCGGCCGCCGCCGGCTCGGCGAGCAGGGTTATGGCAACGTGCAGTTCCGCGTGGGCGATGGCAGCCTCGGCTGGCCCGACCATGCGCCCTTCGACCGCATCATCGCAACCGCAGCCCCCGACCTCATCCCGCCGGCGCTCTTGCAGCAACTCAAGCCCGGCGGGCGCATGGTGATCCCGGCCGGGCTCGAGGACGACCAGCGCCTGCTACTGGTCACGAAGGATGCGGACGGGCGGTTCGAGACCGAGGAAATTCTGCCGGTGCGCTTCTCCCAGCTGATGAGCGGCGAAGACGACTGAGCGCGATGCTACGCCGCAGGCGAGCGCCGTTCTAACACGCCCCTTCCTATTGCACGCTTCCAGCCCTCATCGGGAATTGGACTGAGGCATGAGACAGGATGAAATCAGCCCACACTTGGGCAGACTCGCGTTCTGTTTCTTCTACAGGTACTCAAGGTTTGAGTTCGCGTTGAAGGCGAACGGCTATCTGAAGAGTTCCAAGCTTGGTAGTCCAGCAGAGCCGGATTGGCGGGAGTTCGCTAAGAAGCGGTCTCATGACTATTGCATTTCCGCTGAGGCGGAAGAACTCATAAGTGTCCCCCCAAAACGCCAGATGGTCGCGGCTAACAAAGACTTGGTATGGGAAGATGTCGACTTGAGTCAGCACCCAAGTGATCTAGAGCAGGTCATTAGGCTATTGCAGATCGTTCGAAACAAAAGTTGGCGAGAAAGGTTGGGATGACTCCGCGAGAACGGAATTGCTATTGAAGTTGAGCGTAGTCGTTCTGGATCAGATCGCCAAACAAATCGACTTTGAAGCGGACTACTTGAGGCGAACCTATTTCTGACGAATTGACTCGGAATTGCTATTGAAGTTGAAGTGTCTGCACGACTTTGACTACGGGTACTGACGAATTGACTCCAAGTGTCTGCACGTGCCGCACCTGTCTCGCAAGTCAAGCCGGCGAGCGGGTGTGGAGTTCTTTGCTATGCTCCCTTACACGACATAAACCGGCGCGTGAGTAGGTATCCCCATGAGCGACCTGACCCTGGTCATCGGCAACAAGAACTACTCGTCCTGGTCGCTCCGGCCCTGGCTAGCGCTCCGCAACGCAGCAATTCCCTTCGAGGAGCGGCTGCTCCTGCTGTTCGACGAGAACTGGAAGGAGGCCATTGGCGCCGTGTCGCCGTCTGGGCGCGTTCCCGTCCTGCTCCACGGCAAGCGCACCGTCTGGGAGACCCTCGCCATCCTGGAATACGCCCACGAGCTGTTTCCGGAGGCCGGCCTCTGGCCCGAGGACCGCGACGCGCGCGCCACAGCCCGGGCGGTCGCCAACGAGATGCATGCGGGTTTTTCCGCCGTTCGCACGCACATGCCCATGAATCTTCGCCGCCTTGACCTCAAGGGGAAGGGCCGCGGGCCGGGCGTCGCAGACGACGTCGCCCGAATCTGCGAGATCTGGCGCGACTGCCGGGGCCGTTACGGTGCTGGTGGCGATTTCCTGTTCGGCGCCTTCGGCGCGGCCGACGCCATGTACGCGCCGGTGGTGACCCGGCTCGATACCTACGGGGTCGATCTCGACGAGACCTGCGCCGCCTACAGCCGCGCCGTGCTGAGCCTGCCGGCCTTCGTCGAATGGCGCGACGCGGCGCTCCAAGAGCCCTGGATCATCCCCGAAGACGAGATCGACTGAAGGCCGGGCCTACGACGGGGCGAAGGCCGGCACCTCGCAGCGGGCGACGGCCACCTTGCGGGTGGTCGGCGGGGTGTTGCGACTGCGGCCGACGAAGCGCGGAATGCCGTCGGTGATCACGGCGCCGATGGCGACCGGATCGCCGTTGCTCATGGTCGTGAGCGCATCCGGCTTGGTGGCACCGAGCGGGGCATCGATGATGACCACGTCCGCATCCCGCCCCGGCTTGAGGAAGCCGCTGTTCAGCCCATAGATCTCGGCTACGTTGCCGGTGGAGGCGGCGATCATCCAGGTCGGGTCGAAGCCCGCGAGCGACGCGATGTTGACCATGGTGTAGATCATGCCGAGCGGCATGACGCCGCTGCCGGTCGGCGTGTCGGTCGCGATCAGGAAGCGGTCGAAAGCGTCGTGCTTGCGGGCAGCCTCGGCGCAGAGCAGCGTGGTCCGCAGATTGCCGGCGGTGCAGACCTGCATGGCGATCCCGGTCTCCGCCGCCACCTGCTCGAAATAGCGATCCTCGATGGCGACCGGCCCGCCGTTGATGTGGAAGGAGACCGTGGGGTCGATGGCGATCAGGTCCTCGCCGGTGATGGGGAAGGAGCCGGGGATCGAGGCGCCGCCGGTATGCAGCGTGGTGAGCAGGCCGGCCTCCCTGGCGTGGCGCACCAGGGCCACGTAGTCCCGCGCCGTCTCCACCGCACCGAACCCTGCCTTGGCGAGCCAGACGCCGTCGCGATGCACGTCGTCGAAATCGGCGCGTGTGAGGCCGGGCTCCAGAATGATGGAGCCGCCGTGCACGCGCATCCCGCCCGGCCGGTAATGCTCGAAGCACTTGAAGGCCGCGACCGCCAGCGCCTTGACCCCGGCGGGGTCCTTCGGCCGGCCCGGCACGTGCACCTCGGAGGCGGAGATCGCCGTGGTGGTGCCTCCGTGGACGTAGCTCGTGAGGTAGCCCACGGTGTTCTGGCGCGGCGTGAAGTCGCCGAAGGTGACGTGGACCTGGGAGTCGATCAGACCCGGAATCGCCGTCGCCCCGCCGGCGTCGATCACAATGTCGCAGGCATCGATCTCCGCTGCCTCCACCACGCCGACGGCTTCCAATATGCCGTCGGCCGCAATGAGCGCATCTCCGTCGACGAAGGGCTCACGCCAGTCACCCGAGACGATGGCGCCGAGATTGACGACCGCGACTCTCACGGCTCGCGGGGGGCTTCGTTGCTGGCCATCAGGCCCTCCAGGATGCGCTCGGCGCCGGCCCAGTCGTAGCACCTGAAGCAGTGCGCGGTGGTGACGAACTTGGCCCCCGCGTAGAACATCTCGTACTGGGTGTGGCGGCCGGCGAATTCGGAGCCCACGGCGTCCCAGGCGAGCTTCATCAGCGCCATCCGTTCGGAAGCGCCCTCGCCCGGCCGCGCGGAGACCTGGGTGCGCTCGATCAGGGGCGCGATCGCGGGGTTGTCGAGGTCCGCAACCGATGACGGCAGCATGATCAGGCCACCGCCTGCGAGTGAGCGTATCCGGTCGATAATGCGCGGATAGAGGGCCTGGGTCTGGACCTGGGCGGCGTACATCATGCTCGCATTCGGCACGTAGTAATCGCCGATCATGCCGCCCGCGCTCTCCATGCCATAGAGCAGCCCCTCGACGGTCCCGACCTCGGAGGCCATCTCGCCAAGCTGCTCGCGCACAGATGCCATCGCTACCGTGCCGATGGTCTCGGCGATGCGGCGCGCCACAGCCAGCAGGAATTTCAGCTTCACCACCAGGCGGATTTGCGACTGGTAGTTCTGGAGGACGTGGCCCGGCGTGTCGTGGAACTGCGCCCGGCACATGTCGGTGTCGCCGAGCAGGAAGATCCGCTCCCACGGCACCTTCACGTCGTCGAAATAGACGACGGAGTCGTTCTCGTCGAAGCGGTGGGAGAGCGGATTGTCCCACGGGCTCGTGGCGCTCGCCTCGTAGCTCTTGCGCGAGAGCACCTTGAGGCCGCGCGCATCGAGCGGGAGCGCGAAGGAGATGGCGAAACGCTCCTCGCCCGGCTTCAGCGGCTGAAGGCTTGCGACCAGGATCTCCTCCGCCATGACCGAGCCGGTGCCGAGCATCTTCGCCCCGCGCACGGTCACGCCGTCTGTGTCCTCGTCGACGACACGCATGGTCATCTCTTCGCTCGCCTGCTCGCCCCAGTCCTTGGAGCGGTCGCCCTGCGGGTTGATGATGACGTAGGTGAGATAGAGGTCGTTATCGCGCGCGTAGGCGTAGTAGTCGCGGAGCGCAGTGGCGAAGCGCGCGCCGTGACGCTCGAAGACCTCGATCCCCATCGCCTGCCCGGTGATCGAAGAGGCCAGGTGATCCGGCGAGCGCCCCAGGAACCCGCCATGAAGCTCGGCCCAGGCGGTCAGCGCTTCGCGCCGCGCGACCAGCTCGGCGTAACTCCGCGGCATCTGCCAGGCGCGGTTCACGCGCCGCCCGGTCCCGGTCTCGAAGGTCATCCGCTCGACGTTCGCCTCGGCCGCCTGAAAGTCGTAGAGAGCGGCTGCCGAACGGCAGGCGGCGGCGAAGGCCGGGTGGTCGGCCACCCGCGTAATCAACGCGCCATCGAGGTAGACCTCCCGGTCCTTGTCGAGGGCACGCAGGTGGGCGGCGCCGTCCTTGACGCTCATCGGGCGATCATAGCGTGTTTCCCAGGCCGAGATTCTCCCTGAGCGTCGGCCCGGCATAGTCCTCGTGGTAGAGGCCGCGGCGCTGCAGCTCGGGTACCACGAGGCGCGCGAAATCCTCGTAGGCGCCCGGCATGTGGGTCGCGGCCAGCACGAATCCGTCGCAGGCCTCGCCCTCGAACCATTCCGCCATCTCATCGGCGACGGCGGCGGGTGTGCCGACGAAATGCGGCATCTCGTTGACCGTGCCGCGCCGGCTGTAGGTCACGAAATCCTCGACCGTCGGATGCGGATTGCCGCTGAGCGTCACGACGCGGTCGCGGATCGCCTGCAGGCCGCTGATGGAGGCCATCTCCTCGTCCGTGAAGGGCTCGCCCGCAGGTTTCGTCGCGAAATCGTAGTTGAGCGCCTCGGAGAGCAGCGCCAGCGTATCGATGGGGCGCGCGAGGCCCGCGATGAAGGCAGCCTTCTCCTCCGCCTCCGCCTGGGCTTCGGCGACCGTGACGTAGGCCGCCGGCGCCACTCGGTAGGAGCCCGGCTCGCGGCCGGCGGCAATCGCGGCATCGCGCGTCGCCGCATACGCCTCACGGCCGAACTCCAGGGTGGGATAGATCGCGAAGATCACGTCGGCCCAGCGCGCCGCGAACTGCCGCCCCCGCCCGCTCTGGCCGGCCTGGATCACGATGGGCCGGCCCTGGGGCGTGCGCGGCACCGTGAACGGCCCCCGCGAGCGCAGGAAGCGGCCCTCATGGTCGAGCCGATGCACGCCTGCCGGGTCGGCGAAGACGCCGCGCTCCTTGTCGAGGACGATCGCGTCTGGGTCCCACGCCTCCCAGTGGCCTAGCACCACCTCCATGAACTCGTCGGCACGGTCGTAGCGCTCGTTATGCTCGATCACCTTGTCCGCGCCGTAGTTCGCTGCCTCGGAATCGTTGAGCGAGGTCACCACGTTCCAGGCCGCCCGGCCGCCGCTCATGTGATCGAGGGTCGAGAACATGCGCGCCACATGGAACGGCTGGTAATAGGTGGTCGAGCAGGTCGCGCCGAGCCCGAGCCGCGTGGTCACCGCCCCCATCATCGTGAGGATGGGAATGGGGTCCATCTTGACCACCCGCACTCCGTTGCGCACCGCTTCGGCATGGTCGCCGCCGTAGATATCCGGCAGCGCCAGCCGGTCGTCGAAGAAGGCGAGATGGAACTTGCCGGCTTCTAGAATGTGCGCGATCCGCTGGTAGTAGTCGGCGGTGAGGAAGTCCGTGGCCGAGTCCGGGTGACGCCAGGACGCGGGGTAGTTGGAGCAGTTCTGCGCCTGGAGGAAGCCCACCAGGATCATCTGCCGCTTGCTCATGCTCACCCTTGCTCGTCGTCACCCACCGGGACCGGGAGGCGGTGCCGGGCGCCGCTGGAACCGGGGTTTAGCACGGTGTGCGCGCCTTTGGCAGGCGCGTGGCGGGCTGAGCACGACTGTGCCATCCTGCCGGCGTGGCCGGAAGCGACTATCGCCGCGCATGGAGGCGTCATGGAGCTTGGGATCTGCCTCAAGGGCGACCTCGACGTGCGCCGCACCATCGCGCTCGCCCATCAGGCCGAAGCCGCCGGCTTCGACTACATGTGGTTCGCAGATTCGCACATTCTGTGGTCCGACATCTATACGCAGATGGCGGTCTGCCTGGACCACACGCGCCGCCTCCGCGTCGGCCCGCTGGTGACCAATCCCAAGGTGCGCGACTGGTCGGTGGCCGCGAGCATCTTCGCGAGGCTCGTGCAGATCGGGGACGGCCGCCTCGACGTGGCGGTCGGCCGCGGCGACAGCTCGGTGCGCGTCATGGGGCAGAGGCCCGCGACGCTCAAGCAGCTCACCGCCTTTTGCGATGCGCTCCGCACCATGCTGCGGGGCGATGCGTGCGAATACGAAGGCGCAAGCGGGTCGGTCCAACTCGACTGGGTCGATCCTTACGCGCTGCCGATCTGGATCGCCGGATACGGGCCGCGCGCGCTCGCCGTCGCTGGCGCGCACGGGGACGGCCTGGTGATCCAGCTCGGCGATCCGGGCCTCTGCCGTTGGATGGCGGACCAGGCGATCGCGGCGCGCGAGGCCGCCGGCCTCGATGCGGCCGGATACCGGGTGGTCGCCTGCGCGCCGGCCTGGATCGGCGACCGTGAGACCGCGATTGCCCAAACCAGCTGGTTCCCCGCCGTGGTCGGCAACCATGTCGCCGATATCGTGGAACGCCACGGCGCCGGCTCGGGCCTGGTGCCGGAGAGCCTGACCGCGTTCATCGCCGCCCGGCAGGGGCGCGGCGCGGACGAAGGCTACGACTATCACCAGCACGCGGTCGCAGGCTCCGACAACGTGCACTACGTCACCGACGCGATCACCGAATCCTTCTGTCTGATCGGCCCGGCCGAGGCCCACGTGGAAAAGCTCAAGGCGCTGGAGGCCGCCGGCGTCACGCAGTTCACGCTCTACCTGATGACGGAAGAGCAGGAGCGACTGATCGGCGCGTACGCCACCGACGTCATGCCCCACGTCCGTTAGCCAGGGGCGGGGCGCGCGCGCAGGATGCTCCGCCACCTGTTCGGCGCGAGCGCGACCGCAGAGACGATGCTCGACGCGATCGCGCGCGATGCGCGGGAGACTGGCGCGCGGACCGGACGGCCGGTCTTCGGCGACGCTGTCCTCGACGCCATGCGCACGGTGCCGCGCGAGGCCTTCGTGCCCGAGGCGGAGGCGGCCTTCGCCTACGAGAACAGGCCGCTCCCCATCGGCCACGGCCAGACCATCTCGCAGCCCTTCATTGTCGCCCTGATGACCGAGCTCCTGGACGTCGAGCCGGGCGCGCGCATCCTGGAAATCGGCACCGGCTGCGGCTACCAGACCGCCATCCTCTGTGAGTTGGGCGCGAGGGTCTGCTCGGTGGAGGTCGTCGAGCCGCTGGCAACGGCGGCAGCGGCCCGTCTCGCAAAGCTGGGCTATGCGCAGGCCACAGTACGCAGCGGCGACGGTCACGGAGGCTGGCCGGAGGAGGCCCCCTTCGACGGCATCATCGTCGCCGCGGCGGCGCCTTCCGTGCCGCCGGCGCTGGTGGCGCAGCTAAAGCCCGGCGGTTGCCTGGTGATCCCCGTCGGCCGCTTCGCCACGACCCAGAGCCTGCAACGCATCCGCAAGCAGGACGACGGCTCAAGCAAAGCGCAGACGGTGCTTCCGGTGGCGTTCGTCCCGCTGACGCGCGGTTAGTTCTCTTCGAAAGGCTCCAGCTCGGCCAGATAGGCCAGCACACGATCGAGCGGCTCGACGTCGCAATACTTCATGTCGAGGTCGAACAGGTTCCACTCGATCGCGGCAGGCACGCGGTCGCCCACGCATTCGCGAACGATGACGGTGCGGAAGCCCTCGCCGAGCGCATCCTCCACCGTGTGCCTGACGCAGCTCGCCATGGTGACGCCGGTGCAGATCAGCGTGTCGATGCCACCGGCGCGCAGGATGCCGCCGAGATGAGTGCCGGCGAAGGCGCTCGGCCGCTTCTTGACGATCAGCGTATCGACGCCTTCCTCGAGCGGCACGCGGTCGTCGATCTCGGTCGCGTCCGTGCCCAGCATGAGGTCCTCGAAGGGCTTCTTGAGCGGGAAGGCCCCCATGTCGAAGCGGCTGCAGAAGGCGGTTGTGGTGTAGATGATGGGCACCTTCTTCGCACGGGCGGCTCTGAGCAGGCGCTGCACGCCGGGGATGATCCGCTCGTCCATATCCTCGCAGGAGAAGCGGTAGCCCGGTCGGGTCCAGGCGTTGGCGAGGTCGATGTTGAGGAGCGCCGGCCTCGTGCCGAAGCCCGAGCGCTGGTTCCAGCCGCGCGTCCGATAGAGCCCGGCATCGCCGGAGAATATGGTGTCGAGCGCCTTGCGGACCTTGTCGTCCAGCGGCATCGCCGCCTCCCTCATTGTGCGCCCTGCGGCGGGCCGGCGGAGCGGGTCAGGCGAGAGGCGGTCGCCGGTCTGCCCAAGGCGCCGCCTCCTCGAACGCCGCGGCGGCGCGCAGAATGTCCACCTCACTGTTGATGCCGGCCACCATCTGCAGGCCGACCGGGAGACCTGATGCGGTGAAGCCCGCCGGGATCGAAGCCGCCGGCTGGCCGGTCAGGTTGAACGGATAGGTGTAGTAGACCCAGGAGACGATGTTGCGGGCTCCCAGCCCCGGCGGCGTGTCGTGGCCCACGTCGAAGGCGGCGCAAGGCAACGTCGGCGAGAGCAGCAGGTCGTAGCGCTCGAAGAACTGACGCATCTTCTCGCGGAAGTCGTAGCGGGCGAAGACCTGGGTGAAGAATTCCACCGTGGAGCGGTCGAGCCCGGCGCTGAGCGTCGCCACCACGGCGGAGTCGAGCTCATCCGGCCGCTCGGCCATCAGGTCCTTCAGCTTGGTGCCGATGCCGCCGTAGAACTCCGCCATCCAGATCTCGACCGGGTCCGTGCCGAGCGCATCCTCGACCAGCTCGACGGTGCAGCCCAGCGCCTCGAAGCGCTTGGCGGCAGCCTCGCAGAGGGCCGATACCTCGGGCTCGGGCTGTGCGTAGCCCAAGGTCGGGCTCCAGGCGATGCGCAAGCCCTCCACGCCCGCATCGCAGGCGGCGAGGAAATCCGGCGTGAGCTCGGCGACACCGAAGGCATCGCGGCGGTCGTGGCCTGCCATGACTCCGAGCAGGAGCGCGGCATCCCGCACCGTGCGCGCGATCGCGCCCACATGGGCGAGCGTCGGCGCCGCCGAGACCGGGAAGATCGGCACCCGGCCGAACTGCGCCTTGATGCCGAAGAGGCCGCAGAGCGCAGAGGGGATGCGCACGGAGCCGCCGCCGTCGGTGCAGAGCGCGAACGGCGTGAGCCCAGCGGCGACGCTCGCACCCGCGCCCCCGCTGGAGCCGCCGGACGTCTTCGTCAGGTCCCACGGGTTGCGGGTGATCCCGGTGAGCGGGCTGTCGCAAACCGCCTTGCAGCCGAACTCGCTGGTGGTCGACTTGCCGATGATGCAGCCGCCAGCCGCTCTGACCCGCTCCACCGAGGGCGCGTCGAAGTCGACCACGTTGTTCGCGAAGGGCCGGGAGCCGAAGGTCCAGGGCACGCCCGCCATCGCCACCAGGTCCTTGACCGAGACAGGCAAGCCCGCAATCGCACCCCCCCCGCCCGCCGCGATCGCGCGTTCCTGATCGCGCGCTGCGGCCAGCGCCACCTCCGGCGTGCGGTTGACGAAGGCGTTGATCTGGGGCTCCAGCGCCTCTTGCCGGCTGAGCGTGTCCTCGACCAGTTCCACCGGCGAGATGCTGCGCGCCGCCAGCAGGCCCTTGAGTTCGAGCGCCGTCATGTAGGCGAAGCTCATCGCGGACTCCTGTTCGGATGGATGTTCAGATGGCGCCGAGGCCGCGGTCGAGCACGGTTTCCCGCCTGGCTACGCAGGCCGCGAAGCGCGCCTGCATCGCAGCCGCATCGAGATCGCGGCCGATCACAACGATCCGGGTCTCGACTTCGCCGCGCGGCCACGATTCCGCATAGGTCGGCGGGCTGAAGGTGGCCTGCACGCCCTGGATGATGACCGGCTTCTCGACATTCTGGAAATGCACCAGGCCCTTCACGCGGAAGAGGTCCTCGCCCTTCTCCTGCGCCAGCTCCAGGAAGAAGCGGAGCAGCGCGTTCCACTCCAGCGGCTCGCGGCTCTGCAGGCAGACGGCGCCGACGCCCGGCGTATGGACATGATCGTCGTGGGCATGGTCGGTGAGGGCCGGCTGATCGGCGCCGATCCAGGCACCCACCATGTCGTCGCGCCGCTTGGGCTCGAAGAGGTCGAGGTCCAACAGGCGGTCGATGGGGAGCGCGCCATGCGTGGTGACTTCCTTGACCGAGAAGGGGCTGAGGCGCTCGACCGCCGCCACGGCGTCTGCGAACTCGTCGTCGTCCACCAGGTCGCGCTTGTTGAAGATCAACTTGTCGGCGATCGCGATCTGCTTCTCCGCCTCCGGCGAGCGCGCAATCTGGCCAATCACATGTTTCAGGTCGACCACCGTCAGCACCGCGTCGAGGCGGAAGGTGAGATCGAGCTTCATGTCGGTGTAGAAGAGCCGGGCCAGCGGCGAGGGATCGGCGATTCCCGTGGTCTCGATCACGATCTTGTCGAAGTCCACCCGGGGCTCGGCCAGGCCCACCTTGCGCAGGAAGAGCCGGTTGAGCCCGTCCATCAAATCGCCCTGGGCCGCACAGCAGATGCAGCCGTTGGTGAGCTCCAGCATGTCCTCGTTGGCGCGGGCGATCAGGTCGCCGTCGATCCCGATCTCGCCGAACTCGTTGACGATAACCGCGATCTTGCCGGCATCGGGCGCGCTGAGGAGCCGGTTGACGAGCGTGGTCTTGCCGGCGCCGAGGAAACCCGTCAGCAGCGTGATGGGGATGCGCTCGTCGACCGAGCGATTGTCGATGCGGGTCATCGGCGCCTCACCCGGAGCCAAGCGCCGGAGGGCTAATCGTCGAGGATCGCCCAGGCGCGGACCGGCGCGCCGCTGCCGTTGCCGATTTTGATCGGGGGCCCATAGAACATGAACTCGCCCTTGCCGACCAGCTCCTCGAGATTGATCAGCCATTCATAGTGGGCGATGCCTCGATCGCGGCAGACCCGGTGGTTGGGGAAGAGATTGTTCGACGGCTTGTCCGTTGACGGGCCTTCGACCCCATGCATCTTGGAGCCCCTGTCGGCGAGCCAATGGGTCGCTGCTGCGGTGATGCCGGGGTTGCTCCACACCGATTTCACGTCGGGGTAGTGGCGGTTGTGGAGGCCTGTATTGAGCAGCACGATATGGCCGTCCACCTTGACGCCACCTTTCTCCTCCCCCTCCTCGAAATCGGCCACGTCGATATCGCCGAGATCGGGGATGTGGGTGAGATCCCAGCACACCGCCTTGCCCATGAACATGTCGAGCGGCATCCGGTCCACCGACAGGCCCTCGGGATTAACATGGTAGAAGGCGTCCACATGGGTGCCGATGTGGTCGATCATGCCCATGTAGGTGGTCGCGAAGGAGAGCCTGTCGTCCTCCGTGCCTAAGAAGAACTGCTCGCGGGTCTGGGCGTGGGTGTAGTGGGGCACGATGACCGGGCGCTGAAACAGCTTGTGCGCCGGCATGTTGTCGGTCAGCGTCAACGTCAGGTCCACCATCCGCTCAGCCATCCCCGGATCTCCCTTCTCGTTCCACACGGCGACCACGCGCGCGGCCTGCAGCTTACCAGCGGCATCCACAGCGCGCCACAGCGCGACTGTCAACACGGCATTTCGGCGCACGCGCATCGCGGCTTGTGTTTGGCGAGAGGCTAGCTACCCTCGCCCTCGGTCGCCGCCGAAGGGAGCACGTGATGTACAGAACCAGCGACGGGGAGGAGTTGTTTGTCGTCGACGGGCACACCCATTTCTGGGATGCCGCGCCGGCAAACCAGCGCAATATCCACGGCAAGCAGTTCATCGATTGCTTCTACGCCTACCACAGCGCGCTCAGCCCCGAGCAGGAAGTCTGGCCCAAGGAGAAGTTCGAGAAGTACGACGCGGAGACGATGGTCCGCGACCTCTTCGTCGACGGGCCGGTGGACATGGCGATCATCCAGCCGACCTATCTCAAGGAGTTCTACATCGAGGGCTTCAACACCACGGAGCAGAACGCCGTCATCACCCGGCAGCACCCGGACCGCTTCATCCTCAACGGCTCGTTCGATCCGCGCGAGGGTACCGCGGCGCTGGAGAACATCCACGCGCTGAAGGAGACGTATGGAATCAGGGGCGTTAAGCTCTACACCGCGGAATGGCGCGGCGCATCGCGCGGCTGGCGGCTCAACGACACCGATGCCTATCGCTGCTTCGAGCTCTGCGAGAAGCTCGGCATCACCAACATACACGTCCACAAGGGGCCGACCATCACGCCGCTGGCCAAGGACGCCTTCGACTGCCACGACGTGGATTATGCGGCGACCGACTTCCCCAACCTCAATTTCATCGTGGAGCATGTCGGGCTGCCGCGCCTCGACGACTTCTGCTGGATTGCCGTGCAGGAGGCGAACGTCTGGGGCGGGCTTGCGGTGGTGATGCCCTTCATGCACGCGCGCCCGCGCTATTTCGCCGAGGTGATTGCGGAGCTTCTGTTCTGGGTGGGCGAGGACAAGCTGACCTTCGCGAGCGACTACGCCATCTGGACCCCGAAGTGGCTGGTGGAGAAGTTCTGGGCCTTCGAGCTGCCGGACGACATCAAGCAGGAGCGCGGCGTCGACCTCACGCCGGAGGTCAAGAAGAAGATTCTCGGGCTCAACGCCGCCCGGCTCTACGACATCGATATCGACGCGGCCAAGGCAAAGCTTTGGAGCTAGGGCGCGGGCGGTGAACGGGCAAGAACAGGCGCGCGACGCCGGCCGCGAGGCCGAGGTCCGGGCGCGGCTCGCCACCGTCACCGACCCCGAGCTCGACGAGCCGGTGACCGAACTCGGTTTCGTGGAGGCGGTGACGGTCGCAGCAGACGGCGCCGTCGCCATCGACTTCCGCCTGCCAACCTACTGGTGTGCCGCGAACTTCGCCTACATGATGGCCGAAGACATGCGCGACGCGGTCGCCACGCTGCCGTGGGTGACGGGTGTCGTCCCCCGCCTGCATGCGCACATGTGCGCAGATCAGGTCAATCGGGGGGTCGCCGAGGGCCTCGATTTCGGCGCCGCCTTCGGCGAGGCGGGAGAAGACGACGCTCTCGCCAGCCTGCGCACGACCTTTCGGCGCAAGGCGTTTCAGGGGCGGCAAGAGGCGCTGCTGCGTGCCCTGTTGGCGCAAGGCCTGGCCAAGTCCGTGCTGGCGGCGATGACCGTTCAGGCGCTGGAAGGCACCGCCATCGCCGGGGCCGAGGGCGCCGGCCTGAAACGCCGCTACCTGGAGATCAGAGCCCGCGTCGCCGGCCCGGCAGGCGCGGACGCGCTGGCGTTCGTCAAGCCCGACGGCGCACCGCTCTCTGAATCCGGCTTCGACGAGCATCTGCGCACACTCGCCAGCGTTCGCATCGCCATGGATTTCAACGGCGCACTCTGCCGCAGCCTGCTCGCCGCCCGCGACCGCGCCTCCGGAGCGACGCAGCCCGAGGGCGACACACTCCAGTCATAGCCAGTACCGACGTGCGGCAGCCGAACCCGGCTGCCGGTGCTTGCGGTCGGTCGTCAGGCCTGATCGAGGGCCTGATCGAGGTCGGCGATGATGTCGGCGATGCTCTCGATACCGACGGAGAGACGCACCACGTCCGGCCCGGCACCGGACTTGGTCTTCTGCTCGTCGGTGAGCTGGCGGTGCGTGGTGGACGCCGGGTGGATGATGAGGCTCCGCGTGTCGCCGATATTGGCGAGATGCGAGAACATGTTCACCGCATCGACCACCTTGAGGCCCGCTTCGTAACCGCCCTTGGCGCCGAAGGTGAAGACAGCGCCGGCGCCGCGCGGCAGATACTGCTGGGCAAGTGCGTAATAGCGGCTCGATTCGAGCCCGGCATAGGAGACCCAAGAGACCTTGGGATGCCCCTCCAGATAGCGGGCGACCGCGAGCGCGTTGGAGCAGTGGCGCTCCATGCGGAGCGGCAGGGTCTCAACCCCCTGCAGGAGGTTCCAGGCCGCCTGCGCCGCCATGCAGGGGCCGTAATCCCTGAGCGCCACGGCGCGCACCTTCATGGTGAAGCCGAAATCGCCGAAGGTCTCGGCGAAGGTGAGGCCGTGATAGGCCGGGTCCGGCTTCGTCATGCTCGGGAACTTGTCGTTCTGCCACCAGTCGAAGCGGCCGGATTCGACGACCATGCCGCCCATGGTGTTGCCGTGGCCGCCGATGAACTTCGTGGTCGAGTGAACCACGAGATCGGCGCCGTGCTCGAAGGGCCGGCAGAGATAGGGCGAGGCGAGCGTGTTGTCGACGATGAGCGGCACACCGTGGCGCTTCGCGACCTCTGCGATCGCTTCGAGATCGAGCACGATGCCGCCGGGGTTGGCCAGTCCCTCGCAGAAGATGAACTTGACCTTGTCGGTCATCGCCCGCTCGATATTTTCCGGCTCCGTCATGTCGACGAAATGGCAGGTCCAGCCGAGCTTCTTGAAGCTCACGCCGAACTGGGTGAGCGAGCCGCCATAGAGATTGTTGGACGAGATGAACTCGTCGCCGCTCTCCAGCAGCGTCGCGCCCACCAGAAACTGGGCCGCATGGCCGGTCGATGCCGCCACGGCACCGCGCCCGTTCTCCAGCGCCGCGACCCGCTCCTCGAGCACGGCGACGGTGGGGTTTGTGATGCGCGAATAGATGTAGCCGAAGGCCTGTAGATTGAAGAGCTCGGCCGCGTGGTCGGCATCGTCGAAGGCATACGACGTGGTCTGGTAGATGGGCGTGGACCGCGCGCCGGTGACCGGATCGGGCCGCGCGCCGGCGTGAACCGCCAGCGTTTCCATGCCGTATTCGTGCTGCGGCGCGGCCTCGGCGGCCTGCGCTTTGAGGGGTTGCAGCTCGTTCATGCGTTGAGCGGCCTTGCCCGCTTGGCGGAAATGATCCGCGAGTTGATGCCGCTCCAGCTCAACTCGCCCGAGAGCCGGGCGAACTCGATCTTGGGGCAGCGGTTCATGACGACCGTGAGCCCGGTCTCTTCAGCGAGCTGCGCGGCGTGGTCGTTGCGCACCGTGAGCTGCATCCACAGCACCTCGACGCCCTTCTCGTCCTTGTTCGCGATCACGTCCTTGGTGATATCCAGCGCCTCCTCCGAGGTGCGGAAGATATCCACCATGTCGAGCTTATCGGGACATTCCGCGATGCTGCCATAAACGGTCTCGCCCAGGATCGTCTCCCCGGCCCGGGTGGGATTGATCGGGATCACCCGATAACCCTTCTTGGTCAGGTACTTCATCGCGTAGAAGCTGGGCCGGCGCCACTGGGTGCTGGCACCCACCATGGCGAAGGTCTTGACCCGGCGCAGAATTCGCCGCAGGTGATCGTCGGTGTAGCCGTCGTGCTGCGGCAGGAAGACGAGTGGGTGCCCGTCCGTCGACTTGATCGCGACATCGACCATTGTGAGAGTTCCGTAAGGCCAGCGGGAGCGCGGGAGGCGCACAAGTAGCCCCCGCGCCCCGGCCAGTCAAGGCGCGCACGACGCATGCGGCGGCGCCGATGCCGCGGCCGTGAGTGACACGGAAGGACGGTTACTGTATTCGGGCATCGACACATGAAGAAGTTCTCGATCTTCAGCCTGGCGCGCAACGCGCTGAGCCATCACGAGCGCTGGCCGGAGCAGTGGCGGAGCCCCGCACCGAAGCCGGCCTACGATGTCGTCATCATCGGCGCCGGCGGGCATGGGCTCGCCACCGCCTACTACCTCGCCAGCCTCCACGGCATTACCGATGTCGCGGTGCTGGAGAAGGGCTGGCTCGGCGGCGGCAACACCGGGCGCAACACCACGGTGATCCGCTCCAACTACCTGTGGGACGAAAGCGCCGCGCTCTACGAGCATTCGCTGAAGCTCTGGGAGGGGCTGGCACAGGAGCTCAACTACAACCTGATGTTCAGCCAGCGCGGCGTGCTGAACCTGATCCACAATGTCCACGACCTGCAGGAGGCGACCCGGCGGGTCAACGCCAACCGGCTCAACGCTGTCGACGGCGAGCTCTTGTCCACGGAAGAGGTCAAGGCATTCTGCCCGATCCTCAACACCTCGCCGAACACGCGCTACCCAATTTTGGGCGGCACCCTGCAGCGGCGGGGTGGCAATGCGCGCCATGACGCCGTCGCCTGGGGCTTCGCCCGGGCGGCGGACGCTCGGGGCGTGGATATCATCCAGAACTGCGAGGTCACCGGCATCGATGTCGAGGCCGGCCGGGTGACCGGGGTGCAGACCACCCGGGGCGCGATTGCCGCGCGCAAGATCGGCATCGTTGTCGCGGGCCACAGCTCGGTGCTGGCCCAGATGGCGGGCTTTCGCCTGCCAATTGAGAGCCATCCCCTGCAGGCGCTGGTCTCCGAGCCGCTCAAGCCGGTGCTGCACTGCGTCATCATGTCGATCGGCGTGCACGTCTACGTCAGCCAGTCGGACAAGGGCGAGCTCGTGATCGGCGCGGGCCTCGACCCGCCCAACTCCTACAGCCAGCGCGGCGGCCTGCACACCATCGAGGACCAGATTGGGGCGCTGGTCGAGCTGATCCCGATCTTCAGCCGGGTGCGCATGATGCGCTCGTGGGCCGGGATCGTGGATGTCTGCCCCGACGCCTCGCCCGTCATCGGCAAGACCCCCGTGGACGGGCTCTTCATCAACGGCGGCTGGGGCACAGGCGGCTTCAAGGCGACGCCGGGCTCCGGCTGGGTGTTGGCGCATACCATCGCGACCGGCGAGCCGCACCCGCTCAACGCGCCTTTCGCCCTCGACCGCTTCACCTCGGGCGCGCTGATCGACGAGCACGCGGCGGCGGCCGTGGCGCACTAGAGGCCTGGCGGGATGCTCTGGATCGACTGCCCCTGGTGCGGCGCCCGGCCCGAGACCGAGTTTCGCTACGGCGGCGAGGCCCATATCGCGCGCCCCGACCCGGCAGCGACCGACGATGCGGGCTGGGCCGATTACCTCTTCATGCGGAGCAACCCCAAGGGTGTCCACGCCGAGCGCTGGATGCACCGGGAAGGCTGCCGGCGCTGGTTCAACGCGCTGCGCGACACCGTCAGCAACGACGTGCTCGCGATCTATCCCATGGGCGCGCCGCGGCCCGATGCGTCCGGCGGCGAGGCGGAGAACGAATAGTGCGCTTCCGTCTCAAGGAGGGTGGGCGGATCGACCGCACCAAGCGTCTCCGCTTCACCTTCAACGGACGCAGCTTTGAGGGCTTCGCCGGCGACACGCTGGCGTCCGCGCTGATTGCGAACGGCACCCATCTCACGAGCCGGAGCTTCAAGTATCACCGGCCGCGCGGCATCCTCACCGCGGGCGCGGAGGAGCCGTCCGCCCTGGTCCAGCTCGGGACCGGCGCGCGCACGGAGCCCAACTTCCGCGCGACTCAGGTGGAGCTTTATGACGGGCTCACCGCTAGGGGCGTCAATGCCTGGCCGAGCGCCAACTTCGACCTTGCTGCCTGGACCGGGCGGCTCGCGCCGCTCTTCCCCGCCGGCTTCTACTACAAGACCTTTCTCTGGCCGGCGTCGTTTTGGAAGTCGCTCTACGAGCCCGCCATCCGGCGCATGGCAGGGCTCGGCCGCGCGCCCGACGCCCCCGACCCCGACTCCTACGACAAGATGTCGGTCCACTGCGACGTGCTGGTCGTGGGCGGCGGACCGGCGGGGATCGCTGCGGCGCTCGCCGCCGGCGAGGCCGGCGCGCGGGTCCTGCTCGTGGACGAGCAGGCGACGCTCGGCGGTGCTCTGTTGGGCCTCCGCCATAGGATCGACGGCGCTGACGGCGCGGCCTGGGCCGGGTCGGCGGCAGAGCGCCTCACCGCCATGCCGGAGGTGCGCGTTCTCACCCGCACGACGCTCTTCGGTTACTACGACCACAACTCGCTGAGCGCGCTGGAGCGCCGCACCGACCATCTGGGGCCGCGCGCGCCCGCCGACATGAGCCGCCAGCGCCTGTGGAACATCAAGGCGCGCCGCGTGGTGCTCGCCACCGGCGCCCATGAGCGCCCGCTAGTCTTCGCCGACAACGACCGCCCCGGGATCATGCTGGCCTCGGCGGCGCAGCGCTATGTCAACCACTATGCGGCGCTGCCGGGCAAGCGTGCCGTGCTCTTCACCAACAACGACGACGCCTACCAGGCGGCGCACGACATCGTGGACGCAGGCGGCACCGTCGCCGCCGTGGTCGATTGCAGGCCAGAGCCTGCGGCGCCGCTGGCGCCCGAGCTGAAGGAGGCCGGCGTAGCCCTCCACACCGGCTCCGTCATCGCCGCCACCCACGGCACGAAGCGGGTCCGCGCCGTCACCGTCGCCACGCTTGACAGGGATGGCAGGATTGGCGGCTCCGTGCGCCGCATCGCCTGCGATAGCGTGCTCGTTTCCGGCGGCTGGAACCCGGCGGTGCATCTCTTCAGCCAGTCGGCCGGCAAGCTCACGTTCGAGGAGGCGCGCGGGATCTTCCTGCCCGGCAGGGCCACGCAGGCGCTGGAGGTTGCGGGTGCCGCCGGCGGCAGCTTCGGCCTCACCGCCTGCCTCGCGGAAGGTGCGGCCGCCGGTGCGCGCGCGGCCCAGGCGGCAGGCTTCGGCGACGGCACGGCGCCGGCGGTGCCGCCCGTCGAAGCGCCCGAGCCCGGCGCCATCGCGCCCATGTGGTTGGTGCCGGGGCTGAAGCCGCTCGGCCACGGCAAGGCCAAGCACATGGTCGACCATCAGGACGACGTGACCGCGGCGGATATCCAGCTCGCGGCGCGCGAGGGCTTCCGCTCGGTCGAGCATGTCAAGCGCTACACCACCGTCGGCATGGGCACAGACCAGGGCAAGACGTCGAACGTCAACGGGCTCGCCATCCTCGCCGATGCGCTGGGCAAGACCGTGCCCGAGGTCGGCACCACCACCTACCGCCCGCCCTACACGCCGGTCACCTTCGGCGCGCTCGCAGGGCGCGATCGCGGCGCGCTGATGGACCCGGTGCGGCGCACCGCGATGCACGAATGGCACGAGGACCACGGCGCGGTGTTCGAGCCCGTCGGCCAATGGCACCGGCCTTGGTGGTATCCCAAGCCAGGCGAGGACAAGCATGCTGCGGTGGCGCGCGAATGCCGGGCGGTGCGGGAGGCCGTCGGCATCCTCGACGCCTCCACCCTCGGCAAGATCGATATCAAGGGGCCGGACGCGGCGACCCTGCTCGACATGGTCTACACCAACACCTTCTCGACGCTGAAGGTGGGCCGCGTGCGCTACGGGCTCATGTGCGGCGACGACGGCATGGTGTTCGACGACGGCACAACCGCGCGCCTCGGCGAGCAGCACTATCTGATGACCACCACCACCGGCAATGCGGCCCACGTGCTGGAGTGGCTGGAGGAATGGCTGCAGACCGAGTGGCCGGAGCTCAAGGTCTACTGCACCTCGGTCACCGAGCAATGGGCGACTGTCGCCCTCGCCGGCCCGAAGGCCCGCGATGTGCTGGCCACGATGGCGCCGCAGTTGGCGCTCGACACCGACTCTTTCCCCTTCATGAGCGTGAAGGAGGGCATCGTCGCAGGCGTGAACGCGCGCGTCTTCCGCATCAGCTTCACCGGCGAGCTCAGCTTCGAGATCAACGTGCCCTGGCACCACGGGCACCACCTGTGGGAGGCGCTGATGGAGGCGGGCGCCGCGCACGGCATCACCCCCTACGGCACCGAGGCGATGCACGTGCTCCGGGCCGAGCGGGGCTTCATCATCGTCGGCCAGGAGACCGACGGCACCGCCACACCCCAGGACCTCGGCATGGACTGGATCGTCTCCAAGAAGAAGCCGGATTTCCTGGGCAAGCGCGCCTGGGGCCGCGAGGACACGCGGCGGGAGGACCGCAAGCAGCTCGTCGGCATCCTCACCGACAACCCCAACGCCGTGCTGCCCGAGGGCACGCAGCTCGTGGACAAGCCGGGGCGGCCGCCGCTACCGATGATCGGCCACGTCACCTCCAGCTATGCGAGCCCGACGCTGGGCCGCTCCATCGCGCTCGCGCTGGTGAAGGGCGGCCGTCCGCGCATCGGCGAGACCATCCATGCAGCGCCCGAGAGCGGCTTCCTCCCCTGCAAGGTCACGGAGCCGGTGTTCTACGATCCGGAAGGAGCCAAGCGGGATGGCTGAGGCACCGGCACCGCGCAGCCCGCTCGCGGGCCTCGCCGACGCGATCGCGGAAGCGCGCGCAGGCGATGCCGTCCTCGTCGAGCGGCCGCCGCGGACCAGGCTCAATCTTCGGCTGGATCCCGAGGACTCGGACGCGCTCACCGCCGCCGGTGCGGCGCTGGGCGGCGCGTTGCCGCTGACGCCCAACACCGCCGCCGCCACCGCCCGCGGCTGGACCCTGCTCTGGCTCGGCCCCGACGAGTGGCTGGCGACCGGCCCGGCCCACGGCGGAGTCGCGCTCGTTGAGGCGCTCGGAACGTCGCTCGACAGCAAGCACCACGCAGTGTGCGACGTGAGCGCCATGTATGCCACGCTTGCGCTCTCCGGCCGCCACGCGCGCGAGGTGCTGATGAAGGGCTGCCGCCTCGACCTTCACCCGCGCGCGTTTGCGCCCGGCGCCTGCGCGCAGACGGCGCTGGCAAGAGCGCAAGTGATCCTGCACCAGACCGACGACGACCCCAGCTTCGAGATCACCGTGCGCAACTCCTTCGCCCACTACCTCGCCACCTGGCTCCTCGACGCCACGGCAGAGTACCGGCCGGCCTGAGCGGCAGCTTGTCCCGTCGCCGCCGCTCGCCTATGGTGCGCCGGCGAAAGCGGACGGGGCGGCCGCGTCGGGCACGTGCGGCCGCACGGCGGCGCCACGCCCCCGGCGCCAGGGGCGGTTCATGGACAGTATTCGCATCAGGGGCGGCCGCCCGCTCGAAGGCGAGATCGAGATCTTCGGCGCCAAGAACGCGGCCCTGCCGCTGATGGCCGCGAGCCTTTTGACCGACGAGACTCTGACGCTCTCGAACATTCCCCACCTCACCGATATCACGACCCTTGTGCACCTCCTCGCCCAGCACGGCGTCGAGATCGGCATGGACGGCAACGCGCGACGGGGCGGCAATGCCGGGCGTGTGCTCTCGCTCCGCGCCCGCCATATCACCAACACCACGGCGCCCTACGAGCTGGTGAGCCGGATGCGTGCCTCCATCCTGGTGCTGGGGCCGCTGCTCGCCCGCACAGGGCGCGCGACCGTCTCGCTCCCCGGCGGCTGCGCCATCGGCACCCGCCCGGTCGATCTGCATATCGACGGGCTCACCCGCCTCGGCGCCCAGGTCGTTCTCGAAGACGGCGACATCAGCGCGCATGCGCGCGGGCGGCTGCGCGGGGCCGAGATCAGGCTGCCCTTCGCCTCGGTGGGTGCGACGGAAAACCTGATGATGGCGGCGACGCTAGCGGACGGCGAGACAGTCATCCGCAACGCGGCGCGCGAGCCGGAAATCGCCGATCTCGCCCACTGCCTGAACGCGATGGGCGCTGACATCAGCGGGGTCGGCAGCGACGAGCTCGTGATCCAGGGCCAGGAGGCGCTCTCCGGCACCGACCACCACGTGGTAGGCGACAGGATCGAGGCCGGCACCTATGCACTGGCCGCTGCAATCGTGGGCGGCGATGTCGAGCTCGCCGGTGCGCCGTCGGCGCTCCTGCGCTCTTTGCTCGACTATCTGGAGGCCGCCGGCGTTACCATTACCGAGACGCCGCACGGGCTCAGGGTGCGCGGCAACGGCCGGCCGATGGCGACGGACGTGACGACGCGGCCCTATCCCGGCTTTCCCACCGACCTCCAGGCGCAGGCGATGGCGCTGATGACGGTTGCCGACGGCGCCGCGATGATCACCGAGACGATCTTCGAGAATCGCTTCATGCATGTGCAGGAGCTGCGCCGCATGGGCGCGGACATCGCCGTGCGCGGCGGCACAGCACTGGTGCGGGGGGTCGCCTCACTGACCGGCGCACAGGTGATGGCGACCGACCTCCGGGCCTCGTCATCGCTGGTCCTCGCAGGGCTTGCCGCCGCAGGCGAGACGGTGGTGCACCGGGTCTATCACCTTGATCGCGGCTATGAGCGGATCGAGGACAAGCTCGCGGCCTGCGGCGCCGAAATCGACCGGGTCCATCATTGACTGCACCGGCGCGCCTCAGACTGCGGGCGGAAGACGCCGGCGATCTCGCCGTGATCTCGGCATGCCTGGAGGATGCCGTCTTCGCGGTGGGCGAGATGGCCTTCGAGCCCGCCGACAGCCGCTTCGCGGCCATCGTCGTGCGCCGCTGCCGCGGGGCCGCCGGCGGCCCCGCGGGCCAGGCGCGCGCCGCGATCCACTTCGACGGGGTGTCTGCGGTCAAGCTGCGCGGGATCGACCGTACGGAGCCCGCGCGGCTGCTCAAGCTCGCGGGCATCATCGCCGAGCCCGGCCGGTCTGCGACCGTTGTGCGGCTTCTCTTCCAGGACGGTGCCGAGGTATGGATCGAGGCCGAACGCCTCGCCGGCCATTTTCAGGACCTGGAGGAGCCGCGGCCGACTTCGGCGGGCGAGCGGGAGCCGGTGCCATGAGCGACGGCCTGCTGCTCGCGCTGCCCAAAGGCAGGATTGCCCGCGAGCTTACGCCGCTGCTGGCGCGCGCAGGCATCGAGCCGGAGGCCGCGTTCGCGGACGACGACGCGCGCCAGCTCCGCTTTGCCACCTCGGATCCGGGGCTCGGGCTGATCCGGGTGCGGAGCTTCGACGTCGCCACCTTCGTCGCCTTCGGCGCGGCCCAGCTCGGCGTCGTCGGCAACGACGTGCTGATGGAGTTCGACTACCGCGAAATCTATGCGCCGCTCGACCTCGGCATCGGCCTCTGCCGCATGGTGGTGGCGGAGCCGTCGGAACTCGCGACTGGGGATGATCCTTCGCGCTGGAGTCATGTGCGGGTCGCCACCAAGTATCCCCGTATGACGCGCCGCCATTTCGCCGCCCGCGGGGTCCAGGCCGAATGCATCAAGCTCACCGGCGCCATGGAGCTGGCACCTGGGCTCGGGCTCTGCCGGCGCATCGTCGATCTGGTGGGCTCCGGCGCGACGCTCCGGGCCAACGGCCTGGTCGAGGTCGAACATATCGCCGACATCTCCGCCCGGCTCGTGGTCAACCGCACCGCGCTCAAGACACGGGCAGGCGAGCTCCAGGCCTGGATCGAGCGCTTCGGCGAGGCAGTGAATGGCACGCAGGCTGGATAGCACAGGCGCCGGCTTCGCTGCCGCCTTCGAGGTCCTGCTCGAGGCCCGGCGGGGCGTGGCGGACGACGTGGACCGCGAGGCTGCGGCAATTGTCGATACAGTACGCGAAGGCGGCGATGCGGCGCTGCTCGACTACACGGCGCGCTTCGACCGCATCGCGCTCACGCCTGAGCAGATACGGATTTCGGCGGCAGACATCGCCACCCACGCGGCCGCAGCGCCCAATTCGGTACGCGACGCGCTCGTGCAGGCGGCCGAACGGATCGAGTCGTTCCACCGCCACCTGATGCCGGCCGATCTCGACTACCGCGACGACGTCGGTGTCAGGCTGGGTGCCCGCTGGCGCCCGTTGGACGCGGTCGGGATCTACGTGCCGGGCGGCACGGCCGCCTATCCGAGCACCGTGCTGATGAACGCGATCCCCGCGCGCGTCGCCGGCGTGCAGCGCGTCGCCATGGTCGTGCCGACGCCGGATGGCGCGCTCGACCCTGCGGTGATGGCCGCCTCCGAGATCGCAGGCGTCACAGAGATCTATCGGGTGGGCGGGGCGCAGGCCGTCGCCGCGCTCGCCCACGGCACCGAGACGATTGCGCCGGTGGACAAGATCGTGGGCCCCGGCAACGCCTATGTCGCCGCCGCCAAGCACCTGGTCTTCGGCACCGTCGGCATCGACATGATCGCGGGCCCCTCCGAGATCCTGGTGGTCGCCGATGGCGCCAATGAGCCGGATTGGATCGCCGCGGACCTGCTCTCGCAAGCCGAGCATGACGAAGACGCGCAGGCGATCCTGATCGCGGACGACAGCGCCTTCGCCACCCAGGTGACGGATGCGGTGGCAGGGCATCTGGCGCAGCTCCCCCGCGCCACCATCGCTGCCGCGAGCTGGCGCCGCCACGGCGCCGTCATCATCGTTCGTTCCCTCGACGAGGCGCCGGCGCTGATCAATCGCCTCGCGCCCGAGCACCTGGAGCTCGCCGTGGACGAGCCTTTGACACTGGCCGAGGCCGTGACCAGCGCCGGCGCCATCTTCCTCGGCCGCCACACGCCCGAAGCAATCGGCGACTATGTGGCCGGCCCCAACCACGTGCTGCCGACGGCGCGCAGCGCCCGCTTCTCCTCGGGTCTCTCGCCGCTGGATTTCCTCAAGCGCACGACCTTCGTCGGCTGCGACGCCGCGAGCCTCGCGCAAATCGGCCCGGCGGCCGTGACGCTCGCCGAAGCCGAGGGCCTTCATGCCCACGCGCTCTCGGTGGCGCTCAGGCTCGGCGGCGGGTCGGAGTGAGCGCGTGGACCGGGATCCGGCCGGCGAGGCCCGGCTGGTCGAGGTGGTACTGGACCCTGGCGCGGGATTTCGCCGGGGCCCCGATCTCGAGCACGAGCGCCGCATCGCCATCCACGACCTGCTGGAGGAGAACTCCTTCGCCCCGGCCGCAGGATCGGGCGGCCCCTATCGGCTCCGCATCGGCCGGGAGGAGGGGCGGCTTCTCCTCGATGTGGAGGATGAAGCGGGGGTACCGCAAGCCCGCGCCGTGCTGCACCTCGGGTCGCTGCGCCAGACGCTGCGCGACTACGCAACCATTTGCGACACCTATCACGAGGCGATCAGGACCGCCCCGCGGTCCCGCATCGAGGCGATCGACATGGGCCGGCGCGCCTGCCACAACGACGGCGCCGAGATTATTCGCCGGGAGTTGGCCGGCACCATCGATATCGACGAGACGACGGCGCGGCGGCTGTTCACGCTCGTCTATGCGCTCCATGTCCGGGTCTAGTCCCCGCCATGGGCAGGCTCCCCGGCAGTATCCTCTTCGCCTGCACCTGGAACTCCGTGCGCTCGCCCATGGCGGAAGGGCTGATGAAGAGCCTCTTCGGCACCCGGCTCTTCGTCGATTCGGCGGGCGTGCGCAGCGGCGGCGGGCGTGATCCCTTCGCGGTGCTCGTCATGGCGGAGATCGGGATCGACATCGGCGGCCATCGGCCCAAGACCTTCGACGATCTCGAAAGCGACGCGTTCGATATGGTCATCTCGCTTTCGCCGGAAGCCCAGCATAAGGCGATCGAACTCACCCGCACGGCCCATTGCGAGATCGAATTCTGGCACACCCTCGATCCCAGCGTGGTCGAAGGCAACCGCGAGACCCGCCTGTTCGCCTACAGGGAGGTGCGTGACGGGCTCATGGCGCGGCTGCGCGAACGCTTCGGCGCGCCACGCCCGCCGGTGGTCTGAGCGTGCCCTCCGCCGCGTCCCGCCCGCCTCTGGTGCTCGCCTCGGCGTCGCCCCGCCGCCGTGCGCTGCTGGAGCAGATCGGCTACGCACCGGACGTGGTGGAGCCTGCGGCGCTCGACGAAGCGGTGCTCCCCGGCGAGCGGCCGGAGGCGCACGCGGCCCGGCTCGCCCAGGCCAAAGCCACAGCCGTTTCAGCCCGCCATCCGAGGGCGTTCGTCCTCGGCGCCGATACGGTCGTGGCGTGCGGCCGGCGAATCCTCGGCAAGGCGGAGACCGAGGAGAGCGCGCGGCGCTGCCTCGCCCTCCTCTCCGGCCGGCGCCATCGGGTCTTTGGCGGGGTCACGGCGATCGACCCGGCGGGCCGCGCAGTAAGCCGCCTGGTGCGCACCGCGGTGACGTTCAAGCGGCTCTCGGAAGAGGAGATGGCGGCCTATCTCGCCGCCGGCGAATGGCGGGGAAAGGCCGGCGGTTACGCGATACAGGGGCGGGTGGCAGCCTTCGTCCGCTTCGTCGGCGGCTCCTACACCAATGTGGTGGGGCTGCCCGTTCACGAGACCTACCAGCTATTGGTCGGCCTCGGCCTGCCGCCCCGGCCGCCCGGCGCCGGGGACTCATGAGCAAGACGACGCGCGATGGGGCGGGAGGCCCGGCGATCGACGAGCTGCTGATCACCGCGAGCCCCTATGGCATGCGCGCAGCCGGGGTCGCGGCCGGCCGGCCGGTCGCGTTCTTCATCGAAGCCGGCGCGAAGCCCAGTCGCATCGGCGACCTGCACGTGGCGCGCCCGCTCGGCAGGATGAAGGGCATCGACGCCTGCATCGTCGATATCGGTGAGGGCGAGGAGGCATTCCTCCAGGGGGCACGTAGCCTCGGCACCGATGGCGCGCAACCGATCGTGCAGGTCGTCTGCGACGCCTATGAGGGCAAACGCGCGCGGGTCACGCGGCGAGCGGTGCTGGCGGGCCGCTTCGCCACCTTCCGGCCCGGCGGGCGCGGACTCGCCTTCTCCCGCCGCCTCCGCGACCCGAAGGCTCGGCGCGTGCTCGCCGCCGCGCTCGATGAGGTGGAGACGCCCGGCGGCGCGCTGACGATCAGGGCAGCCGCCGGGGTGTGCCCGGACGAGGTGCCGGCCGCTGCCGCCGCGCTGGCGGCACGTTGGGAAGAGGCCCTAGCGTCCGCCAAGGGCGACCGGACCCCCCGGCGCCTTTGGCAGGCAGGCGGCCTGCTCGGGCGTCTGCTGCGCGACGTGGCAGCGCCAGGAACGACGAGCATCGCCATCGACGATCGCGCCCTGCTCGACCGGGCGGGCACGTTGGCCGCACGTGAGGCGCCGGATCTCACGCCTGCGCTCTCATACGCAGGCGCGGCACCGCCTGCGGGGCCGCTCTTCGAGCGCCACGATTGCGCCGGCCGGCTCGCGGCGGCGCTGGAACCCGAGGTCGTGTTGCCCGGCGGCGCCCGGCTCACGATCGAGGAAGCCCGCGCGCTCTGCGCGATCGACGTCGACACGAGCCAAACCGCCGATGCCGTCGCAGCCGAGACCGCCGACGCCGCCGGGCGCGAAATCGTCCTGCGCAATCTCGGCGGGTTGATCGCGATCGACTTCGCAGGCCGCGGCGGGACCCGCGACCGGACGGCCCAGCTTGCAGCGCTCGGCCGCGCACTCAAGGCCGACCGGACCTCCCACCGCGTGCTCGGCGTCACCGCCGGCGGGGTGGTGGAGGTTAACCGCCAGCGGCTTGGCCCGAGCCTGCGGCAGGCCCTGACCGAGCCCGCAGGCGGCGTCTTTGGCGGGCGCAGGCTGCGGCTGGACGCGGCGGCCCACGAGGCGGCGGACGCCGCCCGGCGCGAGGCGGCGAGCGGGGCGCGGGCGCTCACACTGCGTGCCGCGCCTGCTTTCCTGGAAACGCTTGCGGCCCCCGGCGACGGTGTGCTGGAACGCTGGCTGGGCATCCCGCTCACGCTCATCGCCGATCCGGCCCGGCCGCACGGCCGCTTTTCCATCGAGCGACGCTGATCGCGGCCGCAAGGACGGATGCTCGACCCACTCACCCATATCCAGCTCATCGGCGGTTTCGTTCTGCTCTTCGTGGGCGGCGAGGCGCTGGTGCGGGGCGCGGTCTCGCTCGCTCAGCGGCTGCACGTCTCGCCGCTGCTGATCGGGGCCACGGTGGTCGCCTTCGGCACCTCGATGCCGGAGCTTGTGGTCACCTTGCAGGCGGCGCTCAGGGGCTCGTTCGGCATCGCCTTCGGCAACGTAATCGGCAGCAATGTCGCGAACCTCATGCTCATCCTCGGCCTCGCCGTCGTGATTACGCCGGTCCTGGTTTCGCGGCGGGCGGTGGCGCGGGACGGTGGGGCCTTGATCGGTGCCACCGCGCTGCTCGTCGTGTTCACCTCGATGGGTACGCTGGTCGCCTGGCAGGGAGCGTTGATGCTGGTCCTGCTCGGGCTGCTCACCTGCGCCTCCTACTGGCACGAGCGACGCCTCGGCGGCGAGAAGGGCATCCGCCATCGACATGAGGCCGAGGAACGCCAGCACTTGCCGCAATCCATCTGGCTCGCCTTGCTCGCCGCGCTGCTCGGGCTCGCCGGCGTCAGCATCGGCGCCCACCTGATGGTCGGTGCCGCGACGATCATCGCGCGCGGCCTCGGGATCACCGAAACCGTGATCGGGATCACGGTCGTCGCAGTCGGCACCTCGCTGCCGGAGCTGGCCACCACCGTGGTGGCGGCCTATCGCAAGCATGCCGACGTCGCAATCGGCAACGTGCTCGGCTCCAGCGTGTTCAACATTCTTGCGATCCTGGGCGTCGTGACCGTGGTGACGCCGCTGCCGGTGCCGGACGAAATCTTGCACCTCGACATCTGGCTGTTGGCAGGCATCACCCTCCTCGTGATCGCGGTGGCGCTCGCCGGCGTGCGCCTGGGGCGGCCGTTCGGCGTGCTCCTCCTGCTTGGCTACGCGGCATTCGCGGCAATGCAATATCTCGGCTCATAGTGCCGGCCCAAAGGCGCGGGCGGCGCGTAGACAGGTGCGGCTCCGTCGCCTATACACAGGCCCGCATGCCGGCGTACGCCCAGGTAGCTCAGTCGGTAGAGCAGCGGACTGAAAATCCGCGTGTCGGTGGTTCGATTCCGCCCCTGGGCACCGGCACCTCGCGCCGGCGGCAGCGGACGGGCATTGCGACCGGACGAGGCGAGGACGGACCATGACGCCGCAGGGCATGAGCTACGTGAGCGGCGCGAGCGAGCGGCCGCTGCTCGGCCTCACCATCGGCGCGCAGCTGGATCAGACGGCCGCGCGCTTCCCCGATAACGAGGCGCTGGTGGTCCGGTATCAGGACGTGCGCTGGAGCTACGGCACGCTCACGGAGAAGGTCGACGCATTCGCCGCAGGCCTGCTCGCGCTCGGGCTCGAGCCGGGCGACCGCATCGGCATCTGGTCGCCCAACAACAGCGAATGGGCGGTGACGCAGTTCGCCGCGGCGAAGGCCGGGCTGATCCTGGTCAACATCAATCCTGCCTACCGCCTCACCGAGCTCGAATACGCCCTCAACAAGGTCGAGTGCCGGGCGCTGGTCACCGCCGAATCGTTCAAGTCGAGCCGCTACATAGAGATGCTGCGCCAGCTCGCGCCGGAGCTCGACCGTGCCCGGCCCGGCGGGCTGAAGGCGGAGAAGCTGCCCCATCTCGAGACCGTCGTTCGCCTCGGCACCGAGACCACCGCCGGCATGTACAACTTCGACGAGGTGCCTGCCCTCGCGGGCGCTGCCGAACGCGACCGGCTGCACGTACTCGGCGGCCGGTTGCAGTTCGACGACCCGATCAACATCCAGTTCACCAGCGGCACCACGGGCTTCCCCAAGGGGGCGACGCTCAGCCACCACAACATCCTCAACAACGGCTACTTCAACGGCGTCACGCTGGGCTTGAGCGAGCGCGACCGGGTCTGCATCCCGGTGCCGCTCTATCACTGTTTCGGCATGGTCATGGGCAATCTGATGTCCGCCGCCTTCGGCGCGACCATGGTCTATCCCAGCGATGCCTTCGACCCGCTGGAGGTGCTCCGCACCGTCGAGGCCGAGCGCTGCACGGTGCTCTATGGTGTCCCCACCATGTTCATCGCCGAGCTCGACCATCCCGAGTTTGCGCGCTTCGATCTCTCCTCGCTGCGTACCGGCACGATGGCCGGCTCGCCCTGCCCCATCGAGGTCATGCGCCGCGTGATCGGCGAGCTGCACATGGAAGAGGTGACCATCGCCTATGGCATGACCGAGACCAGCCCGGTGAGCTTCCAGTCGGCGACGGACGATCCCATTGAACGCCGGGTCTCCACCGTGGGCCGCGTCCACCCCCACGTGGAGGTCAAGGTCGTCGATCAGGACGGCAAGGTCGTGCCGCGCGGCGAGACGGGCGAGCTGCTTACCCGCGGCTATTCGGTCATGCGCGGCTACTGGAACGACGAGGAGAAGACCCAGGAGGCGATCGACAAGGCGGGCTGGATGCACACCGGCGACCAGGCCACCATCGATGCGGACGGCTACTGCAATATCGTGGGCCGCATCAAGGACATGGTCATCCGCGGCGGCGAGAACGTCTATCCGCGCGAGATCGAGGAGTTCCTCTACCGCCACCCCAAGGTCCAGGACGTGCAGGTCATCGGCGTGCCGGACGAGAAGTACGGCGAGGAGCTCTGCGCCTGGATCAAGCTGAGAGACGGCGAAGAGGCGAACGCGGACGAGATCAAGGCCTTCTGCAAGGACCAGATCGCCCACTTCAAGGTGCCCCGCTACGTGCGCTTCGTGGATGAGTTCCCGATGACCGTCACGGGCAAGATTCAGAAGTTCAAGATGCGCGAAACGATGATCGCGGAGCTCGCGCTCGCGGAGCAGAAGACCGCCTGAGGCGAGCGCGCCAACCGCCCCCAACGACGGAGAATCCCATGGCCAAGCTCACGCACATCAACCCGGACAACGTGCCGGACTATCTCACCTACGGCCTCAGCCACGCGGTCGTCGCCGAGGGCGGCAAGACCATCTATCTCTCGGGCCAGGTGGGCTGGAACGAGAAGAGCGAATCGGTAGGGCCGGACCTCGCCAGCCAGCTCGCCCAGGCGCACGAGAACATCCGCCGCGTGCTCGCCGCTGCCGGCGGGACGGTCGCGGACATCGTTCGCCTCAACACCTACGTCGCCAACTACCGGCCCGAGGAGGGCGAGGTGGTGAACGCCGCCAACAAGAAGCTCTTCGGCGACCATGTGCCGGCCTCGATGACGCTGATGGGCGTCCAGGCCCTCTATTCACCCGATGTCCGCTGCGAGGTCGAGGTGACCGCCGTCATCGGTTGACGCACAAAAGGACAAGGGGCGCCGCCCGCGCTGGGCGACGCCCCCTTGTGCTTGCCGGCGGGACCGCTCGCCTATGTCCGAAAGACGCCGAGGGTCTCGAAGGCGGCGGCGGCCTGGATAACGGTCGCATCGTCGTAGCGCTTGCCGATCAGCATCATCCCGATGGGGGAGTCGTCTGCCTTGCCGCAGGGAACCGTCATGGCCGGATGGCCCGAGGCGTCGAACGGGCAGGTGTTGGCCAGCATGTTCAGCGCGACTTCGACATAGTGCTCGCGCGAGCAATCGGGCGCCGGCAGCTCGGTCGCGAGCATCGGCAGCGTTGGCATCGCGAGCACATCGTACTCAGCCAGCACCGCGTCATACGTCTCACGCAGCCTGCGGCTCAGGTTCTGCGCCTTGGCGTAGTAGCGGCCGTGGTAGTTCCGGTGCATGTACTCGCCCAGCATCATGACCGTCTTCACCGTCTCCGAGAGATCGTCCGGCCGCGAGCGCCAGCCCCTGGCATAGGCGTCGATCAGCGAGGTCGCGTAGTAGCCTTCCCAGTTGGTGCCGAAGCCGTTGCCCTTCAGCATCATCGCGGTCGCGCCCTCCACCGCGATGCCGTTCCAGATATGCTGCCCGTCGAGGTGCATGGGGATCGAGATCTCGTCCACCGTGGCGCCGAGCTCCGTGAACCGCTGGACAGCGGCCCTGACCGTGCTGTCGACTGCGTCCTCGCTCTCGGGATGGCCGAAGCCCTCCGTGACGACGCCGATCTTCATACCGTCTGCGCCCTTGTCGAGCGCGTTCACATAGCGCTGGGTCTTGGTGCCGATCTGGCGCGGGTCGTGGCCGTCGGGGCCGGCGATGACCTGGAGCAGGGTCGCCACGTCGCTCACCGAGCGCGCCATCGGGCCGGTGTGGTCGAGGGTCTGCTCGATGGGGAAGATCCCGGTGTAGGGAACCAGCCCATGCGTGGGCTTATGCCCGTATATGCCGCACCAGCATGCGGGCATGCGGATCGAGCCGCCCTGGTCGCCGCCGAGCGCCATGTCGGCCTCGCCGATGGCGACCAGCACGCCGCTGCCGGCGGACGAGCCGCCGGAGGTGTAGCCCTTCTTGTGCGGGTTCTCGACCATGCCGGTGGCGGTGGTGGCGCTGCCGCCATCGAAGCAGAGGTAGGTGTTGGCGGCCTTGCCGATGATGGTGCCGCCGGCATCGAGAATCCGGGTCACCACGGTCGCGTCGATATCGGGCACATAGCCCTCGAGCACCGTGGCACCGTTCATCATCGGCACGCCGGCCAGGCAAATATTGTCCTTGAGAACGACCCGCTTGCCCTTGAGCGGCCCGCCTCCCCTGCCCTTGACCTCGGACTTCCAGTACCAGGCGTTGTAGGGGTTCTCTTCCGGCGGCGGCCGGTAGCCGGGGCTGCGCGGATACTTCACCGGAAGCTTCGGCTCATCGAGATCGTCGAGCCGGTGATAGGACGCGATCGTGCCCTCCATGAGGCCGCGATACGATTCCGCGTCCTCAACGGTGATCGTCATGCCGTAGCCTTCGGCGATATCCAGGACCTCTTCGATCGTCGGTGTGCGCACCGTCGGAAACTTGGCCATCCGTTCTCCTCCCGTCTCTTGCCGCGCCGACGGCGAGCGCCGCCGTCCCTGCCGGAGCGACACATATACCGAACGCGCGCCCACCCGAACAGGGCAGCCGCGCCCGCGTGTGGCCGGTGGCGGCAATCGGGCAACGGCGCGCGCTTTACAGGCGCCATGCTGCACTGCACAATCGGCCGCACTGCAGCGCCGAATGAGGGAATTCGATCATGGAGCAGGCGGCCGTCGCGGCCCCGGGCGATGCCCGGCCCGGTTACTATTTCGAGGATCTGGCGATCGGCATGAGCGCCGATTTCCGCCGCGTTATCGGCGATGAGGAGATGCGCCTCTTCGCCGATCTCACCGGCGACACCAACCCGCTCCACTTCGACGACGACTTTGCCGAACGCTCGCGCTTCGGCGGGCGAATCGTGCACGGCATGTGCACCGCAGCATTGATCTCGACGGTCATCGGCACCCGCCTGCCGGGGCCGGGGTGCATCTACTTGTCCCAGACGCTCCGCTTCACGGCGCCGGTCAGGCCCGGCGACGAGATTGTGGCGCGGGCGGTGGTGGATCGTCTCATTCCGGAGCGCCGGCGCGTCGAGTTCGAAACCACGTGCTCAGTCGGCGACCAGATCGTGCTCGCCGGCCGCGCGCTCGCCCAGGTCCCCTCCTGCGCCGGACCGGCTTAGCGGGCGGCTTGAGGGCTGTGATCGCTCGAATCCTTGAGCCCTCGCGCCCCAGGAACCCGGAAACCACCTCGCCGCCGCCGGTTATGATTCAGACAGATAGGATCGCGCCCTAGAACCGCGCGATGGCCCGCAGCATGGTCCTGTGGTCGGCCGGCGCTGCGGGGCGCTCGCGGCGTTCGGTCTCGAGGCTCAGAAGCGCGGACGATCCCAGCGAGAACCGCATGCCCAAGCGGTAAGCGCGCGCATCGGAGTTTTCCAGACTCACCGCGCCGTAGGGCGCCAACGCGGCGCGGCCGCCGAACGCCGGGAAGCCGTAGCCGACCTCCAAATCCAGACGCCTCTCCGACGAGTCATGCACGGCCAGGCGGTTCGTGCCGTCGCTCCATAACCGATGCACGCTGCTTGTCGGCTCGCCCCAGGTTTGTGCCAGGCTCACCCATGGGCCGAAGCCAGGCGCCTCTGGATGGTAACGGAACCGCAGGCCGAACCCCTGCTCCTGCGCCAGCGCGTCGTCGCGCGCGGCAAGCCAGCGACCATAGATCTCCGCGTTCCACCCCTGCTCGATGTTCCGGTAGTGCAGGCCGCCACCGAGTTCCAGGCTGGAGCCGGTCGCGCCATCGCCACCCTCGTGGCGCAGGCCCAACTCCCCCCAGGGGGCGAGCACGCCGACGTCGGGAATGACGTGCTCGTATTCAACCTCGGCCGCAAGCCGCAGTCGCTGCAGGTTCGCCGATGCACCCTGGAACAACCCTGTGCCTTTTGAAACGTCCAGCTGCGCCAGTGACCCCTCGCCCTTGAGCCTGAGCGTCGTCGCGCCATGAGTCAGCAGCCGGCCGTTGATGCCCACTGTGGCCGAGGCCAAGGTTGCCGCACTCGTGGCGGAAGAACCCGCGGCGTCGTCAACAACCTGGAGCTCCCCGCCGGCAAGACCGAAAGTTCCCCAGATTTCCAGGTCGGGCGATACCCACCAGCCCAGATAGGGGTGAATCCCGGTCAGCCCCAGATCATAGCGGCCGCCGGCGGGACCGCTCCCGCCCGGCCCGTCGAAGTCGAGCGAGCCTCGCGATTGGGTCAGAGACACCCCCGCAAGCAAGTTGCGGTCGACGATCGCGTCGGCGCCCACCTGCATGCTGAACGCTTCGCCGTCCCAGGCGCCTGCGTCACCCCCACCGTCGCCAGCCAAACTGCGGTAGTCGCCGCAGCCCCACGTCGAGAATTGGATCGTGCCGCCGTTCCCGCCCATCAGCGGAAGCAGAAACGACGTGTTGGCGAGTATGTCCTCCAACGCCAGCGACTCGCCATCCCCATCGGCCAACCCGCTGGGGATCGGTACGACAGACAGTGACGGGCTGACGGCGGGCCTTGCCCAACCGCGGGCCATGTCCGAGAACGCCTGCTCGATCCGGCAGCGGACGGCGGTGAATGCCAGCGCTCGCCCGATCTCGGGAAGGAGCTCCTGGTTGATCGGCGCGAGGGGCCTTATGTCATCGTCGGCGATCGTCCCCGTAGCGGTGCCATCCTGTATCGTCGCGCCGCTCGGGTTGCTCAGCGCCACCAGGAATGTCTCGTCCGGCTCGTCGAGGTCGTCCTCGCGCGTCGGCACCGCGATGCTCTGACGTGTGTTGCCGGGCGTGAAGGTGAGCGTGCCCGATGCGCCGTCGAAGTCGCGGCCCGCGACTGCCGTTCCGCTGGCTGTCCGGTACCTGACCGTCACGGTCTGCTCGCTGGCCGGGCTTAGCCTTACCGTGAATTGCGCCGTCCCTCCCTCGACCACCGTCGTATCAACAATGGAAAGCTTGGGCTGCGGCACAGACTCGTCGTACTCGATGATCGTGCCCGTCCCACTCCCGTCCTGCAGGGTCGCGCCGGTCGGATTGCTCAGCTCCGCCGTAAACGTTTCGTTCGGGTCGTCGACGTCGTCCTCGTGCGTCCATACGAGGATGGTTTGCTCTGTGTCGCCGGGCACGAAGGTGAGCGTGCGCGACACCCCGCGGTAGTCTGTGCCCTCGTCCGCCGTCCCGTCCTTTGTCCGGTACCGCACCGTCACGGTCTGATCGCTTGCAGGGCTTAGCGTCACCACGAAGCGCGCGGTATCTCCCTCTTCCACCGTCGTGTCATCGATGGAAATCTTCGGGAGGCCGGGGTCCCCAACATCGCGCAGCTCATCCTCGTCCTCGCCCCCGTTGTTGAGGTCGGTCCCGTCGTCAATGTTGGTATTGTGGTTGTTGCCGCCGGTATTGCCGTTGTTGCCGTTGTTGCCGTTGTTGCCGTTGTTGCCGTTGTCGTCGTCGGTAATCGTCCCCGTTGCGGAGCCATTCCCCACGGTCGCGCGGATAGGGCTGCTCAAGATTACCAGGAACGTCTCATCGCTCTCTTCGAGCGTGTCCTGGAGAGTCCGCACCGAGAAAGTTCCATTTGGATTGCCGGCCAGGATCGTGAGAGTGTCGGACGCAAGGGTGTAGTCCGCGCCCACGGTTGCCGTTCCGTCTGACGTCGCGAAATTCACCATAATGTCTTCGGTGCTGACCATGCTGAGCATCACGGTGAATGCGGCCAGCTCTCCCTCAGCAACCGACACGTCCTGGATGGAAAGCGTCGGAAGAACCTCATCGATGATTGTCGCTGTTGCAGTGCGGCGCCGCACCGTGGCGTCGTTCTCGCCACTCAGACTCACCGTGAACATCTCGCCATCGTCAGCGATAGTGTCCTTGATAGTCGGTACCGTGAAGGTCTTAACTGGCACGCCGGGTGAGAAGGTGAGGCTGTCGGACGTAAAAGTGTAGTCTGCGGGCTTCTTGGCCGATCCGTCCTCCGTCTCGTAGTCCACGGTGACGGTCTTCCCGCTCGCCGGGGTTAGCCTCACCGTGAATTGCGCCGGATTTCCCTCCCCCACCGTCGTGTCTTCGATGGAGAGCGTCGGCGGATCGTCGTCGTCGTTAATCGTCCCCGTCGCGGTGTGATCGACCAGCCTCGCATCGCTCGGGTTGCTCAGACTCACCGTGAACATCTCATCCGGCTCGTCGATAAGGTCCTCGCGGGTCTGCACCTGGAATGTCTGCTGTGTGGTGCCGGGCGTGAAGGTCAGAGTGTCGGTCTTAGCGGTGTAGTCCGAGCCATCTTTCGCCGTTCCGTCCGCCGTCGCATAGCTCACGGTCACGGGCTTCCCGCTTGCCGGGTTCAGGCTCACATTGAACGTTACTAGGCCTAAAGACCTTAGTGTGACGACACTGCCAATTGAAAATGATCTCAACTTCAGTGTCAGGTGACTAGGCCTCCTTCGGCTGCATCCGCATCCATGATGGAGAGTTCGGGCAGCTCATCGTTGTCGGTAATCGTCCCCGTCGCGGTGGCGTCCGCCAGCGTTGCGCGGCTGGGGTTGCTCAGGGTTACCGCGAACCTCTCCTCGGCCGGCTCATCTGCGTCGTCATCTCGGGTCGTAATTTGGATGGTCTTCGTTCTTTCGCGGGCCAAGAACGTGAGGGTTCCAGACTTAGCTGTGTAGTCCTTGTCCGTGCCCGCTTCCGCCGTTCCGTCCGACGTCGCGTAACTCACTGTCACGGTCTCGTCGCTCGCCTCGCTCAGCTCCACGACGAAATTTGCTTCGTTGCCCTCATTTACTGTCGCGTCTTTGATGGTCAGGCTCGGCAGGTCGCCGTCTTCGATGATTTCGACACCCACCGGGCTCACGCCGTGTACTGGACAATAGGTGTCGTTAGACCACACTTCGTGGGAGAACGTCACTGACTCGCCGTCATCCGGGGCCCTTATGCTGACCTCTCGCCACTGGTCCCAATTGTCCTGATTGAACTCCCAGCCTACCGAGGGCACCCAACTGAAGCCCTTGTACTCGCCATCGTAGCGGACCACGCCGTCGACACGTATCCTGACCCACCATCCACTCGCATCACACCGATCGTCTAAGCTTGGATCACAGACGAGGTTCCCGTCACGGTCGAGGTTGACCGGCTGCTTGGTCAATCTCAGACGGTACGTCGTGGGTTTGCCCGGCTCGATCGTCAACGTGCTCGGCGACACCTCCACCGTCCCACCCCAATCATAGGGCTCCTGGCTCTGGGCGTGGTGCTGAGGCCCGACGAGGGTGGAGAGAAGAGCCGACAGCGCGATGACGACGGCGAAGACGACGAGACCCGGCCAGCGGAGGCAGAAACGCCCCAACCAGGGGGCCGCCCCCAGCACGGGCCGGCGAACGGATTCAGGCACCGAAGGCACCGGGAAAATGCCGGCGTTCGTGGAGAAGAGCGTTCACGAATGCATCCGTTGAGACTCGAGTCGCATCTATTATATCATCAGCCCTCCTATATATAGTGTATGCGAAGAGTAGTGGTGTATATACCCAGATGCACATACTCTATCGGGGACGGTTACTGCGACCTGTACCCCCGACACAGTGGCCACACATTGGCCGGTCGCAGCGGACCACCGCGCGCTGCCCCACTCATGTGCTCACCCTCGCAGACAGCAAACGATTGCACTACGCTGAGGCACCATCAGAACCCCGCACAGCCGCCTCCGCTGAAAGGCGCCGGCGAGGACTCGACCATTCATGCCATCCAAAAGACGTCATGAGGCCCGTCGACCTGCGGGCTCGCCAAATGACAGTAAAGCGGGCACCGCGCAAAACCTGAACGATACCGCCTACGCGAGGATCAAGGACGACATCATCTCCTGCGCCTTGCAACCTGGAGAGGAAGTCTCGGAGGGCTTGCTCGTCGCGCGCTACGGCATGAGCAAGGCACCGATCCGCAGCGCCATGATGCGGCTGCGCCAGGAGGGATTAATCGTTTCACGCGGGAGGCAGGGGAACGCGGTCTCCCCGGTCACGCTGCGCGACATCCAGGAGATATTCCAGCTTCGCCTCGTGCTCGAGGTCACTGCCGTCAGGCTCGCCGCCGGCAAGGTGGATGCGGCGCGGCTGCGCTCGCTGAATGACGCCGCCCACGCGACCTACCCGGCGGGCAACGAGGCCGGCCAGGCGGCATATCTGCGGGCGAACCGCGCGTTCCACCGCTATGTCGCGGAGTCCACCGGCAACCAGCGCCTGGTCACCCTGGTTGTGGGCCTCATGGAGCAGCATGAGCGCATCGTGCACCTTGGCCTCGCGATGCAGAGACGGGAGCACGAGTTCCATCACTTTCACGACGATCTGGTTACGGCGCTGATCGAAGGCGACGGCGAGCGGGCCGCACAACTGACCGAGAGGGCGCTGCGCGGCAGCCAGAGGAAGGTGATGGAAGCGCTGACGGACTCGACGGCGCAGATCCCGCTCGGGCCTGTGGACCTCAGCTCTTAGCGAGCGTCCCTAGTTGCGTCGGCCGGCCCGCCGGCGCGACAACCTTCGCCCTTCCTGAGTAGAGCACACCCGAGACGAGGGACGACCCGGCCCGCGCCTGTCCTCTCGCGCCGACATCGGCCGCCGGGCAGCGCAGCAAAAAGTTCGCCAAACAGGCGGGTTGACATGTCAGATAACATGTTATAATTATCCTCCATGGCGGCGGTCCTCAGGCTATGGGCGCTGGTTGTCGCCCTGACCGTGTCGCTGGCGCCGGCTGAGGCGCGCGCCAATCCGGACGTGTGGGCCGAGGCCACGATCACTGTCGCGTTCGACGATCAGCGGGTCAGCGGATTGGAATTTTCGTGGATATTCGACGACTTCTACAGCGCCCGCAGCGTCCAAACCTACGATCTGGATCGGGACGGGGCGCTCAATCCTCTCGAGGTCAAGAATTTGCGCGCCGAGACGTTCGATCCTCTCTCACCGGCCGACTATTTCGTTCACATCTGGTCGGGGGACGAAAAACGCCAAGGTCACGACGTGGATCGCTTTGCGGCGCGAATCGAAGAAACGAAGCTCATCTACGAGTTTTCCGTGGCGCTTACCCCGCCGCTCGATCCAAAGGAAGCGCCCGTAACCGTCAGCCTGTTCGATCGGGACAACGTTGTGGATTTCAACTTCTCCGATTCGGCCTTTCTGCTGGTTAGCGGCGAGATGACGGCAGGATGCAAATTTAGCGTCGCGCGCGGCAAGGGGGCGCAATCCGGTCATCCCCAACCCGTTACGCTTGCCTGTGAGGGATAGGCGTTGACGATCCGCCGACCCCGTCGCCCGCGAAGCCGCAGCCCGCTCACGGCGCTGTTCGTCGCGGGAATCGGGGTGCTGGCGAGCCTCTTGGCGGCGCCGCTCGCGCTCGCGCAGACCGACGGCGCAACGACGGTCCCCGTCGCGGTCGAGATCGTCGAGGAACAGGGCGGCCTCTTCGAGAGGGTGGCCGACTTCCTCATGGATTTTCAGCGCCGCGCCAACGCCGAGGTCTCCTTCCACATGAACGCCATCGAGCGGGGCGAGAATCTCGGCTCGCTCCTCCTGGCCCTTGCGGTCGCGTTCGCATACGGCGCCGTCCATGCGCTCGGGCCGGGGCACGGGAAATTCGTGGTCGTGTCCTACTTCCTCGGGCGGGACGCGCGGGTCATGCGTGGCGTCGTCATGGCGGTTCAGATCGCCATCGTCCACGTCATCGCCGCCATCGTCATCGTCTGGCTGGCCGACCTCGTGCTGCGCGGCGGCTTTGGGCTGGGGCTATCGGACGTGCCGGGCGTGCGCGCCGCGAGCTTCCTCATCATCGTCGGCATCGGCGCCTACATGCTCTACCAGGCCGTGCGTGCGTCGCTGAGACGGCGTGCAAACGGCACACACGGCCATGAGCACGGTCATCATCACGGTCATGACCACGGGCACGGCCACGATCACAGCCACAGCCACAGCCATGGCGGGAGGGCGGAGGGCGGCATCCTGGCGCTCGCGGCCGGGATGGTCCCCTGCCCGGGGGCCGTGCTGATCATGCTGTACGCGGTGGCGAACGACATGATCTATCCCGGCTCCCTGCTGGTCGCGGCGATGTCGCTCGGCATCGGATCGAGCATTTGCGTGCTGGGGGTCGGTGCGATCCTCGCGAGACAAGCGGCGATGCGAGTCATGGAACGCTCCGGCGGCGGCAGAGCCAACGCGCTGCGGCACGGCATGAACTACGCAGGTGCCGCCTTGGTCACCCTGGTCGGACTGGTCTCCTTCATCGCCTTTCTCAACACACCGCTCGGCTGAATTGCCCGTAACGACGGCTGCAGATCGCGGGAAAGCGAGCCGATCACGCCCCCGATGCAATAGACTGTCCTGGTTCGGATCGGAGGCGAACGCCACGTGTCTTCGCTAAACCATTCAACAGGCGCTCAGTGATGGCCGGCACGCGCCACAGTCATGGCCACGAGCACGGTGGCCACTCACACGCTGCCCACATGCACGGCAGCAATGAGACCCGCATCTTCTGGGCGCTGTTGCTGACCGCAGGCTTCATGTTCGCCGAGGTGGCCGGCGGGGTGATCTCGGGTTCCCTCGCGCTGCTCGCCGATGCCGCGCATATGCTCATCGACTCGGTATCCCTGTTCTTCGCCTGGCTCGCCTTCAGGCTGAGCCACCGCCCTGCCGACAAGGCACGCACCTACGGCTATCACCGCTTCCCCGTTCTTGCCGCCTTCGCCAACGGGATCGGCCTCGTCTTCATCTGCATCTGGATCTTCAGCGAGGCGGTCGACCGGCTGCTGAACCCGACGGAGGTGCTGGCCAGCCCCATGCTGGCGGTGGCGGGGCTGGGCCTCGCGATCAACATCGCCGCATTCGCGGTGCTTCACGGCGCCGATCGCAACAACCTCAACGTACGGGGCGCCCTGCTCCACGTGTGGAGCGACATGCTGGGCTCGGTGGCGGCGATCGGCGCGGCGCTGGTCATCATGACGACCGGATGGATGCCGATCGACCCGATCCTCTCCGTGCTGGTCGGGCTGCTGGTGCTGCGCAGCGCCTGGTTCCTGATGAGGGACGCGGCGCACGTCCTGCTCGAAGGCGTGCCTCAGCAGCTGGACGTTCACGACATCGGCCGCGACCTGGTCTTGCACGTTGCCGTCGTCGAGGACGTGCATCACGTCCACGCCTGGTCCCTTTCGCAGGAACGCTCGCTGCTCACGCTCCACGCACGCGTGACCGAGGGCACCAATCCGGATTCGGCCGTCGCCGCGATTCAGGAGCGCCTCGCGGATCGTTTCGACATCCGCCACGTCACGGTGCAGATCGAGCTGGAAGGCTGCTCCGACGAGGCCGTCACCGCCTCCGGCTGACCGTCGCTTGCGCCAACTTCCGCAGTCCGTCGTTGCGGGTCACGATGAAGATGGCAAGCGCGGTGACGACGATGGAGGGGCCGGAGGGCGTGTCCCAAGTCGCGGACGCGTAGAGCCCGCCCACCGTGGCGACGGCGCCGGCCGCCGCCGCGCCTGCGGCCATCCATTCGGGATTGGGCGCGAAGCGACGAACCGTCGCCGCCGGGATCACCAGCAGCGCCACGATCAGCAGGATGCCGACGATCTTGATGGCGACGGCGATGATCACCGCCACCAGAAGCCCGAATATCAGCCGCGCGCGCTCCGGCTTCAGTCCCGCCACGGTAGCGAGGTCCGCGTCGACGGTCGCCGCCAGCAGCGGGCGCCAGAGCCACCACAGCACGCCCAGGACGATCGCGCCGCCGCCCCAGATCACCGCGAGATCCGTGCGCGAGACGGCGAGGATGTCGCCGAAGAGCAGTGCGTGCAGGTCGAGGCGCATGGCCGGGAAGAAGGACAGGATGACGAGGCCCAGCGCCAGCCCGCCATGGGCGAGCAGGCCGAGCAACGTATCGGTCGGCAGCGTGCCGCGTCTGTCGAGATAGAACATGATGAGCGCCACCAGCGCAGCGCAGATCAGAATGCCGATCACCAGGTTGAAGCTGAACACGATGGCGAGGGCGACGCCGAGCAGGGAGGAGTGCGCGATCGTCTCGCCGAAATAGGCCAGTCTGCGCCAGACGACAAAACACCCCGCGGGCCCGGTGACGAGGGCGAGGCCGATCCCGGCAAGCAGGGCGCGCACGAAGAAGTCGTCGAGCATCGCTCAGCCCCCGGCCGTGGAGCCCGCGGCAGGGGGCTTCTCGTCATGCTCGTGGGGCACCAGGACGACGACATCGTCGCCGGTCTTCGCCGCCAGCTCGATGTCGTGGGAGATAATCAGGATGCCGCAGCCGATGGTGCGGCGGATCTCCTCGATCAGCTCGTAGAAGACCTCCGTCCCGCTGACGTCGACCCCCTGGGCCGGCTCGTCAAGGACCAGCAGGTCGGGCCGGTCGATCAACGCCCGTGCCAGCAGCAGGCGCTGGAACTCGCCGCCGGAGAGCGTCGCGATGGGCGGATTGCCGAGCTTCTCCAGTCCGACGGCGGCGAGCGCCGCGTCGATCTCGCGACGGGAGTAGCGACCGGTCAGGGTCATCAGCCGGCGGAGCGTGAGCGGCAGCGTCGGGCTTATGGAGAGGCGCTGCGGCACATAGCCCAGCGCCGCCGCCGGCAGCCGCTCCACCTTGCCTTCGTCGATGGCGATCAGGCCGAGCACCGCCTTGGCGCAGGTCGACTTGCCGGCGCCGTTGGCGCCGATCAGGAAGACCAGCGCGCCGCGCAGCACCTGGAGGTCGACATACCGGAAGATCCAGCGCTCGCCCAGCCGCACGCCGATGCCGCGGGCGCTGACGAGCGGGTCAGACCTGGCGGCGGGTGCCATTCCTGCCGTCATACCCGATTCCGGCAAAGACATATACGTCAACTAGGTCGACAAAAAACTCTTTTGCATCATATTAGCGGACCGCTCAAACTAGTATACAAGTCGACGACCATTGTGGCTATGGTCGCTCGATCTGCGGAGGTCTGACAGTGATTCGTCTGCCGATGATGCCGGTGCTGCGACGCTTGCCTCTCGCGCTCGCCGCGGCAGCGCTCCTCTCTTGTGCCGCCGCCGGCCCGGCGTTGGCCGACCACGACTTGCGGGTCGTTGTCACGATCAAGCCGGTGCATTCGCTGGTAAGTGCCGTGATGGCGGGCGTGGGCGAGCCTCACCTCATCATCCGGGGCGCCGCGTCGCCGCATACGTTCAACATGCACCCCTCTGACGCGATGGCGATCGCGGACGCCGATGTCATCTTCCTGATCGGCGACACAATGGAGACCGCGCTCGCCGGGCCGGTCGAAACGCTCCCCGGACACGCCGACGTGGTCGTGCTCGCCGACGCGCCGGGTCTGATTCTTCAGCCGCTCCGCGAGGGCGGTGCGTTCGAGCGGGACGACCACCATGGCCACGGCCACCAACGGCAGGATGGGCACGACGACGTTCACGAGGTGCATGTGGGCGAGGCGCGAGCGGATGAAGTCGCAGTCGAGCACCACGACGACCATGAGGACGGCCCCTTCGACATGCACATCTGGCTCGACCCGATCAACGGCTGGGCGATGGCGCGGACGATCGCCGACGTCCTGGCCGAGGCCGACCCGGCCAACGAAGCGGTCTACGAGGCCAACACCGACGGGCTCCGCCGCCGCCTCGACCACCTGAACGAGGAGATCGCCGCGCAAGTGGCGCCGGCCCGCGGCGTGCCGTTCATCGTCTTCCACGACGGCTACCGCTATTTCGAGGACCGCTTCGGGCTCACCGTCGTCGGCTCGGTCGTGGTCAGCCCGTCGCGCCCGCCCGGCGTCCGGCGCATTTCCGAACTCCGCAACAAGGTTCAAGCGCTCGACGTGACCTGCGTGCTCGCCGAGCCCCAGTTCGACGAGAGCCTCGTCCGGACCATCGTCGAAGGCAGCGAGGTCGCAACCGGCACGGTCGATCCCTTGGGCGCCGCCATCGAGGACGGGCCGGAGCTCTACTTCACGCTGCTCAGCAACATGGCCGCGGCCTTCACGGACTGTCTCGCGCCCGGGGAGGGCGGCGCTAGCTAAGGGACCAGACGCTCGTCCCCGGATGGCGCGCCCGCCAGGGCCGCGCCTCCTCGAGCTGGGCCGCGAGGCGGAACAACGTCGCCTCTTCGGCGATGCGGCCGCCGAAATGGACGCCGATGGGGAGCCCGTCGCCGTTCCAGCTGAGCGGAAGCGCGATCGCCGGATTGCCGGTGCAGTTGAAGATCGGCGTGAACGGGATGAACGCCAGCAGCCGCTCGAAGAAAACCTCGGCATCGTCGTCGGCGAAGAGGTGGCCGTGCGGCGGCGGCGCGGTGCCGAGCGTCGGCGTCAGCCAGATGTCGTAGTCCTCGTAGAAGCGCGCGAAGTCCCGCGTCGTCGCATGGACATCGGCGATCCCCTGCACCAGATCGGCGCCGCTCAGCTTGCGCCCCTCTTCGATCAGATGGAGGTTGTTGGCCTCGGTGTTCTCGCTCGAGGGCGTCTGCCCGGTCGCCGCGGCGTAGCCGTCGAAGGCCCACGCCTCGTTGGCCTGGAAGATCTTGGTCCAGCCGTCGAACATCGTCTCGACATCGAAGGCGGGCGCTGCCGGCTCGACGATGTGACCCAGATCCTCCAAGAGCGCCGCGGCATCCTCCGTGGCGCGGACGCAATCGGCATCGACCGCGCTTCCCGTCGGCGCCTTCGTGGATATTCCGATGCGGAGCCTGCCCGGATCGGCACCCACTTCGTCGAGGAAGGGCCGCGCGGGCGGCGGTGCGTAATAGGGCTCGCCGACACCGGGGCCGGCGGTGGCGTCGAGCAGGGCGGCGCAATCCCGCACGCTCCGCGTCACCACATGCTCGATCGCGATACCGTTCCAGAGCTCGCCGAAGTCGGGGCCGTTGGGCGTGCGCCCGCGGCTCGGCTTGAGCCCGACCAGGCCGCAGGCCGAGGCGGGGATGCGGATCGACCCGCCCCCGTCGTTGGCATGGCCCGCCGGCGCGATGCCTGCCGCCACCCCGGCCGCCGAGCCTCCGCTGGAGCCGCCGGGTGAGTAGCCGAGCTTCCACGGGTTATGGGTGGGGCCGTTGGCCACGGGCTCGGTGGAGCCGCTGGAGCCGCCCTCCGGCGTGTTGGTCTTGGCGAAGATGACCAATCCAGCGCGCTTCCACCGCGCCACCATTTCGCTGTCGAAGTCGCGGGTCCAACCCTTGAAGAAGCGGCTCCCGCAATCGGTCGGCACGCCGGCGTAGGACTGGGTCAGGTCCTTGAGCAGGAAGGGCACCCCCTCGAACGACCCGGCAGGGAGGCCGTCTGCGATCGAAGCCCGCGCCTCCGCCTCCATCGAGCGGACGATGGCATTGAGGTCGCCGTTGAGCGCCTCCGCCGCTTCGAGCGCGCACGCCAGCAACTCCTCCGCCGTCACCTCGCCGTTCTTGACGAGCGCGGCCAATCCCAAGGCATCGTGGGCGGCATAGTCCGTGAGCTTCATCCCCTAATCTCCCGATCGCAGCCCCGCTCAGGCTCACGCGTCCTGGCGGCAACTCAGCGCTCGTGTTGCTGAGGGTCCGGACGAGCACGGCATTCCGGCCCTTTGCGGAACGGTAGTGTCGAACCGGGGCGCGGGCAACAAGCCCGGCCGTTACTCTGCGGCGGCCAAACCGGCGGTGGAGTAATCGGGACTGCGCCGCGGGGTGTGCGGCGCGGGCGCCTCCTGCTGGAGGTGGATGGCCCGCGTCACCGCCTGCCCGATCAAGTCCATCTTGGCGATCTGCGCAATCTTGGGCGCGAGCCGCACGCATGCGCTCTCATCGAGCAGGCTCGGCCAGAGCGCGCAGGCCTCGGCCAGGCTGACGATCATGATGTCGCGCGGGTCGGGAACCTCGTCGCTCAGCAGCTCGCCGGCGAGTCGTTGCCGTACGTCCCGCAACGGCCGGCCGTTCTCGTCGCAATAGCGATGGGTGCCCATGACCAGCAGCATGCCGTCGCGGCCGCGGATCACGATTCCCCGCGCCACCAGCCGGTCGACCAGCATCGACAGTATCGCGTGATAGTTGCCGGCGAACACCTCGACCCAATGGACGATGGGGCGATGCCTGCCGTCGGCGGCGATCTGCGCGAGCGCACGGTCGAGCGCGGGTTCCTGCAGCGGCGCGGAGTCGACGACGAAGAGCCCGTCGAGGTCCGTGTCGATGCGGTCCGCAAGGGCGAGGTCCATCAACAGGGCCCCGCCGAGGGCCGAGCGAAGACTACGATCCGGCAGCCGAGTGCTGGGCCTGCCGGTGTCGTAGTCGAGCATCAGGAGGAACACCTCCTCGCACACCGTGATCATGTGGCGCCACCCTGTGGCGATGGCAGAGCGGCAATATCCCACACCGGCGACGAAAATGACAGTTTTGTTACATTGCCCCCCGCACGAACGCCGCGGCGGCATCCACGTACCAGGGCATCGAGCTCGCTCTTCCGTGAAACCCCACGTGTCCGCCGCAGCGTGTGACGACGACGCGAAGCGGCGCGCGCTCGACGACGGAAGGCGGCGGAACCCAGGGATCGTCGTCGGCGTGAATGAGGAGCGCGGGAATGCGGAGCGCGCCCATGCCGCGCAGGGGCGAGCAGGTCGTGTAGTAGTCCGCCGCGCCGCGATATCCGGCCTCTTTCGCGGTGAACGCGTCGTCGAAATCCCGGATATGCCGCGCGCCTTGAACCGCAGCGCGCACGGGCGCCGGTGCATCGCGCCAAAGCGGCTCCGTCTCGCACCGCAGCCGCCCGAGCAGCCATCGCTCATAGAAGCGGTTTCGAGGACGGGCAATCCGCTCTGCCGTCGCCACGAGGTCCAGAGGCGCGGACACCGCAACCACGGCCTTCACGGCCCCGGGAAGGAAAGGCGCCTGGGCAAGGCGGAGGGCGAGCGCTCCGCCGAGCGAGAATCCCACGATCGCGATGCCACGTTGCGCGATGCCGGGATCGAGATCGCCCACTGCCAGGCAGGCGTCGGCGAGGTCTCGCACCCGGTCCATGTGGTAGTGGCCCTTGGCAAGCGTACGGCCCGGCGGCGAGCCCCGGAGGTTGAGGCGGACCACCGGCGCGCCACCGGCCGCCCACGCGCCTGCGGATTGAAGCACGTGCCGGCTCCCCTCGCAGCCCGTGAGTCCCGGCACCAGGACCACGGCCGGCACCGGCTCGCGTCCCGGATGGAAGCGTGCGACAAGGCGGTCACCGCTTCCGTCGCTAAGCGGAATCTCGATACGCCGGCCTGAGTCCGGCGGGATGCCCGGAAGCCTTCCGGGAAGGACGTTCCGTATCGTTTGAAGGTCGGCGGTGATCCACGGCCAGCGGCGGCGAAAGGACGCAAGCGCCGTCATCAGGCAGGAGACGCCCTCTGAGACGGCCCGTCAGTGCGCCTCGCGGGGCACGGCGGCGCCGCGCTGGCCCACGAGAAAGTCGAGATCGACACCGCGGTCGGCCTGCAGCACATGGTCGAAATAGAGGCGCTGATAGCCGGAGAGCATCGGCGGTTCCGGCGGCTGCCAGGACTCGCGGCGGCGCGCGAGCTCGTCATCCGGGACCTCGAGGTGGAGCCTGCGCCCGGCAACGTCGAGCTCGATCGTGTCGCCTTCCTTCACAAGCGCGAGCGGACCGCCGGCCGCGGCCTCGGGCGCCGTGTGCAGGACGACGGTGCCGTAGGCGGTGCCGCTCATGCGCGCGTCGGAGACCCGCACCATGTCGCGGACGCCCCGCTTGAGAAGTTTTTTGGGCAGGCCCATGTTGCCGACCTCGGCCATGCCGGGGTAGCCGCGCGGCCCGCTGTTCTTGAGGACGAGGACGCAGTTCTCGTCGACATCGAGATCGTCGCGGTCGATGCGCGCCTTGTAATCCTCGATCGTCTCGAAGACGACGGCGCGGCCCCGGTGCTGCATCAGTGCCGGCGTCGCAGCCGACGGCTTGAGCACGGCACCGCTCGGGGCGAGATTGCCGCGCAGCACGGCGATCCCGCCCTGGGCAGCGAGAGGCCGGTCCAGCGGCAGGATCACGTCCTCGTTGTGGCAGGGCGCATCGGCGCAATTCTCCCCGATCGCCCGGCAGACCCTGGTTCTTCATCCAGCTTCGGTGCAGGAAGCCGTCCTTGTCGGCCTTCCCGAACCATTCGTGCGATCTGAGCTTGCGCCCCGCCATGCCTCTCCCCTCCTCGTTGCCGGCACCGTTGCCGCCGGGCGCCCGTTGTCCCACCCTAACGCAGAGTCGACATCCAATCGTAGGGGTCGCCCGGAGAGCAGCCGATGCGCGTGGTGAGCTGGAACGTCAACGGGATCAGGGCTTGCGTGAAGAGGGGCTTCGCGGATTTTTTGAAACGCGCGCGGGCCGACATCGTGGGCGTTCAGGAGGTCCGCGCGCTCCACGAGGAGATTCCCGACGAGGCCCGCGCGCCGGCCGGCTGGCAGACGGCGTTCGTGGCAGCCGAGCGCCGGGGATACAGCGGCGTCGGAATCTACGCGAGGCTTGCGCCGGAGCGGGTGGAGACCGGGCTCGGCGTGCCCCAATTCGATATTGAGGGCCGCTACATCGCCGCGCACTTCCGCAGCGAGCGCGGTCGCTTCGCCGTCGTCAACGCTTACTTCCCCAAGGGGGACGGAAAGAACCGCGATAACAGCCGCGTCCCCTACAAGCTCGACTTCTACCGGGCGGTCTTCGAGCGGGTGCAGCAGATGCGCCGCCGCTGCCCGGTGCTCGCGATCGGCGACTTCAACACCGCGCACCGCGAGATCGACCTCGCGCGGCCCAAGGCCAATGTCAGGAACAGCGGCTTCCTGCCCGAAGAGCGGGCCGAGATCGACCGCTGGCTGGAGGCCGGCTGGGTGGACGCCTTTCGCGCGCTCCATCCAGACGAGCCGGACCACTATAGCTGGTGGACGCAACGGGGCGGCGCGCGAGAGCGCAACGTCGGCTGGCGGATCGATTACATGCTGGCCTCTCCCGCCGCGATGAAACGGGTAGAGGGGGCCTTCATCTGGCCCCACCAGCATGGCTCCGACCACTGCCCGGTGGGCGTCGACATCGATTTCTGACCCGCATTTCCGCCCGACGCTCTGGACCATGGTGCGGTGCAGGCTGCGCGGCGTCTGCGCCAGGATGGCGTTATGCAGCAATCATGCTTTCGCGCGTCGCGGCGCAAGAGCGAGCCGCCCGCAGTCCACGTCTTTGCCGCCCCTTGTCTCGCGGAATCCCACTTATCCCACTTATCCCACTTAATCCCACTTAATCCCGGCGAATCCCGCCCAAGAAATGTGTTTCGAGCGCGACGCCGGCCGTCACCGCAGGGAGAAATTCGAGGCCGTGCCCAGCCCCGCAACGGTGCCATGTTGGTCTCGAACCGGGTCGAGCCGGCGCCAATTGAAGCGAAGCGCTACGGCACAACGAGGAGAGTTCATGAGGCTTCCACTGGTATGTCTCGGCGCGGCGGCGGCACTCACGCTGGCGGCATGCGACGACCGAGCGACCGACATGTCGGTTCCGGTTATCCCCGACCTGCCGCTGCAAACGCCGCTTCACGCGCGCCAGGCGCCGATCGTGCCGCTCCAGAGGACCATTCATGTCGGCGCCGATGTTGCAGCACGGGCCGACGCGCTGCTGCAGGCCGCCCTTCACGGCGAGATCAGGGTTTCTTACGGCTCGGTGCAGGATGGCATCGGCGCCGCCGAAGTGATTGCCTACCTGGAAGCGGACGCCGCCTCGTTCCTGGACGTGCAAGACCAGGACGACGACCCTGCGTCCATGGTGGAATTTCCCGGCGGCCTGTTCCTGCGCTTCGGCGCCGTGCCGCCGACGGTACGCTTGGCGGACGGCACTCCGCCGGCGCTGGTCGACGAAACGATTCGCGCGGTTCAGGCGATCAACGCGGCCCTGCCCGTAGACTGGCAGCTGGAGGTCAACCGCGACCCTGCGCCTGCCGGCACCGTCACCCCCTCAGACGGCGAAATCCTCGTCGTATTCGCGCGGGAGGAGGACTGGTCTCAAGAGGCCGCGCCGCCAATCGACGAGAACATCGGGCTGGCGGAACCGCTCTTCGCGGTGGTGCCGACCGGGGACCCGGACGCGCCGTTCAGGATCGAGATCGGAGGCGGTCGGGTCTTCGTGGACCATACCCGAACCAAGGGGCTTGAGCGGCTGGGCGTCATCGCGCACGAGCTCATTCACCTGCTCGGCCGCGGCCATGTGGATGCAGATCGCTTCCCGAGAACGATCATGGTCGGGGGCGGCAGCGAGGAGCTCTCGGCGCACATCCTTCACCCTCTCGATCGAGAGGCCCTCCTCGCGGTGTATGGCCATCTTGAGCCAGGGACCGCGCCAGGACGTATCGCAGACGAGTTGGGAGACTGGTCCGACACCTCGCTGCACGCGCGCGGCGCGATCGACATCGAGGACGGCGAAATCTCTTTCGGCGCCGCGCTCAGGAACGGCCTGTCTCAGCCCTGGGCGTCCGGGCCATCGCCGCACACAAATCTTGAGGACAACACCGCACTCTCGGGCACCGTCTCCTGGGCCGGCCGTCTGCTCGGCCTCACGCCCGACGCCGAGGCGGTCGCCGGTGCCGCCGATCTCTCCCTCGACCTGACGAAGCTGACAGGTTGGGTCGAGTTTGCGGGGCTCGAACAGTGGGCGGCCAATGCAGCGCCGGGCGCGCTCGGGACCGGTGCAACCTGGAACGACGGCGACCTGCGTTACGGCATCGAAGTCCGCGGCAACACCTTCGTGCAGACCGGCGGCGATGCCGGCACCGTGACGGGCGCGTTCTTCGGCCCGGCTCACGAAGGCATGGGCGGTGTCCTCGAACGCGATGATTTGAGCGCCGGGTTCGGCGGCAAACGGTAGCGTGACTACCCGGTCTGGTCGGCCCAGCCCTCGCCGTGCGCGGCCAGGAACTTGCCCTCGACCTTGATGTGGGTGAACAGCCACTTGCCGTCGCGCTTCACCAGGTAATCGTCATATTCGGCGGCGAACCAGCGGGCCTCCTTGCGGCCGTCGACCATCATGGTGCACCACATGATCAGACACCATTTCGCATTCGCCGTGTCGCCGTCGAGCGTGATGATGGGGTTCATCACCGGGTGGATTGCGAAGACGATCTCGTCCTTGATGCCGACGAAGAATTCCCTGATCGCCGCCTTGCCCTCGTAGCGGCCGAAGTCGCCGCCATCCCAGATGGCGTCCTCGACGAAGAGGCTCGCCATGCCATCAGGGTCGTAGCCGTGATCGGCGTAGTAGCAGTACTGCGACTTCATCTGCTTGATGTCTTCGATCGCGGTGAGCCTCGCGACCTGTTGCTCCAGAGTCGGTTCAGCCATCGTCATCCTCCCTGTGAGGCGCGGCCCGCGCGGCCCGCGCCGTGTTGTGTCGCGCGCCCGTCAGGGCGCCGGGTCCCCGCCGCCGTCGAACGCCTGCAGCTTCGCCACCAGCTCCTTAGGCAGCGGCGCCGGGCGGTGCGTCGTCTGATCGGTGTTGACCCACACCACCTCGCCCGAGGCGAGGCGTTCGTCCTGCCCCTTCGGATGGATTTCCAAGCCGAAGGTGAGACTCGAGCGACCGATCCGCTGTGTGCGCACGCCGACCTCGATCTCATCGTCGAAGCGGATCGGCGCGTAGTACTCAACCAGCGTCTTGACCGTGTGATAGTCCTCGCCTGTGCGCTCCACCTGCCCCTGGTAGTCGTAGGGCAGCACGCGAAAAAACTCGGTGATCGCCGTATCGAAATAGGTGAGGTAGTGGGCGTTGAAGACGATCATCTGCCCATCGACCTCCGCATACCTCACGCGGAACGGGAAGAAGAATGAAAAGTCCGATCTTGCCATTCGAGATTCTCTGTTCGATCACCGTGCATTCGCGTCGTCGGTCGGCAGACTGCCGCTCCGCCGCCCGCCGCCGCGCCGCAAGCAGCCGTTGGCCTGGACTGCCTTGTGCGGAGCGGTCATCCTCGCGCCCCCGCAGCGCCGGGAGACGCCGAGGCCGGGAGGATATGCCAACACCGCCCCATTCACATAGACCGGAGCCACCGATGGCTGCGGGCCGCCGCATGATCCGGTCTCCGGATTCGCTGGCCTGAGAGCGCCATGTCCCCCCTCTTCGACCTCACCGGCAAGTGCGCCGTCGTCACCGGCTCGACTAAGGGGATCGGCAAGGCCATCGCGCGCGCGCTCGCCCAGCATGGCGCGCAGGTCGTCGTTTCCAGCCGGGATGCAGGCCGGGTCGAGGCGACGGAGCGGGAGCTGCGCGACGAGGGACTCGCCGTGCTGGGCCTCACGTGCAACGTGGGGCGCAAGGAGGAACTCGAGCACCTGATCGAGGAAAGCCGCCGGGCCTTGGGACACATCGACATCGTCGTCGGCAACGCCGCCATCAACCCGCACTACGGCTCGTTCGCGGACATCCCGGACCACACCTTCGCCAAGATCATGGCGACCAACGTGCAATCCAACCTCTGGCTCGCGCAGATGGTCGCGGCCGAGATGCGGGAGCGGAAGGACGGCGCGATCATCTACGTGTCGTCGATCGGGGGCCAGATCGGCTCCGACGTGATCGGCGCCTATTGCATCTCCAAGGCCGCCGACTTCCAGCTCGTGCGCAATCTTGCCGTGGAGCTCGGGCCGCACAACATCCGGGTCAACGCCATTACGCCCGGCCTCGTGCGAACGGATTTTGCGCGAGCGCTGTTGGAGGACGAGGAACGCGCGGCGGATCGGATCGCCCGAACGCCGCTCAGGCGGCTCGGCGAGCCCGAGGACATCGCAGGAATCGCGGTCTACCTGGCCTCGGACGCCGGCCGCTGGACCACCGGCCAAAGCTTCGTCGTGGACGGCGGCGTGTCGATCGCAGGATAGGCGACGCGCGCGGGTTAGTGACGAAGCGCGGCCACGATCTCGTGGCCATCGGCGACAAGGCGCTGCCCGATCGCGGCGATATGGCCGGGCCCGATCTCGCAGCAGCCGCCGACAATCCGGGCGCCTGCGGCAACCCAGTCCATGGCGTGGCCCGCATAGGCTGCCGGGCCCAGATCGTCACGCGCCTCCAGCGCCTCCACGGTTCCGCCCGGTTGCATGGCGCCTATGGAGACGAATCCGTTGGCATAGGCGCCGAACGGGACTCCAACGCCGGCCAACAGCGGCAGGGCGGCAGTCACCGCCTCGGGGCTCGAGCAGTTGATCAGTACCGCCTCGGCACCCGCGTCCACGGCCGCTTGCGCGCCTGCGGCAACCCCCTCGCCCGAGCGCAGCAGAGTGCCGTCGGCATCGTTTACCGAGAGGGCCGTCCAGACCGGCTTGCCGCTCTCGCCCGCCGCAACGGTCGCTGCGCGCGCTTCCGCCGCGGACAGCATGGTCTCGCACAGGAACAAGTCGACATGATCTGCCTGCACGGAGACAATCCTGCGGTAGTTAGCGAGGCATTCGTCTTCGGGCGGCGTCAGGTCCGCCCGGTAGCTCCCGACCAGCGGCGGCAAACAGCCGGCGATCCTGATGGCCTGTCCGCTCTTCTCGCGGGCGGATGTCGCTGCGGTGAGGGCGGCGCAATGCAATGTCTTGAACATGTCGGCCTTGCCGTCACGGGTAAGCCTGTGCGGCGTCGCCGTGTAGGTGTTCGCCGTGATGATCCGCGCTCCGGCCTCGATGAAGTCGAGGTGCACGGCCTCAACGAGGTCCGGCTCGTCCATCATGACTTGAACGGACCAGAGCGGCGCCGCGGGGCGCGTGCTTCGCCTGTAGAGTTCCTGACCCACACCGCCGTCGAGGAGGACGATATCCGTGCCCGCGGCCGAAGTCGTCTCGGTCATGCTTGCGCTCCACCTGCGGGCCTGCACGCATTCTCGCGGCGCCCGCACACGGGTTTTCCTCACCGCGCGATGATAGCGACGGGCGTCTCGCGGAAACAGACCCGCGCGGCCGATCGGCCGGCCCGAGCGCTGGCAGCCGCCCCTGCCGCGTGCGAGACTCCGCGCATCCACTCCCCACCCTTCCACATCGGCAGATGACAGCCATGGACTCATTGAACAGTCGCTTCACCGTCCGCAAAGGAGACTTCGACCGACCGGTGCTCGTCACCGGCTCGAGCGGGTGCATCGGGAGCTGGGCGCTTGCGATCCTCGTGCGCGCAGGCGTGCCCGCCGTCTCTTTCGACCTCGATACGAGCCGCCGACGGCCGGGCCTGTTGATGTCGGAGGAAGAACTCGCACAGGTAACCTGGATCGAGGGCGACATCGCCGATGCCGAGGCCGTCGACCGGGCCGTGGCGGAGAACGGGGTCGGTGCGATCCTCCATCTCGCCGCCTTGCAGGTGCCCTTCTGCCGCGCGGACCCCGTCGCGGGTGCTCGCGTCAACGTGGTGGGCACGGTGGCGGTTTTCGAGGCAGCGCGTCGCCACGGCGTGCGCCGCCTCGTCTACGCAAGCTCCATCGCCGCGCACGGCGCGCCGGCGGAGAGCCCCTACGCCTCCACTCTCTACGGCGCGTACAAGGCCTGCGACGAAGCGATCGCCCGGACCTATTGGCAGGACTGGGCGGTGCCCAGCATCGGGCTTCGCCCGGGCATCGTCTACGGAGTCGGCCGCGACCAGGGCATGACCTCGAAGACCACCATCGCGATCCTCGCGGCGGCGGCCGGGCGGGAATACGAGGTGCCCTTCACCGGCGCCGTGTCGTATCTCTACGCGGGCGAGGTCGCGTCGGCGTTCCTGCAGGCCGTGTCGCGGGACGGCGACGGCGCGCCTGCCTTCGACTGCAATGGAACGGTCGTGCCGGTCGAGGACGCACTGGAGGTCCTACGGCGCCTCGCACCGGGCGCGCATGTGTGCGCAGGCGGCGAGCCGCTGCCCTTCCCAATGGAGGACCGGGATGCGCTCCTGCGCGCGCACATTGGCGAATACGGCGCGATCTCCCTCGAAGAGGGCACGGCCGAGACCTACCGGGCGTTCCAGGTCCTGCTTCAGGACGGGCGGGTGTCGGCCGACTTCTGACCCCGTGCTTACTCGGCCTCGAATGCGGCGATGATCGCGGAGCCGTCGGCGCCGGCCGCCTGTCACAGGTCGAGCGCGCTCACCGTGTCGGCGCGGGCCTGGATGAAGGCGAGGCGGGATTCGGGGCGTCGGCCCATCAGCTCCTCGACCCGGCGTGCCGTGGCCGCGCCCGCGTCTTCCGCGATTTCGACGCGCAGCAGCGTGCGCCGCGCCGGGTCCATCGTCGTTTCCTTGAGCTGGGCCGACGGCATTTCGCCCAGCCCCTTGAAGCGGCTGGTCTCGACCTTGCCGGCACCGGCGAAGTCGCTGGCAAGCAGCCGCTCCCGGTCGGCATCGTCGCGCGCATAGCGCGTGGTGCCGCCACGCGCGAGCCGATAGAGCGGCGGCTGCGCCAGGAAGAGGTGTCCGCCGTCGATGAGGCCCGGCATCTGCCGGTAGAAGAACGTCATCAAGAGCGCAGCGATATGGGCGCCGTCCACATCCGCATCGGTCATGATGACGACGCGCTCGTAGCGGAGCGCGCTTGCATCGAAGCGGGCACCGGTCCCGCAGCCGAGCGCCTGGACCAGATCGTCGAGCTCCTTGTTGCCGCGCAGCTTATCGGCGCTGGCACTGGCGACGTTGAGGATCTTGCCGCGCAGCGGCAGCACCGCTTGGGTCTCGCGGTTGCGCGCCTGCTTGGCGGAGCCGCCCGCGGAATCGCCCTCGACGAGGAAGATCTCGGTGCCATTCGCCGCCCCGCGCGCGCAATCGGCGAGCTTGCCCGGCAGTCGGGTCTTACGGGCCGCGCGCTTGCGGGCGACTTCGCGGTCCTTCCGGCGCCTCAGACGCTCCTCGGCGCGCTCGACGACGCGGTCTAGCAGCAGGTTGGCGGCAGCCGGATCGGCCGACAACCAATGGTCGAAATGATCGCCCAGCGCGCTCTCGACCATGCGTCCGGCTTCGGGCGAGGTCAGACGCTCCTTGGTCTGCCCCTGGAACTGCGGCTCGCGCAGAAAGACGGAGAGGAGCGCGCAGGCGCCGCCGACGACATCCTCGGCGTTGAGCTGGGCGGCGCGCTTGTTTCCCACGAGCGCGCCGTAGGCCCTGAGACCGCGCACCAGCGCGGTGCGCATGCCTGCCTCGTGGCTACCGCCCAAGCTGGTGGGGACCGTGTTGCAGTGGGAGGCGACAAAGCCCTCCTCGTCCTCCGGCCAGGCGAACGCCCACTCGACCCGGCCGGAGTCGCCGTTGAGCGTGCCCTGGCCGGCGAAGGGAGCCGGTGTCAGCGTGTGGCACTTACCGAGGACGGCGGACAGATAGTCGACCAGGCCGCCCGGATAGTGCAGGACCGCTTTCTCCGGCGCCGCGCCGGCGCCTGCGAGCAGCGCTGCATCGCAGGACCAGCGGATCTCGACGCCACGGTGGAGGTAGGCCCTCGTCCGCGCCATCTCGTAGAGCGGCTCCGGCTGAAAGCGTAGCGCTTCGCCAAAGATCTTGGAATCGGGGCGGAAACGCACGAGCGTGCCGCGCCGGTTGGTCACGGGGCCGGCGTCCTCGAGCGGGCCTTTCGGGCGACCACGCGCGTAAGCCTGCCGCCACAGCCGCTTGTCGCGCGCCACCTCGACCGTCAGCGCCTCGGAGAGCGCGTTGACCACCGAGAGGCCGACGCCGTGCACCCCTCCCGATGTCGCATACACCTTGTCGCCGAACTTCCCGCCGGAGTGCAGCGTGGTCAGGATCACTTCCAGCGCCGAGACATTCTTGTATTTCGGATGCGGATCGACCGGGATGCCCCGGCCGTTGTCCCTGACCGACGCCGAGCCGTCGTCGTGGAGCATGATCTCGATCCGGCTCGCGTGGCCGGCGATCGCCTCGTCCATCGCATTGTCGAGCAGTTCGGCGACGAGGTGATGCAGCGCCCGCTGATCGGTGCCGCCGATGAACATGCCGGGCCGGCGGCGCACCGGCTCCAACCCCTCCAGTATCTCGATGTCGTGCGCCGTGTAGTCGCCATTACCGGGCGGCGCAGGCTGGGGCGCCTGCCGTCGCCGGCGACCCACGCGCGGTGTCTTGCGCGCCGCTTTGGCTTTCTTGGCAGGGGCGCTCTCGTCGAGCCCTTCGAAGAGATCGAGGGTATCGGCCATGAGGTTCAGTTGGTCCGGCAATCGCGTGGACACACCGACGCCCAATATAGGGAGGCGTAGGGTGCCTGCCAACGATCCTTCGACATGTTGTGGGTAGGCGGTACTCCTCTACCACAAGTCGTTGCTTGCGGCCCCATCCGGCAATCCCAATGTTGGCTGCGTGCGCCTCTGGAGCCTCCATCCACAGTATCTCGATGCCAAGGGGCTGGTCGCGCTGTGGCGGGAAGCCCTGCTCGCCCAAGCTGTGCTGAGCGGCAAGACCGCGGGATACCGGCACCATCCCCAACTGCACCGCTTCCGGGCGCAGCCATCGCCTCTCTGCGCCATCGCCGCCTATCTCGCGCGGTGCACGCCGAGGCTGTGGTGCGCGGCTACCGCTTCGATGCCGGCCAGATCAGTGCCGACCGCACCGCTCCCCGGATCGCTGTGACGCGCGGTCAGCTCGACTTCGAGTGGCGCCACCTGATGGCGAAGCTGGAGGCGCGGGCGCCTGAACGGTGGCGGACGATGAGGGCATCCGACGCCGTGGAGCCGCACCCGCTGTTCCGAATGGTCCCCGGCGAGGTCGCAGGCTGGGAGCGACAATGGCGCCGCTCCCCTCACCCGGATGGCTCGTCGAGGCCCTCCTTCGTCTCCGCGAGTACCTGATCCACCACCTGGTGCAACGCCTCCTCCCGCGAGTCTCCCTCCAGAAGGCGCAAGCGGTAGAGATCGACCTGGCGGTCTGCGCTGGTCCCCTCCCTGATGATGGCGAGCGCGTGGCCGATCTCGGCCTCGCAGCCGAGCGCGCGCGCATCGTCCGCGAGCTCCTCCACCAGCTCCGCCGCGTAGTCGTCGATATCCACCCGCCCGTCGCCCGCGCTCCTGTCGCCGAAGAAGGCGAGCACCCCGTAGCGCTGGGCGATCCAGCGATCCTGGGCGATGAGCTCGGTGAGCGGCTCTGGCGGCAGCGCGCCGTCGCGGTCGAGGCGCGAAAGCCAGCGGATGAGGGCGGCGTAGAGCGCCGCGATGCTCACCGCGTCCTCCAGGCGCGTACAGACGTCGCAGATTCGCAGCTCGATGGTTGGGAATGCGCTGGCCGGGCGAATGTCCCACCAAAGCTCTCTGGCATCTCCGATGTATTCCATGCGCCGATATTCGGCGACGAGCCGCTCGTACTCGGCCCGGGAGTGCAGCGGGCCGGGCAGGCCGGTGCGCGGCAAGGCGCCCATCACGGTGAGACGAAATGACTTGAACCCGGTCTCATGCCCGCCGTTGAGCGGCGAGGAAGTGGAGAGCGCATGCAGCAGCGGCAGGTAGCGCCTGAGCGCAGTCATGACCCGAATGCGCGAGTCTTCATCGCCGAAGCCCGCGTGAATGTGCATGCCGCTAACGAGGGTGCGACGCACGGTCTCCTGGTACGTGGAGGCGAACCGCCTGTAGCGCTCCCCGGGCGTGAGCGCCTGCTCCCGCCACGAGGCGAAAGGATGGGTGGAGGCGGCCATCACCTGGGCGCCGTGCCATTCAGCCGCCTCGATGACGAGCCGCCGGGTCTCGCGCAGCGCCTGGCGCACCTCCGCCACCCCGCTGCACACCCGCGTGTTGGTCTCGATCTGGGAGCGGAGGAACTCGTGCACCACCTTGTGGGGGCCACTATTCGCCTCGCACGTCTCGAAGATTCTTTCGTCGGGATCGGCGAGGAGATCGCGGGTATCGGCGTCGACGAGAAAGAATTCCTCCTCGACCCCGAGTGTGATCCCGAGGCCATCGCCGGTGTCGGCGGGATTCATGGCCCGCCCGCGGCATCTGGCCGCGCCGTCCTGTGACTCGTCATCGCCAAGACCTCGTCATCGCATATCGCGTCATTGCGACCGAGGATCACGCCGGGCCGTCCGTCGCGTAAGACAGCCTGGGGAAGCCTGCACCGGCGTGGGATGCCCCTCGCTTGCCGGTATACTGTATCTTGCCTTGCGGGGCCGCGCGCGCTCCGCCTGACGGGAACGACACAACAGCGAAGAGAGACCGGTGCAGCCCCAGACCGAACAACGCCTCGCCGCCGAGGCGCTCGACCGCATCGGCCGCCAGACCTTGCCGGAGGCCGACGCCGCGATGGCGGTGGACGGCACCCGCTATACCTGCAAGACGGCCCTCGCCAACGAGATCGCGGCGCTCTTCCGGCGTCACCCGCTGCCCCTCGCCTTCGGCTGTGAGATCGCGGAGCCCGGCGACTATCTCACGCTCGATATCGCAGGCGTGCCGGTGCTGCTGATCCGCGCCGACGACGGCACGGTGCAGGGCCTGCTCAACACCTGCCGGCACCGCGGCGCCCGCCTGCTGGATGGCGCCGGCCACGTCGGCAAGGCGTTTGTCTGCCCCTACCACAATTGGGCCTATGACCGCTGCGGCGTGCTCCGGGCCCAGCCATCGGCCGAGCACTTCCCCGACATCGCGGTCGGCGAGGCCGGCCTGGTGCGCTTCCCGACCGAGGAGCGCGACGGTCTCGTCTGGCTGATGCTCGACCCCGCCGGCACGCTCGACCTCGACGAAGCCCTCGGCGGTCTCGGCCCGGAGCTTGCGGCCTTCGGGCTCGCGGACTACCGCCACCGCGGCAGCCACGTTTGGACCAAGCAGATGAACTGGAAGTTGGGGGTCGATACCTTCCTTGAGTACTACCACGTGCCGATCCTGCACCGCGCCTCCATCGGCAAGACGCTGTTCGGCACGGTCTTCCTCTACGAGGCCTGCGGCCGCCATGCCCGGCTGGTCGCGCCCCGCCGCAGCATCGTAGACCAGCAGGGCGGCGACCCGGCGACGTGGCGCGTTCTTCCGCACGCGACGATCGTCTACCGGCTCTTCCCCAACGCGGTGTTCATCAGCCAGGGCCCGCACGTCGAGCTCGTGCGCTTCTTCCCCGAGCCCGCGCGGCCGGACACAACCGCGTGCCGCTTCAGCTTCGCCTCGCCTTCCGACGATACGAGCGGGCGCGACTGGGAGGAGATGATGCGGCTCGCGCTCGGCGTGCTGGACAGCGAGGATTTCGCCGTGATGGAGGGCGTGCAGGCCAATCTCGCCGCCGGCGTGCAGCGCGAGATCGTGTTCGGCCGGAACGAGATCGGCCTCCAGAATTTTCACCAGATGCGCGATGCCGCGCTGAGCAGCTGAGCGCGGCGCCGGGAGCACAACCATGTCCAAGACCTATCTCTTCACCGTCGGCCCTTCGACCCCGCCGGCAATGACCATCGACTCCGGCGCCGAGATCGAGGTCACGGTCGACGGCGCCTTCGACGATATCGAGGACATCGCCCAGGTGCCGACGCCGTTCACGCCGGCGTCGGAAGGACATCCGCTCGCGCCCGTGACCGGGCCGATCGCCGTGCGCGGTGCGCGGCCGGGCGATTCCGTGGCGATCGACCTGCTCTCCATCGAGCCCTTCGGCGAGGGTGCCAACGCGATCTTGCGTGATTTCGGTGTGCTCAAGGAGGAGTTCACGGAGCCCGCGATCGTCTCCTGCCCGATCCGCGAGGGGCAGGCCTGGTTCGGCGACCGGGTGGCGATCCCGCTCGCGCCCAATCTCGGCACGCTGTCGACGATGCCGCCGGAAGGCTACCGCCCTTCCCATGCCGGACCCTACGGCGGCGACTTCGACCAGCGCGACGTGGGCGTCGGCGCGCGTGTCCACCTTCCGGTGATGGTGGACGACGCGCTGATCTTCTTGGCCGACCCCCATGCCGCGATCAGCGACGGCATCATCAGCGGCACCGGCGTCGAGTGCTCGGCGCGGGTGCGGGCGCGGATCGCGCTGAACAAGGAAAGCCCGGTCGAGCGCCCGATCTTCGAGCACAATGGCACGGTGCAGATCGTGGGCTATGGCCCTTCGGTGGAGGCGGCGACGGAAGACGCGTCTGCCGCCGCCGTCGGCCTTGTCTCGCGCTGGACCGGGCTCACGCGGCGCGAGGCCTACATGCTGCTCGGCATCGTGGGCGAGTTGCGCATCGGCACCTCGCCCCGGCCCACCATGGCTGCCCGGCTGATCGTGGACAAGACGGTGCTCGTCTCGGCGGGCTGGGACGGCGCCGTGGTGCCTGAGGTCTGACGGCCGCCAACGCCGTATCCCCGGTTATCCCGAGCTCCTAGGAGCCTGCGCCGCAGAACGCTTTTGGGCACCTTCAGACACCATAGGTAGTGGTAAAGAATGATCTGATACCACTACATATAGTAGTCAATTTTCCTACGGCGCAGGCTCCTAGGCAAAGAAGTAGGGCGTCAGTCCTTGCTGGTTCTCGTCCACGATCAGGCGGCGGCCCGACGGCGGGAAGGCGCGCGCGCTGCAATCGGTGCGGTCGCACAGGCGGCAGTTGATACCGCTGGGGGATACGCCCGCGGGCCGCTCCGGGTCGAGCCCGGATCCGTAGACGAGACGGTTCGCGTGGGAGAGCGGGCAGCCGATGGCAACCACGAGCTGTTGGCCCGGCAACGCGTGGCCGGCACCCGGCCGCGCGACCATGCGGGCAATCGTGAAGAAGCGCGCGCCATCGGGCATCTCGACGATGTCCAGGCGAGTCTCGCCGGGCGTCTGGAAGGCGCGGTGCACGCCCCATCGCGGGCAGAGCCCGCCGAAGCGCGCGAAGCGGAAGCCGCCGGCGTCGAAACGGTGCAGCACGTTGCCCGCGCAGTCGAGATGGACGAGGAAGAACGGCACGCCCTTGGCGCCGGGCCGCTGCAGAGCGATGAGCCGCTGGCATACGTGCTCGAACGACGCACCGAAGCGACGGCCGAGGAGATCGATGTCGTAGTCGAGCGCCTCGGCGGCGGCTTGGAAGCGCTCGTAGGGCATCACGCAGGCGCCGGCGAAATAGTTTGCCAGGTTGATGGCGAGGAGGCGGCGCGCCTCCCCCTGAAAGCCCGACTGGTCTGCGATGTCGTCGAAAAGCTCGTGCCAGCCGAGCAGCGCCAGCTGATGGGCGAGCTGGAAGACGCGCTCCTCAGGCGCCAACGCGTCGGACAGCAGTACGCGCCGGCCGTGGCGGTCGTAGCGCCGGACCAGGTCGTGCATGACGTGCGCGGGCATGATGCGGACCTTGAGGCCGTGGGCGTCCGTAAGGACGGCGCGCAGCCCCTCGTAGAGGCCGTCGGCATCGAGGCTCGCGTCGGCCCAGAGCCGTTCGGCTGCCTCCTCAAGCTCGGGGAAATAGCCGGACCGGGCCTGGACGACGTCATGCACCTCGTCGCTCGGGACCCCGGCCGCCGCAGCCAGGGGGGCCGGCGGGCTCTTCTCCCCGGCGCCGCCGAGACCCTCGGCACCGTTCATCGTGTTTTCCAGAAGGTCGCGGTAGGCGCGGAAGAGGAGAATGACGGCATCGCCGAGCGCGGGGCTAGCCTGGGCCGCGTCGCGAATGTCTTGATCGCCCACTTGGCTTCGGGCAAATAGCGGATCGCCGAACACCTCCCGCAGTTGGGCGGTGACACGCCCCTCATCGTCATCCGCGAAGCGCTGGAGATCGATGTCGAACGCCTGGCCGAGCTTGAGCAGGAAGGGAACCGTCACGGGCCGCTGGCTGCGCTCGATCAGGTTCAGGTAGCTCGTGGAGATTCCGAGTTGAGCCGCCATGCGCGCCTGGGTGAGTCCGCGCTCGCGCCGGAGCCTGCGTACTCTTTGGCCCGCCATCACCTTGCCCTGCATGGTCCGCCCCTCGCACAAATGCCCGATACGCCCCGTGCGCACGCACAATATTTTACAGAATTCACAACATGACAGCAATCTACATACTAAACATGAATGAAATACACGTTTTTTTCCAACAAGTTATAGACATTTCCCCCCTATCGCGCGACATTGATGTCGTATTGCGATGCAACACGAAAGGAGTAGCACGCGATGCAGCAGAGCCGCAGGAATGACGCCGAGGAGGGTTGGGAGACCGGGGTCGAGATCGCCGGTCCCGCCGTCCCTGGCCTCGACGAGATCCTGAGCGCGGAGGCCTGTGCCTTCGTCGCCATGTTGGAGCGCCGCTTCGGCGCAGAGCGGCGGCGTCTGCTCGCAGCCCGCGCGGCATTCCAGGCGCGCATCGACGCTGGCGAGAACCCGGCTTTCCGGCCCGAGACCAAGGCGATCCGCGCCAGCGACTGGACCATCGCGGGCACGCCGGACGATCTCGCCGACCGGCGGGTGGAGATCACCGGCCCGGTGGACCGCAAGATGATCATCAACGCACTGAACTCCGGCGCGTCCTGCTTCATGGCCGATTTCGAGGACTCCGCGGCACCGACCTTCGAGGCGATGATCGCGGGCCAGGTCAATCTGCGCGACGCGGCGCGGCGCACCATCGGCATGACCGATCCCAACACCGGCAAGACGTACGCGCTCGGCGACGAGACCGCGACGCTCATCGTTCGCCCGCGCGGTTGGCATCTGGAGGAGGCGCACCTCCTCGTCGACGGCCAGCCGGTGTCCGCGAGCCTGTTCGATTTCGGTCTCTTCTTCTTCCACAACGCGGCAGCGCTCCGCGCCAACGGCTCCGGTCCCTACTTCTACCTGCCCAAGATGGAGCACTACGAAGAGGCTGAGCTCTGGAATGCCGTATTCGTCGCAGCCCAGGAGGAGCTCGGGCTGCCCGTCGGCACGATCAAGGCGACGGTGCTGATCGAGACCATCACGGCCGCGTTCGAGATGGACGAGATCCTGCATGCGCTGAAGGACCACATCGTCGGCCTCAATTGCGGGCGCTGGGACTACATCTTCAGCGTCATCAAGACGTTCCGAAACCGCGCTGACTGCGTGCTGCCCGACCGCGGCCTCGTCACCATGACGCAGCCCTTCATGCGCGCCTACAGCCGCCTCCTGATCAAGACCTGCCACCGGCGCGGCGCGCATGCCATGGGCGGTATGGCGGCGCAGATCCCCATCAAGGGCGACGACGAGGCGAACGAACAGGCGTTCGGCAAGGTCCGTGCGGACAAGGAGCGCGAGGCCGGCGATGGCCACGACGGCACCTGGGTCGCCCATCCGGGGCTCGTGCCGGTCGCCCGCGAGGTCTTCGACCGGATGATGCCGGAGGCCAACCAGGTTTCGCTGCAGCTCGGCAACGTCACGGTCACCGAGGCCGACCTGATCGCCATGCCGGCAGGCGAGATCACCGAGGAGGGCCTGCGCAACAACATCCGCGTCGGCATCCAGTACATCGAGGCGTGGCTCGCAGGCCGCGGCGCCGTGCCGCTCTACAACCTGATGGAGGACGCGGCGACCGCCGAGATCAGCCGCGCCCAGATCTGGCAGTGCCTGCGTCATGGCGCGAGCCTCGCGGACGGTCGCGCGATCGACCGGGCGCTGGTGGACCGGCTGCTGGCAGAGGAGATCGCGGCCCTCACGGATGTCCTCGGCGCGGCACGCTTCGCGGAGGGACATTTCGACGCCGCAGTTACCCTCTTCACCGAAGTCGCGACCGCCGACGACTTTCCCACTTTCCTGACGCTTCCCGCGTACGACGTGCTGAACACCATCCACGATGGCGACAACGCCGATTGAGGAGGATGAGATGAGTGCGAGATCGATGGAGTCCCTGATCTACGACGCCCCCGACGGACGCTTCGCAGGCATTCGCCGCGACTACGGCGCCGACCAGGTCGTAGCGCTGCGCGGGACTCTTTCGGTCCGATACACGCTTGCCGAGCATGCCGCGAAGCGGCTCTGGCATCTGCTCACCACCGAGGACTATGTCCACGCCCTCGGCGCGATGACGGGCGGCCAGGCCGTGCAAATGGTGCGGGCCGGGCTCAAAGCGATCTACCTGTCGGGCTGGCAGGTGGCCGCCGACTCCAACGGCGCGGGTCAGACCTACCCCGACCAAAGCCTCTACCCGGCCGACAGCGGGCCGGCGCTGGCGCGTCGCATCAACCGCGCGCTGCAACGCGCCGACCAGATCGACAGCGTCGACGGCTTCGGCACCACGGCGTGGTTCGCGCCGATCGTGGCGGACGCGGAGGCCGGCTTCGGCGGGCCGCTCAACGCCTTCGAGATCGCAAAGGCCTACATCGATGCTGGCGTCGGCGGCATTCACTTCGAGGACCAGCTCGCGTCCGAGAAGAAGTGCGGCCACATGGGCGGCAAGGTGCTGATCCCGACCCAGGCGCATATCCGCAACCTCAGCGCGGCACGGCTTGCGGCCGACGTCTGCGGGACGGCAACGGTGATCGTCGCGCGGACGGATGCGGATAGCGCCAAGCTCATCACCAGCGACATCGACGAGCGCGACCGCCCCTTCATCGCCGGCGAGCGCACGGCGGAAGGCTTCCACCGGCTGCGCGATGGCGAGGGCATGGCGCGCTGTATCGCCCGCGGCCTCGCCTTTGCGCCCTATGCCGACCTCCTCTGGATGGAGACCTCGACCCCCGATCTCGCCCAGGCGCGGATCTTTGCCGAGGCCATGCACCGCGAGTTCCCGGGCAAGATGCTCGCCTACAACTGCTCGCCCTCGTTCAACTGGCGGAGCAACGTCGACGAGCGGACGATTGCCCGGTTCCAGCGCGAGCTCGGCGCCATGGGCTACAAGTTCCAGTTCGTCACGCTGGCCGGGTTCCACAGCCTGAACCACGGCATGTTCGAGCTGGCGCGGGGCTACCGCGACCACGGCATGGCCGCCTACTCGGCGCTTCAGGAGGCCGAGTTCGCCTCCGAGACCGCAGGCTACACGGCGACCCGCCACCAGCATGAGGTGGGCGCGGCCTACTTCGACGCGGTGAGCATGGCCGTGTCCGGCGGTGCCGCCTCGACAGCCGCGATGACGGGCTCCACCGAGACGGATCAGTTCACGCACGCGTTCTCGAGCGCCGCCGAATAGACGCCCCAGATTTCGCGGCGGCCTACGAGCGCGGGCCGGCCTGCGGGCCCCGAAGCAGGCGGCCGGGGAGCGCGCCGGTCGCCTCGCCGTCCCGATACACAGGGACGCCGGAGACCACCGTCGCGGCGTACCCCTCGGCCCGCTGGATGAGGCGCCGCCCACCGCCGGGGAGATCGTAGACCGGCTCCGGGCAATGCAGCGTCAGCCCATCGAGGTCGATCACGTTGAGGTCGGCCTTGTAGCCGGGCTGGAGCAGCCCGCGGTCTTCGAGGCCGAGGGCAAGCGCGTTGTCGCGCGTCATGCGTTTCACCGCCCAGGGGAGAGACATCCGCTCGCCTTTCGTCCGGTCGCGAACCCAGTGGCTCAACATGTAGGTGAAGGCGCTCGCATCGCACAGCATGCCCACATGAGCGCCGCCGTCGCCGAGGCTGACGAGCGTGTTCGGGTGCCGCAGCATCTCCCCCACGGCATCCAGGGAGCCCTCGCTGTAGTTGCTGACCGGCCGGTAGAGCAGCGCCTTCCCGTCGCGCTCCAACAGGTAGTCGTAGGCGACGTCCTCGGGCGTGCGCCCCTCGCGGGCGGCGATGGCGGCGATGCTCCGCTCGGCGGGCGGCTCGTAGTCAGGCGGCGTGCCGAGCGGGTAGAGCCGGTCCCAGCGGCAGACGCGCTTGGCGACGAACGCGTCCGAGCACTCTTCCTCGAAGAGGCGGGCGCGGAACGCGGGCTGCCGCAAGGTCTCCAGCTTCTTCTCGAGCGGCAGGTGGGCGATCGCCTCCCAGCTCGACCGGCCGGAGAAGGGGTTCACCGAAATCTCGAAGCCAAGCAGGACCCCGGTGGCGCGGGTCAGCGTCTGGCCGATCATCGGGAGGCCCGCACGGTTCGCCTCGGCGATAAGATCGAGAAGACGGCGCCAGCCATCCGGCCTGCGGTCGTTCTGGAGGATGGTGATGGCTATCGGCCGCCGGCTGCGCTCGACCACGCGGCGCAACATGGCGAACTCCTCGTCGAGATCGTGAAAGTCGGAGATCACCTGCAGCCAACCGGTTCCGACCGTGCCCATCGCAACGCAGATGGCACTCAGCTCGTCCTCCGCCGCCGTCAAAGTCGGGATCGGGCGGCCGTCCAGCGTCTTGTGGTTGAGCGTGCGCGAGGTCGAGAAGCCGAGCGCGCCGGCCCGCACACCCGCCGCCGCGATCTCTGCCATTGCCGCGTTGTCCTCAGGGCTGGCGGGCTCCCGCTCCACGCCCCGCTGGCCCATGACGAAGACACGCACCGGCGAATGCGGCACCTGCGCCGCGATGTCGAGGTCGTAGGGCCTGGCGTCGAGCGCGTCCATGTATTGCTCGAAGCTCTGCCAGGTCCACGGCAGCCCTTCGTCCAGCACCGCGCCGGGGATGTCCTCGACGCCCTCCATGAACTCCACCAGCGTCTCCCGCTGGTCGGGCCGACAGGGCGCGAAGCCGACGCCGCAATTGCCGATCATCGCGGTGGTGACGCCGTTCCAGGACGAGGGCGTGAGCCGGCTGCTCCAGGTGGCCTGCGCATCGTAATGGGTGTGGGGATCGATGAAGCCCGGCGTCACGATCATGCCGCGCGCATCGATCTCCTCATCGCCGGGACCGAGATTGGGCCCGACCGCCGCAACCAGACCGCATGAGATCGCGACATCCGCCTCGCGGGGCTCGCTGCCTGAGCCGTCCACGACGGTGCCGCCGCGGATTACCAGCGCATATGGCCGAGTCATCCTCGCCCCCTTCTCACACCCGGAGAGCAGCCCATTAGAAAGAAATCGCGCGTGGCCGCAAGGGTGGAGTGCACCAAAGTGCGGCGCGTGATCGCCGGCACCGACTGCGGCTTCAGCACCTTCGCGAGCTACCAGTTCGTGGCAGATGACGTGGTATGGGCGAAGCTTCGCATGGTCGCCGACGGCGCCGCGCTCGCCACCGAACGGCTCTGGGGATAGCCCGGAATATTGGCCACGGTCGCGGTCGGGTCCCGCCGCCCACCTCGGGCAAACTATATTCTTGGCGGGATTCGCCGGGATAAAGTGGGATTAAGTGGGATAAGTGGGATTCCGCGGGACAGGGTCGCGGGCGCATCCCACAAATTCGGACGCGGGAGCATGATTGCTGCATAGCGCCATCCTGGCGCAGAAGCCCGGCACCCTGCATCGCACCATGGTCCGTGGTCGCGCGGGCCTGAAAGGTCCCGCGCGCGGAGAAGAGTCGCGCACGCCTGAAAGGTCGTGGGCGCGGTACAAAATCGCGCGGACGATGACCGTAGCGAAAAATTCGAGCCAGCCGGGCCGGCCGGCCCTAACGATTGAGGATCAGGTCCGACCCCTTCTCGCCGATCATGATAGTGGGCGCGTTGGTGTTGGAGCTGGTCACGATCGGCATGATCGAGGCGTCGATCACGCGGAGCCCGTCGATGCCACGGACCCAGAGCTCCGGGTCGACGACCGCCATGTCGTCGATCCCCATCGTGCAGGTGCTGGTGGGATGATAGGCCGGCAGCGTGTATTGCCGGATATAGGCTTCGAGCGCCTCGTCGCTCCGGTCCCCGGGCGCAGGCAGGTAAAGCTCCTTGAAGTGCGGCTTGAAGGCCTTGCTCTCGAAGATCGCACGCGAAATCTTGCAGCCGTCGATCATCCGCCGCATGTCGTCCTCGTCGCCCAAGAGGTTCGAGAAGATGCGCGGCGGCTCGTTGGGATCGGCTGAGCGGAGCGTGAGCCTGCTGCGGCTCTTCGGGCGGCAGACATTGACCGGCAGAGTGACGCCGGGGCGCTCAAGCAGCTTGATTCCGTCCGGGCCGAACTCGTAGCCAGTCGGCACGAAGTGGATCTGGATGTCGGGGCGGTCCTCCTCCTCCGGCCGGGTGCGGACGAAGGCCACCTGCTGGGCGATGGGGCTCGCCGCCGGCCCCTTGCCGCGCAGCAACCAGTCGAGGCCGTGCCGCACGTAGCCCGACGGCGTGACCTCGGTGTTATAGGTGCTGATGTCGACATAGCCGGCCACCCAGGCGGCCGGATGCTCCTGCAAGTTGTTGCCGACACCCGGCGAGTCCGCGACCACGGGGATGCCGAGCTGGGAGAGATCGTCCGCCGGCCCTATCCCTGAGCGCAGCAGGATCGCCGGCGATGCGATGGCGCCGGCGGAGAGGACGATCTCGCCGTCCGCCCTTGCCTCGTGTTTCACGCCGGCCCGGCTGTAGACGACGGCGCGCGCGCGCCCCTCCTCGAACAGCACCTTGTCCACCCGCGCCTCGGTCTCGACATCGAGGTTTCTCCGCCCCATCACCGGCCTGAGGTAGGCGCGGGCCGTGCTGTTGCGGCGGCCGAAGCGAACCGTCCCCTGGTTGGGGCCGGCGCCCTCCTGGCGCTCGCCGTTCACGTCCGGATTGAAGGGGATGCCGAGCTCCTTTGCCGCTTCGACGAAGACGCGGCCCAGCGGATGCGGCGTCGGCACGTCGGAGACGCGGAGCGGCCCGTCGGCACCGTGATACTCGCTCGGGCCCAGGGGATTGCTCTCCATGCGCTTGAAGTAGGGCAGCACGTCGCGATAGCTCCACGCGCCGGTGTTGCCGATGAGGCGGGCCCAGCCGTCATAGTCCTCATGCTGACCGCGCAAATAGATCATGCCGTTGATGGAGCTCGACCCGCCGAGCACCTTGCCGCCCGGCCACATGGCGTCGCGCCCGTTGAGCGAGGGGTCGGGCTCGCTCATGTACATCCAGTTGAAGCGGGGGTTCAGGATCGCTTTGATCTCGCCGGCGGGGACCCGCAGCACCGGCGAGGTGTCGAAGCCGCCGCCTTCGAGCAGCAGGACCTTGTTCGTGCGCTCGGCGGAAAGCCGATGCGCGAGCACGCACCCGGCCGACCCTGCGCCCACGATGATGTAGTCCCACGCCATCCTTCCCTCCGCGCGCCGGGCATGATTCGCGCGGCTAGTGTCGCAAGCCAAGGGTGGATGGGCAAAGTCATTGAATTGCGGCGAGGCGCCTTTCGCGGTTGCCATCCGCGTAGTCGACATGGCCGGACATAGTCTGCGGAAATGAGTAACGAAAGCATGGCGAATCAGCCTAGCCCCACACCTCCTCTTCGCCGTAGCCCCTGAAGTCTTCCAATTCAAAACATTAGATCGGAACCTCAGGCAGGGGTTCAAGTTGAGTCTCCGACAACAGATGAAGGCCTATTACACGACGCTTGGTCTGTTCATTGCCCGCGGAACTTAGTTTGCGAGCCTCAGTTTGAAGAGCATTTATGCGACGGTCTATTTCTACATCCAACTGCTCGAACACGTGCATTGCTGTGGTGTGACGAAACGACTGAGACCAACTCCATACGATACTATGCAACTCAACCATAGACTGATGGTATCGCCGTCGGTGCGACGATGACATGCCTTCGGCAGCCGCCTTCATCTCCCGCTTGGCGTCTTTCACCACCATGTCGAGTTTCGTCAAGAATTTTTTTCTGGCGGCCCTAGATGGCTCTAAGGAACGGCCAGAAATGCGATATCCCAAGAAATCCGTTCCGTTATGGATATTTCCATCGTCGACCTTGCCATCATTGCGAGCTTTGACGTCACGCAAGTCGTACACTTCCATATCCATGGCTTTGAGAATCGCACGAGCCGATCGGTAGGCGGACATGACTTTGGCTTTGGACGGTCCCAAGAGAATAAAGTCGTCGATATACCGAATACAACTTATTCCTCGTTCATTCATTCTTGCATCAAAGCTGTGCAAGGCAATGTTGCCAGCTAGTGCGGACAACGCTGAACCTTGTGCCACTCCGATATCAGGGTCAGGGAACAATTTGAATAGGTTGCGCTCCTCCAACTCCTCTCGGTTTTCGAGGTTAGTAGTCAGTGCCTCTTCAAAAAAATCGGAAAACTCCGGATCATTTACCGCAGTACCAACAAACGCGTTGACATCAGCTCTTGCAATTCTTGTGAAGAAATCCCTGATGTCTGACCGAATGAACCAATACTTGCCCGACTGTACCGCTTGATCCACCAAGGCTATGCCCTCTGGTACGCCACGACCGGCAATCCCGCCAACGCTAGTCGGCGTCTCCATGATGCTTCGAATAGCTGGTATACCCCGCCACTGACGGTGCCTTTCAGTCGCCGGTCCTCCACAGCCTTGAAGGACATCGAGAATAGCGCGCCGAACTATACGGTTCTCAATGGGCGCCAAGACCAACGGACGGACCCCTTTCTTGCCTTTCCCCTTAGGTGGAGCGATGCCGGTCTCGCCGGAAAACGTGAATCTATGATTCTTCAGCCGACGTTGCAGCCGCTCGAGATTATTCAGAAAGTTGTCGTCGAATTGAATGATGAGGCGTTTAGTTTTCTCGCTATCGGACTTAAGGCCACTAGTCTTGACCTTACCCCAAGCTGGATACAGCACGCCTCGGTATCGAATTTGGGCGTAGAGACCCACGGCAACCTCGTACTACTTTGGGGGCCCTATCGGCAAACCCGCCCCCGACAGAATCGCGAGGTTCGATCCCCAGGGCTCCGAAGGCGCTCAAGGCAGCCTGCGGGTGCGACCTGCTCCGCAGAAGCATCCGCCCTGCGGTCCCCGCTCCCAGCATAGCCGACGCTCAAGACAAGCCCGACCGCGAGAAGCGGGAGGATCAGGCCCGAGACGGAAAATCCGCCGGACCTGCGCGCCGGCAACTTGGCGCGTTTTTGAGAGCGCGGGTCATCTGGCAATCCTCCTGCTGGGCGACCGTATCGTTTTTGGGTCGTTCATCAAGTGGCGCCAGCGCGCCTCCGCGCCCACGGAAATATAGAAGTTGTCGACCGTCCGATAGGCCCCCATCACGGTTAGGGCTCCGGTGACGTAGACTTCCGCCGGGCGCGAAGGTCGATCCCCAGGGCTCCGAAGGCGCTCAAGGCAGCCTGCGGGTGCGACCTGCTCCGCAGAAGCATCCGCCCTGCGGTCCCCGCTCCCAGCATAGCCGACGCTCAAGACAAGCCCGACCGCGAGAAGCGGGAGGATCAACGCAATGACTATACATCATGTCGCCCTCAACCGCAAGATAGGGTAAGGTACGGTATATATTGGGACCGAATTTGGGCGATAATTTGCTGTGCGACCGGACTATGGCGCGCGTCTACAGCCGCCACCCCCGGCCGTTACCTTTTCGGGATAGTGCTCAGCCCCTGACGCGCTCGGATCGGGGGTCGTAGAGGGGGCGGAGGCTGGCCTTCGTGGGGTAGCGGATGCCTGCGACCTCGATCTCGTAGCGGCCGGCGGCCACGTAGTCGTCGTCCACACCCGCCGCGTTCTCCACATAGCCGAGGCCGACCGCGCCGCCGAGGGTGTGGCCGTACATGCCTGAGCGCACATAGCCCGCGATCGCATCGTCCCGCCAGATCGGCTCGTTGTGGTAGAGCAGCGGCTCGGGGTCTTCGAGGAGGAACTGCACGAGCCGCTGGCGCACGCCTTCCTCCCGCTGGCGCAGCAGCGCATGGCGTCCGATGAAGGGCTCGGGCTTGTCGAGCTTGACGGCGAAGCCGAGGCCGGCCTCCAGAGGCGTGTCCGCATCGGTGATGTCGTGGCCGTAGTGGCGGTAGGCCCTCTCGATCCTGAGCGAGTTCATGGCGTGCATGCCGACATGGCGGAGCCCCACGTCCTCCCCGGCGTCGACCAGCGCGTCGTAGATGCCCGCCGCGAACTCGGTCGGGATGTAGAGCTCCCATCCAAGCTCGCCCACGTAGGTGATGCGCGACGCGCGGGCGCAGGCGTAGCCAAGCTCGATCTCCCGGCTGCTGCCGAAGGGAAAGGCCTCGTTACCGAGATCGTCCGGGCTCAGAGATTGCAACAGGTCGCGCGCAAGGGGGCCCATGACGCCGAGCACGGCGAGGCCCGAGGTCACATCGGTGAGTACCGCGTGCGCGCCTTCCGGGATGTGGCGCTTGAGCCAGAGGGAATCCCGCACCTGGAACTCGCCGGAGGTCACGATCAGATAATCGTCGTCTGCGAGCCTGGTGACGGTGAGATCGGCCTCGATGCCGCCCGCATCGTTGAGCCACTGGGTGTAGACGATGCGGCCGGGCGGCACGTCCACCTCGTTGGCGGAGACCCGGCCCAGCACCCGCGCGGCGTCGCGGCCCTGGAGGCGGAACTTGGCGAAGGAGGTCTGGTCGAGAAGGCCCACCCCGTCACGCACCGCCCGGTGCTCCTCCGCCGAACAGGCAAACCAGTTCTGGCGGCCGAAGCTGTACTCGTAGCAGGGCTCCATGCCTTGCGCCGCGTACCAGTTCGGCCGCTCCCAGCCGAAGGCCTCGCCGTGGCACGCGCCGCGCGCCGCAAGGCGATCGTGAAACGGCGAGCGGCGCACCCCCCGCGCGGTCGCGTATTGGCGGAAGGGCCAATGGTTGTCGTAGAGCAGGCCGAGGGTCTCGCTCACCCGCTCGCGCAGATACCGCCGGTTGGTCTGGAAGGGCAGGTTGCGGCGTATATCCACGTCCCACATGTCGACGAGCGGCCGTCCGGTCTTGATGCATTCGGCCAGCACCCGGCCTGCGCCGCCGGCCGACTGGATGCCGATGGAGTTGAACCCGGCGGCGACGTAGCAGCCGGCGAGCCCGGGCGCCTCGCCGAGATGATAGCGGTCGTCGGGCGTGAAGCTCTCGGGCCCGCAGAAGAAGGTCTGGATGCCGGCGTCGGCCAGCGCCGGCATGCGCTTCAGCGCGTGCATCAGCACCGGCTCGAAGTGCTCGTAGTCGTTGGGCAGCTGGTCGAAGCAGAAATCCTCGGGGATTCCGTCCATGCCCCAGGGCTTGGCCTCCGGCTCGAAGGCGCCGAGCAGGATCTTGCCCGCGTCCTCCTTGTAATAGGCGCAGCCGTCGTAGTCGCGCAGCACGGGCAGGTCCGGCGTCACGCCCTCGAAGGGGTCCGTCATCACGTAAAAGTGCTCGCAGGCGTGGAGCGGCACGTGGACGCCGATCGTGGCCGCAAGCTCGCGCGTCCACATGCCGGCTGACAGCACCACAGTCTCCGCCGCGATGGTGCCCTCCGAAGTCTCGACGCCGGTGACCCGCTCGCCGTCATGGGCAATGGCGGTGACGGGGACCCCCTCGCGGATCAGTGCGCCGCCGGCCCGCGCGCCCATGGCGAGCGCCCGGGTCACGTCGATGGGGTTGGCCTGGCCGTCGGAGGGGATGAAGATCCCGCCCACCACGTCGTCGACGGCGACCAGCGGGTAGCGATCCTTGATCTCGTCCGGGCCGAGCACGTCGACACGGAGATCGAATACCTTGGCCATGGAGGCGCTGCGCTTCAGCTCCTCGAAGCGGCCCGGCGTGGTGGCGAGGGATATCGAGCCGTTCTGCTTGAATCCGGTCGCCTGGCCCGTCTCCGCTTCGAGGCCCGTGTAGAGCTCGGCCGTGTACTTGGCGAGCTCAGTCATCCGCTTCGAGGGGCGGAGCTGGCCGATAAGGCCCGCGGCGTGCCAGGTGGTGCCGCAGGTGAGCTCGCGGCGCTCCAGCAGCACCACGTCGGAAACACGCGCGCGAGCTAGGTGGTAGGCAACGGAACAACCCACCACCCCGCCGCCGACGATGACGACCCGTGCCGAGCGCGGCAGGTCCTGAGCCATCAGGAGCTCCCCGCCGCGTGTGCCGGCGCGAGTTGCCTGATCTCGCTGAGCGCCGATTCGAGGTCGCGCACCTCGGCCCAGCCGACCCGCATCATCTCGATCGCGGGCTCGTGCAGGTGCGGCAGCGTCGTCCCCGTGCACTCCTCGATCACGATGGGCTTGAAGTCGCGGAACATCGCGTCCTTCGAGGTCGCCGCGACGCATTGATTGGTGAGCACGCCTGTCATCAGCACCGTCTCCGCGCGCAAGCCCCGGAGGACCACCTCAAGATCGGTGCCGTAGAAGGCGCTGAGCCGCGTCTTCGCGACATACCAGTCGTCCGGTTGGGGGCTGAGGTCCGCCAGCACCTCCCAGCCCCAGGTCTCGCGCCTGAGGCCGCCCTCTGCAAGAAAGGGCCGGAGCTGCATGAACGGCCCGCCGTCCTCGACACCCCTGATGCCGTGGCGGGTCCAGACGATGGGGATTCCCTTCGTTCGCGCAGCCGCAAGCAGAGCCTTCAGCGGCTCGATGCAGCGCTGCATGTGGCCGATGTCGATGCCCTGCGCCGCATACCAGCCGTCTGGATGGAGAAAGTCGTTCTGCGCGTCGATTACGACGAGCGCCGTGCCCCCCGGCACCAGGTCCCAGTGCGCCGCCTCGAAGGGGGCGGCCTGCCTCTCTTCTCCCGTCATCGCGTGCCTTTCCGCCGCCTCTGCGCCGTCCGCTGCTGGGAGCGTATCACCCGGCTACGCAAAGTTTGAGAGCGCCCCCGACTCGTGACAGCGGCTTCACGTGTCAGTGCCCGCGAAATGGCGTATTCCCGGTCTCCATGAGCGGAGGCAGAAGCGGCACAGGCGCAGGCAGCGGCGCGGGGCGGGAACCCGCGGCGCGCGTCTTCATGGCCTTTCTCCTGCTGGGGCTCACCTCGTTCGGCGGGCCGGTGGCGCACATCGGCTATTTTCGCGAGGCCTTCGTCACGCGCCGGCGCTGGATCGAGGACCGCGCCTATGCGGACCTCGTCGCGCTTTGCCAGATGCTGCCGGGGCCGACCTCCAGCCAGGTGGGCATCGGCATCGGGCTCGCGAAGGCGGGGCTTCCCGGCGCCGCAGCAGCGTGGGTGGGCTTCACGCTGCCTTCGGCGGCGCTCATGGTGGCCTTCGGTTACGGCGTCGTGGCCTATGAGGAGGCGATCCCCGCAGGCGCCCTGCAGGGGTTGAAGGTCGTCGCCGCGGCGGTGGTGGCGCAGGCGGTGTGGGGCATGGCGCGGACGCTCTGCCCCGACGCACCGCGCGCGACGGTGGCCGTGCTCGCCGCCATCGCCGCCGTGCTGGCGCCCTCCGTCGTGACCCATGTCGCGATCATCGCCGCAGGCGCGCTGGCCGGCCTGCTCTTCCTGCGCCCGGCCGAGAGCGCCCATGACGCCTCCCTCGGGATCGCGGTGGACAGGCGGCTCGCCGTGCTGCTGCTCGCTCTCTTCCTCGCGCTGCTCGTCGCGCTCCCGATCTTGGCCGCCGCCTGGCCGGCGGAGGCGCTGAGCCTGGTGGACGGCTTCTATCGCTCCGCGTCCCTGGTCTTCGGCGGCGGTCACGTCGTGCTACCGCTGTTGCAGGCGGAGGTGGTGCCGCCCGGTTGGGTCGCGAACGAGACCTTCATCGCAGGCTACGGTGCCGCGCAGGCGGTGCCGGGGCCGCTCTTCACCTTCGCCGCCTACCTCGGTGCAGTGGCGGGCATCGGGCCGGGCGGCGTGCTGGGCGGCCTGCTCTGCCTGGCCGCAGTCTTCGCGCCCTCGTTCCTCCTGGTGGTGGGCGCGCTTCCCTTCTGGGAGCGGCTGCGGCGCATTGCGCTGGCCGACCGTGCGATGCTGGGCGTTAACGCGGCGGTCGTGGGTCTGCTCGGCGCCGCCTTCTACGACCCGATCTGGATTAGCGGCATCCGCACGCCACCAGACCTCGCGCTCGGGCTCGCGGCATTCGTGCTGCTCGCCTTCTGGAAGGTGCCGCCCTGGGCCGTGGTGATTCTGGGCGCGCTCGCGGGCTGGGGGATCGGTGCGCTCCAAGGCTGAACCGCCGACCGCGGCAAGCGGTCCGCCGCGCGGGCTCGATCCGCTCATCGCGGTCATCGTCTGCTTCGGCGCGGTGTTCGTCCTGAGCCAGTTCTTCCGTGCGTCCAATGCCGTGATCGCCAAGACGCTGAGCGCGGAATTCGGCCTCTCGCCCGAGGCCCTCGGGCTGCTCACCGGCATGTTCTTCTTCGCCTTCGGCGCGGCGCAGATTCCATTGGGCATACTCTTCGACCGCTTCGGCGCACGACGAACGGTGCCCGTCGTGCTCACCGCCGCAATCGCGGGCTCGATCCTTTACGGCCTCGCGGACGGAGAGGCGATGCTGATCGCGGGCCGCGTGCTGCTCGGCGTCGGCTGTTCGGGCGTGCTCATGGGCTCGCTCTTCCTCTTCGGCCAGTGGGCGCCCGCGGCCTCCTTCAGCACCTGGATGGGGCGGATGATCGCCATCGGCGGCGCCGGGGGGCTCCTCTCCACCACACCGCTCGCCGCAATCGCGGAAACGCTCGGCTGGCGCGTGGCCTTTTGGGGCGCGGCGGGGCTGACGGCGGCGGGCGCCATCGCCATCTACGCGCTGGCGCGGGACCGCCCCTCATCGGAGAGGGGCGGCGCGATCCCTGCCGAAGGGCTGCGCCAGAGCCTGAGCGGGGTCCGCGCCGCTCTCGCGACACCGGGGTTCCCGACGCTCACCCTGATGGGGTTTGCGTCCTATCCGGTGGTCATCACCGTGCTGGGCCTCTGGGGCGGACCCTTTCTCGCGGACCGTCACGGCCTTGGTCCGATCGATGCCGGCAACGCCCTGCTGGTCATGGCGGTCGCGCTGATCGTCACCAATCTCCTGCTCGGGCCGATCGAACGCCGGCTCGATACGCGCAAGGGGATCATTCTTGGTTGCGCTGCCCCCGTCGCCGGAGCGCTCGCGATGCTCGCCGCGCTGCCGGACCTCGCGACCTGGGCGGTGGTCCTTCTCTTCGCCGTGATCGGCGCCTGCGGCTCCTACAACATTCTGCTGGCGGGCCACGCGCGCTCGCTGCTGCCCGACCGGCTCGCCGGGCGCGGCATGGCGCTCATGGCGATCGCCTTCATGGGCGGGCCGGCGGTGCTGCAGGCGCTGGGCGGAGTCATCGTCGGCGCCTTTCCCGCGACGGACGGCGTGGCGCCGGCCATCGCCTACCAGGCGCTCTTCGCCTTCCTCGCGGCCCTGGTTGCGCTGGCGTGCCTCGCCTACCTGCGAATTCCGGACGCGAAGCCGAGCGCGGGCTTCGCCGCAGATGTCAGGCACCCCTCTGACGAGCGGCCAACGCCAGGCCCATCGTGAACCAGCCGGCTCAGCGCACCTCGTCGATGACGGCGGCGAGTGCCTCCAAGGAGCTCCGCCCGAGGCGGTGGCAGCGCGCTGGCGACCAGCCGTCGCGGGGATCGGGCGCGTTGGCCGCGTCCTTGAAGGGCATTTCCAGGGTCATGGCGAGGCAGCCGTAGGTCTCCGCCACATGATTGGCGCAGATGCGGAGGTTGGCTTTGCCGGGCGGCGTTGGCGAATAGCCGTACTTGGTCTGGAAATCCGGGTTCGCCGCCACGAGCGCGGCCTGAAAGCGCGCTAGCTTCTGCGCCAGCGCGTCGGTGTAGGACGGGATTCCCTCGGGCCCGGCGATGAAGTTGTAGGGCAAGGCCTCGTCGCCGTGGACATCGAGACAGAAATCGACACCGGTCCGCGCCATCTCCGCGCTGACCAGGAACACCTCCGGGCTCTGCTCCATGCTGGGCGCGGCCCAGGCGCGATTGAGGTTGACGCCCGCCGCGTTGGTCCTGAGATGCCCGCGGCGGCTGCCGTCGGGGTTCATGTTGGGCACCACGTAGAACCGCGCCTTCTCGAGCAGCGCGCGGGCGAGCGGATCGGCGGGGTCCAGCACCCGTTCGAGAAAACCCTCCATCCACCATTCGGCCATGGTCTCGCCGGGATGCTGGCGCCCGATGATCCAGCAGGTCCGCGCCCGTGCCCCGCCGATCTCCAGCAGGTCGAGCGGCGCGCCGTCGAGGGTTTGGCCTAGCCGCCGCGCGGTGACGAGAGACGAGCGGCCTGCGCGCGCGATAAGCTCGGCATGGCGCGCCATCGGGTAGGGGGCGAAGTAGGCGAAGCGCACCTCGTCGCCGACGGGCCTGTGGCGGATCGTCAGCACCTTGCCGTCGTAGTCGGTCGCGACGCGGGGCCAGTCCTCGCCGTCCTCCGAGGCGCAGGCGCGGTAATCCCGCCAGCCGTCCGGGTAGGTGGCGCCGCCGGCGTTCTCGATCCTGAGCACGCAGTCCTTGCCCGCGGCGCCGCGCACGCTGAAGTAGAACCACTGGAAGAACTCGCCGCCAGCGTCGGGCACGATCTCCAGCCTGATCCTGTCGGGCGCCCGAGCCGCGAGGCAGCGGATGTTGCCGTCGTCGAAATCGCTGTCGATGGTGAGGCTCAAGGCCGACCCCACCATCCGCTCGCGTCAGGTCGCATAGTTGGACGCACCGGGCTTGGCCGCCGTGAGGCCGCCGCGCCGCACGTCCGCCGCGACCTCGGCGAGGTCGACGAGGTAGGCGTCGATGCTCTCGGCGTGCTTCATGTTGATCCAGAGCAGGATCGAATCCGGCTCGCGCATGCGGATCGAGCGCCAGCCGCGCGCCGCCATCCCCTCCTCCACCGCGAAGATGTCGAAGCCCTCTGCATAGAAGGTGACGTGGAGCGCGTGCGGGCGGCCGAGCACCGCAAGGCCCTCGATGGCGCCGATGCCCTCGATCAGGCGCTCACGGATGCGCCGCTGGGCCTCATGGATGCGGAGGTAGCCCTCCTCCCCCAGATGGGTCATCACAGCCCAGGCGCTTGCAACCCCGCCGCCCGAGCGGGTGCCGGTGATGGTGGGCGTCGAATAGGTGCCGGCGGGCCAGCCGTCGAAAGTCGTGCGGTGGTAGCGCTCCAGCGCCCTATCGCGCAGCAGGCAGAGGGAGATGCCCTTATGAGCATAGCCGAACTTGTGCATGTCCACCGACATCGAGGTGACGCCGGGGACGGCGAAGTCGAACGGCGGGATCGCATCGCCCAGCGCCTTCATGAAGGGCAGGATCATGCCCCCGATGCAGCCGTCGGAATGCATCCAGAGGTCGTGCTCTCGAGCGAGCTGCGCGATCTCCTCGATGGGGTCGGTCTCGCCGTAGGGATAGGGCGGCGCGGAGCCCGCGATCATGACCGTGTTCTCGCCGATGGCATCGGCCATGCCGGCCACGTCTGCGCGCCAACCCTCGCTCCGGCCCATGCGCACGACCTTCATGCCGAGCCATTCCGCGCCCTTGTCGAAGGCGGCATGGGCGGTCTTCGGCACCACGACCTCGGGTGCGCCTGAAACCGGGCGATGCTCCCGCGCCCAGTCGCGCGCGGCCTTCATCGCCATGAGGATGCTCTCGGTGCCGCCGGCGGTGGTGGACCCGCCGGCGCCGTCGGGCGCGTGCAGGAGGTCGAGCACGCCCTCGATCAGTTCGCGCTCGCGTGCGGCCAGGCTCGGATAGGCGCTCGCGGCGAAGAGGCCGTTCTCGTCCCGGTAAGCGTCGTAGGCCTCGTGCGCACAGCGCAGCACATCCTCGCCGGCGAAGTAGGCGGCGGTGAAGCTCCGTTCGTGGCACCAGGGGTTGTCGCTCTCGCGGGCCGCCAGAATCTCGGCCTTGAGATCGTCCCAGGTCCGGCCCGTGGTGGGGAAGCCCCGGTTGCGGCGTTGCCCCGTCTCCGCTTTGAGTGCCATCGCCTCCTCCCGCCGCGCGGCGTGACGCCGGACGCCGCAGCCACGCCGCGTTCCGCCCCGGAGACATAGCAGATCGGAGGCCGGATGGAACGGTGGAGACACGCCGCCGCTGCGGTCTCGCCCCGTCGATGGGTTACCGACCTCAACGCGCTGCCGGTCTTGCCGTAGCAGGCGATACGCTCTCAAACTCATCGCATCCCACGCGTTGGCGACCTTGAGGTTAGAAGGACCCTGGTTCGGTGCACAGCAATCCTGCCTTCCGGCGAGTCTCCCGGGACCGCAACTTGAGGTTCGCAGCGCAACGAGGGTTCGGCGTCCTGGCCATCGACGGCGCCGGCCTTCTTGTCAGCCACATTCCATTCGTTCTGGCCGAAGACGGCGCGGCGGTTCATGCCCATCTCGTTCGTTCGAATCCGATCGCGCGCCACTTGCGTGCGGAGGAACGGGCAGCCGTGCTCGCGGTCAGTGGACCGGACAGCTACATCTCACCGGACTGGTACGGGACCGGTACGGCGGATCAGGTTCCGACATGGAACTATGTGGCCGTGCATATCCGGGGCACGCTCCAACGCCGCGCGGATGAGACGCTCCGCGCCCACCTGGACTCGCTGTCGGCGCGCTTCGAGAACGAGCTTCGGCCCAAGCCTCCGTGGATGCCATCGAAGGTGTCGCCAGACCAGCTTGGCAAGCTGATGCGCTCGATCATGCCGGTCGAGCTCTCCGTGGAGAGCGTGGACGGCACCTGGAAGCTCAATCAGAACAAGGAAGAGAGCGTTCGTCTGCGGGCCGCACGGCATGTCGAGAGCGAAGGCTACGGGCAAGAAGCCGCTTCACTCGCCCTCCTGATGCGGAGCCCGCCAGACAGTTGACCTACCGCTTTCTCTACTGAGTATTAGCGATGTCCGCACTGACCGTACCGCCGGTGAGGCGTTCCAGCTCACCCAGGGTGGTAGCGAAAACGCAGTGCGGGTGGCCGGCGGCGGCGTAGACGGTCTCGAAGCGCCCAAGACTCGCGTCGATCGCGACAGGCAGCTTCGTCTCGTGCGCCACTGGGGCCACGCCGCCAATGGCGAAGCCCGTGGCGTCGCGCACGGCATCGGCATCGGCGCGGCGGACGCGGCCTTCGCGCCCCAGCGCACCGGCCAGCGCGGCCGTGTCGCAGCGGCGGTCGCCCGCGACCAGCGCCATCACCGGCGCCCCGCCTATGGTGAAGACCAGCGACTTCACGATGCTGCCCAAGGGCGTGCCGATACTCTGCGCCGCGTCCTCGGCACTCCGCGCGGTGCTGCTGAGGGCGATCACCTGCGCGTCCGACCCGGCGGCGGCGAGCGCCGCCTGCACCCGGCGCACCGCCGGATGGGCGAGCGGGTCCGCCATGTTCAGCCCCCTATTGCGGGACCTTGACGCCCCGCTGCACAGCCGGCCGCGCGCCGATGGTCTCGAACCAACGCTGCAGGTTCGGGTAGTCGGCCCAGTCGATGCCGTGCCACTCCCACCGCCCGACCCAGCCGAAGCAGGCGATGTCGGCGATGGAATAGTCGCCGGCGAGGAAGTCGCGCTCCGCCAGCCGGCGATCCATCACGCCGTAGAGCCTGTGCGCCTCGGCGGTGTAGCGCTCGATGGCGTAAGGCACCTCCACCTTGGCGAAGCGGCGAAAATGGTTGGCCTGGCCGAACATCGGGCCGACGCCCCCCATCTGGAACATGAGCCACTCCATCACCCGCCAGCGGCCGCGCTCGTCAGCGGGGATCAGCTGGCCGGTCTTGTCGGCGAGATAGAGCAGGATCGCGCCCGATTCGAAGAGCGAGATCGGCTCGCCGTCCGGCCCGTCGGAATCGACGATCGCCGGGATCTTGTTGTTCGGGCTGATCTTGAGGAATGCGGGCTCGAACTGCTCGTCTGCCCCGATGTTGACGGGATGGGTCCGGTAGGGGAGCCCGACCTCCTCCAGCATGATCGAGGCCTTGACCCCGTTCGGCGTGCCCCAGGTATAGAGGTCGATCATTGCCTCTCTCCTACCGCGCCGCGAACTGCTTGGCGCCGAACATGATCGAGCGCTCTTCCTCGGTGAACTCGGGCTTCTTGCGGATGCGGTCAGACATCACGTCGAGGCCGCGCTGCACTGCCGGGCGCGCGTTGTTGCGCTCCAGCCACTTGGCGAGGTCGGGATAGTCGGCGATATCCTGCCCCTGGTTCTCCCAGAGCCGCATCCACGGGAAGATCGCCATGTCGGCAATCGAATAGTCTCCGGCGACCCAATCGCGATCCGCGAGGCGCTTGTTTACCACCCGATAGAGCCGACTCGTCTCGTTGACGTAGCGCTCGATCGCGTAGGGAAGCTTCTCCGGCGCGTAGTTGCGGAAGTGATGGCACTGGCCGAGCATCGGCCCGACATTGCCCATCTGGAAGAAGAGCCACTGCAGCACCTCGGCCCGGCCCCGCTCGTCGTCGGGGATGAAGCGGCCGTGCTTGTCGGCGTAGTGCAGCATGATGGCGCCCGATTCGAAGAGGCTGAGCGGCGCACCGTCCGCACCCTCGGAATCGACCACCGCCGGCATCCGGTTGTTGGGTGCAATCGTCAGGAAATCCTGCTCGAACTGCTCGCCCTTGTTGATATCCACCGGAATCACGTTGTACGGGATGCCGAGCTCCTCGAAGAGGATGGTGATCTTCCATCCGTTCGGCGTCGGCCAGTAATAGAGATCGATCATGGCGCGCTTCTCCCTCGCCGCATCGGGCCGGAGAGCGGCCCGGCCCCGTTATGACCAGCCGGCAGCGGCCGGTCAACGACAGTAGCCCGGGGTCCCTAGAAATGCTGGTAGCCGGCGCGCCCAAGCGCGAGCGGCCGGCCGTCGGCGTCCACGACCGTGACGCCCTGCCCGTGCTCGATGGTCCCGATGCGGCTCACGGCGAGCTCGAGGCGCCGACCGAGGGCCTCTATGGCACCGCGTTCGGCAGGGGGCGCGCAGAAGAGCAGCTCGTAGTCGTCGCCGCCGGTCACGAGGTCGGCGATCGCCGCCTCACCCCTGTCGATCGCGCGCTTGGCCGCTGCCGAGAGCGGTACGGCGTCTGCCGCAAATCGGGCTGCGACCCCGGACTCCGCGCAAACGTGGCCGAGATCGGCAACGAGACCGTCTGAGACGTCGATCGCGCACGTGGCGACCCCGACGAGCGCCGCGCCGAGCGCGAGCCGGGGCTCGGGCAGGCGGAAGCGCGCGGCAAGCGCGGCGAGGTCCTCCGGCGTGAGGTCCGCGAGGCCGCCGCGCACGGCTCGCAAGCCCAGTGTCGCGTCGCCGACGGTTCCGGAGACAAAGATGTCGTCGCCTTCGCCCGCGCCCGAGCGGGTGAGGCAGGCATCGCCTGCGACCGTGCCGAAGGCGGTCAGCGAGAGCACCGCCGGCCCTTTCGTCGCCACCGTGTCGCCGCCGATCAGCGCGACACCGAACGCCTCCTGATCGCGGGCGAGGCCGGCGGCGAACGCCTCCACCCAGGCATCGCCGATATCCTCAGGCAGCGCGAGGCCGAGCGCGTAAGACCTGGCGATGGCGCCCATGGCCGCGAGGTCCGAGAGGTTCACACGGAGCAGCCGGCGGGCGACGGTGGCGGGTTCCTCGCCTTCGGGGTAGTGCACGCCCGCCACCATCAGGTCCTTGGTGACGACGAGGCTCGCGCCCGCGGGCGGTGTCAGCAGCGCACCGTCGTTCCCGAGCGCGAAGGCGCCGGGGGCGGCGCGGCTCAGCGGCCTGAAGAAGCGCTCGATTAGGTCGAATTCACCGGTCCTGCGCCGGCCGGCCATGGTCCGCTCCGTCCGCCATCTCCGCCGCACGAAGCCGCCGCGCCAGGCTGTCCAGCGCGCCGTTGACGAACGCCGGCTCCCGGTCGGAGAAGAAGGCGCGCGCGAGCTCCACGTACTCGTTGATCACCACGCGCGCCGGCACGTCGGGGCAGGCCGCAAGCTCGCACGTGGCAGCCCGCATGAGGGCGCGCACGACGGCACCGAGACGCTCCATGCTCCAACGCTCCGCGAGCGTCGCCGCCACCAGGGCATCGAACTCATCCGCCCGCGCCGAAGCCGCCCGCACGATGCGCTCGAAATGGCGGCGGTGGGGCGCCGCGTAGCGCTCGCCGTCGATCTCGTGGCCGGCGCGGTGACTCAGGAACTCCTCGATCACCTCGTCCGCCGACTGGCCTGACATCTCGATCTGATAGAGGGCCTGGACGCAGGCGAGGCGCGCGCTGCTCCGCCCCTGGCCGCGTGGCGCCTGCGCCCGAGCGGTGCCCGGCGCGGCGGTCATCCTGCCTAACCCCGCGCCTGTGCGCCGAGGGAGGCGAGGATCGCCATCATCGCGAGGCACGCCCGGGCGGCGTCGGCGCCCTTGTTGCGCCGGTCGAGAGCCGCCCGTTCCCACGCTTGCTCGCGGTTCTCGGCGGTCACCACGCCGAAGCCAAGCGCAATGCGGTGGCGCTTGGCGAGCATGGCGAGCCCGCGCGCGCTCTCGCCGCAGACATGCTCGTAGTGACTGGTCTCGCCCCGGATCACGCAGCCGAGCGCGACGAAGCCGTCGTAGCGTCCGCTGTCGATCGCCATGGCGAGCGCCGCCGGCAGCTCGAATGCGCCGGGCACGCTGATCCGCTCATGGCCGACGCCGCCCTCGTCGAGGGCGGCCACCGCGCCCGCCACGAGCTGATCGGCGATATCCTCGTAGAAGCGCGCCTCGAGGATGAGGACTCGGCGCTCCTCAGCCATCGCTGCGGGCCATCCATGCGCACCGCGCCTGATCCGAGATCGGGCGCTGATCGACCACCCGGAGCCCATAGCCGTCGAGCCCGACGATGGTCCAGTGCGTGTTGTGAAGCAGGATCATGTCGCGGACACCGAGGTCGAGCAGGATCTGGGCAGCCACGCCATAGTCTCTGAGGCCCTCGGCATCCTCGTGCTCCGCGTCGGGGGCCGGCGGCTCGGAGAGCCGGACGGGGTAGGGCTCGCGGATCACCACCACGACGCCGCGGCCGAGCTCGCCGATCATCCTGAGCGCGGCCTGGAGCTTGCCGGTGTTCTCGCTCGTGGTATCGGCAAGCCCGTCTTCGAGGATGTTGAAGGCGTGGGCGCGCACGGGCACCGGCTCGTTGTCCCACACGTCGCCTTTCACGAGCGCGATGTGCTCGGCCTTTTGGACCGTATCGGCGTAGACGTACATGCGGAAGGTGCCGCCGTGATGCGAGGTGAGCGTGGTCTCCCGCACCCGCCGGATGATGCTGTCGTGACGCAGCCGATAGGCAATCAGGTCCGCGATGGTCGCGATCTGGACGTTGTGGCGCTGGGAGAAGGCCTCGAGGTCGGACATTCGCGCCATGGTCCCGTCGTCGTTCATGATCTCGCAGATCACTGCCGCCGGGTTGAGGCCGGCGAGGCGGGCGAGGTCCACGCTCGCCTCGGTGTGTCCGGTCCGCACCAGCACGCCGCCGTCGCGGGCGACGAGAGGGAAGACGTGGCCCGGCGAGGTCAGGTCGTCCGGGCCGCAGCGCGGGTCGATGGCGACGGCGATCGTGCGGGCGCGATCGGAGGCCGAGATGCCGGTCGTGATCCCTTCGCGCGCCTCGATGGAGACCGTGAACGCCGTGTCGTGCCTCGATTCGTTGCGCTTGGGCATCAGCTCGAGACCGAGGTCCCGCACCCGCTCGTCGCTGAGGGCGAGACAGATCAGCCCACGGCCATAGCGCGCCATGAAGTTGATGGCCTCGGGCGTGGCCATCTGGGCCGGGATGACCAGATCGCCCTCGTTCTCCCGTTCCTCGTCGTCGGCGAGGATGACCATTCGCCCGTTGCGAAACTCCTCGACCGTCTCTTCGACGGACATGAGCTTGCAGGACGACGCGGTGCGCGACATCTCGACCTATCGGCTCTCGGAGTGAAGGCGCGCAAGGTAACGCGCGATCAGGTCCACCTCAAGGTTGAGCCGACGGCCCGCGGCGCAGCCGCGGAAGGTGGTTTGGGCCAGCGTGTGGGGAATCAGATTGATTCCGAACACATCGCCGTCGGCCTCGTTCACCGTCAGCGAGGCGCCGTCGAGCGTGACCGAGCCCTTGGACGCCACGAAGCGCGAGAACTCCGCCGGGCAGCGGACCGTGAGCCGGAGCGATTCGCCCTCCGGCTCCGCGCTCTCGACCGCCGCGACGCCGTCGATATGGCCGGTCACCAGGTGGCCGCCGAGCTCGTCGCCGAGTGCGAGCGCGCGTTCCAGATTGACCCCTGTGCCCTCGCGCCAGTCTCCGAGAGTGGTTCGATCCGCCGTCTCGCGGGACACATCGACCGCGAACCAGCCCGACCCCTTGTCCACCACCGTCAGGCAGGGTCCCGAGCAGGCGATGGAGGCGCCGAGCGCGATTGTGGCGGTATCGTAGGCGGTGCCGATCTCCAGCCTGAGCCCGCCGCCGGGGGCTTCGGCGACGGCCCGGACTCGGCCAAAGTCGGTGACGATCCCTGAGAACATGGCGTGTCTCTCAGCCTGCCGGCACCAGGGTGTCCAGCACGTCCTCGCCCAGAGAGGTCGAGGAGACGCGGGCGAAGCGTGCCATGTCCGTGGCGCGCCCCACGCCGAGCGCGGCCAGCGCCGGGACGCCATCAGCGCCGATCGCGCCGGGTGCCCGGAACCACTCGATCCGATCCACCAGGCGGGCGCCGAGCAGGGAGGCCGCGAGCCGGCCGCCGCCCTCCACCAGGATGCGGGTGAGGCCGCGGGCGGCCAGCGCCTCCAGCGCCGCTGCGAGCGCCGGGCGCCCGTTCGCCTCAGCCGCGACCTCGATGACCTCCACCCCAGTCTCGCGCCAGTCCGCGTGCCGCCCGTCGCGGCCGAGTGTGGCAGTCGAGACGATCCACGTCGCCTGCTCGCCGGCGCTTGCGATGAGGGCATGCCCCGCAGGCAGCCGGGCGCTGCCGTCGATGACGACGCGGATCGGGCTCGCGTGCCCCATGCCCGGCAGCCGGCAGGTGAGCGCCGGATCGTCGGCGAGCGCGCTTGCGGCCCCCACCATCACGGCGTCGTGGTGCGCCCTGAGCAGATGGCCGCGCGCGCGGGCGTCGGCGCCGGTGATCCAGCGGCTGTCGCCGGTGCGTGTCGCGATGCGGCCGTCGAGACTGCTCGCGAGCTTGAGCGTCACCAGGGGTCGGCCTTGCCCAATGCGCGTGAGGAAGCCCGCGTTGAGCGCCCGCGCGTCGTCTTCCATGCAGCCAACAGTCACCTCGATACCCGCCTCTTTGAGCAGGGCGTTGCCGCGACCCGCCACGCGCGTGTCCGGGTCCTCGAAGGCGACGACGGCGCGCGCGATGCCGGCCTGCACCAGCGCCTCGGCGCAAGGGCCGGTCTCGCCATGGTGGGCGCAGGGCTCCAGGGTGACGTAACAAGTGGCGCCTTGCGCGCCATCGCCGGCGCGGGCGAGCGCCTCGGTCTCGGCATGGGGCCTGCCGCCGGGCTGAGTCCAGCCACGGCCGACGATCCGCCCGTCCTTTACGAGCACGCAGCCGACCGCCGGGTTGGGCCACACGGTGCCGAGGCCGCGCTTGGCGAGCGCCAGCGCCAGCGCCATGAAGCGGCGGTCGAGGCCCGAGTCCGACGCCGCCACGCGCTCAGTCCTGCGCGTCGGCGAGCCTGCCGATGAACTCCTCGAAGTCCTTCTTCTCGCCGAAGTTCCTGTAGACCGAGGCGAAGCGGACGTAGCCGACCTGATCGAGACCCGAGAGCGTCTCCATCACCATCTCCCCGATGACGCTGCTCGGGATTTCGGTCTCGCCCAGGCTCTCCAGGCGGCGCACGATAGCGGTCACGATCTGATCGATCCGCTCGGGCGCGACGGGCCGCTTGCGCAGCGCGATCTGCATCGAGCGCAACATCTTGTCGCGCTCGAAGGGCACCCGTTGGCCGTCGCTCTTGATCACCGAGAGCTCGCGGAGCTGGATTCGCTCGAAGGTGGTGAAGCGTCCTTTGCACGTCGGGCACTGCCGACGGCGGCGGGTCGCGGTGTTGTCCTCCGTCGGCCGCGAATCCTTCACCTGCGTGTCGTCATTGCCGCAGAAGGGGCAGCGCACGGCGAGCCTCCTTTCAGTCGTGGCCGGGATAAACCGGGAAGGCGGCGCAGAGCGTGCGGACCTCCTCGCGAATCTCCGCCGCGAGAGCTTCTCCGCTGCCCGGTGCGCCGGCCTCGTGATCGAGCAGATCGGCGATCCAGCCTGCGATCCGCCGGAACTCGGCCGTGCCGAAGCCGCGGCTCGTCGCCGCCGGCGAGCCGAGCCTGATGCCGGATGTGATCCACGGCTTCTGGGGATCGAAGGGGACGCCGTTCTTGTTGCAAGTGATCCCGGCACGCTCCAGAACCGCCTCCGCCAGCTTGCCGGTGAGCTCCTTGGCGCGAAGGTCGACGAGCAGGAGGTGGGTATCGGTCCCGCCGGAGACGATGTCGTAGCCACGCTCGACGAGCGCGCCGGCCAGCGCCTTGGCGTTGGCCACGACCTGCCGGGCATAGTCCTTGAACGCCGGCGTCATCGCCTCGCCGAACGCCACCGCCTTCGCCGCGATGACATGCTCCAGCGGCCCGCCCTGGAGGCCGGGGAAGACCGCCGAATTGATGCGTTTCGCCAGTGCCTCGTCGTCGGTCAGGATCATCCCGCCGCGCGGGCCGCGCAGAGTCTTGTGGGTGGTGGTTGTGACGATATGGGCGTGCGGGAAGGGATTTGGATGAATCCCGGCCGCGACCAGTCCCGCAAAATGGGCCATGTCGACCATGAAGACCGCGCCGACCGCATCGGCGATCGCCCGAAAGCGTGCGAAGTCGATGATACGCGGATAGGCGGACCCGCCGGCGAGGATCAGCTTGGGTTTCTCCGCCTTTGCAAGCGCCGCCACCTCGTCGAAATCGATCAGCCCGTCCTCGCGGCGGACCCCGTATTGGATCGCCTTGAACCACTTGCCGGAGAGGTTGGGCGGCGCGCCATGGGTGAGGTGCCCGCCGGCCGCGAGCGAGAGCCCGAGAAAGGCGTCGCCCGGCTCCAGAGTGGCTAGAAACGCCGCCTGATTGGCCTGCGCGCCCGAATGGGGCTGCACGTTGGCGAAACCGCAGCCGAACAGCGCAATCGCGCGCTCGATGGCGAGCCCTTCGGCGATATCGACATTCTCGCAGCCGCCGTAGTAGCGCCTGCCGGGGTAGCCTTCGGCGTACTTGTTGGTGAGCACCGAGCCCTGGGCCTCCAGCACCGCGCGGCTCACGATGTTCTCGGACGCGATCAGCTCGATGGTCGTCTGCAGGCGTTCGACCTCGCCGCTCACCGCCGCGTGCACCGCCGCATCGGTATCCCGCAGCGAGCTGGTGAAGAACGAAGTCCCGGCCCCGCCCTCGGGGCGCGTGGAGACGGCCATGAACGAGTCCCTTCCTCTACCGGCCCGGGTCAGGAGAGCTTGGCCACACGCGCGCTGTGGCGGCCGCCCTCGAAGTCGGTGTCCAGAAACGCCCGCAGGCAGCGACGCGCGGTGTCCTCCGACACGCGGCGAGCGCCGAGGGCGAGCACATTGGCATCGTTGTGAGCGCGCGCGAGCCGCGCTTCCTCCTCGTCGCGGCAGAGCGCGCCGCGGACTGCGCGGCTGCGATTGACTGCGATGCTCATGCCAATGCCGCTCCCGCAAATGAGGACGCCCCGATCGGCGCGCCCGCTCTCGATCTCCCGCGCCAAAGCCTGCGCAAAGTCCGGGTAGTCGACCGGGCCGTCGCCTCTCGGGCCCAGATCGATCACCTCGCGTCCCGCCTCCTCGAGTGCGGCGCGCAAGACCGCCTTGAGGCCCACGCCCGCATGGTCGGAGGCGATGGCGAATCGGTCGTCTGGCATGGCCACTCCTCGCGCGCGGCTCGTGGCCGCCCCTATATACGCCGAGCGCCAAGACCCGGGCAACACCTTGTGCGAGTACCTACCCTTAGGGGCTCGTGGAAGAACCGGCCCGTCAGGATGCGTCGGTAGTCGAGAGCGCCGCCTGATCGTCCGGGTGATCCTCGGGGCGCATGAAGCGCCGGTCGGCTCCGGCATGGATTCCGCCGCGTTCCTTGACCGCGCTGTCCGGCAGCTTCTGCAGAGGCGTGTAGCGCGGCATGTGATGGTCCTTGTAGGGGTCGTTGCGGGCGGCGTTGTAGCAGCAGAGCAGCACGTTGCGGCTCTGCTTGGAAATGTTCTTGGAGGAGCCGTGCAGCGTGTTGCAGTGCAGGAAGAGCGCGTCGCCGGCCACCATCTCGCAGGAGACCGCCTCCAGCCGCTCTAAGGCATGGGCGACCCGCTCCGGCTCGGCGGTGAGCTGGCCCCCCACCAACTCGTGGTCGAGTCGGCCCATGCGGGCCGAGCCGCGGATGACCTGGAGGCACCCGTTCTCCTCCGTCGCCGGGTCGATGGCGATTAAGACGCTGAGCATGTCGGGGAAGAGATTGCCGTTGAAGTACCAGTAGCCGTAATCCTGATGCCAATTCCAGGCGCCGCCGGTCTCGGGCGCCTTCAGCGTCAGCTTGGAGTGGTAGTGATAGACCTCGCCGCCCAGCAGTCGCTCGGCGGCGCCCACCACCCGCTCGCAGCGGGCGACCGCGCCGAACAGGTCGTCGCCGGGGTCGGTCCACAGCACCGTCGTGGTGAAACTGCCGTCGGCATCCCGCATCGCCATGGTGTTGCGCCGGTCGCCGATGCCCTCGTCGCTCGCGAGCGCTTGGCGCATCAGCGCGACTTCTTCGGCATCGAACAGCGCCGGCATGAGCAGATAGCCGTCGCTCTGAAACCGGGCCACCTCGTCGGCGTTCAGGCGGCGGTCGTTCATCGTCTCCCCCGGCAGCGATGACGAAATCTTGGCCCAGCATGCCCCGTGGGTGACGGCGATGTATAGGCCGCGCACCTTTCGGTGCGACTCGGTGCGACTCCCGTCCTTGGGCGCCGCCGCTGCCGCCCGCTACAATGGGCGGGCCCAACCCCGGGCAAGCCGCGGAGGAAATCATGGACGTCGTCACGATGAACATCGTCGAATCGACGATGCTCTCCATCTGCCGGGAGATGGGGATCACCATGATGAAGACGTCCTATTCGACGATCTTCAACGAATCGCTCGACTTCAGCTGCGCCGTCGCCGACGCCAACGGCGACATGATCGCGGTCGCCGACTACTGCCCGGCACAGATCGGCGGCATGACGCTCCTCATCAAGTCCTGCATCCGCGAGATGGCGGACGAGCCCGTGCACGAGGGCGATGTCATCGTGCACAACGACCCCTACCGGGGCGGCCTGCACACGCCGGAGCACACCTTCTTCACGCCCTTCTTCGTGGACGGCAGGTTCATGGGCTATGCCGTGGCGATCGGCCATGTGGCCGAGGTCGGCGGCATGGTGCCGGGCGGCTTCGCCAGCGAGGCCACGGAGATCTTCCACGAGGGCCTGCGCGTCCCCCCGGTCAAGATCAAGAAGCGGGGCAAGGATGTGGACGAGGTGTGGAAGCTGCTGCTCGCGAACGTCCGCACCCCGCGTTACAACTACGGCGACTACCGCTCCATGATCAGCGCCTGCGAGCTCGGCGCCGAGCGCATGGTCGGGGTCATCGAGAAGTACGGCGTGCCGCTCTTCCGCGAGACGATCGCGGACCTCATGGACTATTCCGAGGCCCGGATGCGGGCCGAGATCGCGGCGATCCCCGACGGCACGTACTCGTTCGAGGACTATATGGAGGACGACGGGATCGACGCGCGCCCATACCGCATCGCCGTCGACATGGTGGTGCAGGGCGACGAGATCATCGCCGATTTCGGCCGCTCCGACGCCCAGGCGAAGGGCGCGATCAACGCGACCCTCGGCGTCACCTGCTCCGCCACCTACAACGCCATGCTGCACCTGACCGACCCGTCAATTCCGCGCAACGCCGGCTGCTACCGGCCGATCCGCGTGCTGGCGCGACCGACGACTGTGGTCAACGTCGATTTCCCGGCGCCGGAGGTGGGCGGCAACACGGAGACGCACGTCCGCATCTGCTACACGGTGATCGCGGCGATGTCCCGCTGCCTGCCGGAGCGCGCGTTCGCGACCGACGCCGGCACCCACGGCAACTTCCTCTTCGGCGGCCACGACCCCGAGAACGAAGAGTTCTACGTCTGCTACGACTTCATGGTCGCCGGCTGGGGCGGGCGCCCCTTCGCCGACGGCAACAACACCTGCAACTGCATCAACGGCAACTGCCGCACGGTCCCGGTGGAGGTCTACGAGAGCCGCTACCCCTGGCTCGTCGAGAACCTCTCGCTCACCGAGGATTCGGGCGGCGCCGGCAAGTACCGAGGCGGGCTCGGCTCGACCAAGACGCTGGAATGCACGGCCGACGAGATCACCATCAGCTACATGGCCGACCGTCACAAGAAGGCCCCGTGGGGCCTGCTCGGCGGCGGCTTCGGAGGGTCGGCCGCGCTGCTCATCAAGAAGGCGAACGAGACCCAGTGGATGGACGTGTGCGAGGGCTACGGCAAGGTCTCGCCCAGCAAGTTCGGCAACGTCTCCATCCGCCGGGGCGATAGGGTCCGCCTCTTGTCTGGCGGTGGCGGCGGCTTCGGTCCCGTGGCGGAGCGGGCGCAGGAGCTAGTGGACGAGGACGTGCGCGAGGGCTTCATCTCGACGGAGGCTGCCGCTCAGCACTACGGCCACGCCACCCCGGCCGCAGAGTAGTTGAGCTAGTCACCTGACACTGAAGTTGAGATCATTTTCAATTGGCAGTGTCGTCACACTAAGTCGCTCTATTGTCGAAGAATGTGGTCGTGCAATATAGTTGTCTTTATGTGGCGAACTTCAGATTCAGGTGACTAGGGATCCGGCTTCGTCTTGGGCAGCCGGCGGGTCGCGGCCTCGACATCCGCCGCGGTCCAGCGCCGCCCGTCGCGGGTGAGGAAGCCGCGGGCGTTGAGGTGTTGCGCGAGCGCTTCGGGCTCGCGTGCGCCGCGTGAGCGCGCGAACGCGAGCTCCGCCCGGATGCGGTCGGCGAAGTAGTCGCTCTTCCGATCGGTGCCGATGGTTTAGTCCCTCCGCGACCAGGGCCGCCGGGGCCGCCGCCCCCAGGGGCCGGATGCGCCGCTCTGGTCCTCCGGCGCGCTGCCGTTGGGTCGACCGGGGGGCGGCTCCTGCCACGGGGCATCGCCGTCGGCTTCCGGATCGGCGGCCGCATCGGGAGGCGGCTCTTCCCATGGCCCCATTCCGGGGCTCTCGGCCTCAGGCGGCGGACGGTAGGGCGTCCGCCTCCGTGAGCGTCGGAGACCACGGTCGAAGAGGGGCACGCCGCGCTTCCGCATCGGCAGCACCAGCAACGCACCGGCTGCGAAGCCGCCGATGTGGGCGTACCACGCGACCCCGCCGCCGGCCGGGCCGGCGATCAGCGCGTTGAAGACCTGGTAGCCGATCCAGAGCCCGAGCACGGCCCAGGCGGGGAAGCGCATCGGCATGAAGAAGACGAGAATCCAGACGCCCCGTTTGGGGTGAAGCAAGAAGTAGGCGCCGAGCACGCCGGAGACGGCGCCGCTCGCGCCGATGGTGGGGATCTGCGAGGCGGGCTCCACGGCGGCGTGGGTGAGCCCGGCCACCGCGCCGCAGAGGAGATAGAAGATCGCGAAGCGCCAGTGGCCCATCGCGTCTTCGACGTTGTCGCCGAAAATCCAGAGATAGAGCATGTTGCCGAACAGGTGCCAGAAGCCCCCGTGCAGGAACATCGAGGTGACGATGGTGAGCCAGGGCGTCACAGCCACCATGTCGGGCTCGCGCCGGAGCTCGCCGAGGACCGTCACGGGGATCATGCCGAGGCGGAAGACCAGCTCGGCATCGAACTGATCGCCGCCGATGGCCTGGACGATCCAGACCACGGTGCAGGCGGCGATCATCGCCACCGTCACGAACTGAAAGCCGATCCGGTGGAGCGGATTGTCGTCTCTGAGCGGCAAGAACATGGCTCGACAGACTCAGGCCTATGTCGCCAACTCGCAAGTATGAGGCGTGAAGAGAGAGTAGCCGCTTTTGCGAAACTGTGGGCGCTCTCCCCTAACCGTTGTCTCGAAAATTGCGAGGCCGGCTCATCCACCCGTGTCAGGGTGCCCGTGTCCCTCTTGGCGATGACGGCCGCCAAGCCGACCGCTATACTGGATTCTGCAACCTCCAGACCGTGTCCTCGTGGTGCGAACCGGAGGGTTTGCGATGCGGGCGCATCGTTGAGGAGTGGCGGCGCGTCACTCCGACAGGTGAGCGTGGCACCGCGGGAAGGGAAGCGGTGTTCGATGTGCTCCTCGAGCAAGGCGCTCTTGGGTGCGGTGGAGCTGTAGCGGAAGCCTGAGGGAACCCCGAGCCAAGCAGTCGGCACGGGAACCACCTCCAGCCAGCCCGATGCCATACTCGGCGGCAATCGTTTTCGAGCCCCGGTCGGGTAACTCCGACTGGGCATCGGCCTGTCTGGACTAGGTTAACCGACCTCTCCGCACCTCGTGCATAACGGCTCTGACGCGCAGGCCGTCACCGACCAACTCGCATTGGGGAGAATGAGATGCCACTTCCAAACGAACCCTGTGGATCGTTACCGAGATCGTCGAAGCTGCAGTCCGCTTACGCTGACTATGACGCGGGCAAGATTTCCAAGTCGGACCTTGAAGCTCTGCAAGATGAGGCCGTCCAGGACTCGCTCGAAAGAATGGAGGCAACGGGCCAGGAAATTAATTGCGATGGCGAACAGCGATGGTCCAGCTTCGCCACCTACCCGATAACGGACACGATGACGGGAACAGGTTTGGTGGACACGCTGGGAGACGGCGGCCAGATTTTCGCCTTGTTCCCTGACGGTCATTACAGAAAGCTTCCAAAACTCGTAAAGGGCCCGTTCAAGTACAAGAACTATGCTGCTGAATCGACGAAGAAGGCCGTTGCGCTCGCCAAGGGTCCGGTCAAACAGGCGGTGATTGCGCCCTCGATGCTGGCGCTACTCTATCCGTTGGACAGCGAGGTCAAAGGCTATACGCACGAACAGTTCTACGACGATCTCGTCAAGGAGTGCGTCAAGGACGTCAAAATGGCCTTCGCTGCCGGCGCCGCGCGCGTTTCGATCGATTTCACGGAAGGCCGGCTCGCGTGCAAGAAGGACTCGAACAACCCCTGGACTGGGGCAGGAATGCTGCCTCTGTTCATCGACCTGATAAATCGGGTCCTCGGGGAGTTCACTGCGGAACAGAGGCTGAATATCGGCGTTCACACATGCCCGGGCAGCGACTGCACGACGACGCACAGTCTCGATGTCGACTACGTTGAGCTATTGCCGGACATGTTCCGGCTCAACGCAGGGTATTTCTTGATTCAGGCGGCCAGCGAAAACGACCAGGAATATGTCTACAAGCTGATTGGAGAGAATCGGAGAGACGACGCGAATGGTGTTCCTCAGACGTGCTTCATCGGCGTCATCGACCCGATCAACCCAGAGGTGGAAAGGCCGCAAGACATCTGCGACGAACTGATGATGGCGGCGCAGTATATCCCCGCCAACATGCTCGGCGTGACCGACGATTGCGGCTTCCAGCCGTTTAGCAACGATCCAAGACCGAACTACGGATCACCCGACATCGCGCGGGACGTTGCCTTCAAGAAAATCACCGCGCGTTTGGAGGGTGCCCGAATGGCGTCGGAGAAGCTGGGAGTCTAGTGCCAACTTCGCTTCGCAACCCGGCACGCCGCACATGAGTGCCGATTGCATCGAAGGCTAGACGACGACCACCCGCGGCACCCCATTAGGGGTGTCCGCGGGTGGCAAACGAGGAGAGCGTAGGCACTTGGCGCCTGGGCCCGGCACTCAGCCGTCGAGCCTGGCCCGTAGCGCCTCGTTGACCGCCTTCGGGTTGGCCTTGCCGCCCGAGGCCTTCATCACCTGGCCGACGAACCAGCCCATCAGCTTCGTCTTGCCGCCGCGATAGTCGGCGACCTTGTCGGGGTTGTCGGTGATCGCCTGATCCACGAGCGCCTCGATCGCGCCCGTGTCGCTCACCTGCCGGAGCCCCTGCTCCTCGATGATGGTGTCGGCGTCCTTGCCTGTCGAGACCATGGCCTCGAACACGTCCTTGGCCGCGCGGTTGGAGACCGTGCCGTCCGTCACCCGGTCGATCAGCGCGCCGAGGGCAGCCGCCGAAACCGGGCTCTGCTCGATCCCGACCCCGGCGCGGTTGAGCGCGGCGAAGAGCGTGCCCGTGACCCAGTTGGCCGCCTGCTTGCCGACGCGGCCGGTCGCGACTTCCTCGAAGTATTCGGCGACCTCGCGCTCCGCCACGAGCACGCCGGCGTCGTAGGCCGAGAGCCCGTAGTCCTGCATGAAGCGTGCCTTCCTGGCGTCGGGCAGCTCGGGCAGCCGGGCGCGCTCGGCCTCCACCCAGGCGGGGTCGAGGGTGAGCGGCAGCAGGTCGGGATCGGGGAAGTAGCGGTAGTCGTGGGCCTCCTCCTTGGACCGCATGGAGCGCGTCTCGCCGCGGTCCGCATCGAAGAGGCGCGTCTCCAGCTCGATTGCGCCGCCATCTTCGAGCACCGCAACCTGGCGCTCGGCCTCGATTTCGATCGCCTTCATGACGAAGCGGACGGAGTTGAGGTTCTTGACCTCGCAGCGCGTCCCCAGCTCTCCGCCCGGTCGGCGCACCGAGACGTTGACATCGGCGCGCAGCGAGCCCTGTTCCATATTGCCGTCGCAAGTGCCGATATAGCGAAGGATGGAGCGCAGCTTTCGCAGATAGAGGCCGGCTTCCTCCGGGCTCCTGATGTCGGGTTCGGAGACGATCTCCATCAGCGCGATACCGGCGCGGTTGAGGTCGACGCAGGTGGCGTCCGCGCGGCGGTCGTGGATGCTCTTGCCGGCGTCCATCTCCAGGTGCAGCCGGGTGATGCCGATGGTCCGCTGCGATCCGTCCTCGAGGTCGAGCACGACCCGTCCCTTGCCCACGATGGGCCGCGAGTACTGCGAGATCTGATAGCCGGGCGGCAGGTCCGGGTAGAAATAGTTCTTGCGGTCGAACACCGAGGTCAAGTTGATCTCGGCTTCCAGCGCGAGCCCCGTGCGCACGGCCTGGGCCACGCAATGGCCGTTGATTACCGGCAGCATGCCGGGCATCGCCGCATCGACGAGCGAGACCTGGCTGTTGGGCGCGGCGCCGAAGGCTGTGGGCGCGGCGGAGAAGAGTTTGGCCTGCGAGATCGCCTGGGCGTGGACCTCCAGCCCGACGGCGATCTCCCACGCGCCGCTCCGCCCGGCGATCCGGTAGTCGCTGCCCTCGCCGCTCACGCCGCGCCTCCCGCGCTGCTCCGGTCCGGGCGGTGGGTGAAGCCCGCGGCGCTCTCCAGCACACCCGCCGCACGGAAGAGCGTCGGCTCGTCGAAGGGCCGTGCGATCAGGTGCAGGCCGAGCGGCAGCCCGTCGTCCGTGAGGCCGGCCGGCACCGAGATCGCGGGGAGACCCGCGAGGCTCGCCGGCACCGTGAACACGTCATTCAGGTACATGGCGATGGGGTCGTCCATCTTCTCGCCGATGGCGAAGGCGGCGAAGGGCGCGGTGGGCGTCAGCACCGCGTCCACGCTCTCGAAGGCGGTCTCGAAATCGCGCGCGATGAGGGTCCGCACCTTCTGCGCCTTCAGGTAGTAGGCGTCGTAATAACCGGCGGAGAGTACATAGGTGCCGATGAGGATGCGCCGCTTGACCTCGCGCCCGAAGCCCGCCGCCCGTGTGCGCGCATACATCTCGGTCGGGTCGTCGCCCTCCACCCGGAGCCCGTAGCGGACGCCGTCGTAGCGCGCGAGGTTGGAGGAGGCCTCCGCCGGCGCCACGATGTAGTAGGTGGGGAGCGCGTACTTGGTGAGCGGCAGCGAGATGTCCACGACCGTCGCGCCGGCATCGCGGAACCAGTTGACGCCGTCTTCCCAGAGCGCCTCGATCTCCGCCGGCATGCCCTCCATCCTGTATTCCGCCGGCACGCCGATGGTGAGATCGCGCACGTCGCCGGTGAGGCTCGCCGTGTAGTCGGGGACCGGGCGGTCGATGGAGGTGGAATCCTTGGGATCGTGACCCGCCATCGCCTGCAGCATGAGGGCGGCATCCTCGACCGTGCGGGTGAGCGGCCCGGCCTGGTCGAGCGAGGAGGCAAAGGCGATCATCCCCCAGCGCGAGCAGCGACCGTAGGTGGGTTTCATACCGACGATGCCGCAGAAGGCCGCCGGCTGGCGGATCGAGCCGCCGGTATCGGTCCCGGTGGCGCCCAGGCAGAGCCCCGCGGCCACCGCCGCCGCCGAGCCGCCGGAGCTGCCGCCCGGCACCAGCGGCTTGTCATCGCCCTGCCGGCGCCAGGGGTTGATCACCGGGCCGTCGGCGCTGGTCACGTTGGCCGAGCCCATGGCGAACTCGTCCATGTTGGTCTTGCCCAGCATGAGCGCGCCCGCCGCCCACAGATTGGCGGTGACGGTCGATTCGTAGGGCGGCACGAAGCCGTCGAGTATCTTGGAGCAGGCTTGGCTGCGCGCCCCGCGGGTGCAGAAGAGGTCCTTGACGGCGAGCGGAATGCCTTCGAGATGGCGCCCCTCGCCGGCCGCGAGTCGCCGATCGGCTTCGTCCGCCGCGGCGCGCGCTTGATCGAAAGTCTCGGCGACGAAGGCGTTGAGGTCGCGTCCGGCCTCGACGGCTGCGATGTGCGCGTCAACCAGCTCGCGCGCCGAGACCTCGCGCGCGGCGAGCCCGGCGCGGGCTTCGGCGATGGTGAGCGCGGTGAGGTCGCTCACTCGAGCACCCTGGGGACGACGAAGAAGTTGTCGTCGGCCTCCGGCGCGTTGGCGAGCAATTCGTCGGTCTGCGCGCCGGCCGACGGCCGGTCCTCCCGTTGCGGGAGCGTCGCGGCGATGGCGCCGGTCATCGGCTCGACGCCCTCGGTATCGACCTCGCCCAACTGCTCGACCCAGGCGAGGATGCCGTTCAGCTCCTGCGCCATGGGTTCGAGCGCGTCGTCCTCCATCGCGATGCGCGAGAGGCGGGCGATCCGCACCACGGTGTCCTTGTCGATGGTCATGACCGAACGAGACCCGTTGAGTCCTGCCAGCGGGCGAGCACGTCCGGCGCGCTCACGTAATCGACGGGCGGACGCGGCGGCGGGGGTTCGCCGTCGATCCAGCCGGGGAAGAGAATTTCGTAAGCCGGCGTCGGCGTATCGTGCCGGCGCAGCATCTGCCGTGCCTTGATCTGCGGATGGTCCGGCACGTCCTCCAGGCGATGGACCGGCTCGTAGCAGCAGTCGACGCCTTCCATGAGCCGGTTCATCTCGTCGAGGGTCCGCGCCTGGACGAAGGCGGCGACCTCGCCGATCAGCGCCTCTTGCGGCCGGGGCTCCCACTGCCGCTCGATCCACTCCGGCCGGCTGCAGGCGGTGCAAAAGTTGGCCCAAAACTTGTCTTCGAGCGCGCCGAGCGTGATGAAGCGGCCGTCACTGGTCTCGTAGATGTTGTAGAACGCGGCCCCTCCATTGGGAAACTGCGCCGCTCGCTGGGCGTCCCATTCCTTGTGGAAGAGCCCGTTAAGCGCCCAGACCTGCCAGGGCAGCACGGTCTCGGCAATGCTGACGTCGATGGTGGCGCCGCGCCCCGCTTCGTTCCGGCTGCGGCCGAGCAGCCCGCCCATGATACTGAGCGCGGCCTGCATCCCGCTCGCGAAGTCGGCGGTCGGCGGGAAGGAGACCACCGGCCGCTCGGGCACGCCGGAGCGCTCCAGCCCGCCCATCAAGCCCATGTAGTTGATGTCGTGCCCGCCCCGCAGGCGATAGGGCCCTTCGAGACCCCAGCCCGAGAGCGAGCAGGAGACGATGCCGGGGTTCATCTCGTGCAGCGCCTCATGGCCGAAGCCGAGGCGGTCGAGCACGCCCGGCCGGTAGGATTCGAGAAAGGCATCCGACTGCTCCACCAGGGCGTGGAAGTCGCGCTTGCCGTCCTCGGACTTGAGGTCGATCTCGACCACGGTCTTGCCGCCGTTGACCATACGGTACCAGATCGAGACGCCGGTCTCGTCCTTAGGGCCAACGCCCCGCATGGGCTCGCCGCCGGGCGGCTCGACCTTGATCACCTCCGCGCCGAGGTCGGCTAGAATCAGGGTCCCGTACGGCCCAGGGATGTACTGGCTGAGGTCGAGGACTCTCAGCCCGGTAAGGAAGGGGATGGGCACTGCGCGGAGTGCAGTCGGTCAGGACGCGTATTCAGGCACGCGGGGGCGCTTGCCGGACCCGCCACGCCGGCCGGAACCGCCACCGCCCTTGCGGCCGGGCGCATCGGATGCCGTAAAGCTGAAGGTGAGCTTGCCGTCCTTGAGGCCGACCGTCGCGCGCCCGCCCTTCGCCAGCTTGCCGAACAGGAGCTCGTCGGCGAGCGGCTTCTTGATCTCCTCCTGAATCAGCCGTGCGAGCGGCCGGGCGCCGTAGGTGGGATCGTAGCCCTTTTTAGCGAGCCAAGTCCGTGCAGGCGCGCTCAGCTCAATGGCGACGTTGCGGTCCGCGAGCTGCTCCTCCAGCTGGATGATGAACTTGTCGACCACCCGCCCGATGACCTCCGGCGAGAGCGCGGCGAAGCGGATCACGGCATCGAGGCGGTTGCGGAACTCAGGCGCGAACATCCGCTTGATCGCCTCCTCGTCGTCGCCCTCGCGCTCGGTCCGCGCGAAGCCGATCGGCGGCTTGGCGAGCTCGGCGGCGCCAGCGTTGGTGGTCATGATGAGGATGACGTTGCTGAAATCGACGGACTTGCCGTTGTGATCGGTGAGCTTCCCGTAGTCCATGATCTGCAGGAGGATGTTGAAGAGATCGGGATGCGCCTTCTCGATCTCGTCGAGCAGCAGGACCATATGGGGGTTCTGGTCGGCCGCGTCGGTGAGCAGGCCGCCCTGGTCGAAGCCCACGTAGCCGGGCGGCGCGCCGATCAGGCGCGAGACCGAATGCCGCTCCATATACTCGCTCATGTCGAAGCGGACGAGCTCGACGCCCATCACATGGGCGAGCTGGCGCGCGACCTCGGTCTTGCCGACCCCGGTGGGACCGCAAAAGAGGTAGCAGCCGACCGGCTTGCCCGGCTCTCGCAGGCCGGCGCGGGCCATCTTGATCGCCGTCGCCACGGCGGCGATCGCTTCGTCCTGGCCAAAGACAACCGTCTTCAGGTCGCGATCCAGGCTCTCAAGGATCGTCTTGTCGCCCCGGCTCACGTTCTTGGGCGGAATGCGGGCGATCTTCGCCACCACGCCCTCGACATCCTTCACGCCCACGGTCTTGCGCCGCTTCGCTTCCGGCAGCAGGCGCTGGGAGGCGCCCACCTCGTCGATCACGTCGATGGCCTTGTCGGGCAGCCTGCGGTCGTGGATGTAGCGGTTCGCGAGCTCGACGGCGGTGCGGATCGCCTCCGCCGTGTAGCGGACGCCGTGGTGCTTCTCATAGTAGGGCTTTAGCCCGCGCAGGATCTTGACCGCCTCGTCGACGCTCGGCTCGTTCACGTCGATCTTCTGGAAGCGCCGGACGAGCGCGCGGTCCTTCTCGAAGTAGTTGCGGTATTCCTTGTAGGTGGTGGACCCGATGCAGCGCAGCGTGCCGCTCTGCAACGCCGGCTTCAGCAGGTTCGACGCATCCATCGCGCCGCCGCTGGTGGCGCCTGCACCGATGACGGTGTGAATCTCGTCGATGAAGAGGATCGCGTCCTCGTGGGCTTCGATCTCGGCGAGGACCGCCTTGATCCGCTCCTCGAAGTCACCGCGGTAGCGGGTGCCGGCGAGCAGCGCCCCCATGTCGAGGGCGAAGATCACCGCGCCGTCGAGCACCTGCGGCACCTCGCCGTTCTCGATCCGCCGCGCCAGCCCTTCGGCGAGCGCCGTCTTGCCGACGCCGGCATCGCCCACATAGAGGGGGTTGTTCTTGGTGCGGCGGCAGAGCACCTGGATCGTGCGCTCGACCTCGGCATCGCGGCCGATAAGCGGGTCGATCCGCCCGGCCTTGGCCTTGGCGTTCAGATTCACGCAAAAGGCGTCCAGCGCCGCAGCGCCTTCCTTGACAACGTTCTCCTCGTGGGTGTCTTCGTCGGCGCCGGAGACGGACCCGTCCGGCCCCGATTGGCCTGGCACCTTGGCGATCCGGTGCGAGATGTAATTGACCGCGTCGTAGCGCGACATGTCCTGCTCCTGCAGGAAATAGACGGCGTGGGATTCGCGCTCGGAGAAGATCGCCACCAGGATGTTGGCGCCGGTGACCTCGTCGCGGCCCGAGGATTGCACGTGCAGCACGGCGCGCTGGACCACCCGCTGGAAGCCGGTCGTGGGCTTGGCCTCGACCGCCTCCTCGGTGGCCAGGCTCTCCAGCTCCTCATCGATGAAGCTCTCGAGCTCGCGTTCGAGCCGCTCCAGGTCGACGCCGCAGGCCTTCAGCACGGCGATGGCGTCGGGATCCTCCAGCAGCGCGAGCAACAGGTGTTCGAGCGTCGCGAACTCATGCCGCCGCTGGACCGCGAGTGCCAGCGCACGGTGCAGACTCTTTTCGAGGTCACGCGAGAGCATGCGCCGGCTACTCCTTCTCCATCGTGCACTGCAGCGGGTGTTCGTTGCGCCGCGCAAAATCACACACCTGCTTCACCTTGGTCTCGGCAATTTCATAGGAATAGACGCCGCAGATGCCGACCCCGCGCCGATGGACGTGCAGCATGATCGTGGTCGCGCGCTGCTCGTCCATCCCAAAGATGCGCATCAGCACGATGACCACGAACTCCATCGGCGTGTAGTCGTCGTTCAGCAGCAAGACCTTGTACATGGAGGGCTTCTTGGTCTCGCTGCGAGACTTGGTGATGACCGCGGAATCGTCGCCGGGCCGACCGGTTTTCCGTTGATCCGACATTGCACACCACACCCCGCGTTCGCCACGCGTGCTGGCCTGCACTATAGCATGGAGGCCGGGTGCGCGGGACGGGCCAGGCCAGCCGCAGGCTCAGCCGACGATATCGGTCTCCGCGAAGAAGAAGGCGATCTCGATGGCCGCGTTCTCCGGCGAATCCGAGCCGTGCACGGAGTTGGCCTCCACCGACTCGCCGAATTCCTTGCGGATGGTGCCAGGGTCGGCGTTGGCCGGGTTGGTCGCACCCATGATCGTGCGATTGGCCTCGACCGCGTTCTCGCCCTGGAGCACCTGAACCACCACGGGGCCCGAGGTCATGTAGGCGCAGAGATCGTCGTAGAAGGAGCGCTCCTCGTGGACCGCGTAGAAGGCGCGGGCCTGCGCCTCCGTCAGTCTGACCCGGCGCTGGGCGACGATGGCCAGTCCGCTTTCCTCGAAGCGCTTGTTGATCGCGCCGGTGAGGTTGCGGCGGGTGGCATCGGGCTTGATGATCGAAAGGGTGCGCTGGGTCGCCATGGGTTCTCCCCCGTGCTGTGACGGCTGGCCCTTATAGAGAGTCGGCCCCCGGCCGGCAACGCCGGCGACGGGCTAGCGGCGCTCTTTGAAAAAGCCTCGAAGCAGCTCGGCAGCCCGGCTCTCCTGTATGCCGCCGATGACCTCGGGCCGGTGATGGCAGGTGGGCTGCTGAAAGACGCGGGCACCGTGCTCGACCCCGCCGCCCTTGGGGTCCGCCGCGCCGAAGTAGAGCCGCCGCAGCCGGGCGAAGGCGATTGCTTGGGCGCACATGGCGCAGGGTTCCAGCGTGACGTAGATGTCGCAGTCGACGAGCCGCGCCGTGCCCCGTTCGGCCGCGGCGGCGCGGATGGCCAGCATCTCGGCGTGCGCCGTCGGATCGCGGCCGGATTCCACCCCGTTGCCGGCCCGCGCCAACACCGCCCCGGTGCTCCCATCGACCACCACCGCGCCCACGGGCACTTCGCCCCGGTCGCGGGCCGCCTCGGCTTCGGCCATGGCGAGGTCCATGGGCGAGGGCCGGGTCGTCACGGAGTTGCCTTGTCAAGTGACTGAATGAAATGGATGCCGCGAACGTGCTTCCTGCTCAGACGATCGTCGTTGGTGACGAACAGGTCCACGTTCGCCGCCGCCGCGCAGGCAAGCTGGATCGCATCCGGCGCCCGGATTGAACGGTCCCGGCGAATGTCTGCGAAGCGCCGCGCGGCACGCTGATCGAACGGCAGCACCGTCGCCCCTGCTTCGATGGCATGCTCGTACCGGCGCATAAGCGCCTCGTCGCCCGCCTCCATGGGCTTCACCAACACCTCGCCGAGGGTGAGCGCGGAGGTCAGCATCTCGTCCTCGCGTTCGATCATCCATTGGCGCAGGGCCACGACCTGCTCGGCCCGCTCGCCCCGATCTTCCAACAGATACACGAAGAGGTTCGTGTCCCAGAAAATCTTGCTCAACGCCAGCCCTCGCGCAGACGGCCGACGTAGGCGTCGGCGTCCTCGTGCGCCCAGACCGCCTTGCCCATCCCGCGCAAGGAGAGAATCGGATCGATGTCGTCTCCGCCATGGGCGCCCGCGTATTCGCGGCGATACCACTGGAGCAGTTCGCCGTAGGTCGGCGGAATCTCGCGCGCATCGGGGACATCCTTGCCAGAAGCACGCAGCGGGTGGCACGGATCGCCCGGCCTGAAGAGGCGCCGGCGCCCCTTCGCCGTCTCGACAAGCATGCGGTAGCGCCCCGGATTGGGCGCCTTGTTGGCGACGCAATGCAGGTACGCGTGCACCTGCACGCCGGGCCGCAATCGCCCGGCGCCGGCCACCTTCTCGGCCTCGGCCCGTCGGACGATCTCTCCGACCGTGAAGTCGTCGCGCTCGGGGTGCTGGCGGTGCAGCAGCGCCGTCGCGATCCATACTTCGTCGGCGACGCGGATACTCGCCATGTCAACTCCCAAATCAACGTCTACTTGGTAAACATAGTGAGGTTGGCCAATTCGAGCAACATCGGATTCGGGCGCGACGTGCCAACCGTCGGTGGAGTGTCTCCCCCTGGTCGCGCGTTCAGGCTACAGTCGGCGCATGGCTCAGCCCGTCATCGGCCTCACGCTCGATTCCGAGCCGCCCGGCGGCTATTCCGGCGAGCCTTGGTATGCGATCCGCGAGAACTACTGCACCGCGGTCGCAGCGGCCGGCGGGATTCCGATCGCATTGCCGCACGAGCCGGAGCTTGCGGAGCGCTATCTGGAGACGGTGGACGGCCTCATCATCACCGGCGGCGCCTTCGACGTGGACCCGACCCTCTTCGGCGCCACCTTGCGGCACGAAACCGTCACCACCAAGGACCGCCGCACCGCCTTCGAGCTTGCCATCACCCGCGCCGCGCATCGGGGGGCGGTGCCCTCGCTCGGCATCTGCGGCGGCCAACAGCTGATGAATGTGGCGCTGGGCGGCACGCTCATCCAGCACATTCCGGATGCGGTGCCGGACGCGCTCGCTCACGAGCAGCCCAACCCGCGCACCGAAGCGGGCCACGCCGTGTCGCTGGAGGCCGAAAGCCGGCTGCGGTCCATCGTCGGCACGGAGGCCATGCAGGTGAACAGCGCCCATCACCAGGCGGTGGCGGTGACGGCCCCCGGTCTCGTGGTCAATGCGCTGGCGCCTGACGGTGTGATCGAGGGCATCGAGGACCCGGCGCACCGCTGGTTCATCGGCGTGCAGTGGCACCCGGAATACGCGATCGACCCCGGCGACGCGCGCATCTTCCGCTCGCTGATCGAGGCTTGTACCCGCTAACCCCCGCCGCGAGTGGCAACAGGGGAATAACTAGTTCGGACCCCAGTCGAACGGCGCGTAGTGGCCGTTGTGGCCGCCCACGGCATCGTCCCAATCGATGCCGAAGGCGTGCAGGTGGCTGTGGGTCCCGATGGCGAGGTGCAGGCGCTTGTTGGCGGGATGCCCGGTGTTGTCGATCATGATGGTCTCGGACGGGTCCGGCAGGCTGGGCACGCCCTCGGCCCCGTGGCTCAGCAGATCGCCGGCGGTGATCGAAAAACCCATCTTCCGCCGCTCGATCGCGATCGGGGCCCGCTCGATGCCGGCGAAGGTGCCGATGAGCGGCGCCATCAACGCCATGGGGCCGCCCTCGTCGCCCGAGCAGATGCGGCCGATGGCGTCCACTTGGCTGTCGCTCGCCTCGTCGTCGATGATGAGGCCCACGGTCCAGTTGCCGTCGCCCATGGGCCCGGCCACCATTGCCGCGGTGACGAAGGTCACGCCGCCGAGCTGCACATCGCCGTAGTGACCCTCCGCGATATCCAACACGATCGCGACCTTGCAGATGCCGTCGGTCGGCATCGCGGTCATGTTGGTGAAGATGCAGGGGCACAGGTAGTCGCAGTTGCAGGTCTCGAAATAGTCGCCCTTGATATGCCAGTCAGCCCCGCTCATGGCCGTGCCCTCCATCTCGCTGCTGCCCGAGCATAGCACGGCGCGCGCCGGTTTCGCTCAGAGAAGGCCCAGCGCCCTGAGCTCGGCGGCCATCTCCGGCGGGAAGGCGTCCTCCGGCAGAGAAACCATGCCGACCGGGCCGAGATCGCGCGGCGCGTCGGCGGCCTCCAGATAGCGCCACCCCTGGTGCGGGCGACGGTGCACCGGGTCGGTCACAAACAATTCGGGAGCCATTACGATCGCGCACTTGGGCTTGGCCGAAGCCTGTGTCTCGTGCCGGTCGAAGGCCAGGATCCGCTGGCGCACCCGGATACGGCGCCTGATGACCCAGTACATGGAGCCGCCGGCGAGGATCTCCTCGGCCCGGCGCGGCGTGAAGCGGGTGACGTGGATCAGGCGGCCGAGCCGCTGAAGCCGCGCCGCCTGGACCGCGCGCAGGTGATCGACACCGTCGATCCCGACGGCAAGCTTCAACAGGTTGAGAGACACCGCACTCGATTGCTCAGGGGCGCCACTGGGGCGGCCGCTTCTCGAGAAAGGCGGCGATGCCCTCCCTGCCGTCGTCGGAGGCACGGGCGGCGGCGATCCGGCGCGCGACATCGTCGGCTAGTGCCTCGTCTATCGGCCGGCCCGACACCGCGTCGATCAACGCCTTCGCCCGGCGATGCGCGTCCGGCGAGCATTGCAGCAGCATCTCGACAACCTCCGCGCCGCGGGCTTCAAGGCCCTCCGCAGGAACCACCTCGTGCACCAGCCCGATCCTGAGCGCAGTCTCCGCATCGAAGCGCTGGCCGGTGAGCATGAAGCGCCGGCTGTGGGACTCGCCGATGGCCCGGACCACAAACGGGCTGATCACGGCAGGGATCAGCCCAAGGCGCACCTCGGTCAGCGCGAAGGACACACGCTCGGCGGCAAGCGCGATATCGCAGGCGCTGACCAGCCCGACGCCGCCGCCATAAGCGGGCCCCTGGACCAGCGCCACGGTCGGCTTTGGCAGGCCGCCCAGCACCATGAGGAGGCGCGCGAGCGCCTGGGCATCGGCGATGTTCTCGGCCTCCGAGAAGCCCGCGGCTTTCTTCATGTGCACCAGATCGGCGCCGGCACAGAAGGATCTTCCGCGACCGGCGAGGACCACCACCCTCAGATCTTTGCTGGCGCCGAGATCGCTGAGCGCGTCCGTGAGCCGGGCGATCAGCGCATCGTCGAAGGCGTTGTGCGTCTCGGGCCGGTTGAGCGTCACCGTGGCGACGGCGCCGTCGATCCCGACCAGCACGGTGTCGTCCGCCATGGCCCTACATCCTGAAGACGCCGAAGCGCGTGGCCTCGGCCGGGCCGCCCGCGACGATGCCGAGCGCCCGGGCCAGCACGTGCCGCGTCTCTGCCGGGTCGATCACCCCGTCGTGCCAGAGACGGGCTGCGGCGTAGTAGGGATTCCCCTGCTCCTCGTACTGGGAGAGGATCGGCGCCTTGAACGCCGCTTCCTCGTCCTCGCTCCAGTCGCCGCCGTCGGCCTCGATCCGGTCGCGCCGGATGCGGGCGAGAACGCCTGCCGCCTGTGCGCCCCCCATCACCGAGATCCGCGCATTGGGCCACATCCAGAGGAAGCGCGGCCCGAAGGCGCGCCCGCACATGCCGTAATTCCCGGCCCCGTAGCTGCCGCCGATGATGACCGTGAGCTTGGGCACGGCCGCGCAGGAGACCGCGGTGACGAGCTTGGCCCCGTCCTTGGCGATGCCGCCCTGCTCGTAGCGCTTGCCCACCATGAAGCCGACGATGTTCTGGAGGAAGAGAAGCGGGATGTCGCGCTGGCAGCAGAGCTCGATGAAGTGCGCGCCCTTGAGCGACGATTCCGAGAAGAGGATGCCGTTGTTGGCGAGGATGCCGACGAGATGCCCGCCGATGCGCGCGAAGCCCGTCACCAGGGTGGCGCCGTAGCGGGCCTTGAACTCGTCGAAGGCGCTTCCGTCCGCGATGCGCGCGATGGCTTCGCGCACGTTGAACATGGTGCGCAGCGACTGCGGCACGACGCCGTAGATCTCGGCGGGGTCGTAGGCGGGCTCCGGCGCCGACGAGCCTGGCGCCGCCGGCGGCGCGGCATCCAGGCGGGCGACGATGGCCCGCGCCCGGCGGATCGCGTCGCCATCGTCCGCCGCCATGTGGTCGGCGACGCCCGAGAGCCGCGTGTGCACGTCGGCGCCGCCCAACTCCTCCGCACTCACCTCTTCCCCGGTCGCCGCCTTCACCAGGGGCGGGCCGGCGAGGAAGATCGTGCCCTGCTCCTTGACGATGATGGTCTCGTCGGACATCGCCGGCACATAGGCCCCGCCGGCCGTGCACGAGCCCATCACCACGGCGACCTGGGCGATGCCCTTCGCCGACATGCGTGCCTGGTTGTAGAAGATGCGGCCGAAATGCTCGCGGTCGGGGAATACCTGGTCCTGATGCGGCAGGTTCGCCCCGCCCGAATCCACTAGATAGAGGCAGGGCAGCCGGTTCTCCTCGGCGATCTCCTGAGCGCGGATGTGTTTCTTGACGGTCATCGGGTAGTAGGTGCCGCCCTTGACCGTCGCGTCGTTGGCGATGACGACGCACTCGCGCCCCTCGATGCGGCCGATTCCGGTGATGATGCCGGCGGCCGGCACGTCGGCGCCGTAAAGCCCGTCCGCCGCCAGCGCCGAAAGCTCCAGGAACGATGAGCCCTGATCGATGAGCGCCGCCACCCGCTCGCGCGGCAGCATCTTGCCGCGTTTCCGGTGTCGCTCGCGTGCCTGGGAGGGACCGCCCTCCAGCACCCGCGCATGGCGGTGGGCGAGGTCGTCCACCAGCGCCCGCATGGCCGCCTCGTTGTTCTTGAACTTGTCCGAGGCCGGATCGACCGTCGAGCGCAGAACCTCCATCGCCTCTCCTCTGGGTGGCCCCGCCAAGGTACAGGCCGCCATCTGCGATGCAACCACCAGAGCGCCTAAGTCGCGCGGGCCTGAGTCGCGCACGCCCGAAGGGTCGTGCGCGCGGATGTTGGGTCGTGGGTGCCGACGACGAGATGCGAAAGTGGGATCAGCCGGGATTCAAAGTCGATATTTAGCAATAGCTGGGATTCGGCGGGATTAAGTGGGATTAAGTGGGATGCGGCGGGATTCGGAGCGGACTTGATCGTGAAAGTGGGATTCGGAAGTGGGATTCGGAAGTGGGATTCGGCGGGATAAGGTGGGATTCCGAGGAAGAGGCGGCGGCGAGGCGGAGCGCAGGCGATACCCGCTCGCCGAGAGAATGCCGGCTCATCATGCCTCCGCTTGCCGTGACCCGCGTGCTCTCACGCTTCATGGCGCGATCCTGATGCAAGAAGCGCGCACCGTGCACCGAACCATGGTCCGGGGAGTCGGGGGCTGAGGGATATGAACAGGTTGGGAGAGGGTCAGGGTGAAGTGGGGGAATGAAACGCAAGGCGGCGGCCGGGTCACGCCATCCCGGCAAGATCGCGCAACTGCTAAGATAGGCTGCCATCGACCAGGGGAGCACCGTCATGCGCCTGCCCACGCTGGCCGCGTTTCAGGAGGCCGCCGCGTTCGTCCACGAGACCCTCGACCCGACGCCGCAGATCGCCTGGCCGCTGCTGGCCGAGCGCACCGGCGCGCAGGTCTGGGTCAAGCACGAGAACCACACACCGATCGGTGCCTTCAAGGTGCGGGGCGGGCTCGTCTTCATGGACGATCTGCGCCGGCACGGGCCGGCCCCCGGCGTGATCGCCGCCACCAGGGGCAATCACGGCCAGAGCATCGCCTTCGCCGCGGCCCGGCTCGGCCTCGCCTCGACCCTGGTGGTGCCGGAGGGCAATGCCGCTGGCAAGAACGCGGCGATGGCTGCGTTCGGCGGCGAGCTCGTGGTGCACGGCGCGGACTTCGAGGGCGCGTTCGACCGCGCGCAGGCGCTGGCGGCGGAGCGGGGCCTGGTAATGGTTCCCTCCTTCGACGAGCGCCTCATACGGGGCGTCGGCACCTATGCGCTCGAGCTCTTCACCGCCGTGCCCGACCTCGACGCGGTCTATGTGCCGGTCGGGCTGGGCTCCGGCATCTGCGGGCTGATGGGCGTGCGCGATGCGCTCGGGCTGAAGACCGAGATCATCGGCGTCGTCGCCGAGGGCGCCAACTGCTACGCGCTCAGCTTCGAGGCGAGGCGGCCGATCTCGACCAACCGGTCTACGACCGTGGTGGGCGACGGGATCGCGACCCGCGTGCCCTCGGCGCAAGCCCTGGAGGCGATCCTCGCCGGCTGCGCCCGCATCGTCAGCGTCTCCGACGACGAAATGCTGGATGCCATCGCCGCCTACCACGCCGACACCCACAACCTTGCCGAGGGCGCGGGCGCTTCTCCGCTCGCAGCACTCATGCAGGAGCGCGCCGCGATGGCCGGCAAGAAGGTGGGGCTGATTCTCTCGGGCGGCAACGTGGACCCCGGCGTCTATGCCCGCGCCCTCGCGCGGCTGGATGCGGGCCCGGCTGCTCGCGCGGCTGCCGAATAAGGTTATTGTCGCTCACGGTCGCGGCCTGTCGCGAGCCCGTCAAGGACGGACTCGCTCTGGGCGCAGGCGTTGCTCAGGCCTGGCGCGGGCCCTGAACCCATTCCATCAGGCGGGCGAAGAGGTTGCGGGCCTGGGCGGTGAGGCCCTCCGGCACCGCGAGCACGAAGAGCACGAGGATCACGCCGAGGATCAGGTTGACGTCGACGGTCTGCTGCGTGCCGAGCTCGATCGTCGCGAAGCCCAGGATCATCGCGCCCACCAGCGGCCCCACCAGGGTGCCGAGTCCGCCGACGACGACCCAGATGATGATCTGCGCGCTGAAGCCGAGGTCGAATACGGTGGGGCTCACGTAGGAGTTCCAGTTGGCGTAGAGCACGCCCGCGAGGCCCGCGACCGCACCGCCGATCCCGAAGGTCACCATCTTGTAGAGCCGCGTGTCGTAACCGAGCAGTTCGGCCCGAATCTCGTTCTCCCGCACCGCCGCGACCGCGCGGCCGAAGCTGGAGTACATCAGGAGGCGCAGGCACACATAGACCAGCAGCAGGCAGATCCCGGTGATGAGGAACATGTCCTCGGGCCAGATGATGCTCATGGGATTGCCTGGCGTGTTGATCGGCGGCAGTGCCGGCATGCCGTTGAAGCCGCCGAGATGGGCGGTGCCGATGGTGTATTCGTAGCCCGCCGTGTGGCCCAGGAACTTGTAGAAGATCAGCGACACCACGAGGGTGATGACGGCCACGTAGACCGTGCTGATGCGGCCATAGAACATGAGATAGCCGAGGAGGAGGGCGGCGCCGGCAGGCACGGCGACGCCGGCGGCGAGCGCGCCCGTGCTGCCCCCCATGTTGATGGAGACCACGGCGTAGGTGTAGCCGCCGAGGCCGTAGAACGCGGCCTGGCCGAAACTGAAGATGCCGCCATAGCCCCAGACCCAGCCGAGGCTCATGGCGAGGATGGCGTAGGCCATGAAGAGCGTGAGCTGCAGCAGGATGAAGATGTCGGAGATGACCAACGGCAGGATCGCGATGACGAGTGCGATGGCCACGACCAGCGCGATCGGGCCGGTGAGCGCCGGCGAGAGCCGCCCCACCGTGAGCCCTTCGGCGTTGAGGCTGACGTTCAGAGCCATCGGCGGAAGAAGCGGCCGGTGATGCCCTGCGGCAGGAGCCTGAGCAGGATGACCGCGGCGATCAGGAGCGCGACATCGCCCATGACCGGCGTCCACAGGAAGGTGGTGACCTGGTTGACGGTGCCGAAGAGCGCGGCGGCAGAGGACGTGCCGGTGACGATGGCCTCGCCGCCGCCGATCACGGTAATGAAGGCCTTGGCGATGAAGGCGGCGCCCATGGTCGGCAGCAGGCCGCTCACCGGCGCGAGCGCGGCGCCCGCGAGCCCGGTCAGCGCCGCGCCGACGCCGAAGGTGATGGTGTAGACGTACTGCGGGCTGATGCCGAGCGCCGCCGCCATGTCGGCGTTCTGCATCGTGCCGCGGGCGATCAGGCCGGCGCGCGTGTAGCGCAGCACCGCGAAGATCACCGCGATCACCAGAACGCCCAGGAAGATGATGAAGAGCCGGTACTGGCTCTCGGCGAACTTGCCGATCTCGAAGCTGCCGAGCGGCGAGACCACGCTCTCGGTCGCATTGCCGAAAATGGTGGTGATGATGCCGATGAAGAGCAGGCTCAAGCCCCAGGTCGCAATCAGGGTGTCCATCATGCGGCCGTAGAGGAAGCGGACGATGAAGCGCTCGACGATGACGCCGACGATGCCGACGAAGAGCGGCGCGATGACCAGCATCGACACCCAGAAGTTGATGCCGGCCTTGGTCGAGACGACGACCGCGTAGGCGCCGAGCATCAGGAACTCGCCGTGGGCCAGGTTGATGACCCGCATCATGCCGAAAATGACGGCCAGCCCCGCGCTGATAAGCGCGAGGCTGGCGATGGTGTAGCCGATCTGGACGGCGATGATGCCGGCGAGATCCATGATCGGTAACGACTGCAGCTAGGTCAGGGTCAGTCGACCTTGATCCGGTACTGTGTCGCCTGATCCGGATTGCTGATCAGGTCGCAGACCGTGGCGGTGTCGTCCGGATGCCGGTTCTCGGCGACCTCGACGATGTCGAAATTGCCGCCGCGGAGCTCAGCGATCGCCGCGCTCATGATCGTGTGGTGGGTGGGCGGATCCATCGTCACGGTGCCACCCGGCCCCTCGACGGAGATCCCGGTCTCCAGCGCCTCGATCACCGCCATGCGCTCGATGGTGCCGGCCATCTCCACGGCCTTCTTCCACATGTTGACCGAGTTGTAGGTGCAGATAGCGAGCGTGCCGATCTCCGCCGCGTCGGCCCCGTAGCGGGCGCGCCAGTTCTCCAGGAAGGCCGCGTTCGCCGGCGTGTCGATGCTCTGGAAGTAGTGGTACGAGCACATGATGCCCTCGGCCTCCTCGGCCGAGACGAAGGCGTTCTCCCACGGGCCGAACACGGTGGACGCGACCGGAATCTTGTCCTGCATCCCCGCCGCCGGCCACTGCCGGTAGAAGCCGATGTGGTTGCCGCCGACGAGCGCCGAGACCACCAGGTCGGGGGCGGCCTGCTGGATCTTGGTGATGGTCGACGCGAAGTCGCCGACATCGAGGGGGAAGAACTCCTCGGCGATGACCTCGCCCCCAAAATCCTTGGCGTACTTCTTGATCCAGTCGGCGGTGATCTGCCCGTAGATGTAGTCGGCGGCGATGGTGTAGACGGTCTTGGCGCCGAACTTGTTCATCGCGTACTGCAGCAGCGGGCCGTTGATCTGGGCCGGCGTCTCCGCGTTGCAGAAGACGGTCCGGTCGCAGACGCCACCCTCGTAAAAGGTGCTGTAGAAGTAGAGCTTTTGGAAGCGGTCGAAGACCGGGCGGATGGATTCGCGCGACGCACTCGTGATGCCGCCGAAGATCACATCGACCTGGTCGCTGGTGGAGAGCCGCTGTGCATACTGCGAGTAGTTGGCCATGGTCGACTGGGCGTCGTACTCGACGAGCTCCAGCTGCTGGCCGAGCACCCCGCCGGCGGCGTTGATCTCGTCCACCGCGAAGACGAGCGCGTCGGCCATCTCGTTGCCGTAGATGCCGATCGGGCCGGTACGGTCGTGCAGCCCGCCGACCCTGATGGTGTCGGCACGCGCGGGCTTCACGATGATGGTCGGCGCCACAACCAGCGCCGCGCCGGCGATCCCGGCCCCCTTGAGCAATGTGCGACGATTGACTTTGCTCATCGTTATCCTCCCTGACTCGTTGCGTCCTGCCGTCCGTGCCGGGCGTGGCTCGGCCGGGCGCCGGCGTCGTTATCCAGCGCGACGCAGAGGATCGTAGCCACCTTCAACTCCGGCCACAATCCGCAGCCGCGCGCAGCCCCACTCAGTGATCGCAGCGTGAGCCGATCGGAACGAATCAAACGAACGCTTGCCCAAACGGGTTCAGTCCGAAATGATCGTCTGCCGTGGCGACAACCGACGCGAAACGCAGGGACAATCGGCGGGGTCGCATCCTCGACGCGGCCGCGGTCGAGTTCGCGCGGGCCGGTTACAGCGCCACCTCGGTCCGGGACATTGCCGCGGCGGCCGGAATCCTCCCCGGCTCGATGTACTACCACTTCGCCTCCAAGGAAGACCTGCTTGCGGCGGTGCATGCGACCGGAATCCGGCGGATTAAGGAGCGCGTGCTCGCGGCCATCGAGACCGCGAACGATCCCTGGGGCAGGCTGGAGGCCGCCTGCGCCGCCCACGTCGAGACCCTGCATCAGAGCAAGGATTACGGCTCGGTCATCGCTACCGAGTTTCCGCACCGGCATTCGCCGAAGCTCCGCGAGCGCATGATCGAGGAGCGCGACGACTACGAGAACGTCTTTCGCCGTCTGATCGACGACCTGCCCCTGCCGCCGGGCACGAGCCGCAAGTATTTCCGCCTTGCGCTCATCGGCGCCATGGCCTGGTCGATCGCCTGGTACAAGCCGGGCGAGGACTCGGCGGAGGAGATCGCGCGTCAGATCGTCGGCCTCTTTCGCCCAGCGGTGGAGCCGACATGAGACTCGAAGGCAAGATCGCGGTCGTGACCGGGGCTGCGCGCGGCATCGGCGCCGCCTGCGCCCGACGCTTCGCCGCTGAGGGCGCGGCAGTCGTCCTCGCCGACATCCTGGAGGAGCTAGGCGAGGCGACGGCGCAAGCGATATGCAACGACGGCGGCTCTGCCGCCTTCATGCCCTGCGACACCGGCGACGGCCCGCAGGCCCGCGCGCTGATCGAGCAGACGATTTCGCGCCACGGGCGCATCGACGTTCTGGTGAACAACGCCGGCATCTTCACGATCGCGGACTTCCTCGACGTGACCGAGGAGGACTTCGACCGCGTGCTCCGCGTCAATCTGAAGGGCTACTTCCTGGTGGGCCAGGCGGCGGCGCGGGAAATGGCGGCCGCAGGCTCGGGCAGCATCATCAACATGTCGTCGGTGAACGGGGTGATGGCGATCGAATCGATCGCGCCCTATGTCGTCAGCAAGGGCGGGGTCAACCAGCTCACCTCGGTCATGGCGCTGGCGCTGGCGCCCAAGGGCGTCCGCGTCAACGCCATCGGCCCAGGCACGATCCTCACCGAGATGTCGGGGTCGCTGATCACCGACAAGGCGGCGCAGCGACGGGTCCTCTCCCGCACACCGATGGGCCGCGTCGGGCAGCCGGAGGAGATCGCCGGCATCGCGGTCTTCCTCGCAAGCGAGGATTCGTCCTATGTCACGGGGCAGGTGATCTATGCTGACGGCGGGCGCATGCGGCTCAACTACACCATGCCGGTGGACGGCGACGGATAGGGAGCGCGGCCATGGCGGACGAACGGAGGACGTTGATCCTCACCGGCGCGAGCCAGGGGATCGGGCACGCAACGGTCAAGCGCTTCAGCGCGGCCGGCTGGCGGGTCATCACCGCCTCGCGCCGGGCCTTCTCGGAGGATTGCCCGTGGGAGGCGGGACCCGAGGACCACATCAGGATCGACTTGTCCGATCCTGGGGACGTGGCGCGCGGCATCGAGGAGATGCGCGCCCGCCTGGGCGGTGCGCCGCTGAGCGCGCTGGTCAACAATGCGGGCATCTCGCCCAAGGGCGAGAACGGTGCCCGGCTCGACAGCCTGCGCACCGATCTCGACCTCTGGCGCGAGGTCTTCCAGGTCAACTTCTACGCGCCGCTGGCGCTGGCGCGGGGCCTCTTCGAGGAGCTGAAGCAGGGCCAGGGCAGCGTCGTGAACGTGACCTCGATTGCGGGCGGCAGGGTCCACCGCTTCGCCGGCAGCGCCTATGCGACCTCCAAGGCGGCGCTGGCGTCGCTCACGCGCGAGATGGCGGCGGATTTCGGCCCGCTCGGCATCCGCGTCAACGCCATCGCGCCGGGAGAGATCGACACGCCCATCCTCTCGCCCCAGGCCAACGACCTTCTCCCCGCAATTCCCTTGGCGCGCCTCGGCAAGCCCTCAGAAGTGGCATCCGCGATCTATTTCCTCTGCTCGGACACTGCCGCCTACATCACCGGCGGCGAGCTGCACGTGAACGGCGGCCAGCACGTCTAGGGCCGCGCGCTGTGCGCGCCCGGCGGAATGGCGCGCCCGGCAGGACTCGAACCTGCGACCCCAAGCTTAGAAGGCTCGTGGTTTTCCTTTGAAAACAACGCCGTTAGACAGTTTTTCGGCTGTTTTCCCCCACCGCGCACCAAGGGCTTACGGGCAAAGTGTCTAACAATTTGCCCGTAACCGAGCTCGCCCGGAGAGGGGAGAAGCATGAGCGATCGTCGCGCCGGCGAGAAGGTCGAGGGGCCCCGGACGCCGCCGAGCAACCTTGAGGCCGAGCAGGCGCTTCTCGGGGCGCTTCCCGTCAACAACGAAGCCATCCATCTGGTCGCCACCTTCCTCGAGCCGGAACACTTCTTCCTGCCGGTGCATGGCCGCATCTACTCCGCCGTGATGCACATGGTCGGGCGCCGGGAAGTCGCGACCCCGGTGACGCTCAAGACCTACTTCGAGAACGACGAGGCGCTGAAGGAGGCCAGCGGCGGACAGTATATCGCGCGGCTCGCCGGCTCGGCGGTGACGGTCATCAACGCCGAGCACTATGGCCGCACCATCCACGATCTGCATGTGCGCCGGGGACTCATCGGCGTCGCCGAGGACATGCGTGCGGGACATCGCCTACGACGCGCCCCTCGATCAGCCGCCGGCCGAACAGGTCGAGCGCGCGGAGTCCAAGCTGCACGAGCTCCTCGAGGGCGCGCCAGGAACGCACTCGGAGCGCCGCACGATCGGCACCGCTGCGCGCGAGGCCACGGCCGGCATCGAGAGAGCCTTCCAGGCCGATGGCGCGCTCCTGGGGCTCCCTTTGGGCATCAAGGTCATCGAAAACCGCCTCGGCGGCCTCCAGGCGCCCGACATGACCGTGGTCGGCGGGCGCCCGGGCATGGGCAAGACCGGCTTGGCGCTCGGGGTTGCCCTGGCAGCGGTCGAGGCCGGCCACCACATCCTCTACGCCAGCCCCGAAATGTCGGCCGAACAGCTCGGCAAGCGCGCGCTCTCGATCCTCACCGGCACCTCGCACTACCTCTTGCAGCAGGGCCAGATCGAGCAGCACGACTTCCAGGCGGTCTACAAGGCGTCGCAGCGGCTCAAGGACATGCCGCTCCTCATCGACGATGCCGGGGGCCAGACGCCCGACTACATCGAGCGCAGCGCCCGCCGGCTGCACCGCCAGGGTCGCCTTGAGCTTCTGATCGTCGATCACCTGCAACTCATGCGCTCGCCGCGCGAGACAAGGGTGCAGGGGCGGGTCCACCAGATTACCGACTTCACGATGCGCATGAAGGCGCTCGCCAAGGAGCTCGACATCCCCGTGCTCCTGCTCTCGCAACTGAACCGAGCGGGCGAGCGCACCGACAACAAGGTGCCGCAATTGGCGGACTTGCGGGACTCGGGCTCCATCGAACAGGACGCCGACACGATCCTGTTTCTCTTCCGAGAAGCGTACTATTTGGCGAAGGAAGAGCCAGCCGAAGATGACGTGGTAAAGCACAAAGAGTGGCAGGAAATGATGGCAAGGGCGCGGAATAAAGGCGACGTGTTTGTCGCGAAAAACCGCCACGGCCCGACCATGAAAATCACGCTCCGCTGGGTAGGTGAAACCATGAGCTATCGGGACTTATTGAGCGACTAGGAGACAGGGCCATGAGCATTCGTGTGATGACACAGGTTTGGGACTACGGACAGTACAACGGAAGCAAGCTGCTTCTACTGCTCGCGCTCGCCGACTTCGCCCACGATGACGGTGGCAACGTCTACCCGAGCGTGGACACCCTGGCGCAGAAGACCCGCTGCGATCGACGCACCGTGCAACGGAACCTCCGGCAGCTCGAAGGCGAGGGCGCGATCCTGCTGGTCAGGCCGGCGACGCGGCATGGCCCAGCCGAGTATCAGATAGGGGCGGCATTTTGCCGCCCCTCAGAGGGTCAGGGGCGGCATCCTGTCCCTTTAGGGGCGGCATCTGATCCGAATCAGGGGCGGCGTGACGCCGCCCAACCCGCTAGTAAAGAACCACCAAAAGAATCCATCAACGCGCGCGAGCGCGCGCGCGCGAGAGAGCGGGTGGTAGAGGAAGAATTCGAAAATTGGTATCAGCACTACCCCAGGAAGGTTTCGCGCGGCGCGGCCGAAGACCCGTTCGGCAAGGCGCGGGTGGACGGCGGCGTGAGCCTTGAGATTCTGATCGAGGCGACGAAGCACTAGGCGGCGTGAGCCTTGAGATTCTGATCGAGGCGACGAAGCACTACGCGGCCCAGATGGCGGGGAAGGACTCTCAATACATCAAGCATCCGGCGACGTGGCTGAACGGGAAGTGCTGGCTCGACGACCCGAGCCCGCTGTCTCAGACCGGGCTCACATGCTGGCAAAAGCGCCACATCGACGAAAGCGCGAGGGGAGAGCGATATGGTGAGGAAGTCGATTTGGGCAACAATGGGGGGCAATGAGGCTCAAAGATGGTTATTACCAATTTGGTAAAATCCTCCCATCTAACTGTGTTGCCTTGCGCGTTCCAGGGTATTAGCGTCTCGTGATTCGTTCGGTGAGAGACACAGCGATTCGGGAGCACCCATGACCCTCGGCGACAGTCGCGTCGGAATTGACTTCAACCCCAGCGGCTCCAAGACGATCGCGGACCTGAAGCGCCGCGCGGCGGACTTCATCGACGCGGTAGACGCGATCGAGCTCCTCGGCGAGGCTCCCGGCGAGATCGCCCGGCTGAAGGCCCTGGCGATGACCGAGATCGAGTCCGCCGCCATGTGGGCGGTCAAGGCCGCCGCGCGGTCAGGGGCCGCGTCACGGCTCCCCGGTGTGGCGGCGCGGATTGCGACCACGCTACGGTCATTCTGCGAGGCGGTGGGCTGGCCACGTCTGCGGCGCTTGTCGGACGCGATCGCGCGCGTCCGTGAGAGCGAGCGCCGGGCGGCGGCAGCGCCCAAGCCGGCGCCCGCACCCGGCCCGGCCCTCACCGCCGACCCGCAAGGCGAGATTCACCTCGCTGTCACATGGCAACGAGAAATCGACGACAGCGGCGGCAAATATCCGCCGGCCGAGAGCGGCGGCAAATATCCGCCGGCCGAGAGCGCCGGCGGCTGGCTCTACGGCACGAGCGACGACCCCCGCCTAGCGATCACGTTGGCGTGGACCGAGGCCAAGTTCGACCGGAGCACGAGGGAGAATTACGAGACCCTCCACTTCGTCACCGCGATCGGCGAAGTTGAGGGCAAGACGCTCTTCGTGAGCGGCAGGTGCGTCGGCCGCGTGACCTACAGCAACATTCCTTGCGATGCACAACTCTATCACGAAGTCCACGGCGCGCTGAAGGAAGATCACGGAGGCGGCTTCTTCACCAGCCAGACGACCCAGGTCATCGTCGCATTCAGACGCGGCGACGAGCACATGCAGCAGTCTCCCCAGGGCGACCTGTTCAGTGCCCCTCCCGAGCCGCTGGCCGAGCGGTACGAGCTAGACGAGGCTTGGCAGACAACGGCCTTCTCCATCGCCTACGGCGGCGAGGCGGCGGCAGACAGGGTCGGCGAGGACACCGAGGCCGAACACGGCACGGCGCTCGCGTGGGACGAGGACAGCGTGATGACCTCGTGCCCGCGCGGGTGCTGCCTCGTGGAGGCCCCATTGATCACCCCGCTTCACCTCCTGCGCGGCATGCCACCCGCCATCAAAGGTCGCTCCGTCGACTTCCCGACCTTCCGGCGCCTCGTGAGCCAGTGGGCGCGGGAACAAGGCACCGTGCTCGGCTCATGGATGCGCCGCGCCGTGCGGCCGAGCTTGCCGGCGGGTCGGTCTACTTCGTGGTCAAGGGTGAGACGCTGTTCCGAATGCCCTTCGACGGCCTGGAGCCGGTGCGAGACGGCTTCCCGGACGCGCCCGCCCGCTTCCTCGATCACACCGCCATCATCTGCGCGCCACGCGTCGTCATGGTCGAGGCATACAAGGTTCGCCGCCTGTGCGGTTGGCGCTACCTCGACGACGCGGACGCCCCGCCCGACCTCGACGCGCCCGACCTGGGGCCCGCGCTCGACGCCGCCCCGCCACCGCCTGCGATGGCCCGCGAACTCCGCGAGCTTGGCCTCGCCTGAGCGCCCCCCTGATTAGGTTCGCGCAACACCCACCGCCCGCCTCACCCGCCCCGCACAGCCCCCACCAACCCCGCGCATAGCGGCGATGACCCTCCCCACCATCCACCCATCACCAACCGTCCAAAGCCACCTCAAACCGCAGCGTGTCGGCACCCCTGCATCTACAGCCCACGATCCCCGCGGAAACACCGGCTATCCCGATGGTGACGCCAGCCTTGCCCGATCACGGACGGCCGGTGACGCCGAATGCAGCCTCACCGAAGCCGGGGCCGCATCGACAGACACAAGAACGCGGCATCGTCGCGCCACCGTCGCGTCATGCACCCGGCGCGCAGCGTGCAGCGCAGCATCAGAGCCGCGACTACCACATCTAGCGGGTCCGCCTCCCCATAATCGCGAAAACGGTCTAAGCTATTGATCTACCGGAATTCTCAATTTACCAGAATGAACGTTATGCGAATCCGCAGCACCTCGACCCCGCGCTCGACGCATGGCACCTCGACGGGTGCGGAGCCAGCCAGCCGGGCTCATGGCGGCGCCTCGACGGTGAGCCTCGACGACCGCTGCCGCTCACCCTCAAGCCTGGGGTGCCACGGTGACGCCCCAGCGCAGGAAGCCCACGGCCAGCGCGGGGTTGAGCGCCGCAGCGCCCCCTTGGCCGGCCCATCCAGCGCGCGCTCGACCGGCCAGCCGCGCAGCAAGGGGGGGGGTGCCAGCCGCCGGCCGCCGGCCGCATTGTGTCGGGTCACCACACACTCCAGCGCCACTATCGCCCATTGGATGGACAATAATGGGTGGACAAAATAGGATGGACATATATGGACAGGGGCGGAGGGGTGGACAAAAAAATGCAATGGGTGGCACCACCGACGGGTTCGGCGGCTGACCGTGTTCTCGACAACCTGGGCCGGATACGGAAGGCGGATTGGGAGCGGGCGTGCCGTTGGTGTCCGGGGTGGGTCGTGGCCGGGACGAAGATGCTGGCCGACCAGGCGGCCGGGCAGCGATGAGCGGCTGTGGTGGTATCTGCCGGTTCTAGAGGCTCAGAATTGACCCGTTACCCGGATTTTAGACCGCCCGTTCTGAGAAAATTCTCGGTTAGGTTTTCGTTAATCGCCCGGTGGGGGCAGGTCAATCGTCGACGAGTTCAATCGGCTCTCTCTTCTCCATCGCGCGTAACGCAGTGGACGATCTCGGAAGTCACGCAGACGACCATGCCGCGCTCTGCGCCGCTCATGTCGAGGTAGGCGCGGACCTGGGCGCGGTAGTGCTCGAGGGTCTCGGGCGAAGGGTCCACGTCGCTCTTCCAGTCGATCACCACCTGTGGCACGCCGTCCGCATCGAAGGCTATGGCGTCGACAAATCCTGCCGCCGCTTCCTCGTGCGTGTCAGTCATAGTCGACCCGTAGACCGGGAACTCCGGGGTAAGGCCCGGCCTGAGGTCGGCGATCTCGGGCAGCACCAGTGCGCGGACGACGCAGCCGGCGAGCTCGGCTGGCGCCAGTCCATTGGCGGGATCGTCTACCACAGGAAGGTCCAGGGCGCGGATCAGCCTTTCGGCGCGGGCGACGACTGCCGGCATCGCCTCTGCCGTCTCGCCGGTGAGAACCTCCTCGATCAGCTTGTGCAGGATGGTGCCGCGCTCGCGCCCGCCCTGAATCGTGGCAGCGGCAGCGCCGTCCGCCGGCGCGCCGTCGCCGTCGGTCGCGAGGATCGTCCGCGCTTCCTCCCGCAGCACCGGCTGGGCGGTGCCCTCGTCCCGGCTCGGCGCTCGCCAGACGATGCGCCGATGACGCGCCGCGATCGCGGCCGCCTCGGCGGCGAAGACCCCGCGCGTCTGTTCGTTCTCCGCCGCGGCATCACCTGCGCCCACCTCGGGCGAATGATGCTCCAGGTCGAGAGCGGGCAGTGAGGGCAGCGCGAGATCGACGAGCGATATCCAGGCTGTCCCTCGGGGTTCAACATCGAGGCGCGGCAGAACCTGTCAACGGCGGAGAGAAACAGTCGAATTCAGCGACCGGGACACGCGTAGCCCACTGGAGACAAACGTAGCCTAACCGACTGTAGTCATTCAGATATTCCTTGGATGTCTGGCCTCCTACCCCTTGCATCGGTGACAGACACAGGCCTAATATTGCCACCGATATGATGCCGCGTGTGTGCGGTTTGATGACGGGTTTTGGAACGAGGGCAGGCCATGCCGAGGCGAAGCACGGTCAAACTGACCAGGCGCAGCATCGACCGGTTGACGGTCGCCGACAAGGATGCCGTCTTCTGGGACCGGGACCTCCCCGGCTTCGGAGTCCGGGTCCATGCTACAGGGCGCAAGGTCTATGTGGTCCAGTCCCGGGGCCCGGCCGGCCTGAAGCGAGTCACCCTCGGACCCTATGCCGCCATCTCGATCGAAGACAGGAGACGTCAGGCGGCAGAGGTCATCGACCGCATCAAGCGCGGCGACGATCCGCTGCCGCCGGAGCCTGCGCCCGAGCCCACGGTCGCCGATCTGGCGGCCCGCTGTCTGTCCGTCCATTTCGGTGTCAGGTGCAGGCCGGTAACGGCCAAGGCCTACAAGATGGCCCTCGACCTTCATGTTCTTCCTGTCTTCGGGGCAATGCCGCTGAAGGAGGTCGGTCCCGAGGAGGTCGCCGCGCTCCACCACCGGATGCGCGACAAGCCATCGATGGCCAACCGGGCGGTGTGGGTGTTGTCCAGGCTGTTCGTCCTGGCCGAGACCTGGGAGATGGTGCCGCCCGGCCAAAACCCTTGCCGGCATGTCCGCAACTATCGCGAGAAATCCCGCGAGCGATTCCTGACGCCCGAGGAGTTCCGGCGCCTCAGGACGGCATTTCGGAAGTTCGAGGCCGCGGGTTCGATGCAGCCATCGGCGATCGCGGCGTTGCGCCTGCTGATGCTCACCGGCTGCCGGGCAGGCGAGATCCTGTCGCTGCAATGGGACGACATCGACCGCACGGCGGGCGTGTTGCGGCTGCGAGACAGCAAGACCGGCCCGCGCATGGTGCCGCTGACCGGTCCGGCGCTGGCGGTGCTCGACGGCATCGAGCGGATCGAGGGCATTCCCTGGGTCATCCGCAGCAACAAGCCCGATGCCCACCTGACCAACCTCTTCTCGCACTGGCAGCGGATACGGGAGGAGGCCGGTCTCCACGATGTCCGCATCCATGACTTGAGGCACAGCTACGCCTCCCGGGCGCTGGCGCTCGGTGAGAGCCTGCCCGTGATCGGTCGGCTGCTGGGCCACAACAAGGTCGAAACCACCGCAAAATATGCCCACCTGATGCGCGATGCGGAAAAGGCCGCAGCCGCCCGCACCGGCGACAGCATCGGCGCCCACATCATGCCCCAGGACGCCGAGGCGGCGTAGGGACACTCAGCGATGGCACTGCAACAGAAGATTCTTTCGAACCGCACCGTGGCGGTGCTTGAGGTGGCGCGCGACACGGTGTTCTGGGACCGGGAGCTCACCGGCTTCGGCGTCCGCGTCTATCCGACCGGCGGCAAGGTCTATATCGCCCAGGCTCGGGGGCCGGACGGGCCGAAGCGGGTCACCGTCGGGCGCCATGGCGTGATCGGCGCCGAACAGGCGCGCCGGCGAGCGGCGCTGATTATCGCGCGGATCAAGGCGGGCGAGGAGGCGGTCCCCCTGCCGCTTTCCGCCTTGGCGGCCGGCGGCCCGACCGTGGCCGACCTCGCCGCGCGCTATCTCGAAGAGCATGTCGCCGTGCGCGTGAAGCCCAAGACGGCCGCGAATGCCCGCATCGCGGTTCACAACCATATCCTGCCCGCTCTCGGCCGGCTGCCGCTCGCAGCGGTGGAGCGCGCCCAGGTCATCTACCTGCAACAGAAGATGTCCGGCAACCCGTCGGCGGCGAACACGGCCGTCAAGACCCTGTCGCACATGTACGGCCTGGGCGTGGGCTGGCGCATGGTGCCGGAAGGCTGCAATCCGTGCCGGTCGGTCGCGAAATATCCCGAACGCAAGCGCGAACGCTTCCTGACCGACGCCGAGTTCACCCGCCTGGGGCGGGTGCTGGAGGACGCCGTCACCCAGGGCAACGCATCGCCGACGACCGTAGCGGCGATCCGTCTCTTGATGCTGACCGGATGCCGGAAGAACGAAATCCTGACCCTGCGCTGGAAGGATGTCGACCTCGATGCCGGTGAGCTCAACCTGGCGGACGCCAAGACTGGCCCCCGCGCGGTCCAGTTGCCCCCGACCGCGGTCCGCATTCTCCAAACCCTGCCGCGCCGGATCCACAGTCCCTGGGTGTTTCCGGGCCGCGACCCGAAAGCACGTCTGAGCACTGTCAATCATCTCTGGCTCGCCGTCCGGGCGCGGGCCGGACTGGAGGATGTCCGGCTGCACGATCTCCGCCATAGCTTCGCTTCCCGGGCGTTGGCGCTCGGCGAGACCCTGCCGGTCATCGGCAAGCTGCTCGGCCACAGCGACATCGAGACGACGGCCCGCTACGCCCATCTGGCGCGCGATTCCCTCCACGAAGCGGCGGACCGGATCGCCGACAGCATTGCAGCGGATGTCTTGTAGGCGCATCGATTCCGGTGGCACGACAGTGCAGATTGCTCGTAAGCCATGGTCTGTCGACGCCTCATATCCACGACCTCGGGCACAGCTTCGCGTCACGAGCACTGGCTCTAGGCGAAAGTCTCACGATGATCGGGAAGCTATTGGGGCATACCCAAGTCCAGACCACCGCTCTCTACGCCCACCTTGCCCGGGATTCCATTCAGACGGCGGCCGCGCGGATCACGGGGAGTATTTGGCGGGAACCTCCTGGTGAACCAGGGCGATGACCCAACGCCGCCTTTGAGGCCCCCTCCACGCGCGCTTGACCAATCCGCCCTGACTCTGTGTAACCCTTCGCTCAGGCAGTGATGTATCGCTAGATCAGGAGGACTGACATCGGCTGGATGCGCCTCAAATTGCCAGCCCCTGCGCGTCGGATCGGCTAATACATGAAGCTACTGTCTGACTTAAGACGGCGAATCAGCTTGAGCGCTACCTACACTTCGGAGCAGCGATGAACTATCCATTGAGACACATCTCCCTCCGCGTGCCCTGGCACGACACCGGATGGAACGGCAGTGTCTGCGCCGCGCCAAGGTTGAATGGCGCATGCCTCAACCTGAAGCGCATCGCGCAAAACCGCAATGACGATGCTGAGGAATCCGTCGCAGGACAGAGCATCCAGGATCTACCGCAGGAGAAGTGGCCGTCATGTATCCCCGAACGCTCCAGCTTCATGGCGCCCTTCGAATATGTCCGCCAAGCCAATCATCCCTACAACCGTGGTCCCGAGACGAGTCACGGCCACTTCAAGCGTACTCCGCTACGCCATCCACCATACTCGGCGCCCGCCGTGCCCTTCGCCTGGATGCTCCGCGAAGCGATGGGGACTCTTGGTGAAGAGCACGCGCTCGATGTTCAAGCCGAACGAGAACCCGATCTGGGATTCAAGACATCGTGGGTCCAGGATCACCTGAACCAGACTGCCCTGCTCGACTGCTTCGCCGACCACCTCAGGCCCGAACGCTCTCTCTGCTTCTTCTACGCCAAGCAGGTACCGTTCGTTGAAGACCCGGCTGGCGGCCGCATCCTCATCGGCGCAGGACGCGTGCTGCATGTCGGCGCGCTGCAGGAGTATCGATACGCCACGAAGAACCTCGACAACAAACTACGCTCGATGCTGTGGGAGCGCATGATCCAGCACTCGATCCGTCCCGACTTCAGCGATGGCTTCCTGCTCCCGTACCATGCGGCCGTCGACAGGGCGGCTGTAGATCCAGAGTTCGACCCGGCGGAGATCGCCGCCTTCTCGCCCGCCGACCGGCTTCTTGAGTTCTCCCATGCCTCGCAGTTGGTCAGCCATGACGGCGCCATTGCCTCGCTGCTTGCCTGCGCCGAATCGCTTCGCAAGGCCCAAGGCGTGCTCCCCGGACCGTGGGAGCGGTCCCTGCGGTGGATCGACGCCCGCCTCGCCCAGCTATGGAAGGCGCGAGGTCCGTGCCCCGGGCTTGGCGCGGCGCTGTCCGCATTCGGGCTCGAACTCGGTACCTTCGTCGCCCGCGCGCTCATGGAGAAGGCCGGCGACAACGCCGATCCCTGGCCGCTGGTCGCCAAGATGTTCGTCGATCCTTCCACTCACCTGCCGGACCCTTTGGCCAAGGGCATCGGTGAGACCATCTGCAAAAAGTGGTCGCGGCTGCCCGAGGAGCGACGTGCGCTGCTCAAACTGATGAGTCGCTTCGAAATCACACCGGAGCAGGCGACCGTGCTCTACGTCCAGGAAGAGCGCGCCGCGGCCGGCATCGACACCGGCGACGCGGCCATTCTGGCCAATCCGTACCTGCTTTACGAACTGACGCGTCTGACCGCCGACCCCGTAAGCGTCTGGACCGTCGACCGTGGTGTCTTTCCGGACGAAGTCATCCGCAACAAGCACCCGCTCCCATCTCCGACTGCCCTCGATAGCGGCACCGACGCCCGTCGGGTGCGCGGGTTCACGGTCAAGGTTCTCGAAGATGCGGCTAGCCGGGGCAACACACTTCTTCCCCAGGATCAGGTGGTCCTCGGCGTTCGCGCGCTCCCCCTCCAGTCGCCCTGTCAGGTCGATGCCGACCTGATGAACGTTGCCAAGGACAACTTTGAACAAGCCGTCGATGAGCTTGCGATGGCCGACGGTGCTCCGGCCCTCCAGCTCGACAGGCTGAGCGAGGTGAAAGCGACTATCCGCAGGGCAATCGACAGGCGTGTCAAAGGCAAGCGCCTGGCAGTCGCGGCCGACTGGCGGGCGCTTCTCCGGCAACATCCCTCCACCCAGTCGACTGGAGAGCCCGACGAGCACGTCGAACGCGCCCGCACGGAGCAGACCGCGGCGCTCACCGAGCTCGCCGAGGCGCGCGTCTCCGTGCTGATCGGTCCGGCCGGCAGCGGCAAGACCACGTTGTTATCGGTCCTGTGTGCGCACCCGGATGTCGACGAGGGTGGCGTCCTCCTGCTCGCGCCGACCGGTAAAGCCCGCGTGCGCATGGAAGATGCCGCCAGGGCGCTCGGACTCAAGGGCTACACCATCGCCCAGTTTCTGAGTCCCCACCGCTACGACAGCGCGACCGGTCGATACCGATTTTCGGACATCCCGGCCGAGGCGGGCGCACGCACCGTCATCATCGACGAGGCTTCGATGCTGACCGAAGAGATGCTTGCCGCTCTGATCCAGGCGCTCAAGGGCGTGCACCGGCTCATCCTCATTGGCGATCCCCGCCAGCTCCCCCCGATCGGCGCCGGCCGGCCGTTCGTCGACATCGTCAAGCATCTCGCCCCAGAGGGCGTCACGGAGCAATTCCCGCGTGTCGCCCCCGGCTATGCCGAACTGACTATCCGTCACCGACAGTCGGGCGAGCATCGCGAGGACCTGCAGTTTGCGGAGTGGTTCAGCGGCTCTCCGCTCCCCGCGGGCGAGGATGACGTGTTCGAACGGGTCATGGGTGCCGACCCGCCGAGGCACATCCACTTCGTGCAGTGGGATACCGCGGACGAAATGCGCTCCCGGCTCATCGACGTCCTGGTCAGCGAGCTCAAGTGCCTGGGCGGAGCGCCCGCGCTCGCGCACGCCGATGACATACCCGGGTTCGATGCCACGCTCGGGGGCGTCGTGTGGAACGACTTGCGCTTCTTCAACCCTCGCAAGGGTAGGCAGGCCGGAGCAGCCGAAGTCGCCGAGAGTTGGCAGATCCTCTCGCCCGTACGATCCGCAGCCCATGGCGTGCCCGATCTCAATCGCCTCATTCACAAGCGGTTTCGACAGGCGATGATCGATGACGCCCGCAAGGTGGGCAGGCAACGCAAGATCCCCAAGCCCATGGGGCCTGAGGAGATCGTCTACGGCGACAAGGTGATTAACCTTGTCAACACCGACCCCGCCCTCTTCTGGAACCGGCATCGCAAGATCTACCCGCGAAAGGACGACCCCTACATCGCCAACGGTGAAATCGGCATGGCTGTCGGGTTCTACCACAGGAAGGGGTCGCCTGACCTACGCTGGAAGCTTGAGGTAGAGTTCTCTTCGCAGCCCGGCTTCAAGTACGACTTCACCAGTCGCGATTTCCGTGAAGAAGGCAGCGCGGTCCTCGAGCTCGCCTACGCGCTCACGGTCCACAAGTCCCAAGGCAGCCAGTTTGGCACGGTCATCCTAGTGTTGCCAAACCCGTGTCGCCTGCTCTCGCGCGAGCTTCTCTACACCGCGCTCACGCGACAGAAAGATCGCATCGTAATCCTGCACCAGGGACCACGTACCGAGTTGCTAAAGTATTCTTCGGACGACCGCTCCGAAACCGCGCGGCGCCTGACCAACCTGTTCATCGCGCCGTCGCCCATCGAGATCGATGGGCGCTTCTTCGAGGATTACCTAATACACCGCACCATGGACGGTCAAATGGTCCGCTCGAAGTCCGAGGTGATCATCGCCAACCATCTCGCCAACAACGATATCGAGTACGAATACGAGCGTCCACTCACAATCGACGGCGTCACGAAGTACCCAGATTTCACCATCGAGGATATGGAGTCCGGGTTGACGGTGTACTGGGAGCATTCCGGGATGTTGCACGTCCCCAGCTACAAAGCCCGCTGGGATGAAAAGCGCGCATGGTACCGAGGACACGACATCCTGCCCCACGAAGAAGGAGGCGGCGAGAACGGAATATTGGTGGAGACACGGGATGAACCAAATGGAGGCATCGACTCCGCGAAGATCATTGCCCACATAACCGAAGTGCTCGGTTGATCTGAACGGAACCCGCGAAGCCTCGCGGACACGTACTCCTCGCCGAACCGTCCCCGCACGATACCGTATGCGGATTCCGCCGTAACCTTCGCCACTCCTTCGCCAGCGGCGGTCTCTTGGTCGGTGAAGGCTTGCCCATGATTGGCAAGCTGCTGGGCCACACCCAGGTCCAAACCACGGCCCGCTACGCCCACCTCGCAAACGATCCCGTCAAGTCAGCCGCAAACCGGATCGCAAGCCGAATCGCCGAGGTGGCAGGGTGAGGCCGGAAAGGGACAGTTTCCAATAAGGGGCGATTTCCCCATGGCCCGCCTCGGGTCGTAACGCCGGCTTGCTCCTCGCTGCAATCCTGGCGCGCGTCCACCACAGCTCCCGCGACCGGGTCTGCCAGCCTATCCCGGAGCGCTTCTTGCGGCGGATCTCACCGTGCACATGCTACCTTCGTGCAACGCTGCTACTCGACATCTTCATGCCCCATGTGGAATTCCTTCGACATTGGAGACGCGCCCAGTGACAAGAATTCGAGAAGACCTCAGCCAATGGGCGCTACATTTCATTCACGACCACAATCCGGATACCGACCCCACAGACGAAGAGATCGACTACGAATTCTACGGTGGCCTTCCCTACCACGAGAGCAAGGAAGTCAACGACCGTTTCGACGCGTGGAGAATCAGCGATCAATACTACCCTATCGATCCCGACCCAGATGCTTTGCAGGTGTTGCTGAAGATCATTACGGATGGCCACATAAGGGCCAGTTGGGCTTTCAGAAACAATCGACCCACAGTTTATGGCCCCCGGGCCGCGGTGTGCTTTACGGAAATGCCGCTCTACGCACTTCTTGACTATGTGAACCAAAGGGAAAAAGACGCCGTCGCGCCCTATGCAATCGGACTCAGCAAACAAGAGCTGTTCCGCGCCGGTGCGCGACCCGTCATTTATGGGCTGACCGGACATCACGTCGAGGAGAGGGGCGGCTCGTTATCCCTCAAGCCGTGGCCAAGAAAACTCGCGTCGTCATGTGGCCTCGCGGAATCCGAACAGTACCGGTATGTCGCAATGTCCTCCGATCCCACGCGGCCGATCGACTGGTCGCATGAGCGAGAATGGCGTTGGGCTGATCACCAGGATCGATGCTCCTGCCCCGGAGTGCCCATCTGGCTGTCCGACGAGCCCGCCTGGTTCACGCGGGTGTTCATTGTCGTACCGAATTCAGGAGCCATTGAGCGCGTGCTGAACAGGCTGCAAGAGCTTCATGACGCAGGATCAAATGATGTCGGCCACGCGTTCTCGAGAAGGATGCTCCGTTCGACCGCCGTGGTCGCGCTGGATCGCCTGACACATGGAATGGGAGACATGCGCGACAAACGCCTGCGTCTCGATGACATCTCCCCGTCGTACATCCGCATCTTCAAGCGCCAGCGGGCAACCCGCGATATGTTGAAGAAGGCAGGTGATGTGCTGAACGAGGCGAAAATTGCGGCCAACCACGCGGCCGCCGCCCGTCACAAGTCGGCCCCAAGAACGAAGGACGGCCGTCACATCGCGGATATCGCCGGCTGGGCTCATCTTGTAGTACACAGCGGTCAAACTCCCTTGGTCTCCGCGCTCTTGGAGTTAAAGGCGATCTATTCTGTACCTGGAGAAGGATACTACTTCCGCGACATCGGTGGCCTTGGTTGGAAAGACGAGCAAGCCCTCTCGCTAGCTGAGGCCGCTGTACATGCAGCCATGGAAATCTTCAGAAAACACTTTCCGGAGGCGTCGTTCAGCATGACGACGAGATGGGACTAATGCTCTTGTGAGACCTGAAACGACTCGTAGCGTGCTAGCGAACGAGTTTACGCTCAGGTGGACTTCCTCGCCGGTCTTAATCCTTTGGACACTGCCTCATGGCTTGTAGTCTACCGGCACCCAGCGCAACCTGAACCTCTTGGCTCGGCCAATGTAGCGACGACGCGACCGCTCAGCACGTCCTCCAGTGGCTCCTAACTGGTCGACGCATGCCCCAAGACTATTAACGCATCGATTGGCGATCTCATGAACCAAGCCTAGAATTGGCTAAAGGGGAATCGGCGGCAGCGGGTCCATGCCGCACTCCAACGCCGCATTTTCTGCCGCTTCGAAGAGCTCCTTACCATCCTTTGCCAAGCCGATCAACGCCTTGATCCCGGCAAGAAATCCGCGGAGGCGACCAAATTGTGGTTGTGGTTTGGACGCCTCGGCCCTCGCTTCCTCGATCAACGGCGCCAGTTGATCATGCTCACGAAATTTCTCATGCAGGGACTCGAGCGCACTGCCGAGTGCTTCCAATCCCCTCGTGTCGATGTTCTGGGTCACTTTGGCTATAGAATGGTCGCCCTGTTGGAAAGCGCCCACCGGTCCGGAGAAAGTGTAGTGTTCGATATGCGTGCTCCCACCGCCCTGGGAAACAATCATCGCAGTATTGCTTGAAAACAACTCTATTTCTGTTCCAACAATCTCCCGCGATCTCAAGAATGCAGCTTCCGCATCAGCTACGATATCGCTCTCGATGCTACCGCCTTTCAACCTGTTTCTTCGAAGGGAACCAAGGTAACTGTCCGCCAATGGCTTCATCACCTCGTCGAACACCTCTCTTAGTTGTTCAACCAAGATGTCACCGGGATTTACCCCAATGGTTACGGCAATGTGGTGGAGTTGCGACCATGCTTCTCTGCAAATATCATCGTACGTTTCTTCGTATACCTTCCTAACATTCAGAGCGGTTTGGCTGGAATGCAGCATGCCATGTCTGTTGGCTTCGCTGCGCACTCGCGTTGCTGCCAGGGCAGCGTCGTTCCTGCGCTTTTCCAGTATCAATCCCATTCGCCTAACGAACAGGCTACAAATTTTCTGGTTCATGGCTCGCTCTAATGGTGACAGGAGAATTGGACGTCACACGAAGTCTGTACTGGCGTCTACGCGTAGCGCAACAAGACAAGCATACATATTCCTGTGGTCCATCGCACCCGTCCGGTGAGGACAACTTGTCCCGAGAACCGCTTCTGCGAATCCGGCGGGTTCGAAGACACAGTCTGAGGGGGGAGCCGGTCTACGCGGCCAGGGTCGAGATCCCGATCAGCGTGGAACACTCAAGCCGACGCATTCCTCCACCGACAACTGCCTCCGAGCAGCTTGGGCTGATCCGCTCATCCCATGCCGCGACCATCTCTCGCGTCTACTCCACCGCGACCTTCGGCACAGCTTTGCCTCCAGGGCTCTCGCCCTCGGCGAAAGCCTGCCGATGATCGGAAAGCTCCTCGGCCACCGTCGGATCCAAACGACCGCCCGCTACGCCCACCTTGCACGGGACTCGGTGAAGACCGCCGCCGAGAGGATTGCGGACAGCCGCGCGACCGACATGGACAGACACCCGGCTCCTTCCTCCACCGCGTGATCAGCCGCCCAGCTTGGCCAACAAGTGAAATACGGCTAGGACTCGAAAAATGTACTGAGCCGTGCCTGAAGCGCCTCATCGTCGAAAGCCGGCGGTACACGACAACGGATCGGTCGACACGTTCCAATGAGCCGACCGGAGTCGGGCATAGGAGCAGTGGTGGCCTGGCACGCAGGCGATTCGGTCGCGCTATCTGTTCGTCCCTTGGGCGCCCGTGCGCCGAGTTGCCCCAGAATCGAGATCGGAGGACTACCTATGGTTCAACCTTATTCGCCATTCGACAAGGACATCGATGATTTGCGGCCTGAGGATTTGGAGGTTCTGAAAAGGGTGAATGAAGGCTGGTACGTCGAATATAAGCGTGAGCTTGTAAGCGCTTCTGCCTTGGCTAAAGCTATTTCTGCCTTTGCAAACAGCTATGGTGGCTGGCTCTTTCTTGGAGTACAGGAAAAAACCAAAGGTTGTTCTGTCGCGGGCCGATTTCCGGGAATTCCTGATGATTCAATCGATATCTCACTGCAAAAACTACGCCAGTCGTCTACTGATATCCTCAACCCTACACCCTTCTTTCGGACTAAGGTGTTGCGGGGCCCCTGTCCAACGATAAATCTCTCAGAAAACGCCTCAGTTCTGGCGGTTGAAATCCCGCAAAGCCACACGGCTCCTCATGTACATAAGGACGGGCGAATCTACAGGCGTGTGGCGGATGGTTCAGAACCCAAACATGAAACTGATCGTTTTGTTCTAGATCAACTCTGGCGGCGCGCTGACCCTGTGCGAAATTTCACGCGCGAATGGATTAAGAGAGATCCAGAGTTCTCCAAGTCCGAAGAACATACACCATACCTTCGGTTGCTGCTTTGCGTTGATCCATGGCAACAACGCGATCCATGGCTCAAGGCGCCTGTATCAGAAATCACAGAGATATTCAGGGGCAACGACGCTAGCATTTCGTCAATTTCTTTCGACACGGTGTATTCTACATCTGAAGGTATCATTGCTCGACAGTTAATCGGCAATAACCCACACAATATGGGTCTAACATGGAAACTGCGCCGAGATCTGGCATGCGACGTTGTTGTGCCTCTTCCATTTTATGATCTTGGCGACCTCGATAATTTATTTGAAGAGCAAAACGGTTACATGGATACGGAACGATTTATGAGAATATTGGCGAGTCAAGGGACGGGGTACACGCAGCCTCGGATTGTTGACCTAAATTTCGTAATGCAAATTTTGATTGGTGTTGCCTCGAAATATGTACGTTTGCTGGAACTGGCAAGTGGGCCACGCATATTTTTTTGCAAAGCAAGATTACTAAATAGTTGGAGAATCATCCCTTTCATGGATGTCGCTTCCATACAAGAGAAGTACGAAACGTATGGTCTACCTTTGATTATGGATAGTACAATTACCGTACCGAGTGGGCTCGACCCGGATTCATTTGCTCAAATCGATGAACTGGATTCTTCCAAGCCTGATGGTCGGAGTATGGACGTCAGCATTTTACAAGGTATATTGATATTCATTCGTGTCGCAGAGGCGTTTGGCGTGCCTATTCTTCTTGGAGATGAGTTCAACGCTGACGACGCATACTTGTATCAAGACATTTATGACGCTGGAAGCCGAGCAAAAATAGTACAGGAAAACCAAAACAGAACGAGAAATACCCCTAGGTCTTAAAGCTCATGGGCGTGCATTGACTAGCTGTACAGAGATACTGTTCAGCTGACAGTGCCGTCCGGGTATCGGGAGCGCAAGCGCTAGATGTTTCTCACCGACGAGGAGTTTCGCCGACTCGGTCGGGTGCTGAACGAAGCCGCGGTCGTGAGCGGCGTGTTGGTGCACGCCGCGGCGGCGATCCGGTTGTTCATGCTCTCCGGGTGCCGGAAGAGTGTGATCCTGACCTCGCGCTGGGAGGATGTGGACCTAGGGTACAGCGACAGTGCATTTAGGGCACAAGGTGACATCCAGATTTACGACGTGTCGCCTTGGCTTCATCGCGTTCCCGGAGGGTGATCACGGGCCACAAGTCGGGCACGCACATTACGAACCTGGACAAACCGTGGCACATTGTCCGGACCCGCACCGGTCTGAAGGAAGTGCGCATTCATGACCTCACGCATTCTTGTGCAACATGCTCTTACAGCCTGGCCGCGTGAGCCCCTCTAACTTACCGTAATAACTACATTTTCTTCACTTCCTGATTTTCCTTCCAGTCCGTCTTCCAGATTCCGTAATCATAACGACACCAGATTCAAGTTAACGTTTGGCGTGACATGTCCATACCCCACGTATGATTCGCCGATTTTCGCGATTCTCACGCCGACAGAAGTAAGGGTCCGGTCGGACCGGTATGGGGGTCCGCGAAGCCACTATGACAATGCGTAGGATCGGCATCGCCGCGCTCGCGCCGGCGTTTCACCGCCGCAGGCGAACCCACAGCCAGCGAATCGTGCCGATGCCCGCCGCCCCCGTCGTGGCGGCGATCAGAATCGTCTTGACCAGGGTGAAAACCGCGGCCAGCCAGGCGAACGGCGAAGGCGCCCCGGCATAGTTCAGCGCCAGCGCCGCGATGGTCGCGTTCTCCAGCACATCGGCCGCCGCCATCGCGAGCGGCAGCAGATACAGCGGCACCCCGCCCCGCCACAGACGGAACAGCAAGATCGCCAACAGCAGGCCGTAGGCGACGGGAAACGCCATGTCGACAGTGAGCCCGGTCGCCGCGTAGACGAACCTGGCGTTCGCGTCGAGCCGGTCGAGGTCGTCGAACAGCGCCGCGGCCTCGCCGGGCGTGTACCAGCCCCGGCTGTCGAGAAGATCGAGGCCGCCCAGCCGGTCCTGCCGCCAGACCAGGCCCGCCACGCAGGCGACGACGCCGGCCAATGCCGCAGCCGCTACGCGCCGGGTCGCCCATCGTTCCAGCGCCGCACGGATGGAAATCGCCATCACCATACCTCCGTCGCGGCGGCTCGGCTGGCGGCCATTCTCGCCACGCTTTGCCAATGCCGCCAGCGCTGCGTTATCAGCACGATGAACCTTACGCTTCCCGAGGCCCTCACCCGGACCGGCGGGTGATCCGCTGCGACCAGCCGCGTAGCCTGCGGCCATGCCGGCGCCTCTCGGGCTACATCGCCCGCCGCTGCTACCACCCGGCCTTCGTCCCCCGGCTCGCGGCTGAAGACCTGGGGATATTCCGGGCGCCGGAACACGGCCCACGCGACACGGCGCCGGGTGGCAATCCTCGTTTATGCTTGTTACGTCGAAATCGGCGATCGGCGCCGCGGTCGGCACGCCCAACCCGGCGGAATTCCTCGGTTGATCGCTCTATTCGCAGAAACCGGCCAGGGTGTCCGTCTTCAATCCGCAAGCGGATTAAATCAAACCCACGTCCCAGCTTGACCTCGTTTGGGTTTACTGCGCACGGGTTACCCCGTTCACGCATTCGCCATGCGTTTTTCTAAGCGCTTCTGCAAATTGCCTTGGGGCAATGTATCTGATTGCGGGGGCTCGCAACCCCCGAGACCGACATTCGATCGAAGTCCCGGTCTGATCCCGCGTAACCTTCTGAATTATCGCGGGTTCTTGTGCAACGGCATCATCTCATTTGCCGGGTAAGTCTGATCTTACCGCGCTCTCCTGTGCCGATCCAGTCCCGCAGACACTCCGTCCCGCAGACACTCCGCCAGGCGACTCCTGCGCACATTTCTACATCCGCTTCTCATCGATGTCCTCGCTCCTCGCGCGCGCATGCATGTACGGCAGACGGAAGCAACAAGAGCTCACGAAGGTCGGCCATCATGGCCCGCAACCGGCCGCGCCGGCCCGCCGCCGGGGACTTCATTGCAGCGCCTCGGCGTAGACGCTGAGCGGTCGCCGTTCGACCTCTACGGTCACCGGCAAGCGCCGCCGTTTGGGTTCCGGCGCCCAGATAGCCCGCCGCGCGAACCTCGTCGAACAGCCGCATCGCGGATCTTCCAGACAACCACTCGATCCCACAGCGAGCTTGGCTGACCGGCAGCGAAAGTGAGCTGACTATCGTGTTCGATGCAGTCCTTGTTCTCGTCCCGAAACGATTCTGCCCAGGAGCCAGCTATTGTGACCGTTGACAGCCGTAATTTACTGTTGTAACTTACAGCTGTCATGATTAGGAAGCACCCGGCTATGCCTCTCACAATCCCGGAGCTAGCTCGTGCCGTGCGCAAGACCGAGAACTATGTACGGCAGCATGTGTTCCGCAAGCACCTGGTTGTGCAGAAGGATGGACGCCACGTTACCGTCACGCATGATGAGGCACTGCGTTGGGCACGTGAGCGTCAGCTCCCCTTTGAACCCCCAGCGAAAGCATGGGAACCAACCCAGACGGCAAGGAGCCGGGCCGCTCGGATGAGCGTACTGACCCTGCATCACCCGGAAACGAAGCCGTGCAACCTCTTGACGGTCGTACGCCACCGTCGCCAGGACGCACTCGGTCCCTGGTCGAACGAGACGAGCAAGACCTGGACGAGCGAGGCTCTCGGACATGGGCTGCGGCTGTCTTCACTCGATGCCCCTCTGGAACACTGCCGAGCACTGGTTGACGGCATTCTCGAATCTGCAACGCTCGAGATCGACGATGACCAAATTCACTATGCCGTAGAACGAACCCCCCGGCATCGCCGCGCCTTTCGCGATGAGAGAGGGCTCGTCGACGCCTCCATGACCAGCCCGTTCTCACGCTACAGCGCGGAAGTTGTCGACTACTGGAGCCGTTCAGCCGAACCTCGCCGGCACTGGCTGAACCTGCTCGATTCCCTTCCCGGACCCACGCCCTTCCCCCTCTCTCGTCTGGGCGTTCCGCTTGACCGCCTCTCCGACCGCGTTGGAAACATCGTGATCGCCGGGGCCGAGGACGAAGTCGCCTGCGATCTGGCAGTGGGAAACAGCCGGACGCTTAGACTCCATGTCGATGCCGAACCACTTCTACCAGGCGCCTATCGCGCCATGGTCTGGGCCAGTTACGCCGGAGACGAGGTGCTTCGAAAAGAAGTCACCGTTACACAGCGCCTGACGACGATTCAGCTCGAATCCGATGTTGATCACATTGGCTTCGCCATCTTCCGGACCGCTGACGGACAATGCCTCGACCTCATGGAGGCGCCCCTGTGGTTGCGCATCGGTGGCCGAATAAGGGTCAATTCCGCTTCGACCCTGCGGTTCAGTGATCGCCAAGGCCGCGTGTACCACGAAGTGAATCCGCCTGGCCCCTTCACAGAGATCGACGTTTGTCTTGACGACGAACGCGGCGAACTTGACAAGGAAATCAGGCGACGATGGCTTGACCGGCGGGTTCGTGAACGAGAGGCTGCCGCGCGCAGGGAACGCAACTTGGCGCGCTTCCTGCCCCCTAACCTTGACGACGCGGTCGGCTACCTCGTCGAGCTTCTGCGCCACGACGCAGACCAAAAGACACCGATCTATCTCGCCGACCCCTATTTCGAGACGCAATTGCCGAGCGACGCCCGGAGACACCAGGACCTCAGAAAGATCTACCTCGACATATTCGCAGCCACCGCTGGCACCCCGCTGCGGATACTGTGCGCGAAGAAGAAGCCGGCGCAAGGCGAGCCACCGCCATGGTGGTCCGCCTGTCCCGAACAGATAACGGCCCATGTCCGTGTCCGCTCATTCCGCAGCCAAGACGGCAGAACAGACGGCTTTCACGATCGCTTCCTGATTACGCCCCGGCGCGAGTTCATCATCAGCCACTCGTTCAACGGCTGGCACAATCACGGCGTTACCTTCGTAAGCCTTCCTTACAATGTGTACCGCGCCGAAGCGGAGCAGCTCTGGTCGATGGACGTCGGATCCCCGACTGCCGACCTCCTGGTCTCCGAGATCGGACAATGACCACCGAAGCCGTGCAGCTGCCATCCCTGACCGAGGACGCCAGGGCCGTTGTCTGGCAGATCTTCAGCGACGGCGCATCACCGCTTACCCGGCGATCGCCTTACGATGCGATCGAGCCGGTCATCAGGAAGCGCCTATCTTCCACTGATGCAGCGCCGTCCATCGCCGCGATACGTGAGTGGTTCGACTCTTACGACGATCAACGCTGGCTCAAGTCCGACATGCGAGAAGCGGTTGCCCACATGATTCTCGAAGGTGTGGGGACCCCGTGCAAAGAGGCGGAGGTCTGGGCCGTCGGGTCGATCGATGCCGAGGTGGCAATTCCACTCGTACGCTCCGTCTGGTCTTGCGAGCAAATCGACTCCCTTGTGGAAGCCGCGCTCGATGCCCTGGAGCAGCTCTGCAATCGCGACAACGTGCTCGATGCGTCCCGTCTCGTGAGGTCCCATTCCACCCACTCCAGGATTGCGAGACAGGACATAGAACGCAAAGGGCGGCTGGAGACCTTCAGCCAACTCGAGAGCCATGGTCTGGACCTGGTTCACCAAGCGCTGCACCCAGCGGCCGGCAATCTGCTCGCTCTCGTCGTCGACCTGCGACCCGAAAGGTTCGAATCGATGGTCGAGAGACTCGACCATCCCGTGGTGCAGGCGCGTGCCGCCCACCACATGGTTGCCGCAACCCGCCTTTCAGATCACCGCACCACCCTCCGATGGATAGCCCATGGTTCGTGCGATGGCTTGATAGCGCTGGCGATCGTGAACACTCTGAACACCGTCAACAGGCTGGACAGCGATATCCGGCTTGCAGATCGCGCGGATCCCGATCGATACCCTCCAAGCACCAATCCCCGTCCCCACCACGGCGACCTCGATACTGCCGCCGCAAGCCTCCTCGAAGGCCTGGTCGACCGGCTGGCCGTACTCGATCCTCCCGCCTGTGCCCGCTGGATCGGCGAACTGCTCAGCGGTGCCACCTTCGTGCTGAACCGACACCACGACCACGAGATACCGCGCCGCGTCGCCCAACTCGAGAAGGCGTGCACCGACTTGTGTGTGCGCCTCTTTCGAACGTCATGGTCCGACAATCTGCTGCCCGAACTCATTGCCGGACTCAGTCATACGCCGCGCATGAGCTGGACCCGACACCTAGGCGAGATTGCCTGGGAGCTACGCGATTTAGAGCCCGTACAGGCAGCTGAGATTTCCAGAACCACGCTCGTTGAGCACGAGCGCCAGATCGCAGCGGAGTTGGAGCGCGGCCATGTATTCTTGGAGTGGCAAGATTGGGACCACCCTGAGTGGCTCACCTGCCTCGGCATTGCCCTTGCCATCTCCTGCAAGGATATCGACCTTGCGCATTGGGTCAGGACCCGGTGCCACGATTTGCCGTTAAGTGTCTGGGACGCAGAGGAGGATTACAGCGCATTCAGCTCCGCCGATCGCGTCGTCCAGCACCGGTTCCTCGTCGCCCTCCACGCGATTCCGATACTGAAGGAACTCGGACGCCCTGCCCATCCTGCTGCGGTCCTCGCTCTTGCAGAAACCCTCTGGGCCCACTGCAGTTTTGCTGCAAGCCGCCTCGACGGCGGTGCCGACGCGTCCATCGCGGCGGAGTACGCCGCTCGTTATGCCGTCGAACATGGTGCACCGTCCGACGCGTGGTTGTTGGACCGGGTACGCGATCCCCGGCTCCCGCCGCGATCCCTATGGGGGCTGATCGACCAGCGTAACAAGAAAAACAACCGCGCAGGGGGCAATGATGCTACCGACGACGATTTCGTCGTGGATGAGTTGGCGCGCATTGCCTCCGACCGTTTCGGCGATGGATCGGAATTCAATCTCCAAGCCCTGCACTTCTGGGGTTTGCTATGGCTCCTTCTCGGCGCAACCGACGAGGCCGAAAAGACCGCCACGGCCATACTTGCTTTCCCGTTGAGACCGCACGAACGCGCCCACAAGATTCTGGCACTGAAATTGCTAGCTAGGGTGGCCAGATCAAGGAGTCTGCCCCCAACGCTGGCCGAATTTACCGCTTCCGTCTACAGACAACTCTGGCCGGGCTACACGCCCCACGAAGAGTGCTCGGACCGCCAGCACATCGACGAAATGCTGGAACAATCGATGTCCCGCATTCTCTGAGTCAAACTCGCTGCAACCTCGAAGCTGAAAGACAATCAAGTTGGACGAGGCGGGTATCCGGTTTCGACCAACCTCGTCAGCTGCTCCGCAACCGGGCTATTCCACCCGCCGCCGCACGTCGCTCAAGCGAATTGAGATTTACGATCAAGTCCATGTGTTCTACGAAGCGCGATCGAACATCGCGCACGGAGAAAAGGGCAAGCGCAAGGGAAAAGGGGGAAAGAAGACAACGGACTTCAAGGAGGCCGGCGACTTGGGTTTGACGCTCGCAACCGATACGCTTCGTGCATTGCTGGAAAATGGCAAGTTTCCAAGTTGGAAGGAGCTAATTCTCTCGCCGTAGAAAACAGATTGGAATGCTGCAAAGACCCGGTGGACGTGACAGGTTCGGCAATGTCGGCTTGGCGACCAACGGCAGCGCTATCGCATCTATGTCTGCTAACTGACCGCTATCAAACAGCACAACGCCAACCCCATCCCCTTCGTCAGGACAGCCACCGACAGGGCAATCATCGAAAAAGTCACCCGTAGAAATCAAGCATTGGAATCTCGGCAGTCGCGACAGCAATTTCTTCGTCAACAGAACGGTTCCTCCAGAAGCTCAGATTGGCGCAATTCAAAAGCATATCCAAACTTTTCTATCGCGCCGGATACAACGTCGGGGAACCACAATGGTGCAAAGGGAGATATGGTCACATCGTTGATAAGAGCCATTAGGTCACAGGTCAGTGTTTTTCCTTTCACCGGATTTTCATATTCGTTTTGCAGTGTTACCCTAACCTCGCATTCATGGCTGAGCGATCGGCGTTTACAGAAAATGCGTTCATTTTGGATCGTCGCAAAAGAGTGTCGGAAATCCAAGTAATGGACCCGACCAACAACTGCACTGGCATCTCGTGCGGTCGCCTCCCAAAGCTGGCCTACGGTCGTTCGGATCGCAACTCCCGGCGTTGGCGAAGGACAGTAGAGCCGCCAAAGAGCTTCAGACTCTATGTCATTAGCATGCCAACAGCTGACTAGCAAACTCCGTGCGCGCGATGAACCAGCTTTAAGTTGCTCAAGCAGCTTATTGGCCTCGCTCTCGATCCTCTCTTCTGACCAGTCCGGCCGCGAGAACCCTGGAGGTGGCGTCACTACTATTTTACGGAAATAGCCGAGATAGAATTCATCCCAGTCTGGCTCTCGGCGTGCTAGTCCAATCGCACCCTCGAATTGATCTTCGAGTTCATGAACGCTCGGGAAATGAAGCCCTCCCTGCTGTAACATTGCGACAAACTTGGCGAATTCCATATAACGCCAAACCGACTGATCGTCCTCGACTGATAAGTCTAATGTACCGGTCCAATATACCGGAGTTGCAAGCTCCCCGAGCTGATGGGCGCAGCAGGCACCGACCAACAATGACCTGCCACCGGCCCCATATCCCGCAAAAGCAGGACGTCCGTTGGGGATCTTATGGTTGCAGGAAACGCACCGATTCCACTGTTGAGTCATCACACGGCGCAACCCGTGAGTGATATGACCAGTGGATTTCAGGCGGTCGAAGACTGCCTGATCTTCTGGCTGAATATCTATCTCAGAAATTGTTCAACCTCCTACAGCCGCTTGTATGACCAAATCCGCCTCAGCGGGGGCTTGCCCGGGGACGTGTTTTGTCGCGGCACAACCCGTCGACGCCGGCCTCAACGTAGCGCGCGCGCCAACGTCGAGTGGTCGGCTTGCTCACCCCCAAGCAACGCCGAATTTCATCCGTGTCGACGCCGTCGCCGGCCAAGGCCAATATCTGCGCCCGCCGGGCATGTTTCTGCGACGTATTGCCGTTGGAATTCAAGGCTCTCAGCCGCTCCCGATCCCCGGGAGCCAGCTGAATCCTCACCATCTTGCCCATACCCGCACACTCACATCAAATCCACCGGATCGGAATCTTTTGTTTCGGGCAACGGCGCGGACTGATCTCCAGCATCGCACTCAATCGCCTTGGTCTTCCCGCGCATTTGCCCTGGCCTCGATGCCGGCGCAGTACTCCATCAGGCGTTCGAAGGGCTCGTCGATGTCGAGCAGCATGCCGTCGGCCAGCATTCTGCCGTAGTCGTCGGCCAGGACATCGAGGGCCGGGCCTGACGGGATCAGCTGTAGTCCTCCTCCGACCGCAATCTGGTAGTCGATTTCGTTGCCGGCAGCGTCCTTCTCCCGGAAGAAGATCGCCTTGTGGCGTGCGACCGAATGCGCGACCGCACGGTCGGCGAGAGCGCGGGCCGCAACGCCGGCATCGTCGAGCCTCGCCAGGTCGTGCCAGTGGCGGGACAGGCGCTCGCCGCGTTTCCTCTCCTGCCGGCAGAAGACGTGGATGGCGGTGGCCTTCTCCCAGAATGTCCGCTCGGCCAGCATGACGGACGGCCGCGCCCGCGGAAACAGAAGGTCTGGCAGGAACGGGGCCGCGTCGCATTCGACGGGCCGGATTGCCCGGGGCTCGCCCGTCGAGCGCGCCCCGAACTCCACCGTGACTTCCGGGCGCACGAAGGCGTAGTCGTCGAACAGCGGTTCATAGACGATGCGCAGGCGCTCCGAGTCCGCCTTTAGCCGCGGCTCGAATCCGTCACGCCGAAGGTGCGCTTCGACCGACGGCGCGGCTTCGTCGAGGACCCACGCATCGAGACGGGCCCGGATCGCCTTGGTCCAGCGGCGCTCCTGGCTGCGCGTGGGCGGCAGCGCCTCGGCGCCGGCGTCTGCGACCAGGTCGGGGGCGAAGGCCCGGATGTCATAGGTGATGTCGACGTCTTCGGAGAAGCGGCGGATCGCGCGGTACGCCTTCGACAGCGAGGTTCCGCCCTTGAAGGCGAGGTCCTTGCCGAAGGGCGCCTCGAACAGGGCGTGGAGCGTTGCGACGACCCAGATGTCCTTCTCGAGCAGGAACGCACGGTGCGGGCTGCCGGCTTCGGCAACGCGCAGGGCGTCGCGTCGGTCGCCAGCGGAGAGCGACCGATACGGTGTCTCAGCCATGGGCGAGGCGCGCGCTGACCGATTCAGCCATCCAGATGGGCATGATCGCCCGCGCGGCGGCGAGCTCGTCGACTTCGGCGCCGGAGAGCCCGGGCAGGAGCGCCTCGAGACCCTCCTCGACCTCATGCGGACCGAGCCAGGCGAGGGCGCGAATGACCTCGCCCGCCTTGCGGCGCGGCGCCGCCAGTTGCCAGCGGGGGGCGTGGCGCAGTTCGACCGTGACGCGCCCGAATTGCAGCCGCCGGCTGCGGCCCGAAGTGAGATAGACCTCGCGGACGGGGTTCTGGGCGGTCAGGCCCAGCCGGTTGGCCGCGGAGCCGCCGCAGGGAACGATGATCTCGCCCCAGAGCTCGGAGAGCGCTTCGAGCGCCTTGCCGATGCGCGGCGGACACGGACCGAAGCGGGTCTCGACGGGATGCATGTAGACACCCTGGCAGATGCGCATCAGCCGCCCGGCACGGGCGAGGCGCGCCAGCGCCTGGTCCACCGCCGCGCGCTTGCCCAGGTGAAGGAGGGCGGCTGGACAGATCGGCGTAGCCTCGGGCAGGCCCGAGGCGTGCTCCATGATGCGTTTCGGTAGGCTGGACATGGTCCTGTCCCGCAAATTATGTCAGAAATATAGGTGTGAAAGTGTCAGTCTGCAACGCCGGTTCGAGGTGAGGTTCTCCGAGATGAACACCGGCTACGGAGAGCCGGTCCCGCCACGGGCCCGGCGGGAGTTCCTGCGGCTGATCGACTGTGGGTACTGACCCTCTCGAATTGCCCGCCAACACGATCGCGACAGCGTGGTCCGGCGGCAAATTCACGTAATCGACGTCAGACCGTTCTTCTCGACCAGTGTCAGCAGTTTCAGTGAGGCGCCGCGCGGGCGCTTCTCGCCGCACTCCCACTGGCTCACCAGACCCGTGGTCACGTTCAGGTAGCGGGCGAACACCGCTTGGCTCGCATGCTCCCGCAGCCGGATCTCACGGATCCGCTCCGGCGCCATGTCCTCGATCGGAGTCAGACACATCTCGCCGAAGACCTTCATGGTCCGCTTCGACATCACGCCCGCCTCCGTCATGCCGAGCGCCGCCTCATACGCGGCCGCCAGGGCCTCACTTCTGTATTGCTTCGGCATCGCAGTTCACCTCGCCGATCGTGCCCTTCGCCGGCATCGCTTCCAGAGCTGCCGGCCCGCCACCGGTCCCGCCGGGCGATGTGCCCGTTCGAGGCGACGGCCCGGAAAGGACCGGGACCTCGGCGCGTCGCGGTCATCGTTCGAGCCTATCGCAGTCCATTCGTACGCGCTATCCAGGTCGCGTTCGATGCTGTCGCCGATGTGCGCCGCGAACCCCTCCACGGGATCGCGGGCGAGATGGGCGCAGCGAGCGGTGGTTTGGGCCTGGCGTGGTCCGGTTCCCGGCTACCCCAGAGCGTGGTATCCGGATGGCATAGCGACCTGCGAAGCTCTGCGGCCGACATGATTCTTGAGTGATGACCGATACCCGGACATCATCCTGCCTTCAGCATAGCCACCAGTTCGGACAAGCATGTCGGGCACCGCCGATCCTCTCGCCAACGATACCCGGATGCGTCTCCGAGCCTTGGAGCACGTCCAAAGGCTCACCGAGATCCACGGACCGTTGACGGCCAAACTGCTGAGCGCGGGCTTCGACTCCGACGGTGCGCGCATCCCCCTCGTCAACCCGCAGCGCGGCATCTTCAAACCGCGCCAGATGCGTTTCCTCCTCTCGATCAAGACCGTCGTGCCGAAACGCGGCGGCAAGGTGTGGTACGACGACCAGCGTGAAGCCCATCGGCAGATCTACCAGGGCAAGGAAACTGTCGATTACGCCTTCATGGGCACAAACCCGGAAGCCGCCGACAACCAATGGCTGCGCGAGGCCCACGAACACCAGGTTCCCGTCATCTATTTTCTCGGCGTCACACCGGGCAGATATCAGGCTTTGGTCCCGACCTTTATTTCCGGATGGGATCCGTCCTCGCTCAAAGCGACCATTTCGTTCGGCCTGCCCGAACGCGACGACCTCTCGATACCGCCGCAGGCGGCGGAGCGCCGCTACGCCCTGCGGGTCGTGAAACAGCGTCTCCATCAGGATTCGTTCCGCGAAGCGGTCATCACCGCCTATAGGGGTCGCTGCGCCCTGTCGGGACTGCGTGAGCATCGCCTGCTCGATGCGGCGCACATCATTTCTGACAAGGACGAACTGCTGGGCCAGCCGGTCGTGCCGAACGGACTCCCGCTATCGAAGATCCACCACGCCGCGTTCGACGCCGATCTGATCGGCATCGATCCGGATTACGGCGTGCACGTTTCCGAGCGTCTTCTTGAGCAGCGCGATGGTCCGATGCTGGACGCCCTGAAACAGCTCCAAGGTGGCGCACTGCATCTACCCGTTCGGATTGGCGACCGCCCAGACCGCGAGCGCCTGGCGAGGCGCTTCGACCGCTTCAAGGCTGCGGCCTGACAAGTCAGCCGTTCACCAAAGTGTCAGTGTCGCCTGCGCTGCTCGGTTCCGGGCCTAATCGGCGGTTTTCCAGAGCCGGCCCGAGGTCGCTGCAGATTGCGCGTGTAGTAAGCGGCCAGCCTTCGCATTGCTCCACGGTCGTGTGCGGCCATGGCACGTATGCCGCAGTTGCAGGATATCCCCTAACTGAAGTTGTGGCCGGCGGCGCGGCGCACACGTATGGTCTCCGCCATGAGCAGTCTTGACGGACGAAATCATGGTGCTGATCGCGACGAACCCAATCGGCTGGGCCGAAGCGGAGCAGCCCCAAGAAGGAATACCCGGAGAACGGCGGTGCATGCGCAAGCGGCGGAGACGACAGGATCGCATGGCTCTCGGTGTGCAAAACCGCGACATGAGTCGCCGATCGATACCACCGCCAGCCATGCTGGCGGTTACACGATCTTCGCCACTCTTGTGCACCATATTCCATTAACTTACTATTCTTATTGTGTTTTTCATCTTTCCATTTCGTTCCGTAATCATATAGTCACCGGATTCGATCTATATCGTGACGCGACATGTCGCGTCATGCACCGCCATCTCCCGCTGGTCTCGAAATTGCCCCAAAATACTCGTAAAGGTTCGGTCGGGCCGGTATGGGTCGGTGGATTTTACCGATTGAGGGTTCGCTTCCAATCTCTTCGCAGGGGCCGAAGCCAGATGTCCTTCCTGGGCTTGTCGTACAGCTTGTCCCGGTCGTATCGGCCGCGCCCCTTGGTCGCTCCGACATGGATCCAGCCGGAGGCTCTGTAGACGGCTCCGGTGTAGCGGGGCGTCTCGACGAAAGTCTCGATGAGCACGGGCGTTGTGTTGTAGCGCTCGGTCCAGTCCTCGGGCAGGCGCCGGCGGATGATGGCGAGGATGTGCGAGCCCAGGTTGGGGATATTGATCCAGGGCAGGATCAGGAACCGCGGGTTATCGACCACGAGGGGGAGGTTCTTCTCGCGCAGTTGCGGCGTCCACCCGATGAAGGTGTCGCGCGGGGCGAGCTTCCAGGCGGCGGTGGAGAAGCCGAGCATGGCGACGGGCCAGCCGTTGCGGTCGTGGGCGGCGTAGCGCATCTGGGCGCCGACCAGGGTCCTGTAGCCGAGATAGTGGTAGCGGGCGATGAACTCGTTCCACAGCTTGCCCTCCCGGGTGCCGCGCACGACGGGCCGCAGGGTGAGCGGACGGACCTCGTCGAGGGTTGTCGGCGTCGGGAACAGCGGCGGTTGGGTGTGCGGTCCGAAGATGATGGGCTTGGGCCGGTTCTGCCGTCCCTGCTTCGGCGGCAGAACGATGAGGCCGTCGCGGTGCATATCGAGCATGGTGACCCTGGCCATCATGTCCTTGAGGCCGCCGTCGGGCTTGAACCAGCCGATGCGCCGGCAGAACGCCTTCGACAGGCGATGGCGGTTCAGCGCCGGAGGGTCGGCGATCAGGGCGCGCAGCAGCGCCATCTCTTCGGCGGTGAAGTCGCGGCCGTAATAGCGGCACTCGACGGCGCCGGTCATCCCGGCGCCGTCAGTGCGAGCCTGTGTTCCTCGTTCATCGACCATGGCAGCCAAGGCGACAGGTCGTCCGGCGGTCGACGGCCATTCTTCGCGCATTCTTCCAGCCACGCCTCAAGCCAGCGCAGGACATCGATGCCGTTCAACGCGAGGGTGCCCACCACCGAGTACATCATGGCCGTGAACCGGGCGCCGGTCTCGCTGTCGGAGCCGAACGACAGGCGTCTTCCGATCGCTGGCCCTCTGAGCATCCTTTCGGCGAGATTGTTGTCCATCGGCGTCAGCGGGCGGTCGACGAAGACGCTCAGCCCCTCGCGATGGTTGATGAGCGAGCGCAGGGCCTTGCCCTCACGCGCCTCGTCGGGCAGGCCGGCGAGCTCCCGTTCGGCCTGCGCGAACAGGCCGTCGAGCGTCTCCTTCAGCGCGCCCTGTGCCGTGTCGAACGCCGGCGTCTGGCGCTCAAGCCCGGCGCCGTAATGCTCCAGCCGCGCCTCGTTCAGGCGGTAGATCGACGCGATCCGCTCGATCCATCCCCGGCACCATTCCGTCAGGCTGACCTGGCCGGCCGCGCACTCGATAAAATCGCGCCGTTGATGAGACCAGCAGAACGCAAGGGTCACCAGCCCCCCGCGAAGGCGAGCGAGCCGCTTGTAGGCGCTATAGCGGTCGCAGACGATGACCGTGTGGAGGAGGGCCGCCGCGAACAGCTTCTCCGCCGCTTCGGCGCTGCGCGAAGGGTCGATATGGAAGTAGACGGCATCGCTGCTGACCGAGGTCCACAGCCAGGCGCGGCTCGACCGGTCTTCCCCGCGAAGCTCTTGCACGCGCCAGCTGGTTTCGTCGGCATGGCGCAGCGCCGCCTTGTCCTGGTGCGCGAGGATCGCCCCGGCGACTGGCTCGAACAGTGGCACGAAGCGGAGCATGCTGTCGGCGAGCGTGCCGGGAGAGATCGGCAGCCCCCGGTCGGACAGCCACGCGGCGACCCGCTTGAGCGGGCGGTAGCAGGCATAGCGTTCGAACAGGACGCAGGCCCACACGCTGATTCCGTAGGGCGTGTTGCGGAACAACCGCGGCACCGGGGGCGCCGACACTTCGATCGGCGACGACGCGCAGCCGCAGGCCCGGCGCCAGCGCGGACGGCGGATCACACGCTTGTGGGCCTTGACGTCGATCTCGACGAGCGGGGAGATATCGGCGCCGATCGCCGCATAGGGCTTGCCGCAACAGGAGCACACACGCGCCTCCTTCGGCGGGTTGATCTCCTCCTCGCGCTCCTCGAGCCCGGGCCGTCGGGTACGGCCATGGCCTGGGGCGCCGCGCTGCTGGCCGCGCGGGCGTCCGGAACGCGGCGTCTCCTGCTTCTCGCTCTTTCGGCCGAACAGCGCCTTCGACAGCACCGCCCCGGTCGCGCGAAGCCTGGCAAGCTGCGCTTCCAGCGTCTGGATCCGATTCCACGACGCCTTCGCGCCCTTGCGCAGCCGGGCGTTCTCCCTGGACAGCGATTTGATCGTGGCCTTCTGGCGCCGCGATCTCCGCAATGCCCTGCGCAGGTCGGCATCCGCAATGGACAGCGACTTCGACAGCGTCTTCCTGACCGCTCGAAGCCCGGCAAGCTCGGACTCAAGCGCCTTTCTGATTGCACGAAGTTTGGCAGGCTGAACCTCCAGCGACGCTTGCCGCCTCTCCAACTTCCGCACGGTCCTGCGCAGCCGGGCGTTCTCCTTGCCGAACGACGTGATCGTGGCCTTCTGGCGCCGAGATCTCCTCAGGGCTGTACGAAGTTGAGCAGCCTCGTCGCACGACAACTTTGACAGCGTCGCCCCGGTCGCGCGAAGCTTGGTAAGCCGCGCCTTCAATTTGTCCTTTTGGGCCTCGGACACGTTCAGAGCAACGCGCAGCCGGTAGCCCTCGCCGGACAAGGATTTCACCGCGTCCTTCTGGTCGCGCAGTCGCCTCAGTTCCGCAACAAGACGAACGATCTCGCGGTTCTGCGATCCGATCGTCTCCTTGTGGGTTTCCGCGCCCTGCAAATCCTTGCGCAACTCACGGACCTCGTACTCCAGCAACCCGGCCTTCGCCGCCCGGGCCTGCGCCACCTTCAGAGCCTTGCGCAGCTGGTTGACCTCCGTGAGCGACACAACCGGGGGCTGCCTGGCGGCCTCGATGCGGGATTCCGAAGGCCGCTGCTCAAACCGCGTCACTTCCGCCTTCGATGATTGCGCGGCCTTCACCGCGCGACGCAGTTCCTTCACCTCGACGCGGGACGCCTCCAGCTTGCCCCGACAGCTGTCGAGCTGCCACTTGAAAGAACCCGCCCGGGAACGAGCATCCACATCTGACCGGCGCAGCTCTTCACAGCGTGCTTCGGCCGCGTCCGCCCGCGCCCGTTCCCGCTCCGCACGGGCGTGCTGCCGCTCGTACAGCGAACGCCAGTCGCGCGGCTGCTGCTCCAGCACGGACGCAGGGAACGACCAACCTGCATCGTCACCATCGGCCTGCGTCAGCGCTGCGCCAATATCTTCGTCGAGAACCGCCATGCGCTCAACGATAGCCCATGGCAAAACGCGTTACCAGCCCAATTTTAGAGTTCATCCCGACATGGATGATGAGCCCAACGTCGGCCTATACCGGCCCGACCGAACCTTTACAAATACTCGGCATTCCATCGCGTTTCGTGCGCTGGCGCTCGGCGAGATCCTGCCGGTGATCGGCAAGCTGCCGGGCCACAGCGATATCGAGACGACGGCCCACTACGCCCATCTGGCGCAGGACTGGATTCATCAGACCGCAGAGCGCATCGCCGATAGCATTGCGCGCGGGCCAAGACCGTCGCCGGTCTCCCGAAGCGCCATTCGGTTCGCCACATCGACGCCGAGACCGTGCTCGAGAGGACGCGCCAACCCCGCCATCTCCGTCGCCCCCGGCACCGCCATTGCCCATCTCGAGTGCCCATCTCGAGGTGGTGTTCTCACAACTCGCCGTCATCGACCGCCAGCTCGCCAGGGCGTATCGCGGGATCGACCGCCTGACCGCGGCGTTGGCCTGGACCATGGCATCTCCGGAGGACGAGCCCGGCACGCAAGAGCAGCGTGACGTAGAAATCCTGAACTCGCTTCCCGGCGTCGGCAGTATCGTCCTCGCCACGCTGCTCGCAGAAGCACATGATCCTCTGCGACTACGAGACTATCAGGCCTTGATATGCCTGTCCGGCGTCGCGCCCGACACCAAACGTTCGGGCAAGACCCTGATGGTGGTTCGCCGCCACGCGGCCCACAACCGGCTGAAGAACGCCGTCTACTGCTCGGCCAGCGTCGCCGTGCAGTAAGACGCCGTCAGCAAGGCCAAATACGCCGCTCTGCGCGCCCTAGGCCACGGCCATGCCCGCACTCTGCGTTCGGTCGCCGACCGGCTTCTCGCGGTCGCCTGCGCGATGATCCAAAACCCGACGCTGTTCGCGCCGGATCAACGGCACCGACGCCATGCCCCCTGAAACAGACCTACCGGTATCCAGCGGGCATATAAGCCGCAAAAGCCGACTTACAAATGTTGGGGAGTCCCTCCCATTGCGCGCAACCCAAGCCGCACTCTCAGGTGAACACCATCTATGTACTAACAGTATTTTATCACCTTCTCTTCTTGAACACTCTGCATGCTACACCCGCACCTCAAAAACAGGCAACCGCGCCAATCTTGTATTTATAACTTGATGCCTGCGTCCGAAGTGAAATCAACCGTCATTAGATGTGCTACACGGCACTTTCATCCGTTGGAGTTGTTTATTCGCTGCACCGCATTTTCTACTCGCTGAAAATGTTCGTCTCCAAGTCCTACTGTAGCTTTCCAATCAAAGTACGCAGGCGACAAATCGGAGGCATTCCACACCCCTGTGAGATATTCTCTAAAACTCTTGGTCCGCTGGAGTCGTTTGTCTATTGTGAATTCCTCCAACTCCTTGCGAATTCTCGCAAAAGATTCTTGGTGGAATATGGGTGTATCAAATACCATACCATCTAAATAGGCAAAAATTCCAGCCCACCTTTTGATATGATAGACGCCTACGGATGTGTTTCTAAATGCGAACGGCATTTTTCCTATGAGTTCTGAAGTGTCGTCCTCCTCGAAAGTAATTCTCTCGGAACTTTCTATCAGACGTCTGTTTGTCAACCGACGAAGCTTGCTCTCGATCTGTCGAGGTACAAAATTCCATCCCTGCATTTCTGCCAATATCTCTTCTACGGCGGTAAACCCATCCTTATTTTTTGGCGACTCTGCCCAACACAAGAATTCTAGTATCATCAAAGCCAGAAAATGCTCTCGTTCGTCTGGGTATTGCACATCAAACAAGTTCATGGCCATAGACGAATCCGGGTTGTAGTGTGAGTAATCCCCCAAAATTGCCGCTTTGGAAAATTCGTGAAGTGGAATCAAATACCTCCCTTCCGTCTTCAATATACGAATGATTTTATGAACGTCTACATTTGGACTGCCTATAACTTTAACTACAAACTCAATTACTGCCCTGATATTGCCACCAGTGATATTTGCCAAGATCTCCCGAATTTCCGTGTTTCGTTCCATTGACGCCAACAGCGCCTTGAGAAATAGCGACAAATCCTCGAGATTTAACGTGATACCACGCATTCTTTCAGGTGACACCTTCCCGTCAGCTACGCTGAGTGCGAATTTAAGTCTTTTCTCGATAACTAATTCAGGTCTCGGAGGCGCGATCGTAAATACCCGATGAGGATATGCCGAAAACGCCCCGGCCCTTTTCGATCGAAAAAAAGTCTGCGGCCGCACGGAAATAAATACCATAGCATTCCATTGGCTAGCAAATTCCTGGGCGATGATGAATGCTTCTTGTTGAATGTCCGTCGACCGTTGGTCTGAATTGTCTATGATCAATATGACCTGCCGCTTTCGCGCGCGAGAAATGTGCTCGATGCATTTTCTCAAATGAACGGGTTTATCTTCCACTCGGTCTACGAGCATTCTCAGTACATGTTCCTCATATTTTCCGGTGTCGCTCGCATATGCTTTTCCATAGACGCTGTGTCGAAACCTCTTAACGTCCAGATCATATACGCCACGAACGAAATCAGCATTGTCGGTGTCTACGTCGTACTTGAACCGGAGCTGCCGATCAATCTCCCTAATCACAAAACTCTTCAGATCGGCTTCGAGTGCCGCGGTAGACCCAAGATCAATATATATGTTGATAGACTGTTTGAACTCTTCTGAGGCTTTTAACAGCATTAGTTGCTTAATGAATGAAGTTTTACCGACTCCAACGTCACCCAGCAGAACAATAGGTCTTCGTGCAACCGCTTCAGTTATAATATCTGTTGTGATCTGCAAAGGCGCTTTTCGCGTGGATACTGGCTCCAGTCTCGGCTGTTCTTCGCCCTGTGGAAACAAAGCAGCATATCTAGCAACTAGCAGACTGCGACTCAAGAGAGAGTGTCGACTAAGAGCGCCGGTTTCACAATAGCACTCTCTGTAAAACTTCTCTTCAATGTCTTCATTGTTAGGAATGTCTTCTATTAACAGCTCCGCAACGGCTCTTAAAGTGGCTTGCGCATCTGACTGATATCGGACAATGGGAAAGCGTTGCAAAAATGTTGACGGCTTGGGCGGCAAGGGAATGTTGGACCCACTTGTCAAGAGTCTATGGAGGCGCCGTTCGGCTATACCCTCCGGAGACAGATTCTGCCACAGACGAGCAAAGTCAGAAACCATATTTTTGTGATCACGCAATACTAGCGCATTTCCTTCTAGTGGTGGTTGTCCAATGCGTATGGCCAAGAACGCTATCAATTGTGTTCCATTACAAACTACCCCTACTTCGACACCACGGGTGTTACAATACTGGGATACCTGTTTTATCGCGCTAGCTGCCTCTTCACTCACGGCCATTATCGAAGGTAGCGGTTGGATTGGTTTGCCTGTCAAGTTTGCAGGCAGCTCAAAATATTTTCCTTCTTTCTTCGCTTCCCAGATGACGCTAGTGGGATAGCCGAGCATATAATCGGCAAACTCTCCGCTGTGATAATGCTCTAATGAAATTGTAGGCTTTGGCCAACCCAAACAATTTGTCAGTAGTTCGTCGATGAAGTGAAATCTGGTATTTGCCTCATTCCAATCTACTTTCTTTTGTTCAATTTCCTTCGTGAGACTGCGAAGCGCATTTCGCCCTTCCTCAAGAGTAACCGAAGCTTCTAGATTTTCGATCATGAACCCTTACCCATTCTTCCTTTAGGCCGAGGCGCAACCAGCCTAACCATCGTGGAGCGGTTATTCAATCTGTGCCTAGGAGGTTTCTTTTGCCATTTTGTCCATTACTGGATCTAGCTTTCCTCTTCCAGAGCTAAATCTCCCAAAGAATTTCCTGCTTATCCGTGACATTCATCCTGCGATGAGGAGGCGACAGGGCATCGGGTCGGTTCGGGCGGCGCTATCGACGAAGCGCGGGATCATCGTCTGGAGTTGATAACGGCGGTTGTAGTGCCTGGCGAAACTGGCGAGGTAGCGCGCGGTGTGATCGGGGGCGAGCTTGCGATAGGTCCCGGTGACCGCGCACTTGATGTTGCCGAGTACCGTATTGACCCATTTGAATGACGCCACGCGGGCCGCCTTGCGTCCCGAGCCGGTGCGGATTGCCCGATGGCTACAGGCGGCCTCGTCGAGTGCGCTCCAGCAGCCCAGGCCGTCCGTCACAACTGCCGCGCCGGGGGCCAGCCAGTGCTTGGCGCCGCGCGCAATCTCGCGCTTGCGGAAGCCCTTGACCGAAGATAGTCGTCTCCCGTTCCATAGATGGGAATTTTCTATGGCCAATCCCCGGTTGCTGGGAGTGTTTAAGGCCAATGCGAACACTTTCCACGACCTCCTTGCCTGATATGCATTCACCCATCCAGGCGGGCGGCATCCGAAGCTGCAACCCTGTGACCACCTTGCGTTTTCTCGCCTCCGGTTCGACTGCCTTCCAATCGTCCGTCATCGTATAGCAATCGCCCGGTTTCCATATCGGGACCGTTTGTGGCGTCGTCGGACACGATGGACGTCCATTCCGCGGTCACCGGCTCTCGTCTGGGTTCACGGCATCCCGGAGCGCCTTGCCCGCCTTGAATGTCGGCGACGTCGACGCCGCGATCGAAACCGCCTCGCCCGTTCGCGGGTTGCGCCCGGTACGAGCCGGTCGGCTCCTGGTGCCAAAGGTGCCGAACCCTGCAATCCGCACCTCCTCGCCATTCGCCAGCGTCTCGGAGATCGTGGCGCACATGCCGTCCACGGCGCCCCTTGCGGCCTCTTTGGTCATTCCGGCCCGCGCCGCGAGTCGTTCCGCCAATTCGCCCTTGTTCATCCAGTCTCCTCCCCGATGCCGGCCCACCCTGCCCGGAAGCCCGGCCTGCGCGTTGCTCGACTACCACGAATTGCTCTTGCTCTCGATACCCAGTGCTCCTGCATCCGTCGTCACGTTCTTGCCGACAAACCGTTCAGTGCGCACCGCAGCAACGCTTGTACTTGCGGCCAGAGCCGCACGGGCAGGGTTCGTTCCGGCCCGCCTTGCGACCGAATGCGGGCGGCTCGCCGGGGCCGATCCCGGCATCGAACACGCTGGGGGCCCTGCCGCCCTTCCCGGATTGCCGGGACTTCGTCCAGGCGTTCAGGTTGCGCACGAACTTCGGGATCATCCCCGGCGCGAGCCGGTCGAACTCGTCCTCCGCCTCTTCCGTCAACTCGGACCGGCCATAGTAGAAATCGTTCAGGGCAATGATCATGCTGACCGACGCCGACGCCTCGTCGTCGTCGCTCAGCGCGATCTCCTCCCACGCATCCGGGCGCAGCCGCATGGCCCGTTCGAAGCCGTCTATCCACGGCTCCCACAGGGATTCGCCGCTATTGGGGTCGATTTCCAGGACCGGCGCGTAATCCTCCGGACGATCCGCCAGCTCCCGCGCGATCCGGTTGTAGTGCCCCATCACCGCTGCGATCGTCGCTTCCGCCTCGGCGACCTCCGCAAACTCGTGCTCTTCGCCCCAGACGCCCGATAGCCATTCGGAGGGCAGGACCATCTCCGGGCATACGATCAGGCCCGCGACATAGCCGTCCAGTTCCCCGATGCTCATGCCGTCCCCTTCAGCGGGAATGGCGTGCAGCAGGTCGTTCAACCGGTCTAGGTCCGGGTCCGTATCGCTCATGGCCCGGCAGTTATCCGCGCGTCGTCGCGCCAGTCAACGGCGGTCCCCGCGCCAGCCCGCTCCGAACCGTCTTTCGTGCCTGCCAGCCACTCGTCCAGCCTGGACCAGCGCCGGCGTCCCGCGGCGTTGCGCACCGCGATGGCGACTGCCTTCTTCTGGCCCACCAGCACTACCAGCCGCTTGCCGCGCGTGACCCCGGTATAGAGCAGGTTCCGCCGCAGCATGGCGTAGTGCTGGGTCAGCACCGGAATAACTACAGCGGGATACTCCGAGCCCTGGCTCTTGTGGACCGTCGCCGCATAGGCCGGCACCAGCGTATCCAGCTCGCCGAAGCCGTACACGAGATCGCGCACTTCGAAGTGCGCGGTTAGTTCCCCGGACTCAGGATCCACATCCACGATCCGCCCGATGTCGCCGTTGTAGACCTCCTTGTCGTAGTCGTTCTCGATCTGCATGACCTTGTCGCCCGGCGCGAAGGTCCAGCCGAAGCGCTCGACCTTCCGTTCGCCCGCCGGGTTGAGCGCCGCCTGCAACTCGATGTTGAGCGAGCGGGCGCCTGCCCCGCCCCGGTTCATCGGGCACAGCACCTGGATGTCCCGCATGGCATCGAAGCCGAAGCGCCGCGGAATGCGGGTCTTCACCAGCTCCACGATCCGGGCCGCCGCCGTCTCGGGGTCCTCCGCCGGCACGAAGTAGAAGTCGCTCTCGCCCTCGGGCCGGGAGAGGTCGGGGGTTGCACCCCGGTTGATGCCGTGGGCGGCGGTGACGATCCGGCTCCGGGCCGCCTGGCGGAACACCTCGGTCAGGCGCACCACCGGCACCGCACCGGAGGCGATGATGTCGGCCAACACCTGGCCCGGCCCCACCGAGGGCAGCTGGTCGACGTCGCCCACGATCAGCAGCGCGGCTTCGTCGGGAACCGCCGCCATCAGTGCCCGCATCAGCATGACGTCGACCATCGACGTCTCGTCGATCACCAGCAGGTCGCAATCGAGCGGGTTCTCGCCATTGCGCCGGAACCCGCCCTTCGCAGGATCGACCTCGAGCAGGCGGTGGATCGTCTTCGCCTCGAACCCGGTGGCCTCGCTCATCCGCTTCGCCGCCCGCCCGGTCGGCGCGCACAGCAGGATATCGACGCCCTTGGCGGACAGGATGCTCAGGATCGAGTTGACGATCGTCGTCTTGCCGACCCCGGGCCCGCCGGTAATCACCGAGACCTTCGAGCAGAGCGCCGCCTTGACGGCGTCCGCCTGGCCGGGCGCAAGGGTGAGCCCGGTCTTCCGCTCTACCCAGGGCAGGGCCTTGTCCGGATCGATATCGGGCCAGGGGAGCTTGCCGGCCGCGATCTCGATCAGCCGCCCGGAGATCGCCCGCTCCGCGCGATAAAGGCCGCCCAGGAATATGCAGGGGATATCCTCGACAGTGTCGGCAACCACGGTGCCTTCGGCGAGTTCCAGATCCAGCGCGGTGCGGATCAGATCGTCGGGAACCTCCAGGAGCTTGGCCGCAAGCGGCCCCAGCTCTTCTTCCGGCAGACCGCAATGGCCCTCGTCCATCGCTTCGGTCAGAGCGTAGCCGATGCCGGCGCGGACCCGGACCATGGCCGTCTTCTCGATCCCCAGCTTCATCGCGATCGCGTCGGCGGTCACGAAGCCGATCCCGCGTATGTCGCGGGCGAGCCGGTACGGATTCTCGGTCATCACCTCCACGGCGTCGGCGCCGTAGGTCCGGAATATCCGCACCGCACGCGCCGTGCCGACGCCATGGCTGTGCAGGAACACCATGATCTCGCGGACCACCTTCTGCTCGGCCCAGGCGTCGGTGATCCGCTTCGCCCGCACCTTGCCGATGCCGGTCACCTCGCGCAGCCGTTCCGGCTCGGCCTCGATGATGTCGAACACCTTCTCGCCGAACGCACGGATCAGCTTGCGGGCGTAGACCGGGCCGATGCCCCGGATCATGCCCGAACCGAGATACTTCTCGATGCCCTCGACGGAGGACGGCGCGGCGGTGCGAATGAAGCGCGCCTTGAACTGCTGGCCATGGGTGCGGTCGTTGACCCATTCGCCCGAGGCGGTGATCCATTCTCCCGGCGCCACCATGGCGGCATGGCCAACCACGGTGACCAGGTCGCGATGGCCCCGCGCCCTGGTCCGCAGCACGCAGAAGCCGTTCTCGGGATTGTGGAAGGTGACGCGCTCGACCAGCCCGGCCAGGACCTCCCGGTCCGCAGAGTCAGGTTGCCGGCCGGCGCCGGGTTTCACGACGTGCCGAGCGCCGGAGCGGCGAGCAGCTCCTTGACGAACTCGAAGCGCCGCGCCTTGGCGGCCGAGGCGGCAAGGTCATCCAACTCCGGATCGTAGACGTCCATCGCATCCATGTCGCGCTGGACACGCTCACGCTCGATCCGCGCCAGGTGCTCCTCGACTTCCTCGGGCGTGAACATGCGTCTGAGCTCCGAGACGAACTGCGGCAGTGCCCGCGCGAACTCGGGATGCTCCTCCGCCGCCTCCGCGAAGGTGAGCAGCTTCTCGCCGACCACGTAGTCGAAGGCCGACCCGACGCCGTATTGGAGCCGGATGGACTCGGCCGCCTCGCACTGCTCGATCCAGATATCCTGCCAGCGGCGTTCGGTTGTCTGCTCCATTCCCGATCTCCTTGTCCCCGCGACACCCCGCTGCCGCGTTCATGTGCCGGCGGGCGAGCCCGGCCGGCCCGCCCCGAACAGCGCATCGATATCCTCATCCGTCAGCGCCAGCGGGCCCTTGCCCGTTCCTTCGAACAGGGCGTCCGCCAGAGACTGCTTGCGCGCCTGCATCCGCTGGATGGCGGCCTCGACGGTATTCTCCGCGATCAGCCGGTGGACGAATACCGGCTTGTCCTGGCCGATCCGGTGCGCCCGGTCCATGGCCTGGCGTTCCACCGCCGGGTTCCACCAGGGATCGTAGACGATGACGGTATCGGCGGCGGTCAGGTTGAGGCCCGTGCCGCCGGTCTTCAGGCTGACCAGGAACAGCGGCAGGTCGCCGGACTGGAATGCCTCGACCTGGGCGTCGCGGTCCTTCGTTGCCCCGTGCAGCATGGCGTAGCCCCAGCCGCGCTCGGCAACGTCGCGTTCGACCAGTCTCAGCATCGTCACGAACTGGGAGAACACCAGAACCTTCCGGCCCTCGGCGACCAGTTCCTCCAGCAGCGCCATGAGGCGCGCCCGCTTGGCGCTCACCGTGACCTTGCGGGCCGCGTCGAGCTTGACCAGACCCGGATCGCAGCAGACCTGGCGCAGCTTGAGCAGCGCGTCGAAGATCGCGATGCGGGACCCCGCCAGACCTTTCGCGGCCCCTCGTTGGCCATGGTCCGCCACTTTCCATCGCCGCCCCTGACCATGTTGGCGAGCACGGCATGGGTATGGAGCTGCGGGTCGAGATTGCGCGAGGTGTCGTGGCGGAAGGTGGCGGCGACGATCTCCTGGCCGCCGACCCGGACCATCTTCCCGGTCTCCTTGTCCTGCATCCGGGTCTCGGCGGCGTTCTTCTCGATCCAGCCGAGGGTTGCCTTCACGGCGCGGTCGTGGGCCTCGACGATGCGCGCATCGCCGCCCACCAGCGCGGCGAGCGAGACCGATTTCGGGGCCGAGAAGGTGAGGTCGCGGCCGGGACGGTGCGCGATCTCCCCGTCCTTGCCGCGGCGCCCGAGCCGTTGCCCCGACCCGTCGGGCACCTGGCCTTCGAGCACCCCCCGGAACACCTCGGCATCGACCGGGCCGTCGAGCCCGAGCTCGGCCGCGCCCTTGCCGGCCCAGGCGCTGGCGGCGCGGTGATCGGGATCGTCCTTCTCGTAATAGCCGTCGCGTTCGTAGTAGCTTGCGCCCTGGGCCGCCGAGGAAAGCGCCCCGATCGAGAGCATCTCAGCCCCAGTCCTGCGCCGCCTGCGGCTCCGCATCGTCCGTCTGCGAGGCCGAACCGGTCGCCGGACCGCCGCCGCGTTGCCGTTCCACGCCGGCGGCGGGCGTTTCGCCCGAGCCGGAGGTCTTCTCCGCGGCGGCGTCCGCTTCGTCCGTTCGCCCCTTATCGGCGTCGTCCGGCGCAGTTTCCGGCGTCGCCGCCACCAAAGGCTCCGGCGCCATGTCGCTGTCTTCCGGCGGCCAGAATTCCAGCTCGCCCTGCGGGTCCGGCATCTCTGCCGCATCGTCCGCCGCCGGCTCCGGCGGAGCGCCATCCTCGCCCGCGGTTTCCGGCGCGGCACCGGCGGTTTGGGTGTCCCCCCGCGCCTTGAACCGTTCCGCCGCCGCCGGCCGTTTGACGTATTTGAGCCGGATCGAGGCGACCGGGAAGGGGCCGGGGAACTTGAGATAGCCGGAGAGGTTGGGCAGGCGCATGATCTCCGAGGGCAGCGCCAGCGCGCGCAATTCGCGCTTCGGCGTGAGCGAGACGCCGTCGCGGATGGTGTTGGCGCCGTAGGAGTAGCCCTCGGCGACCTCCTCGACCTCGCTGCGCCCGAGGCTGTCGGCCGACCATTGCGCGGTGTCGCGGTCGGGGGCGGCCAGCACCACGCGGGTGCCGCACAAGCCCGAGATGGTCTCGGCGCCGTTGCGCCCGTAGAGGTCGCGCAAGGCGGACGCGACCTGGACGCCGAGCACGAAGCAGCCGCCGAACTGGCGCGATTCGGCGAGGCCGGGCTGCAGCGACGGCACCTGGTGCAGGGTCGGGAGCTCGTCGAGGATGACCCAGATGCGCCGCCCGTCGTCCTGGGGCAGCGACAGCATGGCGTTGACCGCGATCTCGAGCCAGGTCGAGATCAGGCCGCGCAGGGATGCATGCTGGTCGCCGCGCGAGGTCAGGAACAGGAAGCTTCCACTGTTTCGGGCGCCGTCCTCCCGTGAGATCCACTCCCTGATGGAAAAGGGTTGTCCGGTGTCGGGCAGGAACTCCAGCGCGGAGAGATGCGCGGTCAGCATGGCCCGCACCGACAGCGCGGTCCTGGGGTTCTCCGGATCCACGATCGACTGCGCCACCGTGCCCTCCATCGCCTCGGCCAGCGCCGTGAGCTCGGTCTTGAGGAGATGGTCGACCAGGACCTTGTTTTCCGTGACGCCGCGTTCCCAGAGCACGCCGGCGCCGTTCGAGAACAGTTGCCTTGCCGCCGTCACCCAGAACGGATCGACGGTGTCCTTCTGCTGCGGGATCAGCGCCGCCGCCATCATGTCGAAGTCGCGCGGGTTGCGGGCCTCGTAGAAGGGCGACCAGCGCGGCGCCCTGGCGTCGAGCGGGTTCATCAGCACGTCGCGGTCCGGATCGAAGAACGACCGGGTGTAGCTCCCCATCTTGTCGTAGATGACGCCGCGCTCGCCGCGCGCGCGGACCTGGGCCACCAGGTCGGCGATCAGCACCGTCTTGCCCGAACCCGTGGTGCCCGAGACGATGGTGTGAAAACTTTAATTATGATATTCGGTACATTGAGGCTGATGTAGGGTTGCAGGTTTCTCCTGTAAGAGGGTTATAATACAGTGGCTTAGGGTTGTTGTCAAGGACGGGTGGGGATGGTTGGAACGACATAGAATTTGATTGTGTGTCATTGAGGAGTTGCATTCGGGGATGTGGGTGTGGAGGCTGGGGTGGGACATCAGAATGATCTTGATAGCGAGATAGATGGGTTCTGTACGTAACCTATAAGTGATGCGAGTCATCTGGTCATGAGGATTTTCTTGGGAGATTTTATAATTTCGATTCCCTAAATTGGTCTGGTGTGTCATAGTTGATGCAGGCTTTTTCAGACGGATGGCGACCATGAAGGAGGATGCCAGCGGGCGGCGACAGCGTGCCGTGATGGCGACCGATGCGGAGTGGGAACGGATCGGCCGGGCGGCTGCGGAGAGCGGCATGGACCTGTCGCGCTTCGTGGTCCATCGCGCCCTGGATCGGGACCCTCTACCGCCGGAGGTCCTGCGCCGGGCTGTTCGCGAGATGCTGGTGCTGGCCAGGCTGGAGGAGAGGCGGCTGCGCGGGGCCGGCGCGGGCGAGGCCTGGGAGGACGCCTGCGACGCGGTTGACGAATGGATCGAGCGGGAGGGCATGCTGGAGGGGCTGACCGATCCCGGCGCGGCGAACCGCTGGAAGGCGGTGGGGCCGGCTGGGGAGGGCGAGCCGTGACGGAGGAGGCGGGGCGGCCCGGCAGGCGGCAGCGGAGCCTGCACTGCAAGCCTGCGGAGCAGGCGATGATCCGGGAGCGCGCGGCGGCGGCGGGCAAGACCGTGTCGCGCTATGTGATGGAGCTTGCGCTCGCCGACGATCCGGACCGTCATCCCCTGGTGCTGTCGGAAGAGGAACAGGCTGAGTTGCGGGATGGGGTGCGGGAGTTGCAGGCATTCGTGCTGGCTCTCCGGCGCGAGCTTCCGGGCGGCAGCGGGCTGAGCCTGCTGAGCGCGGTCTCTGTGATTGCACGGGTGCGGGCGCCGTGAGACGGAAGCGGCGCCGCCGGAAGGTGGGCAAGCACATCTCGCTCTCGGCGACGGACGCGGATTGGGAGATCGTTCGCCGCAACGCAAAGCGGCGCGGCCTGTCGATCGCGCGCTACCTTGTAGAGCTGGTGGAGCGGGACGCTTCGGAAGAGGACGCCGGTCCTGAGCTGGCGTTCGCAAGGGAAGAGCAGCGGGAGCTGCTGGAGGCGGTGCGCGAGGTTCGCGCGCTGATGCTGGAGGGGGAGGATGCGGGTCCCCTGGTGCGCGACATGCAGGAGCGGATCGCGGTGATGTTCGCCGCCTGGGCATCTGCGATGGCCGGGTCGGGCCGCTCGGAAGAGCTGTGCGCGGCGCTCGCCTCGGTGGTGGGCGAGGAACGGGCGCGCATCGCTGCGGCCTCGGTCATGGCCTCGGTCGTGCCGTCTGCCGCGAAGCGGGCGAAGGTTCCGCAGGCCGGCGATGGGAAGACGCACCCCCGCCAGGACCGGCTGCTGTGAGGCAGGCGCCGTCTCCGCCGCCGACCCCGGTGAGGTGCAGGAGGTCGTCCACGCGAGGAGAGAGGCAACGTGACTGCGGAGCGCGACGGCAAGAGTAGACGGACGGACCAGCCGGACCTCCTGGCGAGCCTGCCGGACGAGCGTCCGCCCGCTTCGCAGCCGGCACCCGGTATCGATCCGGCCGCGATCGAGGAATTGGTAACCGGGGTGCGGGACATCCGCGAGCAATTTGCCGGACTGAGGGAAGCGGAGGCCGCCGACCGGCCTGCGCCAGTGCCTGCGGCACTGACGCCGGAGGCGCTTGAGGCCTGGGGCGACAAGCTCGTGGCCCGTGTCGCCGAGGCCGCGCGGACCGCGGACGCGCCGGGGGACAACGCGGCGGCAACTCGTATCAAAAGGATTGAGGACGCGGCGGCGAAGGCGGAAGCGGCGGCAGAGCGCATCGATGGGGGACTGGAAAGCACTGCGGACCGGGTTGTGGCCGAGATCGAGGGGGCCGTCACCACGATGAACGAGAGCCTCGCGAAGACGCGAGCCCAAGTCATCCAGCAGTCCCGTCAGGCCGATCCGATTCTCGAAGTCATCAAGACACGCGTGGCCGGGCCGAGGTACGGCTGGCGGACGGTCTTCGTGTGCTTGATCGTCTTCGTCGCGGGCATGTTGCTCGAGAGCTACATACACTTGTTCTACCGATGGCTGTGAGCCCGTTGAGCCGGCGGCGTTCCCCCTCTCTGCCTCTGCCGCTCACCGGCGCGGCCTTATCCGAGGCCTGAGCCGATGACAGCCACGGTCGTGGTGGTTCGTTCGTCCGGCAAGGCGGTGATCTATTACGAGCGCGACGGCTACTACCTCAAGAACGACCCCGAGCACCGCCAGGCGAGTTTTTGGTACGGGGATGCGGCGAAGGCGCTGGGGCTCAGGGCCCACGTGCATCCATCGCGCTTCGAAGCGGTGCTGTCGGGATACGTGCCCGGGACGGATCTGCGTCTCGGCCGGATGCGCGAGGGGCAGCACGAGCACCGGCCCGGCTGGGACATCACCCTGTCGGCGCCGAAGTCGGTGTCGCTGGAGGCGCTGGTGATGGGCGACCGCCGCGTGATCCGGGCTCACGACGAGGCGGTGCGCGCGACGCTCGACTTCGTGGAGGCGGAGCTTCTGCAGACCCGGGGCTGGGACCCGGCGACCCGCCGCCGCCCCCGGGTGAGCGCGAATGGCATGGTGGTGGCGGGGTTCCGGCATCTGGCGAGCCGCGACCAGGACCCGCAGCTGCACACCCACTGCGTGCTGGCCAACATGACGCGCACTGCCTCGGGCGAATGGCGGAGCGTGGAGCCGACGAAGATCCGCCGCAGCCAGAAGCTGATCGGAGCGTATTACCGGAACGAGCTGGCGCGGCGCCTCCAGGCGCTCGGCATGGCGGTGGCGCCGCGCATGGTGGGGCCGGTACCGGGGTTCGAGCTTGCGGGTTACGAGCGCTCGTTCATCGATGCCTTCTCGGGCCGGCGCCGGGCGATCCTGGAATATCGCCCGCGTGGCAGCCAGACGAATCAACGGCTTGAGCTGTCAACGCGGCATATTCTGAATGTCGGCATATTTGCCGCAATGCCGAAATCGGCATTGCGGTAACGACCCCTCCTACCCGGCCCGGCAGGGCTTCGTGATTCTGGAGCGGTCAGAGATCGACGACGACCGAGGACACCGATGCCCGCGATGTTGAAACAGGGCGCTTGCGGTACGATGACGGCGCCCGCGCCCGTAGGTTCGCGTGCCGATAAGAAGTCAAGCCAGGCTAAAGGGTTGACGCGAGCCCGCCGCCCCCGCTACCGGCAAGATGGCGAAACAAGCAGAAACATGCGCATAGCAGGGCGATCGGCCTCCGGGCGGGGCGCTGCGGTGGCCCTGGCATATGCGAGCCAGACGCCGGAGTCGCGCCGGTTCGGGTCGACGCCGCGGTGGTTACCGGCATCATCGATGCGATTCCGGACGCGGGCCGGGATGAGCCGCGCAAGCAGGGTCAAATCCTGTCGCGGCTCGTCGAACGCGTCGCTTCGGGCCAGGTGTCGGGCAGATCAGGGCCGGCGCGTGGTCGACAAGCTCCCGGCCTTCGCCTATGTGATGCCGGTTCGCACCGTGGCGAGCACTGGGCCGGATGTCGTCACGGGCAAGCGGCGCAACATGCGTATCCCGGCCGGGGCGGTGTGCGGCCCGGGAGGTCCCGGGTACCGATGCGAGCGAGGAGGCTGCCGATGAGCCGCGCGATGAAGGCGATGGTGCTCACCGGTCACGGCGGCCTCGACCGGTACGAATGGCGCGAGGACTGGCCCGTGCCGGTGCCCGGACCGATGGAGGTGCTGATCGCGGTCGGCGCCTGCGGGCTGAACAACACCGACGTCAATACCCGCACCGGCTGGTATTCCCGGACCGTGACGGACGCCACGACCGGCGACGCCCGCGCCGGGCTCGATGCCGGCGACGCCGGCTGGGGCGGCCGGCGCATCCGCTTCCCGCGCATCCAGGGCGCGGATGTCGTGGGCAATGTGGTCGCCGTGGGCGAGGGCGCCGATTCCGGCCTGGTCGGCAAGCGGGTCATGGTCGACGGCTGGCAGCGCGACCGGTCGGACCCGGAAAACCTGGACAAGGCGGGCTATTTCGGATCGGAGATCGACGGCGGCTTCGCCGAGTACACCAAGTGCGACATGCGCAACCTGGCGGTCGTCGAGTGCAACTTGAGCGACGCCGAGCTTGCGACCTTCTCCTGCTCCTACACCACGGCCGAAGGCATGCTGAACCGCGCGCGCGTGGGAGCGGGAGACACCGTGCTGGTTCCCGGCGCGTCGGGCGGAGTGGGGGGCGCGCTGGTCCAGCTCGCGAAACGCCGCGGCGCGCGGGCGATCGCCATGGCGTCCGAGGCCAAGCACGCCGAGGTGGCAAGGCTCGACCCCGACCGGATCCTGCCGCGTGCGCCCGGGGATTTGCGCGGGGCGTTGGAGGGCGAGACGGTCACGGTCGTCGCCGATGTCGTCGGCGGGCCCGGCTGGCCGGCGCTGATCGACATCCTCGCGCGCGGCGGGCGCTACACCTGCTCCGGCGCCATCGCCGGGCCCACGGTCGCGCTCGACCTGCGCAGCCTCTATCTGCGCGACCTCACCTTCACCGGCTCCACCGTGGTGCCGGGCCATGTCTTCCGGGATGTCGTGGGCTACATCGAGCGGGGGGAGGTCAGGCCGGTGCTGGCGGCGACCTGGCCGCTCTCCGAGCTGCGCGCCGCCCAACGGGCGTTCATCGACAAGCGCCACGTCGGGAACATCGTGGTCGTGCCGTGAACCTGCCCCGGTACCCGCGAGCAGGAACGCCCTCCAGGCAATATTGAAAGCGCCCAGTTGGACGCGGACGCCGGTTCAGGCGGCCAGCCGGTTCGCGATCCACTTGTGGAAGTGGTGGGTCGGCTCGTCCATGACGCCGGAGAACACACCCCCGAGAAAGGCGGGCGAGCCGCGTCCGCGCTGCATGCCCTCGACCACTCCCTGATCCTCCAGGAAGACGTTGCGCCATGCTTCCTGCGTCGCGGCGCGCGCCGCGTCGTGGGCGGGGTCGCCCGCCGTCTCCCCGACATAGTAGATCTGCCAGTGCTCCCTCGTCCGGTCGGGTGAGAGCGGAAAGAGCACAATGGACCATATGTGGTCGTCGTGAACGCCGAGCAGGAGGTTCGGGAACACGGTGGGGTACTCCGACACCCCTTCCGGCCAGCCCTCGAAGCGGTGGAATCCGGCGGCGGCCTCGCCCGCGCCCGGTCGGTACAGGTTCGACCCCTGTCCCGCAAACAGGTCGCCGCCGTAGTAGTGGTAGTGGTCCTGGAGGCGCGATCGGCGGTTGAGGTCCCGGTGCACGAACGGCAGGTGGTAGCTCTCGAGGTTGTTCTCGACAACGAGCTTCCAGTTGCCGTCGAACTCGAGCTGGAAGCTGCCGTGGGTCGCGGCAGGTCGCATCCGTTCGATCTGGGTCCGGTGCGCAAGCCCGTAGACGCGCTCGGCGAGCGGGGCGATGTGCTGCTCGAAGGGAGGCGCGTCGCCGCCCAGGTTCACGAATACGAGATCCAGCCACACCGCCGCGCGTATCGCCTTCAATCCGTGGGCACGGCGGTCGAAGCTGTCGTTCTCGTGCCGCCCGGGCCCGCCGATGTGCGGAGTGACCAGGAGCTCGCCGTCCAGGGCATAGGTCCATGCGTGGTAAGGGCAGCGGATTCGCCCGCGGAAGCGGCAGGGCTCGCCTGCGAGCCGATTGCCGCGGTGGCTGCACACGTTGTGGAAGACGCGCACCCCGCCGGCCTCGTCGCGCAGCATGAGCAGGGGTTGACCCAGGAGCTCGACCGGGCGCGCATCGCCGGGCGCGGGGATCGTGCAGGCGTGACCGATGCAGGTCCAGGTCGGGGAGAACAGACGATCGCGCTCCAGCGCCAGAAATCTCCACGAGGTATAGGCGTCGTTCGGCAGGCCGGCCGCATCGACGGTGGGGCGGTTGATGCGCTCGACCAGTTCGGGACGGAGGCCGTCCAGGCCGGAAACCGAAGGGATGGACTCCACGGCGTGTTCCTCGACCGGGTGAGCGGGCGAAACCGCGCGAGCGAAAGTTCTGCGCTTGCGGCCGGGTACTCCGCCTTGGCGGAATCGTCCACGACCGTCGATGCGCATCGGACCAACCTCCCGACATGTTGTCAACAAGGACTGTCTTGTCGATTCCTACAGGGACGATTGGTGAATGCGCAGGCGCGGCTGTTCGCAGCGCGGCGCGAGTCGCGCTCCGGGGAGGTGATGCAACTCGAGGAGCGGATCGGGCAGATGCGCAGGCAGACCGGAGGGGCTGAGGGGCACGTGCTGCGCTCGAGCACCGGCGCGGGCGTTGCGAACGAGCGGGTGGAAACCGGACCCGGTCCGCCCGGTCCCGCCGGAATCGGGCGTTTCCGGCCGAAACCGCTTGCAATCGCCGGAAGGGGACGGCACCTGTCGGGCGGCGATGCGAGACCCGCACGGCGATCTGTGCAGCAGAACGGAAGGCCCGCGCCCGCCATGTCCAGCCCCCTTGCCGGCATCGCCCGCTTTCCGCGGGTCCGGCTCGGCCACATGCCGACGCCGCTGGAGCCCGCGCCCAACCTGGGCGCGGCGCTCGGGATCGAGCTCTGGATCAAGCGCGACGACTGCACGGGCCTCGCCCTCGGCGGCAACAAGGTGCGCCAGCTCGAGTTCCACTTCGGCGAGGCCCGCGCCCGGGGCGCGGACACGGTGCTGGTCACCGGCGCGGTGCAGTCGAACCTGGTGTGCATCGCCGCCGCCGCCGCGCGCCGGCTGGGGATGGCGATCCACATCCAGCTCGAAGACCGGGTGAAGGGCGCCGGGGACCTCTATTGCGCGTCGGGCAACCTGCTGCTCGACCGGGTGCTGGGGGCAACGTTGCATGCGTTCCCCGAGGGCGAGGACGAGGCGGCGGCGGACGCGGCGATGGAACGGCGCGCAGCGGCGCTCGCGGCCGAGGGCCGCAAGCCCTACGTGATTCACTCCGCGCCGGACTGCCCGCCGCTCGGCGGGCTCGGCTACGTGCTGGCGGCCGGCGAGGTCGCGGAGCAGGCCGGAGACTTGCGGATCGGCTTCGACGCGGCGGTCACGGCCTCGGGCAGTGCGCTCACCCATGCCGGCCTGCTGGTCGGGCTGCGGGCGCTCGGCGAGCGGGTGCCGGTGCTCGGCATCTGCGTGCGGCGCGATGGCGGGCGGCAGGGCGCGCGGGTGGCGCAGGTGGGGTCCGGGCTCGCGGCGATGATCGGCTGGCCGGATGCGTTCGATGCGGGCGAGGTGGAGGTCTGCGACGCGGTGCTGGCGCCGGGCTATGGGCGGCTCAATGACGCGGTGCGCGAGGCGATGGCGCTGGCGGCGCGCCACGAGGGGCTGCTGCTCGACCCGGTCTATACGGCGAGGGCCATGGCGGGACTGATCGGCCATGTGCGCTCGGGCCGGATCGCGCCCGCGAGCCGGGTGCTGTTCGTGCACACCGGCGGGCAGCCGGCGCTGTTCGCCTATGGCGAGAGCCTGGGGCCCTGGCTGTCGGAAGCGCCCGGCGGACGGACGGGCTGAGAATACCGGCGCGCCGGATCAGGGTTGGCGCGGGGCGCCGTTGCCGGCGGAGCGTGGCGCGGCGGCCCGGGCCTCGCCGAGGATCCACTCCCGGAAGGCCCGCAGCTCCGGGCGCTGCCGCGAGGCGGCGGTGGTGATCAGGCAGCAGCGTTCCGGCGCCTCTTCCTGGCGGTCGAAGAGCGGCACCAGGATCCGCCGTTCCAGCTCGTGGGCGATCAGCATGGGGCGTCCGATGGCGCCGCCGAGCCCGCTCGCGGCAGCCTGGACCAGCATGCTGTAGAGGCGGAAGCCGGAGGCGCGGGAGAGGTCCGGCGTGGGCTGGCCCTGGCGGGCGAACCAGTACGACCAGTCGGCGTCCCAGCCGAGATCGTAGAGCAGCGGCCAATCGGCGAGGTCGGCGGGGCCACGGGGCCGGCCGCGCGCGGCGAGCAGCGCCGGGCTGCACACCGGCAGCAGCTGCTCCTCGTAGAGCGTCTCCTCGAGCAGCGTGTCCTCGCGCCGTGTCAGCGGGCGCGGGGCGGAGGTCTCGCCCGAATAGGCGAGCCAGGCGTCGAAGTCGCGCCGCGCCGGGTCGACGCCGCGGTGGTTGGTCTCGAGTTCGATGGCGATGCCGGGGTGGGCGGCCTTGAACGAGACGAGCCTCGGCAGCAGCCACTTCTCGGCCACCGCCTCGACCGAGACGATGCGCACCCGCCGGGGGGTGTGGCGCTGGCGCTCGGAGACGCCGTGGACTTCGGCCAGGATGCGCTGGACCTCCTTGAGATAGGCCCGGCCGCGGCGGTTGAGGCGCACGCCGCGGCGCCGGCGCTCGAAGAGCTCGGCGCCGAGATGCCTCTCCAGGGTGCGGATACGGTGGGCGACGGCGGCGGCGGTGACGCCGAGCTCCTTGCCGGCAAGGACGAAACTCTGGTGCCGGGCGGCGGCCTCGAAGAACCGCAGGCTTTCGAGCGGGGGAAGGTGCAGCACGGGGAAGGTCCAGACGAAGCCCTTTGGCAAAACTCGATTATGTCATCTCACATCGGCGCGTCTCAGGCAAGCCGGGCGCCGCGGCGGAGCCGCCGGGACGCCGGCTCTAGGGGCCGCGAAAGCGCCTGCGGTCGCCGTGGCGCCCGGTGGTCTCAATGATGTCGAGGAGGATGCGCCGGACTTCCTCGCAATAGGCCCGGCCGCGGCGGTTGAGACGCACGCCGCGATGGCGGCGGATGAACAGCGCGGCGCCGAGATGGCTCTCGAGCATGCGGATGCGGTGGGCGACGGCCGGCGGGGTGACGCCGAGCTCGTCGGCGGCGAGGACGAAGCTCTGGTGCCGGGCGGCGGCGTCGAAGAAGCGGAGGCAGTCGAGGGGTGGGAGCGCGTACATGGCGTTGCGGCAGTTTACGCAAATCATATTTGGTCATCGAGATAATTCACCTTGATAACGATCAGGTCCGCGCCCCTCGTCGATCGCCGACCGCTGCAGGGTCGGGCGGGGGGTTCGGGTGGGCCCCTGGGGTCGGACAGTTTGAGGCGGCCGATTTGACCGGCTTGCGGGGCTGTTCCTCCTCAAAGCGGTTGGGGCTGAGATAGCCGGGCAAGCGCATCGCGTCGAACCGAGCTTCGCACGCCTGCACGCGTTGGAGTGTCGCCTCCCAGCTATGCTCGAGCTGGGCAGCGATCAAACGGTTGTCCGGATCGCAGGCAGCATAGCGCCACTCGGCCAGCGAGGCCTCGTAGCGGGCTTGCTGCAGATCCAGTTCAGCCACGCGCTGGCGTTCGCGCAGCTCTTCCTCGCGCATGTGCTCAGCCTCCATCATGGCTTCGATTGCCATGGGCTCCACGACACGAATGATCTCCTCGGCGATGGCGGCGTCCACACGAACACCGCCAAATATCTGGCAGCGCTCAAGCCCGAGCTGGATTCGCTGTTCATTGCAACGATAAACCGGACTGCCGCGCCGCTGCTCCGAGTGCGCGCGAGGGTCGCTTCCGACGAACGAGCGCGGGGGTCATCGGGAGGGTTGACCGGGGCTGGCGAGGGGCGATCGTAAGCCCAAGTATAATTTTCTCAATCAGATAATTGTCCTTTTCTAACAATCCGTTGACAACCTTTTCAGGTGATGGTCTGATTCTCTCAGACCGTCGAGGACGGTCCGGCCGGGGCGGGGATCCCGGGTCTCCAGCCGGCGGTGCGAATGTGATCGAACCCAGCCGTGGCGCCTGCGCGTCCGGGGTGCGGCGGTGCACGGGGGACCGAGTGAGCGATGACCGCCGAGCCGAGCCAGGCCGCACCGCGCAGGGTCCGATCCCGGACCGAAGCGCCCCTTTCCAACCTTCCTTCCGCTGCCGGGCGGCCGGTCCTCTACGGGCCGCACCGGGCGCGGCGCATGTCCTGCCCCGCTTGCGTTGGCGCCGCCTCGGCGCGCGCGCCCTTTCCGCGTGAACGATCGGCGCTGCGCCGCCCGTGCCGGCGCGGCGGCGCCGCCGGGGCGAAGGAAGGAGACGATGAGCGATCCACTCCAGGCGACAGGGATCGGGTGGGGGGCCACCCGCCGCCTGGCGACCGAATTGGTGTCTCGTGCGACCCGTGCGGCAGCACAGCGGACCAACAGGAGGCGGCGATGAAGAACGAATTCGTGACAGCCATGGGCACCGGGACTCGCGCCCGGCCGCTTGACGCGCGTCCCGCGGGCGGAGGGCGTTTCACGACGGCGAAGATATCGAGCCTTCGCGTGCTGGGCGCATTCGCCGCCCTGTTGTTCCTGGCGCCTCTTGTCATAGGGGAAGCTGAAGGAGCCTGCGAATCGAACCATCGACTCAGTCACAGCGAGGTCGACTGCCTTCATGCCTGGTGGGACAACACGCCATCCGCGAGCACCGGCGTCCCCGGGGGAAGCACAGTGGCAGCGATCAGTAATTGTTCCATATACGGAACCGTCGTGGCGAAAATCGACATTAGGCACAGGAGTGATTGGACTTGGCACCTCGGAAACAGTTCCACGCGGAGGGGAAAGTTAGCGTACCATGATATTCGTGGAGTTTCTTGCTGTAGGGATATCTCAGACCTCTGCCTAAGACGGCAGGTCGAGGCCAACCCAGATGGCAGAATCGTCGTATACAACACCTCCAGCGCTTCATACGATGCGGTCGACGTCAGCACGCGTATAAAGCGCTACGAGTTCTGCCAGGACAATCCGGACAACATCTACTGCGTTGTCGATCCCAAGGGGGACGCGTACTGGGAGCCCAATTGCGGCGATCACGACTGCACGATGGGGGACTGCAACTGGCAGTGGAACAAGAGCGACGCAGCGGAGACCTGCACCAAGGAAGACATGGGCTTTAGCGGGCACAATTTTTGGTCGCCGCAGTGCGACATAGCTACGAATTGCAGAAGCGCGGATGGGTCTCGAAGCGTGCGAACCCGAGTCTTCGTCACACTGTGGGATATGGATGACCTGCAGAAATGCGATGATCTTCGAGTCAAGCTGAACTGCTGAACGCGGTCGAAGGCCCCCGAGGCCTGTCGCAGGTGCCCCAATGGCCGATACGCGTGACACGGGGCAGCCGGCGGTTGCCGGTGGTCTCACGAAGCCCGCCGGCGCCGGATCAGGGCGGCACGGCCGCCCGGCGGGCACGCGGCATCCGGCGATGAGCCCCGTTCGCGCGCTTGCGCTGGTGCTGCTCACGTCGCCGATGCTGATCCTGTGGCCGGCGGCGGGCCAGGGGGCGGAGAGCGTCGCGGGCGAGCGCTTGGCGCTCACGCTCGACGACGCCATCCGGCTCGCGCTGCAGAACAACCGGGGCCTGCTCGACGCGCGGCTGCAGCGCACGATCCAAGAGTTCTCGCTGGAGGTGACGGAGGACCGCTACCGGCCTACGGCGAGCGTCGGGTCCTCGCTGCGCGGGCAGAAGGAGCAGGACGACTGGACGACGGACGTTGTCGCTGAGACGGGGCTCCGGGTTCGCACCGGCGGACAGGTCTCGCTGCGCTGGTCGAAGCCCCTTGCGGGCCGGGACGACACCGCCGGCATCGTCACCCTCGGCTTCTCGCAGCCGCTGCTGCGGGGCTTCGGGGCGGACGTCGAGACCGCGTCGCTCCGGGCGGCGCGGCTCGGCGAGAAGATCGGCGTTCTGGCCTTCCGCGAGACCATCGCCGGCGTCGTCGACTCCACGATCCGGGCCTGGCGCGGCCTGGTGCGGGCCGAGCGGCAGCTCGAGATCGGCGAGGCCTCGCTGGAACGCGCCCGCCAGCAGCTCGCGACCAACCGGACGCTGATCGAGGCGGGCCAGATGGCCGAGCGGGAAATCCTGCAGAGCGAGGCCGACGTCGCCGCGCGGGAACTCGGCCTGATCGAGACCCGGAACGGCGTGACCACGGCCAACTTCGGGCTCATCGACATCCTCGACATCGACAGCGCGACCGCGATCGAGCCGGTGCAGCGGCCCGCCGCCGCGCGGCCGGTGTTTTCGGTGCAGGAGGCCATCGAGGTGGCGCTCAGCCGCTCACCCGACCGTGCGCGGGCGCTCATGGACAAAGAGATCGCCGAGATCGACCTCGAGGTCGCCGAGGACGACCAGCGCTGGGACCTCTCGTTGGACGCCGAAGCGTCGCGCGGCACCGGCGGCGGCGGCCAGGGGACCGACTATTCGGCAGGGCTGCGGCTGACGGTTCCGCTCTGGGACCGCGGGCCCGAGCTCGGGCTGATGGGGGCGCGCGCCGATGTCACGCAGGCCGAGCGCCGCCTGGTGGAGCTGCGCCAGTCCATGGACATCGCCGTGCGCCAGGCGGTGCACGACGTTGAGGTGGGTCTGAGACGGATCGAACTCGCCCGCCAGGCGCTGGCGCTCACGGAGGAGAAGCTCGCGATCGAGCGGAGCAAGTTGCAGCAGGGGCTGTCCTCGACCTTCCAGCTCAGCCGCTTCGAGGAAGACCTGGTGAGCGCGCAGAACGCCGAGGTGGACGCGCTGGTCGACTACGAGAACGCGCTCACGTCGTTGGATCGGACGCTGGGCACGACGCTCGAGACCTGGGGCATCGCGGTCGAGCAGGTCGGCCGATGACGGACGGGCACCCAGGCATCCACGGGAGCGTCCTGGAGAACCTGCTCGACGGGGTGATGGTGGTCGAGCGCGGCGGCACCGTCACGGTGTTCAACCGGGCGGCGGGCCGCATCCTCGGCCTCTCGCCCGGCGAGGTGGTGGGGAACAGCTTTGCGGCGCACTTCATCGCCCGCGAGGGCTTCGAAGAGCTCAGCGAGCTGATCCTGGACGCCGTGGCCGGGGAGAGCGAGGCTCGCCGGCAGGTGGTGAGCCTCAATGCCGGCAGCGAGACGCGGTCGCTCTCGGTGGCGACCTCCTACCTGCGCTCGAACGTGGACGGCAAGCCCGTGCCGGTGGCGCTGATCGCCGTGTTCAGCGACATCACCGAGCTCAAGGAGCTGCGCGAGACCGAGCTGCGGATGGCGAAGGCGGTGGAGGCGCAGCACACCGAGCTTCAGTCCGCCTACCGGCAGATCGAGGAGCGCAACGCAACCCTCGCCGCGACGCTGAAGAAGGTTCAGGTCGCGCGGATCATGGCGACGGTGCTGGTGATCGGGGTGTTCCTGGGCGCCGGCGCCTATGTGTGGCAGCCGCTGGACCTGTTCGGCGGCTCGTCCGATTCGTCCATGGTCGCAGAGGCCGAAGCCGGCGTCTCGGACGGCTTTCGCATGGTGACGGTCGAGCCTCGGCCGATACGGGAGACGATCTCGCTGTCGGGCAAGCTGGCGCCGTGGCGGACGGTCGCGGTGACGATCCCGATCCAAAGCACCATCGCCGCGGTGCACTTCCAGTATGGCCAGGAAGTGAAAGAGGGCGATCTGCTGGTGGAGCTGGACACCACCGAGGCGGTGCGGAAGCACCGCGAGGTGCAGGTGAAGTACATCGAGAAGCTGGAGGCATACGAGAACGTCGCGAACTGGGAGAGCGGACCCGAAATGGCCGAGGCGCGGCGGTCGTTCACGCGCGCGCGGATGGCGCTCGAGAACCAGGAGAGGCGCCTCAAGCGGACCACGTTCCTGCTGGAGCAGGGCCTGATCGCAGCCTCCGAGCACGAGGACGCGGAACGGCAGTATCAGAGCCAGCTTCTGGACTTCGAGGCGGCCCGCGACGACTTCGAGGCAGCAGGCGCCGGGGGCAGCCGGGAGGCGCTGGACAAGGCAGCGCTGGAGCTCAGTACCGCCGAGGAAGAGTTGGCGGAGCTCGCCGAGAACCTGGGGAAGAGTCGCGTCCATGCGCCGCTGGCAGGCGTTGTCCTGGCGGCGGCGCGCAGCGGCGGCACGCCGCCCCAGGCTGGCACACCGCTGAGGGAAGGCGAGGCGCTGCTGAGCATCGGGGACTTCGGCCGCATGGCGGCGACCGCCATGGTGGACGAGATCGACGTCGTGCGAATTGCGGTCGGCCAGGCGGTGTCGGTCACCGGCAACGCATTCCGCGACCTGAGGCTGAATGGCACCGTCACCCACGTTTCGTCGCAGCCCGACCAACGCTCGCGCGGCGCCTCCCAGTTTGCGGTCGAGGTGACGCTCGACCCGCTTGAGGAGGAGCAGCGGGAGCGATTGCGCGCGGGCATGTCGAGCAGGATGCGGATCGTCGTCTACCAGAACGACGCCGCGCTGATCGTGCCGCTGGACGCGGTGGAGCGCCGCGGCCGGATGCATCGGGTCCGTGTGGTCGACCCGGCGACCCGCGAGGTGAAGGAGCGTGAGGTGAAGATCGGACCCACCACCATGGATTCGGTCGAGATCGTTGCCGGTCTTGCACCCGGCGACGAGATCGTGGTGCCGAAATACTGAGCGCGGGGCCCCGCGGTGCTGCAGCTCGTGGACATCAGGAAGTCCTTCAAGCTGGGAACGCTCACGGTGGAGGCTCTGCGCGGGGTCTCCCTCGACGTGGCCTCCGGCGACCTGCTCTCCATCATGGGGCCGTCCGGCAGCGGCAAGTCGACGCTGATGAACATCGTCGGCCTGCTGGGCAAGCCGACGGCGGGGTCGTACTTGCTCAACGGGCGTGACGTGTCTGCGATGAAGGACCGGGAGCTCTCGGCCTTCCGCAACGCCAACATCGGCTTCGTATTCCAGTCGTTCAATCTTCTGGATTACTTGACGGCGCTGGAGAACGTCGCCTTGCCGCTGGTGTACCGGGGGCTCGGCCGAGGCGAGATACGGCGCCGCGCGCGGGCGATCCTGGGAAAGGTGGGCATGGGCGAGCGGCTCGGCCACAAGCCGGACCAGCTCTCCGGCGGGCAGAAGCAGCGAGTGGCGATCGCCCGCGCACTGGTAGGGAAACCTGCGGTGGTGCTCGCCGACGAGCCGACCGGGGCGTTGGATTCCGATACCGCCGACGAGGTCATGCAGCTCCTGCTCCGGCTCAACCGCGATGAGCGGATCACTATCCTGATCATTACGCACGACCCCTTGATCGCACGGGAGTGCACGCGCCAGGCCCAAATCCACGACGGCGTGCTGCACGAACGCCGCGTCGCGTCGTAGGGCATCGGGTTGCGATGAGGCGGTCGGGACCGGCTCTGACGGCTACCCTTCGCGAGGCGGTGCGCAGCCTCTACGGCGCCCGCTTGCGCACGCTGCTGGGGCTGATCGGCATCACCATCGGCATCGCCTCGGTGATCGCGATGATCTCGACGGGGGAGATCGCAACGGCCCAGTCGCGCAAGCAGTTCGAGGCCGTGGGCACCGACATTCTCTCCATCGAGAAGTCCGACGACATGGCGCGCACGGCCTCTGGGCAGGGGCCGGCGATCGGCCTCGAAGGCGCGCTCGATCTCGCGGACGCGCTTTCGACGGTCTCGGACGCGGCACCCCGGATCCGGTCGCAGGGCAAATTCGGCTATGGCGGCAAGTCCATCGGCTCGGGCTCCCTGCAGGGCGTCTCTGCCTCTTTCCTGGGCGTCAACAGGCTGCGCGTCGCCGAGGGACGCTTCGTCTCGGACATGGACACAGGCCGCTACTTCGCGGTGGTCGGTGCCGAGGTGGCCGGGTCCATGCGTCGCCGCAGTACCGGCGAGATCGTCGGCGAAACCCTGGAGGTCGATGGGCGCCTCTACACGGTCATCGGTGTGCTGGCGGACGCGCCGGAAAGCTATGCGCTGCCCTTCCAGGTGGAAGCGAACCGATCCGTGTTCGTGCCCGTCACCACCGTGAGGCGCACAGACCCGAGCGCCGAGATCGAACTGATCATCGCCCGTGCGGCGCCCGGCATTCACTACACGGAAGCGGCGCGCGACATCGAGGCCTACTTTGCGGAGCGCACCAGGGGACTCGCGGTCGAGGTCACCAGTGCCGAGCAGCTGATCGAGCAGATGGAATCCCAGCTCGGGCTGATGACGCTGCTGCTCGGCGCCGTCGGCAGCATCAGCCTCATCGTCGGCGGCATCGGCGTGATGAACATCATGCTGATCTCGGTGACCGAGCGCAGGCGCGAGATCGGCGTGCGGCGCGCCCTCGGCGCAACCCGCGGCCACATTCAGCGTCAGTTCCTGAGCGAGGCCCTGATCCTGACTCTGGGCGGCGGCATCGCCGGGGTCGTGGTCGGGAACGGGACCGCCTACGGCATCTGCCAGTACTTCGCGTGGGATTTCCTCTTGTCGCCCACACCCATCGTCGCGGGTGTCGGCGTCTCGACCGTTGTCGGCCTCTTCTTCGGCTTCCAGCCCGCCTATCAGGCCTCACGTCTCGATCCCATCGTCGCCTTGCAGGGGGAATAGAGTGCTCCTGCGAGGCGACGGCCATAACGCCTGAGAACGGGGAGGTCGCCTGCATCGGCGCGTTCTATGTCGCGCGCGGCCTGGAGGACGGATCGAACGAGTCAGGGGACTACGCGAGCACCGTTTACCGGCCCGTCAACCCGTACCTCGACCCCCAGTATCCCGGCGATGCCGGTCTGAGCGACCCGAACCGCTGGCAAACGCTGGCCCTTCGCCTGTTCATCGATCAGGCTGGCAATCCGGCAGACGGGATTCATGAGTTCGTGACCCCCGAATGGGGCGGTTAACGGCGGCCCAATAATGCCCCACGCGGAGCGGCCGGGCGGTCCGGTCGCGGCGGCGCAACATTCGCCACCTATGGTCCCTTGTCGGCTGCGACGAGGGGCGGGGGATGTACGGCGTGGAGATCTATTCGGCGGTTCGGCTTGCGGTTGTCGATGAGGGACTGAGCCATCACGAGGCGGGCCGGCGGTTTGGCATCGACCGTCGCACGGTGAAGAAGATGCTGCGTTATTCGTCGCCACCGGGGTATCGGCGGACGAAGCCGGTGCGGCGGCCCAAGCCGGACGGGTTCACCGGCATCATCGACGCGACCCCGGCGCCTCGGGCGGCGTGGGGGGGCGCGTTGGTCCAGCTCGCGAAACGCCGCGGCGCGCGGGCGATCGCCATGGCGTCCGAGGCCAAGCACGCCGAGGTGGCGAGGCTCGGCGCAGACCTGATCCTGCCGCGTGCGCCCGAGGACCTGCGCGAGGCGTTGGAGGGCGAGACGGTCACGGTCGTCGCCGATGTCGTCGGCGGGCCCGGCTGGCCGGCGCTGATCGACATCCTCGCGCGCGGCGGGCGCTACACCTGCTCCGGCGCCATCGCCGGGCCCACGGTCGCGCTCGACCTGCGCGGCCTCTATTTGCGCGACCTCACCTTCACCGGCTCCACCGTAGTGCCGGGCCACGTCTTCCGGGATGTCGTGGGCTACATCGAGCGGGGGGAGGTCAGGCCGGTGCTGGCGGCGACCTGGCCGCTCTCCGAGCTCCGCGCCGCCCAACAGGCGTTCATCGACAAGCGCCACGTCGGGAACATCGTGGTCGTGCCGTGAACCTGTCGCGCGCTCGCCCTGGGCACCGGCGGGACGAGATGCCCTCCGGCAATACCTGACCGCGTCCGGTCGGGCGCGAAAGACGATCCGCGCGGCTTCTCCGTTTCACCGATAGTCCCGACGGCGGCAAGATCACGCGCCGCGGACGATCCTTCGCGGGGACCTGCGCGACGCACGTTGGCCGCCGACATCGGGTGGATCGCGGGCTGAATCCGGGGAGCTGCATCGCGGTGACCAGGATGGTCCCGACCTCGCCTCCCGGAGCATACGGAAGGGTTCCTCCGGCGCCGGGCGTGACGACCTCCACGATGCCCCTTCCGGCCGACGCGCCCCGGGCAATGGCCGCACACGCGCATCCCCTCGACACCTGCGCCGCTCGCGCCGAGTCCGGGAAGCCCGCCGCCCGGTCAGCAGAGCGGCGCGGCCGCGGCCCTGTACCCTTGCGCGGCCTCCCGGAGGACCCATTCGCGGAACGCCTGCACCTCGGACCGGCGCCGGGCGGCGGCGGTGGTGATGAGGCAGCAGCGCGCGGGCACCCCGGCCTCGCGGTCGAAGAGCGGGACCAGCCGGCCGTCGTCGAGCTCGCGGGCGATGACGCCGGGGCGTCCGATGGTGGCGCCCAGCCCCTCGACCGCGGCGTGGATCACCATGCTGTAGAGGCGGAACCCCGAGGCGCGCGAGAGATCGGGCGCCGGCACGCCCTGGCGGGCGAACCAGCAGGGCCAGTCGGCTTCCCATCCGAGATCGTAGAGCAGCGGCCAGCGGTGCAGGTCGGCGGGCGCCCGGGGCCGCCCGCGCGCCTGGATCAGCGCGGGGCTGCACACCGGCAGCAGCGCCTCCTCGACCAGCGTGTCCTCGCCCGGACGGAGCTCGGGACGCCGCGCCGCGGTCGGGCCGGCATAGGCGAGCCAGACGTCGAAGTCGCGCCGGTCGGGGTCGACGCCGCGGTGGTTGGTCTCGATCTCGACCGCGATGTCGGGATGGGAGGCCTCGAAGCCGGGCAGCCGCGGCATGAGCCACTTCTCGGCCAGCGATTCGACCGAGACCATCCTGACGCTCCGGGCGACCTCGCGGCCGCGATGGAGCTCGGTGGCGCTCTCCAGGTCGGCGAGGATGCGGCGCACGTCGCTCAGATAGGCCCGGCCGCGGCGGTTGAGGCGCACCCCGCGGCGCCGGAGGCGGTCGAACAGGGGATGGCCGAGATGGTCCTCGAGCATCTTCACGCGGTAGCCGACGGCGGCGGCGGTGACCTCGAGCTCCTCGGCGGCGCGGGCAAAGCTTTCGCGCCGCGCCGCGGTCTCGAAGAAGCGCAGGCAGTCCAGGGGCGGCAACGGGGGCATCGGGATGCTCCGGGAACGAAGATTAGCATAATCTTCTTATGTCATTACACAAAGCAAGCATGACATACAAGTCGGGGCGGAGCGAGTCAGTAGCGGCTTCGCCGCCGGCGGCTGCCGATTCTCACCAATGTAGCCGGTCGTTCTCACTCAACGTAGCCACCTATTCTCAGCAAAGTAGCCACCCCCTCTCAGCCTGGCAGCCACCCCGGAGCGAAGCGACGCGATTACGTTGATGTCAGCAGTTCTCCCTCCGCGATTTCTTCGAGATCGATACCACCGCCGAAGGCGCTGCGGCAAGGCGGTGGAGCATGGTGCGCGCGCGACGCGTGACCCCTCACGAGTCGGAGCGGCGCGCGCGCACCATGCTTTCGCTCGATCTCTCCGCTTGCTCCGACACCCCGGAGCGGAGCGACGATTCTACCGCGCGAAGCGCGGCTCCCTGTCGTCGCGTTCATGCCTTGGTTCCGGCGCCGGCGTCATCGGTGCGCATGGATGTGCCGTGCAGCTCGAACCGGGTGGCGCCATGAACGAGACGGTCGAGGATGGCGGCGGACCGTGCCAGGGCGTGGCGGCGGGGGTTGCGGGCGCGCACGAGGGTCGCGTCCGATGCTGCGCCCGTTCGCATCGCTCAAGGTCCAAACGCCGTCCAGCAAACCATTCCGGTAGACACCATGGACCCGCGAGCCGTCCGGGTAGCGATAGCTCCATGCGCCCTCCTTGCGTCCGTTCGCATAGCTTCCTTCTCCGGTCCGGTCATCGGGATAACGGAGGGTCCAGGAGCCGTGCCGGCCGCCATGCCGGAAACCCCCGGCGGCTTCGGCGCCGTCGCAATGCACGATCCGCCATTCGCCATGCGGGAGCCCGTCGCCGTCGAGCGGCCCGCTGGCATCGGGGGTGCATGCGCCGGCGGGCGCGGCGGCAATTGCAACGGCTAGCAGGATGCAGCCGAGCATGCCACGAACAGGCCTCCCGGCATCGGCTCTCGAATTGTTCACAAGGAAGTCGCCAGTACGTCGTCGCACCCGAGTGCCGGGTCAAATGGCGTCCACGACCTCTTCCACCGCCAGGGTGTAGCTGCCGGTCCTGTCCCTGTACGCACCCGCCGCCACGTAGTAGGCGCCGTCCGTGACCGGGGTAAAGGTCATCTGGCTGTTGTAGCGCGTGCCGCCGTCGTCGTCCGTAGTACCGTCAATCAGGGCGCCGGTCGCATCGTGAATGCCGCGCAGATACGGGTCCCGCAAGGTGCCCTTGTCGGTCCATAATCCCTCCAGATCGAACCGGTACTTCTTGCCGGCCAGCAGTTCGACCGCAAACCAGTCGTTGTCGCCGGCGTAGCCAATAGCGCTGCTCACCGAAGAGCCGACCGAGACCGTGCCGATTGTGCCGGTATCCGCGGCAACATCCAGTTTCGGGGTCACATCGGTTACCGACAGGGTGTACGTGCCCAGATGGTCTGGATGAGAGAACCACGACCCCGCCTCCACATAGTAGGTGCCGCCGGCTTCCGGTCTGAAGGTCAATGTGCCGAGCGAATTCGCAGCGCGGTCGGCATGTGACGTTCCTGGAACCCCGTTGCCGTCGGCGTCGCGTATCCAATGGAGAAACGGTTGCGTCAGTGTGCCCTTGTCGGTCGACCTTCCTTCCAGGTCGATCCGGTAGGTCTTGCCCGCCACCAGCTCCACCGCGAACCAGTCGCGATCGCCCGGCCGCTCAATCTCGCCGGTGGCCGAATCTCCAACCGCAACAGTCCCCTCCGTTTGGGTGTTGGCCACGTAGTCGTCGCGGGCCTCGCTGACGGATAGCGTGTAGGTGCCGCCGAAGACCTCCCCGTCCCCCCCGGCTGCTACGTAGTAGGTGCCGTCTGTTTCCGGCCTGAAGTACACTTGGCTGTTCGCACCCGTACGGATGCCGTTGTCGTTTACCGTTCCCGGAAGCAGGTTGCCTTCACCGTCGTGGATCCCGTGAATGTACGGATTCATCAAAGTGCCGTCGTCCGAGATGCGCCCTTTCAGGTCTATCTGGTAAGTCTTGCCCGCCTCCAGGGTCACCGCAAACCAGTCGCGGTCCTCCCTCCGTTCGACCTCGCCGGTGACCGAGCCCCCGACCGCGACCGAACCGCTCGTCCGGGTGCTGGCCACATAGTCGTCCCCTGCGCCGAGAAGTGACGTCACCGACAGCGTGTAGGTGCCGGTGCGCGACCCATCCGCCCCGGCCGCTACGTAATAGGTGCCGTCCGCGGTCGGCGTGAACAGCACCCGGCTGTTGCTGCCGCCGTAGCCGCTGTCGTCGTTCGTCGTGCCGGGGATCGGGTTGCCGTCAGCATCGTGGATCCCGTGGAGGTATGGGTCCCTCAGCGTGCCCTTGCCCGTGTACATTCCCTCCAGGTCGATGCGGTACGTGTGGCCCACCTCCAACTCGACCGCAAACCAGTCGCGGTCACCGTCCACCTTGACCTCACCGGTGACCGAACCCCCCGCCGCAACCGTCCCCCTGGTCCCGGTATCGGCCGCGTAGTCGTCCGGCACCTCGGCGACCAGCACCGTGTAGGTGCCCATATGTCCTCCGGCGCTCCCGGCCGCCACGTAGTAGGTGCCGTCCTCGATCGGCGTGAAGTACACCCGGCTGTCAAAACCACCGGAGCCGGTGTCGTTGTTCGTCGTGCCGGGAATCAGGTTGCCGTCAGCGTCGTGGATGCCTCGCAGATACGGATCTCGCAAGGTACCGTTACCCGACAGCGCACCCTTGAGCTCGAATTTGTAAGTCTTGTCAGCCTCCAGGGTCACTGCGAACCAGTCGCCGTCGGCTGGAATGTCGATGTCGCCGGTGGCCGAACCCCCCACCGCAACCGTCCCCGTCGTCCCGGTATCGGCTGCGTAGTCGTCCGCTATCTCGGAGACCGCCAGCTCGTAAGTGCCGTAGATGCCGTAATTGGAACCCGGGCGGGGCGTATCGTAGCCGGCCGCGATGTAGTACGTACCGTCCGCGGGTGCCTCGACGTACACTAGGCTGTTCAGGCCGTAGCCGCCGTCGTCGTTCGACGTGCCGGGGATCGGGTTGCCATCGGCGTCGTGGATCCCGTGAAGATACGGATCGAACAGGGTGCCGTCTTGTGTCCACGTCCCCTTGAGGCCGACGGCGTACAACTTGCCCGCCACCAGCTCCACCGCGAACCAGTCCCGGTCGCCCGGCGTTTCGATCACGCCCCGGACCGAGCCCCCGACCGCAACGGTCCCCGCTGTGCTGGTGTCGGCGGCAATATCCGGCGGCAGTTGGATGGCCGACAGCGTGTAAGTGCCGGCACCCGGGCCACTCCCCCCGGCCGCCACGTAGTAGGTGCCGTCCGCGGGCGCCTCGAACTGCACCAGGCTGTTCCGGACGACGCCGCCGTCGCCGTCCGTCGTGCCGGGGATCAGGTCGCCGTTCGCGTCGTAGATCCCGTAGAGACGCGGATCCGCCAGCGTGCCCTTGCCGGTGTCCTCTCCCTCCAGGTCGAAGCGGTACGTGTAACCTGCCTGCAACTCCACCGCGAACCAGTCGCGGTCCCCGTCCAACTCGACCTCGCCGGTTACCGAACTCCCCACCGCGAGCGTACCCGCGGTCCCGCTATCGGACGAAAAATCGTCCGGCACCTCACTGACCAGCACCGTGTAAGTGCCCTCATTTCCTCGGACCCCACGGGCCGCCACGTAGTAGGTGCCCGCCACGGTCGGCTCGAAGTACACGAGGCTGTCGGTTATGTGGCCGCCGTTGTCGTCCGTCGTGCCGGGGACCAGGTTGCCGTCCGCGTCGTGGATGCCTAGCAGATATGGATTCCACAAGGTGCCGTTACCCGAATTTACTCCCTTGAGCTCCACCTTGTAGACCTTGCCCGCCTCCAGGGTCACCGCAAACCAGTCGCGATCCCCCCTCCGTTCAATCTCGGCAGTGGTCGGAACCCCGACCTCGGCGATACCGCTGGTTCGGATACTGCCCACATAGTCGTCCCCGGCGCCCAGAAGCGACGTGGCCGACAGCGTGTAGGCGCCCCGGTCCGTCGAGTCTGCCCCTCCAACCGCCACGTAATAGGTGCCGTCCGCGGGCGCCTGGAAGTGCACCACGCCGTCCACGGGCGCCTGCAACCGGAACACCAGATTGTCCCGGCCGCTGTCCGCGGTGTCGTCGCTCGTGCCGGGGATCAGGTTGCCGTCCGCGTCGTGGATCCCGTAGAGAAAAGGGTAGTCCAGCGTCTCCCCTTCCGTGGACGCTCCCTGCAGGTGGAAGCGGTACGTTTCACCCTTCTCCAACTCCACCGCGAACCAGTCGCGTTCGCCTGGAAATTCGATTTCGCCAGTGGCCGAACTCCCCACCGCAACCGTCCCCGTCGTCCCGGTATCGGCCGCGTAGTCGTCCGCCACCTCGGAGACCGACAATTCGTAGGTGCCATCGGTGCCATAACTGTGATCGGAGCCGTATACGGAGACGTCGTCGTAACCGGCCGCGATGTAATAGATGCCGTCCGCGGGCGCCTTGAAATGCACCAGGCTGTTCAGGACGGCGCCACCGTCGCCGTCCTCCGTGCCGGGGATCAGGTCGCCGTTCGCATCGTGGATCCCGTAAAGATGCGGATCGTACAGGGTCGCGGTATGTGTCCACACCCCCTTGAGGTCGATCGCATACCTCTTGCCCGCCACCAGCTCCACCGCGAACCAGTCGCGGTCGCCGACGTCCCCGATGCGACCGGTCACGGTCTCTCCGACCAGCACGCGCCCGCTGGTGGCCAGGTCGGCCGGCAGGTCCTCGCCGGCGGGTTCCGAGACGCTCTGCGGCGCAACCTGCTCCGCTGCCTCTCGCTCCGCCTCCAGCCGCGCCACCTCCTCTGCATCCGGCGCGCTCACCCCGTAGCGGAACACGTAGTCGTTGCGGCCCGCCTCCTGCGCGTCCACCCGCACGTAGTACGTCCCCGCCAGCAGCGTCACATCGAGCGCCTCGCTGGTCGTCCCCGACAGCGTGCTCGAATGCAGCACATTGCCCTCGGCATCCTCCAGGAAGAAATCCGCGTTCGCGTCCTGCTGGCGCAGCCCCAGCCCCACCGCCTTCGCCTCGGTCAGGGTGAACGTGAACCAGTCCCGCTCTCCCGCCTCGCCTTCCAGCGTCCCGCGCGGAAAGCGCGGACCGTTCAGGGCCGTGATGTCGCCGAGATCTTCCGCCGCCGCGCGCGCCGTGTCCGCGGTGCCGCTCGCCGGTGACGGCTCAGGCGTCAGATCCGCCACCGACAGCGTGTAGGTGCCCGTCTCGTCGCGGTCGCCCGACACCTCCACGTAGTACGTCCCCGTCACCGTCGCCGTGAACGTCACCCGGCTGTCGCGCGAGGCGCCGAAATCGTCGTTGTAGGTCCGGTTCTCCCCGTCGCCGGTGCTCTTGTTCCCCTCGGCGTCGAGAATGCGCCGCAAAAACGTGTCGGACAGGGTGCCGTGCCCGCTCGGCGCGCCCTGCAGGTCGAAGCGGTAGGTGTGGCCGGCCACCAGTTCCACCGCGATCCAGTCGCGCTCGCGCGCCGTCTCGATGGTGCCGGTGACCGAGCCGCCGACCGCGACGGTGCCCGTGGTGCTCGTGCTGGCCGAATAGTCGTCAGGCATGGGTACAACTCCGGAGGTTCATGAACACGAATGAGGCGCCGCCCCGCACGGCGGCCGCCCAGGGCAGGGCGGCGCACCGGCGGACGGCGTGAGGCGCCGTTCGCCGGACAAGGGGCCGACTGGAAAGGAAAGGCCGCTGCCCAGCCTGGCCCGAGGAAGGGCGCCCGCCGAAGAACGGTAGTCGGGAAGGCCGCGGCCGAATGCGGAATACAGAACAGGTCGGCGCGCTGCACGCCGGCAAGGTCCGAGGCAAGCTTTTCGCCTCGCCTGGGCTCAATGGTCGCAGCCGTGGTTGTCGCTCACACCGGCTCCCGCACACCGCCACACCACGGGCGCAGGCGCCACGGCTGGCTTCGATTACATTCGCGCCGCCGGACCCGGAATTTCCGCCGTGGCGGCACCGTCTTTAGCGGTCGGAACAAATCAGACCAGCGCAGATATATATTGTCAACTTATTACTCTAAATGTGTCGGTAACACAGGATATGTCCGGTCTATGTACCAGATGATCTGTCCGGTTTTAGAAGGCATCCAGACCATGGAGGTTTTGGATGCGTCGGACGGAGCAGGCACAGGGACTGAGATTGATGAAGTTCGAGGAGGTGTATGGGCGGACCAGGTCACGGCTGTTGAGCCAGGCCGAGGCGGCGGAGGTGCTGGGCGTGTCGGAACGGACCTTCCGGCGCTGGCGCGATCGCTACGAGGCGGAGGGCGCGGAGGGTCTCTACGACCGCCGCCTGGGCCGGGTCTCGGCCCGGCGCGCCCCGGTGGACGAAGTGGTACGGGTGCTTGAGCTGGGGCGCTTCGAGACGGAGTTCCTTGCCACCGACGAAAACCTCACCGCCCTTGCCGGTTCGTCGGGGCAATGGATCGACCGCGTGCATGCGCGACACCCGCCGAGGATGATCGTCCTCGACATGGATTCCAGTGTGAGCCCAACCCACGGCGATCAGGAGGGCACGGCCTACAACGGGCACTTCGGGTGTTCCTGCTATCATCCGCTGTTCGTGTTCAACCAGTTCGGCGATCTGGAGCGGTGCGCCTTGCGTCCCGGCAACGTCCATAGCGCTCATGGTTGGCACGACGTTCTGGAACCCGTGGTTGCGCGCTATCGGGATTGGAAGGTGCAGCGGTACTTCCGTGGCGATGCGGCCTTCGCCGCGCCGGACCTCTATGAATTCCTGGAAGCCGAGGCTTACAAGTACGCCATCCGTCTCAAGGGCAACGCGGTTCTTCAAGCCAGCATCGCTCACCTGCTCACGCGTCCCGTCGGTCGCCCGCCCAACCATGTGCGCCGTTTCCATGCCAGCTTCAGCTATCAGGCCGGATCGTGGAACCGGAAGCGCCGGGTGGTCGCCAAGGTTGAATGGCATCCAGGGGAGCTGGTTCCCCGGGTCGGCTTTATCGTCTCCAATCTGGCCCGGCCCGCCGAACGCGTGGTGGCCTTTTACAACCAGCGGGGCACGGCGGAGCAGCACATCAAGGAAGGCAAGAACGCCATCCGGTGGACGCGCCTCTCGTGCCGGAAGTTCCGCAACAACGAGATCCGGCTTCAGCTTCACGCCCTGGCTTACAACCTCGGCAACTTCATGCGGACGCTGGCCTTGCCGAAGGCGGTGGAGCACTGGTCTCTGACCACGCTCAGGGAGAAGCTGATCAAGATTGGCGCCAAGGTCGTGAGCCACGGCCGGTATGTCACTTTCCAACTGGCGGAGGTTGCGGTGCCGAGGGAGCTGTTCCGACAAATCCTCCGCCTCATCGATGGGCTGCGGCCGGCCCCTTTGCCGCCATGACGGCATTCCATCCCGTAGCATCCAGGTCGCGCGACAAGACAGGTGTGTGCTGCGCACGTCGAAGTGCGCCCTCACAGTGCGAAATGGTCACGGGGCCGGCTTTCTCATCGCCAAGTCAGCCCGATCGAGAGCGGACCACAGCCTATCGTGACAACTCAGAGCCGGTATCGCGGTCGGATGCCCATTGTGTTACCGTTGTCGGCGATCAGGAGCAGCCATCTGGGGAATCCCGGACAACATGTTGATCAAACCGGAGCCATGTGCATAAGCGGTTCGTCGATTTCGTCATAGGGTCTTGAGCAGGTTATCGGCGGCATGGGTGGTCGGGCGAACACGTCAGGGCTGCGTGCCGACTGAGTTGAGACCGAACTTGGCCGGAGCGGGCGACCGAAACGCAATCTCGGGCTGGCCCGAGAATCTGGAAGTGCCTGCGGGAGGGAGTTCAATGGCTACGTCAACGAACAGAATGCTGATCGCCTTGGTGGCAACGGCGTTGGCCGCGTCAACATTGTCGGCTTGCGGTGGCGGTGGTGGTGGCCCGGCCACCGGCGAGCCCATGCCATCTGATGGTACTGGCAAAACGATGCCGGACGATAGCAATGGCACGATGCCCGAAGATGTAGACCTCTCCAATGTGACGCTTGGCTTCATGGCAGGGGCCGACACCCTCGAGATTGACGCGGGTGAGTCGGTTGTCCATGGCAATATCGAGTTCAACTGCGCGGCCAGCGGCGACGACTGCGAAGTCATGGTGGTGGTGGACGCGAACGGCGCGATCACCGCCACTTCGACCGGCGGCATGGTTACCGCCATGAACGCCGCCGGCTACCACCGACCGCTAGCGACCGAATGGCGCAATAACCCCACGGCCGAAGACCTACTCGACCACTGGAACGATCCGGAGGCGTTAAGGAATGTGCTTGCCTTAAGTCCGGTAAACCAAGCAGATATTGAAAGCCGAAGAATATTGATTGAGAACTTGATTGAATCTGCCGATTCTGACCCCGCAACTTCCGGAACAGTTTTGCGTAACGTCGACCCTGATGAAATCGAGATTATCGGTGAACGGGACGGGATCACCTACGGACAATGGAAGGGCGGTCCCGCTGGAACACTCAATATAAAATTCGACTGGCGCTTCGCTGAGAATATCGGCGCAGCGACACGCGCTCGGATGGAGCGCGCCGGTAAGTCCTGGTCCCACCGGATTATGGACAAGAACAGGGACCGGGAGGCGCCGAGCGGGACAATGTTCGTTCACGAAGCGGGCGCGTTCAGTTCAGTCCGTATCGAGAGAACTCTTGACGAGGACGTGAGTACGAACGGTGCACTCATCTTCGTGCTGGATCAGGGTGCCAATTCCGGAGATTACTCATCTGTCTATTGGTACAACCCTAACTACAGACCGGAAGTACTTGATCCGTGGTTGGCGTCGCTCCTGTTGTCACGACGGCACCATGAATGGACGCAGCTCATGGCTCATGAAATAGGCCATGCTCTGGGGATATTTCCGAACCTGGGCGCTTATACCGTCTACGATAACCTCGTTAATCGAGCCGACCATACCTTCGCGGGGCCTCAGGCCGTACGGGCCAACGCGGGGGATCCCGTGCCGTTCCAGTGGAGGACGTCGGATCTTCAACCCGTGGCGCCTGGCACCGCTGGGGCTACTGTCGACTACTCTCACCCCGGAGATTGCGACTCAATCATGTCGTATTGCGCCGCAGATACGCTGGGGAGGCCTAGCGAGCTGGACTTCGCGTTTCTTGCCGACCTGGGATACGACATTCTTGACGTAGACACCGCATCGGAGCCGGAACTGTACGGTTACGGGGCGTGGGGACAGTACAGCGCCTGGGGGGCAGGCGTGGAGCGTGTCCTCGAGTACGCAGACGATGGATTGGAGGTCGTAGCACACGACCAACTGCGCGCCGGCGCCGATGCATTCGGAATCGCCCCCACCATGGATCTCGCCGAGCTTCATTCGTCGGATTCTTTGGGAAGCGCAAGCTGGACGGGATCGCTCATTGGTGTCGACCTTGGCAACGCACATTTGCCGCCTGTCTTTGGCGACGCCGAGCTTGGCGTTGACTTGGCGAGCCTCGACGGTACTGCGGAGTTCGAGAATCTCACTGTCCATACCGATGGAGAAGCGGTCGACTTTCGATCTCCTGATCTCACGTACGACATTGAGGTCACCGGGAATTCATTTTCCGATGCGGACGGCCATCTTGCGGGCTCCTTCTTTGGTCCCGCTCACGAGGAGATGGCGGGAATTCTCAATGATCGGACCCCTACGGTCGATCTCCTCGCAGGCTTCGGCGGAACTCGCTAGTACGGCAGAGAACTCTGGCTCAACCACTAGAATTAGTGGCTGGAGTATGCGAGCTGGGTGATCGAGGCTCATACGCGAAGACCGCGCCGCCGACCTCAGCCACCTCATATCCTTCACCCACTTCTGCAACATCGCCCTACTCGACACCGAAATAGCGATCGCCGCTTATCGTTCTGTCATGACCAGCCTCTGGAAACAGGATCGACCGATGTCGCGTGCCGCCTTCGAGGCGCGCTTTCCCGACGAGGCCGCCTGTGCCCGCCATCTCGCCGCCAAGCGCTGGCCCGACGGCTTCGTCTGCCCCGCCTGCGGCCATGACAGAGGCTGGGAACTGAAGCGTCGCCGGGCGAGCTGGGAATGTGCAGCCTGCGGCAAGGAACCCGCCGGCTACCGCGACATCGTCGGACAACGCGCCTGATCCTCGCCGCCGGCCGATGACGCCACCGCCGCGCTCCCACCCGCCTCGGTCAGGGCCCCAATACCCGCCTTCCTACCGGCCTCACAGCACCCGAAGGCACGTCACAAAGCTCCAAAGCCCCCGTCCATCGCCTGGCTCGGTTCGCAGACCGCGCACAGAAACTGCACAGGCCGATCAACATATGGCGTAACCGGAATCAAAGGGAGAAGCCTTTTATCTATATAGGGTATCCACTTCGCTCTCGTTGTGACAAGATATTGGGATGGCCGAGGAAGCGGCGCCGCCCGTCGGCGGGATCGACTATCCACGCACGCTGAGTGAATTCGATGCGTGGTTTCCTTCGGAGACGGCCTGTTCGGATTATCTTCTGCGTGTCCGTTGGCCTGATGGTTTCCGGTGTCCGTCCTGTGGAGCGTCGGCGGCGTGGACGACTGCCCGGGGCCAGCTTCGATGTGGTGGATGCGATCGCCAAACATCGCCGATCGCGGGAACGACTTTCGAGGGGACGCGCAAGCCGTTGCGGCTCTGGTTTCAGGCGATGTGGTACGTGACCAATCAGAAGCATGGCGTCAGTGCCCTTGGGCTACAGAGGATACTCGGCCTCGGCAGCTACCAGACGGCCTGGACGTGGCTTCATAAGCTTCGCCGAGCCATGGTGCGACCGGGTCGAGACCTCCTGGAGGGCGATGTCGAGGTAGACGAAACCTACGTTGGGGGCCGGGAAACAGGCGTTGTCGGCCGGGAAACAAACAAGAAATCGATCGTCGCGATTGCCGCTGAGATTCGCGGACGGGGCACCGGTCGTATTCGCATGGCCTGTGTCCGTGACGTCTCCGCCAAAAGCCTGGTGTCGTTCGTCCAAACCTCCGTGGCCCCGGGCGCGACGGTTCGAACCGACGGCTGGCGAGCCTATGGCGGTCTCGCGGGCGTCGGCTTCGAACACCTGTCGAGGAACATTTCCGCCAGCGGCGACCCGGCCCACGTCGTCATGCCTCGCGTTCACCGCGTGGCCGCTCTTCTCGATCGCTGGTGGCTCGGAATCCACCATGGCGCCATCCGTTCCTCCCAGCTCGACTATTACCTCGACGAATTCACCTTCCGCTTCAACCGCCGCCACTCGAAGGCTCGCGGCCTCTTGTTCTACCGCCTCCTCCAGCAAGCGGTGCAACTCGAGCCCGTGCCATACAAGAAGCTCGTGGGCGGAAAGCCCAAGGGATAAATCCATATCTAGACCCTACGAGAGCGAAGTGGATACCCTATTTATCTATGAGATAAAAAACCATTTTTCCTTTAACTCGCTCGCCATCAACCTCCGAAATTCGCCCCCTTGACCCCCGCGTCGATTTCCCGCCATGCCGCGCTCATTCCTCGCGCATCGAGCGCGTGAAGTAGTCGGTCAGCGGCTTCGCGAGATAGCTGAGCGGCGTGCGCTCGCCGGTGCGCACATGCACCTCGACCGGCATTCCCGGCGCCAGCGCGAGCGCCAACGGGCCGGCGCCGTCCCTGTCCGCGGCCCGTCCGGCCGCAGCCGCCGGTCCGTCCGCCCCGAACCAGCCCGGCCAGCCCTCGCGCAGCCAGCGCCCGGCGTCCTCGGGCAGCGCCGCCGCCGCCGCCCGCGGCACCGACCGCAGCCACCGCACCGCATCGAACGTCCCGTCGGGCGCCCGTTCCGCACGGATCGCCACCTCCACCTCGTACCAGTCGAGACCCGTCCGCTCGTCGCGCTGCGCGTCCGCCGACACGCGCACGATCCGCCCGGCGTACTCCGGCGTCACCCGCGCCGGAAAGGCCGAGAACAGCAGCACCGCATCCTGCCCCGCACGCACCTGGTCGACATGGATCGGCTCGACCCGCGCCCTCACCACCAGCGCCGCGCCCTCGGGCACCAGGTGCAGGATCGGCTCCCCCGGACGGACCACCTCGCCCAGGGTCGACACCCGCATCCCGTACACCTCGCCCGCCACCGGCGCCCGCACCGCCAGCGTCCCGAGACGCCGGCGCACCTCGCGGAGCCGTTCGCGCGCCTGGTGCTCGCGGGCCTGCACCTCGCGCGCCCGTCCCTCCGCCTCTTCGATGCGCCGGGTCCCGATACGCAGGATCTCGATCTCGATCTCGGCGATGCGTCCCCGCACGCCGGCGATCCGCGCCTCAATCTCGCCCGCCTGTCCCTCAAGACGCGCCGCCTCGCGCTCCAGACCCATCAGCCGATGAAGCTCCGTCAGCTTTTTCGCGAACAGCTCCCGCTGCGCATCGAGTTCGCGGGCGAGGAACCCGCGCTGACGCACGACCGCCTCGCCCTGCGCCTCGAGCCCCGCGATCTGCCTCCGCATCTGCCCGATCCGCTCTCGCAGCTGCGCCACCTCCCCGGAGCGCGACTCGCGCCGCGCCGCAAACAGCCGCGCCTGCCCGTCGAGGATGGCGGCAATCGCCGGATCGTCCAACGCCCTTGCCTCCAGTTCGCCATCCCAGGCGATGGTATCGGCATTCAGGAACTCCGCCTCCAGACGGTTGCGCCGGGCCACCAGGTCCGCGAGCTGCGCCGCCAGAAGCGCCTCCTCCGCCAGCAACGCCTCGCCGCCGAAGCGCAGCACAACGTCGCCGGCCGCGACCCGGTCGCCGTCGCGCACCAGGATCGCCGCCACCGTGCCGCCATCGACGTTCTCCACCACCTGGTCCCGGGTCTCTACCTCGACCCGGCCCGCCGCGATCACCGCGCCGGAGATCGAGGAGAACGCCCCCCACCCGAACAGTCCCGCGCCCAGCACCGCCAGCGTCGCGAACCCCAGCACCAGGGACCGCCGCGCCGCGAACGGGCGCCGCGCCTTCCGCCGACTCACGAATCCGCACCGTCGCCGGGTTCCGGCAGGGGCACCACGCGCACCGCCCCCGGCGGCAGCGCCCTGGCTGCCCCCGGCGGGCCCGGAACCCGCACCGCCCGCAGCGGCGCAACGCCAGGGGCCCGGCGCGCGCCTTCGTCCGGCTCCGTCGGTTGCAGAACCCCGCGCTCCATGCGCAGCACCGTGTCGCAGACCGCGAACGCCCCCGGACGGTGCGCAACGATCACCGCCGCGCCCCCGCGCGCCTTGAGCCCCGCGATCGCCGCCTGCAGCGCCTCCACACCGGCGCTATCGAGATGCGCGTCGGGTTCGTCCAGGATCGCCACGGCGGGCTCGCCGTAGAACGCGCGGGCGAGCGCGATCCGCTGGCGCTGGCCGCCCGAGAGCGCCGCCCCGCCGGCCGCGACCGGGAAGTCGTAACCGCCGGGCAGGTCCAGGATCATCTCGTGCGCGCCCGCCGCCCGGGCCGCGCGCACCACCGCGTCCGGCTCCGGCTCCGGCGCCAGCCGGGCGATGTTCTCGGCCACCGTGCCGTCGAACAGCACCACCTCCTGGGGCAGCCAGCCGACATGGCGCGACAGCACCTCCTCGCCGTACTGGTCGAGCGCGGCGCCGCCCAGCGTGACCTTGCCCGACGCCGCCGGCCACACCCCGGCGAGCGCCCGCGCGAGCGACGACTTGCCCGACGCCGAGGGACCCGCGATCCCGAGCGCCCGCCCCGGCTCCAGGCGGAACGAGACGCCCCGCACCGACGGCGCCTCGGCCCCCGGCGGCGCCACCACCAGGTGAGCGGCCTCGACCAGCGCCGCGGGCGCGGGAAGCGGCGTGTGCGCCGGCTCCTCCGGGGTCTCGTGCAACAGCTGCGCCAGCGAGCGCCGCCCCTCCAGCGCCCGCTGGAGCACCGGCCACTGGGCCACCGCCTGATCGATCGGCGCCAGCGCCCGGCCCAGCAGGATCGACGCCGCGATCATGATCCCCGGCGTCACCTCCGCCCGGATCGCGAGCCACGCCCCGAGACCCAGCATCATCGACTGCAGGAACAGCCGGAGCGTGCGCGACGTCACCGCGAACGCCCCGCCCCGGTCCGAGGCGGCCAAGGTGAGCGACAGCGCGGTGCCCCGGAGCGTGCCGGTGCGCTCGATCACCGCCCGGCGCATGCCGAGGCCGCGCACCGTCTCGCCGCCGCCGCGCACCTGCTCCACGAAGTGGAAGGCCCGCGCCGACGCGTCCCCCGCTTCCGCCTGGAGGCGCGCGGTTCGCGCCTGGTTGACCAGCGCGAGCCCAAGCAGCAGCACGCCCGAGGTCACCGCCAGCAGCCCCAGCAGCCAGTGGAAGGTGAACAGCACGAACAGGAACACCGGCGTCCACGGCGCGTCGAAGAACGCGAACGGCCCCGGGCCGGAGGCGAAGCGCTGCATCTCCTCGAGGTCCGCAAGCCCCGTCGCCGGCGCCGAGCGCGCCCGCGGCGAGCGCCCGGCCCGGGTCAGGATGGCCCCCAGCACCCTGGGGTCGAGGCGGGCCTGGAAGCGCGCCCCGGCGCGGGCCAGCACCCGGGCCCGGGCGTGGTCCAGCAGGCCCATCGCGAGAAACAGGAAGGCGACGATGGCGACCAGCGCCACCAGCGTCGCCTCCGAGCGCGAGGTCAGCACCCGGTCGTAGACCTGCAGCATGAACAGCGGGCCGGTCAGCATCAGCAGGTTCACGAACGCACTGAACAGACCGATCGAGACGAACAGCCTCCGGCTCTCCGAAAGCGCCATGCGGATCTCGCCGCCGCCGCTGTCGCTCGGGGACATCCCCGCGCCCGCCCTGCCGCCCGGCTTCCGCGCAACCCCGGCCCTACATCCTCTCCGTCATCTCGTCCACCGACAGCGTGTAGGTGCCGGTCTCGCCCCGTTCCGCGCCAGCCGGGACGTAATGCGTAGCCGAATAGTCGTCAGGCATGGGTACAACTCCAGAAGTTCATGAACACGAATGAGGCGTCGCCCAGCACGGCGGCCGCCCGGGGCAGGGCGGCGCGCCGGCGGACGGCGGGAGGCACCGTCCCGCTCGGGCAGGAGACGCCCCGGACCGTCAAGGGAGCACCCGGTCCGCCGCCGCCCGTGCGATTCGAAGCCGGGGAGGCGTTGGCAGCGACCGCCGTCACGGCGCTCGGACGCGTCGCAGCCGGATCCGGCACCGTTCGCCGGACAAGGGGCGAGTGGAAAGGAAAGGCGGCTGCCCGGCCTGACCCAAGAAAGGGCGCCCGCCCGAAGAGCGGTAGCGGGCAAGGACGCGGCCGAATACGGAATACAGATCGGCGCGCTGCACGCCAGCAAAGTCCGAGGCAAACTCTTCGCCTCGCCCGTCATCGGCTCTCGAATTCGGCCTGTGCCCGTGTCGCGCCTGCCCCCGCGCAAACGCACAACCGTCGGTGCCGCGGCCAGCCATTGCGGGGGACGGCAGCTTGGCCGCGCGGAGGGCCTCACGGCCCCGGACCCGCCGGGATCGGCGGCGCGGCGCAGCACGCGCCCACGCGCCAGGCCCCCGGCAGCCATCGCCGCACAAAAAAGCCATTCTCCCGGAGGAGGAGGCGGAAACGGCCGGGAAGGAAGGGGGCGGCAACCCGCGCCGCGCCCACACGCGAGCGGCCGCGATGCGGCGGAACGGCAGGGCCGGGGAAGAAACGCCGCGCGCGGTCCGCTTCCCCGATTGGACAACAGGCTTCAAACCGCTTCATCGGACAGACAACTCCCAACCACTCCACACAATTCAACCGCCTCGCCGCTTCCGCTTCGCATCCCGCAGCCCCAGCGCCAGCCAGGGCGGAATCGCTGACAGGACGAATGTTAAACGTCCTATAAGTGATTGCAAACACAGAGTTATTAGGCTGTTACCACAATTTGTTTTTCTCTTGTGGCCCGCCCGCATTCCGCTCGAACAGCCTCCATGCAGGTCTGCACCGGCGACACGGCACGTCGGCGGACTTCCGCCGGGGGCGTGTTGAAAAAGATACGTTTGTGCAATAACGAATATTGTCTTTGTCTTTCTCCAACCCCGCGGTTCCTGGCGCCCCGATACGTGATTCCCCTGCCGCCTCTCGACTGCCTGCGATTCTTCGAGGCTGCCGCCCGGCACCAGAGCTTCGTGCTCGCCGCCGACGAGCTCGGCGTCACCCCGCCGGCCGTCGCCCACCGCATCCGCATGCTCGAGAGCCATCTCGGCACCGCGCTGTTCATCCGCCGCCATCGCGGCGTGCGTCTCAACCGCCGCGGCCGGGCCTATTACGAGGAAGTCCGGCGCATCCTCCTCGACATCATTGAGACCACCGGGCGCCACGGCGACCGCAGGCGCTTTCGCGGCCCCTAGAGCCGGCGTCCCGGCGGCTCCGCCGCGGCGCCCGGCTTGCCTGAGACGCGCCGATGTGAGATGACATAATCGAGTTTTGCCAAAGGGCTTCGTCTGGACCTTCCCCGTGCTGCACCTTCCCCCGCTCGAAAGCCTGCGGTTCTTCGAGGCCGCCGCCCGGCACCAGAGTTTCGTCCTTGCCGGCAAGGAGCTCGGCGTCACCGCCGCCGCCGTCGCCCACCGTATCCGCACCCTGGAGAGGCATCTCGGCGCCGAGCTCTTCGAGCGCCGGCGCCGCGGCGTGCGCCTCAACCGCCGCGGCCGGGCCTATCTCAAGGAGGTCCAGCGCATCCTGGCCGAAGTCCACGGCGTCTCCGAGCGCCAGCGCCACACCCCCCGGCGGGTGCGCATCGTCTCGGTCGAGGCGGTGGCCGAGAAGTGGCTGCTGCCGAGGCTCGTCTCGTTCAAGGCCGCCCACCCCGGCATCGCCATCGAACTCGAGACCAACCACCGCGGCGTCGACCCGGCGCGGCGCGACTTCGACGCCTGGCTCGCCTATTCGGGCGAGACCTCCGCCCCGCGCCCGCTGACACGGCGCGAGGACACGCTGCTCGAGGAGACGCTCTACGAGGAGCAGCTGCTGCCGGTGTGCAGCCCGGCGCTGCTCGCCGCGCGCGGCCGGCCCCGTGGCCCCGCCGACCTCGCCGATTGGCCGCTGCTCTACGATCTCGGCTGGGACGCCGACTGGTCGTACTGGTTCGCCCGCCAGGGCCAGCCCACGCCGGACCTCTCCCGCGCCTCCGGCTTCCGCCTCTACAGCATGCTGGTCCAGGCTGCCGCGAGCGGGCTCGGCGGCGCCATCGGACGCCCCATGCTGATCGCCCACGAGCTGGAACGGCGGATCCTGGTGCCGCTCTTCGACCGCCAGGAAGAGGCGCCGGAACGCTGCTGCCTGATCACCACCGCCGCCTCGCGGCAGCGCCCGGAGCTGCGGGCCTTCCGGGAGTGGATCCTCGGCGAGGCCCGGGCCGCCGCGCCACGCTCCGCCGGCAACGGCGCCCCGCGCCAACCCTGATCCGGCGCGCCGGTATTCTCAGCCCGTCCGTCCGCCGGGCGCTTCCGACAGCCAGGGCCCCAGGCTCTCGCCATAGGCGAACAGCGCCGGCTGCCCGCCGGTGTGCACGAACAGCACCCGGCTCGCGGGCGCGATCCGGCCCGAGCGCACATGGCCGATCAGTCCCGCCATGGCCCTCGCCGTATAGACCGGGTCGAGCAGCAGCCCCTCGTGGCGCGCCGCCAGCGCCATCGCCTCGCGCACCGCGTCATTGAGCCGCCCATAGCCCGGCGCCAGCACCGCGTCGCAGACCTCCACCTCGCCCGCATCGAACGCATCCGGCCAGCCGATCATCGCCGCGAGCCCGGACCCCACCTGCGCCACCCGCGCGCCCTGCCGCCCGCCATCGCGCCGCACGCAGATGCCGAGCACCGGCACCCGCTCGCCGAGCGCCCGCAGCCCGACCAGCAGGCCGGCATGGGTGAGCGCACTGCCCGAGGCCGTGACCGCCGCGTCGAAGCCGATCCGCAAGTCTCCGGCCTGCTCCGCGACCTCGCCGGCCGCCAGCACGTAGCCGAGCCCGCCGAGCGGCGGGCAGTCCGGCGCGGAGTGAATCACGTAGGGCTTGCGGCCCTCGGCCGCGAGCGCCGCTGCGCGCCGTTCCATCGCCGCGTCCGCCGCCGCCTCGTCCTCGCCCTCGGGGAACGCATGCAACGTTGCCCCCAGCACCCGGTCGAGCAGCAGGTTGCCCGACGCGCAATAGAGGTCCCCGGCGCCCTTCACCCGGTCTTCGAGCTGGATGTGGATCGCCATCCCCAGCCGGCGCGCGGCGGCGGCGGCGATGCACACCAGGTTCGACTGCACCGCGCCGGTGACCAGCACCGTGTCCGCGCCCCGGGCGCGGGCCTCGCCGAAGTGGAACTCGAGCTGGCGCACCTTGTTGCCGCCGAGGGCGAGGCCCGTGCAGTCGTCGCGCTTGATCCAGAGCTCGATCCCGAGCGCCGCGCCCAGGTTGGGCGCGGGCTCCAGCGGCGTCGGCATGTGGCCGAGCCGGACCCGCGGAAAGCGGGCGATGCCGGCAAGGGGGCTGGACATGGCGGGCGCGGGCCTTCCGTTCTGCTGCACAGATCGCCGTGCGGGTCTCGCATCGCCGCCCGACAGGTGCCGTCCCCTTCCGGCGATTGCAAGCGGTTTCGGCCGGAAACGCCCGATTCCGGCGGGACCGGGCGGACCGGGTCCGGTTTCCACCCGCTCGTTCGCAACGCCCGCGCCGGTGCTCGAGCGCAGCACGTGCCCCTCAGCCCCTCCGGTCTGCCTGCGCATCTGCCCGATCCGCTCCTCGAGTTGCATCACCTCCCCGGAGCGCGACTCGCGCCGCGCTGCGAACAGCCGCGCCTGCGCATTCACCAATCGTCCCTGTAGGAATCGACAAGACAGTCCTTGTTGACAACATGTCGGGAGGTTGGTCCGATGCGCATCGACGGTCGTGGACGATTCCGCCAAGGCGGAGTACCCGGCCGCAAGCGCAGAACTTTCGCTCGCGCGGTTTCGCCCGCTCACCCGGTCGAGGAACACGCCGTGGAGTCCATCCCTTCGGTTTCCGGCCTGGACGGCCTCCGTCCCGAACTGGTCGAGCGCATCAACCGCCCCACCGTCGATGCGGCCGGCCTGCCGAACGACGCCTATACCTCGTGGAGATTTCTGGCGCTGGAGCGCGATCGTCTGTTCTCCCCGACCTGGACCTGCATCGGTCACGCCTGCACGATCCCCGCGCCCGGCGATGCGCGCCCGGTCGAGCTCCTGGGTCAACCCCTGCTCATGCTGCGCGACGAGGCCGGCGGGGTGCGCGTCTTCCACAACGTGTGCAGCCACCGCGGCAATCGGCTCGCAGGCGAGCCCTGCCGCTTCCGCGGGCGAATCCGCTGCCCTTACCACGCATGGACCTATGCCCTGGACGGCGAGCTCCTGGTCACTCCGCACATCGGCGGGCCCGGGCGGCACGAGAACGACAGCTTCGACCGCCGTGCCCACGGATTGAAGGCGATACGCGCGGCGGTGTGGCTGGATCTCGTATTCGTGAACCTGGGCGGCGACGCGCCTCCCTTCGAGCAGCACATCGCCCCGCTCGCCGAGCGCGTCTACGGGCTTGCGCACCGGACCCAGATCGAACGGATGCGACCTGCCGCGACCCACGGCAGCTTCCAGCTCGAGTTCGACGGCAACTGGAAGCTCGTTGTCGAGAACAACCTCGAGAGCTACCACCTGCCGTTCGTGCACCGGGACCTCAACCGCCGATCGCGCCTCCAGGACCACTACCACTACTACGGCGGCGACCTGTTTGCGGGACAGGGGTCGAACCTGTACCGACCGGGCGCGGGCGAGGCCGCCGCCGGATTCCACCGCTTCGAGGGCTGGCCGGAAGGGGTGTCGGAGTACCCCACCGTGTTCCCGAACCTCCTGCTCGGCGTTCACGACGACCACATATGGTCCATTGTGCTCTTTCCGCTCTCACCCGACCGGACGAGGGAGCACTGGCAGATCTACTATGTCGGGGAGACGGCGGGCGACCCCGCCCACGACGCGGCGCGCGCCGCGACGCAGGAAGCATGGCGCAACGTCTTCCTGGAGGATCAGGGAGTGGTCGAGGGCATGCAGCGCGGACGCGGCTCGCCCGCCTTTCTCGGGGGTGTGTTCTCCGGCGTCATGGACGAGCCGACCCACCACTTCCACAAGTGGATCGCGAACCGGCTGGCCGCCTGAACCGGCGTCCGCGTCCAACTGGGCGCTTTCAATATTGCCTGGAGGGCGTTCCTGCTCGCGGGTACCGGGGCAGGTTCACGGCACGACCACGATGTTCCCGACGTGGCGCTTGTCGATGAACGCCCGTTGGGCGGCGCGCAGCTCGGAGAGCGGCCAGGTCGCCGCCAGCACCGGCCTGACCTCCCCCCGCTCGATGTAGCCCACGACATCCCGGAAGACATGGCCCGGCACCACGGTGGAGCCGGTGAAGGTGAGGTCGCGCAGATAGAGGCTGCGCAGGTCGAGCGCGACCGTGGGCCCGGCGATGGCGCCGGAGCAGGTGTAGCGCCCGCCGCGCGCGAGGATGTCGATCAGCGCCGGCCAGCCGGGCCCGCCGACGACATCGGCGACGACCGTGACCGTCTCGCCCTCCAACGCCCCGCGCAAATCCCCGGGCGCACGCGGCAGGATCCGGTCGGGGTCGAGCCTTGCCACCTCGGCGTGCTTGGCCTCGGACGCCATGGCGATCGCCCGCGCGCCGCGGCGTTTCGCGAGCTGGACCAGCGCGCCCCCCACTCCGCCCGACGCGCCGGGAACCAGCACGGTGTCTCCCGCTCCCACGCGCGCGCGGTTCAGCATGCCTTCGGCCGTGGTGTAGGAGCAGGAGAAGGTCGCAAGCTCGGCGTCGCTCAAGTTGCACTCGACGACCGCCAGGTTGCGCATGTCGCACTTGGTGTACTCGGCGAAGCCGCCGTCGATCTCCGATCCGAAATAGCCCGCCTTGTCCAGGTTTTCCGGGTCCGACCGGTCGCGCTGCCAGCCGTCGACCATGACCCGCTTGCCGACCAGGCCGGAATCGGCGCCCTCGCCCACGGCGACCACATTGCCCACGACATCCGCGCCCTGGATGCGCGGGAAGCGGATGCGCCGGCCGCCCCAGCCGGCGTCGCCGGCATCGAGCCCGGCGCGGGCGTCGCCGGTCGTGGCGTCCGTCACGGTCCGGGAATACCAGCCGGTGCGGGTATTGACGTCGGTGTTGTTCAGCCCGCAGGCGCCGACCGCGATCAGCACCTCCATCGGTCCGGGCACCGGCACGGGCCAGTCCTCGCGCCATTCGTACCGGTCGAGGCCGCCGTGACCGGTGAGCACCATCGCCTTCATCGCGCGGCTCATCGGCAGCCTCCTCGCTCGCATCGGTACCCTTGTATGGCGGTTCGTCGCTCGTCTCGTTGCTTACGATGGTGCGCAGACGGTTGGCGTGCGGACCGTCCTCCGCAAGCCGTCCGGCCAGGGTGCGGATGAGTTCGCGGTCGCTCTCGCGGCCGAGAACCTCGAAGCGGACCAAGCCGCGTTCGCTCAGACGGCGGCGGTTTCGGCGCGTGGCCGAAGCGGGCGGGGGGTGCCTTGCGGTTGCGCGTCCAGCGGATCCGGTCGCCGGCGCGCAACTCGATCCGCTCGGTGTCGTAGAGGCCCAGATAGCGCGCCGCATTGCCCGAGGGCCGGAACCGGCGTTCGCCGTCCGGATGGGCCAGCACGACCATGCCGTCGTCGTGGCCCATGACGATGCAGACGTCGTTCGCGCGGCAGCCGTAGACGTCGCGATGGAACACGATGGTGTCGCCGGGCTCGTAGCTCCGGATGTCGGAGGCCTGCACCCGGGTGAGCTGCCGGTTGACCAGGCGATCGACGGCGAGTGTGCGGCCCCGCAGCACGCCTTCCTCGGCCAGCCCCTCGCGCACGGTGTCGTTCGCCTGCCGGCAGATCGCGTGCGTGGGAGCGAAGATCAGGGTGTCCGCCCGATGCTCCGGCGCCAGCGCGAGCCAGCGACGTCCCGCCTCCAACCCAAGCTCCTCCGGAGGCGCCTCGCGCACCCGATTGCCCAGCTCCGCGATCGCCGCGCCCGGCTCCCCCTCCCGGGCAAGACCCACCGCAGCCCGCAGCTCCGGGTCGCGCTGGCGCTTCACCTCCTTCATCGTCGCTGTCGACATGCCCGCCTTCTGCAGCAGCCGGAAGGGCTGCCCCGCATCCACCGCCTTCAACTGTTTGGTGTCGCCCACCAGCGCGACCCGCGCCACATCCAGTGCGCGCGCGACGCGCAGTAGCGCCTCCATGCGAACGCTGCCGATCATCGAGGCCTCGTCCACCGCCAGAACCGCGCCCCCGTACTCCGCCCGGCCCCGCGCCAGCCGCTCCGGGTCGGAGAGGTCGCCGAAGCGGGTCAGGAAGTATTGCAGCGTTCGCGAGGGGATGCCGGCCTCATTGGCCAGAACCCGGGCGGCGGCGGCCGACGGCGCCAGGCCCTGTATCCTCCGCTCTGCGGCCTTGATGGGCGTAGAGCAGGCGCGCCGCAAGTGCCTCGCCGTAGAGACCGAAGCGGGGTCCGAGCGGACGAAGCGCGGAGCGGTTCCGACGTTCGGGGACTTCTGTGCTGGTCCGGTGAAGGCGCGGCTCGACAATCTCAAGCCTTCGACACGGAAGAGTGCGGGCTGGGTCTTGCGTGGGAACTTGCTTCCGGCCTTCGGCTCGCTGCCGCTCGACCGGATCACCCCTGCGGCCGTGCACCGTTGGTTCGACGCGTACAGCCGGACTGCGCCGGGCGGGGCCAACTGCGCGTTGAGCGTACTCCGCCGGATACTGAACCAGGCGGTTGAAATCGGTCATCTCGACACGAACCCGGCCAGGGGCGTCAAGCGGAACCCCCGCCCGAAGCTCACGCGCTTCCTGTCGCGCGAGGAGATCCGTCGCCTCCACCAGGAGCTGGACGACTATGGCAGTGCGCGGCCCTCACGGGCGCGGCAGGCGGACATCATCCGCCTTCTGTTGCTGACCGGCTGCCGGAGGGGCGAGATCCTGACCATGCGCTGGCAGGACATCGACGGGGACACGCTCGACCTGGTCGACGCCAAGACCGGTCCGGGAAAGGTCCTTCTGAGCGCCCCGGCCCGGGCCATCCTGGAGCAGCAGCCACGGTCCGGGAGCGCCTACGTCTTCCCCTCGCCTCTCGACCCTGGACAGCCGCTGTCGCCCGGCCTGGGGCTCTGGCGCGAGGTCCGCAATACGGCCGGCATCGAAGACGTGCGGCTTCACGACCTGCGACACACTTGTGCCAGCGCTTGGGAACTTCCTACGCCGCCCAATCATCTAACGCATTATTTTTCCACGATATTTTTACCTTTATGTCAGGCGGCCTGACCCGTCGTACAGATTTGCGTAAGCGTTTTGAAACCGATCTGATCCGTAATCCTGCCCACTCAATTCGCAATTGTCCTTTGGCCCGCCCAACGCCCCGATTCCGGATGTATCCGTTTCCTCGGCCGGGTGGGGGACTGCACGGTTTGACTTTGTGCGCGTCCGCTGAGCAAAGAGATCAGTTGGTTACGCGTGGCCACCTCTCTGGCCTTCGGAACGCTTACGACCAGCGCTGGGGCGAGCGACAACTTGGTGTCCCATCAGAATGTGATGGACGACCCGTCCTGACCGACCATAGGGGTGTGGACCGTGCCACGGTATACCGTCCGGGGCGTGAACGCAGTGTACGGGAGCCCCTACAAGTACCGTCTCTAGAAGCCAACGAGACCAGCCGGCCTACCGAGGAGAATCTCATTGCTCTCCGAGCGCCCAACCCTGAAAGCCAGAAACCCCTTCTCGCTGTCCTCACAGACGAACACGAGAGAGCTTCCTATCTCCGGCCTGCGACCATCCACGGACGGTGCGAGCCGGCGCAATGCATCGGTCCTAAAGAGCGGGCTAAATCCCTTGCCTACGTCAAGCTCCGTCTTGACGGGAGCAAAATACACCCGCGACAGCAACTCGTAGAGGGCACCGAAGTCGCGCTTCGCCTCGCGGTAGATTCTTTCGTCGTCAACCGTCAACAGGCGATGCGCTAACACGTCGCGCCGCCCTACGAGCTCGCGCCATGACACTTCGCCCTGGGACGCCTCGGGGATTTCGAAGAACAACTGTGCCAGACCCGACCCCTTGCGCTTGAGGCAGTTGTCGACCTGCTTGATGGCCTCGCACGTGTCCTCCACGTACTTCTTGAGGGCCGTCAGCAGGTCGGGGTCCTTCGGGCTGTCCGTGCGGTCCATGCGAGCCATGACGCCGAGAGCACTACGACAGCTACGTGCCGCGCGCGCCATCAGTTCCTCTAGGCGGACGCAGGTCTCTGAAACCTCCTCCTCTGCCCCGATCCTCCAGACGATTTGCGACTGCTCCAGGAGGCTCGCCAATTCTACCTCGGTCGCGCCGTGCTCCACCATCCGGGCCAGTAGTCGCTTTCGGTCGCCACCACCTTCGTTCATCGTTAGAAAGCCCCCTAGCCGACCTGTCAGCATATGCATCCGTTCACTCGAGGTCCACCGCTGCTAACCACCCGTCAATGTTCCGTACGGCCCGTGAGCGCGACTCTCTAGCCCGACTTGAGCGCGCTTCAGCACCCCCTTCTTTGCCGCGCTTGATCTCACTCCAACCCGGGAGAGATATCATCGCCTGTGCGCTAGGCAATGCCGACGGGTGAGATCGGTGCCGGGGCCAGCAGCGATCCTCTGTCTTACCTGATTGTGGTCCCTTTCGCGCACCGAATCGAGGGCGATGAGGTGCGTGTCATGGAGGATCGTTGGTTTGACGAGCAACTTTCGGGCTGCCGGGCCGAACAGGCGCGGCTGCGAACCGCCGAGCGGCTGGTCAGGTTGCTCGCAGTGTTCTGCATCCTGAGCTGGCGCGTGTTCTGGTTGACGATGCTCAACCGGGTCAAGCCGGACCACGAACCGGCCCTGGTGCTGACCGAGTTGGAGACGTCCGCCAAGCTGTGGAATCGTCCGGCCGACGGGTGAGGTCGGAGCGCGCGGCCGACCCTGGCCTCGCCGGTGAACTCCGCCGCTTAGTCCGTGGTGATGCCGCCGATCTCGACGAGCTTGTCCACGTGCATCCGCAAGGCCTAGACCTAGGCGCTCTCGCTTTCGGTCACGACCCGTGCTTGGGCCGTGCCGGTGCCGACGTCATGGGAGAACCGCGCGACCATCGCGGTCGCTCCGGTGGCCGCCGCGGTCAGCGCCGAGGCGGCTTCGATGGACCAGTACCGCGCGAGCGTCCGCGTCTCCGCGGCGCGATCCTCGTAACTGGGCGCCAGCGATTCCGAAGCCGGCTGCCCGCCGCTGAGATGCGGCTGGCGGCACTGCCGGCGTCGGCAACCGCCGTGTCGACGACCGCCGTTTCTAACACGCTTAAAACATGCTCTAATGAGCTGAACATCTGATTTTCAGGGTGATTGAACTCCAAACCTGAAAGCTACGATAGTGCCAGAGAACGGGACATGCTCCATAAAGATGGAGGGGTAAATGCAGAGCAACTACCGACCGTCCTCCGGACTGCGCATCAATATCTCAATCGTTTGCGTCTTGGTTGCAGTCCTCGCTGCGTACCACCCCATTGCGGGCGCTCAACAGGCCGACGGTGCGGTGAGCCCGGCCGTGCCACCGGACGACGTTGCGAAGCTCGCTGAGCGCAAGCTAAAACTCGATTACGCGGCCACTCCGATTGCTCTCCGCATCGCTTTGCCTCCGGCAGATGTGGCGAGCAAGCGATCGGAGGCAGAGGCGAGAGGAGATCGACCGCTTCAGATCGGGTTCGCTCGCACCATGCCAAGCAAATTTCGGGGTGACTTGTCGCCGCTGATTGATTGGACTCCGCTTGGTGACGGCTCCATCGTCGGCGCCCTTTCGGTGACCTCTCCCGAAGCGCTGGCGATAAGGGCAGGCATTCACGCCGAGTTGGGATCGGGAGGAGAGATCCGCTTCTTTGGTAGGTATACGGCTATGGGGTACACGGAACAAGGACGCGCGAATCTGGATCTCCCCGTGATTACACAGGAGGACTTCCCGGAAGGCGAGAAGCCCGAACTCTTGTGGTCACCCACCGTGGAGGGCGATACGATCGGGATCGAGATTACTTTGCCTTCCCAGGAAGCTCTGTCAGCCTTTTCACTCAGCATAGAGCGGCTGTCACACATTTACGTTCCGATCGGCTCGCTTGGATACATGCTTAAGCGCCTTGACTGCAATAATCACATCGACGTTCAGTGCCCCGACAGGATCTCTCCGCAATCTGGAGAAGATGCGGTGGCACTCATCTCCTACGTGAAGAGCGGTAATAGCTATATTTGTTCCGGCACCTTGATAAGAAATAGATTCTTCAGTCCCTTATTCTTGACGGCAAACCACTGCGTTTCGACAGGGACCGTGGCGCGGACGGTTGATGCTTGGTGGTTCTATCAGGCGACGAGCTGTGGCAGCCCAAAAATTGATCGTCGATTTGCGCGAACTAACAGCGGCACCCTTCTGCTGGAAACCAGCGTCGCCCAAGATTCGACGCTGCTTCGGTTCAGAAGAAGACTACCCGGAGGACTGTTTTATTCTGGCTGGTTCAGTGGTGCCTTGAACCATAAGAGCAAGGTGTATGGGATTCATCATCCGGACGGAGGCATCAAGAAGTACTCTGAGGGGAAGATTACCGGCCAAAGAAATCAAAGAATATGTCAGGATCCACGAAACGAAATAGGCTGCTTCACCCTACAAAACGCCATAAGTGTGGATTGGAGCAAAGGGACAACGGAGGGCGGCAGCAGCGGGTCGGGCCTGTTTGACCCCGGGACGAAGTTGCCCCAAGTACTAATCGGAGTTCTTTCTGGCGGGAGTGGAGCATGCGAAACAAGGATAGCTTATTACGGGCCATTCGCAGATTTTCATCCAAAGATAAGTCACTGGCTGTCGCATGACCATCTTCGGTCTTCTGCGCTCCCGCTGGTCATGTCGGCGTCCAACGCCGTTGGGCAAGGATTGGTCCGGATCATCAATCGTTCCGATGTCGATGGAAGCGTAGAAATCCAAGCCATTGACGATGTGGGCGGGAGCCCCACACCGATTAGACTGTCGCTGGACGCATATGAGGCGGTGCAGTTAAACTCCAAGGACCTGGAAAGAGATACAGGGTCTGGTATCGGCGACTGGAGACTGGAACTGACCTCGGACGTGAATATCGCTCCATTCGCGTACATTCAAACCCCGGACGGTGTCGTAACCAGCATTCACCAAGTGGCGGCGAAGTCCCATGGGGAGAAATCAAACGGCTTACTCGTGCCATTCTTCAACCCAGGGAGCGATACTAAACAGCGGAGTTTTCTGCGCATGATCAACCCCATCGACATAAACGTTAACGTGCAAATCTATGGACGTGACGATTGGGGCAGTAGATCCCTCGATGTGCATGTCACTCTAAAGGCCAGAGAGGCCTGTACAGTTAGCTCGCAGGAACTGGAATCAGGTCAAGGTTCAGCCGACCCATTCAGCAGTTGCCAAAACGCACCGACGGGGAAGCTTGGAAACGGCAGGGGTAAGTGGCGACTGATCGTCGTCCCAGACCATCCGATCCAAGTCATGGGTCTGTTGCTAAGCCCAACGGGGGTTCTCACTAACCTCTCGCGGTAAACACAACGGGCTGTGTGTTGGCACACAAATAAATGAGTTATGGTTGAAAGTTGGCGACGGAGTGAAGTGAACGCCGCGTATCCTGGCGAAGACTTATCCCTTCGCCCCCGGTGCTACGAGATATTGATTCTGTCTTCAGCCGTCGGGTATCGCCGAAGCGTCGTTCGCCGCGTGGGGGCGCCGACCGGCCGCGCCTTCGCGTTCCCGGTATACGTATAGCCGTCCGGGCGGTGGCGCTGCCGGAACCGTCGCTGCGCCGGTCCCGACCACGGCCCGTGCTTCCGGTATACGTATGGCCGGCCGGTGTACCGCGTCCGACGGCGCACTACCCTGCCTCGAATGAGACGGGACAAGATCGACGAAGCCGTGCTTGCGCTCCTCCCGGGAATCCATGAGCGCCACCCGATGACGGACGCGTGGACGTGGAAGTCCTTCTACTGGGACGCGATGGACCGTCTCCACGGCAAGGGTTCGATCTCCAGTCCGGTCGGCAAGGCCAGGTCGGTGGTGTTGATCGAAGCGGGCCTGCGCGAGGCGGAAGCGGCGTTTCACCGGCTGTTCGGGCCGCACGACTGAGCCGCCCGCCGGTTCGGCGCAACCGGCGCGGTCATCGCCCGGCACTCCCGGCCCCCTCGACTCCGACCGTCCCGAGGACGGCGCGCGCCTCATGGCTGGCCCGCCGCCGCCCGCGTCCCCACGGTGCGGTCTCGCGCATCTCCCGCAAGCCGCCCATCGCGGGCGAACCCCCGGCCCGGTCCCGATCCGCCGATAGCGCCGGGTCCGTGCCGTCGTGCGCGATCGTGCCCCGTGCCGCGGAGAGGAGAGTCTGGCCGTGAGCGGGGCGGCGGATGGATGTCCGGGAGGATGTCCGCGCCGTTCCCGTTCACCAGTCCGAAGGAGACGGCCCCATGCAGCCAGCCCAGGCGTTTTCCGGCAACGCAACCACGTTTCTCACGCACATCGTCGGCCGCGGCCTCGACGACGAGCGCTACGTCGTCGAGCGCTTCAAGTCGATGCTCGACGGCGACATCCGCCCCGTCGAGGCCGAGGCGCCGAAGGGCAAGCGCCGGCGCAAGGCCAGGCACACCCTCGCGTCCCGGGAGGAAGTGAAGGAGATGCGCCCTGGACGCAACGAGATCATCATCTGCACCGGCCTGCGCCTCAAGGGCGGCGTCCAGTACTGGGGAGTTTTCGCGACCTCTCTTTTCCACGACCGCCGGCAGAAGGGCTGAGCGCGCGCTCAGCGGACGTCCGGACGGCCCTGCGCCGGCCGGACGTCCTCCGCCTGGATATCGACACCGGCAGGGAGGACACCCCGATGTGCGACCATGACCTCGAAGCGAGGCGCGCGCGCGACCTCGAGCGCTTCCACCGGCGCACCGCAGAACGCCGCGCCAAGGGCCTGTGCCTGAAGTGCGGCAAGCAGCCGCCCGCGGCCGGGCGCACCATGTGCGGCGCTTGCGCGGCGAAAAAGCGCCCCGCCGACCGCGAACGCTTCCATAGGCGCACCGCCGCGCGCATCGCCCAGGGCCTGTGCCCGAAGTGCGGGAAGCAGCCGCCCGCGTCCGGACTCATCCACTGCGAGCCCTGCACGGAGAAACGCAACCGGGCGAGCCGCGCCCGCGACGCCAGGCTCAGGGCCGCCGGCAAGCCGCGCCGTAACCTGGAGAAAGCGCGGGCGTACAACAAGAAGCACTCCCGGGAGACGGACGCCGAGCGCCGCGCCCGGGGGCTCTGCCCCAAATGCGGGAAAGAACCCCCGGCGCCGGGCCGGAGCATCTGCGCACCCTGCGGCGAGCAGCGCCGCGCCGACGCGCGTGCGCGTTACGCCGAGGCGAAGGCGGCGGGCAAGCTCTACGGCGGCCGCAACCCGGAGAGCCGGCGCCGGCTCGCGCGCGAGAAGAGCCGCAGGCGCATGCTCGCGCGCCTCGATGCGGGCCTGTGCACCTATTGCGGCAGGCGGCCCCCGGTCGAGGACGGCGCGACCTGCGAGCCGTGCCGCGAGGCGCGCCAGGCGGCCGAGCGCCGGATTTACGCCGAACGCCGGGCCAGGGGTCTCTGCACCCGCTGCGGCGTGCCGACCTTCGATGGGGTCTCGCGCTGCGCCGTTTGCGCCGTGCGGGAGTCCGAACGACAGGACCGGAAGAACGCCGCCAACCGCCGGCGCTATGCCGAACGGCGCGCGCAGGGCCTGTGCACCACGTGCGGCCAGCCCTCGGTGGGGGCAGCGGAGTGTCCTCCGTGCGCGAAGCGTTCGTACGAGCGCTCGGATTACCACCGCGGCATGCCGGTCTATCCCCCGAGCTACACCGTCATCGAATTGGCGACGGGGACCGACCACGGGACGTATGACAGCGAGGCCGACGTGTCGTTGTGCCTCGCGTTTGCGCGCCTGTCCCGCGACCAGGTGGAGGTGATTGCCGACGCCCCCGAGGTGATGCGGTTCGCCGCCTGGGAATGAGCGGTCGCCCCACGCCGGCCGCATCGCCGTCCCGTCCATCGAGCCAGAGAGAAGCGAGCGCCGGGCGAACGCCCGGTGGAAGAGAGGGAGACGGTCTCCTTCGCTGCCGGGCGCGGCAACCGCACAGGAGTCCTCAGCCATGTTCGATTTCAGTTCCGACTACGACCCCGTTACCCCAGCCACCGGCGAACTCATCGCGGAATTGGGCCTGGACGAACGTACCGTCCGCGACGCCCTGGCCGAAGACCGCGCCCGCCGCTGCCCGGACCGCGAGGCGCCGACGGCCGAGAGGTAGAGAGGGGCTTTAGAGAAGATGAACGGGAAGGGGCCGGTGAGAGAAGCCGGTCCCGACCGTTCGCGAACCCATCGTCATCATCCAGACCTGAAGGAGCATCGTCATGAGCTTCGGAATCAATCGCGTGGAACTCATCGGCCGCCTCGGCGCGGACGTCACCGTCAACCATCTCGCATCGGGGGGCCGCGTGGCCAATCTCAGCATTGCGACCGACGAGAGCTATATCGAAAAAAACTCGGGCAACAAGGTCGACAAGACCGAATGGCACCGCATCGTGACCTTCCAGGACGGCCTCATCGACATGCTGGAGCGCCACGCGAAGAAGGGCCGCCTGGTCCACGCCGAGGGCAAGCTCCAGACCCGGCGCTGGTCGAAGCCCGGCGAGGACTCCGACCGCTTCTCGACCGAGATTCTGGTCGTCCCCGGTCACAGGGTCCAGTTTCTCGACAAGCCGAACGGCAACGGGGCGGCGGCCCAGCCGGAGCAAGCGCCCGCGAACGGTTCGGCGATGCCGGCCGGCGGCGCCCCGGCGCAGGTCGACGACCTGGGGTCGGACGAAATTCCGTTCTGAGGAGCCCTTTCTTCCATCCTCCCTCCCGACTGGACCGGCGCTTCGGCGTCGGTCCTTTTTTTGCTGCCGGATTCGAGTCCGCTGCCGTCCGGGCCTCGCGCCCGCGCTTCGCGCGGCTCGCGTCGCCCTCCGGCGCCGGCGAGAGGCCGGGCCGGCCGGTATCGGGGCGTCCCCCGCCGAGCCAGAGGAGCTCCATCATGCCGACATTGTGTTTCGCATCCGCCCGAGCGGCGTCGTGAACGCCGCCGCCGTCGCCGCCGCGCTGGGCGCGCGCGCCGAGGCCGTGTGCCGGGCGTATCTACCCCACGGCAGGAAGCAGGGCCGCTACTGGGTCGCGGGCGACCTCGACGGCGCCCGTGGCCGCTCGCTCTACGTCCGCCTCGCCGGCCCCGGCACGCCGGGGAAGTGGACCGACGCGGCACAAGGGACGCACGGCGACCTGCTCGACCTCATCCGCCACCGCTCGTGCGCGCCGACGCTGCGCGCGGCGCTCGACGAGGCCCGCGCCTTCCTCGCCCTGCCGGCTGCGCCGGCCGCGGGCGAGGGCGACAGCTACGACGCGACGGAAGCGGCACGCCGCCTGTGGCGGCGCTGCCGCACCATCGACGGCACGCACGCGGAGCGCTACCTCCATGCCCGGTGTCTCGCGCGCTGCCGCTTCGCGGCGCTGCGCTACCACCCCGAGCTTCGCTACCGCGAAGGCTCGACGGTGGGCCGCCTGCCGGCGCTGGTCGCCGCCGTGACCGGCGACGACGGCGCCGTCACCGGCGTGCAGCGCACCTGGCTCGACCCCTGCTCGCCCGCCAAGGCGGGCATCGCGACGCCGAGGAAGGCGCTCGGGCGGGTCTACGGACGCGCCGTGCGCTTCGGCACCGTCCCCGCCGACGGCCTCGCTTCGCTCGTCGTCGGCGAGGGCATCGAGACCGTGCTATCCGTCGTCACCGCCATGCCGGACATCACCGCGGCGGCGGCGCTGTCCGCCGGGAGCCTCGGCGCTTTCGCGCCTCCGCCCGGCGTCGCGCGCTTGGTCATCGCACACGACAACGACATTGAAGGCGAGCAGGCGGCGATGCGCCTCGCCCGGCGCTGCGCGCGGGCGGGCGTCGCCACCATCGTCGTCGTCCCCGAGGGTGGGGACTTCAATGACGATTTGGTCACGCACGGTCCTGCCGCGCTCGCCGCGCGGCTCGGCCCGCTCCTCCGCTTCGCGGGAGCCCACGACCGGCGCGCGCTACCCCCGAGCGAGACAAGCGGGAAGCGATGCGGCGGGTGAACGCCGTTGAAGGCGAGAGAGAGTCCCGACGACACCATCATGCAAGGAGACACGACCATGGGTTCTATCCGCTTCAAACGAATCTCGCCCGAGGAGTCCCGCATTTACACAGCCGACGGTGAGCATGTCGGCGACGTCTACGTCCACGACGACATCCTCAATCCCGGTGCGCGGGTCTTCCTGATCTCCCTCGACGAAGATCCGCGCGGCTGGGTCCGCGTCAACGACCGCTCCCAAATCCGCGACATCACCGAACAGCGGCTCCGCACTCATCCCTTGTTCACCTGAGGGCGGGATGCTTCGCACAGAAGGGGTTGGGCACGTCGCTTCGCGACCGGGCTACCCTGCCGAGCCCGCTGCGCGGTCTCGTCCCTGCGGGCGGGTATCCCTCGTGCCTCCGCTCGCGAGCTCGCTGCGCGCTCCGCTTACCAAAGAAAAAAGCGGGGGTGGTGGGGTTCCTAACAATTACTCCTCCCGACATCTTCGCATTGTCCCACACGTGCTCACTGCGCCAACCCGCTAACGCGGGTCCTCCACTCCGCTGCGCTCCGTTCCGGCCGGGACTCGCAATGAAACGGCGCTGCGCGCCTAGGCCCGATGGTGCGCGCGACCGTGGCTCAGTCGCTTCGCTCCCTGCGCCCGCACCACTCGCGCACACCACCGCGCCATTCATTCCGGCCCCGGTGGCTCCGCTGCGCGCGCGTGAATCAATACGAACACGTCGGGAGGGTCCGGCGCACAGGGCCAGATGGCTCATCACTTCCTTTCAGGAGAGCATCATGCACATCATCGACAACATCGAGCACAGCGAACAGTCCGTGACGGCGACCGTCTGCGAGAACGCCCAGCTCTTCGGCGCGAAGCCCGAGCGCGGCGAGTTCGACCCCCGCGAAGTCTGGGACGAAGACGACGCCACATGCGCGGTGAGCGAAGCGTTCCGCATCCTCGCCGAAGGGGTCGGGCCGGACGGGTTCCAGATGGCCGACGAACGCGAGAGCCTCCTCTGGGGGTTCGTGAACACCTTCGACGCTCAGGTCCGCAGACTCGACCGCAGCGTCGACCGCCTCAGCCCCGAGCTGCGCGACCTCCAGAGCTCCCAGGACGGCTCCGAAATCAAGTCCCGCGAGCTCGAGCTGGTCACCGACCGCGCCCAGAACCTCGGCGACCGGCGCGACGCCTTCGAGAAGATGCGCGACGCAGTGGCCGACGCCTACCGCGCAGAGACCGGCGACACCTGGCGACCGCGACGCGGCTCCAACGTCTCGCAGACCGGACACCTCACCTCGGCGGCCATCGACGCCCGCGACTTCATGCGCGCGAGGAAGGACCGCGAGACCAGGGCGCACCTGCCCGAGGGAACGCTGGTCGCCATCGCGGGCGGCAAGCAGGTCACCGACGCGAACGCCGTCATCGACCGCCTCGACAAGGCCAAGGCGAAGTACGCGGACATCATCCTCGTGCACGGCGGCGGCCCCGGCGTCGAGCGCATCGCGGCGCAGTGGGCAGAGCGGAACGGCGTCCACCAGGTGGTCTGCAAGCCGGACTGGAACGCACACGGACGGGCCGCTCCGTTCCGGCGCAACGACGAGCTGCTGAACCTCCTCCCGAAGGGCGTCATCGCCTTCCCCGGCTCCGGCATCACCGACAACCTGGTCGACAAGGCCGTGAAGCTCGGCATCCCGGTCATGCGGGCCGCATAGCCGCACCGCCTCGAAGGGCCGCGTCGCTTCGGCGGCGTGGCCCTTTCTTTTTGGTCGTCACCACGAGCCCCGCCACCACCGCCTTCGCTTCGCGCGTCGCCTGCGGCGCCGCGCTACGCGGCGGCTACGCCGCTCTTCCCCGCCATCGTCTCGCGCACTTGCCGAGTCAGCAACGCCAGCACGTGCGTCTTCACGATGTTGCACCGCTCAGCGACAATGAACGCTCGCCGCTGCTGTCGTCGACCCCGACGATGTTGCTCACGCTGCCGATGTTAGTGACGGTGAGTAAGACTGCGATGGTGCAGTCGGCGATGGTGACGATGTTGTTGGCGATGACGGTTCAGAAGATGGTGATCGAGGCGGGTGTCCATACGACAAGGCTGGGCGCGTCGCTTCGCGACCGGGCTACCCTGCCGAGCCCGCTGCGCGGTCTCGACCCTTCGGGCGGGTATCCCTCGCGCCTCCGCGCGCTTCGCGCGCTGCGCACTCCGTTTGCCCGGCGGCTCGCTGCGCTCCCCGCCGAGTGCCGGGCCGACACGGTCGTGGTCACGTTCGACGGCATCGGCAACGTCACCGCCGTGTCCTCTTCGCGACGGCGCTACGCGCCGCGCTCGTCGCGGAACTCGCTTCGCTCGCCCTGGCTGGCTACGCCGGCTGCGGGCTTCGCCTCGGCTCGTCGCCGTCGCACTCCGTGCGTCGCCGGTGCCGGCTTCGCCGTGCACCGCGCTGCGCTCCGCGCCGGGCAGTCGTGCCCGCACAAGTGCGGACACTTCCGCCAGCGCTTCCGCCGCCGTGCTCCGCACGACCCCGTGCAGTACCCTCGGCGCTTCCGCCCGCTCAAACGCCGCGGCGGCTCCGACCCGCCGGCTTCGCCGGCGTCGATTCCCCCATCGCTCATACCGCAGATTTGGCCGTTCCGTACCGCCGGGGCGGCCTTGGATTCCACACCCGACGCATCGATGATGCAGGCTGCGGCATAGTCGATCATGGCTGCGATAGACTGCGCTCCATCATGATCGCGCGCACGGGAGCGCGCGTTTGACATGCCGGAAAAAGTTGCCACCGATCGGTGGCACGAAGTCCATGCAAAAAACGGAAAAACACCACGACAAATCAAGGCTTTGAGAGGCTTGCCACCGATCGGCGTCACAGCGTACTACGGCAGTTCTCTGGAGCTTTCCTGCGCGCCTCCATTCGGTGGCACCGCCAATTGCGCCATGCGACGACACCGCCCTGTCGCCAACCATCGAACCTGGCATCGGTTCAGCCAACATGAGGGCATCCGTATGGGTTGAAAGGCGCCGAATTCGCGCATAATTTTGGAGCAAAGAGCCTCCGTTCCTGGAACAAATTGAGACGAAAGGCGGCTGAAACCCATGGCAGATTCCACAGAAAAGAGCGTGAAAAAGAACATCCGCGTGAGCCCGGAGCAATGGCAACGGATCGAAAGCGCCGCCGCGGGGACCGCCCTGACCGCCAACCAGCTCCTGATGGAGCTAGCGATCGAGGCGCTGAACCGTCGCGAACGACCGCAGACCGTGGCGGAAATCCGCGTCGCGCGGGCCTCGCTGTTCACCGCACAGGCCATCGCGCGCGATCTAATCGCGGCCGGGCGAGAGAAGGAAGTCGAGGAAATACGCGGCTTCATCTCGACAATCGTGCCCGACGTGACGCCGCACGCACCAGACCCGGATCAGGCCGGCGGTCCGTCAGGCTCAAGGGGCGACGAGACTTCGCAGCGCTAGCACATGTCCGCCGCAGCGATCCGGCGTATCCACTCGCCGATGCTGAGTTCGGAATCCGGTCGACGAACCGCACTGCTTGCGCACCGTCGGTCGCCCAGAAACCCGCGAACGCTGTGGACCAGCCACCATACCGGCATCAACCCAATTGTCATTGACCCAACCTGGAGAGGCCGATGCGTTTTCTGACTGGAACCGACATTCAGCGCGAGGTCGTGAAAATCATGAGCCGGACCGGTGAGGTCATGGCGGCAGTCGCGTATTGGGGTGACGGCGCGTCGGAACGCACCGGGATCACGAGGAAAAAGCATCGCAACAAGGCCCGGGTCATCTGCGATCTCCTCAGCGGAGCGTGCAACCCGGCCGAAGTCGAGAAACTGATGAAGCTCGGCGTTCAGGTCAAGACTTTGGACCGCCTCCACGCCAAGGTCTGGATCGCCGGTGACGACGTCATTCTGGGTTCTGCAAATGCGTCGAAGAACGGTCTTCCCGATACAGACCAGGACACGCCGAGAGCGAATGTCGAAGCCGCCATCCTGTCCAGAGACCGAAGCCTTTCTCAAGAAATGCAAGGATGGTTCGAGACCCGATGGCAAGCATCCACCGCCATCGACAAGGAGATTCTGGACCGAGCCAGGGCAGCGTGGGAACACCGCAACAGGTTCAGCGGCCGCGCCTTCACCACCACACTCATGCACAAGTTCTGGAATCCCCAACCTCCGGACAAGTTTTCAGGTCTCCGTCTCGTCGCGTACCAGGAAAAAGACTGGAGCAAGGACGCTAAGCGATTCCTCGGAGAAAAAGCGAGGCTTCACTATTCCGACGAAGAGTTGGCGGAACTGAACGGCGACGCCCCTTTCTACGAATGGCCGCGTCCCCATCCCCGCTGGAACCCCGGCGCGGGAACAGTGCTGATGGATTTCAGTTGCAAGAGGAAACGCGGACGTTTCATCTCCAACGGTTTTTGGTCCGTGCGCGACTGCCCGCCCGTCACGCTGGCGAATTCCAGACTGACCCTCTTGACGAAACTGCCGCATTTCAATGGCTATTCGATTTCCGCCAAGGAAAAAACCGAGATCGCCGAGGCTATCAAGCGTTTCGTCGCAAGCCGTGATTTTCGTGTCGATAACTTCGACTTCCACATCGATATGGATTTCCTCGAATTCTGTCGATCGGAATCCACACTGCTGAAACGGCGGCTGGTCGAACAGGCCGTCGAAACGGCGAAGGATCTGTGCCGGGCCGGCCGGTTCGACCGCGCACTCACGCTCAATACAATCAGGCACTGCATGGAAGACCGGACATGGCTGAACGACTACGCAGAGTATGTCGGTGGCTCCATTTACGAACGCGGCAACCCCCGGAAGAAGGGCATCAACCTTGAGCTCGGACGACGTATTCGCGCCGGTATCGGCGCAACGATCCAGACCGACGACAACGGAAAACGGGCCAAGGTGACCGTGGCAGGCGAAATTATTCAAAGCTATACGCCACTGACGGGCTACCGTGCTGCGGCTGTCATCGCACGCTAGCGGCCAGGTCCAGCCAGAGCGCCGCACGGCCGGTCCCCAGATCCAGCCGTTACACCTGCTTTCCGCAGCGTCTGAGCGGCAAGCATGACGCGACTCAGCAAGCCATACGCGACCGGCCTCAAAACCTTCCGCTGCGATTTCCGCACCACGCAGCGTTCCTCATCCGTCTCTCGACCGTCAGCGGAAATACGGACCGGCTACCCCTTCCACAAACGTCCGGTACGCTTCACGGAGCGCCGTGCTGGCGGCAAGGACCTTCGTGCCTTGCTCAACAATATCGGATGCCGCGTCCATACGCTCTGCCGCAACGCGTATTCTCAGCTCCCGGAGCTGTGAGTTCTCGGCAACGAATCGATCCAGAGTTTGCCGTATGCCTTGCGCACCCGCAGGCCCCAAATCTTCAACCAGCTGATGGTCCTTGGTCGAATTTATGAATTCCTCCAGGTTGGTCGGACCGGACGTCCCGTACCTTGAGGCATGATGGAAGAAAAACGTCTCGACATGTCGGCGAAACTCCAGATGTCGTTCGTACGTTGATAGTGAGCCACGCCGCATGTAAGGCCATGCTTCATTTACGCTTTTCTGATACGCTCGCCAGACCGGATCTTCGTGGACAGGATGACCCATAATTCCACCTGACTCGTGGTCCGGTAAATCCAGCCAAAACATGGGCGGGCTCAATTTCCTCAACGCTTCAGACAGGTCCTTCACCGCGGTGTCCTCGGGACCGGATCCCGTTTCCTGACTGCTCGCGCGTTCCAGCTTCCTGTTGATATCTTCCACTTCCAATACCCATCCCTGGTGATCGTGGAATTTCGTGGCGAACAAGGCGATGTGTCCATAGTCCCGCAGCCTTTCGTCGCCAAGCCTCCACACCGCCGCCAGCGTGACCTTCTGCGCGATTTCCGCGTTTCGTTTCAGTTCCTCCTCGGTTGCAGTCGCTTTTGAACGAAGCTCATCCAGGAGCCTGTCGCCCAACGTGGTCCCAAAGATTGTGTAGCAGGTCACAAGAGCTATCGCGAACGTCGACCACGCTTGAATAACTTCCGTCCATCGTCTCTTTCGAAGCCAAGACCAAGTGTTCGCCAGCCGCCTTCTTGACGTCCTGTCCGTCGCTCTTGTCTCTTCCGTTTCTTCTTTCTGATCCAATGTCCGACACCCTTGCTAACTGACTTCGGTTTGCCTCCCACTTACGGGGCGGCTCCCAGCCCATCGGCGGAGTTCTTCCAAGACTGCCAGATTCCCGACATTCCTTTCGCAGCTACCGATCGTCTCGGGGGGACTGCTTGCTCCCGTGCCCCCCGCATGGTGAAGCGCCCGAACGATATTGCGTCACGCTTACCTGGCACTTTCGAAGCATACTTCTGTCCGGTCATGCCGAAAGCTACCTTTTGCGCAGTCGAGCAACGCTCCGGACTCGTTCGGGCCGTCCTCAGCGCAATAAACCAATTTCGTGCCGGGCCAGAACATCCGGCAAATCTGGATGTTCCTCCAGCCTTCCCGCCTCCAGGCAATCGAGCTTTTCGACACCGCGGTCGAACACGGCATAGGCATCCCCACCGGTCAGGCGGGAAACAAAATGCAGCCCGTCGATATCTCCATGTTCACCGTGGATCGCCTTCGCAAATGCACGCCCTGCCGCGTGATTCCTCGCACCGATCACATCGGTCGGCGCGCCGATCCGAGTGCATCCGTCGCCGCGAAGATCAATCAGGTTCAGAACCTCTCCCTTTCGCCCACAGATGCGCGCCCAGGCCCGTGACGTGATTTCCTTCAGTGCAATTTCCCGCGACCGACTCCGCGTGAACCTGTCCCTCACCACCGTTTCGATGAACGCGGTGGCGAAATCGGAAGCGGCGTAGAGGACGGTGTAGCCCGCGTTCCTGGAGCAGAATCGGGAATCCGCGGGACTCGTTCCAAGCGGCGACGCTCGATAGTGCCCCGGCATGATCCGGTAGCTCTCGTGAAACCTCGCCTTCAGCAGTACGGATTCAATTCGGTCCCGAGGATATTCGGCGCCGCTCACGTGAAGGCAGCGCCAAATCCGGGCGCTGCATCCAGCACTTCGCCGACGCGGTCGGCCTTCAGCAATTCGAGAGGGATCGCCACTGCGTCTTCGAACGGCCATTCCTGGGTGAGGAACGCCCAGGCAAGTTCGGGGTCGCCGATAACGTCGACGACTTCCGCGAGACCTGGAACCACCCGGCCGGGACCGAGAATCTGGGCCGCGGGAATGCTCAGACCGCGCTTGGTCCCCCTCCAGGCAAGCAGCGTCTTTCTGTCTACCCAGTCATAGATTGTGGTACGCGACACTTCGAGCCGCGCCGCGGCTTCCGAGACTCCGAGAATGTCTTCACTATCGCTGCGACGAACAATGAACGGGCGCAATTTTTTTTGCGGCACCTCTGCGGTGGAGCCACTGTCTTCTGTCTCGCATTGCGCGGCCGCCGCTTCCAGTGCGACGGTCACTGCCAGACGGGCTTCCCGGGGACGATGGCGGACGAATTCCCAGGCGCTGCGCGACAAGGACGGAAATCCCTCCGCGAGAAATCCCATCGCTTCCCGCGCCGATCCACTCGGCTTGGCCATACCATCCCCCTTCCGCTTCATTGGCAGGGACAATAATCGCGCTCGATGTCCAGTTTGTAAAGTATGTCCGCCTTGTGCGATGGCAAGAACTCTCGCGGAAATTGCGGGAATGCCGTCTTCGCCTCCCGCACAATGGGCATCCCCGCACTTTGCGGATGGCTGTTAGAGCCCGAATTCCCGATCGACACTCTTTGGCGCCCGGACCTTTTCAGCATCCGGCCCACGCGTCCGCTCCACCGTTTCCCTCGCTTCCCCGATAGCCCGTCCGGTCTCCGGCGCCGCCTCACGCCCCTTCGCCCGCTCCGGCTCGACCGCTTCTAGCGCCGCGATCCGCTCGCCTGTCGCCGCCTCGAGCTGTTCCCTGAGCGCCGCCTTGTCGTCGGTCACGAGCTCGGCCTTGTCCCGCGCCCGGCTGATTTCGACGTAGAGCGTCTTCTGCGTGGTGAGATTGGGATGGTTCGCCTCCATCGCGGCGATCACGGTGTCCACCGTGCGCCCCTGGAACGCATGCACGGTCGAGGCCCAGGCGCGGTCGACATGGCGGAGTTGCGCATCGCCCGCGTGCAGGTCCAGCATGCGCCCGTCCCCGAGGCGGAACGTCACGCGGCCGTCGCGCACCGCGGCGACCTCTGCGGCCTGGCTGTTCACGAGGCCCAGCCCGGTATCGTTGCGCGTCCAGCGGATGCAGTCGCCGGCGCGCAGTTCCATCGCCTCGCTCCTGTAGACCTCGACCCCGCCGCTGCGCGCGCCGATCTGCCCCGGTTTCCACGGCACGGATTGCCCGTCCCGGCCTTCGAGCATGACCGCGCGGGCCTCGCGATCGACGCCCGCGACGCGCAGCTCGTCGCCCTTCTCGACCCCGAGGCGCTTGTAGGGGCGGTGAAACGCGACCACGTCGCCGGCAGCGTAGTTGGCCGGGAGCGACTTCTCAGCGTTGGTATAGCCCTTCGAGACCAGCCGCTCGCCCTGCATGGCGGGACCGTGGACAGTGCCGTCGCGCACCAGGCGCTCGCGCACGATCTCGTTGATGCCCTCGCGCAGCGCATGGCTCGGCGCCATGAGCCCGGCGTTGGCCCGTTCTTCCGGCGGCAGGGCCAGCCAGCGCGCGGCGGCGGCGCCCGCGAGATTGTCGGGTTTCACTTCGGCGATGTTCGATCCGAGCTTCTCGAACGCCTTGCGGACATCCCCCGCGAGGCTCGCCTCGACCGCGGCCTTCAGCTCGGGATCACGCTGGCGCATGATCTCGTCCATGGTCGCGGTCTTCATCCCGGCCCGCTGAAGCTGCGCGAAGGGTTTGCCGGCATCGACCGCTTCGAGCTGCTTCTCGTCGCCGACCAGCACCACGCGGGGGATGCGGAGCGCATCGGCGATCCGGAGCAGGTCGCGGGCCTGGACCGTGGAGGCGAGCGAGCCCTCGTCGACCACGAGCGCGGTCTTCGCGAACGCCGCCCGCATTTCCTTTTCGCCCTTCTTCGTCATCCGCCCTTCGGCGACGCCGTTGTAGCGCATCAGGAAGCGCTGCAGGGTTTCGCTGCCGATCCCGGCCTCGCCCTCCAGCGTGCGCGCCGCCGAGGCCGAGGGCGCGAGGCCGCGGACCTCGTAGCCCTTCTTCTCAAGCAGCGTCCGGGCGCGGTTCAGCATGGTGGTCTTGCCGCTTCCGGCATAGCCCTGGACGCCGACCACGCGGTCCTTCGTCGAGAGGATCAGCCGCACCGCATCCTTCTGGCCGTTCGTGAGAGGCCCGTTGCGGAGCGCCTTGTCGACGGCGCGCCCGCGCATCGGCACGCCGCCGCGGCCCTGGCCCGCTCCCATGAGCGCGATGGTCTCCCGCTCGTCGGCGACGGCGCGCTCGGTGGTGAGCCGGTCCTCCAGCCCCGGCAGCTGCGCGGCATGCAGCGTTCCGGCCGCCTCGCGCGCCGCGACCTCGCGCTCGATGTCGCCGACCTGCGCCGCGCCCGGGTTCCAGGCGAGCGCCGCGGCGAGCAGATCGGTGCGCGCGAACACCGCCTCGCGCTCCGAGAGATGCGCCACCGCCCAGGCGACGGCGCCCGCGGCCGGTCCCGGACTACGATCCGGGGCCGATCCCCGGTCCGCATCAGTCCGGTCCGCCGCCGCAGCCAGCCCGGTGGGACTCGGGACGCCCGCCATCGCTTCCCGCGGAGCACCCGGTTCCTGCACCGCCGCCTCGCGTTCGGCCCCGGCAACCAGCGCCTTCGCATCGAACCCGAGATCGGCGGCCTGCTTCCGCCAGATACCCGTGAGCTCGTCACGGTCGATGTCGCGTTTCGCGGAACGGGTCATCAGCGCCGCCCGCTCGGCAAGCCGGGGATTGTCCGCCGGGCTCCCGAGGTTGCGCTCCGCCATCGCCGCCTGGATCTCGGCGCGGCGGGTCGAGAACGCCTCGACCACGTCGCGCGAGACCCCCGCGATCTCGAAGCGTCCGTCGGCATGGGTCTTGTCGATGCCGTAACCGAGCCGCGCAAGGCCCGCCGCGAGCTCGTTCCGGTAGAGCGCGCCGAGCAGCATCTTCGAGGCGTAGAGCTTCTCGTTCGACATGCTGCGCCACTTGCCGTCGCCGGCCTTCACCATGTTGGCGATCACCGAATGAGTGTGCAGCGCCGGATCGAAATTGCGCGAGGTGTCGTGGCGGAAGGTGGCGATGACCGTCTTCTGGTCGCCGGTGCGCACGATGCGGCCCGTTTCCGGGTCCTTCATCCGGGTCTCGGCGACATTCTTCTCGAACCAGGCCAGCATGCGCGCGACGGCCCGGTCGTGGGCGTCAACGACGCGCGCGTCGCCGCCGACCAGCGCGGCAAGCGAGACCGATTTCGGGGCTGAGAGGGTGAGGTCGCGGCCCGGACGGTGCGCGATCTCCCCGTCCTTGCCGCGGCGCCCGAGCTGCCGCCCGGAGCCGTCCGGCACCCGGCCTTCGAGCACCGCCCGGAACATTTCGGCATCGACCGGGCCTTCGAGCCCGGCCTCGGCCGCGCCCTTCCCGGCCCAGGCGCTGGCGGCCCGGTGCTCGGCATCGTCCTTCGCGTAATAGCCGTCGCGCTCGTAGTAGGAGACGCCCTGGGCGGCCGAGGTCAGGGCGCCGATCGAGGCGACCATGCCCGGATCCGGCTCAGATCGTGACGCCGGGCCGCGAGCCGGCCCCGTCGTCCGCCGCGTTGTCCGCCTCGGCGCCGCTCCGTGCGGCCGCCTTGTCCCCGCGGGTCTCCGCCGCGGCTGCGGCCGTATCCCCGCCCGGAGTGGACGGGGCCGCGTCCGGCGCCGCCGGGGACGGCTCCGAACCCGAGGCGTCGCCGCCGGAGCCGTCACAGGAGGAGTCGCCGCAGGTCTTCGACCAGAATTCCAGCTCGCCCTGCGGGTCCGGCAACTCCGCTCTTATTTCCGCCGCCGCTCCCGGCGGACCTGCGTCCGGGCCGCCGTCGCGCGGCTTCGGCAAGGCCGGCGGCGGCTCCGCCTGCGGCCCGTCCTCCCGCCCATCGTCCTCTGCGTCCCCCCGCGCGTCGTCCCGCGCCACGAAACGCTCGGCCGCCTTCGCCCGGTCGACGTAATCGAGGCGGATGGTGGCGACCGGCAGCGGGCCGGGGAAGCGGAGATAGCCGGAGAGGTTTTCGAGCCGCATGATCTCGGAGGCGAGCGCCAGCGCCCGGAGCTCGCGCTTCGGCGTGAGGGACACGCCGTCGCGGATGGTGTTGGCGCCGTAGGAGAAGCCCTCGGCGACCTCCTCGACCTCGCTGCGCCCGAGGCTGTCGGCCGACCATTGCGCGGTGTCGCGGTCGGGTGACGCCAGCACGACCCTGGTGCCGCACAACCCCGAGACGGTCTCGGCGCCGTTGCGCCCGTAGAGGTCGCGCAGGGCCGAGATGACCTGGACGCCGAGCACGAAGCAGCCGCCGAACTGGCGCGATTCGGCGAGGCCCGGCTGGAGCGACGGCACCTGGTGCAGCGTCGGCAGCTCGTCGAGGATGACCCAGATGCGCCGCCCGTCGTCCTGGGCGAGCGACAGCATCGCGTTGACCGCGATCTCCAGCCAGGTCGAGATCAGGCCGCGCAAGGACGCATGCTGGTCGCCGCGCGAGGTCAGGAACAGGTTCCCGCCGCCGTCCTCGCGCGATATCCAGTCGCGGATCGAGAACCGCCTGCCGCTATCGGGCAGGAACTCCATCGCGCTCAGATTGGCGGTCAGCATGGCGCGCACCGAGAGCGCGGTCTTCGGGTTCTCGGGATCGACGATCGACTGGGCGACCGTGCCTTCCATCGCCTCGGCGAGCGCCGTCAAGTCGGTCTTGAGCAGATGGTCGACCAGGACCTTGTTCTCGGTGACGCCGCGTTCCCACAAGACGCCGGCGCCGTTCGAGAAGAGCTGGCGGGCGGCGGTCACCCAGAACGGGTCGACGGTGTCCTTCTGCTGCGGGATCAGGGCGGCGGCCATCATGTCGAAGTCGCGCGGGCTGCGGGCCTCGAGGAAGGGTGACCAGCGCGGCGCCCTCGCGTCGAGCGGGTTCATCAACACGTCGCGCGCCGGATCGAAGAACGACCGGGTGTAGCTCCCCATCTTGTCGTAGATGACGCAGCGCTCGCCGCGGGCGCGGATCTGGGCGACGAGGTCGGAGATCAGCACCGTCTTGCCCGAGCCGGTGGTGCCCGAGACGATGGTGTGCTGGGTCTCGGTGCGGGCCGGGTAGGGGATGCCGGCAACCCGGCAGGACCGCAGCCGCCCGGCGCCCGGCATGGCCTCCAGGAGGCGCGTCCGGGCCGGCTGCACCTGGCGCCGGAGTTCGCGCGCCGTCACCAGCTCGGCGCCCCGGATTCTGCGCCGCCGCCCGAGCTGGACGCCCCGGTACCAGAACCAGGCGAGGAACAGGGCGATGATCGCGGCGCCGGCCGCGGCGCCGCGCCAGGCGCTCGCGAACATCTCGTCCTTGATGCGCTCGCGGATCCGCCAGGCCGGGACCGAGGCGGCGATCGAGCGGATGGTCAGCACCTGCCGCCTGCCGTCGGGACGGCGGATCTCCTGGCCCGACTTGGGGTCGTAGCCGAGCGCGAGCTTGGCCTCGGCGAGCGTATACATGCCCGCCGCATACCAGTCGGCGCCGGTGGTCCGGTGCCACAGCGTCCAGGCCGGCACCGCCACCACCATGAACGCCGACAGCAGCATCGCGGCCTGGAACAGCTGGGCCCACATGCGGATGCCGTGGAAGACCGTCTGGCCGCCCCGCAGCGTGCTGCCGCCGAGACCGCGCATCAGCCCGGCCTCGCGCCGACGGGCAGGAGCGTCGGCAAGCGCCGCTCGATGGCAAGCGCCGGTCCTGCCCCCGCGGATGTTGCAACCCTATTCGCCGGCATCGCCGCTCTCCGCAGGCGCGGGCGCATCCCCGCCGCCCGCCGCGCGCCTGGGCGAGAGCACGTTGACCATGCCCTGGGGGCCGGCGACGACGATCTCCGTCGCCTGCCGCTCGGCGCCCTCCTTGTCCTTGTACGCCCGCACCGCGAGGCGGCCCTCGACCAGCACCGTCGCACCCTTCCTCACCATCGTCTCGACCGCCTTGACGGCGCCGCCGTAGACCACGATCCGGTGCCATTCGGTGGCCTCGCCCGGCTGGCCGTCCTGGCGTTTCCACTTCTGTGTGGTGGCGAGGCTGAACGACGCGGCGGCCTCGCCGCTTCGCATGGTGCGGAGCTCGGGGTCGCGCCCCGCATGGCCCAGCAGCGTCACCCGGTTGATATGCAGCATCGATATTCTCCTTGTCGGTTATCGGGAGGATGGAACCGGTCCCACCGGGTCCGGTGCGCGCGGATCGGACAGGAGGCAGAGACGACATGCCGACCGCGACAGCCGCGCATCCCGCGCACGGCATCGGCGACCGCGCCGCCACGAGGCGGAGGCGGGCCGGAGCCGGGGCAAAGGGGCCGGGTCGAAAGAGAGGGCATGACCATGACGCGAACATCCATCGAGACCGCTCACCGCCGCACCGCCTGGCGCGCCCGCGCCGCTGTGCTGGGTCCGCTCGCCATCGCCGCTCTCGCGACCGCCGCCGCGCTCGGCTCCAACGCCGGCATGGCATACATCGCACCGCTGTGGCTGGCGGCGATCGTCTGGGCCGTGCTCGCCAGCCTCGCGGGCGCGCTCCTGCGCGGCTTCCGGAGCGGCGACTGGTCGGCGTTCGGCCGCTTCGAACTTCCCGACGGACGGGATGACCGGATCGACTGGATACCCGGGTCACGCGCGCCCACTGCTCGCGGAGCGTCTCCACGACCATCGCAGGCAAGCGTTCCGACACCCGCTCCAGGGCGCCAAGGCCATGCCTCGCCTCATCCCAGCCCACCCCTGCGGCATCACCTCGCCGTACTCGGTCAACAGCCCGCGCAGACAGTTGATTTGCGCGGTGCGGAACTTCACGAGCTGCTGGCGCATGCGATGCAGCGCCAGGATCGCCTGCTGCTCCTCGCTCTTGATCGCAACCGCCTTAACGCCCGGCTGCTGGACCGCGGTCCAGATCGCGCGTGCGTCGTGCGAATCGTTCTTGTTGCCGCCCACGAAGGGCCGGACCATCTTCGCCGGCAGAAGCCGGACCTCGTGACCGAGGTCCCGGATCCGGCGTGCCCAGTGCTGCGAGCCACCGCACGCCTCCATCGCGACCAGGCATGGCGCAAGGTTGGCGAAGTGCTCCAGGAACTTCGCCCGCGTCAGCCGCAAGTCCACGATCTCGCCCGTCTCCATGTCGACCCAGTGCAACTGGAACACTCGCTTCGCCGTATCCACGCCGATGACCGTCCTGTTAGTGCTCACCTCGGACCCTCCGGATTTCCTGGAAGGACACCGCGTCCTTCCCTCTGGGCACTCTGATGCCGTCGGCCCGAGAGGGTCCACTTCAACCCACGCCGCCGCCGCCATCAGAAGAAGGGAGGCGTCCATTACATTTCCTCCGTTAGACAGTGGATTCCACCTTAGCGACCTGTCCGATTTTCCGCGCCCGCCTCAATCTGAGCGGCATTCGGGGCGAGTCTGCGGTAAAATGGGCTCCGGACATGTGCAGGCTTCAACATGTAGCCGCAGCTATTGGCTTTCCTGCTTATCCATGAAAGTCCGCTCACCGATGCCTTGTTCCTGCTCGTGTCTAAGTCCGACGAGGTCACAACGACGTAGGCGGGAGTTGCACGGTGCGGACTCGGATATGGCACAGCGACTGGAAACCGCGATGGCTCATACGTTGCGTCTCGGCAGCCTTGCTGAGCTTCATGGATAAGCAGGTTGGCTTTTGACAGAACGCCTCAGTACGTTATCCAGATAGATGACCGCCCCCTAGGAGCCTGCGCCGTAGGAAAATGTCCTACTATATGTAGTGATATCAGATTATTCTTTACTACTACCTATGGTGTCTGAAGGTGCCCAAAAGCGTTCTGCGGCGCAGGCTCCTAGCAGTAGGAATGCATGCAATGAGCGACCGGAACCGATGCCCGATATGCGAGACAACGGCCCGGGAAGTTGATTCTGATGATGGCGAAAATCAGATCTTGTGGGAGTGTGCGCGTTGCGGGAAGTATTGGCTTTTCGGCTCCGGCCGCTCTCCCGTCCAGAACAGTGACCCTGAAGGCCGCGCAAAGATTTCCGGCTTTGTATACGACCAAAACAGGAACGGCTTGGAACCAAAGCTGACGCGCGACCTGCTGGAGCAAGTAATGTCGCGCCCCCTGCCATCTATCGGTGAGCGCGCAGAGCGACTACTTACTGAGGTTGTACGATGCCAGAAGAAATTGGGCGACCATGTCGATATCTTTATGCCGGAGTGGATTGCTGCGACACATTCTCTGGATGAATATGAGCTTGAGTTTCTCGTTCGCATGCTATCGGAACGACGCTTTATCAAGCTGTTGTCGGAAGCTGGAGAATGCGAAATTTTGCCTGATGGTCACATTGAGGCTGACAAACTCAATCGCAAAATGACGCAATCCGACAGAAGCTTCTTCGCGATGTGGTTTGATCCATGTCTCATACCTGCCTATGAACAAGGGTTTGAACTCGGAATCATGCGGGCAGGCTACAACCCGGTTGTTATGAATCGAGTGGAGCATGTGAACCGCATTGATGACGAGATCATCGCCCGAGTAAAAACGTCACTGTTCGTTGTTGCCGATTTCACTGGGCATCGCGGGGGTGTGTATTTCGAGGCTGGATTCGCCCTCGGTTTGGGTTTACCGGTGATATGGACCTGCAGAAAAGACGACATGGAAAACCTGCATTTCGACATTCGACAATACAACACCATCGACTGGGACGACTACGGAGACTTGGCGTCAAGGCTTCAGTACCGCATTGAGGCGACGGTTGGGAAAGGCCCCAAGGTCAGTTCAAAGTCCTGATCGCGGACGAAAAGGTTCGATCATCGGAAGCAGTCGTCGCCTAGCCGAGGACCTGTATGGGGCGGAGTGCGTTGCGGAGGAGTGGGACGCAAACAGCGGCGTGCGATTGCGGACGTGGCGGGTGCTGCAGAAGGCGCGGGCGCATGCCGAACGGGGCCAGGCGACATTGCGGCGGTACGGCGGGTGGACGAGTGAGTGAGCGGCGTTCGCGCTTCTGCCGGCCCCGCCGCTTCAGGGCCAAGGACGGCCAAGCCTGCGGTCGATGGATGGTCGGGTGTGGCCGGCCAAGGCGCTATGCGAGGTGGCGGGTTCCGGGCGCCTGAATGGCGTGTAAGCGTTCGTTCAGGCCGTGGAATCAGCGCGGGCGTTTCCATTCGCCCCGGTCGATTTTAGCGATTGAGGGTGCGTTTCCAATCCCGTCGCAGAGGCCGGAGCCAGACATCCTTCTTCGGCTTGTCATACTGCCTGTCCCGGTCGTAGCGCCCGCGTCCTTGGGTGGCTCCGACATGGATCCAGCCCGATGCCCTGTAGACCGCGCCGGTATATCGCGGGGTTTCGACGAAAGTCTCGATGAGCACCGGCGTGGTCTTGTAGCGCTCGGTCCAGTCGTCGGGCAGGCGCCGGCGGATGAGGGCGAGGATGTGCGAACCCAGGTTGGGGATCTCGATCCAGGGCAGGATCAGGAACCTCGGGTTGTCGACCACGAAGGGAAGGTTCTTCTCGCGCTTCTGCCGTGTCCATCCGATGAAGTTGTCGCGCGGGGCGAGCTTCCACGCGGCGGTGGAGAAGCCGAGCATGGCGAGTGGCCAGCCGTTTCGGTCCTGGACGGCATAGCGCATCTGGGCGCCGACCAGGGTCTTGTACCCGAGATAGTGGTAGCGGGCGACGAACTCGTTCCAGAGCTTGCCCTCGCGGGTCTCGCGCACGACGGTCCGCAGATCGAGCGGGCGGACCTCGTCGAGGGTTGTGGGGGCCGGGAACAGCGGCGGCTCGGTATCCGGGCCGAAGACGACCGGCTTTGGCCGGTGCTGCCGGCCCCTGGGCGGCGGCAGGACGATGAGGCCGTCGCGGTGCTTGGCCAGCATGGCGACCCTGGCCATCATGTCCTTGAGGCCGCCGTCGGGCTTGAACCAGGCGATGCGCCGGCAGAACTCTCTCGACAGCCCGGCGCGGGTCGGCTGCGGATCGACAGCGATCAGCGCGCGCAGCAGCGCCATTTCCCCGGCGGTGAAGTCGCGCCCGTAATAGCGGCACTCGACCTGGCCGATCATCCCGCTGCCATGAAGCTGTCCTGCGCTCCTCGCTCATCGACCATGGCAGCCACGGCGACAGGTCGTCCGGCGGCCGGCCGGCATTCTTGGCGCATGTTTCCAGCCACGCCTCCAGCCAGCGCAGGACGGCGATGCCGTTCAAGGCGAGGGTGCCGATCGTCGAGTACATCATCGCCGTGAACCTGGCGCCGTCCTCGCTGTCGGAGCCGAAGGACAGGCGTCTTCCGATGACCGGCCCTCTGAGGGCGCGCTCGGCCGCGTTGTTATCGGGCATGTTGAGCACGACGCTTGGATTCCGATCAGCGACTCGCCAGACGTTGTGGTACGAGCGCACGTCGGGACAGGGGCGTCGGAGTGCGAAGAACGGGCAGGCCGAATGGATGATGAGCTGCGAGCTCGTGTTGTTATCTGGCCGCCCCTGCGACCAGCCCGGCTGCGCTGCGAGCGCGAATCCGTAGATGTCGCACGTGCCCGTGCACTCCCTCTGCAACTGGAAGGGAGGATCCCATGCGTGTGATCGGACTGGATGTCCACCGCAGCTTCGCCCAGGTGGTGGTGCTGGAGGGAACCGAGATCGTCAAGGAAAAGCGCCTGGACCTGGAGCATGACGCTGTCGTCAAGTTCGGCCGCAGCCTCAGATCGGATGATGAAGTCGTTCTCGAGGCGACGGGCAACACTGCGGCGATCGTCCGGCTGTTGAAACCCTTCGTCGCGAGAGTGGTGATCGCCAATGCACTCCAGGTACGCGCCATCGCCCATGCCCGGGTGAAGACCGACAAGGTCGACGCCGCCATCCTGGCGAAGCTGCATGCATCGGGCTTCTTGCCCGAGGTCTGGTCGGCGGACGACGAGACCATCGCCCTGCGCCGCCTTGTGTCCGAGCGGGCGGCGCTGGTCCGGTCGATACGACGGAGCAAGAGCAGGGTGCAGGCCGTGCTCCACGCCAATCTGGTTCCCAAGTATGCCGGTCACCTCTTTGGCAAGGACGGGCGCCGTTGGCTGTCTGAGGTTCCGCTCCCCGACGGCGAGAGAGCCCTGCTTGCACGCCAACTGGACCAGCTCGATTGGCTGAACGGCCCTCTCATGGTGCTGGACCGCAAGCTTGCGCGGACGGCGCTCGATGACAAACGGGCGCGTAAGCTGATGACGGTCGCGGGGATCAGCTCGGTCGTCGCCACGGCGGTGCTGGCGTCGATCGGGGACATCTCCCGCTTCGACAGCTCCGAGAAGCTGGCGAGCTACTTCGGACTGACACCGCGCGTGCGACAATCCGGCAATCGGCCGGCCTTCCACGGAAAGATCTCTAAACACGGGAACGCGACGGCGCGAACCATGCTGATCGAAGCCGCGTGGGTGGCCGCATCCGTTCCCGGACCGCTGCGCGCCTTCTTCCTCCGCGTCAAGGCGAAGAAGGGGATGAACGTGGCCGCGGTGGCGACAGCGCGGAAGATCGCGGTTCTGATCTGGCATCTGCTGACCAAGGACAAGCCCTACGAATGGGCCCGGCCCGCCTTCGTCGCCATGAAGATGCGCAAGCTCGAGTTGAAAGCGGGTGCGCCGCGGGCCTATGGAAAGGCTCAATTAGTGATTCGTATGCGTCATCGTGTTACGGCGGCGGCGAGGCAGGCCCGGTCATTGGCGCCGGGGGCGAGGCCGACGAGGTGGAACCAGCTCAGGTAGTTGTCCAGATAGCGGGTGGCGATGCCGCGGCGGGGGCGCAGGAAGTCCTTCAACCTACTGTGGCGGCTGTTCACCGTCTGCACATGCAGATCGCCCCGAACCCGTTCCCCCATCGAGCGGTTGAGTGCTTCGTGGCTCACCCCGAGCGCGGCGGCGCAAGGTGGGTAGCTCGCGCCGCCGTCGGAGACCAGCAGGGCGTCCTTCGCGACCACCGGATCGAGGGCAGCCGCGAGCGCCGCCGCATCGACCCTGGGCAGCACAGTGCTGACCGTCGTTCCGCTGCGGTTCGCCGCCATGAGAACCGGCACCTGCTCGCGCGAGAGGCCGCGCTTCTTCGCCTTGCCGCCCCGCCGCCGTGCCTTGCGTCCCAGCCCGCGCGCACCCTTCCGGCTCTCCAGGACGTAGGTCTCGTCCGCTTCCACGATCCCCTTGAGCACCTCCGAATCGCTCCGCGCCGCCGCCAGAAACCGGTGACGCCAGCGGAACGCCGTGCTCACCGCCACGTCGCAGCGCGCCGCCGAGGCCTTCACCGTCTCCCCCTTCGCCAGCGACGCCCCGAACGACAGCCAGCGTTCCTTGTGGTGCAAGCCCGACAGCGGCGTACCGCTCAGCGCGTTGAAGGTCCTGCCGCAGCCCTTGCACTGGTAGCGCCGCAGACCCCGCGCCATACCGCGCGAAACCGCCCCCTCGCTCGCGCAGTGCGGACAGCGCCGGGCCTCGTCCACACCAAGCTCGATCGCGGCCTTCGATGCCTCGCCTTCGCTCCGGCCCGACAGCACCGCGAGCGCCTCGCGCCGCTGCGCGCGCGTCAGCCCGCGCGCCGCCGAAAACCACACCTGGAAACCTTTGACGTCCATAATCCAACCTCCTGACGTTCCAGGCATTCTATCGCAAATACATACGATTCGCGAATTGAGCCTATGGAAAAGCCGGACCCGGGCGGGACTACTGGATCAAGGAGATCCGTCATCGGGAGCTGGAACTGGTCGGCTACGCTGAAGCCGCCTACGCCAAAATGGCGGAGAACTGGCAGCCGAGACCTCCCACCGCCGCAAAAAACTGACACGAGAGCAACTTTGGGCTGTTCAACAACATCCGTATCCAGCGGCACCTGGGGGCGGTCGACGAACACGCACAGCCCTTCGCGATGGTTCAGCAGCGAGCGCAGCGCCTTGCCCTCGCGCGCCTGGTCGGACAGGCCGGCGAACTCCTGTTCGGCCTGCGCGAACAGGCCGTCGAGTGCCTCCTTCAGCGTTCCCTGCGCCGCATCGAACGCCGGCGTCTGGCGCTCAAGCCCGGGGTCGTAATGCTCCAGCCGCGCCTCGTTCAGGCGGTAGAGCAACGCGATCCGCTCGATCCATCCCTGGCGCCAGTCCGTCAGTCTCACCTGGCCGGCCGCGCACTCGATAAAATAGCGGCGCATATGGGACCAACAGAATGCAAGGGTCAAGCATCTGGTGCTGTGCCGGGTCGAGAAGCGTATAGCGCGACGATCAAGATGAGACTCCGTATTGCCTCATTCTTGGATGTTCCCGAGCTTCGAGGTGCTTGCCTCACGTCGATGTTCCCCAAGGTCACGGCTTCGCTTCACTTGTCACGGCTGTGTCCCCAGGCGTGGTGCTGGAGTTCTGGCAGCGTCGGCAGCTGTGGGTAACCGGCTTGCCGCAGCGACCTCCATGAGTCTGGCGGCGGCGAGCCGGTTATCCACAGCGGTGGCCAAGGCAAGATCGGCCTTGTCGGCTGGTGCCGGTACCACGGTGTCGGATTGGCTCGCTCCAAACACCAGGTCGTGGGCTTGCTCCTGGCGCCAGACCTGCACGCGGCGTTGCAGCGTACGCAGAAGATTGTCGGGATAACGGTCGGGATGCTTTGCCTGTAGTTGTTCGAGCAGTTGACGGCTCGTTCGCCACGGCTCGGCTTCGAACCATTCCCGCAACTGCTCGGTGACGTCAGCCAGGGGATCGGGCCTGCGGCGGCCCCGTTTCGGCTTTGCAGCGGGCCGCGCCGTCGGCCGCACATCACCATCCTTCCATGCCGTTCGCAGCCCGGCGAGAAACTCGTCGATCGGCGGCACACCGGCCGGCGCCGATTGAACCGCCACGGGCCGGTCGGCAAGATCGACCAGACGCTGTTGCGCCCGTCTCATATCCCTCAACAGGCGGATCGGATCCAGGGTCGCGAACGGCGCGCTCACTTCGTCGCGAACGCTTTGCGGTGTGCGCTGATCCGCGAGCAGGCGTTGAAAGGGCGTTGCCGGAGGATGGTAGCGTTTACACACGTGGGCGCCGTCGCGCGTCTTGCTGGCGAGCTTGAATGAGGGCTGGAAGAAATTCACGAACAATCTCACTGTGGCGTAAAGCTGCGACAGTGCAGCCACGGCCTCCGGGCCCTCCAGGCGGCGATAGCCCACGATGCGGCGAACGATCGCGCCGTTCTTCTGCTCGACAAAGGCCTGATCGTTCTTGCGCCAGGGGCGGCAACGCGTGAACTCGATGCCGGCGTCGCGGCAATAGTCCCGCACCGTTTCGTTCATGAACACGCTGTCATTGTCGGTGTCGAACCCGAGCAGGTCGAACGGCAGGAGCCTGCGGACGGCCGTCAAGACCGCGCTCACGAGCGTGCGCTCGCGGAACAGCAAGGGAGCGCACTCCGTCCATCCCGTGGCGATATCGGTGAGTACCAGCGTCTGGACAAAGCTCCCGCGCGTCACCGGGCCGCTGTGAGCCACCAGATCGGCCTCGGCGAACCCTGGCGGCGGATCCTGCCAGTCAGCATAGGTGCGCACCGGAATACTCCGCCGCACCGATGACGATGCGAGCGAAGATCTTCGGCGCCGCCCGCCGGCCTGCTCTCGTATGCTGCGAAGTGACCGGTCGATCGTCGCCGCACTCATGGTCAGCAAGCGGCATCGGACATCGTCGGCGAGCTCAAGATGACCATGCCGTTCCATGGCTTCGACGAGAGTGGGAAGCAGCGGCTTCAGGCGCTTCCCGCAAATGCGGTCCGACGCTTCCCACAACACAACCAGTGCCTCGCGCACCGCATCGTCGTAAAGCCGCCGGCCAGCTCGCAAGGCTGCCGCTGGGCGCGACGACGAGCCGCCTCGCAGCAATCGCATCACGTGCTTCCGGTGATAGCCCGTCACCGCCACGAATTCATCCAGAATGCGCGTCTTCTCCTCGCGTCCGCTCTCGCCATACCGCCGTGACAGCGCTGCCACAAGTTCATCCCGTGTCGCCATGCTCACCCTCCTCATACCCAAAGCCCCCGATCCATTCCCCTCGGGAGCATTTCAGATGAGGCAACGAGTCGCTCAAAAGGAGCAAATCAGGCGAGGCAATGCGGAGTCTCATCTTGATCGTCGCGCCGCAAAGCGCCCGCCGAAGCTCGACCTCGACGTCTACCCGTATCTGCCAAAGGCCACCGTGCCGCAGCCGAGACGGCGCGAGGAGATACGGAGGTTCCGCCAGGACCCTGACTGCCGCCTGTTCCTGTCCTCCGAGGCCGGCGGCGTTGGGCTCAACCTCCAGATTGCCGACACGGTGATCAACATGGACCAGCCTTGGAACCCGGCCAAGCTCGACCAGCGGATCGCTCGGGCGTGGCGCAAGCATCAGCATCGCACGGTCAGGGTTTTCAACCTGGTGAGCGAGGGCACGATCGAGCACCGGATGCTGGGGCTTCTGGAGGCGAAGCGGACCTTGGCCGAGGGCGTGCTCGACCGGCGCGGCGACCTCGCCAATATCCCGCTTCCCACGGGCAGAACGGCCTTCATGCAACGCTTGAAGGCCGTTCTTGGCCCGGACCAGACGACGAAGCCCGACGAGGCCGCCGCGCAGCCGGTGTCCCCGCGTGAGGCTCTGCGCGACCGGCTTATCGCCGATCATGGAACTGTGCTGCAACGGATCCTGGGTCATGAGGACGGAACGGCGATCCTGGCGGTGATCGACCTTCCGCCCGGGCGGATTGGCGCGGAGGAAGAGCGTCTGGCGGGGCTGACGGAACTCGCCGTCACGGTGATCGATCCCGCAACCCATGAGTCGATGTTGCGGCTGGCTCGATCGGGGCTGATTGCTTCGCCGACGGAAACGATGGAAGACATCTATCCCGAGCCGGGGGATCGGGAACGCGAGGACGAACGGGTGGGGCTGCTCCGAGCCCGGGCACTCGCGGATCGTGCGAATCACAAGCTCAAGGCTGCGCAGCTACTGGCTGGCGGAGGATTCGGCGAGGAAGCACGCGCACCGGCCCTCGACGCGATCCGCCTGACTGCTGGCTGCCTGGCGGCATCGACAATGGAAGCGGAACCCGAAGACATGGATCAAGCCGCCGTCTTCCTGGCCAAATGGGAACCCGTCGAAGAAGCCGACGGTGTCGCGCTCAACGCGGTGCGGGCACTCTCCGGCGACACGACGGAACCGGATATTGTCGAGACTGCCGCTGTTTTCCTCGATGACGTGTCAAAGCGGATCTTCAGAAACGGTGGGGATGCGCTCGGCACATTGAAGCCGGTCCCTTCGCAGGGCGTCGATCACGCGTATCCCCAGTTGTCAGCCGAGGACAGGGTATCTGACAGAGGCTAAACGCCGAACGGTAACACGACACAGCCGGCAAGTAGGCACGAGAGCGCGGTGGGAACAAGAAGTGGGAACTTCGCCATCGCAAGCGCCGGTCTCGGTGGTTGCATGGGCTTGCAACAGCCGAGACAGCCATTTGCTGACGACTTCAATCTGATCCCCGCAATCCTCTACACGGCACGCAGTACGTTACCGCAGGGAGCGTGGCTGCCGCGCTCGATGCATCGTGGTCTCGGACGGCCTTGAGCACGAGCGCCCCGTCGGTGGCGGCCACAAGGGACTCACGCGTCGATCACGACAGGCTGCCTGGTTTAGGGACGGCGACTGGGAACGCGTCGATCACGACAGGCTGCCTGGTTTAGGGACGGCGACTCTTCGACCGGTCTTGAGGGATTGGACGGCGGCATCAGCTATGGCGAGAGCTGCAAGACCGTCGGTGCCATCCGAATAGGCAACCTCCCTACCCCTGATGAGGTCGCAGAACGCCTCGATTTCGAGCCGATAGGCGTCGACATAACGATCCATGAAGAAGTCGCGGAGCGGGTCGGTGGCGAACCCCGCCGCACCGGCCCGCGCGACCGTCGTGGCCACGGGATTTCCGGCCGAGACCATGCCAAGGGAGCCGTGCACCTCGACCCGCTGGTCGTAGCCATAGGTGGCCCGGCGGGAGTTCGAGATCGCGGCGAGTCTTCCACCCTGCGAGCGCAGCATGACGGCTGCTGTATCGACATCGCCGGCGGCACCGATGGCCTCGTCGATGAGCACCGAGCCTGTCGCGGCGACCTCGACGATTTCTTCGCTGATCAGGAACCGGGCCATGTCGAAGTCGTGGATCATCATGTCTCGAAACAACCCGCCGGAGCGTTCGACAAAGCCGATCGGCGGTGGCACCGGATCGCGCGAGGTGATCTGCACCAGCTCGATATCGCCGATGTCCCCGCTGTCGATCACGTCGCGCAGGCACCGGAACGACGGGTCGAAGCGACGCTGGAAGCCGATCATCAATGGAACACCGCATCCTTCCGCCACGGCCACACTCCGTTGCGCCCGGGCGAGGTCGAGGGCGACCGGTTTCTCACAGAAAATGGGCTTGGCCGCTCGAGCCGCCCTCTCGATCTGATCGGCGTGCAGGTCTGTGGGCGTCGCGATCATCACGCCCTGGATGGCCGGATCGTCCAACACCTCATCGGCCGAGGCGACGCGTGCGCCGGTCAGCCGGGCGACGGTCGCGGCGGCGGCTTCGTCGGGGTCGGCGACGGCAACCAGTCGCGCATCCTCGATCCCCGCGAGCGAGCGAGCGTGAACGCGGCCGATCCGGCCGGCGCCGAGGAGCCCTAGCGCGACAGGGCCGCTCACGACCCGGCGTCCCGACGATAGATCCAGTCGTGATCGGGATGGTTCCTGAAGCGCCACTGGCGCTTCGGGCCGGCCATGACGTTGAGGTAGTACATGTCGTAGCCGTAAGGCGCGCCGCACGGGTGGTGGCCGCGCGGCACGAGAACGGTGTCGCCGTCGGAGACCGCCATCGTCTCGTCCAGGTCTCCGTCCTCAGTGAAGACGCGTTGGATGCCGAACCCCTGCGGCGGGTCGATGCGGTGATAATAGGTCTCCTCCAGATAGGTCATCTCCTTGCCCTCGTCGGCATCGTGCCGATGGGGTGGATAGCTCGACCAATTGCCCTGGGGCGTGAACACCTCGGTGATCAGAAGGCTGTCGGCGATATCTGCGTCGTCCATGGCGATGGGGTGGATATAGCGCGTGTTGGCGCCCTTGCCGCGCTCCAGCAGGGGGATACCGGCCGGATCGATGGCCGCCGCTGCGTGTCCGCCAGCTCCCGGCGCCGAGCAGACCGCGATGGTGCAGTCCGTCTCCGCCCGAGCGGACCATGAGCTTCCGTTGGGCACGTAGACGGCATGGGGCTTCTTCCGCTCGAAGACACATATGCGTTCGCCCTGGAGGCCGAAATCGACGTCCGGCGTCGCCAGATGGGCCTTTCCCTCGACCATGACCAGGATCACCTCGCGACTGCCGGTCTCCTCGCCGGCCGTCTCGCCGGCCTCGAGCGCGTAGACGGCGAACCCGACATAGCGCCAACCGGCGTCTTCCGGCGTGATATCGATAATCTTGCCTGTCGAGCCCGAGGGTTTTCGCAAGAGACTGGTCAATTTGCGTGCTCCTTGTCCAAACCGGCTTCCCGCGCCATCGCGCGAAGCGTCTTCAGTGCCAATGTCTGGTAGACGACCGGGTCGCGTGCCGCCGGGTCCTGCTCGGCCTCGGTGATGAGCCAACCGGAGTAGCCGTGCCGGGCGGCTATGCGCAGGACAGCCGGGAAGTCGACGCAGCCTTCGTCGTCTCCCGGCACCGTGAACACGCCGAGCTTGACTGCCTTGAGGAACGACAGGTCCTCGGCCATCGCCTTCCGGCGAATTGCGGGGCGCACGTTCTTCGCGTGAATGTGGACGATACGATCCATGTATCGCTCGGCCAGCGCTGCCGGATCGGCACCGGCGAACGCGGCGTGCCCGGTGTCGAGCAGAAGCCATGTGCTGGGGCCGGCGTGCGCCATGAACGCCTCGATGTCCGCCCCGCTCTCGACCACGGTTCCCATATGGTGATGGTAGGCGAGGCGGATGCCGTGACCCGTGCAGTGTGCGGCGATCGCCTCCACGTCCGCGCAGAACGCGGGCCAGCGGGAGGGATCGAGCGTCGGTCGGTCAGAGAGCGGCGCGTCGAGTGCGCCGTGAACGGCGCCGGTCGTTTCGCAGGCGATGCAGGCCGAACACCCCAGCGCCTTCAGCACTTCGAGATGCGGCTCCATCTCCGCGATCTCGTCCGCGACGGATCGTTCGAGCAGTCTCAAGGAATGCCAGCCTGAGACGTAGTCCAGCCCGTAGGTGCCAAGCACCGCCTTCAGCGCCCCAGCATCGGCGGGGAACTTGTGACCCTTCTCAATCCCGTCGAAGCCGATCCGGCTGGCATCTCTCAGACACTGTTCGAGCGGGATGTCGCCGCCGAGGCTCCGGTCGTCGTCGTTCGACCAGGCGATGGGGTTGGTGCCGTAGCGGATCATTGGCGCCTCTTCAGCGCCGCGTCATAGGCTTCGCGCGCCCGCACGACCTCGGCACGGTCCGAGACTTCGGGCACCGCGACGTCCCACCAGTGACCGCCGGCCCCCGTGCTCACTGCCGGGTCGGTGTCTATCACGATGACGGTGGTGCGGTCGGCCGACCGCGCCTCGCTTATGGCGGCCTCCAGGCCCTCAATGCCGTCGACATGGGTCGCGACAGCTCCCATCGAAGCGGCGTGGGCAGCGAAATCGATGACCGACGGTGCCTCGTGCCGGGCCGTATTGAGCAGGTTGTTGAAGCTCGCGCCGCCGGTGGCCCGCTGCAGCCGGTCGATGCAGCCGAAGCCGCGGTTGTCGAGCACGACCACGGTGAGCTTGAGACCGAGCATGACGCTGGTCGCAAGCTCCGAGTTCATCATCATGTAGGAGCCGTCGCCGACGATAACGACCACATCGGCGTCGGGACGCGCCATCTTGACGCCGAGACCGCCGGCGATCTCGTAGCCCATGCAGGAATAGCCGTATTCCAGGTGATAGTCGCCCTGGCGCGGCGAGCGCCAGAGCTTGTGCAGCTCGCCGGGCATGCCGCCGGCTGCGCAGACGATCATCCCGTTGTCGCCGATGGTTCGCTGAACGGCGCCGATCACCTGGGCGTCCGATGGCAGGACGTTATTGCCGGGCGCGCCGGTGGCCGCGTCGGCAGCGCGGTTCCAATCGGTCTTCAGCGCCTGGCTCGGCGGTGTGAAGGCGTGGTCACCCAGTGCGGCGTCGAGCTCGTCGAGGGACGTCCGCGCGTCGCCGACGACGCCGATCGCGTCGTGCTTCGTCGCATCGAAGGCTGCCGCGTTGATCGCCACCAGCCTTGCGACCGGGTTCTGGAACAGGCTCCACGAGCCGGTGGTGAAGTCCTGCAGGCGGGTGCCGATCGCTAGGATCAGATCCGCCGCCCGTGCGATTTCGTTGGCGGCTTCGGTCCCCGTCACGCCGATGGCGCCGACGCTGCACGGGTGCGACCAGGGCAATGCCGACTTGCCGGCCTGGGTTTCGGCAACGGGGATGCCACGGCGCTCGGCGAAGGCCGCAAGCGTGTCGCAGGCTTGGGAATAGTGAACCCCGCCGCCGGCGATGACGAGCGGTGTCTTCGCCGCGCGGAGCGCCCGGACCGCGCGCTTCAGCTCGCGTGCATCGGGCCGTTGCCGGCGCATGGTCCAGGTCCGGGACTCGAAGAACGCGTCGGGATAGTCGTAGGCCTCGGTCTGGACATCCTGGCACAGAGCGAGGGTGACGGGTCCGCACTCGGCGGGGTCCACGAGCGTCGCCATCGCACGTGGCAGGGCCGACAGCAGTTGCTCGGGCCGGGCGATGCGGTCGAAGTAGCGGCTGACCGGGCGGAAGCAGTCGTTGGCGCTGACGGTTCCGTCCCCAAAATCCTCGACCTGCTGGAGGACCGGGTCGGGGAGCCGGTTGGCGAAGACGTCTCCCGGCAGGAACAGCACCGGCAGGCGATTGACGTGCGCCAGCGCCGCCGCCGTGACCATGTTGGTGGCACCCGGTCCGATGGACGACGTTACCGCCATGAGCCGCTTGCGGTTGTTGGCCTTGGCGTAGGCGATCGCGGCGTGCGCCATGCTCTGCTCGTTATGGCCACGCCAAGTGGGGAGCGAATCGCCCGCGCGGTGGAGGGCCTCGCCGAGTCCAGCGACGTTGCCATGGCCGAAGATCGCCCACACCCCGGCCACGAGCCGCTCACCGTCCTCGTTCACCTGTGCGCCCAGATAGCGGACGAGGGCCTGCGCCGCCGTCAGTCGGATCGTGCTCATGGTCGTCCCAATCCCGCGCATGCCTCGTCCCAAGCCGCGCAGAGGCCGGCGAAGGTTTCGGCCATGCGCGTTACTGCCATATCGTCGGTCATGGTACCGGCCATCCAGGCCCGGGCGACATCGGCAAATATGGTGCGCCCAATGGCGAACCCCTTGACCAGATCGTGCCTGGCCGCAACCCGAAAGCTCGCGTGCAGGTCGTCGACGGGCGCATCCAGGCCGAGTACGAGTATGCCCCGGCAATAGGGGTCGTTGGCGGCGATCGCGTCGCACGCCAGTTGCCATGCCCTATCCAAGACCATCGGCTCCAGCTTCCACCAATCGGGGTAGACGCCGATGGCATAGAAGCGCTCGATGATCGCGGCCGTCAGCGTCTCGTCCGCCGGTCCGTACTTGGAGGGAATGACCTCCAGCAAGAAGTCCAGATCGTTGGCGCGTGCCGCGTCGGCCAGTCGCTTGACCGTGGCCTCCTGATCGGCGCGCAGGTCGTCCGGGTCGTCCGGACGATAGAAGCAGAGAACCTTCACCACGTGTTCGGACGGCCATTCCGCCAAGGCCGAGCCGAAATCGTCGCCGATTTCTACGGCCAGCGGTCTCGAGCCGGGCTTCTCCACCGGACGGGCGATCCAGAGGCCGGTCCCCGCCGCCGCGAAGAGCGCCGCGCGGCCGAGGCGCATGTCGCAGAGGATGCCGAAGCCCTCGCGCCCGTCGGCGACGCGAAGCGTCGCATCCAGGCAGAGGTTCTTGAATGCGCCGATGCGCTCCGGCGCCGATCCGCAGCAGGCCGCCATGTGCTCGAGCTGCGTGCGGTGATCGAAGGCGAAGACACGCATGCCTGGCCATGTCCTGGCGCGGTTGGTCGACCAGTGGATCTGCTCCAGGCGCGCATCGTGCCGCACGGCGGGCGTGGAGGGGCCATGGTCCAGGAAGTGGCGCAGCTCGATGGCGCTGGGGTAGGCCGGCGTGCAGCCGTGACGCGAGACGGCGAGCGCGCCGCAGGCATTGGCGATGCGCAAGGTCTCGGCCCAGTCCTCGCCCGAGAGCCATCCCTTGAGCAGGCCCGCCATGAAGCCGTCGCCGGCGCCGAGCACGTTGAAGACCTCGACCATGAAGGATTCGCCGCTGATCCCCTCGTCGAGGGACGCGGGAACTGGCCCGTCGAACGCGGTGGCGCCGGCGGCACCCCGCTTGCAGACCAGGGTCGCCGCGCTCACAGCGCGCACGTTGGCCAGCGCCTCGTACGTCGCGGTCGCGCCGCCGGCGATGTGAAATTCCTCCTCCGTGCCGACGATCACGTCGAAACGGCCGAGGATCCCTTGCAGCTTGGCCGTGACCGCCTCCGATTCGATGAAGCGGTTCTCGCCGTCGCCGTGGCCCGACAGGCCCCAGAGGTTGGGCCGGTAGTCGATGTCGAGGATGGTCTTCGCGCCGGCCGCGCGGGCCAGATCGACGGCGCGGAGGGTCGCGGCCTCGGTCCGGGGATGCGACACGTGCGTGCCGGAGGCGAGGACGCAGCGGGCCTCGGCGATGAACTCAGGGTCGATATCTTCGGGCGAGAGCGCCATGTCGGCGCAGTTCTCGCGGTAGAAGATCAGCGGGAAGCGTTCCTGATCGCGGATACCGAGCAAGACGAGCGCCGTGAGGCGCTCCGGGTCGGTGATGATACCGCGCACGTCCACCCCTTCGGCCCGCAGCTGCTCGCGGATGAAGCGCCCCATGTGCTCGTCGCCGACGCGGGTGATCACGGCCGATTTCAGGCCGAGCCGTGCCGCACCGGCCGCCGTGTTGGTGGGCGAGCCGCCGATGTACTTGCGGAAGGTCCGCATGTCCTCCAGCCGGCCGCCCACCTGGCCGCCGTAGAGGTCGACCGACGATCGGCCGATGGATATGACATCGAGAGGACGCATCACACGGTGCCGCCGAGGGACCCTTCGAGCGCCGCCAGCTCCTGACCGCCGGCCATCATGTCCTGCAGCTCCTCGGCCTCGATCTCGCCGCGCTTCGCCGTGCCGAGAGTCGTGCCGCGGTTCAGCACGGTGAAGCGGTCGCCGACTGCCATGGCGTGGCGGACGTTATGGGTGATGAGGACGACGCCGATGCCCGAGTTGCGCACCCGGTCGATGGTCGCAAGGATGTTCGAGGTCTGGCGCACGCCGAGCGCCGAGGTGGGCTCGTCCAGGATCAGAATCTTCGCGCCGAAATGGACCGCGCGGGCGATGGCGACGGTCTGGCGCTCGCCGCCCGAGAGTGTCCCGACCGCCTGGCTCGGCTCGCGCAAGTGAATGCCCATCTCGGCCATGCGCGTCATCGTCACGTCGTTGGCCATCTTGAAGTCGATGAACTTGAAGGGCCCGAAGCCCTTGGTCGGCTCGCGCCCCATCCAGAAGTTGCGGGTGACCGACATCAAGGGGATCAGCGCGAGGTCCTGATACACGGTCGCGATTCCCACCATCATGGCGTCGCGCGGGCTATCGAAGCTCACCTCCTCGCCGCCCATCAGGATTTGCCCTCTGGTCGGCTTGTGAACGCCCGACATGGTCTTGATGAAGGTGGACTTGCCGGCGCCGTTGTCGCCCAGCAGGCAGTGGCATTCACCCCCCCAGACCGAGATCGAGACGCCGGCCAGCGCGATCACGGCGCCGAAGTGCTTCTCGATCTTCGACAGCTCGATCAGCGAATCCTCGTCGGTCTCCACGTCGCGCATTTCAATCATGGGGTCGCTCATTATCGCTCTCCCGTGATCAAGCGGCGGACGTAGGTGTTGAGGATCACTGCCAGCAGCAGAATGACGCCGAGGAAGACGCGGAAGAGGCTGCTCTCCACGCCGGTGAAGAAGAGCCCTTGCTGAACGACGCCGAAGATCAGCGCGCCGAGCGCAGCGCCGACCACGGAGCCGTATCCGCCGGTGAGCAGCGCGCCGCCAATCACCACGCAGATGATGGCTTCGAACTCCTTCAGCAGGCCGCGGTCCGCGGCGGCGGAGCCGAATTCCGTCACCTGGCAGGTGGCAAAGACGGTGGCGCAGAAGGCAGTGAACATGAACATCAGGATCTTGACGCGGTTCACGGGCACGCCGGTGTATCGCGCGGCCTGGGCGTCGCCGCCGGCGGCGTAGATCCAGTTGCCGAATTTCGTCCGGGTAAGTACCCAGTGCCCGACGAGGACCAGGCCGATCGCCCACACGATCAGCATGGGAACCCCGTCTACCACCGGCTCTCCCTCGCGGCGGCCGCGCGTGAAGGTGGCAATCAGGCCAAGATCGGCGAGCCAGTCGAAGAGGCCGCCGAGAATCGTGCCGCCGAAGACGGGCGCCAGCCAGTCGCCCTCCGCCGCGTCCTTCACGCCGCCGATGATGGTCTTGCGCGTGGTGGTGATGGAAATGAAGATTGTGAGCCCGCGCAGAATATAGAGGAACGCGAGGGTGACGATGAAACTCGGCAGGCCGGTCTTGATGACGATCCAGCCGTTCAACGCGCCCAGTGCGACGGCAACGACGAAGGCCAGAATGATCCCGAGCCAGACGGGATAGCCCCAGTGGACCGAGACGATTGCGATGACGATGCCGGCGAAGCCGATCATGGAGCCGACCGAGAGGTCGAATTCGCCGGCGATCATCAGCAGGCAGGCGCCGACGGCGATGATCGCGAACTGCGCCGAGACGACGCCCCAGTTCATGATGCCTTCCGGCGAGAACATGCCGGTGTCGGACGCCACCATGAGAAAGAAGACGAAGACGAGGATCGTGCCGCAAATGGCGCCCAGTTCGGGCCGGATCATGGCGCGACGAAACGACGACATCTCCCTCAGGCGTTCGTCGGGCATGGCTCCCTCCCGCAATATCCCCCGATCACAAGGCGGGAATCCGCCGCGGCGCCAGGCCGCGGCGGATCGACCCCGAGCCGGGGAAGGTCAGGACAGGATCAGCGGTATTCCCCCGCGTACTGCTCGACCAGGGCGATGTTGCCCGTGGTGATGAAGCCGGGGCCGGAATTCATGTGGCCCGAGGGCACAACGCCGTAGCGCGCGAGGTTGGTGAGGATGATGACCGGCATGTAGCCCTGAAGATAGGGCTGCTGGTCGATCGCAAACGCGATCGTGCCGTCCTTGACCCCGGCGGCGATTTCGCCCGAGAGGTCGAAGGTGCCGAAATGAATCTCGCCCGAGAGGCTGAGCTCGTCCAGCGCCGCCAGCGTCGGGTGGGCCGAGGTCGGCCCCAGCGTCAGGATTCCGTTCGCATCCTCGTTGCTGTTCAAGTACGCCATCACCTTGTTCTTGATCTCGGCCGGGTCCTGACCGCTATCGATCATCTGGTTGCCGAGCTCCACGCCAAGGGCATCGGCGTAGCCCTGGCAGCGATCGACCGAGGCCGGATTGGTGATGTAGTGATTGACGCACAGGAACTTGGTGACGCCCGCCGCCTTGGCCTTCTTGCCGGCACCGAATCCGGCGTCGTATTCCGGCTGGCCCACATGCAGCAGGGCGCCGAGCTGCTCGGATTGCTCGTGAGTGCCCGAATTGATCGTGATGACGGGAATGCCCTTGTCGACGGCATCGGTGATGGGGCCGCTGAGCACGTCGAAGTCGGCGATGGTGACGATGATGCCGTCCGGGTTGGCCGCCGACGCCTGCTCGACGATGCGGGCCATGTCGGCCAGGTCGCCGGTCGGCGGATTGCGATAGTCGACGGTCACGCCCATCTGCTCGCCGGCGATCCCGATCGCGTTCTTGATCGTGTTCCACCAGCTGTCGCTGTCCGGCGCGTGGCTGATGAGGACGAACTTTTCGCCCTCCGCCGAGGCGATTCCCGGGCTCGTGGCCAGACCGATCGCCGCCAGCGCGGCGGCTGCGAGCGCAATGACTCTGGATTTCATGGACTCCTCCCATTTCATGTGCGCCGGAGCCGCCCGGCGGCGATTTGCGTCCACCCGGGGCTCCGGGCGCGGCTACCACAAATAGAATACAAATTCCATTATTGGAAATCAAAGCGAAAAAGGTGACTATGCGCCGGCGGCCTTTGCGTGGCGGCGCGCGCCGACCGAGACCGCAATCGTCATGGCGAGCGCCAGCGTCGCCGCGAGAGGGCGGAATGCGCCCACGTCGATCTCGGATACCGTCAGCGCCACGGTGCCGAGACGGCGCAGGGGGCTCACGCCGGCGTCGGTAATCGCCACCACCGACGCCCCCACCGCGCGCGCATGCGCCGCAAGATCGATGGTCTCGACGGTATAGGGGGCGAAGGAGATCGCGATCAGGACGTCGTTCCCGCGCACGCTCAGATGGCTGCTCATGCGGCCCACGTCAGCGTGGTGAACGCTCGCCGCGCCGAGCTTCTCGAATGCATAGGCCAGATAGGTCGACACCGGCATCGACCGCCGAAATCCCGCGAGGTGGATGACGTCGGCTTCGGCGATCAATTCAACGGCGGCTTCGAGATCATTTATATCCAATGAAACCAATAGATTCTCGAGCGAGGAGCGCCCCGCGGACACGAACTCGCCGAAGAGCGCCGCCGGGCTGTCGTCCGCTCTCGCGTGCAGCATATCGAGCCGGGTCGTGTAGTCGGGCCACTGCCGCTGGGCATAGGCCTCGCGAAAGAGCCGCTGCAACGCGGAGAACCCCGAGAACCCCAGCACCTGGCAGAACCGCACGAAGGCGGAAGGCTGGACCTCCGCCATCTCCGCGAGCTCCGACACCGTGGAGACCGCAATGCGGTCCGGATTGAGCAGCACGAAGGCGGCACACTGTCTGAGCCGCTTCGGCAGCTCGGCCGAGCCCTCGTGCAATCGGGCGAAGAGGGCATCGATCGTTTCCGGAGGCTGCGAATGGTTCATTGCAGGCAGTTCCCAGCATCGGCTCTGGGCAACGGGGACGAACCGCAATATTGGAACAAATGTTCCATTTGGTCAATTTCGTGAGAGTTGTTGGTCGCGGTCGTCCCAACGCGGTCATACGCATGTTGTCCGGCACGCTTGTTGGAGGCCAATCGGAAGATGGATCGTGTCCCGCGGAGTGGTGTAAGAGCCTCGCGTCCTACGCGGTATCCGGCGGGTTAGACCGATGGCCTCGCTCTCACAACCCGTGGAGGGTTTCCCGCACCGCTCCGGCAAGCGATTCGTAGCCGCGAGGCCGACGCCTTGACGGCCTCGCGCGCCAGGTGGGCGTAACGCGCCGTCGTCTCGATGTCGCTATGGCCGAGCAGCTTGACGATCATCGGCAGGGTTTCGCGAGGCGCCAGCGCCCGGGAAGCAAAGCAGAGCCTGAGACCGTGATAATGCTCGGGCACCGAGACCTCGCTGACCTGGGCGCCGCGCTCCTCCAGCCGGCGCACCGCCGCGAACACCGATTCGTCGACCGCCGGCTCGCTCCCCGGCAGGCCGAACTCGGGCCAGGTCTCGGTCGTCTGGCCGAAGCCCTCGCTGAGCACGCCGATGCGGATTCCCTCGCAGCCCGCGCCGATGGCCGGCATGTAGTCCTGCACATAATCCGCAGGGATCACGCCCCGCTGGCGCGGATCGAGGGGGTCGGGGCCAGCCAGCACCGAGAGCATGCGGGCCGTGTTCTCAACCGTGTTCGTCATAGGCCCGATGTGGTCGAGGGTCATGTCGATCGCGAGGCACCCGGTATAGGGAATGAGGCCGAAGGTCGCCTTGTGCCCGACCACGCCGCACCAGGAGGCGGGGATGCGGATCGAGCCGCCCTGATCGCCGCCGATGGCCATGGCCACGTCGCCGGCGGCGACCGCGGCGGCGCTCCCCTTCGACGAGCCGCCGGGCGCATGGGTGGGCTTGCGCGGATTGCGCACCGGGCCGTAGCCGCTGGTGTGGCCGCCGCCGGAGAAGGAGAAGTCCGCGCAGGCCGTCTTGCCGACGATGGTGGCGCCCGCGTCGAGCAGGCGGGTCACGATGGTGGCGTCGATGATGGGCACGTAGCCTTCGAGGGCGCGCGCGCCGTTCATCATCGGCAGGCCGGCCACGGAGACCACGTCCTTGATGCCGATCTCCTCGCCCGCGAGGGAACCCGAATCGGCGCCCTTGATCTCGGCTCGCCAGTACCAGGCGTTGTAGGGGTTCTCGTCGGGGTGCGGCCGGTAACCCGAGGTCCGCGGATAGGCGACGGCCGGGCGTTCCTCCGGCATGTCGTCGATGTGGCGCAGGCTCGCGATGGCGCCACGCATGGCGTCCCGCTGGTTGGTGAGGTCGTCGAGCGACATGTCCAACCCGAAATCCGCAGCGATCTCGGCGAGCTGATTGATGGAAGGGAGTTCCGGACCACGCGACATGGGGGCCTCGTCTCGGTTGGTGGGAGCGATCCTCGATCCTAGGCCGCCCCGATGCCACCGATTACGGCGCGCAAACGAGGTGTCGATCGCGTATGAATTGGGGTGTCGATCTTGGTAGCGGGGAGCCGACCTCGCCGCTAGTATCGCGCCTCCAACCTGTAGAGGGGTCTAGCGAAATGGGTCAGATGAGCCGGCGCCACGCGCCGATTAACCTGCGTCAGAGCGGCGACTTCAACGCCAAGATGCTGCTCTCCACCCGTGTGCGAAAATCGCCTTACTTTCATCTGGCAAAGGCCGCCGGCTGCTGGTGCTACACGGTCTACAACCGCATCTATCACCCGCGCGCCTACATTCCGCTGGAGGAAGGCGGCCTGCTGGAGGAATACAAGTACCTCACCGAGCACGTCACCATGTGGGACGTGGCCGTGGAGCGGCAGATCCAGGTCAAGGGCCCCGATGCGGAGAAGTTCGTCGACTTCGTGATCACCCGCGACGTGAAGAAGATCGAGACCGGCAAGGCGCGCTACGTCATCCTCTGCAATCTCTATGGCGGCATCATCAACGACCCGGTGCTGCTGCGCGTGGCCGACGACGAGTTCTGGTTCTCGCTCGCCGATTCCGATGTCGGCATCTACCTGCAGGGCGTGAACGCCGTCGCCAAGATGGATGTCGAGGTCAACGAGATCGACGTCTGCCCGGTGCAGATCCAGGGACCCAAGGCGCAGGACCTTATCCGCGCGCTGGTGGGCCCGGCGATCGACGACGTGCCGTACTACGGGCTGCTCCAGAACGTGGAGGTCGGCGGCTGCGAGGTGGTGATCTCGCGCTCGGGCTTCTCCGGCGAGGCGGGATACGAGATCTATCTCATCGACGCCACGATCAACGCCGACGCGATGTGGAACGCGGTGCTGGAGGCCGGCAAGCAGTTCAACCTGCGGGTCATCGCGCCGGGGCATATCCGCCGCATCGAGGCCGGCATCCTGAGCTGGGGCCAGGACATGGACATCGAGACCAACCCCTATCAGGTCGGCCTCGGCTGGCAGGTCAACTTCGACAAGGGCGACTTCATCGGCAGGGAGGCACTTGCCAGGATCAGGGACGAGGGCGTGACCGAGAAGCTGGTCGGGCTCCGCATGGGCGGCAAGCCCATCACCTGGTACCCGGCGGACTTCTACATCGTGCGCGACGGGGCGACCGACGTCGGCTACGTCACCAGCGCCTTCTGGTCGCCGGCGCAGAACTCTAACATCGCGCTCGCCATGCTGCCGATCGGCTACAGCGAGGTCGGCACCAGGCTCACCGTGGAGCTGGACAAGCAATACGCAGACGCGCCGGTGGACGCCGAGGTGGTGGAGACGCCGTTCAAGCCCTCGGATTCGCCCGGCAGCGGCTACCTGCTCACCGGCTCCAAGCTCTGAGCGCCGCGCCTGACGGGATCGCCCCGCCCTGCCCTGCATACGGGCGGGGCGTCCGTTCGGCGCGCGCCGGCGCTGAGCATTCCGAGGGGCCGTGAGCGCCGCGCCGCGGGCCGAGCGGCTGCGCGACCACTTCGTCGGCTGGCAGTGCCGCATCCGCGCCGACGCCATGCGGCGCCGGGAGGGCCGGCCGACGCTCGGCATGCGGCCGCAGGCGCTGAGTGCGGCGGGCGAAGAGCTTGCGCCGGCCGTGACCACGCTCCTCGTGCGGAAGGAGGCGGAGGCTTTCGCGCCCGAGTTCCGCCATCTGGCGCGGCGCACCCACGAACCGCGGGCGATGCGCGAGGCGGCGCTCGCGCTGCTGGCGGAGCGCTACTACCAATATGCGCGGGATTTTTCGGGCCTGCTGACCGCGACCTTCGCGGCCGAATCTCCGCTCGCCGCAACGCTCGCGCACGAGGGGCGCTGCGTGCTCTCCTTCGCCCAGGACGGCCAGCGCTACGCGCTGCCCTGCGCTGTGGCCTTGCTAGGAGCCTGCGCCGTAGGAAAATTGCCTACTATATGTAGTGGTGTCAGATTATTCTTTACTACTACCTATGGTGTCTGAAGGTGCCCAAAAGCGTTCTGCGGCGCAGGCTCCTAGTGTGATGTCCCAGAGATAGATGATATATTTATGGGCAGTTTCCTGTCAGGAGTCTGCCCATGCCCCGTGGTCGCCCCATCGAACCCGTCGTTCTCACGGACGACGAGAAAGATCGGCTCCTCAGCCTCGCCAACTCTCGCTCCTTGCCTCATGGAGTGGTGCGGCGTGCGCAAATCGTTCTCGCCTGCGCCCAGGGCGAGGCGAACGCCTCGATCGCCCGGCGCATGCGCCTGAGCGATGCCACCGTTGGCAAGTGGCGCAAGCGCTATCGCATGCAAGGGATCGAGGGGTTGCACGATGAACTGCGCCCGGGCCGGCCCAGAACCCATGACGATGAACGGGTCGCCGAGGTCATCAACACCGCGCTCCAGACCAAACCACCCGATGGCGCCACCCATTGGAGCGTGCGCGCCATGGCCGAGCAAAGCGGCGTCTCCAAGAGCACCGTGCAACGCTGGTTCAGTCTGTTCGCCATCCAACCCCACCGCCAGCGCTACTTCAAGCTCTCCAACGACCCCTTCTTCGTCGAGAAGGTGCGCGATATCGTCGGCCTCTATCTCAACCCGCCCGACCACGCCGTCGTGCTCTGTGTCGACGAGAAAACCCAGGTCCAGGCGCTCAACCGCACCCAACCGATGCTGCCGATGGGGCTGGGCTACGTCGAAGGGGTCACCCACGATTACGTCCGTCACGGCACCACCACCCTGTTCGCCGCCCTCGACATCGCCACCGGACAGGTCATCACCCAGTGCAAGAAGCGCCATCGCCACCAGGAGTTTCTCGCCTTCCTGCGCCACATCGACGCCAACCTCCCCGAACCCTTCGACGTTCACCTCATCGCCGACAACTACGCCACCCACAAGTACCCGAAGGTCAGAGCCTGGCTCGCAAGGCGACCGCGATACCACATCCACTACACACCCACCTATGCCTCGTGGCTCAACCAGGTCGAGCGCTGGTTCGGCATCATCACTCAAACCGCCATTCGACGCGGCTCGTTCTCCAACGTCAGCGAACTGGTGAACAAGATCGATCTCTTCGTCCACCACTACAACGCCAAAGCCACTCCCTTCATGTGGACCGCAACCGCAGACTCAATACTCGCAAAAGTCCAGAGACTTTGCTCATATATCTCTGGGACACAACACTAGGGGCCGACGACTCGCACCGCGAGGAAACCTGGTGGCACAACGCGTTGTTCAACCCGTCGCTGCCGCCGGACGTCCCCGTCCTCGCCTTCGCGCCCCGCTGGCTGGAAGCAACCGCCGATCCCGGGCCGGACGGGCGGCGATAGCAGCTGGCTGGTTCGCCGCCGTCGCCAGCGGTGGAGCAAGCCGCAGCGTCATTGCGCGTTCGCTCGCCACACGCCGAAAGGAAGGGAAACGACCGATGCCGGAGCCGGTCTCAGACAAGACATCCATGTTCGACCGTGCCATTCCCGTGCTCGCTTCGCTGGAGATCGCGACCTCGCGGAGCTATGGCCGAGAGTGGGTGACGGGCTGAGAGAAGGAGGTGGCGTATTGTGGGGGGTGACGAAGCCTCCCGGTCTCCAAGCAAGGAGTGATACGCCATGACGGAAGAGATAGTGTTGTCGCGCTGCACCATCCAGGGGTGACGGCCGATCCGCTGACCGAAGTACTCCGCGCCGGAGCTCGCGAGCTCCTGGCACAGGCCATTGAAGCGGAGGTTGCCGCCGTGCTGGCGGCGCATGAACATCTGAAGACCGAAGACGGCCGCCGGCGCCTGGTGCGTCATGGCCACGGGCCGGAACGGGCGATCCTGACTGGGTCATGGCCACGGGCCGGAACGGGCGATCCTGACTGGCATTGGTCCTGTGTCTGTGCGGCGCCCGAAGGTCCGGGACCGTGGCAGCGTCGGAGGAGAGCGCATCCGTTTCACGTCGGCCATTCTGCCCCGTTTCGCGCGGCGGACGCGGTCGCTGGATGCGGTTTTGCCGACGCTCTACCTTCGTGGCGTGTCCAGCGGGGACTTCCAGGAGGCGCTGGAGGCGTTGCTCGGCAAGGACGCCTCTGGCTTGTCGGCGCAGGTGATCGGCCGCCTGAAGGCGGAGTGGGAGGCCGAGCACGAGCGCTGGCGCCGGCGCGACCTGTCGGCCCGACGCTACGTCTACATGTGGGCCGATGGCATCTATCTCCAGGGTCGGCTGGAGGACGAGAAGCAATGCATTCTGGTCCTCGTCCTCATCGGCGCCACGCCTGAGGGACGCAAGGAACTCGTGGGCTTCCAGGCGGGGGTGCGCGAGAGCGCCCAGAGCTGGCGTGAGTTGCTGGCATGCCTGCGCGGGCGCGGGCTCACGATTGGTCCCGAGCTCGCCATCGGCGATGGCGCTCTGGGCTTCTGGAGGGCGCTGGAGGAGATCTTTCCCGACACCCGCCGCCAGCGCTGCTGGGTCCACAAGACAGCCAATGTCTTGAACAAGCTGGCGAAGTCGCGACAAACGGCCGCCAAAGCTGCCCTGCATGATATCTGGATGGCGGATGGCCGCGCCGAGGCCGAGAGGGCGATGAATACTTTCGCCGCCAAGTACGACGCCACATACCCCCAAGCCGTCGCCTGCTTGACAAAGGACCGCGACGCCTTGCTGGCCTTCTACGACTTCCCGGCCGAGCACTGGCGGCATATCAGGACGACCAATCCAATCGAAAGCGTCTTCGCTACCGTCCGCCACCGCACCGTGCGCACCAAGGGCTGCTTGTCTCACGGGACAACTCTGGCCATGGTCTTCAAGCCGATCACCACCGCCAGCAAGACCTGGCGGCGGCTCATGGGAAACAATCGGTTGCCCAAGGTCATCGAAGGTGTGAGATTCAAAGACGGTATGCAGGTCGACGAAACCAAAACTCGCGCCGCCGCCTGATCACGCCGTCACCCAAAATCGGGCATAACTCGACCTCGCTCGACTTCTTCCACAAGCTCGGTTTCGAAACGCACAACTTCGGCGACCACAACTACGGTATCGCCGTCCGCGAGCACATCGAGATCCACTTCTGGCTTTGCACCGACAGGCACGTTGCCGAGAACACCTCCCGCTACGTCCGTGTGCCGTGTCGAACGCCGGCGTCTGGCGCTCAAGCCCGGCGCCGTAATGCTCCAGCCGCGCCTCGTTCAGGCGGTAGATCGACGCGATCCGCTCGATCCATCCCCGGCACCATTCCGTCAGGCTGACCTGGCCGGCCGCGCACTCGATAAAATCGCGCCGTTGATGAGACCAGCAGAACGCAAGGGTCACCAGCCCCCCGCGAAGGCGAGCGAGCCGCTTGTAGGCGCTATAGCGGTCGCAGACGATGACCGTGTGGAGGAGGGCCGCCGCGAACAGCTTCTCCGCCGCTTCGGCGCTGCGCGAAGGGTCGATATGGAGTGCGCCAGGCTAACTGGTGCAGTGCAGCCGGTGAAAGTCCGGCGGGAAAGGAGAAGGCTAGCCACCACTTCCACCCCGAGTCATGGGCCGTCATCCGCGAGGATGGGGGTTAAGCGTTGACAGGGGCGCGTGCGGGCAGGGCTATTGAGCACCGAAAGAGACTCATCCGGGATGCCGAGGCTTTTTCCATAGGCCGAAGGTAGCATCTGGTCCACCGATATGGCGACTGGGGGGACAGAATCCCGCGGTGTCTAAGAACCCATGCACGTACGTACGCACTGCACCGGGACCTGGGAGGTCTCTATGCCATCCCGCTGTCGTGGCGGGGTCGCTGAGGAAAGGAGGAATCCGTAACCGATGATGCACGGCATGGAGAAGTCAGACTCGGGAATAGTAGCTGTGAAGCCGGCGAACAAAGGGATGAGAGTCCCGGCGGAGTCGATGGAGCGAAGGACCGAGCCCAAGGGGAATCTGGAAGGCCAAAGCACGCGCCGGACACAGGACCGGGAAAGCGTGACACAGGCGGCTGACCGGATACGGCGATTTGTACAACGGGAGCCACGGGAGCGTCTGACGACGCTTCTCCACCATGTCACGGTCGAAGCGCTGCGCTGGGCGTTCTTCGCGTTGAAGAGGAACGCAGCGGCAGGCGCGGATGGCATGACGTGGCGGATGTACGAGGAAGGGCTGGAAGGCCGTCTAGCCGACCTTCACGACCGCGTGCACTCGGGAGCGTACCGGGCGACGCCATCACGGCGGGTGAATATTCCGAAACCGGATGGCGGCACACGACCGCTCGGCGTCGCGGCCATAGAGGACAAGATAGTCCAGAAGGCTGTGGCGGAGATAATCCTGACGCCGATTTACGAGGCGGAGTTCCTGGGGTTCAGCTATGGGTTCCGGCCCGGGCGTGGGGCGCATGATGCGCTCGACGCGCTCGCGGCTGGCATCAAACGGCGCAAGGTCAACTGGGTGGTGGACTGTGACATCCGTGCATTCTTCGACAACGTGTCGAGGAACTGGCTGGTCCGGTTTCTCGAACACCGCATCGCGGACAAGCGGGTTATCAGGCTCATCATCAAGTGGTTGAACGCTGGCGTCATGGAAGATGGAGAGTGGCGGGACAACCTGCGGGGGACGCCGCAAGGCTCGGTGGCTTCACCGGTCTTGGCGAACATCTACCTGCACTATGTCCTCGACTTGTGGTTCCAGAAGAAGTGGCGCAGCCATGAGGTCGAAGGCGACGCAATCATCGTGCGGTACGCCGATGATTTCGTGGTGGGTTTTCAGCACAAGCGGGACGCGGAGCGCTTCCTGAACGCCGTAAAGGAACGGTTCGAAAGCCTCGAACTGGACACACACCCCGACAAGACCCGGCTCATCGAGTTCGGGCGGTTTGCCCTGAAAGACCGTCGGCAACGAGGGCAGGGCAGACCGGAGACCTTCGACTTTCTGGGCTTCACGCACTACTGCGCGAAGGACAGACGAGGGAGATTCCAGTTGGGGCGCAAACCGGTCGCGAGGCGGATGAGCCGGACACTGAAGCGGATTAAGGAGGCGCTACGCAGGCGGATGCACTGCAAGTCCAAGGAGACGGCAAGATGGCTGGGGAAGGTGCTCGACGGATGGCTCAACTACTACGCAATCCCGAACAGCTACCGATACCTCGACCGTTTTACTATCCGCCTGAAGCGACTGTGGTTGCGCACGCTACGCCTACGGTCGCAGAAGGACCGCACGACATGGGCCGATATCACGGCACTGACCAAGACCCATTGGCCCAAGCTGGAAATCCGACACCCGTGGCCGGACCAACGATTTGCCGTCAGCGCTATGCGGGGCGGAACCCAAGGGAGGAGCCGGATGCCCTAGCGGGCCTGTCCGGATCTGTGCGGGGGGGCGCTGGGCAACCAGCGTCCCTACCGCGATAGTAGACGGCATCGCTGCTGACCGAGGTCCACAGCCAGGCGCGGCTCGACCGGTCTTCCCCGCGAAGCTCTTGCACGCGCCAGCTGGTTTCGTCGGCATGGCGCAGCGCCGCCTTGTCCTGGTGCGCGAGGATCGCCCCGGCGACTGGCTCGAACAGTGGCACGAAGCGGAGCATGCTGTCGGCGAGCGTGCCGGGAGAGATCGGCAGCCCCCGGTCGGACAGCCACGCGGCGACCCGCTTGAGCGGGCGGTAGCAGGCATAGCGTTCGAACAGGACGCAGGCCCACACGCTGATTCCGTAGGGCGTGTTGCGGAACAACCGCGGCACCGGGGGCGCCGACACTTCGATCGGCGACGACGCGCAGCCGCAGGCCCGGCGCCAGCGCGGACGGCGGATCACACGCTTGTGGGCCTTGACGTCGATCTCGACGAGCGGGGAGATATCGGCGCCGATCGCCGCATAGGGCTTGCCGCAACAGGAGCACACACGCGCCTCCTTCGGCGGGTTGATCTCCTCCTCGCGCTCCTCGAGCCCGGGCCGTCGGGTACGGCCATGGCCTGGGGCGCCGCGCTGCTGGCCGCGCGGGCGTCCGGAACGCGGCGTCTCCTGCTTCTCGCTCTTTCGGCCGAACAGCGCCTTCGACAGCACCGCCCCGGTCGCGCGAAGCCTGGCAAGCTGCGCTTCCAGCGTCTGGATCCGATTCCACGACGCCTTCGCGCCCTTGCGCAGCCGGGCGTTCTCCCTGGACAGCGATTTGATCGTGGCCTTCTGGCGCCGCGATCTCCGCAATGCCCTGCGCAGGTCGGCATCCGCAATGGACAGCGACTTCGACAGCGTCTTCCTGACCGCTCGAAGCCCGGCAAGCTCGGACTCAAGCGCCTTTCTGATTGCACGAAGTTTGGCAGGCTGAACCTCCAGCGACGCTTGCCGCCTCTCCAACTTCCGCACGGTCCTGCGCAGCCGGGCGTTCTCCTTGCCGAACGACGTGATCGTGGCCTTCTGGCGCCGAGATCTCCTCAGGGCTGTACGAAGTTGAGCAGCCTCGTCGCACGACAACTTTGACAGCGTCGCCCCGGTCGCGCGAAGCTTGGTAAGCCGCGCCTTCAATTTGTCCTTTTGGGCCTCGGACACGTTCAGAGCAACGCGCAGCCGGTAGCCCTCGCCGGACAAGGATTTCACCGCGTCCTTCTGGTCGCGCAGTCGCCTCAGTTCCGCAACAAGACGAACGATCTCGCGGTTCTGCGATCCGATCGTCTCCTTGTGGGTTTCCGCGCCCTGCAAATCCTTGCGCAACTCACGGACCTCGTACTCCAGCAACCCGGCCTTCGCCGCCCGGGCCTGCGCCACCTTCAGAGCCTTGCGCAGCTGGTTGACCTCCGTGAGCGACACAACCGGGGGCTGCCTGGCGGCCTCGATGCGGGATTCCGAAGGCCGCTGCTCAAACCGCGTCACTTCCGCCTTCGATGATTGCGCGGCCTTCACCGCGCGACGCAGTTCCTTCACCTCGACGCGGGACGCCTCCAGCTTGCCCCGACAGCTGTCGAGCTGCCACTTGAAAGAACCCGCCCGGGAACGAGCATCCACATCTGACCGGCGCAGCTCTTCACAGCGTGCTTCGGCCGCGTCCGCCCGCGCCCGTTCCCGCTCCGCACGGGCGTGCTGCCGCTCGTACAGCGAACGCCAGTCGCGCGGCTGCTGCTCCAGCACGGACGCAGGGAACGACCAACCTGCATCGTCACCATCGGCCTGCGTCAGCGCTGCGCCAATATCTTCGTCGAGAACCGCCATGCGCTCAACGATAGCCCATGGCAAAACGCGTTACCAGCCCAATTTTAGAGTTCATCCCGACATGGATGATGAGCCCAACGTCGGCCTATACCGGCCCGACCGAACCTTTACCGCGATGGCCGCTACTGCTCGTCCGGCCGCGCCATGCGGTAGCCGGCGCCGCGCGCGGTGACGATCCAGGCCGGCGCGTTGGGGTCGTCGCCGAGCTTCTCGCGCAGCTTCTTGACGAAGGCGCGCACCAGCTTCGGGTTGGCGCGGTTGCGCTCGCGCCAGACCTGGCGCCGGATGGCGTCGTAGGTCGAGACCCGGTCGCCGGCCTGCGAGAGCACGCGCAGCAGCTCGAACTCGGTGGCGGTCAGCTCCACAGGGTTGCCGGCGACGGTCACCCGGCGCCGGGCGTAGTCGATGGCGAGGTCCCCCAGCACGTAGGGCTCGGGCTCGGCGCGCCCGCGCAGCGCCGCCCGGACCCGCGCCGCGAGCTCGGTCGGCGAGAAGGGCTTGACGATGTAGTCGACGGCGCCGGCCTCGAGCGCCCGCGCGATCGTCTCGTCCCTGCCGTAGCCGGAGATGAAGATCACCGGCAGGTCGGCGAGCGCGGGGACCTGCGCCATCAGCTCGATGCCGTCGGTCCCGGGCAGCATCAGGTCGAGCAGGACCAGCGCCGGCTTCTCGGTCCCGATGATGTGCGACAGGTCGCGATGGTCGCCGGTCGCGAGCGGGGCGTAGCCGGCTTGCGTGAGCGCGTCGCGGACATAGCGCAGCGTCTGCGGGTCGTCGTCGACCACGAGGATGCGCACCGGCCCGGCGTCGTCGCGCAGGGCGCGCGACGGGCTCGTGCCGGCGGCCGCCGCCTCTGCCAGCGGCAGCGTGAAGGTGAAGCGGGCGCCCCGCCCGGCGCCGGCGCTCTCGGCCCGGATGCGCCCGCCATGGGCCTCGACCAGCCCCTTGCAGATGGCGAGGCCGAGGCCCGTGCCGATGCCGGGTTCGCCCTCGCCCTCGCCGGGCTGGCCCTCGCCGGCGGGGGCGGGTGCGCGGGCGGCGTCGTATTTGCGGAACAGATGCGCGAGGCGGTCCGGCGCCACGCCCCGGCCCTCGTCGGAAACCGAGATCGCGACCTGCACCCCGTCGCGCGCCGCCTCGATCCGGATCGGCGTCGACACCGGCGCGTGGCGCGCGGCGTTGGACAGCAGGTTGTTCAGCACCTGCACAATGCGCTCCCGGTCGGCCATCGCCCAGGGCAGGTCCGGCGGCAGGTCGATGACGAGGGTGTGCCGGCCGCCGCCGGACAGGAACGTGGTGCGCGCCCGGTCGACCAGCGCCGCGACCTCCGAGGGCTCCGGCGCCACCGACAGCGTGCCCGCGTCGATGCTCCCGGCGTCGAGCAGGTCGGCGATGAGGCCGCTCATGCGGTCGGCCTGCTCGTCGATGATGCGGAAGAACTGCCGGATCTCGGCCGCACCGTAGAGCCGCGCGGCGCCGAGCACCGTGGCGGTCGAGCCCTTGATCGAGGTCAGCGGCATGCGCAGCTCGTGGCTCACCATGCCGAGGAACTCCGCCCGCATGCGCTCCAGCTCCTGGAGCGGCGCGAGGTCCTGCATGGTGACCACCACCGAGGCGACGGCGCCGGCCCCGGCATCGGTCGGCGCCGCGTGGATCGGCGTCGCGTTGATCAGCGTGGTGATGCTGCGCCCGTCGGGAACCGAGAGCTCGACCTCCTCGGCGCGCACCGTCTCGGCGCTGCTCAGCGCGCCCGAGAGCGGGAACCGGTCGAGCGCGATCTCGCGCCCGTCGGCGCGCCGGCAGGTGATCACCTGGAGCAGGTCCTCGGCGCTGCGGCCCGGCATGCGCAGGCTCTCCACCAGCCGCGTCGCCTCCCGGACCAAGGCCCTCGGAGGTGGCGCCTGTGGTGTCTCGCTTGCGCGGGGCACTTGTGCGGTGATCAGGTCAGCGCAGAGCGCCGGCCGGGCCGGTCGGTGACCAAGGCCACACGGGGACTGAACCGAGCCGCACCCCCCTGAGCGCCGGGGGTCCCGCTCCCATTGGGAAAACTTATGGGCGTTGAAGGAAAACGATATTGGAAATGATCCCGGAGCTTCGCTAGATTGCATCCACCCGATGGGGATCTGGTTGAAGCCGAGGAAGGACCGATGCTGCAAGGGATGATGACCGTGAATGACCGACGCCTCCGGATGGCCCTCACGGGGCTCGCCATGGCCGTCATGGTCGTCGTCATCGTCGTCGCCGGCATCGAACCGGCGCTGGCCTTTGGCTGCAGCAGGTGACCGCACCTTCGCTGGTTCAGGCCGCGTCGGACAGGCCCCCTTGCCGGTCCGGCGGTGGACGCGTCCGATACGGTAGCCCGGAAACTCGAACGCTCCTCCCGGGCATCTTCGGGGCGGCAGAGGTCGCGGCCAAGTGGCACACCGACGGCTGGATGCGCTCGCAGATGCGGCGCTGGATCGCGAAGGCCAAGGCCCTCGTCGACGGCGGCTGGCGCGACCTGGTGCCCCGCTACGTGTCCGACGAGTGACGGGAATGGGCAGGTCGTCGCGAAGCACGGAATCGAGGCTGCTTGCGGAGCGATGCGGCAGCGGGAAACGAGGGGCAACTGCGTCAGGCCGCCGTCGGATTACGAAAGCGATAGCTCCGGCCATACACGTTCGGTCGGGACACCGAACCTACGCTGGCTCCGACGTCATCCTCACGGCCCCACTGAACGGCTACAAAGCGGATCACGGCCCGATCGCAGGGTTGGGGACAATGGCAAGCGTTCGGTCGCGCCGGGATGGGGCGGGCCTCAGCGCCGGCCGAATGACGAATGACGCCGAGTTCAACGGCGTGATCGCCAGGGAAAAATGCTGTCGGGCACTGGGAATGCCTGACGCTCCTGCCAGCGCGGAGGGTAACGGAGCCAGTGGGCCGGACAGGCCCCGTTCGGAAAGGACACCGGACTGCCGCTGCGCCGGCGCCGCCATCCCGGCGCGACCGAACGCATACAGATCGGCGGCCAGTAACCGTTCGACGGCCGGGGGAGGGCGATGACGACACGCCGGACCAGCCAGGTCGCAGCGGGGAGAACACGGAAACGCCGTTGTCTCCAGGTAGCCCGCGAGCCGATGACCGAAGTGTTTCGGGTCGCGAGAGGAGCGTCCGTCAGTTCGCCCGTGGAAGGCGGCGACCAGGGTGCCGGAGCCGGCGCCCTCTCGTACCGTTCATGCGGGCAGGTCATCGGAAGGGGCCGGGAAACAGCCACGGGGCAATCCTGAGGCCGTTCCGGTCGACCCGGTCGGCGGTAATCCCGTTCGACAACTCGTCGTCGATACATTCCGTCGCGATTTGCATGGCTTCCAGAAGGGGGCCGCGCCGATCGATGTCATGCTCCCAGAGAAGAGCCTCTTTCGAATCGAGTACGGCAGCACGTTCAGCCATCACCTTCGGATGGGTGTGCAGCCATCGCAGAAACGGGATGGCATCGGGCGTTTCGCGCCAGAGCTCGCCGCATTGTTCCGCATACTCCTTCGCCAGGTCTGGACCGGCGAAGTTCGTGCCATGCCAAATGCCGACCGGCATGGGCGCGGGGTTTCCGCAGAGGATTTCCGGGATATAGACATTCTCGACGAACCCGCGCCTGAGACTGGTTGCGGCCGCCGCGTGCCGGCCCTGCCGGAATTGCAACAGCGCCATCTCATACCAGTAAGGCGGATACTCCGCCGCCTCCGTCTCGAACAGGGACTGGGCCCGCTCTTCCTGACCGGTGCGCAGGTACTCGGAGCCGATGATGTAGCGGATGCCCTGGTTGTCATCGGGGTTCCATGCCAGCATCCGCTCCATGATCGCTATGGCCTCGGTGGCGTTGCCCAGTTGCAGATGGCAAAGGGCAGCCCCGTGAGCCGCGCGAAGAAAGGGACGGTTCTCCAGGAACTTCCACTCGATGAATTCCTGGAAGTCCGGGGGAATGAGTTCCGTCCCCAGCGAATAGCCCCGCATGCAGGACTCCAGTGCGCGTTTGAAGGTTCCCCGGTCATACAGCGCGTTTCCGAGATGCGCATGGCCGTCGATGAACCAGGGATGGCGTTCGACCAAGTCTTCCAGCGCCTTGACATACCAGGATGTGGAAGGCCGGTCGGCCCCTCGCCGCTCCAGGAGATCGTCGAGTTCCTCGACGACGCCGTCATACCCCGGTGGATATACGAAGACGGCGACGTCTTCGTGCATTTCAAGGGTGATCGTCATCGCCCGTTCTCGCCGGATTCGGACCGGGGTTTCGTTTCCGGCTCCAGCGCCCGGACGGCCGCCATGGCGATCGTCACGGCGAGGTCCGTGCTCAGCGTTGCGATTCGTCTTCCGGGATTCTCGATCATGCGAATTTGATGGCGCAATCGAAGATCGCAGTCAACGCAGCCCAGCCACGAAACCTGACAATCACAGATATCGAGTCAGCAACCGGGGTTGTCGCTTTGGGTTCGGCGTCGTCGTCGGTCTGTCCATGAACAGCGCCTGTGAACCTTCCGGCCAATAACCGGAGATGCACAGGTCAAGATCCTACCTCCGCAACCTCATATACCCCGTTATGCCAACAGGATAGCTGGGTATTTCATTTTCCGTCCCCGAGCTGATTGCCTGGCCGTAAGCATACTGTAAGCGGAGTCAATGCATCGTGGGGCCGGGCTGTGACCGCGCGTGGCAACGTCGCCCGCGGAATTTTCCTGCGTTCACACGCATGGCGCCGCATGGCCAGCCCGCCGCCGGGGTCGCAACCTGAAAGCGGGGGTCCCCGGTGCGCGCGGCTGGCTGCGCCGGTCGGTCTGCGCGCGCCAGGTCGGTAAACCGGGGCGGTGCTTACGGCGGGCTGGCGGTGCTTACGGCGGGCTGGCGGTGCTTACGGCGACCGGTATTGCGCCGGTGGCCACGAGACGTTGGCGGCCACCCACCCGGTTCCGCCCACTGTCGGATACCCTGGTTGTCATCGGAGTTCCACGCCAGAATCTTCTCCATCATCGTCACCGCTTCCCGGGATCGGCCCAGCCGCGGATGGCAAAGGACCGCCCCGCGAGCCGCGCGAAGAAGCGGGCGGTTCTCCAGAGTTCGCATTCGATGAATTCCTGGAAGTCCGGCGGAATGAGTTCCGCCCGCAGCGCATTGCCCCGCATGCAGGATCCGGTGCGCGTTTGAACTTTCCCTGGTCGTACAGTGCGTATGGGGCCCACGACCGGGCCATCAGACTCCTCCGGAGCGGTGGGCGGTCATTTCCGTGTGTACGGATCCGCCGGCGGCCGAGGGCGCCGGCGCTGCCCGTATGTCCTCTGGGCATCGAATTCGACCCAATCGGCATTGGCATTTTCGGTTTCCGGTCGTTAATCGATTCGGTCCTTGGCGCCGCGGTGGCGGCGTCGAGAACCGGCAGACAGGACCATGACCGGGAGACTATCGGGAAGGGCCTGGGCGAAAGCCTTCGGCCGCGCGCGGGCGGCGGGACGGGCCGGGCGGCGGCGTAGCGCGATGGACGTGGTCGTCGTCGAATCGCCCGCCAAGGCGCGGACAATCCGCAAGCTTCTCGGCAGCGGGTACCGGGTGCTGGCGACCAGCGGCCATGTCAGCGACCTGCCGGCCAGGGCGGGCTCGGTCGATCCCGAGGACGGTTTCGCGATGGTCTACGAGACCGGGCGCCGGGCGGCGCGGGCGCTCGCGGCCATCCGGGCGGCACTCGCGGATGCTGGCCGCCTGGTCCTGGCGACCGACCCCGACCGCGAGGGCGAGGCGATCGCCTGGCAGGTGCTGACCTGGCTGCGGGAGCGGGACGCGATCGGGGAGACGCCGGTCGCGCGCGTCGTCTTCCACGAGATCACCCCCGGAGCCGTGCGGGACGCGATGGCGCATCCGCGCGAAATCGACCTGGACCTGGTGCGGGCGCAGCAGGCACGCCGGGCGCTGGACTACCGTGCCGGCCTCTCCGACAATGCGGACGAGGGCCTTGCCACCGGAGACTTCGACAACACCGGGTTGGACGGGGCCGGTTAAGCGGTTCGGCCCTGGGGGCGATGTGGTTCATGGCAGTCTCCATGGAGGGTTGCATCGGTGCGGCGCCGGCGGCGCTCTCCGGCCGCCCCACGCCTGCCCTCCCCACGGGCCGACTCGGCCTCCTGGCGGTGCTCCGGGCAGCTGCACACCTCGATGGCGGTGCTGTGCCGCGGACCCGGGCCGAATCCGGTGCCGGCTGGGTTGACGCGGCCGGGCCGTTGGTCGAGGAATTTGCACTGTCGCGGGAAGTGGGTATTTCCGGCGGCCTGGCCATGGGGGACGCCGGAGTTCCAGGGTAGTGCGGACGAGGGAAGGCAGGAGGGTTCGGTGAGCGGAACGCGCGATCGCGAGGTGGCACGGTACTGGGGCGGGTTGTCCCTGCTGGTTCGGCTCTCGCAAGCCGGTACCGAACTGTCGAGCGAGGAAGTCGGCGCGCTGCTGGGGACGCGGAATGTCAAGGGGATCGGGGCCGCGTTATCCGGGACCAGGGGCACGCTCCGCGGGGCAGGCATTCGCATGGAGGAGGCGGCAATCCGTCGGACGGTGCGCGGCCGGAGTGTCTGGACCGGCGGACCGCGGATCCGCCAGGCGATGCATGTTCTCGAACAGGAGCGCTACCGATGGACGATCGGCAGCGTACGCAACGATTCACCGATAGAGAAGGTTCGACCCGGGGAAACGGGGCCGGTGCTCGTGCTTCGGGCGCTGAAGTCCCGGGGGAACGTCTACCGGATCGACGGCGGGATGACCGAACTGGACGAGATCCTCGACGACGACCTGTTGGAGATCGGTGACGCCCGAAGCGAAACCATCGGGGAAACCTTCGTCGCCCGGATCGAACCGGGCGAGGACGGGCGAGAGCACCCGGTGCCGGATGGCTACGGGGAGAACGGCATCTGGGTGCGCGGCGAGCACGATTACGACGATTCTCGAGTGCCGGGCGCGATCGGGACTGGACTTTGGTCGATCATGATCGCCTGGGTCGGCGAAGCGACCTGGGTCGAGCGCCGCCTTCCGTTCGAGGACGTGCGCCGGCAGGTGGCGATGGCAAGTGCGGAAAACAGCCGATTGTTTTCCAGGGATGCGATCGCACACTGGCGGGACGTCGAGCCGGAATCGTGCTTCCGCTATGTGAACTGGATCGGCGCGCGCGGCCTCGACGGCCCGCGGCATGCGCCTCCGCTGCGCATGCGATTGCGCTGCTGGTACGAGGTCGTGATCGGGACGGCGACGGGCAGACGCATCGTTCTGCGCGAGGAAGGGCTGCGCGGCGACGACGCGCGTACGACGAGCCGGGCGATCGGACGTTGGCGCCAGTTGCAGGACAAGGCAGCCAGCGAGCCGGTAGCGTTCCGAGAGCTCCGGATCGCCAGGAAGCAGCCTCGGCCGATGCCAGCGGACCGATAGGGTAGGCACAGAACGGGGGGTCGGGAAGGTGGGCGAGTGGCCAAACAGCACGAAATACGGCACAGAGCGCATAGCCACCGGTCAGGCGGTGCTCCCACAAGGATCGACGTTGACCGGGGCGACGCGGTACGGATAACTGGGGAGCTATGGCCAAAGCGCGACGGGGAATCGATGGATTGGAGGATTCGGTCACGACCCAAGGCGTCACAAACCGTCTCGATATGGAATCCGGCCGATTGCTATACGATGACGGACGGACATGGGCTCAGCGGCCAGCCGCGGCGAAATCCCAAGAGGACAGCCGCGTTGGGGGCCGGGACGCTACTGGTCCGGATGCTCGATTGCATATGTGGCAAGGAGGTGATGTACCGCAACATCTTGATGCGGTCGACCAGGGAGGCGGCCAGAGAAACAGCCGGAATGCACCTTGAATCAGCCGCGACGCTGTCCGAAAAGGCGGAGCCACCTCAGTCGAATGAGGGTTCGGAAGCGTGGTTCCGTCAGGGAGTGGGACCGCTGACTAGTTGTCGACAACCGTCGCCCTCCCGCAGCCGCGGACCTCGCCCATGAACGAGTTGAGCTACGAAGTTGTTATCCTCGCATGGGCCGACCGGATATGTACAATCAGATTATCCAAGCCTAGCGTATGTCAACACCGAACCCGCTGCCACAGATAGCGGCGGCTACTAGAGAAGCATCTTGGAGCACTAGGATGACCGTTGCACGCAACGACCAAGTCTATTTCAAAAGCCTAAGCCTCACCAACGTACGTTCATTTGGCGAGACGCAACAGCTCGATATGACCGATGCAGATGGCCGACCGGCTCAGTGGACTCTAATCCTCGGTAACAACGGCGTTGGAAAGACAACACTGCTTCAATGCCTCGCATCGATGCGGCCGGTTCCTGCAGTACCCGCTAAAGAAGACACCAATGCTCCGACCCCCGAGAGAGTTGTGCCTGCCCTTCTACAGCGTGAGAACAGCGAGCTCGTTGCATTGGCACGGGTCGGCGAGGAAGAGGTGAACTTGCACGCTGCTCTCGTTGTAGGTCAACCGTTTCGTTCAAAGGCCACGAAGGCTAAAGAGGTTGTTTTCAAGGCGAACATTCGGGTTAAGAACGGAGAGCTAAAAAACGTAAAGCAAACTTCTGTTGACATGAAGAATGCTAGCGAGCCGCTGGTTATTGGATATGGGGCGGCGCGTCACATGCATAGCAGGGGTGCTGAGGTCTTCATGCCACATCCAGACCCAACGGCATCACTGTTTGATCCTAGCGTAGAGCTTGTAGATACAAGAGATATTCTGGAACAGCTCGACTATGCGGCGGTGAAGCGACAACCTCGCGCAAAGGGTCTTCTTTCATGCATCAAGGAGGCCTTGGCAAAGCTTCTCCCGGACGTAGAAAAGGCCTCAGCAGTTAAGTTGTATGGGCCTGCGCCGCCGGGTTCCCACAACCGAAAAGCTGGCGTCCAAGTTGTGACGCCCTATGGGGAGGTTCCTTTTGAGGCGCTAAGTTTAGGCTACCAAACGATGACGGCGTGGACAGTCGATTTGGCCTGGCGACTTACACAACATTACCCAAATGCTGATGATGCGTTGCAAATGCCGGCGATTGTTCTCATTGATGAGCTTGATCTGCACTTGCATCCACGCTGGCAGCGGGAAATACGGGATAGCATTTCGGACGCGTTTCCGCGAATTCAATTCATTGCGACTGCGCACAGCCCGTTACTGGCACAGTCATATTTGGACCTCAACTTAGTTGTCGTGCGACAAGAAGGCGGCCAAGCAATCATCGAAAGAGATTCAAACATTGTTAGAACTTGGCGGATTGATGAAGTAGTTACCAGCGCCCTTCACGAAGTTAACTCTGTCTATTCTCCCGAGATTGGGCGTGAACTTCGGGAACGAACCAAGCTCTTGCAAAAGCGCCGTCTAACTCCAGAGAACAAGAAGCGCTTGGACGAGCTGAATAATTTGGCAGAAAAACTCGTCCCGGCAATTGATTCGGATAACCATCGGGCCCTGGATGTTATTCGGCGGGCAGCAAGCCTCTTGGATGTGAACGAGAAGTGATTTTGGTCATTAAGCCGGTTGCCCCTCGCTCATTGGCTGCCGGTGTCGCAGAAACCGTCACACATTGCACTGACTTCGATGCCGACCCACAGGGTTACCGAGATGGCGCAAAATCATTTTCGTTCAAGCGCTCGATATACGGCAGTGCTCGAGTAAAGAATGTCCTCAAAGGTGCTCAGAAAGAAAAGTGTTGTTTTTGTGAGGCGCGGTTCGATGCAAATTATCAGGGGGATGTCGAGCACTACCGACCTAAAGGCGCGATTGGTTCTGGAAAGACAAAGATCAAGCCGGGATATTATTGGCTGGCTTACACTTGGAACAATCTCTATTACGCGTGCGCTGACTGCAACCAGTATCGGAAGCGTGCAGCTTTTCCACTAGTTGATGAAACCAATAGAGCACTGGATCATCATGGTGCAATAGGTGACGAAGATCCACTCATCCTGGACCCGGGTGGCCCCCGCGATCCTCGCGATCATATTCGTTTTGTTAGGGACGTGCCGACGGGGACCACTGCTGCTGGGCGAGAAACCATTGGGCGCCTAAAACTCGACCGAGAGGCACTGTGTCGAGACCGTCGAGAGCACTTTCGTATTCTTCAAGCAATGATTGACATCATTCGCCTCAACGAATTTGACGAGCGACCAGAGGCGATGCGATGCGTGCGCGATGCACGCTCAAATTTGGTGAATTATATGGAGCCAGAGGGCAAATACTCGGCCGCCGCCCGGGACTTTCTGGCCCCTTTTCGGCAATACTGGGAGGCAAGAATTCAATTGTGATCCGGCACGTTCGAGTCGATGTAGCCCAATTCCTTTTCAGGTCACTTTCGCTCGTAACCCGTTCGGCCGCAATTGAAACGAAATCTGCCAATATACGGCTTTCTACGGTGCAAGCTTTCAGCCCGGTTTTCTCAAACCTTGGTCCGAGACGAGGATGGTCGGCGGGTTTTTGGGTATTGGTTTGGGATGACCGTGGGCTGCGGCCGGGTGGGGGATTTGAGGCGAGCGGAGACGGCCTCCGTTTGGCGGGTGGGTTGTGTTGCGCTGTGCCTCTTTTGTTGCTGGGACGGGTTTGGCTGGGCCGCTTACGCCGCGGCGGCGGATAGTCGGTGGTGGGCGCGTTGGAACTCGCTCCGGTTAAGGACAACCGGAAACCATCGCGAACTTGATCCGTCGCACGCTGATGCGCACCAGGGCGGCGATCTTCAGCAGCTTGAGCCGGATGGTGCCGCAGCTTGCCCTGGCGAAGCGGGTACCCTCGAAGCCATCGCCGCCGGACACCCCAACAGCCGCATCGACGAACTGCTCCCCTGGAACTTCACGCCCGCGTCAACCTGAAATCCAGGTGCCGCGCCGGCACCGCTTACGATAGTTCAGCGTTCAGCGCCTTCGTCAGCGTACCGATGTGGACCGACCCGCTCTTGATGATTCAGGTCTACGACCCGGTGCTCACTCCGCGCTCGGAGGCGACACTGAGCGCCATCAGCGCTTTCCTGTTCCTGTTGATCGAGCTACTGGACCACTTTGGCGCCGGGGTGCTACCCAGTGTCGGGGCGTGCTTCCAGGCGCGTGTTGGCCCCAGAATATTCAAGCGGAAAGACAGGATACGATGATGGCGGTACTGGATGGGATTGTCGCGACGGTAGTGGAAAAAAAGCGGGCTACGGGTCGAGGGGTTGTCGGAGAGACTTGCTCGCTCCACATATTTATGACCTAGTGCTGCTAGTGTAAGGAAAATACGGTGCCAAGAATGAAGAGGCAAGCCGATACCCTGAAGTTGTCCAATTGCGAGAGCTGATAAGACGTGCCACGCCAACCATTTCCGCTTCTATAGCGCTGACACGTGCTCTTCCGAACTCCGCACTTTGTGGCCGTTGATTTACGATGTCGGCCCAAAATGCTCGAAGATTGCCGAAGACATAAATTCCATGAACAAGTCCCTGCAAAGTTCGTCTTTCTCCTTTCCACGGGGAATGTACTAAGATCTCATCGGTATTGTTCGCTATCAGCGGCTCCACTCTCTCAACCAAGGAAAGCTGAAGGTGAAGTGCTTCGTGAACGATACTCTCCGCTAGACGCTCCACTCTGTATTGCGCGTCCACTGGTGGGCACGAAACAAAGATAGAAAAAGGCAATGCGGGGTCGCTAAAACTAATGTCGATCTCGTGGTCGTTGCTAATCAGAGGATGCAAAGACCGACACATCTCCGTGACGGTTGCATGAATTTCCTGATTGTCTTGTATTAGAACCAGTGAATCGACCAACGTGTGCATAAACATTTTGCCTTCCAAGTCACATGCCTTGGCAAGTTGTAGACCCACGCTCTCCCAGGGTTTAGCTAAATCACCCGACAATAGCTCCACAATCATATTTGGGCAAGGTGACGACGGTAGCCTTTCAGATGGGCTTAGGGATTTAGGGTTGGATCCACCTAGGTGCCGAGAAGTAGAGTAATGATACCAAGGAGAACATTCACCAAGAAACTCCTGCCTCAACTTCGTCGGTGCAGATGGGTGCCAGCCGCATGGCCGAGCAATTAGGTCGTAAACTGTCATCCACTGGCGGGGTAAAAGGAATACACGATCGTAAAACGCTCTCCCGAATGCACAGTGCTAACGGCATGATAAGAGTGTGGCGAAATTAGAAATGCTTGGATTGAACCATTAAAAGGCTCGATCACCTTACTTAGGGATTCAGGCTCGGGTCCTGAAAATAGCATCAAATAGCCGCCATGTTCGGGTTTCCAACCCCTATTAAGTTGAAGTAGGAGCCGATGGCTCTCTCCTCCGGGGATGAAGTCATTGTGAATACGTATGGTTTGGCCGCAAACAAGCTTATGTGCGGTGATGTCAACAGATTCGCTCAACGATTGACCAAATAGCTGGAATAGTTGGCGACGCAGCGACGCTAGAGCGTTGGGACAAATAAGGTGTTGCAAGAAGGGAGGTACGGAGATATGGCGAAGACTGAATTCGTACTGCTCATAGAAGTCTGTAGTGGTTGGCGTCCAAGGGGCTTTTTCTTCCAGCCAAGTAAGACATTCAACGAAATTTGATAGCATTACCGTAGGCGCAACCAGATGTTCGAAAGGAACGCTGGCGAACTCTACATTGTCAATATCAGGAAACACAGATCAGCTCGGCGGTTGAAATGGCACTTGGCCAAAGTCGAATTCGCCCAGTCGATCAACAGCATGATTTATTAAGAGGGCGTGGTCCTTGCAGTAGACGGAGGGGTTGTTGTAACCGTGTTCCTCGCTCCAGCGGTACAAGGGCATTCCCCCACCGCAAAGGGGGAGAAAAGGGCAGACTTTACACTCGGTGCAGGTCGGAATCTGCATAGCGGCATAAGAAAGGTACTCGTGGGAAGAAAGAACGTCATCTAAGGTGCTATTCACTATGTTCCAACAGTGATCAAAACGGTCGGCACCTTCGTAGGAGGCGCGCAGTGTGTCGTTCTTACGAATATCACCGTTAGTCTCAACAATCAGGATGCCATGTTGGTCTTCACCAACCCCTTCCTTCTGGTTAGAGCCCCCAAGATACAGTTTTACTAAATCATCAAATATGCGGATTGGAACACTTGATTTGTCGGAGAGGTACAAATCGAAGAGTCGCACCAACCAGTCTCCATACTCAGTGGTAGTAAAATGTGACTTACTGGGCGGGAGCCGGTCATGGTTCCCATCTTGCAACAGGAAATCCATGCTTGGGGTATCCAGTTCCTTCAAGAAAGCGTATACAGAATCGGGTGAAATAGAAGGCTGAATCACGGACAAAGTTCCAGCAAAAAGAAAATCGTGCTCTGAATGCGAGGCCAATAGGCGTATACCTCGGAGTACGGCTGAGAATGTGCTCCGGCCACGACGGTCAAGTCTAGCAATATCATTTGCTGCGCGGGGCCCGTCTATACTGACGGATACACTTGTCCGGGTCTCTGCAAAGAGGTCCAGAAACTTCTCCGAGAGGAGGGCTCCGTTTGTTTGAATGCTGATGGGGTGACGATCAGGGTTCATTGAGGCTCGCAGCCCGCGAAGCAGTAGTGCCAAGTCCTCAAAACCTAGTAGAAGAGGCTCGCCGCCGTGCAGGACAATGGCGAATCCTGCGCGCTGATGCGCCGCATGCGCGGCTAGCCGATCCCGGACGGCCAGCAGCGTGTCGCGGCGCATGCGTTTCGGTTGGCTGCGCCAACCTGTATCTGGTCCTTGATATATGTAGCAATAGGAGCAGTCAAAGTTGCAGCGGCTAGCGGTCTTGACGAGGACTGTGTCCACACGCTTGGAGGCGGTGACGGGGTGGCTAAAGCGCAAAACGGCTACCTACCGCCGCGATTGTGTCGGTTGTGGACGCGGTCATAGCCGGCTTTGGCGTTATGCTCGTTTCGCACCTCCTCCATTAAACGAGACAGGACGGGGTGGCGCGTCGCCAGAACGGGTCGGTCCGTGCTCGGGCGATCATCAGTCGAGGGCGGTGACGAATCCAGTGACGGTTGGGCAGCATGATTGTCCATGGTTTGGGCTCCAGCTTCCTTCGTGGCGGTCCGACCGAGTACTAGAATGGCGAAGAGGCCATTGGCTAGCATGGTAGTGTAATGGCTAGGATAGATGCAAGAAGGAAAGTAAATCATTGATAAAGCGGAGTTTTTCTCTTCTCATAATCGTAACTTATTGAAAACAAACAATTCTATTTTCTATCTTGAGGGGACGCGGGCTGAGCCGTCGGTCGTCGGCCACGCGCCGACGCCGCTCGACCCCGCACCGAACATGGGCGCGGCGCTCGGCATCGGTGTGTGGATCAAGCGCGAAGACTGCACCGGGCTCGCCTTGGGCGGCAACAAGGTGCGCCAGCTTGAGTTCCACTTTGGCGCGGCGCAGGCGTGCGGCGCGGATACGGTGCTGGTCACCGGTGCGGTGCAGCCGAACCTGATGCGCATCGCCGCCGCGGGTGCGCACCAGGTTCGGGATGGAGGCGCACATCCAGCTCAAGGAGCGGGTGGACGGCGCCGGCGGTCCCTACCGCACATCCGGCAACCTGTTGCTCGACCAGGTGCTGGGCGCTGCGCTGCACCCTTTCCCCGGGGGCGGGGACGAGGCGGCGGCGGACGCGGCGATGGAACGGCGCTCGCGTCGGAGAGCTGTAAGCCCTACGTCATCCACTCCGAGCCGGGGCATCCGCCGCGCCGGCGCGTGGGACGCGAAGCTGTGCCGAACATTTAGGGGCGATTCGCGAATAGCGGGAGAAGGCGGCGCGTGACGCGACATGTCGCGTCACGATATAGATTGAATCCGGTGACTATATGATTACGGATTGAAACTGAAGGCTAATAAACACAATGGTAGTAGTGAGTTAGCACGTTACGAAGCACAAGAGTGCCATAGGTCATGAATCGGCACATCGGATAGCTCGGCCCGCTTCCGGATGCGACGACATGGCTGTTGAAGGTGGGTGGTATGGCTGCCCCGTCCCGGGCGCGGGACGTGCCGTCCCAGGATGCGTCGGTTGACGGTGGTCTGAGCCGGTCCTATGCCCTGTCCAGCGAACGGAAGGCCGACTGGACGGGGCGGTGAGCGAGCGGATCGCGCGGCTGCGCATCGAGCTGCAGGAGCTGGAGCCGAAGATCTGGCGGCGCATCGACATGCCGTTGTCGACGACGCTGGAGGCGCTGCACGAAGCGATCCAGATGACCATGGGCTGGACCTTCTCGCACCTCTGGGAATTCGACATCGACGGCCGGTGCTACGGCGATCCATCGTTCCGCGAGTTCGACGACGAGCCGCCGGTCTACAAGGCGAAGGCCCTGCGGCTCGGCACAGTGATCGAGCGCGGAGCGGAACGGTTCGTCTACGTCTACGACTACGGCGACAACTGGCGCCACGACGTGATCGTCGAGGAGGTGCGTCACGGCGACCCGGAAATGGAGTACCCGGCCTTCGTGGACGGGGCCCGGCGGTGTCCGCCGGAGGATGTCGGCGGCCCTGGCGGCTTCATGGACTTTCTGGAGGCGACCCTCGATCCGGCGCGCGAGGAACACCGGGACATGGTCCGTTGGTACGGCGGGCCGTTCGATCCGATCGACTCCGACGAGGCGAGGGCCCGTTTCGGCATGGAGAACATGGCGCGGCGACGGCGCGGCCTGCTTGCCAGCCAACCACAGGAGCGGCTCGCGGCGTCCGAAACGATGAGGGCGACGTCTCGGGTGGCAGGGCGGATCGACGCGGGCGTTTTCGGTCCGGAATCGCCAGGCGACGCCTAAGGCACTCTAGGACAGTCTGCACTTTGAAAAAATCTGAATGCGGTTTGATGACGAAACTTGAGATATCAATAGGGATTATATTTTTTCTTGTTTGATTACAATAGATTAGTGGATTTGTCATGAAGCATGTACTGTTTACGGTGGCGGGATTATGCGCCAGAGCGGCGGCGAGAAATTCACCATTGAATCGACGCTGTACGAAACGCCGCCATGGTACAACTACTGGATGGGGCTCTTTGCAGCCAATCACCAAGAATGGAGACAGATGGGGTTTCAGGCTATAATCCCGAAGCGGATTGCCATTTTGGCGGAACTCGCAGAAGTCTTGCTTAAGGGTTCGATCCTCGATCAGGTAAAGTACGAATTGACGAAGGTGACTGCTGAAGGCCGCGATTTCAATTTGTGTCCGTCACACGATGGCTGGTACCTGATTGGTTGAACCCGACCAATTGTGTTCGGAAAGGCAGGATCGGCTCATATGGAACACGCCGTCTAGCTCCATCTCTCCCAAACACGGTCGTACCACCTGCCTTCCGATTTCGAAATCGGCAGGTGCCACATGATCGCATTCCGAACAATTGAGTAATGGCTTCTGCATGGGAACTTGACCCCGATCGAAGGCCGCAGGGTTAGATACTCACCATCGTAGGTCAAGCTTCGAGTCTCAGGGTCCAGCGTCACGTCGACCAAACGACCACACCCGCATGGACATAGATGGGAAAGGGTGGCGAACCTCATGCTGACGTAAAGTGTGCCATTTTCCATTTCGGGTAAGTGCGGGATTGTCTCAACAAACAATGGTTTTAGTACTATTGATTCTCGGTTCCTCACATCATAGTTTGGATAAGAATTGCGACTCTCCCGCTTTCCCCATTTCCAAAATCGCACTTTACACCCCCCTCGGTATGAGAGATTGTTCACTAGCACTGTAGTGTAGGCACTCTTCTCTTTGTTCCTGCCAGAATTGACCGCGCATCTTTCTCCAAGACTGAATTGCCCAGCCAGCAGCCATTGAGTAGACGTCGGGCAAGTCAAGGCTTCCATAGTCGTCCTGTCCCGCCTGGCCAACTTGAGGGATAGCATCCCTCCAAGAGGACACACCGACGTGGGCGGTTACTATCCGTAAGGAAACCTTGACTCGCCTGTCTATACGCACTGGTGAGAGTCCTACGACGACGAACGGAATTCCAGCGTTGGCCAGCGTGTCACACACCATCATCCGGTCGTCAGCGTCGTCCACGGCCACGAAAGTGAAAGTGGACTTTTCAATGACCTCCTGCACGTTTTCAGGGCGCACCCTTACATTGTGGCCATGTACGTCCGTATGGATGAGGGAGTAAGCCTCCTGGAACCAGTGGGCCTTCGGCCTACCGATCCAGACGTTCGGATCGAGGCCACCGGGCATGCGAAGTATGTTCTTGGGTTCAATGCAGTCGTAGTCCCATCCATGAACCTCTCGAGGGTCGGCCTTGACAACAAAATCTGCTATCCATGCGCCGACACCACCGAGGCCGACAATCGCCACACGCTCTTGAGCTACCAGACGCCTCCACTCCCTTGCTTCTGGCAGTTGGTCACCAAGCACATCGAACGTATAGGGACGAGGAGCTGGTTCCTCCCTTGACGCAGATTGGCCAAGGAACAGCGCATATATCTGCTTGACATAATTGTTTAGTGCTTCCCAAGCATCCTCATACTCGCGGCCTTTCAGCTTGATCGAAAGAACAAGGCTGGAATGAGCCCGTCCAATCACGCCGTTGGTCAACTCATTGCCGGACCGGTCGTACAATCGTCCATCGGAGAGACCTCGTATATTGGCCGTGTGCAAAGCACCTTGTTGCCAGTCGTGGCTTGCTTTGAGTTCGTCCGTGTTTGATGCGGTGCCTACGCAGATGTGACACTTGCCTGCGATATTCGGCGCGACAAAACAAGGCACGCCCAATGCACTTATTTCCAAGTCTCGACGCTCAATTGTCCACCCACGTCGCTCCGCTTCACGGCGAGCCAGTGATTCATGCTCAGACACGCACTTCCCCTAGGCCAGATATGAGTCGTCAATCTTGAACGACAGTTCATCAACCACGGCCATTGGTTCATCCGATGGATAGAAAATTCCCTTTGTTCCATCTTTCGCCGTCCAGTTGATCCCCGGAAGATCACCTATGACGTGTCGATCCGGATCGAGTTTGTTCCACTGTTCGACCACTTGCGCAAAGCTAATTGTCGGCTTGTCCCACAGCACCGAGCGAGCATTGATGTAAATTGTGAACTCCTTGATGATGTCCGTTGGTTCGATTTCGATGGGGATGGGTCCATCGCCGTTACCAGGTTCTTGCACCATGTTGCATTCCTCCTCGTTGTTTAGCTATGTCTCTGTCCGTTTGCCTCTAGTGTTCTGCACGTAGGGCAAAGAGCATCCCCCGGCGGGCGGTCAAGTTGCTCAAGGAAGTTTGTCGTGGGCCACCCAGAGCAGTTCTCGACCCAATGCCACCAGCCGCCGAAGGCGGTCTGCTGTGCACGTCGATACATTCGAAGCTCCTTGCGCCCCGCGTGGGTCAACACATGCCGTCCTGCCGGTGTCTGAACCAGATGACCAACCTGTCGAATGGCGTATCTGATGATTCCGGCGCGAGAGGTCGTGGTCGTCACAGTGGAATCGGGGTCGATATTTCGCGTCAAATCGGCGATGTGCTCGCCGATGGCCAGCATTGAGGCTAGGTCCGTCGCATTCGCCCGAAACGACAAGTTCGCTTCTTCCTTGAGGTCGTCGTCCTGCTTGTCCGCCACCGGTTCCCTCCTGCATCGTTCGCCCAAGGATGTAGCACGTAGAAGGTTTATGTGCAACCCGGACGTACTAAGACGGACATTGGCAGACGTCGTAGTTCCAGGAAGGGGTCCATAGAGGCAGCCGCGCCGTGGTCCGTCTGAATGCGGCTCACGGCGAGGAACCGATGGTGGAAGATCGGCGCGGCAGGTAGGTAAGGCCGCGAGTGCAGTGGCAGCCCCACCCACGGCACGATTTGGCCGTCATTCTGGCCGAAGTTCACCAGCGTCCTCCTAAGGCTGCCCGCCGCGGAGAGGGCGGGGCGGGCCTCGCTGGGAGCGGGCCGGCGGTTGGGACTCCGGAGGGAGCGGTGCCGCCGTCTCTTTTTCGCCTGTTCGAAGCAGCACGGCACGACGCAGTCAGCGGAGCACGGTACGGCTCTTCTTAGAGCGAGCTAGTTCAAGGAAGCGGGTCTTGATCCGTGCGAGCAGTCTTGGCGGGATGAAACCGTAGCTGAAGGTGTCCGGCTGACTGGGCAGCGGAGACAGCCCGGCATTGGGCCATTCATCGATATTGTGCTCCGACACGATCACCCAGCTCGGCGCGTCGTCGAGGCCCAAGGCCTGACTGACGCGCGCCGGGACTTCGATTCCCACGGTATCGCCCGCGGGCGGTGTATGGGTGATCGGCAGTAGAACGACGTAGCGCGGAAGAACCGCCGGATCGGCGGCTACCAGACAGGACGGACGGGTCTTGCCCTGGTCGTGACCGGCGGCGGCCTCATGCATCCAGAGGTAGTCGTAGCGGATGACCAGGCCCGGCTTCGGATCAGGAAGCGCCACCCTTCGCTCCTGCGTCGTTCGTCGGAGGTCTTGTAGCACAGTGCAGTGACATGTGCAACAATGACATACGACGTTGGGCGTAGACGCACGTGCTAGCGCGATCCAGTGCGAGTAGGATCCGCCGCGCCGTGGTCCATCTGGATGCCGCTCCAGAGGCAGTCGTAGCGGACGACCAGGTCCGGCTTCGGATCGGGAAGCGGCACCGCTTCGTCGTTACGTCAGCAGGTCATCGAGCGGCTTGTGCTCTACATCCATCTCGGCGCGCTCCACGGCGTCGATGACCACATCGGCGGCGGCGTCTGTGCGATGGCTGCGCTGTGCCGAAGCCCGAAGCCAGTCATATTGCTCCGCAGACATGAGCACGAACTCGCGGCGCCCATGCCGGGTTATCTCCACCGGCTCGCGCCGCGCCTCGTGCTGGAACCGGCCGAACTTGCGCTGGAACTCGAAGGCGCTCACGGTGGGCATGGCAGCCTCCCCAGGTAACAGGTACCTGCCGCAATATACGTATTATCCGTAGAGATGAAAGCGGCTTATGGCGCAGTAACGAGATCGTTGTCGATGCTGTCGCCGATGCGCGCCGCGGACGCCTTCACGGTATCGCGGGCAAGGTGGGCGTACCGGGCGGTGGTCTGGACCTGGGTGTGACCGAGCAGTTTTCCGATCATCGGCAGCCCTTCGCCAAGCGCCAAAGCCCGTGAGGCGAAGGAATGGCGGAGGTCATGAATTCTCACATCGGGCAGCTCGGCCCGCGCCCGGATGCGCCGCCAAGGATGCTGCAGATCGGTGAGGTTGGAGCCAGGCAGCTTGCCAGCGATCACCCAGTGATTGTTTTCGTCTCTGGGCAGACAGGCCAGTAGCCGCACGGCTGAAGGCGCCAGCGGTACGGCGCGGCCGCCCGTCTTGGTGTCGGGTAACCGCAACTCGCCGGCGTCCAGGTCGACATAGTCCCAGCGCAGCTTCTGGATCTCGGAAAGCCGGCAGCCGGTCAGCATCAGCAATCGGATGGCAACCACTGCCGAGCGGGTCTCGGAGCCGTCCTCGAGGATTTCATCCAGAACCTTGCCCAGGCGCTGGAATTCCTCGGCGCTCAAGAACCGTTCGCGCTTCTCCTCCTTGAACCGCTTGACGTGCAGGCAGGGGTTCGAGGCATCGGGGCGGAGGCCCCACACTTCGGCCAGGTTGAACATCTTGGACAGCACACCGAGCGTGCGGTTCGCCTGGTAGGGGGTCTTGCGCAAGCCGTGGTGTAACTCTGCGATGTCACTCCGCTGAACTTCGGTGACCTTGCGGCGACCGATCCTGGGATCGATGAAGAGTTCGACCGATCGTCGGTACTCATAGGCGGTGCTCGGTTTGCAGTGGGCGGGGACGTATTCCTCCAAAAAGCGCACGCCAAGATCCTTCACGGTCCCGATCTGCCGGTCTGCGTCCCGTTGCGCGGCCGGGTCGCCGCCGGACTTGACCTCGGAGAGCAGGGCCATCGCGCGCCGGCGCGCCTCTTCCGGGGAAATGGCCGTAACCGGTCCGAGGGTCATTCGGCGGACCCGACCGTTGGCGCGAAACTGGGCGACGAAGAACTTGCGGCCGGAAACCCTGACGCGCAGACCGAATCCGGGCAGTTCCCGGTCCCAGTAGAAGCGATCCGATCCGTCGCTCTCAATGCGATCGATGACGCGTTTGGTGATCTTGATCTGTGCCGGCATGGCGTTCCCCGCTTCCCTCTCCGCTGGGAAGCACCATATCACGCTGGGAATCCCATGGGAATCACCAGAATTCAAAACCGGGACGTTCGCGAGCGTCGACTGGCGAGTAATATGGCATTTGACGACACCACTAAGCTACTGTAATATAGCGGTATTGTCGTAGATAGGCGGTGGCCGGCGAAGCGAGGGTCGAATTGGCGAAGGCATCCGATACAAACTCATAACCTGAAGGTCGTAGGTTCAAATCCTACCCCGCAACCAAAATGCACAAGAGAAGTCCGCTTACGATCTAGATGGCCGCACTGCAAGCGCGTCGGGCTGAAGGACAGGGGCTGGTGCAAGCGGTCGGTCCGGCGGAACAGGTGATCGAGCAGGCTGGGGAGTGTCGTCGGGGCAGAAGTCGTGGACGCCGGCGCGTCGAAGATCGCGGTTCTGAGGGCCGGCAGACTGGGACCTACGCGTAACCCGCTTACTCATGCCACGGGAATTGAGGCGCCTACAGGATATCCGCCGCAATGCTGACGGCGACCCGCTCGGCGGATTCCCTGATGGAGTCCCGCGCGAGATGCGCATAGCGCGCGGTAGTCTCGACCCGGCGGTGACCGAGGAGCCGGCCGATGATCGGCAGGCCTTCGCCGAGCGCCAGCGCCCTCGAAGCGAAGCTGTGCCTGATGTCGTGGATGCGCACGTCGCGGAGCCCGGCCCGCGCGCGGATGGTCTGCCACGCCCCGTCTATGTCGGTCATGTGCGTGCCCGGCTTGTGCCCCGGAATGACCCAGGGATTGCCGGGCTTGTGCGGCAGGGCTTGGAGAACCCGAACCGCCGCGGGCGACAGATGGACCTTGCGGGCGCCGGTTTTCGAGTCGCCCAGATGAATCTCGCGTGCATCGAGATCAACATGTTCCCATCGCAGCGTCAGGATTTCATTTCTGCGGCACCCCGTCAGCATCAACAGACGGATCGTCGAGATCGCGCCCGCCGAAGCGCCGCCCTTGGTCGATACCTCGTCGAGAACCTGGCCGAGGCGTGTGAACTCGGCATCGGTCAGGAACCGTTCCCGCTTACGCTCGGGGTTCTTCGGAATTGAGCGGCAAGGATTGCAGCCTTCCGAAACCATGTCCCAGCCCTCGGCAAGGCTGTACATGTGCGACAGCGTCTTGACCGCCATGTTCGCCATCGACGGGGTCTCGCAAAGGCGCTCGTGCAGCTCCATGACGTGCCTGCGCTCCACCGCCGCCAGCGGCAGCTTGCCGAGCGTCGGCACGATATGGCGGTTGACGGTGCTGCGGGTCGTCTTCGCGGTCTTCGGCTTGCAGCGATGCGCGACATGGTCTTCGAGATAGCGCCGCGCCAGGTCGGCGATCGTCGGGCCGTCGGCGAATTTCGCGGCGAGCGGCAGGGGGACCGGGTCCTCGCCCGCCTTGACCCGGGCGATGATGAGCGCCGCTCGCTGGCGCGCCTGTTCGGCGCCGAGGACCGTGTGGCGCCCGACCGTCACCCGCTTCGGCCCCTCCGGCCCCCGCGCTTGGGCAACATAGACCTTGCCCCCGGACGGATAGACCCTGATTCCGAACCCGGTCAGATCGCGGTCCCAGAACACCGTGTCGCGTTCGACGGCCAGTGCGGCCACCGTGCGGTTCGAGAGGGTCTTGTATTGCAACATCGCCATCGCGTTCTCCCCGACCGACCGGCTTCACGCCGCCTCGACGTTTTCCGATATGAGGTGGGCGCCGATGCTGTCGCCGGTGCGGGCCGCGGCGGCCTTCTCCGCGTCCTGCACGAGATGCGCGTAGCGGGCGGTGGTCCCGACCTTCGAATGGCCGAGGAGCCGGCCGATCATCGTCAGGTTTTCGCCGAGCGCCAAAGCGCGCGAGGCATGGGAATGCCTCAAGTCGTGGATGCGAACATTCTCCAGACCGGCAAGCGCCTGGATCCGGTTCCAGTAGTAGGAAAGGTCCGGCAGGCAGGCGTCGGGCTTGCGGCTCCGGATGACCCAGGGATTGCCGTCGATCCGCTCGATGCCGTCGAGCACCTTCAGAACCGGCGTCGTCAGCGGCACCATGCGCGGGCCGACCTTGCCCTCACGGAGCCGCAACTCGCCTGCCATGCGGTCCACGTCGTCCCACCGCAGGGTAAGGATTTCGGACTTCCGGCAGCCCGTCAGCATCAACAGCCGGATTGCCGCGATCGCCGACGGCCACATCGATCCGTCGGCTTCCGCTTCCCGCAGGGCCGCACCGACTTCGCGGTATTCTTCCGGCGTCAGGAACCGCTCCCGGGATTGCTCGGGGTATTGGCGTACCGCCCGGCAGGGATTGCGGTGCGGAGGCACCAGCTCCCAGGTCTGGGCCAGCGAGAACATCTTCGACAGAACCCTGACGACATGGTTGGCCATGGAAGGCGTGTCGCGGAGGCGATCGTGGAGCGCGATGACATCCTTCGACCCGACGTCCTTCACGGCCATGGTCCCGAGCGCGGGAAGGATGTGCCTGTCGATGGCAACCCTGTACAGCTCGACGGTCTTCGGCTTGCAATGGACGGTCACGTAGGCGCGGAGGCTGCGCGCCGAGAGATCGGCGACGGTGGGCTCGGGCTGGGCCTTGGGCGGGAACGGGTCCTCGCCGCGCTTGATGCGGTCGATGACGGCCGCCGCTTCACGCCGTCTCTCGTCGATCGCGATCCCGGCAAAGGGCCCCAGCGTCACGCGCCTGGGGCCGGCGGGTCCCCGGGACTGGACGACGTAAACCTTCCGGCCGGAGGCCTGGACGCGCACACCGAACCCGGCGAGATCCCGGTCCCAGAAGACGGCGTCCTTGCCGGTGACCGGCAGGGCGCCGATGCTGCGGGTGGTGAGTCGGAGGGTGCTTCTCTTCGGCATTGCGATTCCCCGGCGGTCCGATGCGGCCCGGATTGTGTAAGCAAACCGCAAACGAGCGGCATCAATCTGTGGGGGTATCAGAGCGTATGTTTGGCATTGACGCAAGGGGTGGGGAACGACGGGAGTGAAAATATCACCAAAGATAACAGTCTCTTAGGCTACGCATGGCACTCCAAGGCATCGTTTGGCAACAGGCCGAAGATATAGCCTGTCTTTCTGTCGGGCAGGAACAGTCTGCCCTCGCGGTAGAAGCGCCATTTCAGAGTGACGATCTCGCCGGTGCGGCATCCGGTGAGCAGCAACAGCCGTATGATCGCCTCGGCCGGTGGGTACTCGGCTTCATGACGCGCAAGCACCTCGCCCAGTCGACGGATTTCCGCCGTCGAAATGAAGCGCTCCCGCCCCCGGCGACGATAGCGCTTGATACCGGCGCACGGATTGGTTCCCTCCGGCCGGTAGCCATAGACCTCGGCTTGGCGCATGATGACCGAGAGGACGGGAGCCGAGCGGTCCGCCGCTGCCGGGGTATTGTGGAGCGCCGCGAACCAGCGGCGAACGTCGCGGGCGGTGATGTCGCCGATCGGGCGCCCCTTGAACCAGGGTAGGATTTGGTTGTGGTAGTAGCCCCGGTTAACCCTGAGCGTCGAGGGTTTCCAGTTTCGGGCGTAGCGCCGAAAAACTTCGTCGGCGACCGTCTCGAACGCGGTGTCGGGCATCGCCGCAGCCTGCGTGTCGTGTCCTTCCCGAATTTCGGCCAGCATGGTCTTGGACCTGGCGCGGGCCTCGTCTGCACGGATGGAACCGGCCTCACCGACGATCTTCCAGACTCGCCGGCCGCGGTGCTGGCTGTGGACGAAGTACCGCTTGGCGCCCGAGGGCAGGACCCTGACGCCGAAGCCCTTCAGATCGCGGTCGCGGAGGTCGTAGGCGGATTTGCGCGCCTTGAGCGCGTGGACACGGCGCTGGTCGAGGCGAACGGTTGCCATTGGATTCCCTCCTGCAGTCTGTTGCAGCCGGGGAGAAAACGCGGACCGATTCCGCGTCCACCGGCTAGAACAGGAGGAAAAAAGCAACTCTGTATCAGTATGTTAGCACTATAGGTGCGCGACCAGGTGTGCGTTCAGGAGATCCTGCCGCCGGAGAGATAGACGGCGGTCAGCGCCGTCACGGCTCCACCGGCGGCGTCGGCTGGCGCCGCGCCGCGTGGATCAGCAGCGCGACCCCCGCCAGCATCAGCACGGCGGCGGCCCAAACGTAAGCGCTGTGGCTCTCGTTGAAGAAGAGAATGCCCCAGCCGAGGCCCGCCACCACCACCACATAGTTGAACTGCGAGAAGAACACCGGCCCGGCCGCGCGGACGATGATGAGGAAGGTGATGTACATGGTGATGGTGACGCCGGCGGCGCCGAGGATCGCAAGGTCGGCGGCGGTGTCCGGCCCCGGCACCACATAGGTCTCGCCGAGCCCGATCATCACCGGCGCCAGCAGAATCGCGGCCGCCGCCACGATACCGCTCGCAAACGTCAGCACCGGCGTCTCCGGCGGGTCGATCAGGGCCGCGAGGTTGTTTGTCAGCGCGAAGGAGGCGGGCGCCAACAGTGCGAGCAAGAACCAGCCGACCATGCCGGGCTCGGGCAGGGAAATTGCGGGGATCGTCATGAGCAGGATGCCGCCCACCCCGCACAACACGCCGATCAGGCTGAGCGCGCGGAGCCGCTCCAGCCGAAGCGTCAGCGCGATCAGATAGGTGATCGGCGGCGAGAGAATCACCACCATCGAGAGGATGCCCGTCGGCAGCTTCGGCGCGAGCCAAGTCATCAGCGCGACGGGCGCGGCGATGCCGAACAGCCCGAGCACGAAATAGGCCTTGAGGTGCCGGGCTTCCAGCCTGGGCAGGGCACGCCGCCAGGCGGCGACTATCAGCAACAGGACTGCCGCGCCGAGGGTCTGCCAGAAGGTGAAGGCGACCGGCGGCGTGCCCGCCTCGACCGCGATCTTGTTCATCGTGAAGATGAGCGGATAGATCGCCCCGATCGTGAACAGCAGGAAGATCGGGAGAGAAAGCGGCCCGCGGCGCCGCATGGAACGTGAAGGCTGGAAGGCTAGAAGCTAGAGGGCGGCTACGCCGGCTGTGCGCTCAGGTTCCGCCAGAAGGCAGTCGTCCGCGAGCGGCTCAATCGGGGTGAAGTCCCGGTGCGCGATGTACTCCGGCCGCTGGAAGCGGCGGATCGCGTTGTCTACTCGATTGGCCGAGAAATAGACCGCAAGCCGGCCCCACGGCGACATGTTGGGCGCAGAACCGTGCACCAGATTGCAGTGGAAGAGCAACGCAGCGCCGGGCTCGCCCTTGGGCGCGACAATTCCCCCTTCCGCCACCAGCCGCTCGATCGTTTCGTTGTCGACGGTCCAGAGCGGATAGCTCGTGGTGTCGGTGTCGTGGCCGGCCTCGATCCGGCCCCGACGGTGCGAGCGGGGAATGAACATCAGCGGGCCGTTGAACTCGTTCACCGGATCGAGGAAGACCGCGAGGTTCATGGCCCGGGGCTCGGCCATCAAGTCGTCCCGCGACCACGTGCCGTAATCCTGATGCCACTGCCAGACGTCGCCGTCGAAGGCGGCCTTGGCGTTCACCTTGAACTGGTGGATGTAGATGGGGCCGCCGAGGACCTGCATCGCAGGCTCGACCAGGCGCGGATGGCAGGAGAGCCGCCAGTAGATGTCGCTATAGGTGTGGACCCCGAAGGCGGTGCGCACCGCGCCGTTCCGCTCGCGCACGATCTCCGGCCCCTTGCGGGCGAAAACCGCGGGCAGCGCCGCGCGCAGCACCGCGGCCTCCGCCGCCGAGAAGAGCTCCGGCAGGAAAAGATAGCCCTCGCGGTCCAGGGTCTCGCATTGTTCGGCTGAAAGCTTCATCGGCCGCTCCCTCCTGCGCCTCACGCGCAAATTGCGCCGACAGAGCCGGGTGCGTCAAGACGCCAAGTGCGGGCGCTACGTTGCCGCTGCCTAATCGGATGCTTTGCTGGCAGGGGCGGGCGGCCGGTTGACCAAGAAGAGGCCCGCGAGCATCAGGACCAGCGCAAGCCAGATCCAATAGCTGTGGCTTTCGCCGAAGAAGAGCACGCCCCAGCCGATGCCGGTAAGCGGGATCATGAAGTTGACCGTCGTAAAGAACACGGGGCCCGCGAGGCGGATGATCTCGACCATCAGGTAGAAGACGAGCGCCGTGACCCCCGCCGCGCCGGCCAGCGCCCAATCGCCGTCGGTCATCGGCCCCTCGAACCACCACCACTGGCCGGTCGCCGCCATCACGACGAACATGAATAGGGCCCCGGTCGCCAGAACGCCGCCGGCCAGCGGTAGCGCGCCGGCGGCCGGCGGCTTGAGCCACGAGATGATCAGCGCGTTCGCGACATAGAGCACCGGCGCGACGAAGCTCAGCAACACCCAGGGCGCCATGTCCGGGGTAGGAAGGCTGGTTTCGGGGACCACCACCAGCGCGACGCCGCCGACGCCGAGAACCAGCCCGACGGTGCGGATCGTGCGGAAGCGGTCCATGCGAAAGAGCGCGGCGGCCGGATACGTGAGGATGGGCGTGAGCGTCGCGCCGAGGCCCAGCACACCCGCCGGAACCTTGGGCGCGACGAAGGCCAGCACGGTGTAGGTCATGCCGAATGAGATCGTGCCGAGCGCGATGTAGCCGCGCATGTGCTCCCACGAGAGCTTGGGCAGCGTGCGGAACACCGCGCCCAGACCCAGCAGGATGAGCGCGGCACCTGTCCCCATCCAGAACACGTAGGGGATGAAGGGAATGCCGTCGGTGGTCGCCAGCCGGTTGAGAGAATAGAGGATCCCCCAGCCGAGGGCCGAGACCACCAGCAGAACTGCCGACCAGAGGAGCGCGTATGCGCCGTCGCCACGCGGTGTGGGCTCCGTCACACGCTGTCCCCCGGCTCTACAGCTTCATGCCGAGGGTCCTGCCTTCGTAGAAGGCCATGCTCGCGGTGCGTGCCGCGACCATGTCGCCGACGGTGTGGACCTCGATAGCGTCGGCGTCGAGTGCGCGGGCAAGCGCGTCGTCGACCGTGTTGGTGGTCGCCAGCACCAGGCTGTCGAACGCCAGCTCCCGCACGTCGCCCGTGTAAAGGTTCGCGATCGTGGCCGTGGTCCCGGCCCAGCGTGTCAGCGCATGGCTGCAAACCACCTCGACGCCCATCTTCGCGAAGCGCTCGCGCGTGCTCGGGCCGAGGTGGGAGACATCGAGCGCCTCGGCAGGCTTGTCGGACGCGGTGACGACGGTCACGTCGTGGCCTTGTTCGGCGAGGTGCAGCGCGGTACCGGAGGCGGGCCACCAGCCGTTGAGGTCGTCGAGCAGAAGGACCCGCTTGCCGGGCCGGGCGGCGCCCTCGAGAACGTCATTGACGGAACAGACGTTCTCCTGCTCGACGCCGGGCAGCGCGTCGACGTGGGGGAGGGCGCGCTGGAACCCGGTGCGGGTCGGCTGAGACCCGGTGGAGAGCACGACGGCGTCGGCGCCGAAATCCCGAATGGCGTCGGGGCCCAATTCCGTCCCGAGCTCGACCCGGACCTGCAGCTTCTCAAGCTGGCTCCGGTACCAGCCCAGCAGCTCGCCGATCTCGTCCCGCTCCGGCTGTGCCGCGGCGAGGCGGAACTGCCCGCCGAGGTCTGCCGCCTTCTCCACCAGCGTCACGCGATGCCCGCGCGCAGCCGCGACACGCGCCGTCTCCAGCCCCGCAGGGCCGCCGCCCACCACCAGCACATGGCGGGGTTTCTCGGCCGGCGGGGCGCTGTCGCCGTCCCAGGCATGTTCGCGGCCGACGGAGGGATTGACGAGGCAGGAGATGTGGTAGTCCCGCATGCGCCGCCCGATACAGAGCTGATTGCAGGATATACACGGCCGGATGTCGTCCGCCCGGCCCTCGCGCGCCTTGTTGGCGAGGTGCGGATCGGCGATCTGCCCGCGCACGATGGAGACGAGATCGCAGAGCCCGCTCGCGATGGCGGCCTCGGCGCGCTCGGGCGTCTTGACCCGTGCTTCGGCCGTGACCAGCGCGTGCGTCACGACCTGCTTGATGGCGGCGGCATCCTGCGTGCCCAGTGGCGTCGCGTGATGGAAGCCCGGCACGATCGCCGTGAAGCGGTTGATGTAGCTGCCGGTGCCGCAGGAGAAGTAGTCCGCGAGGCCGCGCTCGTCGAGCCAGGCGAAGATCTCCTGCTTGTCGGCCATGGTAAGGCCGCCGGGATAGGGCTCGGCGCCGGAGACGGTCATGCCGACGATGAAGTCCGGCCCGCAGGCCTTGCGAATGCCGTCTGCGATCTCGGTCACGAAGCGGAGCCGGTTCTCCAGGCTGCCGCCCCAGGCATCGTCGCGCCGGTTGGTGAGCGGCGACCAGAACTGGTCGATCAGGCAGGAATAGCCGGCGAAGAGGTCGACCCCGTCGAACCCGCCCTTCTGGTCGCGCACCGCTTGGTCGATAAATGCCTGGATGAGCTCGCGAATCTCGGCCTCACTCATCGCGTGACTGCCCCAAGGGTCGTGGTGGCTGACCTGACCGGAAGGGGACCAGTAGGGCGCCCAGGAGTTGTCCTGATCGCCGTGAGCGCCGACGTGATAGATCTGATGACACATGACGGTGCCATGGCTGTGGCATTCGTCGGTGATCTTGCGGAAGTGGGGAATGACGGCGTCGTCGGCCATGAAGTTGCCGCGCGTGAGCACCGCCGTCGGGTGCGGCGGCGTCGGTTCGACGACGATCATGGCGGCGCCACCCCGCGCGCGCTCGCGGTAATAGCCGAAGTGCCGGTCGAGCGGCAGCCCGCCCTCCGCCATGTTCGCCGTGTGCGCGCCGAACACGATGCGGCACTTGAGGGTGTGCCCCCGGAGGCGCACCGGCGTGAACAGCTTGGGGAAATGCTCCGGCTTCGTCATTTCGCTCTCCCCCTCGCCGTCTTCGCCCACGAGTGGGCGCCGCATGCCGTTCGCCGCGTTCGTGCGCCCGAGGCCGTGGCCGATAACCATAGCACCATCGCCACCCCCAAGGGCGCAGAGGGACTGGGCGGAAGCGGAGGCGCACCGTCTGTGCCCACAGGTTTTCATGGACATCGAAGCTATGGCGTGAGATCAGGCAGGCACCATGCGGTGTGAGAGTGTGAGCTTCTACAGCGAGGGCGTCCGGCTTGCCGGCGATCTCTACAGACCTGCCAACGCCGGCCCGGAGGATGCCCGCGCCGGCATCGTGCTCTGCCACGGCTATACCGGGGTGAAGAGCCTCTACCTGCCCGACAACGCGCGGGTGCTGACGGAGGCGGGCTACGCGGTGCTTACCTTCGACTACAAGGGCTGGGGGGCGAGCGAGGGGCCGCGCGCCCGGCTCGCGCCTTTCAGCCGTGTCGCCGACGTGCAGGCCGCCCTCACCTTCCTCGAGACCCGGCCAGGTCTCGACCCGGCACACCTCGGCCTCTACGGCACCAGCTACGGCGGCGCCACGGCGATCTGGGCGGCCGCGCTCGATACGCGGGTGCGCTGTGTGGTCAGCGTGGTCGGCGTCGGCGATGGGCGCCGCTGGATGCGGAGCGTGCGCCGGCCGGACGAATGGCACGACCTGCTCGCCCGCGCGCGGGAGGATCGCGAGGCCGCCGTCGTGAGCGGCGAGTCTCAGTTCGCCGAGCGCGACGAGATTCTGCTGCAGGACCGGGCATCGGCCGCGCTTTCGGCCGCGGCGCGGGCCAACAATCCCGATGCGGTCTCCACCGTGCCTGCCTCCTTCATCGACGAGACGCTCTCGTTCCACGCCGACTGGGTGGTGGGAAAGATTGCGCCTCGGCCCCTGCTCCTCATCACAACCGAGGACGACCGCCTGGTACCGCCCGAGGAGTCGCGGTCCCTCTACAGCCTTGCCGGCGAGCCGAAGAAGCTCATCGTGCTCAAGGGCTATGGGCACTACGACGTCTATGCTGAGCCCGCCTTCGGCGAGGTCATGGCGGCGACGCTCGCGTGGTATCGGGCGCATCTCCCGGCACAGGCACTCGACGCCCCGCCAGCGGGCTAACCCTGTGAGCGAGCCCGTCACAATCACGCTCGCGCCTGCGGGTGAGCGCTTCACCTGCGGCCCAGGCGAGACCATCCTGCGCGCAGGGCTCGCGGCGGGCTTCGCCATGCCCTACGAGTGCACGAGCGGAAGCTGCAGCTCGTGCAAGGGGCGGCTCATCGCGGGCGAAGTGGAGTACCTCTGGCCCGATGCCACCGGGCTCAGCGAGCGCGACCGCCGCAAGGGCGACCGCATCCTCTGCTGCCAGGCGCTGCCCAAGGGCGATTGCGAGGTCCAGGTGCGCCTCGGCCAGGTGGAGGGCGCGCGAGAGGAGCCCGCGCCATCACCCTTCACGGCTACGGTCGAGACGCTGGAGCAGCTCGCGCCGGGTGTTATCGCTTTCAGCTGCCGGCCGGAGCAGCCCGTGCCCTTCCTGCCGGGGCAGTTCGTGCTCCTCCAGGTGCCGGACGGCCAGCGGCGCGCCTACTCGATGGCGAACACCGAGCCCGAGACACTCGCCTTCATCGTGAAGGAGAAGCCGGGCGGCCACGCGTCTCGCTATCTCTTCGACGAACTCGCGCTCGGCGACACGGTAAGCCTGGAAGGGCCTTACGGCCGGGCTTACCTGCGCACGCCGCCGGTGCGGGAGATGGTCTGCGTCGCCGGCGGCTCCGGGCTTGCGCCGATTCTCTCGCTCGCGCGTGCCGCCATCGCAGAGCCCGATACCCTTGCCGTACACCTCTTCTTCGGAGCGAACAGCGCCGAGGAACTATTCATGGCGGACGAGATGGAGGCGCTGGCCGCCGAACACGATCGGCTCTCGCTCACGCTGGCGGTCCGCGACGGCGCGCCGGGTGCGGCCACCGGCCTCGTCGGCGACGTCGCGCTGGCGGCGATGGAAGGGCTGGCCGAATGCGATTTCTACATGGCCGGGCCGCCGGGACTGATCGATGCGCTGCTCAGGCCCGTCATGCGGTGCGGCAAGGTCCGGCCTGAGCGCATCTTCTTCGACCGCTTCTACTGAGCCCCGCGCTCCTCGGCGTGGCCGGCGGTCGGTCATGGCGCGCTCCCCGCCACTGATTTAGCATAAGCCCGAAAATGGAAACGGCCGCCCGGCCGGATGTCACAACCCCGAGAAGTCAGGAGGACGCCATGGCCTTTCGCGTCGAGGAAACGACGATTGCCGGTATCCACGCGGCGTATCGTTCAGGCGATCTCACCGCGGCGGAGCTCGTGTCGCGCTATCTCGCGCGGATCGAAGCCTACGATCGAAACGGCCCCGCCCTGAACTCGGTGATCAACGTCAACCCGAAGGCAGTGGAAGAGGCCGAGGCGCTCGACGAAGTGTTCGCCAAGGGCGGGCTTACCGGGCCGCTCCACGGCATTCCGGTGATCGTGAAGGATCAGATCGAGACTGCCGATATCGTCACGACCTTCGGCTCCGCCGCCGCCGCCGGCTACCTGCCGGAGAAGGACGCGACAACGATCAGGTTGATGCGCGATGCCGGCGCGATCATCCTCGCGAAGACGGCGATGCCCGATTTCGCGACCTCGTGGTTCGGCTATTGCTCGGCCATCGGCGAGACCAAGAATCCCTACGATCTTGGCCGCGATCCAGGCGGGTCGAGCGGCGGCACCGGCTGTGCGGTCGCCGCAAATCTCGGCGCCATCGGCCTCGGCGAGGATACGGGCGGCTCTGCCCGACTGCCGGCTTCGTTCGACAACCTGGTGGGGCTGAAGGTAACGCCTGGCCTGATCAGCCGGGCCGGCATGTCGCCGCTCGTCGTCTTCCAGGATTCCGCCGGGCCGATGTGCCGCACCGTCACCGACCTGGCCAAACTGCTGCAGGTCATCGTCGGCTTCGACCCCGAAGATCCCTATACCTCAACGGCGCTCATCGCCGGGAAGACGGACTACGTCGCTTGTCTCGACAAGGACGCGCTATCGGGCAAGACCATCGGCGTCGTGCGTTCGGCCTTCGGCGACTCGTCCAATCCCGATGCGGCGGCGGTCAATGCGGTCATCGAGGGTGCCCTCGGCGCGCTGAGGGGCGCCGGCGTGACCCTTGTCGATGTCGAAATCCCCGATCTCATGGATTACATCGTGTATTCGTCGCTCTACATCAATCATTCGCGGAGCGCGATCGACGAGTTCATGGCGTCCCGCCCCTCGTTGCCGCCGGAAAGCATTCGCGCGCTCTACGATGCCAAGCAGTATCATCCGGCGCTCGATCTGTTCGAAGAGATCGCGCAGGGTCCGGAAGACCCCTATTCGGATCCGGAGTATTATCCGCGCTACACGACCTCGGAAAAATTCAGGCGGGTCGTCATCAATCAGATGGGCAAGGCCGGTGCCGATGCGCTGGTCTTCCCGACGACCCAGGTCCAGTCGCCAAGGCGCGAGGATCTCGACGCCGGGCAATGGAAGACGCTCGAGTTCCCCACGAACACCCTGATCGGCGCTCAGACCTGGATGCCGGCGATCAGCGTGCCTGCCGGCTTTACGCCTGGCGGCGTGCCGGTGGGGATGGAGATCCTGGGCCTGCCCTACCGCGAGGGCGATCTGCTGGCGCTCGCCTATTCCTTCGAGCAGGCGACGCAGCACCGCCGGGCACCGGCCGCCACGCCGGAGCTGGGTTGATCGTTTCGGCTTGATTTTTCAGGTTGGCGTGGCGCTCACGCGCCGGAGCGCGTCGCCACACGGCGCGCAAGCACGTCGAGCGCAAGCGCGCCGACGATGATCGAGCCCTTGATGATGTCCTGGTAGAAGACGCTGATGTCGAGCAGGACGAAGCCGTTCGATATCGTCGCGATGATGCCGAGACCCACGACTGTCCGCCACATCGACCCGAAGCCGCCGGCGAGAGAGGTCCCGCCCACGACGACGATGGTCAGCACATCGAAGATGATGACAGGGTCGAGATTGGCCTGGGCCGAGTTGAGCTGAGACGCCGTGAGCGTGCCGGCGACGCCCATGCACACGCCTGAGAGCACATAGGTGCTGCCGATCACGGTGCGGACGCGGATGCCGGAAAGCCGGCTCGCCTCCCGGTTGCCGCCGACGGCGTAGATCGCCTCGCCATAGACGGTCTTCGCGAGCACCAGCCCGCCGACCAGGAGGAAGCCGATCAGCATCATCCCCGAGAAGGGGAAGCCGTGCCAACGGCCGGCGCCGAGATCGCCAAAGGCCATGTCGGGCACGACGAAGGCCGCGTTCTTGGTCATCACATAGGTGACGCCGCCAAGGATGAATCCGGTGCCCACCGTCGTGATGAACGGGTTGATGTTGACGCCGACGACCAGCACCGCATTGAGGAGACCGACGACGAATCCTGCCGCGATGGCGGCGAGGAACGCGTAAGCGGGGTCCACCATGATGCCGACCCCGGCCGCGACCACCGCGCAGAGCGAGTAGCCGGAGGCGATCGACAGATCGAAGCCGCCGGTCAGGATCACGTAGGTCATGCCCACTGCCATGATCCCGGCCGGCGCCCACTGGGACAGCATGTTGAAGATGTTGCCCTGGGAGAGGAATGCGGGATTGCCGATGGAGACGACGATGACGAGAATCACGAAGGCGACGATGATTCCGTAGGTGCGGAACGCGACCCCGCCATAGTGCCGCAAGAGGGCCGCGCTGCTCTCCGTGCGGCTGCCGGAGGCGGAATCCTGGGGCGGGGGCGGCGACGGGTTCATGCCGCAGCCTCCCCCTCCACGCCAAACGTCATCGTGAGAACGCGCTCCAGGGAGAGGTCCTCACGCTCCAGGATGGCAACCTGCCGTCCCTTGGCCAGCACCAGGACGCGGTCGGCAATCTCGACCACCTCCTCGAGCTCCGAGGACACCATGATGATCGCCATTCCTTCGTCGGCCAGGCGGCGCATGACGGCGAACATCTCTCCCTTCGCGCCGACATCGATGCCGCGCGTGGGCTCGTCCATCAACAGCACCCGCGGCCGGCGGTGAAGCCATTTGCCGACCACGAGCTTCTGCTGATTGCCGCCGGACAGCGTCTCCGTCGGCGCGCCCAGACGGCGCGGGTCGAAGGCGAGCGAGGTGGCGATCGCCTCGGCCGCGGATTTGCGGCGCCCGCTTCGCACGATCGCGCCGGGCGCGATTCCGCGCATGTCGGTCATGGTGACGTTCACGAAACCGCTCTGGCTCAGCACCAGCCCCTGGCCTTTTCGATCTTCGGGCGTAAGCGCGATCCCGAGCTTCAGTGCCCGGCCGATCGTGCGTGGCAAGGGCTGCGTGCGGCCATCGATTGTGAGCGTTCCTGCGGCGCCGGGCTGAGTGCCCGCCAGGGCGCACAGCAGCTCGGTTCTGCCTGCGCCCACCAGGCCCGCGATCCCGAATATCTCGCCGGCGCGGAGGACGAACGAGATGTCCTGGAGCTTGCCGGGCACCGCGACGCCGTCCACGCGCAGGAGCTCATCACCGTCCGAGGCACGCCGGCGCGCGGGGAGCGCGCGCAACTCGGTCCCCAGCATGGTGCTGACCAGCTTCTCCTTGTCCCACGCGCCGACGTCGGCCGTGGCGACCATCTCCCCGTCGCGCATGACCGAGATTCGGTCGCAGAGTCTCAGCACCTCGTCCAGATCATGGGAGATATAGATGACCGACGTGCGCTCGTCGCGAAGCCGACCCACCGTCTCGTAGAGCCGCTCGCGCTCGTTGGGCCCGAGCGACGCCGTGGGCTCGTCCATGATGAGAATGCGATGATCGGCCTGGAGCGCCCGCATGATCTCCAGTATCTGCTGGTTTGCCACCGAGAGATCGCCGGCAAGGGCCCTCGGCTGAATAGTGACGCCGAGACGGGCGCCCAGCTCCCGGAAGCGCTGTTCCATGGCGCGCCGATTCACTATGGGTCCCCGCCGCATGGGGCGGCCGAGAAACACGTTCGAGGCTGCGGACATGTCCGCGACGATGGTGAGTTCCTGGTAGATCGCAGCGACGCCCGCGCGCTGCTGGGCGCGGGGGCCGTGCTGGTCGACCGCTTCGCCGAATATCTCGATGCTGCCCTTATCGGCTGTGTAGGCGCCGGTGAGGATCTTGATCAGCGTGGATTTGCCGGCGCCGTTCTCGCCCACGAGGCCGTGGACCTCGCCTTCACGAAGCACGAAATCGATACCCTTGAGCGCCTGAACGCCGGGGAACGACTTCGAGACGCGCTCGACGTGGATGGCGTCGAGCCCGGCGGACGATGTTGCGGGCGGGTCGATCCGAGCCTCCAATGCCTAGCGCCTTCCACGCCCGCTCGTTTCACGAGGGAACGGGCGAAGAGGGCCGGGTGTGCGTCCCCGGCCCCCGCGCCGCTGCGCCCCTAATAGTTGGGGTTCATCGTGTCGGCGTTCTCTTTCGTGATGATGATCGTGCCGGGGCCATCCGCCACCGCCGGCAGGTCCGCCTCGTTGACGTACCCGTTGATCGGCTCGCCCTCGAGCGCGGCAATCAACGCAACGGCGGCGTAGTAGGACTCCTCCCAGGGCAGCAGCACCGTCGTCTCGTTGTAGACGCCGGCCTTCACCTTGGCGATGCCGTCCTTGGTGGCACCGATGGAATAGATCCTGACGTCGGTGCCGGGCTTCTTGCCTGCGGCCTCGACCGCCTGCTCGACACCGCGCGACATGTCGTCCCAGGACGAGAGAATCACCGTGATATCGGGATGCGCGAGCAGCGCGTTCTGGATTTTCTCCAGGGCCACGCGCGGGTCGAAGTTCGCCGGCTGGTCGGAGACCACGTCGGCGTTCGGAAACTTCTCGATGCCCTGCTGGATGGCGTTCTCCCAGAACCCGAACAGGTCGGAACCGACGAAGCCGCCGACCGCCGCAACCTCGCAGGGCTCCGTGCAGGATGCGAGCGCGTTGTCGACATGGGCGTTGTAGTAGGCTTGGCGCTGCATGGTGATCGTTGCCGCCAGACCTGCAGAATAGTCGGCGTCGTCGCACATCGGCAGATCCAGAGAAACGGTGGGCTCGTCGAGCGGCTCGAGGTGGCGCTTCCACATCGAGCAGGCGGCCGCAGCCGCCGTCGGCGCGAACAGGTAGCCGTCGAAGCCCTCGGTGATCGCGTTCTGCACCTGTTTGATCTGCGTCGCCGGGTTGAAGTTGGCGGCGAAGCGCTTGTAGGTGAATCCGTACTTCTGGGCGGCTGCCTCAAGGCCTGCGCGCCGCGCCGAGCAATAGGGGTTCTGGCCGCACTCGGTCAGATAGGCGATCCGGTAGGCCTTGGACGGCGTGGTGTTCCGCGCGTCGAATTCGAGAATCTTTTTTGCGTTCTCGGCGGCATCGCCTGCCTCCGCGCGAGTGGCGTCGAGCACCGTCAGCAGCGCGACGCCGAGCCCAAGCGCAAGCGCCGTCGTCAGCGGCCTCTTCAGCACGTGACGCAATGTGTTGCCGAAACTCATCATGACCTTATCTCCCTTGTTGACGCAGTCCGGACAAGCGGCACGCCCGAGGGCCTGTCCAACTGCCGGCGACGACGCCGAACTCTCATGTGACCGTACGTCCGGCCGTTCGCGCGGAGCCCACAGGGACTGCGGATCGAACGCGGGCCGGCGCACGCACTATCCAAAGTTTCCCATTCGGATGCCGCCGGGGCAACTCAGCGGCGGCGCCCGCTGTGGCGCAAGGGG
>CBDEFM010000002.1:0-2330000 GCA_965237415.1 Alphaproteobacteria bacterium
GGGGCGCGGCGTTGAGCGGCGGCCAGGCCCAGATGCTGGCGCTGGCCCGCGGGCTGATGGCCCGGCCAAAGCTGTTGATGCTCGACGAGCCCTCGCTCGGCCTTGCCCCGATCGCCGCGCAGGAGGTCTTTGCCCTGATCGCCAGGTTGAGGGACTCCGGCGTGACGATCCTGCTGGTCGAGCAGAACGTCCGGCAAGCCCTGGCGATCGCGGACAGGGGCTATGTCCTGGAAGGCGGACGGATCATATTGGACGGCAAGGCTGTGGAGCTTGCCGAACACGAGCTGTTGGTCAGTGCCTATCTGGGTCTGAAGCGAGGAGGGTGAGCGATGCGTACCTCGATCGCAGGTTTGGTGCTATCGGCGATGCTGATGGCGGGCGTTACGGCGACGGCGGGCGAGCGCGTGGCCGCCGACATAAGCTGCGAGGCGGCGGCGGAGAGGCTGGCCTACGACTGCATGATCATGCTGAAGGGCAAGAAGAGCGGCGAACCCGTGGAAGGGGCCGAGGTCGTCATCAAGGCCGACATGTCGTCGATGCCGTTGGCCCATAATGTTCGACCCGTAATGGCGGCGCCCGGTTCGATGCCCGGCCACTACACCGCCCGGTTGGAGCTCGACATGCACGGCGAGTGGGCCTTGACACTGGATGTCAGCGGCCCGACGCGGGACCGCGTCGTCACGAAATTACAGTTCGGCGCCGACTCTGGCCAAGCCGAGCACACGCACGGAGAGATGAAGGACCACGGCGGCGACATGGAACACGACGGGATGAACATGAAGGACACGCAGTAGCCGGCCGTGCTCGATTCTCCTGGATAGATCGCATCGCATCGGCTGAGAGCCCACGGTCTTGCCTGCGCCGGCTTCCGGCGACGATGTTGTGCACGGGCCGAAGCGATCGGAGGACGCACGGATGGACGCACTGGAGATCGGACAGCCTGCGCTGGCTGTGGTCGATATGCAGAACGATTTCGTCGACCATGATGTCGGCTCCTACGCGATCGGAGCAGAGCGGATGGTGACACGGATTGGCCGGGTGATCGCCGCGGCCCGGCGCGCGCAGGTGCCGATCGTGTTCAGCCAGGAGGTACACCGCGCCGACGGGCTCGACGGCGGGCGCCTCCTCTGGGACGGGCGGAGCGGCTGGGTCACCGGCAAGCATCCCCGCGCCGCGCCCGGCGCGCCGCCGGCACCGCCCTGTATCGAAGGTACGGAGGGCTTCGAGATCGTCGACGAGCTGGCGCCCGAGCGCGGCGACATGCGCATCCTCAAGCGGCGCTTCAGCATCTTCGTCGGCACCGAGCTCGACATGAACCTGCGTCGCTTGGGGGTCGACACGCTCCTGATCGCAGGCGTCTGCAGCGACGTCTGCGTGCTCTGGACCACGGGCGACGCCTATCAGCGCGATTACAAGGTGTGCGTTCTGGAGGACTGTGTGGCCGGTACCAGCGCGCAGGGCCACGAGGCGGCGCTGACGCTCATCCGGGCGCTCACCAACGCCGGCCGGCCCGTTACCGCCGCCGACGCCATCGCGGCACTGGAACGCCGCGCCGACGGCATCGGGGCATAGGGAACTGCGGCAGGACGATCCCGGCGGCAAGTGGTGCGCGATCGCCGGCGGCCACGACGGGGCCGCACTTCGCTATAGACTGGGATTTCAGAAGCGGCGCAACGCCTGCGCACCGGCCCTGTACGAGCACGGGCGCAGCGAGGCGGCGCAGGTTCTGGGTGTCTCGGAGCACACCTTGCGACGCTGGCGCGACCGCTACGAGGCGGAGGGAGCCGACGGTCTCTACGACCGCCGCCTGGGCCGCCTCTCGGCGCGGCGCGCGCCGGCGGACGAGGTGGCGCGGGTGCTGGAGTTGTTCGACACCCGCTACTGGGACTTCACGGCCAAGCACTTCCACGAGAAGCTGGTGGCCGATCACGGCTTCAAGCGCAGCTACAACTGGCTGCGGCTGAGCTTGCAAGCCCATGGGCGCAGGCGCGCGGCGCCCAGGCGTGGGGCGCACCGGCGCAAGCGGCCGCGCCGCGCGCTCCCCGGCATGATGCTGCATCAGGACGGCTCGAGCCACGCGTGGGTCCCCGCTCGATGGTGGGACCTGATCGTCACCATGGACGATGCGACCAGCGAGATCTACTCGGCCTTCTTCGTCGCCGAAGAGGGCACCATGTCGAGCTTCCAGGGGGTGTCCGAGGCGATCCGGGCCAAGGGCCTGTTCTGCTCGCTCTACGCCGACCGCGCCAGCCACTACTGGAACACGCCCGAGGCCGGCGGCAAGGTGGACAAGGACACCCCGACCCAGGTCGGCCGCGCCCTGGCGCAGCTCGGCATCGAGTCGATCCCGGCCTATTCGCCCGAGGCAAGGGGGCGCTCGGAGCGCATGTTCGCCACCCTGCAGAAGCGCCTGCCCCAGGAACTCAGGCTCGCCGGCATCACCGAGATCGCCGAGGCCAACCGCTTCCTCAAGGAGCTCTTCCTGCCACAACACAACGCCCGCTTCGCGACCCCGGCCGAGGACCAGGGCACCGCCTTCGTCCCCTTCACCGGCGCGCTCGACGACATCCTCTGCATCCACGAGGAACGCACCGTCTCAAACGACAACACGGTGCGCTACAAGCGCAGGCTCCTGCAGCTCCCCGCCGGCCGCCACCGCCGCCATTACGTCAAGGCCAGGGTCCGCGTCCACGAATACCCCGACGGCACAATGGCCGTCTTCCATGGACCGCGATGTCTGGCGCGATACCACGCCGATGGCCAACCGATCGACAGCCAAACCCGAGAGGCCGCGTGATCCGCTTCGACGCGACCGACCGGCGCCCTGTGGACAAGTGGACAGCCGCGCCGCGCCCGACCACTTCCCCACAGAGCCAGCAACCGCAACAGAAGCGGTCAACTCATATGGTACATAAACCGGCCAACTCAGATTGTTCTCGACAGGCCGACCCGACGCCGGACGGTTAGGCCGGTTCGCTTGACCCGCTTCGATCCGGGTAAGACACTGCCCCGCCGCCGCCGGTGCGAGGCGGCAGAGACGCAACGACCAGGCGCGGCCGCCGGGCCGCCAGAGCGAGCGGACTGCCCATGAAGTTAATCGGCGTCGATGTCGGCGGCACTTTTACCGATCTCATCATCAGCGATAGCGAGACGCGCGAGAGCGCGATTCACAAGGTGCCCACCACGCCGGACGATCCGTCGGAGGGCGCCGCGGCGGGCATCGCCGTGCTCTGCGAGCGGAGCGGCACGGCACCGGACGCGATCGCCCACGTTTTCCACGGCACCACGATCTCGACCAACGCGGTGCTTCAGTACGACGGCGCCGAGACCGGCATGATCACCTCGGCCGGCTACCGCGACATTATCCACATCGGCCGCCACCAGCGGCCGCAGAATTACTCGATCATGCAGGACATCCCGTGGCAGGCGCGTCCGCTCGTGCGTCGCCGCCACCGCCTCACCGTGCGGGAGAGGCGGGTGCCGCCGCAGGGCGCCGTGCTGGAGCCGCTGGACGAAGAGGGCGTGCGCCAGGCCGCCCGCACGCTCCGCGAGAAGGGCGTGGAGGCGGTCGCCATCTGCTTCCTCTTCGCCTACATCGACCCCACGCATGAGGAGCGCGCGCGTGCCATTGTACTGGAGGAATGGCCGGAAGCCTTCGTCACCACATCGGCCCGGGTCGCGCCGCAGTTTCGCGAGTTCGAGCGCTTTACGACGGCGGCGATGAACGCCTTCATCGGCCCCAAGGTCCGCAACTACGTGCGCCGCTTCGAGGACCGGTTGAAGCAGGCGGGAGTCGCGGGCGATCTCCACATCATGGGGTCGAACGGCGGCGTCGCGACCGCGGCGATGGTGGCGGACGTGCCGGTCATCACCCTCATGTCGGGGCCGGCCGCCGGTGTGCTCGGCGGCGCCTGGGCGGCGGAGCACTCCGGGCGCCGGCGCCTCATTACTTTCGACGTGGGCGGCACCAGCGCCGACATCGGCATCGTGATCGACGGCCACTACAACGAGGCTACCGCGCGCGACACCTGGATCGGCGGCTACCCGGTGCTGGTGCCCATGATCGACATCACGACCATCGGTGCCGGCGGCGGCAGCATCGCGCGTATCGACGCGGGCGGCGCCTTCAAGGTAGGGCCGGAGAGCGCGGGCTCCGAGCCCGGCCCCGCCTGCTACGGGCGTGGCGGCAGCGCGCCGACGGTGACCGACGCCAACATCGTACTCGGCCGGCTGGACGCGGACAACTTTCTCGGTGGCGAGATGACGCTTGCGCCGGAGCGCGCCGACGAGGCGCTCACGGACCTCGCGGAGACACTCGGCATCGACAAGCACGAGGCCGCCGAGGGTGTGCTCACCATCGTCAACGCCAACATGGCGAACGCCATCCGCTCCAAGACGGTGCAGAAGGGACTGGACCCACGCGAATTCTCGCTCGTCGCCTTCGGCGGCGCCGGCCCGCTGCATGGCGCCGAGGTCGCGGCGATGCTCGACGTGCCCGAGGTTCTGGTGCCGCCTCATCCCGGCATCACGTCGGCGGCGGGCCTGCTCACCACCGACCTCAAGTACGACCAGATCATGACGGCCTTCCAGGTCAAGGGTGCGGTGGATATCGAGCGGATCAACCGTGATTTTGCGCGGCTGAGCCGTGACCTCCTGGCTCAGTACGAGGCCGCCGGGCTCGGCGCCGACCGGGTGGAGGAGAGGCGCGCCGGCGATCTGCGCTATGTCGGCCAAGGCTACGAGCTGCGCGTGTCGTTCCCGACGGACGGGTTGGACGAGGCCGGGCTGGAGGAGGTCTGGCAGGCTTTCCATGCGTTGCACGAGCAGGAGTACGGCCACTGCTTCACGGAGAGCCCCATCGAGATCGTCAACATCCGCATCACCGGGGTTGGCCGCATGCCGAAGATCGCGGCACCGCCGGAGCCCACCGGCGGGTCGCTGGAGGAGGCACGGGTCAAGACCGCGCGCTCGGTCTTCCGCGTGGACGGCGCGCTCGAAGGCTATGACACGGCTTTCTACCGGCGGGACGCGCTGCCGGTGGATGCGCCGATCCCCGGCCCCGCGATTATCGTGCAAACGGACGCCACCACCGTGGTGCCGCCCGGCTGGTCAGTGCGCGTGGACAAGAGCGCGAACCTCATCCTGCGCCTGGGCGAGGAGGATTGAGCCATGGCAGAGACGCCGAACCGCCGCCCCATCGACGCCGTCACCGCCAGCGTGATCCAGGGCGCGCTGGAGAGCATCGCGGTCGAGATGGGCTGGAAGCTCATGCGCATGTCGTATTCCTCGATCATCCGCGAATCCGAGGATTTCGGCGCGGCGATCATCGACCGCCACGGCCGTCAGCTCTGCGAATCGGTGCACTCGACGCCGCTCCAATCGGGGCCGATCCCCGGCTACGTGAAGGGGATGAACCAGATTCTCGAGGAGCGCGGCCAGACCCTGCACGAGGGCGACGTCATCATTCACAACTCCGCCTATCACGGCGCAAGCCACGGGCCGGACGTGGCCTTCATCGTGCCGGTCTTCCGCCACAGCGCCCTGGTCGGCTATGCCGTCACCACCGCGCATCATCTCGATATCGGCGCGCTCAGCCCCGGTAGCTGCGGCATCGTCGACGCGATGGACGCCTATGCCGAGGGCCTCCAGTTCAAGGCGCTCAAGGCCTACGACAGGGGCGTTGCGAACGAGGCGCTCTGGCACATGATGCGCGACAACATCCGCGCGCCGGACATGGTAGTCGGCGATATGGAGGCGCAGGTCGCGGCCAGCCGCATCGGCGCCGAGCGCTACCTCGCGCTGATCGAGCGCCACGGGCTCGACACGGTCGAGGCGGCGGCCGACGCGCTCATGGACTATTCCGAGCGGCTCATGCGCCAGGCGATCGAGGCGCTGCCCGATGGCACATACCGGGCCGAGGGCCATGTGGACGGCTTCCTCGACGACCCCGACCGGCGCCACTTCAAGATCGCCGTCGCCGTCACCGTGAAGGGCAGCGAACTGGTGGTGGACCTCGACGGCACCGCGCGGCAGTGCGACGACCGGCCCATCAACATGCCGCTCGAGGGCACGGTCGATTGCGCGATCTGGCTGACGGTCCGCTCGATCCTCCTCGACAGTGAGACTTTCGGCCACATCCCGCAGAACTCAGGCCTGATCCGCCCGATTATCATCAAGGCGCCGGAAGGAACCATCGCCAATCCCACCTTCCCGGCGCCCACCATCGCGCGCTTCGTCTCCGGCAACATCGTTGCCGACACGCTGATGAAGGCGCTGGCCCAGGCGGTGCCCGATAAGGTCTCCGCCGGCGTCGGCAACCTCAAGGTGGTGGCGTTCTCAGGTATCAAGGACGGCGGCCACTGGGTGCACATGGATATCCACGAGGGCAGCTACGGCGGGCGCGCCGGCAAGGACGGAATGGACGCGGTGGACACCCTCTACGCCAACACCCGCAACAACCCGATCGAGGATATCGAGTCCCACCTGCCGCTCCGCATCCGGCGCTATGAGCTGCGCGACGACGCGTCCGCGGCCGGGCGCTGGCGCGGCGGCATCGGCTCCATCCGCCAAGTATCCTTCCTCGCCGACAGCTCTATTTCGGTCGAAGGCGACGGCCACGCCTTCCGCCCCTGGGGCTTCGACGGCGGCGAGGAGGGGCGCGAAGCGGCGCTGGTCTATCACCGCGCCGACGGCGAGGATATTCCGTTCCCCTCGATGATGCCGAACCGCGCGGTCAAGGCCGGCGAGAGCCTCACACTCACCGGCACCTGCGGCGGCGGCTACGGCGAGGCCGCCGAGCGCCCACCCGCGGCGGTCGCCGAAGACGTGCGCGACGGCTACATCTCTCGCCGGACGGCCGAGAGATTCTATGGTGTCATCGTCACCGAGGCAGATGAGCTTGACGTCGCGGCCACCGAAGCTCGGCGCGCCTCTGCGCTGGAAGGATAGAACGAGAACGCACCCACCTCTCCCTGTCCCTCTCCCCCCTGAAGGGCGGAGAGGGCCGGGGTGAGGTGGGGGAACCGTGCCGACGGCGCGGAAGCGGATAGGGAGACACGCCGATGAAGATCAAGGTGATCAACCCCAACACCACCATGGAGATGACCGAGGGGATCGGCGAGGCCGCGCGCTCCGTCGCGCGGGCCGGCACCGAGATCGTGGCGGTGAGCCCCGAATTCGGGCCGGCCTCGATCGAGAGCTACTACGACGAGCAGGTCGCGGCCTGCGGCGTCCTCGACGAGGTGCGAAAGGGAAAGAGCGAAGGCGTCGACGCCTATGTCATCGCCTGCTACGGCGATCCAGGGCTTCACGCCGCGCGCGAGATGACCGAGAAGCCGGTGGTCGGCATCGCCGAGGCCTCGTTCTACACAGCCTCCATGGTCGCTGCCCGCTTCTCCGTCGTTTCGGTGATTCCCCGCGTCCGCACCCTGCTCGAAGAGATGGTGCACAGCTACGGCATGACGGAACGGATCGTCGCCATCCGCACCACGCCGCTCTACGTGCTGGACATCGAGCGCGACCCGGAAGGCTCGATGGAGAAGCTAAGGGACGAGGTGCGGCGCTCGGTGGAGGAGGACGACGCCGAGGCTGTCTGTCTTGGCTGCGCCGGCTTCGCGCGCTTCGCGGCCGAGCTCGAAGCCGAGCTCGGGGTGCCGGTCCTCGACGGTGTGGTCTGCGCCACCAAGCAGGCTGAGCTGCTGGTCGATCTCGGGCTCAAGACCAGCAAGCGCAAGACTTACCGCCCGCCCGAGCGCAAGCACTTCACCGGCATGTTCCGCCACTTCGGGACCGCCGACGACGTCGCCGAAGCCGCGGAGTAGGGGAGCAGGCAGCGGCTGCGGCTCCGAGGCAACGCCCGGTCATCGCACGTTCCGTCCGCGTCCCTGCGGGCGGGGTGCTTGGCTCTCCCACCAACGGCCGCATTCGATCACTTTGCTTGCAATGCTGGCAAAGCGCGTTATATTTTCTTACCGATCTAGATACGATTTAAATAATATCTCGATTTTAAATGGGGGGTGCAATGCAGATTCAGGACGTTACGCTCGATATCGAGCAAAGTCTCGCGAACTTGAAGAGTCTGAAGATGTCGGCCCTGCCGCCAGCGTTGCGGGGATTGCGGCAACTGCCGCTCGGCGACTATGAGCCCCGGGTGAGCATTCGGTACTGGAACGGGAAGCAGCACAGGAAGATCCGCAAGGACGCGGACGCCAGCTACTTCGTCCCGGATTACTGCGAGGTGGTCATCAGCTTCGTGCCCTCCGAGGACCCTCATGACGAAGATGGCCCAGGCAACGGGAGCCTGCCGGATGGCGACGACGGCAAGGACGGTGCGTTTGATCGCGAGGCGGCCATGGACCAGCTCCTCGAGGCGCTCGCGGAAGTCGAAGGCACGCGGCGGTTCGTGGCTCTTAGATGGTTCCGCGATCAATACCTGCCCGAGCGCGGTTACGGCTGGGCGCGCGATGCGAGGAACAGCGGCGCCCTGCTGCGCCGCGCGACCGAGCAGCGCCTAATCCTGACCAGCCAGGTCCCCAACCCGAACAACCCGCTCCACCCGGTCACCGCGATACGGGTCAATCGGCGTCATCCGCGGTTCGGGACAGAGTCGCCGCCTCGCCGTACCGGGTTCGAGCGGGTGCGCATACGGGGAGGTGCGATCGCAGACACCGTTCTCGGCGACAGACGCTGAAGGGGTCCAATGTCAAGCGTCTATCTCGACACGAGTGCGCTGCTCAAGTTCTACATCGAGGAAGCCGGGACGGATCGGGTCACGCACGTCGTGGAAGACGCCGAGGACGGCCATGCGGTCATTCTCGACCTCACTCCGGTTGAAGCCCGATCGGCAATCCGCCGGCGCGAACGTGAGGGCGACATAGCAGCGGCGGACGCGGATCGGGTCTTGCGGCAGATCGAAGACGATGCCTCGTCGCTCTTCCTAGTGCAGCCCTCGACCTCGGCAGTGATGGAGGAAGCCGCCCGGCTGATCGACCGGCACCCGCTCAGGGCCTACGACGCGCTTCAACTCGCGGGCTGTCTCGTGGTTCGTCACGGCATGCCGGAGCCGGTGACGTTTGTGTGTGCGGACACGCGCCTCTGCGAAGCGGCGGGCAGCGAAGGACTAGCAGCGATTAATCCGATCGCAACGTGAGCCCGCCACCGCCGGGCGGCACTGATCGTCCGCATCCACTCCTCCGCTCGGTCGCCGAATTGGCGGCGGGAGGGTGATCGTGACAGGCGGCCGACCGACAGGGCCGCCGACGCCTTGGCACTATCCCGGCGCAGTCGAGCGACCCACCGGCTGCCAGAGAGGCATACATGTTCGCCCTTGACTATAATAATAATAGTTCTAATTTGCATCTCAGAACACATTCCGGATCAGGAGCAAGTGCTATGCGTGTACCCGAGGTGACATTCAAGACCCGCGTCCGTGACGAGAGCGTCGAGGGGCCGAACCCCTTCCGCTGGCAGGACCGGACCAGCGCCGAGATCTTCGCCGGCCGCCGGGTGATGCTCTTCGCACTCCCAGGCGCCTTCACGCCGACCTGCAGCTCGACCCATCTGCCGGGCTACGACGCGCTGCACCACTGCTTCATGGATGCCGGCATCGACGAGGTGATCTGCCTCTCCGTCAATGACGCTTTCGTCATGTACCAGTGGGGGAAGTATCAGGGGGTCCAGCACGTCACCCTGCTGCCGGATGGCTGCGGCACCTTCAGCCGCCGCATGGGCATGCTGGTGGACAAGGACAATCTCGGCTTCGGCCTGCGCAGCTGGCGTTACTCCATGCTGGTCGAGGACGGCGAGATTACGAAGATGTTCGTGGAGCCGGGGCTTTGCGACAACGCGCCGGGCGACCCCTTCGAGGTCTCCGACGCCGAGACCATGCTCGCCCACATCGAGTCGCTCAAGCCGGCACAAGGCCGCCTGAGCGTCGTCGCCTGATCCCGGCCCCGCACGGCGCCGGGGCAGGAGACTAATTGGCCCGCGGATGCGCCGCCGTGTAGGCGGCGAGAAGCCCGGCTTCGTCGACCTCCGTGTAGCGCTGCGTGGTCGAGAGGCTGGCGTGCCCGAGGAGCTCCTGGATCGTGCGCAGATCGCCGCCGCCTGCGAGCAGATGGGTGGCGAAGCTGTGGCGGAGCGCGTGCGGGGTCGCAGAAGCCGGCAGGCCGAGCGCGCCGCGCAGCCGCGCCATCGTCTGCTGCACCAGGCGGGGCTGAAGCCGCTTGCCGCGCACGCCGACGAAGAGGGGATCGCCTGGCTCCAGCCGGTGCGGGCAGGCGGCGAGATAGTCGTTGATCGCTTCGGCCACGACGGGTAGCACCGGCACCACCCGCTGCTTGTTGCCCTTGCCCGTGATCATCAGGCTGTGGAGCTCGGAATCGGCGGCCGGCGCGTCGGCACGATCGAGGGTCAATGCCTCGCCGATGCGGAGCCCGCAGCCGTAGAGCAGCAGCAGCACCGCGGTATCCCGGCGGGCGATCCAGTCGGGCGGCCCGGCGCTTAGCGCGTTCGGATCGACGACAGCCTTGGCCTGGCCCTCGGTGAGCGGCCGGGGCACGCCGCGCGGCGTGCGCGGCGCGCGCACCAGTGAGAGCGCCGAGGAGACGGGAACACCCTCGCGCTCGAGATGGCGGAAGAAGACGCGAACCGCCGAGAGCGCCCGGGCGGTCGAGGTCCGTGCGCGGCCTTCCGCCGCCCGCCGCGCGAGCCAGCCGCGCAGGTCGCGCACGCTGAGCGCAGCGAGAGCCGCGAGATCGGGCGCTCCACCCCGATGTTCCGCGAGGAAGCGCAGAAACTCGTCGAGGTCCCGCCGGTAGGCGGCGATCGTGTGGTCGGAGCGTCGCCGCTCATTGGCGAGGCGGCCGAGCCAGGTGTCGACCGCCATAGCGAGGTCGGCGGCGGCCGGCATCGGCCCGCTCGCCGGCCCGGTCATGAGAGGATCGACTGGCCCGTCTTCTGCCAGTCTGCGAGGAAGGCGTCGAGCCCCTTGTCGGTGAGCGGGTGGCTCGCGAGCTTCCGCAGCACGCCCGGCGGCACCGTCGCCACATCGGCGCCGAGCTTCGCGGCCTCCACGACGTGGAGCGGGTGGCGGATCGAGGCGACCAGGATCTCGGTGCTGATGGTATCGGGGTAGGCGCGGTAGATCGTCGCGATCTCGCGGATCAGGCCCATCCCATCCTGGCTGATATCGTCGAGCCGGCCGACGAAGGGCGAGATGAAGGCAGCACCCGCCTTCGCCGCCAGCAACGCCTGGGAGGGTGAGAAGCAGAGGGTGACATTCACCTTGGTGCCGCCCTGGCTGAGCGCCCGACAGGCCTTCAGGCCGTCCCAGGTGAGCGGCACCTTGACTGCGACATTGGGCGCGATGGCAGCGAGCGCACGGCCTTCGGAGAGCATGGTTTCGACATCGGTCGCAGTGACCTCGGCGCTTACGGGGCCCGGCACGATGTCGCAGATGTTCCGGATCACGTCGAAGAAGTCGCCGCCCGACTTGGCGATGAGCGAGGGATTGGTGGTCACACCGTCGAGCAGGCCGGTCGCCGCCAGATCTTCGATTTCGGCAATGTCCGCCGTATCTACGAAAAACTTCATGCCGCCGCTCCGTCCGAGATCCTTCGTCCTGCGCCGGCCTTTCGAGCCATCGGGCTGGACGCCGTCGCGGGAGTGTTGCAGGACGAGAGCATGACCGCAGCATCCACGACTCGAATCGGCTCCGGGCCGGCGAGTAACGCGGGCGGCCTCATAGCATGTCCCGCACGCCGTTACCATTCCGGCGCTGGGGATCAGGTGCCGTGAGCCGATCGAGCGACCGGGAAGCGAGGAGCGCAAGCGCGCGCCCATCTACGCCTCCACCCGCTACCGTCGCCGTCCTGCTGCCGCTGCCGCTCGACCGCGTTTACGACTACGCCGTGCCGGAAGAGCTTGGGGCCGACATTGCGCCCGGCTCCTTCGTGCGCGTGCCGCTCGGCAGGGTGGAGCGCATCGGCGTGGTCTGGGGCGAGGGCGAAGGCGACGTGGAGCCGGCGCGTCTCAAGCCGGTGACGGCGGTGCTGGAGTCGCCGCCGATGACCTCGCCGCTCCGTCGCCTGGTCGATTGGGCGGCCGACTATACGCTTGCACAGCGCGGCGCCGTTCTGCGTATGGCGATGAGCGTGCCTGCCGCCGTGGAGCCGCCGCCGATGCGGACCGCGTACCGGCGCGGGCAGGACGAGGCACCGCGCATGACGGAAGCCCGAAGTCGCGTGCTCGCGTTTTTGCAGGACGGGCCGCCGCGCACTGCCGCCGAGATCGCGCGCAAAGCCAATGTGGGAACCGCCGTGGTGCGCGGCCTGGCTGCCCTCGGCGCGGTCGAGGCGGTCTCGGTGCGCGAGGTCTCTGCCTTTGGCCGCCCCGATACGCGCCGTGCCGGCCCGATCTTGTCCGATGCGCAAGCAGACGCCGCTAACGCGCTGCGAGAGGCAGTCGCCGCCCGGGAATTCTCGGTCACCGTGCTCGACGGCGTAACCGGCGCCGGCAAGACCGAGGTCTATTTCGAGGCCGTCGCCGCGGCGCTCGATGCAGGCCATCAGGTGGTGGTGATGCTGCCCGAGATCGCGCTCAGCGCTCAGTGGCTGGGGCGCTTTCGCGCACGCTTCGGTGTGGAGCCCGCGGTTTGGCATTCCGAGCTCGGCACGCGCCAGCGCCGCGAGACCTGGCGCGCCGTCGCCGAGGGCCGGGCAGAGGTCGTGGTCGGCGCCCGGTCCGCGCTGTGGCTGCCCTTTCCATCGCTCGGTTTGATCGTCGTCGATGAGGAGCACGACGCCGCCTTCAAGCAGGAGGACGGTGTCGTCTATCACGCCCGCGACATGGCGGTCGTCCGCGCGCGCCTGGAGGGGCGCCCTGTCGTTCTGGTTTCGGCCACGCCGTCCCTGGAGACCGTGGTCAATATCGAGAATGGCCGCTATGGCCGCGTGCGGTTGCCTGATCGCCACGGCGGCGCACGGCTGCCCGCCATCGAAACGGTCGACCTGCGCGAGACGCCGCCGGAACGGGGCGCGTGGCTCGCCCCGGCGCTACGCGCGGCCCTCGCAGAGACCCTGGAGGCCGGCGAGCAGGCGCTGCTCTTCCTCAACCGCAGGGGTTACGCGCCACTTACGCTCTGCCGGGCGTGCGGTCATCGCTTCCATTGCCCGAACTGCAGCGCCTGGTTGGTGGAGCATCGCTTCGCCGGCACGCTCGATTGCCATCATTGCGGCTACCGGCGGGGTCTGCCCGGGGCCTGCCCGGCTTGCGAGGCGGAGGACCGCTTCGCTGCCTGCGGTCCGGGAGTCGAGCGGCTCGCCGAAGAGGTGGACCGCGCTTTCCCTGGCGCCCGCTGGGTGGTGCTCACAAGCGATACGGTGCGCGGACCCAGCCAGGTGCAAGACCTGGTCGATGCCATCGCGGCCCATGAGGTCGACGTGCTCATCGGCACGCAAATGGTGGCCAAGGGGCATCACTTCCCGCAGCTCACGCTTGTGGGCGTGGTGGATGCCGATCTGGGACTTGCGGGCGGCGACATGCGTGCGGCCGAGCGCACCTATCAGCTGCTTCATCAGGTGGGGGGTCGCGCCGGGCGCGGCGGGCGCCCCGGCCGGGTCGTACTTCAGACCTATGCCGCCGAGCACCCGGTAATGACGGCGCTCGCCGTCGGCGACCGCGATTCCTTCATGGCGCGCGAGGCGGCGGCGCGCGAGACCCACGGCCTTCCGCCCTACGGCCGCCTCGTGGCGGTTATCGCGTCCGGCCCGAACGAGGCCGAGACGCTGCGCGCCGCATCCGCTCTCGCCCGCACCGCGCGTGCCGAGGAGAAGAGCCTCGGCTTCCAGGTGTTGGGGCCTGCGCCTGCACCGCTCAAGCTGCTGCGCGGGCGCCATCGCTTCCGCCTCCTCTTCAAGGCGCCGCGCGGCGTGCTGCTCCAGCCTCATCTGAGGCGATGGCTGGAGTCTCTCGACCGACGCACCCGCGCTCACCTCCAAGTGGATATCGACCCCCACAGCTTCATGTGACCCGCGCTCGCCGTGACTCGTTCCCCCGCCTTTGCTAGGGTCGCCCAGGCTTTACCACCGATGCGGACGATGGGAGCGCAGGGGGGACGCCATGATCATCCAGACCCAGGCTGAAGAGCGGAAGGACGGCGCCCGTTTCGCCATCACCCTCGACGAGCATCTCCAATTGGCGAGCCAGCTCGCCGAGAATTTCGGCAACGACACCTTCGCTCGGCCCGAGCCGCGCGACTACTTCCTCTATGCCTGCCGTTGGCACGACAAGGGCTGGAAGGACCTGGACGACAACCCGCCGCTCGACCCCGAGACCGGGCTGCCTTACAACCTGGTGGAGACGCCGATCCCCATCATCACGCTGACCGGCTGCCGCTCGCCCGAGTACAACGAGGCGCACCACGCCTATTGCGGGCTGCTGGACAGCATGCACATCTGGGGCCTCTACAACGGACGCTACGGGCTCTCGGACAAGGTGCTGATCGACATCGTGCCGGAGCAGCACCGCCTCGCCGCCGAAACCATGCTAACCACCGAGCGCCAGCGCCAGGAGCGGCTCACCGCCGTGCTGCAGGACGATCCCAATACCGCACCCTGGGTCGAGGAAGAGCGGCTCTTCGCCAACTACAAGGCGCTGCAGTTCTTCGATACCTTCGCGCTCTATTTCAACTGCGTGCATCCGGAGGGACGCGGCGAGAGCACCTTTGCCAACGTGCCGCGCGGGGTCGACGACGATGTCAGTGTCGAGGTCCGCGCGCTGGGCGATGGGGTATACAGCCTCGACCCCTATCCCTTCCGCGACGACGGCCTCGAGGTGTCGTTCACCGGCCGCCATCTCGCCCCCTTTGGCGCCGACGACAAGCCCGACATGGCTGCGGTGATGCGGGAGACCCCGCGCGAGCGCCAGAGCGCCCGGCTGATTGCAGCCTGAGCGCCGCGCCGCTTGTGTCCGAGGCCCTGGACTGTGCCTGCCGCCGCGCGATCGAGTCCCGTCGAGGTGCTTGGACTGGACCATGTCGTGCTCCGGGTCGCGGACATCGAGGCCTCGATCGACTGGTACAAGCGGGTGTTAGGCTGCACCGTCGAGCGGCGCATCGAGAACTTCGGGCTCTACCAACTGCGCGCCGGCACGAACCTGATCGATCTTGTCCCCGTCGACAGCAAGGCCGGCAAGCCGGGCGGCGCGGCCCCGGGCAAGACGCGGCGCAACATGGAGCACTTCGCGCTGAGACTCGCCGCCTTCGACGAGAAGAAGCTCCGCCGCTACTTCAAGCGGCGCGGCGTGGAGACGGGCGAGACGGCACGGCGCTACGGCGCCGACGGCCACGGCCCTTCGCTCTACCTCACCGACCCGGACGGCAATACGGTCGAGCTCAAGGGGCCGCCCGATGCGGACCAGAGCGAGAGGGTCGCGGAAGCCGAGTACCCGGCCCGTTCGCGGGCAGGGGCCGCAGTCGAACGGAGCAAGCAGGCATGAAGGCGGTCGTCATCCACCGTCACGGCGGGCCGGAAGAACTCGTCTACGAAGACATCGAGACACCGGCGGTCGGGCCTGAGGACGTCCTCATCAACCTGGAGACGGTCGGTCTCAACCACTTCGACCTCGACGTGTGCGACGGCATCTCGGGATATCTCAGCCTGGACATGCCTCACATCCTCGGTGTCGAGGGCGCGGGCACTGTCGCCGAGGTGGGTTCCGCGGTGACTGCCTTTCGCCCCGGCGACCGGGTCATGCCCTTCCTCACCTTCACGTCCGGCCTCTGCCGGCACAAGGTGTGCAACTGCGCGCTCGGCATGGACAACATCTGCCTCGACTTCGAGAAGCTGGGCGTGACCTGTTGGGGCACCTACGCGGAATATGTAAATGTCTCCCACCACAATGTGATTCGTATTCCCGACGGCGTCTCGGCGCTGGATGCGGCGGCGGGGCAGGTCGCCTTCGCCACCGCCTGGGAGCTTGTGGTGAAGAAGGCGCAGGTGCGCCAGGGCGAGGACGTGCTCATCAACGCCGCCGGCAGCGGCGTCGGCTCGGCCGCGATCCAGTGTGCCCGCGTTGCAGGGGCGCGGGTGATCGCCACCGCCGGCTCCGACGACAAGCTCGCACGCGCGCGCCAGCTAGGCGCCGACGAGGTGATCAACTACAACGAGACCCCGGCGATCGGCGAGGCCGTGCGCGGCCTCACCGATGGCCGCGGCGTCGATGTCTGCATCGAGATGGTGGGCGGGTCGGTGCTGCAGCAGAGCCTCGACGCGCTCGCGCTCAACGGGCGGCTGGCCACCTGCGGCGCGCATGCGGGCGAGAAGGTCGAGATCGATATGATCGAGTTCTTCCGCAAGCAGATCACCATGACGAGCTGCCATTTCGCGCCGAAGTCCACCAACAGCGAGGTCCTGCGCCTGATGGAGCAGGGCAAGCTCAGGCCGGTGATCGGCGAGGTCCTGCCGTTGGCGGAAATGCGCACGGCGCACGAGCGTCTCGCAGCGCGCGCCGTCTTCGGCAAGGTTGTGCTTGAAGTGTAACGGAGCAGGGTATGGCGGAGCTGGAACTGCGCAAGGTCGAGCGCTGGCATCAAAGGAACATCATTCTCGACGGCCTCAGCATGAAGGCGCCGTCGGGCCGCATCACGGCGCTGTTGGGCGATGACGACTCGGGCCGCCTGACGGCGCTCAAGGTCATCGCCGGAATCGAGAAGCCGCAAGGCGGCTCCATCCTGATCGACGGCGACGACGTGCTGAGGGAGAAAGAGGGGATGCGCGAAGCGGCGACGGTCTTCCGCTCCGCCGCGCTGATGCCGCACAAGACGGCCTTCGACAACATTGCCTATCCGCTCAGGATCGCCCGCTTCGACAGGGAGACGATCGAGGCGCGTGTGCTTGCCGTCGGCGAGCATTTCGGGTTGATCGACGTGCTCACGGAGCGGCCGAAGAGGCTCACGGACGTCCAGTGCTACCAGATCGGCCTCGCACGCGCGCTGGTGCGCGACCCCGGTGTCTACCTCTTCGAACTGCCGACGGAGGAGGACAGGGTCATACGCGAACTCGCGATCAGCGAGATGCGGCGGCTCAGGGATGAGTTCGGCCGTACCGTGGTCTATGCCGCCGGCACCGTCGAGGAGGCGCGCGAGCTCGCCGACTGGATCGTCGTCCTCCACGAAGGGCGAAAGCTGCAGATGGGCAGCCCGCAGAGGATCATTCAGTGGCCCGCCTCGCGCCAGGTCGCAAAGCTCTTCGGCGCCAAGCTCCGCGCCGCGCGCGTGATAGGCACGGAGGAGAACGCCCTCACGGTGCGTCTCAAGGACGGTACGGTCCTTACACTCGCCTGCGAATCCGACGATGCGGCCGCGGACGAGCGCGCCACCCTCGCCATCTGGCCGGAACACATCGGCCGCGAGGGCGAGATGCCAGTCTACCCGCCTGAGCACTGTTACCTGTTCAACGAACGCGGGCACTTGGTGGTGGGACCGTTTGGGCTCCCTCCGAAGCCAAAAAAGAAGAGCGCTGCCCGACGGCGGTGAGCGTCGAGACGGCACGTCCCGCTTTCGCATTGCGGCTGCCGTGCTCCGCTACCCCGCAGTATTTCTCGTGGATAACCGTGTTTCGGAGCATAACTCGATCAACATATAGCGACTATAAATAGTGTACTACTACGATATATTGAAAACTCGGCAACATATGTGGTAAGATGCGGCACCCTGATCATTGTGCCGTGCTCGCAGCCTTATTGCCATTCTCGCACTGCACGCACTAGAATGGAGTAGCAACGTCTGCCTCCAACGAGTTTTCCCTCAGATGATCGACCACGCCGCCGCCCGTCGCAACATGGTCTCGGGCCAGATCAGGACCAACCGCGTCACCGACGAGCGGATCATCGAAGCGATGGAGGAGATCCCTCGCGAGCGCTTCGTTCCGCACGCCAAGCGGGGCGTCGCCTATGTGGACGAGGACGTGAAGATCGCGTCCGGCCGCTACCTGATGGAGCCCATGGTGCTGGCGCGGCTGGTCCAGGAGTCAAATATAGCGGCCGATGACATGGTCCTCGATGTCGGCTGCGGCACGGGCTACGCAACGGCGATCATGGCTCGCCTCGCCGGTACCGTGATCGCACTGGACGTCGACAAATCGCTCGCCGCGGAGGCGGAGCGCACGCTGAGCGCGGTGGGCGCCGACAACGCGATCGTGATGACCGGCCCGCTCGCCGAGGGCTGCGCCCGCCAGGCGCCCTATGACGTCATCCTGTTGGGCGGTGCGGTGGATCACCTGCCGCAAGCGCTGGCGGACCAACTGGCCGAGCGGGGCAGGATTGTCGGCGTCCTGCGCAAGGCCGGTGGGGTGGGGCAGGCGACCCTCTGGGCGAAGCACCGGGGCGCGCTATCCAGCCGCAGCCTGTTCGAGGCGTCGCTTCCGCCGCTTCCCGGCATCGCTCGTCCCGTGCACTTTGAGTTCTAAAACCATGGATGGGGAGGTGCCGGCGCTTTCGGTCGGGGACTTCGCGGCGCTGCGCGCGAGTCAGGGGGACTACGCGCTGCTCGATGTGCGCGAGCCCTGGGAGGTGGCGCTCGGCGCGCTGCCGGAGGCGATGACCATCCCCATGAACGAGCTGCCCGATCGGCTCGACTCGCTGCCAGCAGACCGCCCGCTGGTGGTGCTGTGCCACCACGGCCAGCGAAGCGGTCATGTCACGGCATGGCTGCAGCGGCTCGGCTACGACAATGCGGTCAATCTGGAAGGCGGTATCGACGCGTGGGCGCGTGCTGTCGATCCCGCCATGCCGACCTACTGAGGGGAGCGGCCCATGACTCGCGATCGACGAACCTACGCGACTGGTATGATCGCCCTTTTCGCGCTCTTTGCGGCGCTTCTCGTTGGCGCATCGGCGCAATTCCACAGTGCCGCTGCGCAGACCCTGGAAGAGGCGCTCGTGCTCGCCTACCAGAACAATCCTACCTTGCAAGCCCAGCGTGCACGCCTGCGGGCGGTGGACGAGGAGGTGCCGGAGGCGCTGGCCGGCTGGCGCCCCACGATCGAGATCGTGGGGGATGTCGGCGCCCTGTACAGCAATACAGACGGCATGATTCCCAACAGCGGGAGCAGCACGGTCGCCCCCTACGGCGTCGGGCTCACGGCGGTCGCGCCCGTTTACCAGGGTGGGCGCGTTGCCGCCCAGATCGAATCGGCAGAGAACCGCGTCAGCGCGGGACGGGCACAGCTTCAGGCGGTCGAGCAGACGATCCTGCTCGACACGGCGACCGCCTACATGGACGTGCTCCGCTATCTGGCCGAAATAGAGCTCAGCGTTAGCAGTGAGCGAGTGGTGCGGCGTCAGCTGCAGGCGGCGCAGGACCGGCTCGATGTCGGCGAGGTGACGCGCACTGACGTGGCTCAGGCCGAGGCCCGGCTCGCGCAGGCGGGCGCGGAGCGGGTCGCGGCGGAGGGCGGCATGATGTCGGCCCGGGCCGTTTACCGGCGCGTGACCGGCGAGCCGCCGGGCAAACTGTCCTGGCCGCCGGTCCCCATGGGACTGCAAGAGAGCGAAGAGGACGCGCTCGCCGCCGCGGCCGAGGGCAACCCATCGATCGCCGCGGCGTCGTTCATCGCGCACGCGTCGGAGGCGGATATCGACACGGCAGCCTCGGCACTCAGGCCGCAGGTCTCGATCGTGGGCAACGTTCGCCAGCGCTTTGACCCGTCGGACCTCATCGAATCGACCGCCGATGCCTCGTTGATGGCGACCGTGCGCGTGCCGCTCTATCAGGGTGGCGCCGCGAACGCGCGCATCCGCCAGTCGAAGCAGATAGCGGCGCAGCGGCGCCTGGAGCTCGATCAGGCCCGGCGCGCGGTGCAAGAGCAAGCTGCCCATGCCTGGAGAGCGCTCACCGCGGCACGGGCACAGATCACCGCGTTTGAGTCTCAGGTGGCTGCGGCGGCCGTTGCCCTTGACGGCGTCGAGCAAGAGACACGGGTCGGCCTGCGAACGACGCTCGACGTGCTTGACGCCGAACAGGAGCATTTCAAGGCACAGCTCAACCTGGTCCGGGCGAAGCGGGAGGAGATCGTCGCCGCCTATCGGTTGAAAGCGGCGGTCGGTGCACTCACCGCGCGGCAGCTCGGGCTCCCGGTCGACTTGTACGATCCTGAGGAGCACTACCGGAGCGTGCGCGAGAGTCCTGGAGAGTGGCTGTGGTCGGACGAATGATCGTTATCGACGCGGGAGAGTGAGGACATGGAAAAGCCGGCGCTGGCCGATCACCCGATCCACGAAATGATGAAGCGACGCTGGAGCCCGCGCGCATTCACGCCGCGCCCGATGCCCCGCGCGGACATTCTTACGCTGCTGGAGGCCGCGCGCTGGGCGGCGTCGAGCTTCAACCAGCAGCCCTGGCGCTTCCTGGTCGCGACCAGGGACGATGAAGAACGCTTCGCGCAGTTGCTCGATTGCCTGGTGCCCGGAAATCAGGTGTGGGCGCGGAACGCGTCGCTGCTCATCCTTACCGTGACCAAGCGCACGTTCGACCACAACGACTCGCCCAACAGTTGTGCCGTCCACGATATCGGACTCGCCGCCTGCCAGCTCGTCTTGCAGGCCACGGAGCTCGGGTACGCCACCCACCAGATGGCGGGCATCGAAGCGGAAAAAATCCGGGAGACCTATGGCGTGCCGGAGGGCTTCGATCCCGTAACGGGGATCGCCGTCGGCTATGCCGGGGACCCGGGCACCCTTCCCGACGAACTCCGTGAGATGGAGCTTGAGGCGCGGACGCGGCGCCCGTTCGGCGAGTTCGTCTTCTCCGACCGCTGGGGCCAGTCCGCCGGCTTCTGACCACGGGTGCCCACGGGTCCCTGCGGAGCCTGAGCAAAGATCACTAGACGCATCCGGGGGCGAAGGATGTCCGACTTCCATGTGAGCGTCGGCGAGCAGGTGACGTTTTCCAAGACCGTTGGCGAAAGCGACATTTACCTGTTCGCGGGCATCACCGGCGATTTGAACGGACTTCACGTGAACGAGCAGTACATGTCGACGTCAGCCTATGGGCACCGCATCGCTCACGGCGCCCTGCTGGTCGGCTTCATGTCGACCACGTCGACCATGATGATCGCCCGCTGCGCCGAGCGGGAAAGCGACGAAACCCCCGTCTCGCTCGGTTACGACCGCATCCGCTTCACCGCCCCGGTCTATATCAACGACACGGTGAGCGTGACCTACACGGTAGCCCAGATCGACGAGACGCGCCGCCGCGCATTGTCCGATATCGAAGTCGTCAACCAGCGGGGCGAGACCGTGGCCGTGGCGCAGCACATCATCAAGTGGGTGCCGCACGCGTAAACGAGCGGCGGGCGGGAAGGGGACGGCGAAATCCCGCCGGTCTTGCCGATTGGCAACCCTTCCGATCGACGCGCTGCGCGATAGACTGCCATTTCGGCGAGCGATTCCAGGGAGACTGAGCCATGGCGCGTGCACTCTGGCAGGGGCAGGTCATCGCTGAGTCCGACCGTTACGAAACTGTCGAGGGCAACGTCTATTTCCCGCCAGGTACCGTGAACCTGGCGTTCCTCACGCGGGGCCCAACGACCACCGTTTGCGGCTGGAAAGGCACGGCTCACTATTATTCGATCGAGGTCGAAGGCGCGCGCAATGCGGATGCCGCGTGGTATTACCCCGACCCGAAGCCTGCGGCCGAAAACATCCGGGACCACGTCGCTTTCTGGCGGGGAGTCACCGTTGGGACCTGAGCCCGGAGCGCTATCCGGCCGCGCACGCGGTCTCGCACCCCGAGGTGCGCAATAGAATGCAGGAGTTCCGATGCCTCGATACCTGAAGACCGGCATCAGCGATGCCGAGGCCGCGGAGGCGGACGCGAAGGTCCGCCGCGTCGTGGAAGACGCGTTGGACGATATCGCGCGCCGGGGCGACGCCGCCGTGCGCGAGATGTCGATCAAGTTCGATCGCTGGGAGCGCGAGGACTTTCGGCTCGGCGAGGACGAGATCGAGGCCTGCCTCGGCGCTCTCACCGGGCAGGACAGGGACGATATCCTGTTCGCACAGGAGCAAATTCGGAACTTCGCGCAAATCCAACGCGATGCGCTTCAGGACGTCGAGGTCGAGACTCTGCCGGGCGTGGTGCTGGGCCACAAGAACATCCCGGTCAACGCGGTCGGCTGCTACGTGCCGGGCGGAAAGTATCCGCTGCTGGCGTCCGCCCACATGTCGGTGGTGACGGCGAAGGTGGCGGGCGTCGCGCGCATCGCGACCTGCGCGCCGCCCTTCGAGGGCAGACCCGCGCCCGCCATCGTCGCCGCGCAACATCTCGCGGGCGCCGACGAGATCTACGTGCTGGGCGGCATTCAGGCGGTGGGCGCGATGGCTTTGGGTACCGGAAGCATCGCACCGGTCGACATGCTGGTCGGCCCCGGCAACGCCTTCGTGGCGGAGGCCAAGCGCCAGCTTTTCGGCCGCGTCGGCATCGACCTGCTGGCCGGGCCCACCGAAACTCTGGTGATCGCCGACGAGACCGTGGACGGCGAGCTCTGCGCCGCCGACCTGCTCGGCCAGGCCGAGCACGGGCCGACCTCGCCGGCGACCCTGCTGACCAACTCCGAGAGCCTCGCCCGGCAGACGATGGCCGAGGTCGACCGCCAGCTCGGCATCCTGCCGACCGCGGAGATCGCGGGGCAGGCCTGGCGCGACTACGGCCAGGTGATCGTCTGCGACACCCTCGACGAGATGGTGGCCGTTGCGGACGAGATCGCCGCCGAGCACGTGCAGGTGATGACCGAAGACCCCGACTGGTTCCTCGAGCGCATGACCAACTACGGCGCGCTCTTCCTCGGGCCCCGCACCAACGTTTCCTACGGCGACAAGGTGATCGGCACCAACCACACGCTGCCGACACGCAAGGCCGCGCGCTACACCGGCGGTCTCTGGGTCGGCATGTTCCTCAAGACCTGCACCTACCAGCGGGTGCTGACCGACGAGGCGTCTGCCATGGTTGGCGAATACTGCTCCAGGCTCTGTGCGCTGGAGGGTTTCGCCGGGCACAAGGAGCAGGCCGACATCCGCGTGCGCCGCTACGGCGGGCGGAATCTTGCCTGATCTCCCCGTCGAGGACGCGCTGCCCAAGACGCCCTCCTTCCGTCTCGACGGCAAGCGGGCGCTCGTCACCGGCGCGAGTCGCGGCCTTGGTCGTGCTTCTGCAGCTGCGCTCGCGGAGGCGGGTGCCCACGTGGTGCTCGCGGCGCGGGGACGCGGGGCCCTGGCGCAGGTCGCGAGTGAAATCGAGGCGGCAGGCGGCGCTGCGGCGATCCTCCCTCTCGACGTCGCCGATGTGGAACGAGCCGCAGCGGCCCTCGCGGAACTCGGACCGGTCGATATCCTCATCAATAATGCCGGCGGCAACCGTCCCGCTGCGTTGTTGGACGTGACGGTGGAGGACTTCGATGCTGTCATGGGCATCAACGTGCGCGGTGCCTATTTCTGCGCCCAGGCGGTCGCACGGGAGATGGTCGCGGCAAAGAGGGGCGGCGTCATCATCAACATGTCCTCGCAAATGGGCCACGTCGGCGGGCCCAGGCGCACGGTCTACTGCACCACCAAGCACGCGATCGAAGGCATGACCAAGGCGATGGCGATGGATCTTGCGCCGTATAACATCCGGGTCAACGCAATTGGTCCGACCTTTATTTCCACGCCGATGACCGTGCCGTTTCTCGAAGATCCTGCCTTCAAAGACGACACGCTGAGCCGGATCGCGCTCGGCCGCCTCGGCGAACTTCCCGACGTGATGGGCGCCATTGTTTTTCTTGCAAGCGACGCAGCCAGCCTGATCACGGGTGCAAGCCTGTTGATCGATGGCGGGTGGACAGCGCAATAGCGGCACATCAGAAGGCATTTTCCCTGCATCACTCAGTAGGAATATCACTAGTGAGACGAAGGAATCGCCGCGTCGAAATCGTCATCTTTCTCACAGTTTCACGCCCGCAGAATATACCCCCAAAATTGATTGGTATGCCTATAATGCGTATCGATACATCTGCTGATTTCATTCAGCGATAAGTCTGCTATATGGCGGTAAGTTCAGGAAATTCACGCATTCGATGGAGGTGAGATCATGGCGGGACGATCTGCGTCCAAGATCGACGAGAGCACGTTAACCAGGGGTCAACGCCGCAAACTCGACACACTGCGCAAGTCTGTGGGCGACGAGATCGGTGAGCGCGCGTTCGCTGCGTGGCTCTCCACGCAACCGAAGCAGGAGGTGGTAGAGGAGGACCACGCCGCCGCGCTCATCGTCGACATGCTCTGGCCCCTCGTCCGGGAAGGCACGCTGGCGATCCCGCGGGGTGGCTATCTGCTTCGTCGCGGGCGTAACCGGCTCGTTTGCGAGCCTGCAACCAAGTAAAGATGCGTCGCTTGCGCCGCCCGGTATTCGGGAGGTGTTGGGCGATTAGGATGAGGCCGGGGCGGGAGTGTCTCCGCCTTATTGATTGGGAAGTTGCGATGCACGTGGCCTAACGTGCGTGCTCATGGCTAATCCAAATCCAGCTCTTCAGTTCTAGGAGAGGAGACGGGTCGAGAGGCGGATAGCTAAGCCGCAGCGGTCAGAAATCGCCCCGGACCATGGTGCGGTGCACAGGGGGTTCGGCGCAGGGCATTGTCCGCGCCATGAATGCTCTGACCGCTGCATCGCCTCCCTACCACGGGACCCAGACCCCACGCGCCACCGGGGCAATCCGGGGCGCGCCTCATCAATTCCACACGCAAAGGAGCGCGCTCCTTCGATTCCGCACGCGAGGGGTCGCGTGATGAGCGCGCTCGACGGCTGGATCGACGTCTGCCGCGCCGGCACTTGGCGCGACATGGCGGGCCGGGACGTTGCCATCGACGAGGCCCGGCTCGACCGGATCGTCGACGCGCACGCCGTCGCCGACCCCGCGCCCGTGGTCGTGGGCCATCCTGAGACGGACGCCCCGGCCTTCGCCTGGATCGACGGGCTCCGCCGCGTCGGCGACCGGCTGCAGGCGAAGCTCCGCGATATCGCGCCGGCCTTCCGCGAGGCGGTCGAGGCCGGGCGCTACGCCGGCCGCTCGATCGCGCTGCAGGGCGACACGCTGCGCCACGTGGGATTCCTGGGCGGCCGAGCACCGGCGGTGTCGGGGCTTGTGCCGACCCGCTTCGCGTCCGCGCCCGAGACGGTGGTCGCATTTACTGACGATGCTGGGGCGGTGTCCCCGGACGACTCACCCTCAGATCATCCCGACTCTCTCCGCGCCCTGGGGCCGGGAGGGGACGAAGACGGCGACAGCCTCGTCCCGCTCTCCGCGCTTCAGGGGCGGGGAGAGGCCGGAGAGGAAGACGGCGTCCCTGAAGCCATCGATGAAGTGGGAGGCAAGGTGGGCCGGCCTGCGAAGCAGCCCGGAGCCTGCGACCGGCGACTGAGGGACACGAACGAACACGAAGCCTCGCTCACGGCGCGGGAAGCGGCGCTGCTCGCGCGGGAGGCCGCGGCCGCGGCCGACGACCGCCGGCGGGCTGCGGACGCGGCGATTGCGCCCCATGTCGAAGCGGGTCGCATCCTGCCGGCGGAGCGGCCGGCGCTGACCGCGCTGCTCGCCGCCCTCGGGGACGACCAAGGCAACGCCGACGAGGGCGCCGCAGGCGAACACGCCACCATCGCTTTCGCGTCGGCGTCGGGCGGCGATGTGCGGATGCGGCCCGCCGCCATTCTGGAACGGTTCATCGAGGGCCTGCCCAGGCGCGTGGACTACCGGACGCTCGCGGGCGGCTCGGTACCCGGCGCATCGGCCCTCGCGGGCACTCATGACGTTGCGGGTGAGGACAGCGAGCGGATCGCTGCCGAGGCCCGCGCGTTGATGGCGGCGGAGGCGGGGAAGGGCATGACCCTCACGCCCGCCGAGGCCGTCGACCGGGCGCGCGCCAAGCGCGGACTCGGCATCGGAGGAGGAGAATAATAATGAGTCATGTGTTGATGTGGCGGGCGGCGGACGCCGGCGGTGCCGTCGCCCCCTACAGAATCGTCAAGTTCGGTGACGCCGACGGCAAGGTTGTGCAGTCCGCCGCGGCGGCAGACGCCCATGTCGGGGTCTCCGGCCGGGCGTCGGCGGAATCGGGCGCGCGTGTCGAGTTCGCCCGCGCCGGCATCGCAGACATCGAATACGGCGGCAACGTCGCGCGGGGCGCTCTGCTCACGGCCGATGCCGATGGCAAGGCGGTAACCGCCGCCGACGGCAATCGCGTCATCGGCGTGGCCGAGGTTTCCGGCGCCGCAGGCGACATCGGCCAGGTGCTGCTCGCGCCCGGCCTTCACTAAGGGAAACACCATGGATCACCAAACCGCCCAACTCGCTTCGGGACCCTACGAGGTCCAGACCCGGCTCACGCAGATCGCGCAGGCGGCGATGCCGACTGGCCTCATCGCCGACGAGGTCTGCCCGCGCGTCCGCACCGGGTACAAATTCACTTACACGACGCTCACCGAAGAGGACCTGCTCACCATCCCGGACGTGCGCGCGAGCCGTGCCGGGCGCCTCAACCAGGTCGAATTCGGCGCCACGGACACCACCGCGAGCGTCGTCGATTACGGCCTCGAGGACCCGGTTCCCTCGCGCGACATCGAAGAGGCGCGGGCGCAGGAGGTCGCGTACGAACCGCTGGAACAGGCCGCGATCTCGACCGCGGAACTGGTGAAGCTCGCCCGTGAGCGGCGCGTCGCCGACCTGGTGACGACCGCATCCAACTACGCGGCCGGTCACTCCGCCACGCTCAACGGCAATTCGCAGTGGAACCACGCCAGCTCGAACCCGCGCAAGGCGATCCTGGAGGCCCTCGACGTGCCGCTGGTGCGCCCCAACACGCTGGTGTTCGGCCAGAAGGTATGGACCGCCTTACGCCAGCACCCGAAGATCGTGGAAGCGGTGGCCGCCACCGGTGCCGGCGATCAGGCCTCCGGCATCGTGATGAAGGAGGCGGTGGCCGAACTTTTCGAGGTCGACAGCGTGCTGGTGGGCATGGCCTGGTACCAGTCGGCCAAGCGCGGCCAAGCCGACGCCTTCGCCCGCCTCTGGGGCAAGCACGCATGCGCCATCCACGTGCGGCGCGACATGGCGTCTGCCCGCGACCGGATGCCCAAGTTCTGCTGGACCGCCGACGCTCTTGGCGGACTGCAGGTCGGTACCTATGAGGAGCCGGCGCGCGGCGTCAATCGGGGCTCGACCGTCGTCAAGGTCAGCGAGTGCGTCAAGGAGCTGGTGGCCTACGGCCGCGCCGGCTACCTCTGGCGCGACGCGGTGGCGTAGCCCATGGCGTCAAGATTTGCCGCGCGCCTTCCGGCGCGACGCCCTTCCGCGCCCCTACCGGCGGGTCATCATTCCGCGCGCCTTCCGGCGCGACCTCCCGACCCCCTGTGCGGCCTCGGCTATTCGCCGTCCGACCCGCGCCAAAGCGACGCAGAAGGAAAGGTCTGCCGGCACGCCGAGCGCCTGCTGAACATGGTCCACGCCTACTGCGAGATACGGGATTCGTGGACCGGATGGCTGCGCGGCTCCGCCATGGGCCGCACCCTCCACGAGCGGATCGTGCCCGAGATGCGCGCGCTCCGCGACGCGGAACGGCGGATCGTCGACCAACCCTCCGTGACCCTGCTCGCCGTGCTCGACTACGCCGTCCGCGCGCGGCAGGCGGTGCCGGCCTACACGCCTCTCGCCACGATCGACTATCCGCAGCCGCCCATGCCGGACTCGGCGCGCGAGGCGTGCGAGCGACTGGCGGCCGAGGCTGCAGACGCCGCGCTCGCCGCTCGCCGGGCTGGCGCCCAGGAGTATGCCGCGCGCATGGCCTACGCGATCGAGCGCGAGCGCGAGGAGGAAGCCCGGCGGCGACGCGCCATGAAGGAGGCGGGCGTGACTGAGACGCCCGCCGAGGCCGAGGCCGCAGCCGTCCGCGTCGACGCGCGAATCGCGGTCTATCAGCGCGAAATCCGCCGCGTCTACGAGGAAGCCGACCTCGGTCCGGACGGCAAGCCAACGGACGAAGCGGTCGCGCCGGAAGGCGCGCGGGAGCAGGTCGCGCCGGAAGGCGCGCGGGAACATGTCGCGCCGGAAGGCGCGCGGGAACAGGTCGCGCCTGCGGCCGCCGAACGGTCGCCCGCTGCGGACGGGCTCACCGTCGCCTGGCAAGTCCACGCGCGGCGGTGGGGCAGAACGATCCTGACACCGACGCCGGAGACCGCGCCGCGCTTCGCAGAGCGGCTGGTGCTGATCGACCGGGGCAAGCGCGGCGGCACGCTGCGCGCCTACGGTGGGGCCGATCTGAATGACCGCCGCGAGACGGTCAACGGTGTTGCCGTTCGTCTCGTTCGTTGCCGCTCTCTCACCGCGCGCCTCCGGCACTCTCTTACCGCGCGCCTTCGGCACTCTCTTACCGCGCGCCTTCGGCACTCTCTTACCCGCCACAGGTCCTCGACCCGCCCGACAGCCGCCTCGAGCGGCAGGCCCAGGCCGAGCTTCGCCACGATCCCATCCCCGGCCGCGAACATCCGCCCGGACGGGACGAGGATCTGCAACGCCGCGTTGCCCAACTCCACCTTGAGGACGAACCGGCCGTTCAGGAGCCTGAGCCCCTCGACCCGCGCACCCGCCCCGGCCAGCAGGGGCAGCAGCGGCGTCCGGTCCGGCCAGGGGTGCGGGTCGGGCTCGCCGACCAGCATCGGGATGCCCGACCAGAAGGGCGAGCGCCACGCCTGCGCCGCGGGGTCCTCCCAGGCCAGGATGTCCCAGTCATCCGCCGCCAGATCCGCCTCCGTCTGCACCCGAAGCGGAAACGCCGCCGTCTTGAAGCGGGGCGCGCCGGCATGCGCCGTCCACGCCGCGCGGTAGCCGGGGTCGCGCCGCATCCAGGCCCAGGCATGGGCCCCTCGGACCGTCTCCGGGTCCTTCGCCTTGCCGCGACCCATGGCCGGGGGCCTGACGCCGGGCGCCTGTTACGGTAGGAATGCCGGTTGCCCGGCACCCCCCGTGCGGATCCCCGCCTGCGCGCTAACGCACGGGGCTCCTACCTCGGGCATCCGCTCGGCCGCCTGTGACACGCGCGCCCGGCTCCGCGTCCGGTACGTGCTTTGGCCTCGCGGATTCCCCTTGGTTCCGGCCTTTCCCTCCGTCGACTCCGCCGGGACAGATGCCCCCTTGTTCGCCGCCCTCAACGGTACTATGGCCGAATCCGATTGCTTCAACCCGTTCATCATCGATTCGGACTATCTCCTCTCTTCCGCGGCCCCGGTACGACGGCCGGGGCGGATTGAAGCCCTCTCAGGTCCCTTGCGTGGACGTACGTACGTGCCTGGGTTCCAGAGACGCCGCGAAGCCCTCGCCCCCTCACGATTACCAGTCCGCCTCCACCCTCTCCAGACCCCGCAACTCGATCGCGATCCGGCGCGGGCTCTTGCCGCGCAGGTGACCGTCGAGAGGCACAAGCAACTCATCGTCAGACACCCTCCGCCGGACTTCTCTTCGGCGACGCCCCGATCGGCCACAGATCCGCCGCTCTGCGAAGCCGCACCTGCAAATCGAGGACCGTCGGCATTCGAACGTCGACCCCGCCTTCGGGATCGAAGGCGTCGCCGTCCGCGATCCGGATCTGCAAGGCTCTATCGTCCTGCTCGACCTTCAGGATTACCGCACCGCCAGCGATCCGAAGCCCCGACAGCCGCGCCTCCGACGATTCGAGAAGCTCCGAAAGCGCCGGACTCTCGGGCGCGGGCATCGCCTTCAGCGTCGGCGCCTCCGCCCAGAACGGCGAGGCCGGCCCGCCATCTCCGCCGCGACCCGGATCGGCTCCCCATCGGCACCGTGCAGCTCAACGCAGGGCCGCTTTCCGGTGCCTCCGCACGACCGCATGACGCGGCTGCTGGCCTCGCTCTCGTCATGTACGCCTACCGCCGCGCGAGCGCCCGACGCCTTCCCTCTTGGCCGAGCCGCCGCCGATACGGCTCTGACACCGCCCCTTGCTCTTCCCGCACGCCCGGATCGCTCGTGCCGCCGTGCCGTCATTCTCGCGATACGTGTTTTACTGAAAGCAAAGTATTCTACATATAGAAAGAAACTGTCAACGCCATCCGCGCGCGGGTCTGGCAGGCGCGGTGCCAGACCATGCTTCTCGAACCTCCGTTCGAGTCTCCGATCGACGCAGCGGTTGGATCGATCGGAATCCGCCAGCGGCCCCCGCGAAAGGTAAGTTCCGGAAAGCACCGGCGTGGCAGAGGTCGCGAGAACGAGCGGGGCTCAGCGCCGGCGTTCGAACCGGCGCCTCGTTCCATACGCACACCGGCCGGCGTTCTCTTCCTCCACGGCGCTGCCGGCTTCGGACCGCTCGGCGTTGCCCCCTGGAAGGCCGCCAGATCGGCGACCAGGTGACGAACCAACTCGCGGACCTCGCCCTCCGGAATCCTTGAACGCTCCGCGTACCTGCATTTGATTGCCACGCTTGGCTTCGTCACACTTCGAAAGACCTCAGCCAGGCAAGACCCGTATCGTTTTCGGAAAGTTATTGGCTATATGGAAAAGCATTTTTGACGGCAACCGGCATTGCTGCTACGGTCACTGCGTCGGGCCGCCACACTCAGCATGCTAAAATGGGGGCCCCTTCGCCGGGTGGACCGCCTTCTCCACCGCGATGCCGCTGTCCGGGCCTTGGGAGATTGGGCACTCAAGCTGGATCAGCGGTTCTTCGACGCCTCAACGGGGCCATTTGCGCCGGACGAGCCCGCCTGCGGTCGTCTTCCACGGGCCTGTTCCGCGCCCCACGGCTCCACCGGAGATCGGATTGCAGCTCTCAAACGGTAGTTGTGAGAACGGCAGCGTCCTACGGCTCGGCCATGCGCAACTCGACACCGCCTACTTGAGGATCTGGGCTCAAGAGGCCCGGCACGTGTCCGGTGGCGGCGACACGTCTGCCCGCTCGTCCTCAGGTCGACCGGGGTCCGCGGGGCACGATGGCCGGCTCGCCAGTGAGATGAACGGCAGTCTCTGGTATCGACCAAAGCCGGTGGTATTGTTTCCATAGCGAAAATCGACCGGGATCGAACCTTCGATGGCGGCTGACCGGCAAGAGCGGAACAACATCGGCAGGGCTCTGCAGCGCCTGAGGAAGGACAATGACCTGACCCTCGCGGCGGTCAGCGCCAGGACCGGCGTGGCAATCTCGACTCTTTCGAAGATCGAGAACAACCAGTCGTCACCCAACTTCGACGTGCTGACCCGTCTCGCCGAGGGTCTCGGCCTGGACCTCATCACGCTATTGGGCGACAGCTTCTGCACGTTTGCATCCGGCGCCAGGACGATCAACCGCGTCAACCAGGGCGTTCGCTACAATACGCCCATCGGCGCGTACGAGGCCCTGAGCAACGAAATTGCAATGAAGGCCCTTCAGCCCGCGTTGATTCAGGTGCCGACCGGAAAGCGCGAACCCTCGGCCATGAGCAGCCATGCCGGCGAGGAATTCGTCTACATCCTGCGCGGAACCGTGCGCTTCTACATGGAACCCTACAGCCCGACCGTTCTGGAGCAGGGCGACTCGGTGCATTTCGACAGCCTGATGCGGCACGGGTTCGTCGCCTTGGGCGACGAGGATGCCCTGATCCTCTCGGTTTCCGTGTTCGACAGGGAGTTCACCAAGGAGATGATGGAGGGATCCTCCGACGAACCGAACGGGGATGGCGACGTTACCGGAGAGGAATAGGGGGGTCTCCACCGTCGGGAGGCGTCCACCGGCAATCCATACCGCTCACGTCCCCGCGTTTCACATGAGCCGGGATCGTGGACGGACCGCGCTCAGTCCTTCCAGGCTTCGGCGGCGCGTGCGACGGCGTCCCGGTCCATCGTAAAGCCCAGTCCCGGCCCGTCGAGGACCGGCAGCTTTCCGTCTCGCAGCGTAAGGTCGGGGTGCTTGACGATATCCCAGGCCAGCAAATGGTTCATGTACTGGTTGCCGCCGTCCAGGTTTGGCGTCACCGCCGCCGCGTGATTGGCCGCCGCCGTCGTGATCCCCGTCTCGTAGAGCCCGTGGATGCAGACATCGATATCCGCCGCGGCCGCGATGTGCGCCACCTTGCAGAAGCGCAGGAGCCCCCCGGTTTCGTGCAGGCCGACGACGAGCAGGTCGGCGGCGTGCTGGCGGCAGGCGTCCAACGCGTCGGCGGGCGTGAAGACGCTCTGGTCAGCCGCGATCGCGACCGGGCTCGCGGCCCGGACTCGCGCCAGCGCGTCGAGGCTCTCCGCGTGCGTGGGCTGCTCGACCAGCTCGATGTCATACGCTGAGAGCCTGCGGATCATGCGGGCGGCGCGGGCCGGCGACCAGTGCTCGTTGGAGTCGAGCCGCAGGCGCTTGTCCGGCCCGATGGCCGCGCGCACCTGGGCCACCACCTCGGTGTCCAAGCGGTCGCCGCGCCCCACCTTGACGTAGATCACCTCGCAGCCCGAGGCCGCGAGCCGCCCGGCCTCGGCGGCCACGTCCTCCGCGGTTGCGCCCTGGGGGAACCCGAAGTAGCGCACCTCGTCGCGAACCGCACCGCCCAGCAGTTCATGGACGGGGCGCGGCCTGTCGCCTTGCCCATGACGTCCCACAACGCCATCTCGAGCCCGGCCAGCACCTGGCCCGCGAACCTCGGGGCGCTGCAGGTGCCCTGGAGCTCGAAGAGCGCATGGTAGGCCTCGCCCATCAGCCGGGCGTTCTCGAAGGGACTGCGGCCGATGCAGAGATCGGCCGCGCGCGCGAGATAGGCCTGGATGCCTTCGGCCGACGGCATCCCGATTGACTCCCCATAGCCGGTCACGCCCTCGTCGGTGCGGACCTCCACCAGGATCACGCCGGCGCCGTGGATGACGCCCTGGGCGAAGTGGTAGGGCTGCTTGTAGGGGATCCAGAGCGGCGTGGTAACGATCTCGCTGATCCTCACCGTTCCTCCTCCGACGGTCAGCGGCCCAGCACCAGATTGGGGAGCCAGAGGGAAACCTCCGGCACGTAGGTCGTGACGATGAGCGTCGGCAGCCACGCGAACACGATCATCAGCGTGGTCGGCCACAGCATCTTGCTCACCTGCGTGTTGGCCACCCGCGCACCCAGGTAGAGCAGCGGCGCCGTCGGCGGAGTGACGTTCCCCATGCCGAGGTTCACGCCGATGATGGCGGCGAAGTGGATCGGGTCCACGCCGAGCTTCATGGCGATGGGCAGCAGCAGCGGAGAGGCCAGCAGGACACCCGAGACGTCGTCCATCAGCATGCCGATGATGACGATCACGATGTTGATCATGATGAGGACGACGATGGGGTTGGCAGAGACCGAGAAGATCATCTCCTCGGCGAGGCCGGTGACGTCCTCGAAGATGAGGAGCCGGCTCACGATCATCACGGTGAAGAACATCACCATGACGACGCCGGTGGTGGTCCCAGACTCGACCAGCGCCTCGACGAAGGTCTTGCGGTTGAGGCCGCGGTAGATGAACCAGCCCACGGGGATGGCGTAGAGCACCGCGACGCCCGCGGCCTCGGTGGGCGTCATGATGCCGCCGTAGATGCCGCCCAGGATGACCACCGGCATCATCAGCGCGGGGAAGGCCTTGGTGCCGCGCCTCGCCGCCTCGCAGGAGAAGCTCTCGGGCGCAGGCTCCACCTTGATGTTCTTCTGCCGCGCCATCAGCACCAGGTTGAGCGCACACAGGAGAAAGATGAGGATCAGGCCCGGAACCACCGTGGCGAGGAAGCACTTCAGCACCGACTGGCGCGTCACCCAGGCATAGATGATCTGGATCGAGCTCGGCGGGATGAGCAGACCCAGCGGCGCCGCATTGGCGATCAGCGCCGCCGAGAAGCCCTCGGGATAATTGGCCGCTCTGAGCCGGGGCAGCAGCACCGAGCCGATGCAGGTGAGCGTCGCCGCCGCGCTGCCGGAGATCGAGCCGAAGATGGCGCTGGCGATGACGGCGGCGGTCGACATCCCGCCGCGCACGCGGCCGACGAAGAGTTCCGCCAGATACACCATGGGCACGGCGATCCGGCCCTTCTCCATGATGCTGCCGGCCATGATGAAGAGCGGGATGGCCAGCAGCACCAGGTTGTTCATGCGCCAGTGACCCGAGGTCATGAAGGTCATCGGGTCCGTGTCGGCGAAGATCGCGAGGTAGATCATCACCGCGCCGAAGGCGAGGGGCACGGGCAGCCCGACCACCAGCACCACGCAGAGCAGGATCAAGGCGCCGAGCAGCATCATGGCGCGTCTCCCCGCGCCTCATGGCTCGCAGGCGTGGCGCCCGGCGAGCGGCCTATCAGGCGGATGAAGTGCATCGCCGAGTAGGCCGTCATCAGCACGAAGCCGAGGAGGATGACGCCGCGCGGAACGGCCAGCGGGATGCTGTAGACGGGGGTGGCGGGGAGGTCCGGGTAGCGCGACAGATCGTCCGCCACCATCAGGTAGGCCCAGTAGGAGAGGACCGCGCCGATGGCGACCTCCAGCCCGATGATGACGAAATCCAGCCACCGCTTCGCCGCCTCGGACTTGATCCACTCCTTGAGCAGGTCCGCCTTGATGTGGGTGTTGTCGTGGCTGCCCTGGGCCGAGCCGATGAAGTAGAGGGTGAAGGCGGCCGCCATCATCCACTCTTCATAGGCGAAGAGGTTCATCTGGAAGCCGTAGCGCAGCACGACCACGACTCCGAAGGTGGTCGCGATCAGCAGCGAGCAGACGACCAGCAGAACCTTCTGAACGAAGAGGACCGCGCGGATCAGCCTGGCCATCGCCAGCCTCCCGCGTGAAGCGCTGCAGGCGCACCCTGCATGGCCCGCTCCTTAGCTACCGCTGCTACTTCCTGGATTAGGACGGAACGGGCCTGCCACGCAATTCGAAGCGAAAAAAGGACCGCCGCGGCCATCCCGAGGACAGGGACTGGGAGGGGGCCGCGGCGGTGGCCTCGCCGGGCCTTCAGTTGGAATCGGCCTGCAGCCTCGCCATCAGATCGGCCCCGAACTTCTCCTCGAGAAGCGGCCCGACCTGCGCCAGCACCTCTGCGCCCATCGCGGCACGCTCCTCATCGGTGATCGGGACCACCGTGACGCCGTGATCCGCCAGCTTCTGCGTGTACTCGACATCGACCATCTCGGTCTGGTCGAAGGACCAGGTGGACGCCTTCTGGAAGGCCGCCGTCACCGCCTCCCGCTGCGCCGCGTCGAGGCCCTCCCACACGCCCTTGTTCATGTAGTACGCCGTGTTCTCCACGAACGCGTTGTAGGGGATGAAGTGGGTGATGATGTCGCGGAAGATGGTGTAGTAGGACTCCGCCGTACCGCCGACCACACCGTCGACGGTGCCCTGCTGGATCGCCGCCGGCACGTCGCCCCAGTTCATGGTCGTGGTGTTGAAGCCCATGGCGGTCACAGAATCATGGGCGACCTCGGCGCTCCAGATGCGGATGTTCACGCCCTTCGGCCCCGTCGTCGTCGCGTTCTCCGGCGCCTTGGCCGTCGCCACGCCGATGAAGCCCTCGACGAAGATACCGAGCAGCTTCACCCCCTGATTGTCCAGGAGCTCCTCGAAGGTCGTGTAGAAGGCGGAGCCGGGCGAGAAGGCCGCCCGCATCTGGTCGTAGTTGGAGACCATGAAGGGGAGCCCGTTGATCTCCAGCCTGGGGTCGTTGTGGCTGTAGATGAAGGTGTGGCCCACGTCGATGGCGCCGGCGGCGACATCGCCGAAGACCTGCTCGCCGTAGCCGAGCTGGCCGGCGGGGAAGGTCTTGACGTTCAGGCCCACGTCGGCGGCTTCGAGATCCGCCTCGATCTGGTTGAGCGCCTCCGTTCCGAAGTGATCGATCGGGTGCTGACCCGCGATCCTGAGGCGGACCTCGTCGGCGCCGGCCGACGACGCAACGGCGCCGGCGAAGAGGGCTACCGCCGCCATCAGGGCGGCGATCCGACTGTGCAGCTTCATGGCTTCCTCCATTGTTTGAGCCTGCCGTAGCGCGGCATGGGATTTTCATACTCGAAGAAAAGTTGAACGATAGCAAAAAATATGCCCTTCAGCCACACGTCATATGCCAGCCGCTCGCTCGCTCGATCGCTTCTCGAAGCCGCCGGCGCCGTTCCACGCCGTACCGCGCGGTTGGGCGGGTCCGAACCTGCAGTACCCCGGTCGGATGCCTTCAGGCAGCGATCGCGTGTGCCTTGGTGAGGCCGGAGCTGGGGCAGCAGCAACTGCCGTTCCTGCGTAGAGCGGCGCCGGCCTCATAGGGCGTCCTTCCACGCACGGAATCTTTATTGGGGGAGCACCGCCATGCGCGTCGCGATGATTGGTGCCGGTTACGTCGGTCTGGTGTCGGCCTCGTGCATTTCGGAGTTCGGCTTCACCGTGACCTGCGTCGATACCGAGCCGGAGAGGATCGCGGCGCTCCGGGAAGGCCGGGTTCCGATCTACGAGCCGGGCCTGGAGCCGCTGCTCGCCGCCAATGTTGCCGCCGGGCGCCTTTGCTTCACCGGGGACTTCGCGGACGCCGTTCCTCAGGCCGACGTTGTGATGCTGGCCGTCGGCACACCCAGCCGGCGGGACGACGGCCATGCCGATCTGTCATTCTTGCACTGACCCTGCCGCGCTGCGCCTCCGACCGGGCAAGCCCTGCCCAATACGAGCTCAAGCCCCCTATCACCGTGCAGCGCTCCACCCATCATCCCCACATATTCGTTTCTGGCCCCACCTTCCGCACCATCGCGCGATAGCTGCCACCGAAGCTCCCGCCCATGCCAACGGCAAAGGCAAAGGCCGCAGCTTTCCGGCAGGCGCCGGCGCGCCACGGTTCCCCGCCGTCAGTGGCACCATGAAGGCGCTACGACTTCCTGTTCCGCATGCCCTTCGCCTTATGGTTTCGCCAGCCGGCTCCGCAGGTGCCTGCCTCGTTCGTGTCCGCCCTGAGGCGCTCCCGGCGACTTGCAGGCCGGTCGCCGGAGCGGGGTATCTGTTGGTCACGCTGGCCGTCCCCCTCCAGTGCTTTTCCTCATGGGCAAGAACAGGACCTCACAGATTCCCTGGCGAACCATCCCGTGGCTCTGCGCCTTTCCAAGACCCCGGATGACCCGTCGCACCTCGCCTGTTGCGGTGCTTCCGGTATTGCCCCCAAGCCCAACACACTGAAGGCGTCGCCGCTTTCCGTGATTTCGAGGCTTACCGAGCGGCTTCACCGCAAGCGGCAGACGCCCCCTGCTAGTCTGGCTGTTCGTGGGCGTGCGAATCTGACGCTGATCTGCATGCTAAGATGTTGACATTATTAGGCTCTGAGGGGTCAACGTATTTCTCCGAACAACGAGTACGGACGCAGCGCCCCTACGAGATTCGACCGCTCAGACCGTGGATGGGTCGTCGACGGCACGGCGTTAGACGGAACGCTCGCCTTGCCTTGATGCAGACCGGTTGACCGACCCGGCATGCAATAGAAATGCATATGACTTCTCCATTATGAAAATACATGTACTAATATGGATAGTTTCTCTAATAGTGCGTCCCGGCGCATTACGGCAGGCTGAACAGTGAAGGAAACCGCGAAGCTGCATAGCCGGATTGACGCTCTTGCGGCGTCGGCGGCGACATTCGGCGGCGCCCTCGGGTCGTGTCCCCGGGAGTGGTGTAAGAGCGTCGGCTTGACGTCGGTCTTTGCCGGTTGAGGTTTCCGACTTTTCAGGCTGCGATGGTTAGCGGCCCAGGATCAGGGTCGCTGATCTGGGCCAAGGTTTCCAAGGTCATGTATCGGCGGCAGACGGCCCATTCGTCGGACTGCTCGGCGAGGATGGCGCCGACGAGGCGGGTGACGGCGGCCTCGTTGGGGAAGATGCCGACGACGTTGGTCCTGCGCTTGATCTCCTTGTTGACGCGCTCCAGGGGATTGGAGGAGTGGATCTTGGTCCTGTGGTCGCTAGTGTCCCGATTCCGAAGTTTTAATGATTTTTCTCTGACGTTCGGCAGTTTCGAGAGTGCGCAGGCAGAAGCGTTTGATGGTGGCGAGGATGTCGTCGGCGGACTTGGTCCAGCGGAAGCGTCGTGGGTCGGTGTTGACGGTGTCGATGTAGTTACGAATCGCCTGCTCGAGTTCCTGTGTCGAACGATGGATCCCGCGCCGGAGCTGTTTTTCGGTCAGCAGGGCGAAGAAGCGCTCGACCTGGTTCAGCCAGGAAGCGCCGGTCGGCGTGAAGTGGACATGCCAGCGCGGATGGCCGGCCAGCCAGCGTCGCACCGCCGGCGTCTTGTGGGTTGCGTAGTTGTCCATGACCAGATGGACGTCGAGGTCGTCGGGGACCTGGGTTTCGAGAGTGCGCCGGAACTTAAGGAACTCGCGGCTGCGGTGACGCGGAAGGCACTGTCCGATGATCTTGCCGGTGGCGATGTCGAGGGCGGCGAACAGCGTGGTGGTGCCGTGGCGCATGTAGTCATGGGTGCGTCGCTCGACCTGTCCGGGCCGCATGGGCAGCATCGGCTGGGTGCGGTCGAGCGCCTGGATCTGGCTCTTCTCGTCGACGCAGAGCACGAGCGCGCGCGGGCGGGTCGAGGTAGAGACCAACGATGTCGCGCACCTTGTCGACAAACAGCGGGTCCGCCGACAGCTTGAACGTCTCTGAGCGATGCGGCTGCAGGCCGAAGGCTTGCCAAATCCGGTGGATGGTCGAAGGCGCATAGCCTGAGGCGCGGGCCATCGACCGCAGACTCCAATGCGTGCCGTCGGGCGGCGTCTCCTCCAGGGTGCGGCCGATGACCTCCGCGATCTGCTCATCGCCGATCTTGCGCGGAGCCCCGGAACGCGGCTCGTCGTAGAGGCCGTCGAGCCGGTGCTCGGCAAAGCGCCGGCGCCACTTGCCGACCGTATTCGCGTCGGCCCCCACCCGCTCAACAATCGCCTTGTTCTCCAGCCCTTCGGCCGCCGCCAGCACAATCCGTGCCCGCCGCGCCAGCCCCTGGGCCGTCTTCCGACGGCGGGCCAAGCCTTCCAGCTCACGCCGCTCCGCTTCCGACAACGTGATCGTCACCGCTGCTCTGCTCACCAGTCATCCCTCCAACGCAACCGATGAACATACTCTAATAAACTTCTCGATCAGGACACTAGTCACCTGAATCTGAAGTTCGCCACATAAAGACAACTATATTGCACGACCACATTCTTCGACAATAGAGCGACTTAGTGTGACGACACTGCCAATTGAAAATGATCTCAACTTCAGTGTCAGGTGACTAGGGAAGGTCATGAAGGCGAGCACGTCGGGCTCGGCCTCGTCCATGAGCCGGGCGAGGGTCTCGAAGCGGGGGCGCAAGGGGTCCGCGACCTGGCGCCACTGTGCCGAGGCGGCTGCATGGTCCTCCTGGACGAAGGCGGTGCGGATGGCGGCGGCGACCATGTCGCGCTGGCCCTTGGGAACGTGAGCGAGCGCGTTGCGCATGAAGTGGACGCGGGGGTTGTTGAAGAACCCGATTTTGGGAAGATCGGAATGTGGGTTCATGCAATCACGGCCGCCCGGAGGTCGGTTCGGAGCGCTTGGGCGCCGTGGACACCCAGCGGACATTGCCAAGCACCCCGAGCCGTGCAGACAGCGCAAAGGATCACAAGGAAAGGGGCGGCGAGCCGCTTGAGATTGATCGCAGCGGCCGTCAGGTAGACCTGGATATTCATGTTGTCGAGGCCACGCCGGACGGCGCGTGCGAGCCCGTGCCACGTCTTGGCCTCTCCGTGGAAGCCTTCCGAACGCCAACGATGACGCTGGTACAGTCGCTCTTCCCCCTCGGTCCAGTGTGCGCTTCGGCGACGGGCGCGGAGCAACGCCGGATAGTCGTTTCCGATCACCACCGCCTTGGTGACGCGCGCCTTCGACAGGCAGTCCCCCTTGAGCGGACAGGGCGCTCGCCTACATGGCCTTTCCCAAAGTGCGTCGCACCAAGTTACACTCGACCAGTCCCCTCGAACGCCTCAACGGCGAGATCAAGCAACGCACCAACGTCGTCGGCCTTCGGCCGGCGGTCCTTCCACTGGAAGACTCACTCCTTCGCCTCACTCCCCAGCGAGGACGCCATCGCCCGACTGGTCGGCGCGATCCTGGTCGACCGGAACGACGAATGGGTAGCCCAGACGGCACGCTACATGACCCTGGAAACCATCGCCACGGTGAGTGACAATGCGCTCATTGAGTTGCCAGCCGTGGCCGCGTGACTGACCCGGCCCAATCGGCCGGATACCGTGCAGAACTCAACGCTTTTGCACTACGACTAGGGATACGATCTCATGGCCGCTACGACCGATGAAGAGCTCAGCACTTTTCGGGACTTTGTGGCCCGTACTTTTGCAGGGCGCTACAACCTTTCCATCAACAAACGGCGTACGCTAATAAAGAGCCTTGCCCGGACGTGCACGGTTCCTAAAAGCATAGATATATCGGCAGCCGACATTGCTGGCGTTCCAGCTTGGACTCTGGCGAGGAGCGCAGGAGACAGCGATCCGGTCTCTAGCTCTCCAATCATCTTGTACCTTCATGGAGGCGCATTTGTTTCGGGCGGGATAGAGTCGCATTGCGGACTTGCCGGACGCATTGCCACCACGACCGGCGTGCCTGTCTTGTTCGTGGAGTACGGGCTTTCGCCGGAGAATCCTTTTCCGTCGGCTCTTAACGACGTTGCAGCGGTATATAAAGAACTGGTTCGCGCTCATTTGCCGGCCTCGGCGATTGCAATTTGCGGCGACTCGGCAGGGGGGAACCTTGCAATTGCGGCGCTCCAACTGGCGAAGCACAACGGGCTTCCGATGCCCGCGGCTTGCGCGGCTATCAGCCCTGCTCTCGATCTTACATTGTCCAGCGCAAGCTATCGCAGAAATGCACAAGCTGATCTGTTTCTTTCACGCGAGGGCTTGGCCAAGGACGTTGCCGTCTACCTTGCCGGTCATGATGCATCTGACCCGCTTGCCTCGCCACTCTTTGCAGAGACCGAAGGCCTGTCTCCCTTACTCCTGCAAGTCGGAGGTAATGAAGTCTTAATTGACGAAACGGTCGCATTTGCCCGCAACGCTGCAATGGCCGGAAATACGGTGCGACTTGAAATCTACAAGAACATGACCCATGCGTGGCAGTTTTTTCCCGATATGCTCCAGGAAGCTGTCATCTCAACAAAATCGGTCGCTGATTTTCTGACTGCGTACCTACCAAGAAGTGTGCAGTGAACTGCAACCGGAGTGAACTATATTCACTGCGGGGAAGAAATGCGCGCGCGGAGGTAGCGTGCGCACATGCCAACGGCAAAGATCAAGCATTTTGAGATCCCCTATGAGGAGTACGGTAAGGGTTCGCGCGGCCCGTCTGCCGGGAGAGGAAGCGCCGTGTTGCTATCGAGCCGGTGCTCGGCCACGTGAAGGCCGAGCACCGCATGGACCGAAACTGCATCAAGGGCCCGGACGTCGACCGCGCCAACTCCGTCCTGGCCGCCGCCGGCTACAACTTCCACCTGCTCCTGAGATAGTTCGAGGCCCTGTTGCGCACCCTGATCAGGGCCCTTCTCACCAACCTCGTCGCCCCTCAAACGCCCCAACAATTGACGGGATCGGAATCTTCACGGACGACTAAGGCGTGGCCGGCGGGCGGGCTTAGGCCGCCTCCGCGTCTCCGCGCAGACCACCGGCAGACTGGCCTCGGCCAGCCCGTCGTAGAGCCGCTGCGGCAGCGGCCCTGCCTCCAGACCGATGCGGGTCACACCCATCCTGGGGTCGGCGAAGAACGCCACCAGAGCATCTGGCTCGCTCAGCACATTCGCCTTTCTCGGCGGGATTCCCCGATCGATCCTGTACGACAGTACGACCCTGCCGCTTGAAAGCGATGCTGTTAGAGCGGTGCTTTGCCATGGGCGTCGATCCTTCGAATGCTCGATGCACCGGTCAAATCATTTCACACCAACAGTCTGCTCCAAGGGGCCCACTCAAAGGTCGGGGGTCAGCTTTGGACGCCTGTTGACAAGAGATGTCACGATGCAATTCAGTGCAGTTGGGCTCACACATCTGAACGCCTCCACAGAATCGTGTCATACAGATTAGCTGAAACAGCGACTAATACATCAGGTGCCACTCTTGCGACGGCTACGCACAGATCATAGACTCTACACTAAGCGGATGCCAAGAAGGAGAGCAACATGACCCTGGAACTCTATCATTCTGACAAGTCTACCTGCAGTCAGAAGGTCCGTATTTGTTTGGCAGAAAAGGCGCTGGATTGGATCAACCGGCATGTGGATTTGCCCGGTGGCGAGCATGTGTTGCCCGCCTATCTCGCACTCAATCCCAATGGCGTTGTGCCGACGCTTGTCCACGACGGAGCAGCAATCATCGAATCAACAGTGATCGGCGAGTATCTCGACGAGCTCTCCCCTGGCGAGCCGCGCCTGACGCCGGATGGCATTTTGTCCCGCGCGCGGATGCGGGTCTGGCTCCGCTATATCGACGAGGTTCCCTCTATGGCAATTCGGGTGCCGACCTTCCAGAAGATCCAGTTGCCGCGCTTTCAGAAAATGACAGAGGATGAGTTCGACGACTTCGCCAACCGAAATCCCTTGCGGAAGCCGTTCCTCCGACGCATGGGCCGCAGCGGATTCAGCAAGGAGGACTACGACATGGCCATCGAGCAGTTGGAACAATCGCTCGGTCGGATGGAGGGCGCCCTTGGTGAGGGATCTTGGCTGGTCGGCGATCACTACTCCATCGCCGACATCTGCATTGCACCCGTGTTGCAGCGCATGGAGGACCTCGGCATGTCAGACATGTGGACAGCCAAGCGCCCACGAGTGAGAGACTGGTACGACCGGATAAGGGCGCGTTCGGCCTATCAGACAGCGTTCTATCCGGGATCCCGACTGGTTGTTTGACCGCCGGCTGTCCGGGATTCTCCGGCTCTAGGATATGCCGCCGCGGCTTCGGTATCGAGCGCCGATCGTCGCCAGGATGAGGACGGCGCCAGCAAATAGTTGTTGTGTGAAGGCAGGGGCGCCGAACATCAGAAGGCCGACGGTGCCCGTCTCGATGAGATAGACGCCGAGAACGGTGCCAAGGATGTGAAAGGTTCGGCGTGTCAGCGTAACCGAGCCGAGGAACGCCGCTGCGAACGCCGGGAGCAAGAACACGACGCCGAACTCCGGCGTCAGCGACGCTTGGCGCGCCGTATAGATCAAGCCGGCCAGCGCGCTCAGCACGCCCGCCATCACGAACGCCATCACCACTTGGCGCTCGACGCGGATTCCGGACATTCGGCTCGCGGCACGATTGCCGCCGGTGGCGTACATGTGTCGGCCCGTCGCGGTATAGCGGAGCAGAATCGCCAGCGCGACCGCGCTTACCGCCAAATAGAACACCGGCGCCTGCAGCCCGCCGAGCGACCAGCGGCCGAGGACCAGGAATGCGTCCGAATAGCCGGTGAATATCACGCGATTGTCAGTGATCCAGAGCGAGAAGCCGATGAGCAGGCTGGACGACCCGATCGTGGCGATCAACGCGGGAATCTGAAACTTGGTGACGAGAATCCCGTTAATCAGGCCGATCAGAATGCCGCAGGCGAGCACGACGAGAATTACGAGGCCGAGGTGCCAGTTGGCCTGCGCATCGAGCACGGCGCCGAGCGAGCCGCCGAAGGACGCGGCGGCGCCGACCGACAGATCGAATTCGCCGACCACGAGGACGACGGTCAAGCCGCAGGTCAGGATCGCGAGGACTGCGCCGTTGTTCAGGATCGCCGTCAAGTTGTCGGTGGTCGGGAAATAGGTGGGCTCGGCGACGCCGAATCCGACGATCAGAAAGATGAAAAAGATGATCGGCGCGAGCGAGCCCAAGTCATAGCGCCGCCGCGCCGCGCCCAAGGCGTCCTGCCAGCCGCGCGATTCCGCGTTCTTGGTGTCGCTTTGGCGAACCGGTGGCGAGGTCATTGCATGGCTGCCCCATCTTGCTCGCCGGTGAGCAGGAAATGAAGGATCGTATCCTTCGAGATGTCCTCTGCCTCGACCTCGCCGATCATTCTACCCTCATGCAACAGAAGCACCCGGTCGCATAACGCCTCGAATTCCTCGAGCTCCGAGGAGACCATGATGATGGCCACTCCCTCGCTGGCGAGGTTTCGAATGATGTCGTAAATCTGCCCTTTCGAACGGATGTCCACGCCATGAGTGGGCTCATCGAGCAGCAGGACGCGGATCGGCCCGGTGATCCATCGGGCGAAGATCGCTTTCTGCTGGTTGCCGCCCGAGAGCTGGGTCATGAGCGCGGTGATCGCTGGCATGCGCACATCGAGGTGTTCGGTCGATTTCTTTGCGGCATTCCGCTCCTCACGCAGGCTCAAGAGGCCCCGGCGCGTGAAGCGGCGGGCCCAGGGCAGAGTGACGTTCTGCCAAATCTGAAGCGACGCAACGTAGCCGTCCTGCTGGCGGTCCTCGGTGACGAGCGCGACACCGGCGGCCAGGGCGTCTGCCGCATCGCGAAAGGTGCGCGGCTTGCCGTCTATCAAGATCTCGCCTTCGCTGAAGGGGCGGACTCCAAACAGGACGTGCAGCAACCGGCTTCGTCCGGAGCCTCCGAGCCCCGATACACCGAGTATTTCGCCTGCGCTGAGCTCGAAGGAGAGGTCATGCAGCCGTCCATCGCCGAGGCCCCGCACGATCAGCTTCGGTTCCCTGGCATCGGCCGGTGCCGACCTGCTTTTTCGTTGGAAGAGGTCGTCCATCGCCGTGCCGACGATATGGTGGGCGATCTCTTTCTGAGTCAGCCCTTCGACGGGCAGCGTCACGACCCGCTTCCCGTCCCGCAGAACCGTCACGCGGTCGGCGAGCCGGAAGATCTCTTCCAGCCGATGGCTGATGTAAATGATCGTGACGCCGCGATCGCGCACGGTGCGAATGACGTCGTGTAGGATACGAACCTCGGGTTCGGACAGGGACGCGGTGACCTCATCGAGCACGAGGACACGAAGCCCGCGCTTGAGCGCACGCGCGACCGCGACGAGTTGACGCTCGTGAATGTGCAAGGTTTCGAGGGCGGCGCGGGGGTCAACGGAGAGGCCGACTTCCGCTAGGTCCCGGCCCGCCGCGCGATGTTCGGCGCGCCAATCGATCAGCCCGGCGCGTCGTCGCTCGTAGGGAACCCCGAGCAAGAGATTTTCGGTGACGGTAAGGTTCGGAACAAACATGGGAATCTGATGCACGCAGCCGACGCCGTGCTTGATCGCTTCGCCCGGATGAGTGAACCGCACCGGATCCCCGTCCAGGACGATCTCGCCCGAATCGGCGATGTGATCACCAGCGAGCACGCGGATCAGGGTCGACTTGCCGGCGCCGTTCTCACCGACGAGGGCATGAATTTCCCCCGCAACAAAATCGACACTCACGCGGTCGACGGCGACCACGGATCCAAAGCTCTTTGTTACTTCGCGGAACGAGAGGAGCGGCGCCACGCCGCCCCCATTGACCGCGTTTGACCCTCTAGTGGTAATTTGCTCGCCACCGCCGCCCGGTCTACCTCGCGGCGTCCCACATCTCCTTGTAACGCGCCTTGAAGTCGAAGCCCGGCCAGTACTTCTCACCGACCGGTGGCACGTTCGAGTTGTCGGTCAACTGAATCGGGAAGTCTGTGTTGACCCCGACCGGGGCGCCGTTCAACGCGCGATTGCACTCATCGATGCCCGCCCAGGAGACCCATTCGAGGCCCCAGCTGATCGTTGCAACCTGCTGCCCGCCGCCGCGTAACGAATCATAGGCGACATCCTCACCGTCGAAGCTCACGCCCTTGATCTCGGTGCGCCCGCGCTGCTGTGCGGTTTGCAGAACCGGCCTCAGCACCTCGTCATAGGGGCCGATCACCCACTGGAAGCTGTCCTTGGGGTAGCGCGTGAGCAGCGCCTGGGTCTTGGTGACCAGGCCTTGCGCGCCCTGTACGAGCGAGAATTCCTCACGATGGAGGATCTCGGTCGTCCCCCCACCATGCTTCTCGACATAGTCGATGAAGCCATCGGTCCGGACCGTGAGCTGCGGCAGCTGCGGGGCGTTGAGCACGACGACCTTGCCGCCGCCGTTGGCGACCACATAGGCGCCGAGCAGTGCGCCGGCGGCCGCGTAGTCGAGACCGTAGCCAACGTCGCCGCCGAAATCGCGCGGATCATCCGAAAAGCCCGTGACGAAGGCCACGCCCCGCTCCTTGCCCCGCGCGATTTGAGCACTGATGTCGCGTGCCGGACTGGCCAGCGTGAGGACGCATTTCACGTCTCTGTTGATAGCGACGTCGACCGCTTTCTGTGCGGTCGCTGGGTCCCCCTGGGTGTCGATCGAGAACGCCTCCCAGCCGATCGCCTCTGCCGCGTCCTTCGCCTTATCGAAGAGATACTTGCACACGACAAAAGCCATCGGGCAGGGCATCACGGCAACGGTCACACCTTCGACCGGCGGGGGGGAGGAATCGGCGCCGGTCCAGAACACACCGCCCTCCTCCAGGGGGCTGCGCGACATCTTGCTCAGCAGCCCCGCCTCGACAACCTTCTTCGCGTAGGCAACCGCATCCGCCGCCTCATCGCTTCGCGCATCCGGCGCCAGCGCGAACACGAACGCGCAGACCGTCGCGACCGCTCCCAGCCGGCGAACGATCCTAGTGTGGCTCTTCCTCAATGACATTCTGTGCCTCCTCTGGTGATGCGGCGTGCTTGCCTATTGTTGTGGTATTGGGCGCAGATTGTGGCGTTCGACGCAGAGCCGTCATGTGCGCCGATTGACTGGAGCGGAGGTCCGTAAGACGGCGGCGGTAGGCGGGCGTCATCTGCTCCCGGTCCCACACATGGGCATAGTCGACGCGGACCTCCACGCTTCCGACACCGGGCAGCGACGCGAGTTCGCGCTGGGCCGCCTGTTGGAATACCGCACCCATCATGCATCCCGGCTCGGTGATGAAGAGCGTCAGGTCGATGTGAGCACCCGCCTGCCCCTCTTCGATGATCAGATCGCCGACCAGGCCCATCGAAACCAACCCTGCCGGTGCGCCGGCGGCGGCGCTGCACGGATCGACGATCGTCTCGAGGCGAGCCCGGATTGCGCTCCGCAGCGCGGCGATGTCGCTCTCAGTCGGCATGCATCCTCAACCCCGACCACGGCTCGACGAGTGCGCGTGGCTTGCCGCAGCCATCGCCGGCGGTCTCGCCGCCGAACGCGTCGACGTCGATGCCCAGCAGCCTCGCTGCGTTCAGGCCGAGGATGCCGCGCTTGACCTCTTCGGTGAGTGGTGGGAAGCCGTAGCCTTCCATCAAGTCCTCTGGCATCTCCAAATTCCAGAAGGCCTCCTCGTACCAGCGGGAATGCACGACCGCGCCGCCAATCGCCCACAAGATCCGATCGGCGGCGCCGGCAGACATCAGGTTGCCGATGATCTCGAGAAACTTGCGCGGCGCCTTGGCGAGTAGCGCTGTGGTGCCCTCGGTACTCACGGTGATGTTGGGATGCCACATGAGGAGCGCCATCGTCTCCTCCATGAAGGCGAAGCCGCCGTGGACGATCTCGAAGGTCAGGTCCGGGAAGGCCTTGGCGGCCGTGCCCACCTCGAACGGCCTGTAAGGCTCGATCGGAACCGGCCCCATGACGATCGCCTTGTGCAGGGCGACGGTGCGTATCCCGTGCCTTTGAACGCGTTCAAAGATAGGGAACAGGAGCTTCTCGTCGTCGATCCTGATGCTGCGAAGCTCGCCCGCTACGACATCATGAGGATACAACTTGATGCCCGAGACCTCGTGCTCCTCGACCAACTGGTCGACGCGCTCCAGCGCACCCGGTTGGTGCGGCGAGATTCCGCCATAGAGGAAGACGCGGCCGGGCCAACGCCGCCGCATCTCCGCGCCGACCGAAAGCGGCGAGCCTCCGTCTTTGAAATAGCCGTAGAGTGGCAGCTCGTGATAGATCGTGGCGTCGGTGTGGCTCTCAGCGAAGAGCACTTGGCCGGTTAACCCCGCGTTGCAGATTCGAGTGTTGAATGTCTCCTCGTCAAGGATCAGGTCATCGCGCCCTTTCGGCGCGAAGTGGCGGTGGAACTGATAAACGCCCGTCGAGATGCCGTCCGCGTAGGGCTGTCCGATGCGATTCTCCGGGTCGAAGCTGTAGGCATGGCAAATAGCGTCGAGCACGAAAACGTCGTCGAGCATCTAGCGCTTCCTTTCGAAAAGGAGGTTGGTCCGCATCGACCCTTCAGGGCTGGTGGCGACCGCGAACCCAGCCGTGGATTGGACGGCTAGGCGCTGCAACCCGCTCCGATGGACAGCGCGACGTCTCCCATGCGCTGCGTGGACACGATGGACACGCAGCGCCACTGTGCACGAGGCGGCGATTCGCCAACGGTCCGGATCCATCGCCCGTCTCCAGCCGCAGCCAGCCGCAGTCACCTTCTCCGAAGGTAAGTCTAGGCGGCCAGCACAGCGTTGTCCATCATATGTCCTCGTTCAGGACCTATGAGACGGCTGGGTCTCTTGGGCTGTGTGTTGGGCAAGGTATTCGGCCGAGGTTTGTCCGCCGGGGGCCTGGCGGGGCCTGAATATGTTGAACTCGTCGGCGAAGGCGCCGATCCATCGGTTGATGCCCTCGAAGTTGTCGATGGGAAGCTCCCATGTGGCGTAGAACTCGTAGCGCCAGGCGCCGTTGTTGCGCTCGACGTGGCCGTTGAACTGGAGAGATCGGGGCGGCAGTTCGAAGAGCTCGATGCCGCGCCTTGCGCATTCGGCCTCGAAGTCGGCCTTGAACTCCGATCCGCCATCGACCTGGATGACCCTGATGGGGAACCAATCCCGGACGTGCTCGACGGCGATGGCGTCCACGGTCATGCTCCCGAAGGCGGGCAGGATGTACCTAATACACCATGTAGGTGTTGGTCTCCAGGGTCCGGGGCTTCCAGTGCCGGGCCTGGCGTTCGAGGAACTCGGCGGCGAAGGCGTGCATCGGCCGCCCCGGCGTCCTCGGGCCGCCGTCCTTTTTCGCCGTGTCGAGAAAGGCAGCGATCAGCTTGCGGGCCTCGCGCCGCGCCTCGGGAACGGCGAGGGTGTCGGCGCTGCCGATTGTGGCGTAGCGCCTGCGCCCGCGCGTCATGCGGTCGAGGGCGAAGCTGCGCGCTCCGCTCGGGAAGACGCGCAGGAACAGGCCCGGGACTACGTCGTCCCGGATGCCGTAACGCCTCGCGCGAGGCTTGGCGGCGCGGACGCACCGGGCGAAGGTGGATTTTCGATTGTCGGTCATGGGCAACGGCTCCTGTCTCGGGCCGCGCGACCGGGCGGTAGTACAGGAAGCGGCCGCGGCGGCGTTTCGTCGAGGAAGCCGAGCGGCGGGGCGGGGCGGGGCGAGCCGTAAGACTCTGTAGCTACGGGGTTTTCCGTCCGTTTAGGCGATGGCGGACACTGACCGGAAGTGCATCAACGATGCGTGGGTTGCGATACCAATCGCCTGGCGTGATCCTCGCCGCCTTCAGCCGATCGCCCAACGAAGCCCGACCACTGTTCCATCGTATCCGTTCCGTCAGGCCGTGGAACGGTGGGTGGACAGGAGTGGTAGGCGTCCGCTGAGGAAGGTGATTGGCTCGCTGTGCACGCTGGCTCCATTGGGCGGGCGGAGGATTCCACGGCGTGGCCGAACGGTTATCGCGCCAGGCGAAGCCCTGGAGAGGAGGATGACATGAGCTGAAACCTCTCGTAGCGATCCAGCGGGTACGACTCCCGCCCGGCAAAGGCGCAGCCCGCCAGCCGGAAGCGAGTCTTGCATGGCGTGCGGCAACGCCCGTCGTGAAGCGTAGACAGCAGGTGATGAAGCGCCGCGGTAAGCCTCGAAATCGTAAATGATGACGCCTTCATTGTTAATCGTGTGTGGGCAGCACCGGAAGCGCCGCTAATGGCGAGGCGCAACGGGACGTCCGGGGTCGTGGACCGGCGCAAAGTCACGGGATGGACCGCCAGGGAACCTGGGAGATCCTGCTCTTGCCCGTGGGCAAGATCGCTGGAAAGGGGACGGCCAGTGTGAACAATCCAGACCCCGGCCCGTCGTCAGGTCTGCATGGCGGCGGGAGCGCCTTGGCGAACACGAACCCCGGCAGACGCCTGCGGAGCCGGCTGGCGAAATCAATAAGCCGAAGGACATGCAGGAGCAGGAAGTCGTAGCGCTCTGATAGTACCGCTGAAGGCGGGGAACCGTGGCCATCGGGACCCGCTCGAGGGAAGCGGAGCGTCATCTGCACAGACCCACTGATGGGAAACGCTGGAGGAAACGCTGAGTTCCACCAACACGTACACGAAACAGCAGTGGATAGCCGAACAGGCGAGGGAGCATCCGGACCGGGTGTTCACGTCACTGCACCACCTGATCGACATCGATTGGGTGTCGGAGGCGTACCGACGGACGCGCAAGGATGGCGCGACGGGCATCGACGGCGTGACGGCTGCCGACTACGCAAAGGACCTTGAGGCCAATCTCGAAAGCCTCCTGAGCCGGATCAAGTCGGGCAGCTATCGCGCGCCACCGGTGCGCCGCCACTACATCCCGAAGGCGGACGGCACGAAACGCCTCCTCGGCATCCCGACGTTTGAAGACAAGGTGGCGCAGCGGGCGATCCTGATGCTGCTGGAGCCGATTTACGAGACGGACTTTCTGCCGTGCTCGTACGGCTTCCGGCGCGGACGGTCAAGCCCACGATGCCCTCAGCGCATTGCGCACGGGCATCATCGAGCAGCGCCAGCGGTGGGTGATCGATGCCGATATCTCGAAGTACTTCGACTCGATCACACACTCCCACCTCCGGTCATCCCGGTGATGACGCTGCGCCGCTGGCGGCAGTGGTGGCAAGAGACATTACCGGCGACGCCGGCATGGCGCTGGAAGCGGGGCGAGTTGGCAACGCCGCCCGATGAGGCGCCGCTGGTCTATCTGCTGCGTTCCATCCGGGGCCGGACCCTGCGCTCGCGGCTGCTGCGGAGCCTGATCTGGCTTCTTCCGTGGACTGGTTTTTGCGCGCTCGGCGATGGCCGGGCGCGGCCCGCAGAAAGCGTTTCTGTCACGATCGCGTAGGGCGTTCTACACCGCGTCTTCCCGGACACCGGCCAGGGAGAGACGCGGTCATGGGCAGTGACAACGGCAAGGGCGACCGCGACGGGTGGGCGCGTCTGCGCTTCGCGGTCGTCGGGCCGCTTCTGGCCTCGCCGCCGCCCAAGGGGCGGTTGCGGGCGGAGCTAGAGCGGCTGGCGCAGCAGAGCTGGGAACATCCCACCAGCGGCGGGCAGGTGCGCTTCTCGGCCTCGACGATCATGTGCATGCCTTCGCCTTCTTCGGCGGGGTTCCGCAATCGGTTCTCTACGACAACGACCGCTGCCTGGTGTCGCGCATTCTGGCGGACGGGACGCGCAGGCGGGCGCGGCTCTTCGGCGGGTTCCTGTCGCATTACCTCGTGCGCGATCGTTACGGGCGCCCGGGCAAGGGGAACGACAAGGGCGCGGTGGAGGGTCTGGTGGGCTTTGCCCGGCGCAACTTCATGGTGCCGCTTCCGCGCTTTGCCGGCTGGGAAGCGTTCAATCTGCGGCTCGAGGAGCAGTGCCGCCGCCGCCAGGGCGATATCCTGCGCGGGCACCGAGAGACCATCGGGGAGCGCCTGGTGCGGGATCTGGAGGCCATGTCCGCGCCGCCGGCGGCGCCCTTCGAGGCCTGCGCCCAGGCTCCCGGACAGGTCAGCTCGCAGTCTCTGGTCCGTTACGAGACCAACGATTACTCGGTGCCGGTGGCCTATGGCCATCGCGACGTCTGGGTGCGCGGTTACGTCGACCGGGTGGTGATCGGCTGCGGCGGAGAGGTCATCGCCCGCCATCCCCGGTCCTATGAGCGTGAGGACACGATCTTCGAGCCGATCCACTATCTGCCCCTGATCGAGCAGAAGATCGGCGCGCTGGATCAGGCGGCGCCTCTCGCCGGATGGGACCTGCCGCCCGCGTTCCAGACCCTGCGCCGCCTGATGGAGGCGCGCTCGGGCCGGGCGGGGCGGCGGGAGTATGTGCAGGTCCTGCGGCTGCTGGAGAGCTTCGGGCTGGAGGATCTCGATGGCGCCGTGAAGGACGCCCTGCGCCTGGGCGCCATCGGCTTCGACGCGGTCAAGCATCTGGTGCTGTGCCGGGTCGAGAAGCGCCCGCCGAAGCTCGACCTCGACGTCTACCCGTATCTGCCGAAAGCCACTGTCGGCAGGACCTCGGCCGCCAGCTACATGTGCCTGCTGTCGGAGGACGCGGCATGACGGACAGACCCCAAATCCTGCTGGCACACCACCTCAAGACCCTGAAGCTGCCGACCTTCCTGCGGGAATACGAGAAAGTGGCGCGCCAGTGCGCGGCCGAGGCCCTGGATCATGTTCAGTTCCTGGCCCGGCTGGTGGAGCTGGAACTGATCGATCGCGAACGGCGCATGGTCGAGCGGCGCATCAAGGCAGCGAAGTTCCCGGTCGCCAAGAGCCTCGACAGCTTCGACTTCAAGGCCATCCCCGCGCTGAACAAGGCGCAGGTGCTGGAGTTGGCGCGCTGCGAGTGGATCGAGCGGCGCGAGAACGTCATCGCCCTGGGCCCGAGCGGCACGGGCAAGACCCATGTCGCCCTGGGGCTCGGGCTGGCCGCCTGCCAGAGGGGCCTCTCTACCGGCTTCACCTCGGCCGCCGCGCTCGTGCACGAGTTGATGGAAGCCCGCGACGAGCGCCGCCTCCTGCGGCTCCAGAAGCAGATGGTCGCCTGCACGCTGCTAATCATCGACGAGTTGGGCTTCGTGCCGCTGAGCAAGACCGGCGCCGAGCTTCTGTTCGAGCTGATCTCGCAGCGCTACGAGCGGGGCGCCACGCTCATCACCTCCAACCTCCCCTTCGACGAATGGACCGGGACCTTCGGCTCCGAGCGCCTGACCGGGGCGCTGCTCGACCGTCTCACCCATCACGTCAACATCCTCGAGATGAACGGCGACAGCTACCGCCTCAGCCAGAGCCGCGCCCGCAGAAACAGCGCCGATAGCTGAACTCCGGCGCGCCACCGATCGGCCCCGGCCGGCAACGCGCCTCTAAGGCCCGGGTGGCGAGACTGACCCCAACCCGACAAACCATGCCGCCCTGCGGGCGGGCGGCGGGCGCGGACCGCTTGAGCTCTGCATGGCTCCGCTGCCCGCTCCCGCCGAAAAACCCTCGCAACGCGTCTCCGAATCCCAGTCTCACGCCAAGCTCAGCCCACCAGCCCAGGTGGCAGTCTTTTGCGCCGCCCTCTGGCCGAATCTTCAACCGGCGTTGACAACAGCCACACCACGATGAACAGCCTACACTGAGCCTTACTTCAGTGCCAGATGACTAGTCCCACGCCGTCGTGGGCGGCATAGTCCGTGAGCTTCATCGCCATATCTCCCGATCGCGGCTCCGTTCAGACGCGCGTGCGCGGCTGCCCTATTCTTCGTCGAGCCAGAGGATAGAGAAGTCGTACCAGTTCTCCGGCGGGTTCACGAAGCCCTTCACGCTGGGGTGGAGCACCAGCGGGTTGTAATAGACGAACTTCGGCGCATAGGCGAAGTCCTGGCCCATGATGATCTCGTTCGCCTGCCGATAGAGCGTCGCCGCCTTGGCCTCGTCCTTCTCGGCCAGCGCCTGGTTGAAGAGCGCATCGACCTCCGGGTTGCAGTACCAGCCGACATTGAAGCCGTTGGGCGGCTGCGAATCACAGCGCGACATGACCTGGGTCCAGTACGGGACCGACCAGCCCCAGCCGACCTCGTTCATGTGCAGGCCTTCCGGCATCCCCTGGACCCACTTGCCGAGGTAGGTGATCCACTCGATCTTGTTGAGCTTGACGTCGATCCCGACCTTCTTGAGATCGCGCTGGATCCACTTCTCCCAGACCTCGTTGTAGCCGTACTCGTAGATGTCGAACTCGATGGCGAGCCCGTCACCGTGGCCGGCCTCGGCGAGCAGCGCTTTCGCGCCTTCGGGGTCGTAGGGTGCGGAGACGTAGCCGGGCTGGTAGGCGAAGGTGCCCGGCGAGAGCATGCCGTATTCCGCCCGTCCGGTGTCCTTCAGAATCTCGCTGGCGATCCCCTCCCGGTCGATCGCCATGTTGATCGCCTTGCGGACCCGGACGTCCGACATGATCGGGTCCTTGTGGTTGAAGAAGAGCAGCCAGATCGAGGGGATGTTCTCGTTGGTCGAGATCACGAAGCCCTCTTCCTCAAGTCCTTCGAGCTCGTCCCACGGCGCCTCGTTGATCATGTGCACTTCGCCGGCGCGCATGGCGGAAAGCCGCGACGCCTGATCCGAGAGCGGGCGGAAGATCAGCGTGTCGATATTGGCCTTCTTGCCCCAGTAGTCGTCGAAGCGCTCCAGCACCACCTTGATGTTCTGCTCGCGCTCGACGAACTTGAACGCCCCGGTGCCGACCGGCGCGAGGGGGAAGCCGTCATTGCCCACCTTCTCGATCTGGGTGGGGCTGATGATCATCGGCATCCCGCAGGCCTGTACGCCGAACTGCAGCCATTCGTAGTTGGGCTGGGTCAGCGTGATGGTGACCTCCATGGGGCCGGTCACCTCGACCGATTTGATCCAGCGGGTGTAGTAGCCCATGAAGGCCGCGGCGGTGGCGTAGAACTGCGGCGCCTCCTTGTCGAAGAAGCGGTCGTAGTTCCATTTGACGACCTCGGCGTCCACGCCGGTGCCGTCGTGGAACCTCACGTTCTCCCTGATCTTGAAGGTGTAGACCGTGCCGTCCTCGGAGCGCACCCACGATTCCGCGACCGCGGGCTTGAGCTTCGCGCTCTTCGCCTCCGGGTCGGCCAGGTCGAGCATGACCAGCCCTTCGAACATGTTGTGAATGGCGTTCGTGGTGTACCAGCTGCAGGTGGCATGCGGGTCCAGGATGTTCATCTCGCTGGACATGCCCCACACGAAGGTACCGCCCTGGCGGGGCTCCTCGGCGCCTGCGGTGCCGGCGCCGGCGAGACTGCCGGCGATGATGGCCGCTCCCAGAAAACGAGCCAGTCTGTTGCTCATGAATCGTTCCTCCCTGCGCTCGCCTGGTGGCTGCGATATCGGCAGCTTCTCGGCGCTCTTGTGGTTTGGGACGCGGGCGAGCACGGCATCCCGGCCTCTTCCGGAACGGTAGCGCCGAATCGGCGGGCCGGCAACCGGCGAGGCCAGGGCGTGTCGCTAGCACATGATGTGTCCGGTTTAGGTAGCACACGAGTTGTCCGGTTTGGTGTCTCCGTGGGGAGGGACCGCGATGAGCCGGACGACGTTGCTACAGGAACGCAGGATGCAGACGTTTCAGAATGTGCTGGGGCACTGGCAGGCACGACGCCTGTCTGCGCTGGAGGCGGCGGAGATGCTGGGGATGAGCGAGCGGAGCTTCCGCCGCTACCGGCGCCGCTACGAGGACGATGGCCTCGACGGATTGTTCGACCGAAGGCTCGACAAGGCGTCCGCGCGCCGCGTGCCGGCCGACCGGATCGAATGGGTGCTCGAGCAGTACCGAACCCGCCATACGGGCTGGACGGTCAAGCACTTCCACGACCATCTCTGCGCCCACCATGGCTTCGCCTGGAGCTACACCTGGACCAAGACCACCTTGCAGCGCGCAGGCCTGGTGTCCAAGGCACCCAGGCGCGGCGCCCACCGTCGCCGGCGCCCGCGCAAGCCCTGCGTCGGCATGATGCTCCATCAGGACGGCTCACGCCATGAGTGGCTGGCCGGCCAGGCGGCGTGCGACCTGATCGTCACCATGGACGACGCCACCTCAGAGATCTATTCGGCCTTCCTGGTCGAGGAGGAAGGCACCGCGTCCACCTTCCGGGCGCTGAAGCAGGTGTTCACCGACAAGGGGATGCCCAGCAGCCTCTACACCGACCGTGGCAGCCACTACTTCCACACCCCCGAAGCAGGCGGCAAGGTCGCCAAGGATCAACACACCCAGGTCGGCCGCGCCCTCCATCAGCTCGGCATCGAGCACATCGCTGCCTATTCGCCCGAGGCCCGCGGCCGCTCCGAGCGCGCCTTCGGCACCCTCCAGGACCGCCTCGTCAAGGAACTGGCGTTGGCGGGGATCGCGACGGTCGAAGCCGCCGACCGCTTCATCGCAGACACCTACCTGCCCGACCACAATCGCCGCTTCGCCACCCCGCCCGAGCTCGACGACAGCGCCTTCGTGCCCCTCGTCCGCCCCGACCAGGTCGACGACATCCTCTGTCGCCGCACAGAGCGCACAGTCGCCCGCGACAACACCGTGCGCTACGAAAGGCGCGTCCTCCAGATCCCCGCCACCCCGGCCCGGCCCCACTACGTCAAGGCCACGGTCCGGGTGCACGAGTATCCGGACGGAACCCTCGCCCTCTTCCACGGGCCCCGATGCCTCGCCCGCTACAACGCCAACGGCGAGCCCGTCGAAACCCCAAACCCGGCAGGCCGCGTGAGACGCTTCGACGCGACCGGCCGGCGCCCTGTGGACAAGTGGACAGCCGCTCCGCGCCTGACCACTTGTCCACAGGGCAAACCGCAACAACAGAAGCGGACATATGATGTGCTACGAAAACCGGACAAATACACTTGCTAGCGACACCGGCGAGGCCAGGGCGTTTCCGTTCCACACGGAAACGCCCTGGCCTCATTGTCGCTCACGGCGACCGGCCTCCGGCCGGCGCCTCTTCGTCGCGCGTTCGCGCGCGCGATGGGCGCCGCAGGAGCGGCGGGCCGCTCTCGCGGCCTGTCGCGGGTCCGACAAAATCGGACTCGGGCTAGTAGCCCTTGGGCGGGGCCTCGATGTCGGTGTCCTGCCCCGCTGCGGTGACGATGGCGGCGTCCACCGCGTCGGCCATCAGGTCGAGGCTCATCGACGGGTATTCGTGCTCGGGATAGGAGGCCTGGGCGACATAGCCGGGGCTGCAGGGCACATGGATGAAGCCCGTGCGCGTCGGCAGCGCCTTCTCGTGCACGAGGTGGAGCGCCGTGTACATGATCTGGTTGCAGAGGTAGGTGGAGGCCGTGTTCGAGACCTTCGCCGGAACCCCGCGCTCGTTCATCGCCGCGACGATGGCCTTGACCGGCAGCGTCGCGCGGTAGGCGAAGGGGCCGTCCTGGAACACCGGCTCGTCCACCGGCTGGGCGTCCACGTTGTCCGGCACCGGAAAGTCCTTGACGTTGGCGGCCGTCCGCTCGACCGCGACGACCGTGCTGCCCGGAAAGAGCCCGAGGCTGATCCAGATGTCCGGCCGGTGCGTGTCGAGAGCTTCGTCCACCAATGACGCAATGCGCGTGCTGTCCACCGGCACGCGGAGCGTGATCAGCTCGATATCGGCAAAATTCTGCTCCCGCGCGCGGTCGAGCAGGTCGAGGGTCGGGTTCTCGCTTGCGTGCGACCAAGGCTCGTAGCCGGTCAACACCACACGTTTCGCCGTCATGGAACAGTCTCCCCGGAGCTGAGATCGCCGCAGGCTCGCCCGGATCGGCCTTCGGCGCAACCGCACCACGATGCGGGTGCGCCGGCCGAGAAATTGGTCTTAGCTGGGGCGCCCTTGCAGATATGCTCGGCCGCACGAGCCGGACAGTCGACAACGGGAGGAGACGATGGCATCCGATGATCTCTGCTACCTGACCGCAACCGAGGCGATCGAGGGCTTTCGCGCGCAAACGCTCTCGCCGGTGGAACTCATGTCGGCGGTCATCGCCCGCTCCGAGGCGGTGAACCCCAAGGTCAACGCCTACACCTACACCTTCTACGAGCGTGCGCTGGAGCAGGCGCGGGCGGCGGAGCGGATTTACGCATCGGGCGGCGAGACGCGCCCCCTGGAAGGCGTGCCGGTCGTCATCAAGGACTTCCACGCCGTCAAGGGCGAGATCACCACCTTCGGCTCACGGGTCTTCGCCGACCATGTGCCGGAGTTCTCGGCGCCGACGGTGGAGCGCCTGCTCGACGCAGGCGCGATCATGCACGCGCGGACCACCTCGCCGGAGATGGCCCATGCGCCGCATTCCACCAGCTTGCTGTGGGGAGCGACGCGCAATCCGTGGAACCTGGACTACGGCCCTGGCGGCTCGTCGGGCGGCGCGGGTGCCGCGATCGCGTCCGGCATGACCACGCTGGCCGACGGCACCGACGGCGGCGGCTCGATCCGCATCCCGGCGGGCTCGTGCGGAATCTTCGGCTACAAGGCGCCCTTCGGCCGCAACCCGACGGATCGCGACCATCCGCGCGAATCCCTCTTGCACTACGGTCCCATGACTCGCAGCGTCGCCGACGCCGCGCTGATGCAGAACGTGATGGCGGGTCCCCACCCCGACGATATGTGCTCGCTCCGGCCGAAACTCGAGATTCCGGAGACGCTGGAGCCGATCAAGGGGTGGAAGGTCGCGTTCTCGATGGATCTCGGCTACTTCGAGGTGGACGAGGAGGTGCAGAAGAACACGCGCGACGCGATCCAGACCTTCCGGGACCTCGGCTGCACGGTCGAAGAGGTGGATGTCGGCTGGAGCACGGAGGTGCTCGACGCCTGGACCGTGATCTGGGAAGGGCTGTTCTGGGCCACGGTGGGCCCCGACTATCCGCGCTGGAAGTACAAGCTCGAGGGCTTCGTGCGCGGCATCCTGGAACGCGGCGCCCAGCACAGCCTTTCGCGCTTCTACCGGACCAACGCCGTGCGCGGCGAGATGTACCGCACCCTTGCCCCCATCCTGGAGGCGCACGACATCCTCGTCTGCCCCACCAACGGCCTGCCGGCACTGCCGATCGACCACGATCTGAGCGACACCAGCTTCCGCATCAACGGCAAGACGCTCACGACCTCAAACCACCCCGGCGACATCTACGTGCAGTGGCAGCTCAACTATCCCTTCAACCTGGTGCCCGAATGCCCGGTGGCCAGCATCCCGAGCGGCTTCGCGTCCAACGGCGTGCCCACCGGGATTCAGATCGTCGGCCGCACCTATGACGACGTCTCGGTGTTCCGCGCCGCCGCCGACTACGAGCGCGCCCGGCCATGGGCCCACCACAGGCCGCCGGTGTGAGCGAGACGGGCCGGCAGGCGGAGGCGGGACGGAAATCGCCATTTGGCCAGCGTGTCCCAAGGTTGTACGCTGCGGACCCAGGCGCGGGCGGAGGCGGCCAGCGAGGCGGTTTGGCGCGCGCGCAAGCGAGTGAGGGAGAACGCACATGCTTCGATCGTTGCGAACGGTGGCCATGGCAGGCGCCGTCACCGTGGCCGGCGCCGCTTTGGCGTTGGGCGCATTCGACACGAAATCCGCCAAGGCCGAGGGCGGCACGCTGGTCTGGTCGATCCCGGCGGCGATGAGCCTCTTCGATCCGCCGCAGTCCTGCGGCTGGCTCACAAAGAACGCCACCCACATGATCTTCGACGGCCTGGTCGAGCTGGAGCTCGGCAAGCCGGAGGAGGGATGGTCGACGCTCAGGCCGGCGCTCGCCGAGTCCTGGACCGTCTCCGACGACGGCATGACCTATACCTTCAACCTGCGCAAGGGCGTCAAGTTCCACGACGGCTCGCCCTTCAACGCCGAGGTGGCGAAGTGGAACTACGACCGCTTCGCCGATCCGGACGCGCCGCAGTACAGCAAGGTCGGCGCCGCCTTTCTGAGCTTCTACGCCCGCTGGATCGAGTCCACCCGCGTGGTCGACGAGAATACCTTCGAGGTGGTCCTCACCCAGCCGCACTATGAGTGGCTGCAGATCGGCCAGTCCTCCTGCGGGCAGCCGGAGATGATCAGCCCGGTCGCCTGGGAAAAGTACGGCGACCAGGACATCGCGCTCAATCCGGTGGGCACCGGGCCCTTCAAGTTCGTCGAGCGCGAGATCGACGTGATGGTCGTGCTCGAGCGCAACGACGACTATTACGGCGAGCCGGCGAAGCTCGACCGCATGATCTACCGGCAGATCACCGATCCCGCGACGCGCATCGCGGCGCTCAGGGCCGGTGAGATCAACATGGTCACGGAGCCGACCTGGGACGAGATCGAGAACCTGGTGGACGAGGGCTTCCAGCTCCTGCTGCAGCCCAACGTGCCCTCGGTCTGGTACGCCGCGTTCAACATGAAGCACGAGGCGCTTCAGGATGTCCGCGTGCGCCGGGCGATCAACATGGCGGTCGACCGGGAAGGCGTTGCGCGCGAGGTGTTGAGGGGCACCGGCAAGGCCGAGCACGGCATGCTCTCCGCCGGCACTTTCGCCTACGATCCCAACTACGCGCCCTATCCCTTCGACCCCGAGGGCGCGAAGGCGCTGCTCGCCGAGGCCGGCTACGGGGACGGCTTGGAGCTCACCTTCGAGATCTTCGACTACGGCTGGAACGAGGCCTGGGAGAAGTGGCTCCAGCGCGACCTCAAGAAGGTTGGCATCGACCTCAAGCTGGAAAAGCTGGAGTGGATGACCTACCTCGGCAAGTGGCTCCAGGGCATGCCCGAGGGCGTGGCGATGAACAGCATGGGCTGGGGCTGGTCGGTTCCCTACTGGACCGCCCATGCCACGCGCTGCGACCATCACCCGCCGAACGGCATCAACGGCGGCTGGTACTGCAACGAGAAGGTCGATGCGCTCTATCAGCAGGCGATCCAGACCGAGGATCAGGCTGAGGCCACGAGGCTCTATCGCGAGGCCAACCGCATCATCATGGAGGAAGACGTGGCCTTCCTGCCGGTGTTCAGCTACCACAATCCGATCCTGCTGGCGCCCGACGTGAAGGGCTTCGTCAACGGTCAGGAGAACTGGTACGACTTCACCCTGCCCTATATCGAGGAGTAGGGAGTACCGGACTCAGCTGGTGAGGCCGCCGGGCAGGGCGCCCGGCGGCCGGCCGCATAGGGCATGGGGATGGGCCGCGATGCGCGCGAGCCCGTCCCCGTGACCGTTCCCACGCTACCTGAGGCTGCCACCGACCCATGACGCGATTCATCGTCATGCGCCTCCTGACGATCATCCCGATCATGTTCGGGGTGTCGTTCTTCGTCTTCATTCTCGCCCATCTCGCGCCCGGCGACGTCACCACGACCCTCACGGGCCCCTACGCAACCGAGGAGGTGCGCGAGCAGCTCCGCGAATCCCTCGGGCTGAACGAGCCGCTGCCGATCCAGTACGGCAAGTGGCTCAGCCACATTCTCCAGGGCGACTTCGGCAAGTCGATCGCCAACCGGCGCATGGTCGCCGAGCTGATCTTCCCGAAGTTCGCCAACTCCGCGATTCTGGCGTTGACCAGCGCGGCGCTCGCCTACGTCATCGGGCTCTTCGCCGGTATCTTCGCGGCCTCCAGGCCCTACGGCCTCTTCGACCGATTTACGATCGCCGGAACACTGATGTTCGGCAGCATCCCGCCCTACTGGTTCGGGCTGCTTCTCGTTCTGCTCTTCTCGTTGACCTGGCGCTGGCTGCCGGCAACGGGCATGACCAAGATCATCGGCGGCGGCGGGCCGATCGACGTGATTCTCCATCTGATTCTGCCGACAATCGCCGCGGGCGCGGCGCCGGCGGCAATCATCGCCCGCACCGTGCGCGCGACCATGCTCGAGATCCTGAGTCAGAACTACATCAAGGTCGCCCGTGCCAAGGGCATCCGGCGCAGCGTGATCCTGCGTAAGCATGCGCTGCGCAACGCGCTGCCTCCCATTGCGACGATCTGCGGCCTGCAGCTCGGCTATCTGCTGGGCGGCGTGCTCTTCGTCGAGGTGATCTTCGCCTGGCCCGGCATCGGCTATCAGCTCTGGCAGGCAATCCAGGCGCGCGACATCCCGACCATCCAGGGCGCCTCGCTGATCGTCGGCGTCACTTTCGTCCTGGTGAACCTCGCGGTCGACGTGTTCAACGCCTACACCGACCCCAAGATCCGCATTTCCGAGGGAGTGCGCGCGCGATGACCGACGCGCCGGGTCTTCACAGCGAATCGATGCGCCGGCGCTCCGCGGCCGAGCTGCGGCGCGAGAACCTCCACATCATGGTCCGCACCCTCACGCTCGCCTGGCATGCCTATGCCAAGGACAAGGCGGCGGTTGGGGCGCTGATCTTCATGGTGATCGTGGTTCTGCTCTCCATCCTCGCGCCCTGGATCAGCCCCTACGACCCCACCGACGCGGTCGGCACCCGCGGCGGCCTGCCCGGGACCGACGGCCTCATCCTCGGCGGCGACATGGACGGCCGCGACATGCTCTCACGCCTCCTCTGGGGCGGCCGGGTGGCGCTGCTCATCGGCGTGGTGCCGACCGTCGCCGCCACCTTCGTGGCCGTGGTGCTGGGCCTGCTCGCGGGCTACATCGGCGGCTGGCTGGACCAGGTGGTGATGCGCGTCCTCGATGTCTTCTTCGCCTTTCCGCTGGTTCTGCTCGCCATCGTCATCGCCGGCATTCTCGACCCCGGCGTCGGCACGCTGATCCTCTCCATCGCCGTGGCGCTGGTGCCCTACATCGCGAGGCTGGTGCGAACGACCACGGTCTCGGTCAAGCAGGAGCCCTATATTGAGGCCGCGCGCGCCGGCGGCGCCACGACTCCGGCCATCCTCGCCCGCTACGTCCTGCCCAACATGCTGGCACCGGTCATCGTCTATTCGACGACGCTGATCGGCCTGATGATGGTGGTGGGCTCCGGCCTCTCCTTCCTCGGCCTCGGCATCCAGCCGCCGGACGCCGACTGGGGCACGATGGTCTCCGACGGCCGCGCGGTGCTGAAGAAGGCGCCGCATGCGACTGCCTTCCCCGGCTTCATCATCGTCATCGTCTCACTCGCTTTCTCCTTCATCGGCGACGGCCTGCGCGATGCGCTCGACCCGCGCGCCAGGGTGCGTTGAGGAGGGTGTCGTGAGCGGGCCGATCCTGAAAGTCGACGATCTGCGGACCTATTTCCGCCTCCGCAGCGGCATGCTCAAGGCGGTCGACGGGCTCTCCTTCGAGCTCGAGGCGGGCAAGGTTCTCTGCATCGTGGGCGAATCCGGCTCGGGCAAGAGCGTGACGGCGCAGTCGATCATGCGCCTGATCGAGCCGCCGGGGCGGATCGTCGGCGGCGCCGTGACCTTCGGGGATCAGGACCTGCTGGCGCTCACCGAGCGTGAGATGGAGGATCTGCGCGGCAACCGCATCGGCATGATCTTTCAGGATCCGATGACCTCGCTCAATCCGGTCTTCACCATCGGCGAGCAGATCGTCGAGACCATCATCGCCCATACCCGCGTGAGCCGCGACGATGCGCGGGCCAGGGCTGTGGAGCTGATGCGCCTCGTCGGCATCCCGGAGCCCGAGGGGCGGCTCTCCGACTATCCGCACCAGTTCTCGGGCGGGATGCGCCAGCGCGTGCTGATCGCTATTGCCATCGCCTGCGAGCCGGACATCCTCATCGCCGACGAGCCGACCACCGCGCTCGACGTCACCATCCAGGCCCAGATTCTGCGCCTGCTCGCCGACATTCAGAAGAAGCTCGGCAGCGGGATGATCCTGATCACCCACGATCTCGGCGTCGTCGCGGCCATGGCCGATGAGGTTCTGGTGATGTATTCCGGGCGGATGGTCGAATACGGCGACGTGAAGACGATCTTCCGCAACCCCCGGCATCCCTACACCCTGGGTCTGCTCGATTCGATCATCAAGCTCGACGATACGCGGGATTCCGAGCTGCGCTCTATCTCCGGCCTGCCGCCGATTCCCATCGATCCGCCGCCCGGCTGCGCCTTCCGCGACCGCTGCGTGCAGGCGATCGATCTCTGTGGCGAGCAGGACCCGCCGGCGGTCGCGACGGCCACCGGGTCCACCGCCGTCTGCCACGTCGTGGCGGCGGACGAGGCGAGGGGTGCCGGCGCAGGAGCCGTGCCATGAGCAGTGTCACGAAGGGCCCGCTGCTCTCCGTCGAGGGTCTGGTCAAGTACTTCAAGCTCGACCCCAAGGGCCTCTTCGAGGCGCCGCCGATCCTGCGCGCGGTCGACGGCGTCGATTTCGACGTGAAGCGGGGGGAAACCCTCGGGCTGGTGGGCGAATCGGGCTGCGGCAAGTCGACGACGGCGCGGCTGGTCCTGCGGCTGATCGAGCCGACCGCAGGCTCGGTCACCCTCGACGGCGTTGACGTGCTGGCGTGCACCAAGAAGGAGCTGCTCGCGCTCAGGCGCGAGATGCAGATCGTCTTTCAGGATCCGCTCAGCTCGCTCAACCCGCGCATGTCGGTCGGCAACCAGATCGCCGAGCCGCTGCGCTTCCACGGCATCGGCGACAAGGTGGACCGCTTCGACCGGGCGCGGGAGTTCCTCGAGGTCGTGGGCCTCAGCACCGATTATTACGACCGGCTGCCCCACGAGTTCTCCGGCGGGCAGAACCAGCGCGTCGCCATCGCCCGCGCCCTGATCCTGCAGCCCAAGCTGCTCATCCTCGACGAGCCGGTCTCGGCCCTCGATGTCTCGATCCGCGCCCAGATCCTCAGGCTCCTGATCGACCTGCAGGGACGCTTCGAGCTCACCTACGTCTTCATCTCCCACGACCTCTCGGTGGTGAAGCGCTTCTGCAACCGCACCGCCGTGCTCTATCTCGGCCGCATCGTGGAGATCGCGGAGAGCGAGAGCCTCTACCACGAGCCGCTCCACCCCTATTCCCAGGCGCTCATCAGCGCCATCCCCGAGGCCAATCCCGACGGGCCCAGGGCCGAGTCTCTCGGCGGGCTGGAAGGCGATGTGCCGAGCCCGATCAGCCCGCCCTCGGGCTGTGCCTTCCACACGCGCTGCCCCCATCGGATGCCCGTCTGCTCGGAGCAGAAGCCCGAGCTCAAGGAGGTGCGCGACGGCCACAAGGTCGCCTGCTTCCTCCACTAGAGCGCGCGTCCACCTTCCCTGTCCCTCTCCCCACTTATTTGTATCCCTCAGGCGTGGCATAGCCAGTCATGCCAGCCTGATGTGACCCCATAACCTACTGTAAGAACGATAACATTTCACTCTCGATGCAGCGTGGCGCGAGAGTGTCTTCGTAGCGCCCGTAAGCATATCGCTAGCGGATTCATTATAACTGCTGCGTATCAAACCGCGCAGGTGTCATATGATTGCGACACCACCGCGCGAGAGGCGCCCCCGTCCAAGCTGCGCTGGAAGCTGGAAGCGGTGGCGCATTGAGCGCCTACGCTGGAACGATGCGGCAACCGGCATCATGCGCCATGCCGATACAGCCTACGAGGACGCAGTCGATTGTGCCCCGTGGAACGGCCTTCGGCCACCAGCAACCCTCGACACCAGAAATCCTGGCTGCACTGGCGTATCCGGTTGAGTCGATGCACCGGGCGCGGGTAGAGCTCATGACCGCCTTCAACCAGCTACACAGGCAGCGTTAGAGAAGAAGATCGACGAGATCGTTACAGCTATCCATGAGACCGGCTTCAGCCGCGCTCTTACGGACCGGCTGCACAAGTTCGAGGCCGGCACTAAGAACTGCAACAACGTCTTGCAGCCGTTCCCCCCAAGATCTCAGACATCCATCCGAATATCGCCGGCATTTACGCCCGGAAGGTCGCATGCCTCGCGGAAGCGTTTGAAAAGCCCGATGAACGGGACGCGGCTGCGTCAGCCAACTACCGCCACGTCATCCATTCCTTGAAGAGGAAGCCGATGGCGCTGCTGAACCTGGTCTACCGCGACGCCCTGTTCCCCCGCGACGCTTATCGGCGCTGCTTCGAGGCGGCCCTGGAGCGGTTCACCGAGCGCGAGGCCTGCCGGCTCACGGTGACCCTCCTGGCGCTTGCCCATGAGGAGAACTGCGAGGCCGAGCTGGCGGCGGCGATCGACGGCATCCTGGACGAGGGGCGGCTACCCGCCCCCAACGACCTCAAGGCGCGCTTCGCGCCGGACCCGGGCAAGATGCCCAGGATCGACGTCACCAGGACGCATCTGGCCGGCTACGGGTCTCTGCTGAGCGCAGGAAGTGCGTCATGACCGGCAGCGACGACCTCACGGCAACCGACCCCAACAAGGTCGATGCCATCAAGCTCTCCCTGATGCTCGCCACCAGCAGCCGATCGAAGCCCGGCCGCGACGTTCCGCCTCCAGAGCGGCCGAGATCCTCGTCGATAATCACGGGCTCGTCCCAGCCCAGACCGCGAGCCCGATCCGCAAGGCCGTACTGACGACGGCGGCTCTCGTGGTTGTGCCGCAGCTGGTCCGGCGTCGACTGCCGAATGTAGACGACCGCCTCGCGTGCCAGATGATCAGGCGCGATCTTGTTCATCGCCCGCCTCCTTCTCCGTGGCCGTCCCGTCCGCCATGTCCTCCGTCGGGTTCGCTGCCGCTTCGAGCAGCAGCGCCGCCAGTATCGGGATTACCGCCCCTCGCATCGCCGGCGTGAGTGCCGGACCCGGCTCCAGTAGTTCCAACAGCTCTCCCTGTCTTCCCATGTCGCCCTCCCAAATCCATGCGGGAGGGCGATGGTAGAACAGCGTCGATGTCCGAACGGAGGTCGCGCAGGGCGTCCACCGTAGCGCGATCCGCGGCTGATCCGTCACCGTCATCGCCGCCGCGTCTGGAAAGCACATCCAGGTCGGTATCTGCGCCAGCGTGCCATCCGGCTGGCGGACGACGTAGATCATGGTCCCCTTGAAGCGGTGGCGCCGAACCACTTCCACGCGCTGGCCCGTGCGGGGGTGGAAGGGGTAGTGGATCTTCGTCGGACCGCCCTGGTATCGGGCAGTGTGTGGCTGTTCCGCCCGGCGCCGGCAAAAGCCATCTTGCCTCTGCCATCGGCCTCGCCCTGGTCGAGAACGGCTATCGCGTACTCTTCACCCGCACCACCGATCTGGTGCAGCGCCTGCAGGTGGCAAGGCGTGAGCTCGCCCTGGAAAGCCAGCTCGCAAGGCTCGACCGCTACCATCTTCTGATCCTCGACGACCTCGCCTACGTGCAAAAGGATCAGGCCGAGACCAGCGTCCTCTTCGAGCTCATCTCGGCGCGCTACGAAAGGCGCTCTCTTCTAATAACCGCGAACCAGCCCTTCGGAGAATGGAACAAGGTGTTCCCGGACGAGACCACTGCGGTGGCCGCCGTCGATCGCCTCGTCCACCACGCCACAATCCTCGAGATGAACGTCGAGAGCTATCGCCGCCGCGCCGCGCTCGACAGACGAAAAAGGGGACCGGGGCGGCCCGCCAAGATCGCCACCGAGAAAAACACCACCGAGGACTGAGCCACGCACGGGTGCCGCCCCGGCGGCGCTCACGCTCGCTCCCTGCGGCCCGTCGGCATCTCAGTCGGCGGGCCGCACTTTACTCCACGCATCCCGGCCGCAATCCCCCACAGCGATATCGCACCGATCGATCATGCGGACGCTCCGCGACAATCTGTGTGTGTCGCGCCGCGACAATCAACGAGACGAAGGCCCTTGCAATGCCCGACGCTGCCCGCAATCATGCGCCCGCCGCTGGCGCCGGGAATCTCACCCTGATTGACGCGCGGCTCTCATCCAGATCGTCGCGCTATAAGTGGGCTCGGGTGGGGTGAAGAGGCCGTTCGCGCACTGGCGTGCTGTAGCGGCACCCGATGCTAAGCCTGGTCCGAACCATTTTGTCGCCTCGGTCACTGATGGCGCGGGTTTCCCGCGACCTCGTTGTGTGCCCAGCATGCTCGGTAGCTGGGAAGTGAAAGTCTTCTATCCAACCTGATGGAGGTGAAGGATTAGCAAAGCGCAAGGGCATCCCCGCGAGGTGGTGTCTGAAGGAAGCGTGGAGCAAAACCGCGACCTGACGAACAGAAACCGGATATGAGGCAGGCTTGGTCGGACGAGCGGGCAACGGATCGCGAAGTCCATATCCATCAAGGCCAAGTTTGTAGATCCGGCAGGTGTGCGGGGAAGGCGACCGAGCTTACCTGGGGAGGCCTGTGCCGTGTTCCAAGTCTGGAACTGAGGGAACTGCAAGGGGACCTGATCGCGGCGCAGGAGTCAGCAGACGGCATAGTAGGTCAGGCAGTCGGCAAAGCTATTTAGGCACTCCAAGGCCGAGAGGTGGAGCAACAGATAAGCCGAGCCGGTAACGATGGCCGAAGGCCTGAACGATTGGAAGCGGCAAGTAGGACGGACAACTCATGCGTGGAAAGCGGCAGAACATCCAGTACTCACTGGCCTTGGAACTATCTGAGCGGGGTGAAACCCTGGTCGGCGGCTACCAAGGGACCGAACCACCTGTGGCGAAGCCCGACCCCGAAAGCCCGGCCTTGGCGGAACAGCTAATGGAGGAGATGTGCGGGCGGGAAAATTGCGAAACTGCGTGGAAGCACGTTCGAAAGAACAAGGGCGGTCCCGGCGTCGATGGGATGACCATCGACGAGGCCGCGGACTACCTGCGTGAGCACTGGCCAAGCATTCGGTCTCAACTGCTCGACGGAACCCACCAGCCCCAGCCGGTCAAGAGGGTCGAGATACCCAAGCCGGACGGCGGGGTCAGGAAACTCGGCGTCCCCTGTGTCGTCGACAGACTGGTCCAGCAAGCCGTGTTGCAGGTTCTTCAGGCGCAATGGGACCCGACGTTTTCCGAACACAGCTACGGGTTCCGCCCGGGGCGCTCGGCCCATCAGGCGGTGGCTCAGGCACAAGCGTATATTGCTGAGGGCTACGGTATCGTGGTTGACATCGACCTCGAAAAATTCTTCGACCGTGTCAACCAGGACCGACTGATGGCTCGCGTTGCCGAACGGGTCTCCGACAAACGGGTACTCAAGCTGATCCGCGCCTTTCTCAAGGCCGGAGTGATGGAAGACGGGCTGGTTTATCCGGTTGACGAGGGGACCCCGCAAGGCGGTCCGCTTTCGCCTCTCCTGAGCAATCTCGTGCTCGATGAACTCGACAGGGAACTGACACGACGCGGCCACCGGTTCTGCCGGTACGCGGATGACTGTGTGCCACGAAGGCACGAGGAGGCTGAGATGATTTAGCCACCGAAGGGCCGTGCTGCACGAGAGATGGGGGTCGGCCCCCCGGAGCCGCCGTGCAGGCGGAGGCTTCAAACCACCCACTGCTGCTGTGTTCAAGAGACATGGTAGTGAGCGAGTGGGAAAAGGCAGGGCAATACCCTGTCAGGTAGGGATCGCGGAGTCGAACGCAAGTGAACCACTGTCAACGTGTCGAAAGCGTGTGGACGACGTCAAAACCGAGGGGTAGTCGTTACCTCGGGATGAGTTCGGAAGGAACCTGCTTACTGACCGAATGGCGTCCGGCACAAAGGTGGCGAGACCGCGATCCAGGCTCTTCGGAACCTGTCAACGACTTTGAGACAGTGACGATTGCGATTTACTGAGCAGTTTCTCCTGTTGTGGGTGTCACAGGTAGGTTGATCCAGACGGCTTGGGGAAGGGGATCCGGTTGTGGGATCCCTCGAACGAAGCGTTCGGGATGACGGGTCCAGGCGGCTTGAAGGGTCCGCCCGCGCTGCTCCAGCACGCTCTGGGTTCGATTGTGATGCACGTCGTCCGGGGTGAGCATCGCGATCCCGCCATGGCGATGTTCGGTGTTGTACCAAGGGAAGAACGTTCGGCAGAAGGCGATCGCGGCGGTGATGTCGTGGAAGCGGCCAGGGAAGCCGGGGTGGTACTTCAGGGTCTTGAACTGCGCCTCGGAGAAGGGGTTGTCGTCGGACACCTGAGGGCGGCTCAGTGAACGGGTCACGCCGAGGTCGGCGAGCAGTTGTGCGGTGCACTTGCTCGTCATCGGCGCGCCGCGGTCGGAGTGCAGGGTGAGCACCTGGGGCTGGACGCCCTGTTTGTGGCAGGTCTCTTCGATGAGACGACCGGCCAGCGCCGAGTTCTCCCGGTCTGCGACCATCCAGCCGACCGCGTAGCGGCTGAAGATGTCGAGCACGACGTAGAGGTAGAAGTACGTCCACTTGGTCGGCCCCAACAGCTTGGTGATGTCCCAGGACCAGGTCTGGTTCGGCGCCGTGGCCACCAGCTCGGGCTTGATGTACTGGGGATGCTCGCGCTGATTGCGCCGCTCTCGGACCGGCTGATCGGCGGCCAGGATCCGATACATCGTCCGCTCCGAGCACAGGTAATGGCCTTCGTCGAGCAGCGTCGCCACGACCTCCGCCGGCGCACGGTCGACGAAGCGCGGGCCGGCGAGCACATCGAGGATCTGCTCGCGCTCGGCTTCACACAGCGCCCGGGCGGGCGTTGGACGGGGCTGCCGGTGCCCGGGAGTTGACCTCTGACGACGGTAGAAGGTCGCCCGTGACACGCCCAGTGCTTGGCAGGCCGGCGCCACGCCGACCTGCGCCGCAAGCGGTTGGACCGCGATCAAGAGCGCGTTCCGTGTTCGAGGTTCAATCCCAGCAGCCCGGCAACTTTTCCCTGCACGTCCAGGATCGTGTGCGCGGTGTGCAACTCGTGCTCCAGGCGAGCCACTTGCGCCTCGAGCGCGCGCACCTTCGCATCCAGCGGGTTGCGTTCGGCCGGTTTCGCGCCGCGCTTCTTCGCGGCCAACTCCCGCAGCGAGCCCTTGCGCCGCGCCTTGCGCCAAGCCGTCAGATGCGAGCTGTACAACCCCTCGCGGCGAAGCAGGCGGCCCACCTCGCCGGGCTGTGTGCAGCGATCCGCCTCCTCCAGAATCCGCAGCCGATACTCTGCGGTGAACTGGCGCCGCTTCGGCTTGGCCACAACCTCCGGGTCCGGGGTCGGTCTGGCGCGGCCGGCCCTGGGGGCCTCGTCGCTACGCTCCTCGACCCCCAGGGCCGGAACGGAAACCTCATTCAATGTCATCGAGTCTCTCTCTGCGGTCATCGGTTTTCACCTCCGCCGCCCTACAGAAATTCCAAAGGTTGCTGGTGTCTCAGTGATGTTGGCAGAGAGGGCTTGTGCGGAACGTGGGAACCTGTCGCTTCGATGCCAAGGAAGAACCGCAAGTGGAGGCCCCACGAGCGGGAGAGTACCGATGCGGAGCACAGGGGCGGAGCGACCCGTAGTAGCGATGAAAGTTCTGTAATGGGGCTGGAGCGAAGGGGTTGCCCTATGCGGTTCGGGAAGTCGGGGCAACCGGCGACGGGAGGACCTTGATGGACCGGACGAAGCCGTTTCCCATCAGCAAACGTCAGGTCTGGGAAGCCTGGAAGAAGGTGAAAGCCAATCAGGGTGGGGCGGGGATTGACGGCCAGGCAATAGAAGCGTTCGAGGCCAAGGTTGGAGACAACCTGTACATGCTTTGGAACCGCATGGCGTCGGGCAGTTATCATCCGTCTCCGGTTCGACGAGTTGAGATTCCCAAGGCGGACGGCGGCGTTCGTCCGCTGGGGATACCAACGGTGGAGGATCGGGTAGCCCAAACGGTGGTGAAAGAGGTACTGGAGCCGGAACTGGAAAAACACTTTCATTCGGACTCCTACGGCTATCGGCCGGGGAAATCGGCTCACCAGGCACTGGGGCAGGCGCGAGAGCGCTGCTGGCGAAGTGACTGGGTGCTGGATCTCGATATCAGGTCGTTTTTCGACACGTTGGATCACGACCTGCTGCTTCGCGCAGTGCGCCGCCACACCGACGAGAACTGGGTGGTGCTGTATATCGAGAGGTGGCTGAAGGCCCCGGTAATGCTGCCGAGCGGGGAGGTAGAAGAGCGGGATCGAGGCACGCCCCAAGGGGGTGTCGCAAGTCCGTTGCTTGCCAACCTGTTCCTGCATTATGTGTTCGATTTGTGGATGGAGAGGCACTACCCGGCCATCCCGTTCGAGCGTTATGCCGACGATATCGTCTGCCATTGTCGCAGTGAGCGGCAGGCACACCATCTGAAGGGCGCACTGACACGTCGCTTTGAAGCCTGCGGGCTCGCGCTGCACCGGGAGAAGACGAAGATTGTCTACTGCCAGGACAGCGATCGACGAGGGAAGCACCCCGTAACATCCTTTGACTTCCTGGGCTACACGTTTCGGCCCCGGCGGTCGAAGAACAAGTGGGGCGGGTTTTTCGTCAGTTTTAGTCCGGCGATCAGCAACAAGGCGGCGAGAGCGATTCGGCGGGAAATCAGGAGTTGGAATCTGCATCGACGCAGTGACAAGAGCCTTGACGACCTTGCCCGAATGTTCAACGCAACCATCAGGGGGTGGATCAACTATTACGGGGCCTTTTACAAGTCGACCCTCTTTGCCCCCTTGCGGATGATCGACAGGAGGCTCGCGCTTTGGGCCACGCGCAAGATGAAGCGTTTTCGGGCGCATCGGAGACGCGCTGCGCAATGGGTTGCCGACTGTGTTCGCCGGGACCCTAACCTGTTCGCACATTGGCGCGTTATTTATCGTACGGCTGCATAGGAGGAGCCGTGTGAGCCGAGAGGTTCAAGCACGGTTCTGTGAGCGCCTCGGGGTGAGATTCCCCGGGGCGACTCGACGTAACATCTACGTCCGCAGCCAGCGCGCCGGCGAACGTGTCATGGCCTCCGTGGCCAGGTTCCTGACCACGACGCTACGGCTCAAGGTCAACGAGTCAAAGAGCGCGGTCGCGCGACCGGAGGAGCGCAAGTTCCTGGGGTTCAGCATCGCGAATGATGGGAGCGAACGGCGCATCGCGCCGCAAGCTCTCGCGAAGTTCAAGGCGCGAATTCGGGACCTCACAAGCCGGACGCGGGGAATAAGTCTGCACCGGATGATCGAAACGCTAAAGCCATACCTGATGGGCTGGCGCGGCTACTTCGGTTTCTGCCAGACCCCGCGCGTGCTCACGAACCTGGAAGCGTGGATACGCCGAAGACTGCGTGCGTATCTGTGGCGACAGTGGAACAACGGTCACAAACGCTTCAAGGAGCTCCGCCGCCGGGGACTCTCAAAGGACCAAGCCGCCATCGCCGCTGGCTCGCCGACGGCGTACTGGCGCATGGCCGGACATGTGGTGGTCCAGCAGGCCCTACGCAACCACCATTTCGACTCGCTCGGCCTCCCCAGACTCTACACCCCTGCTGCGGCCTAATTCGGTCGAACCGCCGTGGTACGGACCCGTATGCCCGGTGGTGTGGGAGGGGCGGCATCGTGAGATGCCCCCCTATCCCGATCAAGAGAATGGGACTTCGAACATGGTTCCTCCCCGCTCGCGACGGAGATGAAACCTGGGAGGATGTTCCATGGCGCGCAAGTCTCGAAGAACCCAGCGCCTCAGGGTGGTGAACCCGGACTGCGCAGGGATCGACATCGGCAAGGACCGGCATTTCGTGGCGGTCGACCCGGAACGCACCGAGGAGCCGGTGCGTTCGTTCGGCGCCTTTACCCGCGATCTGGAGGAGATGGCGGCGTGGCTAGCGTCGTGTGGGGTGACCAAGGTGGCGATGGAATCGACCTCGGTCTACTGGATAGCGGTCTACGAGACGCTGGAGCGCGCGGGCTTCGAGGTGATGCTGGTGCCGCCGCGCATGACGAAGCAGATCGGCGGGCGCAAGAGCGACGTGTTGGACTGCCAGTGGATCTGGCAGCTGATGTCCTACGGCCTGCTGCGGGGAGCGTTCCGTCCGGGCGACGAGGTTTGCCCGCTGCGCTCCTACGCACGCCAGATGAGGCGGCTGACCGGGGACCGCTCCCGCTGCGTCCTGCACATGCAGAAGGCGCTGACCGAGATGAACGTCAAGCTCGACTCGGTGATCGCCAACATCGTGGGACTGACCGGCCAGCGCATCCTGCGCGCGATCATCGACGGCGAGCGTGACCCAGAGCGCCTGGCGACGCTCCGCCACCGGGGCATCAAGGCCGACGCCGATACGATCGCCGCGAGCCTTCAGGGGACGTGGCGTGAGGAGCATCTGTTCGCCCTCGAACAGGCCATGCAGCGCTACGACTTCCTGACCCAGCAGATCGACGACTGCGAGGCCCGGGTGATGGCCGAGATCGAGCGCCTGACACCGCCGGACGATCTCCCGGACGGCGGCGCACCGGACCATGCCCCCGGCACGACCTCCGAAACCGCGTCGAGCCGCTCTGCGAACGCCGCAAGCAACTACACCGGCAAGGAGGGCATCCAGGCCCTGGCGTTGCGCGGAATGATGGGCGTCGACCTCACCGCGATCCCCACCATCGGTCCCGGTACCGCACTGGTGATCGCCTCGGAGATCGGCCCGGACTTCTCCGCCTTCCCCTCCGCCCAGCACTTCTGCTCCTGGCTTGCGCTCGCGCCGGGAACCAGGATCAGCGGCGGCAAGAACCTCCCCGGCAAGTCCCCGAAGGCGGTCAACCCCGTCGGGCAGGCCCTGCGCATGGCGGCCATGGCCGCGCGCCGCAGCGAGACCTTCATCGGCGCCAAGCACCGCGCAAGGCTCGCCCGAATGGACACCCCCGTTGCGATCAAGGCGACCGCCCGCGAACTCGCCTGCCTGATCTACCTCATGGTGACCGAAGGCCAGAAATACGTCGAGCAGGGCATCGACGCCTACGAGAAGCGGCGCCTCAACAGAAAGTTCGCTCATCTCGACCGCCAAGCCCGAAAACTCGGGCTCCAACTCGTCCCGGCACCGCAAAACGACGAAACGCAAAACTCAATGCCGTCAACTGCTTAGGCAACTGTTACTCAAGAGCGCGCTTTGTTGACCCCCCGCAATCCAGCCAGATCATTGGGTTACCGCGCCGATCGGCACCGAACCCGTGCGCCGATCAACAGTCGATCCCTCGCCGGAGACCGTCGAACACTATCGCGTCCAGGTTCGAACCTATCTCGACATGACCGGCGCCGACCGGGGCTTGATCGTCATGATGACCGGCGGGAGGGTCGTCGAAATCCGTGGCCAGGGATGACGGATATAAGGCGGTGGGAGCGTGACAGCTTCCGGGGGCGGAGATCGCTCTCGCGAGGCCCGGCGAGCGGAGAACGGATGAAGCGGCGGTGATCGTGGCAAGCCAGGTGAGAGCCAGCTAAATTGGTTTCCACACCAGAGACGGGCGACGGAAGAATGGCCGAGTCTGGATTTCCGACGTTTTGCTCTGCCGACTTGCGCTTTATCGGCGACATGTTCTCCGACCCGCTGACCAGGGCCATCCGAAACGACATACTCTCGTTTCGCGCACCAGTCTGGTCCGAGGATGCACGCCGCGTCCTGACCGTACTTGGCGACGGGCGGTTTGATGCCGTGGCCGTTGCGATCCGGAGAGGCGCTCTGCGTTTCGCCGTGACGCCGGACTGGTCCTCGGGGATTCAGGCGATCGAGAGCGTTTTCGCGCTGAAGCGCCGGGCGCATCTGTTCCGGGCCGCGCCTTCGGTAACCTGGTTGTTAGCGACGGCTTAGGAATGCGCGTATTTGCTGCATTTCTGGAGTTGGACGTGGTCGGCGGTTGATGCTGACGATCAATCCGAGGTGCCTCCAGGGTGCGTCATCGACATCGGGGTCGCGGCGGTAGCCGAGGGATCGCGCGACGCCTTCGAGGGGATAGGCTCTCAGGGTCTCGGCCTGCACCCGCCCGTACCATGGCGAGAGACGATCTATGACTACGCCGCCGACGGCGGCTCGCGGTCCAGGGCGTCGGCCTTTCCGGCTCGCCGACGGCCTGCTGCGCCCCGGCGGCGGCGGCGCTCTGCGCTGCGCTTCTTCTGGCGTTCCTCGGCCTCCTTTCGGCGATAGGAATCGCCGTCGATGGCGATGATCTCGGCGTTGTGGATGAGGCGGTCGACGAGGGCGACGACGCAGGCGGCGTTGGGGAAGGCTTCGCTCCACTCGGCGAAGGGCCGGTTTGTGGTGATTATGGTGGAGCGCTGCTGGCTGCGGCTGGAGACGATATTGAACAGCAGATCGGCATGGCGATTGCTATAGGAGAGGTAGCCGACCTCGTCGATCACCAGCAGCTGTTGGCGGGCGTAGAATCGGAGCTTGCGCTGGAGCAGGCTGTCGCTATCGAGGGCGGCGAGCTCACCGAGCATGTTTCCTGCAGTTGTGAAGCGCACGGTGTGCCCCTCGATGATGGCGCGGTGGGCGAGGTTGGCGGCGATGGTGGACTTGCCCACCCCGTTTGGGCCGACGAGGACGACGTTGGCGGCCTCGCGCAGGAACTCGAGGCTCATGAGGTCCTCGATGACCATTGGGTCGCAGCGGCGGGGCCAGTCCCAATCGAAGTCGACGAGGGGCTTGAAGTGTCCAATGCGGGCCTCGCTGAGGCGCCGCTTGAGGCTGCGGCTTCGCCGTTCTTCCTCTTCCCAGGCGATGAGGGTGGGCAGCCAGCTGCACTCGCCGATGTCGTCCCAGTGGGCGATGAGGCCGTACAGGCGCAGCGCGCGGGCACGGTCCTTGAGGGTATCGTAGGCGGTCCTGCGCGGCCGCAGCGCCTTGACGCGGGCGTCGGTCAGGATGACCTTGGGCATGAACCTTCTCCCGATTGCGGTTGCAGCCGGGGAAGCGTGAGTTACGCAATCCGTTCCGCTGCAACGATTGTCAGGAGAAAAAACAACCCTTTATCAAATAGTTAGAACCGAAGGTGCGTGTTAAGGTGTATTCCACCGTCTGACGGAGGAATGCAGATGAGCAGCAAGCGACGCAGGTTGTCGGGGGAGCGACTGTTCGGGTTCTCAGGAACAGCGGACGGGGAGCCACGCTCACCCGCGGTCTTCGACACCAAAGGTGGATCGGTCTCCCGCCCGCTTCCACCGCCGTCAGAATAACAACGACGGCGATCAGACAAGATACAAGGTGGAGGCGCGTGTGCCTGTCGAGTGCTGCGACCTTCGCGCGAGCTGCGGGTCAGCGGCGGCGGCTCGTATCGAGGACGATGCAGCCGGCGTCGTTGAGGGTTGCATGCACGCCGGGCGGTACGACGCAGGTCGCGTCGTACTCCTCGACGATCACAGGGCCTTCCCGCGCCTCTGCAAGGTCGGCGCGGGCGATCACGTCGGCCTCGCACCAGCCGTCGTCCGGGCCGAAATAGGCGCGCCGGGTCGCGGGCCCGGACGCTGGCCCGGCGGCGTGGTCGATGCGGGGCGGCGGGGCGGCGGGGCGGCGGCCGCGGCCCAGCACGCGGAGCGTGACCAGCTCGACCGGCTCCTCTGGCCCGGCACGGTGGCCGTAGGTGCGCTCATGCTCCGCGCCGAAGGCCTCTTCGAGCGCAGCCAGCGCGTCATCGTCGAGCGGGCCGTCCGGCAGGGCGACGGTGAGCTCGTAGGTCTGGCCCTGATAGTGGAGGCTTGCGTGGCGCTCGATCGTGGCGGCGGGCCCGCCGTAGCCGTCGGCGGCGAGCCGGCGGAGCGCCTCCTCGGCCAGCGCGACCCACGCAGCGTTGAGCGCGGACTTGTCGAGGTCCCGCAGCAGCGCGCGAAAGGTGCGCGAGAGGTGGTGCTCGACGTCCGCCGTGAGCAGGCCGAAGGAGGAGAAGAGGCCGGGGGCAGGGGGTACGACCACGCGCCGGATCGCGATGGCCTGGGCCATCGCGGCGCCGAACACAGGCCCGTTGCCGCCGAAGGCGACGAGCGTATAGCCGCGCGGGTCGCGGCCACGCTCGGTCGAGACCGCGCGGATCGCCCGGATCATGTTGGAGGCCACGATCCGGTGCGCGCCGTAGGCCGCCTCTTCGACCGAAACGCCGAGTGGCTCCGCGATCTGTTGCCGCATCGCGTCGATCGCCTTGGCGGAATCGATGGGCAGCGCGCCGCCCACGAGGTAGTCCGGATTGAGGTAGCCGAGAGCCACGTTGGCGTCGGTGATGGTGGGCGCGCTCCCGCCCTGGTCGTAGCAGACGGGGCCGGGCTCGGCGCCCGCGCTCTCAGGCCCGACCTGCATGGAACCGCCGGCGTCGATGGCGATGAGCGAGCCGCCGCCTGCACCCACCTCGGCGAGATCGATGGCCGGCATCCGCACAAGATAGCCGGCGCCGGTCATCAGGCGGGAGCCGGTGAGGATGCCGCCCCCCACCTGGAACTCGCTGGAGCGGCTGATGACGCCGCCTTCGATCAGCGCCGCCTTCGCCGTGGTGCCCCCCATGTCGAAGGTGACGAGATCGTCCTGGCCGATATCGCCGGCCATGGCGAGTGCGCCGACCACGCCGCCGGCCGGTCCCGATTCGACGATGTTGACCGGGCGGTGCGACGCCTCCTCCGCCGAGGTCAGCCCGCCGTTCGACTGCATGATGAGCAGGTGCGCGTTCGGGCAGCGCTCCGTGATCGCCTGCCCCAAGCGCTCCAGATACGTGCGCACGATGGGGCTGATGTAGGTGTTGATGACCGTGGTCGACGTGCGCTCGTACTCCTTGATCTCGGGCAGGACGTCGTAGCTGATGCTGACGGCGCAGCCCGGCGCGCGCTCCTTGACGATCGCCTCCACCGCCCGCTCGTGGACCGGATTGGCAAAGGCGTTGATGAGGCAGATGGCGATGGCGTCCACGCCTTCGGCGAGCAGCCGATCCACCGCAGCGCGTGCGTCCTCGGCATCGAGGGCCGTCTGCACATTGCCCGCCGTGTCGATCCGCTCGTCCACCACGGCGCGCAGGTAGCGCTCCACGAGCGGCGGCGGCTTCTCCCACGCGAGGTCGTAGAGCCGGGGCATCCTGAGGTTGCGGATCTCCAGCACGTCGCGGAAGCCGCGCGTGCCGATCAGCCCGGTGCGGGCGCCCTTGCGCTCCAGTAGCGCGTTGCTGGCGACGGTGGTTCCGTGCACCACCTCGGCGATGTCGGCGCCGTCGATCGCGTGCTCGGCGACGAGGGAGGCGACGCCTTCCATGATGGCGCGGGCGTAGTCGTCGACGCTGGAGGAGACTTTTCGCGTCGCGACCGTGCCATCCTCGGCCAGGAGAACGATATCGGTGAAGGTGCCGCCGATATCGACGCCGATGCGGTATGCGCTCACGCCCTGCTCTCGGGCGCGGTGTCTACAGGCGGCATCTCGCCGCGCGAGACTGCCGGCGGCGCGGACCACCCTCGTGCGGCCCGCAATACCGCCCGGCGCGCCTCGGTTGCGGCATGATCCACCCGCCAAGAGGTGCGATCGACGATCACGCCGTAGTCGTCGCGCGCGGTGTCCTCACCGATCATCTCGTTGCGCAGGTCGCGCAGCACGGCTTGCGGATCGCGCTCCAGCGGATCGCCCCAGCCGCCGGCGCCGGCGAGCTCGTGGCGGAAGACATCGCCATGCTGGATCGTCTCGGTAAGCTTGCTCGGCAGCGGGCGTTCGTCCGGCCCCGGATTCATCGCGTTGCGCGAGGGCTGGCCGGGGCTCCCGCCATAGAGCCCGTAGGGGCGGAAGGTGTGGCGGTCGGAGCGCACCTGGAGCAGCCCTTCGGCCTCCAGAAAGCGATAGTCGCGGCGGAACGGCGTGCCGCCCCGGTAGCGGCCGGCGCCTGCGCGGTCGGGCACGAACTCGTAGGAGAGGATCTGCAGCGGATACTCGGCCTCGGTCACCTCCACCGACTGGGAGGCCATGTTGGCGAAGATGTTGGAGTTGCCGTCGAGGCCGTCGGCCCAGGGCCGGGCACCCCAGGTGCCGCAGGTGAAATCGACATAGATGAAGGGCTTCCGCTGATCGTCGTAGCCGCCGATGGTGATGCCGGTGTTGCCGCCGTCCGAAGCCGCAAACACTTTTTCGGGCAGCATCATGGCGAGCGCCCCGAAGGCGCAATCCACCATGCGGAACCCGGTGAGCCCGCGCGCGGCGCAGGCCGCCGGCAGCACGGCGTTGGTGATGGTGCCGGAGGGCGCTGAGACGGTGATGGCGCGGAACACGCCCTCGTTGTTGGGGATACCCGCTGGCAAGACCGAGCGGATCGCCGTGTAGGTGGCGGCCTTGGTCCAGGACAGCGTGCTGTTGATCGCGCCCTTCACTTGCGGCGATGAGCCCGCCCAGTCGGCATGGAGGCTGCCGCCCTCCTTGCGGAGCGTGACGAACAGCCTGATCGGCTTGCCGCGATCGACGCCGTCGTCGTCGATCCAGTCCTCGAAGCTGGTCTCGCCGTCGGGCAGGTCGCGGAGCGCGGCGCGGGTGAGGCGCTCGGCATAGTCGATGATCTCGCGCAGATAGAAGCGCGTGGCCTGGGCGCCGTGCTGGCGGACCAGTTCGATGAACTGGCGCTCCGCGATGTGGCAGGCCGCGAGCTGGGCGCGCAGGTCGCCGAAGAGCTTGACCGGCAGGCGCACGTTCTTCTCCAGGATCGCGAAGAGGGTCTCGTTGCGCGCGCCCTTATCGTAGAGGCGGAGCGGCGGGATGCGCACCCCTTCCTGGTAGATCTCGGTGGAATCGGAGGCGTTGGAGCCTGCCACACGGCCGCCGACATCGGCGTGGTGGCAGACCGTGGCTGCGAAGGCCAGACGCTCGCCCCCGTCGAAGACCGGCTTGAAGATGAAGATGTCCGGCAGGTGCATGCCGCCGTCGAACGGGTCGTTCATCACGAACACGTCGTCGGGATGGATGTCGTCGCCATAGTGGCGCAACACCGATTCGATGGCGGTCGGCACTGAGCCGAGATGGCCAGGCAGGGTGAGACCCTGCGCGATGAGGCGCCCGTCACCGTCGGTGAGCGCCGTGGAGAAATCCATGTTGTCGCGGAGCACGCCCGAATAGGTGGTGCGGCAGACGGTGAGCGCCATCTCGTCCGCGATGGCGAAGATGGCGTTCCTGAAGAGCTCGAAGCCGAAGGGATCGGCCCCGCCCGCGCCCTGCGCCTCGGCCGCGCCCGCCGCTCCTGCGCTCTCACCGCGCTCTACGATTGCTTCCATGCGTCCCTCCCCCCGTTCAGCCTCGATGATAGCGAGGGGGGCGAGCGCGAGTCGACTCTGGCTGCAGACTGGACTGTCGCGGTGGCGGGGTAACGCCCTGGATTTGCCATCCGCTCGATTTCTGGTCTTGATGCCACTCCCGCCCTGCTCAGGCTGCGTAACTTCGACGTAAGGCTGTTGTGGCTACCCCATATGGCGTTCGTTGAACCTCACGAGGAATTAGAGGGTTCCATGACTGATGCAGATTTGAGCTAGCGAATTCCGCCAAAGCCCGCAAGGAGTTCGACTCCCTGAGTTTGGTCATTGAGGATGCCCGCCATTTCCTCGTGAGCAGGGCCGAAGAAGGAGCCTGCAAGATGGCCATCGGCATCAGAAAACGCGTTTCCGGAGACCTCGATGTCGTACATGAGATCAGAAGATCGGAAGCCAACCGCTTCGCCATCGGTATGAACAGTGAGATTTTCAAACTGTGCAGTACCGTCAAGGGTCGACAAGTCAACGGCAAGCTCGGCGTCGCCGAATACAGGCGGCAAGTGTGCGCTGCCAAGATCGACACCGATGAGCGATCCTGTCCATGTAGCGCTGCCTAAAGATCCTGATGTGTGCAGCTCGGCAAGTGTCATGCTCGGGGAAACACCAAACGCATCGGCACCGGCGCGCAACTGGTCCTGGGCAAAGACTTCCGATCCATCATCTTCGTACTCAAGCATACGCTCCACGCCCGCCCCCCAGGCGCTGTACTGGCCCCAAGCGCCGTAACCGTACAGTTCCGGCTCCGATGCGGTGTCTGCATCAAGAATCTCGTACCCAATGTCATCAAGGTACGCAAAGTCAATCTCGGAGGGTTCGTACACCTCTCTCGGTTCATTGCAGTACGCCATGAGAGACGAGCAGACGCCCAAATGACCGTAATCCACCGTCGCACCAGGCGTGAAAGGAGGCACTTCTTGCCTGCCATCAAGCCACTGGAACGGAACGGGGTTGCCGCCATTGGCCCGTTGCGATTCCGGACCTTCGAAGGTAGCGTCTTGATAGTTCATATAGCGCTCAATGCTCGGAACATTCCATCCGCCTTGATGATTCGTTACGCCGACAATGTGCCCTATTTCATGCCCCAGCACGTGTACAAACCACCAATTTCCAACCGATCGTCGCTCATCGATATTTGCTTTGGACAGGACCATCTTTCCATGCCAAGGTTCGTAGTCGTTTTGGGTGATGTCAGCGTTGTGTGGTCCACCTGAAGATAATGGGTCCGTCGTAGCATGAGTGACGGTGATCAAAACGCCGTCCGTTTCGACATCTTCTGTATATGTCACCATGGTCTGTACTGCGCCTGCATGTGACCCCCTGGCAGTAACTGTCGTGCCTGCCGTTACCGAATGTGTGCCGAAATCGTCGAGGAGTCGATGCGACCAGAGCTTCCCCGCCCTTTCCGCCTGCGCGCGTGTTTTGGAATCAATATTGGGTGCGAACTGCCAGTCGAACTCTATGTTGAGCGTTCCGGCAGGACCGCCTTTCCAGTGCCCATACGTGATCCCGTCGCGCTCTCCGATTATTTGGATTTCGTCAGGTTGAATATTGCGGAGGACAGTTCCGGAAGTTATGGGGTCGGCCTCGGTCGCATCAATCAAATTCTTTATCAACGTTCTCCGGCTCTCAATATCTCCCTGGCTGACTGGAAACAAGGAAAATAAGTTCCTCAAAGCCTCCGGATCATTCCAGTGGTCGAGCAGGTCTTCGGCGGTAGAGTTGCTGCGCCACTCGGTCACAACCGATTGGATTATATCGCCGTCGCCGTCACCAGACATCATGCCGTCGCCATCGCCGTCGTCCGGCATCATGCCGTCGCCATCGCCGTCGCCGGGCATCATGCCGTCGCCATCGCCAGGCGGCATACCTCCTGTCTCTGGGCCGTCTCCCCCTCCGCCTCCACAAGCGGACAAGGCCAGTAACGCGACCATTGAAAGGGCGGTCGAGCTCTTCAGAAGTGTGGCGATTTTCATGGTGTCCTCCCTCAAATTTAGCTTATGTGCCTTTGCTGAGGCTCCCTCGCCGGCGCCCGTTTATACGAACCGCGCTTCAGGGCGGACGCAGGGCCTCGCACATCCATATGCATGGCTGCTCCCGCCCCCTGCCTTCCCTCACGTCAAGAACGGTGCAGAGTGCGGCCGCGTGCCAGTGACGCGATGACATTTAAGGTATGCCGATGTTCTCTAGGCTATTTACTAAAGTCAATCCGATTATCGCTATATTCGATTTTAGCTGGGGCAAGAGACCTTGATGTGCGAAGCCGCGCAGGGAGGCTGGCCGCCTCCGTGGCCGCTCCCTAGAATGAGTGCCCGGATTTTCGGCTCGGATGCGGCCAGGCTGCCAGATGTCTTCACAACCGCCGACCACGCCCGTGCGCGCGGCGCACCGCATCGATCAGGCGGCGCTGGAGCGTTATCTCGCCAAGCATGTGCCCGAGGCGGCGCCGATCCGCGGCGTCAGCCAGTTCGCAGCGGGGCAGTCGAACCCGACCTATCTGATTGAGGGGCCTGAGAAACGCTTCGTGCTGCGCAAGAAGCCGCCGGGCACGCTGCTGCCGTCTGCCCACCTGGTCGAGCGGGAATACCGCATCCTCGCGGCGCTGGCCGAGACCGACGTGCCCGTGCCGCGCGTCCATCACCTCTGCGAGGACACCGACATCGTCGGCACGGCCTTCTACGTGATGGACTATGTGGAGGGATCGGTCGATCAGGACCCGGCCTGGCCCGCGTTTGCGGCGGATCGCCGCAGCGCGCTCTACGACTCGATGGCCGATGTGCTGGCGCGGCTGCACCGGGTCGACTGGCGCGCGCTCGGCCTCGCCGACTTCGGGCGGGAGGGCAACTATATCGCCCGCCAGATCCGCCGCTGGAGCGGCCAGTACGAGGCGTCGCGCACCGACGAGATACCCGAAATGGACCGCCTGCTCGCGTGGCTGCCCGACCACATCCCCGACGATGACGAGACCGCCATCGTCCACGGCGACTACCGGCCGGGCAATCTGATCGTGCACGTGCACGAGCCGCGCGTCGCCGCGGTGCTCGACTGGGAGCTCAGCACCCTGGGCCACCCGCTGAGCGACCTCGCCCACAACTGCCTCGCCTTCTCGATCCCCCGCGGCACGTCGGCGCTGCCGGGGCTCGGCGGCGCCGACTTCGAGGCGCTGGGGCTGCCGGGGGAAGAGGCGCACCGGGACGCCTACTGCGAACGCGCGGGCCGCGGCGAGATCGCCGACTGGCGCTTCTACATGGCCTTCGCCTTCTTCCGCATGGCGGCGATCTGCCAGGGAGTCTACGCGCGCGGCCTCAAGGGCAATGCGAGCGCGCCCAATGCGCACGAGTACGGAGACCGCGCCCGTGCCCTCGCCGAGCTGGGATGGGAGAAGGCCGCGGGTTAGCCTTTTTCGCTCACGGCAGCCGGCCACTCTCCGATTCCGCGCGCCTCCGGCGCGACGGCCGCGGTCAGACGCCGTAGTGGTCGCGGTACCAGGCGACGAAGCGCGGGATTCCCTCGGCAATGGCGGTCTTCGGCTCGAAGCCGTGATCGCGTTGCAGCGCCGAGATGTCGGCCCAGGTCTCCGCCACGTCGCCGGGCTGCATCGGCGCGTGCTCGATCACCGCCTTGCGACCGATCGCCCGCTCGAGCGTGGCGACATAGTCGATCAGGGCCTCGGGCCGGTTGTTGCCGACGTTGTAGATGCGGTGGGGAACGGCGCCGTCGCCCGCCGGCGGCGCGTCGAGGACGCTGAGAACCGCTGGCACCACGTCGTCGATGTAGGTGAAGTCGCGCTTCATGCGGCCGTGGTTGAAGAGCGCGATCGGCCGGCCCTCCAGGATCGCCCGGGTGAAGAGGAAGGCGGCCATGTCGGGGCGCCCCCAGGGGCCATAAACGGTGAAGAAGCGGAGCCCGGTCGCAGGCACCGCGAAGAGGTGTCCGTAAACGTGGCCGATGAGCTCGCCCGCCTTCTTGGTCGCCGCATACAGGGAAATCGGGGTGTCGACCCGTGCATCGACGGCGAACGGCGCCTCGGCAAGGCCGCCATAGACCGAGCTGGAGCTGGCGTAGACGATGTGCTCAAGCTGGGGCAGCGAGCGGCAGAGCTCCAGGATCACGACCTGGCCCATCACATTGGCCTGCACATAGGCGTAGGGGTCGACCAGCGAATGGCGGACCCCGGCCTGGGCGGCGAGATGGACGATCCGGGCGATCGATTCGCGTTCCGGCTCGATCGCCGCAGCCGTGGCCTCGCAATCGGAAATGTCGGCGCGGGCGAAAGCGAAGGACTCGTGCGCCTGCAGCAGGGCGAGCCGCGCCTCCTTGAGGCGGGCGTCGTAGTAGTGGTTCAGATTGTCGATGCCGAGAACGCGTTCGCCGCGCGCCAGCAGCGCCTTGCAGACGTGGAACCCGATGAAGCCGGCGGCCCCGGTCACGAGGATCGTCATCCGCTCGGCAACTCCCGATCGTTGCGCACTGGGCGCGGGGATATCGTTTGACACGGCGCCGGTTGCGCGCGCATAGCGCTCTCGGCGATCCCGCTTGCGCGCCCATTGTCGGCGGATCGGCGGCGCGGGCAAGCGCGGGTGCCCCTCGCTCACCGTTCGGACACCACCCCATGCGCGTTGCGGTCATCGGTCTCGGTTACGTCGGCCTGCCCCTCGCCGCCGCGCTCGGCGACCTTCGCATCCCTGCTGACGCCGGGAGGCCTCGTCGCCGACATCAAGAACATGTGGCGGGACGTCGAATTGCCCGGCGGGCTCAGGCTTTGGACGCTGTGAGCGGCCGTCGCGGCGACCCTCGATGATCGAATCGGAAAACGCTCGCGCCGGTGAAGGGCGGCCGAAATTGCTTTTCGTCGCGGGCGACGACGGCTTCTTCGTCTCCCACCGGATGCCGATCGCGCGGGCGGCGCGGGACGCCGGCTTCGCCGTCGCCGTTGCCTGCCCGGTTGCGACCCACGGCGATGCGATCCGCGCCGAAGGAATGCGGGTGCTGCCCATCCCCATGAAGCGGGGACGAATCTCGCCGCTGGCGGACCTGCGCACGCTTGCCGCGCTCGTGTGCATCCATCGGGCCGAGCGGCCGGACATCGTCCATGCGGTCGCGATGAAGCCGGTGCTCTACGGCGGCGCTGCGGCGCGGCTCGCCGGCGTTCCGGCGGTCGTCGGCGCGTTGACTGGGTTGGGTTACGTGTTCTCGTCCGGCGATTTGCGGGCGCGGTTGCTGCGCCCGCTCGTGCGCATCGCGCTTCGCTGGGCGCTGAACGGCCGGCGCACCACCTGCCTGACCCAGAACCCGGACGACGCGGCGTTCGTTGCAGGGCTGGGCATCGACCGGCACCGCATCGCGGTGATTCCGGGCTCCGGCGTCGACACGGCCCGCTTCGCTCCGTCGCCGGAGCCGGACGGGCCTCTCCGCGCGACCATGGTCTCGCGGCTGTTGTGGGACAAAGGGGTCGGCGAGTTCGTCGAGGCGGCGAGAGTTGCGCGGGCGCGACGCCCCGACCTCCGCTTCACCCTGATCGGCGCGCCGGACGAGGGCAACCCGGCGGCGGTCCCCCTGGCGCAACTTGAAGAGTGGCGGGACGAAGGCGTCGTCGAGTGGCAGGGCCGCCGCGACGATATTCCGGCGGTGTGGAAGGAGTCGCACATCGCGGTCCTGCCCTCCTACTACGCGGAGGGTCTTCCCAAGGCGCTGCTCGAAGCCGCGTCGTGCGGACGGCCGATCGTTGCGGCGGACGTGCCGGGCAGCCGCGAAATTGCGCGCGACGGTGAGAGCGGGCTTCTGGTCCCACCCCGCGATCCAACCGCGCTGGCAGCGGCGATCCTGCGCCTCGCCGACGATCCCGCTCTGCGCGCCCGCCTCGGTGCAGGCGGGCGTCGCCTCGTCGAGCGCGAATTCTCCGAGGATCGTATCGCGGACGCGACACTGGAGCTCTGGCGTCGGCTGCTGGATTAGCCCGGGCTAGGCCTGGAAGAGACGCTCGATCGACGCCGGCAACTGGGCGAAATCGTCGATCACCGCGTCGGCGCCCAAGGCATGCGGGGAGATCGGGCTGTACCCATAAGCCGTCACGATCACGGCAACGCCGGCACTCTGCGCGGATTCAACATCGGCGGCGCTGTCGCCGACCATGACCGCACGTCCCGGCTCGGCGCCGAGGGCGGCCAGCGCCTCGCGAATATGGCCGGGATGGGGCTTCATCTTGTCGACGGTGTCGCCCGCGAGCACCGCCTCGATGTGATGGTCGATATCGAAGTGGGCGAGCAGGCGGCGCGTCGAGCGATCCCCCCTGTTGGTGCAGACGGCGAGCGAGACACCGGCGTCGCGCAGGCGCTCGATCGTGGCGACGACCGCCGGGAAAGGCTGGATCTGCTCGGTCTCGATTTCGAAGTAGTAGGCGATGAGCCGCTCGATCAGGGGCCGAAGGGCCGCGTCGTCGGGCCGCTCCGCCCCCTGCGCGTCGAGCGCCGCGAGAAGCAGGCGCTTGGCGCCCTCGCCGGCACGCTGGCGGAACGCCTCGAACGCGACCGGCGCGTGGCCCATCTCCGTCAATAGCCGGTTGAGCGCCGCGATGAGATCGGGCGCGGTATCGAAGAGGGTCCCGTCGAAGTCGACGAGCACCGCGTCCACATGCTCACGCATCGCGCCGATGGTGCGGGAAGGGGCCAATGTTGACAAGGCGTCGCAGCGCGTGGGGCCGCAACGAGGGCGGACATGCTATGATGGCATTTCGCGCGGTACCCCATCCATCCGGCGTCGGATATCCCTGAGCGAATGAGTATTTCGGGCGTGAGCCAAGCGGTCTCCCATCGCACTCGTCGCCACCGAGCGCACGCACGCGAAGCCGAGAGCGGCGCCCTGCACCCAGTCTGTCACCCACCGCGGAGGCGCGGGTGAGCGGGCTCGCCTGTGTCGTGCTCGCGGCGGGCAAGGGGACGCGCATGCGCTCAGGCCTGCCGAAAGTCCTGCACCCGCTCGCCGGGCGGCCGATGGTGGAGCACGTGCTGGCCAGTGCCCGCGCGCTTGCGCCCGTGCGCACGGTCATGTTGATCGGGCCGGAGATGGAAACCGCGGCCCGCGGTCTGGAAGGAGCCGGCGAGGCGTTCGCCTGCGTGGTGCAGGACAAGCCCCTGGGCACCGCCCACGCGGTGGCGGCCGCGCGGCCATTGCTGGAGGATTTCGACGGCGATGTCCTCGTGCTCTATGCGGACACGCCGCTGGTCCGAGCCGAAACCTTGGAACGGCTCATCCAGGCGCGGCGCGAGGGCGCCGGAGCGGCCGCCGCGGTCCTGGGTTTTCGACCGGAGGATCCGGCGGAGTACGGCCGGCTCATCCTGGCGCCGGACGGGACGCTCGCACGCATCGTCGAGTACGCCGAGGCCAGCGAAGAGGAGCGCGCCGTCACGCTCTGCAACGCCGGCATGATGGCGATCGACGGGCGCCGGCTCTTCTCTCTGCTGGATGCGATCGGCAACGACAACGAGGGCGGCGAGTACTACCTGACCGACCTCCCGGCCGTCGTCGGGACGCAAGGCGGCGTCTGTGCCGTTGCCGAAGCGCCGGCGGAAGAGGTCATGGGCATCAACGACCGCGTCCAGCTCGCCGCCGCCGAACGCGTTATCCAGGACCGGCTGCGCCGGGCCGCTATGGAGGGAGGGGCGACGCTTCTCGATCCCGCCACCGTCTGGCTCAGCCTCGACACGCGCTTGGGCTCCGACGTGACCATCGGGCCCAACGTGGTAATCGGCCCCGGCGTCACCCTCGAGGACGGCGCCGAGATCCGGCCATTCAGCCATCTGGAAGGAGTCCGTGTGGGAAGAGGGGCGCTGATCGGCCCGTTCGCGCGGCTCCGGCCGGGCAGCGATATCGGCGAAGAGGCCCGGGTCGGCAACTTCGTCGAGGTGAAGAACAGCACGGTCGAGCGGGGCGCCAAGATCAACCACCTGAGCTATGTCGGCGACGCCGGCGTTGGCGCGGGCGCCAACATCGGCGCCGGCACCATCACCTGCAATTACGACGGCTACGAAAAATCCCGCACCGAGATCGGCGAGGGCGCCTTCATCGGCTCCAACACGGCGCTGGTGGCGCCGGTTACCGTCGGCCCCGGCGCGGTCGTGGGCGCCGGCAGCGTGATTACCGAGGACGTGGAGGCGGACGCCATCGCGGTCGCCAGAGGCGAGCAGCGCCAGCGCGAAGGCGCCGCGGCGCGCAGGCGCGCCCGGCGCCGGCCCGGCCCGGCCGAAGACTAGGCGGCGCGCAAGAGGGGAGTGCCGGCAGCGTGTGCGGAATCATCGGTGTCACGGGCCCGGATCAGGCGGCGCCGCACATCCTCGACGGGCTGCGGCGCCTCGAATACCGCGGCTACGATTCGGCAGGTCTCGCGACGCTCGCCAACGGCCTGATCGAGCTTCGCCGCGCCGAGGGCAAGCTCATCGAGCTCGAACGCCTGGTCGCCCGGAGCCCCGTCAGCGGCACCACGGGCATCGGGCACACCCGCTGGGCCACGCATGGCGAGCCCAGCGAGACCAACGCCCACCCCCATGCCGCCGGCCGGGTGGCGGTGGTCCACAACGGCATTATCGAGAACTACCGCGAGCTCAGGGCCAGGCTGGAGGCGGAGGGGCGCGAGCTCGTCTCCGACACCGATACCGAGGTGGTCCCCCACCTGATCGATTCCCACATGGAGCGCGGCCTCGACCCGGAACAGGCCACGGCCGCGACGCTCGCGCAGCTCGATGGCGCGTTCGCGCTGGCGATCATCTTCGCCGGCCACGCGGGCCTCCTGATCGGCGCCCGGCGCGGCTCCCCGCTCGCCATCGGCCACGGCGAGGACGCCACCTATCTCGCCTCGGACGCGCTGGCGCTCAGCACCTTCGCCCGCCGGATCAGCTATCTCGACGAGGGCGACTGGGCGGTGCTGAGCGCCGGCGAGGTCGCCATACGCGATTCAAGCGGGCGGCCTGTTGAGCGTCCGCAGAGCGTTACCGCCCACGATGGCGCCATGATCGGCAAGGGCAATTTCCGCCACTACATGCTGAAGGAGATCCACGAGCAGCCGAGCGCAGTCGGCGACACCCTCGGCGCCTACTACAATCCGGGGGCCGAGACGGTCGCGCTCCCGGCGCTCCCCTTCGCGCTGGCGAGGGTGGAGAGGGTGACGATCGTCGCCTGCGGCACCTCCTACTACGCCGGCCTCGCCGCGCGCTATTGGATCGAGCAGACCGCGCGGGTCCCGGTCGAGATCGACATCGCGTCCGAGTTCCGCTACCGCGCGCCGCCGCTCGCGGAGGGCGGCGTGACGCTCTTCATCTCGCAGTCGGGCGAGACCGCGGACACGCTGGCGGCGCTGCGCTTCGCCAAGCAGGCGGGCACGCCGACCGCGGCGGTGGTGAACGTGCGCGAGAGCACCATGGCGCGGGAGGCGGACGCGCTGCTCCCCACCTATGCCGGGGTCGAGATCGGGGTGGCATCGACCAAGGCCTTCACCGCCCAGCTCGTCACCCTCGCCTGCTTCGCGATCGCGCTCGCCCGTGCGCGGGGCGCCATCGATAAGGCGGAGGAAGCCCGCCTCGCCGCGGCGCTGGCCCACGTCCCGGCCCACATGGCGCACGTGCTGGGCCACGACGAGCGCATCCTGGACCTCGCCGAGACCCTGCGCCAGGCCCAGACCGTGCTCTACATCGGGCGCGGCACCGGCTATCCCATCGCCATGGAGGGGGCGCTCAAGCTCAAGGAGCTCTCCTACATCCATGCCGAGGGCTTCGCCGCCGGCGAGCTCAAGCACGGCCCCATCGCCCTCATCGACCGGGGCGTGCCGGTGATCGTCGTGGCGCCGCCCGGCCCGCTCTTCGACAAGACGGCGTCGAACCTGCGGGAGGCCGCGGCCCGCGGCGCCCACATCGTCGTCATCAGCGACGCCACGGGCTGCGAAGCGATGGCGCCGCTGGCCGCAGACGCCATCGCGCTCCCCTCGCTCGACCCCTTCGTCGCCCCCATCCTCTACGCGATCCCGGTCCAGCTCATCGCCTACCATGTGGCGGTGCTCAAGGGGACCGACGTGGACCAGCCCCGCAACCTCGCGAAATCGGTCACCGTGGAATGAGCGAACGTCCGGCCCTCATCGACCTCGACGACGACCACCGCGAGCTGCGCGAGCCGGTCCGGTCGCTCTGCGCGCGCTATCCCGGCGAGTACTGGCGGGAGAAAGACCGGGCGCGCACCTACCCGGAGGAGTTCGTGCAGGCGCTCACCGATGCGGGCTTCCTCGCCGCGCTGATCCCCGAGCGCTACGGCGGCAGCGGGCTCGGCATCGGCGCGGCTGCGGCGATCCTCGAGGAAATCCACGCGTCGGGCTGCAACGGCGGCGCCTGCCACGCCCAGATGTACACCATGGGGACGGTGCTGCGGCACGGCTCGGACGCACAGAAGGAGGCCTACCTGCCCGAGATCGCGAGCGGTGCCCGGCGGCTCCAGGCGTTCGGCGTCACCGAGCCCACCGCGGGCTCGGACACGACCCAGCTCCGCACCACCGCCGAGCGCCGCGCGGACGGCGATTACACGGTGAACGGTCAGAAGGTCTGGATCTCGCGGGCCGAGCACTCGGACCTGCTGCTCCTCCTCGCCCGCACCACGCCGAAGGAAGAGTGCGCCAAGCGCACGGACGGGCTCTCGGTCTTCCTCATCGAGCTGGAGCACGCGATCGGCAACGGCCTCGAAATCAGGCCGATCCGCACCATGATCAACCACGCGACCACCGAGCTCTTCTTCGACGACCTCGTGATCCCGGGCGCGAGCCTGATCGGCGAGGAGGGCAGGGGCTTTCGCTACATCCTGGACGGCATGAATGCCGAGCGAATCCTGATCGCAGCCGAGTGCATCGGCGATAGCCGCTGGTTCATCGAGAAGGCCAGTGCGTATGCCACCGAGCGCCAGGTTTTTGGGCGACCCATCGGCGCCAACCAAGGCGTGCAGTTCCCCATCGCCGAGGCGTACGCGCAGATGGAGGCGGCGGGGCTGATGGTGAGTAAGGCCGCCGCGCTCTTCGACGCAGGCCGCGCCTGCGGGCCCGAGGCCAACATGGCCAAGCTGCTCGCGTCGGAAGCCTCGTGGAAGGCCGGCGATACCTGCCTGCAGACCCACGGCGGCTTCGGCTTCGCCGAGGAATACGACGTGGAGCGCAAGTTCCGCGAGACCCGGCTCTACCGCGTGGCCCCGATCTCGACCAATCTCATCCTCGCCTATCTCGGCCAGCATGTGCTCGGCATGCCGCGCTCCTACTAGGGGCGCGACAGAGACCTTCGCATGCCTTCGCACGGTGTCCCCATCACGTCATGGCCGGGCTTGTCCCGGCCATCCATGCGGCCGCCCATCCGCGGACACACCTGGGCGAGATGGATACCCGGATACCCGGAACAAGTCCGGGCAGGTCCGGGCATGACGGTGTAGAGACGTGAGCGGGTCGTGAGCGAGGGAGCCGAAGGGCCGCTCGCAGGCCTCCTGGTGGTCTCGGTCGAACAGGCCGTCGCCGCGCCCTTCGCCACCAGCCGGCTCGCCGACGCGGGCGCGCGCGTCATCAAGGTCGAGCGGGCGGAGGGCGACTTCGCCCGCTTCTACGACCATGTGGTGGGCGGCGAGTGCGCGTGGTTCGTCTGGCTCAACCGCGGCAAGGAATCCGTCGTCCTCGACATCAAGAACACAGACGACAACGCCCTGCTGCACCGCATTATAGAGCGCGCCGATATCTTCGTGCAGAACCTGGCGCCGGGCGCAGCGGCACGGGCGGGCTTCGACTCAAGCGCGCTCCGAGAGCGCCATTCCCGCCTCATCACCTGCGACATCAGCGGCTATGGCGAGAGCGGCCCTTATGCCGCGATGAAGGCCTACGACTTCCTCATCCAGTGCGAATCGGGCATCGCGTCCGTGACCGGCACGCCCGAATCGGCGAGCCGCGTCGGGGTCTCGGTCTGCGATATCGGCGCCGGCCTCAACGCCTACGGCGCGATCCTGGAGGCCCTGCACGCACGCCACCGCAGCGGCCGGGGCAGCGGCATCGGGGTCTCGCTCTTCGACGGCATGGCGGACTGGATGACCGTGCCGCTCCTGCACCTGGAGCACGGCGGCAAGGCGCCCGCGCGCACGGGCCTCAGCCACGCCATGATCGCGCCCTACGGCGCCTATCCGGTAGGCGACGGCGGCCAGATGGTGATCGCCATCCAGAACGAGCGCGAGTGGGCCCGCTTCTGCGAGGGAATCCTGGGCGACGCTGCCCTCACGACGGACCCACGCTTCGCCGGTCACCCGGCCCGCCTCGCGAACCGCCCGGCGATGGACGCGCTGATCGTCGCGGCCTTCAACAAGCACGACATGGAGTCGCTCGCGGCAGCCCTACGCGACGCGGGAATCGCCTTCGGCCGCCTCAACGAGGTCTCGGGACTCTCGGCACACCCGCAGCTCCGCCGCACAGCCGTGGCGACCCCTGCGGGCACGGTCGAGATCGTCGCACCCCCCGCCCGCCACGCCGACGACCGCCCCCTCCGCCCCGTCCCGGCGCTGGGGGCGCACAGCGAGGCGATACGGGCGGAGTTTGGTGGCAACGACGAAATTAAGTCGCCAGATGGTGCGTCTCGAAATTGACGGAGGATCACGAAGTTGCCCATTTCTAATTTGTACTCGTATCGGAAACGCGTCGCTAAGGGAGAGACGCCGGATGTGTTCATTTATGACCAACTCCCCCAAGAACTTAGGGTCCAAATGGTTCATATTTGGAGAGATGCTATTGGACCGTACTATGTGTACGGTCAATTCGAGGATAGGAACGCAAGGGAGAACAATGAAGCTTGGGAGCTTATTCACAAGACCGTCGCACGGGAGCATGGCGTATTCTCTTTGGGTGATGAACGTCGCATTGACGAACGCTGCGAGCGCTATTTCTTGGATGTCTCTCCTGTGGATGCTGCCCTCGACGTCATCGAGGTGGCTTTCCTATACCTTGATCGGTTTGCGCGGGACTTCGGCCCCGCTGCCCGCCAGAACAGAGGAATAGAGCAATCAGCTGAGAGTGCTATCGAAGAACTCAATGCGCGATTTCGGCGAGCCGGCGTGGGGTATCAGTTTGAAGAAGGACGAATCTTCCGTGTCGACTCAGAGTTGATTCATTCCGAAGTTGTGCGCCAGGCGCTTCGGTTTCTCAACGAGCCGGGCTTCGAGGGACCACGTGACGAATTCCTACGAGCGCATGGCCATTACCGATCTGGCGAGATTGAAGGCGCCGTCACTGATGCCAACAATGCGTTCGAGAGCACGCTGAAAGTAGTTTGCGAGCAAAGAGGGTGGCCGTATCCACCTGGTGCGCGAGCGTCAGACCTTCTCAAGATTGTCCGTAATAAGGGTTTGCTGCCGGATTATTTGGACAATTCATTCGATCAGCTAGTGGCAACGCTTAAGTCAGGACTTCCGAAAGTGCGCGGCGAGAAAGGCGCACACGGCCAAGGCGCAAAGCCGCAAAGAGCGCCCGATTATGTGGGCGCCTATGCGCTCCACCTGGCGGCTGCTAACATCTTGTTTATCGTCGAGGCGCACAAAGCGCTAGATTAATATCATGTTTCCAGAGTTCGCATGATGGTGGATCGGTGCGTATTTTCTCCGATCCGGTCACGCCCTCACATCGTCATGCCCGGACTTGTTCCGGGCATCTCCCTCGGCCAAGTCCGTCAGAGGGTGGGCGGCCGCGTGGATGGCCGGGACAAGCCCGGCCATGACGAGGAGGGAGACCGCTCTCCCCGAGCGTGACCCCATTTTGTCGCGCGCGGGACCCGGATTTACCGCGCGCGGGACCCGGAGTTACCGCGCGCGAGACCTTTCAGGCTCGCCCGAGTCAGGCCCGCGTGACACCCGGAACATCGTGCGGTGCACGGAGCGCGCCGCGCGCACCAGGATCGCGGCATGCAGCAGGGCGAGGGCGAGCGGAGCACGGCAAGTGAAATGGGCGGGCGCGCGTCGGCCGAGCCGGCGCCGGCCGCAATCCAGGACGCCCTTGCCGCAGCGATCGAGGACGGCGCCACCACGGACGAGATCGTGGCACGCGTCCGCGCGCGCGGCGGCGGCGGCGACTGTCCGCATTCCGCCAAGGGCAGCTGGGCCGAGCGCATGGACGGCCTGATCTGCCTGCAGCGCGAGACCGTTCGCTTTGCCGAGGAATGGGAGCGCACGCGCGACCCCCGCGCCGAGGGGCTTAGCGCCCTCATCGCGATCGAGACCCTGCGAACGCTGGCGCTCCGCACGATGGCCGAGCTCAGCGCGCGCGAGGAGCCGGTGGTGACCGAGGACCTCGGCCGCCTCGCCCTCGCGCTCCACCGCATCGAAAGCGCCGACAGGCTCCGCATCGAGCGCGAGCAGGCGGCAGCCGATGCCGCCGCCCCGCACGCCGGGCTGGCCGCGCGCGCGGCCAGTATGACGCATGCCGAACGGGTCGAAACCGTCCGCCGGGCTCTCGAGGGGCACGTCTTCCCTGGGCGCACAGAGCCGCCACCGCCGGCATCCGGGTGGGCCGCCGCCTCTGCCGAGGACTCTCCCGTCACCCCGCGCCGAAGTCGGCGCCCGATCCGCCTACCGCCGACGGGGCGCCCGTCGCGCCTCCACGCGCGCAAGTAGACGATGACGATGCGCAGGACGCCGGCGGGACGCCGGATGCATGGGACGCGCGCAGAGCGCCGGATGTATGTGACGCGCGCGGGGGGCGCGATACATGGGACGCGCACAGGGCGCGGGATGCCGAGCTGAGGCGGCGGGAGGCGGAAGGCCGACTCTGGCCGACCGACCCTCCCTTCTGCCCCGCGGCATGGAGCGGGCCAGGGTGAGGCGGGGGATTCCGCCTCCGCCGCAGCCGGACACGCGCTCGACTCTTGATTCCGCGCCCGCGACCTTTCAGGCGCGGGCGACAGGCGCCAGTTTCGCGTCATGCAGTGCGCGATCGAGCGGTCCGATGCGGGCGCGATCGTCCGCAACTCTCACTGGGTCGCGCCTCGCGACTGGGCCGCGCGCCCCAGGGAATCCCACTTATCCCACTTAATCCCACTTAATCCCGGCAAATCCCGGCTCAGAAAAAAGAGTCCGATCCCGTGGGCCGGGCAGATCGGGCGAGAGGCGGAAGACGGAGGGGGGACGCAGGCGGCGATGACGGCGGGTTCTCCCTCTCCTCCCTCGGGCGGAGAGGGCCGGGAAGCGTAGCGGGGACTACGGTTGAGACCCGCGACACGTGATCGGGCGTGCCGCGAACCGCGACCGCCTCCTGGGGGTTAGCACCAACCGACCGGGACCTCGGTCAATTCTCGTTGACCGGTGTGGGAAACTCTGCGCAGGGTCGAAGCGAGGGGCATCATCGAGCAGCGATCCCGGCGCGCCATGCGCATCGAAGTCGAGGAAGGCTGCAGGAACGTCGAGGCCATGGTCAAGCAGGCCCTGGCCAAGGCCCACAGCTTAGCACGCGGAGGTTCCGATGAAGTTCAAATGGAAGAAAGGAACGCCGATTCTCTGGGAGGAGTTCACGTGGGAAGAAGTCGAGGAGTTCGTGGATCGCTGCAATATGGTGATCATCCCGGTGGGCGCGATCGAGCAGCACGGCCCCCATCTCCCTTTGATGACAGACACAGCGCAAGCGCTCGAGATTTCGAAACGGGTGTCCGCGAACACTGGCGTTCCGGTCGTGCCGCCAGTCGCCGTGGGCATCTCCCAGAGTCATGGGAATTTCCCCGGAACTCTCTGGGTCCGCGTCGATACCATGATCAGTCTTCTCTATGACCTGTGCACGTCGCTCTACGAGTCCGGGATCCGGAAATTCTTCTTCATTAACGGGCATATGTACAACGACTGGGGAATCAAGGGCGTGCGGGACCATTTCCGTTGCGACTATGACGACGTCCAGATCACGACAGTCAACTATTGGCAGACCACCGAAACGAGATTTGCCGAGGATTGCCCGCAGAACAAGCATATCCACGGCAACTTCGGGGAGACGGCGCAGATGTTGGTGATCCGTCCCGACCTGGTCAAGATGGATCGCGCGGAGGACACGCCAGACTTCTTCACCCTCTTCGACTATCGCTTCGATCAGGTTTCGGCCAACGGCGTCATCGGCGGCAACGCGACCGGGGCCACGCCCGAGGACGGCGCGGAGATGTTGGCGGCCTTCGAGGCCAAAATCACCGAGCTGGTCCAGAAGGGGCTAGAGGAGAACATTCCCATTCCGGGCGGCTATGAAAGGAAAAACAAGTCGATCGTCAATCGCCGCCGCAGCTGGAGCCGTTGAAGGCGGCAGGGGCGGCGGCCGGTGCCGCCCAGGGAGACGATGCATCTGTGATCGAGATCGGTTCGGCGAGGGCGAAGCTTCCGCGCGCCCGGCGATGCGAGTCGCGGGCAACTCACCGTAGCGACTTCTCCAATTGGCAAGGAGGATATCATGGCCAGAGTTCAAAAGATCCAAGTTCACAAGATCCCCATGAATTCACCGAGCGATGTCTCGGGAATCGAAAGTCTCATCGAGAGCGGCGAGCTGAAGCCTGAAACCATCGTCGCCATCGTCGCCAAGACGGAGGGCAACGGGCTGGTCAACGATTTCAGCCGTGGCTTCGCCGAGCTGACGCTCAAGATTCTCTTGGCCGAGAAAATGGGAATCTCTCGGGACGAAATGGGAGATCGTATCTCCCTGGTAATGTCGGGCGGATGCCCGGGACTGATGAGCCCCCATTTCACTGTATTCGCCCGCGAGTGGGTGGAGGGGGAGGAGAGCCCGGAGAAGAGGCTCGCGGTGGGGATCGCGCGTTCGCGTGATATCCTTCCCGAGGAGATCGGCCGCATGGGCCAGATCGAGGTCGTCGCTGACGCGGTCAGGGAAGCGACGGCGGACGCGTGCATTTCGGATCCCGCCGATATCCATTTCGTTCAGGTCAAGAATCCGCTCCTGACCAAGCCGCGCATCGCCGACGCCAAGAGCCGTGGGCAGACTGTGGTGACCGAGGAAACGGGCGTCACCTATTTCGGCTCGATGTGCTACGCGAACGATGCCTCGGCCCTGGGCGTCGGCCTCGGGACCGGCGAAATTCCCAGGGAGAAGCTGAGCGACGAGGCGGTGCGCCGCGATTTCTCGCTCTACTCCAACGTCTCTTCGACGTCGTCGGGGGGAGAGAAGTCCCGCGCCGAGGTCGTTGTCATGGGCAATTCCTCCCAGGCAGTGAGCGATTTTCGCATCGGCCACAGCATCATGAAGGATCTGATAGACGCGAACGGCGTGAAGGAGGCGCTGAGGAGCGCGGGGCTCGACTTCGCCTGCTGCCCCTCCGAATCCGACCTCGAGAGGGTCGTGAACGTGCTGGCGAAGGCCGTCGTGCCCGGTCACGGGGCGTGCCGGGGCCGGCGCTTCGCGATGCACGATGATTCCGATATCGGAACCAAGCCGGCCCGCGCCGTCGGCAATGCCGTCATTGCCTCCGTCATCGGAGACACGATGAACTACGTGTCGGGCGGCGAAGTCGATTCTCATTCGGGACCGCCGGACGGAAACCCCGTGGCCGCCATCGTTCGCATGTGACTTCACGAGGTTTCCGCGCAGCCCTTGTGCAGTAGGAGGAGGGAGAATGCGGTGTCGTTCGAGTTGTTCGTCAACGGAACGCTGATGCGGGGCCTCGAGCTCCACGGGAACCTCGAGGGGGCGGAGTTCTTGGGGGAGGCCCAGACGGCGCCGACCTATCGCGTGTATTCCATCGACGACCGCCATCCCGGCATGTTCGAGGTGGGCGTGGGCGGTGTCTCGGTGAAGGGAGAACTCTACCTGGTGGACGATGCGCTGTGGGCACGCATCGAGGCTGGCGAGCCGCCTCACCTCTATCGCGGGGAGGCGACGCTATCGGACGGCAGGCGCGTGCAAGCCGTCCTTTACCCGCGTGTCGATGACGGTCCAAAAGTGCGCCTATTCGCTGCATTCAGCACGTGAGTGCGGTGACGATGTAGCAGCTTGTTTGGCGGGTGGAAGCGTGCCTCGTCGGAGCTGTGGATAGGCGGCTTGTCGCAGCGACCGCCCTCGTCTATGGACGCCCCCGGTAATGCAAGCTTTTCTTTGAACGGCACGGTGCATGCGGTCAGGTGCTGTCGTCTATCCGGCCTGTTGATGCGGCATTTCGATCGCCGCTGGCCCGTATGGAGATACGCGAACCGGGTCCAAAATCGAGTCTGCGAGCTTGAACGCTCTCAGGACGGTGCTGGTTTTCCCGATCCGGTCTCATTGACCGTATGCCCTCCTTACCTGTCCTCCGACCTGCCCACATCCCCGACGGCTTCCCGCGATTGTCCGCCCTGTCAGGCGGTTGCGGGAACCCGATAGATCTCCTTCTTCGCCGTCACCGCCCAGGCGACGCGCGCCATTTTGTTGGCCAGCGCAACCGCGACGAGCATCTTCGGCTTGCGCGCCAGCATTTCGGCCAGCCAAGGATCCCTCGTCTCGCCACCACGGCGCTCCGCCGCTTGGATTACAGACATGGCACCCGTGATCAAGAGCCGCCTGAGATCGCGCTGGCCCATCTTCGATACCTTGCCAAGCCTTGGCTTGCCGCCAGTCGTATGCTGTCGCGGCACGAGGCCTAGCCAGGCGGCGAAGTCGCGCCCGCGCCTGAAGCTCTCCATCGGTGGGGCGAAAGCCTGTACTGCCATGGCCGTGATCGGCCCGATGCCCGGGATCGTCATGAGCCGTGCCGCCTCTTCGTCCTGGCGTGCGCAAACGCGGAGCTCCTTCTCCAAATCGTAGATCTTCGCATCGAGGTCTGAGACCTGACCGAGCAGTAGGTCACCCAGCTCGCGAACCGGCTCCGGTAGCCCCGAGCTCGGATCCATGAGTGCCGCCTCCAGCCGCTTGACATGAGCTGGCCCCTGTGGAGCGATGACGCCGAACTCCGCCAGGTGACCCCGTAGCGCGTTAATCGTCTGCGTGCGCTGGCGCACCAGGAGGTCGCGTGTGCGGAACAGCATCCCTCGAGCCTGCTGCTCTTCCGTCTTCACGGCCACCAAGCTCATGGTGGGGCGCTGCGCGGCCTCGCAAGTCGCCTCCGCGTCCCTCGCGTCATTTTTCTGCCGTTTGACGAATGGCTTGACATATATCGGTGGGATTAGCTTGACCTCGTGTCCGAGCATCTCGGTCTCTCTACCCCAATAGTGAGCGCTCGCGCAGGCCTCCATCGCCACCACGCAGGGCGGTTGCGAGGCGAGGAAGTCGAGTAGCTTGCCCCGGCTCAGCTTCTTGCGGAACACAACGGACCCGTCTGCCCGCGCACCATGCAACTGAAAGCTGTGCTTCGCCAGATCGATCCCGATGATGCTAGCCTGATCCATGGAGGCCTCCTCCCTCAGGTGGTTCGACACCACCACCTTGGCACGATTCGCTGCCGTCGGGAGGGGGCGTCCACTCCCTCGAGTCTGGCAAGGCAAGCCGGCTATCCACAGCGGGCAGGCGTCGCGATTCCGGTGGCGGCGGGCGAACTGGCGGCAGCCCCTCGGACCTGAACAGCAAGATCGGTAGGGCTACACTCGGGCCGCTGAGAACGATGCGGCGCCGGCCACGTCTGCTTGGTGGCAAGAGCCGGCGCCGCACCCCCCGAGCCATGCTCGGCACGGCCCAGATGCACAGTATCGTGCGGGTTTTGGCGGGGGTCGAGCCCGTTCTCATCGACCGCCGCGATGAGGAACTTCGGCCGCCTGTTCAACTGCGCCCACTGCGATCGGCAGGTGGTTCTCTGCCCGCGCTGCGACCACGGCAACATGTACTGCTCAGCGGACTGCCGCGAGACGGCGCGCAGGCAGGCGCAGCGTCTTTGCGGGCAGCGCTATCAGGACAGCCTCCAGGGTCGTCGCAAGCACGCGCAGCGGCAGCAGCGCTATCGCGATCGGCACCGGCGTCGGGTGCCGGAGAATGAGGTCTGCGCGCAGAAAGTGACGCATCACCCTTTGACCCGCGGGCACCGTCGTCCTGTTGTGCCACAGACGCCGATGACGCGTCGCGGGACACAACCCTTTGGGCACGGGCGGCCTGCCAGGGTCTTCCGCTGCCATCGCTGCGGCCGGTTCTGCGCGCAGTTTGTCCATCCGGGCCTGCGCCCGGTCCGGCATCCGGCACGAGAAGGGTGAGATGACCATCGACAAGAAGACGCGCGCGGAGATCCTGCGCCTCCATTACGCCGAGAAGTGGAAGATCGGCACGATCGCAAACCAACTCGGCGTCCATCACATCACGGTCCGCCGCGTTCTGGCCGACGACGGGGTGCCTCGGCATATGAGGCGGCACCGGCGCTCGAAGCTCGATCCCTTCATGCCCTTCATCCGCCAGACACTGGCTCACTATCCGAAGCTGACCGCCAGCCGGCTCTACGAGATGGCGTGCGAGCGCGGCTACCAGGGGAGCCAGAGCCACTTCCGCAACATGATCGCCCCCGAGCGGCCGAAGCCTGTGGCCGAGGCCTATCTGCGTCTCAAGACCCTTCCCGGCGAGCAGGCCCAGGTCGATTGGGGACACTTCGGCAAAGTGAAGCTCGGTCGCGCGGAGCGCCCGCTGATGGGCTTCGTGATGGTTCTGAGCTTCTCGCGACGCATCTTCCTGCGCTTCTACCTCAACGCCGCGATGAGCAACTTCCTGCGTGGCCATATCGACGCCTTCGAGGCGTGGCAGGGCGTGCCCCGCGAGCTCTGGTACGACAACCTGAAGAGCGTCGTGCTGGAGCGCCGCGGCGACGCCATCCGCTTCAATCCCCAGTTCCTCGACTTCGCCGGCCACTACCGTTTCCTGGCACAGCCCGTCGCGATCGCGCGCGGCAATGAGAAGGGGCGCGTGGAACGGGCGATACGCTACGCTCGCGACAGCTTCTTCGCCGCTCGCTCATGGCGCGATATCGACGACCTCAACGCCCAGGCCCAGGCCTGGTGCGATGGCATCGCCGCCGAGCGGCCCTGGCCCGAAGACCACTCCATCAGCGTGCGCGAGGCCTTCGAGCGGGAACGCAGCTCTCTCATTGCGCTGCCCGGCGATCGCTTCCCCGCCGACGAACGGGTCGAGGCCTCCATCGGCAAGACCCCTTACGTCAGATTCGACCTCAACGACTACAGCGTGCCGCACACCCATGTGAGCCGCACTCTCGTCGTCCTCGCGACCCTCGACGAGGTGCGCATCCTCGACGGCGCGGACGTCATCGCCACCCATCCACGCAGCTTCGACAAGGCAGAGCGTGTCGAAAACCCCGACCACATCGCCGGCCTGGTCAGGCACAAGCGTCATGCCCGGCGCCTTCGCGGGCAGGATCGGCTGGTCCAGGCCGCGCCCAACAGCGAGCGCCTGCTCACCGACGCCGCCAAGCGCGGCAGCAATCTCGGCACCATCGTCGCCGCCCTACTGCGCCTCCTCGACGGGTACGGCGCCGCCGAGCTCGAGGCGGGCATCGACGAGGCCCTGAAGCGCGGCGTCCCCCATCCGAACGCCGTGCGCCTGAGCCTGGCCCGGCGGCGCGAACTGCGAGACGAGCCCCCGCCCATCCCCGTCGACCTGCCCAAGCATCCACGCCTGCGCGATATCGCGGTGCGCGACCACGATCTCGGCGGATACGACGGACTGGCCGGTGGGCCCGAAGAGGACAGCGAAGAATGACCGACACCCTCAAGGACCGTGCCCGCGCGCTGCGCCTGTACGGCCTCATCGCCCACTGGGACGACATCGGCGAGTGCAGCTGGCTGCCCACCCTCATCGCCTGGGAAGAGGAAGAACGGCGAAGCCGCAGCCTCAAGCGGCGCCTCAGCGAGGCCCGCATTGGACACTTCAAGCCCCTCGTCGACTTCGATTGGGACTGGCCCCGCCGCTGCGACCCAATGGTCATCGAGGACCTCATGAGCCTCGAGTTCCTGCGCGAGGCCGCCAACGTCGTCCTCGTCGGCCCAAACGGGGTGGGCAAGTCCACCATCGCCGCCAACCTCGCCCACCGCGCCATCATCGAGGGGCACACCGTGCGCTTCACAACTGCAGGAAACATGCTCGGTGAGCTCGCCGCCCTCGATAGCGACAGCCTGCTCCAGCGCAAGCTCCGATTCTACGCCCGCCAACAGCTGCTGGTGATCGACGAGGTCGGCTACCTCTCCTATAGCAATCGCCATGCCGATCTGCTGTTCAATATCGTCTCCAGCCGCAGCCAGCAGCGCTCCACCATAATCACCACAAACCGGCCCTTCGCCGAGTGGAGCGAAGCCTTCCCCAACGCCGCCTGCGTCGTCGCCCTCGTCGACCGCCTCATCCACAACGCCGAGATCATCGCCATCGACGGCGATTCCTATCGCCGAAAGGAGGCCGAGGAACGCCAGAAGAAGCGCAGCGCAGAGCGCCGCCGCCGCCGGGGCGCAGCAGGCCGTCGGCGAGCCGGAAAGGCCGACGCCCTGGACCGCGAGCCGCCGTCGGCGGCGTAGTCATAGATCGTCTCTCGCCATGGTACGGGCGGGTGCAGGCCGAGACCCTGAGAGCCTATCCCCTCGAAGGCGTCGCGCGATCCCTCGGCTACCGCCGCGACCCCGATGTCGATGACGCACCCTGGAGGCACCTCGGATTGATCGTCAGCATCAACCGCCGACCACGTCCAACTCCAGAAATGCAGCAAATACGCGCATTCCTAAGCCGTCGCTAACACCCGCGCGAGCAGGCCGAAGACGGGCATCGCGACATTTCCGAATACGGCGGCTGGCGTGCCTACTTGGAGCAACGAAGCGGCGGCTGACTGGCGGGCCGAATCGCCACCGGTATTGCGCATGCACTGGAAGCCATAGCGGATGGAGCCGAGCAGGTTGGGCGCATCGTCACGATCCTGGATGTCGGCGGCGTGAGCCGACGCCGTCAGCCGACGCCGTCACCGGCAGACCGCCCGTGTCGGCAATGCTCTAACAGGCTGGGAAAAAAGCCGCTTCAGTCGGGCCTCGATGGGGGCTTTGCAGCCTGAGCCCGTTGGACACGTTGATTTCGTCTGATCGGCGGGTTTCGTGGTTCTGGCACCACAGGTCTCGCGTGGGGTATGTCCGATTATCTGTGTAAGCGGCGCCATGGTCCGCAGCGTGCCAGTCGGACGATCCCCGGTCTCGACGCTCATGCCGCTGCCCCCATTAGCTTCGGCAGGCGGATCAGATCGTAAGCCGCGAGCGCCAGGGTTAATTGCCAATCGACCTGCCCCAGCCCCCGATGCCGGGTCTTTGAGAGACCGGCCACAGTCTTCACCCAAGCGAAGACCTCTTCGATGCGCTTGCGACGGACCTGGCTCGTCCGATAGGGAGCGCTCGCCGCCACCTCGTCCTCGAGTTCGCCCCCTTGTCAGGCACCAACTTGTGTAAGCCTTCGGTCGTCGGGTGATAGATTGCCTGGACTGATGTCGAGAGGGTCCGCTGAGCGGGAAGATCGCTTGGCTGCCCCGGCCTGCGCCACCCGCCAGCCGAACGGTCACCGCTCACGTCGGCTGCGCCGCGATCTGCCGTAGACAATCTCCCGCCGGGATACGCATGAGTTCGAATGAATCCGCTGACGATACGCTTACGCAAATTGTGACGAACCATTTGATAAGAGCAGTGATGAAAAAGAAAACTCAATGAATCCAACGCCAAAGGGATGCCATCGTGGACGAACCACGGATAGGCGAGTCAAGTGGGTCGGGGTGAGGAGGGGCGGCGCGCAGGCCGCGGCCGCAGTGAGAGAGTCGGGCTGAGCCCCGCGAAGGCAGGCGCTCAGAACGCTGCGAGCGCGTCAGCGATCGGCGTCTCGCCTCCGATCATCTCGAAGGTCTTCTCGATGGTGTTGTCGAGGGCGAGGCAATCCACCAGCACCCGCGCCACGTCCTCGCGGGTCACCGTGTGGGTCTCCTTGGCGAGGGGGCCGAGGTCGTCGCCCGTGGCGATGGCGCCGGTGCCCGGCTCGTTGGTGAGGAAGCCCGGCCGCACGATGGTGTAGTTGAGGCCGCTCGCCTGCAGGTGCCGGTCGGCGGTCGCCTTTGCCCTGAAATAGTGATGCAGGCTCTCGGGCCCGCGTTCCGGCGCATCGACGGCGATGGAACTCAGCATGACGAAGCGGCGGGCGTTCATGCGCACGCAGGTCTCGATGAAGGCCATCGCGCCGTTCTGGTCCACGTCGGTGGTCTTCTCCGGCCCGGTCTTGGAGCCCGAGCCCGCGGCGAAGATGGCGCCCCGGCAGCCGCGAACGGCATAGCCGACCGGCTTCTCCAGATCGCCAATCCGGCATTCCGCGCCGAGCGCCTCAAGTTCGTCGCGCTGGGCGAAGTCCCGGATCATGGCGACCGGCTGGTGCCCGGCCTCCGCCAGCATCCTCAGCACGATCCGCCCGGTGAGCCCGTTCGCGCCCGCAACCACAACCTGCATCGCCGCCTCCGTTCTTGCGCGCGCCCGATCATGGCAGACACGCAGAGCTCTTCAAATCCCCGATGATGGCTGCGCCGTCTCCCGATGACGGCGTCGGCATTTCGAGTATTCTGTCCGACGAAGGCCGCTGGCGCGCCTCATCGGCGATAGCCTTGCCCGCCTCTCGGAACGGACGAGCCCGTCACGAAGCATGAAGATTTCGGTGCCTGGCGTCCCGGACGGACTCAAGCCCCAACCGCGTTTCCTCGCGATCTGGCTGGCGCTGGTCGTGCTCATCGTCATCAGCGCGATTTTCGTGCCGCGAAGCCTGATGGCCACCTCGATCCTCGCCATCATTCCCTTGGCGGCCTTTCTCTGCCTCGCGTCGATGGGCGAGGCCCTGGTCCTCATGGCGCGCGGCATCGACCTCTCGATCCCGGCCGTCATCACGCTCTCCAGCAGCCTGCTTCTCGGCGTCTCCGGCGGCGACGATGCGGCGCTCGGCCAGGCGGTCGTCGTCGCGCTCGCGGTCTCGGCCGGCGTCGGTGCGGTCAACGGCGTGCTGGTCTCCAACTTCAGGCTCAATCCCCTGGTCGTCACGCTCGCCGTCGGCACCATCGTGATGGGCGCGGCGATCTGGTACCGGGAAGGGATCGCCCAGGAGTCACGGGTGCCGCCGATCCTCGCGGACTGGGGCGAGACGCGCTTCCTCTCGATCAACTTCTCGGTGTGGGTGGCGATGGCGCTCGTGCTCGTCTCCACCTTCCTGCTGCGCCTCACCCTCTACGGGCGGCGCTTCATCGCCGTGGGCGCCAACCCCGTTGCCGCCTGGATCAGCGGCATCGGCGTGAACCGCTACCGTGTCGCGGCGTACGCCTCGGCCGGGCTGCTCTACGGCGTTGCAGGTATCCTGCTCTCGGCGTTCATCCGCAATCCCACTCTCGATGTCGGCGCCGCCTATCTGCTCGCGCCCATCGCCGCCGCCGTGCTCGGCGGCACTGCGGTGAGCGGCGGGGTCGGCAGCATGATCGCGGTGGCCGGCGCGGCTTTGTTCCTGACCCATCTCGGGCAGATCCTGAAGATGATGGGGCTCACCACGGCGATCCAGTTCATGGTCTACGGCGGCGCCATCGCCGTCGGCATGGCGCTCGCCGGCGTCCGCTTCTCCGACCTGCGCGACGCCTGGGCACGGCGGCTGGGCCGCGTCGCCACCCCCGGCCCCGAGTCTCCGTGAGGCGCCATGGGGCACTTATGCGCGCTTATGCCAAGGCGGAGGGTCTGGTATCTAAGGGATGCATGCCGTGAGCAACCCGTTCACGGAATTGATCAGTCTGTATCCTGCTTCACCGACACACAGGCATCGGAGGACACGAACATGAGCCGTTTGCATTGGATGAGGAACACAGCCGCCTCGGCGTTGATGGCCGGCACCGTGGCGCTGGGCGCCCAAGGCGGCGCGAACGCCGCCGATCCCGAGCTGATGCTGAAGGCGCTCGGCACCACGGAGGGGATCGGCCCCATCGTCACAGCCACCTTCGACCGCGCGAGCGAGGCGCTCAGCGAGGAAGACCGCGCACTGGCACTGAAGTGCTGGCAGGAGCAGGTGTGCGAGACCGGTCGCGGCGATCTCACCGTGGCACTCGCCGACGGCTTCGGCGAGAACGTCTGGCGCCGCGTGACGCACATGGAGTTCGTCATGCAGGCGCTGAGCTACCCCGAGGTCAGCAAGATCATCTACACCTCGGCCCGGGGCGATGCCAGCAAGGCGATCTCCGACATGCGGAGCCTGATCGCGCAGGGCGTCGACATCATCGTGACCTTCCCCGACGCGGGCCCGGCGCTGCTGCCGACCGCCCAGGAGGCAACCGAGACGGGCATCACCGTGGTCCCCTATATCGCCGGTCTCGGCGGTACCGCGGGTGAGGACTATCTCACCTTCGTCGCGGAGGACCTGTGCGAGCTGGGCCGCCAGTTCGTCCAGTTCGTGGCCGGCGCCAACAGCGAAGAGAGCATCGAGATCGTCGAGCTCGGCGGGACGCCCGGCAATCAGCTGAGCGCCGCCTGGCAGGCCTGCTCCGAGGCCGAGATCGAGGGCAACGCCGCCATGACGCTGCTCGGCAAGGCCGACACCAACTGGACCCAGCAGGGCACCTTCGAGGCGATGTCGAGCTTTCTCTCGCAGAACCCCGATGTCGACGCGGTGCTCTATGAGTATGCGGACGGCTTCCGCGGCGGCGTGCGCGCCTATGCCGCCGCGGATCGCGCCATGGACGTGATCGTCACGCTGCGTACCGACGAGCAGGGCCTCTTCTGCGATTGGGAGGAGGTGGGCAACCCGAACTTCCGCATCTTCTTCTCCTCGGGCGGCACCTTCCAGGTCCGTATCGCGCTGACCGCCGCCATGGAGGCGAGAGGCGGTGCCGAGATCGGCGCCCATGTCGATGTCCCCTTCAAGATGAAGGAAGTGCAGCAGGGCATGTGCGACAAGGCGCTGCCGGATCAGATGCCGGTCTCCACGCTGGTGGATACCGACATGCTGAACGCGATGTTCAAGGAGTAGCGGCCGCAACGAACGGCCTCACCGCCGGGCGGGGCAGAAGACACTCTTCTCCGCCCGGCGGTTTCGTTTGAACGCCCGCAGATCGCCGCCGAGAGAATGCCCGAACCATCGCTCCGCCTGTCAGGGATCTCCAAGCGCTTCCCCGGAGTCCAGGCGCTCCGCGATGTCAGCCTCGACTGCGTGGCCGGCGAGGTCCACGCGGTGCTCGGCGAGAACGGCTCGGGCAAGAGCACGCTGCTCAAGATCGCGAGCGGCGCGCTGGCGGCGGACGACGGCACGGTCGAAATCCTGGGCAATCGGCTGGCCTCGGCGGACACGTCGCAGGCCCAGCGCTTTGGGCTCGCCACCGTTTATCAGGACAACTCGCTCGTGCCGGAGCTCACCGTCGCCCAGAACCTCTACATCGGCACGGTCGGTCAAACGCTGCCCTATCGCCGGGTGCAAGCCTGGGCCGAGGAGCAGCTCGCGCCATACGATCTCGCAATAGACGGCGCCGCGCGCGTCGCCGATCTCTCTCCGGCTCAACGACAATTCCTGGAGGTGGTGAAGGCTCTAGTTTGGAAGCCCAACGTGCTTCTGCTCGACGAGCCGACCGCGTCGCTCGACGTCAACGACGTGGACACCCTCCATCGCATCGTCCGCGGGATCGTCGCCGAAGGGACGACTGTCGTCTATGTCAGCCACCGGCTCCCGGAAATCCTTTCCCTCGCTCAGCGCGTGACCGTGCTGCGCGACGGCGAGGGGCAGGGCACCTTCGAAACGCACGCGCTCTCGGAGGACGACCTCATCGCGCTCATGGTCGGCCGGCCGATCGAGGCGGAGTTCCCGCCCAGGCGAGGCGCCGAGGTTCTATCGAGCGAGGTGTGCCTCTCAGTGCAGGCGCTCTCCGGCGACGCGTTCAGTGACGTTGCCTTCGAGGTCCACCGGGGCGAGATCCTCGGCCTCGCCGGCGCCGAGGGCAACGGGCAGCGCGAGGTGCTTCGCGCCATTGGGGGATTCGAGGACGCGTCCGGCGTCCTCTCCTGCGAGGGCCGGCGCATTCCCCTCGTCGCGCCGCAGCGCGCGCTCGGCGCCGGCGTGATGATGCTGAGCGGCGACCGGGCGGTCGAGTCCATCTATCCGGCCATGAGCGTGCGCGAGAACATCACGATCCAGGTTCTCAAGGACTTCGCGACCGCAAGCGTGATCTCGGGTCGTAGGGAGCGCGCGCGCACGCGCGCGATGATCGAGGAACTCGACATCGTTACCGCATCCCTCGATCAGCCCATCGTCTCGCTCTCGGGCGGCAATCAACAGAAGAGCATGCTGGCGCGGAGCTTCCTGCATGGCGCCAGGGTTGTGCTGATCGACGAGCCGACCCAGGGCGTGGATGCGGCCGCGCGCTTCGATATCTATCAGGCGGTTAGGGCCAAGGCCGACAGCGGCACCACCTTCGTCATCAAGTCGTCGGACGCGCTGGAGCTCGCGGGTCTCTGCGACCGCGTTCTGGTGTTCTCGCGCGGAAACCTCATCAAGGAGCTGGTGGGCGACGAGGTGAGCGAGGAGAGCATCGTTTCTTCGTTCCTGACGTCGCGTGTGGGACGAACGACGGAAGCCTCCGCCACCGCGCCGCCCGCGCCCGATACGCCCGCAGGCTTCGCTCTCATGCGAGATGTCGGGCGGCTCGCGCTCGCCCGCGATCAGTGGTGGACACCGCTCGGCTTCCTCCTCCTTCTGATCGTCCTGGTCGGCGCCTACGCGTCCAGTCAGTCCGATGCCTTCCTCTCCCCGCTCAACGGGCGGCACATGCTGCTGGCGACCGCGCCGCTCGCCTTGGTCGCGATGGCCCAGCTGAACGTGCTGCTCGTCGGCGGGTTCGACATGTCGGTCGGCTCGCTCATGAGCATGACGGTCGTCGCCGCGTCCTTCCTGCTCGGCATGGGGGCGGACATTCCGGTGCTGTTTGGCGGCACGCTCGCCTGCCTCGGCGCGGGGCTCGCGGTCGGGGTCATCAACGGGACGATGGTGCGACGGCTCCGGATCAACCCGGTGATCACGACCATCGCCATGCTGAGCGTGCTGCAGGGCGTGGCACTCCACTTCAGGCCGGTGCCGACCGGCTTGGTGGAGCCCGGCTTCATGGCGGCGCTGCGCACCCGCGTCGATTTCCTCCCGGTCTCCTTCCTCGGCCTGATCGCGATCGCCGTGCTGGGCGATCTCTGGCTCTACCGCACCAAGAGCGGGCTCAAGCTTCGGGCCGTCGGCTTTTACGAGGAAGCCGCGCGGCGCAACGGCATCAAGACCGGCTTCGTGCATTTCCGCGCCTATGTGATCTCGGGTGGGATCGCGGCGCTGGCCGGGCTCTTTCTCAGCACCGAGGTGGGCGTCGGGCACCCGACGGTGGGCGCCACCTACACGCTGACCAGCATCGCCGCGGCGGTGCTGGGCGGCGCTGCGCTCTCAGGCGGGCGCGGCTCCTATTCCGGCGCGCTGCTCGGCGCGCTCTTCTTCACGCTGATCGTCAACATCATGCCGTTCCTCGCGGTCAATACCGCACTCGGCGTCATCGTCAGCGGTGCATTGACTCTGCTTGCCGTCCTTCTCTATTCCGGGCGTCTGCCGACCGGCCGCGTGGGTCATCTCTTGCGCGTCCTTGCCGAGCGCCGCTCCACTCCAACATCACGGGTATGAGGTCATGACAGAGCTCTTGCCAATCGCGGAACGAGAATCCGCCCGCCCAGCCGCTGCGCGCGGACCCTACGACGGCGCCTTCGACATCGTGTGCATCGGTGCCGGCGCAGGCGGCCTCGCCACCGCGCTCTTCTCGCGCTGGCTCGGCAACAGCGTGCTGATCCTGGAGAAAGCACCGGAGATCGGCGGCACGACGCGCAAGGCCGCCTTCTGGTACTGGGTGCCCAACAACCAGGCGATGCGGGACAAGGGCATGGAGGACCCGCGCGAGGATTGCCTGCGCTACATGGCGCGACTTTCCCGCCCGGAATGCTACGACCCCACGGACGAGCGTCTCGGCATGCCCGCGTGGGAATACGCGATGTTCGAGGCGATTTACGACAACGCCTCGACGGCGACCGAGCTCCTGAAGGAGAAGGGCGCGCTCGACTATCGGCACTGCGACTTCGTGCCGGACTATTGGGCCGAGCTGCCGGAGGACAAGGCGCCCACAGGCCGCGTTCTGGTCCCTGTGGACGCGAGGGACACGATGTCGGACGGCGGCCTCCGCGCCGTGGAGTCGATGTCGCGTGCGGCCCAAGAGGCCGGCGTCGATATCCGCACCGGGCATCGGGTGCAGCGCGTCATCCGCAATCTCGCGGGCGATGTCGTCGGCGTCGAGGCCAGCGCCGGCAACGGCACGGTGCGGCGCTTCCACGCCCGCAAGGCCGTCGTCTTCTGCACCGGCGGCTTCACCCACAACGTCGAGATCCGCAAGAACTTCCTGAACGTGCCGATCTACGGCGGCTGCGCCGCGAAAACCAACGAGGGCGACTTCATCCCTATCGCCGGCGGCATGGGCGCGCAGCTGAGGAACATGAATTATGCCTGGATGTGCCCCGTCGTCCTTGAGAAGGCGATTGCCGGCGATCCCACGCTGATCGGCACCTTCTCCCCCTCCGGCGATTCGATGATCTATGTGAGCAAGCAAGGCCATCGGGTCGCCAACGAGAAGCTGGCCTACAACGAGATGGCGCAAAAGTTCTTCGAGTGGGACCCGACGGCCGGGGCGTATCCCAACCTGGTGTTGATCGCGGTCTGGGACCAGCGAAGCCAGGATCACTGCGCGAGCGACGAATACGGCCGCTTCATCGTGCCGCCGGGGGTGGACGATGCCCACGTGATCAAGGGCGAGACCCTGGGCGCGCTGGGCCAGGCCATCGACGAGCGACTCGCACTCTACGAGGCCGAGACCGGCGGTATCCGGCTCTCCGCCGATTTCGAGGCCAATCTGGAGGCGGCCATCGCGCGCTTCAACGGCTTCGCCGAGACTGGCAAGGACGCCGACTTCCACCGCGGCGAACGACAGGTTGAGCAGCTCTTCAATGGGCCGGTGGCGGAATCGCCGTCAGCGCCCAACCCCACGATGTATCCGATCAGCGACCAGGGCCCTTACTATGCGGCACTGCTCTCCGGCGGGACCCTCGATACCAAGGGAGGCCCCAAGGCCACGCCCACTGGAAAGGTCCTCGACGATACCGATGCGCCGATCGCGGGGCTCTACGGCGTCGGCAACTGCGTCGCCTCGGCCTCGGCGCGCGCCTACTGGGCCGGCGGCGCCACTCTGGGGCCGATCCTGGCCTTCGCCTATCTGGCCGCGAACGAGGCCGACCGCGAGTCGCCGAAGCTCACCAACTAGGGCACCCGCCCGGACATCTGCTAGTCATCTGGCACTGAAGTTGAGATCATTATAGATTAGCAGTGCTGCCACACTAAGTCGCTCTATTGTCGAAGAATTTAGTCGTTCAACATAGTTAGCTTTATGTGGCGAACTTCAGATTCAGGTGACTAGAGACTGAACGCGCAAGGAGGAACAGCATGGCTCTCACCACACAAACGATGACCGACGAGCAGCGCAAGTCGGTCGCTATCGAATACCTCAAGGCCTTCGACAATGGGGGCGTGACGTCGACCGGCGGCAGCATCCTCGACCTGTTCGCCGACGATGCCCAGGTCTATTTCCCGAAATGGGGCATCGCGACCGGCAAGGAGCAGATCACCCAGTTGTTCACCGACGTGGGCGGCACCATCAAGTCGATCGAGCACCACTACTCGCACTTCAACTGGATTTTCTCCGGCAGCGACTACGTCGTGGCCGAAGGCACCAGCCACGGCGAGCATCGCGACGGCCCCTGGCGCGCCGGCGTGCCGGAATCGGGCGCGGGCCGCTGGTGCGATGTGTTCGAGATCCGCGACTGGAAGATCCAGCGCTGCTTCATCTACCTCGACCCCGACTACGCAGGCGGGGATAGGGCGCGCTACCCGTGGCTCGCCGACAAGTAGGCGCGCGCAATCGCCTCAACGGGCGAAGGGCCGGGCCGCTACGCCTGCCGGCCGCCGTCGAGCAGGGCGGCGGTAAAGCGGGGGTAGACCCCGGCCAGCGCCGTGCCGACCGGGCCGCGGATGAGCTCCATCGTCTCCGCGCTCGGCTCGGGCGTCACGGGCGGGTCTTCGGCACTATCGAAGTCGAAGCCGGTGGCGGCGTGCACCTCGTCGAGGTCGTGGCCGGGGTGCAGCGAGGCGAGGCGGAAGCGCCCGCGCGCCGCGTCGAAGCGGAAGACGCAGCGGCCGGTCACCAGCGCGTAGGGTCCGCCCGGCCGGTAGACCCCCAGTGGGCTCGTGCCGGGTGCGCTGATGAAATCCACCTTGCGCACAAGCGTTCGGGGCGTGTGCTCGATGCGGAACAGGATGACCCGGGGCACCACGAAGTAGAGGTAGGCGGAGCCGTAGGAGCCGGGAAAGCGCTTGTCTGCCGTGGGGTGCGGGCCGGTCCCCACCAGGTTGATATTGGCGCCGCCGTCGATCTGCACACCGCCCAGGAAGAAGGCGTCGACGCGGCCCTGGCCGGCGCGGTCGAAGAGCTCCCGGCCACCGTCGGTGAAATCGCTCTGCGCCTGACTACCGAGCAGGCTGACCTCCGGCTGGCCGCCGCCGCGCTCGCGCGCGAGCAGGGCGGCTGCGCCAGGAATCGGCGACGAGGCCCCGACCGCGACACGGCCGAGGCCTGCCAGCATGCCGGCGATGACCTCGACGAGGAGCGCGGTCTTTTCCGGGCTCATTCGGCGGCGATGAGGCTCGCGGTCTCGTCCGTCGTCCCGCCCGTCACATGCACCGCGCAGTAGCGGGCGAAGCCCTCCTCGCTCGCCGCAAGCCGGGCGTAGTCGGCGAGGTGGGCACGGTCGGGCTCGTAACGGCCGGCGAGGCCCAAGGGCCAAGCGCCGCGCGGAGCTTCGGCGAGCGCCGTGACGTAGAGCGCCGGCAGGGTGCCTGCCGCCAGCGTCTCGTCGGCCAGCAGGTCGCCGGGCCGCACTTCCTCGACGGTGACGAGTGTCTCCCTGGCCGCATGGGCCATGGTCACGAGCTCGCGCCGCGCGCCGAGCCACACGTTGCCGTGCTCGTCGGCATAGGGCGCGTGGAAGAGCGCGATATCGGGCCTGAGCGCCGGCAGCAGGACGATGGGGTCGCCCTCAGCAAGGGGGTTGTCGATGACCTGCCAGTCCGGCCTCGCGCTCAGAAGGTCCGAGCCGATGAGGCCGCGCAACGGCATGAAGGGCACGCCCTTCTCGGCCGCCTGGAGCGCGGCGTGAATCGCGGGGCAGGTGGAGTCGCGGATCGCGAGCCGGCCGCCTTCGACCGCTGCGGTGAAGCGGGGGGCGTTGCCGAGCTCGCCGAGGCTCACCGCCGCGGTCTCGATGGTGGCAACGCAGCCCGCGCCGATCAGGAGGTCCGCCGCGATGCCGGCCTGCGGCACGGTGACGAGGTGCAGGTCGCGCACCCCGCGCCGCACCAGCGCGCGCACCGCCGCCATCGGCACGAACGAATAGTCCGGCGGCAGCGCCAGCATGGCGCCGTCCGCGACCCGGCCCGCCAGCCGGTCGAGGGAGAGGGTCTCGGTCACGGGCTTCTCACCCTCGCCTCCTAGCGTCCCGTCCCGGACATACGCAGCAGCAACGCTGTCCTCCCACCGTCATGCCCGGACTTGTTCCGGGCATCTCGTCGTGCGTGGCGAGGTCGGGGCGCCCCTGGATGGCCGGGACAAGCCCGGCCATGACGGGAAGGGGACACTGCACTAGAACTCGTCCGCGCCGTGGGCCATGACGGTGCCCTTGCCGGCCATGATCTTGAGGAAGAGCCCGGCGGTGTCCGGCAGGATCTTCTGCACGTAGAAGCGCGCGGTCTTGAGCTTGGTGTCGTAGAAGGCGTCGCCGTTCTGCTTGTCGCGGGCGAGCTTCGCCATCTGGCACCACATGTAGCCCACCGCCACCAAGCCGAACATCTTGAGATAGTCGGACGCCGCCGCGCCGGCTTCCTCGGGATCGCCCAGGCCCCGCTGGGCGATGACGAGCGTAGCGGTCTGCAGCTTGCCGAGCGCCTTGCCGACGGGGCCCACGATGTCGGCGAGCTCCGGGTCGTCCTTGTTGGCCTCGACGAAGGCGACGGCGGGGTGGAAGAAGTGCCGCAGATAGCGGCCGGCCCGCTGGGGCAGCTTGCGTCCCACCAGATCGAGAGCCTGGATGCCGTTCGCGCCCTCGTAGATCTGGCTGATCCGCGCATCGCGCACGAGCTGCTCCATGCCGTGCTCGCGGATGTAGCCGTGGCCGCCGTGGACCTGGACCGCGAGATTGGTGGCCTCGAAGCCGTAGTCGGTGAAGAAGGCCTTGATGATCGGCGTCATGAGCTGCACCAGCTCGTCGGCATCCTCGCGCACCGAGGCGTCCTCGTGGCTGCGCGAGATGTCGAGCTGCAACGCCGCCCAGTAGGCGAGCGCGCGGGCGCCCTCGTTGATGGCACGCTGGGTGAGCAGCATGCGGCGAACGTCGGGGTGCACGATGATCGGGTCGGCAGATGCCTCCGGCTCTTCGGCGCCCTTGAGCCCGCGTCCCTGGCGGCGGTCCTTCGCGTAAGCCGTCGCGCTCTGATAGGCGGTCTCGCCCAGGCCCAAGCCCTGGAGGCCGACGCCGAGGCGGGCGCCGTTCATCATCGTGAACATGCAGCGCAGCCCCTTGTGCGGCTCGCCGACCAGGTAGCCCTCAGCCTCCTCGAAGTGCATCACGCAGGTCGCCGACCCGTGGATGCCCATCTTCTCCTCGATGGAGCCGCAGGAGACGCCGTTAGCGGGCCCCGGGCTGCCATCGGCGGTGAGCGCGCGCTTCGGCACCAGAAAGAGGCTGATGCCGCGCACGCCGGGCGGTGCGTCCGGCAGCTTCGCCAGCACCAGATGGACGATGTTCTCGGTGAGGTCGTGCTCGCCGGCGGAAATGAAGATCTTGGTGCCGGAGACCGCGTAGCGGCCCTCGCCCGCCGGCACCGCCTTGGTGCGGATGAGCCCCAAGTCCGTGCCGCAATGGGGTTCGGTCAGGCACATGGTGCCGCTCCAGGTGCCGTCGGCAAGGCGGGGCAGATAGGTCTCCTTGAGCGTCTCCGTGGCATGGTTTTCGATCAGCGCCGCGGCCCCGTTCGAGAGCAGCGGGTAGACGCCGAAGGCGAGGTTGGTCGAGCAGACCATCTCGTCGAAGACCATGCTGATGAGCTGCGGCAGACCCTTGCCACCATAGGCGGGCGACAGCGTGACCCCGGTCCAGCCGGCATCCACGAAGGTCTTGTAGGCCTCCTTGTAGCCGGCGGGTGTGCGCACCACGCCGTTCTCGTAGTGGCAGCCTTCCTCGTCCGCCGAGCGGTTGAGCGGCAGCAGCGTGTTCTCGCAGAGCTTGGCGCCTTCCTCGATCATGGCGTCGATCACGTCGGGCGTGGCGTCCTCGTAGCCGGGCAGCGTGGCGAGCTCACCCACATCGAGGAGCTCGTTGAGCACGAAGCGCATGTCGCGGAGCGGCGCGTTGTAGGTCTGCATGATCGTTACTCCCAGTTTCTCGAGGCGCCGCGCTCAGCTGCCGAGCGTCAGGTCGACCGTGCGCCCCATCACCGTGCGGCTCGCCGGTGTGGTCGCGGCGACCAGTTTGCCCCGCTTGAAGACATGAGTGCACGCCGGGTTGATCCGCAGCACGTCCGCCTTGCTGGAGGCGTCGAACACCGCCAGGTCCGCGCGGCAGCCGGGGGCCACGCCATAGTCCTCCAGCGCGAGTATCTCGGCGTTTTTCCAGGTGACCATGTCGAAGCAGGCGTCGATCTCCGCCGTGCCGGACATCTGGCAGACGTGGAGCGTGAGCGACGCCGCCTGCACCATGTCGCCGCGCCCCAGCGGATACCAGGGGTCCATGATCGAATCGTGGCCGATGCCGACGGTGATACCGGCCTGCCACAGCTCCTTGACGCGGGTCATCGAGCGGCGCTTAGGGTAGGTGTCCTCCCGCGCCAGCAGGATCAGATTGTCGAAGGGGTTGGCGATGACGTTGAGCCCGCCCTGTTGCAGCCAGCCGAAGAGGCGGAAGGCGTAAGCGTTGGCGTAGGAGTGCATGGCCGCGCAGTGGCTCGCCGTCACCCGGCCCTGCATGCCGCGGTAGTAGGTCTCATGCGCCATCACCTCGGTGAAGCGCGAGTTTGGGTCGTCGACCTCGTCGCAGTGGGCGTCGATCAGGAGGCCGCGCTTCTCCGCCTCGTCGAAGATCAGCTTGAGGCTGGCGACGCCCGCCTCCCGCGTCGCCTCGTTGTGCGGGATGCCGCCGATCACGTCGGGCCCCATGTCGAGGGCACGGAGGAAGAGCTCCGGGCCGCCGGGGTGGGAGTGGATGCCGTCCTGGGGAAAGGCGACGATCTGCAGGTCGACCCGGTCGCTCACCTCGTCCTTGACCTCCAGCAGGGCCTGCATCGAGAGCTGTTCCTCGTCCGAGGTATCGGCATGGGTGCGGATGAAGCCCGCGCCCTGGGCGACCTCCCAATCGATGGCCTGCTTGGCCCGGGCCTTCACCGATTCGAGAGCGCGGATCTTCTTCTGCCGGCCCCAGACCGCGATGCCCTCGTGCAGCGTGCCGCTGACGTTGGGCTCCAGGTTCGCAGTGAGCGCCGCGTCGAGATGGACGTGCGGGTCGATCAGCGGGCCCGAGACGAGCCGGCCCGCGCAATCGATCGTCTCACCGGCCTCGGCCGTGATCCCCGGCTCGACGGCCACGATGCGCTCGCCCTCGATGGCGATGTCGGCCGCGCGCACGGGCTGATCCTCGTGCGCCACCAGCGCATTCTTCAAAATGATGTCCATACCCGCCTGTCTCCCCCTGCGGACGCGAGGCCCGCGTCATCTCGCATTCGCCCGCATTTTCGCCGAATGCGCGCGCAACCGCCAGCCGGGCGCGCGTCGCGAAGTTATCCGCTATTCTGGATGGCCACACACTCTAAGTGACGGGGAAGCGGGCGGATGCAACTTGCCAAGATCGGGGCACGCGGCCGGACGACGATCCCCAAGACCATTCGAGAGGCGGCGGACTTGCGCGAAGGCGACGCGATCGCCTTCGAGATCGAGGGCGGCCGCCTGCTGGTGCACAAGGTGCTTCCGGGGCGGCACGAGTACCTGCATGGACTCTGCGCGGCGATGGGCGAATGGCTCTCCCCCGAGGACGATGAAGCGTGGCACGACCTTTGAGCAGCTCGATGTCGTGGTCGGCCCTTGCCCTTTCACCGACCGACAGGCAGCTAAGTGCAGGCCGACTCTGATCGTCTCATCCGCGCATTTCCACGAGGCTCATGGCCCAAACTGTCACACCGATTACGCAGCCTTAGGACTGTTTTCTCAGAACAATATCGCCCAAAACTCCATGCTCTGCCATATAAGCGATAGCTACGTTTGAGAATTTAATCTCCGCCTTATGGCGACGATGTAGTTCGAAGGTAGATGTGCCGAGCACTGGTGCTCTGTTGACGAATACTCCGCCAATGGAGAACTTGATAGTGTTTCTAAAATCGTTGTTCAGTACAATGATGATAGCAGAGTCAGAAAGGCTGACACTTCGATGGAATTTGTCTTCCATTCTTTCCGTCAGAGTTCTGTATTTATTCACATTCATGGACATAGTCGCGCGTATATCGTCGTCTTGGGGAGCTACTAAAACTCCAAACAGAGAATTAGCATTTTCCCACGCCTCAGGAGATGCAACTATAGGTATTTGAGTATCTGCTAGCAAGTACGATTCCATTCCGTCTTTTTTACATCCCTTAGGCGAGAAGTCACCAACAATGCCTGTCATGATTTCCGCAATATCGGAAGTATATTCATCGCATTTGTCGGTACTGGGAACTTGAAAGGCCATCGTCGCAGGGGTGCTGAGTCCCTCAGTTCCTGCCACTGCATCCCAGAGATCGGTTGAGTATACATCTGTCGTTAGGTTCATCTTGCAGGCAGTTACAAGACCAACTAATACAAGTGCAGCAAGAGCAGCGCGTTTCATTGGATTACATTCCCTCTATTATTTCAGGCTTCGGTTGCCGCTGGACCGCTTCAATCACTCAAGAAAACTCTTCTGCTTGACGTCGTCCTCACGCTTCGCCAGCGTGTTTAGTTTGCCGGCTACGACCGCAAAGCCAAATGAGCTCGTTCCGATGAGTAAGAATACCGATGCTACGAGTTCCTGAAGGATGGCCCCGGCCACAAGGCCGATGACGCCGACTAGTATTGCGGCAGCAGAACCCGCATAGAGAATCCATTTCATGCCTATTTCCTGGATCTACTTCCGGACAATGTACTCGATTACTAGGTTCTCAGGTCGGACGTGGATGGACTTGATCTTCGCCGTAAAGATGAAGTCTCTAATGCGCGCACTATCGGAGCCGATGAACTGTCGTGTGTTTGCCGGTCCTGTATAAGCAAAGATCGACACCTTTCCGCGTTCGCAGGTAGTCCGCCCTTCGACATATAGCTTAACTTGATCAGCTTCGTGCCAGTACCGCCAGTCCTCGATCTTGCATAAATCGGTAGTGTCGCCTTGGCCAAGCGCGGGGTCACCGCCCATCAGTACAAGCGCTATTCCTATGGCGATTACTCGTACGCTCGGAGATTGCACAAACCAGTACACAAATCGTTGCATCGTTTCGCTTTCATCCCCTTGCTAGATGGAGACCGTCGAGGGTCTTGATCGCTACGACGATGGCAGAGCAGCCTCCCCTCCATGTGCAGGCTCTCGTCGTTCATGATCGCATGGGAGGCGTGGCTGTGTCTCAAGTCGTGGAGTCGCGCATCCGCCACGATGCCTGCGTCGTCGCGCAGGCCGCACGAGAACCAGAACAGCGCTCCTGCGCTCAGCCGTCCGTTTGGGCCAGCGCCTCTTGCAGCGTCCGGTGGAGGTGGCCGTTGGTGACCAGCACGTCGCCGCTCGACATGAAGTCCGCCCCGCCTGTGACGCCGGTCACGATGCCGCCGGATTCGCGCACGATTGCGACGCCGGCCGCGAGGTCCCACGGCGCGAGCGCGTAGCCCCAGAAGCCGTCGAGGCGCCCGGCGGCGACATAGGCGAGGTCGAGCGCGGCCGAGCCCGTGCGGCGCACCCCCGAGGTCTCGCCCGAGAGCCGGTGAACGATGGCGCCGTGGTTGGGGCAGCGCGGCCGTGCAATGAAGGGGAATGCAGTCGCGAGCAGCGCGGTCGGCAGCGTGCGCCGGGCCGAGACCCGCAGCCGCTGGTTGTTCAGGAAGGCGCTAGTGCCGTTCTCCGCCCAGAAGAGCTCGTCGCGGATCGGGTCGTAGATCACGCCGGCATGCGGCTTGCCGTCGCGTTCGAGCCCGATGGAGATGCAGAAATGGGGCAGCCCGTGCAGGAAGTTGGTGGTGCCGTCCAGCGGATCGACGACCCAGCGGTTGGAGGTGTCCTCGCCCTCGATCGCGCCGCCCTCCTCGAGCAGGAAGCCGAACTTCGGGCGCGCGCGGCGGAGCTCCGCGACGATGGTCTCCTCCGCCCGATGGTCTGCGGCCGAGACGAAGTCGGCCGGCCCCTTGCGCGAGACCTGCAGGTTCTCGACCTCGCCGAAATCGCGGATCAGGTCGCGCGCCGCCTTGTAGGCGGCGTTCACCATGACCGTTACGAGCGGCGAGCGGCGGGACATCGGCGTGTGGCAGTCGTTGTGCGACAGGGGGCGGGAGGGCGGTTGCCCCACCCGCGAGCGGGTCCCTCAGTCGCGGGCACGCTCGACATAGGTCGAATCGGCGGTGCTGATCACCACCCGCTCGCCCTCGGAGATATGCGGCGGCACCATCAGGCGCACGCCATTGTCGAGTAGCGCCGGCTTGTAGGAGGCCGCGGCCGTCTGGCCCCTCACCACCGGCTCGGTCTCGGTCACGGTCTGCACAGCCGTATCGGGCAGGCTCACGCCGAGGGGCTCACCCTCGTGCGATTCGATGGTGACGATCATTCCTTCATGGAGGAAGACGATTCCCTCGCCGATCAGATCGCGCGAGAGGCTGGTCTGCTCGTAGGTGTCCTGATCCATGAAGTGGAGCAGCCCGCCGTCTTCGTAGAGGTACTGGAACTGCTTCTGGTCGAGGCGGGCGCGCTCGACGTTCTCGGACGCCCTGAAGCGCTCGTTCAGCTTGGTCCCGTTGCGCAGATCCTTGAGCTCGACCTGGAGGTAGGCGCCGCCCTTGCCGGGCTGGGTGTGCTGAATTTTCACCGCCACCCAGAGGCGATCCTGATGCTCGATCACCATGCCGGGGCGGATGGCGTTGCCGTTGATCTTCATGGGTTCTGCTACCGGAAAGAGGCTGCAGGCTATATCAACTCGCCTCCGCGCTGGCAATGGCACGGTTGATCGCCTTGACGCCCGCCTCCGGCCCCTCCGGGTGCGCCCACACGCCGCCGACCACGGCGAGAAAATCCGCGCCGGCTTCCACCAGTGGTGCGCAGTTCTCGGCCGTGATGCCGCCGATGGCGACGCAGGGCACCACCATCAGGGTATGCCACCACTTGAGCAGGTGGACGTCCGCCTTTGCGCGCGGCGTCTTGGTTTCGGTGGGGAAGAAGGCGCCGAAGGCCACATAGTCTGCGCCCGATGCCGCCGCCTCCACGGCCCGGTGGCGTGAATCGTAGCAGCTCACGCCCACCGTCCCGTTCGCGCCAACCCGTTCGCGCGCCTGCGCGTAATCCGCGTCGTCGGCTCCCACGTGGACGCCATCGGCGCCCAACTCCGCCGCGAGGTCGGGCCGGTCGTTGATGAGCAGCGGCACATCGCGCGCCTGGCAGATCGGCAGCAGCCACTCGCCTGCGCGGCGCACGTCATCGTCGTCCGCGCCCTTCAGCCGGAGCTGAAGGCAGGCGACATCGCCTGCGTCGAGCGCGGCCTCCAACTTGGGCGCGAACCGGTCCAGCGCGAACTCCGGCGGTGTGATCAGGTACAGCCGGCACGGGTCTCTCATAAGGTATGGTCCTCTAGCCACACGGCGGTCTGGCGCGCTGCCGACATACGCGCAATCGGGTGCATTCAGATGACGCCCTTCTCGCGCAGGGCGTCGCGCTCGTCCGCCGAGAGGTCGAGCAGGGTGCCATACACCTCGTCGTTGTGGGCGCCGAGCCTGGGGCCGAGGCTTTCGATCCGCCCCGGCGTCTCGGAGAGGGCGGGGAGCACGTTCGGCACGTGGACGTGCTCGCCAGTCTCGGGTTCGATCACATCCTTCAGGGTGCCGCGCGCCTGATACTGCGGGTCCTCGAAAATGTCGGCGATGGAGTAGACGGGTGCCGTCGGCACGCCGCCCGCATTGCAGGTCTCCACCACCCGGTCGCGCGGCAGCGAAAGCGTGAAGGCCGTGACCATGGCCTCGACATCGTCGCGGTTCTCCACACGCCGGGCGCTGGTGGCGTAGTGCTCATCCTCGCCCAGCTCTTCGCGGCCGAGCACCGCGGCCATGCGGCGCCACATCTTGTCGCTGGTGCACGCAATCGCGACCCAGCCGCCGTCGCCGCACTCAAAATGGCCGTGAGGGCAGACGTTACTGGTCATCAGCCCGAGCCGCGGGCGGACGAACCCGGTGGCGGCATAGAGCGGCGCCATCTCGTCCAGCACGCGGAAGATCGATTCGTAGAGCGCGATGTCGATCACCTGCCCGCCCGTGTCCTCGCGGCTGCGGAGCGCGAGCAGCGCGCCGACGGCGCCATAGAGGCCGGAGATGTAGTCGGCAAGCGAGGTGGAGCCTGGCGTCAGCGGCGGCCCGCCGGGGACGCCGGTGAGATGAGTGAGGCCGCCGAAGGCGTGCGCAATGCGGGCGAAGCCGGGGCGGTCCTTGTAGGGGCCGGTCTGGCCGTAGCCGGAGATGCGCACCAGCACCAGGCCGGGGTTCACGCGCTTCAGCTCATCCGGCCCCAGGCCCCACTTCTCCATGGTGCCGGGCCGAAAGTTCTCGCAGAGGATGTCGGCTTCGGCGACGAGGCGCTTGAAGAGCGCCGCGCCCTCGGGCTGGCGGAGGTCGAGGGTGACGGACTTCTTGTTGCGCTGCTCCGAGAGCCAAGTATAGCCGTCGCCGCGCTTGCTGGGCGTCCCGAATTTGCGCAGGGGATCGCCCGTCCGCGGCTGCTCGACCTTGATGACCTCGGCGCCGAACTCGCTGAGGATGGCGGCCGTGAACGGCCCGGCAATGAAGGTCGCAAGGTCGATGACGCGGACGCCGTGGAGCGGCAGCTTCTCAGGCTTCTCGGGCATAGCGGCTGAAAGCGGCGTTCAGGCCGGCATGTCAATCGCCGCCGCCGCGGCCGCCGCGCGATACGCCGGGCGGGATATCAGAACTGCTCCTTGTGGGTGCGCAGATCGAGCTCCTGGGTCCAGGCGTTGCGCGGCTGGCGGTAGAGGAAGCGATAGGACTCCGCGAGCCCGTCGAGGCCGATCAGCCCGCCCTCGCCCATCCGTTCGGCGAACTGCGGCGCGCGGGTCTTGAGCCTCTCGCCGTCGATGCCGCCGTCGACCACGACATGGGCCACGTGAATGCCCTCGGGGCCGAATTCGCGCGCGAGGCTTTGGCCCAGCGCGCGGAGCCCGGCCTTGGCGGAGGTGAAGGCGGCGAAGTTGGGCTTGCCGCGCATCGAGGCGCTCGCGCCGGTGAGCAGCAGCGTACCCTCGCCCCGCGGCACCATGCGGCGCAGCGCCTCGCGGCTGAACAGGAAGCCGCCGAAGCAGCCGATCCGCCAGCAGGTCTCGAAATACGCGGCCTCCATTTCGAGCGGGCTGCCCGGCATGTTGTTGCCGGCGTTGAAGATGGCGAGGTCGATCGGCCCATGGCTCTCCGCCGCTTCGACGAAGGCGGCGACCGAGGCTTCGTCGGTGGTGTCGGCGACGACGGCCGTGGCGTTTCCTCCTGCCGCGCGGATCGCATCGGCAACCGCCTCGACCTTGGCCTCGGTGCGGCCGCCGACGAAGACGTGGAGGCCTTCGCTCGCCGCCATGCGGCACACCGCCGCCCCAAGCCCTTCGCCTGCGCCCACGCCGATTACGATCGCCGTCTTGCTCATTTTGTCCCCCGTGTGGTCTCAAACCCGGCGCCCCGCCGCGCGGCGGGAGAGTACAGCTTTCTGCCGGCGGGGCGGAACAGGATTCGCAAGTCTGGTGCCCGCAGATGCGAGTGAGAGGGCGGGCTTCGGATCACTGGGCCGACGCCGCCAAGTCGTTGGCCCCCTGAGTGTTAGCGAATCAGGGTAACGCCCTCGGCCGCCGCGGCGTTCGCCAACTCCCGGTCCAAAGTCGCCAAACTGTCGCCGCGGCGAAGCGCAGTCTCCAGATATGCGGCATCATAGGCACTCAGCCCATGTTTACGGGCGAGAGCCATGATCGTGTCCTCGTCATGAGCATCGTCCCGTAGCAGGCGTAAATCCCGCAAGCGCGTCATGAATCGTGCACTGTCCGCTTGATCGATGCGACCGCGGCGCTCGTTCACGACCAGCACGTTGCGTATTTCGTATCGAAAAATGCCTGGAACCACGCCGCCAAGCCGCGGCAACTCGTCGAGTGCCCGCTCGGCGGCATCGGCCTGCTCATCGGGGAAGCACCAGGCAGCGGCGATTGACACATCCACGACGATGGCCATCAGGCACGGCCCTGCTCCTTGGCAGCCCGAATGTCCGCGGCGGGGACCCCCGACCGTTTGGCCCGTTCTTGCCGCATAAGCGCGATGGTCTCGCCGACGGGCCGTTCCAAGGGCACGATGCGGGCCGCAGGCACGCCGTCGCGCGCGATGATCACGTCTTCGCCGGCCTCTGCACGCGCGATTAGTTGGGACAACCGCGCCTTGGCCTCTCCGACATTGACTGTCTGCGCCATGGTATTCCCTGCACGCTGGTTCCATCGACTAAGAACATCAACGCATAGCGGCAGCCTCATGCTTGGTCAAGGCTCGGACCAAGCAATTTCGTACAGGTTCGTACAGGAGCGTGAACCAAGCCGACTCTAGGCCGGTCCGCGTACATTGGATAGCGGACTGCGGGGCAGCACCCGGCCTTGTCCCGTTCGCCGGGCGTCGCCATGATGGCGCGCGCCGGGGCCGCCGGCCGGCGGGGGAGCCACCTTCGCTGCCGTCTTGAAGCACGGAAAAGGGAGCCATGCGCGCCGATCTCGACACCCTTTTGCCCGCCCTTCGCGCGCGGCGGGAAGAGACCCGCGGGAACCGCACCGTCCTGCCCGATATTCGCGAGATGGTCCGGGAGTCAGGCGTTGCACGCATCCTGCAGCCGCCGGCCTACGGCGGCGCTGGCGGGCCTTTGCGCGACGTCGTCGATGCGGTCTCCGAAGTCGGTGCCGCCTGCGGCTCGACGGGCTGGGCGGTCGTTCAATATGTCGTTCACCCCTTCATGGTCGCCCAGTGGCCGCGTGACGCTCAGGATGAGGTCTGGGGCGACGATCCCGAGAACCTGGTCGCCGGCATCCTGATCCAGAGCCTGGGCCGCTACGAGCGCGCCCGTGGCGGCTACCGGGTGAACGGGCGTTGGCCCTTCGTCACCGGCGTGGACACCTGCGACTGGTGCATCGTCTCCGGCTACGAGGAGGGCAGGGCAGGGCAGCACGAGAGCCACCTGCACTTCCTAATTAGGCGTGAGGAGATCGAGATCCTGGATACCTGGCACGCGCTGGGACTGCGCGGCAGCGGCACCAACGACGTCCGGCTCCAGGAGTTCTTCGTGCCCGCTCACCGGGCGCTCTCGATGGAAGTACTGCGCGGCGGCGAATCGCCCGGCGGCCACTGGCGGGAGACGCCGCTCTACCTGCTTCCGAGCTATCCCATCTTCGGCTGCGGCATTTCCAGCGGCGCGGTCGGGATCGCGCTGGAGATGGTCGCGGAATACAACGAGATCGCGCGCAAGAAAGGCTCGATCATGGCGGAGAAGGGCGTGGCGACCTTCGCCTCGCAGCATATCCGCTTCGCCGAAGCGAAGGCCGCCGTCGATTGTGCGCGGCAGCTCCTGAGATTCGCAGGCGACGAGATCAGCGCGATCGCTCGTGAGGAGGGCCGCGTGCCGAACCTGGAGGAGCGTGCCCGCTGCCGCGCGCTTGCGACCTACGCCGGCAACACCGCCATGGATGCCGCGCGTGCCGTCTGGGACCTCTCCGGCGCTGCCAGCGTTTACAGCAAGAGCTCGCTCGGCAACCTCTACACCGACATGATGGTCGCCAACCAGCATTTCACCCAGAACAAGGACGTGAACTACACGACCTACGGGCGAATTCTCTACGGGCTCGACATCGACAACCCGACGCTGTGACCGCGAATTGCGTGTCCGGCCCGGCGCCGGAAGCAGCGCGTTACTTCGACGATCTGAAGCCCGGCGAGCGCTTCGTCACGGGCGAATGGGCGCTCGACGAGGCGGAGATTGTCGCCTTCGCACGCAAGTTCGATCCGCAGCCGATCCACGTCGATGCTGTGCAAGCAGCCGACGGCCCCTATGGCGGCCTGATCGCCAGCGGCTTTCAAACCATGGCGCTGGGGTTCCGCCTCTTCTACGAGCTCGGCGTGATCAACGAGGCCTGCATCGGCGGGCCGGGCATCGACGCGGTGCGTTTCCACCGGCCAGCGCGGCCGGGCGATTCCATCCACGCGGTCGCGACCGTCGCCGAGACCCGCCTCTCGCGCTCCAAGCCGGACCGCGGCTATGTGCGCATCGCCTACGACGTCCGCAACCAGCGGGACGAGCCGGTGCTGAGCTACGAGATCGTTCACATCCTCATGCGCAGGCCGCAGAACACGCACGAGGCAACGCCGGCGCCTTGACTCAGGTGCGCCCCTGTGCGGCCATCGTGCGCGCGGGGAGAGAGAAGCGGAGCACGCCGTGACCAGCCTCTATGACGGGCCGATCGTCGACGCCCACCATCACCTCTGGGATCTCGAGTCCGGCCGCTATTCGTGGCTCACCGACGGCCCCCGCGAGGTGGTGTTCGGCAGCACCGCGCCGCTCATCCGCGACTATCTGCTCGACGACTATCTAGCGGACATGGCCGGCATAAATCTGGTCAAGTCGGTCCATATCCAGGCGAGTTTTCTGGAGGACGACCCGGCCGCCGAGACCCGCTGGCTGCAAGGCATCGCCGACGAGCGCGGCTTCCCCCACGGGATCGTCGCCCACGCGCGCCTGGAGGAGCCGGACGCGGAAGCGGTGCTGGAGGCCCACTGCTCGCAGGCCAACATGCGCGGTATCCGCCAGATCCTGAGCTGGCATCGGAACCCGGCCTGGAGCTTCAACGAGCGCGCCGACCTGATGCAGGATGCGGCGTGGCGGCACGGCTTCGGCCTGCTGCGGCGGTTCGATCTCGCCTTCGACATGATGATCTATTCCGGCCAACTCGGCGACGCTTTGGACCTCGCCAGCGCCTTCCCCGACACGCAGATCATCGTCAACCACACCGGCAGCCCTGCCGATAGGGACGATGACGCCATCGCGGCCTGGCGCTCAGGCATGAGCGCGCTCGCCGATGCCACCAACGTCGCGGTCAAGATCTCCGACCTCGGCGCCTACGACCACAACTGGACCACGGAAAGCACGCGGCCCTTCATCCGCCACACCATCGACGCCTTCGGCACCGAGCGCTGCATGTTCGCGAGCGACTTTCCGGTGGCCGGACTGCACGGCGGTGCCGACGCGGTCTACAACTCGTTCAAGACCATCGTCGCGGATTTCTCGGAGGCCGAGCAGCGCGCGCTCTTCCACGACAACGCCGTCCGCTTCTACCGACTGGGCTGAACCGGGCTCCCGAGCACTTCGTCCACGAACGCGTCGAAGAGGGCGAAGACGCGCGCCCTGACGTCGTCCGTCTCCATCAGCGCCTCGTGGCGGGCGTCGGGGATCGTCTCGAGCCGGCAGTCGGGCAGCCGCGCGGCGAGCCGGGCCTGAGCGGCGTTGGAGACGACCCTGTCGGCTGCCGCGCCGATCATGAGCACCGGCGTTCCGACCCGTTCGGGATAGTCCCGGCTGCGCAGGATCGTCACCGAGCGCCGTGTGGCGGCAAGCCAGCCCACCGTCGGCCAGCCGATGGCGAGCGCCGGGTTCTCCCGCATCAGCGTTTCCATGCGCTCGTACCGCACGCGGTCGCGAGTCAGCGGATTGCCGTCGAACGGCGGCGGGAAGGGGCCGCGCGCCGGCACGTACTGGTTCCTGAGGCCGACGCTCATGGCGGCGACGGTAAGCACCGCGCCCAAGGCCCGCTCTGCCGGGTTCATCAGGATGTCCACCATGGGGGCGGAGAGGGCGATCCCTGCGGCGAAATAGGGCGCGGCGCGGGAGTCGTGCTCGGCCCGATGACGGAGCACGATGTGGCCGCCCATGGAATGGGCCAGCACTACGATGGGCCGCGGGGCTTGCGCGACGACCAGCCGCTCCAGGAACAGGTCCAAGTCGCTCAAATAGTCCTCGTAGCTGACGACATGACCTTTGCGCGTATCCTTCAGCACCCGGCCGGAGCGGCCCTGACCCCGCCAGTCCAGCGCGTAAACGGCGAAGCCACGGGCCCTGAGGTCGCCCACGGTCTCGCCGTACTTCTCGATGAACTCGGCCCTGCCCTGCAGCAACACCACCGTTCCCCGTGCGCCGCCGGGCGGCGCCGGCCAGACGGCTGTGCGGAGCGGGAGGCCGTCGTGGGCGGAGAGCGTCGCAAGCTGCGGGGCTAGCCCAGTGCCCACCCGTCAGTCTTTCGGCGCCGGCGCATCGACCCCCTTCACCGGCACGAGGCCAGCGGGCGCGAGGCCCGCGAGCTTGACCGTGAGGGGGCCGGGCGTCAGGCCCTGGTCCTCCAGGCGCTCCTTGCGCCGGTTCGCTGCGATCACCATACGCCCGCCGACATAGCGCACCGGCTCGCGCGGGAAGAGCCCCACTTCCTCCCGCACCAGCCCGCACTCGGACCACTCGTCCTTCGCGCCGAGGGCGAGCGAGGCGAGGACGCGGCCGCCGACGGAGGTGGGCCCCACGCCGTTGCCCGAGAAGCCGAGGCCGTAGAGCAGGTCGTCGCGGCCGTCGAGGCGGCCGAAGAAGGGGAGCCCGCTGAGGGAGCGGTCGACCGGCCCGGTCCAGCTCGTCGCGATCGGCACATCGCTGAAGTTTGGGTAGATCCGGCGGAAGTAACCTTCGACCTCGCGGGCGCGCGGCGAGGCGCCGTTGAAGCGATCATCGACCCTGTTGCCGAAGGAGAGCCGCCCGCCGCCGGTGCCGAAGGCGACGCGGCCATCCATGGTCGGGCGGTAGTAGTTCACCAGGGTCCGGGAATCCGAGATGCACATGCCGTCGCCCCAGCCGGAGGCGGCGAGGCGCTCGGGCATCGGCCGGGTCGCCACGATATCGCTCGAGATCACGACGATGGTCCGCCGCAGCTCCGGGAACATGGTCGCCCAGGCGTTCATGGCGATGATCACCTTGTCGGCGGTCAGCGTGCCGCGCGGGGTGACCACGCGCGGCGGCCGGCTGCGGTCGAGCCGGGTCAACGGCGTCCGTTCGTAGATGCGCACACCCTTGGAGAGCGCCACGCGGCGCAGTCCGCGCGCCAGCAGGGCCGGTTGCACGCTGGCCCCGGTCGGCTCGTAGACGCCGGCGATGTGACGGTCGGTGCCTGAGCGGCGCTTGACCGTCTCCGGCTCCCAAAGCTCGAACGGGTGCAGCTGATGACGTTCCAGCGTATCCACCAACGCACTCCAGGAGCCGACCTGCGGCTCGCTGGATGCCGCCCACAGCCAGCCGTCGCCGCGATAGTGCGCGTCGATCCCGTGGCCTTCGCAGAAGCGGCCGATGTCGCCGACGGCATCGGCCGAGGCGCGGGCGAGGCGGACCGCCTCGTCCGAGGGGCAGAACTTGCAGAGCGAGCCGAACTTGGCCCACCAGCTCAGGACGAAGCCGCCGTTGCGGCCGCTTGCGCCGCTGCCGCATTCGTCCTTCTCGACGATCGCGATATCGATGGAGGGGTCGCGCTCCTTCAGGCGGATCGCCGTCCACAGCCCGCAAAAGCCGCCGCCGACGATGCAGATGTCGGCGCGGCCGTCGCCCTCGAGGGCCGGTGCGGCTTCCTCCGCCGATAGCCCGGCCTCCGTCAGCCAATGGCTAAGCATCCGTCCGCTCATAGAGCACCTTGCCTTCCCGCAGCGCCCGCGCGAGCACGTGATTGAGGGAATCGCGCCAATAGTCCACGTCTTCGCGGGAATAGACGAGAACGTCGGCGGCCACGGGGAAACCCGCAATCGCATGATAAAGCCTGACCAGCTCCTCGTGGCGGCTGCGGGCGGGGCCGAAGGGCTCGGTCTCCAGCACGATCAGGTCGACGTCCGACCTCTCCCGCTCTTCGCCACGCGCACGGGAGCCGAAAAGGATCACCTGTTCCGGATCGACCTCGTCGACGATGGCCTGGACCATCTCGCCGATCAGCGCGTCGGTGATCGGAATCATGGTCTCACTCTTCCTCCGCGCGCTCGCCGAATAGGAGCGTGACGTTGATCCGCCGGTTGGTATAGCCGGTTCGGAAGCGCACGCCACCGCTTTCGTGAATGAGGCTGGAGTCGAAGATCACCGCTCTGTTGCAGCGATAAGGAACGTGCACCGGTGCACGCCCCTCGAGCGCCACGAGGCGCTCTAGCCGCGTCGGGTTCAGATTGTAATCCGAGAATCCCCAATCGGGCGGCGCGGCGACATCGTACACGGTGAGGCCGGCCGCCTCGGGATCCGGGCAGGCGTCATCGGGCGTGATCCAGAGGTTGACGTTGACGGCGGCCTTGTCCGAATGTTTGCGCGTCCCCCCGCCTGTTTGGCCGTAGCTGAACGCCCACATCTGCGTGAGTGGGTGCCCCCCCATGATGCCGCTCAGCCGCTGTTGGAGCTCGCGCGCGAGCTCCAACAGCGGCTGATGGTCGAAACCCTCGTGCAGATAGGCCCCGAGATAGGCGCCGTGCTCCTTGCAGTCGAACCAGATCGTCGCCTCCATGCAAAAGCGCTGAAGGGCGGCGAGGGCGGGTGCGCTGAGCAGATCGTCGACGACGACCACCGATGGCGTCGTCGCATGGTAGCGCCGCTCGATTGCGCCCACGTCGAGGCCAGGGTTGAGCGCGGGCGCGATGGCCTCCTCCGGCGGGCGATAAATCACCCGGTTGTAGACGGGGCCGATGAGCTGACGCTCCGCCGCCGTGAGCGGGCGCGGCGCACCCGGCCGGGTCTCGTTGCCGAAACCGTCAAGCACCCGGCGAAGGCCCTTGCGCGCTTCGGCAAACGAAGGCGGGAGCCGGCCTTGCTCCAGCAGGTAGCCGATCTGCGCCAGGTCGAATTCGAGCTTGGCTCTGGATGCGGTGCGGAAGGTCTCCTGCTGGGCGGGATCGAGCACGGCCGTGCCGGACGCAGGGTCCGTGCCCCACCAGGCGGAGCCGCGATAGAGCGCAAGGGCCGCGCAGAAGGAGGCAACGGCCTCTTCCAGCCGCCCCTGCCGCTTCAGCGTTGCGCCGAGGTTGGTGTGCGCCGCTACCGAGCCCGGCGCGAGCGCCAACGCCGTGCGGAAGGCACGCTCGGCCGCCGCGTCGTCCCCTTGCCGTAGCGCCAGATTGCCGAGCGTGATTTGCAGGCTCGCCTTGTCGGGCGCCAGCGCCGCGGCGGTCTCGAACGCCTGAAGCGCCCGGTCTAGCGCGCCCTGGTCGGCGGCAACCAGGCCGCAGACGTAGTGCGCGCCTGCATCGCGCGGGTCATGGGCGAGGATGGCGCGTCCGATGGCCTCCGCCTCGCTGCTTCTGCCCGCCTGATAGGCGGCGAATGCCGCGCTGGCGCGGGGCCGCCGGTCAGCGGCGCCGTGCGAGCCCGTCACGGGTCACCTTGAACCCGGCCGCCTCCCGGTCCCAGGTCGCGGCGGTGATGCCTTCCTCCCGCAGCACCACCTTGCGCACCTTCTGCGTGGACGTGCGCGGCAGGTCGGCCCTGAACTCGATGAAGCGGGGGACCATGAAGTAGGGCATCTCGGCCGCGCAGTGACGGAGCAGCGCCTCCTCGGTCAGCGCGGCGCCGGGATTTCGCACGACCGCCACTTTCACCTCGTCCTCCCCCACCTCGGCGGGGACGGCGATGGCGGCGGTCTCGGCCACGTCGGGGTGCTTGTTGACGATGTGCTCGACCTCGAACGACGAGATGTTCTCGCCGCGCCGGCGGATCGCGTCCTTCATCCGGTCGTGGAAAAAGAGGAAACCCTCCTCGTCCATGTGGCCGCGGTCGCCGCTGTGGAACCAGAGATTGCGGAAGGCCGCCAGCGTCGCCTCCGGCAGGCCGTCATAACCCTCCATCAGGATGTAAGGGTGCTTGGCCCGGACCACGATCTCGCCCGATGTGCTGGGCGGCACCGGGCGGTCCATCCCGTCGACGATCGCCACCTCGTTATAGGGCGCCGCTCGCCCGGCCGTGCCCTTCGGCGTCGCTTCGTCTGGCCGCGTGTAGACGACGATATTCGCCTCGGTCGAGCCGTAGCCCTCGGTCAATTGCAGGCCGAAGCGCTCGAGGAACTCCTCCTGCACGTCGTGCGGGTTGGGCACCGAGTAGATCATGCGCAGCGGGTTGTCGGCGTCGTCCGGCCGCGGCGGCTCGGCCCAGAGCATGTGGCAGATGCCGCCCACGCCCACCGTCACGGTCACGCCGTGCGCGCGCACGTCCGGCCAGAACCGGGCCGCGCTGAAGCGCGGACGCAGCAGCATCCGGCAATCCGCGAGCATGGTGCCGAGCATGATGAACTTGCCGGCGATATGGAAGAAGGGGAGGAAGTCGTAGGTCACGTCCTCGGCGCCGAGCGACACGATCTCGTTGAAGACGACGGCGAACGAAAGCTCGAAGTGGTTGTTGATGACCACGCCCTTGGACGGCCCCGTGGTGCCCGAGGTGAACATGATGCAGGCCGTGGTGGTTGCTTCGATGGGCCTCGGCCGATCGGTGCCGTCGCCGGTCGCGACATCTTCCAGCGAGAGCACGACGCCGGGCAGCGTGCGCCGTGCATCCTCCAGGTCGCCGCCCGAGACGATGAAGGTGCCGAGACCGGGGCAGCGATCGGCGATGCGCGCGACCACGGGCACGAACTCGGCGTCCAGCACCATGGCCGTCACGCGTGCGCTGGTGACGATATGGGTCAGGATGTCGCCCCGATAGGCGGTGTTGATCGGCACCTCGACGACGCCGAGCTTGGCGGTGGCGAACCAGACGAAGACGTGCGCCGGCGCGTTCTGCATCATCACGGCGCAGCGGTGACCGGGCTCGATGCCGCGCTCCGCGAGGCCGGCGGCGATGCGGTTGGCCTCGCGGTTGATCGCCGCGCAGACCATGACATTGGTGGGAAGTCCGGGCTGGTCATGGCGCCAGAATGGGGTCCGGCCGATTTATGTCAACGTCCGCCGGCGGATGTGGGCACATGATGCGTGGTTTCGCGCCTTGACGGGGGGAAACCGGGTTTTCATAGTGCGCAAGAGTGCGTCCCCCGTGTCTGGACAGGGCGGAGCGGGGGCGCGAATCCCAGGCAGAAGGAGCGGAGCGCATGGCTGAGGGCGAAGCGCAAGGCGGTGCCCACCCCTGGGAGAAGTCCTACCCAGAGAATATCGATTGGAACGCGCCGTTGCCCAAGGCGCCCCTGCAGCGGTTGCTCGACGATGCGGTCGCCCGCTTCGCGGACCGCCCCGCCATCGACTTCATGGACCGGATCACGACCTATCGGCAACTCGGCGACCTGGCGAATCGCGCGGCCGAGGGCTTCCAGAATCTCGGGGTTCGCAAGGGCACCAAGGTCGGCATCCTCCTGCCCAATTGCACGAACTTCGTCGCCGTCTATTACGGAGTGCTGAAGGCCGGCGGGACGGTCGTCAACGTCAACCCGCTCTACGCCATCGAGGAGATCAAGAGCCAGATCGAGGATTCGGAGACCGACGTCCTGGTCACCCTCGACCTCTCCATCCTCTATGACAAGGCCCGCATCGCCCTCGACCAGACGCGGCTCACCCATCTGGTGATCTGCCCCATGGCGGACATGCTGCCCGGCCTCAAGCGGCTGCTCTTCCCCCTGGTCAAGCGCAGCGAGATCGCCAAGATACCGCGCGATTCCCGCCATGTGTTCTTCCGTAAGCTGACCGACAACGCCGGCAGGCCCACGCCGGTCGAGATCGAGGTCGACGACGATATCGCGGTGCTTCAGTACACCGGCGGCACCACCGGAACCTCGAAGGGCGCGATGCTGACCCACGCCAACCTCTCGGCGAACGTGGCGCAGGCGGCGATGATGATGCCCGATGCCGAGGCAGGCAGCGAGGTCATGATCGGCGTGCTGCCGCTCTTCCACGTCTTCGCCATGGCCGTGGTGATGAATTTCAGCATCAAGCTCGGCGCCAAGATGATCCTGCTGCCGCGCTTCGAGTTGGACACCGTGCTCAAGGTCGTCCACAAGAAGCGCCCGACCTTCTTCCCCGCCGTACCGACGATCTATATCGCGATCAACGGCCATCCCGACGTCGCGACGGGCAAGTACGATCTCTCCTCCATCAAGGTCTGCCTCTCGGGCGGCGCCTCGCTGCCGCGCGAGGTGCAGGAGAAGTTCCAGGAACTCTCCGGCTGCACGCTGGTGGAAGGCTACGGGCTCAGCGAGACCTCGCCGGTCGCGACCTGCAACCCGGCCACGCCCGGCGGCAGCCGCGAAGGCTCGCTCGGCGTGCCGGTGCCCAGCACGGTGGTCGACATTTGCGCGGTCGACGATCCGGAGAAAGTGTTGCCGCAGGGCGAGGTCGGCGAGATCTGCATCTCCGGCCCGCAGGTGATGAAGGGCTACTGGAAGCGCGATGAGGAGAACGCCCGCGCCTTCGCCGGCGGGCGCTTCCACACCGGCGATGTCGGCCGGATCGATGAGGACGGCTACGTCTATCTCATCGACCGGCTCAAGGAGGTCATCATCGCCGGCGGCTACAACATCTACCCGCGCCATGTGGAGGAGGCGATCTACAAGCACCCGTCGGTGCTGGAGGTGACGGTCATCGGCGTCGACGACGCCCGCCGCCAGCAGACCGTCAAGGCCTTCGTCCGCCTCAAGGACGGCCAGAGTCTCACGGCCGACGAGCTGACGGACTTCCTCAAGGACAAACTCTCGCCCATCGAAATGCCAAAGCAGATCGAGTTCCGCGACGAGCTGCCGAAGACGATCATCGGCAAGCTCTCCAAGAGGGAGCTGGTGGCCGAGGAGGCCGCCAAGCAGAGCGCGGCTGCCGCAGGCTAGTCTGCGGCGCGTCGAATCAGACAGAGCAAGAGGCCCCAGCCCATGAATAATGCCGTCATCGCCGGCTATGTCCGTTCGCCCTTCCACTTTGCCCACAAGGGCGCGCTGGTCGAGAAGCGCCCGGACGATCTCGCGGCCGAGGTCGTGCAGGGACTGATCGATCAGACCGGCCTCGATCCCGCCGAGATCGAGGACCTGATCATCGGCTGCGCCTTTCCCGAGGGCGAGCAGGGCTTCAACCTGGGGCGCATCGTGGCGCTCATCGCGGAGCTCCCGATTTCGGTCGCCGGCGCCACCGTCAACCGCTTCTGCGGCTCGTCGATGCAGGCGATCCACATCGCCGCCGGCGCGGTCCGCATGGATGCCGGCGAGGCGTTCATCTGCGCCGGCGTCGAGTCCATGAGCCGCGTGCCCATGGGCGGCTTCAATCCGGCGCCCAACCCCGATCTCTATGAGAAGAACGAGGGCGCCTACATGCCCATGGGCGAGACCGCCGAAAACCTCGCACGCAAGTACCAGATCACCCGCGAGGAGCAGGAGTCGCTGGCGGTTGCGAGCCACGCCCGCGCCGCCCAAGCCTGGGACGACGGCAAGTTCGCCGGCGAGGTGATCGCGGTCGAGACCAGCGATGGCACGGTCGAGCGCGACGGCTGCATCCGCCCCGGCACCAATGCCGAGGTCCTCGCCGGCCTGGAGCCCGCCTTCGATGCCGACGGCACTGTCACGGCCGGCACCTCGTCCCCGCTCACCGACGGTGCCGCCGCCGTGCTGGTCTGCACCGAGGACTACGCCGCGCGCAACGGGCTCGCGGTGCTCGCCCGCATCAAGGCCATCGCGGTGGCCGGCTGCCCGCCGGAGATCATGGGCTACGGCCCGGTCGTCTCGTCGGAGAAGGCGCTCGCCCGTGCCGGGCTCAAGATGTCCGATATCGACGTGATCGAGCTCAACGAGGCCTTCGCCGTGCAGGCGCTCGCCTGCGTGCGCGAGCTTTCCATCGATCTGGAGCGCATGAACATCGACGGCGGCGCCATCGCCATCGGCCACCCGTTGGGCGCGACCGGCGCGCGCATCACCGGCAAGGCGGCGCAGATCCTTCGCCGCGAAGACAAGCGCTATGCGCTGGCCACCCAGTGCATTGGCGGCGGCCAGGGCATCTCCACCGTTCTTGAGGCCGCCTGATGGCAATCCAGAAGGCCGCCGTCATCGGGGCGGGTCTGATGGGCGGCGGCATCGCCGCCCACATCGCCAACGGGGGCCACGACGTGGTGCTGCTCGATATCGTGCCGGACGGCGCGAGCAAGCGGAACGCGCTGGCCGAGGGCGCCGTCGCCCGGATGCTCAAGACGGACCCCGCGCCCTTCATGGAGAAATCCGACGCCAAGCGCATCACCACCGGCAATATCGAGGACCACCTGCACCTTTTAAGCGATGCGGACTGGATCGTCGAAGCGGTGATCGAGACGGTGGACGCCAAGCAGGCCACCTATCGCAAGATCGATTCGGTGCGCAAAGAGGGCGCGATCGTCTCCTCCAACACGTCGACCATTCCCTCCGCCGTGCTGCTCGACGGCATGCCGGAGGCGTTCGCGCGGGACTTCCTCATCACCCACTTCTTCAACCCGCCGCGCTACATGCGGCTCTTGGAAGTGGTGGCGGGGCCAAAGACCCGGGCGGAGGCCGTCGCGGAAGTCTGCGACTTCGCCGACCGCAAGCTCGGCAAGGGCGTGGTGCCCTGCAACGACACGCCCGGCTTCATCGCCAACCGCATCGGTACCTACTGGCTGATCGCTGCCGTGCGCGCAGCGATCGAGAGCGGGGTGACGGTGGAGGAGGCCGACGCGGTGCTGAGCCGCCCCATCGGCGTGCCGAAGACCGGCGTCTTCGGGCTGATCGATCTGGTCGGCCTCGACCTGATGCCGCTGGTCGGGCGCAGCCTCAGGGATGCGCTGCCGGAGAGCGATCCCTTCCACGCGGTCTACGACGAACCCGCGTTCATCGGCGAGATGATCGAGAGCGGCTATATCGGCCGCAAGGGCAAGGGCGGCTTCTACAGGCTGAAGCCCGGCTCCGAGAAGAAAGAGAAGGAGGTGCGCGACCTCGCCACCGGCGAGTACGGGCCTGCCCTTCGCCCCCGGCTCGAGAGCGTCGAGCAGGCGGGCCGCTCGCTCCGGGCGTTGTTCGAGCATCCGGACAAGACCGGCGCCTACGCCTGGCAGGTGATGTCGGGCACGCTCGCCTACACCGCCGGGCTGGTGCCCGAGATTGCCGACGATGTCGAAGCGGTCGATCGCGCCATGCGCCTCGGCTACGCTTGGAAGCGCGGCCCCTTCGAGATGATCGATTTGGTCGGCGCCGACTGGTTCGCAGAGAAGCTCGCCGCAGAGGGCAGGGAGGTGCCGCCGCTGCTGCAGGTGGCGGCGGACGGCGGCGGCTTCTATCGGATCGCAGACGGCCGCGCCACGCATCTCGCCGGCGGCGGCACGTACGTGCCGCTTGCGCGGCCCGACGGCATGCTCCTCCTCTCCGACATCAAGCGCGCCGGCAAGCCGCTCGCCCGCAACGGCTCGGCGAGCCTCTGGAACATCGGCGACGGCGTCGCCTGCCTCGAATTCCACAGCAAGATGAATGCGCTCGACACCGAGATCATGGCGCTGGTCGGGCAGTCGGTGGAGATCGTGGGCGGCAGGATGAAGGCGCTGGTGATCCACAACGAGGGCAGCAGTTTCTCTGTCGGCATGAATCTCGGCCTTGCGCTCTTCGTCGTGAACGTCGGCGCGTGGTCGATGATCGAGGAGACGGCGAAGCAGGGTCAGGACGCCTTCCGCTCGCTCAAGTTCGCGCCCTTCCCGGTGGTGGGCGCGCCTTCCGGCATGGCGCTCGGTGGCGGTTGCGAGGTCCTGCTGCACTGCGATGCGGTGCAGGCCCACGCCGAGAGCTATATGGGCCTGGTCGAGGTCGGTGTCGGCCTCGTCCCCGGATGGGGCGGCTGCAAGGAGATGATGCTGCGCGGGCTCAATGCCGGCCGGTCCGGCTTCGGCGGCGCGATGCCGGCGATCTCCAGGGTTTTCGAGACCATCGGCCTCGCCAGGGTCTCACGCTCTGCGAAGGAGGCGCGAAAAATCGGATTCCTGCGCGACGGCGATGCGATCACCGCCAACCGCGACCGGCTGCTGGCCGATGCCAAGGCCAAGGCGCTGGCACTGGCGGAGAACTACACGCCGCCGGAGCCTGCGACGGTCAAGCTGCCGGGCAAGACCGGGCGCGTCGCTCTCAAGATGGCGGTTCGCGGGCTCGCCAAGACCCGCAAGGCGACGCCCCACGATCTGGTGGTGATCGAGCATCTGGGCAACGTGCTCACCGGCGGCGAGACCGACACGACGAGGGAGGTCTCGGAGGACCGCCTCTCGGAGCTGGAGCGCGAGGCGCTGCTTGCGCTGATCCGCATGCCCGCCACCATCGCCCGCATGGAGCACATGCTGGAGACCGGCAAGCCGCTCAGGAACTAGCATCGTCAGCAGCGCGGCGAGGCGCGCAGAGGGCGGCGGGAGCGAAGAGGCAGGAGCTGTGACATGAGTGGCGTGGCCTGGACCCTCGCGGTCGCGCAGATGGATTGCGCCACCGGCGATACGGAGAGGAACCTCGCGACCATCGCCCGCTTCGCCCGCGAGGCTGCATCCCTGCAGGCCGACCTCGCGGTCTTTCCCGAATGCGCCACCACCGGCTACTTCCTTGGCGACCGGCTCGCCGACCTGGCTGAGCCGGCCGACGGGCCGAGCGCGCAGCGCCTCGGCGAGATCGCGCGGGAGAACGCGGTGACCATGGCCGTCGGCGCCTATACGCAGCGCGACGGCGGCATCTACGATTCGCAGCTCCTGTTCGGGCCCGACGGGCAATGCCTCGCGGTCTACGACAAGGCTCATCTCTTCGCCGGCGAGCGCGAGAGCTGCCGCGCCGGCGACCGAGCCTGCGTGGTCGAGACACCGCTCGGCAAGATCGGGATGACGGTCTGCTACGACTTCATCTTCGCCGATTATGTGCGCCGTCTGGCCGACCTCGGCGCCGACTTGATCGTCAACAGCACCAACTGGATTTCCGACGCGTATCAGCGGGAGACCTGGGGCTGGAGCGGGCCGGTAACCCAAGGCCTCGCCGCCACCAGGGCGCTGGAGAACGGCACCTTCGTCGCCATGGCCAACCGCGTCGGCGACGAGGAGCTGGCGCCCGGCCTCTCGTTCACCAGCCTCGGCCATTCCTGCATCGCGGCTCCCTCCGGCAAGATTCTCGCGGCGCTCGCGGAGGGCGAAGGGCTAGCCGTGGCGCGCATCGACATCGCGCAGGAGGACCTCGACCGCTGGCGCGCCATCGCGACCTATCGCGAGGACCGCCGCCCCGAGCTCACCGGATGAACGAACCGGGCGCGACAGCATGGCCCGCGCGCTTCGCCGACGAGGCCGCGCTCGAGGACCTGATGATTACGCCCGCGGATACGCTCCGCGCCGCGCTGGCCCGCGTCGATGGCGACATCATCGTGCTGGGCGTCGGCGGCAAGATGGGGCCGACGCTGGCGGGCCTCGCCAAGCGGGCCGCGCCGGATAAGCGCGTCGTCGGCGTCGCCCGCTTCACCGACCCGCGCGTTCGGGACAAGCTCGCCGCCTGGGGGGTGGAGACGATCCAATGCGACCTCACGGACCGCCACGCGGTCGCAGGCCTGCCGCGGCTCCCCAACGTGGTGTTCATGGCAGGGCGCAAGTTCGGCGCCGTCGGCGACGACGATGTGACCTGGGCGATGAACGCCTACGTGCCCGCCATCGTTGCAGAGACCTTCCACGAGTCCAGGATCGTCGCGTTCTCCACCGGCTGTGTCTATCCCTTCGTCGATGTCCGCTCCCAGGGGGCGACCGAGGAGACGCCGCCGACGCCGCCCCCCGGCGAGTACGCCAACTCCTGCGTCGGCCGCGAGCGGCTGATCCAGTACTTCTCGCGCCGCCTCGGCACGCCGGGTCGCTTGGTGCGGCTCAATTACGCGATCGACATGCGCTACGGCGTGCTGCATGACGTCGCCCGCAAGGTGCAGGGCGGGGTGCCCATCGACCTCACCACGGGCCACGTCAACGTGATCTGGCAAGGGGATGCCAACGCCATGGCGCTGCGCTGCTTCGAGCACTGCACCGTGCCCGCCGCGCCCATCAACGTCAGCGGGCCCGAGACCGTGAGCATCCGCGCGCTGGCGGCGGCCTTCGGCGAGCGGCTGGGGCGCGAGCCGGTCTTCGCGGACGAAGAGGCGCCGACGGGCTGGCTTACCAACACCGAACGCGCCTGCGCCCTCTTCGGCTATCCGCGCGTGCCGCTGGGGCGGATGATCGACTGGGTGGCGGACTGGGTCGCGCATGACATGCCGAGCCTCGCCAAGCCCACCCAGTACGAGGTGCGGGACGGCGTGTTCCAAACGCCGCCGGCCTCATGAGCCTCGCCTGGGATCAGGTGCCGGCGCCGGTGCGGGCGGCGCTCGCGCGGGGCGTGGTGATCCCGGCGCACCCGCTCGCGCTCGATGCCGACCGCCGGCTGGATGCGGAGCGGCAGCGGGCGCTTTCCCGCTACTACATCGACGCCGGTGCCGGCGGGCTCGCGGTCGGCGTCCACACCACGCAGTTCGCGATCCGTGAAGCCGGGTTCTACGAGCCGGTGCTGCGGCTTGCCGCCGAGACCGCCGACGCCTGGACCGACCGTCCGCTGGTGCGGATCGCGGGCCTCGTCGGGCGGACGGATCAGGCGCTCGCCGAGGCGGATATCGCGCTCGGCCTCGGCTACCACGCAGGCATGGTGAGCCTCGCCGCCTTCGCCTCAGCCAGCGAGGACGAACGGCTCGATCATTGCGCCAGGCTGGCCCGGCGCATCCCGCTGGTGGGCTTCTACCTGCAACCGGCGGTGGGCGGCGTCGTGCTGGGGCCCGCCTTCTGGCGCCGCCTGGCTGCGCTCGACAACGTGGTGGCCATCAAGATCGCGCCCTTCAACCGCTACCGCACCCTCGACGTGGTGCGTGGCGTCGTCGAGGCCGGCGCCGAGGATCGCGTGACCCTCTACACCGGCAACGACGACCATATCCTGCTCGATCTCGTCACGCCGTACAGTCTGATGCGCGGCGGCGAGGCGGTCACGCTGCGCATCAAGGGCGGGCTGCTCGGCCACTGGAGCGTCTGGGTCAAGCGGGCCGTGGAGTTGCTCGACCGCGCGCATGCGGCGGTGGACGCAGGCGCGATCGACCCGGATTTTCTCGCGCTCGATGCCCAGATCACCGATTGCAACGCCGCTCTCTTCGATGTCGCCAACGATTTTCGGGGCTGCATCGCAGGCTGCCACGAGGTGCTGCGCCGCCAGGGGCTGCTGCGCGGCATCTGGTGCCTCGACCCGGAGGAAGGGCTGAGCCCCGGCCAGGCGGCCGAGATCGACCGCGTCTCGGCGGCTTACCCCGAACTCACCGACGACGACTACGTGAGCGCCAATCTCGCGCGCTGGCTCGCCTGAGGGCCCGCGACGCTCGGTGGATTAAGGAGACCCATGGGCGTCCACTTTGCACAATCGGAATTCGACCGGCGTCGCGACGCGGCGGTCCGTGCGCTGAAGGCGCGCGGTCTCGCCGGCATCCTGCTCTTCAAGCAGGAGAGCATGTTCTACCTCACGGGTTACGACACGTTCGGCTTCTGCTTCTTCCAGTGCCTCTGGCTGGGGAGCGACGGGCGGATGACCCTGCTCACCCGCGCGCCGGATCTCAGGCAGGCGCAGCATACGTCGATCATCGACGACATCCGCATCTGGGTCGATGAGGCCGGCGCCGATCCCGCCGGCGCCCTGCGCGACGTGGTGGCCGAGCATGGCGGGGCCGGCAAGCTCATCGGCATCGAACGCGATACCCACGGGTTGACGGCGGCGAACTGGCTCAAGGTCGAGGCGGCATTCCGGGAGTTCTGCTCGCTGGAGGACGCGTCGGACCTCGTCTCCGCGCTCCGCCTCGTCAAGAGCGACGATGAGCTTGCCTATGTGCGTCGCGCGGCCGAACTCGCCGACGATGCCCTGGCGGAGGCCGAGCGGCTGTGCGCGCCGGGCGCGTTCGAGGGCGATATCCTCGCCGCGATGCAAGGGGCGGTCTTCCGCGGCGGCGGCGAGTATCCGGGAAACCCGTTCATCCTCAGCTCCGGGCCCGACGCGCTGCTCTGCCGGGACAAGGCCGGCCGGCGCCGGCTCGCTGAGCGGGACCAGCTCACCATCGAATTCGCCGGTGCCTATTGCCGCTATCACGCGGCGCTCATGCGCACCCTCGTGGTCGGCCCTGTCTCCGACGAGCACGAGGCCATGCACCGGGCGTGCGGAGACGCCCTCGATGCGTGCCGGGATACCCTGCACCCCGGCCGGCGCTTCGGTGAGGTCTTCGATGCCCACGCCAGGGTGCTCGACGCGGCGGGCTACCGCGCGCATCGCCTCAACGCCTGCGGCTACAGCCTGGGCGCGACCTTCGCGCCGTCATGGATGGACGGCCCGATGTTCTACGCCGGCAATCCGAAAACCGTGGAGTCGGGGATGGTGCTCTTCGTTCACATCATCCTCGCCAACAGCGAGTCCGGGCTCGCCATGACGCTGGGAGAGACCTACGCGGTCACCGACGATGGCCCCGCGTGCCTGAGCCGGGCCCCGCGCAATCTCGTGCCCGGCGGCGGCCAGCGGTAGGGGGCGGGTTCGCCTATCTCTATGCGCAATTGCCTGATAACCGATTGCGGATGTGTCGCCGAGAGGCTCGAGAATTGAAGAATGCTCGGGTGATGATCCCGGTGTATTTCAATGCGCCACTCGGCGGACTTCAATCGCATGTGCGAGCGCAATGCACAGCCCTGCGCAAATCGGGGAATCACGCAGTTGTGATGTGCAAGCCGGGACCATTTGCCGACATTTTACGAAATGATGGCGTGAAGGTGTTGACGACAGACTTTCAGGATTTGCAGATATCGATCGACGCGGCTTTGGCGGCGGGCCCTTATGACTTGATCCATGCGCATCCGTTTAAGTCGCGAAAGGTGGGACTGGCTGTAGCCACAACAAGCGGCCTTCCGCTCGTCGTTACGTTTCACGGCAATTATCTAGACGGCCTAGACCAATGGCATGACTGCGCCGATGCAATCATAGCGGTGAGCCCAATCATTCGCGACCGTTTGCTGAGTAAAGCGTGTATTTCTGCAACCAAGTTGGTGACGATACCCAACGGCGTAAACCTTTCAGTCTTTTCGAACAAGTGGGCTAGTCAGGACCAACTCCTCGATGGTGAACAGCAGTACGCTCAAAATCTGGAGGAGAACAGGCAAACAATACTTTTCGTGTCACGTTTGGATCCCGACAAGCGCTGCGCGTTGGACGCCATCAGCCATTGCTGGGCGCGATGCATCGAAACCCGCACCTTTGCAATAGACTGGTCGGTCGCAGGTGATGGCAGCGAACGTGGAGTGTTGGAACAGGAAGCAGCCAAACTCAACGAAGCTGCCGGTCGTCAGGTGGTCCGGTTTCACGGATGGCTGGACGAGTTAGAGTTGGCAAAGCGCTGCAGAGCCGCTGACCTCGCAATTGGTCCTGGGCGCTGTGCTATGGAAGCAATGGCCTGCGGCACCCCGGCAATCGCGGTGGCGCGGCATTACTATCTCGGTCTGGTTGAGGCTGACCGATTTCTCGCAGCGGTCTACACAAATTTCGGTGGCGGCGAATACAGAGAACATGGACGTACACCCGATAAGATGTTCGATGACGTCGTATCGGTCATTTATGATCAAGAACTAATGCAACGGATTGGTGAAACATCGTTCGCGCTAATCAAAGCATATTTTGATCAAAACTTGCTCGACGACCAATTGCTGAGCCTCTATTCAACGCTGACGAGTGGTGGGAGGGGAAAGTCACCGTGTCGCCTACGCCCGGAATAGGCCCAGAAGACCGGCACGATGCCCAAGTATGAAGTCGCGCTGAGCGAGTCTTGCTTCCCGGTGCAGGAGGATCGCGAGGTTCGCGAGACCAACGTCGGCGGCCTGCTGCGCGAGACTGCGGCGCGAGACTGCGGCGCGGCGTCCCTCGGCGGAGGCTCTCGTCGAGGTGCGGCGGTCCGGCGAGATCGGGCGGCGCTGGAGCTACGCGGCGCTGCTTGCCGAAAGCGAGCGGTTGGCGCTGGCGTTGGCCTCGCGGTTTCGCCGGGGCGAACGGGTCGTCGTCTGGTCGGCCAACAGCCCGGAATGGGTCCTGATGGAGTACGCCTGCGCCCTTGCCGGGCTGGTGTTGGTCACGGCGAACCCGGCCTACCAGGTGCGGGAGCTGCGGTACGTGCTCGAGCAATCGGGAGCCGTGGCGTTGTTCCTGGTCGATGAGTACCGGGGCAATCCGATGGCCGAGATCGGCGCCGAAGCCGACGACGGGCTGGGTGCGGTCCGCGAAGTCGTCGACATGAACGATGCGGCGGCGCTCCATGCCGTGGCCGGTTCGGCGGCGGCGCAGGCGTTGCCCCACGTGTCGCCCGGCGACGCGGCACAGATCCAATAGACCTCGGGCACGACGGGCTTCCCCAAGGGCGCGGTGCTGAGCCACCGGGGGCTCGTCAACAACGCGCGCTACTACGCGGGTCGCTGCGGCGTGACCGAGCGAACCACCTGGATCAACCCCATGCCGATGTTCCACACCAGCGGGCGCACCTGCGGTGCTAACATACTGATATAGAATTGCTTTTTTCCTCCTGTTCTGGCCCGGAGACGCGGATTCGGTCCGCGTTTTCTCCCCGGCTGCAACAGAATGCGGGAGGAAATTCCATGGCGACGCTACGCCTCAACGAACGCCGTGTCCACACGCTCAAGCCCCACAAGTCCTCTTACGACGTCCGCGACCGCGAACTCACCGGCTTCGGCGTGAGGGTCCTGCCCTCTGGCGCTAAGCGGTACTTCATCCATAGCCAGCACCACGGCCGGCGGGTCTGGAAAATCATCGGTCGGGCCGGGTCCATCGGCGTGGACGAGGCCCGTGATCGGGCCAGGGTTACGCTCGCCTCGATCCGGAATGGAACTGACGAGCAGGCCGCGGCTCCACAGGACACCGTCTTCGAGACAGTCGGCGACGAGGTGTTCCGGCGATATGCTCGCAACTGGAAACCCTCGACCCTCAAGGTCAACCGGAACTACTACCGCAACCATATTCTGCCGTGGTTCGAAGGACGCCCGATCGGCGACATCGCCGCCCACGACGTCCGGCGCTGGTTCGCGTCGCTCCACAGTACCCCGGTGTCGGCGGACCGGTCTGCCCCCATCCTGTCGGTCATCATGCGCCAGGCCGAGGTCTACGGCTACCGGCCGGAGGGAACCAATCCGTGCGCAGGCATCAGGCGATATCGGCGCCAGGGGCGGGAGCGATTCCTGTCGGCAACGGAATTCGGCCGACTGGGCGGGGTGCTTGCACGCTACGAAGCCGATCATCCGCAGGCCGTGGCGATCATACTGCTGCTTCTCCTCACCGGATGCCGCAGGGGCGAGATTTTGACGCTGAAGTGGCACTTCTATCGCGAGGGCAAGTTGTTCCTGCCGGACAGCAAGACCGGTCCGCGCACGGTCTGGCTCTCGTCTGCCGCGCGCGCCATCCTCGACGATTTGCCCCGCAAGGCGGCCTGGGTCTTCCCCTCGCCGATAACGGACAGCTGTTTGTACGCGATGACGGTCCTGCAGGTCTGGCATTCCATGAGGGCGGAAGCGGAGTTGTGCGACGTCCGTCTTCACGATCTTCGTCATACCCATGCCAGCATCGCCTTGCGGCAGGGCGAGACCGTACTCGCCATCGGCCGGCTGCTCGGGCACCGCAATGCGGAAACCACGCTCAAATACACCCATCCATGTCAAACGGCTTTCAATACTGACCCCCGATCGGCGTGCAAAATTGACCCCCCTGAGTGGCACGGCAGAGGTTGTCCCGGTAGTCAATAGGGGGGACCCGCGTGGCTTCGTGTAGCGCCCCGCGTTACGCGGAGCGAAGCCGCGTGGGGGGTCCCTGTTGGCCCACCGGGGCAACCGGGCCGCAGGGACGGCCGGCGCCAGGTCAGGAGCGGTTCTTGAAGCGCCAGCTCTCGTTGCCGGTCTCGATGATCTCGCAATGGTGGGTGAGACGATCGAGCAGGGCTGTGGTCATCTTGGGGTCGCCGAAGACCGAGGGCCATTCGCCGAAGGCGAGGTTTGTGGTGATGACGATCGAGGTTCGCTCGTAGAGCCGGCTCATGAGGTGGAAGAGCAGCTGCCCGCCGGCCTGGGCGAAGGGCAGGTAGCCGAGTTCGTCGAGGATGACGAAGTCGCGGCGGACGAGCTGGTCTGCGGTGCGGCCCTGGCGTCCGGCGCGGAGCTCGGCCTCGAGGTGGTTGACCAGGTCGACGACGTTGTAGCACCGGCCGCGGGCGCCCTTTCGGATGCAGGACCGGGCGATGGCGACGGCGAGATGGGTCTTGCCGGTGCCGGTGCCGCCGACCAGCACGATGTTGCGCTTGCCCTCCAGGAAGCCGCCACCGGCGAGCTCCTGGATCAGGGGCTCGTTGACCGGTGAGGCTGCGAAGTCGAAGTCGGCCAGCTCCTTGGCCGTCGGCAGCCTGGCGGACGCCATCTGGTACTTGATGGAGCGCGCCTGCTTGTCGGCGACCTCGGTCTGCAGCAGCGTACCGATGATCTGCTGCACCGGATGGCGGCGCTTGAGCCCGTCGGCGAGGATATCGTCGTAGGCGGCACGCATCCCCGCGAGCTTCAGCGCCGTCATCATCGCCAGCACCTCATGACGCTCCATGACCGGCCTCCCTCAGGCTGTCATAGCGCTGGCAATCGGCAACCGGCTGGTGACGAAGTTGCAGGCCCTCGGGCGTCGGGATCGCCGCCGGCGGCGCCGGCTGGCGCTGCCGGGCAAGGATGTTGAGCACGACGTCGGCGCTGCAGGCGCCGCAGTCGAGCGCCTCGGCGCAGGCCGCCTCGACCGCCTCCAGTCCGTCCTCCTGAACCGCCGCGAGCACCTTGACGAACTGCCGGTCGCCGTCGTTGTGGCCCGCGAGCCGGGTTCGCAGGCGCCCGAGCGCGTTGGGCAACTGCCAGCCCTTGAAGGGCGCGCCATTGCGCAGCGCGCCGGGCTTCCTCGTCAGGATCGGCACGTAGTGCCACGGATCGTAGACGAACCGGCCGCGCCCGAAGCTCCGGGGATGCTCGGCGACGATCTCGCCGTCCTGGCGGATGGCGATCCGATCGGCATAGGCCCGCACGTCCACCGGCCGCCCCACCGCGCGTGCCGCGACGCTGTACTGGTTGTTGTCGAAGCGCACCAGACAGGTCTTGGAAACCGCTACCTCAGTGGCATGGAAGCCGTCGAAGGGGCCGCGGTACGCCATCAGGAAGGGCCGCTCCTCCTCGAACACCTGCGACACCGTCTTGCCCTCGATCGTCGGATGCGGCCGCTTCTTGGCGTCCTCGATGCACCGATCCATCAGCCACTCGTTGATCTCGGCGTAGGAGCGGCCCCGCGGGCTGGGCACGAACAGGCGGCCGCGAACGTCACCCACCTGCCTCTCGACCTGCCCCTTCTCCCAGCCAACCCCTGGCGTGCACGCCACAGGCTCGACCAGATGGTGCGAACACATCTCCTGGAAGCGGCGGTTGTAGTCCCGCTTCTTGCCCACGAACACCGTGCTCACCGCCGTCTTCATGTTGTCGTAGATGCCTCGCCGGCAGACCCCGCCGAAGAAGCGGAAGGCGCGCTCGTGCGCCTCGAACACCATCTCCTGGCTCTCGCGCGGGAAGATCTGAACCAGCTGCATCCGGCTGTAGCAGAGCCGCATGTGCGCCGCCTTCACCTTGGTCGTCACACCCGACAGGCGCGCGTACTCGTGGCTCCAGTCGAACTGGTAAGCCTCGCCGGGATCGAAGCTCAGCGGCACAAAGGCCTGCGACTGCGACAACAGCCGCCACCGGCGCCGCCAGGTCCTGGCATAGCGGCGCACCGCGTCATAGCCGCCGCCATAGCCCAGAGCCCCAAGGTCTTCATGAATCCGCAGAAGAGACAGCCGATCCTTGCGTGCCTTCTTCTCGTTGGCCTTCAGCTGGCGCTCGAGTTCCTCCACCCACGGCCCCAGCTTCGGCATCGGCTGGATCTTGCGCTCGTAGCTGAACGAGGTCTCATCGCCCCGCACCACCTTGCGCACCGTGTTCTTCGAAACCCTCAAATCCCGGGCGATCTTCTTGATCGGAACGCCCCTCACCAGATGATCCAGACGGATCTTCGCGATCGTTTCCACAACCAGCATCTCCCCCCCACCCCGTCCGTCCAAACGACGAGGTGTGTTCATGGACACAAACCATGGGGGGTCAAATTTGGACGCCGATCACCCCCAACAGGGGGTCAATTTTCCACGCTTAACAACAAGCGGGTTCGCGGCGCCCTGCACATCCAGACGGTCAACAGCCGCCACAGCCAGATCAAGGGCTTCCTGCGGGGCTTCCGCGGCATCGCCACCGAGTACCTCGACAGCTATCTCAGGTGGTTCCATCTCATCGAACTCGGCGATCAGCCATCGCCCAGAGCGTGTCTCGAGGCGGCAATGGCCAGACCATGCCTACGCTTCGCTAATTGAGCCTACAAAATAGCGTGGGATTTGTCTATCTCCTTGCTATTACTCCATTTTCGCTGGTCGCCAGAATCCTCAATCGAGTCCGCACTCCGCCATTTTCAAAGTGCCGGTCCAGTACCAACGGGGGCAGGTCAGTGACGCGCGGCTTGACAGGCTCGACAAAAGAACAAATAGTGAACAACCATGAGCGCCTCCCACCCCATACCCCCGGACCGAGTCTCTCGCGCGCACGCTGGCACGGCCACGGACATGGCTGGTGCAGCCGCTGTGCCCTCCGCCGTGCCTACCGATCTGGACGCGCTGCGGCGGCGCATCGCGGCGCTCGAACGCCGCCCGCCCGCGCTGGAGGGCGCCGCTGACGGAAGCCGCGCGGGGCGGCCCTGGTCGCTCGGCGTCGGCGCTCTGGACGGTGCCTTGCCGGAGGGGGGCCTCGCGGCGGACGGCCTGCACGAGGCCGCGGGTGCGAGCGCTGCGGACGGGCCGGCGGCGGCTGCCTTTCTCGCGGCGCTGCTGGCGCGGCGGGTGCGTGGCGGTGAGCGCGCCGGCGAGCGCGGGACTGTGCTGGTCTGCCAGAGCCGGGGTGGGGCCGCCCGCTTCGGCCGCCTCCACGGCCCGGGCTGGCGCGATCTCGGCCTGGAGCCGGCGGACCTGCTGATCCTCCGCGCCCGCCGCGAGAGGGACGTGCCCTGGGCGATGGAGGAGGGGCTCCGCTGCGGCGCGCTCGCGGCGGTGCTGGCCGAGGCCGAGGGCATCGAATTCACCGTGAGCCGGCGCCTCGCGCTCGCCGCGGCTGAGGGCGCAACGCCGGCGCTGCTGCTGCGCCATGACGCGCTCGGCCCGGCGAGCGCGGCGCTGACACGCTGGCGGGTGACGGCGTTGCCGGGCCGGGCCGACCCCTTCGACGAGGGCGCGCCCGGCCTGCCCCGCTGGCGCCTCGCCCTCGTGCGCGCGCGCGGCGGACGGCCTGCCACATGCGATGTGGAGTGGAACCGTGAGACGGGTGATTTCCGTATGGCTGCCGCGCTGGCCGATCGACCGGCTACGCCGCGAGCGGGCGCGGTCGAGGCTCCGCGCCGGTCCCGCGCGCTGGGCGGCGGCTGAGGCGGCTAGAGCGAGTCCGTCCTTGACGGACTCGCGACAGGCCGCGACCGCGGCCCGCCGCTTCTGCGGCGCCCTCGCGGCAGGCGCCGGCCGCAGGCCGGCCGCCGTGAGCGACAAAGAGCCAGAGCGTTTCCGTGTGAAACGGAAAGGCTCTGGCGCGGCCGCGCCGGTCCCCTTCGCCCTGGTGGCACCGGGCCGCCGCGGGCCGGTGCTGTGGGCGGTCAACCGCGAGGCCGGCGCACAGGGGCTGAGGCCCGGCATGCGCCTTGCCGACGCCCGCGCCCTGCACGCGGGCTTCGTCACGGCGCGCGCCGACCCGGCGGCGGACCGGCAGGGGCTCGAGCGGCTCGCCCTCTGGTGCAACCGCTTCACGCCCTGGTGCGCGGTGGACGGCGAGGACGGGCTGCTGCTCGACATCACGGGCTGCGCCCACCTCTTCGGCGGCGAGGCGGCGCTCATGGACGAGATCGCGGCGCGGGTCACCGGCCTCGGCGTCGAGTCCCGTCTCGGCCTCGCCGACACGCCGGGCGCCGCCTGGGCGCTCGCCCGTTTCGGCCCGGCGGAGACGCGCATCGCCGCACCCGGCGGCGCGAGCACGGCGATCGCGGGCCTCCCGGTCGAGGCTCTCAGGCTCGCGGCCGAGGATGCCCACCTGCTGCGCCGCCTGGGCCTTACCACCATCGGCGCGGTGGAGGGCCTGCCGCGCGCGTCGCTCGCCCGCCGCTTCCCCTGCCGGGAGCGGGGGAGCGCGGTGCTCGCGCGCCTCGACCGGGCGCTGGGCCGGCAGGCCGAGCCGATCGTGCCCATGGCCCCGCCGCCCGCCTGCCTGGAGCGCCTGGCCCTGCTGGAGCCCCTGATCGACCGGGCGGGGCTCGACGCGGCGCTGGCCCGGCTCATGCCCGGACTGGCCGCGTCCCTGGAGCGGGACGGGCTCGGCGTGCGGCGGCTCGTGCTCTGGTGCTACCGGGTCGACGGCGGCGTGGTCCGGCGCGCGGTCGCCACGGCGCGTGCGACAAGGGACGGCGATCACTTGCTGCGCCTCTTCCGGGAGACGCTGGAGACCGTCGACCCCGGCTTCGGAATCGATCTCGCGGCGCTCCACGCCGAGCGCGTCGAGCCGCTGGCGCCCGCGCAGCTTTCGCTCACCGGGGATAGGCGGAGGCGGGGCGACGTGGACCTGCTGGTCGATCGCCTGCTGGCAAAGCTGGGCGAAGGCGCCGTCTGCCGTCTGGAGCCGGTCGCCCGCCACAGGCCGGAGCAGGCGGAGCGGGCGGTGACGCCCGGCTGGGAGCCTGTGCCCTGGCGCGAAGCGCCTCCCGATACGTCCGAGGCGCCCCCCGATGCGCCCGATGCGCCCGCGACGCCCCAACGACCTCAACGGCCCTTCCGCCTGTTCGACCGGCCCGAGCCGGTGGAGGTGATGGCCGAGGTGCCGGACGGCCCGCCGCTGCTCTTCATCTGGCGGCGGGTGCGCCGCCGCGTCGCCCGCGCCGCCGGGCCCGAGCGCATCGAGCCGGAATGGTGGGCCGGTGCCGGAGAGCGGGACGAGACGGTGCGCGACTACTACCGTATCGAGGACGCAGACGGCCGGCGCTACTGGCTCTACCGCGCCGGCCTCTACGGCGATGGTGGGGGCGATGGCGGTGGCGACGCCGGGCGCGCGCCCCGCTGGTACGTGCACGGGCTCTATGGTTAACGCGCGCGTTTCCGCGCGACACGGATGACGCTCAAGTCTTCACAGGGCCGGCACGTCGCCTACGCCGAGCTGCAGGCGGTGAGCAACTTCAGCTTTCTGCGCGGCGCCTCCCACGCCGAGGAACTGGTGGAGCGGGCGGCGGACCTGGGGCTCGCCGCCATCGGCATCGCCGACCGCAACACCCTCGCCGGCGCGGTGCGCGCCCATGTGGCAGCGAAGGCTGTCGCGGCGAAGGCTGTCGCGGCGAAGGCTGTCGCGGCGAAGGCGGCGGGCCTGCGACTGCTAACCGGCGCGCGGCTCGACCTCGCCTGCGGGTTCTCGCTCCTCTGCTATCCCCGCGACCGCGCCGCCTACGGCCGCCTTTGCCGTCTTCTCACCCTCGGCCAGCGGCGCGCGGCCAAGGGCGGTTGCGTACTCCATCTCGACGACGTGACGGCCCACGACGAGGGCCAAGTGCTGATCGCGCTGCCGCCGGACCGCCTGGACGAGAGGGGCGGCGAGGGGGACGGCGGGCCGTTCGAGGCGGCGCTCGCCGCACTCCGCCGGCGCCATGAGGGCCCGCTCTATCTCGCCACCCACATGCTCTACCGGGGCGACGACGTGAGCCGTCTCAACCGGCTGGCGGCGCTGGCCGAACGGCACGCGACGCCCCTGGTCGCCACCAACGACGTCCACTATCACGCGCGCAAGCGCCGGCCGCTGCAGGACGTGCTGACCGCGATCCGCACGCGCGTCCCCGTGGCGCAAGCCGGCTGGCGCCTCGCCGCCAATGCCGAGCGCCACCTCAAGAGCGGGGCCGAGATGGCGCGGCTCTTCCGGGGCCACGAGGATGCCGTGGCCCGCACCCTGGAGATCGTCGAGCAGTGTACCTTCAGCCTCGACGAGCTGGCCTACGAGTATCCCGACGAGCCGGTGCCCGCCGGCAGCACGCCGCAGCAGCACCTGGAGGCGCTGACCTGGGAGGGAGCGGAGCAGTGCTATCCCGGCGGCATCCCGGCCAAGGTCCGCCGCGCGCTGGTGCACGAGCTCGGGCTCATCGCCGAGCTCGGCTACGCGCCCTACTTCCTCACCGTGCACGACATCATGCGCTTCGCCAGGGGGAAGGGCATCCTCTGCCAGGGGCGGGGGTCGGCCGCCAACTCCGCCGTCTGCTATTGCCTCGGCATCACCGCCGTCGACCCGGCGCAGATCGACCTCCTGTTCGAGCGCTTCGTCTCGCGCGAGCGGCGCGAGCCCCCCGACATCGACGTCGACTTCGAGCACGAGCGGCGCGAGGAGGTGATCCAGTACATCTACGGCCGCTACGGCCGCGCCCGCGCAGGCCTCGCCGCCACCGTCATCAGCTACCGGGGGCGGAGCGCGGCGCGGGACGTGGGCAAGGCCATGGGGCTCTCGGAGGACACGGCCGCAGCGCTCGCCGGCGCGATCCGGGACGTGCACCGGGAGGGCGTCGCCGCGAGCCGCCTGCAAGAGGCCGGCCTCGACCCCGCCGACCCGCTGCTGCGCCAGACCGTGGCGCTCGCGCGCGCGCTGATCGGCTTTCCCCGCCACCTCTCCCAGCATGTCGGCGGCTTCGTGCTGACCCGCGGGCCGCTGGAGGAGATCGTGCCCATCGGCAACGGGGCGATGAAGGACCGCACCTTCGTCGAGTGGGACAAGGACGCCCTCGAGGCGCTCGGCCTGATGAAGGTCGACGTGCTGGGGCTCGGCATGCTGACCTGCATCCGCAAGTCCTTCGAATTACTGGCCCATCACAAGGGCTTGCATCTGACACTTGCCTCGGTTCCGCAGGACGACCCGGCGGTCTACGACATGCTGTGCCGGGCCGATACGGTCGGCGTCTTCCAGATCGAGAGCCGGGCGCAGATGAACATGCTGCCGAGGCTCAAGCCCCGCCGCTTCTACGACCTGGTGATCGAGGTCGCGATCGTGCGCCCCGGCCCGATTCAGGGCGACATGGTGCATCCCTACCTGCGCCGCCGCGACGGGCTGGAGGAGGTGATCTACCCGGCGCCGGCGCCGGAGCACGGCCCCCCTGACGAGCTGCGCCGGGTGCTTGAAAAAACCCTCGGCGTGCCGCTCTTCCAGGAGCAGGCGATGCGGCTCGCCATGGAGGCGGCGAAGTTCACGCCGGACGAGGCGGACGCGCTGCGCCGTGCCATGGCCACCTTCCGCCGGCGCGGGACGCTCAGCCTGCTGAAGGAGAAGATGGTGGGGCGCATGGTGGCGCGCGGCTACGACCCTGAGCTTGCAGAGCGCTGCTTCCGCCAGATCGAGGGGTTCGGGGACTATGGCTTCCCCGAATCCCACGCCGCGAGCTTCGCGCTCCTGGCCTATGTCTCCTCCTGGCTCAAGTGCTACCACCCCGACGCCTTCGCCTGCGCGCTGCTGAACGCCCAGCCCATGGGCTTCTACGCCCCCGCCCAGATCGTGCGGGATGCGCGCGAGCACGGCGTCGAAGTGCGCCCGGTGGATGTCAACGCGAGCGGCTGGGACAACAGTCTGGAGGACACGGGAAAGGGCGTGGGGGAGGGGGGCTGCGCGCTCCGCCTCGGCCTGCGCCAGGTGGGCGGCCTGCGCCAGGAGGATGCGGCACGCATCGTGGACGCGCGCGTCGCGGACACGCGGTACGTGCCTTATCCCGATCTCGGCACGCTCCGCCACCGCGCCGGGATCTCGGCCTCCGCCATCGAGACCCTGGCGGGGGCCGACGCCTTCCGCTCCCTAGGCCTCGATCGGCGCCAGGCGCTGTGGCAGGCCCGCGCGCTGGCCAAGGCGCCGCCGCTGCCGCTCTTCGAGGCCGCGGATCAGCGCGAAGAGGGGAGGGAGCCGGCGGTGGCGCTCCCCGCGATGGCCGACGGCGAGCAGGTGGTGGAGGACTACCGCACGCTCCGCCTCTCGTTGCACGCGCATCCGCTCGCCTTCCTGCGCGAGCGGCTGGCGGGGCGGGGTGCGCTTGCGGCCGGGGCGATGGCGCGCGCCCGGGACGGAGACCGTGCGGCGGCGGCCGGGCTCGTGCTGGTGCGCCAGCGGCCGGGCAGCGCCAAGGGCGTGATCTTCATGACGCTGGAGGACGAGACCGGGACCGTGAACGTGGTCGTCTGGCCCAACATCCTGGAGCGATACCGCCGGGCGGTGCTGGGCGGGCGCCTCGCGATGGTGCGGGGCCGGGTGCAGCGGGCCGGCGAGATCGTCCATCTGGTCGCAGCCCACGTGGAGGATCTCACCCACTGGCTCGACCTGCTGACGCCGGATCAAGGCACCGCGCAGCCATCGGCGGAGCACGCCAGGGCGCACGGCGGGCGCGACGGACGGCGGCCCGCCGCGGCGCCCGCACGCCACCCGCGCAACCAGCGCGTCATCCCGCGCTCACGGGACTTCCGGTGAGGGCCGGCGCGATCAATCAAGCCACGACGAGGGCACCGAATATGCACTTGACACCATATGCTTTCAAGGACATGTAGGGATTGTGATGACCGTAAGCCTTGAGACCATGATGGCGAGGCTCGACCCCGAGCGACGCCGCAAGATCGAGGAGCGGGCGGCCGAGCTCATCGCCGAGGAAATGACCCTGCGCGAGTTGCGCAAGGCGCGGCAGCTCACCCAGGCGCGCGTCGCGGCCGAGCTCGGCATCAGCCAGGACGGCGTCTCCCGCCTCGAGCAGCGCAGCGATTTCCTGCTCTCGACCTTGCGAAAGACCGTGGAGGCCATGGGCGGCAGCCTCTCGCTCATCGCGAGATTTCCCAACCGTCCGCCCGTCGAGCTGTCGGGCATCGCCGAGAGCGACCCACGCGACTGACGCTCGGGGCGAACGCACGCCCAGACGCCGGCAAGCCCGCAAGGCTTGCCGTCTGCGTCCCCCGATGGTTCGTTAGGGTCCGAGCACGATCACACATTTCCGGAAGAAGGGCCCATGAACTTCGACATTGGCGACAAGGCGAAAGAGGTACGCGACCAGGTGGCGGCCTTCATGGAAGCGCACGTCTACCCCAATGAAGAGGAGATGTTCGCGCAGATCGACGAGGGCGACCGCTGGCAGCCGATCGCGCTGCTCGAAGAGCTGAAGGCGAAGGCCAGGGCCGAGGGGCTCTGGAACCTGTTCCTGCCCGAGAGCGCGTACGGCGCCGGGCTCTCCAACCTCGACTACGCGCCCGCTTGCGAGGAGATGGGGCGCTCCCACTTCGCGCCCGAGGTCTTCAACTGCTCGGCGCCCGATACCGGCAACATGGAGGTGCTGGTCCGCTACGGCACCGAGGCGCAGCGCGCGGCGTGGCTCACGCCGCTGCTCGCCGGCGAGATCCGCTCCGCCTTCGCCATGACCGAGGTCGAGGTCGCGTCCTCCGACGCCACCAATATCGAGACCCGAATCGAGCGGGATGGCGCGGACTACGTCATCAACGGCCGCAAGTGGTGGACCTCGGGCGCGCTCGACCCCCGCTGCCGTATCCTGATCGTCATGGGCAAGACCGACCCGGAGAACCCCGACCGCCATAAGCAGCAGTCGATGATCCTGGTGCCGCTGCCTTGGCCCGGCGTCACGGTGAAGCGCATGCTGCCGGTCTTCGGCTTCGACGACGCGCCGCACGGCCACGGCGAGGTGCTGTTCGAGAACGCGCGCGTGCCGGCGGAGAACATGCTGCTGGGCGAGGGCCGGGGCTTCGAGATCGCGCAGGGGCGCCTCGGGCCGGGGCGCATCCACCATTGCATGCGCCTGATCGGGCTTGCCGAGCGCGCGCTTGAGCGCATGTGCCGGCGCACCATGATGCGCGTCACCTTCGGCAAGCCGGTCGCGGACCGGACCGTGACGCAGGAGCGGATCGCCGACGCCCGCATCATGATCGAGCAGTCCCGCCTGCTCACGCTGAGGGCCGCCTACATGATGGACACGGTCGGCAACAAGACCGCGCGTAAGGAGATCGCGATGATCAAGGTGGCCGCGCCCATCATGGCCTGCAAGGTGATCGACTGGGCGATCCAGGCCTTCGGCGGCGCGGGCGTGACCACCGACTACGGCCTCGCCTACGCCTACGCCAACGCGCGCCTGCTGCGCCTCGCCGACGGGCCGGACGAGGTGCACCGCAACCAGATCGCCCGCCTCGAGCTCAGGCCCTACCGCAACACGGTGAGCGCGCGGGGCGGCAACGCCTTCGTCATGCCGCGCGACGAGGAACCCGGTCCAAGCACGCGCCCCCGCCTCGTGGTGTAGGTGGCGGCGCCCACCTCCCCCTGACTCGTTCATATCCCTCAACGGCGGGCGCGAGTAACGTGCTCCCGCGCGCGTGTAAACGCGCGACGCTCGCTTGCCTACGCGCATACGCGCGCGGCGCAGTCGCGCCGTCCGGGCCTGCGGCCCGGCAGGGCGGAGAGGGAACGTAGGCGGCATCGGGACGCACTCTCCCTCTCCTCCCCGCCGGGGAGGAGAGGGCCGGGGTGAGGTGGGGTGTGGCTAGCGGCTCGACCCTGCCGCTCAACCCACCGGCGCAGGCGGTGCCGGCGGCGACTCGGGCTCGCCGCCGAGCTCGCGCAGGATGGTGCAGAGCTCGTCGCCGGCTTGCGCGATCTCGTCCTCGTCGGTGCCGCGTAACACCAGGGTCGTCCCGAAGTTGCCGTCGCGCACGAAGGGGTAGCTGCCGATCTCCAGCGCGGGGTAGCGCTCCTACCCCGAACGCACGTCCATAACCTTCGAGCCCGGCGGCCACGTCGCCCTCGCCCAGCAGGACGGAAATCTCGCGCGACTTGACCGTGCGTCCGCCCTTCAGCGTCGGCGCCACGTCGCCCTCGCCCAGCAGGACGGAAATCTCGCGCGACTTGACCGTGCGTCCGCCCTTCAGCTCGGCGCCACGCTCTCGAACATCGCGCGCATCACCGCCGGGATGCCGGCGAGCACATGCACGTTCTCGACCCGGAAGCCCGGCGCCCGGCTCACCGGGTTCTCGATGAGCGTCGCGCCCTCGGGCGTGTGCGCCATCCGCATCCGCGCCTCGTTCAGCTCGCGCCCGGTGTCCTTGTAGAAATCCTCGAGGATGCGCTTCGCCTCCGGATTGATGCGGTAGGGCAGGTTGAAGGCCCGCGCGACCGCCTCGCAGGTGATGTCGTCGTGGGTGGGGCCGATGCCGCCGGTGGTGAAGACGTAGTCGTGGGCCGCCCGCAGCGTGTTGACCGCCGCGATGATCGCGCGCTCCTCGTCTCGCACCATGCGGACCTCGGCGAGCTGGATGCCGAGCGCTGTGAGCTGGCGGGCGAGATAGGCGACGTTCACGTCCTTGGTGCGGCCCGAGAGAATCTCGTTGCCGATGACGACCAGGGCAGCGGTGACGGTGGCTTCCGACATGACGTTGATGCTCGCTGGTGCGTGCGGATGCCGCGGGGCGGCGCAGAGCATAGAGCGGCGCGCCCGTAGCGGCCATGGCCCGAGCGCGCCGTGCCACTTGAGCCGAGGGCGCTGCGGGGCATAAGAGATGCCCATGCGCTTCCCCCTCCCGCTCCGCCGGGCGACCCTGCTCACGCGCTACAAGCGCTTCCTGAGCGATCACCGCTTCGAGGACGGCAGCACCGTCACCGCCCATGTCGCCAATCCCGGTGCGATGACGGGGCTAATCGACGAGGGCCTCGAAACCTGGCTCTCGCCCGCCGCGAACCCCAAGCGGAAGCTCCCCTTCAGCTGGGAGATGGTGCGAATCGGACAAGGCCTGGTGGGCGTCAACACCGGGTGGCCGAACCGACTCGCCGCCGAGGCGATCGAGGCCGGCGCGATCCCGCCGCTCGCCGGCTACGACACGATCCGCCGCGAGGTCGCTTACGGCACGCGCTCGCGCGTGGATTTTTTGCTCGAAGCGGAGGACCGGCCGCCCTGCTATGTCGAGGTCAAGAACGTCCACCTGAAGCGCGGCCCGGCCGCCGAGTTCCCCGACAGCGTGACCGCGCGCGGGACGAAGCATCTTCGCGAGCTTGCGGCGGTTGCCCAAGGCGGCGCCCGCGCGGTGATGCTCTACATCGTGCAGCGCGAGGACTGCGACAGCTTCTCCCTCGCCGCCGACATCGACCCGGCCTATGCCGCGGCGTTCGCCGAAGCACGCGCGAGCGGCGTGGAGGCGCTCGCCTACGCCTGCCGGCTCAGCACGGAGGGCATCGCCGTGGACCGCCCGCTCCGCTTCGCCGAACCGGCTTAGCCAGCGATCCTTTGGAACGCGCGCCGATAGAAGCTAGATTGCGGCCGGCGGGCGCGCCCGCCACGCATAGCGAGCAAGCGAGGCCAGCCGTGTCCACGTCGGGAGGCGCCGCGCCGCAGCACCTCTCCGGCGCTGCGAGCGGCGCGCAAGTCATCGAGCGGAGCGTCAAGACCCACGGGCCCAAGGAGTTCGAGGCGATGCGCAAGGCCGGGCGGCTTGCGGCAGAGGTGCTCGATGCGCTGACGCCTATGGTCGAGCCCGGTGTCGCCACCGACGCCCTCGACACATTCTGCCACGACTACATCGTGGATCACGGCGCGGTGCCGGCCCCGCTCGGCTACCGCGGCTACCCGAAATCCATCTGCACCTCGGTCAATCACGTCGTCTGCCACGGCATCCCCGGCGACAAGCGGCTCCAAAAAGGCGACATCGTGAATATCGACGTGACCGTGATCCTCGACGGCTGGCACGGGGACACGAGCCGCATGTTCTATGTCGGCCAGCCGAGCGTGAAGGCGCGCCGGCTCGTCGACATCACCTACGAGGCCACGATGCGCGGCATCGCCGAGGTGAGGCCCGGCGCCCGGCTCGGCGACATCGGCCACGCGATCCAGAGCTATGCCGAGGGCGAGCGTTGCACCGTGGTGCGCGATTTCTGCGGTCACGGCATCGGGCGGGTCTTCCACGACGCGCCGAACGTGCTGCACTACGGCGAGCCCGGCACCGGCCCTGAGCTTCGGCCCGGCATGTTCTTCACGGTGGAGCCGATGATCAATCTCGGCGGCTGGCAGGTGAAGCTGCTCCGCGACGGCTGGACCGCCGTGACCAAGGACCGCTCGCTCTCTGCCCAATTCGAGCACACGATCGGCGTCACCGAGGACGGTCACGAGATCTTCACGCTCTCGCCGCTCGGTCACACCAAGCCGCCCTACGATTGCTGACGGTGGCGGAGAAGCCCCACTTTCACGGCCACCGCGAGCGGCTGCGCCAGCGCTTCGACAAGACGGGCGCGGACGGTCTGCCCGATTACGAACTGCTGGAACTGCTGCTCTGCCAGGCGCTCCCCAGACGCGACGTCAAGCCGCTGGCCAAGCGGCTGGTCGAGCGCTTCGGCACCATCGGCGGCGTGCTCGGTGCAGAGAAGGAGGCGCTGAGGGAGGTCGACGGCGTGGGCGATGGGGTGATCCACACCCTCAAGCTCGTCGAGGCGCTCGGCGTGCGCACGCTGCGGGAGGCGGTGATGGGCCGCCCGGTCATCGGCACGTGGCAGGCGGTGCTGGATTATTGCTCGGCGCGCCTCGCCCACCAGAAGACCGAGCACTTTCGCGTGCTCTATCTCGACAACCACAACGCGCTGATCGCCGATGAGGAGCAGCAGCACGGCACGGTCGATCATGTGGTGCTCTATCCGCGCGAGGTGATCAAGCGCGCGCTCGAGCATGGCGCGAGCGCCGTCATCCTGGTGCACAACCACCCCTCGGGCGACCCCAGCCCGTCGCGCGCCGATATCGAGCTCACCAGGGAGGTCGCGAAGGCCGGCGCCACGCTCGGCGTGACCGTCCACGATCATCTGGTGATCGGCCGCTCCCGCCACGTCTCGTTCAGGGACGCGGGCCTGCTGCAGGACTGAGGCCGTCGCCCCCTAATAGGGCGATGGGGACTGAGTTACTGCGAGCCCGTCCCGAACGCGTGGCGCAGCGCGGCGCAGGCGGCGGCCTGCGCCTCGGCAGCCGCGTCGAACCGCCCGGTGGCGGTCCAGAAGCCGTGGATGTGGCCCTCGTAGTTGCGGTGGTCGGTGGGCACACCCGCGGCCTTCAGCTTCTCCGCATAGTCGCGCCCCTCGTCGAAGAGGGGGTCGTGGCTCGCGGTCATCACCATCGCCGGCGGCAGGCCGCTCAGATCGTCGGCGCGGATCGGCGCGGCGCGCACGTCCGCGCGTTCGGAGTCGTCGTTGAAGTAGCAATCGAAGAACCAGGCCATGGCTTCGGCGGTCAGCACATAGCCCTCGCCGAAGGTCTTGTAGGACTCGCGCCCTTCGTCCGTGTCGGTAACGGGATAGACAAGGAGCTGGAAGACCAGCGGCGGCCCGCCCTCTTGCTTCGCCCGCTGCGCCGTGACGGCGGCGAGGCAGCCGCCGGCGGAATCGCCGCCGACCGCGATGCGCGCCGGGTCGCCGCCGATCTCGGCGCAGTTCTCGGCCACCCAGCAGAGCGACGCCCAGACGTCGTCCGTGGGCTTGGGAAACTTGTTCTCCGGCGCCTTGCAGTAGTTGACGCCGACGACGATGCAGCCGGCCCCCTGGCAGAGCGCGCGGCAGACACCGTCGTGGGTGTCGATGCTGAGCACCACGTAGCCGCTGCCGTGGAAGTTGACGTAGACCGGCAGCGGCTCGGCGGGATCGGCCCCCTCGGGCCAGTAGAGGCGGACGCGGATCGGCCCGTTGGGGCCTGGAATGTCGCGGTCCTCGACGCGCCCGACGGCGACGCCCGGCGCCTGCATGCTCATGACCAGATCGTGGAAGCCCTCCCGCACCTCGGCGAGCGGGCGTTCCTTGATCGGCGGCACCTCGATCGCGTTGAACTCGTCGCAGAACGCCTGAACCTGCGGATGCAGAGCCATGATGATCCCTCGCGCGTGCTGGTCTGGCCGTGGTGCATCTTAACCCGGAATTCCCACCTCGGTCATGGCCTGTGCCGCGGAATCGCGCGAAGCATTCGTCTCGTGTACGATCCGGTCGTCTCTGCCGGCGGCGCACGGCGCCCGTGCAGCGGACAACGCGCGCTCCAATGGGACAATTCGATGCGCGCAGCGATGAGGTCGGTCACATGCAAATGACGAAGTACAGCGACTATTCATTGAGGGCTCTCATTTATCTGGGCCTCAACCGGCACCGGCGCTGCACGATCCGGGAAATCGCCGATGCCTACGGCATTTCCGAGAACCACCTGATGAAGCTGATCCATCAGCTCGGTCAGGAGGGATTCATCAGGACGATCCGGGGCAAGAACGGCGGCCTGGAACTCGCGATGCCGGCGAGCGAGATCAATCTGGGCGAGGTCTTCCGCGCCACCGAAGGGAATTGTCAGCTGGTCGAGTGCTTCGCAGGACGGGAGAAGAACACGTGCCCGATCGCCGGACCGTGCCGCTTGACCGGCGTTTTGGAGACGGCCCTGCAGGCCTTCCTCGAGGTGCTGGATCAATACACGCTCGAGGACATGCTGAAGCCGGCGCCGGCATTTCAGCGCATATTCGCGGCCAGAGAGGAAGGCAGGTTCCTGTCGTGACGGACGGGGCTTCACCGAACAGCCGCCGCCGGAGGTCTTGCGAACGACGCTCGGCATGTCGCTCCTGTGCCCGCCCCTCCCATCGCGATGGGCAAAAAATGGGCTGCTCCCGGAAGTCTGGGAGCAGCCCGTGTGACTCGACGGCCTAGGCCGTCATCATGGTCGGCGGCTGGACCTGCGTCATCAGGTCGTGGTCCCATTCGCCCTGCACGCTGACAATGGCCAGCGCGCCCAACTGGACGGCCTCGATCAGGTTGTGCGACAGATACACATAGACACCCGACTGCCGGAAGGTATAGAGCGCCGCCCCGGCGGAGCCGCCGCGGATGAACCAGGTCTGGAGCCCTTCCGCCGGCGGGTCGGCGAAGGAGCCCTGTTCCCAGACATAGTCGCCGTGGCCGCCGATCAGGTGCGGCCTGGAATCGCGGTTGGCCTGGGAATGGATGAACAGCACGGACTCGCCGACGTTGGCCGTCATCGCATTGTCGCCGGTGAGCGCGCCGACCTTGCCGTTGAACACCACGTGGGTCGGCGTCAGCGTCTGCATGACGTCGAACATGTCGGCCATGCCATCGGTATGGTCGGCGTAATCCATGAAATCGCCATCGGCATCGCGGGGCACGTAATAGTCCTGCTCACCGATATAGTAGGCCCGGTCGTAGCGGAGCGGGTTGCCGTGGCGGTCCTTGAGCCCGTCTCTCGGCAGCACCATGACGGCGCCGTTCATGCCGGAGACGACGTGGAAGGGGATCATCGAGCCGCCCGGCGCGCAGTGATAGATGTAGGTGCCCGGCTTGGTCGCCTTATAGCGCAGCTTGACCTGCTCGCCTGGCGAGATGAGCGTGAGGCCGCCGCCGCCGAGCGAGCCGGTCGACGCATGGAAGTCGATATTGTGCTCGAAGACGTTGCTCGCCGGGTTCTTGAGCGTGAGCTCGATGTAGTCGCCCACGTGGCAGATCATCAGCGGCCCCGGGATCCAGCCGTTGAACGACAGCGTGTTGAGCATGGTGCCGTCGTCGTCGATCTCCCGCCTGTCCTCGGTGGAGGTGAGCTCCACCTCGATGATCTTCGGGCCGCCCGTGGCGACCTGCTCATGCGCCGGGACGTAGGGCGGGGCGACGAGCTCCTGCTTGACCCGCGGGAGGCCGCTCAAGTCCACCTCGCTGGCCGAGGCCATCATGACGGGGGTCGCGGCCGAGGCAACGCCCAACGCGCCGCCGATCTTCAGAACGTCACGCCTGTTTACATGTAGCATGGCTGCATTCTCCTGATCCGCTGTTAACTCATCGCGTGGAATCGATTCGCCCGAACGCGCATCGGTTCTGCAATCGGCGTACTCGACGATTCACCGAGACGACCCACGGGCATTAGAAGATGTATTCTGAATGAAGGTTCGGGGCCGTCAAGCGGCAACTGGAATGCGCGGGCCGACATACCTCCCGGCAGGCGCCGATATGGCATAGCGCCGGCAGGCGCCGGGATGGCATAGCGCCGGCAGGCACAGGGGCGGGGCATTGCGCCCGGCCGGTGGCGGGACAACAATGCACCCGCCGGAGCCAAACGGCACGCACGGGGAGGCGAAGGGCGATGAACGAGAGCGCGAGCAGCAACATCACCGTAGGCGCGGAGACGCTCCGCGATCTCTACGTCACCATGCGCCGCATCCGCGCCTTCGAGGACAAGACCGCCGACCTCTTCCAGGAAGGCGTCGTCAAGGGCACGGCCCACAGCTACAAGGGCGAGGAGGCGATCGCCGCCGGCGTCTGCGCGACGCTGCGCGACGACGACATCATCGCCTCCTATCACCGCGGCCACGGCCACTGCATCGCCAAGGGCGCGCGCATCGACCGCATGATGGCGGAGCTGATGGGCCGCCAGACCGGCTATTGCCAGGGCCTCGGCGGCTCCATGCACATCGCCGACATGGAGCTCAACATCATGGGCGCGAACGGCATCGTGGGCGCGGCCATGCCGCTCGCCACCGGCGCCGGCCTCGCCGCCAAGCTGCAAGGGACGGACCAGGTGGCGGTCGCCTTCTTCGGCGACGGCGCGTCCAACCAGGGCGTCTTCCACGAATCGCTCAACCTGGCGGCGGTGTGGAAGCTGCCGGTGATCTTCGTCTGCGAGAACAACCAGTACGCGCTCTCCACCTCCTATCGGAACACCACGGCCGTCTCCCAGGTCTCGAACCGCGCGGCCTCCTACGAGATCCCCGGCATCACCGTGGACGGCAACGACGGCGTCGAGGTCTATCTCGTGCTGCGCGAGGCGGTGGACCGCGCCCGCGCCGGCGAGGGGCCGACGCTGATCGAGGCGATGACCTACCGCCACGGCCAGCACTCGCTCCGCGTCAACCTGCGGGACCCGCGGCCGGAGGACGAGATTCAGTTCTGGATGGATCGCGACCCCATCGCGCGCATGGAGAAGCGCCTCACGACCGAGGGCGGGTTCTCCGCAGAGCAGTTCGACGAGACCACGCAGGCGGTCGACGAGGAGATCGAGACCGCCGTGACCTTCGGCCGCGAGAGCCCGGAGCCGCAGGTGCAGGTCATGCTCGATGCCGTCTACGCCCCCCACGCGGCGCACACCGAGCCGGGGCCCGATACCGAGCGCATGCTCTCCTACCCCGAGGCGCTCAACGAGGCGCTGGATCAGGAGATGCTGCGCGACGACCGGGTCTTCCTCATGGGCGAGGACGTGGGCGCCACCGGCGGCATCTTCGGCGTCTCCAAGGGGCTGATGGAGCGCTACGGGCCGGAGCGCGTGCGCGACACGCCGATCTCCGAGGCCACCTTCGTCGGCTGCGGCGTCGGCGCAGCCATCGCCGGGATGCGCCCGGTGGTGGAAATCCAGATCTTCGACTTCGTCGCGCTCACCATGGACATGCTGGTCAACCAGGCGGCCAAGTTCCGCTTCATGCTGGGCGGCAAGCCCACCGTGCCCCTGGTGGTGCGCGGACCGCAAGGCGGCGGCATCCGCCTCGCGGCCCAGCACAGCCAGAGCCTGGAAGCGTGGTTCACCCACGTGCCGGGGCTGGTGGTGGCGGCGCCCTCGACCCCCTACGAGGCGAAGGGGCTGCTGGTCGCCGCGATCCGCGACAACAACCCGGTGATCTTCCTGGAGCAGAAGCTGCTCTACCTCGGCGGCACCGGCCCGGTGCCGGAGGAGCTTTACGCCATCCCCTTGGGCAAGGCCGACATCAAGCGCGAGGGCACCGACGTCACCGTGGTCGCGACGTTGGCCATGGTGCCGCGCGCGCTGAGCGCCGCCACGGTGCTGGAGCGCGACGGCATCAGCGTCGAGGTCATCGACCCCCGCACCCTGCAGCCGCTGGATGAGGAGACGATCCTCAGCAGCGTGCGCAAGACCAACCGCCTCCTCATCGTGCACGAGGCCTGGGTGCGCGGCGGCTTCGGCGCCGAGGTCTCGGCCATGGTGGTGGACAAGGCCTTCGACTATCTCGACGCCCCTATCGCCCGCCTCGGCGCCCCCCACACGCCGATGCCCTACAACGACCGCCTCGAGCTCGAGGTCATCCCCTCCCAGGAGCGCATCGTGGAGGCGATCCGCGGGTTGCTGTAGCGCCGCCCCGCCCCTCACCGCGTTCGCGTCCGACGCCCCGTTTCGTCATGGCCGGGCATGCCCGGACTCGTTCCGGGCATCCGGCCATCCGCGGGGCAGCCCGGCAGGATGGAGGGGGACGAACGCGCGGATGCCCTGATCCCCGGCCATTCCCCCCACGCCGTCATGCCCGGACTCGTTCCGGGCATCTTCTTCCGCCAGGCCCGTCAGAGTGGGCGATCACGTGGATGGCCGGAACTAGTCCGGCCATGACGCGGTGGGGGCGTGGGCGGTCTGAAAACCACCCCGAGACGAAAACGGGATTCCGCGAAACATTAATTCTGAAGCGGGATTCGCCGGGATTAAGTGGGATAAGTGGGATTCCACGGGCCAGCCGACCCCAGGCCTCCTTTGCCGTGGCCCCATGACTCTCCCTTCCCCACATCATGGCGCGATCTTCGCCCAAGCGCCGCGCGCCTTGCACCGCACCTTGGTCCGGGGAAGTACCGCGTGCCTGCAAGGTCACGCGCGCGGGACAGGAGCGCGGCCCGCCCCCACCTCACCCCGGCCCTCTCCTCCCCCGAGGGGAGGAGAGGGAGAAAAGGCTGGCGCCGCCCACGTTCCTCCCCCGCCCTCCGGGCCCTAGAGGACGAGCATGGCCCATGCCACCTGCGTCCCCTGTCCGCCCTTCTGCGTTTGAGAAGAAGAGCAAAGTCGGTGCCGCCTGCGTCCCCCCTCCGCCTTCGGGGGAGGGGGACAGGGGGAGGTGGGTTGGGCCGGTACAGACCGGATAGATAGGTAACAGAATGGACCGGATAGATGGGTGACAGGTTATGGCAGGGCCAGGAGGTGGCCGATGCCGTGGAAGGAGACCTGTCGCATGGAGGAGAAGTTGGTTTTTGTCGCAGACTGTCTGCGTGGCGAGTTGCCGATGACAGCGCTTTGCGAGGACTACGGCATCAGCCGCAAGACGGGCTACAAATGGCTCGGTCGCTATCGCGAGCACGGCCCGGAGGGCCTGGTGGAGCGCTCTCGTGCGCCGCACCGTCATGGTCGGTCGATGGCGCCGGAGATGGCCGAAGCGATTGTTGCTCTGCGCAGGCAGCGTCCCCATTGGGGTCCGCGCAAGCTGCGCGCAGTGCTGATGGGAGAGCGCCCCGAGGCGGTGTGGCCTGCGGCCAGCACGATGGGCGATCTGCTGCGTGCGGAAGGGCTGGTGAGCGCCCGCCGCCGGCGTCGTCGGGTAGCTGCGCCTGGTCGGCCGTTCCGTGCCGTCACCGCACCCAACGATGTGTGGTGCATCGACTTCAAGGGTTGGTTCCGCACCCGCGACGGCGAACGCTGCGACCCGCTGACCGTCAGCGACGCTTACAGCCGTTTCCTTCTGGCCTGTGTCATCGTCCCGCCCCGGACCGACACGGTCCGTGTGGCGGTCGAGCAGCTCTTCAAGCGCTACGGCCTGCCTCTGGCCATCCGCTCGGACAACGGGGCACCGTTCGCCGGAACGGGCGCGGGCGGACTGTCTCGTCTGTCGGTCGGCTGGATCAAGGCCGGCATCGCGTTGGAGCGCATCGAGCCGGGCCAGCCCCAGCAGAACGGACGGCACGAGCGCATGCATCGGACCTTGAAGGCCGAGACGGCCAAACCGCCGGCCGCGAGTGCGGGCCAGCAGCAGGTCCGCTTCGACCGCTTCCGCCAGGACTTCAACGACAACCGTCCCCACGAGGCGCTTGGCCAGCAGCCGCCTGCGGCGTTCTACCGGCCCTCGCTGCGGCCTTACCCCGAACGCCTGGACGAGCCCTGGTACGATGCCTGGCACGCCATGCGCCGGGTGCGCACCGACGGGTCCATCAAGTGGGGCGGCGACCTGGTCTTCATCAGCGAGACGCTGAAGGGCGAACCCGTCGGCATCGCCGAGACCGACAGCGGCGACTGGATCGTTCGCTTCGCCGACATCGACCTCGGCATCATCGATCGCCGGACGAAAAAACTTCATGGCTTCCGCGCGGCCCGGCCGGGCCGCGCGGAAGCCAAACAAACGACGAACACTGTTACCCATGTAACCGGTCCATAGCGTTACCTATGCTTCCGGTTGCACAGCCGCCCCGCGTCCTTGGGCTGCTACGAAGTGACGAAGCCCGAATTACGCGTTTCAGATACCGCCGCCGGACCTCCGCTCAGGAATCCGCGCCATGCCCGGCCGTCAACTCGTGATCGTATTGGGCGGCCTCGGCCGGTGGCTCGGCGCGACTGATCGCCTCAATCTCGGCGTCGGAGAGCTCTTCTACGGCAAGCGCTTGACGCTGCGGGCGTTTGACGCGCTCATACTCGCTCAATGGGGTAATCACGCGCCGCTTTCTTTCATTCCGTACGGTTGCGACATCACGGTAGCTGACACTACGCTGCGAATCGGAGTAATATACTGCGACCGTCGCGCAAACCAAATGGACAGAGATTGGTTGGTGACGAAAGTCCGAGACCAACACGGGCGGTTTAGGATGAAGCCATGAGTGCTCCAAGAGCCTTTATTTCTTACTCGTGGGACGACGATTCACACAAGCAGTGGGTCGCCGACTTAGCTACTGATCTTCGCAATGATGGTGTGGATGCCAAATTAGATCAATGGCATGCAGTTCCAGGCGATCAGCTGCCGGTCTTTATGGAAAGAGAAATTCGAGAGAACGATTATGTTCTAATTGTTTGCACACCCAACTATCGCTTGAAATCCGATGCCAGAAAGGGAGGTGTCGGCTACGAGGGCGACATAATGACCGCTGAGGTTCATACTCAGGGAAATCACCGGAAGTTTATTCCGGTTCTTGCGAGAGGGACATGGGAAGAATCTGCTCCGTCGTGGTTGAAGGGAAAGTATTACGTTGATCTGAGCAACGAAGCGAATTATGGGACCAATTACTCAGGCCTTACGGCTACACTGCTCAATCGAAGACCAACTGCTCCGCCGGTACGAACGCTGCCGACACCGTCCGCACGGCCCGCACGGCCCATACCAACGCACATGGAAAGCGAGAGCAAGGCCATCGCAGATGAGCCAATCAAGATTATTGGTGTCATCGTCGATGAAGTTACTGTGCCGAAGCTGAATAATACACCCGGCTCGGCACTCTATGCTGTACCACTTCGTCTTAGCCGGGCACCTTCACAGTTATGGTCCAATATATTCGTGCAGACGTGGAATTGTCCTCCTAGCTTAACCACTAAACACCGCCCCGGAATTGCTAGCGTGCAAGGCGCGAGGATCATTTTGAACGGCACGACAATAGACGAGATTAGGAAATATCATCGCACCACTCTAATATCTTGCATCAACGCCGCGAACAGAAGGGAACGAGAGATCCATGAGATCCAGCGCCAAGAGAACGAGTCGTTATCCCGCAAAATAGCCTCTCATCGCAAGGAAGTGGAGGACGTAGCAGCGGACTTATCTTTCGACTAGCGTCTTGCTTTTAGACAACAAATATAGGCGGTGCAGACGTAGTCCACTTTAGGCGCAAGTTGCGACTCTCCGCTATCACCTCCCTTTGCTCCGACAACATTGGTCCCCGACTTGGTGACCGCCTAACCACACTGTGTCGCCGGTAGTGTGCTATGGTCACCGGTAACACCAATATGGCGATAGGGAAGCGGAAGGTGTGATGACCTCCAACCGGATGCCTGGCCTGGATTTCGGGCTCGGCGAGACGGCGGACATGATCCGCAGCTCGGTCGAGAGCTTCGCGCAGGCTGAGATTGCGCCGCGGGCGGAGGAGATCGACGCGAGCAACGAGTTCCCGCGCGACCTCTGGCCGCGGCTCGGCGATCTCGGGCTTCTCGGCATCACCGTGGATGAGGAGGAAGGCGGCAGCGGGCTCGGCTATCTGGAGCATTGCGTCGCCATGGAGGAAGTGAGCCGGGCGTCGGCCTCGGTCGGGCTCAGCTACGGCGCGCACTCCAACCTCTGCGTCAACCAGATCAAGCTGAACGGCACCCCCGCCCAGCGCGCCCGCTACCTGCCCAAGCTGATCTCGGGCGAGCACGTCGGCGCGCTCGCCATGAGCGAGCCGGGCGCGGGCTCGGACGTGGTGGGCATGCGCACGCGGGCCGAACGCCGGGGCGATCGCTACGTCCTCAACGGGTCCAAGATGTGGATCACCAACGGGCCGGACGCCGAGGTCCTCGTGGTCTACGCCAAGACCGACCCCGACGCCGGCAGCCGGGGCATCACCGCCTTCCTCATCGAGAAGGGCATGCCCGGCTTCTCGACGGCCCAAAAGCTCGACAAGCTCGGCATGCGCGGCTCAAACACCTCAGAATTGGTGTTCGAGGACTGCGAGGTGCCGGCGGAGAACGTGATCGGCGAGCCGGGCCAGGGCGTGCAAGTGCTGATGAGCGGGCTCGACTACGAGCGCACGGTGCTCGCCGCCGGCCCCTTGGGCATCATGCGGTCCTGCATGGACATCGTGCTGCCCTACGTCCACCAGCGCCAGCAGTTCGGCCGGCCCATCGGCACCTTCCAGCTCATGCAGGGCAAGCTCGCGGACATGTACACGGCGATGAACGCGGCGCGGGCTTACGTCTACGCCGTGGCGCGCGCGTGCGATCGCGGCGAGACCAGCCGCAAGGACGCCGCCGGTGCCATCCTCTTCGCCGCCGAGAAGGCCACCTGGATGGCGCTGGAGGCGATCCAGGCCCTGGGCGGCAACGGCTACGTCAACGAGTTCGCCACCGGGCGGCTGCTGCGCGACGCCAAGCTCTACGAGATCGGCGCCGGCACCAGCGAGATCCGCCGCATGCTCATCGGCCGCGAGCTCTTCGACGAGACGGAGTGACCGCGCGCGGGCGCTGACAGGATCGAACGCGCGCCCTCCACCCTACCGGGCCGCAGGCCCGGACGACGCGACTGCGCCGCGCGCGTATGCGCGTAGGCAAGCGAGCGTCGCGCGTATACACGCGCGCGGGAGCACGTTACTCGCGCCCGCCGTTGAGGGATATGAACGAGTCTAGGCGCAGCGTTACCCATGCTTCCGGTTGCACACTTCGGGGCGCTTGCCGGCGGTTGCGGTGCTTCCTATCGTGTCGTAGAGCATCCCTCAGCCCGCGTGGCGGAATTTGGTAGACGCAACGGACTTAAAATCCGTTGGCCCTAGGGCCGTCCCGGTTCGAGTCCGGGCGCGGGCACCAAGCAGATCGATGAGTCAGGGAGGGAAGGGGGAGTGCCGGCATCGGGCGCGGCGCCTATCGGCTCCCTCGCGTCGTAATCCGAGGCCTGATTGAGCGATCCCTCCGATAGCTATTCCCAGCACGCGGCTCTCTTCACCCGGGTCTACGATCTCGGGGACCCGAGCCCCTACTTCTCCACGTTGAGGCCGACCGGTTACCGAATGCCGGTGGCGTTGGCCGGGGCGCTGGAGGCAATCCATGCGCCGCTCGGTGCCGTGCGCGGCGCCGGGCATAGCCCGAGGCTGCTGGACTTCGCCTGCGGTTACGGAGCCATCGGCGCGTTGTTGCGCCATGACGTCTCGATGGCGGAGATCTATGCCCGGTACGGCGAGCGGCAGTGGCGGCCGGACGATGGCCGGCGTTATTGGGAGGCGGACGCCGCGTTCTTCGCTGCCCGGCGGGCGGAACGGGCGGCGTTCGAGATCGCCGGTATCGACATTGCCGGAAACGCGCTCGATTACGCGTCCGCCCTGGGCTTTGTCGATCGAGCCTTTCACGAGAATCTCGTGGACGATGCTCCCAGCGATGGGCTGAAGCGCTTCCTTCATGGTGTGGACTTGGTCGTCGAAAGCGGCGCTCTGGGGGCGATGCTGCCGGTCGCGTTCGCGCGCGTTTTCGATTGTGTCGGCGACGAAAGGCCGCCCTGGTTTCTCTACAGCCCTCGTCCCGATGTGAATTGGACCGCGCTGAACGGGTTGTGGGCCGAACGGGAGTATCGCACGGAAAGCTTCTGCTCCCGGCCGGTCCGCTACCGCAAGCCGTTGGACGCGCAGGAGCGGGCGGACATGCTTCGCCGCTCCCGAGGGTTCGGCAAGCCGGACGAGGCCATCATGCGCGACGGATATTTTCTGGTCGACCTGACGCTGGCGAGACCCGAGGCCGATGCCGGCAACCCGCCGATCGTGCAGTTGCGGGGACGCTAGGCCTCTCCCTCCCAACTCTCCGGATCATGGTGCGCTGCACGGCGCGCGGTCCTTCCGTCAGGATTGCGACATGAAGCGCAAGAGCGAGCGGACCACGGCAGGCGGGATGAGCGGGCGTGAGCGACCCGATTCCGCGCGCACGATGCTATCTGGCGCGCCCGCGACCGTTCAGGCGCAGGCGACCCGGGCGTGCAAGACGCAATTTTCCGCGCGTACGACCCTTCGGGCGTGCGCGACTTGTCCCGTGGAATCCCACTTATCCCACTTAATCCCGGCGAATCCCGCCTCAAGAATAGTTTGTGTTTTGTGCGGGACGCGCGCGGGGCCGCGTGATGTGAAGGACGCGCGGGGGCGCGTAATATGAAGGACGCGCGGCGGCGCGTAATATGAAGGACGCGCGGCGGCGCGCGATGCCGGACACAAGTCGCGCTTGAGGCCGAAGCCCCGTTGCCGACGGGCGCCGGGCTCATCCCTCCGCTTGGCGTCCACCGAGGGCGGCGCCGAGTTGCCGCGTGACGAGCTGGGCGTAGAGGCCGGCGCGGGCGAGCAGGGTCTCGTGCGTCCCGGTCTCGACGATGCGGCCGTCCGCGAGCACGACGATGGTGTCGGCATCGCGCACGGTGGAAAGCCGATGGGCGATGACGACCGTGGTGCGCTCGGCCATGAGTTCCGAGAGGGCGCGGCGCAGGAGGGCTTCGTTCACCGCGTCGAGATGCGAGGTCGCCTCGTCCAGGATCAGGATCGGCGCGTTCTTGAGGAAGGCACGGGCGACTGCCACGCGCTGGCGCTGCCCGCCGGAAAGCTGCGTGCCCCGCTCGCCCACGCGGGTCTCCAGCCCCTCCGGCAGTGCCGCGACGAAATCCTCCAAAGCCGCGCGGCGGACCGCCTCGGCAAGGTCGGCTGCGGACGCGTCCGGCCGGGCGATGAGGATGTTGGCGCGGAGCGTATCGTTGAAGAGGTAGGTGTCCTGCGCCACGAGGGCGATGCGGGCGCGGAGCGCGTCGAGCGTCCAGCGGCGCACGTCCTCTCCATCCAACCGCACGACGCCGTCCTCCGGGTCCCAGAAGCGCATGAAGAGGTGGGCGATGGTGGTCTTGCCGGCGCCGGAGGGGCCCACCAGCGCCAGCGTCTCGCCGGGGCGGACCGTGAGCGTCACGTCGGCGAGGGCCTGCCGCCGGGTGCCGACGTAGGTGAAGCCGACGCCCGTCATCTCGAGCGCGGCTGCGCCGGGGGCCGGGTCGGCGCCGGGGCCGTCCTGCACCGGCACCGGCGCGCTGTGCACGGCGTGGAGGCGCCGCGTGGCGCCCAACGTGTCCGCCAGCTGGCGGCCGACGTGGGCGATTTCGGAGACCGGCAGGAAGGTCGCCATGGCGAGGATGGCGAGCAGCGGCAGCATCGCGGCCTCCAGCGAGCCGGCGGCGATCCAGGCCGTGCCGGCCGTCACCACGGCAAGGCCGCCGAGGCCCGTCGCCGTCTCGATCAGCGCCATCTGAAACGTGAGGTCGCGGTAGTAGGGGAGGCGCACCCGGTGATGGTCGCTTACGAAGCCGAGGAAGACTTTGCGCCGCGCCGCCTGCTGGCCGAAGGCGAGCAGCTCCGTGAGCCCCTGGATCGTGTCCACCGCATGGGCGTTGAGCAGGCCCAGCATCTCCCTGGCGCGCCCGCCCAGTTTGTCGAGGCGCTTGCGCAGGAGGAAGGGGCTCAGCCCCACCAGCAGGATGAAGGGCGCGAGGGCCGCCGCCGTGGGCCAGCCGTAGACCAGCAGCGTCGCCATCACCGCCGCCGGCACCAGCACCGCGACGAGCGCCGGCGCCACGGTGTGAGCGAAGAAATACTCGACCAGCTCCACGTCCTGCGTCGCCATGCCGACGATGTCGCCGGTGCGCCGGCGCAGGAGGTAGGCGGGCGCGAGCTTGTCGAGCTTGTCGTAAAGCGCGATCCGTATCTCGGTGAGCAGGCGGAAGGCCATGTCGTGGGCGACCCACGATTCGAGCCAGTGCAGCAGGCCGGCGAGGGGGGCGATCGCATAGAGCGCGATCAGGAGCCCGTCCACCGGGGTGCCCTGTTTGATGCCTGCGACGACGAGCGCGCTCAGCACGCCGATACCGATGAAGGCAACCACGCGCGCGACGCCGAGCCCGAAGGCAAGGTTCACGCGCCCGCGGAAGGGCCTCACCAGGCGGAGCAGCCGCATCCAGGCGCTCCACCAGCCGAGGCCCCGCGCCTGCAGCACCTCGTCGTCGGCTTCGCCTGGTTCGGTCGCCGCAAGATGGCGGTCCTCGGTCGTGGGCTCGGCCGCCGGCTCCGCGCCCGGCGCGGCGGGCGATGGGGCGGCAAGCCCCTCCCGCACCTGGTCGGCCATCAGGCGGTGATAGACGCCGCGCCTTGCCATCAGGACCTCGTGGCGGCCGCTCTCCACGACCCGGCCCTCGTCCAGCACGAGGATGCGGTCGGCGTCGATCACGCTGGAGAGGCGATGTGCCATGACGAGGACCGTCCGTCCGCCCATGAGGCGCGCGAGGGCGTCCTGGATCACCGCCTCGTTCTCCGCATCGACCGACGAGAGCGCCTCGTCGAGCAGCAGGATCGGCGCATCCCGCAGGAGCGCGCGGGCGATGGCGATGCGCTGGCGCTGGCCGCCCGAGAGGCGGATGCCGCGCTCGCCGATGACGGTGTCGTAGCCCTGCGACAGGCGGGCGATGAAGCCGTGAGCGTTGGCCGCCCGTGCGGCGGCTTCCACCTCGGCGTCGCTCGCGTCCGGCTTGCCGAAGCGGATGTTCTCCGCCGCCGTGCCGTGGAACAGGTACGTGTCCTGGTTGACGACGCCGAAGCCCGCGCGGAGCGCAGCGCGGTCGAGCGTGCGCAGGTCCTGGCCGCCAAGCAGGATGCGGCCCGCCTGCGGGTCGTCGAAGCGCATGAGCAGGCGCAGGACCGTCGACTTGCCGGCGCCGCTCGCGCCGACGATGCCGACCCGCTCGCCTGCGCTCACGGAGAAGGAAAGCCCGTCGTGCGCGGGGCGCCTGCCGCCCGGATAGGCGAAATGCACGTCTTCGAAGGCGATCGTCGGCTGAAGCCCGCCTGCGTCGGCCGCGTCGTCCGCGTCTTCGATGGCGGGCCTGGTGTCGAGCAGGCGGAACAGGCTCTCCGCCGCCGAGCGCCCGTGCATGCCGGTGTGCAGGAGCGCTCTCAGGTCGCGCATGGGCCGGAAGACCTCGACGCCCATCATCAGCACGATGAGCAGCACCTCGATGCCGATGGCGCCCTCGGCGACGCGGGCCGCACCCACGCCGAGCGCGGCTGCCGCGCCAACCGCGATGCCGGCATCGGTAATGCCGCGCGAGGCAGAGTTGCTCGCCAGCACCCACATGGTGGTGCGGAAGAGGTCGTGGGCTTTCTCGGCGAGGAAGCGTCCGCGTGCGGCGCTCTGGCCGAAGGCCTTGAGCGTCGCCAGACCCTGTACCGAATCGAGCAGCTCGGCGCCGTAGGCCGCATAGGCCGCCTGCCGCGCCTTCGCCGATTTCTGATCCCAATGGTGGAACGCCACCGGGGCGACGAGCGTGAGCAGGGCGAAGCCGAGAAGCACGCCGGCGAGCGGCAGGTCGAGAAAGGCGGCGAAGGCAAAGATGCCGAAGGGCGTGACCGCGGCGACGAAGAGCTGCGGCAGGTACTGTCCGAAATAGGTCTCCAGTTGTTCCACGCCGTCGATCACGCCGAGCAGCACTTCGCCCGAGCGTTGCCCCCCGAACTGGCCTGGGCCGAGAGCGGCGATCTGATCGAAGAGGCGCGCGCGGATCTGGAGCTGCACCGAGGCGGCGGTGCGGTGCGCCTCCATGTTGCGCCAGTATTCGAGCACGCCGCGCGCCAGCATCGCCGCCGCCACGGCGACGATCGGGAGGATCAGATCGTCGAGGCCCTCGCCCTGGAAGACCCGCCCCAGCAGCCAGCCGAGCAGGGCGAGCCGTGCGATCCCGACTGCGGCAGACAGCAGGCCGAGCAAGACCGCGCCTGCGATGCGCAGCCGCAAGCCCTCGGTGAACTGCCACAACCTGCGGTCGAAATACATCGGCGCCGCCCTGCGACCCCAGCGATCGATTCCGCCCCCATCGACCACAAAGCGGCGCGCTTGTCCAACCGCCGCGGCAGCCGCTGTTCACGATGTTGCGAATTCACGACCGGCGGACGATGACGTACGATGCATCCGCTCCGGCACCTTGGAGGGAGAGCCATGGCCGCGCGGCTCGTCGACCGGACGGTCGGGATCGGGGACGGCATCGATCTGCATTATATGGAGGCCGGCGCCGGCAGGCCGCTGATCATCATCCCCTCATGGTCGCTGACCGGCGCGGCCTATCGGCACCAGCTTCAGGAGCTGTCGCGAACGCGTCGCGTGATGGCGTTCGACATGCGCGGCCACGGCGACTCGACCACCCCGGCGGGCGGCTACCGCGTGAGCCGGCTCGCCGCCGATCTCCGTGCCGTCATCGAGCGGCTGGAGCTCGACCAGGTCGATCTCATGGGCCACTCGATCGGCTCATCGATCATCTGGAGCTACATCGACCTTTTCGGCGAGGACCGTCTCGGGCGGCTCGTGTTTGTGGACCAGGCGCCGTCGGTGACCGCGAAGCCCGATTGGTCGGCGGCGGACCGCGTGACTTATGGCTGCCTGTTGCCCGACCTCGATGCGCTCGCCGAGTTCTACCTGCAGGTGCTGGCCGCCGAGACCGCCGAGGCGACCGTGCCGGTGATCGCCCGCCTCTTCTCGCCGTCGCTGCCGGCAGCCGAGTTGCTCTGGTTCGCGCGGGAGATCTGCAAGCTGCCGCGCCGGCACGCGGCGGACCTGCTCTACGACCACTGTGGGCTCGACTGGCGCGACGTGATCAAGCGGGTGCGGCGGCCGACTCTGGTGGTGGGCGCGGAGGCGAGCATCTTCTCGGCGGAGTCGCAGCGCTGGATCGCGGCGCAGATCCCCGGTGCCGAGGTCGAGATCTTCAAGGCCGGCGAGGGCGGCTCGCACTTCATGTGCTACGAGAACCCATCCAAATTCAATGCGCTGGTGGAAGCCTTCCTCTCCTGAGGCACGGCCTTTCTCCCCCACGTTGTATCCCGCTCGCTCGCTACCCGGCTTATGGCGGCGGTATTGGCACCGGCTGCCGGCCTCGGAAGCCATCATCGCGCCAATGCCGCCGCCCGGCTTCGCTCCGTTACGCCAGCCGCCAAGCCTGGATTAATAGTTATCATTGTAGTAACATTAGACCGGACCAGTCACGGAGTAACCGTCATCGGTTCAATATTCAGTTGTTGAGAGGAATATCGTGACAAGTAAGATAGAAAAAAGCCCGGAAATTGCGCACCAAGATCGAGTTGCGCAGGTCTATTTTGGGATGTTGAAGTGGGGCGCAGCAGGCGAGATCCTCCGTCAACGAATCGATTGGATGGCGGATCAGGCGCAGGGTCCGCGAATCCTGGACGTGGGGTGCAGCGAAGGTGTCTTGGAAATTCTCTTGGCCCGTGAGGGCTTCAACGTCACCGGTGTGGACATCAACGCCGAGGCGCTTGCCTTTGCCCGAGACCTACTCGCTCAGGAGCCGGAAGAGGTCCGCGCCCGTGTGCGCTTTGTTCACGGCGATCTGGCGCAAGCGCGTTTGCTCGACGATCGCTTCGATACGCTGGTGATGGGGGAGATTCTGGAGCATTTGGAGGATCCTCAAGAGTTACTGGATCGGAGCCTCGACCTCATTCGCCCGGATGGCCGGGTGATCATCACGACACCCTTCGGGTATCATCCCGACGAAGATCATCGACAGACATTCTGTCTCTCAGATTTCATCGCGCTCGCAAAACCTCGTTGCGCTCTGGAGTATCTTCGAGTGGAAGGCGGCTACATACGCATGGTTGGCCGCGTCTCCAGTTCAACAGAGAGTTCCTGGCAGCAGCTCGACAGCGATCAGCTGCTCAGCATGACCGAGGCTGCGTCGGTGTCCTCTCAGCAGCGATTGTACGGCAATATCAGCGGGCACAAGAGGCGCGTGAGTTCGCTTGAGCAGCGGGTCAAAGAGGGTGATGACAGGGCAGCGAAATTACAGAAGGATGTAAAGGAAGAAAGTAGCAAGGCAACTAGGCTATGGCAAGAAGTGGAGGAACGAAAGAGCAGGGAAGCTAAGCTATGGCAAGAAGTAGAGAACCGAAAGGCCAAGGCATCTGAGCTGCGGCAAGAACTCGATGCGGGAAAGGCCAAGACAGCTGAGCTGCAGCAAGAACTCGATGCGGGAAAGGCCAAGACAGCTGAGCTGCTGCAAGAACTCGATGCGGGAAGGGCCAAGACAGCTGAGCTGCTGCAAGAACTCGATACGGGGAAGGCCAAGACAGCTGAGCTGCAGCAAGAACTCGATGCGGAAAGGGCCAAGACAGCTGAGCTGCTGCAAGAACTCGATGCGGGGAAGGCCAAGACAGCTGAGCTGCTGCAAGAACTCGATGCGGAAAGGGCCAAGACAGCTGAGCTGCAGCAAGAACTCGATGCGGAAAGGGCCAAGACAGCTGAGCTGCTGCAAGAACTCGATACGGGGAAGGCCAAGACAGCTGAGCTGCTGCAAGAACTCGATGCGGAAAGGGTCAAGACAGCTGAGCTGCAGCAAGAGCTCGATGCGGAAAGGGCCAAGACAGCTGAGCTGCTGCAAGAACTGGATGCGGAAAGGGTCAAGACAGCTGAGCTGCTGCAAGAACTCGATGCGGGGAAGGCCAAGACAGCTGAGCTGCTGCAAGAACTCGATGCGGGAAAGGCCAAGGCATCTAAATTGCAGCGAGAGCTTAAGAAGGCAAGAGAAGGGGAGGTCAAACTAAGGCGAAGCATTCGATGGCAGTTGGGAACATTATTCGTCGAGGCGGCCCGTCGTCCATGGCGGGTAGTTCGACTGCCGCTCGACCTGACTCGGCTCGCTGTGGTCGCCTTCAGACGACGTTACAACGTATCCAGCAACAACGTCTCTACGCGTAACCCTTCCCATCCGTCACCCCCGATGACCAAGAATCGGGGAAACATGCGTGAGGCGCTGGCTCGTCCCGGTGGCCGCACGGAAGTGCCAACGGCAACAAGTCTGCTGTCAGCCGGTTCATCCAGCGAACAGATGGTCGATTGGATCACGGACCAAGTAGAAGGCCACAGAGTCGCGGTGGTTGGATGCGACAACACAGCATTGCTCGAATCACTGGATCAGCTGCGTTTCAATGTGCGTACCTACCAACTCGATTCCTCGGTCTCGGAACCGGTTTTGGTTAAGGGCGAAGTTGGCGATGGGTCTCAAGAGGAGCCAGGTCGTAGTTTGGTAACAGATTTCTTAATCCCCGAAGCGGAGAGAGCAGTTGGCTCATCCGGCGAGGCAGATAGTGTAATCATATGTGAAATGCCACGAGCCGGAACGGAGCCCGAGGCAATGCTCAACTACGCACGAGATCGCCTATCGCAACCTGAAGCTAAGGTGATTATCGTTCAGCCACGGTTTAACGCCTTTCCACGAGATGGAAAGGATTCCGACCTGACATCGCTTTTGACGGCGCTGAGAACGTCCACCGTTCCCGAGTACCTCTCGCTCGCCAACGGCAGCCTCCACTTTGTCGGCCGATTCGGCCGACCGAGTGCGGAAGTATGGTCGCAGTTTGAGTCCGGGGCATGGCCGAAGGTGACCAATGAGGTCGTGGAATCGCTCCAGTGCCGCAAGAGCAGGGAAATCAGCGCTCTCGAGCAGCGCGTGCAGGACGTGCTGGAGAGTACATCGTACAGGGCCGGCCAGATCCTGGTAACGTCCGCGAAGGAGCCTCGAACGCTGTGGAAGGCTCCTCTTCGACTGTGGCAACTATATCGCTCATCATGGGCACGCACGCGGCAGAGTAATGTCGGGCCTTCGCCCTCTGGTTTAACGCCTACCATAGACATACCCGCCTTGAAGACACCCCCAACGCGGAGCGAGGGAGCTCCGGTTGTGGCGGCTATACTGGACACCTTTACGGAATATTGCTTGCGCTATGAAGCAGATCTTGTTCTTTTGACCCCGAAACAGTGGAAGCGGCAACTGGAGCGGGCGCAACCGACATTTCTTCTAGTGGAATCGGCCTGGTCGGGAAACAACGGCGAATGGCGCTACTTGCTCACCAACTACAAGAGCCGGGACGTCAATCCTCTACGCGACTTGGTCAAGCACTGCCGCGAACACGGACTCACAACTGTGTTCTGGAACAAAGAAGACCCCCCAAATTTCGATGTCTTTATAGATGCGGCGAAGGAGTTCGACTTCGTTTTTACAACCGATGCGGATTGCATACCAAAATACAAAGAGATATGCGGACATGACCAGGTGTATCTTATGGCATTTGCGTGCCAGCCACGCCTGCATAATCCTTGCCGGGACAAATCCTGGCCACGCTACCCAGTTTGTTTCGCTGGGAGTTGGATGGAGAAATATTCGGAGCGGAGGCGGTCTTTGGACGACCTGCTCGAGCCCGCTCTAGCCTTCGGATTGCATATCTTCGATCGTAATTTTAAAGTGACCGGGTATGACTCTAGGTACCGGTTTCCCGATCGCTATCAGAGTGCGATCAAGGGATCCTTGGACTACGAGCATATGCTCACCGCATATCGCTGTTACGACGTCATGGTGAATGTCAACACCGTGACAGACTCCCCTACGATGTTCTCTCGGCGGGTATTCGAATGTCTAGCCTGTGGGACACCGGTAATTTCCACTGATTCAGTAGGTCTGCGGGCTATGGTGAGCGGCTATGTTCGAATCACGCGCAGTTCGCAGGACACGACCTCTCACTTGCAGGAGCTACTGAGCGACGAGGAGCGACGGATGCGCGAGGCGCATCTTGGATATCGTCACGTGCACACGCATCACACTTACAGACACCGGATGAAAGAAGTGTTTCTCCAGGTTGGAGTAAAGTCGAACGGCTCCGCACGTCAGCCATCAGTGAGTGTGGTCATTGCGACGTGTCGCCCGAACAATGTAAAATTCGCCATTGAAAACTATAGGAAGCAGGTGGATGCGGAGAAGGAGCTGTTGCTGGTTCTGAACAACGCGATATTCGATGTAGAATCCATCGAGGCGCGAACTAAAGATCTCCATAATGTGCGCATCGTCCAGGTTGACGGAAGTGTGACCCTCGGGGAGAGCCTTAACATGGGAGTAAAGGAGGCGTCGGGTTACTATATTGCAAAGATGGACGACGACGATTACTACGGAGAGAACTATCTTTCTGACATGATGCTGGCAGCGGATTTCTCAGAAGCCGACATTCTCGGTAAGGGAACATACTTTGTTCATATGAAGGCCGGAAATATAACGGCGCTGCGGAGCGTCGCGAGCCAGCATGAGTTCACAGATTTGGTTGCTGGAGCTACCTTGACAGGCCGCCGAGAAGTGCTACGAGAGATTCGTTTTCCGGATGGTACAAGGGGGGAAGATAGTAGCTTGTTGGCGAAGGCGAGCAAGGCGGGTTGCCGAATCTATTCGGCTGACGCGTTTAATATGCTGGTGGTTCGAGGGACGGATCATCGGAGACATACTTGGGATATAGGTGATTCGGATTTAAAAAAAAATTGTCGGAATATACGCTCCGGTTTGGAATGGGCGCGCGTCATGATCTGATCGTTGCAATGTGATGGTTGGAGGCATCGCGCAATTTGGGTCGTTCCATCCCGAATCGGTTAAAGCTCAAGGTCAGGTTGCAGAGTGTAGGCCTTTGGCAGTGGTAGCGGCTATGAAGCTCGGGGAGTGGCTTGCAAACGCGCGCCCCTGAAGTGGCGAGGGCAGCAGGGAAAGGGGGCCAGAGAAGCGGGGGCGACGAGGAAAATTCGCGAGAAGCACAGGCCATCCGAGCTTTGGGACAGGGCATCTGTGCTTTAGGAATGGTGCGAACGGAAGAATGGGTTGAGGTTTGACAGCTATCGGCCTTTTACCTAGCGTCGCGTACCGGCACACGGCTCGCCGGCGCCGGGGGAGGGCCCAGGGGATAGCGATGTGACGATCGGGGCGGTCCTTCCGGTCAAGGATTTCAGCCACGCCAAGCAGCGGCTGGCGGGCTTCCTCAGCGCGGTCGAGCGCCGGCTGTTGTCCGAGGCCATGGCCGAAGACGTGCTGGAGACTCTCTCTCAAGTGTCGGAATTGTCGGAGATCATCGTGGTGACCCGCGACGAGCGGGCCCGCGAACTCGCCGCCCGCCACGGGGCACGGGTACTTGCGGAACCCTCCAACGACGGCCAGAGCGCGGCGGTGGAGAGGGCTGCCGCGGCGCTGGGCCGCGCCGGCGTGGAGAGTTTGCTTCATGTGCCGGGCGACGTACCCGGCGCGAGCGGGGACGAGATCGCAGCGGTGATGGCGGCGCACGGGAGCGCGAGCGATGGCGCGGCGGCGGTGACACTGGTGCCATCCCACGATCGGCGCGGCACTAACTGCGTGCTTTGCTCGCCGCCTAACGTGTTGCCATTCGCCTTCGGCCACGAGAGTTTCGGGCCTCACTGCGAAGCGGCGCGCGCGCAAGGCATCGCGCCCCGGATCATGGCGCTGCCGGGCCTCGGCCTCGATATCGACACGCCCGACGACCTGCGCGGCTTCTTGGCGCGGCCGGCCGCAGGCCGCACCCTCGACTATCTCCGTGAGAGCGGTATCGCCGAGCGCCTCCTGGTAACCGACGCGGCCTGAGGCGGATGCACGAGGCAACCAGCGATCTGCTTTCGGCGGTGCAGGGGGGCCGCCGCCCGGATGCGACGGAGGCCCTCGCGCTCGCCGCCGAGGACGACTTGGCACCGTTGCTCGAGTGCGCGGCTGCGCTCCGCGACCTGGCGCACCCCGATATCGTGACGTATTCGCGCAAGGTCTTCATCCCGCTCACCCATCTCTGCCGCGACGTCTGCCACTACTGCACCTTCGCCCGGCCGCCGCGCCGGGGCGAGACGGCGTTCATGACGCCCGAGCAGGTGCTGCGGGTGGCGGAGGCCGGCGCTGCCGCCGGGTGCAAGGAGGCGCTGTTCACCCTCGGCGACAAGCCGGAATTACGATATCGCGCCGCGCGGGAGAACCTGGAAGCCTTGGGTTATGGCAGCACGCTCGCCTACCTCGCCGCCATGGCGAAGCTGGTGCTGGAGGAGACGCCGCTGCTGCCGCACCTCAATCCCGGCGTGCTGAGCCGCGAAGACCTGCGCGCGCTGCGTGCGGTCTCCGCCTCGCAGGGCATGATGCTTGAGAGCGCGTCCGAGCGGCTCTCCGCCAAGGGCGGGCCTCACTACGGCTCGCCGGACAAGCGGCCGGCAGCACGGCTCGAGACGCTCCGCCTGGCCGGCGAGGAGGCGGTGCCGTTTACCTCCGGCATCCTCATCGGCATCGGCGAAACCCGAGAGGAGCGGATCGAGGCCCTGCTCGCGCTCCGCGATGCCCATGATGCCCACAGGCACATCCAGGAGATCATCGTTCAGAATTTCAGGGCCAAGCCGGGGACGCGCATGGCTGCGGCACCGGAGCCAAGCCTGGATGAGCTGCTCTGGACCATCGCAGTCGCGCGCATCCTCTTCGGCGCGCACGCGAACATCCAGGCGCCGCCCAATCTGAGCCCCGGCGCGCTGCCACGGCTGGTCGCGGCGGGGATCAACGACTGGGGCGGCGTCTCCCCGGTGACGCAGGATTACGTCAATCCCGAGGCGCCGTGGCCGCATCTCGACGCGCTGGCACGCGAGACTGCCGCTGCCGGGAAGACGCTGGCCGAGCGGCTCACGATCTATCCGTCCTACGCGCTTGCAGGCGAGCGCTGGCTCGATGCGGCGTTGCGCGAGCGGGTGCTGAAGACGATCGATGCGCAAGGCTATCCCCGTACCGACGCCTGGGTCACGGGCGCAGGCGAGGCGCCGCCGGCGGATCGCACACCCGCGCCGGCCGTCGTGGCGCCCGACATCGAGCGCCTTTTGGCCCGCGCCGAAGCTGGCTCGACCCTCAGCGAGGACGAGCTGGTGCGGCTCTTCGAGGCGCGCGGCGGCGCCTTCGACGCGGTGTGCGCGGCTGCCGACGGGCTCCGGGCACGGGTTAGCGGGCCACAGGTTAGCTATGTGGTGAACCGCAACATCAACTACACCAACGTCTGCTACTTCCGCTGCCAGTTCTGCGCCTTCTCCAAGGGCAAGATGAGCGAGAATCTGCGCGGCCGGCCCTACGACCTGCCACTGGAGGAGATCGTGCGGCGGGTACGCGAGGCGTGGGAACGCGGCGCGACCGAGGTCTGCCTCCAGGGCGGCATCCATCCCGACTACACCGGCGAGACCTATCTCTCGATCTGCCGCGCCATCAAGGCGGCAGAGCCCGCGATCCACGTCCATGCCTTCTCGCCGCTGGAAATCTGGCAAGGCGCCGCGACGCTGGGACGAACCGTGCCCGACTTCCTCGCGGAGCTGCAGGAAGCTGGATTGGGCTCGCTCCCCGGCACGGCCGCCGAGATCCTCGACGACGAGGTGCGGGCCGTCATCTGCCCCGACAAGATCGCCACCGATCAATGGCTCTCGGTCATGGAGGCCGCGCATGGGCTGGGCCTGCGCAGCACCGCCACGATCATGTTCGGCCATGTCGATTCGCCGCGTCACTGGGCGCGCCACCTGTTGCGCGTGCGCGCCTTGCAGGAGCGCACGGGCGGCTTCACCGAATTCGTGCCGCTTCCCTTCGTCGCGATGGAGGCGCCGCTCTATCTCAAAGGCCGCGCTCGGCGCGGGCCGACCTGGCGCGAGGCTCTGCTCATGCACGCGGTGGCGAGGCTCGCGCTCAACCCGGTCATCGCCAACATCCAGACCTCGTGGGTCAAGATGGGGCCGGAGGGGGCGGCGGCCTGCCTCCGCGCGGGCGCCAACGATATCGGCGGCACGCTGATGAACGAATCGATCACCCGCGCCGCCGGCGCGAACCACGGGCAGGAGTTTCCGCCGGGCGAGATCGAGGCGCTGGTTGAGGGGCTGGGGCGCACGCCGGTGCAGCGCGCGACGCTCTATCAGCCCGCGCCCACCGCGCGCCGGGCCGCTGCGCAGGGCGCGGCACCGCTCGCCCCGGTGGTGAACGCGCCCGCCCGTCGCTATGAGCGGCGCGCAGCGGCAAGCGATCTGGTTCGTCCCGGTCTTGAAGTCACTGCACCGGCGGGGGAGTGAGCGCCGGCGCTCGTTGTCAGTCTCCTCAGTCCGCTCCTGCACCGATCACGGGATTTGGTCTGCGAGAAGCCGGGCCATCATGTGACGAACGTGATCCTGCCCGATCGACCCGGACCGAGAACTCAAGGCGAAAGGCCATGCGCGCGACGCTTGTCGCCGATCATCCCGGCCAGCCGTGTGTCCATCCCCTCCGCGCCGACGAACGCGCCCTCTCGGCGGCGCGACAGCAGGGTGCGCAGCGCCGCGGTTTCTGGTCCCTCGGCCTCCACTCGCTGGCGCAACAGGTCGACGCCTCGCTGCAAGACCGCGCTAACGTTGGGGTAGTGCCCGGCCTCGACCAGCGCCTTGGCAAAGGCATGCTGCTCGTCGGTGAGGGAGATCGAGGATTTGACCGTCACGAGAGCCTCCTTGAGGCCAAGGCACTAAGCCGTCGAACCGCAGCCAGCGGAGCTACGTGGGATTCGATCCGTTGCAACGATTTGCGACCTCGGCCGGATGCCCTGAGACTACTCTTGATCAAGGCTTCGGCCGAGGAGGAGGCGGAGGGGGCGGCGGCTTCGGCGGTCTCGGTGGTGGCCCTAATTTCTCGATTGGGTCGGGCTCATGCGGCATACCGATTCGCCTCGGCCTCGTATGCAGCCACCGCGCAACGCTCGTTGGTCTTGTTGTCGGTATGGATATCCAGTCGGTTGGAGGCTGCGGCGGCGCGCCGCATGATTTCTTCGGATCGGCTCACGGCCTCATCCTCCTCCATCCGATCTGCGTAGACGCTCTCCCACAAATTGCGGTACTCCGTCTCAAGGTCGCTGAATTCCCTACTGACGGAACCCAGCATCGCGGCCGTCTTGCCGGGGTCGACGACCAGGTCCCAGATCGTCACAGCAAGTATGGCCAGACCAGGTGCGACGACGAAACTCGTCGGTATCACGTCGACCAGCGTGACCCCTGTCGCGATTCCCAAGAAGGCCAAGAGAATTCTCAGGATGTTTCTGTGCACATGGTAACGTCTTGCCGTGGCGTCGTAGTATCTAGACCACCGCGCCATGTCGAGCAGTCCCTGCCAGATGGCACCTCTCGTCTGGTCGGAGATCATGGTTCTTCTCCGTGTTCGGCGACCAAGCCGCCGCTCCACGTTACTACTGCGACGACTCCCCGTCGATGGACATGCATTGGAGTTGGTCCATTACAATCATCTGCTGTTCCAGAGTGCGGGCGTCAAGCAGAAGGCTGTCTGCGGTCGGGAGCGAGGCCCATCCGTGTGATAGGCTTGGCCCGCGCGCGGTGGTCGCGACCAAATGGGAGGAGCAGCGACGATGGCGGGCTTCACGATTACGTCGACCAACCACACGAGCTTCACGGTCTCCAGCCTCGACCGGGCGATCGGCCTGTTTCGCGATGCGCTCGGTTTCGAGTTGCTGAACCGCTCGCCGCGCGATCCCAAGTTCATCGAGCAGGTGGTGGGCGTGGAGGGCGCGGATATCGAGGTCGCCTACTTGCAGGCGCCCGGTCACCGGCTGGAGCTGATCGAATATCGCGGCCCCGCCGACCGCGGCCGGGTCGAGTCGCGCCCCTGCGATGCGGGCTTCGCCCATATCGCCTTCGACGTCGACGACATCCACGAGGCGATCGCGGCGGTGCGGGACGCCGGCTCCGAGCCGATGGGTGCGCCGATCACCGTCAACGCCGGGCCGAACAAGGGCGGCCTCGTGGTCTATACGCGGGACCCCGACGGCATCACGGTCGAGTTCATCCAGAGGCCGAAGGCATAGTTGCGGGCGAATGTTTTACGAAACCGCGCGCAACGATCACGGCCTGCCGCACGACCCCTTCAAGTCCTGTGTGGTGCCGCGACCGATCGGCTGGATCACGACGGTCGACAACGCCGGCGTCCTCAACCTCGCGCCCTTCAGTTACTTCAACGCCTGCGGCGATCACCCGCCGCAGGTGATGTACGCGCCGAGCGGCTCGCACGCCGAGGGCGGCGCCAAGGACAGCCTGCAGAATGTGCAGGAGACCGGCGAATTCGTCGCCAACCTCGCGACCTGGGAGCAGCGCGAGGCGATGCGCATCTCGACGAGCCACGTGCTGCGCAGCGTCGATGAGTTCGCGCTGGCCGGGCTCGAAACCGAGCCGGCCCGGCTGGTGCGTCCGCCCAAGGTCAAGGGCGCGCCGGTTCACCTCGAATGCAGGCTCCACAAGGTCATCGAATTGCTGGCCGACGATCCAGCCAGGTTCCGCAACTGGATCGTGCTCGGCCAGGTCGTCGGCGTTCATATCGACGATTCGATCATCACCGACGGCCGCGTGGATCAGTCGAAGTTCCGGCCCATCGCGCGCCTCGGCTACGCCGACTACACCACGGTCGACAGCCACTTCGAGATGCCCTTTCCGGACTGAGGCCGCACCACAAGACCTTGCGCTCGAGCTTCGCTGCGCCTACAAGGAGTAGCGATGCAGCCTGCGCTTCTGCCCTCGATCTTCGGCGACCGGCATCTGCTGGGGATCGAGGGGCTTTCCGCCGGCGCGATCACCCATCTGCTTGATATCTCCGAGGGCTACGTCGCGCTGAACCGCGAGGTGCAGAAGCGCAAGAGCCTGCTCGGCGGGCGCACTGTCGTGCTGCTCTTCTTCGAGACCTCGACCCGCACCCGCACCTCGTTCGAGCTCGCGGGCAAGCGGCTCGGCGCCGACGTCATCAACATCGCGGTGGCGAGCTCAGCGATTAAGAAGGGCGAGACGCTCATCGACACCGCGATGACGCTGAACGCCATGCACCCCGACATGCTGGTGGTCCGCCATCCCGACGCCGGCGCCGCCAGGCTGCTCGCCAATCACGTCGAGTGCGGTGTCATCAACGCCGGCGACGGCAGTCACGAGCATCCAACGCAGGCCTTGCTGGATGCGCTGACCATCCGCCACCGCTTCGGCCGGGTCGAGGGGCTCCGGGTCGCGATTTGCGGCGACGTAATGCACAGCCGGGTCGCCCGCTCCAACATCCTGCTTCTCAACACGATGGGCGCCCGGGTCCGCATCATCGCACCGCCGACTCTGGTGCCGGCCGCGATCGAGCGGATGGGCGTGGAGGTCTTCCACGACATGCGCGCAGGGCTAGCCGGCTGCGACGTCATCATGATGCTGCGCCTGCAGCAGGAGCGCATGCAGGGCACCTTCGTGCCCTCCACCCGTGAGTACTTCCATTTCTTCGGCCTCGACCGGGACAAGCTCGCCGAGGCCAGGGAGGAGGCGCTGATTCTCCATCCGGGGCCGATGAACCGGGGTGTGGAGATCGACAGCGCGGTCGCCGACGACATCACCCGGAGCGCCATCCTCCACCAGGTCGAGCTCGGCGTCGCCGTGCGTCAGGGCTGCCTCGAAGCCCTGAGCCGAAATCTCGGCCCGGCACCGGTCTTCTGATGCGGAGTGGGCCGTGATCCCTGAGCCGCCCACCGCCTACGTCAACGCCCGCCTGCTGGACCCAGACAGCGGACTCGACAGCCCCGGCATGCTTCTGGCGAAGGATGGCGCGATCGCCGACTTCGGGCCGGAACTCTTCGCCGACGGCGTGCCGGAGGGGATCGCCGCGGTCGATTGCGGCGGCCACTGCCTGGCACCCGGCCTCATCGACATGCACGTGCACTTCCGCGAGCCCGGCCACGAGCACAAGGAGACCATCGCCACAGGCGGCCTCGCGGCGGCGGCCGGCGGGGTGACCAGCGTCGCCTGCATGCCCAACACCAAGCCGGTGATCGATGACGTGGCGCTGATCGAGTTCGTGCAGCGCCGCGCGCGCGAGGCCAAGGGGGTCAAGGTCTATCCCATCGGTGCCGTGACCAAGGGGCTGGAGGGGCGGCAACTCACCGAGATGGGCATGCTGGCCGAGGCCGGCGCGGTCGGCTTCTCCGACGACGGCCTCCCGGTCGCCGACAGCCAGGTGATGCGCCGCGCGCTCAGCTACGCGCGCACCTTCGGCTTGATCGTAAGCCAGCATGCGGAAGACCTCTCGCTCTCCAGTTGCGGCTGCATGGCGGAGGGCGAGATTTCGACGCGGCTCGGCTTGCCGGGCATCCCCGACGAATCGGAGATCGTGGTCGTCGAGCGCGACATTCGCCTGGTGGAGCTGACCGGCGGCCGCTACCACGTGGCCCACATCTCGACGGCCGGCGCGCTGGATGCGGTGCGCCGCGCCAAGCGTTCGGGGCTCCCGGTGACCTGCGAGGTCGCCCCGCACCACTTCGCGCTTACCGACCATGATGTCGGCGACTACCGCACCTTTGCCAAGATGGCGCCGCCGCTCAGGAGCGAGGCCAACCGCAAGGCGATGGTGGAGGGGCTGAAGGACGGCACGATCGATGCGATCGCGAGCGACCATGCCCCCCACGATCAGGAGAGCAAGCGCGTGCCGATGGAACGCGCGGCGAACGGCATCGTCGGGCTGGAGACGATGCTGCCGCTCTCGCTCGAGCTCTATCACGGCGGGCATCTCTCGCTCCGCGACGTGCTGCGCCGGCTCACATCGGCGCCGGCAGACCTGCTCGGCCTCGATGCGGGGAGGCTCAGGCACGGCGCACCGGCCGATCTCGTCGTCTTCGATCTCGATGCGCCCTGGCGTGTCGACCGCAGCGTCTTCCGCAGCAAGTCAAGCAATACGCCCTTCGACGGCCGCCCGGTTCAGGGGCGCGTGCTCCGCACGGTGGTGGATGGCCGAACGGTCTTCGCCGCCGGCGACTAGCGGTGGGCGGGGGCGCCATGTCGTACGCCGATATCGCCACCGCCTGCCTCCGGCGCCTGCCGCCGGAGACGGCGCACAACGCGGCGCTCGCCCTTCTCGGGCTCGGTCGGCTGCCGGCCCCGCCGCCGCCCGCACCGGCGCTCGCGACGACGCTCTGGGGGCTGCGCTTCCCGACGCCCGTGGGGCTCGCCGCCGGCTTCGACAAGGATGTCCGATGCCCCGACGCGGGGGCACGGCTCGGCCTCGGCTTCGGCGAGGCGGGCACGGTGACGCCGTTGCCGCAGCCGGGGAACCCGAGGCCCCGCCTGTTCCGCCTGCGGCGGGACCGCGCGCTGATAAACCGGTATGGCTTCAACAGTGCCGGCCTGGATATCGCCGTGGAACGGCTGGATCAGTGGCGCCGCGCGAATGGCGCGCCCCGCTGCCCGCTCGGGATCAACATCGGGGTGAACAAGGACAGCGCCGATCCTGCGCGCGACTATGCTGACGGCGTCACGCGGGTGGCGGCGCTCGCCGACTATGTGGCGGTCAACGTTTCCTCACCCAACACGCCGGGGCTTCGGGCGTGGCAGACGGGCGATGCGCTCGACCGACTGCTGGCCGCGCTCGCGGATGCCTATGCCCGCCTCGACGCCGCGCCGCCGATCCTGCTCAAGCTCGCGCCGGAGATCGACGACGAGAGTTTGGCAGCGCTGCTCGACGCCATCGACGGCGCACCCATCGCCGGCCTCATCCTCACCAATACGACGACCGCGCGCCCGCCCGGCCTCGTCTCGCGTCGGAGGGGGGAGGAGGGCGGCCTCAGTGGCCCGCCGCTGGCGCCGCGCGCGCTTGGGGTGCTGCGGCGCGCCTACGCGTTTAGCGGCGGTCGCTTGCCGCTGATCGGCGTGGGCGGAATCGATTCGGCGGAGGCGGCCTACGCCCGTATCCGCGCGGGCGCGAGCCTCGTCCAGCTCTACACCGCCCTGGTATATCGCGGGCCGCGGCTCGTCGGCGAGATCACGCAGGGTCTCGCCCGGTTGCTTGCGGCCGACGGCTTCGCTTCGCTGGTGGACGCGGTCGGCGCCGATCACCGCGCACCCGCCTCGCGCGGTCACGATGCGTCGGCGATCTCCCGCGCGATGGCCAGCGCCGCGGCGAGCGGATCGGGCGCCTGCGTGATCGGGCGGCCGACAACAAGCGCCGTCGCGCCGGCGCGAGCCGCATCGGCGGGCGTCGCGACGCGCGCTTGATCGGCCTTGCCGCTGTCGTCGCCGCTTGCCGGGCGGATGCCGGGGACAACGATATCGAAGCCCGCCCCATGTTGGGCGCGCAGCGCCGCAATCTCGTGCGGGCTCGCGATCACGCCGGCCAGCCCCGCCTCGCGTGCCAGCCCGGCGAGGCGCAGCACCTGACCGCGCGCCGTGTCGCCGATGCCCTGGCGCGCGAGTTCCGCCTCGTCGAGGCTGGTGAGCACGGTCACGCCGAGCAGGCGCGGTGGGGCTACGCCCTGGCGCGCGGCTTCTTCCTCCGCAGCCTCGCGCGCCGCCCGCATCATGGCGAGCCCGCCGGCGGTGTGAATGGTGAGATAGTGCGACTCCAGTGCGACTACGCTGCGCACCGCGCCCGCGACCGTGTTCGGGATGTCGTGCAGCTTGAGGTCGAGGAAGAGCGGCGGGCCGGCGGCGCGTACCGCGCCGATGCCCTCCGGACCATGGGCGCAGAAATATTCGAGGCCGAGCTTGAGGCCGCCCACCGCCGGCGCGAGCAGGCCCGCCAGACGCTCGACCGTGGGCCTGTCGCGCGCATCGAGGGCGCAATAGAGAGAGACGTTCGGCATCGATACTCCGGTGCCCGGCGGGCTCGGATTGCGTTCGCGCGCTCCCGTCCGGCTCCCAATAGTTTACTCTCCGGTGCAAGAGGAGACGACCAGAGACGGGAATTAGGTGAGGGGGCGTCGATGAGCGGAACGGCGGACGAGATTGCGGCGGTTTTGCTCGATACCGGCGCCTTTCTGATACGCCCCGAGGCGCCGTTCCGTCTGACCTCGGGGCTCTATGCGCCGTTCTACGTGAACTGTCGGCTGATCCTGTCGCGGCCCGAGGCTCGCTCCAGGGCGGCGGCGGCGCTGGCGGACACCGTGCCGCGGCCCGGCGCCACGGTCATCGCCGGTGGCGTCACCGCAGGCGTTCCCTTCGCCACCCTCGTCGCGGACCGGCTGAGACTGCCCATGGTCTACGTCCGGGCCGAGGCCAAGGCGCACGGCACCGCAGGCCGCATCGAGGGCGGCAGCGTCGCCGGCGAGTGCGTCCATCTGATCGAGGATCTGATCTCCACCGCCGGCAGTATCCTCGCTTTCGCGCAAGCGCTGCGCGGCGCTGGCGCGGAGGTGGACGGCGTGAGCGTGCTGTTCTCGCGCGCGAGCGCGTCGGCACGGCAGGCGCTGGAGGAAGCCGGGCTCACGCTCACCACCATTTGCGATCTCGACACGCTGCTCGCGGTGGCGCTCGGCAGCGGGCGCATCGACGAGAGGGCGCTCGGCGAGGTCCGGGCCTTCCTCGCCGACCCCGAAGGCTGGTCCGCCCAACATAGCCCATAAGTGACGGGTGGCCGCGCCCGCGCGGTCAGAAGTCGATGGCGCGTCCCTTGCGCTCCCAATCGCCGTAGCGGGTGGGCTCCGGTCCCGCCGGGCCGCCCGTCTCGGCAATGGATTCGATACTCTCTTCGGCGCCAGCCTCGGGCGTGTCGTCGACGCCGTTTCCTGACAGAGCGACCGCCGCTTGCATTGCGGATTCTCGTGCCGCCTTGCCGGGTCGGGCCAGCACATCCGGTCCGATCGACGCGATATCGGCGAGACCGCAGAGCCCCATGGTGAGGTCGAGCTCGCGGCGGAAGATGTCGAAGACGTGGGCCACGCCTGCCTCACCGGCGACCGTGAGGCCCCAGAACTGCGCCCTGCCGATCGTGCAGCAGTCCGCACCCAGCGCCAGCGCCTTGACGATGTGGGTGCCCCGCCTGATGCCGCCGTCGAGCAGCACCGCGGCGCGGCCCGCCACCGCATCGGCGACGCGCGGCAGCGCGTCGAACGCGCTTGCCACACCGTCGAGCTGGCGCCCGCCGTGGTTGGAGACGAACACCCCGTCCACGCCGTTCGCCACCGCCTCGGCGGCGTCGGCGGGGTGGAGCACGCCCTTGAGCAGGAGCGGCCCTTTCCACACGGCGCGCAGTGCCGCGATGTCGTCCCACTGCATGCCCTGATCAGGCAGCGTCAACATTCGCTCGTGGAGGGTGGTGAGGTCGTTGGCGTCTCCGGGCCTGCGGTAGTTGCCGAAGGTGATCTTTGGAATGGTGCGCCGCATGCGGAACAGCCAGCGCAGCTTGAACGCCATGTTGGCGATCTCGCTGGCCGAGAAGCGGGGCGGGATGACGAAGCCGTTGCGGATGTCGCGCTCGCGGTTGCCGAGAATTTGCGTGTCGATTGTGACGATCAGGGCCTCGTAGCCTGCCGCGGCCGCGCGCTCCGCCATCTCGTGGGTGAGCCCGCGGTCAGTGTAAATGTAGGTTTGGAACCAGCGGGGCTCGACGCCGGTCTCGGCCAGCTCTTCGAGTGTGCAGATCGAGCCGTGGCTGAGGCAATAGACGGAGCCGGCCTTGGTTGCCGCGCGTGCCGAGGCGGCCTCGCCCTCCGGCCAAAGCAGGCCGGCGAGCCCCGTGGGTGGGACAATGAGCGGCATGGAGAGCCGCCTGCCGAAGAGCGTGGTCGAGAGATCGCGGCTCGCCGACCCGCCGATGGGGCGCGGATAGAGCGCCACCGAGTCGAACGCGGATACGTTCCGGCGCAGCGTGTGCTCGTCGCCGGCACCGCCATCGACGAAGTCGAACACCGGGCGCGGCAGCACGCGCCGAGCTTCCTCCCGGAGCGCCGCGATGTTGTAAGCCCGCCGCTTCCAGCGGGGTTGGCGTTCGCTCGCCATCCTGATCCTCGTCGTTACGGCGCGCCAGTATAGGCGGGGAGCGCCGCGCGCGCATGGCCGACCCGACGCCGGTGTCGGTAACACGCGATATGTCCGGTTTATGTACCAGATGATCTGTCCGGTTTTAGAACGCCTCCAAGCCATGGAGGGCGGCGATGGGTCGGACGGAGCAGGTACAGGGACTGAGATTGATGAAGTTCGAGGAGGTTTACGGGCGCACCCATCGGGGTGGCTTGAGCCAGGCGGAGGCGGCGGAGGTTCTGGGTGTCTCGGAGCGCACCTTCCGGCGCTGGCGCGAGCGCTACGAGGCGGAGGGAGCCGACGGTCTCTACGACCGCCGCCTGGGCCGCCTCTCGGCGCGGCGCGCGCCGGCGGACGAGGTGGCGCGGGTGCTGGAGTTGTTCGACACCCGCTACTGGGACTTCACGGCCAAGCACTTCCACGAGAAGCTGGTCGCCGAGCACGGCTTCAAGCGCAGCTACAACTGGCTGCGGCTGAGCTTGCAAGCCCATGGGCGCAGGCGTGCGGCGCCCAGGCGTGGGGCGCACCGGCGCAAGCGGCCGCGCCGTGCGCTCCCCGGCATGATGCTGCATCAGGACGGCTCGAGCCACGCGTGGGTCCCCGCTCGATGGTGGGACCTGATCGTCACCATGGACGATGCGACCAGCGAGATCTACTCGGCCTTCTTCGTCGCCGAAGAGGGCACCATGTCGAGCTTCCAGGGGGTGTCCGAGGCGATCCGGGCCAAGGGCCTGTTCTGCTCGCTCTACGCCGACCGCGCCAGCCACTACTGGAACACGCCCGAGGCCGGCGGCAAGGTGGACAAGGACACCCCGACCCAGGTCGGCCGTGCGCTTCAGCAGCTCGACATCGAGCTGATCGCGGCCTATTCGCCCGAGGCAAGGGGGCGCTCGGAGCGCATGTTCGGCACCCTGCAGAAGCGCCTGCCCCAGGAACTCAGGCTCGCCGGCATCACCGAGATGGCCGAGGCCAACCGCTTCCTCAGGGAGCTCTACCTGCCGCTCCACAACGCCCGCTTCGCAACCCCGGCCGAGGATAAGGGCTCCGCCTTCGTGCCCTTCGCAGGCGCACTCGACGACATCCTCTGCGTGCAGCAGGAGCGCACCGTCGGCAACGACAACACCGTGCGCTACCACGGCCTGAGCCTGCAGATCCCACCCGCCCGCCATCGCCACCACTACGTCAAGGCAAGGGTCAGGGTGCACGAGTATCCAGACGGAACCCTCGCCCTCTTCCACGGCCCCAGATGCTTGGCCCGCTACAACGCCGACGGCGAGCCCATCGACAGCCAAACCCGGCAGGCCGCGTGATCCGCTTCGACGCAGCCCGCCGGTGCCCTGTGGACAAGTGGACAGCCGCTCCGCGCCCGACCACTTCCCCACAGGCCCAACCACATCAACAGAAGCGGTCAACTCATTTGGTACATAAACCGGTCAACTCAAAATGTTCTCGACACGCCGGTTGAAGATTCGGCCAAGGGGCGGCGCGGAGCGCATCGACGGTGCGCTTGGAGATGGTACGATGGTGTTGTCCGAGCATAGGCTCCCCGTGACGAGCTATAGCTGAATCTTGGTGACGGTTTGGGTCAGGCGGCGGCTTGAGGTTGTTGCCTGACGGCTTCGATTCCGTCGATGAACTTTACGCCGACGATCAGCTTGGGCAACTGGTTGTGTCCGTCGAGGCGGCGCCAACTGTTCTGTGCCGCCTGGGCGAGTTTGAAGACCATGGCGAGCGCCGTCTTGTTGGAGAGGCATCCCTTGGATCGCACGGTACGGTGTCGCACGGTGGCGACTGTGCTTTCGATGGGGTTGGTGGTGCGCAGATGCTTCCAATGCTCGGCGGGAAAGTCGTAGAACGCCAGCATCGTCGCGCGATCCTTGACCAGGCATGCGGCCGCCTTGTCGTATTTGACGGCGTCGGTCTCGATGAAGGCGTCGAAGGCGCTGTCTGCGTCGTTCCTGGTCTCGGCCATCCAGATCTCCTGGAGAGCACGCTTTGCCTTCGAGTGCTGGCTCTTGGGCAGCTTGTTGAGCACGTTGGCGGTCTTGTGCACCCAACAGCGCTGGCTGCGGGTCCGGGGCCACACCTCCTCGATCGCCTTCCAGAAGCCGAGCGCGCCGTCGGCGATGGCGAGTTCGGGCGCGACCGCGAGCCCGCGCCGTTTGAGGTCAAGTAGCAGCTCGCGCCACGATTGGGCGCTCTCGCGCACCCCGTCGATGAGGCCTACGAGTTCCTTCTTACCCTCCGGCGTCGCGCCGATGATGACCAGCAGGCATTGCGCATCGTCCTCGAGCCGGGCCTGCACATGGATGCCGTCGGCCCAGAAGTAGACATAGTGCCTGGCCGACAGATCCCGCTTCAGCCAGTGCGCGTGCTGGTCCGCCCAAACCTCGGTGAGCCGCGCCACGGTCGAGGCCGACAGGCCGCCGGCGTCCGGCCCGAGCAAGGCCGCCAGCGCCACGGCGAAGTCGCCCGTGGAGATGCCCTTGAGGTAGAGCACGGGGATCGGGACTTCGAGGCTCGTCGAGCGCCGCGCATAAGGCGGCAGGAGCGCGGAGCTGAACCGGATGCGCTCGGCGCCCTGGCCCGTGCGGTCGCGAACGCGTGGCGCGCGAACCGCAACCGGGCCGATGCCGGTCATGATCTCGCGTTCGGGCAGGTGGCCGTGGCGCACCAGCCGTCGGCGGCCTTCTTCGGTGCGCGCCTCGGAGTGGCCATCAAGGAACCCGGCAACCTCCGCCTCGACCGCCCGCGCCAGCAGGGACCGGGCGCCGCTGCGCAGCACCTCGGTCAACCGATCGGAAAACGTCGATGGCTGGGAAAGCTTCAAAACGGTATTGTCACTCACGGCGTATCACTCCTTCGTTGGAGAAGTGGAGGCTCGATCACCCCCACGATACGCCGCCTTAACCCTTCACCCCGTCACCAACTTCTGGCCATAGCTCTCCACAATGATGCCGAACGCAATTTCCGTGACGACTGCCGCTGCGTTTCCGACCTCTCCCACCGCATACCCCCACAGACCCATCGCCATGGCGGCCGGAACGAAATTGGGTATCAAACTGATCGGGCCGAGACGCACGCTCCTGAAGATGAAGATCAGGAGCAAGGAGACGATGCCCATCGCGGTAATTGTACCGATCAGCATGTTTTTTATATGGCTCAATTAGTAAATCGTATGCGTCATCTTGTTACGGCGGCGGCGAGGCAGGCGCGATCATTGGCGCCGGGGGCGAGGCCGACGAGGTGGAACCAGCTCAGATAGTTGTCCAGATAGCGGGTGGCGACCCCGCGGCGAGGTCGCAGGAAGTCCTTCCTCCGGCTGTGGCGGCTGTTCACCGTCTGCACATGCAGATCGCCCCGAACCCGTTCCCCAATCGACCGGTTGAGTGCTTCGTGGCTCACCCCGAGCGCGGCGGCGCACGGCGGGTAGCTCGCGCCGCCGTCGGAGACCAGCAGGGCGTCCCTGGCGAGCACCGGATCGAGGGCGGCCGTGAGGGCCGTCGCGTCAACCCTGGGCAGCACCGCGCTGAACGTCGTCCCGCTCCGGTCCGCTGCCATGAGAACCGGCACCTGCTCGCGCGAGAGGCCACGCTTCTTCGCCTTGCCGCCCCGCCGCCGTGCCCGCCCGCGTTTCCCAGCGTCGCTCGCGATAGCCGTTGCGATGGGTGATACGATCCGCCGAGCGCTCGCCGTGAGCGGCGCCGGTCAGGCCCTCGACCTCCAGTGCCATCAGCCGCTCGGCCGTGAAGCCGATCATCTCGCGAAGCAGATCGGCGTCGGAACTCTTCTCCAAAAGCGCGCGCAGGGTCATCATGTCCTGGGTCATCGTGGTTCTCCTTCGGGTCAGGTTGGTTCGCTCTAGCCCAGCCCTAAACCGGAACCGCGATGGCCTCCGCTGTGGATAGCCGGCTTGCCTACGCCAGACTCTCGGCGGTCGCTACGGCAAGCCGCCTACCCACAGCTACCAGAGGCTCCAACAACTCCTACACCACGTCCTGGGACACGACCGGGTTCGGTGCCGATCGGCGCGGTAATGCATTGATCTTACTGGATTACGAGGGGTCAACAAAGCACGCTTAGCAACACGCCTGTCGGGCGACGAGAAGAAACTGTTCGACGCGGTTGCGCGGTCCTATCTGACATCGGTCATGCCCGATTACCGCTACCGGCAGACGACCGTGACGCTGAATGTCCTCGGCTTCGCGTTCCGCGCGGCGGGCCGCCAGCCGATCGAGGTCGGCTGGCACGATGCCTTTCCCGATTGGCGGCCGGCCGAGGAGAAGGGCGAGGAGGCGCAGGCGCTGCCGGTGCTGCGCGACGGGGAGACCGCCCGGCTGCGCGATCCGGAGATCGAGGACAAGGAGACCCGGCCGCCGCCGCGCTACAAGGAGGGCACGCTGATCGAGGCGATGCAGAACGCCTGGCGCTTCGTGGAAGACGAGGCTCTTCGGGACCGCCTCAAGGAGGCCAAGGGGATCGGCACGCCTGCGACGCGGGGAGAGATCATCGCGGGGCTCAAGAAGCAGGGCTGCCGTCGATACCTGGCGGGAAGATCGGGAGATTGCCCCGGCTCGAAGGCCGAGGTGACAAATGGAGGGCGGCCCGAAATGCGGTTCAATCCGAAAGGACTGTGCTCTAAAGGCAACATACCAGACTACAGAAGTGAAAATAGTTTTACGTAGTACTACTGAGTAGAGTGCCTCTATTGTCCTCGCCCGTTTCATTCGATCTCTTGCAGAAATTCGAGCATTAACTCCCGGCATTTCTCCGGTGCTTCGATCTGGTGCATGTGGGAGGTTTCCGGGACAAAGTCGTAATCGACATGAAGCCACTCCTGCGGATCGCGGACGAGCTCGACGCAGCCGCGCGCAGAGCCCCGAGCGCGTTCCTTCCGGAACGGGGAGGCGCTTGGCAAACTGCCCGGATGCAACCCCGGCGCGCTGCGCCAGGCCGCGCGCGCAGCCGAAGCCCTGGGAAAAGAAGACGGGGATGGTATGCGCCGGTGGGAGGAGGGTAGACACGGGGCCGTCCGTCCCCGCCGCCGGTCCCCGCACGGATACCCGCCGCAGCACGCCCTACCAGCGCGCTGACATCCTCAACCCGATCCGGTCCTCGGGCGCGCGGTCGTCGTTCGCGGCATCGAGCCGCGATCCCTCCAGTCTGAGCTCGAAGCCCTCGCGCCGCGCGCCTTCGAGCCGCCAGCCGAGCCCGAACCCGATCACGTGCTCCGTCCCGCTGTTGTCCGTCACGCTCTCGCGCCGCGTGCCCTCTACATCGAGGCCGAACACGAACCCTTCGCTCCGCGCCTCTGCAAGACGCCAGTTGTGGATGTATTCGCGGCCGGTCTCCGTAAGGCCGAAGCCGATCTCCGGCGTGCCCGTGTAGCGACCCCCGAACAGCGGGAACCCGTAGCCGAACCGCGTCTCGAGCCGGCGCTGCAGCAGATCGTCCCCCTCATCGTTCGCCGTACCCGGCGCCGGCGCGGTCTCGCGCCCGAACAGCGCGTCCATGCCGCCCGTCGCAGACGCCCCCACCCTCTGGCTCAGCGTGAACCTCGGCCCCAGGTCCGAGGACGGGGCCGGATCCCAGGCGAAGGAGCCCGTGAAGCCGCGCTCGCGGAAGCTTCCGTCCTCATGGGTCAGCAGGCCCCTGGCGCGCACCTCCGCTGCGATCCCATGCGCGGGGTCCGACCAGGCGATGCCTGCGCCGATATCGGCCCCGAAGCCCGTCTCCGCGTCGCCACCGTCCTGGCGTACCCCGATCTCGAAGCCCGGCACGAGCGAACCGCCGCCCTCCGTCTCGATCCCGCGCCACGTCCCTTCGAAACCGAAGCGGACCCTTGTGACCTCCGCCTCCGAGGCCGCGATGCTGCCCGCGCTCCCACGCACCTCGTCGGACGCAGTCTGCACAACCATCGCGTCCGCGGTCGCCGCGAGCTCGAGCCCGCCGTCCGCTGGCGGCTTCACCACCACGCTGCGCCCGCCCACGGCTGCCATGCTGAGGTCCATGTCGGTCTCGATCGGCGCCTGGCCTTCCGGCGTCAGCGTGAGCGTGCCCGTGCCGTAGCCCACAACGCCCCATAACGACAGCCGCTCGCTCACGTCATAGCGGCCGTAGGGATAGACGCCGGTGAGCGTGCTCTCCACCGCGCCGCCGCCGGCCGGCGAGCGATAGTCGCCCTCGCCGCGCGAATGCGCCACCGCCAGCCCCGCACTGCCGCGACCGCCCGTCCAGTCGGCGCCCACCATCGCGCTCGCGACCTCGCCGTCGAGGGTGCCCACGAGTGTTTTGCTTGCGCGCCATTCCACGGTCTCCCGCTCCCGGATCGCGGGATCGCCGCCGGGTTGAGTCCCGGGATGCAGTGACTGCCCGGCTCCGGAAACGCGGTGCGGCCGGAATGGAACGCCCCCCGACTTGTCCCCGAACTCTCGCGGGACAGCCCTGGCGATGTCCTCGATTGCCGGGCCTCTGCGCAGCGCCAACTGGACGTCAGCCTGCTTGCGCCTTCTCCTCAATTGTTTGGAACGGTCATCGGCGATGGGTGTTATTCTGCCGGCGAATTGGCCGTCCCGTGGTCCGCGTCACGCGGATGCGGATAAGGGAGAAGGCGCGGCGGATGGCATTGCTGACGTGCCTTTTGCATGTCCGCAGAGGAGGATCGCGCCATGAATTCCACCAGCCACGATGAAAACGAGTCGCCGCCGCCGGAGGACGAGGATCGGAGTCTTCTGTTCGGGCCGCCGAAGGAGGGAACGGAGCCGGCAGGGGACAGGCAGAAGCCGCGCCGTGCGGGCGCGAGTGCCTCGTCGCCGCCATCCCGGACTTCCCCGCCTGCGGCGGAGGCGGTGGCGGAACCGTCGGACCCTTCGGGCCGCGCCGGACCGGCCGCGTCGTCCGACGGGGTCCAGCGGCGGATTCTCGCCCTGCTGGAGGACCTGGAGGAGAAGGTCGCGGGCCCGGCGGCTGGCGAGAGCGATCTTGCCGCGGCGGTTCGGAGCATCGCCGAGCAGGCGGAGCAGATCGGCGCGGCGACCGAGTGGATCAACGACGTCAAGGCGGCGATTTCGGCGGTCCTGGCGTCGACCGGCAAGCAGATCGAAGGGCTGGAGAGCGCACAGAAGGATCACGACGCGGCGTTGGCGCGGCTGAAGATCCTGGAGGAGGGGTTGGACAAGGTCGTGCAGGCGCTCGAAGCCACGGCGAAAGGCCTCGACGAGAGGTCGTCGGAGTTGAAGGAGGTCAAGCAGGAACTCGCCGAGTATTACGAGAACTGGACCACCGAGGCGAAGACCGGCCTCGCCGAGATGAAGGCGCTGTCGAAGCGGCTCGACGCGGGCGACCATATGGTGACCCGGCTGGAGGGATCGATCGGACCCTGGACCGACCAGATGGAGAAGAGCATCGGGGCGAACAGCGCGGCCCAACTCGCTGCCGCCGAGAAGACCGCCGGCAATGTGACGCAGCTCGCCACGACGGGCACCGAGTTCCTGAAGGCTTTCGCCACAGCCAGAGGAGCGGCACTGAAGGAGGCCCGGCAGGAGTGGACGCGCATTCGGCGCTGGACGGTACCGGCGCTGGCAATCGCCCTGGTGCTCGCCGCGCCGTTGTTTGTGTTTGCAGGCGCGCTTGGGCAGAGCGAGTTCGGCATCTTCGACCCTTATGACGATACTGGGGGCTGGAAGGAGGAAGTGTGGAAGCTCTATGGCGAGCCGGTCCAGGACTGCATGCTTGATTCCAAGCGGACGACGCAGGTGATCGGATGCAGCTTCGACGTCGTTTGGCGCTGATTGGAGCGGGGCGGGCGGCGCTGATTCTGCGACCGGGGACTGAGGGTTGACCGCGAGTCTGATCGATCTCAGCTCGGTGGGCACGACGGTCAAGTATTTCACGGTCGCGTATTACGAGGCGGAGGGCTACTACGCGAAGAACGACCCCCGCCACCGGCGGGCGAGTTTCTGGCACGGCGAGGGGGCGGCGGCGCTGGGTCTGCCGCAGCACGTTTCGCCCAGGACCTTCGAGCGCGTTCTTGCCGGTTACGTGCCGGGGACGGAGATCCGGCTCGGCCGGGCGCGCGACGGGGAGCACCAGCACCGCCCGGGGCTCGATCTCACGCTGTCTGCGCCGAAGTCGGTGTCGCTGGAGGCGTTGCTCTACGGCAACCGCCGGGTGCTTGGGGCTCACGACGCGGCGGTCAGGTCGACGCTGGACTGGGTCGAGGCCGAGTTGTTGCAGACGCGGGGCTACGACCCGGCGACGGGGCGGCGCCCCCGGGTGGCGGCGGACGGGCTGGTGGCGGCGGGGTTCCGGCACCTGACGAGCCGGAACCAGGACCCGCAGCTTCACACGCACTGCATTCTCGCCAACATGACGCGCAACCGGGCCGGGGAGTGGCGGAGCGTGGAGCCCACGGAGATCCGCCGCAACGTGAAGCTGATCGGCGCCTATTACCGCCAGGAGCTGGCCCGGAGGCTGATCGCGCTGGGCTTCCGCATCGAGACGACGATGATCGGCGGGGTTCCGGGCTTCGAGATCGCGGGCTACCCGCGCGAGATGCTGGATACGTTCTCGACGCGGCGCCGCGAGATTCTTGCCTGGCTGGACGCGCACGGCCTTCCGTACAGTGCGGCGCTGACGCAGCAGGCGGCGCTGATCACCCGCAAGCGCAAGGTCGACAAGGACCTCGACACGCTGAAGGCGGAGTGGAAGGCGCGGGCGGAGGGGATTGCCCACGACCGCAGCCTTGCCCGGCAGGGTCGTGCGCAAGACGGGCGCCAGTCACGAAAGACCTCCAAAGGCCGGCCCTATGTTCGGACGGAACAGGAGCTGCGGCCCGAGCCTCCGGGGCTCAGCGTCCGCGAGGTGGTCTGGCGGGCGGTGGAACATCTCGCGGAGCGCGCGTCGGTATTCCGGGAGAGCGACGTCCGGGCGATCGCGCTGAGCCATGCGCCGGGCCGGCATGGACTCGGGGAGATCGACGCGGCGGTGACGGGGCTGCTGGCCGACGGCCACCTGGTGGAGGCCAGGGTGCGGAGCGGACGTTCCTTCGTGACGGCCGACGCGCTGCGCTCTGAGCGCGAGATCATGTCCCGCATGCGCGATGGGATCGGCGCTGCCGAGGCGCTGACGGAAGAAGCGCGCGTATCGCATCGGATGGGACAGACGATCCTCACCGAGGGGCAGAGGGAGGCGGTGCGCACGATCCTGCTGTCGCACGACCGCATCGTCGCGGTGCAGGGCGTGGCAGGAGCCGGCAAGACGACGATGCTGCGCGAGGTGCTGGATCTGATCGGCGAGCGGAAGGCGATCCTGCTCGCGCCGTCGGCTGCGGCGGCCCGGGTGCTGGCCGACGAGACCGGCGCCAGGGTGCGCACCGTGCAATGGTTCCTGACGCGCTACGGCGACCTCGGCAATGCGGCGAAGACGGCCATCGCAAGGCGCGAGCACGAGGGCTCGGTGCTGGTGCTGGACGAGTCGTCGATGACGTCGACGGCGCAGATGCAGCTCCTGATGCGGATCTCGGAGCGCCTGCGCGTCGCGCGGCTGGTGCTGGTCGGCGACCGCGGCCAGCTGCGCGCGGTCGGTGCAGGCGAGCCGTTCCGCGCCCTGCAGGATGCGGGCATCGCCATGGCCGAGATGGACGAGATCCTGCGCCAGCGCGATCCGGGCCTCAAGCGCGCCGTGAAGGCTCTGCAACAGGGCCGGGCGGCGGAAGCGGTGCGGGGGTTTGGCGAAGTGCGCGAGGTGCCGCACGAGGAGTTGGGGGCGGAGGCGGCCCGGCTCTGGCTCGCACTCGATGAGGAGCAACGTGCGGGAACGGCGATCCTCGCGCCCACCCACTTCATCCGTGCCGAGATCCACCGCGTGGTGCGCGAGGGGCTCGCCCGTGAAGGGGTGCTGCATGGACGCGAGCTCGAGATCGAACGCTACGTGAACCGGCACCTGACGGCGGCCCAGAGGGCGGACGTCCGCCACCACGAGCCGGGCGACCTCGTGATCTTCCACTCGCGGGTGCCGCCGCTCCGGGTGGACGAAGGAGATGCCTGCCGGATCGCACGCGCCGAGGACGGGTTCGTCTTCCTCGATCACCCCTCGGGGCGCACGGTCCGCATCCGGCCGGGCGACAGCTGGGTGCGCTACCGTTTCGGGATCTACGAGACGGCGCGCATCCGGATCCGGGCGGGCGACCGGGTCCGCTGGACCAGGAACGACAAGCGGCACGACCTCCTCAACGGAGGGGAGGCGGTGGTGCTCGGGATCGACTCCCGCCGGGTGCGCTTCGACCTCGGCGGCGGAAAGCCGCTGTCGCTTGCCCGCGACGACCCGCAGCTCCGTCATATCGACTACGCCTGGAGCACGACCATTCACGCGGCGCAGGGAATGACACGGGACGCGGCGATCGGCGTGCTGGATACCGGGCACGGCCGGCTGACCGGCCAGGCGGGGCTCTACGTGGAGGCGAGCCGGGCGCGGGACCGCTTCGTGCTGGTGACCGACAACCGCGAGACCCTGGAGGAGGCGCTGGAGGAGAACGATGGCGCGCGGTTGACCGCGCGGGAGGCGGTGGGTGAGACGGACCTGCCGGCCCAGCCGCCGGATGCGGCGAGCCGGATGCTGCGTGATCTGCGGGACGACTGGCGTGCCCTCCTGGCACGGGCCGAAGCCGAGACTACCGAGCTCAACCGGATGGAGGGCTACGCCCGGATCGTGACCGGCATGCAGGCGCTTGCGGCCGGCCTGTATCTGCCGCCGGAGATGCAGGCCTTCGTCGACGAGGTGCGGCAGCGGGACGCCCGGGTGGTGGAAGGGCGGCGCGACGAGCTCGCCTTTGTGCAGAAGGCGGAGATGCACTGCCACCGGCACCCCCTCCTCAAATGGGCGGCCGAAGAGCGCGGCCTGCCGGTATCGGATCTGCCGGAGCATGCGGCGTGGCTGGCCGAGGGCGCGGCACTCGAGGAGGCCGGACGCCGGATGCAGGAGACCCCGGGCTTCGTCGGGCGGATCGCGGCGGCGCTCGGGCGGATCGCGCAGGGCTTCCGGCTCGACGAGGGGGAGAGGTTCCGCGACGCGGCCGCGCGCCACGAGGCAGACGCGCAGAGACTGGGGATCGACCCCGGCGACATGACGGGGACGGCGCAGCTCTTGCAACGGGCGGAGGCGCTGGGGCGCCACGAGCTGCCCGAAGCCGTCCGCCGGACGGTGGAGGCGTGGACTCCGGAACCCGATCCGCCTGCCCCGGAAAGGGTGCACCGGCTGCGCCCGGATCACGAGGAGGCCGGCCGCCGGATCGAGACGTTCCTGCGGGACTGCCGGCATTGCCTGAATGCGACCGCGCCTGCGGCCGAAACACTGGACCAGCGGATCGACGCGGCGGAGACGCTTCGCCGCGAGGGGCTGCGGCTGCTCGGCGAGGGCGAGGGAGCGAAGCTCGACGATCCGGCACGCATCCGGCTGTCCCGCGCCGCCGACGAACGCGAACGGGTGCGCGAGGCCGTGGACGCGCTGGGGGCGGAAGCGCAAGGGCTCCGCTCGCGGGCGTTCATGGAACTCAGCCGGAGCGTTGCCCGGCATGGCCTTGAGGCGCACTCCGATCCGGTCGACCTGCCGCCATGGGGGGCTCTGCGGGATCGCGCCGAGGCACTCCGGGGCGAGGCGGGGCTTGCACCGGACGCGCGGGAGGCGGTCGATGCGGTGCTCGCCCGCGATGCCCGCGTGGAGGCCGAGATCGCTCCTGTGGGAGCGTTCCTCGAAGAGGGCGCCTTGCACCTGGATCGGCGCGCCGCACTGGACGAAGGGGCTCGCGGCCTCGACCCCCCGTCCCCGGATGCGGTCCCGGCCTGGCGGGAACGCTCGCAGGACCTTCGCGAGACCGCCCTGAGCCTTTTGGGAGAGGCGCCGGCCGACACCCGGGAAACGCAGGCCGCGGCCAGTCTAGCCGACATGCCGCGGCTTCAGGGCCGTGTCCGGGAGGTGCTGGACCGGCTGGAGACCCTGGAACTGCGCGACGAGGTCGCGGACTTCCAAAAACTTGCGGCCACGGTCGAGGGGCGAGCCAGGCGGCAGGACACGCTGCCGCTGTACGTCGAGGGCTACAGCCACGCAACCGCGATGGCGCAAACCCTCACGAGCCGCGCGGCCTTGCCGGAAGCGCCACGCCATGAGGCGGCCGCGTGGCTCGACCGCGACCGGAACTGGAAGGAGGAACTCGCCTCGGCGCTGAAACTCACCGAAGCGCAGGAACGGGATGTCGACAGGGCCGGCCTCCCCGAGGCCCTCTCCGAGGCTCTCCCCGAGGCCTTCCGCGAGGCCGCTTGCCTTCCCGCCGTGAGGGCGGCCATCGGGCAGGAAACCGCCCGGCTCGCCCGATCACCGACCCCGGAGCGCTGGATGACGTGGACCGGCGACGAGCCGTTGGTGGCGGGCGACTACATCGCCTGGCGCGCGGGCGGCACAGTGCACCACGCGGCGGTGGCGTTCCCGGGGAACACGGGCGGCATGCGCGCGAGCGACACGCTGCTGCTCAGGATCGCGGGGCCGGCGGACGGGACCGCTCTCGACGACGCAGGCCGGATCGTCGAGATCCATGCGCGGGCTCTGCGGGACGGCGGATGCGCCCGCGCCGCCTGGTCCGACGAGGGGCTCAGGCGGCTGGAAGCCGCCCGGCAGTATTCCGTGCCCAGCGCCGCCTGCCGGCTCGCCTGTTCCGACCCCGTCGAGGGCGACCGCATCGCCTGGACCGAAACCGCCGGCCGGACCGGAGAGGTGCGGACCATCGAGGCCGTGGTCGCCACGCGGACCGAGACCCCCGACGGGCACGAGATCGCGCTCCGGACGATCCGCGCCTCAGGCCCCGGCGCGCCGGAGCCCGGCGGCTCGATCCAGCGGACCGCGGGGGAGGTCACCGCGCGCGGCTGCTTCCGTGCCGCCTGGTCCGACGAGGCCCGGCGCGAGCGCATACTCAACCCGCCGAAGGAGGTCCAGGAGCGCACCCTGACGCTGCGCCGCGGGCGCTCCCACGGCGGAGGCATCGGCATGTGAGGTGCGGCAACCTGGGTGGGCGCCTGCGCCTCGCCATCCGGGGACGCGTCCGAGGACGCGCGCAGCGCCGGTCAACGGAGCAGCGGCGGCACGCTCTCCATCCACTCCCGGAACTGCCCTTCGACGACCGGCCCGTCGTCGGCGCCGAACACCGCCACCAGCAGCGGCCCGAGCTCGTGCTCCCGGCCCTGCCGGACAAGGTCGTGCAACGTCGTCATGAGCAGCAGTTCGACCGACTGCAGCAGCCGTTCGATCGATCCCCCGGAGGCCGCCGACAGCATGCTCTCGGCCAGGCGGTCCACCCGGTCGAGCAGCCGGCGCTGTTCCGCCTCGCTCAGCGCCAGAGCCGATGCGTCCGTCTGCGCGGGGCCGAGCTCCACGTTCAGACCGGCCGAGATCACGTGATCGTTGATCGATACGTCGCGGCTCTCCGCGACCTCGCGGATCCGTTCCCACTCCGATTCCAGGCACGAGATCGTGAGCCGTGCCCGGGGCGTCGCGCGCCGCTCCGCCATCAACTGCCCCCCCGGCGCGACTGGATCGCGTGCTGTATGAAGGCGATCGCTCCGAACACGGAAAGGTCGGTTCCCGGAAGTGATTCACCCAGCGCGCGGCGCACCCGGTCCAACTCCTCCACCCGCTGGTACAGCGTCAGTTGCTGTTCTTCCGACAGCACCAGCCGCGGCTCGTCTCGGCGCGGCCCGCCCGCGTCCTCGTGCAGCGCGCAGGCAACCAGGTATCCCGAGACCGACATGCCGAGTGCGGCCGCGCGTTCCCTGATCTCGGCCCTCTCGGCCCGGGTGCAGCGCAGCGTGCGGCGCACCACGCTCGCCATCGCTCAGGGCCGCGGCGCGGGGCCGCCCTCCGGATCGGCGCTGCCGGAGACCGCCCGCCAGCGTTCGGCGGCGCCGGGATCGGTCAGACGGTCGAGCTCGGCCTCCCGGTCGAGCCACGCATCGACGGCATCGCCGAGCGCCTTCCAGCGGTCCTCCAGCCCCAAATCGGCCATCCGCCGTTCTTCGATTTTGGCGAGCAGCAGAAGCTCGCGTACCGCGCGGCGCAGAACCGTATCTGGCAGCGGGTCCGGCACGGTCGCCCGGTGCACGATGTAGCGCGAGAGATCCATGTCCGCGACCGCCGCCAGTTCGCGAATGCGCGCCCATTCGCTCGCCGTCGCCATCACCGCGTGCTGGCTGCGGCGTTCCGCCGGCCGGCGGCTCATGAGGGCGCCCCGCGGACCTTGCAGCGGGGCCTGATGCAGCTCATCGGAGCCGCATTCTGGCTATCAACACCTACAATATCCCTTATAATACAAATAACTCTGTCCCATCGTGATACGTCGCTCCAGCTCACCGCCCTATCGCCTCTATCCAAACACATATCCACCGCATACCCTCCACCCATACAGATCCATCATCTCAGACATACGCATTTACTTCCCAGAATGCAACTGACCCCTCAAAGCCCCCCTTTCTTACATCAGCCCTCCACCGCCATATTCCTCTTGCATAATTCCACAACTACCAGTAATATAACACTTAATCAGGAGACAAAGCAACCCACTCAATCTCATGACTCACTCCAACCTTGTTTGTTTCTTTCCAACGCCACGTGCCGGGACACGATCCCTTTGCATTGGTAGCGCCGAAGACCACGTGCCTTGCCCCGTGAAACCGCCCCCTCCCGCGCGCAATGCGGACAGCGCCGGGCCTCGTCCACAGCGAGTTCGATCGCCGCCTTCGACGCCTCGCCCGTACTCCGGCCAGACAGAACCGCCAGTGCCTCGCGCCGCTGTGCCCGCGTCAGCCCGCTCGCCGCCGAAAGCCAGCCCTGAAAATCCTGACTATCCATGACCAAACCTCCTGAGATTCGGGCCATTCTGCCAACGATGCGTACGATTTGCGAATTGAGCCTTCTTCTATGCCTACTAGGCATACTATATGCGCTCGTTCGGATGAACCGGGATGACGGCGGCGTCGGGCCGTAGACGGCCGGGACTGGGCAGAGCGGCCTGTTCCGGACCGCTTTCGAGAGCGTGCCCGGCGCTGCGGGACTTGGGCGATGAAGCGCCTTGCGGCCCTGGCGGTAGCACTCACGGTGTCGTCGGCCCCCGCGGCTGCGGCCGACTACGCGTGGCCGGTGGTGCGGGTGGTCGACGGCGATACCGTGGCGGTCGATGCCTCGGCCGACATGCCGCCCGAGCTGGCCGACGTCAAAGTGCGCCTGAGAGATGTCGACACGCCGGAGAAGGGCGGTCGCGCCAAGTGCCCGGATGAGCGGGACGCCGGCCAGTCGGCGACGGAATTCACCGAGAAGGCCGTCGCAGAAGCGTCGGCGATCGTGGTGCGCGACCCCAAATGGGGCAAATGGGGCGGCCGCGTGATCGCCGACCTCGTGCTCGACAATCGTTCTCTATCGGCCTGGTTAATCGCAGCGGGGCACGGACGGGCCTATGATGGCGGTCGGCGCGGGAGCTGGTGCCCCCAGCTTCAGACCCAGGAATAGCCGGACGCCGCGAACGCGTTGGCCCCAGGGCACCGGGCTCGCCCATCCCACCGTCCGACCGCTCCCGTCCGACCGCTCCATGACTCCTTGCCGCCTGTCGGTTAGCATCGGCGCCGACCCGCGCGGCGGACGGTCGCCGAGCGCGGAAGGGAGGGACCGATGGAAGGGCACGCCGTAACCAATCTCAGCCTCGAGCAGATGGACGTGGAGACCACGCTCCACGCTTTTACTCCGATCCATGAGCACGAGAAGACCGGCCCGCACATCATCACCAAGGGCGATGGCATCTACGTCACCGACAACAAGGGCAATACCTACATCGACTCCATGGCCTCGCTCTTCTGCGTCAACGCGGGATACGGACGGAGCGAGATCGGCGAGGCGATTGCCGAGCAGGCCCGGAGCTTCCCCTACTTCCACACCATGGCGGGCCATGCCAACGAGCAGCAGATCAGGCTGAGCGACCGGCTGATGGACCTGCTGCCGGACTCCATGAGCCGGCTTCTCTACGCGAGCTCGGGCTCGGAGGCGAACGACGCCAACGTCAAGCTCGCCTGGATGTATCAGCGCTGCCGCGGCAAGCCCGAGAAGCGCAAGATGATCGGGCGGCACATGGGCTATCACGGCGTGACCGGGATCGCGACCAACCTCTCGGGCCTGCCGATCATGCACGAGGCCTTCGGCCTGCCGCTCCCGGGCTTCCTGCACACCGAGAAGGGCCACTACTACTGGGAGGGCGAGCCCGGCGAGAGCGAGCGGGACTTCTCCAAGCGTATGGCCGCCGCGTTGGAAGAGATGATCATCCAGGAGGGGCCGGAGACCGTCTGCGGCTTCATCGCCGAGCCGGTGATGGGCGCCGCCGCCTGCGTCGCGCCGCCGGAGGGGTACTTCGAGGAAATTCAGGAGGTCCTCAGGCGCCACGACGTGCTCTTCATCGCCGACGAGGTGATCACCGGCTTCGGCCGCCTGGGCACCTGGTTCGCGACGGAGAAATACGGCCTCGACCCCGATCTGATGACGCTGTCGAAGGGCATCACCAGCGCCTATGTGCCGCTCTCCGCTTCGGTGATTTCGGACCGCGTCTGGGAGGTGCTGCACGAGGGCTCGAAGGACATCCCCATTTTCGCGCACGGGCACACCGCGAGCGCCCATCCGCTCGCCTGCGCTGCCGCCAACGCCAACCTCGCGCTCATGGAGCACGAGGACATGGTGGGGAACGCGGCGTCGACCGGCGCCTACTTCAAGCAGCAGCTTGAGGAGCGTTGCGGCGACCACCCGCTGATGGGGGAGATCCGCGGCGACGGCCTGATGCTTGCGATCGAGCTGGTGGCGAACAAGGAGACGAAGGAAGAGCTCGACCTGGAGTGGGATTGCTCACACCGGCTCTTCGATCTCTGCCTGAAGGAGAAGCTGATCACGCGCGGCTTCTTCGGCCACAACTCGACCTCCTTCGCGCCGCCGCTGACGATCACGCCGGATCAGGTGGACGATGTGATCGACCGCTTCTCCCGCGGCCTCGATAGGCTGACGGCCGACCTCAAGACGGAGTACGGCTTCTCCCCGCCGGCCTGAGCACAGGACACGGGAGCGGCGCTCAGGCTCGCCGCGGCTGCCGATGCCGGCATTCAGGCGGCCTGCGGGGTCCGCATGCCCCGGTCCCGGTGATCCGGGGGAGGCGGAGAGGGCTGCCGCCCGCACCGGCGGCGAAGAGCCGCCTTGGATGGCCGGCTTCGGGGCGCTGTCCGATATTTCGGGCGAGAACCGCCGCGTCCTCGAAGCGATCGAGATGGAGTTCGAGAGGCTCACACCCGAAGACGTCGCGTGATCCTCGCTGCCGGATAGCGTTCGGCTCGGCAGGCGGCGGCCACTACGCCGCCTGCTTCGATTGCAGGCCGTTCTCTTCCACCCAGCGGGTGGTGTCGTCGAGGGCGGCGGTGAAGCGGCGCATCATTTCCTCCATCTCGGCCTCAGTCATCACCAGCGGCGGGGCGAAGGCGAGGCTGTCGCCGGCGAGCGCGCTCCTGATGATGAGGCCGTGCTCGCGGGCGCGGTCCACCGCGTAGGTCTTCACGCCGAACGACGGGTCGAAGGAGCGCCGGGTTTCCTTGTCCGCCACCAGCTCGATGGCGGCCATCATGCCGACGCCGCGGGTGGTCCCCACCAGCGGGTGATCGGCAAAGCCCCTGATGCGCTTCTGTAGCAGGCCGCCCACGCGGCGCACGTTGCCGAGCACGTCGCGCTCCTCCATCAGCTCCTGGCAGCGGAGTGCCACGGCGACCGCTACCGGGTGGCCGGTGGTGGTGAAGGCGTGGGCGAAGAAACCTAATTTGCGGCTCTGGGCCAGCATGGCGTCATAGAGCTTCTGGTTGATCATCACCGCCGAGATCGGCTGGTAGGCGCTGGCGAGCCCCTTGGCCAGCGAGAGCCCGTCGGGCCGGATGTTGAAGGTCTCCGACCCCAGCCAGTTGCCGGTGCGGCCCGAGCCCGTGATGACCTCGTCGGCGAAGAACAGCACCTCGTACTTGTCGAGGACGGCCTGCACCTTCTCGAAATAGGTCTTGGGCGGCACGATGCAGCCGCCGCCGCCCATCACGGGCTCGGCGAAGAAGGCCGCGACGGTCTCCGGTTCCTCCTTCACGATCAGCTCTTCCAGGTTGGCGGCGAGCCTCGTGGCGTAGTCCTCCTCGCTCTCGCCCGGCTCGCCGTAGCGGTAGAAGTGCGGGCAGTCGGTCTTGAGGAAGAGGTCGTTGACCGGCAGGTCGAAGTCCGTGTGCATCTGCGGGATGCCGGTGACGCTGGCGGCGCCGCAGGTCACGCCGTGGAAGCCCATGAAGCGGGAGATGATCTTCTTCTTCTCCGGCTTGCCGATGGCGTTGTGGTAGTACCAGGTGAGCTTGACCAGCGTGTCGTTCGCCTCGGAGCCCGAGTTGGCGAAGAAGACCCTCGCCATCGGCACATGCGTGGACGCCTTGAGCCGCTCGGCGAGCCGGCCCATGGGCTCGGTCGTCTTGTCGATCAGTGAGTGGTAGTAGGGCAGCGTCCGGAACTGCTCGATCGCGGCATCGACCAGCGCGCTCTCGCTGAAGCCGAAGTTGGCGCACCACATGCCGGCGACGCCTTCGATGTAGTCGCGGCCCTCCTCGTCGATGATGGAGACACCCTTGCCGCGGGTGATGACGAGCGGCGGCGTCCTCTCCAGTGCGTCGAGATTGCCGTAGCCGTGGGCGACGTGGGCCACATTGCGCGCGCCGAGGGAGTTCGGGTTGCTGACGGGCGCGGGGCTGTCTTCGCCGGCGCTCAGGGTGGTGCTGCTTGCATCGTCCATCACGGGCCATCTCCGTCGCTTGGGGCCGTCGGCCGGAGCCTTCCTCCGGGCCGCGTGCATACTAGCAGGCCCGCGCCTTGTTCATATCCCTGAGTCGCCGTGGGAGGATGACAGGGGGAGGTGCAGCGGGTTTGGTACGGGATACGCGCGAACATTTCTTGGCGGGATTCGCCGGGATAAAGTGGGATTAAGTGGGATAAGCGGGATTCCGAGGCCCGGGCGGCGGCGATGAAACGGCCCGCTCGCCGAGCGCCCGGTCGGCGCAGTGGTCGAGCTCAGTCGTGTCGTGCTCAGTCGGGCTTCGCTTTGCATGACGCAATTTTGGCGCGCACAGCCGGCACCCTCCACCGCACCATGGTCCGGGCTCAGCGAGTGGGGAACACCCCATCCTCCTCCCTCTTTCTCCTCCCTGGGGAGCAAAGGGAAGGTGGGCCGGCGCACATGCGAGAGACGGTGGAAAGGGGGCGGTCATGGCACCCGCCGTCAGCCGGGCGTGAGCGTGGCGAGCAGGCCGTAGTGGTCGGAAAGGGGCAGCGCGTCTCCATCCGGGAGCGGCACCGCCGGCTCGTCGAGGACGATGCGCACATTGCTCGCCTCAAGCCCGTGCCCGGCCCGCGGGCGCACGAAGATGTGGTCGACCCGCCGCGCCTTGCCTGAGGCCCGGTCGCGGTTGAGCGGGTTGGCCGGGTCCCAGGTGCCAGGCGGGCGGGCGTCATCCGGCAGGCAAGCGGCGACGTCGACGAAGCCGGCGGCGGCGAGTCGCCGGCCGGTCGCCGGGTCCGTGGCCGGGTCGTTGTTAAAGTCGCCCGCGAGCACGACCGTCCCCTCGAAGGACGCACCGGCGGCATCGATCGCTTCGGCGATCTGTGCGCTCCGCCGGTCGGGCGCACCCTGGCGCCGGCGTTGCCGATAGGCGCCGCCGGCCGTGGCGTGCAGGTTGATCACGCGGCACCGGCCGAGGCCAGGCGTCCGCACCGTGCAGCCGAGCATCCCGCGCGGGCCGAAGAGGCCCTCCTCAAACGTCTGATTCGCGAATGGGGTGCACGAGGCCTCTTCGATCGGATAGCGGGAGAGGGTGAGGAGCCCGGTGCCATAGAAGCGGGTGTCCTCTTCGATACCGGCGCGATGGGGGTAGAGATCGCGGAGCGCCGCCGCCAGTCCCTTCTTGACGCGCTGCGGGACCAGCTCCTGCAAGAGCACGATATCGGCGTCCACCCTGCGCAGCGCTGGAGCGAGGTGGGCTGCGCGGGCGATCACGTGCGGCACGTCTTCGTAGAGCGCGGCGCCGAACAGGCGGATCTCGGTGAGGCCGGTATTGAAGGTCAAGACGCTAAGCATCGGCGCATCGCTGCCGTGCGTCCGCCGGGCCATGAAAGCCGGTGCGCTACGGCCCCGGCCCTGCCCGGGTCACCGGCGGAGAGCTGCGGTTGACCAGGAAGAGGCCGGCGAATAGGAGCGCGACGGCGAGGCCAATCCACGGGCTCGGCACCTCGCCGAAATAAAGGGCGGCCCAGCCCATGCCGGCGAGGGGGCCGATATAGCCGTTGGTCGAGAAGAAGACCGGCCCGGCCATGCGGATGATTTCCAGGCCGAGCACGAAGAAGCACGCGGTGAGCACGCCGCCGCCGATCAGCGACCAGTCGCCGTCGGTCATGGTGCTGTCGAACAGCCACCAGCTGTCGGCGGCGGCCATGACGGGCACCATCAGGACGGCGCTTGCGAAGGCGATCCCGCAGGTCAGCGGAATCGGTTTGCTGCCTGCTGGGCGGAGGAACACCACTGCAACGCTGCCGAAGGCGTAACAAACCGGTGAGCCGAAGGCCAACAGCAGCCACAGCGCCATGTCGGGGTCCGGCAGGCTCGTCCCCGGGGTCAGCACCACCAGGATTCCTGCGAGGCCGAGCAGGATGCCCGCGACGCGCAGCAGGCGCACGCGGTCGAGCCTGAACAGGATCGAGAAGGCGTAAGTCAGGATCGGCGAGAGCGTGAGCGTGAGTGCGACCGCGCCGGCCGGCACCCTGGGCGCTGCGAGCGCCAGCAACGTGTAGGGCAGGACGATACCGATGAAACCGAAGAGGAAGTAGAAGCGGAGGTAGGCGCCCGTCAGCCTCGGTCGCTGCCCGACGACAAGGCCCGCAATCAGCGCGACCGTACCTGCGCCGACTCCCTGCCAGAAGACGAAGGGGACGACCGGGATGCCTTCGGTGATGGCGATCCGATTGAGCGAGAAGGTCATTGCGTAGCTGCAGGCCCCGAACAACAGCATGGCGAGCGGGACCAGGCGCCCGCCGTCCGGTTCGAAGCGGCTCACTTGGGGCTCCCCGTCACTCCGTGAGACCGGCGGTGAGTCCACCGTCGATGACGAGCGCCGTGCCGGTGATCCAAGCCGCGTCGTCGGAGGCGAGATAGACGAAGCCGTCGGCAATATCGCGTGGCGTGCCGATACGCCCGAGCGGGGTGCGGCCTGCGGCTCTGGCCAGGGCGGATTCCGGGTCCGCTTGTTCCGCAAGGAAGCCCTCGAACATGGGCGTATCGACGAAACCGGGACAGATGCAGTTGGCGCGAATACCCGCCTTGGCGCCGTCGAGCGCCATGCAGCGCGTGAGCATGATCAGCCCCGCCTTGGAGGCGACGTAGGCGGCATCCTGCGGGGCCGCGATGACGCCGGCGATCGAGGCCGTGCTCAGGATGACGCCGCCGCCGGACTCGGCGAAGTGCGGCCAGAACGCCTTCGAGACTCGATAGGCGCCGCTCAGGTTGATGTCGATCTCCCGCTGCCAGTCAGCCTCCGAGAGCTCAGCCACGCCGCCCAGGATGGTGACGCCGGCATTGTTCACCAGCACCTCGATCCTGCCGTAAGCCGTCAGCGCCTCCTCCCCAAGCCGCGCCACGTCTTGCTCGCTGGTGATGTCGGCGCTCACGGCGAGCGCGGTGCCACCGTTCGCTACGATCGACGCGGAGACCGCGGCCGCGCCCGCCGCGTCGCGGTCGGCGCAGACGACCGCCGCTCCTTCCTCGGCAAATCGCAGCGCCGTCTCGCGGCCGATGCCCGACGCGGCGCCGGTGACGACGGCGTTCTTGCCGGCGAGTCTCACGGGGGCGGGGCCGTGAGCCTGCTCACGCGGGCATGGTCTCGTTTCGGCGCTGGGCGCGCTGCATCAGGATCAGGCCGATCACAGCGAACACGCTGAGGCAGATCAGGATGAACAGGCCCACCGCCGCCACATAGGCCCAATCGAGATTCTTGAAGGTAAGGTCGAGGATGTAGACGGAGATCGACTTGGTCGCCGTCCCCGGCCCGCCGCCGGTCATCACGTAGAGGACGTCGAAGATCTTGATGCACTCGATGGTACGGATGACCAGCGCAATGATCATCACCATCTTCATGCGCGGCAGCACGATGCGCCAGAAGCGCTGCCACGCGTTCGCGCCGAGCAGCGTCGCCGCCTTCATCTGATCCTCGGGCACGCCCACCATACCTGCGAGCAGGATCAGGAACATGAGCGGCGTCCACTGCCAGATGTCGGCGATCATCACCGAGACCATCGCAAGGCTGGAATCCGCGAGCCAGAGAATCTCGACTTCGGAGCCGCTGATCCGGCTGAGCAGGTCGTTGATGGGGCCCCTGCTCTGGAACAGCATGAAGAACATGTAGCCGGCCACCGCAGGCACGATCATCATCGGCATCAGCATGATCGAGTAGAAGAGCCGCTTGCCCACGAATTTCTCGGCGAAGAGGATGGCGAGGCCCAGGCCCAGCAGGAACTCGATGGGCACGCAGACGCCGACGATCAGGAAGGTCCGCCCGATCGAGCCCCAGAGCTTCGAATCGTCGAAGAGGTCGCCGTAGTTGCCGAAGAGGTTGGCGCTCTCGTAGGCCATGTACCAGCGCGTGCCGTCGAGCGGCCCCCACCAGGTGAAGCTCACGTAGAGCTGCATCACGAGCGGGAAGGCGACGATGAAGAGCAGCAGCAACTGGGCAGGCAGCGTCAGGTAGAGCCCGAGCCGCTTGCCCTGGCTCTCCAGCGGCGTCAGCACGGGCCGCCTGGATTTCGAGGCCGCCCGGCTCATTGCTTGAGCGCCCCGAAGGTAAGGCCGCGCACCAGATATTTCTGGATCGCGATGCCGAAGACCACCGGCGGCACCACGGCGATGAGTCCGAGCGCAGCCTTGGCGCCGTACATCTGCCCCGTCATCGCCGAGGACAGCGAGTTCATGTAGACCGGGATCGTCACCCACTCCTTGCGGGTCAGCAGCAGGGCGATGACGTAGTCGCTCCAGTTCAGGATGAAGACGAAGAGCGTGGTGCTGGCGAGCGCCGCCTTCACCATCGGCAGCGTGATCTTCCAGAACACGCGGAACCAGCTGCAGCCCTCGACGAGCGCAGCCTCCTCGATCTCGCGCGGCACTTCATCGAAGAAGGTCTTCATCAGCCAGAAGGCAAAGGGGAGCGTGACGATGCCGTAGATGAGCGAGAGGCCCCACCAGGAATCCATGGCGCCGATGAAGGCCCACATGATCATCACCGGGATCATCACCGCCAGCGGCGGGAACAGGCGAAGCTGGAGGACGCCGAGCGGCAGGTTTCTGCCTACCCCGAAGCGGGAGACCGCATAGGCGCCGAGGGTGCCGGCGATTACCGCGATCGCGGTGCCCAGCAGCGCGGTAATCAGGCTGGAGAGGATTGGTTTGGTGGCGGTCCTCTCGTGGGTAATGGAGTAGGCGTCCGTCTCGCCGGTGAAGATGTACTCGAAATTGGCGAAGGTGGGCTCGCGCGGCAGCCAGTGCAGGTCGCCTGCGGTCGACACCCACTCGGTGTGGGGCTTGAAGGCCATCGTGGCCATCCACACCACCGGCAGCAGCGCCAGGCCGACGGCGACGAGAATCAGCGCGTAGCGCCAGAGGTGGGAGGTGTACGCTCTTTGCATCACATGCCAAGCCGAGGCCGTGACCCGGCGCCGGTTACAGCGCTTGCGGGCGACCGCTCATCGCCAAGGGTGAGCGCAGCCGGGGAAGGGGCGGGCGGTGCGCAAGCCCAGCGCACCGCCCGCTTCAGACCAATTCGGCGCTGCCGGATCAGGCTTGATCGATGACCGTCGACCAGCCGGACTTCGCGGCGTTGATGAGCCCGATCATCTTGTCCTCGCCCTTCTTCCGGATGTGCTTGCGCCACGACTTGGCGGTGTTCTCCATGGCCTCCTGGGGCGTGATCTCGCCGGCCAACGCAGAGACGAGATTCTCGCTCAGCGTGTTGTGCATCGCGAACTGGCCGGGGATGGCGATCGTGGGCACCGCGCGCGCCACCGTGCCTTCGATGATCGGCACGTGGTAGGGCTTGTAGGACTGGATGACCAGCGGATCCTGGAAGTTGGCGAGCTGGAAGGGATCGAAGAACCCACCCGGATTACTCGTCAGCAGGCTGAAGATCCGCGTCGAGCCCGACCACTGCAGCCAGAGATACGCGGCCTCCTGATACTCGCTCTGGGTCGAGACGCCGCCGTTGTTGCCGAGATAGATGGTCGATCGCCGCACCAGGTCGTTGCCGAACTGGTGACCCGGCGGCAGGAACGAGCCCATCTTGCCGCCTATCGCGGTTTCCGAATTGTCAAGGAACTTCGGGCAGTTGGAGAAGGTGCCGAGCATGAACGAGTTGCCGTTGGCCATGTTCCCGTAGTACTCGGGCCAGCTCCAGCCGAGGCCTCCCTTGTCCGACCAGTCGAGGCTCTTCACGTGCTCCTCGGTGGCCTGGATGCCCGCATCGGTGTCGATGAGCGGGTTGCCCTCGTCGTCGAACAGGTGCTGGTTGGGATTGTCCTTGCTGACGTAGCGGTTGTACCAGGTGCTGATGCCCCAGAAATGGCTCATCATGTTGCCGTTGCCGAGCATCCCCTTGGAGGTGAAGAACTCGGCCAGCTGGTCGCACTCGCCCCAGGTGCGGGGCGGTCCCAGCTCCCAGCCGTACTTGTCGCCGAACTCCTTCTGGTTCGCCGCGTCTTCCGTGAGATCCCTACGGTAGACCCAGACCTGGGCGTCGCCGTCGTAGCAGACCGAGCGCGGCTCGCCGCCGTACTTGTAGAGCATGTCGTAGGATTCCGGCGTCGGCATGCCGCGTTCGGGGTCGGCGAAGTCAGCGCCGTGTTTCTCGATCCATTCGCCGAGCGGCGCGATGCCGTTGGCTTCCGACAGATCGCCCATGGCCGCATAGCCGAAGGTGTAGACGTCATAGGCGGCGGAGCCGGTGGTGACGTCCTGGATCACCTTGTTGAACTGCTCTTCCGGCGAGACGGGGATGAACTCGAGCTTGACCCCGGTCTCGGCCTCCCAGATCGACTGCAGCGTCGGCCCGTCCGGCGGCCAGGCATTGGTGAAGTGGCCGATGGCGCCGTCCGTCATCAGGATGTTGAGTTTCTCCGGCGCCTTGCCCTCGGCCTTCAACTTGCGCATGCCCTCGACGGCGCGCCCTTCGGACATGGTCTCGTTGTACTGATAGCGCTCTGCCCCGTCGAAGCCGGTGGGGCCGCCCGTCATGCCCGGTGCCAGACCCTCTGCCCGCGCGGGGCGGATGAACCTGGGCGCGATACCGATCGGCGAGGTGAGCAACACGCCTGCGGCGCCGGCTTTCAACGCCTGCCGTCGCGTAATTTTAATCGCCATTGATGCCTCCCTTGCATGTTCCCGATGAGGTGGGCCGTGCCGTTGAGCCGGCGCACTATCGCCACGCAACCTATACCATGCGCGCATGGCGTCGCGCACCTTCCGTGCGTCGATCCGGAACATGCTCCTTCCCATCGTGAGCCTCCGAGCCCGCTATCTAGCGCCGTCGCGAGCGTCTAAAAGGAGGGCCGTCGTGGGGAAGGGAGCGGCCGGAGGGATATGGCGATGAGCGGTGAGTGGCATCGGATGAGCGCTCTGGCGCTCGGCGCAGGAATCGAAGGCGGCGCCATCGACCCGCGCGCGCTGACCGAATTTTTCCTGGAGCGGATCGAGGAGGTCGACGGCGACCATGCGATCTACCTGCGCATCACCGCCGCCCGCGCCCGCTTCGCGCTGCCCACCACGCTCGTGTGGGACTCGCTCGATCCCGGCGTGGACGCGCCTGCCCGCAGCGCGGTCGAGCGCCTGCGTGCGGCCGGCTGCGTCATCGACGAGAGGCCGGTGCCCGAGTTCGATACGGTCGGGGAGCTGGTCAGCCGCTTCGGCGCGTATCACTCCGCCGAGTGCCACGCGCTCTGGTACGACGTCATCGAGGCGCGGCCAGACCTGATCTACGCCCCGATATGGGAGCGAATTCGCGTGGGCGCGCAAATTTCGGCCACCGATGCCGCACGGGCGAAGCAGGGACTCGCCGCGGCTGCTGCCTCCCTCCACCCGAGAATGCGGCGGCACGGCGTTTTCCTCATGCCCACGGCGGCGGCAAGCCCCCCGCCCATCGCCGCGCTCGAAGCCGACGCCGAGGTCTACAGGACGGCCAATGTTGCGGCTCTTCGCAACGCGCGCCTCGGCAACTACCTCAATTGCTGTGCACTGACGCTCCCCTGCGGGCGCGACCAGAATGGCGTGCCGGTCGGATTGATGCTGATGGCCCCGCCCGGGGAGGAGGAGCGTCTGTTGCGCTTAGGCCACGCTATCGAGCCTGTGATTGCCGAGGGCGCGTAGCCTGAGCCTCGTCTGACGCGTGCGTGACGTGGGCCAGCGAGCGCCCCGTCATCGCCGCAGGTGCCGGAAGGCCCATCAGGTCGAGGATTGTCGGCGCCACGTCGGCCAGCGCGCCGTCGCGGAGTGCCACGCCGGGTGCGCCCGCGAGAACGGCGGGGACGGGACCATGCGTGTGCGCCGTGTGGGGCGTCTCGCCGTCTGCGCCCCGCATCTGCTCGGCATTGCCGTGATCGGCCGTGATGAGGAGGGCGCCGCCGGCTGCCCCAACGGCGGCCGCTAGGCGGCCGAGGCATCGGTCCACCGCGGCGACGGCTGCCATCGCCGCGTTCAGGTCGCCTGTGTGACCCACCATGTCGGTGTTGGCGTAGTTCACGACGATCAGGTCGAAGCGGCCGCCCGCGATTGCCTCGATCACACGGTCGGTGACTTCCGGTGCCGACATCTCGGGTTGCAGGTCGTAGGTGGCCACCTTTGGCGAGGGCACGAGCACCCGTTCCTCGCCCGGCATCTCGCGCTCCTCGCCGCCGTTTAGGAAGAACGTCACATGGGCGTACTTCTCGGTCTCGGCGATGCGCAACTGTCGCAAGCCGGCGCGCGAGACGACGGCACCGAGGCTGTCCGCCACCCGTTGCGGGGGGAACATCGCCTCGCCCAGACGGTCCAGGCTCTCCGAATAGCTGCACATGCCTGAGACTGCGGCGAAGCGCACGTACCGGGCGCGCGCAAAGCCGTCGAAGGCGGGATCGAGCAGTGCCGTTAGAATTTGGCGTACGCGGTCGGCGCGGAAGTTGGCCACGATCAGCCCGTCGCCATCCGCGGCGCCCTGATAGCCGTCGATCGATGCGGGCTCAACGAACTCGTCACCAACGTCGTCCGCATAGCTCTGCATGACGGCCGCGGTCGCGTCCGCCGCCGGGTGTCCGCGTGCGGAAACCAGTGCGTCGTAGGCGCGGGCGGTCCGCTCCCACCGCCGGTCCCGATCCATGGCGTAGTAGCGGCCGGCAACGGTTGCGATCCGCACGTCGGGGAGATCGCGAAGAGCCGCCTCGAAGCGCGTCAGATCGCCGCTGGCCGAACGCGGCGGCACGTCGCGGCCGTCGAGGAAGGCGTGAATCGCGACTGGCACGCCGTGGCCGCTCACGATCCGCACGAGCGCCGCAATGTGATCCTGGTGCGAATGAACGCCGCCCGGCGAGACGAGCCCCATCAGGTGGCAGCGACCCCCGCTTTCACGCAGCCGCCGGATGAGCGAGAGGAGGGCCGGGTTGCGGGCGAGCGAGCCGTCGGCCACGGCGTCGCCGATGCGGGGCAGGTCCTGCAGAACGACCCGGCCTGCGCCGATGGTCATGTGCCCGACCTCAGAGTTCCCCATCTGACCCCGCGGCAGGCCTACGGCTTCGCCAGCAGTCGCGAGCAGGCCCCACGCGCGGTCTGCGGTGAGCCGGTCCCATACCGGCGTTGCGGCAAGCGCGATGGCGTTGTGCTCGGTCTCCTGCCGATGCCCCCACCCGTCCAGCACGCAGAGGACGACGGGGCGGTATGAGGTCTTCCGCGCCATGATCGGGCCTTCTAACCCGGCAACCCCGTGTTGGCCACGGCCCTGGTCTCGCGCCGCGCTTCGAGGGTTGATGCTGGGCGGCTGGAGTCAGGGCGTCGGTTCTGGCAATAGCAAGGCCATGGTCGTGAACAAGGAGTCATGCAATTGAGGGCGGAGCTCGACTCATGACGGCGCTCGCCGTCTTTTTTCTTGCGATTGCAGTTGCCGTCACGAGCGCCCGTGCCGACGGGGTGGGCTTCCGCGACATTTCCATCGAGGTGGACGGCGAACGGCTGATCACCGCACTTTGGTATCCGACCGATGCGCCCCCCGGAGAGACGACCGTCGGCCCCTTCACCATGGCAGCGAGCCGGGAAGCGCCGGTCGGCGCGGGGCGCTACGGCCTCATCCTGATTTCGCACGGGACCGGGGGCGGCCGCCTGAACCACCGCGACACGGCGATCTTTCTGGCCGAGAACGGCTACGTCGTCGCGGCCCCCGAACATGCCGGCGACAGCTATCGTGACAAGAGATACAGCGGCACATCGGAGAACTGGCGCCGGCGCCCGCGTCAACTGAGCGCGGTTCTGGATCGGCTCCTCGGCGACCCCGATTTCGGCCCGCATATCGACACCCGGCGTATCGGTGCCATCGGGCACTCGGCTGGCGGCTACAGCGTGCTTGCCTTGATCGGGGGACGGGCGGACATGGCCGTCCTTGCCCGCCACTGCACCCGCCATCGTGAAGAGGACGCCGCGTTCTGCGGCTATGGCCAGCCTGACGGGCAAGCGCAGGGAACGAAGCCCGATCTCTCGGACCGGCGGGTCGTCGCTGTCGTGGCCGTCGCGCCGGTCGGGGCGCTTTTCGGCGAAGGCGCCTTCGCGGGCGTCGAGGCGCGGGCGCAAATTCATCGTCTCGAGGGCGACCGGGTGCTCCGCGAGCCGTGGCATGCGGAGAACGTCCTGACGCTGATGGGTGACAATGCGAACCTCATTTCTCATCCGGTAGCCCACCACTTCGCCTTCATCTCACCGTTCCCGGCCTCGCTGATCGGTCAGGTCGGCGCGCCGGGGCGCGATCCAGCGGGATTCGATCGACGCGCGTTCCTCACCCGGATCGACGAACAGATTCTGAGCTTCTTCGGCGACACTCTGCCCGCGCCGTGATCTGTAGCCGGGCTGCGTCTTGCCAGAGCTTCGCGCGGTTCAGCGGGACTCAGGCTGTCGCTGCGCCGTCGCTGCGGCTGATAGTTACCGGGGCGCCGCCGGTGAGCGTCTGGTAGACGACGCAGTAGCGCTCGGTGAGCTTGTAGAGCCTGTCGAGGGCCTCCGGCGCGGCGTCGCTCGCGAGCTCGAAGTGCAGCCGGATCGCCCGGAAACCGACGGGCGCGTCGCGGTCGACCCCGAGGGTCCCACGCACGTCCAGATCGCCTTCGGCGCTCACCCGCGCGCCCTGAATGTCGATGGAGAGGGCAGTCGCGACTGCCTTGAGCGTCACCCCGGCGCAGGCGACGAGGGCCTGGAGCAGCATGTCGCCGGAGCATGCTTGCAGGCCCGTGCCGCCACCGGAGGGGTGCAACCCGGCCTCGACCAGCGCCTTGCCGGTATCGACCGAGCAGGCGATCTCCGACTCGTCCACAGCGCCCGCGGCTTTGAGAACGATGAGCGCGGCGTCTGCGTCGTCGCGGTAGCGTTCCTTGAGCGGCGCCTGCAGCGACCTGAGTTCGTCGGCGTCCATGGGGTCCTTCCTCTCTAGCGTCGATAGGCCGCGGCGGGGTGTTGCGCCGGCAGGCGCGCACGGCCGAAGAGTTTCTCGCGGAGCGTGCCCGGCGCGTAGTCCGATTGCACAAGCCCGCGCCGGCGGAGCTCCGGCACCACGCCGTCGATGAAGTCCGCGAAGGTGCCGGGCGTGACCGCATAGACGATGTTGAAGCCGTCCACGCCCGCCTCGTGCCAGGTCTGGAACGTGTCTGCGATTTGTTCGGGCGTCCCGGTAAGGAACTGGCCGGAGGCGCGGGAGCGCACGAGATCGCGGAAGGTGAGCGACTTGTCCGGCGCAGACTCGATCAGCCCCTTGACGACGCCCTGTATGGCATCGGTCTCGAGGCTTGCCAGCGGTGTGTCGAGATCGATCGTGCCGAGGTCCACGCCCACGCTGCCGCTCATGTGCGCGAGGCCGCCGTCGACGCTCGATTGCGCCAGATAGTCCGCTGCCTTGGCCTTGGCCTCCGCTTCCGTCCCACCCACCACCGGGGTGACACCCTGGAAGAACAGAATGTCCTCGGGTTGTCGCCCGCGCCGCGCGGCGCGGGCGCGGATATCCTGAACGACGCCGGCGGACGTCTTCAGGCTCCGCATGGAAGCGAACATGAACACGCACTCCGCATGGGTGGCGGCGAACTCCCGCCCCCGCTCGGACGAGCCCGCCTGGAAGAGCAGCGGCGTGCGCTGCGGCGAGGGCTCGGAGAGGTGAGGGCCCTCGACCTCGTAATAGTCGCCGGCATGGTCGATGGTGTGAATCTTGGCGGGGTCGGCATAGACGCCGCGCGCGGTGTCGGAGAGCACCGCGTCCTCCTCCCAGCTTCCCTCCCACAGCTTATAGGTGACCTCCAGATATTCCTCGGCGCGGCGGTAGCGCTCATCGTGGGGCGGCAACCCGCCGAGGCCGAGATTGGTGCCCGCGTTCGGCAGGTACGAGGTCACGATGTTCCAGGCGAGGCGCCCTTGCGTGAGGTGGTCCAGCGTCGAAATCTGGCGGGCGAAGGTGAAGGGCGGCACCTGAAGGACGGAGCTGGTGAAGGCGAAGCCGAGATGCTCGGTCGCCATCGCCATCGCCGGGATGAGCGGCATCGGGTCGTTCGCCGGGATCTGCACGGCTTCCACGATCGCGGTATCCGGCCCGCCGCGGTAGAGGTCGTACGTGCCGATCACATCGGCGAGGAAGAGCGCGTCGAAGCCGCCCTTCTCAAGCAGCCGGGCGAGCTCGATCCAGGGCTCGATCCGGTTGAACTCGCGTTGACGCGTGTCGTCCCGCACCCAGAGGCCGTGCTGGATGTGGGAGACGCAGTTCATCGAGAAGGCGTTGAGGTGGATGCGCTTGCGCATCGGCGCTCGTCTTTCAAGCCGCGGCCGCATGCCAGCATGGCACGCCCGCGCCGGTTGCGAAACGCAGAGAGCACGGCGGTCGCGGCGTACTGTATGGTCGGCGCCATGACGTGGCGCTCGGCGCCGCGAGCGAGGCCAAGCGCAGGCGATGGCGGGGGAGGCGATGGCGGAGGATCGCGCAGCGGACCACACGGTCGGCGTCGACGGCAAGGTGGTACTGGTCACCGGCGCATCGCGCGGCATCGGTGCGTGCTGCGTCCGCTCGCTGCTCGATGGCGGCGCCTCCGTCGTCGTCCACTACAACACACGGCGGGAGGCAGCCGAGGCATTGGCGCAAGCCGCGCCCGACCGCTGCTTTCCGGTGGGTGCCGATCTCGCGGAGGAGGAGGCGCCCCACGCGCTCTGGCAGCAGGCGCTCGCCTGGCAGGGCCGGATCGACGTGCTCATCAACAACGCGGCCGTCTACGAGGCCGAGCCTGCGATCACCGATGATGATGGCTGGCCCGCAGCGTGGCGCGCCGTCTGGCAGCGCACGTTGCAGATCAATCTGCTGGCCCCCGCCGAACTCGCCACGCTTGCCGTCGAGCACTTCCGCTCGCGGGGCGGCGGCATCCTCATCCATCTCTCGAGCCGGGCGGCCCATCGCGGCGAGAAGCCGCTGCTCGGCGCCTATGCGGCAAGCAAGAGTGCGCTCAATGCGCTGAGCCACACCATCGCCCGCAATCACGGTGGCGAGGGCGTGCTCTCCTACGCTGTGGCGCCCGGCTGGGTCGGCACCGACATGTCGTGGGACTACATCAACAAGACCGGCGATCGCGGCCCGCTCGCAGAGAACGCGCTCGGCACGCTGATCCCACCCGAGGAAGTGGCGAACATCGTGACCTTCCTCGCCTCCGGCGCGGCCCGCCACGCCACCGGCACCGTCATCGACATCAACGGCGCGTCCTTCCCGCGATAGGGGGACGGAGGTGCGGATCACCGTCGCAAACAATTGCGCGAATCGCAAAAATGCTATATCTGAGTGATCGAAGGTGTGGACCGTCGAGTCCCTGAATGAGACCGTGGACGAGGAACTTCAGGCGTTACCCGCCGATATGCGGGCACGCCTCACGCGAATCTGCGAATTGATTTCCACGGTGGGTCTGGAGCGTGTGGGCGCACCGCATGTCAGGCACTTGAGAGGTCCGCTCTGGGAAATGCGTATGAGCGGCAGGGCGGGAATATCGCGTGCGGTCTATGTCGCAAGCAGAGAGGACAAGAGAATTGTGATCGTGCGGGCGTTCATCAAGAAAACCATGAAGACGCCTCGCCGAGAAATCGATTTGGCGCTGCGCCGCGCCAAGGAGGTGACAGGATGAGCAAGCTGGCCGATTTGCACGAAAGGTGGAGCCGGGAGCCGGAATATCGCGAGGCCTACGACGGGCTGGGCCTGGAGTTCGAACTTTCCCGCTCTCTCATCGAGGCACGCACTCGTGCAAAGCTCACACAAGCCGAACTGGCCGAACGCATGCAGACCACGCAATCGGTGATCGCCCGGCTCGAGAGTGGCCGGAGCCGACCGTCGACGAGGACGTTGGAAAAGATCGCGCAAGCGACCGGCACGAGGCTTCGTATCAACTTCGACCCGGCGTGACGATCGCTGCAGCACTGTCATCGATATCAACGGCGCCTCTTTCCCACGCTTGGGAGACGGCCCGTCGTGGAAGACGCGACAGACACGGAGGGCAACCATGAAGGCAACCACATGCTTTGCCGCGTTAGCGACGATCGGCCTGCTTGCACTTGCGGGCTGCTTACACGATGGCGGAGACGACGACTCTCTTGCATCCGGGCCTCCGGCGACCACCGAGACGGACATGTCCACGGTAACCCTGAACGACTCGCGCAGCGCGAATTCCGCCGAGGTCATGGACGTGACGGCCCAAGCGGCACGGTCGCTGCCCCAATTCGGGAGCGTTGTTCAGGCGGCAGCCGTCGGTGTGGCGAACGCTTCCGGCATTTCTACGAGCTTCGACGGCACTGACCTGACGATCACTGTGTCGCGCGACGATGGCAGCGCGCTGGCGCTCGACACCGGGAGCGACGTCTCAGACTCTTCCGGCACTTTTTTCGAGTCACCCATTGCCGGCCACAGTGCTCAGGCGTGGGTCGTGTTGAAGATCGACAACGACGGCATTTCGGTCGCTCGCGCTACGGTGACTGCGAACGAGGGCGATGCGGCCGACTACCTGACGATGGGCTATTGGATGCACATCGCCGGGGATTTGTCCGAGTTCAGCTTCACCGGTGTTGAGATCGGGACCTTCGTCGATGGCCCCGAGCTCTCTTTGACATCGCCGGCGAGCCTGCCGAACCAGGGAACGGCGTCATATTACGGGCCGGCAGGAGGCGCTTGCAGCGTCCTCCATGGCACGGGGGAGGGGGGCACCCCAGGCCCGACCGAGATCGGCGAGTTCGCCTCGACCGTGGAGCTCACGGCCTATTTCGCAGGGGGTACCATCGGCGGGTGCGTGGGGTGCCGCGATGGGGTTGAGCTGTTCGGGGTGCTTCATGACGCCGACACGGGGGAAGAAAGCGACATCCTGCTTGAGAATTCCGGCTATCGCTTGCATCTCGACCCCACCAGCCTCGACTCCAACGGCACGTTCCTCGGTCAGCAGATGAGGCTGGAGCACCCAGCCATTTCGATCACCAGGACAACGGGTGCGTGGGGCGGTCAGTTCTCAAACATTCCCGACAGCGCGGGCGACCCACGTCTGTTGGCCGGCACATTCGGCGCCGAGGCGACCGGCGCCGACGAGAGCGAGGCCGTCTTCCTCGGCTCCTTCATCGGCACCAAGGAATAGATGCTTGCTCAGGGGCCGCTCCGTTCGAGCGGTCCCACTTTCACTCCCTCACCGGCACCGTCATCGATATCAACGGTGCGCGCTTACGCAATAGGGGAGGCGGCCCCGCGCTGAACACGGGGCCGCCTGTTGCCGATCAGCCGTAACGATAGGGCCTTCCGGCCTTCTCCATGTCCGAATTGTACTGCTTGAAGATCTCGACCACCTTGGCCTTGGTTTCCGATTCGGCCGCGATTTCGTCCCAGAAGATGCGTGCCGCGGCTTCGACCTGGGCCCATTCGTCGTCGGGGATCGAGGTCAGCTGCATCTTCGTGCCGTGGACGCGGAGGCTCGCCTCGCCGCCCCAATACCACCACTGGCGGTAGTAGTGGGACTGATCGCAGATGACGTGCAGGAGGGTCTGAAGATCCTCGGGAATCTCGTTCCAGCGTTCCATGTTGGCGTAGAACGAGCCGATCCAGGCGCCTGAGATGTTGTTGGTGAGGAAGTAGTTGGTCACGTCGGCCCAGCCGACCGTGTAGTCCTCGGTGATTCCGGACCAAGAGACGCCGTCGAGCTCGCCGGTCTGCACCGCGACCTCGATGTCCTCCCAGGGAAGCGTCACCGGGACCACCCCGAACTGGGTCAGGAAGCGCCCGGCGGTGGGGAAGGTGAAGACGCGCTTGCCCTCCAGGTCGGCGAGAGAGTGGATCGGGTCCTTGGTTGCGAAGTGGCAGGGATCCCAGGCACCCGCCGAGATATGCTTAATCCCGACTTTCTCGTACTCGGCTGCCCAGATCTCGTTCAGGCCGTATTGGTTGAATAGCACGGGCACGTCGAGCGAATAGCGCGATGCGAAGGGGAAGTATCCACCGAAGACCGTCACCTCGGTGGGCGACGCCATCGAGTCGTCGTCCGATTGCACCGCGTCGATTGTGCCCCCCTGCATGGAGCGGAAGAGCTCGCCCGTGGGCACGATCTGGTCAGAGAAGAACAGCTCGATCTGCATGCGCTCGCCCGCGATCTTGTTGAACATATCGATCGCGGGTTTCACCACGTGCGCGGCCAAGGCGGGACCGGCGTAGGTCTGCATCCGCCACGTGATTTGGGCCTGCGCGACTGCGGGCGTCGTCAGCGCGGCGGCAGCGGCAACGGCAGGCGCGGCGGCAGCGGCCTTGAGAAGATTACGCCGTGTTGTCATGAGTTTTTCCTTTCAGGTTGATGCTGAGGTAAACCCAGCTATGGATCAGTTGCCGTAAACGTGCGCCGGAAACCACAGCGCGATTTCCGGGAAAATCATGATGATCGTGAGTGCCAAGATCATCACGCCGACAAAGGGTATGATCGAGCGGTAAATGTCGCGCAAGGTAATTTCGGGTGGGGCCATGGCCCGCATGAGGAAGAGGTTGTAGCCGAAGGGCGGCGTCATGTACGCGATCTGCGTGGTAATCGTATAGAGCACGCCGTACCAGATCAGGTTAAATCCCAGGGCGTCGACCAGCGGCACATAGAGGGGCGCCACGATCACCAGCATCGCGGTGTCGTCAAGGAACGTTCCCATCACGAGGAACGACAACTGCATGAGGACAAGCACCATCCACGGCGAAAGTCCCATTTGTTCGGTGAACACATCCTCGATCGCGTGCGCCGCGCCGAGCCCATCGAACACCGAGCCGAAGGCCAGCGCCGCCAGGATGATCCACATGAACATGCAGCTGATGCGGAGCGTGTTGCGCACCGTGTTCTCGAGCACCTGCCGGGTCATGCGCCGCCTGACCACAGCGGCAAGGAAGGCTGCGAGAGCGCCGATGGCCGAGGATTCCACGAGCGAGGTCGATCCGCTGATGAAGGGCACGATCATCACCGCGTAGATGAAGAGCGGCAGCAGGCCGGCGCGGAGAAGTTTGATCTTTTCGGCCCTGGGCACATCGCGTTCGGCCTTGGGAAGCACGGGGCCGAGGCTGGGGGTGATCGCACAGCGCACACCGATATAGAGGACGAAAAGCCCGGCCATCATGAGACCGGGGAAAATCCCCGCGAGCCAGAGTTGCCCCACAGGCTGACGCGCAATCATCGCGTAGAGGACGAGCACCACCGAGGGAGGTACGAGGATACCGAGCGAGCTGCCGGCTTGAATGACGCCGGTCACCATGCGCTTGTCGTAGTTGCGCTTGAGCAGTTCCGGCAGCGCGATGGTCGCGCCGATGGCCATGCCCGCAACGCTCAGCCCGTTCATCGCCGACACCAGCACCATCAGGCCGATCGTGCCCATGGCGAGCCCGCCGGCCATCCCGCCCGTCCACACGTGGAACATGCGGTAGAGGTCGTCGGCGATCCTCGATTCCGAGAGCACATAACCCATGAAGATGAACATCGGCAGCGTGAGCAGCGGATACCATTTCATGAGCTTCATGGCGGCGGCGAAGCCCAGGTCGTAACCGCCTCGATCGCCCCAGAGGAGGAGCGCAGAAAGCACGGCGACGAAGCCAATGGCCGCAAAGACTCGCTGGCCGGTGGCCAACATAAGCATCATTAGCGCGAACATCAGAATGGTGATTAGCTCGTAGGACATCAGATTGCCTCGCCGCGAAGCCGCAGGATGTCCTTGAAAAACTCTGAGATCGCCTGAAAGATCATCAATGCAATGCCGACGATCATGGTGACCTTGATCGGCCAAAGATAAGGCCGCCAGGCGGTCGGGCTTCGTTCGCCCCCATACTGAAAACTGTAAATCGTGGAATCGATTCCACCCCATAGGAGAACCACAAGATAGAACAAGAGAAAGAATACCGTAACTGAGTCGATCCATGCCTTTCTGCGGACGGACCAGGATCCGTAAAACAGGTCCATCCGCACGTTTGCGTCAGTCTGAACCGAGTAGGGGCCACCTAAGATGTAATAGGCGACCATCGCGAACTGCGCCATTTCCAGCGTCCAAAGCGAGGGGTTGAAGAACGTCTTGGAGAGCGACGACCAGAGCAGAATGCCCATGATCACGAACAGGCCGTACATGATGACCCGCCCAACGCGGCGGTTGATCAAGTCGACCACGTAAATGTAACCGCGCATCGCGCGGGTCACGGCCGCGCTCCCCTCGCTGCGGCGCCACGCGCCCCAGGCGGCGGGACAAGGTTGCATGGAAGGGCTGCGACAATATGTGCGTGGGTCTTGGCGCCCCTCGGAAGGTCTTTCCTGCCCTCGATCACAAGGGGCCGGAGAGTGCAGTCGTCTCCGCCAAGAAGAGGGTCCGAAGCGACGGTGTTTCCCCGCCCGAAGGGGGCGCCTGTTGCAGGCTTGCCAGACGGTCCGTTCCCGTACTCTCCCTGCTGCACCACCCTATCCCCGGAACCTGTTCGCCCGCCGCCGCATTTTCCCCGGTGGCACTATGAACAAAACCTCGCCTGCTACGCAATCTAATCTCCTTGAAGAGCATGCGTGGGCGGCCGAAGCGAAATACGGCATCGGGGTTTCCGCCCCCTCGTGCGTGGTCGCTGCGCTTGATTGAGTGTGAACCATAGTTTACATGTTGCCTGTGCCCGAGATCGTTGAGAGCGCCACGTTCAAGCGCTGGATCCGAGGTTTGCGCGACAGGAGCGCCACTGCACGAATCAACGCGCGTCTGCGGAGCGTGTCGCTGGGCAATGTCGGGGATGCGGGGCCGGTGGGCGGCGGTCTGTTTGAGATGCGCGTGCATCACGGACCCGGCTACCGCATCTACTTCCTGCGTGAGGATGCGAGGGTCGTCTTGCTCTGTGGCGGCGACAAGGGCAGCCAGCAACGCGACATCGAACGCGCCGGCAAGCTCGCGAATGATTGGAGGCAGAGATGAACGAAGCGTTTACAAGGTGGGACGTTACCGAGCACCTTCGCACCCGCGAAGACACGCGCCTCTATCTGGAAGCCTGTGCGGAGGAGGACCCGGGCGATGGCAGTCTGATCCGCGCCGCCCTGAACGATATCGCACGGGCGGGTAACATAAGCCGGCTGGCGCGCGACGTGGGAATGAGCCGCGAGGGACTTTACAAGGCATTGTCGGAGGACGGGAATCCAAGTTTTGCGACGGTAATGCGGATTGCGCGGGCGTTAGGGTTGCAAGTTCGGATTACGGTGTAGGCGACCGCGACCAACCATCACCGTCCGCGGCGTTCGTAGACGTTGGCGCGGGGAGTGGCGCCGATGCGCCGCGCCGTCGCCTTCCACTTGGGGCCGTGGCGGGCCTCGGGGCCGGCGAGGGCGTGGGCGATCTCGTGCAACACCGTGTCTCTGATCTCGGCCTCGCTGGCGTCCAAAGCATGGGCCCGGCCGATGCGGATCACGCGGTCCTGGAAGTGGCAGTCGCCGAGGCGCCTCTCGGCTTCGAGGAAGGCGAAGGTCCACTCGCCGAGGCCGTGCTGGTCCATCAACTCCCGCGCTATCGCGGCGATGCTGGCGAGGCGTTGGGCGCCGTTGCGCGCCTCTTTCTGCCGCCCTGAGCCACCCATGCCGCTCAGCCCGCCGTAGGGAACATTCCAAAGGGTCCGGCCCACGCGCACCCTGGCTTGCGTCGGGTTGAGCTTCACGATCTTGCCGCTCCGCGGCGTCCCGTCGGGGCCCGCGAACGCCACCCTGTCGCCCACCCGCCACTGGGCGCGCGCCGTATCGTCGCCCGTCACCATCGTGGCGCGGCGGGGGAGGCCCGAGGGCGTCAGCGCCGCCTCCGACACCTTCCAGAGCCGGTCCGCGTCATCGATCACCGTGGCGAGAGTCCGCCGTCTTTGCCGGCGGAGGAGGTGGCCGTGGATCGTCTTCCCCCGATGGGTGAAGCGCACGGCGTCGCCGATGGAGAGCGCCCGAACGTCCCGGCCATCGGCCATTCGATGTATCCCCCCAACCTCGTCCCGACTGCTGCGCGCCGCCTGGGATCAGACCCGCGACTCGACAAACGGCGCGTGAAGAATTGTACAAAAACGACGCCTCGTGGCGTGCGTCATCGGCAGAATCGCGCCAAGTTGAGGAACGATCTGCCCCCGCCGCCGTGTACATCGAAGCGTCCACTTTGCCTAGTGTTGCGGCCATTTTCGCCGCATTCGCCCCCTGCTTGCGAGTTCTCCCTCCGGGGACATTTCGTGCATTGAAGTATTGACAAAGGATTTCCGAGGGTTACAAGCCCGGCCGTCATGTTCAGCGCTAGGTGGATTCGCGAGAACGGCGCCGCGTTCGACGCAGGCCTCACCCGGCGCGGCGTAGACCCCCATGCAGAGCGGGTGATTGCGCTCGATGCAGCCCGGCGCGGCGCCCAGGCAAGATTCCAAGAGCAGCAGCATGCGCGCAACCGGCTGTCGAAGGAGATCGGGGCCGCCCGCGCGCGCGGGGAGGACACCGCTGCGCTGGTCGCCGAGGTCTCGGCGCTGAAGGACGTCGCCCAGGAGTCGGAGCGCAAGGAACGAGAAATCTACGCCCAGCTCGTCGACGTGCTCCAGGGCCTCCCCAACCTGCCGGCGGGCGACGTGCCCGACGGCGCCAATGAGAGCGCCAACGTCGAGATCAGGCGCTGGGGCAAGCCCCGGAAAACCGTGGGTGGCTCGCGACAGCACTTCGAGATCGGCGAGGCGCTCGGCCTGATGGATTTCGAGCGGGCGGCCGAGCTCTCCGGCTCCCGCTTCGTCGTACTCTCCGGCGCGCTGGCGCGGCTGGAACGCGCGCTCGGGGCCTTCATGCTTGACATGCACACGACCGAGTACGGCTACACCGAGATCTCGCCGCCGCTGCTGGTGCGCAACAACGCCGCCTACGGCACCGGCAACCTGCCGAAGTTCCGGGAAGACCTGTTCGAAACGACCGACGGCCGTTGGCTGATCCCGACGGCCGAAATGCCGCTCACCAACCTCGTCTACGGCGAGATCCTGGATGAGGCCACGCTGCCGCTGCGCTTCACGGCCTATACCCCCTGCTTCCGGGCCGAGGCCGGGGCTGCGGGCAAGGACACGCGCGGCATGATGCGCCAGCACCAGTTCTCCAAGGTCGAGCTGGTGAGTGTGACCCGGCCGGAGGATTCGGAGGCGGAGCACGAACGCATGACCGCCTGCGCCGAGGAGGTGCTGAAGCGCCTTGGCCTTGCCTACCGGGTGGTCGTGCTGAGCGCAGGCGACATGGGTTTCTCGGCACGCAAGACCTACGACATCGAGGTCTGGCTGCCGGGCCAGGGGCGCTACCGCGAAATCTCGAGCTGCTCCAACTGCTGGGACTTCCAGGCGCAGCGGATGGACGCGCGCTTCCGGCGATCCGGCGAGCGGCAGACCCACTTCGTGCACACCCTCAACGGCTCGGCACTCGCGGTCGGGCGCACCCTGGTCGCTGTACTGGAGACTTATCAAGAGGAGCCGCTGGGACAACGCGTGACCGTGCCCGAGGCGCTCCGCCCCTATTTCGGCGGCATGGAGGCGATTGAGGCTGATGCGCATCCTCGTCTGTAACGACGACGGCATTGACGCGCCCGGCATCAAGGTGTTGGAGCGTGTGGCGCGCGGCCTCTCCAAGGACGTGTGGGTTGTGGCACCCGAGACCCAGCAGAGCGCGGCCTCCCATTCGCTCACGCTGCACCGTCCGCTGCGTCTCCGCAAAATTTCCCGGCGCCGCTACGCCGTCAACGGCACGCCCACTGATTGTGTCTTCCTCGCCTTCAACAAGATCCTGGCGGACGGCCTGCCTGACCTGGTGCTCTCCGGCGTCAACGACGGCCCCAATGTCAGCGAGGATGTCACCTATTCCGGGACCATCGCCGCGGCGATGGAGGCGACGCTGTTCGGCGCGCCGGCGGTTGCGTTCAGCCAGGCATACGGGGACGGCCGCAAGCACCATTGGGCGACCGCCGAGCAATGGGCCGGCCGCCTCCTGCCGATGCTGATCGAGCGCGGATGGCCCGCGCGCGTCCTCATCAACGTCAACTTTCCCGATTTGGCGGCTGCCGACGTGCGCGGGATCAGGGTCGTGCGTCAGGGTCTGCACGCGCTCGACGACACGCTCGAGGAGCGGATCGACCCGCGCGGCGCGCCCTACTACTGGATCGGGGCGCAGTTGCCAGCGACCGGCAGCGGGCAGCGCGGCACGGACATGAGTGCGATCGACGAGGGCTACGTCTCGGTGACGCCCCTTCATATGGATCTCACTCACCGACGGACCCTGACATGGCTGCGCGAGGTCATCGAATGATCGGCAGCATGCGAGAGACCAACTTGATCGGGCCCCTTGTGGGCGGCGCCCTGATGGCGACCGTGCTCTTGGGCGTAAGTGCCTGCGCTGAACTCCCGTTCAGCCATGGATCGCAAGGGGACGACGAGACCTTTGAGGCCGACCCGGCGCCGGCGCTGCCGCAGTTCGTTGCCGCGCCGCAGGAGAGGGTGCCGCCGCCCTTCGAGGTGCCGGAGTCCCGACCGGCGCCGCCGATGCCGCGAGACAAGCCGGCGCTGCTGCTGACAGTAGCGGCGGGCGATACCATCGATCTCATTGCCCAACGCTTCGGTGTGGCGACGCGCACGATCATCGCCCTGAACGACCTGACTCACCCCTATTGGCTGCTGGCCGGACAGCGGCTCGTGCTCCCCAGCGAGGTCCTCTCCGCCGCTCGGCGCGGCGAGCCACCGGTGGAAGCACCGCGCCTCGACCGGGACGACGCGGACGTAACGACGACCGAGATCGCAGCGCCGGTCCACGAGGTGCGCGTAACGGTTGTCGAGACCGCAGCGCCAACCCGCGAACAGAGCGAGGCGCCCGCTCCTCAGGGTCGGAACAACCTGCGTGTGGCCCATGCGGAACCGGCGCTCAAGCCGCCTGTATCGCCCGGTCCTCGCCTGGCCCGCGCGGACTCGACGCAATCGTCGCCATCCTCGCTCTCGGTGCTGGCACGGCAAGCCGATGCGACCCACGTGCCGCTCCCGCCCACGCGCAACACATTCCTCTGGCCGATCGAGGGCCGCGTGATCTCCCGCTTCGGCTCGAAGCCCGGCGGCAAGCACAATGACGGGATCAACATTGCCGTGCCCGTGGGCAGCGAGGTACGCGCCGCGCAGAACGGTGTGGTGGCCTATGCCGGCAACGAGCTCAGGGGCTACGGGAACCTCGTGCTCATCCGGCACAAGGGCGGCTGGATGACGGCGTACGCCCACAACGACTTCCTTCTGGTGGGCAAGGGCGACGTGGTCCGGCGGGGCCAGGTGATCTCGCGCTCGGGCAAGTCGGGCCGTGTCTCGCGGCCGCAGGCCCATTTCGAGATCCGTCGCAACGGCGAGCCGCAGGATCCGCTGCGTCTCCTCAGCCGCAGGTAAGAAGGTTTAGCCCGAACGCCCGTCGGCCGGCGAGAGCCCGACACCGAGACGACCGGCGAGATCCTGCACGTATTGCCAGGCCACCCTGCCCGAGCGGGCGCCGCGGGTCATGCTCCACTCGATGGCCTCGGCGCGCAGCGTCTCGCGGTCGATGGCGAGGCCGAAATGGTCGGCGTAGCCCTCCACCATGGCGAAGAAGGTCGCCTGATCGCACGGGTGGAAGCCGAGCCAGAGTCCGAAACGATCCGAAAGCGAGACCGACCCCTCCACCGCTTCGCCGGGGTGGATGGCGGTCGAGCGCTCGTTGTCGATCATGTCGCGCGGCATCAGATGGCGCCGATTCGAGGTCGCATAGAACAGGACGTTGTCCGGCCGGCCGCTGATCCCGCCTTCCAGCGCCGCCTTCAGGGACTTGTAAGTCGTGTCTTCGGACTCGAAGGAGAGGTCGTCGCAGAAGAGGAGGCACTGACTGCCGCAAGCGCGCAGCCGGCCAAGCAGGATCGGCAGGGACGCGATCTCTTCCCGGTGAATCTCGATCAGCTTCAGGCCGCTCGGGTCCTCCGCCGCCACGACTCCGTGCACCGCCTTGATGAGCGAGCTCTTGCCCATTCCTCGGGCGCCCCACAGCAGGGTGTTGTTGGCCGGCAAGCCGCGGGCGAAGCGCCGCGTGTTGTCGAGCAGGATGTCGCGGACCCTGTCGATGCCCTTGAGCAGCGAGAGCTCCAGCCGATTGATTTGGGGCACGGCCTCAAGCCGCGTGCCATCGGCGTGCCAGACAAATCCATCTGCTGACTCAAGCGCCGCATCGTCCGGCCCGGCGGGCGAGAGACGCTCCAGCGCTTCCGCGACGCGCTTGAGGAGCGGCGCAAACTCCGGGTCCGACATGCGTGCACCGGCTGGTTGGAAGGCGCGCGGAACCTAGCCCGGATGTCTCGCCACTGTCACGGCCTGCGTCGCGCAGGCCGCGCGCGGAGCGCACGATACGTCCCGGCCTAATTCTCCGGCCCGACGAAGGTGCGGGTGATCTCGACAGCCTCGGCAAGACCGACACGCTCAACCTCGACGCCCTGCGGGAAGGCGCCGGCGAGCCGGCTCGGCAGTGCGGAATCGAGAAGGACGAACACGCCGCGGTCGTCCGCCCTTCGCACGAGCCGCCCGTAAGCCTGTCGGAGACGGCCGCGCGTGAGCCGGTCGTCGTAGCGCCCGCCGCCGAAGACCCTGCGGCGGGCCTTGTGCAGGATATCCGGTCGAGGCCAGGGCACGCGGTCGAAGACGATCAACCGCAGGCTCTTCCCCGGTACGTCGATACCGTCGCGCACCGCGTCGGTGCCCAGCAGGCAGGCATCGGTCTCGCTGCGGAAGATATCGACCAAAGTCGTCGTATCGAGCGGATCGACGTGCTGGGCCCAAAGCGGGATCCCGGCATCGTCGATTTCGCCGGCAATCCGCTCGTGGACCAATCGCAGCCGGGCGATGGCGGTGAAGAGACCGAGTGCGCCGCCGCCGGCAGCGACGAAAAGCGCGCGGTAGGCTGCCGCGACCTGATCCGGCGCGCCTCGCCGCACGTCGGTGACGACGAGCACGCGGGTTTGCGCGCCGTAGTCGAAGGGGGAGGGGAGCGCAGCGCGGATCGCCGGTGCCTTCAGGTGGCGCCCGCCCGTCGCCGCCTCCGCCGCGGCCCAGTCCTGCTCCTCCTCGCCGGTGCCATCGCGCAGCGTCGCCGAGGTGATGAGCGCGCCGTGGGCGCGGCCCATGACGAACTCTGCGAACGCGATCGTAGGGTCCAGATAGTGACGGTGCATGCCGACATCGACATCTCGCCCTTCGATGCGGGAGATCGCGAACCAATCGACGAATCCCGCGGGGTCGGCGGCGCCGTCCTCGTCCTGTGCCAGTTCGTCGTCGTCAATCGAAACGGTCGTCATGTCTTCCAGCATGGAGCGCCAGGCGCCGAGCCGCTCGCTGACCCGGCGCTCGATCCCGCGGACGACCGCCTCGATCCGCTGGCGCTCGGCGCTCTCCAGACTGTCGGCTTCCTGGTCGAGCAGCGCCGCGAGCGCGGCCGCGAGGTGGCCGAGCGGCCGGGCGATATCGGCCAGCGCTGATTCAAGAGCGGCGGCGGCCTCCGCCAGGCCGGGAATGAGCGGGTCCACCGGCGCCTCGATGCTGTAGCCGCTCCGCGGCTCCGGTGCCCGCGCCAGGACCTGGTCTCGCACCAGCGCCAGGAATCGCTCGCACGGCCCGTGCGCCGATCCCGCCGCGAGCCGTTGGTGCCAGTCGTTGCCCGGCAGCGCACGGGCCGCGGTCAATGCCGTGTCGAGGGACTCGCGTGCAGCTTGCCTGCCCTCGGTCAGGTCGCCGATCCGGCTGCTGAGCCCCCGCGCTCGGCCGGAGTCGCTGCGGCCGCGGGATTCGGGCCCGAGCAACCAGCGTCTGAGCTCCCGCGCTTCGCTGCCGGTGAGGTGCGCGGAGAAGGCGCTGTCCGCCGCGTCGAAGATATGGTGCCCCTCGTCGAGCACGTAGCGGGTCGGCACGCCCCGCTCCTCGCCTGTGCCGAAGGCGGCGCGCGCTGCCTGCACCATGAGCAGCGCATGATTGGCGATCACCATGTCGGCGCGGCGGGCCTTTCGCTGGCTCTTCTCGATGAAGCAGCGGCGGTAATGCGTGCAGGCGCCGTGGATGCACTCGCCGCGCCGGTCTGCGAGGCCGAGGGTGCGGCCGAAGCCGAGCAGGTCGGCGAGCCAGGCGGGCAGGTCGCCCCCGGTCATGTCGCCATCCCGCGTGGATGCCGCCCAGCGCGCCATCAAGCCGAGGGCGATGCGCTCCGAGGGCACCAGCGCGCTACGGCCGACCGCTTCCTCCATGTTGAGCAGGCAAAAATAGTTCTCGCGCCCCTTGCGCAGCACGACCTTCTCCGCCTTCGCCTTGGGCTCCGGGTAGAGCCGGTCGAGCTCCTGGTCGATCTGGCGTTGGAGGTTGCGGGTGTACGTGGAGAGCCAGACCGTGCCCTCGTTGCGCTCGGCCCAGAGGCTGGCCGGCGCGATATAGCCGAGGGTCTTGCCGACTCCGGTGCCGGCTTCCGCCAACACCACGTGGGGCTGCTCTTCCGTCTCCATCGGGTCGAAGGCCGCGCATGCCGCAGAGGCGAAGTCCGCCTGCTCGGGCCTGGGCTCCGCACCGTCGCCGAGCAGGTGGGCAAGGCGACGACGCGCGGCCGCAGGAGCCACCGGGTCATGCCCCGGCGCTGCAGGCGGCGCGCTCTCCTGCCATTCCTTGAGCCGGGTCCAGACGGCAAGCGGGCCCGGGTCGCCGGCCCGGCCGGAACTCGGCGGCGTGCGGCCGCCGGCCTCCAGCGCGGCCACCACCGCATCGCCCCAGGGCCAACCAGAGCGGGCCATCGTGCGCGCAATTGCCGGTGCGTCCTGCGCCCCCGCGAGGCCGGGCGCCGCGAGCGTGCCGAGAAGCCGACCGGCCGCCTCCTGCAAGGTGGATGCCTCGTCCTCGATGCTCCCGGGTAGGGTCAGCCCGAGCGCCCGTGCGAGTCCGCGCACCGTCGGCACGGTGAGGCGCGCCGGATGGACGAAGGCGAATAGTTCGAGCACATCAAGAGCCGACAGACCGGAGAGGCCGAGCCGGCGGACGATTGCCTTCGCGTGGCAAACGTAGGGCGCGGGACCCGCGGCAGCCAGGCGCTCGCGCGCGGCCTGGTGGCAGAGGCGGGCGAGCACGCCATCCTCGTCCAGCCAAACTGCATGACGCGGCGCCACCACGAGCACCGGTGCGCGGGGCAGCGGCAGCGCGGATGGCCGCGAAGAGGGCTCGCGTGACTCTACAGGCGCCGGCATCGCACCGGAGTATAGCGGTTGACGCGCGCCGGCGGCCCGGCGCATGTTCCGCCGATTCCCAGACCCGGACGATGAACGACACGGCACACGACCTTCGGGCACTCGCCCAGGGCGCCAAGGCCTGGCCCTTCAAGGAGGCCGCGGCGCTGCTCAAGCGCCTTGGCGGCGAGACGCCGGCGAAGGGGTACGCGCTCTTCGAGACCGGCTATGGCCCTTCGGGCCTGCCCCACATCGGCACCTTCGGCGAGGTCGCGCGCACGACCATGGTGCGCCGCGCCTTCGCCGTGCTCAGCGACATCCCGACGCGCCTCGTGGCCTTCTCGGACGACTTGGACGCGCTGCGCAAGGTGCCCGAAAACATTCCCGCTCGGGCCATGGTCGAGGAGCATCTCGGCAAGCCGCTCACGCAGATTCCCGATCCCTTCGGCACGCACGAGAGTTTTGGAGCCCACAACAACGCCAGGCTGCGGGCCTTCCTCGACGATTTCGGCTTCGACTACACGTTCAAGAGCGCGAGCGAGGCTTATCGCTTGGGCGAGTTCGACGGCGCGCTCATGGACGCGCTCCGCCATTACGACGAGATCATGCGGATCATTCTGCCCACCCTGGGCGCCGAGCGGCAGGCGACCTACAGCCCCTTTCTGCCGCTCTGCCCCAAGACCGGCCGCGTGCTGCAGGTCCCCATCGCGGCCCGCGACGAAGGCGCGGGCACGGTGAGCTACGTGGACGAGGACGGCGAGACGATGACCGTCCCGGTCACGGGCGGCCATTGCAAGCTGCAGTGGAAGGCCGACTGGGCCATGCGCTGGCATTCGCTCGGCGTCGACTACGAGATGGCGGGGAAGGACCTGATCAGCTCTGTCGAAGTCTCAGGGAAGATCTGCCGGGCGCTGGGTTCGACGCCACCCGCCGGTTTCATCTACGAGCTCTTCCTCGACGAGAACAGCGAGAAGATTTCCAAGTCACGCGGCAACGGACTCGCTATCGAAGAATGGCTCGCCTACGGCTCACGCGATTCGCTCTCGCTCTACATGTACACCGCGCCGAGGCGCGCCAAGCGGCTCTACTTCGACGTGATTCCCCGCCACGTCGACGATCACCTGACCCATCTCGCGAAATATCCCGAGCAGGGGCCGGCCGAGCGGCTCGAGAGCCCGGCCTGGCATATTCACGCGGGCCACCCGCCCGCGCCGGAAATCGGCCTGAGTTACGGCGTCCTCCTCAACCTGGCGAGCGTCTGCAATACGGAGGACCCGGCCGTACTCTGGGGCTTCATCAGCCGCTACGTGCCGGCTGCCGCGCCGGAGACCGCACCCATCCTCGCTGAGCTCGTGGGTCACGCGCTCACCTACTACCGCGACGTGGTGAAGCCGACGAAGGCCTACCGCGCGCCGCTGCCGGAGGAGCGAGCGGCGCTCGACGACCTGCGCGCCGTGCTCGTGGCGATGCCGGCGGACGCGGACGCCGAGGCGATCCAGACGGAGGTCTACGAGGTCGGCAAGCGCCATCCCTTCGAGTCGCTTCGCGACTGGTTCCGCGCGCTCTACGAGATTCTTCTGGGTCAGAGCCAGGGGCCCCGCATGGGCTCCTTCATCGCGCTCTATGGTTTGTCTGAGACGGTCGCGCTGATCGACCGCGCGCTCGCCGGGGAAGATCTGGCGGCATGAGCGGCCGGCGGGCTCTCCGGCCTCATCTCAATAGAGATGCTAGTTTGGCCAACTAGTGTATTACTTAAACAGGGAACCCATCATGTGCTTTCGACATAATGACTGCTCGACAACTTGACATGGCGCACAATGTCGTGTTTCCGTATTCGCTATGAAACAATCCACTAACGGGACGACATTTCTGCTTGCGTTGGAGCATGCACACGAGGAGGCACGGCCTTTTCGCCACTGGGTGCTCCACGACATCCTCGATCCCGACACGCTCGCGGGTCTCAAGGCTTGGCCGCATGCGGCGCCCAGTGTCCGCTACACCCTCGGTCGAAGGGAGGAGAACAACCCCACGCGGCGCTATGTGGATGCGGACGCGATCGAAAGCTACTTGCCTGCCAAGGCTCTCGCCGAGTTATTTCAGGATACCCGTGTCGTCTCCGCCATCGAGGCCCAATGCGGCGCCAGTCTCGCCGGCACCAGTCTCCGGATCGAATATGCCCAAGACGTCGAGGGGTTCTGGCTGGAGCCGCATACCGATATCGGCGTCAAGGCTTTCACCATGTTCGTCTGCCTGGACGACGCAGGGGAGCACCGCGATTGGGGGACAGATTTCTTTTCCGACGGTTCGACGCACGCAAAAAGGCTCCCGTTCATCGATAATACGGGCGTTATGTTCGTACCGAGTGACAACACCTGGCACGGTTTTCTGCCGCGTAAGATCGACGGCGTGCGCCGCTCGCTGATCGTTAATTTTGTGACGAGCGAATGGCGTAACCGTCACGAACTTGCCTACCCCGACAAGCCGGTTGCTTAGAACCGTTTGGGTTGTCACCACCGGCGAAGCCGGCATGCGCTCGCAGGCAGAGGGTTTGGCCGAGGCTCTCGGCTGGCCGTTCGAGAGTATCACCGCCCACCTGCGCCGGGCTTGGTCGTGGATACCGGCGCATCGACAGCCGTTGAGTTTCCTGCGCTACGGGCTGCAGGAGCGGCTGCCGCAGCCCTGGCCCGACCTTCTGATCAGCTGCGGCCGGCGCAGCGCCTCGGTCTCGGCTGCGGTCCGGCGCGCCGCCGGCGGCAGGACTTTCACCGTGCACATACAGAACCCGCGCGCCCCTACCCATATTTTCGACCTGGTCGTTCCGCCGGCACATGACGGGCTCGCAGGGCCCAACGTGGTGGCGACGCGGGCCGCCCTGCATCGTGTAACGCCGGAGAATCTCGCGGCCGCTAGCGCGGAGTGGCAAGACAGCCTCGGTCGGCTCAACGTCGCCGTGATGCTCGGCGGCAGCACGCGGGCACACCGCTTCACGCGGGAGACCGTGGATAAACTTGCGAACGGACTGGCTGGTCTTGACGGGGAAATCGCGGTCACAGCATCGAGGCGAACCGAACCCGGCGTCGTCGACGCTCTCAAGGCCCGTCTACCGCAGGCTTGGTTCTGGGACGGCACCGGCCGCAATCCCTACCTCGGCATGTTGGCGTTGGCCCGACACATCGTGGTCACCGAGGATTCGGTGTCCTTGATCAGCGAAGCCATATCCACGGGAAAGCCCGTCTACGTTGCCGAGATGGCGGGCGCCAACCGCCGGCTGGCGCATTTCCTGAAGACTCTACAGGAAGAAGGCATTGTGCGTCCCTTCGACGGCCGGCTCGCCGAATGGCGCTACGAGCCAATCAATGAAACACCACGCATCGCCGCCGAAGTGCGCCGGCGTATGGAAGCCGCATAGGCCGCTGAAGGTTCATAAGCCGCGGCCCTTCCCGTCGCTGCAACTCGCTTCTCTCGCCGGGGCGGGGAAGCTTTGCTAATGTCAGATTAACAATCGCCAATTGCGATCAACGCGAGAGGAGGCAGGTCGATGACACATGAGAGCCGCAGGAAGAAAGGCGCCGGGCGCACCCGTCGCGAAATCCTGAAAGCCGGCGCCGCCGGCGCCGTAGGAACGGCCGCGCTCAGCGCAGGCTTCCCCTCCATCGTCCGCGCTGCGGACACGGTGAAGATCGGCTATGTCAGCCCCAAGACCGGCCCGCTCGCGCCGTTCGCAGATGCCGACGAGTTCAACGTCGCCTCGGTGCTGGAGGCGATCGGCGGCAAGGTCCAGTCCGGCGGCAATAGCCTCGATGTCGAGATCATCGTCAAGGACAGCCAGTCGAACCCGAACCGCGCGGCCGAGGTCGCGAGCCAGCTGATCCTCTCCGACGAGGTGCACCTGCTCTGCGCCGGCAACACGCCGGAGACCACCAACCCGGTCGCCGACCAGGCCGAGATCAACGAGGTCCCCTGCGTCACGACGCTCTGCCCGTGGCAGCCCTACTTCTTCGGCCGCGGCGGCGATCCGGCGACGGGCTTCCAGTGGACCTACCACTATTTCTGGGGGCTGGAGGACGTGATCGCCGTGTTCCTCAACCTCTGGGGCAAGCTGGAGACCAACAAGGTGGTCGGCGGCCTCTTCCCCAACGACGGCGACGGCAACGCCTGGGGCCACCCCGAGCTCGGCTTCCCCAAGCCGCTCGCCGGCGCCGGCTACACCCTGATCGACCCGGGCCGTTATCAGAACCTGTCGAACGATTTTTCGGCCCATATCTCCGAGTTCAAGGACAAGGGCGTCGAGATTGTCACCGGCGTCGTCCTGCCGCCGGACTTCACCACCTTCTGGACCCAGGCCGCGCAGCAGGGCTTCCGGCCCAAGGCGGCGACGGTGGGCAAGGCGCTGCTCTTCCCCGGTGCGATCGAGGCGCTGGGCGATGCCGGGCACAACATGAGCTCGGAAATCTGGTGGAGCCCCTCGCACCCCTTCACCTCGAGCATCACCGGCCAGACCTGCGGCGAGCTTGCCGCCGCTTTCACCGCCGCCACCGGCAAGCAGTGGAGCCAGCCGGTGGGCTACGGCCATTCGATATTCGAAGTCGCCCTCGATGTGGTGAGCCGGGCGGAAGACGTCAACGACCCCCAGGCGATGCTCGCCTCCATCGTCGCTACCAACATCGCGACGGTGGCTGGACCCGTGTCATGGGGCTCGGGCCCGGTCAAGAATGTGGCGAAGATGCCGCTCGTGGGCGGCCAGTGGCGGCGCACGCCGGACGGCCCCTTCGCTTACGACCTCGCCATCACGTCCAACGAGACGGCGCCGGATATCCCCGTCGGCGCCGACATGGAGCCGATCGGCTAGAGACCCAGACCTGCGGACGGTGCTCCCGGCGCCGCTCCGCAGGCGCGTGCCGGCATGGCGGCGCTGATCGCGCTGGAGGGCGTCTCCAAGAGCTTCGGCTCGGTCAGGGCGACCGACCAGTTCAGCATGGAGCTCGCCGAGGGCGAGGCGCTCGGCGTCATCGGCCCCAACGGTGCCGGCAAGAGCACCATGTTCAATATCATCACCGGCGGGGTGCGGCCGAGCGAGGGGCGCGTGCTTTTCGCCGGCCGCGACATCACGCGGACGCCGGCGCACGAGCGCTGCCGCATGGGGATCGGGCGCTCGTATCAGATCCCCCATCCCTTCGCCAACATGACCGTGTTCGAGAACCTGCTGGTCGGCGCGGCCTTCGGCGGCAGCCGCTCCGAGGCCGCCTGCTATGAGGATTGCTGCGAGATCCTGGAGCGCACCCACCTGTTGGAAAAGGCGAATGCGCTGGCCGGCGCACTCACCCTGCTGGAGCGCAAGAGGCTGGAGATGGCGCGCGCGTTGGCGACCCGGCCGCGCGTGCTGCTGCTGGATGAAATTGCCGGCGGGCTGACCGAGCATGAGTGCGGTGCGCTGGTCGAGACCATCAAGACGATCCACCGCACCGGCGTCTCGATCGTCTGGATCGAGCATGTGGTGCACGCGGTGCTCTCGGTCGTCAGCCGGCTGATCGTCATCAACTTCGGTCGGAAGCTCGCCGAAGGGGATCCGCAGCGGGTGATGGCGAGCGCTGAGGTGCAGGAGGTCTACATGGGGATCAGCGCCGAATGAGCGCGGCACCCGAGGCGGTGCTCGCGACCGAGAACCTCACCGCCTTCTACGGCGATTTTCAGGCGCTCTTCGGCATCGACGTCCATGTCGGACGCGGCGAGACGGTCGCCATCATCGGGGCCAACGGCGCCGGAAAGTCGACCTTTCTCAAGAGCGTGGTCGGGCAGCTGCCGTCGGCGCCGGAGCAGGTCGCGTTCGAGGGCGAGCCCATCGGCCACCTGCCGGCCCACGAGGTCGTGCGCCGCGGCGTCGCCCTCGTGCCCGAGGGGCGTCTCCTCTTCCCGTCGCTCTCGGTTGAAGAGAACCTGCGTCTCGGCGCCTTCGGCAAGCGCCCAGGGCCCTGGCGGATCGAGCGAGTCCACGAGCTCTTCCCTGTCCTCAGGGAGCGGCGCGCGACGCCGGGCACCGCGCTCAGCGGTGGTGAGCAACAAATGTGCGCCATCGGCCGCGCACTGATGAGCAACCCGACGCTCTTGCTCTGCGACGAGCTCAGCCTGGGTTTAGCGCCGGTCATCATCCGGCAACTCTACGCCGTCCTGCCGGTGATCGTCTCCGAAGGGACCACCGTCGTCGTGGTCGAGCAGGATATCAACCAGGCGCTTTCCGTCGCCGACCGCGTCTATTGCTTCCAGGAAGGCCGCGTCTCGCTCCAGGGCAGGCCAGACGACCTCTCCCGCGAAGACGTTGCCACGGCCTATTTCGGGATTTAGGGCGGCGCTGCTCGAACATACCCGAGCAACATCCCGTATCATGCCGGCCATGACCCGCGTCCTAGCACGAGCCGCTTGACCCGCGATGGAGTGGCTCCACGCCATCATCCAAGGCGTGCTGCTGGGCGGGCTCTACGCTCTGTTCGCGACCGGCCTCTCGCTGATCTTCGGCGTGATGCGGCTGGTCAACATCGCCCACGGCGATCTGATCGTGCTCGCCGCCTTCCTCGGCCTCGCCATGGTCAACGGCACCGGCGTGCACCCATTCTTGAGCCTGATCGTCACCGTGCCGGTGATGGCGGGGATCGGCTACGCACTCCAGCGCGGCATCCTCAACCTCACGCTGGGCGGCGACATCCTGCCGCCGCTTCTGGTGACCTTCGGCCTTTCCATCATCATCCAGAACGTGCTGCTCGAGGTGTTCTCCGCCGACACACAGCGGCTCAAGGCCGGCGCGCTGGAGACGGCGAGCATCGCCATCGGCGATCAGATTGCCATCGGCTGGTTCCCGCTCATCGTCTTCCTGTCGGCGCTCGGGGTGATCGCGGGCCTGCAGCTTCTGCTCTTCCGCACCCGGCTCGGCGTGGCCTTCCGCGCGACCTCGGACGACCATGAGACGGCGGCGCTGATGGGCATCGACAACCGCCACGTGTTTGCGCTCGCCATGGCACTGGCGCTCGCGGTGGTGGCGATCGCCGGCACCTTCATGGCGATCCGCACCAACTTCTCGCCCGCCATCGGGCCGGCACGGCTGCTCTACGCCTTCGAGGCGGTGATCATCGGCGGGCTCGGCAGCCTGTGGGGGACGCTGGCCGGCGGCGTGATCCTCGGCGTTGCCCAGGCGATCGGCGCGAAGTTTCACCCCGGCGGGCAGATCCTCGCGGGCCACGTGGCCTTCCTGATCGTGCTCGTGCTCAGGCCCAACGGGCTCTTCCCGCGAACGAGGGACCGGTGAGCGAGGGCGCTGCCGCCTACCGGGTCGAGCGCGGCACCCGCGCGAGCCGATATGGCGCGCTGATCGCGGTCCTGGGGCTCGTCGTCCTGATCTCGCTTCCCTTTTGGGGCGGGCGCGCGGACATGCGGACGATCGTCGAGATCGCCTATTACCTCGCCCTCGCGCAGCTCTGGAACCTGCTCGCGGGCTACGCCGGGCTGGTCTCGGTCGGGCAGCAGGCGTTCTTGGGGCTCGGCGGCTATGCCCTCTTCGTGTTCGCGATGAATGCGGGGGTCCACCCCATCGCCGCGATTCCGCTCGCGGGTATTGCCGCGGCGCTCTTCGCCGTGCCGACGGCGTTCATCGTGTTCCGCTTGAGGGGCGCTTATTTCGCCATCGGCACCTGGGTCGTGGCCGAGGTGTACATGCTCTCCTTCGCGCAGGTCTCCGCGCTTGGCGGCGGCTCCGGAATGAGCCTGCCAGCGGCGGTGGTGAAGGGCATCGCCACAGGCCGTATGTGGCGGGAATCGGCGATTTACTGGACCGGGCTCGCGATCGCCGTCGGCGCCATCGCGCTGGTCTACCTGCTGCTCCGCTCGCGCCACGGCCTCGCGCTGACGGCGATCCGGGATTCGGAGGCGGCATCCGGCAGCCTCGGCGTCGATAATTTCCGGACCAAGCTGTGGGTTTATATCGTCGCCGCCTTCGGCACCGGCATGGTCGGCGCGCTGGTGTATCTCACCAAGCTCCGCATCTCGCCCGAGGCCGGCTTCAACGTCGTCGACTGGACCGCCAACGTCATTTTCATCGTCGTGATCGGCGGCATCGGCACGATCGAAGGGCCGATCATCGGCGTCATCGTCTTCTTCGTTCTGCGCGAGTTGCTCGCGGACTTCGGCAGCTGGTATCTGATCGTGCTCGGCGCGGCCGCGGTGCTGATGATGCTGCGTGCGCCGCAGGGCATCTGGGGCCTGATCGCCGAGCGCTTCGATCTCCGGTTCTTCCCGGTGCAGCGGCGTCTGGTGTTCGATCCCGCGTCCTTCAGCTTCGTCGCGGACACTCAAGAGGAGGGTAAACGCAAACCATGACCGAGGCCTTCATCTGCGACGGACAGAGGACCCCCATCGGGCGTTTCGGCGGCGCGCTTGCCACCGTCCGGCCCGACGATCTCGGCGCAGTGCCCATCGCCGCGCTGATGGCGCGCAACACGGGCGTGGACTGGGCGGGGGTGGACGACGTCCAGTTCGGCTGCGCCAACCAGGCGGGCGAGGACAACCGCAACGTCGCCCGCATGGCATCGTTGCTCGCGGGCCTGCCCGAGACGGTGCCGGGCGTCACCATCAACCGGCTCTGCGGCTCCGGCATGGACGCCGTCGGCAGCGCGGCACGTGCGATCAAGACGGGGGAGGCGGAACTCGCCATCGCCGGCGGCGTCGAGAGCATGACCCGCGCGCCCTTCGTCATGGCCAAGGCCGAGACCGCGTATTCCCGCGCGGCCAAGATCGAGGACACCACGCTCGGCTGGCGCTTCGTCAACAAGCTGATGAAGGCGAAGCACGGGATCGATTCAATGCCGGAGACGGCCGAGAACGTCGCCGAGGAGTATCAGATCGAGCGCTGCGACCAGGACGCCTATGCCTACCGCAGCCAGCGCCGTGCGGCCCAGGCGATCGAGGACGGCCGGCTGGAGAGCGAGATCACCCCGGTCATGGTGCCGCAACGCAAGAGCGACCCGGTCGCAGTCGAGCGCGACGAGCATCCGCGCCCACAGACGACGCTCGAAGGTCTCGCCAAACTGCCGACGCCGTTCCGGGAGGGCGGCACCGTGACCGCCGGCAATGCATCGGGCGTCAACGACGGCGCCTGCGCGCTGCTCTTGGCCTCGGACGACGCCGCCCGGCGCCACGGCCTCACGCCGCGCGCCCGCGTCATCGCGATGGCGAGCGCCGGCGTCGCACCCCGCATCATGGGCGTGGGCCCCGCGCCGGCCTCGCGCAAGGTGCTCGCCAATGCGGGCCTCGATCTCGACCGCATGGACGTGATCGAGCTCAACGAGGCCTTCGCGGCGCAGGTGCTGGCGGTCACCCGCGAGCTCGGGCTGGCGGACGATGCCGAGCACGTGAACCCCAACGGCGGTGCCATCGCCTTCGGCCACCCACTGGGTATGAGCGGCGCCCGGCTCGTGCTGACGGCAATGCGCGAGCTGGAGCGGCGCGACGGCCGCTACGCGCTCTGCACCATGTGCATCGGCGTCGGCCAGGGCATTGCCATGATCCTGGAGCGGGTGTGACCGCGCCTGCGTAACGGCCCGCGCCCGGCCCTGAAACCTAATCCGAGAGCACGACGCCCCAGGGCAGGACCTGGTTGCCGGAGACGAGGCTCGCGCCGAGGATGCGCTTGGGCTTCAGCAGGTGCGTGGGGTCGTCCTCGCTCGGCTCGAAGCTGACCGTGCCCTCGCCCCAGACGGTCTCCGTGATCTCGGTCTCCGCCGGCAGTTGCACGACCTGACGCTTCACCGCGTCTGCGCGGTCGGCCTCCGGCAGCGCCTTCACGAACAGACGCGGGAAGGTCTTGAGCGGCTCGAAGGCGCGGCCCGTGGGCCGCATGTCGATCGCGATCACGCGCCGGCCGAGACGCTCGGTGAAACCCCAGATCCTGTTCGTGTCGACGTGAAGCTCCATCGACGCGAGCTTCATGCGGAAGCCCCAGAGCTCGCGCGTCCCCGAGCACACCTGGTCGGTGCTCGTGAAGGCGTGGACCCAGTGCCCGCCGATGTCGCCCCCGTAACGCACCTGGGCGATGACGGCGCTGTCGTAGTAGGGGCGCGTCGGCACCGTGCTCTCGAAGTGCATGACGGTGATCTGCACGACGCTGGATGCAAGCTCCAGCGGTGCCGGCACGCGGGTGCTAAGCGCCGCTTCGTCGACTTCGCAGAAGATGCTGAGCGTGCGGAAGCGATGCTTCCAGGGGGGCAGGGGGTAGGGCAGGAGCTCGGTGTCGAGCTGCTTCTCGTTCATGGGGCGGTCCCGTTGAGGGGTTGTCGATAGCAGGGGCGGCCAGGAGATCGCCTCGCCGGCTCTGGTGGGCAGCATGGGAACACATCTCGGAAAGCGGAATCAAATCGCACGGTGCCCTCACCGTTTCCGACGATAACGTGCCCGTAACGCGCGCCGCCCGAGGCCCTGCCTTCGTGTCTTTCCTTGAACAGGACGGGCTCCGGCGGTAATCCGTCTATAAGCACGGCATAGGGAGGGCCTGACGATGGCAATGGATGTGAGGGTCGTGACCCCGATCACGACCTGGGGGTTTCGCGACAAGTCCGAGTTCCGCGCGCTGGAGCGGCCGGATCTGACGATCAGCCATATCGAGATCGAGACCGGGCCGGCCTCGATCGAGTGCGAGTATGACGAGGCCCTCGCCGTACCCGGGACGATCGCCAAGATCGTCGAGGCCGAGCGCGACGGCTGCGACGCGGTGGTGATCGACTGCATGGGCGATCCCGGCATGTTGCCGGGGCGCGAGTGCGTCTCCATCCCCGTGGTCGGGCCTTGCGAGGCGGCGATGCACGTGGCCTCGATGCTGGGGCACACCTTCAGCGTCGTTACCGTGCTCAAGCGCCTGCGTCCGCAGTTCGAGCATCAGGCGCAGATCTACGGGGTGCGCGAGAAGCTCGCTTCGGTCCGTTCGGTCTCGATCCCGGTGCTGGAGCTGGAGCAGAACCTCGAGCGCACCAAGGCGGCCCTTGCCGAAGAGGCCATCCGCGCGGTCGAGGACGACGGGGCCGACGCGATCATCTTCGGCTGCACCGGCATGCTGGGATGCGCCGAGGCCGTGCGCCAGGGGCTGCTCGCCAGGGGCTACGACGTTCCCGTGATCGATCCGATCCCGTGGGCGATCAAGATGGCCGCAAGCCTGGTGGATGCTGGGCTGAGCCACAGCAAGATCACCTACGAACAGCCGCCGGCCAAGCCCGTTGTCGGCTACGAGCCGCTGCCGGGGACGAGCCTCGCCCGCGACGCGGCGGAATAGGCGACAGTAGACGACGCTCGCGGGTGCGCCGCGAGGCGCACCCGCTCCGACGCGAACGGCGATCAGGCGAGGTCTAGTCTCGCCCGGTTTGCGCCGATGCTGGCGGTAATGCGGTGCGCGACCTCTAGCGAGCGCACGCCGTCGGCGCCGGTCACCGCCGGCACTCCGCCCGTCCTGACCGTTTGCGCGAACGATTCGATCTCGCGCTGGAGCGGATCCCCCTGCTCGAAGTTCAGGCGCTCGAGCACCACGCTGTCGAGCCCCGCAGGCTCCGCGGCGCCCTCCCTCCTGCGTGCGACCGTCACGCTGCGGTCGCCATGGTCCACCTTGATGTAGACATCGGACTGGAAGATGCGCAGCGTGCGCTCTGTCTTGAGGCTGACCCGGCTCGCGGTGACATTGGCGACACAGCCATTGGCAAACTTGAGCCGGGCGTTGGCGATATCTTCGTTCGCCGAGAACACGGGCGCGCCCACGGCGTCGACGTCGGCGACCGGCGCATCGACCAGCGCCAGGATGATGTCGATATCGTGGATCATCAGGTCGAAGACGACGCTCACGTCCGTGCCCCGCTGCGAGAACGGCGCAATTCGGACCGATTCGATATAGACCGGCCGGGTGATACGCGGCGCGACGGTGCGGAAGGCGTCGGAGAAGCGCTCGATCAGGCCGACCTGAAGCACCAGCCCCTTGGCCTCAGCCAGCGCCGTGAGCGTCTGGGCGGTGTCCACGGCCTTGGTGAGAGGTTTTTCGACCAGCACATGGATCCCGGCATCGAGGAGGTCTTTCACCACGCCGTAGTGCGCGGCGGCAGGTACGGCGACCGAGACCGCATCGACCCGGCCGATGAGCGCGCGGTGATCGGGCGCGGCCTCGGTCCCGAGCCGGGTAGCCACATCGGCGGCACGTGCCTGGTCGGTGTCGGCGACCGCGACCAGGCGGGCACCGTCGAGCGCGGCCATCTTCTCGGCGTGGTAACGCCCGAAATGGCCGACGCCGACCACGCCGAGCCGGAGCGGGCCGTCAGCGCCTTCCCGCGCTCCCTCCCGCGTCGCGGTGCTTGGCGCCACAGCCGCCTCAGGCCGCCTCGTCGACGAAGAGCTCCGCCAGCTCGAAGCGATCCTGGGTCATGTAGGCGAGACCCTTCGTGCTGATGCGGTAGTAGGGGATGGTGACGAGCGAGACGAATTCGAGATTCATCTGCGGCGTTTCAAGCTCGCACCCCATGTCACGCCACGCGTCTATCCGCTTGTATTGAGGCTCGAAAAGCGCGTCGAACGGAAGGTCGGTGGCGAGCCCGTTTAGCGGGGTCGGCAGCGAAGCCTCGACCGAGCCGTTGCGGAGCGCGATGAAGCCGCCGTCCATCTTGATGGTCTCGTTGGCAGCCGCTGCCATGTCCTCGTCGGAGGCGCCGACCAGCACGGTGTTCTGGTTGAAGACGTTGGCGGTGGTGCCGATGCAGCCTTCCTTGATCCCGAAACCCTTGACGAAGGCGACGCCCACCTCGCCGGTGCCCATGATCCGGTCGATCATGCAGATCTTGTTGATCCCGTTCTCGGGGTCCGCTTGGACGAAACCGTCGACGACGCGAAGCGTCTCGACCGACCCCGGCGTCTCCAGGGAGCCGTCCCGCGCGTTGATGCACTGGACCTTCACGGTGTCGCCTGTGCCGTCCGGCGCCTTGATGCGAAAGTCTGCGGGTTCGAGTGCCCGATCGATGTTCATGGTGCCGTAAAGCCAGTCAGTGTAGGGCGGGTTCTCCAGCGGCGCGACGAGCTTGCCGCCTTCGACCCAGAGCTTGCCGTTGGCCATCACGCGGTCGATTTCGAAGCCTTCGAGGGTCTCGACGAACACGATGTCGGCGTATCGGCCCGCCGCGATCATGCCCATGTCGTGATTCACCCGGTAGAACTCGGCCGGCTGGATGGTGGACATCTGGATTGCGGTCATCGGGTCCAGGCCGTTCTGTACGGCGACGCGGATCGCGTTGTCCATCTGCCCGCGCGCCAGCATCCAGTCTGGCGTGATCACGTCGGTGCAGAGCTGGTAGGCGCGGGGGTGGTAGCCTTCCTTAGTAATCACCGGAAGACATGCCTCTATATCCTTGCAAGCACTGCCTTCTCCAATCACGATCAATATGCCGAGCTCGGCCTGGCGGCGGGTCTCCGAGGCGGCGTCGATCACCTCGGTCCTGTCGCCGACCGTGTACTCGACATCGCCGACGGCGGCGATGCGCTCGCCCTTGATGGCGATCCCTTCGGCCTTGACGGTTCCTGTGTGCACGTTGACCACGCGGCCATTCGTGATGACCGTGTCGGCGGGCGCGTAGCCCATAGCCACGTCGATCGACGCTTCCCGCTGAAGCTCCATGATCTCCCCCGGAATGGCTCGGTGACGGGCCGGCACCGTAGTCGGACTTGAGGGCCCCTTCAACCCGAGGCTCCGGCCGACCGCCGTGCCGACGGGTTCCCGTTTGCGCGGGTTATCGACCGGCGGCCGTGGGGCTTGAGCGACCAATCGGAGCGTGCAATTGACGGTCACGCACCGCCGTTGACGCTCAGCGTCGCCGATACGGCCGCGCTGCACGTCGACGATCGCCTCCGCATTCGGCTTGACCCACGCCGCACTTTTGTGTTCCCTGCGATACAGGACCTGTAGGCGGCAAGGCTGCGGGGCCGGGAACGCGAGGCGGACGGTACGCCCGCGACCGGCCGCCGCGACCGTCGCTGTCGTTAGACTGGAGTCGTGTCATGGGTATTTCTATCTGGCAAATCCTTTTGATCGTCCTGGTGGTCGTGTTGCTGTTCGGCGCCGGCAAGCTGCCGCGCCTGATGGGCGACTTCGCCAAGGGCATCAAGAGCTTCAAGACCGGTATGCGCGAAGGCGAAGCGCCGCCGTCGGCACAGAGCTCGGCCGCAGCGGCCGAGTCTCCGCAGGAGCCCAAGGTGATCGAGAGCGAGGCCGCACCGATCGAGGCCAGCGCCGTCAAGAAGGACGAAGCCGTCAAGAGCTAGACTTAGACGCCGGACGGCCGCAGAGAAACAGGGAGATCGCCCGCTTCCGCAGCGGGAACAAAAATGTTCGACATCGGCTGGCAAGAACTCATCATCCTGATGTTGATCGCCCTGATCGTCGTCGGGCCGAAGGATTTGCCGCGCATCGTCAAGACGGCGGGCCAGTGGATGGGCAAGGCGCGCGGCTATGCCCGCGACTTCCAGAGAACCATCGAGGAGGCCGCCGACGCGACCGAGATCGACGCGGTCAAGAAGGAGATCGACGAGGCGAACCGCGAGCTCACCACCGCCCACCGCGATGTGGCGGAGGGCGCGGACGCGATAAAGCGAGATGTGGCCGAGAGTACCGACTCGATGAACAAAATGCTCAGCGAGGACGCCATGTCGCCGGCCAAGACGGCGGCCGCGAAGCCCAACGGCGGAGAACCGCCGAGCGGCCAGGCGGCGGGGGCGGACGGCGGTCAAGCGGAGTCTGCGGCCGCCGCGGCAGAGCCAGAACCCGCCGCCGCGCAGCCGGCTCCGGCGGCATCGCCGACAGAGACGCAAGGCGACGGGGCGGACGGTTCCCCCCCGCGCGGTGCGAGCGCCTAGGCGCCCCGCCCGGTCCATTTTGCGGAATGTCGCGGCAGCACCAGTCTGGCACGTCAGTGTCACATAAGCTCAATCAAGGGGCGGCCCGCCCTCCAGCGCCGCGACGGTTCCGGGCGTTGTTCCAGTGAGTGCCTAGCCGGTGGTCGACAACATCGAGCTGACGCGCGCGCCGCTGATCGAGCATCTGATCGAGCTCAGGCGCCGTCTCGCCTTTGCAGCCATCGGGCTCGTGATCGCCTTTCTCGGCTGCTGGTACGTGGCCCAGGATATCTTCGCCTTCCTGGTCGAGCCGCTGCGCGAGGTGCTGGCCGACGGAGGGCACGACACCAACCTGATCTATACCCATCTGCTGGAGGCGTTCTTCACCGAGCTGAAGATCGCCTTTTGGGGCGCATTCTTCGTCTCCTTCCCGCTGATCGCGATGCAGTTCTGGATGTTCGTGGCGCCGGGGCTTTACAAGAAGGAGAAGACGGCTGTCCTGCCCTTCCTGTTCATTACGCCGATCCTGTTTTTCTCAGGCGGCGCATTGGTTTACTACTTCATCTTCCCGCAAGCCTTCGATTTCTTCATCTCCTACCAGGACACAGCCACGGACGATCGTCTCGGCCTCGAACTGTTGCCGAAGATCGGCGAGTACTTGTCGCTGGTGATGAAGCTGATATTCGCCTTCGGCATCGCCTTCCAGTTACCGGTCATGCTGACGCTGATGGGCCGCGCCGGCCTCGCCACCTCTGCCGGGCTCAGGCGCAAGCGCAAGTACGCCATCGTCATCGTGTTCATTGCGGCGGCGATCCTCACACCGCCCGATCTGTTCAGCCAGATCGGCCTCGGCATTCCGCTGATCGCGCTCTACGAGATATCGATCATCTCGGTCGGCTTCGTCGAGAAGAAGCGCCGCAAGAGGCAGGAAGAGGAAGAGGCGGCCTACGCCGAGATGGACGAGCTGCTCGCCGAGTACGAGGACAGCGAAGAGACCGATTTCAACTACGACCGCTAAGAGTCACCCGGCAATTGCCGTGACCTTCGGGCGTCCGCTCCATTTGCATAGGCTATTGGTGGAATACGAAGATTTGCGTTCGATAGCGAGCGCATCGCGCCTATGCTCGTCTTATCGGACTAACGCCGCACACGGCACGCCGGCGTGAGTCCCGAGGGGAGGGCATCGGAATGAACGCGACACATTTCTCTGCTCCGGCACATCGATCGACCCGTACGGGGCGAGGCCCCGCGATGCCGCGGGCGATTGCGGTCTTGGCCATGGCGGCGGCACTCGCGGCAGTCCCGGCCTACGACGCGGCGGCGGAGGAGGGACGCTCCGTTGCCAGCCATATCCAGGGAGCGGGGGAGACTGTGCGCCCCGTGGCCGTGATCGAGCGCGAGGATATCGCGTTCTCCGGCATGCGTACCGTCTCGGACCTGCTGCTGAGCCGGCTCACCTACAACAGCTTCGGCCTCCATCGCCCGTTGGTGCTCGGCACCGGTCGGGCCGCGGTCTTCATCAATGGTCGCCGCATATCGACGTGCGGGCGCGGATCGGCTGGGACGCCGAGTTGGCAGATATGGTCTTCGATGTCCGCTGGCTGCATGTGAGCCGGAACGAGACCCGCGTGGCGGGAGAGCGGCAGCCGGGCGACTTTCCGCGCAACCGCGTTCACGGTTCGCTTCGCGCGAACTGGGGCGACGTGACCGCGAGCTGGAACGTTCACGCGGTCTCGAGCTTCTGGAACGCACGCCGGACCGGCCAGTTCGATGGGTGGGTGGGCCACGACATCACTCTGCGCTGGAGCAACCCACTAGGGCTGACCGGAATGGACCTCACCGGCGGAATTCTCAACGTCACCGACCGCGGACCGAGTATCGATCCCACGGACCCGGATGCTGTGTTCGCAACGCAGGATTCGATCAGGAGCCGGACGTTCTTCCTGAACGCGACGATGGCGTGGTGAGAAGTCGGGGCTAATCTCCGGCCCCGCCATCGACCGAAGGCAGGCTCTCGACCGCCTCGACCGGGGTCGCCTGCGCCTCGGCAGCCTGCGCCTCGGCCGCTTGTGCCTGAGCCTGGGCTGCCCGGGCCCGGGCCTGACCATCCCGATAAAGGGCGAGGAAGTCGATCGGCGCGAGCAGAAGCGGCGGGAAGCCGCCGTCGCGGGTGACATCGGCGACGATGCGGCGCGCGAAGGGGAAGATCAGCCGCGGGCACTCGACCAGAAGCGCGGGCTCCAGCGCCTCCTGCGGGATGCCGATGAGCGTGAAGACCCCGGCGTAGGTCAGCTCCACGAGGAAGACGGGCTTTTCCTCATGCCGCGCATTGGCGGTGATCTGCAGATTGACCTCGAAGGTCGTCTCCTCGAGCCTGCGCACCTCGACCTGCACGTTGACCGTGATATCGGGCGAGCGCTCGGCCTCGGGCGGCCGGTTGGGCGCCGACGGATTCTCGAACGAGAGGTCCTTGACGTACTGGGTCCTGATCCCGAGTTGCGGGCGCGTTTCCTGGGTACTTTGGGTGGCGCCCTGGGCCTCCTGGGCGGCCTGGGCAGTGCCGTCGCCCGGGGCGCCGGATGGCGCCGGTGTGGGTGTCTCTGTGCCGTTCTCGTCAGCCGTCATCGTTCTCCTCCGTGGGGCCGCGCACTTGGGGGGCCGGGCTCGGGCGCGTCGTCGAGCACTGTATACTCGCCCTCGATGACCCGCGCACCGTCGGCGGCCGATGCCGGGCCGCCAGCGGAGCCCGCATGACGGGCGTGAGGCGCGAAGCGGGCCAGCAGGCGGCGCAATATGCTGCGGCGAATCGGCGGCAACAGCAGCAGGGTCCCCAACGCGTCGGTGAAGAAGCCCGGGGTCAGCAACAACACCGCCGCCACCGCCAGCGCCGCGCCCTCGGCCATCTCCGCCACGGGAAGCCGGTTCGCAGCCAGCTGTTGGCGCGCCCGCGCCAGTGTCTGGAGACCCTGCCAGCGCAAGATCACGCCGCCGACCACGGCGGTGCCGACGATCAGCCCGATGGTCGGCCATGTTCCGATGACGCTCCCGACTTCGAGAAAAATAAAGACCTCGCCGACGGGAATCGCCAACAAGAGCAGGAGAAAGGGCATAAAGGCGGTGTGCTCCGTGCTTGCGCTTGCGCGGCGCTCTACCTATCTTGAGCCATGTCGGCTCCCCGCGCCGGGCTTCGGCAGGAATGGCGCCGGGGTCGCCGGCGAGCGCAGACGGTGGGCCCAGGATTCGGTGGCCGTATTCAGTGGCCATTGTGCGACGGAACGCCGCCTGCCCACAAGGTTCGGGACATGTCCGACGGATTTCAGTTCTACGACATCATTTTCTTCGCGCTGATCGCGATCTTCATCATTCTGAGATTGCGCGGCGTTCTCGGGCGGCGGACCGGCCAGCAGCGCCAGCGCCATCCCGATCGTTTCGCCCGGACGGAGACGGAAAAGGCCCCGGAAGAGGGCCAGGTCCAGGGCGAGATCGTCCACCTGCCGGACCGCAGCCGGCCGGCGCCCGAGGCGCCCCAGGACGTGACGCCGGAGGATGTGTTGGCAGAGGATATGGCGTCGGAGTCCGCTGCGCCGCGGCCGATACGCGCTGCGCGGAAGGAGGCGGCGCCAGACCAGGACGATGCGATGGGCGGGCTCAGGGCCGGCCTCGAGCAGATCAGGCGGGCGGATCACGAGTTCTCGCCGCGTCGCTTCATCACAGGCTCACAGGCGGCCTTCGAAATGGTGGTGGAGGCCTTCGCCAATGGCGATACGGCGACGCTCCGGCCCCTGCTGGGCGACGATGTCTATGACGAGTTCGCGGCGGCCATCCGCGACCGCTTGGCCGAGGGCCACGCGCAGGAGACGACCATCGTGGCTCTCGATGCGGCCGAGATCATCAGTGCCGAGATGCGCGCCAGCACCGCGCGGGTGACGATGAAGTTCGTGAGCCAGCAGATCAACGTGGTGCGGGACAAGGATGGCGAGGAGGTCGGCGGAGACCCCAGCCTGACCGAGCGGGTTACCGATATCTGGACCTTCGCCCGCAACACCCGCTCGTCCGACCCCAACTGGGCGCTGATAGAGACCAGCATCCCCAATTGAGGGCGGTAATCCGGCGCTGGTCGTGGGTGCTGGCGGCCGTCGTGATCCTCATGCAGGGCTGCGCACCCCAACCTGAACGAGCCGAACCCGATCGGCTGGTGCTGCGGCCCGCCTCGTTCCAGGACTTGCCGGGGTGGGAAGCCGACGACCAGAGCGCGGCGCTTCAGACGCTGCTGCGCTCGTGCGCCGCTCTGCAAGAACGCGCCGCCGACGAGCCTCTCGATATCGCGCCTCTGGGCGGCCGCGTCGGCGATTGGCGCGGCGTCTGCGCCGAGGCTGCGAGGCTGGAGGGCGCCGACCAAGCGCGCGGCTTTTTCGAATCGCGCTTCACACCCTATGAGGCGCGCAACAACGCGAAAGTGCAGGGCCTCTTCACCGGCTATTTCGAGCCCGAGCTGCGGGGTGCCTTGCGGGCGGACGGGCGCTACCGTGTTCCCCTCTATCGCCGTCCACAGGATTTGGTATCGGTGGATCTGGGTCTGTTTCGGCCTGAGTTCGCCGGCGAGCGGATCGCCGGGCGGGTCGCGGGCGGCGTGCTGGAGCCCTACGCGACGCGGACCGAGATCGACACAGGCGCGCTGGCGGAGCAGGGGCTGGAGCTTGCCTGGGTCGACGATCCCATCGACGCGTTCTTCCTGCACATTCAGGGCTCGGGCCGCATCGCCTTCGAGGATGGAACGGTGCGTCGCGTTGCCTACGCCGCCACCAACGGCCACAACTATTTCGCGATCGGCCGCCGGCTGGTCGCGCTCGGCGCATTCAGCCCCGAGGAGGTGTCGATGCCGACGATCCGCGCGTGGCTGGAAGCGAACCCCGACCGGGCGCCGGAGATCATGCGCGAGAATGCGTCCTACGTTTTCTTCCGCTGGCTCGGCGACGGGCAGGCGGCCGAGGGCCCGGTCGGCGCCCAGGGGGTGGGGCTCACCGCCGGGCGTTCGCTCGCCGTGGACCGCCGCTTCGTGCCCCTCTCGGTGCCGATCTGGCTCGACAGCGCGGCCCCCGACCCCGATCCTGCCAAGGAGGATCGCCCCCTCAGGCGCCTCATGGTGGCGCAGGACGCCGGCAGCGCGATCCGCGGCCCGGTCCGCGGTGATGTCTATTGGGGTACGGGCGACGAAGCCGGAGCGGTCGCCGGGCGCATGAAGCATGAGGGGCGCTACTGGCTGTTCCTGCCGCGCGGTCTCGACGTGACGGCGCACCTCGACTAATCTCTCGATCCCTTTTCCCAAGTCATCGAGCCGTCGATGCCCGCAACACCCCGCCGGGTCGGCCTCTTCGTGACATGCCTCGTCGACCTGTTCCGGCCGACGGTGGGTTTCGCCGCGGCGGCGTTGCTGGAGCGCGCCGGCTGCGAGGTGATCGTGCCGGCGGCGCAAGTCTGCTGCGGTCAGCCTGCCTACAACTCGGGCGACCGCGCCGATGCGAAGGCGATCGCCCGTGACGTGATCGCCGCGTTTGAGCCCTTCGATGCGACGGTGGCGCCGTCGGGTTCCTGCGCCGGCATGATAAAGCGCCACTACCCGTCGCTCTTCGCCGGCGATGCGGTCTGGGAGCCGCGGGCACAGCGCCTCGCCGCGCGCACCTTCGAGCTGGTGTCGTTCCTCACCGATCAGTGCGGTGTCGAAAGGGTGGACGCGCGTCACCAAGGGCGGGTCACCTACCACGATTCGTGTTCGAGCCTGCGCGAGCTCGGCATCCGGGCACAGCCGCGGCGTCTGCTCGGCAGCGTCGACGGGCTGGAGCTTGCCGAGCTTTCGGCTCCGGATGTCTGCTGCGGCTTCGGGGGCACGTTCTGCGTCAAGTATCCCGACATCTCGGGCCGCATGGTGGCGGACAAGGCCAAGGACATCGCCGCCACCGGTGCGGACACGGTGCTCGCCGGAGATTTGGGCTGCCTGCTCAACATCGCGGGCCGCTTGTCGCGCGAGGGCTCGGCCGTGCGCGTGCGCCATGTCGCCGAGGTGCTGGCGGGCATGGACGATCGCCCGGCGATCGGCGAGCCGGCGCGGGGCCGCTGAGGGCCACGCAGGGGCATCGGGCGATGGACGCGACCAGCCGCACCTTCGTGGCCAACGCGCGTGCCGCGCTGCAGGACGCCGCGCTGCAGACGTCGCTCGCACGCTTTCAGGGCGGCTTTCAGGTCAAGCGGGCCGAGGCCGCGAAGCGCCTGCCGGAGTTCGAGGCGCTGCGCGACCAGGCGCGGGACATCAAGGACCACACTCTCGCACATCTCGACCACTACCTGGAGCGCTACGAGGCGCAGGTGACGGCGGCCGGCGGCACCGTACACTGGTGTCAGACGCCGGAAGAGGCGCGCCGGGTCATCCTCTCGCTCTGCCAGGCGGTCGACGCCAAGACGGTGACCAAGAGCAAGTCCATGATCGCCGAGGAGTTAGAGCTCAACCCGTTCCTCGAAGAGCATGGCATCGAGCCGGTGGAGACCGATCTCGGCGAATACGTCGTGCAGCTCGCCGACGAGCGGCCGAGCCACATCATCGCGCCGGCGGTGCACAAGACCAAGGATCAGGTCGCCGACCTCTTTCATGAGAAGCACACGCCGCTCGGCCGCACCCGCCGCCTCGACCGGGTCGAGGAGCTGGTGGAGGAGGCCCGGGAGGTACTACGCCCGCGTTATCTCGCGGCCGATGTCGGGATCACGGGCGCGAACTTCCTGATCGCGGAGACCGGATCCAGCGCGGTCGTGACCAACGAGGGCAACGCGGACCTCACCCAGATCCTGCCGCGCGTCCACATCGTGATCGCGACGCTGGAAAAGGTGGTGCCGACGCTGGAGGATGCGACCACGATCATGCGCGTGCTCGCGCGCTCCGCCACCGGGCAGGAGTTCTCCACCTATACGACGGTCTCGACCGGCCCGCGCCGGCCGGGCGATGCCGACGGCCCCGACGCCTATCACGTGGTGCTGCTCGACAACGGCCGCTCGCGGATTCTGGGCTCCGAATTCCGCGAGGTGCTCCGCTGCATCAAGTGCGGTGCCTGCATGAACCACTGCCCGGTGTACGGCACGGTAGGCGGCCACGCCTACGGCTGGGTCTATCCGGGGCCGGTGGGCGCGGTGCTGACGCCGAACCTGATCGGCCTCGAAGAGGCACGCCACCTCCCCAACGCATCGAGCTTCTGCGGCCGCTGCGAGGAGGTCTGCCCGATGCGCATTCCGCTGCCGGCGCTGATGCGCACGCTCAGGGAGCAGGAGTTCGAGCGGCGCCTTAGCCCGGCTGCCGTTCGGACCGGGATCGGCGCCTGGGCCTGGCTCGCCCGGCGGCCGGCGCTCTACCGGCTCGTGACGGGCGTTGCCATCCGCGTGTTGGGCATGCTCGGCCGCCGCCGCGGGCGCTTCACGCAGCTGCCGCTCGCAGGCGGCTGGACCGCCGCGCGCGATTTGCCGGCACCCGAAGGGGCGACCTTCCACGCGCTTTGGCGCAAGAGGCGGCGGGCATGAGCGGGGCAGGGGCGCGCGATGCCATCTTCGGCTCGATCCGCCGGTCGCTCGGCCGCGGGCCCTTGGACGAGGCGGCGCGCGCCGCGCTCGACGAGCGCCTGGCCAAGCCCGTGCCCAACCTCGTGCCGGCGCGTACCGACATTTCGGGGGACGAGAGGATTGCGCTCTTCGCCTCAATGGCCGAGAGCGTGTTCGCGACCGTGGAGCGCGTCTCCGGACCCGACGCGGTGCCCGGGGCCGTCGCCGACTATCTGGCGGGACAGAACCTGCCGCCGTCGCTGGTAATGGCGCCCGATCCAGCGCTCGATGCCTATCCGTGGGCAGACCGCCCCATGCTCGCCATCCGCCGGGGCGCGGCGGAGGAGGCCGATCGCGTCTCCGTGACCGGCGCCCTCATGGGCTTCGCCGAGACCGGGACCCTGATGATGGCCTCCGGCCCTGACCACCCGTCCACGCTCAACTTCTTGCCGGAGACGCACATCGTGGTGCTGCCGGCGGAGCGGATCGGCGGCGCCTACGAGGAGGGCTGGGCACACTTGCGGGCCGAAGGGGTGGGCGCCACGGATGGCAATTTCATGCCGCGCACGGTCAACCTCATCACCGGCCCGTCGCGCACCGCCGATATCGAGCAAACCATCACACTCGGCGCCCACGGGCCGCGCCGGCTGCACATCGTCATCGTGGAAGGCGGAGCTCCGTGAGCGTCGGCGGCAGACGCGTGCGGGACGAGGAGGCGGCACTCTGGCAGCGCATCGCGCGCGACGTGACTCCGCTCCCCCGCGGAGCCGTGGCATTGGAAGAAGCGGAGGTGCCGGAGGAGGAGATACCGCCGCCGCCACCGAAGAAGATCAAGGCGCCTCGTCGCGCGGCGCCTGCGGCGGCCCCGTCGCCGCCCCGCCCGCCGGCGCTCCCCGACCTCAACCCGGTGACGCCCGCGGGCCTCGACCGGCGCACCGCGCGGCGCCTGAAGCGCGGGCAGCTCGCCGTCGAGGCGCGGCTCGACCTCCACGGCAGAACGCAAGATCAGGCGCACGACGCGCTCAAAAGCTTCATCCAGGAGAGCCGCATGGCGCGCCGCCGCTGCGTGCTGGTCATCACTGGCAAGGGCTCGGTCGCGAGTGGCAAGGGCGGCGTGCTGCGTCAGATGGTGCCGCGCTGGCTCAACGAACCGGCGCTGCGCCGGCACATCATCGCCATCACCAACGCGCCCGAGAGCAGCGGCGGCGCCGGCGCGCTCTACGTGCTGCTCAAGAGCCGGGAGCCCTTCGACCCCGACCGTGGCGCCGGATGAGCCGAAATCCCCGGCCGTGGGGGAGGGGCTTATCGCCTTCCTCGACCGGCTGGCGCGGCGCCTTGCAGTCGAAGTGCACACGCTCTGGCTGGTGTTTCGCCACCGCGAGACGCCCTGGCCGGTCAAGGCGGTCTTGATCCTGCTCCTCGCTTATCTCGCAAGCCCCATCGACCTCATCCCCGATGTCATTCCCGTGCTCGGAATGCTCGACGACCTCGCAGTGGCGGCGGTCGCGCTCTGGTTCGCCTATCGGCTGACGCCACCCCACGTGATGGAGGAATGCCGCGCCAAGGCCAGCGAGGCGGCTGCGGGGCGGGAGGGCTGGGTTTCGCGGCTCTGGCGCAAGCTTACCGGCCAAGATCGGCCCGATGGCGGAAGCTGATGGCCGCCGCCGCCGGCCGCGAAAATCACAAAAGAGTCATACCAATAGCCGCCCTTGTCATCGCCCAACCCATCGGGCAGATTGCCGCCGATTCCGCCGGCCGCACCCTTTAGCGGCGGAGGGAGCGGCGGGACGCGCGTTAGGGAGGAAAGGATGCGACCGAATATCCCCGAGGAAACCGGCATTCAGCTCGACCAGGGCAGAGCCTCGACCGACGACTTCATCACCCGCACCTACGTGCTGCCGCTGCTCACCGATCCGGCCACGCGCGAGCGCCTGATCGAGGAGCACCGGAACAACCCGGTCGGCAAGCCCGGCAAGGCCGGCAAGGCCGGCGTCGGCCACAGCCCCGATCTCATCACGGTGATCGACAAGCTGCGCCGCGCGCCCATGACCGGCAAGTACGTGCGGATCTGCACCAAGCCGCGTGAGGAATACCGCATCGGCATCACCTCCGGCGTGCGCGGGGAGCCGGTCAAGATCCTGGAGGACGAGACCTATCCGAGCGAGGACGCGTGCGAGCACGCGATCTTCGTCAAGCGCGTTCACGACCTCCTGGCGCTGTACGGCTACGGCGCGTAGACGCCCGCTTTTAATTCGACGAACACACGGTTGGGAGACACGACATGCTGCGGATCACCGGATACAGCGACTGCTACTCGATCCGTCCGGGCGATGGCATCACGTTCTATGTGAACTCCGAGAACGGCGAAGACTACGAGGCCAAGCTCGTCCGCCTCATTCACGGCGACACCAACCCCGACGGGCCGGGCTACAAGGAAGAAGAGATCGGCGCGCCGTTCGACGGCACCTGCACGGGCCGCAACCAGAAGATCCACGGCGGCTCCTACGTGATCGTGCCGCACGACGAGCGCATGTCCGTGTCGAGCTTCACCATCCAGGCTTTCATCTTCCCGACCACGCCGACCAAGGGCCGCCAGGGCATCCTGACCAAGTGGGTTAACGACTCCGGTTATGGCCTCTTCGTCGACGACGACGGCAGCCTCGCGTTCTGCATCGGCGACGGCACCACCGTCCGCAAGATCTCGAGCGGCAAGCCGCTGCTGCGCAAAGTCTGGTATCTCGCCGCCGCCTCCTACGACGCCGAGACCGGCGCGGTGCAGCTCTATCAGGAGCCGGTCGTGACGTCGGCAAACGGCGGCCTCGGCATGGCGCTGCTCCATCCCGCCGAGGAGACCACGGCCGAGGTTTCCGGCAACTGCGACATCGGACCCGGCGCCAACGACGCGCCCTTCCTCATGGCCGCGGCGACCAAGATCTCCGATTCCGGCCGTTCGATCTGCGGCGCCCACTACAAGGAGGCGTTGATCCCGGTGGCGCTGCCCGAGCAGTGCGACACCTACAACGGCAAGATCGACCGCCCCAGGCTTTCCTCCACCGCGCTCGACAAGAATTCCATCGATGCGCTGGCGCGCGGCTTCAAGGGCTGCCCGGCCGATTTGCGGCGCATCGTGATCGGCGCCTGGGACTTCCAGGCCAACATCACCAAGAACATCGCATCCACCTACATCATCGACACCTCGCCGAACGTGCTGAACGGCCACGCCATCAACCTCCCGGCCCGCGGCATGACCGGCTACAACTGGACCGCGGACGAGATCGTCTATCACCACGCGCCGGAGGAATACGGCGCCATCCACTTCCACGACGACGATATCGACGACGCCAGGTGGGATGCGGACTTCAGCTTCACCGCGCCCGAGGGGCTTAAGAGCGGCTTCTATGCCGCGAGGCTCAGGATCGGCGGCGAGGAATCGGCGGCGACCGAGGACTACATCCCCTTCGTCGTGCGCCCGCCCAAGGATCAGCCCTCGGCGCGGGTCGCTGTCATCATCCCGACCAACAGCTACCTCGCGTATTCCAACGACAATCTGGCGACCAATTCGGTGGTGGCGCAGCTGCTTGCGGGCAAGGTGCCGCTGATGCAGGCCTCCGACCTCTACCTCAACGAGCATCGCGAGTACGGGCTTTCCACCTACTCGCTGCATTCGGACGGCAGCGGCGTCTGCTATTCGTCGAGGCTGCGCCCGATCCTCAACATGCGGCCGAAGTACCGGCACTGGCTCTCGCCCTCGCTTTGGCAGCTCAACGGCGACCTCCACCTTACCGACTGGCTGGAGGCCGTCGGCTTCGACTACGACCTGCACACCGACGAGGACCTCGACCGCGAGGGCGTGGCGCTGCTCAATCAGTATCGCGTCGTGCTCACCGGCTCGCATCCCGAGTACTCGTCCGAGGCCATGATCGACGCCTACGAGGCCTATCAGCAGCAGGGCGGACGTTGGCTCTATCTCGGCGCCGACGGCTTCTACTGGTGCAGCCAGTACCACCCCGACAACGGCAACATCATCGAGGTCCGCAAGGGCGAGGCGGGGACGCGCGCCTGGACCGCCAATCCGGGCGAGTACAACAACGCCTTCGACGGCAAGTTCGGCGGCATGTGGCGGGCACGGGGGCGCATCCCGAGCAAGGTCTGCGGCCTCACCTTCACCGCTTACGGCTTTGACGTCTCGTCCTATTACCGGCGCGAGGCCGACAGCTTCCGCTCCGAGTGCGAATGGATATTCGAGGACATCGGCGATGACGAGATCATCGGCGACTTCGGGCTCGTCGGCGGCGGCGCTGCGGGGCTGGAGCTCGACCGTTACGACCTCGAGTTCGGCACCCCGCACAACGGCTATCTCCTGGCCCGCTCCGAGGGCCACACCGACCTGATGCTCCAGGTCAATGAGGAGATCCACTTCGCCTGCCGCGGCTATTACGGCGGTGGTCACGAGAACCCGCAGATCAGGGCCGACATGATCTACTACAAGACACCCAACGACGGTGCGGTGTTCGGGCCTGGCTCGCTTGTCTGGTGCGGCAGCCTTTCGCACAACAACTACGACAACAACGTCTCCAAGATCATGGAGAACGTGATCAACGGCTTCCTCAAGGACGGGCCGCTGCCCTGACCCTGAGGAACCAGCACGTCCAGCGGCAGCATAACGCCGCGTCAGCCTGGGCGGGGAGAGTCTGCGGATGAGCGTTTCCGACAAGAGCCGCAGCTCTCTCATGCCCATGATCATGCCGCCGCCGGGCAAGAAGATGCTGCCCACTCGCGCCCAGGCGACCGCGCTGGAGGAGGCGCTGCTCGGCGGCCTCGACCCCGACAAGCTCAACGACCTCTCCGAGGTGCTGTTCGCGCTGAATGCCCACAAGCTCGGCCCGATCCCCGGCTTCTACGTCGTGGTCTGCACCCAGCCGGACGAAGAGTGGTGCGTCGGCCAGCTTGCGGCGGATCGCGCCAAGCCTCTGATCATGTTCGAGGACATGAGCTTCGATAAGCCGGAGGCGGCGCTCGCCGCAGCCGAGAAGCTCAAGGCCGAGGACGACGCTGCGGGCAGAAGCCCCATCGCCACCGGCTGATGCAAAGCGGCCCGGCTCAAGCGCCCGACAGACGATGACCACCGAGACGCGCCTGGCCAGTCTGCCGATGTACTGTGAAGCCGAGGTTCGTCCCGTCACGGAGCGCTGGTGGTCGGGCCTCGCCCGTCATCTGCGGGATCGCGGCGTGCCAGGCGTTCCCGACACGCTGACCTGGCCGGACGACTATCATGGCCATTGGCGTTCGCCCGCGCTCCTGTTCAGCCAAACCTGCGGCTATCCCTTCGTCAACGTGCTCGGTCCGGCGGTGAAGCTCGTCGCGACGCCCCGGTATGACGTGCCCGGGTGCGAAGGCCCGCGCTATGGGGCGCACGTCATCGTCCGGGAGACTGCGCCCGCGCGGTCCGTTGCCGACCTGCGGGGCTGCCGGCTGGCAACCAACGGCACGGGCTCCTATTCGGGCTATCACGTCTGGCGGCACATGCTGCCCGCCGGCGATGACCCGCCGTCCTTCTTCGGAGAGATCATTGCAACCGGCGCCCACCGCGCCAGTGTCCGCTGCGTCGCGGCGGGAGACGCGGACGCCTGCGCGGTCGACTGCGTCACTCACGCATTGCTCTCCGACCATGCACCGGAGGAACTGCGCGGCACCCGGATCCTGGCGTCGTCGCCGACCGCGCCGGCAATGCCCTTCGTGACCGGCGCCGCGACATCGGACGAGGACGTCGAAAAGATGCGCGACGGGCTCCTTGCTGCGATAGCCGACCCGTCGCTTGCGCCCGTGCGCAAAGAACTTCGCCTCACTGGCGCGAGCGTTCTGACCGACGAGGATTATCGGAAAGCGTTCCGGGATTAGCGCCGGTCGGGGGCGGCGTCAGCGCAGGGCGCGGCCGCTTGCCGGGCGCTCGCGCATGTGGCCGGAGAGGCGGTGCTCGATAAAGCGCGAGACGAGGATGAAGAAGTAGCTCATCGCCAGATACATCAGCCCCGCCGTGATGTAGAGCTTGTAGGGCTCGAAGCTGCGGGCGACGATGATGCGGGCGACGCCGGTGAGATCCAGTAGCGTGATGATCGAGATCAGCGAGGTCGCCTGCAGCAGGAACACGACCTCGTTGGTGTAGGCCGGCAGCGCAATGCGAAAGGCCTTGGGCAGTAGGATGCGCCGGTAGAGCAGGGTGCCCGACATGCCGAGCGCACGGGCCGCTTCGATATCGCCGCGCGGCACGCCCTGGATCGCCCCCCGCAAAATCTCGGCTGTGTAGGCGGCGGTGTTGAGGGTGAGCGTAAGGACGGCGCAGAAGTAGGCCTCGCGGAACAGCACCCAGAGCCCGATCTGGTCGAGGAACGGCCGGAACTGGCCGGAGCCGTAATAGACCAGGAAGAGCTGCACCAGCAGAGGCGTGCCGCGGAAGTAGAGGATGTAGCCGTAGACCGGCATCCACAGCACAGGGTTGGGAGAGAGCCGCATGATCGCGAGCGGCACCGCGAGCGCGAGGCCCACGACCAGGCTGATGACCGTGATCTCCAGCGTAAGCACAGCGCCATCCAGCAGGCGGGGCAGGCTCTCCCATATGATCGCGAGGTCCATCGCCGGACTCAGGCGCGCCGCACGCCGCGGTTGGCCCACGCCTCGGCACGCCGCTGCACCACCATCGAGACGACGGTGATGCCGAGATAGAAGAGCGAGGCGACGAAGAAGAAGGTGAATGGCAGCTTGGTCGCGCGCGCCGCGATGTCCGCGTTGCGCATGAGCTCTTCGAGCTGGATCACTGAGATGAGCGCCGTGGCCTTGATCAGCACCATCCAGACATTGCCGAGGCCGGGGAGCGCGAAGCGCCACATCTGCGGCATGACGATGCGGCGGAAGGTCAGCGCCCGCCCCATGCCGATCGCCCGCGCCGCCTCTATCTGCCCGCGCGGCACGGCGAGGAAGGCGCCGCGAAAGACCTCGGTCGCGAAGGCGCCGTAGATGAAGCCGATGGTGATGACGCCGGCGATGAAGGGGTTGATGTCGATGACGATGTCGTGGCCGGCGCCTTCGGCGATGTCCTGGATCAGCGTGGGTACGCCGTAATAGACGAGCAGGATGAGCAGAAGCTCCGGCACGCCGCGGATGACGGTGGTGTAGGTGCCGGCAACCCAGCGGCCAGCGCGCCCGCGCGCGAGCTTGCCCCAGGCGCCGAGCAGGCCAAGGACCAAGGCGAGCGCCATGGCCCCGAGCCCGACCAGAATGGTGAGCTCGAGGCCCTGCCACAGCATCCAGCCGTAGCCCCTGAGATCGAGCATCGGCCCGACCCCTTACTACCCGCAGATGGGCGGACGGGAGGGGAGTGCCGCCCGTCCGCCCGCCGCTACGCGACGCTCAGTCGCCGTAGACGTCGAAATCGAAATAAGTGTCGTTGATCGTCTTGTAGGTACCGTCGGCGCGGATGGCTGCGATGGCGCCGTTAAGCGCGTCGAGAAGCTCGGTTTCGCCCTTGCGCATTGCGATCCCGGCGCCGTCGCCGAACCATTGCGGATCGGTGAAGTCGGGTCCCACGAACTCCGCGCCCTCGCCGTCGGGCGTGTCGAGGAAGCCCCCCTGCAGGGCCATCGAATCCGCCAGCAGCAGGTCAACGCGGCCGGCGACGAAGTCGAGGTTGGCCTCGTCCTGGGTGGCGTAGGCCTTGATGGTGACGATATCGCCGTAGTTGTCGCGCAGGAAGTTCTCGTGGATGGTCGCCCGCTGCACGCCGACGGCCCTGCCTTCCAGACCCTCGTCGGAAATCTCGATGTCCGAGCCCTTCATGCGCACGAACTTGGCCGGCGTGGTGTAGTACTTGCCGGTGAAGTCGACCTTCTTCTTGCGCTCCTCGGTGATCGACATCGAGGCAACGATGGCGTCGTACTTCTTGGCGAGCAGGCCGGGGATGATGCCGTCCCAATCCTGCACCGCCCACGTGCAGTCGAGCATCGCCGCGGCGCAGAGCGCGTTGCCGATGTCGATATCGAAGCCCTGGAGCTCGCCGTTCTCGTCGATCCAGTTGAAGGGCGGGTAGGCGCCTTCGGTGCCTAACGTTACTTTCTTCATGTCGGCCGCGGCGGTGCCGGCCGCGAGCGCGAGTGCCGCGAACATCGCCAGGAATGTGAATTTTCTCATCTCTCCGTTCTCCCTCGTTGGTGGTGGGTCGCTTGCATTGCCAGGCGTTGCGGCTAAGCGTCGCCGCGCTCGCCCGAGAGGAACCGCCTGAGCCTCGGCGATTGCGGGTCGTCGAGCAACGCCCGCGACGGGCCTTCCACCTCGATCTGGCCCTCGTGCAGGAACACGGTCCTGGACGAGACGTCGCGGGCGAAGCCGATCTCGTGGGTGACGATCAGCATGGTCCGGCCTTCCTCGGCGAGGTCGCGGATGACCCTCAGCACCTCGCCGACGAGCTCGGGATCGAGTGCAGAAGTGGGCTCGTCGAACAGCATGACGTCGGGCTCCATCGCGAGCGCCCGGGCGATCGCCGCCCGCTGCTCCTGCCCGCCGGAGAGGTGGGCCGGGAAGTAGTCGTGCTTGTCCGTTAGCCCGACCTTATCGAGCAGAGTGTGGGCACGGTCCACCGCCTCGCGCCGGGGCAGCTTCAGCACGTGGACCGGCGCCTCGATCACGTTCTGCAGCACCGTCAAGTGAGACCACAGGTTGAACTGCTGAAACACCATGCCGAGCCGGGCACGGATGCGGTCCACCTGGCGCCTGTTCGCCGGCATTGCCCGGCCGCGCCGGTCCGCCTTCATGCGGATCAGCTCCCCGCCCACGTGGACCTCGCCTGCGTCGGGAACCTCCAGCAGGTTGATGCAGCGGAGCAGCGTGCTCTTGCCAGAGCCGCTGGCGCCCAGGATGGCGATCACATCGTGCTCGTGGGCGGTCAGCGAGACGCCCTTCAGAACCTCCAGGTCGCCGAAGCGCTTGTAGAGGTCGTCCACGCGGAGCGCGGTGCCGGGCTCTGCCCGCGCTTCGCGCTGCACCGGGATGGCGGCTCCGGGCGCCTGCGCCACCCGACCCATCCCGCTGGCGGCTATGACGTGTAGGTGCGGCGCTTGACCAGCTTGCCGCGGCCGGGCTCGGCATTCACCTTGCCGTTCTCCACGATGATGTCGCCGCGGGAGATCGTCATGGTGGGCCAGCCGGTGAGCTCGAAGCCCTCGTGCAGCTCCCAGTCCTGATTGGAGTGCATGTCGCTTTGGCGGATGGTGACGGGCTTCTCCGTGTCGAACACCATGATGTCGGCGTCGGAGCCCACCGCGATCGTCCCCTTCTGCGGATACATGCCCATCAGCTTGGCCGGCTTGGTGGCGCTCACGTCGACGAAGCGCTCGAGCGAGAGCCGGCCCGTGCGCACGCCCTCGGAATAGAGCATGGGCAGCACCGTCTCCAGGTTCGACATGCCGGGCAGAAGCTCGTCCACGGTGACGCTGGCCTTCTTCTGCTTCATGTTCCAGCCGACATGGTCGGTGGCGACCGTCTGGAGCACGCCGCTGTCCAGCGCCTGCCACATCACCTCCATCTGGTCGGCCTCGCGCAGCGGCGGCCAACCGACATAGCGCTCGGGGTCCACCTCCTCGTTGAAGCGCTCGCGCGAGAGGTGGAGGTAGATCGGCCGGGTCTCGCCGTAGCAGGTTTGGCCTCGGCCGCGCGCGTCGTTGAGCGCATCCAGCCCCTCCTGGCACGAGAGGTGGACGAGATAGGCGGGCACATCGGCCATGTGAGCCATCCAGAGCGCGCGGCGGGCGGCGAGCCCCTCCGAGATGCGCGGCCTGGAATCGGGGAAGGTGCGGACGTTGGAGTTATTCTCCTCCTCGAGCTTCTGGGTCATGTAGGAGATGCAGCACTGGTCCTCGCAATGGATGTTAACCATCGCGCCGAGCTTGCCGGCCTCCTCCATGCAGCGCAGGTACTGGGGCGCATACTTGTCGAACTCGGAGAAGCCGATCATGAAGATCTTGAAGCTGGTATAGCCGTCGGCGACGCAGTCCCGCATCTCGCTGAGCGTGTGCTCGCCGGGCTGGAAGATCGTCGGGTGCAGGCCGAAGTCGATTACCGACTTCTCGCCCCGCTTGTTCCAGCGGACGAGGCAGTCCTGCAGCGACTGGCCGGGTTCCGGGAACGCGTAGTCGCAGATCGTCGTGATCCCGCCGCAGGCGGCGGCCAAGGTGGACGAGTGGAAGTTGTCGGCGGTCTCCTGGCCCATCAGCTCGAACTCGACGTGGGTGTGCACGTCGACACCGCCGGGGAACACGATCTTGCCGCTGCAATCGACGGTGCGCCCGGCCGGCCCGAGGCCATGGCCGATCTGCTTGATGACGCCTCCTTCGATTCCGATATCGGCGTCATAGCTCTCGTGGGCGGTCACGATTGTGCCGTTCGCCAAGATCATGTCCATCTTCCCCTCCCCACAATTCGTTGATCTTTTGTCCCTAGCCTCGAAGTATGAGCGCGATCATACCAGGGGGTCCAGCGTCCCGTTGCCCTCTGTGCCTCGCTTCTCGGCGAGCGGCACATGGTTGGTCGCGCTTGCGGGGCGGGGTATAAACCCGGCAGGACACGGACGGCGAAGGAGGCCATGCCATGAGACACGGCGATATCGTCAGCAGCCCGGATACGGTGGGTTGCGCGGTTTTCCAGTACAAAATGCCGCGCCTGCACACGCACCAGGAGGTCCTCGACAACGCGAAGAAGATCGCCGATCTCATGGTCGGCGCGAAGATCGGGCTGCCGGGGATGGATCTCGCGATCTTCCCCGAGTACAGCACCCACGGGATCATGTACGACCGCAAGGAGATGTTCGACACGGCGTCCGATATCCCCGGGCCGGAGACCGATATCTTCGCCGAGGCGTGCCGCGAGGCGAACACCTGGGGCGTCTTCTCGCTGACCGGCGAGAAGCACCCGGATCACCCCAACAAGAATCCGTACAACACCCTCATCCTGATGAACAATGAGGGCGATATTGTACAGAAGTACAGGAAGATCCTGCCCTGGTGCCCGATCGAGGGCTGGTATCCCGGCAACAACACCTATGTGAGCACCGGGCCCAAGGGAATGAAGATCAGCCTCATCATCTGCGACGACGGCAACTATCCGGAGATCTGGCGCGACTGCGCGGTCAAGGGTGCCGAGCTGATCGTCCGCTGCCAGGGCTACATGTACCCGGCAAAGGACCAGCAGATCATGATGGCGAAGGCGATGGCCTGGTCCAACTGCTGCTATGTGGCGGTGGCCAACGCCGCCGGCAATGACGGCGTCTACACTTACTTCGGCCACTCGGCGATCGTCGGCTTCGACGGCCGCACCCTCGGCGAGTGCGGCGAGGAGGAGTACGGCATCCAGTACGCGCAGCTCTCCGTCTCGCAGATCCGCGATTCCCGTGCCAACGATCAGGCGCAGAACCACCTCTTCAAGCTGATGCACCGGGGCTACACGGGCGTGTATGCGTCGGGCGACGGCGACAAGGGCGTGGCCGAATGCCCGTTCGACTTCTACCGCACCTGGGTCGAGGACCCGAAGCGGGCGCAGCAGATGGTCGAGGCCATCACGCGGGATTCGATCGGCGTGACGGGCTGCCCCGTCGATGGCATCCCCCAGCCGCAGAAGATGGCGGCGGAGTAAGGGCCAAACCCACTTCGGGAATTCTCAAGTCGATCAGGACCCCGGCACCCTGCCGGGGTCCGCGTTTTGGAGGCGCCCGAGGCGGCGCCGGTCAGACGATAATGTCTGGGTCTGCGATCAGGGCCTCCTGTTCGGCGAGGATCGCCACCGCGTCCTCGTGGGAAACACGGACGAAGCGGGTCTCCTCGAAGGGGCGGATCTGACCGACGCGCGCCATGTCGGTGGAGATCACGACGGCGATCCGCGCGTAGCCGCCGATGCTCGGTGAATCGACGCAGAGCACGATCGGCTCGACGCCAGAGGGGACCTGCACGGTGCCTACCGGCGCGCCGGGGTCGATGACGATGTTGGAGGGGTCTACGCCGGCATCCTCGTTCAGGTAGCGTGGCCGCCCCGGCTTGAAGGAGAGTTCTGGGCCGATGAAACGCATCCCCGTCCGGTCTGCCTTCGGGTTGAGCTTCCACGCGGTCGCGTAGAAGGCCTCGACGCTCTCTTCTGTGAAGTGATGTGCCTCCGGCCCGGCCACGACGCGCACCTGCATGGGCGGCGCGTAACGGGGCACGAGGTCTGGCCGCAGCCGGCGCCCGGCGAGTTCCATGACTGGGGCCTTCGCTGTGCCCACCGGCAGGCGGTCGCCTTGCGCGAGCGGCCGACCCTCCAGCCCGCCGAAGCCGCCGCTGACATGGGTAGCGCGGCTGCCCCGGTAGAGCGGCACGTCGATCCCGCCATGGACCGCGAGATAGGCCCGTGCGCCGCTCATCGCGAGGCCGCAGGCGAGTGTCTGGCCCTCACGCAAGACGAATGATGACCAGCACTGCACCGGCTCACCATCCAGGGTCGCGCCCGTGTCGGCGCCGGTGAGCGCCAGTACGTGGTCCTGTAGCGCCCTGAGCTTCAATCGGCCGAGGGTCATCTCAAGCCCAGCCGCGCCCGGGTCCTCGCGCACCACGAGCGGACCTCCAGGCGGGTTGCCGACGAGCAGATTGGCGATCCTGAGCGCGAATCCGTCCTGCGCGCCCGAGGGCGGAATCCCGAGTGCCTGCCCGCCGCGCCGGCCCATGTCCTGGACCGTGGTGCGCAGGCCGCCATGGATCACTTCGAGCATCAGGCCGGCCCCCACGTGCTCTCGGGGTCGCGCTTCTCCTCGGGCTCCCCGATCTCAGCAAGCCAGTCCACATAGCCCGCGCAATCGAAGGTTCCCTCCTCGACCCGGTACGCGTAGGTGCCGGCCTCGACCTCTGCGCGAATCTCGTCGTATTCCTCGCGCGCGATCGATTCGTAGCGGTGGCGGTCGCCGGCGCGGGCTAGCACCGGGCCGTCGGCGAAGGCGGGGCTCAACTCCCTCGGGTCGAATATTTCGAGCGGGGTGCGGCCGAAGAGCTGGCCGCCCCCCGGCACGCGGATCGGATAGATGGTGGAGGTCAGACCGCCGAAGTTGAGCAGCCTGGCATGGGTCCACGTGCGGGGTGTGCGGTAGAGCGGCGCGCCGAAACGCTTCCCCGGGTCCATGGCGTAGGACATGAAGGCGCCGGGGACGAAGCCCACGCCGGTGACCCAGTAGTCGCAGCGGGTGTGGGTCTCGATCACCTGGGCGACCGTCATGTCGTTGAACTCGGCGATGTATTCGATGTTGTTGCGCACGCCGAAGGCTTCGGCGCACTCGCGCGACCAGGGGTCGTCATAGAGTGCCGGGATGATCACCCGCCGGCTCGGCAGGGTCGAAACCGCGCCTTGGACTGCGATCAGTTCCTTCACTTGGGCGACGATGCGCGCGCGGGTGGTGGCGAGCGGGTCGAAGACGAGGCCGAGGGTGCGCACCTGCGGGTTGGTTTCGACAAGCCCCTTGGGCGCTTGCTCGCGCAGCGCGAAGTCGAGCGCCAGGATGCGGAAATTGAGCCGGATGCTTGTCTCGTCGCCGAACTCGACGTTGATCGCGGTGTCGCCCAGCGTCTTGAACACCGGTTCGTCGTAGATCATGCCGCCCCCGCCGCTGCCGTGCCGCCATCATGGACAACCCGCCCGCACCGTCAATCTGCCCGCACCGGCAGGTGATCATTCAACCTCCACTTGCGAGATGACCAACTAAGGTGTACATACTCTCAAGGAATGGTGAGCGCGGTGTTCGAGACCGACGCAGACGTGGGGATTGGACCATGCCGACCAAGATCTTCAAGGTGGCCGAAGCCCGAGCCAGCTTCTCGAGCCTCTTGGTGCGCGCCAAGGAGGGTGAGGAGATCATGATTACAAAGGGCAGCGAACCGCAGGCGCGCATCGTCCCGCCGGCCGAGGCTGCGCAGCGCGAAGCCGCGCCGCTCAAGCACCTCAACCTGCCCGACGATCTCTTCGACCGCGAGGATCAAGAGCAAGTCATGATCGACGCCGGCGACTACGGCGATTCCCTCGGCATCTGGCGCGGCCCGCCGAAGGTTTCGTGAGACTGCTTCTCGACAGCCATGCCGTCTACTGGTGGGTCGCCGGCAGCCGGAGATTGTCGGCGACCGCGAGGAAGCTGATCCTCGATCGCGAGAACGCCCTGCTGGTCAGCGCGGTCTCGATCTATGAGCTTGAGTGGAAGGCGCAGCGCAGCCGCATCGCCCTGCCGCCGCAGGAGCTGCGAGCTGCGCTCAGGCGCAATGACGTCGAGGACCTCGCCATCACCCACGACCATGCCGACTATGCGGCCCAGCTCGATTGGGACCACCGCGATCCGTGGGATCGCCTTCTGGCCGCCCAGGTGCGACTGGAGAACTGTTCCCTCGTCTCGGTCGACGAGGTCTTCGACGCCATCGGCGTCGACCGACAGTGGTGAGCCGCCGGCGCCGCTGCCAGTCTACGCGCTATCCATATCCGACAACACGGGGACAGGCGCTGCGCGCGGCTTGAACATGACCAGCAAGATCATCCATAAGCGGACCATGATTCGAGTCAATGTGGCTGAGGCCCGGGCCCACCTCTCGCGTTATCTTGAGCGCGTCGAGCGGGGCGAGACGGTCGTTCTGTGTCGGCGCAACGTGCCGATCGCCGAGATTCGCGCTCTCCCCAGGCCGACACGCGAGCCGCGCCCGGTCGGCATAGACCGCGGCATGACTATCTCCGCCGCCTTCTTCGAGCCGCTTCCCGATGAACTGCTGGCGGCGTTCGAAGGTGGTGGCGAGGACACGTGAGGCTTCTTCTCGATACCCACATATTCCTCTGGCTGGCGGCTGAGGCCCCTCATCTGACCTGTCCCGCCCGCGGTCAGGCTTGGTCGGGATCGGTGGACGGAGGCACGGTCTCGGCGTCGATCCAGGCCAGATAGTCCGCGTTGCCGCCTGCGATCGGGAGCGCGATGACGCAGGGGCAATCGTAGCTGTGCATTGCCTTAACCATGGCCGTGAGAGGCTCGACCAGATCGGCGCGGGTCTTCGCCCAGAGCATGGCTTCGTCGGCTTCACGCACTGCGCCGTCCCACCAGTAGACGGACGAGACGCCCGGCACGATATTGACCGACGCCGCAAGGCGCGCCTCTATCAAGGCGCGGCCGATGGCCTCAGCCTCGGGCTCGCTCGGGGCGGTCACGCAGACCGCGACGTGCGCCATCCCTTGGTCCTCCCAGTCGTTGCGGCGTGCTGGTCCGACGATACAACAACTCGCCCGTGCGCGAGTGGCGAGGAAGGCGTGTGTGTCGAGAACATTCTGAGTTGACCGCTTCTGTTGTTGTGGCTGGCCCTGTGGGGAAGTGGTCAGGCGCGGAGCGGTTGTCCACTTGTCCACGGGGCTTTGGCCGGTCGCGTCGAAGCGGATCACGCGGCCTGCCGGGTTGAGGTGTCGATGGGCTCGCCGCCGGCCTTGTAGCGGGCCAGGCATCGGGGTCCGTGGAAGACGGCGAGCGTGCCATCGGGATACTCGTGCACCCGGACCGTGGCCTTGACGTAGTGGCGGCGGTGGCGGTCGGCGGGGAGCTGGAGCACCCGGCGCTTGTAGCGCACGGTGTTGTCGTTAGCGACGGTGCGCTCCTCCTGGACGCAGAGGATATCGTCGAGCGCGCCGGCGAAGGGGACGAAGGCGGTGCCCTGGTCCTCGGCCGGGGTGGCGAAGTGGGCGTTGTGTTGGGGCAGATAGACCTCCTTGAGGAAGCGGTTGGCCTCGTCGATCCCGGTGATGCCGGCGAGCCGGAGTTCCTGGGGCAGGCGCTTCTGCAAGGTGCCGAACATGCGCTCGGAGCGCCCCCTGGCCTCGGGCGAATAGGCTGCGATGAGCTCGATGCCGAGGCGCTGAAGCGCGCGCCCGACCTGGGTCGGGTTGTCCTTGTCCACCTTGCCGCCCGCGTCGGGCGTGTGCCAGTAGTGGCTGGCCCGGTCGGCATAGAGCGAGCAGAACAGCCCGCGCTCCCCGATCACCTCGAAAAGCGCCCGGAGGCTCGACATCGTGCCCTCCTCCTCGACGAAGAAGGCCGAGTAGATCTCGCTCGTGGCGTCGTCCATGGTGACGATCAGGTCGAGCGGCGGCTGGCCGGCGAGCCACTCATGCCGCGAGCCGTCCTGGTGCACCATCATGCCGGGAAGCGCGCGGCGTGGGCGCTTGCGCCGGTGCGCGCCACGGCGCGGTGCCGCCCGCCTGCGCCCATACGCCTGTAAGGTCAGCCGCACCCAGTTGTAGCTGCGCTTGCTGCCGTGCTCCGCCACCAGCTTCTCGTGGAAGTGCTTGGCGGTGAAGTCCCAGTAGCGGGTGTCGAACAGCTCAAGCACCCGCGCCACTTCGTCCACCGGCGCGCGACGTGCCGAGAGGCGGCCCAGGCGGCGATCGTAGAGACCCTCCGCGCCTTCCGCCTCAAAGCGATCGCGCCAGCGCCGGAAGGTGCGCTCCGAGACGCCCAGGATCTCCGCCGCCTCCGCTTGGCCCAGCACACCGCGACGGGTGCGCCCGTAAACCTCTTCGAACTTCATCAGTCTCAGCCCCTGTGCCTGCTCCGTCCGACGCATCCAAACCCTCCGTGGCTTGGAAGCCTTCTAAAGCCGGACAGATCATCTGGTACATGGACCGGACATATCCCGTGTTACCGACAGTCGAGGAAGGCGTGTGTTGCCGGCTCAGCGCGTCTGCGATAGGGTGTGACGGTGGCTCTAGGGTGCGGAGTCGATGGTCCCGCCCCAAGTAACCCCAGGATGGAGCAAGGGCCTAACGTGGGCGACAACGGCAGCATGCAGGTCATCCTGGCGGAACCCCGCGGCTTTTGCGCAGGCGTCGAGCGGGCGATCGAGATCGTGGAGCGCGCCCTCGAAGTCTTCGGCCCGCCGGTCTACGTCCGGCACGAGATCGTGCACAACAAGCGCGTGGTGGAAGACCTGCGCAAAAAGGGCGCGGTCTTCGTCGAGGAGATCGACGAGGTGCCGGAAGGCGCGGTCACCATCTTCAGTGCCCACGGCGTCTCCGAGAAGGTAGAGAGCGAAGCCGGGCGCCGGAACCTGCCGGTGATCGACGCGACCTGCCCGCTGGTGGCGAAAGTCCATATCGAGGCGCGGCGCTACGAGGGCGAGGGGCGCGAGATCATTCTCATCGGCCACGACGGGCATCCCGAGGTCGAGGGCACCAGCGGCCGCGTGAAGAACGGCGTCCACATCGTCGCCACGCCGGCCGACGTCGCCAGGCTCGAGGTGGCCAACCCCGACAAGGTCGCCTACGTCACCCAGACCACGCTCAGCGTCGACGATACCCGCGACGTGATCGACGCGCTGACGTCGCGCTTTCCGAGCATCTCCGGACCCGACGTCAAGGACATCTGCTACGCGACCCAGAACCGCCAGGCCTCGGTGCGCAAGCTCGCCGAAGAGGTCGAGCTGATCCTCGTGGTGGGCGCGCGCAACAGCTCCAACTCCAACCGCTTGCGGGAGATCGGCGAGGAGATGGGCGTGCCAACCCACCTGATCGACGACGCCCGCGACCTCGACCCGACGTGGTTCGACGGCGTGCGCCGGGTGGGGGTGACCGCCGGCGCGTCCGCACCCGAAGAACTGGTGCAGGACCTGGTCGCCCGGCTGCGGGAGATCAACGCGGTCGAGCTTCAGATCCAGGACGGGATCCAGGAGCGGGTGCGGTTCAAGCTGCCGGCCGAGCTGGTCGAGGCCAGCGGCAACGGCAAGGCGCAGAAGCCTGCCGCCGGTGCGCCCGGTGGCTGAGCGTACTGCGCCGGCATGACGCTCACGAGCGGTCCGCAATGTCCGTCCCTCTGATCCAGAAAATACGTGTCGGCGCCTATATCGTGGGCAAGAAGCTCACGGGCGAGAAGCGCTATCCCCTGGTGCTGATGCTCGAGCCGCTCTTCCGCTGCAACCTCGCGTGCCCCGGCTGCGGCAAGATCGACTACCCGCCCGAGATCCTGAACCAGCGCCTCAGCGTCGACGAGTGCCTGCAGGCGGTGGACGAGTGCGGCGCGCCGATGGTGTCGATCCCAGGCGGCGAACCGCTGATCCACCCGGAGATCGGGGAGATCGTCGCCGGCATCATCGCGCGCAAGAAGTTCGTCTATCTCTGCACGAACGCGCTGCTGCTCAAGAAGAAGCTCGATCTCTTCACCCCGACGAAATATCTGACCTTCTCCGTCCACCTCGACGGGCTGGAGGAGGAGCACGACCACGCGGTGGATCAGCCCGGCACCTTCAAGCGCGCAGTGGCGGCGATCAAGGAGGCCCGGCGCCGGGGCTTCCGCGTCAACGTCAACGCCACCGTGTTCGACGGCCACCCGGCGGAGCGGCTCGCCGCCTTCTTCGACTTCGTTACCGACGAGCTCGGCGCCGACGCGATCACCGTCTCGCCCGGCTATTCCTACGAGCGGGCGCCCGATCAGCAGCACTTCCTCAACCGCAGCAAGACCAAGGAGCTGTTCCGCGAGATCTTCGCGCGCGGCGCCGGTAAGAAGTGGCGCTTCAGCCAGTCCAGCCTGTTCCTGGATTTCCTGGCGGGCAATCAGAGCTTCCAATGCACGCCCTGGGGCAATCCCACCCGCAACGTCTTCGGCTGGCAGAAGCCCTGCTACCTGATCGGCGAAGGCTATACCGGCAGCTTCCGCGCCCTGATGGATGAAACCGACTGGGATTCCTACGGGACCGGGCGCTACGAAAAGTGCGCGGACTGCATGGTCCACTGCGGCTATGAGCCGACGGCGGCTGAGCACTCGCTGTCGCGGCCCTGGGCGGCGCTGATGGTCAAGCTGCGCGGGATCAGGACAACGGGGCCGATGGCGCCCGAGATCGACCTGAGTCAGGCGCGGCCCGCCGAGTACATATTCGACCGACACGTGCAGGAGAAGCTGCGCGACATTCGCCTGGCCGAGGAAGCGACGTCACAGACTCAGGAGAAGGGACGCCGCCCGGCGACCAACGCGGCGTAGCCGGTGCATCGCCTGCGCCCCGTCGAGCGCAAGCGTCAGCATATCGAGACATTCCCACGGCCGTCGCAGCAGCGCGACGGCTATCGCCGCGCCGTCGACGCGGCCCTCCTCGGTAAGCCCGGCGAGGGCGGCCTGCGGGAGCGCGCGGTTGCTCGGATCGCTGACGACACGGAGCACCACGAAGGGCACGCCTGCCGCTGACGCAGCACGGGCGACGACGTGGCTCTCCATATCTGCGGCTCCGGCGCGGGTTTGCGCGAAGAGAGAGAGCTTCTGATCGCCGTACATCAGCGGGTGTTCGACGCCGGCGATGGCGCCGCCTTCGACCCGCTCTCCGAGACCCTGGCTCAGCAGCTCGCGCACGCGCCCATCCACCGCCAGGTAGCTCTCGGCCGGCGGCGGCTCCGGCGGCCCTCGCCCCTCGTCACGCTTGAAGGACGTCATCCGCTGGAGCTGGTCGCGCACACCGCCGCGATCGGGCGTTTCGACCTCCCCCTCGTGGGCAATCACCGTCTCGGGAAGCAACAGGGCACCCGGGCCGAAACGCGGGTCGAGCCCGGCGGCCAAGCCGTAGCTCACCAGCAGCGTTACACCGCCAGCGACCATGGCGTCGGCCGCCTGCGCTGCCCGCGCCGGATCGGCGGCCGAGACCGCGATCCAGAAGTCGTCTTCGGGAAGGGTTGCCGCTTCCGCCGCGAGGCCCGTGATGACGCCGATGCGGGACCGGTCGGCCATGGTGCCCCGGCCCTCAACCTTCTTGCTACATGCCGTAGTGCGGGCGGCGCTCGTTACTGCCCACGAGGGCGCGGTAGCGCGCCAACGCCCAGAGCGGGAAATAGGCACTGTAGCCGTGGTAGCGGAGATAGAAGACGCGGGGGAAGCCGACTGCGGTGTATTCGTCCTCCCGCCACATGGCACCCTGCCGCTCCGCGCGGCAGAGATAGGCGATACCGCGCCGCACTGCGTCGCTCCCGACCTCACCCACGGCCATCAGCGCGAGCAGCGCCCATGCCGTCTGCGATGGAGTGGAGATCGCCTCGAAGGAGCGCTCGATGCGCTCGGCATAGTAGCTGTCCCCCGTTTCGCCCCAGCCGCCGTCGGCACGCTGCTTGGCTTCGAGCCAGGCGACCGCCTTGCGGATGGCGGGCGACGCCGGGTCTTCGCCGGCGGCGTTCAATGCGCAGAGCACCGACCAGGTGCCGTAAATGTAGTTGGTCCCCCAGCGGCCGAACCAGGAGCCGTTCTCTTCCTGGTCGGCGAGCAGATAGTCGATGCCCTTGGCAACGGTGTCATGCTCGCGCGCATAGCCGATCTGACAGAGGAAACTCACGCAGCGCGCGCTGACATCGGCAGTAGCCGGGTCGAGGAGAGCCCCGTGGTCGGCGAAGGGGATGCGGTTGAGATGATAGTGCTCGTTCCCGGCGTCGAAGGAGCCCCAGCCGCCGTTCTCGTTCTGCATGGCGACGATCCACGCGGCCGACCGCTCGATCGCCTCGCGGTGCGCCTCGGGATCGGCCCGGTGGAGCGCCATGCCCACGACCGCCGTGTCGTCCACGTCCGGGTAGTAATCATTGCGGTACTGAAAGGCCCAGCCTCCCGGCGGCGCATCGGGCCGAGTCTCTGCCCAATCGCCTTCGACATCGAGGATCTGAAGGTCGGTGAGCCAGGGGAGGGAGTCGAGGGCCGCGCGCTGCTCGGCCTCGCCGCCGCATTCCATCAGGCTCTGCGCTGCGAGCCCCGTGTCCCAAATCGGCGAGACGCAGGGCTGAACGTACTGGCTATCGCCGACCGGCTCGGTCACCAGCAATTCGATCGCGCGGCGGGCGGTGCGGCGCGCCGGGTGGTCCGGTGGGTAGCCCAGTGTGTCGAAGGCCATCAGGACGTTGGCCATCGGCGGAAAGATCCCGCCGAGGCCGTCCTCGCCGTTGAGCCTCGTCATGCACCAGTCGAGCGCTTTGTCGATGGCGCGCCGTCGCAACGCTCGCGGCGTCGACCACTCGCCGAGCGCGATCGCGCGGTCGAGGGTCAGGAAGAACCATTCGGTGGCGGTCCGCCTCGGGAAATAGTGCCATTCCCGTTCCGGCGGAGTGGCGAACAGCTCCGCGATCCCGATGCCCCGCGGGTTTCTCGCCCTGGGCTTGAGTGCGAGCAGGATCGTGAGCGGCACGATGGTGGTGCGCGACCAGTAGGAGACCTTGCTCAGGTGGAAGGGAAACCACCGCGGCAGGAGCATGATCTCCACCGGCATCGCCGGCACAGCCCGCCAGGGCACCTGGCCGAAGAGGGCGAGGGTGATCCGCGTGAACACGTTGCACCGCGCCGCGCCGCCGGCGGCGAGCACGGCCTTGCGCGCCCGCACCATGTGCGGCGCTTCCGGGTCGTCGCCGATCAGCTTGAGCGCGAAGTAGGCCTTGACGGTGCAGCTTATGTCGAGCGCGCCGCCATGAAAGAGCGGCCAGCCGCCGTGATCGCCTTGCCGGGCGCGTATGTAGGTGCCGAGCCGCGCCTCGGTCTCGGGATCGATCTCATCCAGGAAGTGGTTGAGGAGGATGTATTCGGCGGGAATGCTCGCGTCCGCTTCGAGCTCGAACACCCAATGGCCGTCGTCGCGCTGGAGGCCGCGCAGGCCGGCAGACGCCTCGTCGATGACCTGCTCGATGCCGGGGGCGGGAATAGTGCCGTCTGGGCTGTCCGACGGCGGGCGGACGATGGTCTCACTTCGCCGGTCTGGCCCGGCGCGTGCAACCTCCATGGGCCCGTCAGGCGCGCCGCGGCATGGTGGCCGAGTTGCTGCCGAGGGCAGAGAGCGCCATGTCGACAATGTGGCCGGCGGTCAGCCCCGCGTCCTCGTACATGCCGGCCGGCGTGCCGTGCGCAACGAAGCGGTCCGGCAGCAGCATCGGCCTGATCTTGAGGCCGGCGTCCATGAAGCCGGCCATGGCCAGGAACTGCATGACATGCGCGCCGAAGCCGCCGATCGATCCTTCCTCGATCGTGATCAGCACCTCATGCTCCCGCGCCAACAGGCGGATCAGGTCCTCGTCCAGCGGCTTGGCGAAGCGGGCGTCGGCAACCGTGGTGGAGAGACCCCGCGCCTGCAGCTCGTCCGCCGCACCGAGCGCCTCCTGCAACCGACCGCCGAGGGAGAGGATCGCGATCGTCGTTCCCTCGCGGATGATCCGCCCCTTGCCGATCTCCAGCATTTTCGGATGCTCCGGCAGCGGCACGCCGGCGCCTTCGCCGCGCGGGTAGCGGAAGGCGCTGGGGCGGTCGTCGATCTTCGCCGCCGTGTGCACCATGTGGACGAGCTCCGCCTCGTCCGCCGCAGCCATGACGACGAAGCCCGGCAGCGTCGCGAGATAGGTGATGTCGAAGCTGCCCGCGTGCGTCGGCCCGTCGGCGCCCACCAAGCCGGCGCGGTCGATCGCGAAGCGAACCGGCAGCCTCTGGATCGCCACGTCGTGCACCACCTGGTCGTAGGCACGCTGGAGAAAGGTGGAATAGATCGCCGCGAACGGCTTCAACCCCTCCGTAGCCAGCCCCGCCGCGAAGGTGACGCAGTGCTGCTCCGCGATGCCCACATCGAAGCAGCGTGTGGGGTGCGCCTTGGCGAACTTATCGAGCCCGGTGCCGGACGGCATGGCGGCGGTCAGCGCCACGATCTTCTCGTCGCGGTCGGCCTCCTTGATCAGGCTCTGGGCGAACACGTTGGTATAGCTCGGCGCCTTGGGCTTGCTCTTCTTCTGCTCGCCCGTCACCACGTCGAACTTGCCGAGCGCATGGCCGCGGTCCGGCGCGTTCTCGGCGGGCTCATAGCCCTTGCCCTTGCTGGTGACGACGTGCAGCAGCACCGGCCCCGGCGTCTCGTCCCTGCGCACGTTGCGGAGCACCGGGATCAGGTGCTCGAGATTGTGGCCGTCGATCGGCCCGATGTAGAAGAAGCCCAGCTCCTCGAAGAGGGTGCCGCCGGTGACCATGCCGCGGGAATACTCCTCGGCCCGCATCGCGGCATCGCCCATTGCCTTGGGCAGCCTGCGCGCCCACTGCTTGCCGAGCTCGCGCAGGCTGCGGAACTGGTGGCTGGACAGCAGCCGCGAGAGATAGGCGTTGAGCGCGCCCACCGCCGGCGCGATCGACATCTCGTTGTCATTGAGGATGACGATGAGGCGCGGCGGCATGGAGCCCGCATTGTTCATCGCCTCATAGGCCATGCCGCCCGACATGGCGCCGTCGCCGATGACGCAGACGACGTTGCGCGCTTCGCCCTTGAGGCTGCTCGCCACCGCCATGCCGAGCCCGGCCGAGATCGACGTGGACGAATGCGCCGCGCCGAAGGGGTCGTATTCGCTCTCGGTCCGTTTGGTGAAGCCGTAGAGCCCGCCAGGCTGGCGGATGGTGCGAATCCGGTCGCGCCGGCCGGTAATGATCTTGTGCGGGTAGGACTGGTGCCCGACGTCCCAGATCAAGCGGTCGCGGGGCGTGTCGAACACGTGGTGGAGGGCAATCGTCAGCTCGACCACGCCAAGCCCGGCACCCAGATGGCCGCCGGTCTCCGAGACCGCGTCAACGGTCTCGGCCCGCAGCTCCTCGGCAACCTTCTTCAGGTCCTTGATCGAGAGGTTGCGCAAGTCTTCGGGGCTCTTCACGCGATCCAGATGCGGCGTCTCCGGCATGGCTCCCTCTCCGTGGCGGCTCACCGTTCGGCCCGTCGCGCGGCCTGATTCTCACGAGACCAGCATGACCAAACTACTACAAAGGGCAACCTCGTCAAACGACCTGTCATGCACCGCCGTCATAAGCGCGTGAGCGCGAATCGGGCCAGCCTCGTGTGCCATAATTGCACCATGCACCGCCTTGGGGAAGTCGGTTTGCCAATGTATTCTGAGGCCCCGTCCAAGGCCTTGAGCGGGCCTAGAAAATGCGAAATCTCGACGACGATCCCCCGATTATCACGCTCAGCGCAGGGCCGGTCGATGCGTACCCCGTGGTCCTGCGCGCACTCTCGCGGCCCGTCACCTACGACTTCGATCCGTCCTTCCAGCAGTTCTACGAATCGACCGTCCTCAAGACCGCCGAGTCGCTGCGCACCGCGCTGCCGCCGGTGATCCTGCAGGGCGAGCCGGTGCTGGGCCTCGAAGCCGCGGCTGCCGCCCTGATCGGCGCCGACGACGTGGTCCTGAACCTTGCGTCGGGCGAATACGGCAAGGGCTTCGGCTTCTGGGCGGCGCGCCATTGCCGGGAGCTGGTCGAGATCGAGGTGCCCTACGACGACGCCATCGATCCCGAGGCGGTCAGCGACATGCTGAAGACCCGGCCGGAAATCCGCGTTCTCTCCGTCTGCCACCACGATACGCCGTCGGGAACCGTCAACCCGGTGCACGAGATCGGCGCCATTTGCCGCGCGCATGACGTGTTGACCATCGTGGACGCCGTCTCCTCCTTCGGCGGCATGGACGTTCATCCGGAGGATGTGAACGCTGACATATTCGTGACCAGCCCCAGCAAGTGCCTGGGCGGGAGCACGGGTCTTTGCATCGTCCACGTCAGCGAGCGCGCCTGGGCGAAAATCGACGCCAACCCCGCCGCGCCCTCAGGCTCCGTGCTCAGCCTCAAGGACTGGCGGGACGCGTGGCGCTCGGATGTCCTCTTCCCCTTCACGCCGTCGGTATCCGAGGTCCATGCGCTGGACGCTGCCGTGCAGAACTACCTCGACGAGGGGTCGGAGGCGGTGTGGGCGCGTCACGCGCTGACAGCACGCGCCTGCCGCGCCGGAGTCCGAGCCATGGGGCTCGACCTCTGGCCCGTGCGCGAATCCATCTGCGCCGATACGGCGACCACGGTGCGGGTGCCGGCGGGCCTGGAGGATGAGGCGATCCGGCAGGAGGCGCGCCGGCGCTACGGCGTGGTCTTCTCGGCGGGCCGGGGCTCGCTGCTCGGCAAGCTCGTGCGAATCGGCCACATGGGGCCGGTGGCGCGGCCGATCTATGCGGTTGTTGCTGTCACCGCGCTCGGCGGCGCCATTGCGGCGCTGGGCGGGCGGGCCGACGTGGGGGCGGGCGTCGAGGCGGCGCTCGCGGCGATCGACGGCGCCGGGTAGGGGATCGACGCCGGGTCAGAGCCCCGGAAGGACCTCACGCCCGAATACGTCAAGCTGCTCCGGCAGCTCTTCCGAGGGAACGACGCAGAGGACGACACGGGTCGCGCCTGCGTCGAAGAGTGCCTCGATGCCGGCGCGGCAGTCCTCGGGCCGGCCGGCGACCGCGAGCCAGTCCAGCCAGTCGTCCGGCATGTCGGCTTCGATCGCCGCGGCGCCGCCGGCCTCCATCATCGCAACGAGGGCCTCGTTGGCGTCATAGACGCCGGTGATCAGCGTCGGTCCCATGGCCTCCAGATAGAACGCGATCACAGGGCGAACCTTGGCGCGGGCGGCGGCCGGGTCCTCGCTCACGCCGGCGAGGGCGTAGACCACCATCGCGAATTCCTCGGGCAGCCCCTGCGCGCGCCGGACCCGCGCAATTCGTTCTCTGATCGTCGCAACGTAGTGCGGCCCTGCGAGCACCGAGAGGACCATGCCGTCCGCAATCTCGGCGCAAAGATCGACCGACTTCGGTCCGACTGCCGCCCCCAGCACCTTGAGGTCGGGCGCGGGGTGCGTCAGTGCGACCCGATCGTAGCCATAGTAGGCGCCGGCCTGGGTCAGGCTCTCGCCCGCGAGCAGCCGCTTCACGTCCGTGATCGCTTCGCGCAGGGAGCTCATGACCGATTGGGGGGTGAGGTGCATTTGCGCGACCCAGGCGGGAACGCCGTGGCCGATGCCGAGCGTGAAACGGCCGGGATAGGCGTTGGCCAGCGTCGACGCCTCCATGGCGGTGACGGCCGGATGGCGCACCCGGTTGGAGACCGCGCCGATCCCCACATCGATCGCCTCGGTGGCCTGCAGCGCGATGCCGGCGCTCGCGAAGCCAGAGAGCATGAAATAGTCCTCGGCGAACCAGAGATCGGAGAAGCCGCAACGCTCGACCTGCCGGCTCAGCCCGACGACATTGCCCGGCGCTACGTCGCCGAGGATGAAGACGCCTACAGGGCGGGAGGCGGTGGGCATCGGCGTCGTTCCTTACCAGTTCATGTAGGCCTGGACGGCCTCGTCGGGGACCAGACCCGCCGCGACGTCGCCGAGGGCCTTGTCGATAATTGCGAGGCCTTCCTCGCATTCCGCATCGCTCAGGACGAGCGGCGGCGTGATCTCCAGAACGTTCGCCGCGAGCCCCACATAGATGAAGCTCGCGCCGAGCTCGTAGGCGCGCACGATCACCTTGGCCGTCGTGGTCGCCGGGACCGGCGCGCGGCTCTTGCGGTCCGTCACCAGATCGACCCCGATCGCGAGGCCGCGGCCGCGCACGTCGCCGATCATCTCGTGCCGCTCGGCGAGCTGCCTGAGGCCCTCCATCAGCGCCCCGCCCAGCTGCGCGGCTCGGCTCGGGAGATCCGCGTCGAGCACGGTGCGGAGCACGGCGAGCCCGGCGGCGGTGCAGACCGGATTGCCGCCCGTGGTCTGGATCGCGAAGGCGGGGCGATGGTCCATGATCGCCGCCGGCCCGATCAGCGCAGACAGCGGTAGCCCGCCGCCGAGCCCCTTCCCGAGAACGACCATGTCGGGCTCCAGCCCTTCGTGGCTGAAGGCATGGAGCGCGCCGCTGCGCCCGAGGCCCACCTTGACCTCGTCGAGGACGGTGAGGATGCCGTGCCTCCGGCAGCGTTCCTCCAGCGCCTTGAGGAAGCCTGCGGGCGGCACGATCAAGCCGCCGTCCGACATGATCGGCTCGATGAAGACCGCCGCTACCTGCTCCGGCGGGCAGGTCGTCTCGAACTGGTAGTCGAGCATGTCGAGCACGGCCTCGGGCGAAAACCGCGGCCGGTAGGGGTCGGGATAGGGCAGCAGCAACAGGCCGGGTCGGGGCAACGTGTGGGTCATCGCCGTGTGGCCCGAGATGCTAATCGAGCCCGCCACGCCGCCGTGGTAGGAGCCGATGAAGGAGATGAAGCGGGGGCGGCCGGTCGCGGCCTCCAGCACGCGGGCGGCAGCATCGTTGGCGTCGGAGCCCGAGTGGCCGTACCAGACGCGTCGCTCGGCGTCTCCCGGCATCGTCTCCAGCAGCGCCTCGGCGAGGGCCGCCGCCGGCTCGTTCGGATACATGAGCAGGCTCGCGCCCGCCATGTCGGCCATCGCCTTGGTCACGGCCTCGGTCACGGCGGGATGGCCATAGCCGAGGCTTGCCGCCGTCGCCGAGGCGGAGAGGTCGAGGATGGCGCGGCCGTCGTCGGCCGTGAGGTACGATCCGCGCCCACCGCGTGCGGCGAGCGGGTTGAAGCGCAGCTTCTGGATGCCAGCGATCGCGGCGTCGTCACGCTCGCCAAGCGTCGCGTTCGAGGTCGCCATGCCGTTGCCTCCGTCGTTGCCGCCGCCGCCATGCGCCTCATGGCGATCGCCGACGGTGGACAGCCGATCACGTCATATGAGGCGCTAGTGCCTCCCGCAGCACCGGCGCGACCGCATCGATCCCGGGCGTGTCGGAATGAATGCACACCGTCTCGACACGGATCGGGATATCGATGCCGTCCACCGATGTCACCGTGCCCTCCTCGATCGCGCGGAGCGTGCGCTTGGCGGCAGCCGCCGGGTCGTAGGGCTCGTGCTCACGCGTGATGATGAGGTTGCAGTCCCGGTCGTATTCCAGATCGGCATAGAACTCGGGCCACCAGGGCAGGCCGCACCGCGAGTAGACGGTGTCGTGCATGGTGCCGGCCTGGCCGATCAGCGGCACGCCGAAGACCTCCGCGGCATCGGCCGCCGCCTCGGCGCAGTGTTCGTACTTCGAGGTCATGCCGAAGAGCGCGCCGTGGGGCTTGATGTGGTTGAGGGGCGCGCCGGCCGCTTCCAGGAAGCCCTTGAGCGCGCCGACCTGGTAGATCAGGAGATCGCGCAGTTCCTCGCGCTCCATCTGCATCTCGCGGCGGCCGAAGCCCTGGCGGTCGGGGAGCGACGGGTGCGCGCCGACCTTCACGCCGTGCGCCAGCGCGAGGCGGACGGTCGCGTGCATGACCGACGGGTCCGACGCATGAAAGCCGCAGGCGACATTGGCGATGCTGATGAAGGGCATGATCCGCTCATCGTTGCCGAAGGTGTAGAGGCCGTACCCTTCGCCGATGTCGCAGTTGATGGTGATCGCCATGGCTCGCTCCCCGCTCCCCGGTGGCGTGAAACACTGCACGGGCGGCACCGGCCAGTCAAAGCGGTTCAGACGTCCCGCGTGGTGATTGGGTTGACGATGTTGAGGCGGGTGATGAAGCGCTGGAAGACGAGGGCCAGAACCAGCGGCGGCACGATCGAGAGCGTGCTGGCCGCGGCAAAGAGAACCATGGGCGTGGCCCCTATGGAGCCGAGCGGCGAGATCGCGAGCAGAGCCGGCGAGAGGGGGAAGTTCGCCTCAAGATCGAGGCGTTCGGCCTCAACCGAGGGGAGATCATGTTCCGGGCTGGCGCATATGTTGCGTCACCCAAGTTCCCGTCTCGCATCGGACTTGAGGCGAGCGGCGTGATCGATGCAGTCGGGCCAGGCGTGACGGACTTCGCGATTGGCGACCGCGCCACCACCGTGCCCTACCTCTCCTGGGACAAATGGGGCAACTGGACGCCCGAGTCGGCTATCAAGTACGGCGTCTATGGCGAGAGCGCGGTGGTGCCGGCATTTTGCGTCGCCCGCAGCCCGGAGGGGATTTCAGCCGTAGAGCGCGGGGCGATCTGGAGCCAGTACGCGACCGCCTGGGGCGGGCTCGTGGATTGCGCCGGCGTATCGTCCGACGACATCGTGCTGGTCACGGCGGCGAGCAACAGCGCCGCGCTCGGCGGGTTGCAGATCGCGAAGAACGCCGGCGCCATGGTCATCGCTGCGACACGCAGGTCGGACAAGGCGGAATTCTTGCGGGGCGCCGGCGCCGATCACGTCATTGTCATCGAGGAGGAGGACCTCGAGTCCCGTGTGAAGGAGATCACCGGCGGCCAGGGTTTCACCATCGCCTACGATCCCGTGGGCGGCGCCTTCATCGGCGACCTCGTCGCGGCGGCGCAGCCCTGCGGCCTCATCGTCAGCTACGGCAACCTCCGCACCGAGCCCATCGACATCCCCATCCTGCCGATGCTGGCGAAGCGACTCGCCATCAAGTTCCACAGCGTGTTCGACACGGTTCGGCTGCCCGAAAAGCGCGCCGCCTGCTTTGCCTTCGTGCACGATCAGGTGGCCGCCGTAGAGCTGAAGGTGATCGTCGACCGGACCTTCCCCCTCGAGCAGGTCGTGGACGCGCACCGCTACATGGAATCCAACGTGCAGCGGGGGAAGATCGTCGTCACGACCTGACGCGCGCCGGACGTCACGCCTTCCAGGCTGGACGCCGTTGGTACGCCCGTAGCGGCGGGATAGACTGCCGCCAGCGGATGGGGCGGGGAGGCGACACATGGGCGACGGTTTCATTCATCCTTACGTGCCGAATGCGGCACCTGCGCCGAGACGGAAGCTGCTGGAGGCGATCGGCGCCGGCGACGTGACCGATCTCTATGCCGCAATCCCGGAGGTGCTCAAGGTCAAGGGATTGCTCGACTTGCCGCCGGCGCTTCCCGGCGAGCAGGACCTGCGACGGCACCTCGAGGAGATCGTTGCCCGCAACCAGCCCTGCACAGGGACCTGGCTCAACTTTTGCGGCGCCGGCTGCGCGCAGCATTACGTGCCGGCGATCGTGGACGAGATCGTCCATCGCGGCGAGCTGCTCACCGCCTACGGCGGCGGCACCTATTCCGACCACGGCAAGAACCAGGCGCTCTTCGAGTTTCAAAGCCTGATGGGCGAGCTGGTGGGGATGGAGGTGGTCTCGACCCCCACCTACGACGCCGGTGCGGCGACCGGCAGCGCCGCGACGATGGCCTGCCGCATCACCGGCCGGCGCGGTGTCCTCGTGCCGGAGACCATGAGCGCCGACCGGCGCTCGCAGCTGCAGGGCTTCACCAAGCCGTTCGCGACGGTGGAGACCGTTGCCCGCGATCCCGAGACCGGGTGCACCGACCTCGCCGACCTACGCGCCAAGGTCTCGGGCGAGACCGCCGCAGTGGTGATCGAGAGCCCCGGCTATCTCGGCCTCATCGAGACCGAGGCGGCGACCATCGCCGACATCGCCCATGACGCCGGCGCCATTCTGATCGCGGGCGTCGACCCGATCTCCCTCGGCGTGCTGGCAACGCCCGCCGACTATGGCGCCGACCTTGTCGTCGGCGATCTGCAGCCGCTCGGCATTCACATGTATGCCGGCGGCGGCAACGGCGGCTTCATCGCGAGCCGGGACGAGGCGCGCTTCGTCGCGGAATATCCTTCCATCCTCTTCAGCATCGCGCCGGCGGCGGAGGGCGAGGGCTTCGGCTTCGCCTGGTCCACCATGGAGCGCACCTCCTACGACACCCGCCACGATGCCACCGATTACACCGGCACGACCCAGTGGATCTGGGGCATCGGGGCTGCGGTCTATCTCTCGCTCATGGGGCCCGAAGGCATGGCCGAGCTCGGCCGCGGCATCATGCAGCGCGCCTGCTACGCGGCGGAGCGGATCGCAGCGCTCCCCGGCGTCTCGGTGCCGCATCTGGAGCAACCATTCTTCAAGGAGTTCGTCGTCGATTTCTCCGGCACCGGCACGACGGTCGCGTCCATCAATGCGGCGCTGCGCGAAGCAGAGATTCACGGCGGCAAGGATTTGAGCGGCGAGTTCCCGGCGCTCGGACAGTCGGCCCTCTACTGCGTGACCGAGCTGCACGGAGCGGCCGAGATCGACAGACTGGTCTCTGCGCTCGGGGAGGCAATCCGATGAGCGAGCGCACGGGAAGCGGCTTCCACGCCGCACGCTGGGACGAGCCCCTGATCGACGAGATCGGCGGAGAAGGCGGGCGCGGCCTGCTGCCGCCGGCGGTGGACGACGCGATCGTCGAGGCCGTTGGCGACGTCGTCGCAGCGCTGCCCGAGGGGGTAGGGCGGGCCGCGCCGCCGGCATTGCCCGCACTGCCGCAGCACCGCGTGCTCCGGCACTTCCTCAGGCTCTCGCAGATGTCCATGGGCTTCGATGTGACCGCCGACATGATGGGCACCTGCACCATGAAATACAGTCCCAAGGTGCACGAATACGTCGCGCGCATGCCGGGCTTCGCCGATGTCCACCCCTTGCAGGACCCGGAGACGCTGCAGGGCACGCTGGAGATCCTCTACCGCTTCAACCGCATGATGTGCCAGGTCGCGGGCATGGACGCGTTCACCTTCCAGCCGGCGAGCGGGGCGCAGGGCATCTACACCAATGCGTGCCTGATCCGCGCCTATCACGCCTCGCGCGGCGAGGGTGGGCAGCGCGACGAGATCATCACCACCGCCTTCTCGCACCCGGCCGACGCGGCGACTCCGGCGGTGGCCGGATTCAAGGTCATCACCCTCATGCCGGGGGAGATGGGCTTCGCCGAGGTCGATGCGCTCAAGGCCGCAGTGTCGGAACGCACCGCCGGCCTGATGCTGACGAACCCCGAGGACACCGGGCTGTACAACCCGAACATCCGCGAGTTCGTGGACATCGTGCACGAGGCCGGCGGGCTTTGCGCCTACGACCAGGCCAACGGCAACCCGCTGCTGGGCATCGTCCGCGCCGGCGATACCGGCTTCGACATGTGCCAGTTCAACCTTCACAAGACCTTCTCCGCGCCCCACGGGGCCATCGGCTTGGGCTGCGCTGCGGTCGGCGTCAAGGCACATCTGGAGCGCTTCCTGCCGCGCCCGATCGTGACCTGGGACGGCGAGCGCTACGGCCTCGACCACGATCCGGGGGAGGGGATCGAGAAGATCCGCGCCTTCATCGGCAACGTGCACGCGGTGCTGAAGGCCTATGCCTGGGTGCGCAGCCTCGGCGCCGAGGGCCTGCGCGCCGTCGCCGAGACCTCGGTGCTCAACAACAACTACATGCTGCACCGCATCAGGCAAATCGAGGGCACGTCGATCCCCTGGCCCAAGAACACCTATCCCAAGCTGGAACAGGTCCGCTACAGCTGGGAGCCGCTCTATGAAGAGACAGGCGTCGCCAGCCACGATGTGATGAACCGCATGGTCGATTTCGGCGTGCAGCACTACATGGAGAGCCATGTGCCGATGCTGGTGCCGCAGCCCTTCACCCTGGAGCCGGGCGAATCCCTCACCATCGAGGAGATGGATCACGTGCTCGACGCGCTGCGCCGCATCGCCGAGGAGGCCCGCACCGCGCCGGAGCATGTGAAGGCGGCTCCCCACTGCGCCGCTACCCAGGCCGTCGACGGCGACGTGGCAGAAGATCCCGACTGCTGGGCCTTCACGGGGCGTGCCTATCGGCGCAAGCGGGGGAATTGGGCCAACGTCAAGCGCGGCCTGGGCGATCACGGGGGCGGCGGTTACGGCTGATCGGCCTACCTTGGGCCGGCCTACGCTCGGCCTCATCGTCAACCCCATCGCCGGCATGGGCGGGAGCGTCGGGCTCAAGGGCACGGACACGGCGGCGATCCTGAGCGAAGCCCGCGCCCGCGGCGCGGAACCGCAGTCGGGACGGCGAGCGAGAGTGGTGCTCAATGCGCTCGCCAGTGCGCGACCCGGCCTGGAGCTTCTCTGCGCCCCCGGTGAGATGGGCGAGCGGATCGCCCGAGACGCGGGCCTTTGCCCGATCGTCGTCGGCGTTCCGGCCGAGGGCGAGACCGGCGCGGCGGACACGCGCGCCGCGGCTGAGGCCATGGCGGTCGCCGGTGCGCGGCTCATCCTCTTCGCCGGCGGCGACGGCACCGCGCGCGACATGGCGGCCGCTCTCGATGACCGCGACCGGGTGCCGGTGATCGGCGTGCCGGCAGGCGTGAAGATGCACTCGGCGGTCTACGCCACCAGCCCGCGCGCCGCCGCCGACCTCGCGCTGCGCGCGTTGACCCAGGATATCGAGGCGCGGCCGCGGGAGGTCATGGATATCGACGAGGAGGCCTTTCGTGCCGGCGCCGTCTCGGCTAGGCTTTATGGGTATATGCCAGTGCCTTATTCCCCCGACCTCACCCAGAACATGAAGGCGGGCGGGGTGAGCGGCGACCGCGAAGCGCTCTGCGGTATCGCCGCCGAGGTCGCCGGCCGGATGGAGGCGGGGCGGCTCTACATCCTAGGGCCGGGCACCACCACGCGGGCGGTCACCGAAGCGCTCGGCCTGCCAAAGACCCTGCTCGGCGTCGACCTGGTGCGGGACGGGGCGTTGGTGGCTGCCGACGCGAGCGAAGACGATATCATTCGCGCGCTGGCTGATGGCCGACCCGGCGCAATCGTCGTCACCCCCATCGGCGGCCAGGGGCACTTCCTCGGGCGCGGCAACCAGCAGATCGGGGCACGCGTGGTGCGGGCGGTGGGCCTCGACCGGCTCCTTGTCGCCGCGACGCCGGAGAAGCTCGCGTCCTTGCGCGACGGCACCCTTCATGTCGATACCGGCGATCCCGCGCTCGACCGTGCGCTCGCCGGCTGGCGCCGCGTGATCACCGGCTTCGGCGGCGAGGCGGTGTGCCGGGTAGCGGCATGAGCAGCGACAGCAGAGGCTCTGCCCCGCCTCTATCCCTTGAGCCGCGGCGGGCCTTTCCGCAGGATTGCGCCGCCGCGCCTGCCGGCGCGCGGGAGGGGATATGACGACGCTATCCTGGGGCGTGCTCGGCGCCTCGCTCTTCGCCATCGAGCACATGATACCGGCGCTGCAACAGGCCGCCGGGGTCCGCGTCCACGGCATCGCGAGCCGTGAGCTGGCCAAGGCCGAGGCGGTGGCCCAGCGCTTCGGCTTGGCCCAGGCCTACGGCGACTACGACTCCCTGCTCGCCGACCCCGCGATCGACGTGGTCTACAACCCACTGCCCAACCATCTCCATGTCCCTTGGACGGTGAAGGCGGCGCGCGCCGGTAAGCACGTGCTGTGCGAAAAGCCGATCGCGCTCGACGCCGCCGAGGCCGCCAGCCTGATCTCCCTTCGCGACGAGACCGGCCTGCAGATTCAGGAGGCCTACGTCGTGCTGCACCACCCGCAGTGGCAGCGGGTGAGGGCGCTCGTGCGTGAGGGCCGCATCGGCCGGGTGCGGGCGATTCAGGGCTGGTTCAGCTACCGGCTGGAAGACCCCGACAACATCCGCAACAAGCGGGAGATGGGCGGCGGCGGGCTGCTCGACATCGGTGTCTATCCGCTGCTCACCGCGCGCTACGTCTTCGGCGCCGAGCCAGTGCGGGTCTTCGCCGCCATCGAGCGGCACCCCACATGGGACGTGGACATACTGACCAGCGCGGTGCTGGCCTTCCCCGACGGCATCCTGAACTTCACCTGCAGCACGCTGCTTGCCGGCCACCAATTCATGGCTGTCCACGGCGACGAAGGGCGGATCGAGCTGCCCGATCCCTTTGCCCAGTCGCCGAGCCGCGAGGCCCGAATTGCGATCCACGGTTCGGGCGAGATCTGGGAGCCCTTCGACGCGGAGGTCGAGACGCTGGCGAAGGTCAATCAGTACGTGCCGCAGGCCGAGGCGTTCTGCACGGCCGTGCGGGGCGAGGCGCCGCCGGCCTTCCCGCTGGAGGAGTCGATCAAGATGCTGCGCATCCTCGACGCGCTCGCGCGTTCGGGCGAGAGCGGCCGGTGGGAGAAAGTCGGCGCCTGAGCACCGGATGTTACGGGCTGCGCGCGCTGCTATAACTGGCCGGATCAGGCCGGGGCGGGGACGGGGACATGACGACGGCACCGACAGAGGCGCTGAAGCTTTACGGCACTGAGCAGGAGGCGCCGGCGGCGCGGACGCTCCGCGCCGGCGCGCTTTCGGCCGAGCTTGAGGCCGGCAAGCTGCGCTGGATCCGCTATGGGGGCACGGAAGCGCTGCGCGGGCTCGCCTTCGTCGTGCGCGGCTCGGGCTGGGCGACCTACGCGCCCGAGATCGCCAACCTGGAGATCGAGGAGGGAGACGGACGCTTCCGCGTGGGCTACGACGCGCGCATCGAATCCGGCGACGGCGTGCTCGCCTTCCGCGCCGACATCGTGGCGGAGAGCGAGCGGAGCCTGGTTTTCACGGTCGAGTTTCGCCCCGAAACCGAGTTCAGGACCAACCGCACGGGCTTCGTCGCGCTGCACGCGATCGAGGGGGTGGCGGGGGAAGCCTGCACCGTCACCCACAGCGACGGCACGGTGGAGGAGACCGAATTCCCCGGCCTGATCATGCCGCTGCAACCCTTCTTCGATATCTCCGCCATGCGCCACCAGGTCTCGCCGGGCGTCTGGCCCACCTGCCGCTTCGAGGGCGCCGACCCCTGGGAGACCGAGGATCAGCGCAACTGGACCGACGCGTCCTACAAGACCTATTACCGCCCGCTGGCGCTGCCCTATCCCTACCCGCTCGCGGCCGGGGAGACGCTGCGCCAGACCGCGACGCTCACCATCGAGGGGGGCTCTGCGGTCGTCGCAACGGCGGCCGGCGGCGATGACGGGGCGGTCGAGATCGCCGTTGGCGGTGAGACCGGGCAGCATATGCCGGAGATCGGGCTCGGCGTCGCCGCCTCGGAACGCGACCGCCTCGACCACGGGCTCGACCTGCTCCGGGCGCTCGGGCCCGGCCACCTCGTTTGCGAATGCGACCCGCGGGACGACCGTTCGGTCGAGACGCTGGCCGCGTGTCGCGAGCTTGCCCAGGCGCTCGACGCCGAGGCCGTGCTGGAGATCGTCGTGCCTTGCGAGCGGCCGGTGGCGGACGAGCTTGCGACGGCGGCCGAGATCGCGGGCCGGGCCCGGCTCTTGCCCGCCGCCGTCGTGCCCGAGCAGGCCCGCCTCCTGAAGTTCACCCTGGAGAAGATCCCGGCCCTCGGCATCCCCGACTTCGACGAGGTCTACGGCGCAGCGCGGGCGGCATTCCCCGGCGTGCGCCTGGGCGGCGGCGTCTTCACCAACTTCACCGAGCTCAACCGCAACTGCGCGGTGCCGGAGCTCTTCGACTTCCTGACGCATGCCACCTGTGCCGTGGTGCACGAGCCGGACGACCGCTCGGTGATGGAGACGCTGCAGACGCTGCCCGACATCGTCGCCTCGGCCAAGGCGTGGGCCGGCGGGAAGCCTTACCGGATCGCGCCGAGCGCCATCGGCATGCGCTTCAACCCCTACGGGCCGGATGTCCACCACAACAGCGACAACGGGCGCTACTCCTTCAGCCGCCAGGACCCGCGCCATCGCGCGCTTCTCGGTGCCGCCTTCACGCTCGGCTATGCCGCGCGGGTGGCGCCGCTCGGGGTCGAGGCGCTGGCCCTGGGCGCGCCCTCCGGTGCGCTCGGCATGGTCTACCGCAGGACCGGGCACCCGCAGCCCTGGCTCGACGATTTGGAAGGGCCGGCGGTGTTGCCGCTCTACCACATCGTGTCGGCGCTGGCGGCGGCGAAAGGGGCGGCAATCCGCAGCGTGACGAGCGGCGATGCCACGCGCGTCCTCGGACTCGCCTACGAGAGCGACAGCGGGACGCTGCTGTGGCTCGCCAACCTCTCGCCGGAGACGCAGGCCGTGACGGTCTCGGGCATCGACGGGGGAACGGCGACCATCGGCCGGCTGGACTCGGGCAATTTCGTGGAGGCAGTGACGGACCCGGCCGGCTTCGCCGCAGCCCCAGGCCAGCCGGGCGACCCCGGCCGCCTTGAGCTCGCGCCGTTCGCGGTCGCGCGTATCGAAATCGCCGCCTAGCCAATACAGCATTCCAACGGATCGAAAAGGATTAGCGGACATGACAGAACACGCCCTCAAGGAGATGTCCCGCCACGGCCGGCTCAAGGTCGGCACCTTTGTGGTCGAGTTCAGCACGCCGGGGATCGGCCAGCTTCTGAAGGCCGCCGGCTGCGAATTCGTGCTGCTCGACATGGAGCATTCCGGCTTCGGCTTCGACACGGTGAAGCAGATGCTGCGCTACATGCAGGCGGGCGACATGCCGGCGATCGTCCGCGTGCCGTCGCGCGAGTATCACCACGCGGCGCGTGCCATGGACATGGGGGCCGAGGGCATCATGCTGCCGATGGTGGGCTCAGCGGCGGCCGCGCGGGAGCTGCTCAGCTATGTGAAATACGCGCCGGACGGCGAGCGCGGCGTTGCGCTGCAAATCGCGCACGATCGCTACGCACCCGGCCCCGTGCAGAAGAAGCTCCGCGACGCCAACGAGCGCTGCACCTTCGTCGCTCTGATCGAGACCGCCGAGGGCGTCGAGAACGCCGAGGAGATCGCGGCGATCGAGGATGTCGACATCCTCTGGATCGGCCACTTCGACCTCTCGGTCTCCATGGGCATCGCCGGCCAGTTCGACCATCCCGACTTCAAGGCGGCGGTGGCGCGTGTTGTGCGCGCCGCGAAGAAGCACAACAAGTCGCTTGGCCGGCTGGTGCCGAACGTGGATGTGGGTGTGGCGCTCTTCAAGGAGGGCTTCGACTTCATCTGCTATTCGGGCGATGTCTGGCTGCTGCAGCAGGCGATGCGCGAGGGCGCCGAGGGCTTACGCGCCCAATGCAAGCGCGGTCGGCGGCGGGCAAAAAAATAGGGGAGTTCAACAGGTTATGGCCGATAAATTCAGAGTCGCTCTGAGCAGAGATTTCTTGACGGCGGAGGGCGAGCCGCTCTTCCCCATGTTCGACCGCACGCCGCTGGACGAGGACCCCGACATCGAGTGGCACTATCTGGAGAACGGTGACGGACCGGTGGACGCGGCGGAGCTCGCGGGCCACGACGCGCTCGTCCTGCTCGCCCAGCGCTTCGACCGCTCCAGCGTGCCGGACGACGGCAGGCTCGCCATGGTCGCGCGCTTCGGCGTCGGCTACGACAGCGTGGACGTGCCGGCCTGCTCCGACAACGGCATCGCGCTTGTGATCACGCCCAACGGCGTGCGCCGGCCGGTGGCGGTCGCCATCATCGCGCTGATCCTCGCCGTCATGGGCAAGCTGCTGCTCAAGGATCAGCTCACGCGCGAGGGCCCGCCCGGCTTCGCCCGCAAGGGGGCCCACATGGGGGTCGGCCTCGTCGGCAAGACGCTGGGCTCCGTCGGCATCGGCAATATCGGGGCCGAGATGTTCCGCCTGGCCGCCCCCTTCGACATGAACTTCATGGCCTGCGACCCCTATGCCGACCCGGCGGTGGCGGCGGAGCTTGGCGTGCAGATGGTCGATCTCGACACGCTCTGCCGGGAGTCGGACATCCTGGCCGTCAACTGCCCGCTGAGCGACGCGACCCACCATATCGTCGATGCGCGCCTCATCGCCTCCATGAAGCCGACGGCCTATCTGGTGAACACCTCGCGCGGCGGCACGGTCGACCAGAAGGCGCTGACCGCGGCACTGCAGGAGGGGCGGATCGCGGGCGCCGGTCTCGACGTGCTCGACCCCGAGCCGCCGGAGCCGGACGATCCCATCCTCGAGCTCGACAACGTGGTGTTCGCGCCCCACGCGCTGGCTTGGACCGACCAGTGCTTCGCCGGCCTCGGCGCGGACGACATCGTCGCCTGCATGGCGTTGATGCGGGGCGAGGAGCCGCAAGGCATCGTCAACGGCGATATCAGGGAGAACGAGGCGTGGCGCGCCAAGCTCGCGCGCTACGGCCAGACCTTCGGCCGCTGATCGATTGCCGTTAGAACCGGATGCCGCTGGCCGCTACTGCCCGGCCCGCTCGACGCTTCGGACAATGGTGCGGTCCACGGCGCTGGCCGCCCGCGGCAACCTCGCGCCATGAAGCGCAAGCACGAGCAGGCCACATCATACGCAGGCACGATGAGCGGGCGCTCATCGGCAAGTCGGCTGACGCCGGCAGTCCGCGCCATCGCGGCCGCCTATCCCGCGGAATCCCACTTATCCCACTTAATCCCGGCGAATCCCGCTTTCATTTAAAGTGTGGGCGCATCCCGCGGGGCGCGGGCCAGGCCACGACCCCGGTGAAATAGGGGGCTACCCGCGCACCGTGACAGGATTCGACTTCCCGCCGCCCGAAATGCCGCAAGGCGTGGACGCGCTGCGTGCCGAGGTCCGCGCCTTCGTCGCCGATTCGCGAGCCGCAGAGGGCTGGCGGCCGGATTCCGACTTCGGCTCGGACTGGTCGGCCTCCTTCAGCCGTGCCCTCGGCGCGCGTGGCTGGATCGGCATGACCTGGCCCACGCGCTACGGCGGGCACGAGCGCTCGGCGCTCGAGCGCTACGTCGTGATCGAGGAGCTGTTGACGGCGGGCGCGCCGGTCTACGCGCACTGGGTCGCGGACCGGCAGAGCGGCCCGCTGCTGCTGCGCTTCGGCAGCGAGGAGCAGCGCCAGACAATCCTCCCCAGGATCGCCGCCGGCGAATGCTACTTCGCCATCGGCATGAGCGAGCCCGATTCCGGCTCCGACCTCGCCTCGGTGCGCACCCGCGCGGTGCGGACGAACGATGGCTGGCGCATCGACGGCACCAAGGTGTGGACCAGCAACGCCCATCGTTCTCACTACATGATCGCCCTTTGCCGCACGGGCCCGGCGGGCGAGGACCGACACGCGGGGCTCAGCCAGTTTCTGATCGACCTCGAAAGCGACGGCGTGCAGGTCAACCCCATCGTCAACCTCGCCGGCAAGCACGACTTCAACGAGTGCGTCTTCGAGGATGTCCTCATTCCCGCCGACCGCCTGATCGGGCAGGAGGGCGATGGCTGGCGTCAGGTCACGGGCGAGCTCGCGCTGGAGCGGAGCGGGCCCGAGCGCATCCTCAGCACCTTCCATCTCTTCGCCGCGCTGGTCGAGGCGGCGGGCCCTGAGCCCGAGCCGCGGCTTGCCGAGGCGATCGGGCGCCTCGCGGCAGAGCTCTACGCGCTGCGCGCCATGTCGCTCGCCGTCGCCGGGCAGCTGGAGAAAGGGGAGTTCCCGGAGATCGAGGCGGCCATTGTCAAGGACATGGGCACCCGCTTCGAGTTTGAGGTCGCCGAGACGCTGCGCCGTGCCGCGCCGGTCGAGCCGGTCTCCGGCAATGATGGCGATGCCAACGCGCCGTCTCTCGCGTCTGCGCTGGGCGCCTCGGTGCTGGGGTTGCCGTCGTTCACCCTGCGTGGCGGCACCAACGAAATCCTGCGCTCGATCATCGCCCGCGGCCTCGAGGTCAGGTGAGGGGCCTATGAGCGACGAGACGGCGCGCCTGATCGAGCAGACTGCCGACGATTTGTTCGCCGCGGAAGGCGAGGCCGCGCGCGCCGCGCTCGCCGAGGGAGCATGGCCCGAGCAGCTGTGGCAGACCTTCGCTGAGACCGGGCTTTCGCAGGCGGCACTGCCGGAGGCGGCGGGGGGCGCCGGCCTCGCGGCGGGCCTCGCCGTGCTGCGTGCTGCGGGCCGCCATGCCGCGCCGGTCCCGGTGGCGGAGGCTCTGATCGGAACCCTTCTCTGCCACGCCGCCGGGATCGAGGTACCGGCTGGCCCGGTTACCCTCCACGCATCGCCAGTAAGAGGCGACCCCGACGTTGCCACCCTTCAGCGAGTCCCGTGGGCGCGGTTCGCCACCGCGATCCTGGTGGTCATGCCCGGCATGGGTTTAGCCCTCTGCAAACCGGCCGATCTGATAGAGGGCGCCAACCTGGCGGGCGAGCCGCGCGACGATGTCACGCTGCCCGGTCCGCCGGAATTTCGCCACACGCCGCCGCCGGAGGCGGATGGGTACGCTCTGATGGCGCTCGCCCGCGCCGCCCAGTTGCGCGGCGCGATGGAGCAGGTGCTCGCCATGAGCCTGCGGTACGCGCGGGAGCGCGAGCAGTTCGGCCGGCCGCTGGCCCGGTTCCAGGCGATCCAGCACTATCTCGCCGAAATCGGGGGCGAGGCCGCCGCCACCGGGGCTGCGGTCGATGCGGCGGCGCAAGCGGGCACGCTCTTCGCCTTCGCGGCCGCCAAGGCGCGGGCAAGCCAGGCGGCAGGCACGGTCGCCCGACTCGCGCATCAGGTGCACGGCGCCATGGGCTACACGGTGGAGCACGACCTGCACCTCTGGACCACGCGGCTCTGGGCCTGGCGCGACGAGTTCGGTAACGAGGCCCATTGGTGGCGGGTGCTCGGCTCGCAAGCCGCGCGCCACGGCAGTGCGTCGCTCTGGCCGACGATGGTGACCGCCGGCCCAAACATGGCGGCAGAAGGGAGAGAAGGCGCGTGAGCGAGGAGATTCGTCTGCAGGTCGCCGACAGGATCGCGACCATTACTCTGAACCGGCCCGAGCGGCGCAACGCCTTCACCCGCTCCATGATCGACGCCTGGGCCCAAGCCCTTGCCGATTGCCGGGACCGCGAGGACGTGCACGTGGTGGTGGTGACCGGGGCGGGCAAGGCCTTTTGCAGCGGCGGCGATATCCAGGAGCTGATGGGGGAGGGGCTGGAGCGCAGCGCCGCCGAGCAGCGGGCGCTGATCGGCGAGCATGTTCATCGCATTCCGCTCACCCTCGCCGACATGGACAAGCCGGTGATCGCGGCCATCAACGGCGCGGCCATCGGCGCCGGCCTCGACCTTGCGCTCGCCATGGACCTGCGCTTTGCCGCAGCCTCGGCCAAGTTCGCCGAAACGTACGTCAAGGTTGGGTTAGCGCCGGGCGCCGGTGGCGCGCATTGGTTGCCGCGGCTCGTGGGCACGGCGCGGGCGCTGGAGCTCCTGTGGACGGGCGATACCATCGACGCGGCGGAGGCCGAGCGCATCGGTCTCGTCAACCGGGTCTGGGCGGACCACGAGCTGATGCCGCAAACCATGGCGCTCGCGCGGCGCCTCGCAGACGGCCCGACGCTCGCCATCCGTGCCATCAAGCGGCTGGTACGGGACGGTGTCGGCGGCGACCTGCGCGCCGGGCTCGACCGCGCCTCCGCCACCTATAGCGTGCTCGGCGGCAGCGCCGACCACCGCGAGGCGGTGGAGGCGTTCATCGCGAAGCGCCCGCCGCGCTTCCGCGGGGAGTAGAGGCGGGTGGCCCAAGAGAACCTGGCCCCGCCCGATCTGGCCGCGATCGAGGAGGCCCGCGCGTCGCTCGGCGATCTGATCAACGAGACCCCGGTGCACCACTGGCGCGCTGCCGCGGTCTCGGACGCACTCGGGCCGGATAGCGCGGTCTTCCTAAAACTGGAGCTGTTCCAGCGCACCGGCACCTTCAAAGCGCGGGGCGCACTGCTCAGCGCGCTCGCTCTCGACGATGCGGCGCGGGCGCGCGGCGTCACTGCGGTGAGTGCCGGCAACCATGCCATCGCAGTCGCCTTCGCCGCGCACAGCGTCGGCACCTCCGCCAAGGTGGTGATGATGGAAGGCGCCGACCCCTTCCGCGTCGCCCAGGTGCGCCGCTATGGCGCGGAGCTTGTGCAGGTGCCGGACGTGCACGCCGCCTTCGAGACCGTGCGCGCCATCGAGGCCGGCGAAGGACGCACCCTGATCCATCCCTTCGAAGGACGGACGATCGCGCTCGGCACCGCGACAGTCGGGCTGGAGCTCGCGCGCCAGGTACCGGCGCTGGACGCGGTGATCGTTCCCATCGGCGGCGGCGGCCTCTGCGCCGGCGTCTCCTGCGCCATCAAGACCGTGCAGCCCGGCTGCACGGTCTACGGCGTGGAGCCGGAAGGCGCCGACACCATGCACCGGAGCTTCGCGGCAGGCTCGCCCCAGGCGATCGAGCGGGTGAGGACCATCGCCGACAGCCTCGGCGCGCCTTTCGCCCAGCCCTATTCCTTCGGACTCTGCCGGCGCTACGTGGACGAGCTGGTGAAGATCGACGACGAGGCCATGCGCCGCGCCATGGGGCTGCTCTTCGCCGAGATGAAGCTCGCCGTCGAGCCGGCGGGCGCGGCGGCGACGGCGGCGCTGCTCGGCCCGCTCGCCGAACGCCTGCGCGGGCGGCGCACGGCGGTCATCGTCTGCGGCACCAACATCGACGCGCCGAAGTTCATGGCCCAGGCGCTGTTCGCTTGAGCCGCTCTCGGCAAAGTGGCTACCAGCTGTTCCGGAGTTCGCGGAGCTTCAGGAAGACCTCGCGCGGGCCGGGATCGTCCGGCAGGTCTGGGAAGGCCTCCCGCAGCCGCGCAATGACGCTCGGGCGGTGGAGGCGGAAGAAGGTGTTGATCTCCTTCTCCAGCGCCAGCGTCGAGACCAGGGCGTCGTCGGGGTTCTGCGGCCCCACCTCGTCGAGCAGCGACTTCGCCCGCTCGTTATCGGGCTCCCGATCGAGAGTGAATTGCAGATTATTCTCGATGTAGTCGTGGCCGGGGTAGATCAGGGTCTCGTCCGGGAGCCGTGCGAGCTGGCCGGCGAAGGTCTCGTAGAGCTCGGCGGGATGGCCGCCGGAATGGCAGTTGCCGGCACCGGCGTTGAAGAGCGTATCGCCGCAGAAGAGCGCCGGCGTGTCGGTGCGCGAGAGCAGGCACACGTGGCTCATCGTGTGGCCGGGCGTATCCAGCGCCTCAAGCTCCACCGTGGCGCCCACCTTGATCACGTCGCCCGCGCCGAGCCCCCGGTCGATGCCGGGGATCTTGCCCTTGGCGTTGGCATGGGCGAGCAGGGCGGCGCCGGTTGCCTTGACCATCGCCTTGTTGCCGCCGGTGTGATCGCCATGCTCGTGGGTGTTGAGAATCTGGGTGATCTGCCAACCGTTGTCCTTGGCCGCCTTGAGGCAGCGCCGGTGGTCCAGCGGATCGACGGCGAGCGCCTCGCCGGTCTCGGGGCAGGCGATGAGATAGTTGAAGTTGCGGTAGGCGTTGTCCGTCCAGATCTGCTCGACGAGCATCTGTGCTCTCCCGGTTCGGCGCGGTTAATCGGGGTCCAGTTCGGAGTCCCAATAGAGGTAGTCGCCCCAGCTCTCGTGCAGGTAGCGGGGTGGGAAGCGCCTGCCGCTCGCGTGCAGGTCGTGAGCGCTCGGCGCCCTGGGCTTGCGCTGAGGCCGCAGGCCGCACTCCCGCGGCAGCCGGTTGCCCTTGGAGAGGTTGCACGCGCTGCAGGCGGTGACGACGTTCTCCCAGGTCGTGCGCCCCCCGCGCGAGCGCGGCACCAGGTGGTCGAAGGTGAGGTCCTCCACCGGGAAGTGCGCGACGCAGTACTGGCAGGAGAAGGAATCGCGGAGGAAGACATTGAAGCGGGTGAAGGCGGGCCGGCGGGCAAGCGGCCGGTAACGCTTGAGCGCGACGACGCTCGGCAGCTTGATCGCCGTGCTCGGCGAGCGGATCGCCCGGTCGTACTCGGAGAGGATCGTCACCCGGTCGAGGAACGCCGCCTTGACCGCGTCCTGCCAGCCCCAGACCGAGAGGGGGAAGTAGCTGAGCGGCCGATAGTCGGCGTTCAGCACCAGGGCGGGGCAGCTCTCCAGCGATGCGAGCACGGTTCCAGCCTCTCTCGACGCGATGCCGCTGCGCCCAGCGACGGCGCGCTTCTCGCCGTCGCACCGGATTCGGACGCCGCATCATGCCAAAGAGCGGGCGCAGGGCAAAGCCGCAGCGGGGCATCCCGGAGCAGGCGCCGGATCGCCCGTGCGGCCTGGCGGCGCCTATTCGGCCACGAACGTCGGGGAGAAGTCGGCGGGCGCGAGCGAAAGGCGCGTGCTGAAGGTGTCGAGATTGCCTTGTTCGACGATGTGGATCAGCGGCCCCGCATGCGGATGTTCGAGCTTGCCTTCAAGGAGCCGCACGGCCATTTCGATGCCCATCCGGCCCTGCAGGGCGGGGAAATCTGTTGGCGCCGCGAGGATTTTGTCGCGCTTGATTCCGCGATAGACCGCATGGGTGAAGTAGTCCGCCAGCACCCGGATCTGACCGGTGAGGCCGCGCGCCCTGAGCAGGCTCACTGCCGCGCCCGCAGTGACCGCGCTGCCCACGATGTAGTCGACATCCGGTCGTTCCTCCAGCGCCTCCTCGACCAGGATCAACTGAATCTCACGTCCCGTATCGCCCCACTTCCGCACGACGATCTCGACGGCGCTGCCTGCGAGCGCCTCGGTGAATCCCTCCTCGACGAAGTGGGCCCACTGCGATTCCCGCGGGCCGGGGAACCAGGCAACCTTGACGGGCGGTGTGCCCGCCGGGTGGAGGCTGGCGAGGTAGGCGCCGGTCACTTCCCCCATCGTGATCCAGGAGACGGCGGCCTTGGCGCTGATGCCGGGGTCGGCGATATCGTTGACCACGGCGATCACCGGGATCTCCTCGCTGATCGCCCGCACCGCTTCCGTCAAGCCGTCGAAGCTCACCGCCCCGAGCGCCAGGATGTCCGCGTCACGCGCGCAGTCGGTGATCTGGGCGATCTGGCGTTCGAGGTTCGGATAGCCGCCGGCTTCGACGACGCGGAGCGCGACGCCAAGCCGCCTCGCCTCCTCGACCATGCCGTAGTTGACGCTCAGCCAATACGAATCCTTGAGGTGAGGGTACGAGGCGCAAATGCGCCACTTCTGGGACGCGCGAGCGAGTGGCCGATAGGTGATGGTCTTCTTCGGGCTGCGGAAATCGAAGGGCGGCGACCAGACTTCGAGCGCCCATGTCGTGGGCGACGCGGAGTCCTGCGCCGCTTCCTGCGCCGGCCCTTGCGCCGGGCCTGCGGCCAACGCCAAGCCTGCGATGAGGCCGAGAAGCATCCCTGGCAGTCGCCCCGAATTCATGACCGGCATTCTGAGGCCGATTGCCTTTCAATTCCAACAAGTGTTCTTATTCGGTGATGTTCGGCCGCTTCGGCATCGCGAGCCGCCTGTTCGCTGCCTTCGCCGGCGTCGCGGCTCTCTCTATCGCAGCCGGAGTTATCGGCTGGGTCGTCTTGCGCAACGTCGATACCGCCCAGACGACCATCGTCGACCAGGCCATGCCGGCAATCTCCGAAGGCCGGATCATCGCCGAGACCTCGACTCAGATTGCCGCGCACGGCGCCCTGCTCGCCACTGCCGAGAGCCAGGCCGAGCGACGGGCCGAGGCCGACATTCTCCGCTCCACGACCGATCTGCTCTCCGCCCGTCTCGATGCGCTGGAGGGGTACGGCTTCCCCGAACGGGAAGTTGCCGAAATTCGCCGCGTGGTATCGGCGCTGGCGGCCAACCTGGAGAGACAGGACGAGATCGTCGCGGCGCGTATCGAGATGAATGCCGTCCTGGCAGCCTCGGTCGCACGCTCGCTGGATGCCGCCGGCGAGCTCTCCGCACTTTCCGAGACGCTCACGTCCAACGCGGCGTCCGGTGCGACTGTCGTCATCTCCAACCTCTACGAGCTGGCCGAGGACTCCGAGCGGCGGCCGGCCATGCTGGATGCCTTCGACAGGCTGGTCGAGGCCGATCTCTTCCTGCTGGAGCGGATGTTCGAGCTCAGGATGCGTGCTTCTGAGCAGGGGCTGCTGCTCAACCAACTCAGCCGAGCGCGCGATGCGCACGAGATCGCATGGATCGAGGAGCGCTACAGCGGCAACATCCGCATCCTCCCTCGCCGCGTGGCCTTGATCGACGACCCGACCCGCCGCGAGCAGGCGGGGACGCTGGTCGCCGCGCTCGCCTCGGACGGGCCTCCCGGCACCCTGGGTTTGTTCGATATGCGCCGCCGGACCCTGTCTCTCGATGCGGCGCTCGCGGCCCTCGCCGACGACAATCGCGCGTTGACCGATCGGATGAACGAGGGCGTCGCCGCGGTCGTCTCCCGCTCTCAGCTGATCGCTGCCAATGCATCCGAGGCGGCGGACAGTGCCGTCGAATTCGGCGGGCTCACCGTCCTGCTCCAGATCGTTCTCTTCATCGCCATCGCGGGCGCCATCGCCTGGCTCTACGTACATCGCAATCTCGTCCACCGGCTGACGGCGCTCCACCGAGTCATGCAGAGCCTCGCAGCCGGGCGCCTGGACGTGGCGGTGCCGACCGGAGGTAGCGACGAGCTCTCCGATATGGCCGATACGGTCCGCGTGTTCCGCGACCAGGCGATCGGCAAGCGTCAACTGGAGGAGGAGCGCGAGCAGACCAATGCCGAGCTTCGGCAGCACAAGCAGGATCTGGAGAGACTGGTCAAGGAGCGCACGGCTCAGTTGACGGAGGCCAATGCCCGGCTGGTCGAGGAGGTGCAGAACCACGATCGTGCCCGCGACCGCGCCGAACAGGCCAGCCGCGCCAAGTCGGAGTTCCTCGCCACGATGAGTCACGAAATCCGCACCCCGATGAACGGGGTCCTCGGCATGTTGCGGCTCATGGCCGACGGCCCGCTGAACGAGGGGCAGCAGCAGCAGGTCAGGGTCATGCGTTCGTCGAGCGAGATACTGCTCGGAATTCTCAACGACATCCTCGACTACTCGCGAGTCGAATCCGGCGGGATCGAAGTCGACAACGCCGTCTTCGATCTGCACGAACTGGTCGAAGACATCGTGGTGCTCATGCAGGGCCGCGCCAGGGAGAAAGACCTGGCCCTCGACTTGACGATTGACGAGGGCGTGCCTGCGGCGGTGACAGGCGATCGCCAGAAGCTGAGCCAGGTGCTCCTCAACCTGCTCGGCAACGGCATCAAGTTCACGGACCGGGGCAGCGTGACGCTCGTGCTCTCGAGCGGCCCGGACCCCGACAATGTTTGCCTCTCCGTGGAGGACACCGGTCCTGGCATCGCCGAGCCTGACGTCGCCCACCTCTTCGAGCCCTTCTATCAGGCGGCATCGTCGCGCCGACGAGGACAGCAGACAGGCACAGGGCTTGGCCTCGCTATTTCCAAGCGGCTGGTCACGGCGATGGGGGGCCTCATCGCGGTGGAGACGGAGCCGGGGAGCGGCAGTTGCTTCTCTGTCACGCTACCGCTGCCGCAGAGCGAAGCCGCAGCCCAGCCGCCCGTCGAAGCAGTGCCGCACTGGGTGACCGGGCCCGACAGGGCGCTGAGCGTCCTCATCGTCGAGGACAACGTGGTCAACGCGATGGTCGTCGAAGCCTTTGTCGCCAGGATGGGGCACGAGCCGCTCGTAGCGCCGACCGCCGAGGAGGGGCTCGAGCTCCTGGAGAATCGGACGTTCGATCTCGTCCTCATGGATATCAGCCTGCCGGGTATCGACGGCATCGAGGCGACGCAGCGCATCCGTGCCCACACCGACCCCGCGATCCGCTCGCTCCCCGTCATCGCCATGTCGGCCCATGTGTTCGACAGCGAAGTCGCCCAGCACTTGCAGTCCGGCATGGATGCCTTCATCGGCAAGCCTATCGCGCCCGACAGCCTGGCGGAGACCATCGCGCGCGTCTTCGGTCGTGCGGGCGGCGGGCGCGATGCCGGGAGCAGCGACCGGGAAAGCGCCGACGACGGATCGATCATCGATCCGACCGTGCTGGCGGAGGATCGCGCGGTCCTCGGGGCCGAGCGCGGCGCCCTGATGATCAACACCTTCGTCGAGACGGCGCCGGTCCAGATCGACGGCATCAGGCATGCGCTGGCCGAGGGGCGGTTCGAGCGGGCGGCGGACCTTGCCCATGCGCTCAGGGGGGGTGCCGGCAGTCTCGGGCTGCGCCGGCTCGCAGACCGCTGCGGCGTTCTCGAAGCGCGCGCCCGCACACCGGAGGCGGCGGCTCTCGCCGAGGACCTGGCCGGGCTGTTCGACGAATCGCGGGAGGCGCTGGTGACGCTCTGGGCCGGGTTCGAGTCGGCCCAACGCGAGAGTCAGGTGGTTACCGCCGGGGTGAACACATAACCCTCACCGTGCGCGGTCACGATGAGCTCGGGGTTCCTGGGGTTCTGCTCGATCTTCCGCCGCAGCCGCCGGATCAGGACGTCGATGGTCCGGTCGCCCGGCTCCCAAGACCGGTGGGTGATCAGCGCGAGCAGGCGCTCCCGCGTGAGGACCTGGCCCGGATGGCCCACCAGAGCGGTGAGCAGCTCGTGTTCGGCGCGTGTCAGCTGGACGGTCTCGCCCTGCGGCGAGACCAGCTTGCGGGCCGATACCGAGAACTCCCAACCGGCGAAGCGGCGTCCCGCCATGGGCTCCCGGATTCCTTCCTTGGCGCGGCGCAGGACACTCTTGACCCGCGCGAGCAGCTCCCGCGGGTTGAATGGTTTGGTAATGTAATCGTCGGCGCCGATCTCGAGGCCGACAATCCGATCAACCTCCTCGTCCCGCACCGTGACGAGGATGATGCCGACGTTGCTTTGCGCCCGGAGCTTGCGGGTCAAGTCGAGGCCGTCTTCGCGCGGCAGGTTTATGTCGAGCAGGATCAAGTCGGCGGCATCCCGTTCGAGGATGCGCCACATGCCGTCGCCGTCTTCCGCCTCGCTCACCCGATGGCCCGCGGTCTGCGCGTAGCCGGCGAGCTTGGTGCGGGTCACGGCGTCGTCTTCCACGACGACGATATGATAAGGGTCCGTCATTCCCGAGCCCCGCGCATCAACCAATTCCCATTTTCACATCTTTCATCATCTTTTACAGGCTGTTTATGGCAATGGTCTGTCTTGTTCACAACGCCTCTCTACTCTGATGCTTAGCTGCGCGGAGGTCTGCGCATGCCAAAGAGTGCACGCAAGGAACACGGAGGAGGCGACTATGGTGGGAACGAATATGAGGCGATGGGCGATTGCTCTCGTCGCCGGGACCGCGATCGGCCTGTCGGGTGTTGGGTCCGGCGTGGCTCAGGCCGCGGACTCCGACGACCCGATCAAGATCCCGATCCACAACTGGTCAAGTCAAATCGTGGGCGCCAGCGTTCTGGGCAAGATTCTCAATGGCCAGGGTTTTGCGACGGAGTTCATCCCCGCTGATAGCCAGGTGGTGTACACCTCCATGTGCGAGGGCGACATCGACGTGGTCCACGAGGTCTGGCAGGGCGCGTTCGGCGTGGCGTTCGAGAAGGTGGTGGGCGAAGGTTGTGTGATCGACACCGCGACTCATGACGCCAAGACCCGCGAGGAGTGGTGGTATCCCAGTTATGTCGAGGAGCAGTGTCCGGGCCTGCCCGACTGGCAGGCGCTGAATGCCTGCGCGGAGATGTTCTCGACCCCCGAGACGGCCCCGAAGGGTCGCTTCCTCGGCGGCCCTGTCGACTGGTTGAAGCACGACGCCGAGCGTGTCGCGGGCCTCGGCATGGACTTCGACGTGGTGAACGCAGGCTCGGCAGCGGCGATATGGGCGGAGCTCGCATCGGCGTTCGAGCGCAAGGCGCCCATCGTGCACTTCAACTGGACGCCCAACTTCATCGAGGCGATCTACGACGGCAAGTTCGTCGAGTTCCCGGAGTATGGCGAGGGCTGCAAAGATGACCCGGCCTGGGGTCCCAACCCCGACATGACCTATGACTGCGGCAACCCGAAGGACGGCTATCTCAAGATCGGCGTCTGGAACGGCATGCCCGACAAGTGGCCGACGGCCTACGCCATTGTCCAGAAGATGAACCTGTCCAATCTGGATATCGCGGTGATGTCGAAGCTGGTCGACATCGACGGCATGGAGGTCGACGAGGCGGCCGACAAGTGGCTGGCTGACAACGAAGCCAAGTGGAAGTCCTGGCTGAACTAGCCTAGGAGTTGCTGGCGACGAGGGCGCCGCCCTTCTCCCTGTGGCGGCGCCCTCGCTTTCTTTAGCGCACATAGTACCGGCACATGGTAGTCGCTCTCCGCGCCACCGGCGATGGGGCCATGTGTCGCCAGGCGGGGCAGCGGCATACGCTCCGCCGGGGCGGGGAGGTGCCTTTTGGCCGAGCCCATTCTCACGTGCACCAACGTCTGGAAGCTGTTCGGCCCCAAGCCCCGGTCGTTCATGAACAAGCACGGCGGCGCGCCCGGCCTCGCCGCCATTCTGGAAGAGGGCTACATCCCGGCCGTGTGCGACGCCTCGCTCGAGGTCAACGCCGGCGAGATCCTGGTGATCATGGGGCTCTCGGGCTCGGGCAAATCCACGCTTCTCCGCTGCCTCGCACGCCTGATCGAGCCCACCGCGGGCGAGATCATGTTCGAGGGCCAAGACCTGCTCAAGGCGAGCAACCGGGAGCTCACGCAGCTCCGCCGCCACAAGATGGGCATGGTGTTCCAGCACTTTGCGCTGCTGCCCCACCGCACGGTGCTGCAGAACGTCGCTTTTCCGCTCGAGGTGCAGGGCATCGACCGCCGCACACGAGAGGCCCGCGCCGGGGAGATGATCCAGCTCGTGGGCCTCGACGGGCGCGAGCGCTACTACCCGCGCGAGCTTTCAGGCGGCCAGCAGCAGCGAGTGGGCATTGCCCGCTCGCTCGCGGTAGGGCCCGAGCTCTGGTTCCTCGACGAGCCGTTCTCCGCCCTCGACCCGCTCATCCGGCGCGAGATGCAGAACGAGTTTCTGCGCCTGCAGAACTTGCTGCAAAAGACGATCCTGTTCATCACCCACGACTTCGACGAGGCGATCAGGCTCGCCGACCGGATCATCATCATGAAGGACGGCGTCATCGAGCAGTCCGGCACCGCCACCGAGCTGATCGAGAATCCGCTGACCGACTATGTGCGCGAGTTCACCAAGGACGTAGCGCGGGACCGCCTGCTCACCGTGGCGACGGCGATGCGGGCCGCTGCGGCGGGCGAGGCCACGCGGGGCGAGATAAAGGCGGATGCCACGCTGGCGGACGTCGCGCCGCAGGTCATCGAGGGGGAGCACCCGGTGGCCGTCGTCGACGAGAAGGGCGAGACGGTCGGCGTGCTCGACCGCTACGGCCTCGTCGACGCGATGTACGCCGGCCGCTCCTAGAGCCATGGCAGACGCGCGCACCGTCGGAGTGTCGATTGGGGCCGCCGGCCGCGTCATGCGTGCGCCAGGCGTGGGCCCGATCCTCGTGCTGGTGCCGTTCGTCGCGTTGCTGGCGCTCAAGCCCGTCCTGCCGGCAGAGGGGATCGTCTGGCCGATGGCCATCGCGGTTCCCTTCATCGACTGGATCAACGTCGTCGTCGACGTCTTCCACAAGCACGAAATTCTTGGCGTCTTCACGGTCAAGGACGCGACGCGGGCGATCGCACGGGTGATCGAGTGGCCGCTCGACATCATGCACGGCCTGCTCGCCGGGGGCTTCAAGTCGATCGGCATCCCCGCCATTCCGTGGGTGATGATCGCCGGCCTCGCCGCCGTCTTCGGCTGGTGGCTGAAGGGCTGGCGGCTCGCACTGCTTGCCGGCGGCTGCATCGTCTACTTCGCCATCTTTGGCAAATGGTCGCTTTCGATGACGACGCTCTCTGTCATCCTGGTCGCGGCGCCGATTGCGGCTGCCGTCGGCGCCGCCCTGGGCGTGGTGGGGGCGAAATCGCCGCCCTTCGAGCGGGTGCTCTGGCCGATCCTCAACGTCATGCAGTCGCTACCGCATTTCTCCTATCTGATCCCGGTTGCGCTGTTCATCGGGGTGTCGCACCGGGCGGGGGCGATCGCCACTATCCTCTTCGCCATCCCGCCGATGACGCGGCTCACGGTGCTCGGACTCAAGGGCGTTGCCGAGGAAGTGCGCGAAGCAGGCCGCATGGCCGGTTGTACCCGCTGGCAGATGCTCTTCAAGGTGGAGATACCGGCCGCGCGCGATTCGCTCATGCTGGGCGTCAATCAGGTCATCATGCAGTGCCTGGCGATGGTCGTGATCGCGTCTTTCGTCGGCGCCAAGGGCCTTGGCCAGGACCTGCTCTTCCGGCTTCAGAGCCTGCGCCTCGGGCAGGCGCTGGAGAACGGCGTCGCCGTGGTGCTGATGGCGGTGATGCTCGACCGGCTCAGCCGGGCGCTGTCCGAGAGGCAGCCCGAGCGCCGCCCGGAGGGGCTGTTCTGGCGGGTGCACCCGTATCTGATGGCCGCGGGCGTCGTCATCGTCGCCTCGATTGTCGCGGCACTGCTGACGCCCCACGCCCAGGCGCTGCCCAGGTCCGCCACCATCACCACCGCGCCCTTCTGGGACTCCGTCGTCGACTTCATCACCATCACGCTCTACGACCCGCTCTCTTTCATCCGCGACGGCCTCCTCATTTACGTGCTGATCCCGCTTCGCACGGGCTTCCAATGGATGCCGTGGATCGCGGTCGCGGCGCTGGCTGGCGCCATCGGCTGGCGGCTCGCAGGGCCGCGGCTGGCCGCGACGGTGGCGGGCTTCGTCTGCTTCATCGCGCTCACCGGCTTCTGGGAGCGCGCATCGATAACCGCCTACATGGTTTTCTTCGCACTGATCGTCTGCCTGATCTTCGGGCTGCCACTCGGCATATGGGCGTCGAAGACGGCGCGCCGCACCCGGTTCGTGCAGCTCCTCTGCGACACCTTCCAGACCTTTCCCTCGTTCATCTACCTGATCCCGGTGATCATGCTGTTCCGGGTGGGCGACGTGGCGGCAATCACGGCCATCGTGATCTACGCCGCGATCCCGATCGTTCGCTACACGATCTTCGGCCTGCGCGGCGTGCCCAATGAAACGATCGAGGCGGCGATCACCGCAGGCTGCACGCCGCGGCAGATCCTGTGGAAGGTGCGGATGCCGCTGGCCTTGCCCGAGATCATGCTGGGGGTCAACCAGACCATCATGTTCGGGCTCTTCATGGTGATCATCGCCGCTTTCATTGGAACGACGGACCTCGGGCAGGAGATCTTCCGGGCGCTCACCTTTGCCGATGCAGGCAAGGGCCTCGTGATCGGCCTCTGTGTCGCGTTCATCGGGCTTACGGTCGATCGCCTGGTCACGGAATGGTCGGCGCAGCGGCGGCGCCAGTTGGGCTTGGCCTGACCTGTTGCGTGGGGAGGCGTCGAAGATGGATATCGTTTCAGCCGGTGCGGCCCGCCCGATACGCGGCGTGCGGCGGCCGGGTCTGCTCGCTCTCGCTCCGGGGGTCGAGCGCTACGTCGTGCCGGGGCGGAGCGCGCGGGCCATACGGATCGCGGGCGGCGACATCATCCGCCTCGTCAATACTGAAGGCGCGCAGCCCTGCGAGCTGGTCTGCGCGGCCGAAGACGGCCGCTTTGCGGCGGACCTGCTGGGAGAAAGGGCTGGGGGCAGCGCCGCCGGTCTCCGCCGCCTGATCGCCGACGGTGCTGCACGTGTAGACCGCGACCTCACTGGTGCCTCGTCCCTCTACTTGTTCGGGCCGGAGACCCGCGCCGGCGAGGAAGTGTCATTCACTGCGACCGGCGCCGGCACGGTGATCGTGGCAGCGCCCGGCCTGCCGATGGCCGTCGACGGGCAGGACCCGCCGACGCCCATCGTCGTGTTCGTCGAACGCTTCGCTGGCGCACCTCCGGCGGGCGAGGCGATCCTTCCCGAGCCACTGGCGGACCCGCGTCTCGATCAGCGGATCGATCGCCGCACGGCGGCCAGTTACGAGGTGCGCGCCGGCGAGTGGATTCAGATCATCGACGTTGAGGGGCGGCAGTGCACGGACTTCCAGGCATTTCATCGCGCACGGCTCGATGAGGGCGTCGAACGCTGCCTGGACGTGACGACCACTCGCACACTCATGGGTCTCGGCTATCCCCATCCGGGGCAGCGGGCCAAGTATCTCGACCAGGACTTCGTGGCGCTGGTCGAGGTGGTGCAGGACACATGCATGCGCCACGACGCCTTCGACCTCGCCTGTGCCGCCAAGTACTACGAGGACCAGGGCTACCCCGGCCACGTCAATTGTTCGGACAATTTCAACACTGCCCTGGAGGCGTATGCGATTCAGCCGAGGCGCGGGTGGATGGCCATGAACTTCTTCTACAATACCAAGGTCGACGGCCAGAACCTGTTCGTCCTCGACGAGCCGTGGTCGCGACCCGGCGACTACGTTCTTCTGCGGGCGCTCACCGACCTGGTCTGCGTCTCATCCGCCTGCCCTGACGATATCGACGCGGTCAACGGCTGGAACCCCACCGACATTCACGTGCGCGTCTATCCGGCGACGGAGTCGTTCAAGCGCGCCGTCGGCCACCGCAAACAACCGGACGCGGACGTGACCATGACCAAGGAAACCGGCTTCCACGCCCGTACCAGCGGCCACACACGCGACTTCGTCGAATACAACGGCTACTGGCTGCCCAACAGCTACACGGGCGTCGGGCCGATTGCCGAATACTGGGCCTGTCGGGAACGCGTCGCCGCCATCGACCTCTCGCCGCTTCGAAAGTTCGAGGTGCTGGGACCGGGGGCGGAGGCGCTGCTGCAGCGTTGCCTGACCCGCAATGTGCGTAAGCTCGCGGCGGGCCAGGTCGTCTACACCGCCATGTGCTACGACACCGGCACGATGCTCGACGACGGAACCTTGTTCCGGCTGGGCCGGGACAACTTCCGTTGGATCGGCGGTTCAGACCGGGGCGGCGACTGGCTGCGCGAGCAGGCCGAGGCGCTCGGCCTCGACGTCTGGGTCCGCTCGTCGACCGATCAGCTCCACAACCTCTCCGTGCAGGGCCCCAACAGCCGGAAGGTGGTGGGCGAGATCGTCTGGACCCCGCCGGCCCAGCCAACCGTTCAGGAACTTGGATGGTTTCGCTTCTCCATCGGCCGGCTGGGCGACCCGGACGGCGCGGCCGTGCTGGTCTCGCGTACGGGCTACTCGGGTGAGCTCGGCTACGAGATTTTCTGCCACCCAAGCGATGGCGAGGCGGTGTGGGATGCGGTCTGGGCGGCTGGCGAGCCGCACGGGCTCAGCCCGCTCGGCCTGGAGGCGCTCGACATCCTTCGGATCGAGGCGGGGCTGATCTTTTCGGGCTACGAGTTCGACGATCAGACGGACCCCTTCGAGGCCGGGATCGGCTTTGCCGTGCCGCTCAAGTCGAAGGAGGACGACTTCATCGGCAAGGCGGCGCTGGTCAAGCGCAAGGTCAGTCCTCAGCGCGCCCTGGTGGGCCTCGAACTCGCGAGCGACGAGGTCGCGGGCCACGGCGATTGCGTGTTCGTCGGCCGCCACCGGGTGGGCGTCGTCACGTCGGGCACCCGCTCGCCGATGACGGGAAAATCCATCGCGCTCTCACGCATGGCGGTGGAACACGCAGGCCACGGGACCGCCGTCGAGGTCGGCAAGCTTGACGGCGTACGGAAGCGTCTTGAAGCGACCGTCGTCCCGTTCCCCTTCTACGATCCCGACAAGTCGCGAGTCAGGATGTAGTCCACGCAGGCCTGCGGGCGATCCAGGGCCGCGCCTCTTCGAGCTGGGCGGCGAAGCGGAACAGCGTGGCCTCGTCTCCGTATCGGGCGATAGCCTGCACCGCGACAGGGAAGCCGCTCTCCGTCACGCCGAGCGGGATCATCATCGCGGGCTGGCCGGTGAGATTGAACCACACTGTGAACGGGCTGAAGCTGAACACCCTCCGCCAATACTCCTCGAGATCGTCCATCATCATGTCGAGCCAACCGAGCTTCGGCGGCAACGTGCCGAGGCCGGGCGTGAGCAGAACGTCCCAGTTCTGGTGGAAAGCCGCCATCTGGCGACCGATGCGGTGGGCGGTGTGGACCGCCGCCATGTACGCCTCGCCGTCGATCCCCTCGGCAAGCTTGGCCGTGTCGGCAACCACGGTCTCCAGCTCGCCCGGTTGGGGGGTGCGGCCGGCGGGATGCGCGCGCACCAGATAGAGAATTTGAATCGCGCTGATGGTGCGGAACGTGGGCACCACATCGGCCCCGTCGATCGCGGGATCGACCTCGTCCACCCGATGGCCGAGGTCGGCACAGAGCGACGCCGTCTTCCGCAGGACACGGAGCGGGTCGGCCTCCACCGGCGCTCCGTTCGGTGCCTGGCTCGTCATCGCGATACGCAACGTGCCGGGATCGGCGCCGACCTCATCGAGAAACGGGCGGGCCGGCGGCGGCGCGATGTAGGGATCGCCCGGCCCGGGCCCGGCGGTCGCATCGAGGAGCGCCGCGCTGTCGCGCACCGTGAGCGATACCGCGTGCTCGATGGCCAGCCCCGCGAGCGATTCGCCGAAATAGGGCGCCATGGTGTTGCGCGCCCGAGTCGGGCGCAGGCCGACCAGGCCGCAGGAGGCCGCCGGCGCGCGGATCGAGCCGAAGCCGTCCGAGGCATGGGCGATGGGCAGCATGCGCGCGGCCACCGCCGCCGCAGCGCCGCCGCTGGAGCCCGCCGGCGTCCGCTCCAGGTCCCAGGGATTGCGCGAGGGGCCATAAAGCTGGGGCTCACAAGTCAGGCTCAAGCCGAGCTCGCAGCTGCTCGTCTTGCCGTAGATCACCATGCCGGCCCGCTTGAGCCGGGCGACATGGAGGCTGTCCTCGGTTGCAGGCGGAAGGTCGGCGAAGAAGCGGCTGCCCCGCGCGGTCCTGGCGCCGGCGAGCGCCGAGCCGAGATCCTTGAGCAGGAACGGCACGCCTGTGAACGGCCCATCCGGCAGGCCCGCCGCAATGGCCTGCGCGGCGAGGTCGTAGAGCTCCATCACGACCGCATTGATGGCGGGGTTGCGTGCTTCGACACGCGCGATGGCTGCTTCCAGCACCTCCGTCGCGCTCGCCTCGCCCGTCTTCACGAGCGCCGCGAGACCCAGCGCATCGTATGACTCGAACTCCGCGAAGCCGTTCATGATGCGTCCCTCCGCTGCTATCGCATCATACTCTAACCGTAGTCTGCCGAGGCCTCGACCGCCGGAACGCTGGGTGTTCTGGTCCCCATCGTGTTGATCGCGATTTATGCGCTCATCGCGGCCTTCCTGCGCAGCTACTGGAAGCCGATTATCGCGGTCGTGGGAGTTCCAATCGCATTTGCCGGTGCGATCGTGAGCCACTGGATCCTCGGGTGGAATCTGACAACCATGTCAGTGTTCGGCATGATCGCTGTCGGCGGCGTGGTGGTGAACGACGCTCTGGTCCTGTTGGACCGTTACAATAAGATCCGACGAGAAAACGAGATGATTCCCGCCATCGCCGCGGCATCGCCGGCAACGCGTCAGCGTTGCCGGGCGGTATTTTTGACGAGCCTGACCACTATATTGGTGTTGTCGGCTTTGCTTTACGAGCGCGGTGACGAGCTGATTGCCTTCGTCCCGTTTGTCGTCAGCATGTTGGGCGGCCTTGTGGCCTCCACACTGTCGATCCTGTTCGTTTTGCCGGCCCTGGTCATGATTGCCGAGGGTCGCCGGGAATAGTGCCGGTTGGGTCCAGTAAACGTTCTTGGATTAATCTTTCGTTCGAGTGTCGGTACACGCGGTGCTTGCGGTTAGCTATCTCCTGGCGACGAGGCCCGAGATCGGACCGGGCGTCAAAGTCCACGTGCGGTGACCGCGCACTGATCTACGCCTTCACGATCGTCGGTTGGTGATCGACGGGGAAGCTGACTGAGCGGGCGACGAAGCAATTGGCGTTGGCTGTCTCGTGCAGATGGGCTGCTTTCTCGGCATCGCTTTGGGCCGTGATCGTCACGCGGGGCCTGAGGATGACCCGCGTGAATTCGCCGGCACCGTCGGGAGGGTGGGTCTGCATGACGCCCTCGGTCGCATCTTCATACGCCGTGACCACGACGCCGGCGGTCGAGCAAAGGTGCAGATACCAGAGCATGTGACAGGCCGAGAGCGCCGCCACCAGCATGTCCTCTGGATTGTGCCGGCCCGCATCGCCCCGATAGGCCGGGTCGGCCGACCCCCGAATCAGCGGCTTTCCAGGGCAGGCGATGTCGTGGTCGCGCGTGTACGTCTTGTACCCCGACGTCCCGTCGCCGCAATTCCCGGTCCAGGTCACCGTCGCGCTGTAGGTGTGCTCCTGTGTCATGGCCTACTCCCTCAGTCCTGAACGTGCGGCGCCGGCCGGTGTCGTTTCACGACCGGCCGGCGCCCAACAAGCGCTAAGGAACGCTACTTCGCGCTGACTTGCACGGTCGCGACCGCTTCAGCGACGGGCTCGATGGTCTTGCGACCTTCATCGTAGCCGATGTCGAAGCGATCGAGCGCGACAGACACGGGCTCGCCGTTCAGCGAAACGACCGCCGTCACGTAGTGATCCTCGTACATTGTGGGTGCCACCATCGCCAGCACGCGGACCTTCGGCGCGTGGCTCGAAATTGCGAAGGTGACCGATTTTCCAGGAGCGAGAAGAACGCCGGGCGGGCCGTCCATGCCGTGCCCGACCGAGGCGTCGTCGCCGATCGCTGCCGCGAGCATTCCGGGATTCCCGGTCAGGATCTGGTGCTCGGCTTCCTTCGAGACGTAGCTCTCAACGAAGATCTTGCCGTCTTCCGACACCGGCGCCACCAGCACCGGCGCGAGAAGTTCTTCGTCCATATTGTTCGTTACAGTGACCTCGTAGGGCGTATGATCAGACGCAACGCTTGCGCTGGTCATTAGACCGACGGCTGCAGCGATTGCCGTCAAACCCAAAAGATAATTCATGCGCGTTTTCTCCTTCGCATGGGAGGCATTGCGCGAGCCCTCGACCGCAAAGATCAGGGGCGGCGCGATCCCCATTTCGCCTGCGGAATGCTCTTCCCGGGCCCGAAGTCCGCGGCGCATTCCGATCTTTCAGAGGTAGGTATGGCCCAACTCCGTTACAACAGGGCGCGAGCCTTCACAGGCTCCGTGTGCGTGCGCCCCCCTCACGTACCGCGCTGACGACCTCCCCATTTGCGAACCGTAGCTCGGCCGGGCAGACTCCGATCGGCAACGCGCAGACGCGCGGGGCACCGTCGCCGCCAACCCCACCTGAACGATCGCGGAGCGCGCGGAATGGCAGAGGCAACAGCAGAAAAGCCCAACGAGCCCATCGTCTACCTCAACGGAGACTTCGTGCCGCTCGGCGAGGCCAAGATCTCCGTGCTCGACCAGGGATTCCTCCTCGGCGATGGAGTCTTCGACGTGGTCTCGGCCTGGCGTGGCTCGATCTTCAAGCTCGATCAGCATATCGAGCGCTTCTTCGATTCGCTGCGCGCGACGCGTCTGGAAACGACGATGACCCGCGATAACTGGCGCGCCGCGATCGTCCAGACCTGCCGGCGCAACGGTCTGCGCGATGCCAGCATCCGCTTCATCGTGACTCGCGGCGCGCCCAACGCCGTCGTCGCCGACCCGCGCGACTTCGAACCCACACGTATTGTCTGGGCCGCGCCTTACATCTTCCTCGCCGACGATGCGACACGGCGCACGGGCATTCGTCTCCACATCACCCATCTGCGGGCGTTCTCTCCCGATACGCTCGACGCCCGCTACAAATGCCTCGATCGCCTGCACTCGCAGATGGCGCGAATCGAGGCGTTGGAAGCCGGCTATGACGACGTAATCTGGCTCGACCAGGCGGGCTATGCGTGCGAGGGGCCGGCTTCCAACATCTTTGCCGTCAAGGACGACGTGGTGCGCACGCCAGGGCGCAACGTGCTGCGCGGCATCACGCGCCAGACCTTCATCGAACTCGCCAAGGACGCAGGCCTGCCGCTCGTCGAATGCGACTTGACCGCCTTCGACCTCTACGCCGCCGACGAGGTTTTCACGTGCAGCACTGCCGGCGGTGCCTTGGCGGTGCGCGAGATCGCCGGCCGTCGGCTCCCCCAACCTTGCCCCGGCCCGATCACCGAGCGCCTCGACCGCCTCTATTGGGCGCTGCGGGATTCAGGCGCCCACGGCACGCCGGTGTTCGACTGACCGTTTGCAACCGGGAAATCGGGCTGCATCTTATCGAGTTGGCCCCGAATAGGGCTCCCGGTCGTCATAGAGTGCTGCTTCGAACGCCCGCAGACGCTTGTAGACGGAGATCAGTTCGACGATGACCGTCCAACTGTGCACGAGGAACTGAAAAGCGGACTCGACACGCCCGAAGGCGCGGACGATTTGCTGCATCACGCCGAGGGTTATGGTGCCGGCGACGATGGTCGGAGCCAGCGCGATATAGGGGATCAGGACGGCGAATTGAAGATAGGACCATTTTGCAATATCGAAGTACATGTAATGGAAGAAAAGTCGGAAATAGTTTCGCCGAACGCTGAAAAACAGTTCGCGTACCGTCGGCGGGTCGGCCCGCTCCTCGTGGTCTTCGCCGTAAACCAGCTCCTTTCGGTACGCGGCTTCGACCATTTGGTTCTTGAACTCTAATCCCGGCAACTTGATGCCGACGGCGGCGAGCACTGCCGTGCCGAACAGCGCCAGGATGATGGCGGCATAGACCAGCGCATGGTCCAGCGGTCCGATTACCGGCACTACCTTAATCGCTTTCGACAGCTCCCAGAGGATCGGCAGGAAGGCGAACAACGTCATGATGGCATCCAGGAGCCGGCTACCCAGCGATTCCATGATGATGGCGAAACGGCGGGTATCTTCCTGAATGCGCTGGCTTGCGCCTTCGATATGGCGCAGGCGCGCCCATCGGGCCATATAAAAGTCGTTCATGGCGTGGCGCCAGCGGAAGACCCAATGCTTTGTGAAGAAGCTCAGCAGAACGGCGATGACGATGTAAATTCCTGCGATGCGCGCGAAGGTGAATATCAGCACGTAGAACTCTTCAATGGTCATGCTGCCCGGTTCGCCCAGTGCTTTCTGGACAGCGTCGTAGAATTCACCGAACCACTCGTTAATTTGAACGTCGATCTGAACTTGATACCAGGTGCCGCCAATGATGATCGCCATGCCACCCCAGGCCCACAGCGCCCATTCGCGGGAAAGAAAGAAAGACCGGAACATGAAACCTCCCTTGAACCCATATCGGCCGTGAGGGATTTGAATGTCAAATTAACACTTCGTAATACATTGCCAGTTCGTGGTGCAAGAATTTGTGTTAGCGTTATTTCGTGAACAAGAATACTTGTGTGTCCATGAGAACCGAGTGATTCGCCTTCTTCGCTTCCAATTCACGAAAATGTGTGGGGGAACTTCCGCAAGCACGCGCAAGGTATTGCTGGGTTGGCGGCGCCTCTCAGCCCCAATAGTGGCCAGTGGTGGCGATTACCAGGGTTACGATCCCCAGTGCCAGATTGACGGCGATGGTCCAACGAATTCGCTCGATGGCGCGGCCGGCCGCCGGCAGGACGCCTGCGTCGAGCGCCTTGAGAAACGCGCGATAAGGCCCCACCAGGAGCGCCAGGTAGATCAACGCCATGAGCACGCCGGTGCCCTGCATCAGATGCACGGAGAGCCCGATCCCGGAGAAGCCGCCGAGCTCGACGAGGATCATCGCGTGGCCGGTGGCAAGCAGCGCGAGCACAGCGATGCCCACGGCCGGGAAAAAACGCGCAAACACCCGGCGCCATAGCGCGAGCCGCACCGCAGGCTCCAACGGGCCTGCCGCCGGCCGCAGCACGATCAGCGCGAAAAACATCCCGCCGACCCAGACGACCGCGCTCAAGAGATGGATGGTGACAAGATAGGCCATGGCTCATCCTCGCTGGCTCCCAGCGGGCTCGTACCACGGAGCCGTGGCGGAGGCCACGGTGTGTTAATCCGCCTTCGTCAATTGACAAGCCCTTCGGCAGCACTATCTAATCACTAGCAGGTCGCACGCAGGATCACCTATCGCCATGGCACGCTCATTCGACGCAATGGAATCTCTCGCCGCCGGGGAGGGGGAGATCACGCTCTCCGCCCGCGCCGCCCGGCGGATCGCGATGCTGATTGCCAGCGAGGCCGATTCGGGGACGATGCTCCGGGTCAGCGTTTCCGGTGGCGGGTGCTCCGGCTTCCAATACGGCTTCGGTTTCGAGACCGAACAACGGCCGGATGACATCGCCATCGAGCGGGACGGCATCGTGGCGCTCGTGGACCGGGTCTCGGCCGGCTACATGGCGGGCTCGGAGATCGATTATGTGGAGGACCTGATCGGCGCCTCATTCCAGGTGGAGAACCCGAACGCGGTCTCCGGCTGCGGCTGCGGCACGTCCTTTTCCCTCGTCTGAGTCCGTGCTCAAGATCGCGACCTGGAACGTCAATTCGATCAAGGTCCGTCTGCCCGCGCTGCTGGATTGGCTGGGCAGCGCGCAGCCGGACGTGGTGCTGCTGCAGGAAACCAAATCCCTCGACGAGGCCTTCCCGCGCCTCGAGATCGAAGACTGCGGCTACAACCTCGCCGTCCACGGGCAGAAGACCTACAACGGCGTCGCGATCCTCAGCAAACGGCCGTTGGAGGATGTCTTCATCGGCCTCCCCGGCGACGAGGACGATCACCAAGCCCGCTATGTCGAGGCCGTGACCGGCGGCGTCCGGGTCGCTTCGATCTATCTGCCCAACGGAAATCCAGTCGAGACAGAGAAGTTCCCCTACAAGCTTGGGTGGATGGACCGGCTTGCCGCCCGCGCTGAGATCCTGCACGGCTACGAGGAAGTGGTCGTGCTCGGCGGCGACTACAACGTCCTCCCGGCCGATCTCGATTGCTACGACCCGCAAGCCTGGCGCGACGACGCGCTCTGCCGCACCGAATCGCGCGCCCGCTTCCGTACCCTGCTCCACAGCGGTTACGTGGAGGCGTTCCGAACGCTCCACCCGAACCGGCGGGCCTACACCTTCTGGGACTATCAGGCCGGACGCTGGCAGAGGGGCGAGGGGTTGCGCATCGACCATCTGCTGCTTTCGCCGGAGGCGGCCGACCGCCTGGACGCCAGCGAGATCGACACGGGCCCGCGCGGCGGCGTGAAAGCCTCGGACCACACGCCGATCTGGTGCACGCTGCGGGAATGAGCGACACACCCACGATCGAAGGCGGCTGCCGCTGCGGCGCCGTGCGCTACAGGGCCAAGGGCGGGTCGCTCTGGGTGACCCACTGCCACTGCGAGGAGTGCCGGCGCTCATCCGGCGCGCCGGTCTCGACGTTCGTCGGGGTCCGCACTGACGGGTTCACCTTCGTGGCCGGCACGCCTGGCGCCTACGAAAGCTCACCGCAGGTGATACGCAAATTCTGCGGCGCCTGCGGCACGCCGCTTACCTACGAAGCGGCGGTCTACCCTGGCGAGGTCCACATCATGGCCGGCACGCTCGACACGCCGGAGGGTCTAGTCCCGGAGCGGCACGTCTACGTCCGCGAGCGCCTGCCCTGGATGGCGATCGGGGACGACCTACCCCAGCACGATACCCTGCCGCATGGAGTCCCGCGCGTCCCGCGGTCTTGAGTCCGGCCGCGTCAGGCGGCGGCGGCGGCGAAGCGGCCGAATTCGTAGAGCTTGCGCTTGGTCGGACCCTTGCTGCCCTCGGGCTCCTTTTCCGCTTCGAAGTTGAGCTCGATGACCACGCCGCTCGGGTCGAGGACGAAGAGCTGCCAGAGCTTGAAGTCGGGGATGTTCATCTGGCGCCACTCGCAGCGCTTCTTGATGAACGTCTGCTTCATCTCGTCGAAGCCCTGCGCCCTGAGCGCAATATGGTCCACCGGCGAGGTGCGCTGGTTGTACCTGTAGTTCCCGTTGTGGGTCTTGGCGGCGTCGCCGCCATAGATGTGGAACATGGTTTCGCCCATCTGGAGCCAGGCGCCGGGGAACGGGAAATCCGGGCGTTCGACCTGGTCCATGCCGAGCACGTCCGTATAGAACGCCACCGTATCCTCAAGGTTCTTGGACTTGATGGCCACGTGATGCAGGTCGAGCAAGGGCATGGCATCTCTCCTTCGCGAGCGCAGAGCGTCAACGTATCTTAGCCGCTCCGCCCGTCGAGACAACGGGCTTCCGCTGGGCGAGGCACATTTGAAGGGGGAGTCACCATGAGCACGCTGCACGAGGACCTGATCGTCATCGATGGGCTCATCGTTTCCAACTGGTCGGCGGAAGTTTTCGGCGACATGCGCAAGGGCGGCCTCACCGCCGCAAACTGCACCTGCTGCGTGTGGGAGGGGTTCGTCGACACCATGGACAACATCGCCCGCTGGAACGGCTGGTTCCGCGACCATGACGACCTGATCGTCAAGGCGCGCACCGCAGCCGACATCCGCCGGGCCAAGGAAGAAGGACGCACCGCGATCATCCTCGGCTTCCAGAACACGTCCGCCTTCGAGGACAAGCTGGGCGCGGTCCAGCACTTCAAGGACGTGGGCGTCGGCATCGCGCAGCTCACCTACAACACCCAGAACTTCGCAGGCTCCGGCTGCTACGAGAGCAGCGATTCCGGCCTCAGCGACTGGGGCCGCGAGCTGGTGGCCGAGATGAACCGGGTTGGGATGCTCATCGACCTCAGCCACGTGGGCTCCCGAACCTCCGAGGAGACGATCCGCGAATCCGCCAAGCCGGTCGCCTACACGCACTGCCTGCCGTCCGCCCTCAAGCCGCACCCCCGCAACAAGAGCGACGGGGAGCTCCGCTTCATCGCCGATCAAGGCGGCATGATCGGCGTCACCATGTTCCCTGCGTTCCTCAAGCGGGGCGAGGACTCGACGGTGGACGACTACGTGGAGGCCATGGAGCATGTGATCTCTGTCGCCGGTGAGGACCACGTCGCCTTCGGCACCGATTTCACCCAGGGCCACGGCCAGGCGTTCTTCGACTGGATCACCAACGACAAGGGCAACGCCCGCTCGCTCATCAAGTTCAGCCCGATGTCGAACCCGAAGGGCGTGGAAACCATCGGGCAGCTCCCCAACCTCACCGCCGCCATGGAGCGCGCCGGCTGGTCGGAGGGCCGCATCCGCAAGGTGATGGGCGAGAATTGGCTGCGCTTCCTCGCAGAGGTCTGGGGGGAGTAACGGGGGAATAGGGAGCTATGGCCGCAGCGTCAGCGTGCCGCCCCGGACCTCGTAGCCGCTCAGGCGCTCGAGCGCGCTGATGCCGAGCAGCGAGTGCGGCAACCGTTCTCCATTGACGACGGCCCGCACGTTAGTCAAGCGAATGTCGCCGAGCTCGAGTGTGCGGATGACGACCGGCGCGGCGCGCACGATGCCGCCGGCGGTGTGCAGGCGCTGTGAGTAGTTGAGGCGCGTGCGGTCGAAGCCGATTCGCTCGGCGTCATCCGGGCTCAGCGCCACAACGCTCGCACCGGTATCGACCAGGAATCTGACGCCCTGTCCGTTGACGCGGGAGTCGATATAGAAGTGGCCGTCGCGGTGGGCGCGCACGCGCACGGCGCCGTCCTCGGTCGTCACCGCCGCGTAGGGGACAATCTCGCCGCCCAGCCGGTCGACGAGGTCGGTGAGCTCGAAGCGGTAGCTGTAGCCGATCGCCAGCACTGCGGCGAGCGCCAACCACACGGCGGCATGGCGCAACCTGCGAACCCACGCATGGGGCGCCGATCTTCGTGGCGGTCGCGGCGGTGGCGGGGATGGCGGCAGCGACCCAAGCCGGTGCCATCCAGCCTCGCGGCGCAGGCGGCTCCAGGGTCCACGCTCGGAAGTCATGGCCGGTCCACCGGGTCCGCTCGCGATCGGCGCCGTCGCGCGCTGGGCCTTCGCATCGCCTCCCTGTCCTGCCTCACCGGGACTCGCAACGCCATGTGGGCGGGGCACCCGGGAGGCATAAGCCCGACTGGATCGACGTCTCCCATATGGATCGATCTGGTGTCGCATCCCTAAGATTACCAGCGGCATCGGTCGATCCGCGGTCAGTCGCGTTGCCGCCGGCGACCGGCCGGCTGGCTTCGTTCGATTGTCGGCTATCCATTTGCGTTTCTTATAGCAATGGTAGGGATATTATATTTGTTGTAATGGCTATGCCGATTACGTGAGTCCTCAGCAGATGCCCTTCGGACGCTTCCCGGAGGGAAAAGCGAGGACACCGGATCATGGCCGTTCACACCGCGAGTACACAGTCCACCGATCGCACCGTCGCGGCCGAGCCCGCTCCCGCAGAGCCGGCACCCGTGCAACGCGCTCGCACCGATCTGGCGGTCCGCGCAGCGGCTGGGGGCACGCGAGGGTCCACGCCGAGGAAGCTTGAAGGCGTCCGGGCGGCCGCCTCCGTCTTGGGATGGATGCTGTGGATTCTCCTTGCTCTCATGACGGCGGCGCTTCTGGCCTTCGCACCTTCGATGCTGTAGTTCGCCCACCCCCGATATTGAGTGTTTCCGTCTCACGCGGAATCGCTCGAGTCGGGGGCGCCCGTTCCGGTCTCTTTCGCGGTCTTCGCCAGCAGGTGCGCGCCGGAGGTCGTGGGCGCGTAGCGCGGCGGATCGTCCGGGCGCCGGCAGGTCGGGAGGCACTCGATCAGGGCGTCGTGGTTCGGCTGGTGGAAGAAGGCGATCGACGCGCGCCGGCTGCCCGCCCTCCGAGCCGGCGGCGGATTGACCACGCGGTGAAGCGTCGAGACCCAGCGGTCGTTGGTCCACTGCGCCATGAGGTCGCCGAGGTTGACGATGAAGGTGCCGGGCACAGGCTCGACATCGCACCAAGCCCCGTCGCTGCCGCGCACCTGCAGGCCGCCGGCGCCTGCCGTCGCCAGAAGGATCGTGAGGCTGCCGTAGTCGCTGTGCGCGCCCGCCCGCAATTGCCCCGGCAGGGGAGGGCGAGCCGCCTCGGCATAGTGGTTGAGGCGCATGGCGGTGATGTGGCGGTCGATCTTGTCGGCGAAGAATTTTTCAGGCATTCCGAGCGCCAGCGCGAAGATGCGCATGAGCCTCTCGGCGAGGCCCTCCATCGCACGGTAGTAAACACAGAGCCGCTCCTGAAAGCCGCGCGGCCGGCTCGGCCAGATGTTGGGCTCGAACCAGGTCTCGCGGTGCGCCGCGTAGTAGGGCTCCTCCGGCAGGTCGAAGCGCCCGAAGGTGAAGGCCTCGATCAGATCCGGCGGCGACTCCCCGCCCAGCGTGTAGGCCAGCGCGTTCCCGCCGACCGGCATGTAGCCGCGTCGGAAATCGCCCTTCGGCGACATCCACTGGCGCTTCTCGGCGTCGCCCTGGTCGAAGAACGCCCAGGTTGCCGCCAGGGCATCGTCGATCACCGGGCGCGGAACGCCGTGACCGGCAACGATCAGGAAGCCGATGCGCCGGCAGGCTTCATCGACGAGCTGCGCCACCGCAGATTTCCGGGCTTCGTCGCCGCTCAGGAACGGCGCGATGTCGACGACGGGGACGGCGCTTTCGCTCATGGCGCGCTCATGGTGTCACGGCGGCTGGCACGGGGCCACATCCGCCAGCGCCCGCACGCTTGCCGGCTGCGCCGCGATCAGGCAAACAGCCGCAGCGGAGGGGTAACGTCATCGCCCCAGGGGGAGGGAGAATACAGGGGCCGTGAAGCGCATCGTCCTGGTGACCCATTCAGAGCGCGCCAATCCCGGCAAGGTGCGCGAGGCGTTGCACGCGCGCGGCTGCACGACCGAGGTGTGCTACACGGCCGCCGGCGCGACCCTGCCACCCATGAACGGCGGGCGCCTTCAGGGATACGATGCAGCCGTGGTGTTCGGCGGCGCGATGAGCGCGCGCGATGTCGACGACCTTCCGTTCCTGCGTGCGGAGACCGCCTGGATCGGCGAGCAGCTCGCGGCCGACGCGCCTATTCTCGGCATCTGCCTCGGCGCCCAGATCATGGCGCGAGTCCTCGGCGCGCGCGTCTTTCTCCATCCCGACGATCTGTGCGAGGTCGGCTATCAGGCGCTCCATCCGGCCCGTCCGGATTGTCCGCTGTTCCCGTCTCCCCTTCACGTCTTTCACTGGCATCGCGAAGGCTTCGACCTGCCGCCGGGGGCGGAGCTGCTGGCGCGGGGTGTGATCTTCGAGAATCAGGCGTTCAGCCATGGCGCGCGCGCGTTCGGCGTACAGTTCCACCCGGAGATGATGCCGGCAACGCTCGAACGCTGGCTCAACAACGAGAAGGCCCAAAAATATTTCACGCGGCCGGAGGTTCCGTCCCCCGACCGTCAGCGCGCCGATGCCCCACGCTACGACCCGTTGGTGCACCGCTGGCTCGACTGCTTCCTCGATCGCTGGCTGGAGCGCTTCTAGCCCGCATTTCTCACCATGTTCGCGGTCCGATTCCGCGTCCCACCTCGGGCGACATTTAATTTTCATGCGGGATTCGCCGGGATTAAGTGGGATTAAGTGGGATAAGTGGGATTCCGCGGGACAGGCGGCGGCCATCTTCGACAATGTCGGCTGTGACGGCGCGGGCTGCATGCGTCAGCGGCCCGGATGGAGAGCGCCGACTCTTCTTGCCTCCGCCAGCCGCGCCTTGTTCGCTTTAGCGTTGTGTCGCGCGGATACGCGCGCGGCAACAAGATTGGCCACGCGCGTGGGAGCATGATCGGCGCATAGCCGCGATACTGGCGCAGGCCTCGCGCGTTATGCACCCCACCATGGTCCGGGGCGTCGCTTCGCCTGACTTAACGGAAATGGGGCGGCAAGGGACCGCTGGGCCCCCGCCGCCCCGTCGTCCGCAGTGTTATGCAGACTCGAGTTGATCGCCGATCGGCAGCCTCCGGATCCGCTTGCCGGTGGCGTTGTAGATCGCGTTGACCAGCGCCGGCGTATAAGGCGGCACGCCGGGCTCGCCCACGCCGCACGGGCGGAGATGCGTGAAGTCCTCGACGATGTGCACGCGCACATCGAGAGGCGCATCGTCCATGCGGGTAATCGTGTAGTCGTGGAAGTTGCTCTGGTCGACCGCCCCCTGGGTGGTGGTGATCTGCCCATGCATCGCGACCGAATGGCCGTAGATGGCAGCGCCCTCCATCTGCTTCCGCACCCCTTCGGGATTGACGTAGCGGCCGCAGTCGATGGCCATGTCCACCTGCGGGATGTGGAGCGAGCCGTCATCCCGCACGACGACATGCACGGCCGTCCCCACGTAGCTGTGGAAGCTGCGGTGGCACGCGACGCCTAAGCCGTGACCCGCCGGCAGCGTCTTGCCGTAGCCCGACTTCTCGGCCACCACGCGGAGCACGTTGGAGAGCCGCTTCGGCATGATCGGCCAGTCCTCGATCGCATCGCCGTAGTTCCAGTGGCCCTCCACGCCGTCCATGGTGAGGTCCATGACGTCCGCATCGCCGATGAGCTCCAGCAGGAACTCGACCGGGTCGCGGCCTGCGGCCTCCGCCAGCTCGTTCGCGAAGCAGTTCATCGCAAACGCGTGCTGGATGTTGTTGACCGAGCGGTACCAGCCGACCCGGATCATGGCGTCGGCCTCGCCGTTCTCGATGCGCAGGTTCGGCACCTCGTTATAGGGCGTGTCGATGAGACCGAGCCCGTACTCGATGGCGTGGCCGGTCCGCAATGCCGGTGCCCAGAGCGCGATGAGCGTCGGCCACGCGCCCGAGTGATGCCACGCCGTGACCTTGCCGGAGTCGTCCACCCCCGCCTTCATGCGATGGGCGCTCGCGGCGTGGTAGAAGCCGTGCCGGATCTCGTCCTCGCGCGTCCACTGCACCCGGACCGGAGCGCCGATCTTGGCGGAGAGAATCGCCGCCTCGCAGGCGAAGTCGGGCTTGGACTTGCGGCCGAAGCCGCCGCCCAGCAGCGTCACCTCACACTCCACGTCGGTCTGCTCGAGACCGAGCGCTTCCGCCACGTACTGCCGGACCGAGTTGGGCGCCTGGGTGGAGGTCACGACCTTGACCGGCATCTGGGTGGCGTCGACCAACGCGACCGGTGGCTCCATCGGCGTGTGGATGAAGTAGGGCACGAAGTAATCGGCCTCGAGCACTTGCGCCGCCGTCCCGAGAGCCTCGTCGACGTTGCCCCGGTCACGGATGACGTGGCCGCCGGCATGCGCCGAGGCCACGAGCTCGTCGTTGTACGTGCTCGAGTCGTGCTTGACGTTGGGGCCGTCCTCCCACTCGATGACGAGCCTGTCACGCCCCTCCATCACCGACCACGTGTTGGTGCCGATCACCGCCACGCCGCCCAGCGCGCGGAACTCGGCCGGCTTGTCGTCAGCCAGTGCGGGAATCTCGATCACCTGCTCGACGCCCTGAACCTTGAGCGCCGCGCTGGCGTCGAACGACTTCACCTTGCCCCGGTAGACCGGCGGGCGCGCCACGACGGCGATCTTCATGCCGGGGACGCTGATGTCGGCACCGTAGGTCGCGCCGCCGGTGCTCATGTCGTAGTTGTCGACCACCGGCATGTCGCGGCCGATGTACTTCCACTGCGACTCGTCCTTGAGCTTGGGCGCCGCGTCCCCGGTCGGCACGACGATGTCGGCCGCTGCGTCCACCACCTCGCCGAAATCGAACCACTGGCCCGTGCCGGTGTGGTAGAGGCGGTGGTCCTTCGCATACACCTCGCTGGGATCGACGCCCCACTTCTTGGCCGCCGCGTGCTCCAGCACATAGCGGCCGGCCGCACCCAATTGGCGCATGATCTCGAAGTGGTGGCGGGTGCTGCGCGATCCGTCGGTGTTCTGCTGGTCCTTGCCGGCCGGGTCGTACTTGGTCTCGTCGCCCGGCGCCTGCCAGATCTTGACCCGCTGCCAATCGGCTTCGAGCTCATCGGCCAGGATCATCGGGATGCCGGTGCGCACGCCCTGACCCATCTCGGAGCGGCTGCACGTGATGGTCACCGTTCCGTCGTCGGCGATACTGACGAAGAGGTTGGGCTGCACCGACGTGCCGTTGCTCTGAGCGCGAGCGGTCGAGATCAGCGAGCCTGGAGCCACGTTGGCGCCGAGCACGACGGCGCCGGTGACGCCGGCGGACTTCAGGAAGGTACGCCGGCTGATGTTCTGCACGCCTAGCATGATCAGACCTCCTGCGCGGCTGTGCGGACCGCCGCGAAGATCCGCTGGTAGGTGCCGCAGCGACAGATGTTGCCGGCCATGCCGTCGACGATCTCTTCGTCGCTGGGGTCGGGGTTCTCGTTGAGCAGCGCCGCCGCCGACATGATCTGCCCGGACTGGCAGTAGCCGCACTGCGGCACGTTGTGCGCACGCCACGCCCGCTGCACGGGGTGGTTGCCGTCTGCGTCGAGACCCTCAATGGTGGTCACGTCCTTCCCGTCTGCCTCCGATGCCGGGGTGACGCAGGCGCGGACGGCGCTGCCGTCGACGTGCATCGTGCACGCACCGCAGAGCGCCGCGCCGCAGCCGAACTTGCTCCCTGTCAGCCCGAGCTCGTCCCGGACATACCAGAGAAGTGGCATGTCGGGATCGCCGTGAAACTGGCGGCTGATCCCGTTGATCTTCATCGAAATCATGGACCGTCTCCCATGGTCGCTGGTCCGACCCCGCCGGGTCGTCCGGTTTGAATGTTAGTCGATGCCCGATACCGCTTCCAGCGAGATCGGACCGGCCCGCCTGGCACTCAGCCGAATTGGATCAGAGCCCGTAGCGGGACCACCAGAGGCGGGCCTCGATCGCGCCGAGGAGGTCGCCGGCAAACGAGACGGCATCCTCCTCACCGCCGCCTGCGAGGAGGATGCCGGGGCCCAGTCGGCGCGCGAGCCAGCCTCGGCGGCGGCCGATCCGGCGCATGGCCACCTTGCGCCCGTAGCGTTCGCGCAGCACGGTTCGGATATCGCCGGTGCCGTCCGCGAGCCCCAGCCCGATTGCCTTGCGGCCCAGCCAGAACTCGCCGCTGAAGAGATCGGGATCGCTCTCGCCCAGCCGGGCGCCCCGCCGCTCGCGGATCAGATCCTTGAAGTTGTCGTGGATGCCCTCCTGAACCCGGTGCAGGCGATCGAGGTCATCGGGGTTCACGGCGAGGAACGGATCCAGCAGCGATTTCTTCTCGCCGGCGGTATAGAGCCGCCGCTCGACGCCGAGCTTCGCAAGAGCCTCCTGAAAGCCGAAGCCGGAATAGATCACGCCGATACTGCCCACGATGGAATTGTCGTCCACGAAGATCTCGTCCGCCGCCGCCGCGAGCCAATACCCGCCGGACGCGGCGACATCCTCGATGAACGCCATCACCGGCACGTCGCGCTCGGCGGCGAGCGCGCGAATGCGGTTGTGAATCAGCGCCGACTGTGTTGCGGAGCCCCCCGGCGAGTTGATCTCGAGCGCCACGGCCTTCAGCCCCGGCTGGCGGAAGGCCCGTAGCAGTAAGGGGCCGACGGTCTCCAGGTTGATGCGCGGGCCGAACGTGCCGGACCGCCCGATTAAGCCGGCAAGGCGTACGACCGCGACTACCGGCGGCGGTCGCCGAAAGGTCACACGCATCAGCACGCGGCTCAGCACTCCGGATCCTCCATGAGTGCAAGCGCGCCGCCGCCGCGCAAGACGCGGTCCGCCGTGTGGGCGTAGGTGCCGTCGGCGTCGTGCAGGATCATGCCGCTCGCCAGCTGCAGGGGTCCGCCATGCTCGGCGGTCGCCTGCACGATGATGCGATTCGCGGTCTTCTTGGCGCGCGTCCCGCTGAACGGATTATGAGACCAAAGCGGATAGACGACGATGGCGCCGGCGCGGGCTTGAGACAGGCTGCCGAGAATCTGGGCCAGACGCTCCGGCCGATGGATGACGGTGATCGAACCGCCCGGGCGGACCATCCTGGCGCAGAATTCGAGCCATACTTCCAGTCCGGCCGCGCCCTCCATCGTTGCCTGCGCACGGGTGCGGGAGGCCGGCGATTGGTGCGAGCCATCCTCGAAGAAGGGCGGGTTCGCGAAGACATGATCGAAGCTCTTCGGCGACAGTTTCGGCGGCGGCCGCTTGAAATCGCTCACCAGGATGTCGAGGCGCTTCTCGAGTCCGTTGAGCTCGGCGTTCTCCTTGGCGAGCTGCGCGAAGGAGCGGTCCACCTCGATCCCGGTGACGTGCAGGCCGGTCACACGGCTGGCCAGGCAGAGCGCCCCTGCGCCAACGCCGCAGCCGACATCGAGGGCACGCTCGCCGTCCGACGCCGGCACCGCAGCGGCCAGCAGGACCGGATCGATGGCGACCCGATAGCCCGCCGCCGGCTGCTGCAGCGCGACCCTGCCGCCGAGCAACGTGTCGCTCGTCACCCGCGCGGATTCGATCTCAGTCATCGAGCTCGCCCACCTCGCGCAAAATACGCCGCGCCGCGTCTGCGTCCTCGTCGCTGACCATGAGGCGGCGCGGAATCGCCCCGGCGCTCCCCTCCAGCACACTCATGTGCTGATCGAGCACGATGGGCTCGATGCCGCCGTCCCTCAACACCGCGCCGAGGAACGAAAGCTTGACCAGATCGTTCGTGCGCAGGAGCTCGACCATCGTTTCCCGATCCCCATGGTCGGTCGACTCGTTCCGTGTCGAGCCGCACGCCAAATGTTAGCCCGGTATTCTCACCAATGTCATAGTCTGCGCGACGCTGTCCGGCCGACAGAGTAGGAACGGCGCGCAGCGCGATGCGGGGCATCGGGCAAGTGCCGTGACGCACGCTGTCGGCCGGAGGGCGTCGCCCTTCGGGTCGCGCCCAGGCGCCCGCCCGCGGCGTCGCGAGCCTCAACCGTAGCTCCAGCTACGCTTTTCGGCTCGCTCCTGGCGGATCGAACGCCTGGGCGCGACGCAGGCTGTGACATTGGTGAGAACTCCGGGCTAGTGTAGAGGCGGCGTCGCTGCGCATGGATGCCCTTGCGCGCGCGCGCCGTCAAGCGAGAGGGTCGATGGCAGAAACGGTCGTTCCGTTCGAAGGGCGGGCCGCCGCACGGCGCAAGGCGGCGGGCGGCGCCTCGCTGGATCGGCTTCACGGTCTGGTCGCGGAGGATTTGCGCGCCGTCAACGGCGTCATTCTCGACAACATGCAAAGCTCGGTGATGCTCATTTCCGAGCTCGCCGCACACATTGTCGCGGCCGGCGGCAAGCGCCTCAGGCCGATGCTGACACTCGGTTCCGCCCGGCTCTGCGGCTACACCGGCAAGCGCCACATCGACCTCGCCGCCTGTGTCGAGTTCATCCATACCGCGACGCTGCTCCACGACGATGTCGTCGACGACAGTGCGCTCAGGCGAGGCACGGCGACGGCGAACGCGGTCTGGGGCAACAAGCCGAGTGTGCTCGTCGGCGACTTTCTATTCAGCCGCGCGTTTCAACTTTCCGTGGCGGACGGCTCGCTCCGCGTTCTCGGCATCCTCGCCGATACCGCCGCGACCCTCGCCGAGGGCGAGGTCATGCAGCTCACCACCTCCAACGACACCGAGACGAGCGAGGCCGCCTATCTCAACGTGATTACCGCGAAGACTGCGGCGCTCTTCGCCGCCGCTTGCCAGCTCGGCGCGGTGGTGGCCGAGCGCCCCGCCGCCGAGGAGGAAGCGCTGAAGAGCCTCGGCCTCAACCTCGGCATCGCCTATCAGCTGGTGGATGATGCCCTGGATTACGACGCCCGCGAGTCGGTCCTGGGCAAGTCGGTCGGCGACGACTTCCGCGACGGCAAGATCACCCTGCCCGTGGTTCTGGCGTTTCGCCGGGGCGACGAAGAGGAGCGCGCCTTCTGGCGCCGGACCATGGAGGAGGAGCAGCAGGAGGACGGCGACTTCGCGCGAGCGATGACCCTCCTCACACGCCACTGTGCGATCGACGACACGGTCGAGCGGGCCCGCCACTACAGCGCGATGGCGCGGGATGCGCTCGGCCTCTTCCCGGCGTCCGAGGCGAAAGACGCGTTTCTCGGCGTGGTCGACTTCTGCACCCACCGGGTGCACTGACGACCGGTCCCGCCGGGGTGCGCCGGGGTTAGCTCAGTTCCTTCGCCATCCTAAAGTCGACGAGGCGGGCGCTTTCGGCCCTGAACGCGGCCCAGCTATCGATGCCGGTCTCGAATATGGCAAGCGCTGCCGTCGGGAAACGCGTGGAGAGCCGCGCGAAGGCCGGCCCCGGTCCGCGCCGGCCGAGCGCGAGGGCGAGCGCGTGCAGGCCGGGATTGTGGCCGATGACGAGGACGCCGGCCTCGCTGCCGCCGGCCTCGGCCACGGCATAAAGCAAACCCTCCGGGCTCCCCATGTAAATGCTGTCGGTCACCCGTTGCGGCAGGCTCTCACCGAAGCCTTCGCAGAACGACTCGCAGGTCTCCATGGTGCGCCGCGCGGGAGAGCAGATAATCAGCGTCGGCGGCTGGGTCTGATCGCGACAGAAGGCGCCCATGCGCCGGCTTTCTCGCCGTCCCCGTGCAACGAGCGAGCGCTCGCGGTCGCCGCCGCCGGGCGGCATGCCGGCCTCGGCCTTGCCGTGGCGCATCAGGTAGAGCCGCCGCACCCTGCCTCCTCGGCTGCGCTCGCCCGTCCGGCGTTATTCGCCGTTTGCATTCGTCGTGGGGCACGACCAGAATCGCGCGCCATTTCCACGATTGGGAGATCATGATGGGCGGGAAGCGCGCCGACAAGAGCCCGGAGGAGGCAGGACTCGAGCGCAACGACGCGAACTACGTTCCTCTGACCCCGCTCTCGTTCCTGCGCCGCGCCGCGGCGGTATTTCCCGAGCGGACGGCATGGATCCACGGCAGCCGCCGCGCGAGCTATGCCGAATTCTACGAGCGCAGCCGGCGCCTCGCCTCGGCGCTGGCCAAGCGCGGCATCGCCAAGGGCGACACCGTGGCAATTATATCTCCCAACACCCCGGCGATGCTGGAGGCGCACCACGGCGTTCCCATGTGCGGCGCCGTCCTCAACGCCCTCAATTATCGGCTCGACGCCGCGTCGTTGGCCTTCATCCTCGACCATGCCGGCGCCAAGGTGCTGCTCACCGACCGGTCGTTCTCGCCGGCGATCGTAGACGCGCTCTCGCAGGCGAAGGTGACGCCGCTCGTCATCGACATCGACGATACGCCGGAGGAAGGCGGCGATCTGATCGGCACGATCGAGTACGAGGCGCTGCTGGCCGACGGCGACCCCGACTACGACTGGCCCTGGCCCGAGGACGAGTGGGACGCGATCTCGCTCAACTACACCTCCGGCACCACGGGCAATCCCAAGGGCGTCCTCTACCACCACCGCGGCGCGTACCTGAATTCGCTGGGCGACGGCATTACCTGGGCCATGCCTCACGGGCCGGTCTATCTCTGGACCCTGCCCATGTTCCATTGCAACGGCTGGTGCTTCACGTGGGCAATCAGTGCCTACGCGGGGACCCATGTTTGCCTGCGCAAGGTCGAGGCCGGGCCTGTCTTTCAGGCAATCGCGGAGCACAAGGTCACGCATTTCTGCGGGGCACCCATCGTCCTCAACCTTCTCAACAACGCGAGCGCCGACGAACGCGTTGCCTTCGACCACCAGGTCGAGGTGATGACCGCCGCAGCCCCGCCGCCCGCCGCCGTCATCGCGCGGATGGAGCAGGCCGGCTTCCGCGTCACCCACGTCTACGGGCTCACCGAGGTCTATGGGCCGGTCACCGTGTGCGACTGGCACGACGAGTGGAATGCGCTGCCGCTCGACGAGCAGGCGACGCTCAAGGCGCGCCAGGGTGTCGCCTACGCCACCCTGGACGGGCTGATGGTGGCCGACTCCAAGACACTCGAGCCGGTGCCGGCGGATGGCGAGACCATGGGCGAGGTCTTCATGCGCGGCAACACGGTGATGAAGGGCTATCTCCACAATCCGCAGGCGACGGAGGAGGCCTTCGCCGGCGGCTGGTTCCACACGGGCGACCTCGGCGTCGTCCACGCCGACGGCTACATTGAGCTCAAGGACCGCGCCAAAGACATCATCATCTCGGGCGGCGAGAACATTTCCACCATCGAGGTCGAAGGCGCGCTCTACCGCCACCCGGCGGTGCTGGAGGCAGCCGTTGTCGCGCGGCCCGACGAGACCTGGGGCGAGACTCCCTGCGCCTTCGTCACGCTGAAAGATGGCCAAGAGATCGACGAGGCCGCGCTGATCGACTTCTGCCGCGGCGAGCTCGCTCACTTCAAGTGCCCCAGGACCGTGGTGTTCGGCGCGCTGCCCAAGACCTCGACCGGCAAGGTCCGCAAGTACGTTCTCAGGGAGCGCGCCGCCGCGCTCTAGAGCGGAGTCCTATGAACGGAACGTGTGCAACCGGAAGCATAGGTAACGCTATGGACCGGTTACATGGGTAACAGTGTTCGTCGTTTGTTTGGCTTCCGCGCGGCCCGGCCGGGCCGCGCGGAAGCCATGAAGTTTTTTCGTCCGGCGATCGATGATGCCGAGGTCGATGTCGGCGAAGCGAACGATCCAGTCGCCGCTGTCGGTCTCGGCGATGCCGACGGGTTCGCCCTTCAGCGTCTCGCTGATGAAGACCAGGTCGCCGCCCCACTTGATGGACCCGTCGGTGCGCACCCGGCGCATGGCGTGCCAGGCATCGTACCAGGGCTCGTCCAGGCGTTCGGGGTAAGGCCGCAGCGAGGGCCGGTAGAACGCCGCAGGCGGCTGCTGGCCAAGCGCCTCGTGGGGACGGTTGTCGTTGAAGTCCTGGCGGAAGCGGTCGAAGCGGACCTGCTGCTGGCCCGCACTCGCGGCCGGCGGTTTGGCCGTCTCGGCCTTCAAGGTCCGATGCATGCGCTCGTGCCGTCCGTTCTGCTGGGGCTGGCCCGGCTCGATGCGCTCCAACGCGATGCCGGCCTTGATCCAGCCGACCGACAGACGAGACAGTCCGCCCGCGCCCGTTCCGGCGAACGGTGCCCCGTTGTCCGAGCGGATGGCCAGAGGCAGGCCGTAGCGCTTGAAGAGCTGCTCGACCGCCACACGGACCGTGTCGGTCCGGGGCGGGACGATGACACAGGCCAGAAGGAAACGGCTGTAAGCGTCGCTGACGGTCAGCGGGTCGCAGCGTTCGCCGTCGCGGGTGCGGAACCAACCCTTGAAGTCGATGCACCACACATCGTTGGGTGCGGTGACGGCACGGAACGGCCGACCAGGCGCAGCTACCCGACGACGCCGGCGGCGGGCGCTCACCAGCCCTTCCGCACGCAGCAGATCGCCCATCGTGCTGGCCGCAGGCCACACCGCCTCGGGGCGCTCTCCCATCAGCACTGCGCGCAGCTTGCGCGGACCCCAATGGGGACGCTGCCTGCGCAGAGCAACAATCGCTTCGGCCATCTCCGGCGCCATCGACCGACCATGACGGTGCGGCGCACGAGAGCGCTCCACCAGGCCCTCCGGGCCGTGCTCGCGATAGCGACCGAGCCATTTGTAGCCCGTCTTGCGGCTGATGCCGTAGTCCTCGCAAAGCGCTGTCATCGGCAACTCGCCACGCAGACAGTCTGCGACAAAAACCAACTTCTCCTCCATGCGACAGGTCTCCTTCCACGGCATCGGCCACCTCCTGGCCCTGCCATAACCTGTCACCCATCTATCCGGTCCATTCTGTTACCTATCTATCCGGTCTGTACCACGGGCACCCACCTCCCCCTGTCCCCCTCCGCCCTCAAGGGCAGAGGGGGAACGCAGGCGGCGGCAGAGGTGTGGGTCATGGGGAGGCCGGGCCGCACAGCGGGCCGGAGCGCGCGACCGCGCGCCGCGCCGAAGGCGCGTAGCCAAGCGAGCGGAGCGAGCGCCCGGCGATTGAGGGAAGTGATCGAGTCGAGGGTCGGGGTGAGGTGGGGGCGTTTTCTGCTTTCGGTGTCCGGCCTGGCCGGTTTCGCCCTATGTGCGGTTCTGCTTGCCGGCCTATTGCTCGCCACCAGCTCCACCGCCGCTGACGATCCGTTCGCCGAGGAGCGGGCCGCCATGGTGCGTGCCGTTGCCGAGACCACGGATGAGACCGCCGAGTGGATCGGCAAGACGGAGCTGTCACCCGGGGTGATGGAGGCGATGGGCCGCGTGCCGCGCCATCTCTTCGTGCCGCCGGATTTGCAGGACATGGCGTACTTGAACAGGCCGCTCCCCATCGGCTACGGGCAGACCATCTCACAGCCCTACATCGTCGCGTTGATGACCGATCTGCTGGCGCCGGAGCGCGACGACGTCGCCTTCGAGCTCGGCACCGGGTCGAGCTATCAGGCGGCGGTGCTCGCCGAGCTGGTGGCCGAGGTCTACACGGTCGAGATCGTGCCGCCTCTCGCTGCGAGTGCCGCAGAGCGGCTCGAGACGCTCGGCTACGACAACGTGACCGTGCGGGCAGGCGACGGCTACCACGGCTGGCCGGAGCACGCGCCCTTCGACATCGTCGTGGTGACCGCTGCGGCGAGCCACGTGCCGCCGCCGCTCATCGCTCAGCTCAAGCCCGGCGGGCGCATGGTGATCCCGGTGGGCAGTCCCTTCCTCACCCAGCACCTTCTGCTGGTCGAGAAGGGGGAAGACGGCACCGTCACGAGCCGCCAAATTCTGCCGGTCATTTTCGTTCCGCTGACCGGCGGGCACTGACGGACGGTGGCGGGCGAGGGGGCGCACGCCCCGTCTCGGCCCGGCATCTTCATTGCCGTGGCTCTGCTCTCGGCCGGCGTGCTGGGCTACGAAATCCTCCTCGCACGTCTGCTGGCGATCGTGCACTGGCATCACTTCGCCTACATGATCATCGCCGTCGCGCTGCTCGGCTTCGGCGCGGCGGGAAGTTTGGTGGCGGTACTGCAGCGGCCGCTCCTCAGGCATTTCCGGTGGACCTTCGGCGGCGCTGCGCTGGGCTTCGGTGCCGGCGCGCCGCTGGCCTTTGCCCTCGCGCAGTCGCTCCCCTTCAACGCGCTGGAGATCGCGTGGGATCGCGCGCAGCTTGCCTGGCTCTTCGCCCTCTATCTCGTGCTTTCGCTGCCGTTCCTCTCGGCGGCGCTGGCGCTGGCGCTGGCCTTCCGGGCGAACGCCGCCCGCGCCGGTGCGCTCTACCGCATGGACCTGGTGGGTGCGGGCTTGGGCGCGCTGGGCATGGTCTTCCTGCTCGACGCCCTGCCGCTCGCCGATGCGCTGAGGGTCGTGGGTGTGGTGGGTGCCGCCTCTGGTGGGATTGTCCTGCTGTGGGGGAGGGCACGACGACTCGCGCGGGGTGGCGCGCTGCTGGCGGTTGCCGCCGGGCTCGCCCTGCCCGCAGCACTCCCCGATCACTGGCTGCGCCCGCATCCCTCGCCCTACAAGGGGTTGAGCCTCGCGCTCACAGCACCCGACGCCAGGATCGTCGCCGAGCGTCACGGCCCGCTCGGCTGGCTCGCCGCGGTGGAGAGCCCGACCGTGCCGTTTCGCCATGCGCCGGGGCTCAGCTTGATGGCGCCCGTCGGCCCGCCGGCGCAGATCGGACTTTTCACCGACGGTGGCGCCCCCACCGCGATCACCCGTGCCAACGCCGACCTGCGCTACTTGGAGGCCGAGACCGCCGCGCTCCCCTACCACATGTTGGAGAGCCCGCCGCGGGTGCTAGTGCTGGGTGCCGGCGGCGGGGCGGAGGTGCTGCGGGCGCTGCACCACGGCGCACGCGCGGTCGATGCCGTGGAGCTGAATCCGGACGTGCTCGCCATCGTGCGCGAGGTGCTGGCGGATACGCCGGGTGCCGCGTGGGAGGCCGAAAGTGTCCGCACGCATGTGGCGGACGCACGCAGCTTCGCCGCGCGTTCGTCCGAACAGTGGGACCTGATTCAGATTGCGCTGGTGGATTCCTTCAGCGCGGCGGCGGCGGGCGTGCACGCGCTCGACGAATCGTTGCTCTACACGGTCGAAGCGCTCGGAACCTTCCTCGATCGACTTGCCCCCGATGGTGTGCTCGCGGTTACCCGCTGGCTCAAACTGCCGGCGCGCGACGCGCTGAAGCTGCTTTGGACCGCGCGGGCTGCGCTCGAAGAGCGAGGCGTCGCCGATCCCGCATCCCGGCTCGTCATGATTCGCGGCTGGAAGACCACGACGCTGGTCATCGGAGGCCGACCGTTCGACCCGCGTGCAATCGCCGGGTTGCGCGCGTTCTCGGACGACTATGCGTTCGACCTGGTCTGGCATCCGGGTATCGCGGAGGGCGACGCCAACCGCTTCAACAGGCTCGCCGAGCCAGAATTCTATCGCGGTGCTGCCGCCATTTTGGGCCCCGACCTTGAAGACTTCGCCGCCCGCTACAAGTTCGCGCTCCGGCCCGCGACCGACGACCGCCCGTTCTTCTTCCACAGCTTGAAGTGGGCGACGCTCCCCGAGCTGCTCGCGCTTCGCGCGCAGGGCGGTCTGCCCCTGGTGGAATGGGGCTTCGTCATCCTGGTCGCGACTCTGGTGCAGGGCACCATCGCGGCGGCGCTCCTGATCCTCCTGCCTCTACTCGTGCTCCGCGCCCCGCGCAGGTTGGGTGCATCCGCGCCGCCGCGCTGGCGTGTCATGGTGTTCTTCGCGAGCCTCGGGCTCGCCTTCCTCTTCATCGAGATCGCGTTCATGCAGCGCTTCGCGGTCTTTCTCGGGCATCCGCTCTACGCCATCGCGGTGGTGCTCGCCGGCCTTCTGGTTTTCGCCGGCCTCGGCGCCGGCGCGACGGAGCGCCTCGCTCGCCTGGCCGGCCGCCGTCCACCGATCGTACTCGCCGCGGCCGGCATCATCGTCGTCGTCGGCGTCTATATCGGGCTCCTGCCCTGGGTCTTCGAGGCCGCACAGGGGTGGCCGACGGCGGCGCGGCTCGCGGTCGCGCTCGCGCTGCTCGGGCCCATCGGGTTTCTCTTGGGCATGCCCTTCCCACTCGGACTCAAGGCGCTCGGCGACCGCGCGCCGCTGCTCGTACCCTGGGCCTGGGGAATCAACGCCTGCGCGTCGGTGGTCAGTGCGTCTCTTGCGACCTTCATTGCGTTGCACGTCGGCTTCACGCCCGTGCTCGGCTGTGCTTTGGTGCTCTATGCCCTCGCTGCTGCCGTCCCACCGCAGGCGGCGGCGGATGCGGCGCGATAGCCTCGCACCCTGGAGAAACCGGCGATGAAGTTCCTCGTGCTTCAGCACATCGACATCGAGCATCCCGGCATTTTCCGCGACTTCATGCGCGCCGACGGAATCGCCTGGGACACGGTCGAGCTCGACGAGGGCGAGGCGATCCCGCCTCTCGACGGCTACGACGCGCTGATCTCCATGGGGGGGCCGATGGATGTCTTCGAGGAGGATGCCCACCCCTGGCTCGCCGACGAAAAGGTGGCGATTCGCGAGGCAGTCGCCGGGCGCGACATGCCCTTCCTCGGCGTCTGCCTCGGCCATCAGCTCCTCGCCGACGCGCTCGGCGGCCAGGTGGAGACGATGGCCGAGCCCGAGGTCGGCATCATGACCGTCGACCTGACCGAAGCCGGACGCGGCGATCCGCTGCTCGCCGGGCTCGATCCGACCGTGACCTGCCTGCAATGGCACGGCTGCGCGGTGACCGCGATGCCCGAGGGCGCCGTCAGTCTGGCCGAGTCAGAGCTGTGTGCCGTCCAGGCGCTCCGCGTCGGCCGCCATGCCTACGGGCTGCAGTATCACGTGGAACTCACGCCCACGACGGTCGCCGATTGGGGCGCCGTGCCCGCCTACCAGGATTCGCTGGAACGGGCGCTCGGCCCCGACGGTCTCGCGCCGTTCGAAGCCGAGGCCGCCCGGAACATGCCGTCCTTCAACCGCGACGCCCGCATCCTCTACGACAATTTCATCGGCGTGGTTCGCGGCGCTTAGGGAGCGCCCCCCTGCGGCGGTGCTGGCGGCCAGTCGGGCACCGGCGGCGGCGCGTCGAGGGGTGCAAGCCAGGTGACGTGGCCCATCTTGCGACCGGTGCGCGCCTCATCCTTGCCGTAGAGATGGAGGTGCGCAGCCGGGTCAGCGGCGAGTGTCTGCCAATGCTCGACATCGGCGCCGATCAGGTTCTTCATGGCGGCATTGGCCCGTCTCGCGGTGGAGCCCAGCGGCAGGCTGCAGACGGCGCGGATGTGCTGTGCGAACTGGCTGGTCTCGCACCCTTCAATGGTCCAGTGGCCGGAATTGTGGACGCGGGGGGCGATTTCGTTGACCAGCAGTTGGCCGCTTTGGGTGACGAACAGCTCGACGCAAAGAGCCCCGACGTGGTCAAGCGCCTGGGCGATGCGCTCGGCGCCGTCCCGCGCGGCCGCTGCGAGAGCGGGGGAGACGTCGGCCGGTGCCAGCGTCAGGTCGAGGATGCCGTTCACGTGGCGGTTCTCGACCGGATCGAAGCTCGCCACCCGCCCGTCCGGCGCGCGGGCAACGATCACCGAGACCTCGCGTTCGATCGCGACCAGCGCTTCCAGGATCGCCGGCCGGCCGTCGAGCGTGCCGTACCAGGCGTCGCGCAGATCGTCGCCTGCCGCCAGCACGAACTGGCCCTTTCCGTCATAGCCGAGGGTCTGGGTCTTGAGCACGGCGGGACGGCCGATCAGCGGGTCCGCCGCATCGGCATCGGCGTCTTCCTCGATAGGCGCATAAGGCGTCGCCTCCAACCCGAGGCCGCACACGAAATCCTTTTCGGAGATGCGGTTCTGCGCAACTTGGAGCGAGCGGGCGCCCGGCCGGACCGGAACCCGGTCCCTGAGCCGTTCCAGCGCCGATGCCGGCACGTTCTCGAACTCGACGGTGACGACATCCACCGCCGCGCCGAAGGCATCCAGTGCCGCGGTATCGTCATAGGCCGCCACGGTCTCGGCGGCCGAGACCTGCGCGGCAGGACCGCCTGGCTCCGGCGAGAAAATATGGCAGCGATAGCCGAGAGGCGCGGCGGCGATCGCCAGCATCCGGCCGAGCTGGCCGCCGCCGAGAATGCCGATGGTCCCGCCAGGCGCGATCACGGGATCAGGACTGCGGCGTCTCGGCGACTGCGGCGGTCTGATTGGCCCGCCACGTATCGAGCGCGGCGGCCACCCGCTCATCCCCGAGCGCCACGATGGCAGCAGCAAGCAAAGCCGCATTGACCGCGCCCGCGCGCCCGATGGCGACCGTGCCGACCGGCACACCGGCCGGCATCTGGACGATGGAGAGCAGGCTGTCCATCCCCTTCAGGCTCTTGCTCTCGACCGGCACGCCGATCACCGGAATGGGAGTCATCGAGGCGGTCATGCCGGGCAGGTGCGCAGCGCCGCCCGCGCCGGCGACGATCACCTTGAGGCCGCGTTCGCGGGCTTCGTCGGCGTACGCATAGAGCCGCCGGGGCGTGCGGTGGGCCGAGACGATGCGTGTCTCGAACGGGACTCCCAGCGCCTCCAGCGTCTCGGCGGCATGGCGCATGGTTTCCCAGTCGGACTGGCTCCCCATGATGATCCCGACCAGGGCGGTGGTCTCCGTCATGGTGTTCTTCCTTTCCGGCTCACGGGTTGCGGCGCCGCGTGCTACTCTGCCGCTGGTGTGCGGCCGCAGGCAGTGTGCTTGCCGCCTTCACAGCCTTGGCGCCGCGTGCTATAGAGCCGCGCGCGACGCAATGAAACCCGAAATCGTGCGAAGGGAACCAGACATTTGGTCCATGTAGTCGTACGCGAAAACAATGTCGATCAGGCGCTGAAAGCACTTAAGAAAAAGATGCAGCGCGAAGGAATCTTCCGGGAAATGAAGATGCGCCGCCACTACGAAAAACCCTCGGAGCGGCGGGCGCGGGAGAAGGCAGAGGCGATCCGGCGCGCCCGGAAACTCGCCCGCAAACGCGCGCAGCGCGAGGAATAGTTTCCGCCCCAGAGTGGGCGGCGCCGTTTCCTAACAATTTCCCGCTTCGTTCGTCGCACGCGCCGCTATGGCGCGGGCCGATGCAATTCCGTAATGAGACTCGGGATCAGAGGGATTTCACGATCTCCTCGACCATTTTCTTTGCGTCGCCGAAAAGCATCATCGTGTTGTCCCTGTAGAACACCGGATTGTCGATACCCGCATAACCGGGCGCCAGCGAGCGCTTGACGAACAACACGGTCTTGCAGAGCTCCACATCGAGGATCGGCATGCCCGCGATCGGGCTCTGCGGATCGGTCTTCGCCACCGAATTGACCACGTCGTTAGCGCCGATCACGAAGGCGACATCGGTATTGGGCATGTCGCTGTTGATGTCCTCGAGCGCAAAAACCTCGTCATAGGGGACGTTGGCCTCGGCCAGCAGCACGTTCATGTGGCCCGGCATGCGGCCGGCGACGGGGTGAATGGCGTAGCGGACGTCGACCCCTTCCTTCTGGAGCAGACCGGCCATCTCGCGCACGGCGTGCTGGGCCTGGGCGACAGCGAGGCCGTAGCCCGGCACGATCACCACGGTACCCGCGTTGCGCATGATGAAGGCGGCGTCGTCGGCACTGCCCGCCTTGTGGGTGCGGTCGGCCGCCGTGGCCGGCCGCGAGGAATCGGTGCCGAAGCCGCCCAGGATCACGCTGATGAAGGAGCGGTTCATCGCGTGGCACATGATGTAACTCAGGATCGCGCCGGCCGAGCCCACCAGGGCGCCGACCACGATGAGCACGGTGTTCTCGAGGGTGAAGCCGATACCCGCCGCTGCCCATCCCGAATAGGAGTTCAGCATCGAGATCACCACCGGCATGTCCGCACCGCCGATGGGGACGATCAACAGCACGCCCAAGAGCAGCGCGAGGCCTGTCATGGCCCAGAACACGCTCTCCTGCTGCTCGATGGAAAATATTCCGCCGAGCGCGACAATCGCGATGATGAGCGCAAGGTTGAGCAAATGCTGGCCGCGGAAGACCAGCGGCGCGCCGGTCATCAGCTCCTGAAGCTTGGCGAAGGCGACGACCGAGCCGGTAAAGGTGAGGGCGCCGATCACCACGCCGAAGCACATCTCGATCCGGCTCACCAGCCTGATGTCGCCCGGCGTACCGATGTGGAACGTTTCCGGCGCATAGAGCGCGGCGCCGGCGACAAGCACCGCGGCGAGCCCCACCAGGCTGTGGAATGCCGCTACCAGCTGCGGCATTGCGGTCATGCGGATGCGGAGAGCGATCACTGTGCCGATCAATCCGCCGACGGCGATGCCGATGCCGATCCACAAATAGTCCTCGACCCCCGGCTGACCGAGGGTCGTACCGATCGCGATCAGCATGCCGGCGATGCCGAAGATATTGCCGCTGCGCGCGGTCGCGGGCGACGAAAGGCCCCGCAGGGCCATGATGAAACAGACGCCGGCGATCAGATAGAGGATCGCCGCCAAATTGGAGGTCATGTGAAGAGCCGCCTATTTCTTCTTGAACATCGAAAGCATGCGTTGGGTGACGGTGAATCCTCCGAAAATGTTGACTGCAGCAAGGCCGACGGCGACTCCGCCCAAAATCTTGGCTACAACGCTGCCCTCGGCCGGCGTTACGGCCAGCAGCGCGCCCACGATGATCACGCTCGAAATGGCGTTGGTGACCGACATGAGTGGCGTGTGCAGCGCAGGTGTGACGCTCCACACCACGTAGTATCCGATGAACACCGCGAGCACGAAGATCGTGACAGCGATGACCAGCGGATGCAGCTCGAGCACGTGCTCCACGGCTAGATCTCTTTGCCCTGGAGCGCCGGGTTCACCACCGCGCCGCCCTTCGTCAGCAAGGCCCCCCGTATCACCTCGTCCTCCCAATCGATGTCGAGGGTGCGGCTCTCCCGATTGATCATCGGTTCGATGAAGTTAAACAGGTTGCGCGCATAGAGTGTGCTGGTATCGACCGGGACCCGCGCCGGGTAGTTGGCGTGGCCGACGATGGTAACGCCGTTTCGAACGATCACCTGGTCGTGGGCGCTCAACGCGCAATTGCCGCCGCCCTCGATGGCCAGATCGACGATCACAGAGCCGGGCTTCATGTCTTCGACCATCGCTTCCGTGATCAGTACCGGGGCGGGTTTGCCCGGGATCTGCGCCGTGGTGATGCAGATATCGTGCTTCGCCAGCGTCTCGTGGATGAGCGCGGCCTGGCGCTCCTTGTACGCGTCGCCCATCTCCCTGGCATAGCCGCCTGCGGTCTCGGCGTTCCCGGCGTCGGCATCGACGGAGATGAACTTGGCGCCGAGGCTCTCGACCTGTTCCTTGACGGCGGGGCGCACGTCGAAGGCCGAGACCAGCGCGCCGAGGCGCTTGGCCGTCGCGATCGCCTGAAGCCCGGCGACGCCTGCTCCGAGCACGACCACCCGTGCCGGCGCGATGGTGCCGGCAGCCGTCATCATCATAGGCAGGATGCGGCCGAAGTGATCGGCCGCGTCGATCACCGCCTTGTAGCCGGCGATATTGCTCTGTGATGAGAGCGCATCCATCGACTGCGCGCGGCTGATGCGCGGGATCAGCTCCATCGCAAAGGAGGTGACGCCATGGGCCGCGAATCGGGCAACCTGTTCACGCTGTTGCAGGGGCGCGAGCAGTCCCACCAGGATCGCTTCCGGGTTCACCAGAGAGAGCTCGTCGGCCGCATTTCCGTCGCAGAGCGGGGCGCGAACCTTGGCCACGAGATCGGAGTCGCCGTAAATCGTCTGCGCATCAACCACGATGCGCGCGCCGGCCTCCGCCAGCACCTCATCCGCCATCTGTGCGCCGGCCCCGGCGCCGCTTTCCACCAGCACCTCGACGCCGAGGGCTGCAAATTTCTTGATGGAATCCGGGGAGGCGGCGACTCGGGTTTCGCCCGGCACGATCTCCTTCGGAACCCCGATTCTCATGCCCGCATCAACTCCGCCTGCCCGGGAGCGGCGCCACAATGCCCCGCCCGATGCGGTTTGCCAAGGCCCGTCTCCGGCTCGCGGGATGGGACCGGATGGCGCGTCTGATCCGGGCTGTGACAGGACATCAAGCGGCCTCGGGCACGCCGCAAAGGTCGAGCGCGGCCACCTGCCGGCGCGTCAATTGAGCGGCGTCGAAGTCCTCTATGAGCGCCTCGACGAGGCGATGCCAGTTGAGCTCCGCCTTCAGATGAAGAAAGACCGAGCCGAGGCCGATCGCCGAGCGGTCCATCAGCACGAACTCGCGGGGCGGGGTTACGCCACCAAGGCGCCGGATCTCCCGATGCACCTTGGCCGCGACCTCGCCGCCAAAGCGGCCGCTTCCCGATTCGTCGATCAGCCGGGTCCGGTCGTCGATCAGGGGCCCGTAAATGTAGTCGGCCCAAATGTTGAGCGCGTCGACCATCTCGTTCGACAGATCGGTGAATCCCCAGGTTTCGTACGCGTGAATCGCGAGGTCGCGATCATCGTTCTTGACTGCGTGGTAGAGGTTGATCACGCCCTGGACGAAGCGGCTTCCGAACACGCGGATGCAGCCGTAGTCGAGAAGATTGACCTCGCCGTCGGGACGAACCGTGTAGTTGCCGAGGTGTGGATCGCCGTGGAGAACACCATAGCGGTAGAACGGCACGTACCAGGCGTTGAACATATGCTGCGCGATGTCGTTGCGCCGCTCGACCGGGGCCTCCTTGAAGTCGAGGAGAGGCGCGCCATCGAGCCAGCTCATGGTAAGCAACCGCTTGGTCGAGAGGGCGCTCTCGACCACTGGCACGTGAACGCCCGGTTCGTCGCTCAGTATCTCGCCGTAGAGGGCCATGTGGCGGGCCTCGCGCTCATAGTCGAGCTCCTCGCGAAGCCGGGCTGCGATCTCGGCGTGGATCTCGCCGGTATCGATGGCCCGGTCGTAACGGGCATAGACCGCGAAGATGAGCTTGAGCTGACGAATGTCGGCCGATACCGCCGACGCCATGTCCGGGTATTGCAGTTTGCAGGCGAGCGCTGCGCCGTCGTGTCCCGTGGCGCGGTGCACTTGGCCGAGAGAGGCTGCGGCTGCAGCCTCCATCTCGAAATCTGCGAAGGCAGAGCGCCAGTCGGGTCCGAGCTCGGCGGCCATGCGCCGCTTGACGAATCCCCAGCCCATCGCCGGTGCTCGCGACTGGAGGGCGCCGAGCGCCTCGGAATACTCGTCCGGAAGGCCGCCGGGGACCGTCGCGAGCAGCTGCGCGACCTTCATCAACGGCCCCTTGAGGCCGCCGAGCGCGCGCCCGAGCTCGGCGGCGTTCCGCTCCCGATCCGCGGGTAGGCCGAGATAGCGCTGCCCCGCCATGCGCGCGGCGATTCCGCCTACGGAGGTGCCGACCCGCGCGTAGCGGCGCACACGCCCGCTCAGCCTGTCGCCCTCCCGATCCGGCATGCTCGAAGCCTCTACGCTTGTTCTCTCAGGACCTGGGCCCGCGCCAGACCGTTACTTGAGATTCCCCGATAACGCATTGTTTCAACGGATAATCTCTCCCAAGGTGGCGTGACCGAAGGATGAATCCAGTTGTACGAGAAGTGCGGGGGAATGGAGAACTCGCCTGCGCATTCGTATGGGTGCCTGTTATACCGCGTGGTCAGCATAGTCGATTCCCACCCGTGGGAAACGGTACCGCTCTGAACGGACTTGGGGCCGCGCGTGCCGTGCCACCGGGTCAAGCATGATCACATTACCGCGATAACATCGCCGCGCCACTTCCCGCCGATGCCCGCTTGTCCCATTATGAGAGTTGGTTCCGCTTGGACCGCCTGGGCAGGCGATCGCGCGCAGCCAATAACCAAAATCTGCGAGGAGAGGCTACCGATGATCAAAGAAACCGTCATTGCAGTGAGCGTAATCACGATGGCGGCGGGCGCCGCGCTTGCACCCACGGCCGCCTCGGCCGGGGAGCAGCCGCTCGTCGTCGCGGACTCGCACGATGCGTGCAACCCCTGCAACCCGTGCGGCGGGTGCAACCCCTGTGCGGTCGATGAAGAAGACCCGTGCAATCCTTGTGGCGGGTGCAACCCGTGCGCAAGCAGCTAGTTATCTGACACACGATTCTCCCGGAGAACGCCGCCCCTGACGGGGCGGCGTTCTTTTCTTGTAGACTTTCGGTCGTGCGATTCCAGCGGTGGACGAAGCTAGGCCGGTTGTGTTGGGATTGTACCGCGGCGATTGTCGTCCCTCGTGTTAGCCGCATGGGTACGATGGATGCCGCGCTTGATAGAGGGCAATTGGCGCCTCACACGAGCGGGAGGATCGGATGCTGGACAAATTCGAACGCTATCCGCTGACCTTCGGCCCGACGCCCATCGAGAAACTGGATCGGCTGTCCGAGCATCTCGGCGGCGCGGTCGAGCTCTATGCCAAGCGTGAGGACTGCAATTCGGGCCTCGCCTTAGGCGGCAACAAGATCCGCAAGCTCGAATACATCGTCCCGGACGCCATCGCATCGAACGCCGATACGCTCGTCACGATCGGCGGCGTGCAGTCCAACCACACGCGGCAGGTTGCGGCGGTCGCCGCCAAGCTCGGCATGAAGTGCCGCCTGGTCCAGGAGAGTTGGGTGCCGTTCGAAGACGCTGTCTACGACCGGGTCGGGAACATCCTGATGAGCCGCGTAATGGGAGCAGAGATTGAACTGGTCAGCGACGGCTTTGACATTGGCATTCGTGAGAGCTGGGTGCGGGCCATCGAAGACGTGAAGGCGAAGGGAGGGAACCCCTATCCCATCCCGGCCGGCGCTTCGGTTCACAAGTTCGGCGGTCTGGGCTATGTCGGCTTCGCTGAAGAGCTGCGGGCGCAGGAGCAAGACCTCGGTGTCACATTCGATTACATCGTGGTCTGCACCGTCACCGGCTCGACCCACGCCGGCATGCTCGTCGGCTTCGCCGAGGATGGGCGCGCCGACAGAGTCATCGGAATCGACGCGTCGGGGACTCCGGCACAGACCCGCGCCCAGGTCATGGATATAGCCCAGAACACGGCGGATCTCGTGGAACTGGGCCGCGCCATTACCGACGACGATCTTGTTCTGTTCGAGGACTACGCCTATCCCAACTACGGCGTGCCCTCGGCGGAAACGAACGAGGCGATCCGCCTCGCGGCCCGCTTGGAAGGGATGATGACCGATCCCGTCTACGAGGGGAAATCCATGCAGGGGATGATCGACCTCGTGAGGAAGGGCTATTTCCCGGCAGGGTCGCGCGTTCTATACGCCCACCTGGGTGGCGTGCCGGCCATCAACGCTTACAGCTACATCTATCGCAGCGGCTAGCCGCAAGCGGCAGCGCCGCCGATCGGTCTTATGCAGGAGGGTGTCATGGCCGCTCAACGCATCGGTGCCTACTTCGAGGTCGCGCCAGGCGTCGACATCTACTACGAGGACGAGGGGGAGGGGCCCCCGCTGGTTCTCATACCCGGCTGGACTTTCACGACCAGAGTCTTCGACCACCAATTCGCCGCGTTCACAGACTCCTATCGGGTCATCTCGTTCGACCCCCGCAGCCACGGCCGTTCCACCGTGACCAGCGACGGCAACAACTACGCGACCCAAGCCGCCGATCTGGCCAAGCTTCTCGACCATCTGTCCGTGGAAAATCCGGTCCTCGCGGGCTGGTCCGCAGGATCGCTGACCGCCTGGCACCACGTCCGCAATCGCGGCACGGACGGAATTCGCGCGCTCGTCTCCATCGACATGCCGCCGCTCGGAATGAGCTACGACCGGAGCGATTGGGTCGAGGGGGCGATTCCCGATCTCGCCGGGTTCTTCCAGGGCGTCCAGACCGCGCAGGGGCAGCGCGGCGTCGTTATCTGGTACGCGGACAACGTCATGATCGAAGGGGAGATGACGCCCGAGGTGACGGCGTGGGTGGTCGAGCAGTCGCTCGCGACGCCGCCGATCATCGCCGCCAATCTGATCGCCGACGTGTGTTTCGCCAACTACCTCGAAGAAGCGAAGCAGGTGGACGCGGCTATTCCGTCGCTCTTCTTCGTCGCCGACCATTGGGCGGAGACCGCCAAGCCCTTCCTGGCCAAGCACTGCCCCAATTCGCGCGTGGAGACGTTCGGCGGCCACATGATGTTTTGGGAGTATCCCGAGCGGTTCAACGGGGTCCTTGCGGAGTTCCTTTCCGCGCTCTGACTCGATCGGGTTGTCCGTTCAGCAGGCGGAGCTGGTGCTGGCGGCGGCGTACTTTCTCAAATGCGCTGTCCTCGATTAACCCTCGACGATGGTGACGTTGGATATCCAGCGCTGCTTGCGCCGGTCCAGCCGTCCGGGGACATCCTCGGCCTCGTAATCCGCGATGGGGACAGACGCCCGGTCCACGGCGAGCGGCGGCGAAAGCAGGTTCGCGTTCAGGACCGCGTAGAGGCGCCCCTCCATCTCGCATACGGCTGCGGCCTCCACGCCGCAGCGGGTGCAGATGAGAAATGTCGCGGTCTTGTGGCCGAAGGCATAGCGGCTCACGCGGTCGGGCTCGGCCAACGTGATCGTGAGGCGGCCGGACGGCGCGGAGACGTAGAGACTGCCATGCTTCTGACAGAAGCTGCAGCCGCAGTGGCGCGGGGAAAGCGCGGCATCGTCCTCTACCTCGAGCGCGACGCCGATCGCGCCGCAATGGCAGGCACCTTCGAGACTCTTCGTCACCAGCACGTCTCCTCTAGCCCGCATTTCTCACCAGGGTCATGGTCTGCGCGGCGCTTCCAGGCCGACAGAGCAGGAAAGCCGCGTCGCGCGATGTGGTGCAACGGGCAAGCGGCTTGACGCACGGTGTCGGCCTGAAGACGCCGCCCTTCGGGTCGCGCCCAGGCGCCCGCCCGCGTCGCGCGTCCACGCGTGCGGAGCGCACGATGCGAGCCTCAACCGTAGACCGGGCTACGCTTCTCGGCCCGCTCCTGGCGGATCGAATGTCTGGGCGCGACGCAGATCGTGTAAAGTTCGTCGCGTATATCACGAGCGCAGTTGGGTATGCTGTGGTGCAATAATGTACTGATATTACTATCATAATTGCTCTCATCGCCACGAGAAACCTCTTGCGTCGAAGACACGAGTCCGCTTGAACGAGCCCTGGTTCGAGTACAGTCGTATGCAGATTGATTACATATTTGCGCCGCATGTTGGACACGGAACAGAGCCGCCGGAAGGGTGCCATACCGAAGAGCAGCGGCTTCGATATCTCCAAGCGCAGCGTCGACGCCCTCTGCGTGGAGAGCAAGGATGCCGTCGTCTGGGACCGCGATCTGCGCGGTTTCCGGTGCGGGTCCATCGCACGGGGCGGAAGACCTACGTCGTCCAAACGCGCGGACCGAACGGTCTGAAGCGTGTGACCATCGGCCGGCACGGCGACACCGCGGCCGAGCAGGCCCGCAAGGAGGCGGCGGCGATCATCGACCGCATCAAGCGCGGCATGGATCCGGTCCCTTCGGCGCCGGTGCCCGAGCTCACGGTGGCGGACTTGGCGGAGCGCTGCATGAGCGCGCATGCGGAGGTGAACTGCCGTCCGAAGACCGCAGAGCTCTATCGTCACGCGATCTACTCCTACATCGTCCGAGCTCGGCTCTCTTGCCATCGGCACGATGGACCGCGCGCAGGTCACAGCCCTGCTTGACCCACCTTAATCGAGCTGTCGGTGCCGCGCTTGATCTGCAGGTGCCCGTCGATCGGGTGATACTACTCTTGCTGCAAACAGTTAGATTGAAATTATCGGTCAATATGACCTGAGATGCCGCCGAGTTTCTCCCCCAAACAGAATATGGGCAGAATCTGGCCCCCGGTGGTCGAGAAAGCCCATGACCATGAGCAATAAGTTAGCGCGTATTTTGAGGAGAGATAGCCGCACATGTGGCATTCATCTCGGCGGATGCGGCAAAACAATTGACAAGAAGAAACAAGGCGACGTTAATCATATAAAAGGCTTATCCCCTTGGCTCCGGGAGCGCATGATGTTGCGTGCCTTCCCACTGCTGGCAGGCCCGGATAAGGCACGGGCTGCACTGTGATTTTCTGAGTCCGCCGGCTGAAACCGTTGCATTGCGTAGGTCAATTTCTAGACGAACCGGAAGCAAGGGGATAAGCCTTTCATATAATTCCTCAATCCTTCTTCCGGTAGAGAGAATCAAACTTAGGGCGGCTTCGTTACAATGGAGATTGGAACTTCCAGCCTGCACACAAACAGTGCAATCGCGCGCGCAAGGGCCAGATTTGGGGATTTCCTTTGTTTCGTTGTAGATGCCATTGCATTCAAATTGAGAGGAAGAGTTCAGGAGCGTTCTGTCAATATGTTTATTTTCGGAAAGAACAATCTGTCTTGGCCCAAGAATTTCTGTTGGTTTCGAATTGTGCGTTTGTTGCCGCTTCACCGCCGGGGATGGATATTACTTTCGTCGGCAGTATGGGCATCGCTAAACGCGGCACAATAGGACCCGGATGCGAGGGGCATTTCTTTCCACGACTATCGCCAAGCGAGGTCCAGGAATTCAATAGACTCGAATTCGAGCGCATCATGAAGAGTCCAAATAATCCTCCAGGACATTCGTCAATAATTGAAAAGTACAACTCAAGAATGATGAAGATGTGGATCAGTCGCGAAACGCTGGATCCAAATTCCAGCGATGGAGATAATGAAAGATAGATATACATCGGAACAAGCGACGGCAGATGGATTGCGGTGACTGATCGAATTCTCGGAAGAGCGGCAGCAAGTCGTGTGGTTGATAGGTGGAGGAGCGGCCGCTAGCCATGGACTTTGCGGCGGAGACCTAGTCAGCAGGGTGGAGCTGCGTGGGATCAGCCCCGGAGAGAGCGAGATTACTGAGCAGCAGGGAAGGCATTTTCTAAGGGGCATGGAGGTGGCGGAAGTCGCGGCTGCAACAGTACAGACAAGCTAGCTGGCGGAGAGTGCCGACACGATCTTTTGGCCGAATAGAAAGGATGTCCGCAAGCTGTGGGCAACGCGAACCTACAGCCCACTGACAGTTCATGGAAATCTTTGATGGACAATATAGCGCCCTGCGCGGCAGGTACTTAGGCCTAAGCACGTCGTCAACAGGCCTGTTCTAGCGCTTGCGTATGTAAGCCTATACCTGTCGACTGAGAACGATATCGGTACGCCGGTACTATGCCTAACCTGAAGGTCGCAGGTTAAAACTCTGCCCCCGCAACCGCTCAACCACCCGGAAACATTGAAGTTTCCGGAGTTTTCGATTCCCATTCTGGCATACCAAAACGAACTGTCAACACAGAGTGTCGCTAGCACATGATGTGTCCGGTTTAGGTAGCACACGAGTTGTCCGGTTTGGTGTCTCCGTGGGGAGGGACCGCGATGAGCCGGACGACGTTGCTACAGGAACGCAGGATGCAGACGTTTCAGAATGTGCTGGGGCACTGGCAGGCACGACGCCTGTCTGCGCTGGAGGCGGCGGAGATGCTGGGGATGAGCGAGCGGAGCTTCCGCCGCTACCGGCGCCGCTACGAGGACGATGGCCTCGACGGATTGTTCGACCGAAGGCTCGACAAGGCGTCCGCGCGCCGCGTGCCGGCCGACCGGATCGAATGGGTGCTCGAGCAGTACCGAACCCGCCATACGGGCTGGACGGTCAAGCACTTCCACGACCATCTCTGCGCCCACCATGGCTTCGCCTGGAGCTACACCTGGACCAAGACCACCTTGCAGCGCGCAGGCCTGGTGTCCAAGGCACCCAGGCGCGGCGCCCACCGTCGCCGGCGCCCGCGCAAGCCCTGCGTCGGCATGAGGCGCGGCGCTGCGTCCATCAGGACGGCTCACGCCATGAGTGGCTGGCCGGCCAGGCGGCGTGCGACCTGATCGTCACCATGGACGACGCCACCTCAGAGATCTATTCGGCCTTCCTGGTCGAGGAGGAAGGCACCGCGTCCACCTTCCGGGCGCTGAAGCAGGTGTTCACCGACAAGGGGATGCCCAGCAGCCTCTACACCGACCGTGGCAGCCACTACTTCCACACCCCCGAGGCAGGCGGCAAGGTCGCCAAGGATCAACACACCCAGGTCGGCCGCGCCCTCCATCAGCTCGGCATCGAGCACATCGCTGCCTATTCGCCCGAGGCCCGCGGCCGCTCCGAGCGCGCCTTCGGCACCCTCCAGGACCGCCTCGTCAAGGAACTGGCGCTGGCGGGGATCGCGACGGTCAAAGCCGCCGACCGCTTCATCGCAGACACCTACCTGCCCGACCACAATCGCCGCTTCGCCACCCCGCCCGAACTCGAAGACAGCGCCTTCGTGCCCCTCGAACACCCCGGCCAGATCGACGACATCCTCTGTCGCCGCACAGACCGCACGGTCGCCCGCGACAACACCGTGCGCTACGAAAGGCGCGTCCTCCAGATCCCCGCTACCCCGGCCAGACACCACTACGTCAAGGCCACGGTCCGGGTCCATGAGTATCCGGACGGAACCCTCGCCCTCTTCCACGGGCCCCGATGCCTCGCCCGCTACACCGCCAACGGCGAGCCCATCGAAACCCCAACCCGGCAGGCCGCGTGAGACGCTTCGACGCGACCGGCCGGCGCCCTGTGGACAAGTGGACAGCCGCTCCGCGCCTGACCACTTGTCCACAGGGCAAACCGCAACAACAGAAGCGGACATATGATGTGCTACGAAAACCGGACAAATACACTTGCTAGCGACACACAGAGTCGGCACATGTATGCCGGCCATGAGCTGGGGAAATCAAGATGGCGGCAGCGGTTCGAGGTGTCCTTCCCGTATCGGGGAGCGGAATTGTTCCTCAATCCGGCCGCCACGGCCGAGGCGTCGACCAGATGGCCGAGTTCCATGTTCCGGACCTGTGTCGGCTCGGTGAAGTTGGCGTAGGCGGTGGCGGGCATTGACATTGCCGGCCCGAGAGCACATGTAGCCCCTGTAAATCATTTTCCGGGCCCGCGACGCAACGCGTTTGCGCCGCTTCAGACCCGGAAACAAGCAACCTCACCCGTTCCGGCTGCTCCCGCGGCTGGCATATGCGCCCGAGACCAGCCGTCCCGACGATACGGACCGCGCCGGGCAGTCAAGGATCAATGTGACCAAGAAACTGTTTTCCGAACTCGGCCTGGCCGAGACCCTGCAACGCGCGCTGGCCGAGCGCGAACACACAACACCGACGCCGATCCAGGCGCAGGCCATCCCGGAGGTTATGGCCGGGCGAGACGTTCTCGCCATCGCCCAGACCGGCACCGGCAAGACGGCGGCCTTCGCGTTGCCGATCCTGCACCGGCTCGCCGGCGCGAATAGCGGCGGTCGCGGTCGCGCACCGCGCGCCCTCGTCCTCGCGCCGACGCGGGAACTGGCGATCCAGATCGCCGACGAGTTCCGCGCCTATGGCACCCATCTGCAGCTACGGCTTGCCGTCATCTATGGCGGCGTCGGCCAGAGGCCCCAGGTCGATGCGCTGGTGCGAGGCGTCGACATCCTCGTCGCCACGCCCGGGCGCCTGCTGGACCTGATGGGACAGCGCCGGGTCAACCTCCACCGGGTCGAGCATCTCGTCCTCGACGAGGCGGACCGCATGCTCGACATGGGCTTCGTTCGCGATGTGCGCCGCATCCTCGCGGCCCTGCCGGCGGCGCGGCAGTCGTTGCTGTTCTCGGCCACCATGCCGCGCGATGTGGCGCGTCTGGCGAGCGACTTCCTTCGCGATCCCGTCCGGGTCGCGGTGACGCCGCAGGCGACGCCGGTGGAGCGGATCCAGCAATGCGTCTTCCACGTCTCGTCCGAGGGCAAGCGGCGCCTGCTGGCCGATATCCTGGATGACCCGGCGCTCTCGCGGGTGCTGGTCTTCGCCCGCACCAAGCATCGCGCCAACCGGGTGGCGGCCCAGCTGGAGAAGGGCGGTGTCGCCGCCGAGGCGATGCACGGCAACAAGTCCCAGGGCGCTCGGCAGCGGGCCCTCGAACGTTTCCGGCGGGGCGAGGCCCGCGTCCTGGTCGCGACCGATATCGCGGCGCGCGGCATCGACGTCGACGATATCAGCCACGTCATCAACTACGAGCTGCCGAACGTTCCGGAAAGCTATGTCCACCGCATCGGGCGCACGGCGCGGGCCGGCGCCGACGGCATCGCCTATTCGTTCTGCGATGCGGGCGAGCGGGAGTCGCTCGGCCAGATCGAGCGTCTGATCCGGCAACGGCTGACCGTGATCGGGGACGACCCCGCCCCGGCACCCTTCCGCGCCGCGCGAGGTCGCCCGCGGCGGAAGGGTGCCGGAAACGGCCGCAAGCGCGGAACCCCGAGCCTCGCCGAGGCACGGCCGGCTCACTAACCCGAGATTTTTCCGGTTACGCCATTCGTGAAGAGTGCGCTGACACCCGCCCGCGGCAGCGGTTCGGCGGTGGCCAGCCCCGTCTAGCCGAGGTCTCACGACGTGTGAACGCCGCCACGGAAGAAGTTCCTACGCGCGCGAATGGCCGATCGTGAAGTCGTTGCCGCCGTGACGACCGGTGCCGCGCGCGAGCCAGATCGGGCGCTCGGCGACGTTGGCGCACCGGGGATGAATTGGCTATGGCATGAAGGGGCTGAACGATTGGCTCAGGCTCTCGCAGGTTGCCCCGCCGTCGGACAAGCGCGATACGGCTTTGAGGCTTTGCTAAACGTCAGAACCGGCCTTCTTGGCGCTAGGGTTCACAGCGACGGAGCTTGAGAAATTGGGGCATAGCCTGGAGTTCGTAAAACGGAGCCCGAGCGGCGGACGTCAACAAGGCGGAGACCACTGCCGGCGGGAAGGTGCCGAACGTCATCCAGCTGCAACCGGTTTTCGGCGAACCGCCACCCGCCGGGGCCGGCACGGGAACCGGAGTCGCTACGTCGCAAGGTCGGGACCATGAAAACGGAATGATAAGTTATGGGCTTGACACGGGATAGGTGAGTGATTACATTGGGTTCATAGGGAGACACACCATGAACCTGATCACCATCTTCCGCCGCTTCCCCGATCAACAGTCCTGCATAGCGCACCTTGAAGCCGTCCGCTGGGGCGACGATCCGCATTGCCCGAAGTGCGGAAGCGTCAAGGTGGCTCGGAAGTGCGACGGCAACCGCGTGGGCCGCTGGAACTGCCACGGATGCCATGCGAGCTACAACGTCCTGTCTGGCACGATCTTCGAAAAGACGCGCATTCCCTTGCAGAAATGGTTCCTCGGTATTGGCCTGATGGTCAATGCCAAAAAGAGCCTGTCGAGCTACCAGCTCACACGGGATTGCGATCTGACACAGCCGACCGCGCTCTACATGCAGCAGCGCATCCGAGCCGCGATGGCTGCCGACCAAGCAGACCTGCTGCATGGCATCGTCGAAATAGACGAGACCTATGTTGGCGGGAAGCCCCGGAAGCGTAACCGCCGCGACGATGACGAGCCCCGCCCGCGCGGCCGTGACACCAAGAAGATGCCGGTTGTCGGCGCGGTAGAGCGCGGCGGTCAGGTTTCCGCCCGTGTGGCCGATGACCTGACCGGCAAGGGCATCCTGCGGTTCATCAAGGAAACCGTTGATCCGAGCGGCTCTCTGCTGATCACCGACGAATACGCCGCCTACAACGGGGTTCGGCAGCATATGAACCATGCCGTCATTAACCACTCCGTCGCCTATTCGGACGGCGCGACGCACACCAATACGATCGAGGGCTTTTGGGCGCTGCTCAAGCGGGCATGGTACGGCTCACACCATCACTACAGTCGGAAGCTGGCACCGCTTTTCATCGCCGAGTCGGCTTGGAAGTACAACCACCGTGACGACGAAAACGCCTTCGCCTTGTTCCTGCGGGGAGCGATGGTATGAACCGGCTCTATTTCGGAGATTGCTTGACCATTATGGAAGAAATTCCGCTTGGCAGCGTGGATCTGATTTATCTGGACCCGCCGTTCAACTCTAATCGGGATTACAACGCGATTTACAAGGATGAGACCGGGCGCCCTCTACCCGATCAGATCGAGGCGTTCGGCGATATGTGGGTGCTAGACGAATCGCGCGAGCGCGAACTCCGCACCATGCCAGTCTTGATGCGCGAAGCGGGAATCGACGACGATTCGGTAGAGTTTTGGCGCCTATGGATGAACGCGCTCCGCAAGACCAATCCGAACCTGCTGGCCTACCTGTCCTACATGACGCAACGGCTTCTTCCGATGCGTGGCATCCTGAAACCGACCGGCTCGATCTACCTGCACTGCGACCCGACTGCGAGCCACTACATCAAGGTCATGATGGACGCAATTTTCGGACATGAAAATTTCCGAAACGAAATTGTCTGGAAGAGAACCTCTACCCATAGCGATAGCAAGACGTGGAGTCGCGTTTCTGACTCCATACTTTTCTATTCGAAGGGCAAGCGGTTTATCTGGAACACTCCCCGAGACCCTCACTCAGAGGAATACGTCGCCAGCAAATACAGACACGAAGATGGGGATGGTCGGCTCTATCGTCTAGACAACATGACCAGTCCAAATCCAAGACCAAACATGATGTACGAATGGAGGGGGTTTCCGTTCCCTGCAAAGGGTTGGCGCTATTCAGAAGACAGAATGGCGGAGCTGGATACAGAAGGTCGCATCTGGTATCCGACATTCAAAGGCGGTGGACATGACACCTCTCGGCGCCCGCAGTTGAAGCGGTATCTGGACGAAATGAAGGGGGGAGTCATGGGAAATGTCTGGTCCGATATCTCTCCCATAAATAGTCAGGCCAAGGAACGGCTGATGTATGCGACCCAGAAACCTATTCCTCTTTTAGAGCGGATCATTGGGGCCAGCAGCAATCCTGGAGACATGGTTTTCGATCCGTTTTGCGGGTGTGCAACCACGTTGGAAGCAGCTCACCTTATGGGCCGCCAGTGGATTGGGATCGACATAGCCATTCACGCCGTCAAGCGTGTGGCCAGTATCCGACTGCGGGACCGCCTTGGCCTAAAGGAGGGCGAGGATTTCGAGATTGACGGTGTTCCACGCAATTTGGAAGGCGCTCGCGATCTTTGGATCAAGGACAAGTACCATTTCCAGCGATGGGCCGTAGAGCAGGTAGATGGCTTCGTGACAACCAAGCGCACCGCCGATGGCGGGATCGACGGGCGGCTCTATTTCGGCCTGCCGGATGCTCGCGACCTGTCGAGCATGGCAATCGAAGTGAAGGGTGGTAAGAACGTCGGGATCAAGGAAGTGCGCGAGCTTCGCGGCGTTCTCGACAACGATCAGGCCGTAACGGCTGGGCTAATCGTCCTAGACCCCTTCGGTCCGACCAAGGAGCGGAATATCCGTCGCTTCATGGCCCAAGCCGGCGACATGGATGTGATGGGCGTCAAGTATCCCCGTATGCAGGTGCTGACCGTCGCGGACATTCTTGAAGGCAAGCGGTTCCATACGCCAGGCGTTGCGGGACGAGGGCTCAAGCAACCCGCCTTGCTATAAGTCAGCCCCAAGCCCATAAATTATCATTCCCCTTGAATGACGCGCGATCGAGCCCCGCGAATGGACTCGGCCATTTCGACGCTGCGGGGGCGATGGTCCGGCGCCTCAGTGGAACGTCATCTCAGCGAGCAGCGCGAGCGCGAACCCCAGCACGGCGCCGAGCGGCGGCGCCCAGTGCCGCTCAAGGCGCGCCTGCGGCGCGATGTCCTGGAACATGAGATAGAGAATGCCGCCGGACGCGAACAGCATGATCCCCCCCAGGATGGCGTCCTGATCCGCAAGCCAGAACCAGCCGATCAGGCCGCACACGGGGCCGAGGAACGCGAGCATCACCATCAGGCCGAGCACGGACCTGCGCTTGAGGTGCCCAGCGGCGAGCTCGTGCCACGCATTGAACCCCTCGGGAAGATTCTGCAGCCCGATGAGCAGCGCCAGCAGCACCCCGCCTTCGGGGTTGGCGGCGAACATGCCGCCGAGCGCGAGCGACTCCGGCAGGAAATCGGCCGCCATGGCGGTAAACTGAGGTGTCGCCTGCTTCGCCCTCGCCTGGATGCGGTCGATCATCATGAAGACGCCGCCACCGGCCAGCATCAGGCCGGCCACAGCCAGCGGCTCCGGCAGGCGCTCGGCCCCTTCGGGGACCAGCACCAGGGCGACCGCGCCGACCAGCACGCCGCCGCCGAAGGCGATCACGAAATGACGAAACTCCTGCTCAAGCCACTGGGAGCGGATGTGTTCGATGTGCGCGAGCCCGGCGCCGATCGGTATGCAGGCACCGGCGAGCGTGGTCCACAGCAGCATCTCGACGAATGGGTCCATCGCGTGACCAATCGGCATTCGGGAAGATCGCGCAGCATAGACGGAAATAATCGGGACAACGCTGCCACGTCACGGCGACGTTCTCGAAGGGACGACCGGTCAAGATATCGCCGGCGCCACCCGCCCGCTCTACCCGCCTCTGCGGTCACACTATTCCCGGTACCGCAGATACGCGAGCTAATACAAGAGCACGCCGCGGAAAGGGGCGTGCCTTCGTCCCTGCGCCTATACCGGATGGAACGGCGGGATATCGGAGAACGCTATGCCTCCGCCCTCGGCCGCGACATCTGCCAATGGGCCAGCGCCTTCTCCCGAGCCAGGCGGAGCAGGGTGCCCTCGGCGTAGCCGCTTTCCGCATCGTGATCGCCCGCAGGCATTCCCGTGAAGAGCGTCAGCGCCTCGTGGATGGTCGCCACCGCATAGACGCAGAAGTCTCCCGCCGCGCACGCCTCCGAGACGTCCTCGCTCAGCATCAGGTCCCCGGCATTCGCGTCAGGGATGATCGCGCCCTGAGTTCCGGTGAGTCCGTCCGCCTTGCAGACCGCGAAGAAGCCCTCGACCTTCTCCGTCACCGCGCCGATCGCCTGAACATGCCCGAGCTGGTCGATCGCGCCGGTCATCGCGAGGTCCTGGCGGAGCGGCACGCCCGTGAGCGCGCTCAGGAGGCAGCATATCTCCGCACCTGAGGCCGAATCGCCGTCGATCCCGCCGTAGCTCTGCTCGAAGGCGACCGAGGCCGAGAAGGCGAGCGGATGATCGGTCTTGAGCAGGTGGCGCATGAGGCCGCCCAGGATGTAGAAGCCCTTGGTGTGGATGGCGCCGGAGAGCTCCGCTTCGCGTTCGATGTCGACCATGCCGGCGCTTCCCGGGGCCACGGTCGCGGTGATCCGCTGCGGAAAGCCGTAGGTCAAGGGGCCCGCGCTGACCACTGCGAGCCCGTTGACCTGGCCAACTTCGGTTCCCGTCGTTCTAACGCCGATCTTGCCCTCGGCGATCATCTGGCGGAAGCGACGGGCCGGCAGGTCGGCGCGCCGTCGCCCACGGCGGATCGCCTCGCTCACGTCGGTCCCTGCCACTGCGCTGCGCTTGGCCTTGCCGGCGAGGAACGCGGCCTCCCGGGCAACGTCGGCGAGGCGACCGAAACGCGTCGTCAGCCGGTCGCGCCGGCCAGCGACGCGGGCACCGTGATCGGTCAGCGCCACCACGGCATCACGCGCGAACGGCACGAGCGCCTCGTCGCGAGCGATTCGCGAAATCACGCCGGCGTAATAGCCGACCCCCGCCTCGTCGCGCGGGATGGTGGTCTCGAAATCGGCCAGCACCTTGAACAACTGCCCGAAATCCGGGTCGGTGGCGCTGAGGAGCTCGTAGAGGCCGCCGTCGCCGATCAGCACCACCTTGACGTTGATCGGGATCGGGTCGGGCTTGAGGAACGGCGCGCCGAAGGGGGAGGCGGCCTCGGCCGGGACGATCTCCAGCATGCCCGACCGCAGGCTGCGCAACAGCACCTTCCAGGCGCCGGGCTCGGCAAGCACGTCGCGCGCCTCCAAAATCAGGAAGCCGCCGTCTGCCTGGAGCAGCGATCCCCCCTGTATCGTCAGGTGGTCTGCGTGCGGGCGGCCCTCGGCCACGAAATCGCGCTCGATCTCGCCGAGGAGATTCCTGAGCGAGGGCGTGCGCTCGATCACGATCGGACAGCCGGCTGCGGCGTCGTGCTCAAGGATCAGGTTCACCCGATATCTGCGGGTCGCGGCCTTGATCTGGTCGAGGGCACCGAGCCTTTGCACCAGATCGGCGACCACGTCGGCGAGGAAGTCGCGCACCGCCGGCACGTCGAACGCGGACTCGATCGTATCGATGTGGTGGCCGAGAGCGCGGCGGGTCTCGGACTCCAGCAGCGCACGCAGCTTCGCCCGATGGTCCGATCGGACTTCGCCGATCTTGTGGCCAAGTTCCTCGAATTCGAGTGCGAACGCACCGATACGTTCGCGAACGCGCTCGATCGTTTCAGGTTCGATCTTGCCTTGGGTGCCAAGCGCCTCGAGCTGCTGAAGCGGAACCGCCTCGCCGTCCACGACCGGCAGGATGTCGGTCTGCACGCCGCCGGTCACCGCGCGCGTGACCAGCGCGAGGCCGTTGGCACGCAGCTCCTCTTCGAACGGTGCGCCGAGCTCTCGCATCGATTGCTGGGCGCTCTTGTCGAGCGCCGCGCGCCTAGCACGGACGGACTCCGCATTCAGGACCTGGGCCAGTTCCTCTTCGACGAACTCGATCAGACGATCGACGCCGCCGCTGAAGTCGCGTCCGCTCCCGCGCGGAAGGGTAATCAGTCGCGGCCGGCCGGGCTGGGCAAAGTTGTGGACATAGCATCGGTCTTCCGCCAGAGGGCAGCCGGGGCTGATGTCTTCCAGCAATTGGCGAACCAGGCTCTTTCGACCGGTGCCTGCGATGCCGCGCACATAGATATTCTGGCCTGGCGCGAAGACTTCGAGTCCGTAGCGCAGCGCCTCGATCGCGTCGTCCTGGCCAACGACGCCAGTGATGGGCTCGATCTCGTCGGTGGTCCCGAACTGCGGCAGCAGCGACTCGCAGCACCAGCGTAGCGCGTCTGCGCCGAGCGGCTTGCCTGTGCTGAATCCAGAAACCACGGCTCACCTCATTCGCGACCGTTCCATATGGATGCTTCCATATGGACGTACGTGGACGCCCCCTTCCGATGCAAGCGATTTTCGGTCAGATAGGTTTGGCATAGGGCGCACCTGGCTGTTCGCGGGCTCCAAGCGCGGCGGCGAGCAGGCCGTTGCAACGTACAGTCTCATCGGCACCGCCAAGCTGAGCGACGTCGACCCGCAGGCGTGGCTCGCCGACGTCCTCCACCGGCGCCCTGTCGCTAGCAAGTGTATTTGTCCGGTTTTCGTAGCACATCATATGTCCGCTTCTGTTGTTGCGGTTGGCCCTGTGGGGAAGTGGTCAGGCGCGGAGCGGCTGTCCACTTGTCCACAGGGCGCCGGCCGGTCGCGTCGAAGCGTCTCACGCGGCCTGCCGGGTTGGGGTTTCGATGGGCTCGCCGTTGGCGGTGTAGCGGGCGAGGCATCGGGGCCCGTGGAAGAGGGCGAGGGTTCCGTCCGGATACTCGTGGACCCGGACCGTGGCCTTGACGTAGTGGTGTCTGGCCGGGGTGGCGGGGATCTGGAGGACGCGCCTTTCGTAGCGCACGGTGTTGTCGCGGGCGACCGTGCGGTCTGTGCGGCGACAGAGGATGTCGTCGATCTGGCCGGGGTGTTCGAGGGGCACGAAGGCGCTGTCTTCGAGTTCGGGCTGGGTGGTGAAGCGGCGATTGTGGTCGGGCAGGTAGGTGTCTGCGATGAAGCGGTCGGCGGCTTCGACCGTCGCGATCCCCGCCAACGCCAGTTCCTTGACGAGGCGGTCCTGGAGGGTGCCGAAGGCGCGCTCGGAGCGGCCGCGGGCCTCGGGCGAATAGGCAGCGATGTGCTCGATGCCGAGCTGATGGAGGGCGCGGCCGACCTGGGTGTGTTGATCCTTGGCGACCTTGCCGCCTGCCTCGGGGGTGTGGAAGTAGTGGCTGCCACGGTCGGTGTAGAGGCTGCTGGGCATCCCCTTGTCGGTGAACACCTGCTTCAGCGCCCGGAAGGTGGACGCGGTGCCTTCCTCCTCGACCAGGAAGGCCGAATAGATCTCTGAGGTGGCGTCGTCCATGGTGACGATCAGGTCGCACGCCGCCTGGCCGGCCAGCCACTCATGGCGTGAGCCGTCCTGATGGAGCATCATGCCGACGCAGGGCTTGCGCGGGCGCCGGCGACGGTGGGCGCCGCGCCTGGGTGCCTTGGACACCAGGCCTGCGCGCTGCAAGGTGGTCTTGGTCCAGGTGTAGCTCCAGGCGAAGCCATGGTGGGCGCAGAGATGGTCGTGGAAGTGCTTGACCGTCCAGCCCGTATGGCGGGTTCGGTACTGCTCGAGCACCCATTCGATCCGGTCGGCCGGCACGCGGCGCGCGGACGCCTTGTCGAGCCTTCGGTCGAACAATCCGTCCAGGCCATCGTCCTCGTAGCGGCGCCGGTAGCGGCGGAAGCTGCGCTCGCTCATCCCCAGCATCTCCGCCGCCTCCAGCGCAGACAGGCGTCGTGCCTGCCAGTGCCCCAGCACATTCTGAAACGTCTGCATCCTGCGTTCCTGTAGCAACGTCGTCCGGCTCATCGCGGTCCCTCCCCACGGAGAGACCAAACCGGACAACTCGTGTGCTACCTAAACCGGACACATCATGTGCTAGTCACCTGACACTGAAGTTGAGATCATTTTCAATTGGCAGTGTCGTCACACTAAGTCGCTCTATTGTCGAAGAATGTGGTCGTGCAATATAGTTGTCTTTATGTGGCGAACTTCAGATTCAGGTGACTAGCGACACGTCCTCCACCGGCGCCCTTGCAGGCAGACGCGGACATGCTACGGTCACGGCGTCGCTGCGGAGGAGCAGCCCTCCCCCTCAGATCCGTCCGCCAGAGCGGGGTCCCGCGCACGTTCCTTGGGCGGGCGCGCACCAAAGCCATGAGGGGCAGAAGAGGAGGGCTGTCGTCCGAGACAATATCGGCGGACGAGCCGTATGACTCATCAACTTGCGCGAAGGCATCGCACCGAGTGAGCGGCATCAGATGACGTCTTCGTATTCATCTGGCGAGAAGATTGCGGACACGGCGGTCCATGCGGCCTCAATCGCCGCAAGCATCGCGGGACTGACGATGCTGGTGATCGTCGGCAGCCGTTACGCCGGTGCCCTTCCGGTTACAAGCTATGCGATCTACGGCGGCTCGATGCTCCTGATGATCACGATCTCGGGCCTCTACCATTGGATCACTCACGCGTCCTTCAAAGCCGTTTTGCGCGTGATGGATCACTGCGCGATCTACTTTCTTATTGCCGGCACCTATACCCCGGTGACGCTGCTCAGCTTGCGAGGCGCCTGGGGCTGGACACTGTTCGGCGTTGTATGGGGTATCGCCATCGCGGGCGTATTGGTGAAGACGCTTGCCGTCGGCCGTTTTGAACGCTTGTCGATAGGCCTCTACATGCTGCTCGGCTGGGTCGGCCTGATCGGCCTGGGGCCGTTGATCGAGCATCTCTCATGGCCCGCTCTTGCACTATTCGGCAGCGGCGGCGTGCTATTCAGTATAGGGGTATTGCTATTCTATCGGTGGCGCAGGCTGCCCTATCATAACTTTATATGGCATTTGTTTGTCTTGGCGGGTGCGATGACGCATTACTTCGCAGTTATCTTCTTCGTGCGCCCCGCAGTCTGAGTTACGGAACGCGGGTCTCGTCGGGGATACGATATCGAAGCAGTAATCTGGAAAGGTCGCCGTACTCGGATGCGCATAGCCAGAAGCGGCGAGCGCAGCGCGGGCAGCGGGAGACGCCCTGAGAAGGTCGCCTATGGCGTTTCTTCATTCCAGCGGTCCAGGGCCATCGTCGAAGCGGCCCACGAAATGGTGGGCGTGGATTCCACGGGAGAGATGTTCGCTGGAGGAGATCGTCACAAAGCTCCGACACGTCGAATTGACGACGACCGAGCGCAAGGCGATCGCAGTTGCGGTGAAGACGATCGGCGTCACCGAGACCACGCTCTATCGTTGGCCCTCCGAGTATGGCGGCCTGAACACCGATCGGGTGACGCGGTTCCGCAGCGCTCAAGAGAGCAAATGCTCGATTTCGCAGCGTGATCATGGAGCTGACATTCTAAAACTGATCTTCAAGGAGGCGGCGGAAGGACATACAAGCGATCACATTCAGCCCAATACCTAACTTGATTGTCGGCATTTACGGTTGCTGGGCGTGTTCGTGCCCACACCAGCTTTGTGCTTCAGTAAATATGCGGGTAACTTCCGGATATGCACCCTTTATCTCTGCCTCAAGCTCCGAGATTGTGCGTTCAACACCTGCCGAGTTGAGTCTGTCATGAAAATCCAGGCTCAAATTCAGCAGCACGTCTTGTGGCCCCAAATGCATCGTCAACAATTCGTTTACGCGCTCAACTCCTCGCTTGTTCTGGACAATCGATTTCCTGCTTATCCACGAAAGTCCGCTCACCGATGCCTTGTTCCTGCTCGTGTCTAAGTCCGACGAGGTCACAACGACGTAGGCGGGAGTTGCACGGTGCGGACTCGGTTATGGCACAGCGACTGGAAACCGCGATGGCTCATACGTTGCGTCTCGGCAGCCTTGCTGAGCTTCATGGATAAGCAGGATCGATTTTACACCGGCCACGAGTACCGGACTAACGGCTTCGCCGATCAACAGGCCCTTGCTTTCGTACGCGAGCAAGACAGCGGTGAGCCCCAGAATGCAACCAATAACGATAGAGGCGACACCGTCCAACATGGGTATTTGCAGGTAGTCCGATAACGCCACGCCCAGGAAGGCGACCAGAAGACCGAGCATGGCTGCACCGTCCTCAAACAGCACCGTGAAGATCGTCGGATCCTTGCTGGCACGAACTGCAGCAAAGTAGCCGAGGGGTCCTTTCAAGCGGCGAAATTCACGAAAGGCGACCCACCAGGCACCACCCTCAAAAACGAGAGCAAGCCCCAGGACCACGTAGTTGATCTCTGGATTTACGATTGGGTGAGGCTCAATGATCTTCGCAATACCCTCGTACAACGAAAGACCCGCGCCAACGGCAAAAATGAGAATAGCGACAACAAAGGTCCAAAAATACAGTTCCATACCGTAGCCGAACGGGTGTTCCGCATCAGCCGGCCGACTGGCCTGTTTCATGCCGTGAAGAAGAAAAACCTGGTTGCCGGTGTCGACAACTGAATGGATTGCCTCGCTGAGCATGGCAGAGCTGCCGGTCATTGCCGCTGCAATGAATTTTTTAATGGCTATCAAAGCGTTGCCAGCCAGGGCAGTATAGATCACCTTCTTCGAGGCATGTGTGGCCATAAGGCAGCTCCACACTATTGGGTAGTTGTTGCCTATCGCGTCAAAATGCGGTCGCTATACTGGGATTAGAGACTCGAATTCCCGAGAAACGGAATGGCCGAATGTGCTTCCAGGAGTCTGTTGGAGTGAAGAGCATATACGTATCGGTGCAGCCGCTCAGATAGAGCGGAATAGCACTGGTGACGACGAACCCATTGACCCCAGGGCTTTCCTCTCCGGTGTGGTGGCGTTCGCAAGCGGTGAGATCAGCATCGAGATCGTTAGGGAAGCGTTCGCTACGTCAGGGCTCGCCTGCTCCAGAGCCAGCCGGCGGTTGCCGCGGGTGTGCAGGCGGTTGTCGTTGAGGATCTGCTCGACCGCTCCTGCCGACCCTCCAAGGCTATCATGGCCTCGAACCGGTTGTAATCGTCAGCTGATGGGGTTCCTGCCGTGTCGACGGTGCGCCTCAGCAGTATTGCCCGACTCCCGAACCAGCTCGAACACGCTCCTGGCCCGGCCTACTCATGCTGCGTTGCCTTCGGCGGTCACGATGGCGCGGCGTGAGTTTTTCCCCTGACGCCGTCTGGCATCTGGTTTGAGTTTTGTTGTGGCAGGTGTTGGTGGTTGAGAGAGTTCGGGTTTGCGGGGCGCGGGGCGCCCCGGCGATCAGGGAGCTGCCGCTGCGAGGCGCCCTGCGAGCAGGCGGAAGAAAGCGGCGTCCGGGCAGGCCGAGGCGAAGTGGATGCGGACGCGGGCGGCCCTTTCGACGACGCGGGCGCCGATCTTGAGCAGGCCAGCCTGAGGGTGGCGAACTCGGCCCGGGCGAGAGGCGTGGCACGGGGAATGGCGTCGCGCAGGGCGAGCATCAGCCAGTAGGCGCCGGTGGCCGGCGCATCGTCGACATGATCGAAACCACGTCCGGTCGGACGGTTCCGGACGAACTCAAGGCGCCGTTGCTGCGCGGCACGGAAGAACTCGACCTGGTCCAATCCGGCCTTGGACTTGACCCGTATCCGTGGACACCTGCTCAGTTGGGAGAAAGGAGTCCACGATGTCGATGACGCGCCCACCCTATCCATCCGGTTTCCGGGAACAGATGGTCGGGCTGGTTCGATCGAGCCGCTCACCGGAGGAGCCGGCTCGGGAGTTCGAGCCGTCCGCTCAGTCGATCCGTGTGCGGACGTCCCCGGTGATGCAAGCAATTTTTTCGGACAGCTTGGAGCATGTAATAAGGTGCTGCTGTCGTGTGTCCGACCTCATCACTGCTGCATGTCACGCGCTATTAACGGCGGCCCAATATGCGCCAGTCATGGCCCTTTGTCTGTTGTGGCGAGGGGCGGGGGATGTACGGCGTGGAGCTCTATGGGGCGGTAGGGCTGGCGGTGGTCGACGAGGGTTTGAACCTCCGCGAGTCGGCGCGGCAGTTCAGCATCGACCGGCGGACGGTGAAGAAGATGCAGAGCTATTCGGCGCCACCGGGCTATCGCCGGACGGCGCCGGTTAGGCGGCCGAAGCTAAGGGGCTTCACCGGCATTATCGACGCGTTCCTGGAGGCGGACCGGAATGAGCTGCGCAAGCAGCGGCACACAGCAAAGCGGATCTTCGAGCGGCTGCGGGACGAGCACGGCTTTGCCGGCGGCTACACCATACAGACCGTGTGAAAACGTCATTGAATTCAGATTTTCGAGTAAGTCTGCTTGATTTCTGAAAAGTGCAGCCTGCTAAGTCATTGATTTCATTAACACTGAAAATTCAACCATTGGGCTGAAATCACATTTCGAGCGATTCTCCGACGTTTTGACACAGTCTGCATAGTGAAGGACTATGTGCGCAGTCCACGCGCGAGGCCTTCGTGCCGCTCCTTCACTCGCAGGGTCGTGCCCAGGTCGAAGTCGATGAGGCGGTGGTGGAGGTCCGGGGCCGGCGCGAGAAGGTCGCCTTCTTATGCGTGATCTTGCACCATTCCGATGTCTGCTTCGTGAAGGCCTATCCGAGGGAGACGGCCGAGGCCTTCCTCGACGGCCATGTCAGCGCCTTCGCCTTTCTCGGTGGGGTTCCGCGATCGGTTTTGTACGACAACACGACCCTCACGGTGACGCGGATCTTGGGTGTTGTGCGGCGCGGTGTCGTGACCCCTCAAATTGGAACAAGTTCAATTAGTTGCCGAGCCGATCGGTGTCAAACGGGTACGCCGAATAACAGATACCCTCAGATGCCTAATTTGAAGGCCACGCACAGGGCAGCCGATCCCAGAATGCAGGAATCCGGTAAGAATACGGGGAAATTTCAAGGCTGTTGGTACCGTGTCAGCCGCGCATTGTCAGTGCTGGCAAACGATCGGCGGAGCACTGGGAATTGAAGCGGCGCGCGGGTCTGACGAGCGTTGACATCCGGATCGCGCCCCACCGCTAACGCTACAGCAACGGGATAACTACGGCCGATCGCCCGAGTCTTGCAGGCCCGGCTTCTACATAGGAAAGGCGCAGCACGGACTGTGAAACGGGGCCGGTGTGTGCCGCGCTACGATTTGGCGTGCTCGACGATGATCCGGCCGCGCCCGCGCCGGAGCAGGTAGCCACCGCGCGGGATCGCCAGCGTGCCCTCCTGGACCAGGGGCCAGAGCGTGTCGACGATCGTCTGCGCGTTGGTGTCGGTCTCTGCCTTGGCTCCCGCCGATTGCCCGGAAAGCCACGCGGCGAACGCCTGCTCGCCGATCTCTTCGCCCACGGACTTGCGCAGTGCATTGAGCTTGCGGCGCTGTCCCTTCGTCAGGGTGGTCTCATCGATCCGGGATGTGTCTGCCATGGACTTGCCTCTCCAGTGCGTCTTGCGTGGCCGGGTCGTCGGCTCGGGGCCTTATAGCAGACAGTTTGCAGATTGAGAGCAGCGCCGCGCGCGAAGCGTGCTGCAGAGATGCAATCCGTGAGAATTGAAGCGCTTCGGCGGAGGGATCCGGCGCAGAGCCGTCGGTCCGGCGATCTTCTGGAGCTTCCTGGAATGGCAGGAGGGGGCGCTTGGCGGCCGCTTCCGGATGTAGAGGACGGCTGAGTGCAGGCGTGACAATATTCCGGTTGAGCATGAAATATCCCGATTAGGGTATTTAGTTTCTGCTATTTGTGTCGCTGGTCGAGTCCGCCGACCACGCGGCGGAGGGCGGTTCCGCCACATGAGGCGGGACCATGACGGGAAACGGGCGAGACAAGGTCGGCGGTGCCGGCGCCCGGGCGGGCGGGCCGGGCCGCGAGGCATGTCGTCGTCGAATCGCCGGCCAAGGCGCGCACGATCGGCAAGTGTCTGGGCGCCGGATACCGGGCGATCGCGACCCGGAGACATGTGCGCGACCGGCCGGCGAAGGTGGGCTCGGTGAAGCCCGACGACGGCTTCGCGATGATCTACGAGACCGGCAGGGGCGCCGCGCGGACCCTGGGCGCGTTGGCCCTCTGTCCGGTGCCGGCGGCCGCGGAGGGGATGCCGGATGCCGAGGCGGATTGCGCCCCCGAGGTCGAGCAGGCGCTTGTAGAGGGGGCGCGGATCGGCGTCGAGCGGGACGCGGCGGTGGTGCGCCATCCCGACCAGGGCATCCGCGATCCCGATTCGATCCTCGACTTCTCGTGTCTCGACGACCTCTTCGACTTCCGCCGCTTCGACACCCTGTTCGATCCGGGACGCAGCTTGGCAGACCTGCTGGGGCTGGTGCAGCGGCGCATCAGCGCCGCGGCGCCGGAGGCCTACCGCTCCTATATCGGCCGCCCGCTGGACGATGCCGTCTACACGGCCCGTACTGTCCTCCTCCCCGGGCTCGACCCGGTGGGGACGATCGAGAGAGCGGTGCGCGGGGGGAGCGCGGAGCAGGTCCGAAGCGTCGTCGGAGATCCGGAACTCGCGGACCGCGACTGGCTTGCCCGTCCCCTTACCGACCGAACGGCTGCCATCGTCTGAGCTGGGGATTGAGTAACCGTTCGGCCAGGCCGAGATGGCCAGGATCTGCGGAGTCAGTGAACGGCCGCTGTGGTAGGAAACAGGTCGGTTGGGCGCTTCGGGCCACCCGCCGGCCGAACGATTCCACGGCTTGGTCGAACGGTTACGGGATTGATATGACAAGGGCACGCAGGCATTTGATTGAATCCTCTTGCGCTTTGATTACAGGGCTGTGGCATAACAATTTGCGAGATTGGGGAAAAAGAGAAATATGGCGCCAGAACAGCGAGTTATAAGTTGTCTAGGGGCGGACTACTGAGTGTGGTGTCAGAAATGGTGAGAATTGCGGGTTAGGATCGCGCGACGGCGCCACTCCGCCATCGGATATCTGTCAGCCATCGATTACGAACGGAGCCAGCGGCCCCCCCCCGGTCGCCCAAACCCGTAACTGTCCAAGAAACCCGGGCAACTACAGCGCCTCGTCATGCACAGATAGTGGTGAGCCTCGGGGAGGCGCCCATTCAGGTGCTCTTGCCCGCACCCTCGCGCTTCGCACGGCGCGCGGTGAGCCAGCCGTCGACTGACCAGCGGTCGAGATCGCGCAGCAGGTAGAGCGCGAGGAAGCCTGCCCAGGCGGCGAGCGCGACGGTCTGGTTGCGGTGGGCCGGAAAGCCCTTCTCGATGACGAATGGAGTGACCAGATCGCCGATGACGACCGCGACGGTGATCGTGTGGATGAGGAGCCCGGCGGCATAGCTCGCCCGGCGCCACAGGCCAAGGATGATCGCGATCGCGACGACGGTCTGGCCGGCACCCATGTAATAGGGGAGCGAGGCTGCGAGATCGAAGCCGTGGAAATAGGCGTAGAGCTTGACGTAATGCCCCGGCGCCAGGAACTTCGTCACGCCCCAGACGAGCAGGAACCAACCCAGGCCGAGACGCAGCACAAGCACGGCAAGCGCCCCACGCGCAGCCGGGGTTTGCATCCTCGCGACAAAGCTGCGTGCACGCGACACGGCGACCGGCCCCCACCGAGTAGTCAAGCTTGAACGTTAGTTCATGTTCAATCTTGTCTCCAGTGGGGGCGTGACCGTGCTGTCGAATGCGTTCCGGCCTGCCGTGGGGAGCGTCAGGGTCATGCGGCGCCTCGCCGGGGATGATGCATCGCGCTGATCGGCGAGCTGCCTGCGTCGCCGAGGTGGGGCTTGTGGCCCGTGGCGGCAAGAGCGGCCAGCGTCTCCGGTCGTGCGTCCGGGACCAGGACGACCCGCCAATCGATTCCGACCGGGAAACTCCTACGACGAGCCCTGCGAATTCGCCTTCGCCTATCACGGAACACCCAGCCTGCATAAGAGCGGCTACGTTGACCACAAGGACGATATTCCGATCGAGACTGTGCCGGTTGCTGGCACGATGAAACTCGATCACGTGGTGGACAATAGCCCGCTCCACGAAGAGGGACGCGAAACCTGATTTTTGGGGCGTTGGTTTCGCGTGGCTTGTCGTAATCCGGCACGGTCTACCCGATCCCCTTCCAAGGCAAGTAGCCGCTCTCCGGTGGCCACGGAGAGCGACGCGGGTTGCGTGACGCACCCTCCCGTGGGATCAGAAGCGGGATGGGCAGGGACTCCGCGGCCGGCGCCAATGCGGCGCGGGAGGCAGACCGAGGGGCCGCGCGCGACGGATAGGCCGATGCCGCCGGATGCCTGCGCGGGTCACGAGCCCAAATCACCGTAGAAGACACCCGACAGAGACGCAGGGAGCACCGATCGATGGAGTACGGTTTCAACGTTCCGGTTTCCGGACCGCTGGCGACCCCCGCCGACATCACCACGATCGCCCAGCGGGGCGAGCAGCTGGGCTATCGCCTGCTCGCGATCCCGGATCATATCGTCGTGCCGAAGACGATCGGCTCGCGCTACCCCTATTCGAAGTCGGGCGAGTTCGAGGTCGACGCCAGGGCCGGCGATCATCTGGAGCCGCTGGCGCTGATGGCGCACCTCGCCGGCATCATCACCGAGGCGCGGCTTCTCACCTCGGTGATGGTGGTGCCCTATCGCCACCCGGTTCTCACGGCGAAACTGGTTTCGACCATCGACCTGCTCTCGCGCGGGCGGGTCGTGCTCGGCGTGGGCGCGGGCTGGATGGCGGAAGAGTTCCCGCCGGTCGGCGCGCCGGCCTTCGCGGACAGGGGGCGTGCGACGGACGAGTATCTGCGGATCTACAAGACACTGTGGACCGAAGACGACCCGTCATTCGCGGGCGAGTTCGCTTCGTTCAACGACATCATGTTCGAGCCGAAGCCGGTTCAGAAGCCGCATCCCCCCATCTGGATCGGTGGCGAGAGCCGGCCGGCGAAGCGGCGCGCGGCCCGCTACGGCGACGCCTGGTACCCGATCGGCTGCAACCCGCGGCATCCGCTCGACACGCTCGAGCGCTTCTCGGCCTCGCTCGGCGAGCTACGCGCCATGGCGGAGGCCGAGGGCCGCGATCCGGCGTCGATCGATGTCGCCTATTGGGCCGTCTGGTACGGAGGCGGCGCGCAGCAGACCGATACCGGCGAGCGCATGCTGCTCTCGGGATCGGCCGACGATATCGCGGGCGATATCGGCGCCCTGGCCGTGCTCGGTGTGCGCCACGTGGTGCTGCAGTTCCTGCGCCCGACACTCGGCGAATCCCTTGACCTCATGACCCGGTTCGCCGAGGAGGTGATCCCGAAGGTCGACGCATAGCGGTTCCCCGTCGCTCTCGGCAACGAACCGCAGGAGCCCCCGATCGCCCGAGGCCCACGAGTTCACCGCGCATGCGCGGCTCGCCGCCGCCGTCCGCAAGGCGGTTCGCGGTGCGGTGAGTGTGAACGCCGGAACGGCGGGAGCAAGCGCGCCCGTCTCAAGGCCTCAGCCTCGAACGCCTGGAGCCGGGCGATGGTGTCGTCGAAATCGGCCCGGCCATGCAGGAAATTCTCGGCCCGCGCGCGCTCCAAAATCCGACACTGTTATCCGTGTCCGCTTGATATCGGTGCCGAAACAGTGTATGGAGTCGCCAGTTTGCGAGGTCGTCGTCGCTCTCGTGATTGACCGTTTCGGCGGTTGGCCAAGATACTTCCACGACATTGTGAACAAGATCCAGGAGCGCCCGCACCGAGCGGCGCGACGCCCACACGTCGTGAAAGGACACGATCAATGGCTCAAGGTACCGTGAAATGGTTCAATTCGGTCAAGGGTTACGGTTTCATCACACCCGAGGACGGTTCACAGGATGCATTCGTGCACATCAGCGCCGTTGAGCGCGCTGGCCTGACCGGCCTCAACGAAGGACAGCGGGTTTCCTTCGAATTGGTTCCGGGTCGAGATGGAAAGAAATCCGCGGAAAACTTGTCTATCGCCGACTAGATATCAGGGCGAGGGGGGCGGTTGGCGACCGCCCTCTTTCGCACTCGCACGCTTGCCGCGAGCTCTACGGAACAGATCACCCTCGGTTCGGTGGTTCGCAGGCGCCGCAATCCCTGAGGTCGCCCCGCCTATTCGGACAATCTGGCGGCTTGATTAACGTGTATTATGGTTGTCGTTCATGCGGCTAGAATCGCTTTGAACCGATCTCCTCGCCACTGATCTTGGATCTCGGGATATGACGGACAAGAGGATATGGCGATGTCGGCATCTACTCGAAGCCTGAGCCCGATCGGGTGGGGACCGCGCTTGGAGAGTCACGGTTCGACATCGAGGGCCAACCAAGTGCTGCCCACTTCCGGGCAAACCGCGGGCGGTTCGCGGTTGTAAACAGTTACTTCCCCAAGGGGAGCGGAAAGGACCGGGACGTTGGACCGGGTGCAGCAGCTGCGACGCCGGTGCTCGTGACCGGAGATTGCAACACGGCGCACAGCGAGATTGACATCGCTCGCCCGAAATCCAATATCGGGAACAGTGGGTTCTTCCCCGAGGTGCGGGCCGAGCTGGGCCGTTGGCTTGGGGCCGGCTGGGTGGACACCTTTCGCGCTCCGCATGCGGACGAGCCCGACCATTACACCTGGTGTCGGCAATAGGGCGACACGCGAGAACGGAATGTCGGGTGGCGGGTCGACTACGTCCCCGCGTCGCCGGCTGGGTGACAGCATCGGCGCGGTTCTTCTAGGCGACAAAGCCGGTAACGGCACCAATCGGGCGAGACTGCAATCACGCCGTCGGCGTACCAACCATCCAACGGAGTAGGTTCATATGTCCCCAACCCAGATCGACGAGAACTCACTCACCAAGGGGCAAAGCCGGAAGCTCGACGCGCTGCGCAAGTCTGTCGGCAACGAGATCGGCGAGCAGGCGTTCGTCGCGTGGCTTACATCGCAGTCGGCGGCGGTGAAGGCGGACGCGAACGCGGCCCTGATCGTCGACACGCTCTGGCCGCTCGTGCAGCAAGGCACGCTGGCGATCCCGCGGGGCGGCTATCTGGTCAGACGCGGCCGCGGGCGGATCGTCGTCGAGCCGGCGAAGCGGTAGGGCCATGAGGGGATCGGACTTGGTGCGGGCGAAGCCGGTCGAGCGGAGCAGGACAACCGAGGGAGACGAGGAGACGGCCGACGGGCCGGTCCTCGATCTCCCGGCCGCACCGGTTACCGAGATGCTCGCGCGCGGCCGGGAGCGCGGCTACGTCACCCATGACGAGCTGAATAGAGCCCTGCCGCCCGGCGAGACCAGCGCCGATCGGATCGAGGATGCGAAGACGGTGCTGTCCGAGCTGGGCATCGCCGTCACCGAGGGCGAGGAAGCGGAGGCCGACGCCGCGGACGGACGTCCTGAAGCGGCTCCGGCCGCCACTGCGTCCAGGATCGGCGAAGACGATATCGGGCTCCCCAGCGATCCGGTGGGGATGTACCTGCGGGAGATGGGAAGCACGACGCTTCTCACCCGGGAGGGCGAGGTTGCGCTCGCCAAGCGCATCGAAGCGGGGCGGCGGATCATGCTCGACGGTCTCCGCGAGAGCCCGCTGACCATGCGAGCCGTGATCGCATGGCGCGACGCGATCCGTGAGGGCTCGATGGCGCTGCGCGAGGCGATCGACATCGATGCCACCCACGGCAGCGGCCCGGCGGCGGCGGACGACGAGAGCGACGGCCCTGGACGTCGGAATGGCCGCGCAGACTCGCGACCGTCGAAAAGCGCCAACGAAAGCGACGATGAAGCCGACGAGGAGAAGCCGCTGCTCTCGACCATGGAGGCGGCAGTCCTTCCTCGTGTCATGGAGACCCTCGAAGCGATTGCGGTGGCCCATGGGAAGCTCCAGCGTCTCCAGGAACAGCGCATCGAGCTGGCCCGCAAGAACCGGACGCTGACGGCGTGGCAGACCAGACGCTGCCGGGAGTTGAAGCACGATCTCGCGGTGTCGATGCAACGCCTTCAGTTCACCGATGCCCGCATCGAAACGCTCGTGGACGAGCTCCGCAACCTGAACCGCCGCCTGGGCCGCTGCGAAGGCGCGCTTTTGCGTCTGGCCGCCGATTGCGGCGTCGCGCGGGACGCGTTCCTCACGCACCATGAGGGCCGCGAGCTGGAGTCGGCCTGGCTGTCGCGGGTCGGCCGGCTGCGCGGCGAAGGATGGGAGACTCTCGCCGCGGAGAAGCGCCTTGAGGTCGTCGCGTTACGCGGAGACATCCTGGTCTTGGCCCGAGACACCGGCCTGGAGCCGGCTGAGCTCAAGCGGATCGCCGCCACCGTTCTGAGGGGCCAGCGGGAGGCGAGCCAGGCCAAGGAGGAGATGGTCGAGGCCAACCTGCGGCTCGTTGTCTCGATCGCCAAGAGGTACCGGAACCGGGGCCTCAAGTTCCTGGACCTGATCCAGGAGGGCAATGTCGGGCTGATGAAGGGCGTGGACAAGTTCGACTATCGCCGGGGCTTCAAGTTCTCGACCTATGCGACCTGGTGGATCCGCCAGTCGATCACCCGCGCGATTGCCGACACGGCGCCGACGATCCGCGTTCCGGTGCACATGGTCGAGACGACCACCAGGCTGAGGCGGCTGTCCTGGCAGATGGGGCAGGAGCTCGGGCGCGAGCCGACCCAGGAGGAGCTTTCGGAGCGCCTCCACGTGCCGCTCGACAAGGTGCGCCAGACGATGAAGGTTGCGAAGGAGCCGATCAGCCTGGAGACACCGATCGGCGAGGAGGAGGGCGGCCATCTCGGCGACCTGATCGAGGACGAAGACGCGGTCCAGCCTCTGGACGCTGCGATCCAGTCCGATCTGCGCGATGCCGTGAGCCGTGCTCTGGAGAGCCTGACACCGCGGGAGGAGCGCATCCTGCGCATGCGCTTCGGTATCGGCACGAAAACCGACCACACGCTCCAGGAGGTCGGCCAGGTATTCTCGGTCACGCGCGAGCGCATCCGCCAAATCGAGGCCAAGGCTCTTCGGAAGCTGAAGCACCCGTCCCGCGCACGCGAGCTGCGTACCTTCCTGGAAAAGTAGGGGCGCCGCGCGCGCGGCCAACTGCGCCCGCCGCCCTCGCAGCATCGACCCTGCCGCTCTTCGTTGGCGGTCGCGATATTGTGCCGTGTACTTGCCAGACGGCGGGAGAGACGGGGCGTCGGCGCTTCCATGACCGGTTGGCCGGCGCCGCGGCCGGCAACGGATGTGGGCGGCGTTCCGAACGGACGGCATCGCGCACCGGATCGACTTGGGGAGACGAAGGCGATGGACGTGACCGCCGTCCGGCAGGACGACATCTTGTCCGCGGCGCCGTCCTGCCTGTCGGGCGAACAGTCGGTGAAGCACGATCGAGAAGCGCGGCTGCCGGCGGGCAAAACGGGCACGCGTGGTTCCTCCGACCCCGGTGGCGGAGACCGTGCTCGCGAGTTGTCTGTGGGTCGGCGCTTGGGGTGGGCGCAGATCGGCACAGTACGTATTTGATCTTCCTTCAATATGCGGGGGCAGAGTTCCACGCCGAATCACACGTGTCGTGCGGCCCCGTGACATAGTCGCGCCCGGCCATTTCGAGGCGGCGGGCATATGCTAAGATGACCTGCTACTTCGTCCGTCCCGGTTATATGACGGTTGGCGCTCGAAAGGGCACGGTCGCACCGGAACATGGAAGGGCATGTCTCAGAGCCAATCGCGACGGAGACACTGTAAGCCTTCCCTCGTCTGGTGACGACGTCGCCGCAGCCAACGGCGATTCCGTGTTCTGCCCCACCGCGATAGACTCACCTAGACGCTTTCGCTATCGCTGTCATCGCACGACGGACCGGTCACACGGAATCCGTCCCTCGTACAACGGCTGAAGTTCTCGACGGTCAGGGGCGGGCATGCATTGGAATTGCGGCGCTTGCGGACTGCTTTCGGTGAGTTTGTGAGCTGCCTGCCGCCGGGAGCATGGGATGGAAAAATGTTACTTGGCGCCAAAAGGTTGGTCGAATCGCTTCCAAGCGCGGGGGCATGGCCACCACGAGTAGCGCGAAGACATTTGCCAACTCTGTCCCGAGCCTCGAATCTCCCACATCGTACACTCTCTGAGGACGGGAAAATCAAAACCGCCCACAAGCATCTCCGTGGAGCCTATCCACATTTCCGTGCCGGCGGGCCGGGTACGGGAAGGTCCCGGATGTGGTTCGACGCGCGCTTCTCGCGGCTGGCGTTTGCCCGCGCTGGGTGGAGCGTGTGGACCCACCGGGTCAAACTGAGACGCGAGCATTTGGATGGGAGCCGGCGTCGATGGCGGCAAGGAACGGCGCGGCGAGTTCCTGCAGCTTGGCGGCGCCGACACCGTTGATCTCGGCGAGCTCCTCTCTGGTGCGTGGCCGCCGACGTACCATGTCGATCAGGGTGCGATCGTGGAACACGACATAGGCCGGTACACCGCGCTCTTTGGCCAGTTCCAGCCTTAGCGCCTTGAGCACGGCGAGCAGGCTCGCCTGATCGCCGGTCAAGGTGTCCACAGGTTTCTCTCGCCGGGTTTCGCCCGGCGCAGGCGAAGGGGGCGCGACCACGGTGTCGGCGCGGTAGTGGAAGGTGCCGTCGCCGCGTAGAAGGTTGAGGCCCTCGTCGGTGATCGCGAGCCCCCCATAGCCCGCGATGTCGAGCCGCAGGAACTCCGTCGCAACCATCCGGCGGATCAGCGAGCGCCAGTCGTTCTTGCCGCGGCCGGCGCCAACCCCGAAGACCGGAAGCCGCATGCTGTGCATCCTCGACGAGTTCAGCCGGGAGGCGCTGGCCATCAAGGTCGGCCGCAGGCTCGCCGCCCTCGGTGCGCGCACCGTCTACATCGAGAAGGCCAGCCCGTGGGAGAACGGCTATGTCGAGAGCTTTAACGGCAAGTTCAGGGACGAGCTGCTCAACGGCGAGATCTTCTATACCCTCAGGGAGGCAAGGATCATGATCGAGGCGTGGCGGCGTCACTTACAACACGATCAGGCCGCATTCTACAGGCCGCCCGCTCCCGAGGTCGTGCCGTGGCCGGCCTCGCCGGCGCTTGAGAGCGCTCGGCCGGCCACACTAACCATGGCCTCGTCGACAACACTCAACTAACATTTCACCTGGACCACTCGGAGGCCGTGGGGGCCGGTCAGTCCCCGGTCGCGCCGACGGGCTAGAGGGTGGAGCAAGTTGTTCAATCCGACCCTGCCCGGTATCTGGACTCGGCGGGACCGGTTCAGGATGCTGCGGCCAGAGTCGCACCTCCGCCAGTTGCAGAAAACCCTCCCTGGTTTGCGCCGGCATCGGATTCCAGTAGGCTGCCCGGCAGACTGGCATAGACTGGCCGCGAACCGCGCCTGTCCCCTGCCTTCTGCGCCGGCAGGGGATTTGCGCTTCGCAAACCGAAATGGAGGAGGTCGTAGCCCATGTACAAATCTGCTCTCGCATTTGTGGCCGCCGCCGTGGCTTTGGCAGGGACTGCTAGCGCCCAGGAAGACATGCCATTCGCGCTTGACTGGAAGTTCGAAGGTCCCTCCGCGCCGTATTTTGCGGCCATCGACAACGGCCATTTCGAAGCCGCCGGCCTCAACGTCGAGATCTCCGCCGGCCAGGGCTCTCTGGATGCCATCCCCAAGGTAGCCACCGGTGCCTTCCCGATCGGCTTCGCGGACATCAACTCTCTGGTCAAGTTCCTGGACCAGAATCCCGGTGCACCGGTCATCGCCGTCATGATGGTTTATGACAAGCCGCCTTTCGCCGTCGTCGGCCGCAAGAGCCTCGGCGTCATGGTGCCGAAGGATCTCGAGGGGCGGGTGCTCGGAGCGCCTCCGCCGGATGGTGCCTGGGCCCAATTCCCGGCCTTTGCCACTGCCAACGACCTCGATGTCGACAAGATCACCGTCGAGCCCGTTGGTTTCCCAACCCGCGAGCCGATGCTCGCAGAAGGCCATGTGGATGCCGTTACAGGCTTTTCCTTCTCGTCCTTCCTGAATCTCGTCCGCCTCGGCGTACCAGAGGACGACATTTCGACCATACTGATGGCAGATTACGGTCTCGCGCTCTACGGGAACGCGATCATCGTAAACACTGATTATGCGGCAGCCAACGCCGACAAGGTTACAGGTTTCATCACTGCGGTGGCGAAGGGGTGGAAGGATGCCATCGCCGATCCGGCGAAGGCCATTGAGTCGCTAGTGAAGCGGAACCCCGCCGCCGATGCGGCGCTTGAGACTCGTCGGCTTCAGCTTTCCATCGACGCCAATGTGCTCACGGACTACACGAGCGCCAACGGAATCGGCGGCATCGATTCTGCGCGCTTCGAGAAGGCGCTGATGCAGATCGCGGAGAGCTACGAGTTCCAGAACGAGCCGGACGCTTCGCTCTATTTCACGGATGCATATCTGCCTGCGGCTGAAATGAGAATGCTCCAGTAACCTGACCGCGGCAGAGTATGCTGCATGCGCCGGCCGGGGAGGCGGATTCGGTGGGAACAACCTCTCCGGCCGGCGGCCAAACGCAGGGTGTCGGCCTGTCAGCGGGCGGCCTCGTATGGATGCCCTGATCGACATAAGGGACGTCAAGCTTAGCTATGAGACGGAGGGCGGAAGGCTGCCCGTCCTCGATGGCGTCGAGATGCAGGTTCCCGAGGGCGGCTTTGTGGCCGTGGTCGGCCCGTCCGGTTGCGGCAAGTCAACCCTCACGCGCTTGATCGCCGGCTTGCTGAAGCCGGATGCGGGCGAAGTCTGGCTTCACGGGCAGCGGGTTACGGGCCCGAAGTCCTCGGTCGGAATGGCGTTCCAGAACCCGGTCCTGCTTGAATGGCGTTCCGTACTGCGGAACGTGACACTGCCGCTTGAGCTAGTGGCCCCGCGCATGCCAAAGCGGGAGAAAGAGGAGCGCGCGCGGCAGCTTCTGGCCCTCGTCGGCCTCGAGGGATTTGAGGACAAGCGACCGAGTGAGCTTTCGGGCGGCATGCGCCAGCGCGCTTCGCTTTGCCGTTCAATCGTGCACAAGCCGGAAGTGCTTATCCTCGATGAGCCTTTCGGGGCGCTGGATGCGTTCACGCGCGAAGACCTCTGGCAGACGATGCACAAGGTGAAGTCGGAGGAGCCGTTCACCGGCGTAATGATCACACACGATCTTCGGGAATCGATCTTTCTGGCGGATGCGGTGATCGTGCTTTCCGGCCGTCCGGCGGTCACGCAATACACGATGGAGGTCCCGTGGAAGGGTGAACGGGATCTCGGCCGCCTCTACACCCCGGAGGCGACAGAAATGCTGGGGGAACTTCGGCACCAGATTGAGATTGCGCAGGGCAGGTCCCCACGGGAGGCGGCCGTATGAACTGGCGCGTTTTTGCGCCGGTTTTCGCGCTCGTCGTGGTCGGCCTGTTGTGGGAGGCCCTGGTGTGGGTGAATGACTGGCCGAACTACAAGATGGCCTCACCCTCGGATCTTGGACCTGCCTTCTGGAAGTTCCGCTGGCTATTCCTTGAGTACGGATGGGACACGCTGTGGCGAACCGTGGCGGGGCTCGTACTGTCCGTGTTCGCCGGCGTGCTTCTCGGCATGATCATGGGACTAAACCGGACCATGCGGGATGCGCTTTACCCGCTGCTTGTTGGCTTCAACGCCATACCCAAGGCGACCGTCGTCCCCATCATCGCGCTGCTGTTTGTCGGCCTGCACGATATGAACACGATCCTGATTGCGTTCCTCATTTCCTTCTTTCCAATCGCCGTTTCCGTCTCGATCGGCCTGTCCACGCTCGAGCCGGAATACCGTGACATCCTCGCCGCGCTCGGCGCGTCCCGTTTCACGATCTTCTGGAAGATCGCGCTTCCGAAGACGCTGCCGGAGTTCTTCGGGGCTCTCAAGGTCGCGGTAACGCTTGCCTTCATTGGCACGAACCTGATGGAGATCGTGGAACCACATGGACGCGGACTTGGCCATCTATTCGACAGCGGCAAGATCAGCGCGAACTATCCCCTGATGTTTGCTGTGCTCATTGCGCTCGCGGCCCTTGGTATTGTGCTCTTCTACGTCGTCGTGGTGCTGGAGCGCATCTTCGCTGGCTGGGCTGAGCGCTCACCGACATGACTCGCTTTGAAATTCACCGGACTCACGCGGTGTTTCGCCCGTGTTCAGGCGGCCAATCGCCAGTCGCGATTCCGCTTACTGCTTGAGCGTGGCTGGCTTGACCCGGTGCTGTCGCCACCGCCATCACCCGCTGACCGAAGCCTTACGACGGGCTCGCTAACCGTTCCGTCGAGCCGTGGAATGGTTCTGCCGGCCACTGAGTTCGGCGCGTCCAGCCGAACGACTTTCTCTCACAGCGGCCGTTCGACACCTTCGCCCATCCCAGCCATGATAGGCTGGAAGGGTGGCGAAAGGTTGACGGTCATCAAGGCTTGCCCCAATGGCTACTGCCCATGCAAAACTTGATGACCGAAGCGCACGATCTTCTCGGTCTTGCTTCCCCGCAGGATGTCGATCATATGCGCAGCGCCGAAGCGCTCGCCGGAGCGCTGGACCGTCGAGAGGACCATCCGTGCCTCCTCGACCCCGTGTGCCTCGCGGTGATCGTCGATGAACCCGATCATGGCTTGAACCGGCGGTCGAGCTCCGCCTGGGCAAAATAGGCGCTCGCCTTGCGCAGGATCTCGTTGACCTGCCGGAGGTCGCGGTTCTCACGCTCCAGGGCTTTCAACCGCTCGGCGACCTCGCTGGGGACGCCGGCGCGCACGCCGCTGTCGCGCTCGAACCTCTTCACCCACTCATTGAGCGTCTGCGCCGTGCAGCCGATCTTCCCAGCTATCGAGGAAACAGCCGCCTAACGCGAGGCGTGTTCGCCCTCGTGATCCACAACCATCCGCACCGCACGGGCGCGAACCTCAGAAGAAAACCTGTTCCTTGTCTTGCTCATAATGGCTCCACTTTCTCAAGAGTTGGAGCCACCGCCAAACCCGGAGCGGTTCAGTTGCAGCAAAAGACGGTCCCACTATGGCATTTGATTTGAGTGGTGCGGGTGGAGAGATCACGGCGTGCGAAGAAGACATCTGAATAGGTCAGGAATAGATGTAGGTGGTCTATTCCAGCGTCACCCGGTAGTTGCCGAGCGCGTCGATGACGGCCGTCGCGTCCTCGGGCACGAGGACGGTGGTCGTGGCTTCTTCGACGATGGCGGGGCCGGCGATCTGGGCGCCGGGTGAAAGGTCGTTGCCGCGATAGACCGAGACCGTCTCCGGGGCGTCGCGGCTGGGCAGGTGAACGAGGCGCCTGCCGTGAGGGCGTGCTTCGTGCGCGGCCGCTGCGCCTTCCGCAGGCGCGAGGTCGGCGGCAGCGGGCCCGATGGCGCGCACCTTCCAGGTGGTGAACTCGACGAGATCGTCCTCGTTCTTGATCGTGTAGATGCGCTCGTGCATCCGGTGGAAGCCGTCGGCGAGGCCCGGCACATCGGCGGCGGCAAGCGCGCCGTCACGCGCGCTATTCTCCCGCGCGCCGTCACGCGCGACGAACGGCACCTCGATCTCCCACGACTGGTACTGGTAGCGGCCGAGATAGGCGTACTCGAAGCGCTGGTCGGGCTCGGCGATGCCCGCGCGCGCAAGGAAGGCGCGGCCCCGCTCCTCCAGTTCGGCGAGCACCCCGTTGACACCTTCGAGATCGAAGCGGGCGGCGTCGGTGACGAGCGTCGCCGTCTCCTCCCACACGATATCGGAGATGAGGCCGCCGAAGGCGCTGAGGCCCGCTGAGAACTTGGGCACCATGTAGCCCTTGATGTCGAGCACCCGCGCCATCTGCCCCATGTGCATGGCGGTGGCGCCGCCGCCGGCGACGAAGTAGCTCTCGCGCGGGTCGATCCCCTCCTGCACGGTGATGTCCTCGATGGCGGCGATCATGGTGTGATCCACCGTGCTCGCGATGACGCGGGCCGCGACAGCAAGCTCAATGCCGAGCGCATCCGCGATGGTGCCGACGGCCTTCTCCGCCGCGCCCTTGTCGAGGTGCATCCTGCCGCCGAGGAAGTAGTCGGGGTCGATGATGCCGAGCACCACATCGGCATCGGTGACGGTCGGCCGCATACCGCCGAGGCCGTAGCAGGCGGGGCCGGGGTCCGCGCCGGCGCTCTCCGGCCCCACGCGGAGCAGTCCGCCGGCGTCCACATGGGCGATGGAGCCGCCGCCGGCTCCCACTGAGCGCACGTCCACCTTGGGGATGCCCAACATGTCGAACTCGGTCAGCATCGCCTCAGGCGAGATGACGAGCTGGCCGTCGCGCACGGCGGAGACGTCGAACGAGGTGCCGCCCATGTCGACCACCACAAGATCGGGCGCATCCGTGAGCCTTCTGGCGGCGACCGGCGCCAGCGTCGGCCCCGACATCACGCTGTAGATCGGCCGCTCGGCGATTTCGTCCGGCGGCATCATGCCGCCCAGGCAGTTCGCGATCATCAGCTCGTTGCCGTAGCCGCTCTCCCGCAGGCTCCGGTCGAGCGCGTGGACATAGGCGCTCACCACCGGCCTGAGCGCAGCGTCGATGACGGCAGAGACCGTACGGCGATATTCGCGGGCAATCGGGTTGAGCCGGTGGCTGAGCGTCACCGGAACTTCGGGCCAGGCGCCCTTGACGATCTCGCCCACGCGCCGCTCGTGGCTGCCGTTCACCACCGACCACAGCAGGCAGACCGCGACCGCCTCCACGCCCAGCTTCCGAAAATCCTCGACCGCTGCGAGAACGTCCTCCTCCTCCAGCGGCGTGTGCTCCGCGCCGGTGGCGTCGATCCGCCCGCGCACGCCACGCGTCCTGATCCGGGGCACGAAGGGCGCGGGATAGGTGAGGCGCCACTGAAACGGCGGCTTTCGGGGCGCTTCGCGCAGCGTGAGTATGTCGCGGAAGCCGTGGGTGCAGATCAGCCCGACGGTCGCGTGCTTGCCCTCCAGCAGCGCGTTGGTCGACACCGTCGTGCCGTGGACGACGCGCTCTACCCGAGCCATGAAGTCCGGGAGCGCTCGCCCGTAGCCATCGGCCGCCAGCTTCAGCGCATTCATGAAGCCAAGCTCGAACGCGGCGGGCGTGGACGGCGTCTTGAAAATGCTTAAGTGCTGGCCAGCGTCCGAGACGACGCAGTCGGTAAAGGTGCCGCCGATATCGATGCAGACCCGGTAATCCCCGGGCGGGGAAGCAGCGGCCATCTAGTTGCCGGCCCCGCCATTCCGGGCCTGTCTCAGCCGTGTCGTTTCTTCAGGGTCGACCTCATGCTGGATGCCGTCGGCGGCGTGGCGGAGGGCGACGGCATAAACCTCCGCGGCCTTCTCCAGGCTGAGCCAGCCGTTGTCGACCGCACGCGCGACTGCCGCCGGATCGCGCCGGGCGGGGGCGCCGTAGCCGCCGCCGGCGGTGGTGACGAAGCGGAACATTTCGCCGGGCGCGCAACGCTCCTCGTGGAAGGAGGGGAGGGTGACGAGAGTGCCGCCGGCGGTGCGCTTCTGGTTGATCGAGGGCGCGCCGTCGCTGCCGCCGCGCACGCCCTTCGACGGATAGGTGTCGCCGTCGCTGCAATAGACCGCGGTCATCTCGCCCGCGACGGGGCCGTAGACGGCGAGCGTACCCGGCGCGCCGTCCCACTCGCCGTGGCCCAAGGTGTCGATGGCAAGCTCCCGGCACTCGAAGTGGATGGGGAACATGCTCTCGTCCACCTCGGTGGGGGAGAGGATTTGCATGCCGCCGTCCACCGGCCCGCCGTAGGTGACCCAGCCGTCGTGCCCCGGCAGCCCCGGCCCGCCGCCGAAGCCGATGAACATCTGGTTGACGTAGGTCTGGCCGTCCCGCCTGGGGTCCTCGCCCGAGATCACGGCGAGACCCAGCGCCTGCTGATAGCCGCCTTCGGCCATGCCATGCGTCGGCCCGATCTGGGCGAAGCAGCAGGAGACCGCGTTGACGAGCCGGTCGGTGACGTTGGTCGTGGCGACCGAGGTGCCGACGGGGTAGCGCGGCCGGCCGACGATGCAGTTGTCGCGCAGCAGCACACGGATGCGCCGTGCGCTGCCCTCGTTATGGGGGATGGTATGGTCGATGTTGTAGAAGGCGCCGGCGCGACAGGCGGCAATCGAGCAGGTCTCGCTCAGGTTCAGTCCGCTCGGGATGCAATCGATATTGTCGCGCACATCGACGGTGATCGTCGCCTCGTCGGGATCGACGGTCACGGAAGCCCGGACCGGAATCCCCTCGTCGGCGACGCCCGGCAACGGATCGTGCCGGTTCTCGTAAGACCAGGTGCCGGCCGGCAGAGTCCTGATGGCGGCGGCGGCGCGGCGCTCGCCATAGGCCATCCAGGCCTCGACGAATTCGGCGATGGTCTCCGGCCCGTATTTCTCCACCAGCTCCTTGATCCGGCGCTCCGCCGTGCGGCAGGCGCCTACCTGAGCCAGATAGTCGCCGTACCAGAGATCGGGCACCCGCACCTTGATCCTGGCCATGCGGATAATGTCGCGGAGTTCCTTGTAGCCCCGCTCCACACGGACGCAGGGGAAATGCAGACCCTCCTCATAAATCGTCTTGGCGTAGGGCAGGTAGGTCGACGGGATCGGCGCGCCGACATCGGCATGGTGGGCGCGCGAGACGGTCCAGAAGAGCGGCTTGCCGTTGAAGTACACGGGCACGCAGAGCGTGAGGTCCGCGTGGTGCGTGACTCCCGTGTAGGGGCAGTTGTTGAGGAAGGCGTCGCCCTCTTCGATATCGTCGAAGAGCTCGGTGAGCGGCCGGGTCGTGAGGTCGATGGCCGCCGCGTGCACCGGGATGCACTCCTCGATGCAGACCAGCCGGTGATCGTAGGTGAGGATGGCGCAGGACATGTCGCGCGCGATCTTGATAACGCCCGACTTGCTGGCGCGCAGCACGCAGTTGCTCATCTCGCGCAGGATGGCGCCGAAGCGGCTGGAGAGAACCGAGAGCAGCATCGGGTCGAAGTCCGGCGCCGCCGCCGTCATCGCGCCGCCGCCGACGGTGATCGTATCGAATTCGGAGAGGGGCTGGTCTTCCATAGCGGCTACACCAGGTTGCGAAGGCTGGCGAGGTCGAAGGCGTCGTCGACGTCGAGCCAGTGGCCGGTGACGTAGTGCACGTCGATGGCAACGCCCTGGCGGACGATGTAAGCGAAGACGTCGGGCAGGTCGGCGCGATCGAGGGTGCCGTCCTCGGTCAAGGCGTCGAGCGCGCCTCGCACCAGCGCAGCACCGTCTTCGCTCAGCTTGACGAGGCCGATGAACTCGCCGTGAGCGCCGTCGGCCCCGGCCGCATCGCTCCCGATCGCTTCCAGCGTCACGCGGTCGTCGTCGAGATAGCCGCCGGTGAAGGGCCGGGAGCAGCGCACCCAGTCGACCGCGCGGTCGGGGGCGCGCGAGGAGTCGGGCAGGCGTCGTGCGTCCACCACCGTAACGATGTCGCCGTCGGCGGCGAGGAGCCCCTCCAGCACATGCCGGCGGAACAGGATATCGCCGTAGGAGACCAGGCACGGCCCGTAAAGCCGATTGTAGGCGCAGGCGAGGGAAGCGGCCTCGCCAGTCTCGTCGTAGCGATCGTTGTCGACCGCCTCGATGCCGGCGAGATCGATCGCCTCCTTGCGGTAGCCGCGCACCACCGTCACGTCGCGCAGGCCGCTCTCGTTGAGCGTTCGGACGAGGCGTTGGAGCAGGGGCTCGCCGCGCACGTCGATCATGCACTTCGGGCGCCGCTCGGTAAGCGGGCCGAGCTTCTCGCCGCGCGAGGCGGCAAGCAGGATCGCGCGCTGACCGCCGCCCGCGGCGAGATAGCGCGCCTCGGCGGCAGCAAGCTCGGCCTGGCCGGTGAGCGAAAAGACCTCCCGCACGGGCGCGATCTCCTCCTCGACGGCGACGAGGGATTCGCTCTCCCTGATCGCCTTGCTCACCTGGCGCATCGCGGACACCGCAGCCCGCATGTTGTGGTTCGCCCAGATCACCATGGAGACCCCGGCGTCCCGGAACGTCTGTGTCGGCGTGCGGTGATACATGGTCGGCACGATTACCACCGGCGCCCGGCCGCCCCAGGACTCGCAGAAGCCGGTGATCTCGTCGGCGGTCTCCTTCTTGGAGTGGATCAGCACCGCGTCGGCGCCGGCCCGGTGATAAGCCTCGGCCCGGCGCAGCGCCTCGTCCATGCCCCAGCCGGCGATCAGCGCCTCGACGCGCGCCACGATCTGGAAGTCGTCGTCGCTTTGGCTGTCCTTGCCCGCCTTGATACGGCCGCAGAACTCGTCCACGTCCGCCAGCGGCTGGTTCTCGCCGATGAAGGAGTTGGTCTTTGGGAACAACTTGTCCTCGATGCAGACCCCTGCAATGCCGCGCTGGCAAAGCTTTCTCACCAGGCGCCGCACGTTGTTGAAGTTGCCGTAGCCGGTGTCGCCATCCACGAGGATGGGGATCGTGGTGGCGTCGGCCATGAACTCCAGCATTTCGAGGACCTGGGTCCAGGAGGCCTCGTTGTTGTCGCGCACGCCGAGTGCGGCCGACATCGAGAGGCCCGAGGCCCAGATGCCCTCGAACCCGGCCTCTTCCACGATCTTGGCGGAGAGCCCGTTGTGCGCCTCCATGATGAAGGAGAGGGCAGGGGCGTGGAGCAGGCCGCGCAGCCGCGCGGCCTTGGACATCGTGGCAGCCTGCGCGTCCGCGCTGCCGATAGGAAGCCTTGTCGCCATGGGGAATCGCCGGTTCGTCGCCCGTTCGTCCATGAACCTGACGTATCGCGGTGATATAAAAGGTTAACGACAAGCCGGCGCCGATGCAATGCGGCGCCCCGGATTCTTCCCCACCGGGTGCGTGAAACGTGACAGCGCCGCGCGATGACGTGACGGCGCCGGCACCGCGACGTCTCCCGGCGCGACCCAATATATGTAGTTGGAAACGCATGTCACCGACCGACCGAGACACCAACCTCGACCCCGTCGCATTCATCGACCTCGGCGCGCAGTACCGGCGCCTCAAGGCCGATATCGACGCCGCCATCGCCGGTGTCCTGGAGGATGGCCGCTTCGTCTTGGGGCCGGCGGTGGCCGAGCTTGAGGCGGCGCTCGCCGCGCGGGCCGGTGCCGCCCACGCGGTTACCTGCGCGAGCGGCACCGATGCCCTGCTGATCGCGTTGATGGCCGAGGGGATCGGGCCGGGCGATGCGGTCTTCGTGCCCGGTTTCACCTTTCCCGCGACCGCCGGCGTCGTGGCGCTGGTGGGGGCCGCGCCGGTCTTCGTCGATGTGGCGGAAGAAAGCTGCATGATGGACCCCGCCGACCTTGCGATGCGGGCAGACCGCGTGGCGGACGAGGGACGGCTCGTGCCACGCGCGGTGATTGCGGCGGACCTCTTCGGCCAAGCGGCAGACTATGACGCGCTCGCGCCGATCGCGGCGGAGCGGGGAATGCTGCTGATCGACGATGCGGCCCAGAGCTTCGGCGGGGCAAGCGGCGGCCGGCCGGTCGGGGCGCTCGCGCCGGTCACCTCCACCAGCTTCTACCCGGCCAAGCCGCTCGGCGGCTATGGGGACGGTGGCGCGCTCTTCACCGACGATGCGGCGCAGGCCGCGCGCTGGCGCTCGATCCGCCAGCACGGCCAGGGCGACGGCAAGTACGACATCGTTCGGGTCGGCCTCAACAGCCGTCTCGATACCCTCCAGGCCGCGGTTCTGCTGGTCAAACTGCCCGCCTTCGATGCCGAGATCGACGCCCGTGAGCGGGTGGCGGCGCTCTACGACTCGGTGCTTGCCGGGGCCGTCGGGCTGCCGGGTCGGCTGCCCGAGCGTCGCTCCACCTGGACGCAGTACACGATCCGGCTGGATCGGCGCGACGAGGTTCAGGCGGCGCTGGCAGCGCAGGGAATCCCGACCGCGATCCACTATCCGGTGCCGATGCACCTGCAGCCGGTCTACCGCGGCTGGGGCGAGGGGTCAGGCTCGCTGCCGGTCAGCGAGCGCCTGAGCCGCCAGGTTCTTTGCCTGCCCATGCACGCCGACCTCGACGAGCCGACGGCCATGCGAATCGCCCGCGCCGTGCGGGACGCGGTCGGCAGCTGACGGCGCGCCGATGGGAGGCGAAGGGCCGCACGGCGTCGTCTTCGGTGCGTCCAGCTTCGTTGGCCGGCACTTGCTCCGGCGCCTCGCGGAGCGCGGGGTCACGGGGCAGTGCCTGAGCCGGTGCTCTTCGCCTGCGCCGCATGAGGAGTCGCAGGGCTTTTCCTGGCGCGTTCTTTCGGCGGAAGGGGAGCTGCGCGTTCCCGACGCTGCGGACCTGTTCTCTCTCGTGCCCATCGCCGCGCTGCCGCCACTGATCGCACGGATGACGGGAGGTAGAAGGCTGGTCGCGTTGAGCACGGCCAGCGTGATATACGCGACGAGCAGTTCCGACCCCGCCGAGCGGGCCGGGTCGGAAGAGGTCCGGCGAGCCGAGGAAGACGTGGGGCGGCTTTGTCGGGAGAGGGGGATCGTCTGGACGATCTTGAGGCCGACCCTGATTTACGATCCGGGGCGCGACCGCAATGTCAGCGCTATTGCCGCCGTGGCGCGGCGCTTCGGGTTCGTGCCCGTCGCATGGCCCGCCACCGGGCGCCGCCAGCCGATCCACGCCGATGACGTGGCGCAGGCCATGGTCGCCGCCCTCGACGCGCCTGGTGCCGCCGATGCGATATTGGGCCTGCCCGGCGGCGAGTCGCTGACATACCGGGACATGGTTCGCCGGATTTTCCGGTCCCTGGGGCGGCGCCCCATCCTGCTTTACCTGCCGCTCTGGCCCGCGCGGTTGGCCTTCCGCGTATGGCTGCTGCTGACGGGTGCCGGTTACAGTGCCGCGAGCCTCGAGCGGATGAATATGGACCTGACGCTCGATCCGGATTCGGCGCTGGAGGTGCTCGAACTGACCTTCCGGCCGTTCCGCCCCGAGTTTTCCGAGTGACCGATCGTCCCAAGCGCGAACGCCGGCGGCAACGAGGCCGACGCGCACCGTGAGCCGGGAACCGGCATCGGCGACGGCCACCCGCTGGGACATCGTGCTGATGGCGCTCGGCGCCGGGATCCTCGCCGGCTTTCAAGTCGGCAAGGTGCCGCCGGCACTGCCGGTGCTGCGCGAAAGCCTCGGGCTCGATTTCGTCACCGCGGGCTGGCTCACCTCGATCTACTACGCGATCGGCGCCGCCCTCGGCGTCGCCGTCGGGCTGCTTTCCGACCGCGCCGGCCCGCGCCGCCTGATGCTCTTAGGTGTGGCCTTCCTCGGCGCGGGCAGCCTGCTGGGCGGGCTGGTGAGCGGCAGCACCTGGCTGCTGATCGCGCGCTTCGTCGAAGGGTTCGGCTTCGTCGGCGTCACGGTGACGGCGCCCAAGCTGATCGCGACCGCGACGCGTCCCCGCGATTACGGCCTCGCCTTCGGCATCTGGGGCGCCTACATGCCGATCGGTATGGCAATCGCGATGCTGATGGCGCCGGCGCTGCTCGATGCCCTCGGCTGGCGCGGCTTCTGGCTCGTCAGCGCGGCATTGGTGGCCCTCTTTATGGTGGCGCTGGGCTGGAGCCTGCATCCGCGGCGCTGGCCGGCCACCTTCGACGCCGAGGCGCTCGATTGGTCCGGCGTGCGCGCGACGCTCGCTCGGGCAGCGCTCTGGCTCTTCGGACTCTCGTTCGCGCTCTACACGCTGCAGTGGTTCGCCATCATGACGTGGCTGCCGACCTTCCTGATCGAGACTCAAGGGCGCAGCGCGGCCGGCGCGGCCGTCTGGGGCGCGATGGTGGTGGCGAGCAACGCCCTCGGCAACTTTGCCGCCGCTTGGCTGATGCACCGTCACGTGCGGCGCTGGGTGCTGATCGGGATCGCCTTCTGCGCGATGGGCGGGTCCTCCGCCGGCATCTTCCTGACCGGAACGCCGGCCGACCTCAAGATCGTGCTTGCCTTCGTGTTCAGCGCTGTCGGCGGCCTGCTGCCGGCGGCGGCGATCGCCGGTGCGGCCGCTCATGCGCCACGGGCTGCCTTCGTCGCCATGGCCAGCGGCTTCGTGGTGCAGGGCGCCGCGCTCGGCAGCCTTCTCGGGCCACCGGTGATGGCCACCGCGGTCGAAGGCCTCGGCGGCTGGGCCGCGTCCTGGTGGGTGATGCTCGCGGTCTCGGGCATCGGCCTCGGTCTCGTGGCCGGCCTCATCGTGGCCGAGCGCCCCTCCCGCATCTGACGCCGATCGTCCCGGCCGATGTCGACACGCTGGTGACTGTCAGCCGGTTCCGGGAGGAATGCGTGCGGCCGGCTGCCCGTGCCGATTCCGGCGTGATACCATGCCCCCGCTGCTTCCAACCGGTGCGGTTGAGTCATGAACCAGAGTAAGGAATTGCTTGCCGGAAGGCGGGCCCTCGTCACGGGTGCGGCCACCGGCATCGGACGCGCCATTGCAGAGGCCTTCGCTCGCGAGGGCGCGCTGGTCGCCGTCAGCGACATCAGCCTCGACGGGGCTCGCGATGTCGCCGAACGCCTCGGCGACAGCACGCGCGCCTACAGGCTTGACGTCACCGACGCGGCGGAGACCGCGAGTGTCTTCCGCAGCGCTGCCGACTGGATGGGAGGTCTCGATCTGCTTGCCGCCAACGCGGGCATTTCGACGATGAACCCCGTGGCCGACCTCACCGAGGAGGAATGGGACTCCAACATGGCGGTGAATGCCAAGGGCGTTTTCCTCTCCAACCGGGAGGCCGTGCGTCACTTTCTCGCCGCCGGTGAGAAGGGCGCGATCGTCAACACGGCCTCGCTTGCCGGCAAGATCGGCGCGCCCTACCTCGCGCACTACGCGGCCAGCAAGTTTGCCGTGATCGGGTTCACGCAATCGCTGGCGCGGGAGGTCGGCGAACACGGCATTCGCGTCAATGCGGTCTGTCCCGGCTATGTGCGCACGTCCATGCAGGACCGCGAAGTCGTGTGGGAGGGCAAGCTGCGCAGCATGACTGCGGAGGCCGTCCGCGAAGAGTATGTGGCCGCAACACCCTTGGCCCGGCTCGAGGAGCCCGAGGACGTTGCTGCGATCGTCGTCTTTCTGGCGAGCGATCTTTCCGGTTTTCTGACTGGCGAGGCGATCAATGCCAGCGGCGGCGTGCTGATGGACTGAGCCCGGAGCAGGGACGTCATGGCTTGGTTGAAGGATTGTACGGGCACGGGCAAGCCCGTCATCGCGATGGCCCATTTGTTGCCGCTGCCTGGGGCTCCGCTCTACGACGCCGGTGGCGGCATGCAGGCCATCGTCGACCATGTCGCACGTGATCTCGAAGCTCTCCAGGCCGGCGGCGTCGATGCCGTCATGTTCGGCAACGAAGGCGACCGGCCTTACCTGCTGGAGGCCTCGCCGGAAAGCCTCGCGGCCATGGCGGCCGTCATCGCGGCGGTCAAGGGGGCGCTGCACGTTCCGTTCGGTGTCAACTATCTCTGGGATCCGGTGGCGACCGTGGCGCTGGCTGTCGCGACGGATGCCGTCTTCGCGCGCGAAATCTTCACCGGGGTCTACGATTCCGACATGGGTCTGTGGCAGCCCTCCGCCGCCCGGGCGCTCCGCTTGCGCCACGACCTCGGCCGCGACGATCTCAAGCTCATGTTCAACATCAATGCCGAGTTTGCCGCGCCGCTGGGAGCCCGTTCCGTTGAGGCGCGGGCCGCAAGCGCCGTCTTTTCGTCGCTCGCCGACGCCGTTCTCGTCTCGGGTCCGATGACCGGCCAGGCGGTGGACCAGGCAAGCCTCGAGCGTGTTGCGAGCGCCGTCCCCGGCACGCCGGTCCTCGCCAACACCGGCTGCACCGTCGACAACATCGCCGATATTCTGAAGGTGGCCGATGGCTGCATCGTCGGTACCCATTTCAAGATCGATGGCGATACCTGGAACGCCGTCGACCGGGACCGCGTCGCGCGCTTCATGGAGGTCGTCTCGAAGGTTCGCGGGTGATGAGCTGTCTGCTCGGCCTCGATATCGGGACGACATCGACAATCGGTATTCTGATCGATACCGAGGGTGGCGTCCTCGCCACCGCGTCGCGGCCGAACGCGCTCGTCTCCCGCCACGCCAACTGGGCCGAAGAGGATACCGAGCTCTGGTGGTCCAACGTCTGCGACCTGGTGCCGGACCTACTGCGGACCGCTAGGCTCGACGCAGGCGCGATCGCGGCGGTCGGTGTGACCGGGATGGTGCCCACGGTGATCCTTCTCGATGCATCGGGCCGGCCGCTGCGCCCGTCGATCCAGCAGAACGATGCCCGCGCAGTCGATGAAATCGAGGAGCTGAAGCGGCTCGTCGACGGCGACGACTGGTTCCGGCGCACCGGGGGCAGCATCAATCAGCAGGTCGTGGCGCCCAAGCTTCTCTGGCTCGCGCGTCACGAGCCCGAATGCTTCCGCCAGGCGAAGACCGTGATGGGGTCCTACGACTACATCACGTTCCGGCTGACCGAAGCCGTCTCTATCGAAGGGAACTGGGCGCTCGAGGCGGGGTTCTACAATCTCGCGCGAGGCGGCCTCGACGAGGATCTGGTTCGCCTCGGCGGAATATCGCTCGACCGGTTGCCGCCGTTGCGGGCCTCTGGCGAACCCGCAGGCGCGGTCACGCGGCAGGCAGCGGAGGAGACCGGCCTCGTCCCTGGGACGCCGGTGGTGACCGGTTGCGCCGACCATATCGCGTCGGCGTTCGTCGCCGGTGCCTGCGATCAGGGCGATCTGGTGGTCAAGTTCGGGGGTGCCGGGGACATCATGCTCACATGTCAGCGTCCGGTGACCGACCCGCGCATGTTCATCGACTTTCACATCGTGCCGGACCTCTACGTCAGCAATGGCTGCATGGCCGCGAGCGGAAGTGTGCTGAATTGGGTTGTGGCGCAGCTCGGGCAGGCGGACGCCGAAGCTGCGCGGGCCGCCGGGCAGACGCCTCACGCCTGGCTGGATGACCAGGCACATGACCTGCCGCCGGGAGCCGGCGGCCTCGTGCTGCTGCCGTACTTCCTCGGGGAGAAGACGCCCCTGCACGATCCCCGTGCGAAGGGCACGCTGGTCGGCCTCGGGCTCCACCACGAGTTGCGCCATATCTGGCGTGCCGCGCTCGAATCGGTGGCGTTCGGCTTCCGTCACCACATGGATGTGTTCGAGGAGATGGACTGCGGCGTCGGCCGGGTTCTGGCGTGCGACGGCGGTGCAGCCAGCGATCTCTGGATGCAGATTACGGCCGATATCCTCGAAAGACCGGTGGAACGGCTGCTCGAACATCCCGGCTCCAGCCTCGGTGCGGCCTTCGTGGCGGGCATGGGCACGGGCGCGCTCGACGATTGGTCGGCGATCGGTCGCTACGCCCGGTGCGATCGCATCTTCGAACCCGACGACAGCCGGACCGACGCCTACCGCAACGCCTACGGCATCTATCGCGATCTCTACCGCCGGCTGGAAACGCTCTATCCATCGCTTGCCGACCTGCCCGCCGCCTGACCGTGTGGAGAATCCGGGTTACGTCACGGCGCGTCCCGTGTCGGCGTCGAAGAAATGCAGGCGTTCGAGATCGACGTGGAGCTCGACTTCGGAGCCTGCCGGCGCTGCGAAGTCGCTCTCGAGCCGGGCCGAGACTTCCTGGCCGCCCGGCAGGGCTGCCACCAGGATCACTTCTGGCCCGAGCGCCTCCACTGCCACCACAGTGACGATTATCGCGCCATGCTGAGCGGCGGAGGGATGGACGTCGAGATCCTCGGGCCGGATGCCCAGCGTGATCGTCCTCCCGGCCCGGTCGCGTAGCGCCTCCTTATGGTCCGCAAGCAAGGGCAGGCTGATCGGTGGCAGTTCGACGGCATCCAGGCCCGTCGGGCCGCCGAACCGGGCATCGAGCAGGTTCATCGGCGGGCTGGCGAGAAAGCCTGCAACGAAGGTGTCGGCCGGGTTGCGGTAGACCTCCAGCGGGGGTCCGACCTGGACAATCCGGCCATCGCGCATGATGCAGATCCTCTCGCCCATCGTCATCGCCTCGACCTGGTCGTGCGTGACATGCACGATGGTCCTGCCCAGCATGCGGTGAAGCTTGATCAGTTCCGTGCGCATCGCGGCGCGTAGCTTGGCATCCAGATTGGAGAGCGGCTCGTCGAACAGGAACGCCGCAGGATCGCGGACCAGGGCGCGGCCAAGTGCCACCCTCTGCTGCTGACCGCCGCTCAGTTGCCGCGGGCGGCGTTTCAGCAAGTCCCCGATCCCGAGCATGTTTGCCGTCGCGGCAATACGCCGATCGATTTCGTCGCGCGGGAGCTTGCGCAGCTTGAGGCCGAAAGAGAGGTTTCCCGCGACGCTCATATGCGGGTAAAGCGCATAGTTCTGGAAGACGACGGCGAGGTCGCGCTCCGCGGGATCGACATCGTTGACGACGGCGCCGTCGATCGTGATCTCGCCCGAGGTGATCGCCTCGAGGCCAGCGATCATTCTCAGGGTTGTGGACTTTCCACACCCCGACGGCCCCAGCAGAACCATGAACTCGCCGTCCCGGACATCGAGGTCGATCCTGTCGACGGCGGTGACATCCTGTCCGTAAACCTTGGTGAGGTTCCGCAGCCCGATCTCGGCCACCTCGCATCCCTCCTACGTCAGCGACCGCATGTAGCGATACAGAAAGACCGTCAGCACGATGATGATGATGAGCAATCCCACCGCCATCGCCGATGCGCGTCCGATATCGAGACCGAAAAAGGCTGCGCGATAAATGAAATAGCTGATGAAATCGGTGGCGGTGCCGGGGCCGCCCTTGGTCATGATGAAGACGATATCGAACGTCTTGATCGCGAAAATCATGCGCAGAAGGAGCGCAACGGCAATGACCGGCCGCATCAGCGGCAAGGTGATGTAGACGAAGCAGCGCAACGCCGAAGCTCCGTCCATGCGCGCTGCTTCATAGGGCTCGCGGGGCAGGGCAGAGAGGCCGGCCAGAAGCAGGATCGCCATGAACGATACCTGGTGCCATATGTCGGTCAGCACCACGGTCCAAAATGCCGTCGTGGGATCGCCGAGCCAGCTCACCGGCCTGATTCCGACGAGGCCGATGGCGTAGTTGACGATACCGAGTTCGGAATGGAGCAGCATGCGCCACAACAGCCCGACCACCACGGGGTTGATGAGCAGCGGCGCAAGCAGGATCAGGTAGTAGACCGTCTTGAACCGGTCGATGGCGTTGAGCGAGAGCGCCACGACGAAGCCCATGATGAATTCGATAACGACCGAGGCCAGAACGAACTTCGTCGTCACCCACAGCGAGCCCGGAAGGTACTCCTCGTCGGCTGCCTCCTGATACTTTTCTCCGCCGACGAACGTGTCGTGATTGGGGGTGAGCAGGGTGTAGTCGTAAAAGCTCGTGAAGATGGTGAAAATCAGCGGGAAGGTGATGACGACCAGCAACACAGCGAGACCCGGCGCAGTGAGAAGATACCCAAAGCGCCGGTCCCGCTGTGTCAGCGTCAAATTGCCACCCGTTACAGGTGACATATGCGTGCGGCTGGCCCGCTATTCGGCGATCTTGCCGTCCTTGATGAGCAGCTCGCGAAGCTCCCTCTGGGCATCGGCCATGGCCTCGGGAATCGGCTTCTCGCCGATCGCGGCCAGGTTCAGCTCGCGGCCCACTTCTTCGACAAACTCGGTCGTGTAGGTGAAGACCGGGAAGTCCTGTGTGCCGGCAAGGATCTCGCCGAGGATCGGGTAGTAGGGACGCGCCGCCACCACATCGGGATCCGTGAAGATCGGCGCCTGTGTCGGAGCCCCGCCGAGCAGAGCGCGCCGCTTGGCGATCTCAGCCGATTCGGCCCACTTGATGAAGGTCCATGCGGCTTCCACGTTCGGGCTCGAATTGGGAATGGCCCAGCCCCAGCCGCCGTTCAGGCCACCGCCCGGATTGGGCGCGATGCCGACCTTTCCGGCCACCGTCGAGGATTCGGGATCCTCGAAACCGGCATAGAGAATATTGAAGGTGACGAAGCTGTAGGCCCTGCCCTGCGCCATGACATTGAAGGCCTCGTCGAAGCAGTAGGCTTCCGAACCGGCCGGGCTGTAGTTCACCACGGCGTCGCGGTAGTACTCCATGGCCCGAATGGCCTCGGGGCTGTCCAGCAGGGGATTCCAGTTCTCATCGTGATAGCGGCCTCCCTGGGAATAGAGATAGTTCGCCCACTGCATCGAGATGCAGTCGCCGCGCTGGCCCTGAATGACGGTTCCGTAGAAGTCGCGCTGGCCGTCGCCGTCGTTGTCGCGCGTGAAGAATTGGACCTGCTTCCAGTATTCGTCCCAGGTCTCGGGGACCCTGAGATCGATTCCGTATTTCTCCTTGAAGGCCGCCTGTTCCGCGGGATCGTCGATCAGGTCCTGGCGATAGATCACGGCCATCGAATAGTTGTAGAACGGCAGCATGTAGAGCACGCCGTCGACACGCCCGACCAGATCCATGAGCTTGGGGACGTACACGTCGACATCGACACTGTCGCGGGTGGCGAGATCATCCAGCGGCATCAGCCAGCCCGCCTTGGTGAATTCACCGACCCAGTAGAAGTCGACGACGATCAGGTCGTAGCTTCCCTGGGGTGAGATAAGCTGCGGCACCAGCTTCGAGTGCATGTCGATATAGCTGATAGCCTCGATCTCCACATCGATGCCCGATGCTTCCTCGAATTCCGGCAGCAGTTCCTGGATGTAACGCGTGTCCGGCACCGTTTCCATCAGAATGCGAATGGTTTCCGCCTTTGCCACGCTCGCAAAGAGCATGGTTGCGGCAGCAAACGCGATCAGCAACCTCATGTTGATCCTCCCTTGATGTGGAGCCGTGCTCCTCCGGTTGTTGCTCCGGGCCAGCGGCTCCGGAGCGCGGGGTGCCGTGTTATTTGAGTGCACCCAGTGAAAGTCCCTTGATCAGATACCGCTTCATGAAGGGCAGTAGAACGAAGACCGGCAGGATCGCGCAAATTGTCGCCGCCGACAAAAGAGAGATGTCGACGCCGCGGTGAGTCTGGAAGGACGACAGCCCGACAGGAAGGGTATTGGTCTGCGGACCGCTGAGGATCAGCGCGAACAGGAATTCGTTCCAGCTCAGGATGAAGGAGAGAAGGCCGGCGGCCAGAATCCCGGGTGCCGCCACGGGCAGCGTGATGCGCAAGAAAGTTTGAAGGCGCGTCGCGCCGTCGACACGTGCCGCCTGCTCCACGAGGGCGATGTTCGTGTCGAAGAACGCCACCAGTAGCCAAGCCAAGAACGGCAGGCTGATGGTCAGGTGCGCGACGATGAGGCCGGGCAAGCTGTTGAGCAGCGAGGCCTTGAGAAACAGCGTGAACAGCGGCAGGACCAGAATGACCGGAGGCAGCATCTGGCTCGAAAGCACAACTAGGCGCAGGGTCATGCCGCCGGTATTGTAGCGGGCGAAGGCATAGGCGATGGCAGCGGCGAGCGGCAGAGCGACGACGGTCGTGCCGAAGGCCACTGTCACACTGTTGAGGAAATAGTTGAAGAAGGGATATCCGGTAAAGATCTCGACAAAGTTTCCGATACTTGCCTGGCCCCATTCCGGTGGAATCTTGTACGCCGTCATCTTGTCGGTGAGCGCCACGCGGAGCAGCCACAGCAGCGGCAGAAGTATGGCTGCGCTGAACGTGATGAGAACGGCATGCGGCAGGAACCGGGCGACCAAGCGTTTGACTCGCCGCGACGCCGCGGGCCGACGACGCATCAACGGCACCGTCCTTTCGCGGCCTTCGGGCGAGAGCTGTCCGGCGGTCCCTTCATCCTCCCTTACGACCATCGCCTATTAGCGGCCTGGAATTCCGCCGACGGGGCAACCGCGCCTGTCGCGTCAGTTAACAGAATTCGCAATGCCATATCCAGCGGCAATCAACGGCCTGGTGCCCTTGTTGACGGTGGAGCGATCGCGCGCCGCGCGCGTCGGTCGGGTGATCCGGTCGCGGCGGCGCGCTGAACCCGGTCGACCGCGTTCGCAGGGGACCCTAGAGCGACGCAGGCCGTGACCCAGATCAGAATTCCGGGCTAGGCTGTCGGTCACAATTTTGCAGGATCGCGGCCCATGCTGACCTTCACCGAGGAAATTCTTCTCCTGTTGCTGGACGACAAGGACGGCTCGTTCGTGCCGATCCCGAAGGTCAATCTGGGGTGTGCCATCGGCGGCGCCGTGTTGATGGATCTGGCCTTCGCCTATCGGATCGACACCGACCCTGAATCGCTTGTGGTCAACGACCGGACACCCACCGGGAATCCCATACTCGACCCCACCCTGGCGAAAATCGCGGCGCAAGAGCAGCCGACGAACACAAGGACCTGGATCAGGGAGCTCTCCGTTGAAGATGCGCCCGCCATTCGCGAGCAAGCGCTGCAAAGCCTTGTGGCGCGCGGCATTGTCGTGCAGCGCGAAGCGAGGGTGATGTGGGCCTTCCGCGCCCGCCGCTATCCCACCATCGACGGCAACGCGGAGCAGGAGGTCAAGCTGCGGATCGGGGACGTCCTGCTCTCGGACGATATTCCCGACCCCCGCGATGTCGCCCTGATCGGCCTGGTAGATGCGTGCGACATTCTCCGCGAAATCTTCCCCGACAGGGACATGGAACAGTGCCGCCCGCGCATCGACCAGCTGCGCAAGATGGATCTGATCGGCCGCGAGCTGGCCCAGGCGATCGCCGATATCGAGCGCACCGTCATGATGTCCCTCTCGGGAGCACCTTACTGAGGAAGATCGGCCATGATCCTGTTGACCGGAGCGACCGGGACGACCGGGACCCCCACCGTCGCCCAGCTGCGCGCGATGAACCGGCCCTTCCGCATCATGAGCCGCGACGTGGCGCGCGCCAGGCGGCAATGCGGCGAGGACCTCGACTATGTCGAGGGCGACTTCGCCGAGCCCCGGAGCCTCGACGCCGCGTTCGAGGGGATCACCTGCCTCTCGCTGCTCTGTGCCTTCTCCGAATCGATGGTCGAACTCGAGCTCAACGCGGTCGAGGCGGCCAAGCGGGCAGGCGTCCGCCGCATTGTCAAAATGTCGGCGATCAAGGCCGCGCCCGACGCGCCGACTACGATCCGCCGCTGGCACGGGGAGATCGAGCAGCGCATCAACCGATCGGGCATCGCCTACACCCACCTCTGGCCCAACGCCTTCATGCAGAATTTCAGGCGCTTCGCGCCCCTCATCAAGGAGCGGGGAGAGTTCTACGCGCCGGTGGGCGACGCCAGGATATCGCTGGTGGAGATCGAGGACGTGGCCGCGGTGACGGTCGCGGCGCTGGTCGAGGACGGGCACGAGGGCGAGACCTACGAGATCACGGGGCCGGAGGCGATCTCCTACGCCGAGTGCGCGGCCATCCTCTCCGACGTCCTGGGCAAGCCCGTGCGCTACGTCTCCGTCAGCGATGACGAGGCTCGGCGCGCGCTAGGCGCGGCCGGCATCGTGCCCAAGGCGGCGCATGCGCTGGTCGAAATCGACGGCCTGTTCCGCGAGGGCTTCGGCGCGCCGGTGACCGACGTGGTCGAGCGGCTGACGGGGCGGGCACCCCGCGATTTCCGCACCTTCGCCCGCGAGAATGCGGCACTCTTCGGTTGAGACGGCGGACCCGGCGGCGGGCTTTCTGAGAACGGGGCCTATCAGGCAATGGTGATAGCGACGGAGAGGCGGCACGCCGGAGCGCGAAGGGCAACGATGAAGCGACTGGTCCGAAGGGTCTTGCCCACAAGGGTAGAAAACGCAGCTCGTATCGGACGAGACCGCATGGTTCTGCGCAGAGTGCCGATCGCCGACGCGATTGAAACGACCGCGCTTCCGGAGGCGGCCACCCTGTCAATTCCGGCGCTGTTGAGCGGCGACGATATCGATCGCGAATGGGACGGAGCGCGGAGGGAGATCGGAGAGGTCTTCGGATACGTGAACAGGGACGGTGCCTTGAGTCCATTGGGCTGTCGGGCGGTGTGGTATCTGATCCGCCGGCTGGAACCGCGATCGGTTATGGAAATAGGCACCCATGTCGGCGGATCGACGTTGCATGTCGCGATGGCGCTGAGGGCGCGTTCAACGACGGCTCGCCTGGTCACCGTCGACCGCTACGATGTCAATGACGACGCCGGCCCCTGGAAAGATTGCGGCCTTGCCAATTCCCCCAAGGATATGATCGCGCGGCTCGGCTGCGCCGATGTGGTCGAGTTCGCTTCCGCGATGTCGCTCGATTATCTCTCCGGCCGCGAAGCGGAGTTCGACTTCATCTTCCTGGACGGTAGCCACAGGGCGGACATCGTGTATCGCGAGATTCCGCTCGCTCTCCAGGCGCTGCGTCCGGGCGGACATGTGCTGTTGCACGATTACTTCCCCTGCCTAAAGCCGCTCTGGACCAACGGCAGGGTCATCCCCGGACCTTGCCTCGCCGTTGAGCGCCTGCGCCGTGAGGGCGTCGGCTTGACCGTAGTGCCCTTTGGGGCGTTGCCCTGGCCGACAAAGTCGGGATCGACCGTCACCTCCTTGGCGCTTCTGGCGCGGGAGTAGGGCCGATGGCTCGGGCTCGCGCGGAGAGGGCACAGAGCGGATCAGCAGCAGGAGAACGGCGGGACGTGCAATGACCGACACCCCCTATCCCCGCGACATGGTGGGCTATGGCCGCAACCGACCCCATCCCCGCTGGCCGGGCGAGGCGCGCATCGCCGTCCAGTTCGTCATCAATTACGAGGAGGGCGCCGAGAACAGCGTGCTCCACGGCGATGCGGGCTCGGAGACGCTGCTCACGGAGTTCGGCTTCGTCGAGCCCCGCATCGGCGAGCGCGCTGCCCATCGAATCGATGTACGAGTTCGGCAGCCGCGTCGGCTTCTGGCGCCTCCATCGCCTGTTCACCGAGCGCGCGGTGCCGGTCACGGTCTTCGGTGTCGCCATGGCGCTCCAACGCAATCCCGACGCGGTCGCTGCGATGGTGGAGGCGGAGTGGGAGATCGCGAGCCACGGCTATCGCTGGATCGACTATCACGCCGTGCCCGAGGCCGAGGAGCGCGCCCATATCGAGAAGGTGATCGCGATCCAGACCGCGCTCACGGGCACGCGCCCGCTCGGCTACTTCCTCGGCCGGCGCAGCCCACGCACTGTACGCCTCGTGGCGGAGGAGGGCGGCTTCCTCTACAGCCAGGATTCCTACGCCGACGAGCTGCCCTACTGGGTCGAGGAGGCCGGCCGGCGCCTGCTGATGATCCCCTACACGGCGGACCACAACGACCACCGCTTCGCGACCGCGCCGGGCTTCGACTGGGGCGAGCCCTTCTTCGCCTACCTGCGCGATGCCTTCGATGTGCTCTACGAGGAGGGCGCTTCGCTGCCCGGCATGATGAGCATCGGCCTGCACAGCCGCCTTGTCGGCCGGCCCGGCCGCTTCGCCGCGCTCCGCCGCTTCGTCGACCACGTGCTCGCCCACGACCGGGTCTGGCTCTGCCGCGGCATCGACATCGCCCGCCACTGGCGGAGCCGGGAGGACGCCCCTTAGGGCACTCGCTCCGGACCATGGTGTGGTGCACGGCGCGCGGCGGCTGCGTCAGCATCGCGCCATGCGGTGCATCGGATTTCGGACCGCAGCTGGAGGGGGGCCGGAGAGCCCGATGCCTCCATTGCGTCATGGCCGGACTTGTTCCGGCCATCCACGTCGCGCACGCCCGAAGGGTCGCGCGCGTGGAATGTAGCCAGCCACCTACAGGCGGAGCCTGATGAGAAAGATGCCCGGAACAAGTCCGGGCATGACGGCGTGAGAGAATGACTGGCGCAGAAGGAGCGTGGACCGACCCTATTCGCGCAGCCACGATTTTGTACCGCCCGCGAGATCGCTCATGCGCCCACGACCTTGTCTACCGCCCGCAGAACCTTATTGCCGCGCCCGCGACCTTTCAGGCGCGGGCGACACGCGCGTGCGGGACATCCCACTTATCCCACTTAATCCCACTTTGTCCCGCTTTATCCCGCCGAATCCCAGAAGACATTGAGGCCACCGGTCCCACCGCGCCCGCGCGCGTCGGCGGAAGGCGCGCAGGCCGTGGTCGCCGCGAGAGTTCCGGGCTAGGATCGCGCGCTTCGGCGATAACCACGATCTCAGGTGCGCGCTCCATGACCCTCGACGACATCAACTATCCCGAGAAGCCCAACGATCTGGAAGCCTTCTGGATGCCGTTCACGGCAAACAAGGGCTTCAAGCAGAAGCCGCGCCTGCTGACGCGCGCCAAGGGCATGCACTACATGACGCCGGACGGCCGCGAGATCCTGGACGGGACCGCGGGGCTCTGGTGCTGCAACGCAGGCCACGGGCACGAGAAGATCGTGGCAGCGATCAAGGCGCAGGCCGAGCGCATGGACTTCGCGCCCACCTTCCAGCTGGGCCATCCGGCCGCCTTCGAGCTCGCCAACCGGCTGGTCGATCTTGCGCCCGGCGATCTCGACCACGTGTTCTTCACCAACTCGGGCTCGGAATCGGCCGACACCGCGCTCAAGATCGCGCTCGGCTATCACTATGTGCGGGGCAAGGGCTCGAAGACCCGGCTGATCGGGCGCGAGCGCGGCTATCACGGCACCAATTTCGGCGGCACCTCCGTGGGCGGGATCGTCAAGAACCGCATGTTCTACGGCGGCCTGCTCTCCGGCGTGGATCATATCCGCCACACCCATGACCTGGAGCACCAGGCCTTCAGCCGCGGCGAGCCGGAGTGGGGCGCGCATCTGGCGGACGACCTGGAGCGGCTGGCGGCGCTGCACGACCCCTCCACCATCGCCGCGGTGATCGTGGAACCCGTGGCGGGCTCCACCGGCGTCCTCGTGCCGCCCAAGGGCTACCTGCGTCGGCTCCGCGAGATCTGCGACAAGCACGACATCCTGCTCATCTTCGATGAGGTGATCACCGGCTTCGGGCGTCTCGGTGCGAACTTTGCGGCCGACTACTTCGACGTGCAGCCGGACATCCTCACCACCGCCAAGGCGCTCACCAACGCGACCGTCCCCATGGGCGCGGTGTTCTGCCGGGGCAAGATCTACGACGCCTTCCTCGAGAACACGGCGCAGGGGATCGAGCTCTTCCACGGCTATACCTATTCCGGCCATCCGCTGGCGTCGGCGGCCGGGATCGCGACGCTCGATGTCTACCGCGAGGAGGGGCTGTTCGAGCGCGCGGCGGAACTCGCGCCCTATTGGGAGAATGCGCTCTGGTCGCTTAGGGGTGGCCACCACGTGATCGACCTGCGCAATCTCGGGATCGTCGCCGGTATCGAGCTGGAGCCCCGCCCCGGCGCGCCCACCGCGCGCGCCACCGAGACTTTCCACAAGTGTTTCGACGAGGGCGTGCTCATCAGGGTCACGGCCGACACGATCGCGCTTTCGCCGCCGCTCATCGTGGAGAAGAACCAGATCGACCGGATCTTCGACACCATCGGCGGTGTGCTGAAGACGGTGGACTGAGCGCACAGGCGGAACACGCGGGGGAAGCAGAATGGCGCAGGCGAAGGCCTATATCGTCGGTACGCTGGACACCAAGGGCGAGGAGCTTCTCTACATCCGCGATCTGCTGGCGGCGGACGGAGTGCAGTCTTGCGTCGTGGATGTCGGAACCGGCAGCGCCGCCCGGCCGCCCGGCGTGGACGTGAGCGCGGCCGAGGTCGCCGCCCGCCATCCAGATGGCGCCGATGCGGTGCTCACCCTCGAGGATCGCGGCCAGGCGGTCGCTGCCATGGGCGAGGCGTTGGCACGCTTCCTGCCGACGTGCGCGGACATCGGCGGCGTGATCGGGGCAGGGGGGTCCGGCAACACCGCGCTCGTCGCCCAGGGGATGCGGTCGCTCCCCATCGGCGTGCCGAGGGTGCTGGTCTCCACCGTCGCCTCGGGCGACGTCGCCCCCTATGTCGGGCCCAACGACATCACGATGATGTACTCGGTGGTGGACGTCGCCGGCCTCAATCGCATCTCCCGCGTCGTGCTCGCCAATGCGGCCCATGCGCTCGCCGGCATGATGCAGGGCGCGACACCGGCGGGAGAAGACAAGCCCGCCATCGGCTTGACCATGTTCGGCGTCACCACGCCCTGCGTCGATCAGGTCCGCGCCGGGCTTGAGGCGCGCTACGACTGCCTGGTGTTCCACGCGACCGGCACCGGCGGCCGCTCGATGGAGAAGCTGGTGGATTCCGGCATGGTGCTGGGCTGCATCGACAGCACCACCACCGAGGTGTGCGACCACCTCATGGGCGGCGTCTTCAGCGCCGGCGAAGACCGGCTCGGCGCCTTCGCGCGCACGGGTCTGCCCTATGTCGGCTCCTGCGGCGCGCTCGACATGGTGAACTTTGGCGCGGTCGAGACTGTGCCAGCGCAATACAGCGACCGGACCTTCCATGTGCACAATCCCAATGTCACGCTCATGCGCACGAGCGCGGAAGAGAACGCGGCGATGGGCGAGTGGATCGGCGGCAAGCTCAACGCCTGCCAGGGGCCGGTGCGCTTCCTGATCCCGGAGAAGGGGGTCTCGCTCATCGACGCGCCGGGCATGCCGTTCCACGACCCGGACGCCGACGCGGCCCTCTTCGAGGCGCTGGAGCGGACGGTCGAGCAGACCGAGCGCCGCCGCCTGATCCGGCTGCCGCTCCACATCAACGACGCCGATTTCGCCCAGGCTCTCGTGGAGAGCTGGAACGAGATCGCCGCCTGATCCAAACCGAGGGAGACCGCCGGTGCCAGGCATCGACCGCCGAGCGCTATTGGATAAGTTTCACGGCATGGTCGCCCGCCGCCAGCCGATCATCGGCGGTGGCGCGGGCACCGGGCTCTCGGCCAAGTGCGAGGAAGCCGGCGGCATCGACCTCATCGTGATCTACAACTCGGGCCGCTACCGCATGGCCGGCCGGGGCTCGCTCGCCGGCCTGCTGGCCTACGGCAACGCCAACGAGATCGTGAAGGAGATGGCGCACGAGGTGATCCCCGTGGTCAGCCACACGCCGGTGCTCGCCGGCGTCAACGGGACTGACCCCTTCATGGTGCTCGACCGCTTCTTGGGCGAGCTCAAGTCGCTGGGCTTCTCAGGCGTGCAGAACTTCCCGACCGTCGGGCTGATAGACGGCGTCTTCCGCGCCAACCTCGAAGAGACGGGCATGGGCTACGGCCTAGAGGTCGACATGATCCGGGCGGCGCACGAGGCCGACCTGCTCACCACGCCCTATGTCTTCTCCGAGGCCGACGCGGTCGCCATGGCACACGCCGGCGCCGACATCATCGTCTGCCACATGGGGCTCACGACCAGCGGCACCATCGGCGCGCAGACCGCGAAGTCGCTGGAGGAGTGTGTGCCGCTCATCGACGCGTGGGCGATGGCGGCCAAGTGGGTGCGCGAGGACGTGATCGTGCTCTGCCACGGCGGGCCCATCGCCTCGCCAGAAGACGCGACCTATGTCCTGAAGAACGCAAAGCATGTGCACGGCTTCTACGGCGCGAGCAGCATGGAGCGCCTGCCCACCGAGTTCGCCATGACCGCGCAGACAAAGGCCTTCAAGGCGGTCAGCTTCTGACGCGTCTGTGGGGTAGGGGCCTCACACCCCCAGGTATCGGTCCGTGAGTGCCGGCGTGAGGTCCGCGCTCGCGCCGGACCAGCAGGTCGCCCCTTTCTCCAGAATGACGCAGCGCTCGGCGACGGCCGTGAGTTCCTTGAGCGACTTGTCGACGACGAGGATGGAGAGGCCGGCATCCTTGAGCCTGGCAATCACCGACCAGATTTCCCGCCGCACGAGGGGGCCGAGCCCCTCCGTCGCCTCGTCCAGGATGAGCAGCCGGGGATTGGTCATCAGCGCCCTGCCGATGGCGAGCATCTGCTGCTCGCCGCCTGACAGCGTGTTGGCCTTCTGATTGCGGCGCCCCGCGAGCTGCGGGAAGAGCGCCGCTACGCGGTCCGCGTTCCAGTGGCCGGCGCGGGCGGCGGCGATGAGGTTCTCGCGTACCGTCAGCGTCGGGAAGCAGCGCCGGCCTTCGGGCACCAGCCCGAGGCCGAGCCACGCCGCCTTGTGGGAGGGCAGTCGCGCGAGGTCGTGGCCGGCGAAGGCGATGCGGCCGTCGCGGTGGGGCATCATGCGGCAGATCGTCCTGATGGTGGTCGTCTTGCCCATGCCGTTCCGGCCCATCAGCGCTACCGCCTCGCCTTCGCCGACGGCGAGATCGACGCCGAAGAGCGCCTGCGACGCGCCGTAGAAGGCGGTGACGCCGGCGACCTCAAGCAGCGCCGTCATGCCCCCCTCCATGCGCTTCATCCCCGAGGTAGGCTCGCCGCACCTCCTCGTTGGCGCGAATGTCGTTCGGGGTGCCGCTCGCGATGATGCGACCGTAGACGATGACGGAAATGCGGTCCGCGAGCGCGAAGACCGCATCCATGTCGTGCTCGACGAGCAGGATCGGGGCTTCGGCGCGCAGCCCGTCTAGAATTTCAACCAGCTTCTCCGTGTTCTCCGGCCCCATGCCCGCCATGGGTTCGTCGAGCAGAAAGGCCTTGGGCCTGAGCGCAAGCGCTATGGCGATTTCGAGCGCCCGCCGCTCGCCGTGCGAAAGATTGGCTGCCGGAACATCGGCCCTGTCGTCCAGCACGAGGCGCTCGAGATAGGACATCGCCGCCTCGACCAGCGAGGCGTCGCGCAGCGCCGGCTTGAAGAATCGGAAGGTCTTACGCTCGACCGATTGGACCGCCAGCATGACATTCTGCAGGGTGGAGAACTCGGGCGCGACGGACGACACCTGAAACGTTCGCGCCAGCCCCAGCTGCGCCCGTGCCACCACATCGAGGCGGCCGATGTCGCGGCCGGCGAAGCGGATCGATCCCTTGTCTTGCCGGACTTCGCCTGCGATCTGCTTGATGACCGTGGACTTGCCGGCGCCGTTGGGCCCGATCAGCGCATGGATCTCGCCGGGCACGAGGTCGAGCGTGACCTCGTCGCTCGCGACCACCGCGCCGAAGCGCTTGGAGAGGCCCTCAAGCTCCAGGATCGGCTCAGGCATGACGGGGCTCCCCCGCCAGAATGCCGATGACCCCGCCGCGCGCGAACAGCACCAGCCCGACCAGGAGCGCGCCCAGCAGCAGCAACCAGTGCTCGCTCACGTCGCCGAGCGTGTGCTCCAGCACGATGTAGAGCGCGGCCCCCGCGGCGGGGCCGAACAGCCGTCTCGTGCCGCCCAGGATCACGAACACCATGATCTCGCCCGAGGTGTGCCAGGAGAGCATCGAGGGGCTGACGAAGCGGTTGAGGTCGGCGTAGAGCGCGCCGGCGAGCCCTGCCATCATGCCCGAGATCACGAAGGCGGTGAGCTTCACGCGGAAGGGGCTGATGCCGACGGTGGCGAGCCGCTGCGTGTTCTGCCGCGCGCCGCTGAGCGCGAGCCCGAAGCGCGAGTGCGAAAGCAGGAACGAGAAGGCGATCGCAAGGCCGAGCAGCACGTAGCAGATGGCGAAGAAGCTCAAGGGATCGAGCGTGTTGAGCCCCGGAAACTCGTTCCTGATGTAGATCGAGAGTCCGTCCTCGCCGCCGTAGGCCGGCCACGAGATGGCGAAGTAGTAGACCATCTGGGCGAAGGCCAACGTGATCATGATGAAGAAGACGCCTGTGGTGCGCAGGCTGAGCGCGCCGATCACCAGCGCCGCGAGCCCGCTGACGGCGATGGCGACCGGCCAGATGATCAGCATCTGCGTCGTGCCGTTTATCAGCAGCGGCGCGGTGAAGAGCGGCTCGTAGTTGAGCGCGTGGCTTGCGAGGATGCCGGCCGCGTAGCCGCCCAGGCCGAAGAACGCCGCGTGGCCGAGCGAGACCATCCCGCCGAAGCCGAGCGCGATGTTGAGCCCGGTTCCGGCGAGCCCCAGGATCGCCACCTTCGTCGCCAGCGTGATGACGAAGGGCTCGTCGAAGGCGTTGCCGAGCAGCGGCGCGGCAAGCAGCCCCGCCGCGATCAGAAGACTGATGGCCGCTTCGCGGGTCATCAGTGTGTCCTCGTGCCGAACAGGCCGGTCGGGCGCAGGAACAGCACGAGCGCCATCAGGATATAGATGAGCATGGACGCGAGCGCCGAGCCGACGTTGTTGGCGCTCGACGAGTCCATGAACGTGTCGAAGAGGGCCGGCAGCAGGAAGCGCCCGAGCGTGTCGGCGAGTCCCACCAGAAGCGCGCCCACCAGCGCGCCGCCGATGGAGCCGAGCCCGCCGATGATGATGACGACGAAGGCGAGGATCAGCACCGGCTCGCCCATGCCCACCTGCACCGACTGGATCGTGCCCACCAGCGCTCCTGCGAAACCGGCCAGCGCCGCGCCGAGCGCGAACACCGTGGTGTAGAGCTTCCTGATGTCGACGCCGAGGGCGGCGATCATCTCCCGGTCGGATTCGCCGGCCCGGATGCGGATGCCGAGGCGGGTCCGCGCGATCAGGAGAAAGAGCCCGGCGGCGATCAGCAGCCCGATCAGGATGATCGCAAAGCGGAAGAGGGGGTAGTCGATGCCGCCGGGGAGCGCGACCGGGCCTGAGAAAACTTCGGGCACGGTGAGATAGAGCGGGAAGGAGCCGAACACCCAGCGGGTGCCCTCCGAGAACACCAGGATCAGCGCGAATGTCGCGAGCACCTGATCGAGATGATCGCGGCGGTAGAGGCGGCGGATGACGGCGATCTCCACGATGGCGCCCGCTGCGGCGGCGGCGGCGAGGCTCGCCACGAGCCCCACCCAGTAGGAGCCGGTCGCGGCGGCGACGACGGCGCAGACGAAGGCGCCGATCATGTAGAACGAGCCGTGGGCGAGGTTGATAAGGCCCATGACGCCGAAGATCAGCGTCAACCCGGCCGCCATCAGAAAAAGCATGACGCCGAACTGCAGGCCGTTCAGCAGCTGCTCGACGATGAGCGAGACCGTCAAATCGGCGACCCGGTCACACTAAGGGCCCGGTAGGAAAGGACGGGCCGCGCCAAACGGCCCGCTTCTCGTGTCGATGCAGGCTACATCTGGCAGTCGTCGATGTAGGCGTTGGCGTGGTCGGTCATGGCCACGCCGACGATCTTGTTGGTGAAGATATCGCCTTCCTTGATCACCTCGCGGACGTAGATGTCCTGCACCGGGTGATGGTTAGGCGCGAACTTGAAGGCGCCGCGGGTGGACTTGAAGTCAGCCGCCTCCAGCGCCGCGCGGAAGGCATCGGCATCCGACACGCTCGCCTTGCCCATGGCCGAAATCAGCAGGTTCGCCGTGTCGAAGCCCTGGCTCGCATAGAGTGAGGGCAGGCGGCCGTATTCGGCCTGGAAGCTCTCGACGAAGGCCTTGTTGGTCGGATTGTCGATGTCCTTGGACCACTGCGAGGTGTTCTTTACACCCAGCGCCGCCTCGCCGACCGCTTGCAGAATCCCCTGATCGAAGGAGAAGGCCGGCCCGATGAGCGGAATGTCGAGGCCGGATTGGGCATACTGCTTGAGGAAGGCGATGCCCATGCCGCCGGGCAGGAAGAAGTACACGCTGTCGGCACCCGAGGCCCGAATCTGCGCGATCTCAGCCGCGTATTCGTTTGCGCCCAGCTTGGTGTAGACCTCGTCGGTGATGTCGCCCTGATAAAAGCGCTTGTAGCCGGTGAGCATGTCTCGGCCGGCGGGATAGTTGGGCGCGAGGATGAAGCTGTTGGTGTAGCCGGCGTCATTCGCGTAGCCGCCGGCGGCCTCAGCAAGATTGTCGTTCTGCCAGGCGACGTTGAAGTAGTTCTTGTGACAGCGTTTGCCGGCGAGAAGCGATGGCCCCGCGTTGGGCGAGAGGTAGAACTTGCCCTGCTGCACCGCCGCGGGCACGACCGCGATGGCGAGGTTCGACCAGATGATGCCGGTCAGCACGTCGACCTTGTCGCTCTGAATCAGCTTGTCGGCAAGCTGCACAGCGATGTCCGGCTTGCGCTGGTCGTCGTCCACAACCACCTCGATATCGGCGCCCGCCTGCTTGATGGCGAGCATGAAGCCGTCGCGCACGTCGATGCCGAGGGCGGCGCCGCCGCCGGAAAGGGTGGTGATCATGCCGACCTTGAGCGTTTCGGCATGGGCGGCCGTTGCCAGCGCCATCGCCGCGACCGCGGCAGTCAAAAGGCTGAGTGACTTTCTCATGGGTCTTGGCCTCCTATGGTGTCTCTTCGTCCTGTGGGTCAAAGGAAGCAATCACGCACCCGCGTTGACCGGCGGGATGCGGTCCGCCCAGGGCTGCGCCTGCTCCAGCTGCCCGGCGAGGCGGAACAGCAGCGCCTCGTCGAGGTCGCGCCCGACCAGCTGCGAGCCCACCGGCACGCCGTCCGACGTCCAGTGCAGCGGCAGCGAGATGCCGGGAAGCCCCGTCGCGTTGAAGGGCTGGGTGAAGGCGCAATCCGGCCCCATGATGTTCGCGTTGTAGTCGTCGCAATCGCGCGACATGTCGTAGTAGCCGATCTTGCGCGCCACCATCGGCACCACCGGCATCAGCCACGCATCGTAGGCGGCCATGCGGCCCACGATGTCGCGGCACGTGGCGCGGAGTTGCGCGATGTCGTTGTGATGATCGACGGCCGATATGCCGCGGCCGCGCTGGATCGTCGTCCAATAGAGGTTCTCGGTCTCGTCCTGCCTGAGGGCGTGACCGACGAGCCCGGCAGAGCCGTCGAACCAGGCCGCTGTGACCACGGCGCCGATCCGCATATAGGTGTCGTAGAGCGGCCAGAAGTCGTAGGGCGCGACCTCGGGTGTGATGCGGTGGCCGAGGCTCTCCAGCAGCTTGCCGGTGTTCTCGATCCCCTCTCGCACCTCCGCATCCACCGGGGTGCAGCCATCGGGAGACGCCGTGACCATGGCGATCGAGAGGCTGCCCGGATCCTTGCCGATCTCATCGAGGTAGGGGGTGTCCGGCATGACGGCGTAGTAGGGATCGCCGGGCATGGGGCCGCCGACGGCATCGAAGAAGGCGGCCGTGTCGCGGACTGAGCGCGAGACGCAGAGGAAGGTCACGCCGCCGTACCAGAAGTCGGCACCCGGCGCCATCGTGATGCGCCCGCGCGCGGGCTTGAGGCCGACGAGGCCGGAATGGCACGCCGGCGTGCGGATGGAGCCGCCGCCGTCGCTCGCTTCGCCCAGCGGCAGCACGCGGGCCGCGACCGCCGCCGCAGAGCCGCCGGATGAGCCGCCGGGAGTCCGCGTCGTATCCCAGGGATTGACGGTCGGGCCATACATCTTGGGCTCGGTGGAGAGCGCCCAGCCGGCCTCCGGCGAGTTCGACTTGCCGAGCAGCACGAAGCCCGCCTTCTTGACGCGCTTCACCTGCTCGTTGTCGCTCGTCGAGACGACGTCCTTGAAGTAGGGGCAGGCGTTGGTGTTCTGCAGCCCCTCCCAATCGGTCGCGATCTCCTTCACCAGCCAGGGCACGCCGCGGAAGGGGCCGTCGGGCAGCGCAGGGTCGGCCGCCATCTTGCGGCCTTCCTCGTAGGCCTTGTAGGTGAGGAAGTTGAGCGTCCCGTTGACCGCCTCGGCGCGGCGGATCGCCTCCTCCAGCACCTCGCTCGGCGAGACTTCCCCCTTCTTGACGAGGGCGGCCAGCCCCATTCCGTCAAGTTTGCCGTAAACCTCGGAAATCCCGCCCGTCATGCGTCCTCTCCCTGCGTCATGTGATGGCGTGAAGGTTTCGACCCGTTATCGCACGCCGGGCCCAGGCGGGATAGCCTCCGCCCGCCTCCGGCGGGACACCCTCGGCCTGCCAAGGGGAGCCGCAACGCGCCGCGGGTTTAGGCTGGCGCCGGTTGGCGCGCCGCGCCGGAGCGCGCCGCCCTCAGCCGGCGGGTCGCGTCCTCATCGAGGCGCATTGGCTCCGGCTCGATCACGACGCCGTAGTCGTCGCGGGCACGCTCGATCGTGGTGAAGCCGTCGAACACGTCGGAGAGAACGAGCACCGGATCGCGCTCCAGCGGGTCGCCGTAGCCACCCGAATTGGGAACCGTGATCTCGATGCTGTCGCCGGCGGCGAGCCGGAAGCCCGTGAACTTCGACGGCCACGCCTCTTCGTCCGCGCCGCCGCGGTTGCGGACCACGGAGGCATTCAGCCCCGCCATGCCGCCGAAGATCCCCCAGGGCTCGTCGGATTCGTGCCGCTCCCCCTCGCAGCTGACGATGGTATCCTCCAGCATCTTGTTGACCCGCACCATGCCGATGCCGCCCCGCCACTTGCCGGCGGCACAGGAATCGTCGCGCAGCTCATAACGCTCGGTGCGGATCGGGAAGCGCCACTCCAGCTCCTCGATCGGATTGTTGCGTGTATTCGCGATGAGGCAATCCACGGCATCGAGGCCGTCCCGGTCCGGGCGCCCGCCGTAGGAGCCCTCGTCGACCTCGAGATAGAGCCAGTACTCACCCTGCTCGGTGTCGAAGCCTGAGTAGGAGATGAAGTGCAGATGCGCCGAGTTGCCGGCGGTCACCCGCTCCGGCACCACCGGAGCAAGCGCGCGCAACACCAGGTCGACGGCGCGTTGCACCTGGCAGAAGCGGGCGAAGCAAGAGCGCGGGAAGTTGGGATTGAAGATCGAGCCCTTGGGCGCGATGACATTGATCGGCCGCGTCATACCCTCGTTCTGCGGCACGTAGACCGGGTGGGTCACGGTATCGAGGAAGATCATTCGCGTGATGAACGACATGGCGGAGCAGGTCGTCCCTTCGAAGGGCACGTTGTAGCCGGTCGGCACCTCGTCGCTGGAGCCGGTGAGGTCGTAGGTGATCTCGTCGCCCTCGATGATCACCTTGACCTTGACCGGCAGTTTGCGGCCTCGGTTGACCCCGTCGTCGTCGAGATAGCCGAGCCCCGTCTCGTATTCGCCGTCGGGGATCTTGGCGATTTCCCGCCGGAGCATCTGCTCGGAATAGGTCATCCAGTGCTGGCCGGTCTCCTCGACGACGCCCAGCCCATAGCGCTCGATCAGGTCGAGGTAGCGCCGCTTGGCGAGCTCGCAGGCCGCGATCATCGCCTGGATGTCGCCCTCGTTGGGCGTCGGCGTGCGCATGTTCTCCAGGATGTGGCGCCAGAGCCCGTCTTGCCGCACGCCTTTCACCGCGAGCTTCACGGCACGGTAGATGTTGCCTTCGGCGTAGATATCGACCGCGTCGATGTTGATCCCCGGATAGGCGCCGCCGATATCGAGCAGGTGGGCGGACGCGCCCGCGAACCCCACAATTTCGTCCCGGTGGTAGATCGGCATGACGATCGCGCAGTCGGGCGAGTGGGTGGCGCCATAATAAGGGTCGTTGTGGAAGATGATGTCGCCTTCGTCGATGTCCCCGTCGAGCAGCTTGATGACGTTCTGCACGATGCGCGGCATCGCGCCCATGAACATCGGCGTCGATTCCGATTCCGCCAGCATGAGGCCGTCGCGATCGAAGATGCCAGCGCCGAGGTCCTCGGATTCGCGGATGATCGACGAATAGGACATGCGGTAGAGCACGCCCGCCATCTCCTGAGCGATGGCGGTAAACGCGCCGCCGATGACGCGCTGCATGATCGGCGTCGCGAGGTCGTGCCCGTGCTGCGCCACTGCGTCCGCGCAGTCGATCACGATATTGCCGCGGCGGTCGATGGCCGCCTCGCAGCGGGGCGGGATCACCACGGTCGTATCGTACTGCTCGACGACGGCGGGGCCCGCGATCCGGTCGCCCGCGCGGAGCGCAGTGCGGTCGTAGAACGGAGTCTCGTGAGTCTCGCCCTTGCCCTCGACCTCGAAGACGACCGGCTGGCGCAGCAACGGCGTCGCCTCGCCGCCGCCGCCTTCGATCTCCGGCCAGTCGAGGTCCGGGATGCGGCCGATGCCCACCGCCCGGATGTTGATGATCTCGATCGGTGCATCGAAGCGGTGGCCGTATTCGGCTTCGTGCGCGCGGTGGAAGCGGTCGGCCAGTTCTTCGATCCAGGTGTCGTCGATCTCTCCCGCCGGCGCGTCGAAGCGGACCTCGTAGCCCTGGCCGGCGTAGCGGCAGTCGGCAAGGCGGCGGATCAGGCGGTCGCCCTCGGGCACGCCGTCGGCCTCCAGCCGTGCGAGCGCCTGCGACGTCAGCTGTTCGAAGCGCGCCGCGAGATGGGCACGTTCGAGGGTCGCGAGCGGCTGGCGCTCGGTAGTCACGAACTCGTGCTGCATGTCGGTCGCCAGCAGCCCGGTGGCCGAGAGAATGCCGGGATGCGGCGGCACCAGGACCCGCGGGATTTCCAACTCCACCGCGATGTCGCAGGCGAAGAGCGGGCCGGCGCCGCCGGCGGCGACGAGCGTGAAGTCGCGCGGGTCGTAGCCGCGCCGCACGCTGTTGAGCTCGATGGCCTGCACCATGCTGAACTTCTGGATCTGCAGCGCGCCGAGCGCGGTCTCCTCAAGCGACATGTCGAGCGTGCCGGCGAGGCTCTGGACGGCCCCTAGGGCGAGGTCCGCGTGCAGCGTCATCTGCCCGCCGACGAGGCCGCGTTCGGTGCGGAGCCGGCCGAGCACCACCTGAGCGTCGGTCGAGGTGGGCTCGCTGCCGCCGCGCCCGTAACAGGCGGGGCCCGGTTCGGCGCCGGCCGATTGCGGTCCGACGCGGTAAATGCCGCCGTCGTCGACATAGGCGATGGAGCCGCCGCCCGCGCCGATGGTGTCGATATCCACCATCGGGATCATGGCCTGATAGTCGCCGATCTTGGTGTCGAGCAGATGGCGCATCCTGAGCGCACCGCCGGCGGCCACGCCAATATCGGCGGACGTACCGCCGATATCCAGTGTGAACACATTGTCGTAGCCGGCCATCTTGCCGGCCCAGATGCCGCCGATCAGCCCCGCGACCGGCCCCGACATCATGAGGTTGACCGGGCCGCCGGTCGCGCTATCCGCGGTCGTCATGCCGCCCGAGGACTGCATGAGACGAACGCCGCGCGGAAGACCGGCATCGCGTAAGCCCGACTGCAGCCGGCCGACATAGCTCGCGACCCGTGGGCCCACATAGGCGTTGAGACAGGTTGTCGAGAAGCGCTCGAATTCCCGGTAGAGGGGCAGCACCTCGCTGGAGACCGAGCGGTACGCGTCGGGACATTCCTCCTGAAGGATCTGCTTGATGCGCTGCTCATGAGCCGGGTTGAGGTAGGCATGCAGCAGGCAGACGGCGATGGCGTCGACTCCCGCTTCCCGCAGCGCCCGTGCGCGCTCCCGCACCTCCGCCTCGTCCAGGGGCACGATGATCTCGCCCTTGGGCGCGGTGACCCGTTCGCGCACCGTCAGCCGGTGGCGCCGCCTTACCAACGGGCGCGACTGCCACGGCAGCTCCTGCTGGAGCGAGAAGTTGTGCGGCTTCTTGTGGCGCGCGATGTGCAGGATGTCGCGAAAGCCCTCGGTCGTGATCAGGCCGACCTCGGCGCCCTTGTGTTCGAGCGCGATGTTGGTCGCCACGGTGGTGCCGTGCAGCAGCAGGTCGACTGCCTCCAAGCTCACGCCGGCCTTGCCGCAGAGGGCGTCGACGCCCGTCATCACCGCCCGTGCCGGGTCGTCCGGCGTGGACGGCACCTTGTCGATCGTGATCGCGCCGGCCGCCTCGTCGACCAGAATCAAGTCCGTGAACGTGCCGCCGACATCTACGCCGATGCGCCGCATGGCTCTCCTCCTGCGTCCGCCCACGCGCCGCATGACCGTGGCGAGACGCTCACTCTGCGCCGACGCGCCTGCGAGGGGCCGGTCTCGGCTCCCTCAGGCGCCGGCATCGCCCCATCTTCGCCGACACCCGGCCGCGCGACAATTGCTATGCGAGCCCATCGACGCAGGGAAGAGCAGGGCGATGTATGCGCCTCCGGCATGAATCGGTGTCTTGTAACGGGCCGCTGCGGTCGCTACCTGACTGTTGTGGGTCGCCTTCAAGCCAGCGGGGCCCCAACAATTGGCGAGCATCGTCACGATGTTCCTGAGCGTCTTCGATATCTTCAAGGTCGGCATCGGCCCGTCCTCGTCCCACACCATGGGGCCGATGGCGGCGGCCAGGGCCTTTCTCGGCCTGCTTGTGGAGAAGGCCGACGCTGACCCACCGCCTGACGCATGGCTGCGGCTCCGCGTCTCGCTCCACGGCTCTTTGGCATTCACCGGCAAGGGCCATGCGACGGACCGGGCGATCATGCTGGGCCTGCTCGGCCACCGCGCAGCCGATCTCGATGTGGAGAGCGCCGAGGCCGACCTGGCAGACCTCAGGCGGAGCCGGCACTTGCCTGCACTTAACGGCATCACGCTCGTGTTCGATCCGCATCATAACATCATCTTCGACTACGGCCCGCCGCTCCCGGGCCATCCCAACGGCATGGAATTCCAGGCAATCGACGCCGAGGGGGTGTGCTACCTGAGCCAGATCTACTTTTCGGTCGGCGGCGGCTTCATCGTGACCGAGGAACAACTCGCCGACGACGCGGAGGAGGCGCCCGATCGGGAAGAGTCGCGCGTGCCGTATCCGTTCGAGAACGCGGCTGCCATGCTGCAGATGGCGGACGAGAGCGGCGCCTCCATCGCCGCAATGATGCTGGCGAACGAGCGCACTCTCCGCTCCGAGTCCGAGGTCGATGCCGGTATCGCGGCGCTCTGGGGCGCGATGGGCGCCTGCATCGATCACGGACTCAAGCGGCAGGGCGAGCTCCCCGGCGGGCTCCGCGTGAAGCGGCGCGCCAGCGCGCTCTTCGAGCAGCTCTGCGACGAGCAGGGCTCCAACAGCGCGCAGCCCCACGTCTTTGCCGACTGGCTGACCGTCTATGCCATGGCGGTCAACGAAGAGAACGCCGGCGGCGGCAAGGTGGTCACGGCGCCCACCAACGGGGCCGCCGGCGTGATCCCGGCGGTGCTGCGCTACTACCTGGAGCACTGCATTGGCGCGGAGAAGGACCGGGTGGGGGAGTTTCTGCTCACCGCTGCGGCGATCGGCGGCCTCATCAAGTCAAATGCGTCGATCTCCGGTGCCGACGCCGGCTGCCAGGCGGAGGTCGGCTCGGCCGCCGCCATGGCTGCGGCCGGCCTCTGCGCGGTCCTCGACGGCACGCCGGCGCAAGTGGAGAACGCGGCCGAGATCGCGCTCGAGCACCATCTCGGCATGACCTGCGACCCGGTGGCCGGCCTCGTCCAGGTGCCCTGCATCGAGCGCAACGGCATCGGCGCCACCAAGGCCGTAGCCGCCGCTTCGCTCGCCTTGCGGGGCGACGGCACCCATTTCATGCCACTCGACAACTGCATCGAGGCGATGCGGGAGACCGGGCGGGAAATGAGCGCCAAGTTCAAGGAAACTAGTTTAGGCGGCCTCGCGGTAAACATGCCGGAGTGCTGAGGCTGTTCGCGCCGTCGGCCAAACGATCGCTCGCCCGGCGTTACTCGGCCGCTTCCTCGGTTCGGCGCTCGATTAATTCCTCGGCCTGAGGCTTGCGGGGATCGAGCTCGACCGGCTCCAGCGGCGGAATCGTCGATCCGGCGGGAGCGACGCCGAGCGATTCGAATTTGCGAGCCGCCGGGAGCACACGCCGCTCCAGCGAGCCGATCCCCCTGTTGTAGCGCTCGACCGTCTGCTGCAACGCCCGGCCGAGATCGCCCATGTGCCCGCCGAAGGTCTTGATGCGCTCGTAGAGGTCGCGACCCTGCGCCGCCACCGCCTGCGCGTTCTCGGCCAGCTTCTCCTGCTGCCAGCCGTAGGCAATCGTCTTCACCAGAGCGATGAGTGTGGTCGGCGTGCTGATGAGGACGCGCTGGCGCGCGGCGCTCTCGAACAGCGCGGGATCGCTCTCGACGGCCGCTGCGAAGAAGGATTCGCCGGGGACGAACATCACGACGAACTCGGGCGTCTCGGGCAGGGCCTTCCAGTAGTCTCGCGAGGACAGCGCCCGCACATGGTCGCGAACCTGGCGCGCATGGTCGGCAATGAAGCGCTCGCGCGCTTCATCGTCGGGCGCCTCCACGGCGTTGAGGTAGGCGTCGAGCGGAGTCTTGGCATCGACGATGATCGACTTGCCGCCGGGGACGCGGATGATCACGTCGGGCCGCAGCCGGCCTTCGTCGCCCTCGATGGTCGACTGCTCGACAAAATCAACGTGCTCGGTCATGCCGGCCATCTCGAGCACGTTCTTGAGCTGATACTCGCCCCAGCGGCCGCGGGTCTGGGGCCGCCGCAGCGCCTGCACGAGGCGGCTGGTCTCCGAACGAAGGCCGGTCTGCCCCTCCGCCAGGCTCTTCACCTGCTCGGTGATCGCCCGGTAGGCGCCCTCGCGGGCCTTCTCGATCGCGTCCACCTTGCTCTCGAACTTGGTGAGGCTCTCGCCGAGCGGCTTGACCAGCGTCTCGATCGCCGTGCGGCGCTTCTCCAGGTCTTCGGTCGCCGTCTGCCGGTGCTTGTCGAAGCGCTCGCTCACGAGTTTGAGAAAACTCTCGCTGTTCTTTCCGAGCGCCTCCGATGCGAGGCCCACGAACTTGCGCTCCAGCTCGGCCCCCATGCGTGTGAGCTCCTGGACGCGGGCCTCGTGGTTCTTGCGCTCGGATTCTCGAGACGCTTCGAGCGCCGCGTTTGTCTTCTCCGCCGCCTCGAGCCGGTCTCGGAGCGCGGCGTTCTCCTCTTCGAGCCGAGGCACGCGGTCGGCTGCGACGGCAAGCCGGGCGTTCTCGGCCGCGCGTTCCTCGCGTTCCCCAGCGGCCTTCCGCGCCGCCCGGAGCGCAAGGACGGCGTAAGAGACCGCCGCGCCCGCGAGCGCTCCCAGCACGATGACGATGATCGTCAGCCCGAGGCCCATGTCGTCGATCCGCCGTCCTCTCGTCGCCGGCCAGGGTACGCCGCCGAAGGCGCGCTGTCGTCAGAAGCTCAGGCGCTTGAGGTCGATGAGCGGCGCACGCGCACGGAGCTTGGCGAGCACATCGTCCGGAACCGCCGAATCGACGCCGACAAGGCCGACGGCGGCGCCGCCCGGTTCCCTGCGCCCCAGACTGAACGTGGCGATGTTGACCCCGGCTTCGCCGAGGATCGTGGCAACCGCGCCGATCAGGCCCGGCTTGTCTTCGTTGGTGAAGTAAAGCATGTGCGGGCCGAGCTCGGCCTCGACCTCGATCCCCTCGACTTCCACGATCCGCCGCCCGCCGCGGCCGATGAGCGTGCCCGCCACGGCTTGCGCGTGATCCTGCGACAGCACTTCGACGCGCATGAGAGTTTGATAGTCGGCCGTCGTCGCGCTCTTGATCTCGCGCACGGCGATGCCGCGCTCGCGGGCGATGAAGGGGGCGTTGACGATGTTGATGTCGTCGAGGCGCGGGCCGAGCAGACCTTGCAGAGCCGCCGCCGTGAGAAGCCGCGTATCGAGCGCGCTGGCCTGGCCTTCGTAGGCGATCGTCACGCCGCGGATGCGGCCTTCCGCAATCTGGCCGGCAAAGCTCCCGATCTGCTGGGCGAGGGTCAGGTAAGGGCCGAGCTTCGCCATGTCCTCCGGCGCCACCGAGGGCGTGTTGACCGCGTTGAGCACCGTGCCGGTCAGTAGGTACTCGGCCATCTGTTGCGCGATCTGGTGCGCCACGTTCTCCTGCGCCTCGACCGTGGAGGCCCCGAGGTGGGGCGTCGCAATGACCTCGTCCAACGCGAAGAGCGGATTGTTTCGCGCCGGCTCCTCCTCGAACACGTCGAGCGCGGCACCGGCCACGTGGCCGCTCTCGATGGCGACCTTGAGGTCCGCCTCCACGACCAGCCCGCCGCGCGCGCAGTTCACGATGCGCACGCCCGGCTTGGTCTTGGCGAGCGCATCGGCGTCGACGGTCCCCCGCGTCTCGTCCGTGAGCGGCACGTGCAAGGTGATGACGTCGGCATCGTCGAGCAGCTCGTCCATCGTCACCAGCGTCACGCCGAGGGCGGACGCACGCTGCGGCGCCAGATAGGGATCGCAGGCGATGACCCGCATTCTGAGTCCCTGGGCGAGGGCGGCGACGATGGCGCCGATGGTGCCGCAGCCGATGATGCCGAGGGTCTTGTCGCGGAGCTCGACGCCCATGAAGCGGCCGCGCTCCCACTCGCCCTTGCGCGTGGATCGATCGGCCTGCGGGATGCGCCGCGCGAGCGAGCACATCATCGCGATGGTGTGCTCGGCTGCGGTCACGGAGTTTCCGTGGGGCGTGTTCATGACCACGATGCCGCGCTTTGTCGCCGCATCCATATCGACGTTGTCGACTCCGGTGCCGGCGCGGCCGACGACCTTGAGCCGGGTCGCCCGTTCCAGCAGGTCCGGGGTCACTCTCGTCGCAGAGCGGACGACAAGGCCCTCATAGCCGGCGATGATCTCGGCCAACGCTTCGGGCGCGAGACCCGGATGAACGCCGACCTCGATGCCGCGCTCTGCGAACGCCTTGGCGGCCACGTCGCTCATCTCGTCTGCAATCAGAACTTTCGGCATCGCTCCCCGCATCGGCGGCCTGGCGGCCTAGGCCTGTTCACACTAACGCAGTGCATCGCATATGAGCGCGAAGAGGATGAACCCGAGGAAGATCACGTCGAGCTTCTCGAATCGAGAGAAGATTCGGCGGAAGCCCTTGAGGCGTCGGAACAGGCGCTCGATTTCGTTGCGCCGCCTGTACATCTCCCGGTTGTATACCCAGGGGTCGCGCCGGGTCTTGAGCGGCGGAACCACGGGTGTGAAGCCGAGGTCGAGCGCCAGTTGGCGTGTCTCGTTGCCTTCGTACGCGCGGTCCATGATCAGACAGGGCTGGTGCGGTTGCGCGCCGAGGCGCTGGAGCAGCTTGCGCCCTTCGGGAGCATCGTGGGCCTGTCCGGGCGACAGCGAGAACGTTATGGCCGTCCGGGCATCCGCGGCAACCATATGAAGCTTGGTGGTCCAGCCGCCTCGGGATCTGCCGATCGACTGCGGTCCGTTTTTTTTAGCGCCCCAGTCCCGTCGGGATGCACCTTGACGATGGTGCTGTCCAGCGACAGCGCTTCGAGCTTGATGCGCACGATCTGTTCTCGTTGCAGCTGTTCGAAGACCCGGTCGAGGACGCCGTTCTTCGACCAGCGGTTCATGCGCATGTAAATGGTGTGCCAATTGCCGAAGTGACTGGGCAAGCCGCGCCATTTGCAGCCATGCTCCGCCACGTACAGGATGGCGTTGAGCACCTGCAGGTTCGACAGGCTGACGTTGCCGCGTTGCACCGGAAGGTACGGGGCAATGCGAGCGTATTGGGCTTCCGTGATCTCCATCCGAGAATGATAACACGATTCGCATAATTAGCGTGAACAGGCCCTAGTCCGCCCCCTGCCGGCGCACCTCATCCCAGGCCCAGTCGAGCCACGGGGTCAGTGCTTCGAGATCGTCGCTCTGCACCGTGCCGCCGCACCAGATACGAAGCCCCGGCGGGGCGGCCCGGTGGGTCTTGATATCATATGCGGCGTCTTCCGCCTCCAGCATGGCGGTCATCCGCTTGATCACGGTCCATTGATCGTCCGCCCCGAGCCCGCTGAACCAGGGATCGACGATACTGAGGCATACCGATGTGTGGGAGCGCGTCTCCGGCACCTGGGCGAGGAAGTCGATCCAATCGCGCGCCGCCACCCACGACTCGATGACGCCGAAATTGGCGCGTGCCCGGGCGATCATGCCGGTCTGGCCGCCGATCGATTCGATCCAGCGGAGCGCGTCGAGCGTGTCTTCGACCGCCATCATCGAGACCGTGTTGATGGTCTCGCCGCGGAAGATGCCCTCGTTGAGCCTGCCGTCCCCGGTGGTGAGGCGGAAGACTCTGGGTACCGGCCAGGGCGGCGATTCGCTCTCCAGCCGCGCCACCGCGCGCGGGCCGAGGATCAGCATGCCGAACCCGGCCTCGCCGCCCAAGGCCTTCTGCCAGGAGTAGCTGGTCGCATCGAGCCTGGTCCAGTCCATCGGATAGGCGAGGACGGCGGAGGTGGCGTCGCAGAGCGTGAGCCCTGCGCGATCGGCGGCGATCCACTCCGCATCGGGGACCCGCACGCCCGAGGTGGTGCCGTTCCAGACGAATACCGTGTCGCGGTCGGGATCGACCTGCGCGAGATCGGGCAGGCGGCCGTATGGCGCGTCGAGCACGCGCGAGTCCAGAGGGCGCAGCTCGCGCCCGCCGTCGTGCGCCCATAGCGCGCCGAAATTGTCCCAGCTCAGGAAGTCCACCCCGCGCGGGCCGAGCAGCGACCACATGGCCATCTCGATGGCGCCGGTGTCGGAGCCCGGAACGATTCCGATCCGCCACTCGTCCGGCAGCCCGAGGAGCGCGCGCGATCGCTCCAGCAGCTCCTGGATGCGCGCCAGCGGCTCGCGCGCCCGATGGGACCTGCCGAGCAGCGCGCCCGAGAGGACGTCGACCGACCATCCGGGCCGCTTGGGGCACGGCCCGGAGGAGAAGAGGGGGGTGTCGGGACGGACGGCGGGCTTCATGCGCGGTACAGCCGGTGCGGGCCTCTCGGGCTCAGACCGTGATCGTCCCTGCGAGGTACTGAACGGCACGTCCGGCAAGCCGCACACGCTCGCCGGCGACCGTGCAGTGCACGACCCCGCCGCGTGCTGAAACCTGGTGGGCGTGCAGGGTGGTCTTGCCCAGGCGCTCGGCCCAGAAGGGAGCGAGCATGCAATGAGCTGACCCGGTGACCGGGTCTTCCGGCACCCCTAGTCGGGGGCAGAAGAACCGCGAGACGAAGTCCGCGCTCTCACCCGGCGCGGTCACGATGACCCCGCGCCGCGCGTCGAGCCGCGTCAGCGCCGTCATGTCGGGCGCGATCGCCCTGATCTGGGCTTCGGTCTCGAAAAGCGCGAGGTAGTCCATGTCGGCGAAGACGGCCACGGGTGTCGTGCCCAGGCCTGCGGAGAGATCGGCCGGCGTCTCCACAGGGTCCGCCGCAAGCGCCGGAAAATCCATTGTCAGGCCGTCGTCGCCGCGGGCCACATCGAGACGCCCGCTCCTGGTATCGAAAGCGACCGCATCGGCGTCCGGCCGCAAATGATGAAACACGACGTGGGCGCTGGCGAGGGTCGCATGGCCGCACAGATCGACCTCGGCCAGCGGCGTGAACCAACGCAAGGCGTAGGCGCCGTTGGCGGGCACGAAGAACGCGGTCTCCGACAGGTTGTTCTCGTACGCGATGGCCTGCAGCGTGGGGTCGTCGAGCCAGGAATCCAACGGGCAGACGGCAGCGGGATTGCCGCCGAACACCGTATCGGTGAACGCATCGATCTGGAATATTTGCAGCCGCATGCAACAGTTTATTGACGATCGCGTACAGGCATGCAAGGTGAGGCACGGGCTGCGGCGCCGCGCGCCGCGCCGCAACGATCGGGTTCCGCCGACGGCATGAACCGCGTCTCCTTGCGAGAGTTCCGGGTGACCGCGTTTGCTGCCACAGTGGGTGCGGCGGCGCTTTGCATGGCCGCGCTCGCCGCGCCGCAGGCAAAGGGCGCCGACTTCTTCGAGGCCTACGAGGCGTTTCAACGCGGCGACTACGACGAGGCGCGCGCGGCTTGGTCCAAGCTCGCCCACGCCGGCGATGTCGACGCGCAGTTCAATCTCGGCACACTCTACGAGAACGGATTAGGCGTGTCGGAAGACGCCGAGAAGGCGGCGCGCTGGTACCGGGCTGCGGCGGCCCGCCGCCTCGACCTCGCCCGCCTCGCATTGGCGCGGCTGCAGCGCGTCGGTGTGCTCGAGCCCGACCCGGACGAGGACCAGATCAAGCTCCTGGAAACCGCCGCCCGCCGCGGCCTGGCCGAGGCCCAGTTCGAGCTCGGCGTGGCCTATGACCTCGGGCTCGGCGTTACCCAGAATCACGCGACCGCGGCGGGCTGGTATCAGCGCGCGGCCGAGCAGGGCCTGACCGACGCCCAGTACAACCTGGCGACGCTCTACGACGAAGGGCTGGGGACGCCGCGCGATATCGAGCGGGCGCAAGACTGGTACATGCGTGCTGCCGACGCCGGCGAGGCCCGGGCCATGAACAATCTCGGGTATATCTACGAGAAGGGCCTGACGGGGGTGAGGGACTACGGCAAGGCGGTCGTCTGGTATCGCCGCGCCGCACGCAAGGGCCTCGCAATCGCGCAGAGCAATCTGGCGGCGCTTCACTATCTCGGCCGCGGCGTAACGCGCGACTTCGAGCAATCCTATCGCTGGTACAAGGCGGCTGCCGAACAGGGCGACGCAGTGGGTCGGAACGGCCTCGGCTTGCTCTATGCGAACGGCCTCGGCGTCGAGCGCGACCTCGTCCAGGCAATGGCCTGGTTCAACCTCGCTGCCCATGCGAAAGGCTCGGCCGGTGCAGATGCGATGACCTACCGCGATCGTCTCTCGCGCCTCATGTCGCCGGCTGAGAGCGCCGAGGCGGAAGCATTGAGCATCGAGATCGCGGCCCGGGCCGATGCCGAAAACGTGCCCAATATACCTGCTTTCGGCGTCGCTATGCCGAGGCCGGCGAACGGCTTCGGGGATTCCGCCATTTACGCGCAGAGGCTTCTCAAGTCGCTGGGATACTATGATGCGGCGGTCGATGGAGTTGCCGGCGAGCTCACCATCAAGGCGACACGGCAGTTCTTGCGGGAGAATGAGCTGTCCATGGCCCCGCAGATCACGCGGGATCTGGTGGCAGCGCTGGAGGAGGAACGGGTGGAGCGGATCGCGGCTGCCGCCGCCGCTGCTGCCGCCGCCGCTGCTGCCGCCGAGGAGGCCGCGGGGCAGGAACGCATAGATGAGCTTCCCGAACAGGCGGCTGAGCTTAACGGGCAGGACCGGTTATGAAGCGTACGCTTTCCACAATTCCTACCGCGCCGGTGGCGCTGGCCGCAACAGTTGGGCTGGTGTTGGCGCTGCTCGTCGGATGCGCGCCGGGCGAAGAGCCCTATGTCGAGCGTCCGGTCGAGGAGCTCTACAACGAGGCGATGGACAGCCTGTTGGATGAAGACTTCGAGGCTGCGGTGGCCGGCTTCGCCGAGGTGGAGCGCCAGCACCCCTATTCGGTGTGGGCGACGCGGGCGCAGATCATGTCGGCGTTTGTCTACTATCAGAGCAACCGCTACGACGACGCCATCGCCGCGGCGGGCCGGTTCATCGAGCTGCATCCCGGAAATCGCGACGCCGCCTACGGCTACTACCTGATCGCCATGTCCCATTACGAGCAGATCACCGACGTGAACCGCGATCAGAGGACGACGGCGCTTGCGCTGCAGGCGCTTGAGGAGGTGGTGCGCCGCTTCCCCGGCAGCACCTATGCGCGCGATGCCCGCCTCAAGATCGATCTGGCGCGCGATCATCTCGCCGGAAAGGAGATGACTGTCGGACGCTACTACCTCAGGCGCGGAAACGCCGTCGCGGCGATCGGGCGCTTTCGCAAGGTCGTCGAGCTCTACCAGACCACGAGCCACGCGGCGGAGGCGCTGCATCGCCTGACCGAAGCGTACCTGGCGCTCGGGGTCTCGGGCGAGGCGCAGACTGCGGCCGCGGTTCTCGGCCACAATTACCCGGGCAGCCGCTGGTACGAGCACAGTTACGCCCTGCTCGTCGACTCCGACCTGACGCCCGAGGCGGACGAAGAATCCTGGATAAGCCGCGTCTTCGGCGATCTGCTCTGACGCGGGGCAGATGCTTCGACGCCTCTCGATCCGCAACTACGTTCTGATAAGCAGCCTGGATATCGATCTCGGCGCGGGCATGGCGGTCTTCACCGGCGAGACCGGTGCCGGTAAATCCATCCTGCTGGATGCACTCGGACTCGCGCTCGGCGAACGCGCTGCGTCAGGCGTCGTGGCGCGCGGCAGCGACCGCGCCAGCGTCGCTGCTGCCTTCGACATCGGGCAAGCCGATGCGGTTCGGACTTTGCTGGCCGAGCACGATCTCGACCATGATGGCGAGCTCTTGCTGCGCCGCGTTGTCGGTTCCGATGGGCGCAGCCGCGCCTTCGTCAACGACACACCGACGGGCATCGCCCTGCTCAGGCGCATCGGCAACCTGCTGGTGGAGATCGAAGGTCAGACGGATCAGGGCGGATTGCTGGACCAGGCGAGGCACCTCACCATGCTGGATGAGTTTGCCGGGCACGGGCCCGAGCGGGAGAGCCTGGCGGCTGCCCACGCGGCATGGCGCGCCGCCCAATCTGCGCTTGAGGAGGCGGAGGCCGCACACGAAGCGTCGCGCAGGGAGGAGGAATATTTGAGGCACGCGGTCTCCGAGTTGGAGGCGCTCGCGCCGGAACGCGGCGAGGAGGCACGCCGCGCCGCCGAACGCGCGACATTGCAAAACAGCCAGAAGCTCGGCGAGGCACTGAACGCGGCGTCGAGCGAGATCGCTGCCGACGGTGGCGTCGGCGCGCGCCTCAGATCGGCCCGGCGTGCGATCGAGCGCGCCGCGCCGCTCGTCGGCGGCGCACTGGATTCGCTATCGGAGGCCCTGGATCGCGCGGCGATCGAGGCGGAGGAGGCAGAGGGCGCGTTGAGCGCGGCGCAGGAAGCTCTCGATACCGGGCCAAGCCGGCTCGAAGCGGTCGAGGAGCGCCTCTTCTCGCTCCGCGGTACCGCGCGCAAGCATCGTACCGACCCCGATTCTCTGATCTCGTTGCTCACGAAGCTGCGCGGCGAGCTCGACCTGATCGAGGGCGGTGCCGACCGTCTCACCGCACTCGCAGCGGCGACCGAGGCATCGCGACAGGTTTATCTCGACAAGGCTCAGGAAGTGAGCCGCGCCCGCCGGCGCGCGGCGCGCAAGCTGGACGAAGCAGTGGCCGCAGAGCTCGGCCCGCTGAAATTCGGCCGCGCGCGCTTCAGCACCGCACTCGATCAGGCAGCGGAGGGGGCGGAGAGCAGAACGGGCATCGACCGTTGCCGCTTCATGCTCGCCACCGACCCCGGTGCGGATTCGCTACCGCTCGCGAAGGTCGCCTCCGGCGGCGAGCGGGCGCGGCTGTTGCTCGCTCTCAGAGTCTGCCTCGCGCGTGCCGCCGGCCTCTCGACCCTTGTCTTCGACGAGATCGACCGCGGCATCGGCGGCGCCGTTGCCGATGCCGTCGGCGAGCGTCTGGCGCGGCTCGCGCGGGATGTTCAGGTCCTGGTGGTGACCCATTCGCCCCAGGTCGCCGCCCGCGGCGATCGTCACTATCGCGTTGCCAAGAGCGAGGGAGAGCAGGGGGCTACCGCTCGCGTGCGGTTGCTGACCGACGACCAGCGGCGGGAAGAGATCGCGCGGATGCTCTCCGGTGCGAAGGTCACGGAGGAAGCGCGGGCGGCTGCCGACAGCCTGCTCGCGCGAGGCACGGGATGAGCGACGAGGCCACACCGCCGGAGGCGCTCACGCGCGATGCGGCGGAGCGCGAGCTGGCGCGTCTGGCGCAGGAAATCAGGCGCCACGACGAGCTCTACTACACCCGCTCCGAGCCCGAGCTGAGCGATGCCGAATACGACGCGCTGCGGCGCCGCAACGAGGCCATCGAAGCGCGCTTCCCCGACTTGAAGCGCGCCGACAGCCCGAGCGACCGCGTGGGCGCGCCGCCAGCCTCGAGCTTCGCGAAGGTCCGCCACAGCCGGCCCATGCTCTCGCTCGGCAACGCCCTCAATGACGACGACCTCGCCGAGTTCGAGGGCCGGATCCGGCGCTTCCTCAATCTGGATGAGGACGAGCCGGTGGTGCTCTACGGCGAGCCCAAGATCGACGGTCTCTCGGCGACGCTGCATTACCACGAGGGCAGGCTCGTCCTCGGCGCCACCAGGGGCGACGGCGAGACCGGCGAGGACGTCACCGCCAACCTGCGTACCGTGGGCGACCTGCCTCACAACCTGACGGGCGCCGACGTGCCGGAGCGGTTGGAAGTCCGGGGCGAGGTCTACATAGGGCTCATCGATTTCGCGGCGTTGAACCGGGAACGGGAGGCGGAAGGCGAGGAAGCATTCGTCAATCCACGCAACACCGCCTCCGGCGGCCTGCGGCAGATTGACACGGCGCTTACGGCGAAGCGCCGGCTCCGCTTCTTCGCCCACGGCTGGGGCGAGGTGAGCGAGGCGCTGGGGGAGCGGCAGGACGAAGTCCTCGCGCGGCTCGCGGCGTGGGGATTCGCGCTCGCCCCGCACGCCCGGCGCTGCGCCAGCCTCGACGAGGCACGCGCGCTCCATCGGGAGATCGAGGCTGTGCGGCCCTCGCTCGACTTCGAGATCGACGGTGTCGTCTTCAAGGTCGACCGCCTCGATTGGCAGCAGCGCCTGGGCGCCGCCGGCCGGGCGCCGCGCTGGGCCATCGCCTACAAGTTTCCGGCCGAGCAGGCCGAAACCGTGCTGCACCGCATCTCGATCTCGGTCGGACGCACCGGCGCGCTCACTCCCGTCGCCGAGCTGGAGCCGGTGCATGTCGGCGGCGTCACCGTCTCGCGCGCGACGCTCCATAACGAGGACGTGATCGCCGAACGGGGCATCCGTGCCGGCGACACGGTGGTGGTGCAACGGGCCGGGGACGTGATCCCGCAGGTGGTCCGGGCGATCGAGGAGAAGCGGCCGGCCGGGAGCGAGCCCTTCCTTCCGCCTGCCGTCTGCCCGGAATGCGGCAGCCATGCGGTGCGGGAGGAGGGCGAAGCGGTGCGTCGCTGCACTGGCGGTCTGATCTGCCCGGCCCAGGCGCTGGAACGGCTGCGCTATTTCGTCGCCCGCGACGCCTTCGACATCGAGGGCCTCGGCGCCAAGCAGATCGAGGCGTTCTGGGCCGAAGGCCGCGTGAAGAGCCCGGCGGACATCTTCGACCTGGAAGAGAAGGACGGCGATCCGCACACGCCGCTTGCCGAGCGCGAGGGCTGGGGCGAGACCTCCGCCGCCAATCTCTTCAGCGCCATCCAGGCACGCCGGCGCATCTCTCTCGACCGTTTCATCCATGCATTGGGCATCCGCCACGTCGGTCAAACGACGGCGCGTCTGCTCGCGCGCCGCTATCGCACCGTCGACGACTGGCGGGCGGCAATGGCGGCCGCCGCCGCGCCCGAAAGCGAGAGCCTTGAGGCGTTGACCGATATCGACGGGATCGGCCCGGTGGTTGCCCAGGCAATCGTCGAGTTCGTCGCGGAACCCCGCAACGGCGCGATCCTCGACGCCCTCTGCCAACGCCTCGATATCGAACCCTTCGAGGCGCCCACAGTCGACTCGCCGGTCGCCGGCAAGACGGTCGTTTTCACCGGCAAATTGCAGCAGATGACACGGCAGGAGGCGAAGGCCCGCGCCGAGGCGCTGGGCGCCCAGGTGGCGGGATCGGTGTCGCGGGCGACCGACTACGTCGTGGCGGGCGAGGAAGCGGGGACCAAACTGAAGCGGGCCGAAGCGCTCGGCGTCACTGTGCTGACCGAGGACCAATGGCTCGCCGTCGCGTCGGGCGAAGCACCGCCGCCGGCAACGGAGCCCGGCGACGAAGAGGGGAGCGATGGCGGCAACTAGAGCGGCGCCCAGCGAGACTGCCTCCGCCGCGCGCCCGGTTGAATGGTCGGTCGCTCCGGAACCCGTGTCCTATCCCGATGCGGTCCGCGAGATGGAGGAGCGGGTTGCCGCGATACTCGCGCACCGGGCGCCGGAGCAGGTGTGGCTGCTGGAGCACCCGCCGCTCTATACCGCCGGCACGAGCGCGAGAGCCGACGACCTGCTCGATCCCCTGGGCCTCCCGGTCTACCGCTCGGGCCGCGGTGGCCAGTACACCTACCACGGCCCCGGTCAGCGGGTGGCCTACGTCATGCTCGACCTTGGGGCGCGCGGGCGCATGGACCTGCGCTGCTTCGTCCGCGACCTCGAACAATGGTTGATCGACACGCTCGCCGCGTTTGGCGTCGTCGGCCTGCGCCGCGAGGGCCGCGTCGGCATCTGGGTCGCGGCCGACGGCGGCGAGGCCAAGATCGCGGCGATCGGGGTGCGCGTCCGCCGCTGGGTCACCTTCCACGGTGTCTCGCTCAACGTCGCCCCCGACCTCGCCCACTACCGGGGCATTGTCGCCTGCGGCATTCGCGAGCACGGAGTCACTTCGCTCGCGGCCCTCGGGGTCGATGCCACGATGGACGAGATCGACCGCGTGCTGCGGCGCAGCTTCGAGGCGGTGTTCGGCGGCTAACCTGCTTTTCTCGCCGAGGTCCGGGGCTCTCTGTACCGCACACACGACCCTGCTGGCCTGCGCGACCCTATGTGCCGCGCGCACGACCTTTCAGGCGTGCGCGACTCTGTTTGGAGCGCTCGGGACCTTTCGGGCCCGCGCGACCCCGGACCATGGTGCGATGCAGGGTGCGCCGCCTCTGCGTCAGGATCGCGCCATGAAAGGCGAGAGTGAGCGGATCACCACAGGCGGGGAGCGCGGGCGTGCGCGGCTCTGTCCTGCGGAATCCCACTTATCCCACTTAATCCCGCCGAATCCCGCTTCAAGATTAAGTTCTGCCCTAGGCGGTCGGCGGAACCGAGCCGCGACCGTGGCGAGAAATCCGGGCTACTGGACGCCGCGCGATACGTTGAGCCCGACCACCCCAATGATAATGAGGACGATGGAGCCGATCCTGAGCGGCCCCATCGGCTCCTTGAACCAGATGTAGCCGATCATGGCGATCGCCGCGGTCCCGATGCCGGCCCAAATCGCGTACGACAGGCCGAGATCGATCTTCTTGAGCGCGAGCGCGAACAACACGAAGCTGACCCCGTACAGAACGAAGATCAGCGCCGCGAAGATCGGCTTGGTCAGGCCCTCGCTCAGCTTCATGCAGGTCGTGCCGCCCACCTCGAACACGATGGCGAGAGCGAGATAAAACCAATGCATGGGGCGACTCCCTGCGCTTGCCGACCGAGGCTCGTCCTTCTGTGATGAGCCCCCATAAGTCAAGGCATAGGGCGACGGAATGGAGGAGCCGTAGATCGGCTGGGGGGCCGGGGAGAGCGGGAGAGTGAACCCGATCGCGGTGCGGGCGGAGCCGAGGACTCGCGGTTGCCTCAGGGCCGGTCTCCCAATAACATCCTGCCGCCCGGAGTCATCGGGAGGCCGGGCCACAATCGAATGGGCGAGCCGCCGGGTCCGCGAGGCTGGCGCTCATCCTAACGTGCGGGAGAGTGGTGTTGGCAGATTATCTGGTCGGTATCGACGTTGGCGGCACGTTCACGGATTTCGTGAGCTACAATTCGGAGACCAGGGCGATCGACGTGTGGAAGATTCTGTCCACGCCGCACGACCCCAACGAAGGCGTCCTCGGCGGTCTCGGGCACTTCGAGGCACCGTCGGACATCCGCAACATCAGGCTCGGGACCACGGTGGCGACCAACGCGATCCTGGAGCGCAAGGGCGCCACGGTGGCCTACGTGACGACCGAGGGTTTTCGCGACATCCCCTTCATCCAGCGGGGCAACCGGCGCAGCCACTACGACATCACCTGGATCAAGCCGAAGCCGCTGGTCAAGCGGCGGCATTGCTACGAGGTCAACGAGCGGATCATGGCCGACGGCACGGTCCACGTGCCGCTCGACGAGGACGGGGTCCGCGCCATCGCGCAGCAGATCAGGGAGGACGGCTCCATCGAGGCGGTGGCCCTCAACTTCCTGTTCTCATACGTAACCCCGGACCACGAACGGCGCGCCAAGGAGATCCTGGAGGAAGAGCTGCCGGATATTCCGATCTCCATCTCCTACGATGTGCTGCCCAAGTGGAAGGAGTACGAGCGCGCGTCGACCACCATCGCGGACGCCTATGTGAAGCCCGTGGTGAACAGCCAGATCGCAAACCTGCGCGAGCGCTTCAAGGAGAGCGGGATTACCGATCAGGCCGTCGTCATCAAGTCCAACGGCGGCGAGATGACGCTCGAGGCGGCGCAGAGAACGCCGATCCAGATGACCGTCTCCGGCCCCACGGGCGGGGTGATCGCGGGCAAGCACGTCGCCAAGCTGAGCGACATCAGCCATCTTGTCACCCTCGACATGGGCGGCACGTCGACCGACACGTCAACGATCGTGGGCGGGAAAGAGAACTTCACCACCGACTACGAGGTGGAGTTCGGCGTCCCCATCCAGATCCCGATGATCGATATCCGCACCATCGGCGCGGGCGGCGGCTCCATCGCCTGGATCGACAAGGGCGGCATGCTGCGCGTGGGACCAGAGAGCGCGGGCGCGAACCCCGGCCCCGCCTGCTACGGCACCGGCGGCGAGCGCCCGGCGGTCACCGACGCCAACCTGTTGCTCGGCCGGATCAACCCCGAGAACTTCCTCGGCGGTGAAATGGCCCTCGATATGCAGGCGGCGGAGAAAGCGCTCGCCAGCGTCGCCGGGCCGCTCGGGCGCACCGCGGAGGAGACCGCACTCGCCATCGTGCAGATCGCCAACAACAACATGGTGGGCGCGCTGCGCTCGGTGCTGATCGAGCGCGGTCTCGACCCGCGCGATTTCGCATTGCTCGCCTTCGGCGGCGCCGGCCCGCTGCATGCGGCCGACCTGATGAACGATGCCGGCATCCCGTCGGGCGTCATTCCCAACTACCCCGGCCACTTCTCGGCCTTTGGCTTCATCCTCACCGACGCGCGCGTCGATGTGCAGCGCACGGTGCAGATGACGTCGAAGCGCTTCGATCAGGCCCGGGCGTCCGAGGTGATGGCAGCGCTGATCGAGACCGGCATCGCCGAGCTGAAGGCGCAGGGCTACGTCAAGAACATCGAGATCCATCGCTCGCTGGAGATGCGCTATCTGGGCCAGAACTACGAGCTGGAGATCCCGGTCGCCTTCGATTCCTTCACCGACGAGACGACGCCCAAGGTCTGGCAGGCGTTCCATGACATGCACTTGGCGCGGTTCGGCTTCAACATCCCGCGCGAGGTGATCGAGGTCATCACCGTCAAGGCGACCGTCGTCTCGCTCACCGAGAAGCCGGATCTCGCCACCATCGGCAAGGCGGACGGCGGGCTTGAGGCCGTGGCCACACGCTCGGTCGTGTTCGACGACGGCCGCCACGAGACGCCGATTTACGACCGCGCCCAGCTGCGCGACGGCCACACGATCACCGGCCCCGCGGTCATCGAGGAGCCGGTCTCGGTGACCGTGCTGCGCCCCGGCCAACCCATGAAGGTGGATCAGTACGGCAATCTTCTGATCGGCCGCATCGCCGAGGAGGCCTGACCATGACCCAGAAGCCCGACGTCGACATGGTCACCATGTCGATCATCGATTCCACCATGACCGCGGTCTGCCGCGAGATGGGTATCGTGCTGATGAAGACGTCGTATTCGACGATCTTCAACGAGGCGCTGGACTTCACCTGCGCGCTCGCGAGCCCCGAGGGCGAGATGATCGCGCAGGCGGAATATTGCCCCTCGATGATCGGCGGCGTGCCTCTGCTGGTGCGAAGCTGCGTCAAGGAGATTCCGCTGGAGACCCTCGAGCCCGGCGACGTAATCTGCCACAACGACCCCTACCGCGGTGGCCTGCATTGCCCCGAGCACACGCTGATCAAGCCGGTCTTCGTCGATGACGAAATCATGGGCTTCGCCATGACCATCGGCCATCTGCAGGAGATCGGCGGCATGGTGCCGGGCGCCTTCGCGGGTGAGGCGACCGAGATTTTCCAGGAAGGAATGCGTGTACCCCCGGTCAAGATCATGAGCCGCGGCGAAGACGTGGAGGAGGTGTGGAAGCTGCTCCTCGCGAACGTCCGCACCCCCCGCTACAACTACGGCGACCTGCGGGCGCTGATCGCGGGCGTGGACGTGGGCGAGCGCGGCCTCGCGAAGATGATCCGCAAGTATGGCAAGGAGCAGTTCCGCCGCAACGTGCACGACCTGATGGACTACTCCGAGAGCCGCATGCGCGCGGAAATCGGCGCCATCACGGACGGTGTCTACCGCTTCCAGGACGAGGTCGAGGACGACGGTATCGAGAACAAGCCCTATACGATCAAGGTGGCCGTCCACGTTCAGGGCGACGAGGTGGTCATCGATTATTCGGGCACCTCGCCGCAGGCGCGGGGCCCGATCAACGCGACCCTCGGCGTCTCTTACTCCGCTGCCTACAACGGCATCCTGCAGGTCACCGACGAGACCATCCCGAAGAACTCGGGCTGTTTCCGCCCGATCCGCGTGGTCTCGCCGCCCGGCACCTTGCTCAACGTCGACTATCCGGGGCCCGAGGTCGGCGGCAACACCGAGACCCACTGCAAGATCGCGGGCGCCGTGATCGGCGCGCTCTCGCCAGTGTTGCCGGATCGCACGATGGCGGCCGAGGGCGCGACGCACACCAACTTCGTCTTCGGCGGCACCGATCCCGATTCCGGCGAGCAATTCGTCTGCTACGCCATCGAGCTTTCGGGCTGGGGCGGGCGCAACTTCGCCGACGGTAACGACGCCACCGATTCGATCAACGGCAACTGCCGCGTCGTGCCGGTCGAGGTGTTCGAGACCCGCTTCCCGTTCCGCACCGAATCCTACATCCTGGTTCAGGATTCCGGCGGCGCCGGCGAGAATCGCGGCGGGCTCAGCACGCAGCGCACGCTCAAGAGCCTGGACCTCGAGATCACGGGCAGCCAGATGTCGGACCGCCACCGCAACCGGCCGTGGGGGCTTTATGGTGGCCAGCCCGGCGGCCTCGCCGGCACCTGGCACCAGTCCGCCAACACCACCACCTGGCTCATGATGGACGAAGCTTTCGGCAAGGCCAGTCCCAGCAAGTGGAGCAATGTCCGCATCCGCCCGGGCGATTCGATCCGCTTCCAGACTCCCGGCGGCGGCGGCTGGGGCGACCCCCGCAAGCGCACGCGGGAGCAGGTGATCGAAGACCTCGCCGAGGGCTATATCTCCCCCGCCTCGGCGCGGGAGCATTACGGCCTCGACGGCGCCGCCGAAGCGGCGGAGTAGGGCGCTGCCCTAAGTACCGTCATGCCCGGACTTGTTCCGGGCATGACGTCGGACTGCTCCGTCGGTGGGTGAGCGGTTGCATGGATGGCCGGAACAAGTCCGGCCATGACGAGTTGGGAGCAGGGTACGAGCGGATAGAAGCGTCTCGATCGTGATGCCAGGAGGCGGGCGGTCACTTCCTGCGACGTTCGGCGACGAGGGCGTCGAGCCGGTCGAGTAGTGCTTCGCGGTCGGGCGCGAAGTCGTTCTCGATCCACCAGTCTTCGACGGTGCGCAGCAGATCGCCGACCTCCGGCCCCTCCGGGATGCCACGCGCCATCACGTCGGCACCAGTGACGGGGAACGGCGGCGCTTGCCACGTCTCCGCGGTCTCAAGCATCGTTCGCCAGGCCGCTTCGTTCTCGTCCTTCGTCTCCGTGGCCCACGCCAAAAGTACGAGATCGCGGAAGCGCTCAGGGCCGAGCCGGTAAATCAGGCGTCGTTGGGCGTGGCCGTCGAGGTCGGGCACAAGCGCGAACTCTAGCGTGGTGAGCGCCGTGAGGCGCGCTGCGTCTGCGCCGGCGAGCCGCCAGCGGGCGGCGACATCGTGTGCGGCTTCGGCGTCAGCGATGAGAGCGCCGAGCCTCCGTATCGGATCGCCGTCGCCGACACTGCCCTCGATCGCGACGAGGCGGGCAAGGTGATTGGTCCCCTGCGCCTCTCCGAACAGTTGGGATAGCGCGCCGGCCTCCTGCATGGCGGCCAGCGCCGGTATGGGATCGGGAGCCGCTAGCAGCTTCAGCATCTCACCCTGTACCCGCTCGCCCGAGAGTGATGGGATCGTGTGCGCCGCTTCTGCGCACGCGGCGAGCGCCGCCTCGTCAGGCGCGCCGTGCCCGTACCAGGCGTGGAAGCGGAAGAAGCGGAGCAGGCGCAGGTGGTCCTCGGCGATGCGCGTGGCAGGGTCGCCGACGAAGCGCACGCGCCCGGCTTTCAGGTCCTCTTGCCCGCCGAAATAGTCATGCAACACGCCATCCGGCGCGGCGCTCATGGCGTTGATGGTGAAATCACGGCGTGCCGCGTCCTCACGCCAGTCGTCGGTAAACGCGACCTCGGCATGGCGGCCGTCGGTCCGCTCGTCGCGTCGGAGGGTGGTGATCTCGTAGCGGTTGCCGCCGACAACAGCGGTGACGGTGCCGTGCTCGATTGCGCGTGGAACGGTGCGGGTTTCGATGTCTGCGCGCCCGAGCAGTGCCATCACCCGCTCGGGCGGGTCGGGAGTGCCGATGTCGATATCGGCGCTCTCGCGCCCGAGCAACGCATCGCGCACGCATCCGCCCACGAAGCGGACGTCGGCGCCGTCGGCTGTGAGTGCCTTCACCACCGCGCGGGTGGCCGGCGCCGTCATCCAGGGTGCGCGTACGGTTCCTTCCCCCAACGGGTGCTCAGTCGACGACCTCACCGGGCACGATCTCGCCGTCCACGATGCTTGCCGGCACATAAGTGCCCTCGGGGTCGCCGCCGCTGATCATCGAAAGCGCCACCAGGCTCGCCGCCCCCAGCACGAGGCCGCTGCCGAGCAGCTTGACCCACGGCATCTTGCGTAACTGTGCCGCCGCACTGCTGCGGCTCAGCTGAAGCCGCCGCGTCAGGATGAGAAAGGCGAAGTAGAGGATCGTCGGCGCGAGCAGGATCAGGATGTGGACCAGGGTGGTTCTCAACATGATGCGCGCACCACATCCCTGAAGTTGACGAGGATCGCCGCCGTAGCGCCCCAGATATGATACGCGCCATAGGGCAGGACGTAAAAACGGCGCTCGACGCCGCCAATCGTCACCTTGTCGCGCCGATAGTTGGCCGGCTCCAGGACAAAGGTCAGCGGCACTTCGAAGACCTCGGCGACCTCGCGGGAATCCGCCTCGAAGTCGGGCGGCGCCGCGACGAATCCGACCACCGGCGTGATGCGGTAGCCGGTGCCCACCAGATAATCGTCCAGGCGGCCGACAATCCGGACGCTGGCTTGGGGCAGGCCGATTTCCTCTTCGGCTTCTCGGAGCGCCGTCTTCCGCGGGGTCGCGTCGCCGGGGTCGGCGCGGCCGCCGGGAAAGCTGATCTGGCCTGCGTGGCGCGCGAGCCGCTCGGCCCGTCTGGTGAGGAGAATCGAGAACGAGCCCTCCCGCTCGATGACGGCGACGAGCACGGCGGCGGGCGTAATGGGTTCCGAAGGCGGAAGGGTGCGGGCGGCTTCGCGAATATGCCGGAGCGAGCCCGGCACGCGAGCCGCGGGCGCCCGCTCCGCCGCCGCGATGACCGCGTCCCATGGCTGATCCGGTGCGCCCGGCGCCTGCTGCGCCACGCCGCGCAGAATATCGGTATGCATCGGTCGTTACTTATGCCGCGTCGTCGAAGGGGAAGAACACGCCGTCGCTCCAGACGCCGAGCACCGGCCGGCCCTCGAGCTCCCGCTCGACGCAGAGCTCAACCAGCGGATAGAAGGCCGCGCGTGCCACCCGTGCCTCCAGGCCGTCGCGAACGGTGAGATAGGGCGCCTTCTCGTCGGATTCCGGCAAGGAGCGAAAGGCGAGGGGGTGCGCGGCGCCCGCGCTCACCCACTCGTCCAGGTTGGTGCGGAAGCGCACGCATTGCGCCTGGCCTTCGCCTTCGGCCTCCATCTCTACGGCGATGAAGGGGACATCGTCCACAGTGATGCGTGCCTTCTCCACTGGCGTGACGAGCCAATAGTCGTCGTCCTCGCGCCTGAGCACGCTCGCGAAGAGTTTGACCAGGGGCAGGCGGCCGATGGGGCAGCCTTCATGGAACCAGGTGCCGTCGCCCGCGATGCGGATGTCGATGTCGCCGCAGAAGAGCTGCGGCGGACGTCCGGCGGCCGGTGCCTGCGATTCGCCCATGGGCGCAGTATAGCCAAGCGGTTGTACGAGGGCGTCATGGTGAATGCCGATAGAGAACGGGCCGCGCCCGCAAATACGGACGCGGCCCACGAACCGAACAGGACGCCGCGAATCGTCAGCCGACGTGTTCGTCGATCAGGCGGTTCACCTCGGTGGCGGCTTCCATCTGTACCATGTGGCCCTGGCCGTCCAGCACCGTGCAGTCGACGCCGTCCGGCAGGCCCTCGGCGTGGGAGGCAGGAATGATCTGGTCCCCGGCACCCCAGAGGACGAGCGTCGGCACGCTGCCGGCCACATCGCGCATTACTTCGGCTTGCGTACCGCCGGGCGCGAAGGCATCCCGGATGGTGCCGAGCGCGGCGGTGACGCCATCGATCCGCTTGAAGGCGAGCAGGTCGTTGATCAACTGGCGGGTGACGAGTGCCGGATCGCTGAACAGCTTCTCGACGTGGGGCTTGAGGCCCTTCCGCCGCTCGGCCGAGATGAATCCCTCCAGATAATCCCCGTCGATTTCGCTGCCGAGACCGGCGCTGCCGATCAAGGTGATGGAGGCAACGCGCGCCGGCGCCGACTTCGCCACGGCAAGGGCGATGGCGCCGCCCATGGAGTGGCCCACGAGATGAGCCTTCTCGATCCCCAGGGCATCGGCGAAGCCGGTGACGATGCCAGTGAAGAAGCCGATCGAGCCGTCGCCCGCATCCTTGCTGGAGCTGCCGTGCCCCGGCAGGTCGAGGGCGTGAACCGTCCGCGTCGCGGCAAGCGCCTCGTGGTTGAACAGCCAGTTGTTGAGGTCGCCGCCGAAGCCGTGGATCAGGATGACCGGCGTGCCGCCTTCGCCCCGCGTGAGGTAGCGGATCTGCCGCCCGTCGATTTCCACCGTCTCGGTGGCGGGGCCGCTGTCCTCGTCATCGTCCTCGGGCGGCACGAAGTTGGCCAGAAAGTCGGTGACGAAGGCGTCGATGTCGGCGTCGGCGATGCTCTCATCGGCGACGATGCCGAGCAGGCCGCCGACCGGCAGCACGTCGCCCTCCTGAGCGACGCAGCGCCGGAGCACGCAGGCGTCCGCCGCTTCGACCGCGCTGGATATCTTCTCGGTCTCGATATCGACGATCTCATCGCCCTGCGCGAGCGAATCGCCTTCGCCCACAAGCCATCCGGCGACCTTCCCCTCCTTCATGGAGAGGCCCCATTTGGGCATGCAAATGGGGCGGATGCCTTCGCTCATTTGCTGGACTCCATGACCGCCTTCACGGCCTTCTGCACCGCCGCTGCGTCGGGGATGTAGAGATCCTCGAGCGTGTCCGCGAAGGGCACCGGCGTATGCGGGGCGGTCACCTGCTTGATCGGTCCCTTGAGGGAATGGAAGGCCTTCTCGCAGATCATCGCCGCGATATCGGTGGCCATGTTGCAGCGCGGGTGGGCCTCGTCGAGCACCACCAGGCGGCCGGTGTTCTCCACCGACTCGATCACGGTGTCCTCGTCGAGCGGCGAGGTCGTGCGCAGGTCGACGACCTCGCACTCGATCCCGTCGTTGGCGAGCGCGTTCGCCGCCTCGATCGCGACGTGGACCATGCGGCCGAGGGTCACGATGGAGACATCGTCGCCTTCGCGCACGATGTTGGCCTCACCGAAGGGGAGCGCGTAGGGCTCCTCCGGCACGTCGCCTTCGAGAGTGTAAAGCGCCTTGTGCTCGCAGAAGATCACCGGGTCGTTGTCGCGGATTGCCTGGATCAGCAGCCCCTTGGCGTCATAAGGCGTCGCCGGGGTCACGACCTTGAGCCCGGGGATGTGGGTGAAGACCGGATAGAGGCACTGCGAATGCTGGGCGGCTGCACGCAGCCCGGCACCGTACATGGTGCGGATCACCACCGGCGTCTCCGCCTTGCCGCCGAACATGTAACGGAACTTCGCCGCCTGGTTGAAGATTTGGTCGAAGCAGACGCCCATGAAATCGATGAACATCAGCTCCGCGACCGGGCGGAGACCTGCGGTTGCTGCGCCGACCGCGGCGCCGATGAATGCGGACTCGCTGATCGGGGTGTCCATGACCCGATCGCCGAACTTGCCGTAAAGCCCCTTGGTGATGCCGAGCGGTCCGCCCCAGGCGTCGCGCTCGCCATCCGTGCCGAGGCCGCCGGCCACGTCTTCGCCCATGATGATGACGGTCTCGTCACGCTCCATCTCCTGGGCGAGGGCCTCGTTGATTGCCTGTTGATATGTCGCTGTGCGTGCCATGAGTGCCTCCCGCGCTCAGTAGGAAACGTAGACGTCGGTAAGAAGATCGGCGGCGTTCGGCGGCGGCGCCACCTTGGCCTTGGCGACCGCGCCGTCGACCTGGGCCTCGGCCTCGCTGTCGATCGCGTCGAGCGCCGCGTCATCGAGCAGGCCGGCCCCCGTCACCTTCTCGCGGAACATCGCCAGGCAGTCCCGCGTCTCGCGCAGCTTCTTCACCTCGTCCGGGCCGCGATAGGTCTGCGCATCGCCCTCGAAGTGTCCGTAGTAGCGGTTGAGCTTGCATTCCAGCAGGCTCGGACCGCCGCCCTCGCGGGCCCGCTTGATGGCTTCGCCGGCGGCTTCGTGGACCGCAAAGAAGTCGTGCCCGTCGACCACAACACCCGGCATGTTGAAGCCACTGGCCCGGTCGGCGGCGTCGTCGCAGGCGATCGACCACTTCGACCCGGTGGATTCCGCATAGCCGTTGTTCTCGACCACGAAGACGCAGGGCAGGTTCCAGACCGAGGCGAGATTGAGGCTCTCGAAGGTGGTGCCCTGATTGAAGCCGCCGTCGCCGACGAAGGCGATGGCGACGCCGCCGGTGCGGAGCTGCTTGGCGGCGAGGCCTGCACCGCAGATCAGCGGCGGGCCGCCGCCCACGATGCCGTTCGCGCCCATCATCCCCTTGTCGAGATCGGCGATGTGCATGGAGCCGCCCTTGCCGCCGCAGAGGCCGTCCCTGCGGCCGTAAATCTCCGCCATCATGCCGTCTATGTCGCAACCCTTGGCGATGCAGTGGCCGTGGCCGCGATGGGTGCTGGCGATGCGGTCGCGATCGTCGAGGTGCAGGCAGACGCCGACGCCGCTCGCCTCTTCACCGGCGTAGAGGTGCACGAAACCCGGGATGTCGCCGGTCGCGAACTCGATGTGGAGGCGCTCCTCGAATTCCCGAATCGTGCGCATGGTTCGATAGGCCGTCAACAATTTGTCTCTGCTGAGCTGCATGCGAGTGGCTCCTCTTTGCCTGCGTGGTGGCGCTCGGTCCTAAAAGTAGGCGACGCCGGTGTTTATGTCGAAGACGTGCAACTTGTCCACATCGAAGCCGATGCGGCAGGGATCGCCGGGCCCGCCCATGGGCCCGATCTTGGTTTTGACCATGACCCGGTCGCCGCCGATAGTGACTTCGACGATCATGTCGCCGCCGAGCGGCTCGGTCACGAAGATCTCCCCCGGCACGTCCAGCGTGCCGTCGGCGCCCGCTTCGATCGCCAGATTGTCGGGGCGGATGCCGATGCGCACATCCGCCTCCGCTCCGCCTGCCGCAAGCAGGCTGGCCTGGTGGTCGGAGAGCGCCAGCCGAAAGCCCGAGTGCACGACGGTGAGCCCGACATTCGTCCGTTCCAGAGTGCAGTCGAGGAAGTTCATGGGCGGCTCGCCCACGAAGCCCGCCACGAACTCATTGGACGGCCGGTTGTAAATCTCCTCGGGCGTGCCGAGCTGCTGCAGCACGCCTTCATGCATCACCGCGATGCGATCCGCCATCGACATGCCCTCGAGCTGGTCGTGGGTGACGTAGACGGTGGTGGTCTCCAGGTCGCGTTGCAGGTGCTTGAGCTCGCCTCGCATGTGCGAGCGCAGCTTGGCGTCGAGGTGGGCGATCGGCTCGTCGAAGAGGAACACCTTGGGTTCGCGCACGATGGCGCGACCGATGGCGGTGCGCTGCTTCTGCCCGCCGCTGAGCTCCACAGGCTTGCGGTGGAGTAGGGGGTCGATCTCCAGAATCTCGGCGGCGCGGCGCACCCGGCGCTCGATCTCCTGCTTTGGCGTCCGCTGGAGCTTGAGCGGGTTCGCCATGTTCTCGTAGACGGTCTTGTGGGGATAGAGCGCGTAGTTCTCGAACACCATGGCGATGTCGCGGTCGCGCGGCGGCAGATCGTTTACCCGCACGTCGTCGAAGAAGACATCGCCGGAGGAGATGAACTCCAGCCCGGCGAGCATGCGAAGCGTCGACGACTTGCCGCAGCCCGAGGGGCCGAGAATGCACATGAACTCGTTGTTCCTGATCTCGAGATTGAGCTCTTTCACGGCAACGGTCTTGCCGTAATACTTCCACACATCCGAGATCGTAACCGTGGCCATCAGTACCCCCAGACAGGCATTTGCTTAGGCTTCGGGTCTATTCCCTGACCGCACCCATGGTGAGCCCGGCAACGAGATAGCGCCGGATCAGAAGACCGAGAAACATCATCGGCACCGTGGTCACGACGCCTGCGGCCATGATCATCCCCCACTGAATCTTGACCGGCTGGACCAGCTCGGCCGTCGCCACCGGCAGGGTCTTGGCGCCGCCCGAGCCGATGATCGACGCGAACAGAAAATCGTTCCAGCCGAAAAGCACGCAGAGCACGATGAACGCGCCGATCCCCGGCGCCACCAGCGGAATGATCAGCCTGAACGCCTGCCAACGGTTGCAGCCGTCGCACTGCGCCGCCTCTTCGATTGCATAGGGAACATTGTCGAAGAAGCCTTTGAGAATCCAGATGGCGAAGGGCAGGTTGAAGGTCGTGTAGGCGAGGATCAGGCCCGGCAGGGTGCCGACCAGACCCGACGAGCGGAAGATCACATAGAGCGGCACCATGACCGCCACGACCGGCGCCATGCGGGTGGAGATGATCCAGAAGAGGAGGTCCCGCTTGCCGCGAAACGTCGCTCTGGAGAGTGCGTAGGCCGCCATCGAGCCGAGCGACACCGAGACCGCCGCCGACCCGAACGATGCGATCAGGCTGTTGCGCAGGTAGACGCCGAAGTGCTTTTCGGTGAAGAGTTCGACGTAGTGTGTGCCGGTCGGCTGGAAGTCGAACATCACGCCGACCCCGCCGAAATCGCCGACCGCCGGCAGCCTGAACGCGTCCAGCAGGTCCTTGAAGGACGAAACCACCATGATCAACAGCGGCAGGGTGGTCCAGACGAAGAAGAAGACCAGAAAAATGATCGCGAGCGCCTTCAGCGCGGTGCGCAGCGGCGACCGATAGGTGACGATCTCGCGCGATGCCATCAGTCCTTGCCCTGCGTCCTGATCTTGCGGGTCGGGTCCTCGAACACCATGGTCAGCACGAGGCCCAGCAGGATCGTCAGCAGCAGCAGGGTGAACGCGATCGCAGCACCCCGGCCGAGCTCGAAGAACTTGAACGACACGTCGAACAGGTAGGTCGGCAGGATCTTGGTCGCGTTGGCGGGGCCGCCGCCGGTCATGATCAGGATCGTGTCGATGAACCTGAAGTTGTCCATGAAGCGGAGCAGGATCGCGATCAGCAGGAAGGGGTAGAGATTGGGCAGGGCGACGCTGAAGAAGTTGCGGAAGAGCCCGGCGCCATCCACCATGTGCGCTTCGAGTTGCTCCTGCGGGACGCGCTTGAGGCCGGCGAGCGTGATGAGCGCGATGAGCGGCGTCCACTGCCAGACGTCGGTCGCGACGACCGCGAACATCGCCCAGAACTTGTTGCCGAGGATCGAGCCGCCTTCGAGCAGGCCAATGCTCTGCAACAGCCAGAAGTACCAGCCGAAGGTTCCGTTATAGAGAAACACGAAAAGGAAGCCGGCGATCACGGGCGCCATCATCATCGGCATCAGGAAAATAGTGACGAGTATTTTCTCAAAGCGGTTGTTGTGAAGGATAATGGCTACCAAGACCCCGAGTGCGATCTCGACCGAGAGGCAGAGCGCGCTGTACTTGAAGAGCGTGACCCAGCCCCTGGCGAAATTCTTGTCGCTCGCGAGCCGCGTGAAATTGTCGATGCCGACCCACACGTCCGACTTGCCCGGCGCGAGCTGCACCTCGTGCAGGGTCATGTAGATCAGCCAGACGAGGGGGTAGAGGGAGATCGCCGCCAGCAGCAGGATTGCCGGCAGCATCAGCCATAGCAGGTAGTAGCGCGGCGGCCGGTGGTTGAAGCCCGGCGGCAGGTGGTCGATCGTCCGCGCACCGCGCACGGCTTCGCCCGCGACATCGATATCCGCGAGGTTGGACGCCATGCGCTGGGCCTCCGCGCCGTTTCTCCGCCCGCGGCCGGCCGCCGCCGGTCGCGGTCAACAAGAGCCGCCGACCGCCCGGGGTGCGCCGAAGCGTCCCCCGGGCGACGGGGTACCGATCAGACGCCGTGAATGGCGTTCAGGTCGTCCCGGATGGATTCGCACGCTTCCTGGGCCGAGAGCTCGCCGGAAATGCACTGCTGGGTGCCGACCCGAACGATCTCGTGATACTCGTTCGACTTCGGCAGCTTCGGCCCGAGCACCATGTTCGGCGAGCGGATGCCCTTGTCGTAGACCGCCTCGAAGGTAAGCGCGTTCGGCATGGTGGTTGGCCGATTGCGCGCCTCCTTGACCTCCGGCACCTCGAGGACGGACTTGCGGGTCGGCGTGCCGCCGACGCCCTGCAGGACCATGAGCTGCGTTTCGTGGCTACAGGCCCAGCTGGCGAAGATGAACGCCGCGCGCTGCAGGTCCATCGACGCGCCGGCGTTGATCCCGATGCCGCCGATGCCGCAGTTGGTGGCGTTGACGACGTTGTCGCTGCCGCCGACGTTCCACGAAACCTCGCCCTTCGGCCCCATCGCGTAGGCCGTCTTGCCGCCCGCCGCGACGGACTGCTCGGGGTCCTCCACCGAGGCCGCGAACTCGTGGTACTGGATCTGCATGGCGACGCCGCCGGCGGCGTAGACCGTGTTCAGCTCCAGGGTCCCGTTGGTCAGGTTGTCGGGATGGGAGACATCGGCGAGCGCCTTGTAGCCTTCCATCGCGCTGACCGACTGGGCGTCGCCCCAGTTGGTCGGGCCGGGGTTCTTCGAGCCCAGCGTGTCGTCGACCGCGAAGTCGAGCCACTGGTTCTGCGCATACATGTGCCGCTGGATGTCGAGCTGTGTCGTCCAGCCGAACGAGCCGTGATGCTGCGCATAGCCATAGGGGATGGACGCATCGCGTTCGTGCATCTTCCTGAAGAACTCGGCAATATCGACCATGTTCTTGTAGGTCGTGTCGTCGGTGAACTCGAGCCGGTAGCCGTAATCGGCCTCGAAGTCCTTGGTCAGTTGTTCGAAGAGGTCCTGCCGGTAGAAGGTGCAGGACACCGCGCAGTCATAGGGGAAGGCGCGGATCGGGCCGCGCTCGTAGTAGACGCCACAGGCATCCAGGAAATTCTCGAACCAGACATCGTCGCCGTAGCCCTGCGGGTCGAGCGGCAGCGTGTCGTCGACCGAGAACTGGTTGAGGTCGGCATAGAAGTCGGCGAAGGGCGAGCCGATCGGCTTGTCCTGCACGTAGTTGAGGTGATAGTCGGCCTGGCCGCTACGCAGGTCGATGCCGACCTTCTGCTGCACGGTCGGCAGGCCGTCGGTCAGGATTTCCACCTCGATGCCGGTGAGGTCGTAGAACGCCTGGATGTTGTCGCGAATGGCGAAGGAGGGCGGCGTGTTCTCGGACATGAAGACGAGCTTCGAGCCCTCGTACTGGCGCCACTTGGCTTCGTCGGACGAATAGGCGTAGACCGGCCGGCGTGTGATCACCGAGTTCATGCCGACCGCGAGCGAGCCGACGCCGAGCGCTGTCGCGACGCCGCCCCCGAGCTCGAGGAACTTGCGGCGGCTGATCGGCTTGAACAGCGCCTTCTTGGGTGTGTGGAACATGCTGCTTCTCCCTGCGGCTGTCGGATGATCGTGTGATACGAAGTGGGCGGGGTGTGAAGAGGCGGCGCGCCCAATGGCGTCCGCGGCGCTCTCCCCCCGCTGGCGGGGCGCAAAGTGAACGTTCGTTCGATTGGAGTCAATGGTCGCGCCAGTCGGGCACCGGCGTTGCTGCCGCCGCCCGTAGTGGCGCTAAGATTGGAGAGCCGGAAGGTCCTCGAACAGCGCCAGCGCCTCGGGGTTCGCCAGCGCCTCGCGGTTCTTCACCGCGCGGCCGTGGATCACGTCGCGGACCGCGAGCTCGGTGATCTTGCCGGAGCGGGTGCGCGGGATATCGGCGATCTGAATCATCTTCGCCGGCACGTGACGCGGCGTGCACTCGCGGCGGATGCGTGCCTTGATCCTGTCGGTCAGCGCATTGTCCAACGCGATGCCGTCGCGCAGCCGGACGAAGAGTACGATGCGCTGGTCGCCCTCCCAATCCTGGCCGATGCAGATCGCCTCCAGCACCTCGTCGCACTGTTCGACCTGGCGATAGATCTCGGCGGTGCCGATGCGCACGCCGCCGGGGTTCAGCACCGCGTCGGAGCGGCCGTGGATGACCAGCCCGTCGTGTTCGGTCCGCGTCACCCAGTCGCCGTGGCACCAGACGTTTTCGAAGCGGTCGAAATAGGCGCCGCGGTACTTGACGCCGTCCGGGTCGTTCCAGAACGAGACCGGCATGGAGGGGAAGGGCCGCGTGCACACGAGCTCGCCCGGCTCGCCGCGCACGGGCCGACCTGCATCGTCGAACACATCGACTGCCATGCCGAGGCCCAGCGCCTGCAGCTCGCCGCGCCGGACGGGCCCCATGGGGTTGCCGAGGGCGAAGCAGGAGATAATGTCCGTGCCGCCCGAGATCGAAGCCAGATGCAGGTCGTCCTTGATGGCGCGGTAGACGTACTCGAAACCCTCCGGCGCGAGCGGCGAGCCGGTGGATGTCATGGTGCGGAGCGTGCCGAGGTCGTGGGTGCTCTTGGGCTGGAGCCCGGCCTTGGCTGCGGCGTCGAGATACTTGGCGGAGGTGCCGAAGAGCGTCATACCCTCCGCGTCGGCATAATCGAACAGGGCATTGCCGTCGGGATGGAAGGGCGAGCCGTCGTAGAGTAGCAGCGTCGCCTCGGAGGCCAGCGCACTGACCAGCCAGTTCCACATCATCCAGCCGCAAGTGGTGGCATAGAACACCCGGTCGCCCCGCCCGATATCGCTGTGCAGCGCGTGCTCCTTCACGTGCTGCAGCAGCGTGCCGCCGGTGCCGTGGACGATGCACTTGGGCGCGCCGGTGGTGCCGGAGGAGAACATGATCACCAGCGGGTAGTCGAAGGGCACCCGCACGAAGTCGATCGGCCCGCCTTGTTCCGCCGCGAGTGCCGCGCCGTAGAGGACGGCGTCACGCAAGCTGTCGAGCGCCGGCGCCTCTTCCGCGTATGGCACAACAATCACATGCTCGACGGTGGGAAGCTCGGCCAGGATCTCCTGCACCTGCGGCCGGCGGTCGAAGGTCTTGCCGCCATAGAAGTAGCCGTCGGCGGCGATCAGCACCTTGGGTTCGATCTGGCCGAAGCGGTCGAGGACACCGTGCGTGCCGAAATCCGACGAGCACGACGACCAGACGGCGCCGAGGCTCGCCGCCGCCAGCGCGGAGACGATGGTTTCCGGCATGTTCGGCAGGTAGCCCCCAACCCGGTCCCCCTGGTTGACACCGCGTGCTGCCAGCGCCTGGGCCATGCGCGAGACCTGGTCGTGCAGGGCCGCGAAGCTGAGACGCCGCCGCACCCGGTCTTCGCCCCAGAAGACCAGCGCGTCTGCCTCGTCCCGCCGGCGCAGCAGGTTCTCCGCGTAGTTGAGCCTGGCGTCCGGCAACCAGCGGGCGCCGGGCATTTTGTCGGCGTCGATCACGATACGCCGGCCCGGCCCGTCGCCGACGATGCCGGCGAAGTCCCACATGGAGCGCCAGAACTGCGCCGGCTCGGCCACCGACCAGGCGTGCAGGGCGGCGTAGTCGGCCGCATCGACGCCCCACGTGGCGCTCACCTCGGCCATAAAGCGGCTGAGATGCGCGCGCTTCATTCGCTCCGCCGACGGTGTCCAGAGAGGCTGGGACATGGCTCCTCCGCTCCTGCGGCGCCCTCATAGCAGGCTCCCACGCCGAACGGGAGAGCCCAGGGGCAGCAGTCCGGGACGAGACATTCGGCGCAGGCATTTGCCAATGCGTCTTGTAAACTTGTAAGTGCTTCGTTCCTGGTTCGCCTTGCGAGACGAGAGAGGCACCAATGATTGCGGCCGTCGCCGAGCGCAGGTCCGACATCCAGCGGCTTTGCGGCCGGCATCACGTGCTGAGACTCGCGCTGTTCGGCTCTGCGGCGACCGGCGACCACCGCCCCGGCGCGAGCGACTTCGACTTCGTGGTGGAGTTTCCGCCGTTGCCGGCCGGCGCCTACGCGGACAGCTATTTCGGCCTGCTGGAGGACCTCGAGCGGCTTCTCGGCGGACCGGTGGAGTTGGTCGTAGGCTCGGCCATCAAGAATCCGGTATTTCGCCAGTCGGTCGAGCATACCAGCGCGCTGCTCTATGAGGCCTGAAGCCCGTAAATATCTGTACGATATTTGGCGTGCTGCCGAATTGCTGACCGAATTCACCGCCGACAAGGCATTCGCGGACTACGAGCGCGACGCCATGTTGCGCGCGGCGGTCGAGCGCCAGTTCGGGGTGATCGGGGAGGCCACTGCGAAGTTGGCGAAGGTCGACCAGGCGCTGGCCACCCGCATCGCCGACTACCGCCGAATCATCGCCTTTCGAAATATCCTCATCCACGGCTATGCCGACGTGGACGACCGTCTGGTGTGGGATGTGGTCGAAGCCAAGCTCCCAGCCTTACGCCGCAATGTCGAAGTGCTGTTGAGCGAGGCGGGTAACGAGTTGGACTGATTGCCGGTCCGTCGGCCCGCGCATATGCCACTCTATCGGCAACGGCTGACATTTCGGCAATATTCCTATTGAAAGCGGACCGTATTCGTCCTATATGACTGCCACGCGCGTTCGGACGGGAGCGGGCGATGGCGAAAGGGGGGCAAGCATGATCCGTGTCAGCCGTATGGCCGACTATGGCGTCGTGGCCATGACCCACATCGCGCGCGATCCCCGCGCAAGGCACACCGCGGCGAGCATCGCGACGCAGACCGGCGTGCCCCAGCCGAGCGCAAGCAAGCTCCTGAAATTGCTGGCAAAGGCCGGAATTCTGACTTCGCACCGGGGAGCCAAGGGCGGCTACGTGCTGGCGCACGCGCCCGAGCAGGTCTCGGTCGCGGCATTGGTCGCCGCCGTGGACGGGCCAATCTCGCTTGCCGACTGCCTCGACGGCCCCTCCGGTATATGCGAACTGGAGAGCTTCTGCTCGGTGCGCGGCCCCTGGCAGAAGATCAGCGACGCGATCCGCGTCGCGCTGGAGGAAGTGAGCCTCGCCGACATGGCCCAGGCGGCGGCGGGCGCGGGCAGCGTGCCTGCGCGGGCGCAGTCTGTTGGACGGGAGCACGCGTCATGAGCGCACAGCAAGAGGCCGCGCAGGCCGTCGAATCCTACGCGGGAGAGCGCTACAAGTACGGCTTCGTCACCGATGTCGAGGTCGACTCCGCGCCTCCCGGACTCGATCACAACACCATCCGATTCATCTCCGCCAAAAAGGGCGAGCCCGAGTGGCTATTGGCCTGGCGTCTCAAGGCCTTCGAGCGTTGGCTTCAGATGGAGGACGAGGAGCCGACGTGGGCGAAAATTCACTACCCGCCCATCAACTATCAGGACGCCTGCTACTACTCCGCGCCCAAGTCCGACTCCGACCGGCCGAAGAGCCTGGACGAGATCGACCCGGAGCTGCTGAAGACCTACGAGAAGCTCGGCATCCCACTCCAGGAGCAGGAGATGCTGGCGGGTGTCGCGGTCGATGCGGTGTTCGACAGCGTCTCGGTCGCGACCACGTTCAAGGACAAGCTCGGCGAGATGGGCATCATCTTCTGCTCGATCTCGGATGCGGTGAAGGAGCATCCGGACCTGGTGCAGCGCTACCTCGGCTCCGTGGTGCCCTATTCCGACAACTTCTTCGCGACCCTGAACTCAGCGGTGTTCACCGACGGCTCCTTCGTCTACGTGCCGAAGGGCGTGCGCTGCCCGATGGAGCTTTCCACCTACTTCCGCATCAACGCCGCCAATACCGGCCAGTTCGAGCGCACGCTCATCATCGCCGACGAGGGCTCCTACGTGAGCTATCTCGAAGGCTGTACGGCGCCGATGCGCGACGAGAACCAGCTCCATGCCGCCGTGGTCGAGTTGATCGCGCTCGACGATGCCGAGATCAAGTACTCCACGGTGCAGAACTGGTATCCGGGCGACGCCGACGGCAAGGGCGGGATCTACAATTTCGTCACCAAGCGCGGCGCCTGCCGCGGCGCCAACGCCAAGATCTCCTGGACGCAGGTGGAAACCGGCTCGGCGATCACTTGGAAGTATCCGAGCTGTATCCTCCAGGGCGACAACTCGGTGGGTGAGTTCTACTCGATCGCCATTACCAACAACCGCCAGCAGGCGGATACCGGCACCAAGATGATCCACATCGGCCGCAACACGAAGAGCCGGATCGTCTCCAAGGGCATCGCCGCCGGGCGTTCGGACAGTACCTATCGCGGCCTCGTTCGCATCCAGCCGAAGGCCGAGGGCGCGCGCAACCACACCCAATGCGATTCGCTGCTGATCGGCGATAAATGCGGCGCCCACACCGTGCCGTACATCGAATCCCGCAACCCGAGAGCGCGTGTCGAGCACGAGGCGACAACCTCCAAGATCAGCGAGGACCAGCTCTTCTACTGCCGCCAGCGCGGCATCGACGAGGAGGACGCCGTCGCGCTCATCGTCAACGGCTTCTGCCGCGAGGTGCTGCAGGAGCTGCCGATGGAGTTCGCCGTCGAGGCCCAAAAACTGGTGGCGATCAGCCTGGAAGGCAGCGTCGGCTAGGACGACACCGCGTACCCCGTTTCAACCTCTTGTTCGAAGAGCAAGCCGAAAGCCATGCTGACGATTGAGAACCTACACGCGACCGCCGATGGCAAGCCGATCCTGACCGGCCTCGACCTCAAGGTGAACGCGGGCGAGGTGCACGCGGTCATGGGGCCCAACGGCTCCGGCAAGAGCACGCTCTCCTACGTTATCGCGGGCCGCGAGGGCTACGAGGTGACCGGAGGCTCGATCACTTACCAGGGCCACGATCTGCTTGCCATGAGCGTGGAAGAGCGCGCGCTGAACGGCGTCTTTCTCGCCTTCCAGTACCCGGTCGAGATCCCGGGCGTGGGCAGCGCCACCTTTTTCAAGACGGCGGTCAATGCCAGCCGCAAACATCGCGGGGAGAAAGAATACGACGCGATGGAGTTCCTCAAGGTGCTCAAGGCGAATCGCGCGGACCTCGGGATCGACGACAGTATGATTCGACGCGCCCTCAACGTGGGGTTTTCGGGCGGCGAAAAGAAGCGGAACGAGATGCTCCAGATGGCACTGCTGGAGCCCACCCTCGCCATCCTCGACGAGACCGATTCGGGGCTCGACATCGACGCGCTGAAAATCGTCGCCGGCGGTATCAACGCAATGCGTACGCCCGAGCGTGCCATGGTGGTCATCACCCACTACCAGCGGCTTCTCGACCACGTCGTGCCGGACAAGGTGCACGTGCTCTCGGGCGGCCGCATCGTCCGCTCCGGCGGCAGAGAGCTTGCGCTTGAGCTCGAGAGGAGCGGCTATGCCGGCTTCGGGCTCGAACCGAGCGCGGCGGCCTGAGCGGAGGTTCCGGGCCATGGCCAGCCGGCGGACCATTCCCTTCGACTATCCCGCATCCGGCGCCATGGCGGCGGCGCTGCCGGGCGAGGGCCTGCCATGGCTCGATGCGCTTCGGGCCGAGGCGCGCCGCCTGAGCGCGGACGGGCTGCCCGGCACCCGCATGGAGGCGTGGAAGTACACCAATTTAGCGCCGCTCGCGGCGCTGGACTTTCTGGCCCCGTCTTCGGCAGTGGAGGCGCTTACGGAGGCCGATTTGGGCTCCGACGCCCTCGACGCGGTAGACGGGCCGTCGCTGGTATTCGTCAACGGCCGGCTCTCCGAGCGTCATTCGCGGGTCGATGCCCTGCCTCAGGGCGTGCGTATCGTCGGGCTGGCGCAGGGACTGGCGGACGATCCGGAATCGGTCGAGGTGCGGATCGGCGAGGCTGCGCCGCTGAATGGCGATCTCATGGCCGCCTTCAATGCGGCGTTTGTCGCCGACGGCTGCATCGTCGAGACCGAACCCGGTGTGGCGGTGGAGCAGCCGGTGCGGCTGCGCTTCGTGGCGGTGCCCGGCAGCGAGCCGCTCGCGTACCATCCGCGTGTGATCGTGCGCCTTGGCGCGGGCAGCCGACTCACCCTGGTCGAGTGCCACGAGGGGCCGGCAGGCGCGGCGACCTGGTCCAACCCGCTCGTGGACGTCCAGGTCGGCGAGCGGGCAGCGCTCAGCCACGTCAAGCTCCAGATCGAGGGCGACGGCGCCTATCACACGGCGCTGACCAAGGCGGCGCTGGCGGGCGGGGCGAGGTACGAGAGCCACCTGCTGGCGCTCGGCGCCCGCCTTGCGCGCCACGAAATCCACGTCCGCTTCGACGGCGAGGGGGCCCGGTGCCTGCTTGGCGGCGGTTACATGGCGCGTGGCAACCAACACGTGGACAACACGACCGTGATCGACCACCGGGTGCCTGCCTGCGAAAGCCGCGAGGTCTACAAGGGCGTGCTCGACGATACGGCGCGCGGGGTCTTTCAGGGCAAGATCATCGTGCGCCAGGGCGCGCAGAAGACCGACGGCCACCAGCTCAACCGCACGCTGCTGCTCTCGCCCAAGGCGGAGATCGACTCCAAGCCCGAGCTGGAAATCTACGCCGACGACGTCAAGTGCAGCCACGGGGCGACGGCTGGCGAGCCGGAGGCCGACCAGCTCTTCTACATGCGCTCGCGCGGCCTCGATCACAGGACCGCCCTTGCGCTGATCGTCGAGGGTTTCATGGGCGAGCTGCTGGAAGGGATCGGTCACGAGCCGGTTCGGGCGGCGCTGGCCGCGCGCCTCGCGGACTGGATCGGGAAGGTCGACGAGGCATGAGCACCGCTCCCGCCCAACGCTTCGATCGACCGGCGGCCGCTGCGGCGCCGTTCGACGCCGACAGTGTGCGCGCGGATTTCCCGATCCTCTCGCGCACCGTTCACGGCAAGCCTCTGGTCTTCCTGGATAGCGGCGCGAGCGCCCAGAAGCCCAGAGCGGTGATCGACGCCATCTCACGGTGCTACGAGGCCAAATACGCCAACATCCACCGCGGCGTTTACGAGCTGAGCGCGAAGGCGACCGAAGCCTACGAGGGCGCCCGCGCCAGGGTGCAGCGCTTCATGAATGCTCGCTCGGCCAGCGAGATCGTGTTCACCAAGGGTGCGACGGAGGCGATCAACCTGGTCGCCACGAGCTGGGGCGGCGCCTTCCTCGGCGAAGGCGACGAGGTCGTGCTCTCGGTGCTGGAGCACCACGCCAACATCGTGCCGTGGCAGCTGCTGCGCGAGCGAACGGGCATCGTGCTCAAGGTGGTGCCGACCGACGAGCGCGGCGTCTTCCCGCTCGATGCTTACGCGGCGCTGGTCGGGCCGCGCACCAAGCTGGTGGCTCTCACCCACGTCTCCAACGCGCTCGGCACCGTGACGCCTGTGGACGAGATCGTACGCATTGCGCACGACCGTGGCGCTCTGGTTCTGCTCGACGGCGCGCAGGGCATCGTTCACTGCCCCGTCGACGTGCAGGCGATGGACGTGGATTTCTACTGCTTCTCGGGCCACAAGCTCTATGGGCCGAGCGGTATCGGCGTGCTCTACGGCAAGGAGGCGCTGCTCGCGGCCATGCCGCCCTATCAGGGCGGCGGCGACATGATCGAGCGCGTGACCTTCGAGCGCACGACATTCGCCCCGCCGCCGGCGCGCTTCGAGGCGGGCACGCCGCCGATCGCGGGTGCCGTCGGCCTACATGCCGCAATCGATTATGTCGCATCCTTCGATCCCCCCGCCGTCGCCGCCCACGAGCATGACCTGTTGACCTACGCGAGCGAACGGCTCGCGGCGCTCAACAGTGTCCGCCTCTACGGAACCGCGCCCGGCAAGGCCGCCATCATCTCCTTCACGATGGACCACGTGCATTCCCACGATGTCGGAACAATTCTCGACCGGGCCGGCGTGGCGGTACGTGTCGGCCATCATTGCGCTCAGCCGCTGATGGACCACTTCGGCATCGCGGGCACCGTGCGTGCGTCCTTCGGCCTCTACAATTCGCGGGACGATATCGACCGCCTGATCGACGGGCTCGACGAGGTGCGGGAGATTTTTGGCTGATGTCCGAGCTCCGCGAGCTCTATCAGGAGGTGATCCTCGATCACGGCAAGTCGCCGCGCAATTTCGGCCGACCGCAGGCGGTGACCGGCGAATCCCACGGCCACAATCCGCTCTGCGGGGATACGGTGACGATTTACCTCGCGGTGGCGGACGGCGTGGTTACGGACATCGGCTTCGAGGGCAGGGGCTGCGCCATCTCGATGGCTTCGGCCTCGATGATGACCGAGATGCTCCACGGCAAGTCGCTCGACGAGGTGCAGGCGATGTTCGCGGGCTTTCATTCCCTGGTGGCGTCGTCGGATCCGGCCTGCGAGCCGGGCTTCGCGACACCCGATCTGGACAAGCTGATCGTGCTTGCCGGCGTGCGGGAGTTCCCGATGCGGGTCAAGTGTGCGACGCTTCCCTGGCACACGATGAGGGCAGCGCTCGAGGGCGAGGGCGAGAGCGAGGAGATCACCACCGAATGATGAACCTGTTCCGCAAGAAGCGCCCGGCCGAGCAGCAGCCCGAGCCGGCCAGTCCACCCGAAGCGGTCGAGCCGCCCCCATCGCCCGCTGCCGCGCCGCCGAGCTACGAGCCCTGGTCGCCGGAAGGGCCGCCAGGCGCCATCGGCGGCGGCGGGCTCGCGCCGCAACTGATCGAGGCCGCGCCCGAAGCCGCCGACACCCTGCCGACCCCGCCGGGCCTGAGCCCCGACCACCCGCTTGCGGGGCAGATCGCGCGGGCCTTGAGCTCGGTCTACGACCCCGAGATTCCGGTGGACATCTATCAACTCGGCCTCGTCTACGGCGTGACCTTGAACGAGGCCAACGACGCCCGCATATGCATGACACTGACGACGCCCGGCTGCCCGGTCGCCGGCAGTATGCCCGGCATGGTCGAGCACGCGGTGGCGACCATGGTGGAGGGGATCGGCGACGTCGGAGTCGAGCTGGTGTGGGATCCGCCCTGGAACCCCGACATGATGTCGGAGGCCGCCCAGCTCGAACTCGGCTTCATGTAGCCGCCATCAGCCAAGCGGATTATTGCGATGAAGGACATTCTCACCGTCAGCGAGCGCGCTGCAGAGCGCATCAACCACCTGATGTCGCTCCGGCCTTCCGATGCCGAGCCTGCCCTCGGCATCAAGATCGGGATCAGGAACGCCGGCTGCTCCGGCATGTCCTACACCATGGACTATGCGGAGGAGGCCCCGCCTGGCGCCGAGGTGATCTCGCAGCGCGGGGTCACGGTGGTGGTGGATCCGGCCGCGGTGATGTTCCTGATCGGCACCGAGCTCGACTTCAGCGAAGACAAACTCAGCGCCACCTTCGTCTTCAACAACCCCAACGTCACCAGCACCTGCGGCTGCGGCGAGAGCTTCGGCGTCGGCTGAGGCCGGCCGCCGAAACACGAAATTACAAAACGAACCCAAATTCGTGTAACCAGTTGTTTTAGAAGTCAATTCTTGACGTACCGCGGACCCTGTGCCGGGCCCGCGCGCTGGTCGGGGTGGCCGGATTTGAACCGGCGACCCTCTGCTCCCAAAGCAGATGCGCTACCTGGCTGCGCCACACCCCGTATCGCCGCGATTCCTCCAGCGAGTCATAAGAGCCTCGTGACCCCGCCGCAAGCGCAGGGTTAACACCCCGGACAGTGGTGCGGTGCACGGCGCGCGCTGCCTGCGTCAGCTTGGCGCCATGCTGTATGAGAACGAGCGGGCCATAGCACACAGGTTGAGCGGGCGTAGTCTCGGCGGGAGATTGGTGCCCACGGTCCGTGCCACCGCCTGTCCCGCCGAATCCCACTTAATCCCACTTAATCCCGGCGAATCCCGCTTCAACTTTAATGCTTGCCCGAGGTGGAGCGGGGAGCCGGATCGCGACCCCGATGAGAATTGCAGGCTAGGCGTCGGGTCGCTCGGCCACGGGCGCGCGGTTCTCGTCCTCTGCTTCGGCCTCGGGTTGGGCTCTGGCTCCGGGCTTGGCATCCGGCGGGCTGACGATGCCGCCGGAGATCACGAGCTTGACGCCCTCTTCCACGGTCATATCCAGCGGGATGCAGTCCTTCCGGGGCACGAACAGGAGAAAGCCCGAGGTCGGATTGGGCGTGGTGGGGAGGAACACATTGACCATCTCGTCCTCCGTGACCCGTTGCACCTCGCCCCGCGTTGGGCTGGTGACGAAGCCGATGACCCATATTCCGCGGCGCGGATACTCGATCAGCACCACTTCGCGAAAGGCGTTGGCCGACTGCGCCAGCACCGCGTCGAAAATCTGCTTGAGTACGCCATAGACCGTGCGCACCACCGGCACGCGGGCGACCAGGCCTTCACCGAAGCGGACCAGGAAGCGCCCGGCGACGTTGGCGAACAGGGCGCCGACCAGCGTGACCAGGATGAGCGCGATCACGATGCCGACGCCCGGCACGTTCCTGCCCAGAATGTCGGCGGGGTTGTAGGCGTCGGGGATGAGAGGCACGACGGCCCGGTCGAAGAGATCGACCACCAGCCAGAGCAGCCATACCGTGATGCCGATCGGCGCGGTGACGACGACGCCGGTGAAGAAATATGTCCTGAGGCGCGCGAGGAGGCCGCGCCTGCGCGGCGGCTGAATGAGACGCGGCGGGGGCGCGTCCTCCTTCATCTCGGGGGAAGGCGCCGGTGCCCCGGCCCCCCGGGGTGATTGACCGTCCTCCTCATCGTCCCGCGATCCCGCTTGTTGTCAGCCTTGTGTACCTGCCGCGTTGCGTCGCCGCCAGATTATTCGTTTCAGGTCAACGGCAACATCGAGCAGAGATTTGGGTCTCTCCGCCGGCGGCATCTTGGCGGGGTGCGGCGCGGCACCTATCATGGCGCCTGACGGCGCGCCTTCGCCCAGCAACCGGCGCGATGCAGACTCCGGGCCGGCGGGAACGGCGCGCCGCACCGAGGGAGGAGCCGATGTCGAGGCAGTTTACCGTTGCTGCGGCGCAGATGGGGCCGGTCGCCCGCGCCGACACGCGCTCGCAAGTGGTCGACCGGCTGATCGCGATGCTGCACAGCGCAAACCAGGCGGGCGCCACGCTCGTGGTGTTTCCGGAACTGGCGCTCACCACCTTCTTTCCGCGTTGGGTCATCGACGATCCCGAGGAGCTGGACAGCTATTTCGAAACCGAGATACCGAACAACGAGACCCAGCCGCTCTTCGCCGCGGCGGCGGAGCTGGGTATCGGATTCCACCTCGGCTACGCTGAGATGGTCATCGAAGACGACGGTTCAAAGCGCTATTTCAATACGGCTATCCTCGTCGATCGCGACGGGCAGATCGCCGGGAAGTACCGCAAGGTTCATATCCCTGGCCATGCCGAACCGCAGCCCGGCCAAACCCACCAGCATCTGGAGAAGCGCTATTTCGAGCCCGGCGATCTCGGCTTCCCCGTGTTCCGCTCCATGGACGGCGTGATGGGGATGTGCATCTGCAACGACCGGCGCTGGCCCGAGACGTATCGGGTCATGGGCCTTCAAGGCGTGGAGCTTGTCATGCTCGGCTACAACACGCCGAGCACCAATCCATTCGCCAAGGGGGAGGAGGCGCCTCATCTCGGCATGTTCCATAACCACCTCTCCATGCAGGCCGGCGCCTATCAGAACGGCACCTGGGTGATCGCCTCGGCCAAGGCCGGCATGGAGGAAGGCATTCACCACATGGGCGGAAGCTGCATCATCGCACCGACCGGAGAGATCGCGGCCCAAGCCCAGACCGAGGGCGACGAGGTGGTGAGCGCGCCGATCGACTTGGGTCGGGGGGTCTATATCCGCGAGACCATCTTCAACTTCGCCGCGCACCGGCGGATCGAGCACTACGGCCTCATTACCAGCCGGACCGGGGCGGAGCCGCCACCCGCGTAAGAGCCGCCCCCGCCCGTCCGTCGGGCTACCTCAGACGGTGAGAACGATCTTGCCGAAATGAGCGTTGGCTCGCATGTGCGCCTGCGCCTCCGCCGCCTTGTCCAGGGGGAAGGTGCGGTCGATGGGCAGGCTCAGCGTGCCGTTTTCAACCGCGTTCCAGATGTCGGCGCGCATGGCGGCGTTGATGGCGCGCACTTCGTCGACCGTGCGGGTGCGAAAGGTCACGCCAATATAATCGATGCGCTTCAGCGCATGCAGGTCGAAGTCGAACTCGCCGGTGAAGCCGCCGAGGCGGCCAACATTAACGATGCGGCCCAGCACCGCCGCCGCCTGCATCGTCTGATTGGCGAGCCCACCCGAGACCTGATCGATGGTGAGGTCAACGCCTTTGCCGCCGGTCGCTTCGCGCGCCTGCTCCACCCAGCCTGGATCGCCGGGATCGAGGGCGAGATCGGCGCCGAACTCGGTGAGGCGGGCGCGCCGGCCGGCATCGCGCGAGGTGGCAAGCACCGCGCCGGCGCCCTTCAGGCGGGCGATCTGGATCGCCATGAGCCCGACACCGGAGCTCGCGCCCTGGATCAGCACGGACTCGCCTGCGGCGAGCCGGCCGTTGGTGACCAGCGCGTCGTGCATGGTCTGAAGCGCGATTGGCAGCGTCGCCGCCTCGACCGGCCCGGCCGCGGCCTTGGGCACGGGGCACACCCGGCCCCAGTCGGTGACGGCGTACTCGGCATAGCCGCCGGCGCCCGAGCACATGACCTGCTCGCCAGGCCGGAACTCGGGCACTTCGGCGCCGACGGCGGCAACCTCGCCGGCCCATTCGAGCCCCGCGATCGCGCCGGCGCCGCCGAGCGCCCCGTGTGGCCTCCCGGCCGCCATGATCAGGTCCGCCCGGTTCAACCCGCTGGCGGCAACCTTGACCAAGACCTCGTTGGGCTTGGGCTCGGGCGCCGGCACCTCGCGAAGCGCCAGACCCTCTTCGGTAAGCACCACTGCCTTCATTCGCTGTCTCCCATGAGCTTCGGTCTCGGTGGCCCGGAATCGCCCTCGTCGTCCGTTATACTCTGCGCTGCCATGGCTTACGCATGAATCGCTTGAAACCGATATGAATCCTATTCGTTCATCGGTCTCAAGGACATCTCCGAGCATCTCGCCCCGCCATACCAAGCGGTATTCTGCAGTTAGAGCGGAGAATAGGAAGCGAAGCCGGCGTGGTCGGGTGACGAGACTAATCCAAGTCGTGATCCTGCTGCTGGCCGTTGTGGCGGTCGTTTCGGCCTGCGGCGGTGGTGGCGGCGACGATGTCAGCCCGCAAACCGCGGCGGCGCCCACGTCCGATCCGCCGCCCACAGTTGTCATGCCGGCATGCGTTCAAACGGTCCTCGGCTGCTATTTGCCGGAGAGGTACGAAGCGGAACGCCAAACTATCGAGGACGCACATGCCAACGAGGACGCCTTCAAGAATCAGTGGGGTCTGGAAGCGATTCGTGCGGAACGCGCCTACGCGCAACTTGAACTGGAGCACGGAATCGGTCTCGAACCCGGCAGCGGCCAGACGGTCGGCTTAATTGACACCGGGATCGATGAGCTGCACCCGGTGTTCGCCGGCAAGACAGTGACGGAACAATTCTTCGGGACGGCCGAGGACGAGACCGGCGACGGCTTTTCCCACGGTACGGCAGTCGCGAGCGTCATCTCGGCTCGGCGGGGCGCCGAGCTCGCAAACAGCGGAGCGAACGCCGCGCACGGGGTTGCCTGGGGAGCCGACATCGCGATGTTCGCCATCCCGACCGGGTCGGGAGGCGGCATTTACCATCCGCTCACCCTGACCGGCCAAACCAGCTATGACGAGCTATGGGCGTCTAGGAGCCTGCGCCGTAGGAAAATGGACTACTATATGTAGTGGTATCAGATCATTCTTTACCACTACTTATGGTGTCTGAAGGTGCCTAAAAGCGTTCTGCGGCGCAGGCTCCTAGGCTTACTCAGACTCTCAACTGGTCGAGCGGTGGGCAGACACTCGATTTCGTCAACGTGAGCGTGGGGTACCACGGGATCATCGATCAGTACAGCGAAGAGGAACTGCGCCGCAATTTCCTCGATTCGATCATGGTGCTTGCACAGGCCGCCAAGACCGACAAGACCGTCTTCGTCTGGTCCGCCGGCAACGCCCACAGCGACCTCTGCGACGACTCGGACTTCACCGACAACCCAGATCTCTGCGTAAGCGGGAGCGTCAACGCCAAGTCGGTCGAAATCTTGGCCGGCTTGCCGGCGCGCATTCCCGAGCTGCGCGGAAACCTCATCGCCGTCGTGGCCGTCGCTCCCGATGGTGACGGGGACGGGGACCACGAGATCGCTGAGTTTTCCAATCGCTGCGGCATTGCCAAAGATTGGTGCATCGCAGCGCCCGGAGTCGACGTCTGGGTGGCCTATTTCGGGCCCCATCCCGACGACGACACTCCGGGATTGCGGCTCGGCGCGGTCGCTGACGGAACATCCTTTGCCGCGCCCATGGTGACGGGCGCGCTGGTGGTGATGAAGGATTACTTTCGTGCCGAGCTACTGAATACGGATCTGGTCGCGCGGCTCCTGGCGACGACCGACAAGAGCGGCATCTATGCCGACGCAGATGTTTACGGCCAGGGCCTGCTGGACCTGGCTGCCGCAACCTCGCCCGTGGGCTCGCCCCGCATTGCTATCGACCAGCGGGTGGAGGGTGCCGCCGTCGATCTGACGGCCACCGGTCTCGGATTGGGCGACGCGCTCGGCGACGGGCTGACGCTGGCCCTTGCCGGGCACGAGATCGCAGCCTTCGACGACCTGGGCGCGCCGTTCTGGTACGCGCTCGATTCCTTCACCGATGCTGCAGACGGCCCCGCGGCGCGTACTCGGCTGCGGGGCTTCATGGCGCAACCCCAGTCAGAGCGGGAGACCCCGTCGTGGCGTCCCTCTCTCGGTGCGGTGCACAGCGTCGATGGTACCGGTAGCGACGCCCCGCTTCGGCTCGGCATGCTGGATGCGTCCCCGCTGGGCGAGGACGCCGGGCACCTCTCGCTCGCCGGGCGGGCGCTGACTCTGAGCACCGCAGGGCAGGGGAGTCTCAGCGCCGCCGCCTTCTCCACCGAAGGCTTGGACGGGCAGGCGCCGGCGTCGGGGGCAACTCTCGATTGGTGGCCGGAAGGTGCGCCGCTCGGTGTGCACGGCGGCTGGGTGGGTGAGCGCGAGGCCCTTCTCGGCAGCAGGGCAGCCGGCGCGTTCGGACGGATGACGGCGGATTCTGCGTTCGCCGGCATCGAGGCACGCGCGCGGGTCGGCGCCTGGCACCTCGGCGCCGGCGCCGAGGTCGGGACGGTCAGCACGTCGGTGCAGGGCGGACTGATCGCCGACGTTTCGCCGCTCATCACGAGCGCCTTCGCGCTCCAGGCGGTACGACCGTTGAATGACGGGGATACGTTCACACTCTCGCTGTCGCAGCCCCTTCGCGTCGAGTCCGGCCATGCCAGCCTTTCCGTTCCGGTCGGCCGTACAAAGGATGGCCTGGTGCGCCGGCGCCCGGTGACCGCCGATCTCGTGCCCACGGGCCGGCAAATCGAGGTTACGGCTCAGTGGCGACGGATGCTCTCGACGGGCGGTGAGCTGCGCTTAGGCGCCGCTTGGACCCGTCATCCTGGACACGCGGCCTCAGCGGAGCCCGACCTCACCCTCCTCGCCGGCTGGCGCCATACCTTCTGACGCCGATCCGAGCGGCTCGGATTGGCGCCGGCTGGAGATGTGCATCGCCGTTTAAGACGAGCGGGAGATTCGAGCGGCCGCAACCACAAGCACTCAACCGCGGCCCGGCTATGTCGGCGCCGACATGATGTTATAGCTGGTCGAAACCGTTGACGCCTTGCATTGTCGCGCCCACACTTTCGCGGTCGAGTCGGTATTCGCGAACGTCCGTATCCATCCACCGTGAGCGAAATGGGAGCGAGCAATGAACAAGGCCGAGCTGATCAAGGCAGTCTCGAGCGGCGCGGACATCTCCAGCGCCGACGCTGCACGCGCGGTGGACAGCGTGTTCGGCGCCATTACTGAAACGCTTCAGAGCGGCTCCGACGTCAGACTGGCTGGATTCGGGTCGTTCAGTGTCGTCGAGCGGAAGGCTACAAGCGGGCGCAATCCGCGTACCGGCGAATCGATTTCGATTCCCGCTTCCAAGCAGCCGAAGTTCAAAGCCGGCAAAACGCTCAAGGACGCGGTCAACACCTGATCGCAGCCCCGCCGGCTAGCGCGGGCGGTTAGCTCAGCTGGGAGAGCGCTTGGTTTACACCCAAGAGGTCGGCGGTTCGAGCCCGTCACCGCCCACCAAGCGCTGGCCGCACCCGTAATGCAAGCGTCCGAGGCTCTCCCCCGGAGGAGCGGCCTCGGAGCGCGCAACTCTCGCCAATCAAAGCCGCGGCCAAGCGGCTTGACCCCGCCGGACCCCTGCTCTACATGGGGACGGCCGGCGCGGCGACGGCTTGCCGCCGGATCCGTCGGGGGTGTAGCTCAGCTTGGTTTAGAGCGCCGGCCTGTCACGCCGGAGGTCGCGGGTTCGAGTCCCGTCACTCCCGCCATATCCTTGGGGGCGCCGCTTCTGTAGCGCCGGGACGGGAAGAGCTGCAACGGGGTGCCGTTTTGATGCAGGCTTCGGGATTCGGGGGCGGTCGAGGGTGGCCGCGGCGCGAATGCCGTAGGGGTTCCGGTCGTGGCCTGTCAGGCACCCTGAGATGGTTGGCGGGCCGTAACCGATGACCGCGTCGACCCAACTCCTCCTCGAATATCTGCCCATCGTCATCTTTCTCGGCATTGCCGGTGTGATGGCCATCGCTGCCATCGCGGGCTCCTACGTGCTTGCTCCTCAGCGGCCCGATCGCGACAAGATCGCCGCCTATGAGTGCGGCTTCGACGCCTTCGAAGATGCCCGCGGCCGCTTTGACGTCCGCTTCTATCTTGTGGCGATCCTCTTCATCATCTTCGATCTCGAGGTCGCCTTTCTCTTCCCCTGGGCCGTCTCGTTCAGCGAGATCGGGCTGTACGGGTTTTGGTCGATGATCGTCTTCCTCGGACTGCTCACGATCGGCTTCGTCTACGAATGGAAGAAGGGCGCGCTCGAATGGGAGTAGGGACCACGACCGTCGGTCTGCCGGGTGAGCCGCTGCCGTCAGGGTCGGCCCAGGATCAGGCGCTCGCGCTGGTCAGCGACGAATTGAACGACAAGGGTTTCGTCGTCGCCAAGCTCGACAACATCGTAAACTGGGCACGGACGGGCTCGCTCTGGCCGATGACCTTCGGGCTTGCCTGCTGTGCGGTCGAGTTCATGCAGACCATTGCGTCCCGCTACGATATCGACCGCATCGGCATGGTACCGCGGGCGAGCCCGCGGCAATCGGACGTAATGATCGTCGCCGGCACCCTCTGCAACAAGATGGCGCCCGCGTTCCGGCGGGTCTATGACCAGATGCCGGAGCCCCGCTACGTCATCTCGATGGGAAGCTGCGCCAACGGCGGCGGCTACTATCACTATTCCTATTCGGTAGTGCGGGGCTGCGACCGTGTCGTCCCGGTCGATATTTATGTCCCCGGCTGTCCGCCGACGGCCGAAGCGCTGCTTTACGGCATCATGCAACTGCAGCGGAAGATCAGGCGAACGGGGACTATCGCGCGCTAGCGCGCGACCGGAGCGGGCGAGGGGATGGACACGGTCGGCCTACGCGACCTCGGCGAGTATGTCGCGACCAGTCTGAGCGACTATGTGCGCGCGGCTGACGTCGTGCGCGACGAGCTCGTGATCGGTGCGCGCGCGGATCAGGTCGCACGTGTGCTCAAGTTCCTCAAGGACGATCCACGCTGCCGTTTCGAGCAGCTTACCGATCTTTGCGGCGTCGATTACCCAGAGCGCGACCCGCGCTTCGATGTCGTCTATCACTTGCTCAGCATGAGCCACAATCGACGACTGCGCCTCAGGATCGGCGTCAACGAGGACGAGCCTGTGCCGTCGGCGACCGGGGTGTACGCGTCTGCAGGATGGTGGGAGCGCGAGGCCTGGGACCTTTACGGCATCTACTTCGCCGGCAATCCGGACCTGCGCCGGCTGCTCACCGACTACGGGTTCGACGGCCATCCGCTGCGCAAGGATTTCCCGCTGACCGGCTATGTCGAGCTTCGTTACGACAGCGAGCAGAAGCGGGTCGTGTACGAGCCGGTGAAGCTCACCCAGGAATTTCGCCGCTTCGACTTCCTGAGCCCCTGGGAAGGCGTGTCCTACCCATTGCCGGGCGATGAGAAGGCGGAGCCGGAAGCCGACGAAGACGGGCGCGAGTCTTGAGCGAGCGCCAGATCCGCAACATGACCCTGAATTTCGGGCCGCAGCATCCGGCGGCGCACGGCGTACTGCGCCTGGTGCTGGAGATGGACGGCGAGGTGGTCGAGCGCGCGGACCCGCACATTGGCCTGCTGCACCGCGGCACCGAGAAGCTGATCGAATACAAAACCTACCTGCAGGCGGTGCCCTACTTCGACCGGCTCGACTATGTCGCGCCGATGAATCAGGAGCATGCCTATGCGCTCGCCGTGGAGGCTCTGCTCGGGCTCGAAATCCCGGAGCGCGCGCAATACATCCGCGTCCTCTACAGCGAGATTTCGCGCATCGCCAATCATCTAATGAACATCTGCACCATGGCGCTCGACGTCGGCGCGATGACTCCCTTCTTCTGGGGATTCGAGGAACGCGAGCGCACTATGGAGTTCTACGAGCGGGCCTCGGGCTCCCGCCTCCATGCCGCCTACTTCCGCCCCGGTGGCGTCGCCTACGATCTTGCTCCGGAGCTACTTTCCGATATCGGCGCGTGGAACGAGGCCTTCCCCAAGGTCGTCGACGACATCGAGAACGTGCTGACCGAAAACCGCATCTTCAAGCAGCGGACGGTCGATATCGGAATCCTGAGCGCGCAAGAAGCCTTCGACTGGGCGCTCACCGGGCCCGTGCTGCGCGCCTCCGGGGTTTCCTGGGACCTGCGCCGCAACCAGCCCTACGAAGTCTACAGCGCGCTCGATTTCGGGGTGCCCATCGGCACCAACGGCGATTGCTACGAGCGCTATCTCGTCCGCGTGGAGGAGATGAGGCAATGCGTCAAGATAATCGCTCAATGTCTTGAAAAGATGCCGGAAGGGCCGGTCAAGGTCCAGGACAACAAGATCACGCCGCCGTCCAGGGCCGAGATGAAGGAGTCGATGGAGGCCCTGATCCATCACTTCAAGCTCTACACCGAGGGCTATCACGTGCCGGCGGGCGAGGCCTATCGCGCGGTGGAGGCGCCGAAGGGCGAGTTCGGGGTCTATCTCGTCGCCGACGGCACCAACCGGCCCTACCGCTGCAAGATCAGGGCGCCCGGCTTCGCCCACCTCCAAGTCCTCGACCACATGAGCAAGGGCCACATGCTGGCGGACGCAGTGGCCAATCTTGCAAGCATGGACATCGTGTTCGGGGAGATCGACAGGTGACGGCCGAGACGGTCTCCAGCGTCGAGGCTTTCGCCTTTACGCCCGAGAATCGGGCCAAGGCGGATGCCGTGATCGCCAAATACCCGGCGGGTTGTCAGGCGAGCGGGGTGCTGCCTCTGCTCGACCTCGCGCAGCGCCAGAACGGTGGCTGGGTCTCCCAGGCGGTGATGGAGCATGTCGCCGCGCTGCTCGACATGGCGTCGATCCGGGTTTACGAGGTCGCCACCTTCTACACGATGCTGAACCTGGAGCCGGTCGGCCGCCATCACGTTCAGCTTTGCCGCACGACGCCCTGCTGGCTGCGAGGCTCGGATGCGCTCCGCGACGCCTGCTGCGACGAGCTCGGCATCGGCCTGGGCGAGACCACGGAGGACGGTGTCTTCACGCTGACCGAGGTCGAGTGCCTCGGCGCCTGCGTCAACGCCCCCATGGTGCAGATCAACGACCACTTCTACGAGGATCTCGACCCGGCGCGCATGAAGGATATCCTGCGCGCCTTCAAGACCGGCGACTTGCCCACGCCAGGCCCGCAGACCGGCCGCCAGACCTCGGCACCCGCCGCCGGCCCGACGACATTGACCGAGCATTGAGCATGCTCCGCGATTCAGACCGCATCTTCACCAACCTCTACGGCGCCCAGGACTGGGGCTTGGCCGGCGCCCGCGCGCGGGGCGATTGGGACGGCACGGCGGGCCTGATGGCCAAGGGCCACGACTGGATCATCGATCAGGTCAAGGAGTCGGGTCTGCGCGGGCGCGGCGGCGCCGGCTTCCCGACCGGGCTCAAGTGGTCCTTCATGCCGAAGGAGGAGGCCCCCGGCCGCCCGCACTACCTCGTGGTCAATGCCGACGAGAGCGAGCCCGGCACCTGCAAGGACCGGGACATGATGCGCCATGATCCGCATAAACTCATCGAGGGGTGCCTGCTCTCCGGCTTCGCCATGCAGGCGCACGCCGCCTACATCTACATCCGCGGCGAGTTCTACGACGAGGCGGTCGCGCTCCAGGCGGCGATAGACGAAGCCTACGACGCAGGCCTCATCGGCAAGAACCCGTGCGGCTCCGACTGGCCCTTCGACGTCTACCTGCACCGCGGCGCCGGCGCCTACATCTGCGGCGAGGAGACCGGGCTGCTGGAGAGCCTCGAAGGCAAGCCGGGCAGGCCCCGCCTCAAGCCGCCGTTCCCGGCGGCGGTCGGGCTCTACGGCTGCCCGTCGACGGTCAACAATGTTGAGACGATTGCCGTCGTGCCCACGATCCTGCGCCGCGGCGCGGAGTGGTTCGCCGGTATCGGCCGGCCCAAGAACACCGGCACCAAGGTTTTTTGTATCTCCGGCCACGTGAATCAGCCGTGCAACGTGGAAGAGGAGATGGGCATCCCCATGCGCGAGCTGATCGAGAAGCACGCGGGCGGGGTGCGCGGCGGTTGGGACAATCTCCAGGCGGTGATCCCCGGCGGTGCCTCTGTGCCGCTGCTGCCGAAATCGATCTGCGACGAGGTGCTGATGGACTTCGATTCGCTGATGGCCGAGAAATCCGGTCTCGGCACCGCTGCGGTGATCGTGATGGACAAGTCGGCCGACGTGGTCGAGGCCATCGCCCGGCTCTCCCACTTCTACATGCACGAGAGCTGCGGTCAGTGCACCCCCTGTCGCGAAGGCACCGGCTGGGTCTATCGCGTCATGCTGCGCCTCATCAGGGGCGAGGCGTCGGTCGAAGAGATCGACCTGCTGTGGGACGTGGTAGGCCAGATCGAGGGGCACACCATCTGCGCGCTCGGCGACGCGGCCGCCTGGCCGGTGCAGGGGTTGATCCGCCACTTCCGGCCGGAGCTCGAGCGGCGCATCCTCGCCGCGAAGGTGGGCGGCGGTGGCACGACCGCCGCAGCCGCGGCCTGAGGACGCAGCCGATGACGACGCTCACCATCGACGGCGCCGAGATCACGGTCGAGCCCGGCTCGACCGTGATGCAGGCCTGCGTGCAGGCCGGCAAGGAAATCCCGCACTTCTGCTATCACGACCGGCTCTCGATCGCCGGCAACTGCCGCATGTGTCTGGTGGAGATGGAGCGCTCGCCGAAGCCCATCGCCTCCTGCGCGATGCCGGCGGCGGACGGCATGGTGATCCGCACCGACACGCCTTCGGTGAAGAAGGCGCGGGAAGGCGTGATGGAGTTCCTGCTCATCAATCACCCGCTCGACTGCCCCATCTGCGATCAGGGCGGCGAGTGCGACCTGCAGGACCAGGCCATGGCCTATGGCCGCCATTTCAGCCGCTTCGACGAGGGCAAGCGCGCCGTGAGCGACAAGGATGTCGGGCCGCTGATCGAGACCATCATGACGCGATGCATCCATTGCACGCGCTGTATCCGCTTCGCCGACGAGATTGCCGGTGTCGAAGAGTTCGGCGCGGTCTTCCGCGGCGAGCACATGGAAATCGGCACCTATGTCGAGAAGGCGGTGACCTCCGAGCTCAGCGGCAACATGATCGACCTCTGCCCGGTCGGTGCGCTGACCTCGAAGCCCTACGCTTTCGTCGCTCGGTCGTGGGAGCTCAGGACCACCGAGACCGTCGACGTGCTCGACGCTGTCGGCTCCAACATCCGGGTCGATACGCGGGGCACCGAGGTGCTGCGGGTCGTGCCGCGCCTGCACGACGATGTGAACGAGGAGTGGATCTCCGACAAGAGCCGCTTCGCCTGCGACGGGCTGCGCCGGCGCCGCCTCGACCGCTGCTACGTGCGCCGCGACGGCAGGCTTGAAGCGGCGAGCTGGGCCGAGGCGTTCGACGCGATCGCGGCGGCGGCAGAAGGCCTGGAGGGCGGCCAGATCGCCGCGCTTGCGGGCGATAGCGCCGATTGCGAGGCGATGACGGCGCTCGCCGATCTGATGGCGGCGCTGGGCTCGCCCCATCTCGACTGCCGGCAGGACGGCGCGAAGCTCGATCCGGCGAGCCGTGTTTCCTACCTCTTCAACACATCCATCGCCGGCATCGAGGAGGCCGATGCCATCCTCCTGATCGGCACCAATCCGCGCTGGGAGGCGGCGTTGGTCAACGCGCGCATCCGCAAGCGTTGGCGCCGGGGCGGCCTCAATGTGGGGGCTATCGGGCCTGAGGCGGATCTCACATTCCCGTACGAGCATCTGGGCGACGGGCCGGAGAGCCTCGCCGCGCTCGCAGCGGGCGAGCACCCTTTCACCGACGTCCTGAAGGCGGCCGAGCGGCCGATGATGATCGTCGGCATGGGGGCGCTTACGCGGCCGGACGGGGCGGCCGTCCTGGCTCAGGCGAGGGCGCTGGCCGAGGCGACCGGCATGATCGCCGACGGCTGGAACGGCTTCAACGTGCTGCACACGGCGGCGGCGCGCGTCGGCGGGCTCGACCTCGGCTTCGTGCCGGGCGAGGGCGGGCGCGATACGGCGGCGATCTGCGAGGGCGCCGGCAGCGGCGCGATCCGCCTGCTCTACCTGCTGGGTGCGGACGAGCTCGCTCTCACGCGGCCAGAGAACTGCTTCGTCGTCTACCAGGGCCACCACGGCGATTCCGGCGCGCGCATCGCCGACGTGATCCTGCCGGGCGCCGCCTATACCGAGAAGCCCGGAACCTACGTCAACCTGGAAGGCCGGCCGCAGCGGGCCTACGCGGCGACGGCGCCGCTCGGCGATGCCAGGGAAGACTGGCGCATCCTGCGTGCGCTCTCGGGCCATCTCGGCAAGCCGCTCGCCTACGATACCCTGGACGAGCTTCGCGCCCGCATGGTGGCGCGGGCGCCGACGCTGGCCGCGATCGACCGGCTCAGCCCGGCGCCGTGGGGCGAATTCGGCGTTGCCGGCACCATGAGCGACGCGCCCTTCGCGTGCCCTATCGGCGACTTCTATCTGACCGATCCGATCACGCGCGCGTCCCAGACCATGACCGAGTGCAGCGCGGCGTTCGTCGCGGCGGCGGAGGGAGCCGCCAGCCATGGCTGAGGCGGGCGTCTGGAGTGCCTATTTCTACCCGTTGTTCCTGACCGTCGGGTACATCCTCGCGATCGTGGTGCCGCTGCTGCTGGCGATCGCCTTCATCACCTATTTCGAGCGCAAGGTGTGGGCGGCGATCCAGCTTCGCAAGGGGCCGAACGTCGTGGGGCCCTTCGGGCTGCTGCAGCCGGTGGCGGACGGGGTCAAGTTCCTGTTCAAGGAGACCATCGTCCCGGCCGGGGCCAACCGCGGGCTCTTCGTGCTGGCGCCGATGATCACCTTCAGCATCGGCCTGATCGGCTGGGCGGTGATCCCGTTCGACGAGCATCTCGTGCTCGCCGACCTGAACGTCGGGCTGCTCTACCTCTTCGCCGTCTCCTCGCTCGGCGTCTACGGCATCATCATCGCGGGCTGGGCCAGCAACTCGAAGTATGCCTTTCTCGGCGCGCTGCGCTCGGCGGCGCAGATGGTCTCCTACGAGGTCTCGATCGGCTTCGTGCTGGTGACGGTGCTGCTCTGCGTCGGCTCGCTCAACCTCAACGACATCGTCGAGGCGCAGAAGGGGCTCTGGTTCTTCATCCCGCTCTTCCCGATGTTCGTGATCTACCTGATCTCGGCGCTGGCCGAGACCAACCGCACGCCCTTCGACCTGCCGGAGGCCGAGGGCGAGCTGGTCGCCGGCTACCAGGTGGAATACTCGTCGATGACCTTTCTGCTCTTCATGATGGGGGAGTACGCCAACATCGTCCTCCTGAGCGGGCTCAGCGTGATTCTGTTCCTCGGCGGCTGGCTGCCTCCCTTCCACGTCGAGCCGCTGACCGCGGTCCCCGGTGTGATCTGGTTCCTGCTGAAGACGGCGGTCGTCGTCTTCTTCTTCACCTGGACGCGCGCGACGCTGCCGCGCTACCGCTACGATCAGCTCATGCGGCTCGGCTGGAAGGTGTTTCTGCCGGCCTCGCTCGCCATGGTCGTGATCGTCGCTGGCGCGCTGCACGCGTTCGACTGGTTGCCGAGGTAAGTCACCCTGGCGACGGCAAGCGGCCTGTGCTATGGCCGCGCCCGGCGCCGAGAAGGAGGTCGCCATGCCAGCGATTGAGCAGACGGTTCGATCCTTGCTCCTGACCGAGCTGGCGGTCGGGCTTGGCGTAACCTTCAAGCAGATTTTCAAGCGCAAGGCGACGCTCAACTACCCGTACGAAAAGGGCATGCTGAGCCCGCGCTTCCGCGGCGAGCATGCGCTGCGCCGCTACCCCAACGGCGAGGAGCGCTGCATCGCCTGCAAGCTGTGCGAGGCGATCTGCCCCGCACAGGCCATCACCATCGAGGCCGAGCCGCGGGAGGACGGCAGCCGGCGCACGACCCGCTACGACATCGACATGGTGAAGTGCATCTACTGCGGTTTCTGCGAGGAGGCCTGCCCCGTCGATGCCATCGTCGAGGGACCCAATTTCGAGTTTGCTGCCGAGACCCGCGAGGAGCTGCTCTACAACAAGGAGAAGCTGCTCGATAACGGCGACCGCTGGGAGCGGGAGATCGCCGCCAACCTGAGCGCGGAGGCACCCTACCGCTGAGCCTGGATCGGCAGGAGCGGAACGGTAAGCCAAGCGGGGCCACGGCACGATGATCATTCAGACGATCATGTTCTACGTCCTTGCCGTGGTGACGGTGGGGGCGGGCGTCATGGTGATCGCCTCGCGCAACCCGGTTCACTCCGTGCTCTTCTTGATCCTGGCGTTCTTCAACTCGGCCGGGCTCTTCGTGATGATGGGCGCCGAGTTCCTGGCGATGATCCTCATCATCGTCTACGTCGGTGCCGTCGCCGTGCTCTTCCTCTTCGTCGTGATGATGCTCGACATCAATTTCGCCGAGCTGCGCGCGGGCTTCCTCCAATACCTGCCCATCGGCAGCGTCATCGGAATCATCCTTCTCGCCGAGCTGGTGATGGTCTTCGCCTCTGGCGCCATCGAGATCGAGGTGCCGACGAATGTTGCATCGCCAACGCCACCGCCAGACGAAGTGACCAATACCCAGGCCTTGGGCGACGTGCTCTATACCCGCTACGCCTATCTGTTCCAGGGCGCGGGCTTCATCCTTTTGGTCGCGATGGTGGGCGCTATCGTGCTCACCCATCGGCGTCGTACCGACGTCCGGCGCCAGCGCATCGCCGATCAGGTGGCGCGCGATCCGAAGGCTGCCGTTCGCCTCACCGACATCGAGCCGGGCGCGGAGGGAACATGGAAATCGGACTGACCCATTATCTCACCGTTGCCGCGGTCCTCTTCACCCTCGGCGTCGTCGGCATCTTCCTCAACCGCAAGAACGTCATCATCATCCTGATGGCGATCGAGCTGATGCTTCTCGCCGTCAACATCAACCTGGTCGCCTTCTCGACCTTCCTCAACGACATGGTGGGCCAGGTCTTCGCCATGCTCGTGCTCACGGTCGCAGCCGCCGAGGCGGCGATCGGCCTCGCCATCCTGGTCGTCTACTTCCGCAATCGCGGCAGCATCGCCGTCGAGGACGTCAACGTGATGAAGGGCTGAGGGCCGGTGCTCTACTACGCCGCGCCCATTTTCCTGCCGCTCTTCGGAGCGGTGATCGCTGGCCTGTTCGGACGGGTGCTTGGCGCGCGCGGTGCCCAGCTTGTCACCTGCGGCGCGATGGGCATTGCGGCGGTGATGGCGATCGTGGTCTTCACCGAGGTCGTGCTCCAGGGCGAGACCGCGACGATCGTCCTCTTCGACTGGTTCAGCTCCGGCGATCTCGACGTCGACTGGCTCCTCAGATTCGACGAGCTGACCGGCGTGATGGTCTTCGTCGTCTGCGTGGTCTCGTTCCTCATCCACGTCTATTCCATCGGCTACATGGCGCACGATCCCCATGTGCCGCGCTTCTTCGCCTATCTCTCGCTCTTCACCTTCTTCATGCTGGCGCTGGTCAGCGCCGACAACTTCCTCCAGATGTTCTTCGGCTGGGAGGGCGTCGGCCTCCTTTCCTATCTTCTGATCGGATTCTGGTACAAGCGGCCGTCGGCGAACGCCGCAGCGATCAAGGCCTTTATCGTCAATCGGGTGGGCGACTTCGGCTTCGCCCTCGGCATCCTCGCGATCTTCCTCATGTTCGACACCGTCTCGTTCGACGCCGTGTTCGCAGGCGCCCCCGGGATGGTGGATGCGGAGCTCACCTTCCTCGGCCACTCCTTCGACTTCCTGGAGGTCGCCTGCATCCTCTTCTTCGTCGGCGCCATGGGTAAGTCTGCGCAGTTCCTGCTGCACACCTGGCTGCCGGACGCGATGGAAGGGCCGACGCCGGTCTCCGCGCTAATCCACGCCGCGACCATGGTGACCGCCGGTGTCTTCATGGTGGCGCGGCTCTCGCCGATCTTCGAATACGCGCCCATCGCCCTTTCGGTGGTGACCTTCTTCGGCGCGACCACGGCGATCTTCGCGGCGACCATTGCGATCACCCAGAACGACATAAAGCGGGTGATCGCCTATTCGACCTGCAGCCAGCTCGGCTACATGTTCTTCGCCTGTGGCGTCTCGGCCTATGGCGCGGGCATCTTCCACCTCACCACACACGCGTTCTTCAAGGCGCTGCTTTTCCTCGGCGCCGGCGCGGTGATCCACGCCATGTCGGACGAGCAGGACATGCGCAAGATGGGCGGCATCTGGCGCATGGTCCCGGTGACCTACGTGCTCATGTGGATCGGCAATCTGGCGCTCGCCGGGATCTTCCCGTTCTCGGGCTTCTTCTCGAAGGACATCATCCTGGAATCGGCCTTTGCCTCGCACACCGGGCTCGGCATGTACGCCTTTGGGCTCGGCATCCTGGCCGCGTTCCTGACCGCGCTCTATTCCTGGCGACTGCTATTCCTGACCTTCCACGGCAAGCCGCGCGCCGACGAGAAGGTGATGGCCCACGTCCACGAGGCGCCGGCGATCATGTGGGTGCCGCTCGTCGGGCTTGCCATCGGCGCCATCGTGATCGGCTACCTGATGCTGCCGATGGTGGCGACCGATATCGATTTCTGGGGCACGTCGATCCTCGTCCTGCCCATCCACAACGCGCTGGAGGAGGCGCACCACGTCGACTTCTGGGTCAAGGCGCTGCCGATGGCGGTGGGCGTGCTCGGGATCGGCAGCGCCTTCCTCTTCTATGTGCTGAAGCCGGAGCTGCCGGGTTTGCTCGCCACCCGCGCGCGGCCGGTCTACCTCTTCCTGCTCAACAAGTGGTACTTCGACGAGCTCTACGATTTCCTCTTCGTGCGCTCCGTCAAGTATCTCGGCCACAACCTCTGGAAGCAGGGCGACGGTGCCGTGATCGACGGCATCGGCCCGGATGGCATCGCCGCCGCGACGCTCTCCGTCGCGCGCCGCGCGGTAAAGCTCCAGTCAGGCTATGTCTATCACTACGCCTTCGCGATGCTGCTCGGGCTTGCGGCCATCGTGACTTGGTTTCTGATCGCGGGCAGGTAGCGGCATGACCGACTGGCCGATCCTGTCCACCGTCACGTTCCTGCCGCTGGTCGGAGTTTTCTTCATCCTGCTGATCCGGGGCGACGAACGGCAGATCGCGGCCAATTCCCGTCACGTGGCGCTCTGGACCTCGGTGGTCACCTTCGCGCTCTCGATCGTGCTCGTCGCCGATTTCGACACCTCGACGGCCGAATTCCAGTTCGTCGAGTTGGTGCCGTGGCTGCCCGAGCACAACATCGGCTACCACATGGGCGTGGACGGGATCTCGATCTTCTTCCTGATCCTCACCACGTTCCTGATCCCGATCTGCATCCTCGCTTCGTGGGAGGCGATCGCGACGCGCGTGCGCGAGTTCATGATCGCTTTCCTGGTCATGGAGACGCTCATCGTCGGTGTCTTCTGCTCCCTCGACTTCGTGATGTTCTACATCTTCTTCGAGAGCCAGCTGATCCCGATGTTCCTGATCATCGGCATTTGGGGCGGCGCGCGGCGAGTCTACTCGGCGTTCAAGTTCTTCCTCTATACGCTGGTGGGCTCGGTGCTGTTCCTGTTGGCGATCCTCTTCATGTACCTCGACGCCGGCACCACCGATATCCCAACGCTCCTCGCCCACGACTTCGCGCCGGCGGTGCAGACCTGGCTCTGGCTCGCGCTATTCGCCTCCTTCGCCGTCAAGCTGCCGATGTGGCCGTTCCACACCTGGCTCCCTGACGCGCACGTGGAGGCGCCGACGGCGGGCTCGGTGATCCTCGCCGGTATTCTGCTGAAGATGGGGGGCTACGGCTTCCTCCGCTTCTCGCTGCCCATGCTGCCGGACGCGAGCGCCTTCTTCGTGCCCTTCATCTATTCGCTGAGCATTGTCGCGATCATCTACACCTCGCTGGTCGCGCTCATGCAGCAGGACATGAAGAAGCTGATCGCCTATTCCTCGGTCGCCCACATGGGGATCGTCACCATCGGCATCTTCACCTTCACCGGCCAGGGAATCGAAGGCGGCATCATTCAGATGCTGAGCCACGGCATCGTCTCGGCGGCGCTCTTCCTCTGCGTCGGCGTGGTCTACGACCGCACCCACACCCGCGAGATCGCGGACTATGGCGGACTGGTGCACCGCATGCCGATCTACGCCTTCGTGCTCATGGTGTTCACGCTGGCTGCGATCGGGCTGCCCGGCACCAGCGGCTTCGTCGGCGAGTTCATGGTGCTGGTGGGCGCCTTCCAGTCGAACACCTGGGTCGCCATGCTGGCCCTGACCGGCGTGGTCCTGGGCGCCGCCTACATGCTCTGGCTCTACCGGCGCGTGATCTTCGGCGAGCTCACCAAGGAGAACCTCAAGTCGATCACCGACCTCAACTGGCGCGAGATGGGCATCTTCGCGCCACTAGTTTCGCTGGCGCTGGTGCTCGGGCTTTATCCGGAGCCCTTCCTCGATGTCCTCCACGTCTCGGTCGAGAACCTGATCGCGCAGACCAACGGCGCGCCGCCGCTGCCGATTGCCGAGCCTAAGAGCGTGCCGGTGCCCGCGCTCGCGGCTCTGCAATAGGGGTTTGACGATGCAACCCTTCGTCGAGCCCGACTACCTGCCCGCGCTGCCCGAGCTCTTCCTCGCCGGCGCTTCGGTCACCCTGCTGATGGCGGGCGTGTTCATCGGCGATCGCTCGACCCGGCTCATGACCTGGCTCGCCTGCGTCGCCATGGCGGTGGCCTTCGTCATGGTGCTGGTCCTCCCCGACGAGCGGACGACGACCTTCTTCGGCCTTTTCGTGGTCGATCGCTTCGCCGCGTTCATGAAATGCCTGGTGCTGGTCGGCGCAGCGGTCACGCTCATCATCGGAATCGGCTACGTGCGGCGCGAGGGAATGAACCGCTTCGAGTTCCCGGTGCTGATCGTCTTCGCCACCCTCGGCATGCTGCTGATGATTTCGGCGAACGACCTGATCGCGCTCTATGTGGGGCTCGAGCTGCAGAGCCTCTCGCTTTACATCGTCGCCGCGTTCCGCCGCGACTCGGTGCGCTCGACCGAGGCGGGGCTCAAGTATTTCGTGCTGGGCGCAATCTCCTCAGGCCTTCTGCTCTACGGCTGCTCCATGGTTTACGGCTTCACCGGCGTGACCGGATTCGAGGGGATCGCCGAGGCGCTGACCACCACCGTGCCGGGCAACGTGGCGGCCGAGACGGGCGTCCTGATCGGGCTCGTTTTCATCGCCGCGGCACTGGCCTTCAAGGTCTCGGCGGTGCCCTTCCACATGTGGACGCCGGATGTCTACGAGGGAGCGCCGACTCCGGTCACCGCCTTCTTCGCTGCAGCGCCCAAGGTCGCCGCCATGGCGCTGCTGCTCAGGGTCTTCCTCGGCCCCTTCCACGAGCTCGCCGGCCAGTGGGACCAGATCGTGATCTTCGTCTCGGTGGCCTCGATGGGGCTCGGCGCCTTCGCCGCGATCGGCCAGAAGAACATCAAGCGGCTGATGGCCTACAGCTCCATCGGCCATGTCGGCTATGCGCTCGTCGGGCTCTCGGCCGGCACGCTGGAGGGGATCCGGGGCGTGATCGTCTACATGACGATCTACATGGTAATGACGCTCGGCGGCTTCGCCTGCATCCTCGCCATGCGCCGGCGCGGCCAGATGGTCGAGGAGATCAGCGACCTCTCCGGCCTCTCCAAGACCAACCCGCCGCTCGCGCTCGCGCTCGCCATCTTCATGTTCTCGATGGCGGGCATCCCGCCGCTCGCCGGCTTCTTCGGCAAGCTGTACGTCTTCCTGGCGGCGGTAGACGCGGGGCTTTACGGCCTCGCCATCTTCGGGGTGCTGGCGAGCGTCGTCGGCGCCTACTACTACATCCGGATCGTCAAGGTGATGTACTTCGACGAGCCGACGGACGGGTTCGACCGCCCGGTCGGCGTGGAGCTTTCCGCCGTGCTCGCGGGCACGGGCATCATTACGCTTCTCTTCTTCGCCTATCCGGCACCCATCCTGGCCGGGGCGGAAGCCGCCGCCGCGGCGCTCATGCCCTGACGACGAGATCTCTCCTCATGCCGCCGACGGCGCTGCCGCAAGGCTATGCACTGATCGCCCTCGACGAGGCCGGCAGCACCAATGACGAGGCGAAGGACCGCGCGGTGGCGGGCGCGCCGGAAGGCACGGTCATCTGGGCTCGGCAGCAGCGGGCCGGGCGCGGCCGCCGGGGACGCGCCTGGGTCTCGCCGCCGGGCAATCTCTATCTCTCGGTGATCCTCCGCCCCGCTTGCGAGGCACGGAGTGTCGCGCAGCTCTCCTTCGTCGCGGCGCTCGCCGTCCTCGACCTCGTGGATGGGCCTTTGCCCGGCCGGGCGTGCTGTAAGTGGCCGAACGATATCCTCGTGGACGGCGGCAAGGTCGCCGGTATTCTGTTGGAATCGGCGCTGAGGCCCGAGGGGCGTGTAGACTGGGTGGTGCTAGGGATCGGCGTGAACCTCGCGAGCCACCCACGGCTCGAGGGGCCCACTCCGCCGACGAGCTTCGTCGACGCCGGCGCCCAACCGCTCGCGCCGGAGGATGCACTGCCGTCGCTGCTTGCGGCGCTTGCCCGGCGGCGACGGGACTGGGAGACGCAGGGTTTTGCGGCGGTGCGACGTGCGTGGCTCGCCCGCGCCCACGGACTCGGCGGCCCGGTTACAGTCGCCAACGGTAACCGGCAGTTGGTCGGAATTTTCGAAGGACTCGATGCGGAGGGGGCGCTGGTGCTGCTGCAGGCAGACTCTGAACGAGTTTCGATCGCAGCCGGCGATGTCTTCTTCGGCGATGCGGAGACGGTGCATGCTGCTCGCGGTTGACACCGGCAACACCAACACCGTCTTCGCCGTGTTCGACGGCGGCGGGGAAGAGGACGAGGTGCCACTCGGCCAGTGGCGCGCCATGACCGACGCACGGCGCACGAGCGACGAATACGCGGTCTGGCTGGGACAACTCCTGGCGCAGGCGGGCCTCAGCCTCGCCGACATCGATCAGGCGATCGTCTCAAGCGTGGTGCCGCAAGGTATCGGCGCGCTCAAATCGCTCTGCGCCGATCATTGCGGCTGCATGGCGCAGGTCATCGGCGAGCCAGGGGTGGCGCTGGGCATCGACGTCAACGTGCCGCGGCCGGACGAGGTCGGCGCCGACCGGCTGGTCAATGCGGTCGGCGCGCATGTCCGCCACGCGGGCGCGTTGATCATCCTCGACTTCGGTACCGCGACCACCTTCGATTCCGTGAGCGCCGAGGGCGCCTACGAGGGCGGCATCATCGCGCCGGGCATTGCGCTCTCGCTGGAGGCGCTGCACCAGGCCGCAGCGCAGCTGCCGCGCATCGCGGTCAAGCGACCCGAGGCCGTAATTGGACGGGCCACGGTGCCGGCCATGCAATCCGGCATCTATTGGGGCTATGTAGGGCTTATCGAGGGTATCGTCGCGCGCATGAAGGCGGAGATCGATGCGCCCGTGACGACAATTGCGACCGGCGGACTGGCCGGCCTCTTCGGCGACGCAACGCCCGTCATCGACGCGGTCGATCCGGATCTGACGATCCGGGGTCTCCGCGAGGTCCACTGGCGCAACCGGGAGAAACAATGAACGTGCCCCCGCCGTCGGCAGCACCCAGCGTCCAGCGCGACGCACTGCACTTCCTGCCCCTCGGCGGGGCAGGGGAGATCGGCATGAACCTCAACCTCTATGCCTGCCAGGGCACGTGGTTGATGGTCGATCTCGGCATCACCTTCGCGGGCGACACGCTGCCTGGGATCGACGTGATCATGCCGGACCCGGCATTCATCGAGGAGCGAAGGGAGGACCTGCTCGCCATCGTGCTGACCCATGCACACGAGGATCACTTGGGCGCGGTGGCCTATCTCTGGCCGAGACTCCGCTGCCCTGTGTACGCGACCCCGTTCGCCGCCGCGATCCTGCGCGAGAAGCTGCTGGACGCGAAGCTGCTCTCGGAAGTGCCGCTCACCGAGGTGGCGCTTTCGAGCCGTCTCGAACTCGGGCCATTCGCGCTCACCTTCATTTCGCTCACTCATTCGATCCCGGAGCCCAACGCGCTGCTGATCGAGACGCCTTACGGGCGTGTCATGCACACCGGCGATTGGAAGATCGACCCCGACCCTCTGGTGGGCGATCCCCTGGATGAGGCTGCATTGCGGCAGGCGGGCGAGGCCGGTGTGCTGGCGCTGGTCGGCGACTCCACCAATGCGACGGTCGAAGGCGAATCGGGCTCGGAAGGCGAGGTGCGCGAAACGCTCGCGCGCCTGGTCGCCGAACGCGAGAACGGCCTGGCCGTGACCCTCTTTGCCTCCAACGTCGCCCGGCTGGAATCGGTCGCGCTTGCTGCGCGGGACGCGGGGCGGGAGCCGGTGCTCGTCGGGCGCTCGCTGCATCGCTATGTGCGCGCGGCGCGCGCGTGCGGCTATCTCGAAGACGTCCGGTTGCTCACCGAGGACGAGGGCGCGCAGCTTCACAACAGCCAGGTGCTCTATCTCTGCACCGGCTGCCAGGGCGAGCCGCGCGCCGCGATGGCCAGGATCGCCAGCGACAGTCATCCGCGCGTAAGCCTTTTCGACGGCGATACGGTGATCTTCTCGTCGAAGATCATTCCCGGGAACGAGCGGACCATCGCCGATCTTCACAACAGGCTGTTGCGGCGGGGCATCGAGGTCATCACGGAGAAGGACGCGGGCGTCCACGTCTCAGGCCACCCGTGCCGGGGCGAGCTGCGCCAGATGTACCAGTGGATCCGGCCGCAGATCGCGGTGCCGGTGCATGGCGAGGCACGTCACATGCAGGCCCACGGCGCGCTGGCCCGCGCGCTCCAGGTGCCGGAGCCGGTCTTCGTTGAGAACGGCGACCTGTTGCGGCTTGCGCCGGGACCGGCTGCGGTAATCGGCCGCGCGCCGGCCGGCCGGCTCGCGCTGGATGGCGAGAATATCGTCGCGACCGACCACGTCTCGATCGGTGCGCGACGCAAGTTGATGCACAATGGAGCGATTTTCGTCTCGGTCGTTGTCGACCGTAGCGGACGGACCCTCGTGTCGCCCCTCGTTTCGGGCCGAGGAATCCTGGACGCGGACGATCAGCAGGCGGCGCGGGAGGCGATTGCGGCGGACGTGGCAGACGCGGTGGATTCGCTGACGCGGGCGCAGGCGCGCGACGCGAGCGCGATCGAGGAGGCGGCGCGGCGTGCTATCCGGCGCGCGCTGCGCGAGAGCCACGGCAAGCGCCCGGTAATCGACGTACAGATCGCGCGCGTGCCGGGATGAGCGGGGAGGCGATGCGATGAGCCGGGCCATGATCGGACGCTTGAACCATGTCGCCATCGCCGTGCCGGACCTCGCGGCGGCGACCACGCTCTATCGCGGGACCCTGGGCGCGACCGTCTCGGAAGCGCTCGACCTGCCGGAGCACGGGGTCACGACGGTTTTCGTCACGCTGCCGAACACCAAGCTGGAACTCCTGCACCCGCTCGGCGAGGGCTCGCCCATCACGGGCTTTCTTGCCAAGAGTCCGGTAGGCGGCATCCACCATCTCTGTTACGAGGTCGACGACATCCATGCAGCGCGCGATCGCCTCGTCGCCGAGGGCGCGCGGGTGCTTGGCGACGGCGAGCCACGCACGGGCGCCCACGGCAAGCCCGTGATCTTCCTGCATCCCAAGGATTTTTGCGGCACGCTGATCGAGCTGGAGCAGGCGTGAGGGCGACGCCGTGGACGTCTTCGGTATCATCGTCGTCTTCGTGATTGCCTGGTGGCTCTCCTTCTTCGTCGCGTTGCCGTTCGGGATCAAGGCGATCGAGAACCCGGAGCCGGGCCACGCGCCGGGCGCCCCCCAACGCCCGCGACTCTGGCGCAAGGCGGCGATCGCGACCCTGGCCGGCGGCGTGATCACCGGCGCCATCGTCGGCGTCGTCGATGCCGGGTGGCTCTCGATGGAAACCTTCGCGGAATAGGCGCGGAGCAAGGCGCCGTGACGAGCTATTGCGATATCGCCCCGGGACATCCCTTTCACGGCCCCTATCACGATCGAGAATACGGCTTTCCGGTGCGGGACGACGACCGCCTGTTCGAGCGTCTCGTGCTGGAGATCAACCAGGCCGGGCTCTCCTGGCTCACGATATTGAAGAAACGCGAGGCCTTCTTGGCGGCCTTCGACGGGTTCGAGATCGGGCGGGTTGCGGCTTACGACGACGTGGCGCGGTCACGCCTTCTCGCCGATGCGGGCATCATTCGTAACCGTCTCAAGGTCGATGCCGCCATCGAAAACGCGCGGCGTATTCAAGCGTTGCAGGCGTCACATGGCTCCTTCGCCGACTGGCTCGACGCCCATCATCCCCGGCCCCATGCCGAGTGGGTGAAGCTCTTCAAGGCTCATTTCAAGTTCACAGGAGGCGAGATCTGCCGCGAGTTCCTGCTGTCCACCGGCTATCTCGAAGGCGCCCACCGGCCGGACTGCCCGGTCTATGCCGAGATCCTGAAGCGGGAACCGCCCTGGCTGCGTTCCTCCAGCGGATAGCGCGACCGCGAAGCCAGTCAATGGAGGCTGGCGAGGTCCTCCCCGGTCTCTTCCTCGATCCGCTTGCCGAGGATGATCATGCCGAGCACCTGATCCTTTGTGACATCCTGCGTTTTCACCGTGTCCACCACCTGCCCGCCGTTGAGCACGGTGATGCGGTCGGAGATCCGCGGGCGTTCCCTCCGCAAGGGCGATGGCAACGTCCACGCCGGCGCGGCCTAGGTCGCGGGCGTTTTTCCACGCGCTCACCGTCTGGTAGCCCTCGGCGATCCGGTTGAGCGCCGCGATGTCGCCGTCCTGCCCGGAGACCGGAATGTTGCCCGCCAGCCCCTGCGAGGCGAGCGCCGCCACCACGCCGCCGGCGGTGCCGTCGTTGGAGGCGACCACCGCGTCGACGTTGTTGTTATTGGCGGTCAGGCACTGCTCCATGTTGATCTGCGCGTTCTCGGGCAGCCAGCCGTCGGAATAGAGCTCGCAGACGATCTCGATGTCACCCTTCTCAATGTAGGGAGTAAGGATCTCGACCTGTCCGCCCCACACGAATTCGGTGATCTCCATGGTCGGGCTGCCCTTGATGTAGGCGAAGCGACCCTTGTTCACGACATCGACCACGCCTCGCGCCTGAATGCGGCCGACCTCGGCATTGTCGAAGCTGAGGTAGAAGATTCCTGGCTCTTCGATCTGGATGTCGTAGCCAACCGTCGGAAGGGCGTTCACGCCGCGGCTGATCAGCGTCTCGATGTTGGCGCTCTGCTTCTCAGCAGACGCGTTTGCATCCGTGGAGATGTAATCCCAATCGGGATACTTCTTGAGCTGATCCAGCATGCAGGCTTCGTCGTACTTCTTCCAGCGCTCCTCGCGGAAGTGCTGTCAGCTCACGCCCAGGAGCTTGTCGGCGGCGAGGGCCGGGCCGGCCGTCGCCCCGATGATCGCACTGATGCCGAGCGCCAGTGCGCCGGCCGCGAGCGTCGATACCTTCATCTGAAAGATCTCCACTCGTGGTTGATGTGACTTACGATCGTTCTCGATACTCCGTTCCCTGTCGACCTCCGCCGCGCATGACGATTTCGGAGAACGGTACGCTCGAGGTGTGGTCTGGACCTAGACGGCGATCTCGCTCACCTTCACCCAGCGCCGCTCGGCGTCGGAAAGGATGCAGGCGTCGATCACGCGCTGGACCTCCGCCGCCCATCTGAAATCGGGATAGGCCGGCCTTCCGGCGGCAACCGCCTCGATGAGGTCTTGAACCTCCATCACCTTGTAGTCGTTGTAGCCGGCGCCGATACCGGGCACCGGGAAGAACGCGGCGTAGCGCGGGTCGGTGGGGCCCATCGAGATGTGCTTGAAACCCCGTGTATCTTGCGCACCTTCCTCCTTGTAGAGCTGCAAATCGTTGATGCGGTCGTAGAAGTAGCGAAGCGCGCCCTGCGTGCCGGTCAGCTCGTAGCCGATATCCATGCGCTTGCCGAGCGAGACGCGGCTCATCTCCATGTGCCCGGTCAGGCCGCCCGCGGTCCGAAACATCGCGGTCGCGACGTCGTCCGTATCGACCTGCACCATCTGCCCCGTGCCGCCGGCGTCCTGGCTGAAGCCGCCGTGCTCCGCCGGTGCCGGGCGTTCCGGAATGACGATCTTGAGATCGCAAACCACCTCCTCGACCGGCTGATCGACGAGGTGCCGCAGATAGGCGAAGCAATGGGCGCCGATATCGCCGATCACGCCGGAGCCGGCCTTCGCCTTGTCGTTACGCCAGGAGAAGGGGATCTCCGGTCGGCCCAGAAAGTCCGCGCTGAAGGAGCCGCGGTAGTAACTCGGCTCGCCGATCTCGCCGTCTGCCACCAGCCGGCGGGCGAGAGACTGGACGGGGTTCTTGATGTAGTTGAAGCCGACCATCGTGATGACGCCCGCCTTCTCGGCGGCCTCCGCCATCGTGAACGCAGTCTTCGCGTCGTTGGCGAGGGGCTTCTCGCAATAGACGTGCTTGCCGGCAGCGATCGCGGCCATTGCGATGTCGAAGTGGAGATCGTTCGGGGTGTTGATGTCGACGATGTCGATGGTCGGATCGTCGACGATCTCCCGCCAGTCCGCCGTATGGCGGCGGAAGCCGAACTCCCTGGCCGCGCGGCTCGCAATTTCGTCGTTCACATCGGCGAGCACTTCGAGCACGGGAACCGCCGGCCGAGCGCCGAACGCGAGCGGCTGGGCGCGATAGCACATGGCGTGGGCCTTGCCCATCCAGCCGGCACCCACGAGTCCGATTTTCAGCTCTGGCATTCGGTGCTCCAACTCACGATTGATCTTCCCTGGCCAGCCAATCCGCAGCGAGGGTGGCCTCACGATTGGACGCCGCGCTGCGACTGCCGCGCGACGTCCGTGCATCGCCCCGTATCCTACCAAGCACCCTGACTCTGTGCCAGATTCGCCGGGCGACGAATCGAGTGATTTCCAGACCAGGGTGGCGCTCACCGTTGCGCTGGGCGTTTCCGCCCGCGCTGGCCGCCGCTCCGTTGGCCGGATGGCCACACCGCGCGCTTTGAAGACATGCAGCCCAATACATTCGTGACGCTCAGCCGCTGAGGCAGCCCGCGGCCGGCGAATGGGCGCTGGCCTTGGTACCTGCGATCGGTCACCATATCGCGCAGCTAGGGTCCCGGTAGAGCTGGCGGCAATCGCACGCTTCGGGATTGGGAACGGTGCGCCGCGGTCTCCGCGCGGCGCCGAAGATGAGGGAGTGACTCATGGATCTCGGCTTGAAGGGCAGAAAGTCGCTGGTGACGGGTGGCACCAAGGGAATCGGCCGGGCGATCGCGAACGAGCTCGCGGCGGAGGGCGCCGATGTCGCCATCTGCGCGCGCACCGAGGCCGACGTGGAGGCGGCGGTCGCTGCGCTCAGCGAGACCGGCGTGCGCGTCTCGGGACGGACGCTCGATGTCGGCGATGGGCCGGCCGTGCGCCAATGGGTCGATGACGTCGCCGAGGAGTTCGGCGGGCTCGATATCGTCGTCCCCAACGTGAGCGCGTTGGCCGCGACGCCCGAGCTGGAGTCCTGGCAGAAGGAATTCAGCGTCGACTTGATGCACACCGTGAACACGGTGGAAGCCGCTCTGCCACATCTCGAGAAGTCCGATGCCGGCTCCATCGTGGTCATTTCCAGCGTGTCAGGTATCGAGATCGACTTCGCCGCCGGCCCTTATGGCGTATTCAAGGCGGCCCTGATCCACTATTCCGCCGGCCTCAGCCGGCAGCTTGCGCCCAAGGGCATCCGCGCCAACTCGGTCTCGCCCGGCAACACCTATTTCGACGGCGGGTTCTGGCAGGATGTGGAGAACAACAACCCGGACCTGTTCAATCTGGCGTTGAGCCTCAACAAGACCGGGCGCATGGCGACGGCCGAGGAGGTCGCCAACGCGGCAGTATTCCTCGCCAGCCCGCGCGCGAGCTTCATCACCGGCACCAACATCAAGGTGGACGGCGCGCTCACCAACAGCGTGCAGTATTGACCCTGCCTGCCGGGATTGCGGGGGCAGCGATGGCGGAAGCGGGGTGGACTGTCTACCTCTCGGGCGAGATACACACCGACTGGCGCGATCAAATTCGCGCCGGTGCCGACGCAGCGGGTCTCGACGTCGCGTTCGTCTCTCCGGTCACCGACCACGCGGCGAGCGACGATTGCGGCGTCGCCATCCTGGGCGTCGAGGAGAGGCCGTTCTGGAAGGACCACAAGGGTGCGCGGGTCAACGCGATCCGCAACCGCACCCTGATCCGGCGCGCGGATATCGTCGTCGTGCGCTTCGGCGACAAGTACCGGCAGTGGAATGCGGCCTTCGATGCCGGCTACGCCGCCGCGCTCGACAAGCCGATTATCACGCTGCACGAGCCTGCGCTCACCCACGCGTTGAAGGAGGTAGACGGCGCCGCGCTCGCCGTTGCCGAGACGCCGGAGCAGGTGGTCGAGCTGCTGTGCTACGCAATGACCGGCGCCCTGCACTCCGCCGCGTAGGGGTCCTTGGCATGCCGAAAATCGACATCGACCGGGTGCCGGTGAAGACCGGCTCAATCTATCCGGCGCCGTTCAAGGCGATGGCCGATGCGCGCTCCCGCCAGGCGTTGGGGGATGCGGCCGGGCTGACCCAGTTCGGGGTCAACCTGACGCGCCTGCCGCCAGGTGCCGCGACCGCGCAGCGCCACTGGCACGAAGCCGAGGACGAGCTGGTCCTCGTCGTTTCGGGCGAGCTGGTCCTGATTGAAGATGCCGGCGAAACGCTGCTCCGGGCAGGCGAGGCGGCGGCCTTCAAGGCCGGCCACGCCGACGGCCACCACCTGGTGAACCGCTCGGGGGAGGATGCGGTGGTGCTTGAGATCGGCACCCGCGCCGGTGAGGAACGCGCCCACTATCCGGACGTCGATCTCGTCTACGAGAAGCGCGGGGGCAAAATCCGCTTTACCAATAAGGCGGGCGAAGTCTACGACTGATTCGCGCGGATTGGCCGGAGCCGGCTACTCACTCATGGCCGGCCGGTAAGTGCCGAAATTCCAGAGGTGGCCTTCGGGGTCGCGCGCGGAGTAGTCGCGCGAGCCGTAGGGCGTGTCCTGCAGCTCACGCACGATCTCGGCGCCGGCCGCGGCGGCACGGTCGTAGTGGGCGTCGGCGTCCTCGACCACGATATAGATCGACTGCGTGACGCCGCCGAGGTCGCACGGAATCCTCATCGCGAGTTCGTCGTCCCTCTGCGAGCCCACCATGATCAGGCCGGAGCTAAATGCAAGTTGAGCATGGGCGATTGTGCCGTCCGGCCCCGGCACGATCATGTTTTCGGTGAAGCCGAAGGCCTCCTTGAGCCAGGCGATCGCGGCAGGCGCGTCGCGGTAGCTGAGGCATGGAACGATGGCTGGGCCTGTCTCGGTCATGGCGGGTTCCGTCTTGAGCGTTAGCAGGAGATGGTGTCGAAGTGTATCGGCCGGGTCCTCACGCGTCTCAACGTCCTCGTCTGCCTCCGGCGTTGGCTCTTCGGCGGGCGCCTCTTCGGCAATCTCGGTTTCCGATGGCGACGGTTGCGTCTCGGCCTCGGGCAGGGCGTGTTCGGGGCAAAGGGTATTCGCTCGGCTGGGCGGACCGAGGGCGAGGAAATCATCGCGCGGGAGGCCGAGCGTCTGTTCCACGTCGGAGACCGTATGGACGGTCTTCTGCGTAAGAGCGCCGCCCGCCGCTTCGACGACTTCCACGATGAACGTGCTGGTCACGGCCTGGCGGTTTGCGTCGAGTTCGACCGGGCCGCCGAACGGGGTATCGAAGCTTAGCTCGGCGAGAGCGCCGCGCAGACGCTCGTGCCCGTCGCCGAGGTCGCCGTCGATCTCGTCAAGGGCGAGAAGCAATGCCTTGGTATTCACGTAGTAGCTGAGGGCGAACAGGCTTGGCGAAAGTCCTGCATCCGGAAAGCGCTCGCGGTAGCGCTCAGTGAACTCGGTCCAGGCTTCATTGTCGTCGCTCTCCGAGATCGGCAGCGCCGAAATCGCCCCCTTCAGCAGAGGGCGGATGGCGCTTGCTTTGAGAAGGCTGCCGCTCAGGGTCGTGGCGCCCGTCACAATGGCAGCCTGTCCGCCGGCCTCGGCATAGGCTTCGAGAAACCTTTTGGCCGCACGGGGCTCCAAAGCCAGGAACAGCGCGTCTGTCTCCGTACCGGACACTGTCTTGGCGATGCGCGCGGCGTCGCTCGCGCCGGTGGAGATCCAGTGCCGTGCCAGCACTTGGCCGCCAAGGGCGCAGTAGTCCAGCATGAAGCCCATGAGCTGCGTGTAGGGAAGGGAATAGTCCTCGGCGACCGAGACGATCGTGCGGATATCTTTCTCCTCGTAGGCATAACGCCCGAGCCCGGCGATCCACTGCATGCTGTCGGGATTGAAGCGGAAGAAGTTGTCCGCCGGCGCACGCAAGGTGGCGTCCTGCGCTGCCGAGGCGCCGTTGATGAACGTCACCTCAGGCACGCTCTTGGCGAATTCGCGGATTGCGATGCCCTCGATCCCCGCAAGGGGACCGATGAGGATGCTGGCACCGCGGTCGATCAGCACGCGCGCCTTCGCGATCACCGAGTCCGGGGTTCCGTCGGTCGATTCGACGAATGCTTCGATGGGTCGCTCGCCGGCGCGTTCCTCGTGCTCGCTCAAGGCCAGCTCGTAACCGCGCACGGCGTCCATTCCAAGGGACCTAAACGCCCCTTCGAGAGGGGCGAGCACGCCGATCTTCAGGCTGTGCGTGTCGGCCTTCGCCGGAACGACGATCATCGTCAGCGCGGCAACGATAATCGACCACGCCATGAGGCGATGGGCGCGTGCCGCAAGAATGCGGGCTCGTCCGCGACGCCGGTTTCCCGGAGGTGGCGGCGACTTCGTCACGCTACGTCGATCATGTTAAGTTGGCAGTAAATCAGGGCATTGAGACACTTGTCGCGCGTATGGTCGCTCGCTCGACATTGCCGCCAGACCTTATAGCGGCCCGTACCGGCCATTGCCATGCGCACGTCGCGTGGGCTGAGCCGCCGGCCACACCACATGAAGCCGCGACCCTCTTGCGCCCAGCGAATGTCGCGCGGACCATGACATTGGTGAGAATTCCGGGCTAGGCTAGGCACAGCGGGTTGTCGGCGCACGGCGCAACGCGCCCTGGCTGACGCCCAACCCAGGGAGGAGGCAATCATGGCAAAGACCACAGAGCATCGGAAGCAGGGACCGAGCCGGCGCACAATGCTCAAGGGCGCCGCGGCGATCGCCGGCGTCGCGGCCGGCACCAAGGCTCTTGGCGGATTTCCAACCGTCTGGGCGCAGGACACGAAAGACATCGTGATCAACCATTCCGGCATGTCCTATTCGACGATCATTCAGATCGCCGAGCAGGCGACGGTGGATCTGCCGTTCTCGGTGGAGATGGCCGTCACCGATCACGCCGGCATGCTCAACCGGCTGACCACGCAGTCCGATTCGATCGATGTCGCCGACATCGAGCTGTGGATGCGGGTCATCACCGTGCCGCGCGGCATCTACCAGGCGGTCGATCCCGCCAAGATCGCGCATTGGGACAAGACCACGTCGCTCTATCGGGACGGCACGTTCGACGGCAAGCAGGTCTCGCGCCAGGGGGTCTCGCCCCATGAGGTGATGTACTTCACCGATGGCGACGCCAATGCGCTTGCCGACGGTACCACCGATTACGCGACGATGACCCCCGGCGTGTTCAATGCCGATACGCTCGGCATCCAGCCGGTCGAGATCGGCCGCCCGATCAACAATTGGCACGAGCTCTTCAACGAAGAGTTCAGCGGCCGGGCGGCGGGCATGGATATCCCGCCGATCATGATCATGGACGCTGCGCTCGCCATCGAATCGACCGGCGAATACACCTATGCCGACAAGGGCAACATGACCAAGGAAGAGATCACGATGACCGTGGACCGGCTCATCGATCTCAAGCAGAAGGGCCATTGGCGGTCGATGTGGGGCACCTTCGACCAGTCGGTGCAGCTGATGACGTCGGGCGAGGTGGTGATCCAGTCGATGTGGTCGCCGGCTGTGACGGCCGTGCGCGCAGCAGGCGTGCCCTGCATCTACCAGCCGCTCGCCGAGGGCTATCGCGGCTGGGGCAACGGGCTCAGCCTGATGAGCCACCTCGAGGGCAAGAGGCTCGGCGCGGCCTATGACTATCTCAACTGGTACTATGACGGCTGGATGGGCGCCTTCATCGCCAAGCAGGGCTACTATCTGGGTGTCGCGGAGACCGCCAAGAACTTCATGCAGCCCTACGAGTGGGATTACTGGTACGAGGGCAAGCCGGCGGCCGACACCATCAAGGACCCCTACGGCAACCCGATGGAGAAGGCGGGGCACGTCCGCGACGGCGGCTCGTTCTCCAATCGTTTCGGCAACATGGCGTGCTGGAACACGCTGATGGATAACCAGCAGTTCCTGCTCAAGAAGTGGACGGAGTTGCAGACGGCCTGAACGGCCTTATCCCTGCGGGCGGGGCCGGCGTACCGGCCCCGCCCCGTTCTTTCACCCGATTGGATTCGGTCTCGCGATGAGCAACGGCACCGGCAGGGGGCGGCGGCCGTTCGTGCGGGTGGCCCCGCTCGGCCTCGCGCTGGCGGTTTTCTTCGTGGTGCCGCTGGGCGTTCTGGTGGTGGTCAGCTTCTTCGAGAGCGACATGATCTTCGGCATGAGGCCCGCGCTCACGCCGGAGAGCTATGTCGAGCTGTTCACCACCATGAACACCCTCTGGCTCTATTTGAGCACCCTCAAGTTCGCGGCGATCGTCTGGGCAGTCACGCTGCTCATCGGTTTCACCATCGCCTACTTCCTGGTGTTCCACGTCCGCTCCCTGCTGATCGCGATCGGGCTCTTCCTGCTCTGCACCGTGCCGTTCTGGACTTCGAACATCATCAGGATGATCTCGTGGATCCCGCTGCTGGGGAAGCAGGGGCTGGTCAATCAGGCGCTGATGGGCCTCGGCATCGTCGACGAGCCGATGGAGTGGCTGCTGTTCTCCGACTTCTCGGTGGTGGTGAGCTACGTCCACCTCTTCACGTTGTTCATGATCGTCCCGATCTTCAACTCGATGGCGCGCATCGACAAAGCGCTGATCGAGGCGGCGCGGGACGCGGGCGCAAGCTCTCTTCGCATCATGTGGGAGGTCATCATTCCGCTCTCCCGCAGCGGCATCGCGCTCGGCTCGATCTTCGTCATCGTGCTGGTAATGGGCGATTTCTTCATCATCAAGGTGATGAGCGGCGGGCAGAGCGCCTCCGTCGTCTCCGCCATCTTCGAGGACATCAACGTCTTGCTCTATCCGTCTGCCTCGGCGAGCGCGGTGGTGCTGCTGATCGTCGTGGTGATGATGGTGATGGGCGTGCTGCGGGTGGTTAACATCCGCAGGGAGCTGGCGGGCAGCACGTAGGAGAGGGGGCATGGCGCAATCATCGAAGACCCATAAGCCTCGTCCCTGGACCTTCTATCCGCTGGCGGCGTTCTTCGGAATTTTCGTGCTCTTCCTCTACGGCCCGATGTTCTGCATCTACATTCTCTCGTTTCAGGGGCCGAACGCCTCGCTGGTGTTCCCCATGCAGGGCGTCTCGATCCACTGGTTCGAGGCGCTGTTCGGCCAGGCGCGGACCGGCGATGTGGGCGGCGCGTTCGCGCGCTCGCTGCCGCTCTCACTCATCATCCTTTCCGTCACCGTGCTCTTCTCGGTGGCGGCGGGGCTGGCCTTCCGCAGCCGGTTCTTCGGCAACTCGGTGATCTTCTACACGGCGATCGGGAGCCTTGTGGTGCCCGGCCTGGTGCTCGGCGTCGGCATCACGCTGCTTCTCCAACTCCTGGGCTGGAACGCGCACTGGTATTCGTCGGCGCTCGGCGCGCACCTCACCTGGACGCTGCCCTTCGGGCTGCTCATCATGTTCGCCGTGCTGAGCCGCTTCGACCCGCGCGTGGAGGAGGCGGCGCGCGATCTCGGTGCGAGCAACCTGCAGTCCTTGCGCTACGTGATGATCCCCATCCTGCTGCCGGGCATCATCGCGGTGGCGCTGTTCGGCTTCACCCTCTCCTACGACGAGTTCCCGCGCAGTACCTTCACCGTCGGCGCGCGCAACACGCTGCCGCTCGAAATCTGGAGCATGACCACCAACGTCACGTCGCCGGCGCTCTACGCGCTGGGCACCGTGACGACGGCAATCTCCTTCTTCATCATCGTCGTCTCGTTGACCGCGATCGGCGTGATCCAGGCACGCCGCCAACGCGCCGGGAAGCGAGCGAGGCCGTAGACGCTTGCCGCAGACGGCGTCGCGTCAACTCCGACGGCGGGTCACCATTCTCTTGGTCCCCTCGTAGCGGAGGCTCTTGCAGAGGCGGGCGAAGCCGTCGAGGTTCTCGACGATCCGTGCGAAGATGCAGCCCTGGTTTGGGTGCGGCGTGTCGCCGTACCAAAGCGTGGTGGGGAAGCGCATCCCGGCGTGGCGGCCGTAGGCGAAGGTCACCTCCCTGAGCCAGGGATCCCAGATGAAGTCGCCGGGGGCCATCCTGGTCTGCCGGTTCTCCAGCTCGTAACCGAGCGCAGGCACCATATCGATCCGGTCGAGGTAGAAGGCGGCGTGACCGAAGAAGGCGCAATGGATGATGTAGGCGTCGATCGGCATCATCTGCCAGAAGGCTTCGCAGGTCTTGGGCGCGGCGGTCTCCAGCAGCGCGCCGACGCAGACCTCGCCGTCGATCTCGATCTCGAAGCGGCGGAAACTGTCGGGGATGTCGTTCGGGATCTCGAATTGGTCGTACCACCATTCATCCCACATCTCGCGCTGGGCAACCGTATCGACCGGCTTGTCCGCCATGAATGCCTCCGTCGTTTTAGGGAAAGTCTGAACAACCCCATGTTCGCGGTTTCGAGGGGGAGAGGCGGCTTGGATGTGAAGCTCGACGATATTGCCGACAGGCCGGGGGCTGCTTTGGTCACGGGATACGGAGCGAACGGGCGATATCCGCGTCGATCCGCCTCCTTCCCCGCCGTCCCGCCAGCGGCGGGCAGACTACTCCCCTGTCATCCCGTCGCGTAGCGGCCGGCGATCAGCAGATTCGAGAACCCCAGCAGCAACGCGATGCGCTGCCTGTTCTTTGCCACGCCCCGGTAGCGCACCTTGGCGTAGCCGAAGTGCCGCTTCACGTACAGGAACGGATGCTCAACCTTCGCCCGCACCGACGCCTTGCGCTTCTCGGCCGCCTCTTCGGCGACGCCCTCGCCCAGCAGCCGGCGCCGCCCCGGCTTCATCGCCACACGCCACTCGACACCGCCGTCCCGGTGCTCGGGACGCTTCTCCACTCCCTGGTAGCCTGCGTCGCCCCACGCCGTCGTCTCAGCGCCATGCAGCAGCGCTCCCGCCTGCGTCACGTCGCTTGCGTTGGCCGCCGTCGTCGTCAAGCTGTGCGCCAGACCCGACCCGGCGTCCACCCCGATGTGCGCCTTCATCCCGAAATACCACTGCTTGCCCTTCTTCGTCTGATGCATCTCAGGGTCCCGTGCGCGGCGCCGGTTCTTCGTCGACGACGGCGCGTCGATGATGCTCGCGTCAACGATCGTCCCCGTGCGCAGCCGATGGCCGCGCGACGCCAGGTGCGCATTGATCTCCTCGAACAGACCCTCGCCCAGGCCGTGCTTCTCCAACAGATGCCGGAAGTTCAGGATGGTGGTCTCGTCGGGCAGCGCCTCCGTCAACCGCAGCCCCACGAAACGCCTCACCGACTCCACCTCGTAGAGAAGGTCCTCCATCCCCGGGTCGCTCAGGTTGTAGAACAACTGCACGCAGTGAACACGCAGCATCACCGAAAGCGGGTACGGGCGCCGACCGCGCCCCGCCTTCGCATAGAACGGCTCGATCCGTCGCTCCAGCCGCTCCCAGGGAACCAGCTTGTCCATCTTCTCAAGGAACAACTCACGCCGCGTCCGGCGCTTCTTCAAGTCGTGCTCCAGTTCCGCAAAGCTTGCCTGTGCCATGGCTCGATCATCCAATCCGCGACTCCTGCGCAAATTATGGCACACGCAACTTGATCAGACCTTCCTTAGCGCCTGCCAGCCCGCATTTCTCATCACGGTCATGGTCTGCGCGCCGCCCTCCGGGTCGCGCCCAGGCGCCCGCCCGCGTCGGGCGCTCCGCGCGCGTCCCGCGCGACGTCGCGGGCCTCAACCGTAGCAGCGCTACGCTTTTCGGCCCACTCCTAGCGGCTCGAACGCCTGGACGCGACGCAGGCCGTGACCGTGATGAGAATTGCGGGCTAACGGCGCGCCGGCGACTATAATAGCGCCCCATGAACCTTCATCGGATGCTCGCGGATCGCGAACGGGACGGAAAGCCCGTGCGCGTCGGACTGATCGGCGCCGGCAAGTTCGGCACCATGTTCCTCGCTCAGGCGCGGCGCACCTCTGGTCTCCACGTGATGGCGGTGGCCGATCTCGAACCTGCCCGGGCCGAGGCTGCGCTGACGCGCGCCGGCTGGCAGGAGGATGAGCGCCGTACGCGCTCTTTCGCCGCGGCGCTGAAGAGCGGCGGCACCCACATTTGCGACGATGCGTTTGCGCTGATCGCGGCTGACGGCCTGGACGTCGTGATCGACGCGACCGGCCACCCGGCTGCCGGCATCGCCCACGCCCGTGCGTGCTTCGCCGCCGGGCGCCACGTGGTGATGGTCAACGTCGAGGCCGACGCCCTCGCCGGGCCCTTGCTCGCAAAGGAGGCGTCGGAGGCAGGCGTGGTCTATTCGCTCGCCTACGGCGACCAGCCGGCGCTGATCGCGGAGATGGTCGACTGGGCGCGCGCGTCGGGCCTGGATGTCGTCGCCGCCGGCAAGGGCACCCGTTATCAGCCGGGCTTCCATCATGTCACGCCCGACGACGTCTGGACCCACTACGGGCTGACCCCGGCGGAGGCGGAAGCCGGCGGCATGAACCCGCAGATGTTCAACTCCTTCCTCGACGGCACCAAGTCGGCGATCGAGATGACCGCCGTCGCCAACGCCACGGGGCTCACACCGGCGCCGGAGGGGCTCAGCTTCCCGCCCTGCGGGGTCGACGACTTGCCGACAGTGCTCAGGCCGCGTGAGGATGGTGGCACCCTGCACCACAAGGGCCAGGTCGAGGTGATCGCGAGCGAGGCACGGGACGGCAGCGTGCTCAACGGGCATCTGCGTTGGGGGGTGTATGCCGTGTTCGAGGCCGGCACCGACTATGTCGCCAATTGCTTCCGCGAGTACGGGCTCTGCACCGATTCCACGGGGCGCTACGCGTCGATGTACAAGCCTTATCACCTGATCGGGCTGGAACTCGGTATCTCGGTGGCCTCCGTCGCGCTGCGTGGCGAGCCGACCGGCGCGCCCACCGGGTTCCGCGCCGATGCGGTCGCTTGCGCCAAGGCGCATCTGCAGGCCGGCACGCGGCTCGATGGGGAAGGGGGCTACACCGTCTACGGCCGGCTGATGCCGGCGGCGGCGAGCCTCGCCGGCGGCCATCTCCCCATCGGCCTTGCCCACGGTGTCAGGCTCACGCGTGCCGTCGAGCCCGACACGCCGCTGACCTGGGCCGATGTGACTGTCGACGAGGACGATGCGGCGGCAGAAGCGATACGCGCTCGACGCGCCATGGAAAAGGCGTTCGCCCCGGAGGAGCCCGCGTCGGCGGCGATCGCCTGAGAGAGGAGACCATGCCCAAGCACCTTTCCGCGGAGGCCGTTGAACGCTACGAGCGCGACGGCTTCTACTTCCCAATTCAGGTGATTTCACCGGCAGAGGCGCGGGCGATCCGCGCCGATGTCGAGGTTGCCGAGCGGTACTTCGCCAAGCAAGGGGAGCGGATACGGCACCGGCCCCATCTGCTGGTGACGGCGCTCGACCGCCTGATCCGCAACGAGACGGTGCTGGACGCAGTCGAGGACCTGATCGGCCCCAACATCCTGTGCTGGACCTCGCTGTTCTTCACCAAGGACGCGCACGATCCGGCCTTTGTCTCCTGGCACCAGGATTCGACCTACTGGGGCCTCAGTACTGCCGAGGTGGTGACCGCCTGGATCGCGCTCTCGCCCAGCACGGTCGAGTCGGGGGCCATGCGGTTTGCCCCCAGCACCCACAAGCTGGACCAGATCGCGCACCGCGACACCTTCGACGAGCACAACATGCTCACGCGTGGCCAAATCGTCGAGCATGAGGTGGACGAGGCCGAGGCGGTCGATGTCGTGCTACAGCCCGGCGAAGCCTCGTTACACCATGTGCGCCTGATTCACGGCTCCGGTCCCAACAACTCCGACGACCGGCGCATCGGCTTCGCCACCCGCTACATTCCGACCCATGTGCGCAACGTCGTCGGCCGCGACTACGCGGCGCTTGTGCGCGGGGTCGACGAGTACGGCTACTTCGATAGCGAGCGCCGGCCCGCGCGCGATATGGAGCCCGAGGCGCTGGCCGCTTACGAGGCTGCGAACGCGAGCCACAACGCGGTGCTTTACGCGGGCGCGGCCCAGATGCGGGGCTAAGCCCGTCCCTCTCGACGGAGCATGGTGCGGTGCACGGCACGCGGCATCCGAGCCAAAGTTGCGCTATGGAACGAGAGAGTGCGCGGAGTACGGCAAGTGGCGGAGGCAGGTTGAGGGGGCGAGTGTCGGCGGCGCGGCTGCCGCCTGTCCCGAAGAATCCCACTTATCCCACTTAATCCCACTTAATCCCGCTAAGGAATTGAGTCTCGGCGGGTTGGTGGGGGGCGAGACGACGGGAGGCGAAGCCGCGCCGCATTGCGCTTTGTCGCAGCCTTGGGCATAAACGCGGCGCGGTCGATCGGTGCGAGGCTTCGGTTATGCGGCGTTCACGTTACTTCCTGCCGACCCTGAGAGAGAACCCGGCCGAGGCGCAGATCGTCTCGCACCGGCTCATGCTGCGCGCCGGCATGATCCGGCAGTCGAGCGCCGGCATTTACAGCTGGCTGCCGCTGGGCCATCGGGTGCTTCGCAAGATCGAGCAGGTGGTGCGCCAGGAAATGAACGCCGCCGGCTGCCAGGAGATCCTCATGCCGGCGGTGCAGCCGGCCGAGCTTTGGGAGGAGAGCGGCCGCTACCAGGACTACGGCAAGGAGATGCTGCGCTTCACCGACAGGCACGACCGCCCGATGCTCTTCGGCCCGACCCATGAGGAGGTCGTGACCGATATCTTCCGGCAGTCGGTGCGCAGCTACCGCGACCTGCCGCAGAACCTCTACCAGATCCAGTGGAAGTTTCGCGACGAGCTGCGCCCGCGCTTCGGGATCATGCGCGGACGCGAGTTCTACATGAAGGACAACTACTCCTTCGACATCGACCATGCGGCTGCCGTGCGCTCCTACAACAAGATGTTCGTCGCCTATCTACGCACCTTCGCCCGGCTCGGGCTTACATCGATCCCGATGCAGGCGGAGAGCGGGGCCATCGGCGGCGACTACAGCCACGAGTTCATCGTGCTGGCGGCTACGGGCGAGAGCGCCGTCTATTGCGACCGCGCCTGGCTCGATACCGACCCGCTGGCAATGGGAATCGATTACGAGGCCGACCTTCAGCCGATCGTCGATGAATGGACCCGGCTCTACGCCGCCACCGACGACAAACACGACCCCGCCGCTTGTCCGGTGCCCGAGGACGCGCTCTATCAGGGCCGCGGGATCGAGGTCGGCCACATCTTCTACTTCGGCACCAAGTACTCGAAGGCCATGGGCGCCACGGTGACCGATCCGGACGGCGCCGAGGTCGCGGTCGAGATGGGCTCTTACGGGATCGGCGTCTCCCGCCTCGCGGGCGCCATCATCGAGGCGAGCCACGACGAGGCGGGCATCATCTGGCCGGAGGTTGCGGCGCCCTTCAAGGTGGGCCTCATCAACCTGCGTGTCGGCGATCCGGCGTGCGACGAGGCGTGCGACTCGCTCTATGAGCGTCTTATCCAAGCAGGCGTCGAGGTCCTCTACGACGACCGGGACGAACGCGCGGGCGTCAAGTTCGCGGAGATGGAGCTGATCGGGCTGCCCTGGCAGGTCGCGATCGGCCCGCGCGGCGTCAAGTCGGGCACGGCGGAGTTGAAGGCGCGGGCCGGCGGCGAGGCCGAAGCGCTCTCCTTCGAGTCGGTCTCCGCACGTCTGATCGGGGACTAGCGGCCCCCGCACATGTTCTCGGCTTTCGAACGCCTCGTCGCGTTTCGCTATCTGCGCGCCCGCCGACAGGAAGGCCTCGTCTCGGTCATCGCGGCGTTTTCGCTCATCGGCATTTTCCTCGGCGTCGCCACGCTCATCATTGTCATGTCGGTGATGAACGGATTTCGCGAGGAGTTGCTTGCCCGCATTCTCGGGCTCAACGGCCACATGACGGTCTACTCCTTTCAGGACGGCTTTACCGATTTCGATCCGCTCACGGCTCGCATCAAGGCGGTGGATGGCGTCGTCACCGTCTCGCCCACCGTCACGGGACAGGTGATCGCGGCAGCGCACGGCAAGGCCACCTTCGGCCAAGTGCGCGGTGTGCGCGACAGCTACCTGGAGGCGCGGCCGCTGCTGACCCAGAACATCGTCGCGGGCCGGCTCGAAGACTTTATCGCCGGCGACGGGGTCCTGATCGGCGACCGCATGGCGCGCAGGCTCGGCGTAGGAGTCGGCGATTCCATAACGCTGCTCTCGCCGGAAGGTCGATCGACGCTAATGGGTACGGTGCCGCGCTCGCGCGCCTACTCTGTGGTGGCGACGTTCGACATCGGCATGTTCGAGTACGACTCCACGTACGTCTTCATGCCGCTTGACCTCGCCCAGGTCTACTTCAGGAAACAAGGTGAGGTCACCGCCATCGAGCTGACGGTCGCCGATCCCGATCGCATACGGGAGGTCGAGGCCGGTGTGAAGGGGGTCATCGGCAACCTGGGGTGGATCGTCGACTGGCGGCGGGCCAATGCGCAGTTCGTCAACGCGCTTGAGGTCGAGCGCAACGTCATGTTCGTGATCCTGACCTTGATCGTGCTGGTGGCCGCCTTCAACATCATCGCCGGGTTGATCATGGTCGTGAAGGACAAGGGCCGCGACATCGCCATCTTGCGGACGATGGGGGCGACGCGCGGGCAGATCTTGCGAATCTTTTTCATGAACGGCGCGGCGATCGGGTTGGCAGGCACCGTTCTCGGCGTTGCGGGCGGTATCGCCTTCGCCGCCAACATCGACAGCATCCGGGTGTGGCTCGAGAGCATGACCGACACTGCGCTGTTCCCGGCCGAGATCCGCTTCCTCTCGCAGCTCCCGTCGCGGATCGATCCGGTCGAGGTGGTGATCGTGGCGGCAATGGCGATCGGACTCTCGTTCCTGGCGACGATTTACCCCGCCTGGCGGGCTGCGCGGCTCGATCCGGTGGAGGCGCTGCGCTATGAGTAGCGCGCCTACTCTCGAGCTCCGCCAGGTGGTGCAGACCTTCTATCAGGCTGGAAACGCGATCGAGGTGCTGAAGGGTGCCTCACTCTCGGTCTTGCCTGGGGAGATGGTCGCCTTGGTCGGGCCATCGGGGGCGGGCAAGTCGACGCTGCTCCAGATCGCCGGGCTGCTGGAGCGCCCGCGCGCCGGCGAGGTTGCCATCGCGGGCGAGCGCTGCGAGCGATTGCCGGACCGGCGCAGGACCAGGCTACGCCGCGAGCGGCTCGGCTTCATCTATCAGTTCCATCACCTGCTGGCCGAGTTCTCGGCGCTGGAGAACGTGGTCCTGCCGCAGATGATCGCGGGTCGCTCCAGGCGTGTGGCGCGAGAACGGGCGCGCGAGCTGCTGGCCCGTCTCGGGCTCGATGCGCGCGAGAGCCACCGGCCTTCACGCCTCTCAGGCGGCGAGCAACAGCGCGTCGCCATCGCGCGCGCTATTGCCAACGCGCCGACCGTGCTGCTCGCAGACGAGCCCACCGGCAACCTTGACCACGAAACGGCGGACTCGGTGTTTGCATCGCTGCTCGATATCGTCCGCACGACCGGGCTCGCCGCGCTCGTTGCCACACACAACATGCCCCTTGCAGAGCGCATGGACAGGCGCCTTGCGCTTGAGAACGGCGTTCTCGTCTCGCTTTGAATGTCCCAGGCATGAGCAGATGAGCCCCGACCCGTCAGCTCCGCCCGTGCTGCTCGTGACGCACGTTACGGCCATCGATGCGGGCGCAGTCCCGGATCTGCTCGCCGGCCTGGGGCGGCGGTCCTGCATCATCAGGGCAAACAAGGGGGAGCCGTTTCCGGAGGACGTCGAAACGCTCGGAGGTGTCGTCAGCTTTGGCGGGCCGCAGAGCGCCAACGACGATCACGTCGACTACGTCCGGGCGGAGTTGGACTGGATACCCCGCGTGATGGCGGCCGGTGTGCCGCTGCTCGGCATTTGCCTCGGAAGCCAGATGGTGGCACGCACCCTCGGCGCCACGGTAGGCCCCGACCCGAACGGGCTTTATGAGTTTGGCTACTACCCGATCGAGCCGCTCGACGGCGCAGCCCAAGACCTGGCCCTCGACGCGACGCTCAACGTGGCGCACCGCCACGGCGAGGCGTTCACGATGCCTGCCGGCGCCCGCCGGCTTGCACGGCGCGATGTGTTCGAGAATCAAGCCTTCCGCTATGGGGCGACGACCTGGGCTCTGCAATTCCATCCAGAGGTCAACGACGCTGTGCTGGCGCGCTGGGTCGACAGCGACCCACCCGCCGAGGACTTGAGGCGGACCGGCGCGCAGACGCCGGCGGAACAGCGCGCAAACCATGCTCGCTATCACGCGACCGTGCATGAGTGGCTCGGGCGATTCCTTGCGCTCTGGCTCGCCAGCGCGGAGCAATGACAGCGGCGCGGACCTGAGGAGACGGAACGGCACGATGGTCAACAGCCTGATCGTCGGCATTACCGGCGCGAGCGGCGCCGTCTACGGCGTGCGCCTGCTCGAAGTGCTGAGTGAGACCCCGGTCGAGACGCATCTCGTCGTCAGCAAGTGGGGCCAGCGGACGCTGGAGCACGAGACCGGCAAGAAGCTCGACGATCTTCGTGCGCTCGCGGATCATCACTACGGGGCAGGGGACATGGCCGCCCTGATGTCGTCGGGCTCGGCTGCGATCGACGGCATGGCGATCGCGCCCTGCTCGGCACGAAGCCTTGCGGCGATCGCCTGTGGGCTCAGCGAAAACCTGATCCACCGCGCGGCCGACGTCATGATCAAGGAGCGTCGACCGCTCGTCCTCCTGGTCCGTGAGACGCCGCTCAGCGCCATCCACCTCGAGAACATGCTCAAGCTGGCGCGGCTCGGCGTGACGATCTTTCCTCCCGTTCCGGCGTTCTACAACGAGCCTGGATCGATCGATGAGATCGTCGACTACACCGTGGTCAGGGCGTTGGACCAGTTCGGCCTGAAGGTCGACCTGGGCGAGCGCTGGCGTGGCGGGCTCACCCGCCGCGTAGCATCGTCGGAGCATTAAGGCTGAATCGGGCCGGCCCTCGAACTAGAACGTGTGCGCCGCCGCGATTGCGATTGCGCGTTCGATATCGGCGATCGCGCCGGCCATCTCGCGGCCGATCAGGTCCATCTTGCGGAGCTGCTCGATGCGCCGCTCAGCACGATCGATTTCCCTCTTCGAGAAGATCGTCGGCAGGATGTTGCAGCTGTCGACGAGGCAGATAAGCGCCACGTCTCTGGGGTCGGGAATGTCTTCCGTGAACAGCACATCCGCGATGCGCTTCTTCGCCTCCTGCTCGACCTTGCCGTCGATGGTCGGGTAGCGGCGGGAGCGAAAGACCCACAGGAACTTCTCTTCCCGCCGCTCCAGAACGCCACGCTCTACGAGCTTGTCGAGCGCGGTCGCCCGAATTGTCACCGCGTGCCGTGCCGATGCCTCCTCGGCAGACAGCGTCTCGATCCACGTTCTGCTGTTGGCGGTGGCTTTCTCACTCGCGATCCGCGCCAGGGTGCGGTCGAGCAGAGCATCGCCCGTCGGGGTGGAATCGATCACCACCAGCCGCTCGGGGTCGGTATCGATCCGGTTGGCCAATGCGAGGTCCATGAGGACCGCGCCCGTGAGCGCACGGTTGAGGGTATGCTCGCTGACCGGCAGGAAGGTGCCGTTCTCGTCATGGAGAAGGAGCACCATGATCTCTTCGTAGAATGTCAGCATGAAACCGATTCCCGAGGTCAGGGGCAGGGTCGGAGGCTGTGGGAGCGGCGTCTCAAGCGACTGCGGCGAGCGCAGCCTCGTTCGTTTCGTGGCACTCGATGATCGACAGGAAACCGCTCATTTTCATGACCGACCGACACTCGGGTTGCAGGGCTGCGATGGCCAGCTTCCCACCCCCTTGCTGGCATTGTCTGGCGCTGATGAGCAAGACACGCAGGCCAGCGCTGCTGACATAGGCCATCTGGCCACACTCCAGCACCACGCGCACGTCGCCACGCTCGACGATCGCGGCAATCCTGGCCTCCAGGTCCGGCCCGCTGACTCCGTCAAGCCTACCGTTCAGGGAGACGACGACTGCCGTTCCCTCTGTCCGTTCCTCGATCTCCATCGCGGCCTCGCCTTCCGCTTTGGGGCCTCCCGCGCTCGTCCGCGGGCGCGGCCACCATACGCCGTTCGCATTGCTTTCTGCAATGGTTACGGGCCACCGCCGTCGCGCCAAAGTCGCGGCCAGCGGAGGCCGAGCAGGAAGGCGGCGACCAGACCCTCCGCCGCGACGATGCGCACCGCGTTGGCACCGCCGAAGAGCTCGCCCATGAGGCCAATATTGGTGAAGCCGATCACGCCCGCGCCGATCGTGAGGGAGAGGATTCCGAGCAGGCGGCCCCGCATCTCCGGTGGCGCGATCCCGTAGATCAGCGTGGTCTGCATGGTCGAAAACCCGGCCGCGCCCAAACCGGCCATGAAGATGACCACGGCCATCGGCGCGGTTTCCGTCATCCAGCCGACGACGAAGGCGAACGCGGAGTAGCTGGCGGTTCCGAAGAAGTAGAGGCGTCGGTACCATCCCGGCCGTGGGCCGAAGGTGGCGATCAGCAGCGCGCCGGCGAAGGCGCCGCCGCCTTCCAGCGCGGCGAGGCCGCCGATGGCGGCAGCGCTCAGGCCAAGCTTCTCCGTGCCGATGACCGGGATCATCGAGACGAAGGGGAAGCCCCAAATGTTGAAGATCACCGTGACGTACAGGATGCGACGGACCTCCGCTTCCCGGGCCAGGTATCGGAAGCCATCGCCGAATTCGCCCAGGAGCCTCGCGGAGCGCTGGCCGACGCCAGAGGCGAGGAACGCCTTGGGCACTCCCGGCGTTATGATCAGACAAATCGCGTAGAGGCCCGCCGCCAGGCCGAAGGCCCCGCCGAGGCCGAGCCACTGGTAGAGCAACCCGCCGAAGAGCGGGCCGATCAAGCGCGTCGCATTGCTCGTGGCGCTGTCCAGGCTCATGCCGGCGGCGATCCGCTCGGGCCCGGCGACATCGCCGATCAGACGCCGCCTGACCGGCATGTCCGTGGTCCAAACGACGCCGGAGAGGAAGGTCGCAAGCGCTATGTGCCAATAGGCGACCATGCCCGAGAGCGCGAGGCCGAGAACGACGAGCGAGACCAGCGTCGCCGTTACGAGCGAGGCGTAAAGCAGGAAGCGCGGCGCCACGCGGTCGGCGAAAGTGCCGACGAAGGAGCCGAACACGGCGAGCGGCAGCATGCGCAGGATGACGAGCAACGCCACCAGCACCGGCGATCCCGTCGTCTCAAACGCGAAGATGCCCACCACCAGCATCTCCAGCCAGCGGGAGCCCATGCTGAAGAGGCCGATGAGCCAAAGGCGCAAAAAGTGGGGATTGCCCAGAAGCTCGGTCAACCGGCGCGGCAGGATCATCGATGGCGGCTCAAGTCACGCGATGCTGTCGAGAGGGCAGAGAGCAGGACGGAGGCCGGGGCAGACTGCGGGTGGCACGGCTCCGAGGGTGCCGGCACGGCGCCACTATGGCACGAACCGGCAGGAATCCCGGCTCATCAAATTGGTGTCGGCGCGGTCCCTGCGGCGCGCTATGGTGCTTTGGTAGCCGTCGGCGAGCAGATGAGGTGTGCGATGGGCGAGAGCGATCGCGGCAACGTCAAAGAGGGGTGGAGCGCCTGGTGGAGCTTCGCGCGCATTCCAGAGTTCCCGGTCGAGGCGGACAAGATAGCCCTGATCGTCATCGACATGACCTACCAGCAGGCACACCGGGACTACGGCCTTTGCAAGCGGATCATCGAGGCGGGCCTCGAAGACGACCTCTCCTACTACCTCGACCGCATCGACCGCGTGGTGGTGCCCAACCTCGTGCAGCTCATCGCGGCGTTCCGGGCGCATAGGGCGCCGGTGATCTACACGCGCTGCGCCTCGCTGGTGGGCGACGGCTCGGACCAGACCTGGCGCCACCGTCATTTCGGTGTCGTCACGACTGTCGACTCGAAGGACGCACAGATCCTTGCGCCGCTCGTGCCGCAAGAGGGCGACATCATGCTGACCAAGAGCGGCTCGGCGGTCTTCCCCTCGACCAATTGCGAGCATCTTCTGCGTGTCAAGGGAATCACCACCATCGTGGTGAGCGGGATCTTCACCAACAGCTGCGTCGAGGGCACAATTCGGCTCGCGGGCGACCTCGACTTCCGCTGCCTGATGCCCGAAGACTCCTGCGCCGCGATGTCGCCGAGCGGCCACGCCAACGCGGTCGAATATCTCGACGGCAACTTTTGTCATGTAAGGCCTACGGCGGAGATCATCCGCCTGCTGGGTGAGGGGCAGGGCGCGGCCGCCGCTTAGAATCACGCCGTCTGCCGGATGACGCCGTCGCGGGCGAGCGCCCTGCATTCGGCCTCGTCGTAGCCGCTCTCGCGCAGGATCGCGGTGCTGTGCTGGCCGAGGGCAGGCGTCTCATGCGCGATCCTTCCGGGTTCCTCCCGGAACTTGATCGGGATGCCGAGGTGGGAGGCGCCATCGCTGTCCCGTTCGCGCATGCCGCGCGCGGCGAGGTGGGGATCGTCGAATGCTTCCTTGAGGTCGAGGACCGGCGCAAAGCAGATGTCGCGGCCATCGAACCAGGCGACCCACTCGGCCTGGGTCCGCTGGGCAAAGGTCTCTTCGAGGAAGGCGTGAAGCGGCGCTTGCGCCGGGCCGGCGTGTTCGCGGCCGAGGGGGATCAGGTCGGGCCGTCCCACGCCTTCGAGGAAGTTGATGACGAATTTCATCTCGCCGCCGCCGAGGGTGATGTAGCGGCCGTCCTTGGTGCGGTAGGGGCGGTAGAACGCGGCGCCGCCCTGGGTGCGCTCGGCCGATGGGTCCGGCGCGCGGCCGTCGGCAAACACGCGGCCGGCCACATGCGCCGTCCATGACACCACCGTGTCGAACATGGAAAGGTCCAGGTAGTCGCCGCGCCCGGTGGTCTGGCGGCGCAGCAGGGCCATGAGAATTCCCGCCAGCGCCATGAGCGAGCCCCCCATGTCGGACGGCGGCAGGCACGCCATGGCCGGCTTGCCGTCGCCATCGACGCTGAGGCTGGCGATGCCGGCGAGCGCATTGACGCTGAGGTCGTGGGCCGGCCGGTCGCGGTAGGGTCCCGACTGGCCGAAGGCGGAGATGGAGGCGTAGACGATCTGCGGTGCGCGGGCGCACACGGCCTCGTAACCGATCCCGAGGCGGTCGACCACGCCGGGACGGAACGTCTCGAGGATCACGTCGGCGGTCTCGGCGAGGCGCATGAAGGCCTCGCGTCCGGCCTCGCTCTTGAGATCGACCGCGAGGCTCCGCTTGCCCCGGTTGGCATTGCGGAAATAGACCGTGTGGCCGCCCTCGGCGGGCCCGATCACGCGCGCGGGATCGCCGCTCTTCGTGTCCTCGACCTTGATTACGTCCGCGCCGTGATCGGCCATCATCATCGCCAGATGCGGACCCGGCAGAAACCGGGAGAGATCCAGCACCCTGATCCCTTCGAGCTTCATGGGTCGCCTCCGTGCTCTCGTTCGCTTTCGGTAGGCGCCGACATACCCCGTGGCCGCCGCCCGCGCCATAGCGCCGGAGCCCATTTCCAAGCACTCGGGCGGAGGTGAAGGCATGTCATTGGCCGGGCGCGGAACGTGCCGGTATGGTCTGCTCCGATCGCGCACCGAGTCGCCCGGGGGACGTCGTGCATGGACTCGCGGAATCGCTCGCCGTCTATTTCGAGCGGCGGATGGCCCGCATCCTCCTTCTCGGGATCATCAGCGGCTTCCCCTGGGTCCTCATCGGGAGCAGCCTCACTCTCTGGCTGACGGAGGACGGCCTCAGCCGCAGCACGATCGGCTGGGCCGGCCTCATCTTCGGCGTCTACGCGTTCAACTTTCTCTGGGCCCCGCTCATCGATCGTGTCCGGCTGCCGTGGCTTTCGCAGCGACTCGGCCAGCGGCGTGCCTGGATTCTCGTCCTTCAGGCCGCAGTGCTGGTGTGTCTCGTCATGTGGAGCGCGTTGGACCCTTCCGAAAGCCTCGGTTCCGTCATTGCCGTCGGCCTCGCCATCGCCGTTGCCTCCGCGACTCAGGACATCGCCATCGACGCGCTCCGAATCGAGCAGATCGGGAAGACGGAGGGCGAGGCGATGGCCGCCGGTGCTGCCGTTGCTGTCGTAGGCTGGTGGAGCGGCTTCAAGCTCGGCGGCATCGTCGCTCTGGAAACGGCCGAGGGGTTCCAGAACGCAGGCATCGAGAACTACTGGCAGGCGACGTTTCTCGTGCTGGGCATCGTAGTCGTCCTCTGCAACGTCGGCCTCCTGTTCGTCCGCGAGGCCGCCTCGACGGAGCGTATCGCCGCCCAGGCCGAGGATGAGGAGCGAATCGCCGCCCGCCTGCGCATGTCCGGCCCGCTCGGGCGTGCCACCGCCTGGCTCGGCGGCACGGCCGTGGCCCCCCTGATGCGCTTTTTCGTGAAGAACGGGGTCGCGATTGCCGCCGCGGTGCTGGGCTTCGTCTTCCTGTTCAAGATCGGCGAAGCCTTCATGGGGCGCATGTCGCTCGTCTTCTACACGGAGATTGGCTTCACCAAGTCGGACATCGCGCTCTACTCCAAGGGCCTCGGCTGGATCGTTACCGTGGCGTTCACGGTGCTGGGCGGCCTCGTCGCGATCCGGATCGGCCTTGTGCGGGCCATGTTCGTCTCCGGGATCGCCATGGCGCTCACCAATCTCATGTTCGCCCTGCTGGCGTGGTCCGGAAAGTCGGAGGTGCTGTTCGCGGCGGCGGTCGTGATGGACGACCTCACGAGCGCGTTCGCAACGGTCACCTTCGTCGCCTTCATCTCGATGCTGGTGGACAGGACCTATACCGCCACCCAGTACGCGCTGCTCGCCTCGCTCGGCACTGCGGGCCGGACGCTCCTCGCCGCCTCCTCCGGCGAGTTGGTGGACTGGCTGGAGGGCGATTGGGGAACCTTCTTTGTGATCACGACGCTAATGGTGTTGCCCTCTCTGGTGTGCCTCTGGGCGATCCGCGCGAAGCTCCGCGACCTGCTGGCCGGCGTGCGGGTACGGCTGGTGGGAAAGGACGCGGAAGACGCGCCCGGCTAGCCCGCACGTCTCGCCTCGGTCGCGGTCCGGCTCCCCGTTCCGCCTCGGGCAAGATTAATTGTTGTGCGGGATTCGCCGGGATTAAGTGGGATTAAGTGGGATAAATGGGATTCCGCGGGACAAGGTCGGGCACGCCGCGTCGCGCGTGCCTGAGTCGCGCACGCCTGAAAGGTCGTGCGCGCGGTACATAGGATCACGCGCGCCCGCATACTCCACCTTCCGTGGCCTGCTCGCTCTCGCACTGCATGACCTATCCTGGCGCAGAAGCCCGGCGCCGTGCACCGCTCCATGGTCCGGGAAGTGGGGAGGGGGAGGCCCGGACCGTCATGAGAATTCCGGGCCAGCGGTGCGTTCGGAGCCGTTGCCCGCGGTTCGGCGTTGCGACAGACTCAGTTCATGCGCCCCCTTGGCAGACGCTCTCGATCAAGGACGGCAGGCGGATGAATAGAGAAGGAGACTGGGCTGAACTCCTCAGACCCTGTTCCGGCGTCATGAGGCGCTCGGCGCTCGTTCTATTTGCCTTCTTGCTGGTTGCGCTACCGGCGCACGCCGAGCCGCTTGTGTTGGAGTGGCCATCGCCTGGCGACAGCGGGGACTGGGAGATCGAGGAATTCGAGGGCGAGACCCAGTACCGCGTCGTCGAGCTCGATGGGCGGCGTGTGCTCGAGGCCGACAGCGCTTCCACGGCGTCCAGCCTCTACCTCGAGAGGGAAATCGATCTTATGGCGACGCCGATTCTGGAATGGAGCTGGCGCATCGAGAAGCCGCTCGCGGTCAGGGACGAGCGGATCAAGGACGGCGACGACTTCGCCGCCCGGGTCTATGTCGTCGCGCCCGGAGAGGGAATGTTCGGATTGCCGCGAGCGGTCAACTATGTGTGGGCAAATCGATCGGAGATCGGCGACGCCTGGCCCAACCCGTTCACCTCCAAAGTCATGATGGTCGCGGTCGATTCCGGCGATGGAGACGCCGGCACCTGGCGCACCCACAGACGGGATGTTCGTGCCGACTTCCGCCGCCTGTTCGGGATGGAGGTAGAGGAGCTCGAAGGCATTGCCGTCATGACGGATTCGGACAACTGCGGGCAGAGCGCCCGCGCCTGGTACGGCGAGATCGCCTTTCACCCCGAATAGGCCGAACCGGCTCGGTCAGGGCGTGGGCGCGCGGCCGCTACCATCTGTGGTCATGACGATGCTGGTGCCGTTGAGGATGCACGTACCGGGACTGCTCATGAACCCGCTGGCTGTGCCTCTGGCGATGCTGGTGCCGTTGAGGATGCACGTACCGGGGCTGCTCATGAAACCGCTGGCCGTGCCACTGGCGTTGATGGTGCCATTGAGGATGCACGTACCGGGGCTGCTGGTGCACCCGCTGGTGCCACTGGCGACGATGGTACCGCTGAGGATGCACGTACCAGGGCTGCTGGCGAACCCGCTGGCGGTGCCACTGGCGTTGTTGGTGCGACGGCCGGTGATACCATCCCGCGTGGTGATGATGGGTGGTGAACTGACCACCGTAGAGGGTTCCCAACACCGCGGCGATGCTGACCGCGGCCAAGCGGTCGTGCCTCTTGCCGGTTGTCGAACCGATCAATCCGCCGATGACGCCACCCACGACCGCTCCCTCCCACGACCGTGCGTGATCGGCCCGAACGGATGTCGCCGCCATGGTCGAGCCGAGCACGATGGCAGTCGTGAGCGCAATTCCTCCGACGAGGCGCTGTTTCCAGCTCTGAATCATTGCCATCCTCCGATCTTGATTGCCAGCCTGCGAAGTGGCGCCCCATCCTATTGAGGTCGTCAGACGGGGTATCTTAGACATCGTTCGCAAGTAGCGATATAAAATCAAGAGATATGCCGTTTCGGCGACGTAAAGAATTGTAAAGAATTGTGTTTCATAAAGTACACTGACTGACTTCGGCTCTTCCATAACCAAGACAGGAAAAACTCTGGCGACGCAGATTGCTGCGACGATCGAGACTCTGCCGATAGATTTCCGTAGCGCCGGCCTGCGGGAAGATGCCGGTGCGCTCCTCGACCGAATCACTCGCCACGTCTGTAGTCTGAAGACGAATTCCCAGAGCGGCTGGCTCGAGCAGGGTCGATCCTGCCGCCGGTGCCGGTCGGCTTGATCGGGGCGGTGGGCTGTGGTTGTTTGGCCGCAGCGTCCCCGGAGCTCCCATGCAACTGCACCGCACCTATCTGTTCGCCCCCGGAAACCACCCGCGCAAGGTCGCCAAGGTCTTTGGCGCCGGCGCCGATGCCGTGATCCTCGACCTGGAAGACGCCGTCGCGGTGGCTGAGAAGGAAGCCACTCGGGCGGTCGTCGTCGAGGCGCTGCAGGCACCCCGCGCCTGCCTCGGCTACGTGCGCGTGAACGGGCTCGACACAGACTATTGCTACGGCGACCTCCTGGCCGTCGTGACGGCCGGCGTGGACGGCGTCATGCTGCCCAAGGTCGAAGCGCCGAGCCAGCTGGAGACGGTGGACTGGCTGCTCTGCCAACTGGAGCGCGAACGGGGGCTGAATCAGGGCGCGATCGACCTGGTGCCGATCATCGAGACCGGCCCGGGCGTCGCCGCGGTTCAGGCAATTGCCGGTGCGAAGACGCGGGTGCGGCGGCTCTCCTTCGGCGCCGGCGACTACACCCGAGACATGGGGATGGTCTGGACCGGGGCCGAGGCCGAGCTCGCCCACGCCCGCGCGTGCACCGTGCTCGCCTCCCGCGTCGGCGGGTTGGAGGCGCCCATCGACACGGTCTTCATCGATATCGCGGACGCAGACAACCTGGAGCGTTCGGCCCAGACTGCGCTCAGCTTCGGCTTCCAGGGCAAGCTCTGCATCCACCCCAAGCAGGTGGAACCGGTAAACCGCGTGTTCACGCCGAGCGCCGACGCCGTGGCCCAGGCGGAGAAGCATGTCGCCGCCTTCAAGGAGGCAGAGGCTGCGGGTTCGGCGTCGATCCAGGTCGATGGCTACTTTGTTGACTATCCGATTTACGAGAAGGCCGAGCGCGTGCTGCGGATCGCCGATGCGGTCCGCCAGCGGGAAGCGCAGGCCGGTTGAGCGGAGGACGCGGTATGTTGATGTCCGGCGAGGAATACCGGGAATCGCTGAGGCGCCTCGCGCCACGCGTCTATGTCAATGGCGATGAGGTCGCGTCCGTCGCCGACGAGCCGCGCTTCGGGCCGGGCGTGGCTGCGCTCGGGCTCACCTACGATTTCGCGCGCGACGAGCGCCACCGGCACGCGATGGTAGCGGTGGAGGAAAGCACCGGCGCCAAGGTCAACCGCTTCCTCCACATCAACCGCTCGACCACCGACCAGCTCCACAAGCTGGAGGCGGTGCGCCTCGTCTGCCAGTACACCGGCTGCGCCCAGCGCTATCTGACTCAGGACGGGCTCAACGCGTTACACCAGGCGACGTGGCGCATCGATCAGGAGACGGGCAGCGCCCTGCACGAGCGCTTCCTCGCCTATCTCCACCGCGTGCAGACGGAGGATCTCACCCTCGGCGTCGCCATGACCGACGGCAAGGGCGACCGCTCGCGCCGCCCCCATGCCCAGGCCGTGCGCGATTCTTACGTGCATATCACGCGGCGCCGACCCGACGGCATCGTGATCCGGGGAGCAAAGGCGATCGTCACCGCCGCGCCCTATGTCCACGAGTATCTGGTTATGCCGTGCCGCAACATGACCGAGGACGACCGCGACTTCGCGCTCTGCTGCGCGGTGCCGGTGGATGCCGACGGCATCACCATCGTCGCGCGCCCGGCGGGCCGGCCGGGGGAGAAGGCGGCGAAATTCAGCGCCCGCTACGGCCAGTCCACCGGCGTGGTGATCTTCGACGACGTGTTCGTCCCGTGGGAGCGCGTGTTTCTCGCCGGCGAGTGGGAACACTCGCAGTTCCTGACCCAGGCCTACGCGACGCACCACCGGCATTCTTGCATCGGCGCGCGCGCGGGGTTCGGCGACCTCTTGATCGGCGCCGGCGTGCTGATGGCCGAGGCCAACGGCCTCGAAGTCGAGCACACGTCGCACCTGCGCGACCGCATGGTGGAGCTGATCAAGATCGTCGAGGGCTTTTACGCCTGCGGTGTCGCAAGCTCGGTTTATGCAACGGCGGACGGCTCGGGCTGCGTCGAGCCCGATCGCGTCTTCGCCAACATCGGCAAGCTGCTGCTGTCGACACAGATCTACGACATGCACCGTATTGCCCACGAGGTCTCGGGCGGGCTGGTGGTGGCTCTGCCGGGGCCGGATGAGGACCACAATCCGGCGACCGCAGGCTCGCTCACCGAGATGCTGAAGGGGCGGGAGGACTTGCCCTATGGCGAGCGCATGGAGGTGGCGCGCCTGATCGAGGACCTGACCGCCTCCGGCACCGCCGGCTGGTACTCGGTCATCAGCCTGCACGGCGGCGGCTCGCCGCAGGCGACGGGGCTCGAAATCTTCCGCAGCTATCCGATCGAGGACAAGGTGGCGCTGGTGGAGAAGCTGCTCGACCGGGGCGTGCTCGCCGACGAAAGCGGCGCCGAGAGCCGCGACCGCCAGCCGGGACGGTGCTGTCCCGTCGGTTGCAAGGAGCCGGAAGAGGCGCCGGCGCCAGCGAAACGCATCGTAAACTGAACCGACAACACGCCAAGGCCAGATCACGACGAAAGGGGAATTGAGTATGTCCGTCGAGCAACGTCTTCAGCGCCTGGAGGATATCGAGGCGATCAAGCAGCTTATCGCGCGCTACGCCACGGCAGCAGACCACAATGCCGATCCGGCGATGATGGCGCCGTGCTTCACCGAGGACGCGGTCTGGAACTGCGAGGGGATCGGCCGCTGGGAGGGGCGTGCTTCCATCGTCTCGGGCCTGCGCGAGGTCTCCACCACGCAGCTCTCTTGGGCGTTGCACTACATGACCCAGCCGATCATCGAGGTGGCGGACGACGGCCAGAGCGCCACGGGCGAGTACTATCTGTGGGAGCTCGCGAAGGCGGTGCAGGAGGATGGCGGGCCGGATCAGGACACCTGGATCGGCGGCTGGTACGAGTCCAAGTTCCGCAGGGAAGGCGGTGACTGGAAGTTCTGCCACATCGAGCTGATCCTGAAGCTGCTCAGCCCCGCCAACGCGCCTTCGTGGGAGACGCCGATCCCGCCCTGGAAGGGGTAGAACTGCGGAGGAGCGTGCAATGGATATCGCGGAGCGGCTCCAGCGCCTCGAGGATATCGAGGCGATCCAGCAGCTCATCGCGCGCTACGCCAAGGCCGTGGACCATAACGGCGACCCGGCGCTCGTCGCGCCGCTCTTCACCGAGGATGCGGTGTGGCATTGCGAGGGCATCGGCCATTGGGAGACGCGGGACGGCATCGTGCGCGACATTCGCCCCAACTGCACCACCTTCATGCCCTGGGCCATCCACTACATGACCCAGCCGATCGTCGAGGTGGCGGCTGACGGCCTGAGCGCCACCGCGAATCACTATTTATGGGAGCTCGGCAAGGTAGCGCCGGCGGAGGGCGGCCCGACCGAGGATACCTGGATCGGCGGCTGGTACGACTCCCGGTGCCGCAAGGAGGGCAGCGTCTGGAAGTTCGCCCGCATCGACCTCACGCTGAAGCTCTTCAGCCGGGCGGACAGCCCTTCCTGGCAGACTCGGATCGCACCCTGGTCTCCTGAATAGCGGGCGGCCTGTACGCTACTTCGGCGCCATGCGGAGCGCGCCGTCGAAGCGGATCACCGAGCCGTTCATGAAGGTGTTCTCTGCGATGTGCACGGCGAGCGCCGCGTACTCGTCGGCGCCGCCGAGGCGCTTGGGGTAGACCGTCGTCTCCAGCAGCGATTGCTTCACCGGCTCGGAGAGGCCCGCCATCATCGGCGTGTCCATCAGCCCCGGCGCGATGCAGTTCACGCGAATGCCCTCGCGGGCAAGCTCGCGTGCGAGGGGGATCGTCATTGCCGCAACGCCGCCCTTGGAGGCCGCGTAGTCGAGCTGGCCGATCTGGCCTTCGAAGGCGGCGACCGAGGCGGTGATGACGATGCAGCCGCGCTCGTTGTCGTCCATCGGGTCCATCGCAGCCATGTCGGCGGCGGCGAGCCGGCACGAGTTGATCGTGCCGATCAGGTTGACGTGGATCGCGCGGGTGAGTTTTTCGAGCGGGCTTGCGTTGCCGTCGCGGCCCACCAGCTTGGCGCCGGGCGCGATGCCCGCGCAGGCAACCATGATGCGTGCGGGCCCGAGCGCCTCGCGCACCGATGCCACGGCGGCTTCGTGACTGGCCGGGTCGACCACGTCGCATACCGCAGCCGCGCCACCGATTTCGGCCGCAACTTTCTGCGCCAGGTCCTCGTTCATGTCGAGGATGCCGACCTTGGCCCCGGCGGCCGCGAGCGCGCGCGCCGTCGCCTCGCCGAGCCCGGACGCGCCGCCGGTGACGATCGCCGTTTGCCCGCTGATGTTCATGCCTTACTCCTTCGCTGAAGTGCGCGCCTACATAGCAAACCGGCGGTGCATGCAAAAGTCGCAGGGCGGACCGACGCCTACGGGGCTATGGCGCCGGGGCGGCGTTTCCCGAGGAGCGCTTCACGGCGGGCGATGTAGACGGCGCTGGCGACGATGAAGACCGCGCCGACCCAGGTCCAGATGTCCGGAAACTCGGCGAACGCGAACCAACCGATCAAGACCGCGAAGGGGAGGCGCGTGAAGTCGAGCGGCACGATCGCCGTCGCCTCCATGATCGAGAGCGCGCGCGCCATCGAGAAGTGCGCGATCGTGAGGATGCAGCCGATGCCGAGCAGCCAGCCGAGTTGCTCCAGCGTCGGCGTCTCCCACCACCAGAGCGCCGGGCCAAGCGAGATCGGCGTCATGATCAGGTTCATGTAGAAGACGATAGAGAGCGGCGATTCGTTGCGCGCCAACAGGCGGACCAGGGCCATGGAGATGGCGAAGAGCAGCGCGGCGAAGATCGCCAGCAGGCCGCCGGCGGAAAGGGTCTCCGCGCCCGGCTGCAGCACGATCAGAACACCGGCGAAACCCACGATCGTGGCGATCCAGCGGCGCGGGCCGACGCGCTCGCCCAGCATCAGGATGGCGACGGGGATCATCCAGAGCGAGACCGTGAAGTTCAGCGTGATGGCTTCCGCGAGCGGCGTAATCTGCAGCGCCGAGTACCAGGCCCACATGGCGAAGACGCCAATTCCGGCGCGGACCGCGAAGAGGCGGAATCGGCCCAGGTCGAACGAGCCGAACCCGATCCTGAACATGAAGGGCACCAGGATCAGAGTGCCGATGGCGTTGCGGATGAAGGCGATCTGAAACACCGAGATTTCCGCCGAGATGTGGCGGATCGCCGCCGACATGCCGGCGAAGCAGGCGCAGGTGAAGACCATCAGGAGCACGCCCTCCCAGGTGCGCCCGATGGCGAGGCCGCCTGCCCGTTCCGTCGACTGCGTGCTCATGGCGGGCGGCCTGCTCCCCTGCGCCGCCCGCCCGGCGCCCCTCTATCGAGTGCTTGTCTGTGGGCACAGGCGGCGGGTGCGTTCCACCATGCCACATCCGCCGGGCGGCCACAGCCCGCCGACGAGAGCGAGGGTCAGTCGGACTGTCTCGCTGACCTGACCGTCAACATTGTCTCGTCGCTTCGCTGCTCGATGACCGATTGGAACGGATAGCCGAGACCCCATGACGGGGTGTCGATCGTCCACGACAGGCGACGGCCCGCTTCCGTGGGCTCGGAAACCACCCGTCCGCTGGCGACCGGCTCCTCGGGATCCATCAGGATGGAAAATCGGCTGGTCGCCTTTGGTGCAGGGCCGGTGAGGGGGAGGGGCTCGTCCAACGAGATCACCATGCGGTGCGAGCCCACATCGTGGCGATATCGTTCCAGGGCGCCATCGGCATCCAACTCGATGGTTATGCGGTCGCGATAACCCGGCAGGTCTGCGACGAGGGCGACACCCCCGGTGCGCACCTCGACATCGAAGGAGAGACCGGCCGCGTCGTCGCTGAGGCGTGACTCGCTTGTCGCGAACGACCACTGCCCGAAGGGAAAGACCACGATCTGAATCCCGGCGCTGTAGGCGGCGACGAAAGGGTGCTTTCCCTCGGGGTCGTCTCCTGCGCGAAAGGAGAAGTCCCGACCGTCGATCACGACGCTGTTGCGCTCTGTCAGTGAACCGCTCACCCGGTGAAACAGCATGACCAGTTTCTCGGCCGAGTGACCGGACTGGTCCGTCAGACCGTCGTCGTGCCTTTTCAACGGTACGCCCTTGGCTTCGATGGCGATCTCGACCTCCTTGCCGTCGAGACCGGAGAACGAGGCATGCACGCTCTGTCCTTTCCCAGATTCACCGGCGCGTCGATAGTCGATCTCGCGGTAATGGAAGTTGTCGACGTATTCGGCGATCCGGCGGTCGTCGATGAAGTGGTGCTGGCGCTTCTCCCCGTCACGCTCGGTGAAGATGACCCAGACGAGCTTGTACGGATTGTGAGGCGCGTCGACGGACATGACCTCGACCGCTTCGTATGTCGGGTGACGGGGAAGCCACACATACCAGTGATGATCGAAATGAACGTGGTGGCTCGTCAGGGGCACGGCGGGCGCGAACGCGGCCACGCCACGGCCGGTGGTCGTGAAGGCCATGCAGGCGAGGACCAGCGCTGCGCCGATCAGCAGCCGAGAAAGGGTAGGGGTGTGAATGCGCATTTTTCGGATGACTCCCAAGTCAGTATTGGTGGTCACTACGCCAAGGGGCTGTCAATCGGGCTGAATCGCCCGCCGCCTCATCACTCGTAACAGCCGAAACAGGTGAGCTCGGCGGGGTTGTGCGGATCGTCGAGCTGTCGTTGCGCCATGAGCGCGTACCTGGACTCCGGCAGCTCGGCGATCATGCGGTGCAGATATACCCGGGCGTCGTCGTGCCTCTCCAACCGCCAGAGGACTTCCGCGAGCCCGCCGAGAAGTTCGCCCCGGCTGTGCACCGTGAGGGAATCGAACTCGGGCGTGCGCAGCTCAAGGATTTTCGTGTAGTCCTCGACCGCGGTCTCCAGGTAACGGTTGCGCGACGCAGCATCCTCTGTGTGTCGTGCGACCGACAGGAGCACGGAGGCTCGCGGGATCCGCGTCTGCAGGCTGTCCGGCGCAAGCGAGACGGCACGGTCGAACTGGGCGAGGCTCTTGTCGAACAGCGCCTGCCCCGTATTCCAGTCGCCCCGTGCGAAGGCCATGCCTGACTGGAAGCTCCAGCCCGTTGCCTGCCAGACCAGGGCGCCAGGATGGTCCGGATCCGCCTCCAGCGTCTCGTCCACGTACGCCATGCCGCGCTCCAGCGCCTCGTCGTTGCCGGCGAAGCCCGCGGAGAAGAGTTCCCGGACCGTCTCGTTGAAGCGCTCCGGCTCATTGGCCATGGTCGGGGCGGCCAGCAGGAGGCCCAGCAACAGCGCAACGAGGCCTAGAATGCGCGCGTTCCGGCGCTGATACGTCTTCGATGATCCCATGTCTTTCTCCCTTTCGTTCAGGCGCCGGCGCCTTCGCCCTCCAGAATGTCGCGCAGATAGGCCACATGGTTCTGGAAGGCGCGCCGTCCCGGCGCGGTGATGCGGACTCGCGTTCGCGGCCGCTTGCCTACGAAATCCTTCACCACGGTTACGTAGCCGGTCTTCTCCAGGGTCGTGAGGTGCGATCCGAGATTGCCGTCGGTGGCGCCGGTGATCGCCTTCAGCCGAACGAATTCCAGCATTTCGCGGCGTGGCAGGGCGTTGAGCGCCGACATGATCTTGAGCCGCGTCGACTGGTGGACGATCTCGTCGGGTGCGCTCATCAGGCACGTCTGAACCAGAAGCCGCCGAGGATGAGGGCACCGCCGCCCACAAAGGGAACGATTAACGGCAATTGCTCAGGCGCGAGGTGAAAGACCCCGACGGCGAGGCCGGCCAGCGCAACGCCCACGACCGCATAGCGAACGCCGACCCAGCACCCAGCGACGGCGTAGACTGCCGCCACTACAAGGGTGATGAGCATCAGAACCTCGTCGCTGGACACCGGTACGAAAACCATGAGCGATAGCCCGACAAACGCCGCCAGCACAGCGAACGTCCCGAGGTAGCGGAGCAGGCGAACGCGGTCGTCGCGATTGTCGGATCGGCGCGCGTAGCGCACGACCAGAATTGCACTGCCGAGGAGGCCAATGACGTCGACGGCGGCCCAACCGATACCGACGTTGGCGGGTGAAAGTGCCCCAACGGCACCGGCAACGATCCAGAGAGCGCCCCACAGCATGAAGTAGGGACTCGCCAGGCCATACAGAAACAGCGTTTGACTGCGGCGTTCTGCCGTCTCGACGTCGTGCAGCGCTGACTGGGCTTCGTCCTTGCTCACGCTCATGGCTTGCTCCGCGCTTTCGGGTATGCGCTAGGCAGGAGCATAGTCGGACTACACTCTGCAATACAGAGTAATCTGTATGCCAAAACGGCTTGATTTGCGTCTCCGCTATTCCCACATGGAAGAGGCAAGCGTGGCCAGCGGCATGGCAGCTGCCGCAATCGATCGCAACAGGGCGCGCGCCGCCGCCGGGCGCACCCGCCGAGACTCGCTCGATGGAGGAGGGCTGGGCGATGGCACGAATGTCACCTTTCAGCAGCCCCCTTCTGCTCGGCTTCGATCGCCTGGAAGAAGTGGTCGACCGTCTGACGCGCTCTTCGACCGAGGGCTATCCCCCGTACAATGTCGTGCAAGTGGCGGACGATCGGTTGCGCATCAGCCTCGCCGTGGCGGGGTTCGATGAAGACGGTCTCGACGTCACGGTCGAGCGCAACGAGCTGCACATCAGAGCCCGGCAGGCCGAAGACAACGGCGCCGTCTACCTCTATCGCGGCATCGCAGCGCGCCAGTTCCATCGCACGTTCCTACTTGCCGACGGGATCGAGGTAGACGGCGCGCACCTCGATAGCGGATTGCTTCACATCGACCTTACCCGCCCCGCCAGGCCCGAGATCGTGAAGACCGTTCCGGTCAAGGGCGCCGGTGGGGAAGGGAACTAGTGAATGCGCGTTTTGTGTGAGTGGGCGCGGCGGACGCTGCTGCGGCTTCCGCGCCAGGGTTGAAGGAGGATGGTCATGAATGACGGCGATCGGGCCACTGCCGGCGAGCAGAGGGACTACGTCCACTTCCTCACCGGCAACGAAGCCTACATCCGGGAAGTCTTGGTGGACGGCGCCGCCGTCTACGGCATCCACGCGCCGGACGGCCGCCTCCTCGGTGTCGCGCCGGACCGCGATATCGCGTTCGCCGCCGCCCGCCAGCACCAGCTCGAGCCGCTCAGCGTCCACTAGGCAGAGAAGTCCAAGAACGACGTTGCGAACTCAGTCGGAGTCGGCCTTCCGGACGGAGTCCGCAGCGGGAAGCTCCAGACGAAAACTCGCGCCGAGGACGACGCCCGCCGGATCGTAGCGGTTGGCGCAGATCAATCGGCCGCCATGTGCTTCGGCGATCTGGTGCGAGATACTGAGCCCAAGACCCGAATGGGTGCCGAAGGTCTCGCCCTCGGGGCGGAGTGTGTAGAAGCGTCGGAAGATTGCCTCTTCCATCCCGACCGGCACGCCGGGGCCCTCATCGTCGACGCTGACAACGACCTCGGCGCCGTCCCGGCGGAGCCCGAGCGCGATCGACCCGCCTCGCGGGCTGAACGAGCGGGCGTTGCTGACGAGATTCTGGAGCACCTGGGCGAGGCGATCCTCGACGCCCTGCACCAGGAACGGACCGTCGCCTTCGATCTCTACGCGGATGGCCTCGGAACCTTCACTCATCGATGAGGCTACGCCTTGCATCTCCGCGAGCGTCGTCAGCATGGCACGAAGATCGACGGGCTCCAGTTGAGCGCGGGCCAGCTCGGTATCGATCTTGGAGGCATCGGCGATCTGGCTCAGCAGCCGGTCCAGCCTCTTCACATCCTCGCCCACGAGCGCGAGCAGCTTCGCGCGCTTCTCTTCGTCGGTGACGCGCCGGGCCGTATCGACGGCGCTGAGCACGGAGCTGAGCGGGTTCTTCACCTCGTGCGCCACGTCGGCGACGAACCGCTCGATCGCGTCCATCCGCACCCACAACGCCTCGGTCATGTCCCGCAACGCCGCAGAGAGGCGCCCGATCTCGTCGTTCCGCGCCGTGAAATCGGGGATCGCCACCTTGCGCCCGCTGCCGGCACGCACCCGCTCCGCCGCGCGCGCGAGCCGGCGCACCGGGCGGGTGATCGTGCCTGCGAAAAAGAGGCTGAGGACAATGGTAATCCCGAGCGCGATGCTGAACGCCTGAAGAATAGTGAAGCGGGCGTTGCGGACGCTTTCCAGCACATCGCTGGCATCCGCCACCAGGAGCAGGGCGCCCTGAACCCGGCGGAACGGCTGGATCGGCGCGGCCACGACGGCGACCAGCCGGGCGTCCTGCGTTCTGTGCATGGCGCGCCCGGCGCTACCCTGCAGTGCGCTCAGCACCTTGGGGTGGTCGGCCGCGCGCGGTTCGCTGGGCTCGATATAGAGGGGGACCGTCGTGCGGGGCGGCAAGCGCGCCGTGATCCACTCATAGGCAGCGTCCGCCGCCCGGCCGAGGACACCGCGGCCTTCCTCCGGGGGCGGCAATTCCGTCGTCTGCACCGGCGCCATGGGCAGCCGCCACGAGTCGACCGCGAGAGTCCCATCGGCGTTGAAGAGAAGCGCGCGTGTATCGATCGGCAGGTTCAGCCGGTGGACGAGGGTTGCAGCGTCCGTCGGGTCAAGGCCGGCCTCGGACGTGCCGGCGGTGCCGACCGCGCCCTCGCCGAGCGCCGCGGCCAGCAAGGTGGCTTCGCGAGAGAGCGAGTCGAGCTTGGCATCCATCAGGTCGAGTTGGAGTTGGTCGAGATAAAAGAAGCCCGCCACCAGGACTCCCAAGGCCATGACGTTGATGGCGAGAATTCGAGCCGTGAGCGGAAAGGCGAGGCGCGGCCTGAGGCCACGCCTGCTCTTCGCCTGAGGAGCGTTCGGCGCCGCCTTCAGATCGTGCTCGATCGGATCACGGCGATGTGTATCGGTAGCCGACACCGTAGAGCGTCTCGATCTGCGAGAAGGCCGGATCGATGACCCTGAACTTCTTGCGGATGCGCTTGACGTGGCTGTCGATGGTTCGGTCCTCGACATAGATCTGGTCGCCGTAGGCGGCATCCATCAATTGGTTTCGGCTCTTCACGTGACCGGGGTGCTGGGCCAGCGCCTTCAACAGCAGGAACTCGGTCACCGTGAGGGAGAGCGCTTCGCCCCGCCACGTGCAGAGATGACGGTCCTCGTCCAGCACGAGCTGGCCGCGCACCAGGAGCATACGTTCCGAGTCGGCATTCTTGGCCGGCTCGGCGCGTCGCAGGATCGTCCGGATCCTTTCGATCAAGAGGCGGATCGAGAAGGGCTTGGTGATGTAGTCGTCCGCCCCCTGGCTCAGACCGTAGAGTTGATCGTCCTCGGCATCCTTCGAGGTCAGAAACACCACTGGCACCGCCGAATGCTTCCGTATCTGGGCGAGCAGTTCCATGCCGTCCATCTGCGGCATCTTGATATCGAGTACCGCGAGATCGACCGGCCGGCTGAGCAGGTCCTGTAGCGCCTTCACCGGGTCGCTGTGGGGCCGGACGACAAAGCCTTCCGCCTCGAGCGCCATGGTGACCGAGGTCAGCAGATGCCGGTCGTCGTCCACGAGCGCGATGGTCGAAGGCACCGTTTGTCACTCCTCCTCCCAGACTGCCCCGATTATGGGCCGACTGTGGCCATTTTGGGGCGCTAATCCGGCCGCTCGCGCTGGCACAGGCTCCTCAATAGCGGGCGATCGGCCGCCGGGCCACGGCGAGGAAGCGGCCCGAGAGAAAAATGCTGGCGGAGAGCGCGCCCGCCAGAATGCCCCACATCAGGCCGTCGACGCCGATCTCGACCTCGAAAGCCAGCACGTAGCCGATCGGCACCGAGACGCCCCACCACGAGATGAGCTGCAGCCCCGGCGGCACCCAGACGTCGGCGACGCCGCGCAGCGCGCCCATCAGGACCGCCTGCATCCCGTCGAACACCAGAATGATACCGCAAATGCCGATGAGCGACGCGGCTAACGGCAGAACGGCCGGGTCGTCGGTGTAGAGGGTTGCAAGCGGCATGCCGAGGCCGAGGAACGGCCCCGCAAAGCAGGCCATGAGGCAGGCGGTGAGTAGGACACCCGCCCATCCGGCGCGCGTGATATCGGTCGAGTTGCGGCGGCCCACCGCATTGCCGACCCGGATCATGCTCGCCGCGGCGGTCCCGATCGCGACCATGAAGACGAGTCCGATCAGGTTGTAGCCGATCTGGTAGGCGGCCAGCGAGGTCGTGCCGAGATGGCCGGCCAGCATCACCAGGGCCCCGAAGGCCAACGTCTCGAGACCCCGTGCGGCGCCCAGCGGATAGCCGATGCGCCTGAGTCGCTTCGAGATCGCCCAGAAATCCGAGACCGGCTGGTGCATACCGAGCGCGCGGGCATCGGGCAGGCGCAACACGACGACCAAGAGTGCACCGAACATGACCCAGCGCACCAGCGAGGTCGCGATGGCGGCACCTTCCGCCCCCATCTCGGGGCCGCCCCAGTTGCCGAAGATGAAGATCCAGTTGAGCAATGCGTTGAGAAGCACCGCGGCGAACATGACCAGCATGCCGGGGATCGGCCGGCTGAGGCCCTCCAGGAAGTGCGTGCACACCACCCACATCATCAGCGCCGGCGAGCCCCAGGCGATCATTTCGAGCACGCGGCCGCCGCCGATGACGACCTCCGGCTCCTGCCCCGTCGCCTCCAATGTCCAGCGCCCGAGCAGGCAGAGGAGAGCCATGACCACGCCGAGGACGGCGCCGTGGACGAAGCTCACGCGCCAGTAGGCGCCGCAGGCGGCACTGTCGCGCGCGCCGTGCGCCTGGGCGACGAGGATAACCGTGCCCTGAAGCAGCCCGACGCCGATCAGGACCATCACCACCTGTGCGGCGTTCGCCGCGGCGTAGTAGGCGAGGGACTCGGTTCCGTAATGCCCCAGCATCGCGGAATCGATGGCGACCATGACGAGGAGGCCGGCGCGCGCGAAAATCACCGGGCCGGCGAGCCGGAGCGTCCGAATCAGGTGGCGCTCGAACGGCATGGCCGTGCTCACCGGCCGCTCGGGCGCGACAGCGACTCCCTTAGTCATGGCGCCGGACCCTAACCGATTTGCCGGGGCAGTAGACAGGATTGCGCACCGGAGAGTCGGGAATTCGCCCGTGCATGCATCGTCGAAAGCGCCGTGGCGGGCCTCGCTTGACTAAGCCCGATAGGGGGGGCATGAGTTGGCAGCGAGACGATTGGCGCGGCCGGCCGGCTACGGATGAGGGGAGGGGCTGTGATCTACCGGTACCGGCCGGCGACGATCGCGTCATCGGGTATGCGCCTACGGCCTCGCCCTTGGGGCAGCACCGACGCAAGGCCGATCGGCGCTGTGGGCGTGCGAACCGGGTACTGACGCGTGTCCGTGACCACGAGGGAGGGCGCGGCCGGAGGCGAGCGGCCGACGCGCCGCGGCGGCGCCTACACGGTATCCGCCGCGACAATTCGCCACTGGCAGGACGACGAGCTTCCCGAATGGTTCAAGAAGAAACGCGGTAGCGCGCGCTCGCTGATCGTCAACCGCTGGGTGCCGCGGGTCATGGTCGGCCTGCCGATCGCGGTGCTCCTCTTCATCGTCGCCTATCCCACCGTGCAGATGGCGTACTACGCCTTCCACGACATCAATATGGTGAGTCTCTTCAAGGGCGACTACGGGCTGGTCGGCTTCACCAACTTCGAGCGGGTGCTGACCTCCGACCGCTTCCACGGCTCCGTAATTAATCTCATTCAGTACCTGTTTTTCGGCGCGGTGCTTCAGGTGATCATCGGCACCGCGCTCGCGCTCATCCTTCACCACTGCGTGCGCAACAACGCCGCCCGGCTCGTCATTCTGGTCATCCTCGTGATGCCCATGATGCTGCCGCCCTCGATCGTGGGCGTGCTGTGGCGCTTCCTCTTCAACCCGTCGAACGGCGCGATCAACCAGGCGCTGCTCGATATCGGCCTGATCAAGGCGCATATCGAGTGGTTCCAGATCGGCATCTCGCTCTGGACCATAACCATTGCCGACATATGGGAATGGACGTCGCTGCCCTTCCTCATTGTCTTCAGCGGCCGACTGGGCCTGCCGCCTTCGATCTACGAAGCGGCGAGGGTGGACGGCGCCTCGCCCTTCCTCACGCTCCGGCGGATCACGCTGCCGATGCTGAAGGAGGTCATCGCCATCGCCTTCATCATCCGCTTCATGGATGCGTACAAGTTCGTCGACAAGGTCTACGTCATGACCTCGGGCGGGCCGGCGCAGTCGTCGGAATTGCCCGCCTACATCGCCTATCAGCGGGGCGTCAGGGAATTCGAGATCGGCGAGGCGGCGGCCTACGCGTGGATCATCTTCCTCTTTGCCATAATTCTGATCACGCTGTTTCTGCGCTACCTGAAGCGCGTGCTGCGCGCGCAGGCAATCGCGTGAGACCGCCGGCATGAGCCAAAAGAGCTACAGGCTGGTCCGGCTCCTGCTGCTGATGTTCCTTGGCCTGTGGCTGGTGCTGATCATGTTCCCCTTCTACTTCCAGATCATCACCTCGCTGAAGGACGTGGCGGAGGTGAACCGCATCGCGCCCACGTTCTGGCCCGAAGTGTTCGTGTTCCAAAACTATTCCGCGATCTGGAACGAGCCGGGCAACTTCAAGTCGCTGATCGACAGCTTCATCATCGCCACCGGCAACACGATCCTGTCGCTGTTCTTCGGCACGTTGGCGGGCTACGCGCTGGCGCGCTTTCCGCGCCAATCGGGCGGCGAGAACGTGGCGATGTGGATCCTGTCGAACCGCATGTTCCCGCCGGTCGCCGTGCTGTTGCCGATGTTCTTCCTGTTCGAGGAGCTGTTCGGCACCACCGACACGCACATGGCGCTGATCATCCTCTATCTGGTGTTCAACATGCCGCTCGCGGTGTGGCTGATGATGGTCTTCTTCCGCGACGTGCCGCGCGAGCTGGAGGAGGCGGCTTACGTGGACGGCCACAATCCGTTCAAGGTGTTCTTCACGATCACGCTGCCGCTGGTGGGGCCCGGCATGATCGCGGTCGCCATGCTTTGCTGGATCTTCGCGTGGAACGAGTATCTGTTCGCCAACATGTTCATCGGCACGGACGTGAAGACCTTCCCGGTCATCATCCCGAGCTTCACGAGCGGCAGCCAGACGCTGTGGAATCTGGTCATGGCCTTTAGCCTCGTTGCAATGATCCCGCCGGTGGTGCTCTTCATCATCTTGCGCCGCTACATGGTGCGGGGTCTCTCGCTCGGCGTGGTGAAGGGCTGAGATGTCGCGGCTGGAACTCCAGGGCATCTGCAAGGGATGGGACTATCCCATCCTGGACGAGCTCGACCTGACCATCCAGGACGGCGAGTTCTTCTGCATCCTCGGGCCGTCGGGCATCAGCAAGACGACGCTCCTGCGTATCGTCGCCGGTCTCGAATTGCCGGATGCCGGGCGGGTCATCCTGGGCGGCAAGGACATCACCGACGTGCCGCCCTATCACCGGCCCGTAGCGCTCACCTTCGAGAGCTACGCGCTCTATCCCCACCGCAGCGTCTTCGACAACATCGCGAGCCCGCTGAGAGCGCAGAGGCTGCCGCGCGGCGAAATCGAGGCGCGCGTTGTCGAGGTGGCGCGGATCCTGCGCATCGAAGAGCTGCTGCCGCGCCGGCCGAACGAAGCTTCGGGCGGTCAGATGCAGCGAATCTCGCTCGCGCGCACCCTGGTCAAGCGGCCCGAGGTCTTCCTCCTCGATGAGCCGATCAGCCATCTCGATGCGCGCATCCGCCATGAGCTGCGCCAGCAGTTCCATCGCCTGCAAGCGCTTCGTGCCGTCGCAACCATCTATGTGACTCACGACTATACGGAAGCGCTCTCGTTGGGCGACCGGGTGGGCATCATGGGGCGCGCGGGCCTCGTGCAGACCGGCCTGCCGCGGGACATCTTCGAGCGGCCGAACTCGCTCTTCGTCGCTCAGCATGTGGGCCAACCGCCCATCAACCTGATCGACTGCGAGCTCCGGCGCGTGGACGGCGCGCTGCGCGTGGAGAGTCAGGAAACGCAGCTCTCCTTCCCGCTAGCCGCCGACCATGTAGCCACCCTGGAGGCGCGCAACGAGCCGACACTGGTCGCCGGCATCAGGCCGCAACATCTTGAGGCGTTGGATGACGATGCGGATGCGGGCGACCGGCAGATGCTCGAAGGCCGCGCCGAGCTTTACGAGGCGCTGGGCTCGATGGGTGTGCTTGTCGTCGATGTCGGCGGCGCGAAGCTCACCGTAATCACGGCGCCCCATGCGAATTTGGAGCCGGGTCAGCCGCTCCGGATCGCGCTCAGAACCGAGTGCGTGCACTATTTCGACATGCAGAATGGCGTTTCCCTACTCGACGGGTGACGGCGATGGCGGAAGTCAGACTCAGCGAGGTCAACAAGGTCTATGAGGGCCGCGGCCAGCAGGTTCACGCGGTGCGTGACCTCGATCTCGTGGTGGAGGACGGCGAGTTTGTCTCGATCGTGGGGCCGTCGGGCTGCGGCAAGTCCACCACGTTGCGCATGATCGTCGGCCTGGAGAAGGCGACCTCCGGCCAGATCATGTTCGACGGTGCCATGGTCAACGACCTCGATCCGCAGGCCCGGAACGTCGCAATGGCGTTCGAGAACTACGCGCTCTATCCCAACTTCGACGCCGAGGAGAATATCGGGTTCCCGCTGGAGGCGAGGGGGGTGCCCAAGCAGGAGCGCCGGCGCCGAGTCCGTGCACTGGCGGAACTCCTCCAGATCGAGAATATTCTGCACCAGCGGCCCAACACGCTTTCCGGCGGTCAGAAGCAGCGCGTATCGCTAGCGCGTGCGCTCATCCGCGAGCCCGCCGCGTTCATCCTCGACGAGGTGCTGGGCCATGTGGACGGGCACCTGCGCTTCCAGATGCTGTTCGACCTCAAGCGCCTCCACCAGTCGCTCGACAGCACGATGATCTTCGTCACCCACGATCAGATGGAGGCGATCGCGCTCTCGGACCGGATCGCCGTGCTCCATCAAGGCCGACTCGTGCAGAGCGGCACGCGGGACGAGCTCTATGACACCCCCGCGACAAGGTTCGTTGCCGACTTTGTCGGCGAGCCCCCGACCAACTTCTTCGACGCCCGGTTCGCCGAGGAGGGAGGTGAGGGAATCCTGCATGCGGACGATCTCGCCCTGCGTCCGACGCCCGAAACCGCAGCCCGTCTGCGCTCTCGCGGCGATGAGCGCTATGTCGTTGGCATCCGTCCGCAAAACCTGTTATGCACCCCACGAGCGGGCACGACCAGTTTCGACGCCACGATCGAGATCCATGAATATTTGGGGGAGCGCTCCATCCTCACCCTGCGCCGGGGCCGACACAGTTTCCAGGCCCTCGCGTCGGCCGAGGGAGCGTGGACTGAGGGCGACCCACTCACGCTCTACTACAGGCCCGACGACATCATGGTGTTCGACGCGGAGTCGGAGGCCTTAATCGCCTGAGCGCGGCCGGGCGGAGTACCGAGCGGCAATGTTTCTGGGTTGAAAGCATGAAGGAGACAAGCAATGGGTATGTTTAGCCACATCACGCGGCGAAAGTTCCTGAAGGGCGCAGCGGCCGGCGCGGCGGCTCTCGGTGCCTCGGGTGTTGCGGCGCCGCGTCTCGGCCGTGCGGCCCAGGCAGTGCCGCCTGGCAAGAAGCTCTTCAACGACATCGAGCTCACCTACTTTCAGGATTCCAACTGGCTCCATGCGCCGCTCTGGCTTTCCGACCATCTGATGGCGGAGGCGGGCGTCGGCATCAAGAGCCGGGAGCAGTACGACGGTGGCGATGCGGTCGCCAAGATTCTGCCGCAGCTCCTCTCGCGCAACCCGCGCTTCGACTGGTTCCAGTTCCCGAGCCTGTTCTTCGGCGCATTCGCCGAAACCGGCCAGCTCGAGCCGCTGGATAAGTATCTGGAGAAGTACGAGGGCACGTCGGAGTATCTGGACTGGGTTATGCCCGCCTACAGCGAGTTCTATACGAAGTGGGCCGGCCAGACCTACGGCATCATGCTCGATGGCGATATCCACATCCTCCACTACCGCAAGTCCTTCTTCGAGCGGCCGGAGCTTCAGAAGAAGTTCTCCAAGCGCTTCCAGCGTGATCTCGCCGTGCCGAAGACTTGGTTCGAGTTCCTCGATGCGACGCAGTTCTTCACCGAGGAGCTTAGCGAATCCGAGGGCGTGTACGGCTCCTCCATGGTCATCAATCCGCCGAACTTCGGCTGGGGCTTCTGGATGGACGTCGCCGCGGGCAACGGGGTCAACTATTTCGACGAGAACATGAACCCCACGATCAACACGGCACAGGCCGTCGAGGCGCTCGACCTCTTCAAGGAGATCGTCCAGTTCGGCCCTCCGGGCAAGGAGTCCCTGGGTCTCTCCACCAGCATCCAGCGCTGGCAGTCGGGCGGCGACGTGATGTCGATCTGGTGGATCGACCTCGCCGAGTTCACGGTGCAGCAGCAGGGCATGGAGCGCGCCGAGGATCAGCGCGGCGACATCGTTCCCGGCTGGCCGCAAGAAGACGGCTCCATCAACCACCGCGCGATCTCGCTCTGGTGCCGCACCGGCGCCATTCCGAAGAACGCACCGGAGGACGTGAAGGAAGCCGCGTTCTACTTCCTCTACCGGATGTCGCATCCGGACTACTCGGATGACATCGTGGCGGACGAGTATTGCGGCTCCGATCCGTTCGGTCTGAGCCACTACACCGACGCCGCAGCGCAGAAGTATCTGGAGCCCAATCCGCAGCGTGGGACTACCGACCTCTGGGCCACGAACTCGGGTATCTTCCAGAACTTCGACACGGCGCGGAACCATCTCGACGCGGGCCTGAAGAACGTCGAGGTCGGTTATCCTCAGTTCTTCTGGGAGGGTGCCTCCGAGTACGGCGATGCGCTTGGCCGAAATATCCAGAAGGCAATCGCCGGCCGGCTCACCAGCCAGCAGGCGCTCGACGAGGCGGCCGAGGAATGGGTCCAGATCGTGCAGAAGCTGGGCATCGATAGTCAGATGGCCCAATACGCCAACTTTGTGCAGGGCGCTCGTTCGCTCGGCTACAAGATCTGACGAAACACCAGGTGGCCGCGGTGCCGTGCCTTTCGGGCGCGATGCCGCGGCCCTTTGTTTGGCGCGTTGCGGGCCACCGGAGGTTTGGAAGCGGGGCTAAAGGACCGTTCCCCTCTTCCTGAGAGCAGCCGATGAATCAGCGAGGACCCCACATCAGTCGTCACGGACTGGACCGACACGGCATCGGCAACGTCGCCGCTGCCCACTGGAATTATCGCAGACCCGCCCTCTACGAAGAATCGGTGCGCCGCGGCGAGGCGCAGATCGCCGAGGGCGGCGCACTTATCGCGATGACCGGCGCCCACACGGGGCGTTCGCCCAACGACAAGTACATCGTGCGCGAGCCGTCCTCCGAGCACGACATCTGGTGGGGCGACGTCAATCGCCCGATCTCGAGGGACGCCTTCAACGACATCCATGGCCGCGTGGCGGCCTATCTTCAGGGCAAGGAGGTCTTCGTCCAGGACTGCCATGCCGGCGCCGCTCAGGGCTACCGGCTGCCGATCCGCGTCGTCTCAGAGCTGGCGTGGCACAGCCTGTTCGCACGTAATCTGTTCATAACGCCGGCAGACGAGGATTTGGCGGATCACGAACCGCAGTTCACCATCCTTCAGGTGCCGGGCTTCAAGGCGCGTCCCGAGACCGACGGGACCAACTCCGAGACCGTGGTGCTGCTGGATTTCGCCCGGCGCCTGGTGCTCATCGGCGGCACCGCCTACGCCGGCGAGTGCAAGAAGTCGGTCTTCACCATTATGAACTACCTCATGCCGGCACGCGACGTGCTGCCCATGCACTGTTCCGTCAGTGTCGGGGAGGACGGCACCCCTGCGGTCTTCTTTGGTCTCTCCGGCACCGGCAAGACCACGCTCTCCGCCGACCCGCACAGGATGCTTCTCGGCGACGACGAGCACGGCTGGAGCCAGGATGGCCTCTTCAACTTCGAAGGCGGCTGCTACGCCAAGGTGATTCACCTCTCAGCAAGCGCCGAGCCCGCGATCCACGCCACCACACGGATGTTCGGCACCGTGCTCGAGAACGTCGTGATGGATCCAGACACGCACATCCTCGATCTCGACGACGGTAGTCATACCGAGAACACCAGGGGCGCCTATCCGCTGGCATCGATCCCGAACGCGAGTTCTACCGGCGTCTCCGATCACCCGACCAACATTGTCATGTTGACTGCGGACGCCTTCGGTGTACTGCCGCCCATTGCCCGTCTCACCCCGGAGCAGGCGATCTATCACTTCCTCTCCGGCTACACGGCGAAGGTTGCCGGGACGGAGAGGGGCCTCGGGCGGGAGCCGCAGGCGACCTTCTCCACCTGTTTCGGGGCTCCCTTCATGCCGCGACGCCCGACAACCTATGCGCGCCTGCTGCGCGAGCGGATCGCGATGACCGGCGCCGTGTGTTGGCTGGTCAATACCGGCTGGACGGGCGGCCCCTACGGCACCGGCGAGCGCATGGAAATCGGCCACACACGGGCCCTGCTCAGTGCTGCGTTGGAAGGTAAACTCGACGGCGTGGCCTGCTCGCGCGATAACCCGTTCGGCCTGGCCGTGCCCAGGCACTGCCCGGGAGTACCGGATACGGTGCTCGACGCTCGCGGCACCTGGGCGGACAAGAATGCCTATGACGAGCAGGCCCGCGATTTGGTGGGCCGCTTCCACGCCAACTTCACCCAGTTTTCCCGCGAGGTCGACAAAGGGGTCCAGGCGGCCGCGCCGATGGCCGCCTGACTCGGGCGGTCTTGTCTCTCTTCACCCGAAGCACCACGTTGGCTGTAGGGTGCGTTCGCAGACCGCACGGCCGGTGCAGGTATCGTCAGGATGGATGACTCCATGAAGATTGCATTTTCCGAGATTTCGACGCCATCCAAGGGTGTCATTGCCGTTGGCGTGACGGAGGATCGCACCCTGGGCGCCACGGCGCGCGCGCTCGACGAGCAGAGCGGCGGCGTGCTTGGCCGTGCGCTTGCCGCCGGCCGCTTCACCGGTAAGCGGGGGACGTCCACCACGATCGTCGCTCCTCATGGGCTAGAGGTCGATGCCGTAACCCTGGTCGGCCTCGGTCAACCGGGGAAGATCGACGGCCGCCAGCTGCGGGCGCTCGGCGGAGCGGTTGTCGGCAAGATGAACGCCGCGGGCGCGAAGACGGGCGCCATTGCCGTGGATGCGGTCGACGGTGCGGCCATGACGCCACCCGCGATGGCGGCGGAGATCGCCCTCGGCGCGCGTCTCGGCAGCTACAGCTTCGACAAGTATCACACCAAGAAGAAGGAAGAGGACATGAAGTCACTCGGCCGGTTGACCGTGATGCTCGACGAGCCGGCGGCGGCGGAAGGCGCCTTCGCGCCCAACGGCTGCCTCGCCGACGGCGTCTTCGTCACACGCGATCTGGTCTCCGAGCCAAGCAACGTCAAGTATCCCAAGACCATCACCCAGGATATCGAGGCCCTGGTCGAGGACGGGATCGAAGTGGAACTCTTCGACCGGGAGAGGATGGCGTCGCTCGGCATGGGATCGCTGCTCGGCGTCGCCCAGGGCAGCGAGCGCGAACCCTACCTCGCCATCATGCGCTGGAACGGTGCGCCCGAGGGAGCCGACGCGCAGCCTGTCGCCTTCGTCGGCAAGGGGGTGACCTTCGATACCGGCGGCATCTCCATCAAGCCGAGCCAGGGCATGGAGGAGATGAAATACGACATGGCCGGCGCGGCGACCGTGATCGGACTGATGAAGTGTCTGGCCGGCCGCAAGGCCCGGGTCAACGCGATCGGAGTCGTGGGGCTGGTCGAGAACATGCCGGATGGCAAAGCGCAGCGCCCGGGCGACGTTGTCACTTCCATGTCGGGCCAGACCATCGAGGTTATCAACACCGATGCCGAAGGGCGCCTCGTGCTCGCCGATGCGCTCTGGTACACCCAGGCGACCTTCAAGCCTAAGTTTATTGTCGATCTCGCGACGTTGACCGGCGCCGTCATCATCAGCCTCGGCACCTACCAGGCGGGCCTCTTCAGCAACGACGACGAGCTGTCGGAGCGGCTGATCGCTGCGGGCAAGGAGAGCGGCGAGGAGGTCTGGCGCCTGCCGCTCGGCGAGCGCTACGACAAGGACATCGACTCGGCCATTGCGGACATGAAGAACGTCGGCAAGGGGCGGGAAGCCGGCAGCGTGACCGCCGCGCAGTTCCTGCAACGCTTTGTCAACGATGTGCCGTGGGCCCACCTCGATATCGCGGGCATGGCGTGGATGAAGCGCGGCGACGATCCGACCGTGCCGAAGGGCGCGTCCGGCTACGGTGTGCGGCTTCTCGATCAATTGATCCGCGCGCACTACGAGGCCTGAAGCCCGGCAATGGTCGAGATCGCCTTCTACCAGCTTCGCCGCACGCCGTTGGAGAAAGCGCTCCCGAAACTCTTGGAGAAAGTGCTGGAGAGCGGCCGCCGCGCCGTGGTGCTCGCTGCGTCGGAGGAGCGCGCGGAAGCGCTGAACGCAGCGCTCTGGACCTACGATCAGGGCTCGTTCCTGCCCCACGGCACGGCGCGGGACGGCCGGCCCGAGCGCCAGCCGATCTTCCTTGCGACCGACGACATCAATCCCAATGGCGCCCAGGTCGCCGTCATGGTCGATGGCGTCGCCCCAGCCGATCCCAGCCGTTTCGAGCGCTGCCTCGACATGTTCGACGGGACCGATCCGGCGGCGCTCGAGGCGGCCCGCGGCAGGTGGCGGGCGCACAAGGACAGCGGCGATACAGTCACCTATTGGGAGCAAACCCAGGGCGGGGCATGGGAGCGGCGGGCGTAGACCGGTCGAAGACTGTGACCGACAGGATCAGAGCAGATCTCTGCGTGATCGGGGCCGGATCGGGCGGGCTTTCGATTGCTGCCGGCGCCGTCCAGATGGGCGCCTCAGTGATCCTGATCGAGCAGTCCCGGATGGGCGGGGAGTGCCTGAACACGGGATGCGTTCCCTCCAAGGCTTTGCTGGCCGCAGCCGCGCGGGGCGACGATTTCGCCGCCGCCTACGACCACATGCGCCAGGTGATCGCTGCCATCGAGCCTCATGACTCGGCCGAGCGCTTCCGCGGTCTCGGCGCCCACGTGGTACTCGGCAAGGCCCAGTTCGTCGCGCCGCGCTTCCTGAAGGTCGGCGATACCAGCGTCACCGCGCGGCGCTTCATCGTCGCGACCGGCTCCGCGCCCGTTATCCCCTCGATTCCGGGCCTCGATTCGGTCCCCTATTTCACCAATGAGACACTGTTCGATTCGGCGCCTGAGCCGCGCCATCTGCTGGTGCTGGGCGGCGGCCCGGTCGGAGTCGAGATGGCCCAGGCCTACCGCCGGCTAGGCGCCGAGGTCACGCTGGTCGAGAGGAAGCGGCTGCTCGGGCGCGACGATCCGGAGCTCGTGGCCATCGTGCGCGCGCAGCTGATCGAGGACGGCGTGACGATCCACGAGGAGACTCCGGTCACGGCCGTCGAGGCGGACGGCGCCGGCGTCGCGCTCACCTGCGGCTCGGGCGATGCGAGCCTGCGACTCTCCGGCACTCATTTGCTCGTGGCGGCGGGCCGGCGGCCGAAGATCGACGGACTCGGGCTGGAGGACGCCGGTGTTGCGCTTAACGACGGCGTGCCCCTGATCGACGCCCGTCTGCGAACGACGAACAAGCGAATCTTCGCGATTGGCGACGTCGTCGGCCCCTACCGTTTTACCCATACGGCAAGCTATCAGGCGCGAATCGTGATCACGAACGCGCTCTTCCGGCTTCCGGCGCGGGTCCGCTACGACGCGGTGCCGTGGGTCACCTATACCGATCCCGAGCTCGCCCATGTCGGCCTGAGCGAGGCGGAGGCACGCGCCAAGGGCAACGAGGTGCGCATCCTGCGCTTCCCGTTCGAGGAGAACGACCGTGCCATCGCCGAGGGTGCCACAAGTGGGCTGGTCAAGGTCGTGGCGACTCCGCGCGGCCGGGTGCTCGGCGCCTCCATCGTCGGCGCCCATGCCGGCGAGCTGATCCTCCCGTGGGTCCTGGCCGTGAAGTACCGGCTTGGAGTGGGCAAGCTGGCGCAGGCGATCGTGCCTTACCCGACGCTGAGCGAGGCCAGCGCACGCGCCGCCGGGAGCTTCCATGCGCCGATGCTGTTCGGCCCGCGCACCAAGCGTCTGGTCCGTTTGCTCGCCCGCCTGGGGTAATCGCCCGCGGTCGGCGTGGCGCTCGCCAGTCGCCGGCTCTATAGTCGAGCAGGCGAAGCAACGGGCGATCGCTCCAGAACGCCGTGACTGGGTTTTCCTCTTCGGTCCTGTCGCGGGCCGCCAGCGGCCTCTCGGCGCGGCTGCTCGTGCTCACGGTGCTCTTCGTCCTCTTGGGCGAAATCTTCATTTACGTCCCGTCGATCGCGCGTCACCGGTTGGTCTTTCTCGAAGAGCGGATCGATGCTGCCCGGATCGCGGCCCTGGCGGTCGAAGCATCGCCGGATGGCATGGTGACTGAGGAGCTCCGCGCCGCCCTCCTGGCCCGCGCAGGCGTGACGACAGTCTCCCTCAAGCGGCCAGGCTCGCGCCGGCTCGTGCTTGCCGGCGACATGCCAGTGACCATCGATGCGAGCTTCGATTTGCGCGAAGCCACGCCGATGCGCCTGATCGGGCAGGCCGCCGATGCGCTGCGCCACGGCGGCGAGCGGACGATCCGGGTGATGGGCGTAGCACCCGGCGATCCATCCGACACGGTGGTCGACATCGTGCTGCCGGAAGCCCCGATGTTCGCGTCGATGCTCGACTATTCGGGGCGGATCCTGTTGCTCTCCATCATCCTCGCCTTCGTTGTTGCGGGTCTGGTCTATCTCTCGCTGCACTGGCTCATGGTTCTGCCGCTCGGTCGCATTACCGACAGCCTGGTCTCGTTCCGCCGCGCGCCGGAAGATGATGCCGCGACCGTCAAGGTCAGCGGCAGGCGCGACGAAATCGGCCTCGCGCAGCGGGAGCTTCAGGTCATGCAGCGGCGTGTGCGCGCGGCGCTCCGGCAGCGGGCGCGGCTCGCCGCCGTCGGTGCCGGCGTCGCCAAGATCAACCATGATCTCCGCAACATGCTGGCCACAGCCGCCGTATTGACCGACCGCCTGGCGGCGGCGCGCAACCCGGAGGTGCAGAAGCTCGCGCACCCTCTCGTCGCGGCGATCGACCGGGCCATCGCGCTCTGCACCCATACGCTCAGCTTCGCAACAGGTCGCCTGCCGGCGCCCAGTCGCACGTCGTTCGCGCTCGCGCCTCTGGTCGACGACGTGCGGGCGGCATTTCCCATCGGCGATGGCGACCCGGTCTCTTGGCAGAACGAAGTATCCTCGGAGCTGATTGTCACCGCCGACCGCGACCAGCTCTACCGGGTCATCATCAATCTGGCGCAGAACGCGGTGCAGGCGCTGGCTTGCCGTGAGGGGGGCGGGACGGTGCGCGTGAGCGCCTGGCGCGATGCAGGCGGTACGGTCATCGAGATCGCCGATACGGGTCCTGGCATTCCCGCCTCGGTGCGCGACCGCATGTTCGAAGCCTTTGCCGAGGGCGGCCGCAGCGAAGGCACGGGCCTCGGCCTCGCCATCGCGCGCGACCTCATGCGCAACCATGGCGGCGATATTCACCTCGAACGGTCGGATCCCTCGGGCACCGTTTTCAGGCTGCGCATACCCGATACTCCCGATCGGGACGTCGCCGAGAAACCCGACGGATGAGGGGATAGCGGCTCTCGGGCGTTGGTTCAGTGGCCGAGCGCAACCCCTTCGCGGCGGGGGTCGGCGCCACCCTCGAGCTGGCCGCCCACACGGCGGATGGCGTGCAGGCCGCTCACCAGCGGCCGGATGCGCACCTCGTGCCCCAGCGCCTCCAGGGAAGGGGCAAGTTGTTCGAGCGCGGTGTTTGCCTCCAGCTCGGTCGCACCGTTCCGGTTGACGTGCCGAGGCAGGCTGAGCGCCGCCTGAGCGTCGAGCCCCCAATCGATGAGGGCGATGACCGATTGCGCGACAAAACCGATGATGCGCGAGCCGCCGGGGGAGCCGAGCGTCGCGACGAGATTGCCGTTTGCATCGAAGATCAGCGTCGGCGTCATGGATGAGCGGGGCCGCTTGCCCGGTTGCACCCGATTCGCGACCGCACCGTTTGCATCCTCGGGCGCGAAGGAGAAGTCGGTGAGCTGATTGTTCAGGATGAATCCCGCAACCATGAGTCGCGAGCCGAATGCGCGCTCGACGCTGGTGGTGAATGAGACGGCGTTGCCGCGCGAATCGACGACCGAGAGATGGCTCGTGGAGGCGAGTTCCGGCGACGCGCTATCGGCGCGATCCAGCTCCTCGGAGCCCGGCGGCACGCCCGGCACGGCCTCGCGCATTGCACGGTTGGGGCCGATCAAGAGAGCCCGCTGGCCCAAATAATTCGGGTCCAGCAGCCCGTCGATCGGAACCGGCACGAAATCCGCGTCCGCCAGGTAGCGATTGCGGTCGGCGAAGGCGAGGCGGCTCGCCTCGCTGATGAGGTGGACAGCTTCCGCGGAATTGGGGGCGACAGAGGCGAGGTCGAAACGCTCCAGCAAACCGAGGATCTGCAGCATCGTCACGCCGCCCGAGCTCGGCGGCCCCATGCTGCAAACCCGGTGGCGCCGGTAGTCGAGACACACGGGCGGCCGTACATGGGCGCGGTAAGAGGCGAGATCGGCGCGCGCAAGAGATCCCGGATTCACGGGATCGTCCTGCACGGCGGCGACGATCGCAGCTGCGATCTGTCCCTCGTGGAGAGCGTCCGCGCCGTCGCGCGCGATGGCCCTCATCGTCTCGGCGTAGCCCCGATTTATTAGTATTTCGCCCGCGCGTTTCGGGCTCCCGTTCGGGTGAAAGAAGTAGGCTCGGGCGGTAGGGAAGCGCGCAAGGCCGAGGTTCTCCTCGATCATATGCGCAAGCCGCGGCGAAATGCCGAAGCCACGCTCGGCGATTGTCGCAGCGGGCTCGAAGAGCCGTGCCCAAGGCATGCGGCCATGGGCGCGGTGCGCACGTTCAAGCATCGGGACGACGCCTGGCACTCCGACCGGAAGGCCGCCGACAGCGACCGCCTGCCAAGGGCGCGGTGTGCCGTTCGCATCCAGAAAAAGCCGTTCATCGGCGGCGGCCGGTGCAGTCTCGCGCCCGTCATAGGTCTCTACGACCCCTCGCGCCGCATCGTAGTAGAGCAGAAAGCCGCCGCCGCCGACGCCGGAGGACTGCGGCTCGACGAGGCCCAGCACCATTTGCGTCGCGATTGCCGCATCGATGGCGCCGCCGCCTGCTTCGAGGATGCGGGCGCCCGCCTCTGCGGCAGCAGGGTGAGCCGCCGCGATCATCGCGTGCTCCGCGCGGACCGGGGTGTCGTCCGCGCCGGCACCGACGGACATCGATAGAGACAACAGCGCAAGAAGAAGCAGCGCCGCGACTCGCGCGCGCAACCCGAACCATTGCCCGACTGGATTCGCCCGCATGACCGACCTTCGCTTGACGTGGCACCGGGGCTTCACTAAGTGAAGCCGGCAGCGGCGAGTGTAGCTCAGTTGGTTAGAGCACCGGATTGTGGTTCCGGGGGTCGTGGGTTCAAATCCCATCACTCGCCCCAACTCTTGCCCCGGGTTTGCAGTGCTTCTGGCGGCGTAGCCCTCGGGCCGATCCCATGACAGCAAGAACGTGTGCTTGCCAAGCGAGGGCAGGTATAGCAGCGTGTCGCATCGGCCGTTGGCACATCCGCGCCTCGGATTCGAGCGGAGGGCGCCGGACTGGCCACGGCGCTGGAGGCTGCGCGGGAACGGCTGCGGCCAACGCGACGGTACCGCCCGCAAGGCCTCCTATCGAGCGAGGACCGAAGAGTGGGCGCGAACCTTACCCTCAATATGGAAGCGAGGTTCGACGAGATCGACCGCATTCACGCGGCGGTCGAAATATTGGCGGCGGCCGAGGGCTGGGAGCCCGATCTTGTGTTTCAGATCAAGCTCGTGGTCGAGGAAATCGGCACCAACATCGTGAAGTACGGATACGATGACGAGGGAGACTCGGATATTCGGATCACGCTGACCTCGGAAAGCGACGCCCTCACCATGGAAATCGTCGACGGCGGCAAGCCGTTCGATCCGTTCGCCGAGGCGCCGCCGCCCGACCTCGACTCGCCGATCCCGGATCGCCCCATCGGCGGGCTCGGTGTCTATCTCGTGCAAAAGCTGATGGACGAGTCCCAATACCGGCGCGAGAACGGCAAGAACAAGGTGACCCTGATCAAGCGTCGGAAGCCATGACGCGCTGGCGTTCCGCTCTCGCTGCCCCGCTGATCGCGGCTGCTGCCGTGCTTGCGCCATCCTGTTGAGCCGGCGCTGAGGGACGGCGCGCGGTCCTCACCGATGGACGGCATGGCGATGCTCTGGAGCGGCCTCGCTGCGGCAGGCGCCGCCATTTGGCTCTGCATCCTCGTGCTTCCCTGGCAGCCCTGGCGCGTGCGGGAACGGCTGGAGCCGGAGATCGCGAACGATGTAACGGAGTTCGGCCTCGAAGACGTGACGGTCCTCATCCCGGCCCGCGACGAGGCGGCAGTCATTGGCGATACGATCGCGGCGCTTGGACATCAAGGGCGGGGCCTGCGGATTGTCTTGGTCGACGACCGCTCCGGCGACGACACGGCGGAGGTTGCGCAGCGGGCTGCGTCTGCCTCTCTGATTTTCGAAGTCTGCCGCGGCGCTCCGCTTGCGGATGGATGGACCGGCAAGCTGTGGGCTCTTGAGCAAGGTCGGCGGCGGATCGAGACGCCGCTCACACTGTTGCTCGATGCCGATATCACGCTCCGGCCGGGGATGATCCGTGCGCTACTCGCCAAGAAGGAAGAGAGCGGCGCGGCGCTCGTCTCGGTGATGGCGGCGCTCAGGATGCAGGGAGGATGGGAAAGGCTCCTGCTCCCAGCCTTCATCTTCTTCTTCCGCCTGCTCTACCCGTTCCATCTGGCGAACAAGCCGGGCCGATGGGTTGCCGCCGCTGCCGGCGGCTGTGTCCTGGTGGAGACCCCGGTGCTCGCCACAATCGGTGGCTTCGGTGCGATCCGGGGGGCGCTCATCGACGATTGCGCGCTGGCGCGGGCGGTCAAGGATGCGGGATTCCGGACCTGGGTCGGCGTGACCGGTGGGGCAGAGAGCCATCGCGCCTATCCGACCCTCGGGGTGGTGTGGCAAATGGTTGCCCGCACCGCCTACACCCAGCTCCGCTATTCGCCGGCGCTGTTGCTCCTATGCACGCTGCTCATGGCGCTTTCGTTCTGGGCGCCGATTGCGGGCCTCGCCGGGCCTCTCGCGGCCCAGGTCGCCGCAGCTGTCGGACTCGTCGCCATGGCGGTCTGCTATCTGCCGACCCTCCTCTATTACCGTCTCTCGCCCGGCTGGACACTCACGATGCCGCTCATCGGTACGCTGTTCCTTGCCATGACCTGGCACTCGGCACTCCGCGACTGGGGTGGCAAGCGGAGCGAGTGGAAGGGCCGTGTCTACGGGCGGGAATCGGAAGACCGCCGGGCGACGTGAGGGGTAGCGAGCGGCTCTCGCCTTGCTTGACGCGCGCAGGGCGGCGTGTCAGCACGGGCTCATGTCGCAACGAACTGAGCAGCAACCGAGCGCGGGGTGCCGCCTCGTGCGTCTAGCCGAGACCGACCGGCCCGGAGTCACGATCTTTCACGGTGAGCGAACGCTTGACGCGCTCACCGGCGACACGCTGTTGACCGCGCTTCTCTGCAACGGCGTCGCGCTTCGCCGAAACGAGTTCGACGGCGACCTGCGGGCGGGATTTTGCAACATGGGCGCGTGTCAGGACTGCTGGGTCGTGCTCGAGGACGGGAGCCGCACGCGCGCGTGCACGACAGAGATATGGGACGGCATGCGCGTGCGCGCGCCGGACGACGAGCCGCGCACGCCGGGTACCATCTCGTGAGCGGAGACAAACCCACGGTGCTGATCGTCGGCGCTGGCCCGGCGGGAACGCGGGCGGCCGAGACGCTCGTCGGCCACGACGTTGCGCCGATTGTGGTCGACGAAGGCGCGCGCAGCGGCGGCCAGATCTATCGCCGGCCGCCCGCGGGATTCAGACGGCCGGCCGCCGCGCTCTACGGCTTCGAGGCGCGCAAGGCCCAGGCGGTGCACGCGGCCCTCGACGCCATGCAGGAGCGCATCGACTATCGCCCCAACACCCTGATCTGGAACATCGAGGCGGGCATCGCCCACGCGCTCGGCCCCGCCGGAATCGAGCGAATCGAGTTCGAGGCGATCATCCTGGCCACCGGCGCGATGGATCGGGTCATCCCGTTTCCGGGCTGGACACTCCCCGGCGTGTTCACCATGGGCGGATCTCAGGTCGCGTTGAAGGCGCAGGGCTGCGCCATCGGCGACCCAGTCGTCTTCATGGGCACCGGGCCGCTGCTCTATCTCGTTGCCTATCAGTATGCCCATGCGGGCGCGCGGGTGGCGGCGGTGCTGGATACGTCCCGTGCAGGCCAGGCGATCCCGGTGCTTCCCGGCCTGCTGTGGGGCGGGCGGACCTTCGCCAAGGGCATCTGGTACATGACCTGGCTCAGGGCAGCCAGAATACCGGTGCGCGCGGGTATCACGCCGGTCGCTGCCGAGGGAGAGTCGGCCCTTGAGGCCGTGCGCTATCGAGACCGCCGCGGACACGAGCACCGCATCGCCTGCACCGGCCTGGGTATCGGCTACAGCGTCAAGTCCGAGGTGCAACTTGCCGAGCTCGCCGGCTGCGAGATGGCGTTCGATTCGCTCGCACAGCAATGGCTGCCGCAGACCAATGACGACGGCCGCGCGCTCAAGGGCTCCGTCTATCTCGCGGGCGACGGGGCCGGTGTTGCCGGTGCCGACGCGGCAGAGCTGCGCGGCCGTCTCGCGGCTCTCGCCTTGCTCGCCGACAACGGCATCGCGACGGAACAAGCGCTTCAGGCGAGGCTGCGGGCGAAGCTCCGGCGCATCATGCGCTTCCGCAACGCGCTGGAGCGGGCCCTTCCGGCTCCCTTCCACCTGGCACGGTCGCTCCCCGACGAGACCGTCATCTGCCGCTGCGAGGCGATCACCGCCGGCGAAATCCGTCAGGGCCGAGCCCTCGCGCCGACGGAGATGAATCGGGCGAAGGCGTTCACGCGTATCGGCATGGGACGCTGCCAGGGCCGCGTGTGCGGCCCCGCCGCTGCCCAGATCCTCGCCGCCGCGCGCGGCTGCGACGTGGCGGAGGTGGGTCGCCTGCGCGGTCAGGCCCCGGTCAAGCCGCTTTCCATTCGCGCAGGCGCCGAAGCCGCGGTCGAGGACCGCTCAAGGGCGGCCTCGATATGAGCGATCTGCGGGCCGATGTGGTCATCGTCGGCGGCGGCCTGGTCGGATGCGCCGCGGCGCTACACCTGCGCGAACGCGGCGCGAGCGTCGCGGTGGTTGAGAAAAACCAGCTCGGAGCGGCGGCGAGCGGCGTCAATTTCGGCGGAGTCCGGCGCAACGGGCGCAAGCTCGCGGAGCTCGGCATTGCCACCCGCGCGCTCGCGATCTGGAAGCGCCTGCCTGAGCTGGTCGGCAGCGACTGCGAGTACGAAATTACGGGCAACATCAAGGTCGCGCGCAGCGACGAGGATTTGAACCAGATCGCGGTCCACGCAGAGGCCCAGGCCAAATACGGGGTCGAGGTTCAGATGCTGGGCCGCAACACACTGTTCGACCGTTACCCGTGGCTCGGCCCGAGCGCCGTGGGCGCTGCTTATTGCGCAAGCGACGGGCAGGCCAACCCGCGCCTCGTCGGCCCCGCCTTCGCGCGCGCTGCGCGGGCGGCGGGTGCCACCTTGATCGAGCACGACGGCGCGCAGCATGTCGAGCGCGACGGCAGCGGATTCGTCGTCGAGACCGAGACCGGCCGCACGCTGCGCGGGGGCACGCTCATCAACAGTTCCGGCGCCTGGGGTGGCCGGCTTGCAGCAAAGTTCGGCGAGCGAGTCGAGATCTGGCCGATGGAGCCGCAGATGGTCGTCACCGAGCCCGCGCCCTATTTCATGGAGCCCGTGCTCGCCGTGATGGGCGGCGACGTCTATGCACGCCAGATTCCGCGCGGCAATGTCATCTTCGGCGGGCGCAGCGACACCGCCGACCTCGATGTCGGCTTCGGCAAGGTCAATGCCGAGGAGAGCCTGACCACGCTGGCGCGAACGGTGGAGATCATTCCCCGCATCGCCGATCTTGCCGTGATCCGCTTCTGGAGCGGGGTGGAGGGCTGCACCGAGGACCATCTGCCGGTGCTCTGCCCGAGCCGGACAACGCCCGGCCTTGTCCACGCCTTCGGCTTCAGCGGCCACGGCTTTTGCCTGGGCCCCTCCTCGGGCGCGGTGGCGGCAGAGCTCGCTCTCGACGGCCGCACTGAGACGCCGATCGAGGGCTTCGATATCGGCCGCTTCACCGAAGCGCAGCCGGCGCCGACGCCGTAACGCTTCTACTGCTGGCTCGCCTCCAGGCGATCGCCGAGCGCCGCCATTGCATCGCCGTCGATGTTGGCGAGGGCGAAGCGCAGATAGTTCTCTTGCTCCGGGCCGAAGGCGCTGCCAGGCAGGCAGAGCACGTTCTCCTCCAGCACGAGCTTGTGGGCGACATCGACGGCAGATGTGCCGGCGAAGGGATGGCGCACATAGGCGAAGAAGGCGCCGGCGGAGATCAGCTCGTAGGCCAGGCTCTCGCGCTCGAACATCGCGCGGAAACGGGCGACGCGCTCCAGCACGAGGCGCCGCTTCTCGGCACGGAAGTTCGCGAGATTGCGAAGGCCGTAGAGTGCCGCCTCCTGGGCGATGGCGGGCGCGCAGATCGCGACGCAATCGGCAGCCTTGGCGACCTCGGCGAGCAGTCCGCCGCCCGCGGCCAGCGCACCGACCCGGTAGCCGGTGAGGCTGTAGACCTTGGAGAAGCTGTAGAGGTGGACCAGCGTCTCGTCCCAGTCCGGGCGTGCGAACAGGCCGTGTGGCGGCCCATCGCCCGGCAGGAAGTCGCGATAGGTCTCGTCGAGCACCAGTGCCAGCCCGGCCTCCCGCGCCAGACGATGGAAGCCCTCGATGGTCTCCGGCGAGTAGATGGCGCCGGTGGGGTTGTTTGGTGTCACCAGCACGATGGTACGGGTGCGGGAAGTGATCCGCGCCGCGGCGTCTGCCGGGTCCGGCACGCCGCCGCGCTCGGGCCGGAAGGGGAGATAGACGGGCGAGATGCCCAGCATCTCCAGCCACATCTGGTAGTTGAAGTAGGAGGGCGCGGCCAGGATCGTCTCGTCTCCCGGTCCCGCGAGCGCCATGAGCGCGAGGCAGAAGGCCTGGTTGCAGCCTGCCGTGATCGCCACGTGATCGCGCGTTACCCGGCCCCGATAGGCGTCCGAAAGAGCGTCCGCCAGCGCACTACGCAGGTCGTCACGACCGACGATCGGGGTGTAGCGCGCCATCTCCGGTTGCCGCACCGCGCTCGCGAGATGGGCGGTGAGGGCGTCGGCCGGCGGGTAGGCCGGCACCGCCTGGGCGAGATCGAGCAGCGGCTTCTCCGGTGGAAAAACCCGTCCTCTCGTCAACGCCGCAATCTCGGCGATGGGCGGCGGGATGACGGCGTGGAGAGCCGGGTTGAGGCGATATGCCCCCGCGTGGCCCTCCAGCGTCTTTCCCGCCGTGCCCTGCCCGCTAATAGGCGTATTCCTCGAAGAGCGGTTCGATGCTGCCGCCCCAGCGGCCCTCGTAGGCCTCGAGCATGTCGTCGGCGGCGGTCCGCCCGCTCTCCGCGATCTGCCGCAGATAGGTGAGGTAGGAGCGCTCGTCGGAGTCGAGATTGCCGGCGACGGCGCGCCGCATGAGACCGCCGGCAGCGATCTCCACCGCGTCGCGGGCCACCTCCTGCACCGTCCGCCCGCCGACCGTGGCACGGAGCGCCTTCCGCGGCACGGCACCGAGCAACGCCGCAACATCGGCGGCCGTCCATGAGGCGACCAGCGCCTCGGCCTCGTTCAGCGCCGTCGAATCGTAGAGCAGGCCGACCCAGAGTGCCGGCAGGGCGCACACCTTGCCCCACGGGCCGCTGTCGGCGCCGCGCATCTCGATGAACGTCTTGAGCCGCACCTCGGGGAACACCGTGGTCAGATGGTCCTCCCAGTCCTTTAGCGTCGGCCGCTCGCCGGGAAGCTGGGGTAGGGCGCCTCGGAGGAAGTCGCGGAACGATTCGCCCGCCACGTCGATGTAGCCGCCGTCCCGCGCCACGAAATACATGGGCGCATCGAGCACGTAGTCGGCGTAGCGCTCGAATCCCATTCCGGGCTCGAAGACGAAGGCGAGCAGGCCGCAGCGATCGGGGTCGGTATCGGTCCAGACATGGCTGCGATAGCTGCGGAAGCCGCTGGGTTTGCCCTCGACGAAGGGCGAGTTGGCGAAGAGCGCGGTGGCCACCGGCTGTAAGGCCATGGCGACGCGCATCTTGCGGACCATGTCGGTTTCCGAGTCGAAATCCAGATTGACCTGCACGGTGCAGGTGCGGGTCATCATGTCGAGGCCGAGGCTGCCGCGCGTCGGCATGTAGCGGCGCATGATCGCGTAGCGGCCCTTGGGCATCCAGGGGATCGCCTCGCGCGGTGCATCGGGGCGGAATCCCACGCCGTAGAACCCGATCCCAAGCTCCTCGGAAATCGTCCGCACCTGATCCAAATGCGCGTGCACCTCGTCGCAGGTGCGGTGCAGGTTATGGAGCGGGGCGCCCGAGAGCTCGAGCTGGCCGCCCGGCTCCAGCGTCACCGACTGGCCGTCCTTGAGCAGGGCGATGGGGTTGCCGTTCTCCAGGTACGGGTCCCAGCCGTAGCGCTGAATTCCCTCCAGCAGCGCGCGGATTCCCGACGGCCCCTCGTAGGGGAGCGGCGCACGGTCCGCGAGGCGATGGCCGAATTTCTCGTGCTCCGTGCCGATCCGCCACGCCTGGCGCGGCTTGCAGCCGGATTCGAGATAGGCGATCAGGTCGCGGCGGGTGAGCGCCTCGCCCTGCCTGGTGGCGCTATCGTTCACGCTCCCTCCCAGCGGTCGCGTCGAACCAGTGCGGGGTTTCCCCGATTCGAGCGACACTGTCCAGCATATCCCGTCGCTTGCCCGACATGACAGGCCTGCGTCCCGCGCAGCACGGCCTCACCGCCAGTCGCCCGCGAGGGCCTGCCAACAGGCCAATGCTGCCGCTACGGCAGTCTCCGCGCGCAGCGTGCGCGGGCCGAGGCGGGCGCGCACGGCCGCCGGATGATCGGCGATCGAGCGCCGTTCGGAGGGCGTAAATCCGCCCTCGGGCCCGACCAGGATCGCCCAGGGCGTGCCTGCGCCACCCGACAGCGCGTCGGCGACCGTCGGATCGGCCTCGGGGTCGCAAACGAGCAGCCGGCGGTCGGGCGGCCAGCCGGCGAGCGCGTCGGCGAGGGAGCACGGGGGTGCAATCGACGGCACGTCGAGGCGGCCGCACTGCTCCGCCGCCTCGATCGCATGCGCACGGAGCCGCTCGACGTTGACGCGCGCGGTCTGGCCATGCCGGGTGAGCACCGGGCGGATGGCGCCGACCCCAAGCTCGGTCGCCTTCTCGATCACGAAGCGGGTGCGGGTCGTCTTGAGCGGCGCGAACAGGAGGTGCAAATCGGGCGCCGGCATCTGCTCCGCGGTCCGCGTGGCGATGCGAACGGCTGCGCGGTGGGGCGCGATGGTCTCGATGGCGCCCGCCCACTCCCCATCTCGCCCGTTGAAGAGGCGAATCCGGTCGCCCGGCGCCTGGCGCATCACGTTGCGGAGGTAATGGGCCTGGCCGGGTGCCAGCGCGATCGCATCGCCCGCATCGAGCGCGGTCTCGACGAAGAGCCGGATCGTGCTCCGGCCATCATCACGCTCCCGCTCCCTCCCGTCCATGGGCGGCTCTCCGCTTGTCACTGCCAGAGCGCCACGATACACCAGCAGCCATGGTCGAGCGCCTGCACAACGGAGCCTCGGCGCCCTCTGGACGTGGGCCCGGGGGGCCTGGTCCCGTCGAGCGGGCGATGCCGCCATTCGCGCGCCCCTTCGTGGCGCTGGCCCGGTTGGATCAGCCGGTCGGCGTGTGGCTCCTGCTCTGGCCGTGTCTCTGGGCCATCGGACTTGCCTCTGACGGTCTGCCGGATCTGGAGTTGCTGGTGCTCTTCACCGCCGGCGCGTTCGTGATGCGGGCCGCCGGCTGCACCCTCAACGACATCTTCGACCGCGACTTCGATGCACGCGTGGAGCGCACCCGCCGGCGTCCGCTGCCTTCCGGCGCCATCGGGGTGAAGGGGGCCGTCGCCTTTATGGCGGTGCTGTTGGGCGCGGGCCTCGCCATTCTGCTGCAGTTCAACCTGTTCGCGATCTTGCTTGGAGTGGGCTCGCTGCTGCTGGTGGTCCTCTACCCCCTGATGAAGCGCATCACTTACTGGCCGCAGGCCTTCCTCGGCCTCACCTTCAACTACGGTGCGCTGCTGGGCTGGGCTGCGGTCGAGGGTGGCCTCGGCTGGCCGGCGGGTCTGCTCTATGTCGCCGGCATCGCCTGGACCTTGGGCTACGACACGATCTACGCCCATCAGGACAAGGAGGACGACCTCCTGATCGGGGTGAAGTCCAGCGCAATCGCGCTCGGCCAGCGGACGCGGCCGTTCCTGATCGCGTTCTATGTTACCGCTGTGGCGGGCTTCGTCGGGGTCGGAGTCGCCGCGTCCGTGGCTTGGCCCTACTACGTGGGCGTGGCGGTGGCCGCGCTGCTGCTCGCCTGGCAGGCGCTCCGCGTGCGCATTGATAACCCCGCCGACTGCCTCGCCAAATTCAAGAACAACAGCCTGGTCGGCCTCGCGCTCTTCGCCGGTATCGTCGCCGCGCAGGCGCTCGGCTGACGGTCACGGCGCCGTCGGCGCAAAGTCCCTGTAGGAGAAGGGCTGCGCCTGCGCCCTGAGCAGCGCCGTGCGTGCGCGCCTGATTGCATCGTCGTCGATCGCCTCCTGGATGAACGCATCCAGCGGCCCTGGCACGCCGAGCATGGCCTGAATCGTCTGCAGCGCCTCCGTTTGCGAGCAGGTGCGGAAGCGCCGGCGCTCGGCCCGGATGGCGGCGAGCGCGAGTGGCTCTCCTTCAGGCGCGATGTGACCGAATCCGCCGACATAACTGCTCACCGTGTCCATGGCCGGCAGCAGGTCGGGCTCCAGCCGGACGTTGTTCAGCTGGCCGAAGAGATAGGTGTGCCGGCGGAATTCGGTCTCGTGCATGCGCGCGAGCTCGCGATCGTCGAGGTAGGTGACGGCGATGTCGCAGACGGTGTCGGGGGAGCGCTCGATCGTCGCCGGCACCGCGCCGTAGCTCGAGATATGGGCGGCGTGGACGACGTCGAAATCATGAAGCCTCGCATTGAGGACCGGGAAAACCGCCTGCCCGATGAGGGCGAACTTTCGCCGCAGACGCTCGGGCGCGGCGTTGGCGCCATAGGCCAATACCGGCGTGCGTTGCCCGAGCGGGGCCGGGGCGGCGATCCCGCGTCTCCGCAACAGGGTTCCGGCCGGCACCGCTCGTCCGTCGACTTCGATCTCAGCCTCCTCCAGCGACTCGCCGAGGGAGAGCAGGGGCAGCGCCTCGCCATCCACGAAGAGGAAGGAATAGCTCGGCCGCGGGAAGGGATAACCTTTCGCGGTCTCGACCGTCTCGGCGCGGGGCAGGGTCACGGACAGCAAGGCTCCGGCTGCATCCCTACGTGCGCCATCGCCGCCCGCCCGTGCGGGCTTGACGGGGGCCGGCGTGTGCCCATGAATGCCCGCAACCCGCCGAGGTGCCCATGGCCTATCGATCGCTGCGCGACTTCATCGCCCGCCTGGAAAGCACGGGCCGCCTGAACCGGGTCTCGGCGCCGGTCTCGCCCTATCTGGAGATGACCGAGATCCAGACCCGCCTCATCGCCGAGCAGGGGCCGGCGGTGCTCTTCGAGAACGTCGTGGGCGACGAGGGCACGCGCTACGACATGCCGGTTCTGGTCAACCTCTTCGGCACCGTAGAGCGGGTTGCCTGGGGCATGAACCGGGAGCCCGGCCAGCTTCGCGAGGTCGGCGAGACGCTGGCCTTCCTGCGCCAGCCCGAGCCGCCGAGCGGCTGGCGCGAAGCGATCGAGATGCTGCCGCTTCTCAACACGGTTCGCGCGATGAAGCCCCGCACCATCGGCGCCGGGCCGGTGCAGGAGGTGGTGCTCATGGGCGATGACATCGATCTCGGCCGGCTCCCGATCCAGACCTGCTGGCCGGGCGAGCCGGCACCGCTCATCACCTGGCCTCTCGTCGTCACCAAGGGCCCGAGCCGCTCGCGCATCGACAACTACAACCTCGGCATCTACCGGATGCAGGTGGTGGGGCGGGACAAGACGCTGATGCGCTGGCTGGCGCATCGCGGCGGCGCCCAGCAGCATCGGCGCTGGGCGGAGGAAAAGCAGGAGCCCCTGCCGGCCGCGGCGGTGATTGGCGCCGATCCAGGCACTATACTTGCGGCGGTGACGCCGGTGCCGGATACGCTCTCGGAATACCAGTTCTCGGGCCTCCTGCGCGGCCAGAAGGTCGAGCTCGTGCGGGCCAAGACGGTGCCGCTCGAGGTTCCGGCCGAAGCCGAGATCGTCATCGAAGGCCACGTCAGCCTCGACGACTATCGGGACGAAGGCCCCTTCGGCGATCATACAGGCTACTACAACGCGGTCGAGCCGTTCCCCGTGTTCACGGTCTCCGCCATCACCATGCGGCGCGATCCGATCTATCTCTCGACCTATACCGGGCGCCCGCCCGACGAGCCGAGCATCCTCGGCGAGGCGCTCAATGAAGTCTTCATCCCGCTCCTCGTCCAGCAGTTCCCGGAGATCGTCGACTTCTGGCTGCCGCCGGAAGGCTGCAGCTACCGGATCGCGGTGGTCTCCATCAAGAAATCGTACGCGGGCCACGCCAAGCGCGTGATGATGGCCGTCTGGTCCTATCTGCGTCAGTTCATGTATACGAAATGGGTGATCGTGGTGGACGACGACATCGACGCGCGCGACTGGAAGGACGTGATGTGGGCGGTCTCCACGCGCATGGACCCGGCGCGCGACATCACGATCGTCGAGAACACGCCGATCGACTATCTCGATTTCGCGAGCCCTGAGCCGGGGCTCGGCGCCAAGATCGGCCTCGATGCGACCACGAAGATCGGGCCCGAGACCAGCCGCAGTTGGGGGCGTCGCATCCGTATGGCGGACGACATCGTGGAGCGGGTGACGGGCAAGTGGGACTCCTACGGCCTGCCCGGCTCCGGCAAACCGATCTGGCGGTGAGCCGCACACACGCGAGGAATTCGACATGACAGGCAAGACTGCATTCGTCACCGGCGCATCGGGCTTCATCGGGGTCAATCTGGTGAAGCAGCTTGGCGAGGCCGGTTGGTCGGTGATCGCGATGCACCGCGAGACCTCGGACCTGACGTATCTGCGGCAGTTCCCGGCGACCCGGGTGGTGGGCGACATCGGGGATCGGGAGTTTCTTGAAGGCGCGATCCCGGAAGGCGTCGATGCCGTCTTCCACGTCGCCGGCAACGTGAGCTTCGATTCGGCCCGCGACGAAGCCCAGACCCACGCCAACGTGGCGGGCACCCGCGCCGTGGTCGAGGTGGCCAAGGCCAAGAACGTCGGGCGCTTCATCCACACCTCCACGGGCGCGGTGTTCGGCCTCCATGACGGTGTGCCGATCGACGAAACCGCGCCATCCAACGCCGACGAGATCGGGGTCAATTACTGCAGCACCAAGAAGGCGGCCGAGGACATCGTGCTGGAGGCAGCGGCTGGTGGCCTCGATGCGGTGTGCGTCAACCCCGGCAGCGTAGTCGGTCCCTACGACCGGGTGATCTGGGGCCCCTTCGTCCAGGCCATCGCGAGCGGCGCGATGAGGACGGTCGGCACGGGCGGTGGCGCCTTCTGCCATATCGACGAGACCGCGAAGGCGCACATCAGCGCCTACGAGCGGGGCAGGCGAGGGGAGCGCTACATTCTCGCCGGCGCCAACGAGAAATTCGCCACTGCCGCCCGCATCGTGGCCGAAATCGTCGGAGTCGAACCGCCGGAGCCGACGAGCGAACGCAACCCCGACGTGAGCGACGAGATTCACTTCGTCACCAACCGGACTCAGATCATGCTGTGCGACAAGGCAGTGCGAGAGCTCGGCTTCAAGCCGGTGCCGCTCCGCACCATGTTGGAAGATTTGTGCGCCTGGATGCGGGCGGGGGGGCTGCTGCCCGCCTCCGCACCCGCCTCTTGAATCGTTCTACGGAACGATTCCGCCTGCCGAGAGGCCGGCGAGGACGCCGATAATGAGGACGACGAGGCCGAGCCCCGCCACATAAGGGATTCGTGCCCGTGTCAGCTCCTCGAGCGAGGGGCCGTGTTCGTCGCTCATCGACGTCTCCTTCTCTTCTCAGACTCGGCGCGGCGCCGTTCGCGGGCGGAACATGCCTCAACCGGCGCCGCGATGCCAGCCCTACTGAGCTACTCGGCGGCTTGGTGCCGTATCGTCGGCGCGGGCTCCAGCGGCTGCAGCGCATAGCCGCGCTCGGTGAGCGTCGCGCCGATGGTCGTGGCGAGATCGACCGCGTTCGGCCCGTCCCCATGGAGGCAGATGCTGCGGGCCGAGATCGGCACACGCGCGCCGTTGATGCTGAGGGTGTTGCCAGTATCCAGGAAGAGGCCGAGTTTGTGCCGGGTCTCGTCGAGGTCCGCACCCTCGTTGGAGCGCTTCAACGCGAGGGTTCCATCATCCTCGTAGGGAAGATCGAAATAGAGCTCGGGCACCACATCGATGCCCATCTCCGCCGCGATCTTCGTCACTGCGTGACGCTCGACCGGTGCCGGGTAATAAATCATCGGCGCCGGACAGAGATCGATCACCGCGCGGGCGAAGGCCTCCCCCAGCGCTTCGTCGTCGTTCAGCATGCGATAGAGGGCGCCGTGCGGCTTGACGTGATGGAGTGCCATGCCGTTGGCCTCTAGCGCCGCCCTGAGCGCGCCGGTCTGGTAGACCACATAGGCGTAGAGCTCGTCCGGCGTGATCGCCATGACCCGGCGCCCGAAACCCATGAGGTCCGGCAGACCCGGATGGGAGCCCACGGCGACGCCGTTCTCCTTGGCGAGCGCGATGGTCTTCATCATGGTCATGGGGTCGCCGGCATGGAAGCCGCAGGCGACGTTCGCCGTGGTGACGTGGGGCATGAGCGCCTCGTCCGCCCCCATGACCCAGTTGCCGAAGCTCTCGCCGCAATCGATGTTGATGTCGAAGGTTCCGGCCATGCCGCGATCTCCTCGTCTGCACAATCCCACACCATCATGCCCCGGTATGCCGGCCGCGGGAAGCCCGAAGCGGCGAACCCCGGCCGTCACGATAGCGACCACGATAGTGATCGGTCACGCGTCCGACGGTGGTGTGCGAACGGCGCCCTATGGCGTTGCCAGGGGTACGCGACAGTTAGCAGGACAACGGTTAAGGGAGGACGTGAAATTGTGGGTCGCGGCTGTTATTTGATATCATTTCTTATATAAACCGTACAACACATTGATATAAAGAAATTTTTACTCCCCCCTAAGGCTGTACAGCACGATCCGGTTGTTGCTGGTATCCGAGACCCAAAGCCGCTGCCCTTGGATTTCCGCCCCCTCCGGGTGATCGAGCGCGCCGGACCCGCCCTCGGCCCGCCTCCCTCCCAAGACACCCCGGATGCGGTAATCCCGGTCGAGAATGACGACACGGTCGTTGTATTCGTCGGCGAGATAGATCCACCCCCGTGTGTCGATCGTGAAGTATTTCGGCTCATTGAACCCGTAAGCGGGGCCGCCGACGGTGCGAACGAAGCCGAGGTCGGCATCGAGGATCTGCAGCCGGTCGTTGCCGGGGTCGGCGACCACGACGCGGCCGTCGGGCGCCGCCTCGACATCGTGGGGCCGGGAATACCGATTGTCGTCGCTGCCGCCCCCGCCGACTTCGCCGACGACCGCGCCGTCGCGGATTGTCGTCACGGTGTGACGCGAGGCGCTGGTGACGTAGATCGTGCCGTCGGCGGCGACATCGACGCCCTCCGGTTTGCGCAAGGGATCGCCAATTGCGCCGACGAACACGCCCGAGGCGCCGTCCACCTCGTAAATTGCGATGCGATGGTTATGGGTGTCGGCGACCAGCAGGCGCCCCTGCCGGTCGAAGGCCACGTCGTGCGGGCCCGACAGCTGGCCCGCGGCGAATGTGCCGAGGGTGGCCAGTGTGGTTGGATCGAGCACTTTGATACGGTCGTTGCCGACATCGGCGACATAGAGGAAGGCGCCGTCGGCCGACAGCACTAGATCGTGCGGCTGCGAGAAGTCCCGATCGGATTCCGCGACGATGGTGCCGCTGACCTCTGCCGCCGCTGCGCTGGCGAGCAGGCAGATCGCGCCCGCCAGCACTCCTCCCAGAAGTGACCTCATGCCTGCTCCCCCACACATTCACCGGTGACCCAGAATAGCCGATTGCGCGATCAGCGCGGACTCGCCTCCACGTATTGTGACCGATTCCCATCGGACCGTCCGCATGATCGAGGCTGGCAGCCAAACGCGGTTCTTGCTACAAGGGCGCCGCTCCCCCCCGGATATCGGTTTGCGGCATGAGCGAGCCCACGCGCACGGCCCGCGTCGAGCGGGTTACCAAAGAGACGAATATTTCCGTTTCCGTCGATCTCGACGGCCGCGGTTGCTCGCAGATTGCGACTGGAATCGGCTTTCTCGATCACATGCTGGAGCAGCTCTCGCGGCACAGCCTGATCGATATCGACTGCACGGCCGAGGGCGACATCGACGTGACGCTGCATCACACGGTCGAAGACACCGGCATTACAATCGGCGAGGCCGTGAGTCAGGCCCTCGGCGAGCGGCGCGGCATCCGCCGCTATGGCAGCGCCGTGATTCCCATGGACGAGGCGTGCGCGCGCGTCTCCCTCGACGCGAGCAACCGGCCCTATCTGATCTGGCGGGTCCAGTTCGAGAAACCGCGCCTCGACGGTATGGACACCGAGCACTTCAAGGAGTGGTTCCAGGCGTTCGCGCAGGCGGCGGGGCTCACGCTCCATGTCGAGGTCATGTACGGCGAGAACAGCCATCACATGATCGAGGCCTGCTACAAGGGCCTCGCGCGGGCGTTGCGCCAGGCGATCGAGCCCGATCCACGCATGGCCGGCGAGGTTCCCTCCACCAAGGGCGTGCTCGGCGGCAGCCTGGAGGCCTGACCCGGTGCGCTTCTACACGGTACACCTCCCGGGCAGCGATGTAGGCGCGGAGGACGGCACACTGGGTCGCGCCATCCTCGTGCGCGAGGGGTTCAATTGGCTCGCGTTCTTCTTTGCGCCGTTCTGGGCGCTGGCGGAAGGACTGTGGCTTGCGGCTGTGCCGCTGATCGCCGCGCTGGCGGCGATCGTCGCCGTGCCCCAGGTGTTGGAGCTCGGGCCGCTCCTGCCGGTGGTACTCGGCCTCGGCTACGGCGTGCTCGCCGGCATGTCGGCGAACGACTTGCGCCGGGCCGGCCTCGCCGCCCGCGGCTATCGCCTGGTGGAGGTGGTCGCGGCGCCAAGCCGCGCGCAGGCCCTCATCCGCTACGCCGAAGCCATGACACCGGCATCGAGGCCGCAGCCAGCGCCGTCGACCGCCACGGCTCGGGCACCCGGCACACTCGGTCTGGACCCCAGTCCCGGCTTCTGGAGCTGACGCGCCGTGACCACCGCGATAATCGATTATGGCTCGGGCAATCTGCGCTCTGCCGCCAAGGCCTTCGAGCGCGCCGCGGCCGACACCTCGCCGGCGACGCCGGTGCTGGTGACCGACGATCCCGACCGGGTGCGGGACGCGGAGCGAATCGTGCTGCCCGGCGTCGGCGCGTTCGCCGACTGCAAGGCCGGCCTGGCTGCCCGAGACGGCATGATCGAGGCGCTGGAGGATGCTGTGCTGCGCCGGGGTGTGCCCTTCCTCGGGATCTGCGTCGGCATGCAGCTCATGGCGCGTGTGGGGCACGAGCATGGCGAGCACGAGGGGCTCGGCTGGATCGACGGCGAGGTCGCGCCGCTCGAGCCCGGTGACGAGACGCTCAAGGTTCCCCACATGGGGTGGAACGACCTCGCCCTCGCGGGCGAGCCGCATCCGATCCTGAAGGGTCTGCCCGGCGACGCCCATGCCTATTTCGTCCACAGCTACGGGCTCACGTGCCGCCGGGACGACGAGGTCTTCGCGACCGTCGATTACGGCGGCACCGTCACCGCTGTTGCAGGCCGAGACAACATGGTCGGCACGCAGTTTCACCCAGAGAAGAGCCAGGAGGTCGGCTTGACCGTGATCGGTAATTTCCTTCGGTGGCAGCCATGAGTCAGCTCGCAACCATAGGCCCCCGGATCGAGGTCGGTGTCGTCGAGCGGCTGCGGAAGCGCGAGCTTGCCGAGCTTTGCGATGCCGCCGCCGCTGCGATCAACGACGGTGCCGGATTCGGCTGGGTGCGTCCGCCTGAGCCTGCCGCCTTCGAGCGCTACTGGCGGGGCGTGACCGTGGTGCCCGAGCGGCTGCTCTTCGTCGGCCGCATGGATGGAGTGGTGGCGGGATCGGTCCAGCTCGTGTCGGCGCCGCCGCAGAAGGAGGCGTGGCGCCTCTCCTGCCTCATCGACACGCACTTTGTGGCGCCGTGGGCGCGCGGGCACGGCCTCGCCCGGAGACTGCTGGAGGCGGCCGAGGCGGAAGCGCTGGCGCGCGGCTTCAAGGTGATGAATCTGAGCGTGCGCGAGACCCAGGACGCCGCCATCGCGCTTTACGAGTCTCTCGGATTCGAGCACTGGGGCACGCATCCCAAGTACGCGTTCGTGGACGGCCAGTCGATCGCCGGCCACTATTACTGCAAGGACCTGACGGACCGGCCGCCGGACGCGGCGCCGTGATCCTCTTTCCCGCGATCGATCTCAAGGACGGCGCCTGTGTGCGCCTCGTGCAAGGAGACATGGCGCGGGCGACGGTCTTCTCCGACGACCCTCCGGCGCAGGCACGGGCATTCGCGGCGTCGGGCTTCGCCTGGCTCCACATTGTCGATCTCGACGGCGCCTTTGCCGGCAAGCCGGTCAACGCCGACGCGGTGGGCGCAATTCTCGACGCGGTCGATCTCCCGGTTCAGCTCGGTGGGGGCATTCGGGACATGGCCACGATCGAGGCCTGGCTCGGGCGGGGCGTGCACCGGGTAATCCTCGGCACGGTGGCGGTTCGCAATCCCGATCTCGTGCGTACCGCGTGCCGCGTCTTCCCCGGCCGGATCGCCGTCGGCATCGACGCGCGCGACGGGCGGGTCGCGGTGGAAGGCTGGGCCGAGACGGTCGACATCGACGCGTTGGATCTGGCGCGTCGATTCGAGGATGCAGGCGCCGCGGCAATAATCCACACCGACATTGCCCGTGACGGTGCGCTGGAGGGCGTCGCCGCCGCCGCGACAGGCGCGCTCGCGCGGGCGCTCGCCACGCCGGTCATCGCGTCGGGCGGCGTCGCCTCCCACGACGATCTCGAAGCGCTCAAGGCGTATGAGGCGGACGGCGTCTGCGGCGTGATCTGCGGCCGCGCCCTCTACGACGGCCGCATCGACCCGGCGCAGGCGCTGGCGCTGCTCGCCGCCTGAACGCGCAGGACCCGCGTCGTGCTGAAGATGCGCGTCATCCCGTGCCTCGACGTCCACGCCGGGCGGGTGGTCAAGGGCGTGAACTTCGTCGACCTGGTGGACGCGGGCGACCCGGTGGAGCAGGCCCGGGTCTACGACGAGCAAGGGGCGGACGAGCTCTGCTTCCTCGACATCACCGCCTCCCACGAGCAGCGCGACACCATCTACGACGTCGTCGCCGGCACCGCCGAAGTCTGTTTCATGCCGCTTACCGTGGGTGGCGGGGTGCGAACCATTGAGGATGTCCGCGCGCTCCTGCTGGCTGGTGCCGACAAGGTCTCGATCAACACCGCAGCCGTGGCAAACCCCGCGTTCGTCGCCGAGGCGGCGGAAAAATTCGGGACCCAGTGCATCGTCGTCGCCATCGATGCCAAGCGGGTTGCGGCCGGCGGCTTCGAGATATTCACCCACGGCGGGCGCACGCCCACCGGGATCGATGCCATCGCATGGGCCCGGCGCATGGCAGACGCAGGCGCCGGCGAGATTCTCCTGACCTCGATGGATCGGGACGGAACCCGCGTCGGATTCGACCTGGAGCTGACGCGCGCCGCCGCGGACGCGGTCACGATCCCGGTTGTCGCCTCCGGCGGAGTCGGCACGCTGGATCACCTGGTCGAGGGCATCCGCGATGGCCACGCTACGGCGGTGCTGGCGGCCTCGATCTTCCATTTCGGCACGCATTCCATCTGCGAGGCGAAGGCGCATATGCGCGCCGCCGGCATCCCAGTGCGGCCATGACGGCGCGTGTAAATTTTGGTACCCAAGCTCACTGAGGGGAGCGGGCGGCAATATGAAGCGCGACCAGGCCGGCAACATCATCGACGAGCTGTTCGGCGTCATCGAGAAACGCAAGGGCGGCGACCCGGAGACCTCCTACGTCGCACGCACCTTTTCGCGCGGCCGCGAGCATGTCGCGAAGAAGGTGGGCGAGGAGGGCGTCGAGGTGGCACTCGCGGGAGCCCTCGGCGACAAGAAGGCGGTCGTCTCCGAGAGCGCCGACCTGCTGTTTCACCTTCTGATTTTGTGGTCGGACACGGGCGTTGCACCGGCGGAGGTACTCGACGAACTCTCGAAAAGGCGCGGCGTCTCCGGACTCGCGCGTGAAGCCCGCAAGCGCAAGGCCGGGGACAAGCGATGAGCTACGACGATAGCAATATCTTCGCCAAGATCCTGCGTGGCGAGATTCCAAACGACACCGTCTACGAGGACGACGCGGTGCTCGCTTTTCGCGACATCGCGCCACAGGCTCCGGTGCATGTGCTGGTGATTCCGAAAAGCCCCTATGTCTCGCTCGACGACTTCGCCCGCAATGCTTCGGCGGAGGAGATCGGGCGCTTCTTCAAGACGGTGGGGGAGATCGCCCGCTCGCTCGAGCTCGATCAGGAGGGCTTCCGCACAATCGCCAACACCGGCGTCAACGGCGGCCAGGAAGTGCCTCACTTCCACGTCCACCTCTGCGGCGGACGCCGCCTGGGGCGCATGATCCCGCAGGCTTGACCACCCCCGAGGGCTGCCACACCCGCGGCAGTCAGCTATCCGTAAGGCCCGATACGGCGGTAGGAGAGCGCCTCCGCGATATGCCGTCGCGCGACGCTCTCCGCCCCGGCCAGGTCGGCGATGGTGCGCGCGACCTTGAGCACGCGGTGATGGCCGCGCGCAGACAGCCTCAGCCGGTCGGTCGCTTCGGCGAGCAGCGCCTGTCCGCCCTCATCCGGCGTCGCGATTCGGGTCAACGTCTCGCCATCGGCCTCGGCATTGGTGCGCACGTCGGGCGCCGCACCCATCGCCTTGAAGCGCGCCCGCTGGAGCGCGCGGGCGGCCGCCACCCGTGCCGCGACCTCGGCCGAGCCCTCCGCAGGCGGCGGCAACGTCAGATCGGCGGCGGAAAGCTCCGGCACATCCACGTGCAGGTCGATCCTGTCGTAGAGCGGGCCGGAGATGCGTACCTGGTAGTCCCGCGCGCAGTGGGGCGCGCGTGAGCAGGCCCGCGCAGGGTCCGACAGGTAGCCGCAGCGGCACGGGTTCATCGCCGCGATAAGCTGAAAGCGCGCGGGATAGCGCACGTGGGCGTTGGCGCGGGCGACTGCCACGGCGCCGCTCTCAATGGGCTGACGGAGCGCGTCGAGCACGGGGCGGGGAAACTCGGGCAGCTCGTCCAGGAACAGAACCCCGAGATGAGCGAGTGAGACCTCGCCCGGGCGGGCGCGGACACCGCCACCGACCATCGCCGCCATCGAGGCCGAATGGTGTGGGTCGCGGAACGGCCGGTCGCGGGTCAGCCCGTTGTGCCCGAGGTGGCCCGCGACCGAAGCAATCATGCTGACGCTCAGCGCCTCCTCAGGAGCCAGCGGCGGCAGGATGCCGGGCAGGCGCGACGCCAGCATCGACTTGCCCGTGCCCGGCGGGCCGATCATCAGCAAGTTGTGGCTGCCTGCAGCAGCGAGTTCGAGGGCGCGCTTGGCCGACTCCTGCCCCTTGATGTCGCGGAGGTCGGGATAGTGCGGGGGTGCTGCAAGCGTTGCCGCCACTGGCGGCGCCTGAAGCTGCGTACCCTTGAAATGATTGATGAGCGCAAGCAGGTCGGTGGGTGCCACGACCTCGCCGCCGCCGGCCCAGGCGGCCTCTGAACCGTTGGCCGCCGGGCAGATCAGGCCACGCTCCCGCGCGTTGGCACCGATGGCGGCCGGTAGTACGCCCCTCACCGGTATCAGCGCGCCGTCGAGGCCAAGCTCGCCGAGCGCGACATAGGTCGCGAGATCGTCCGTCGCCAGCACGTCCATCGCCACCAGGAGTCCGAGCGCGATGGGGAGGTCGAAGTGGCTACCCTCCTTCTGCATGTCGGCGGGCGCCAAATTCACGATGATTCGTTTCGCGGGCAGGGCCAGTCCAAGACCGGCGAGTGCACCGCGCACCCGCTCGCGGCTCTCGGCCACCGCCTTGTCGGGAAGGCCTACGACCAAGAACGCCGGCAGGCCCGCGCCGATGTGCACCTGCACATCGACCGGAAACGCCTCGATACCCTGGAAGGCGACGGTCTCGATATGGGCAACCATGCGGCGACTCCGGCCGGTCCGACGGGCGCCCACCATCGACCGGGCGCATGCATTCACGTCGTGTCATATCGTATTCGGTATGATTGCGCAGCCCGTCAGAGTGGCGACTGCGGGTCGAGGCTGGCCCACAGGTGGGGTGAGCGCTATTCTCGCGCCATGCCTGGAAGCGTCGAACACTGGGGAGAGAGCACCGATCTCGCGGTGCTGGACCGCCTGGTGCAGGTTGGCGGGCGCTCGCTCATCGATGTCGGCTGCGGTGGCGGCGCCCTTGCGCGCGCGCTCGCCGAACGCGGCGCTACTGTGCTCGGGGTCGAGCCGGACCCGGTCCAGGCCGCGCGCAATCGCGAGGCCTCGGAGACTCCCGGTGTGAGCTTCGCCGAGGGGCGAGCGGAGTCGCTCCCGGTCGGCGACGGCGCGGCCGATGGGGCGATCTTCGGCCGCTCCCTCCACCACGTGCCGCGGGCCGCCATGCGACCCGCGCTCAAGGAAGCGCGGCGGGTGCTCCGCTCCGGCGGTTTCCTGTACGTGCTGGAGCCGGTGATGGAGGGAGCGTTCTCGGCCGTCATGAAGCCATTTCACGACGAGACAGAGGTGCGCCGTCAGGCGCGCGAAGCGCTGACCGACTCGGCGCCGCTCTTCGCCCGCGCGAGGGAGATTCACTACGAGGTCGAAAGGCGGTTCGAGAGTCACGAGGCTTTCGTCGATCTCTTCTCCGGCCTCACCTATAACACCTACGGTGCCGATGCGGTGCGGAGCGAGACCGTGAAGCGACTCTTCGAAGCCGGACGCACGGACTCGGGCGACTACGCCTTCGCGCAGCCCATGCGGGTCGATCTGTTCTACACTGACCGCGAATGAGCGACGCCGACGCTCTCGCCCTCTTTTCCGTCGCCGAAATTTATGCGGCCGATGCGGCGGCGGCGGAAGCCGGTATTCCCGGACTGACGCTGATGGAGAACGCCGGCCGCGCGGTCGCGCAGGCGATCGTGCGGCGCTGGGCGCCTCGGCCCGTCGCGGTACTCTGCGGCCCCGGCAACAACGGCGGGGATGGCTTCGTCGTAGCAAGATTGCTGGCGGAGGCCGGCTGGCCCGTGCGGCTCGGGTTGCTCGGCACCCGCGAGCGCTTGAAGGGCGATTCCGCGGCCATGGCCGATCGGTGGAAGCAGCCGGTCGAGCCGCTCTCGTCGACGCTGCTCGACGGCGAGCCGCTGGTCGTCGACGCGTTGTTCGGCGCAGGCCTTGCCCGGCCGCTAGAGGGTGTGGCACTGGAACTCGTCGAAACCAGCGCCGCTCGCGACTTGCCCTGCGTTGCGGTCGATATTCCGAGCGGCATCCATGGCGACACCGGCGAAGCCCTCGGCGGTGCCTTCAGGGCGGCGGTGACCGTGACCTTCGGCCGGCGCAAGTACGGCCACCTGCTGTTGCCGGGGCGCGAGCGTGCCGGGGACGTGGTGGTCGCCGACATCGGCATTCCGGCGGCGGCGATCGATTCGCTGGCTCTTCGGGTGCACGAGAACGCGCCAATGCTCTGGCGGGCGCTGCTGCCCGGCCCGGCCCCCGCCGATCACAAGTACAGCCGCGGCCATGCGCTGGTCGTCGGCGGCGACGGCGCGCATTCGGGCGCGGCGCGGTTAGCAGCCCGTGCGGCGCTCCGGGTTGGCGGCGGGCTGGTCACGGTTCACGCACCCGAAGACGCGCTTCCCGTCTATGCCTCCCAGCTCACCGCCGTCATGGTTGCATCCGCGGCCGATCTGGATGCGGCGCTCGCGGACGAGCGACGCAACGCGCTGCTGATAGGCCCCGGCTGCGGCGTGAGCCCGACGACTCGCGTGCAGGCGCTTCAGGCACTCCGCGCTGGTAAACGATGTGTCCTCGATGCCGACGCGCTCACCGCTTTCCGCAACGAACCGCGCACGCTGTTTGATGCACTCACACCCGATTCGGTGTTGACCCCGCACGAAGGTGAGTACCGGCGCCTGTTCGCCCACGAAGGCGACAAGCTCTCCCGCGCCCTTGCGGCCGCCGCCGAGTGCGGGGCCGTGGTGGTGCTGAAGGGTGCTGACAGCGTGATCGCGGCCCCCGACGGCCGAGCGGCGATCAACGCCAATGCGCCGCCGTCACTGGCAACGGCGGGCTCAGGCGACGTTCTGGCCGGCTTCATTCTCGGCCTGCTGGCGCAGGGAATGCCGGCGTTCGAGGCGGCGGCGGCGGGAGTCTGGCTGCACGGCGCGGCGGCCGCGGCCTTCGGTCCCGGGCTGATCGCGGAGGACCTTACGGAGACCTTGCCCTCCGTTCTCCGCACCTTGGCAGGGTAAAGGCATCCATCGGCGACAACGGGTCGTGCCGGAGGCGTGCTGCGCCAAGCGGTCACCGGAACTCAACCGCAATAGGAGTTAAGGGATTAAGCGATACAAGCAACGTGTTCGCTCCATATCGGAACGTCCCGATTGACAGTGCATTCGAAGATGGTCAAGCATCGCAAAACTGTGAATCGAGGACAGGGATTGGACAATGCGGCGAGACTCCAGAACTACGCGTGGAATGATGCCGGGCCTCTCGCGCCTAGGCTTTGCGCCCTTCGGCTTCGCCGCTCGGTCCCGCTGGAGGACCGTTGCTCTGGTCCTCGTGTTCACCGTCTCCCTGGTGTTTGTCGTGCCGCAGGCATACGCAGCGGTCACCGCAGAGACGCAGTTCATCCTCAACAGCTTCTCGTTCCTCATCTGGGGCGCGCTGGTTATGTGGATGTGCGCCGGCTTCACCATGCTGGAGGCCGGTTCTGTCCGCACCAAGAACGCCTCGGTCATCTGCCTGAAGAACATCGGCCTCTATTCCATCGCCGGGCTCACCTACTATCTGGTCGGCTACAACCTGATGTACGTCGATGTCGGGAGCTGGGTCGGTTCGTTCGCGCTGCCGTACTCGACGACCGCTGACGAGATCGCGCTGCTTGGTGGCGATGAAGGCGCCGTCGAGGCCGTCGTGGCGGGCGGCTACTCCACGATGTCCGACTGGTTCTTCCAGATGGTGTTCGTGGCGACGACCGCCTCGATCGTCTCGGGCACCCTGGCCGAGCGCGTGAAGCTCTGGTCGTTCTTCATCTACATCACCTTGTTGACCGCCTTCATCTATCCGGTGATCGGCTCCTGGACATGGGGCGGCGGCTGGCTCAACGCGATGGGCTTCCAGGATTTCGCCGGCTCCACGATCGTGCATTCGACCGGGGGCTGGGCGGCTCTGGCCGGCGCTCTCGTCGTCGGCGCGCGGAAGGGCAAGTTCCGCGCAGACGGCAGCGTCAAGACGACGGCGCCCTCCAACGTGCCGGCGGTAACTCTCGGCATATTCATCCTCTGGCTCGGCTGGTTTGGGTTCAACGGCGGTTCTCAGCTTGCGTTGAGCGGCGCAGCCGATGCCGTGGCGCTCAGCAACATCCTGGCCAACACCAACTTGGCGGCTGCCGCCGGCGTGCTCGCGGCGATCATCCTGTCGCGGCCGATCATGGGCCGTGTCGACCTGATCACCAGCCTGAACGGCGCCATCGCCGGCCTGGTGGCGATCACGGCGGGCCCCGACATCGTCGATCACTACTTCGCCGTCATCATCGGCGCGATCGGCGGTGCCATCGTCGTCCTCGGCGTGAAGTTTCTCGAGATGGTCAAGGTGGACGATGTGGTCGGTGCGGTTCCGGCCCACCTCTTTGCCGGGGTGTGGGGAACCCTGGCCGTTTGCATCGCGGCCGGCGGCGACCCCGGCGTACAGATCATCGGCATCCTCGCCATCGGTGCCTTCGTGTTCGGCACCTCGTTCCTGGCGTGGTTCATCATCGACAAGACGCTCGGGGCGCGGATCCCGGCAGTGCACGAGGAGCTTGGCCAGGATGCGGCGGAACTAGGAATTGAGTCCTACCCCGAATTCGTGCTAATGCCCGAAATAGACGACTAACCACACATCATCAGCGGTTATCTGTGCGCTGCATCCGTCGAGCGGCTGAAGGCGCATCAAGAGGGGAGTCTCGTTCCTCGAACACGCTGTATGATCTGGCGCGGCGCGGAGACAGGAGGCCACGGCAATGGAGTTGACGATCGAACGCGACGATAGCGCCCTGACCGCCAGGGTGAATGGGCGTATCGACAGCACCAATGCCCGCGATTTCGAGGAGGCGATCCGAACCAAGATCGAAGACGGCGACCGAGCCGTGATCATGGACTTCGAGAATCTCTCCTATATCAGCAGTGCGGGCCTCCGCGCCGTGCTGATAACCGCCAAGACCTTGTGGAAGCGGGATGCCAAGTTCGCGCTCTGCTCGCTCTCCGGGCCGGTCAAGGAAGTGTTCGAGATCAGCGGCTTCGACAAGATCATCCCGATCCATGATTCCCGGGAAGGGGCGCTGAGCTCACTCGACGGCTAACGCCGTCCGCAGGCGGGCCATCAGCCCGTCTGCCGTCACGATACCAGAGGGAGAGAGGGCGACGCCGCCGGCAAGCAGCATGCGCGCCGTCCACGTATTGCACGTGTTGAAGAGGTGGAACTCACCCAAGGCGTTGTAGAAGCGGCTGTCGGGGTAGAGGCCGCGGGAGATGGCTCTGGCGTGGGCGCCTCCGGGGCGTTCGAACCCGGCCGCAAGCGCCTCGACCAGATTGAGAAAGCCCCCCTCGGTGAGCGCCACCGACACGACCTCCAGGCCCGTGCCGCGATCCTCTGGCGCGGCCGCGAGGCCTGCCATGTGCATGACCGCCGGTGTCGGGGTGAGAGCGGCGGCGAGCGTCATTCCGAGCGTCTTTTCCTTCGCCGGATAGTAGACGCGGTCACCCCAACCGAATTCGAGAAACGCAGCGTCGGGAAAGTCCGCGGTCTCCGGCAGCAGGCCGGTGGCGGCGAGGGCAGGGGCGGGCACGACGATTGCCGTGTGCCAGCCGTTACTGGCCACCTGAATGAGTCGGGAGCGTGGTTCGCCATCGCCTGAGGGTGGGGGCGGCGCGGTCTCGCAGGTGGCGAGCCAGGCGGCGCAAAGCACAAGCGCCGGCCCGAGCAGCCAGCGCCTCACAGCGACCCTCCCGCACCGGCTCCCAACGGGGCCGTTGCTACAGCAACTCCTCTGCGAGGAAACGGATTTCCTCCCGCCCGGCGCCGGCAAGCAAGAGCGCCGTTACCGACCCCTCTGCCGCCGCAATCTTCCACGCCGCCAGCCGCTCCCTGATATGCGCCTTCGGCCCTACCAGGGCGATGCCGTCGGCGAATTCGTCGGGGACGGCCATCACCGCGCCCTGCTTGTCGCCGGAGAGATACAGGTCCTGGATGGTCTCGGCGGCCTCGCCGAAGCCCAACCTGTGCGCATAGTCGTTGTAGAAGTTTCGGCCCCGCGCGCCCATGCCGCCGACATAGAGCGCGAGCGATTGTTTCACCGTGAGCAGCGCACGCGCGTGATCTTCGTCGATCTTCACATCGACGAAGGGGGCGATGGCGAAGCCCTCGCGCGTCTCGCCGTGGCCGCCCCGGCGGAAGCCCTCGACGAGCGGAGCGCGATAGACGTGAGCGCGCTCGGGCATCATGAAGAGCGGGAACAGGCCGTCGGTGATCTCGCCGGCCAGCCTGAGCCCCGCAGGGGAGACCGAGCCGGTATAGATCGGCAGCGGGTGGCGGGCGTGGATGATGCTCTTCAGCGGCTTGCCGAGCCCGGTGGCGTCCGGCCCGCGATAGGGGAGGGAGTAGTGCATGCCCTCATGGACGACCGGCTCCTCGCGCGCCACGATTCGGCGCACGATCGATACATATTCGCGCAGCCGCTCATGGGGTTTGCCGTAGGCGACTCCATGCCAGCCTTCGATCACCTGCGGTCCCGACGGACCGACGCCGAGAACGAAACGGCCGCCGGAGAGCGCCTGGAGCGTCATCGCCGTCATCGCGGCGCAGGCCGGTGTGCGCGCAGGCATCTGCATGAGCGCGGTGCCGACCGTCATCCGCTCGGTCTGGGCGAGGATCCAGGCGGCCGGCGTCACCGCGTCCGAACCATAGGCCTCGGAGGTCCAGATCGATCGGTAGCCGAGCGCCTCAGCCTCTTGGATCAGGTCGATGTCGATGGCGAAGTCCCGGCCCGAATAGCCGAGCACGAGCCCGAGTTGCAGCACTGATCTTCTCCTGTGGCGACCGGCGCGTCGATAAATTGGGAGATAGGCCAGTTCTGCTACAATGACCAGGGATCAAAGTAGGGAGGAGAGAATGGGTACCATGTGGAACAGCGACCCGCGCGGTTGGCGCCTGTCGCGGCGCGGCTTCATGAAGGGGGCGACAGCCCTTGGCGGCACTGCAGCGCTATCAAGCACCTTTGCCGGCCGAAACGCGGGGGCGCAGGAGCAGACGCTCACCTATCTGAGCTGGCCGGGGCACGCCGACCCGTTCGTCGTCGAACCCTTCGAGAAGGAGCACGGCGTCAAGATCGAAAGCAAGGAATATGTCGGCGGCGAGCAGATGCTTGCACTCGTCAACCAATCGCCGCCCGGCACCTACGACGTGATTCTCTCGGACCGCGAATACATCGTGCAGCTGCGCGATGCGGGCTTCATCGACAAGATGGATCCAGCCGACTATCCCTTCGACGACTTCTGGCCCGAGTTCCACAACCTCGATGGCCACTGGCTGGACGGCGACCTCTACTCGGTGATGGTGGACTTCGGCTATCTCGGGCTGGTCCACAACACCGACCACCTCAGCGAGGCGGACTGCAGCAGCTACGGCGTGATGTGGGAGGAACGGGTGACCGGAAAGGTCGGCCATTTCGACTGGTATCTGCCGACCATGGGCTGCCTCAGCCTCTATGACGGCAACAAGGACCCGTTCAACATCGACGACGCGGCGTTCAGCAAGCTGCGCGAGACCACTTTCTCGCTCAAGCCGCAGCTCGCGGGCTTCTACAGCATGGCCGACGTGTTCTCGTCGATGACCAACGGCCAGGCCTGGGTCATGCCCGGCATCGGCGAGTGGATTTCGATCCTCCTGCACAAGGGCGGTTTGCCGGTGACCACCACCATTCCGGACGAGGGCGGCATCCAGTGGACCGAATCGGTCTCGATCGGCACCGGCTCCGAGAAGCAGGATCTGGCCAAGAAGTTCATTCAGTATCTGACCAGCCCCGAAGGGCAGTGGCGTGTGGCCACCAAGCCGTCCTACAACGGCTCGATCCCCAACAAGAAGGGCTGGGACGCGCTCAACGCGAACGACCCGGAATCGGCCGAACTGATGCGGCACCGGTTCGACAAGCGGAACGTCATGGACGAGTACAAGGACGGCAAGATCCAACTGCGTCAGACCCCGATCCAGCAGTCGATCGACGACTGGACCGAGGTCTGGAACGAGTACAAGAACATCTAGCGCAAGGCGGGGGCCGTGCTCGGGCGGCCCCCGACCCTCCGTTCGCCCGAACCTGCCTCATCCATGGCCGCCGCTGCCGATGAAGGGGTGACGGCCGCCGCCCGCCGCGGCGCCCGCCCCGACGCCTACGCGCTTTTCTGGGGCCTGCCGCTCGCCCTCTGGCAGGGCGCGTTCCTCCTGGCGCCGCTCGCCTTCCTCGTCGTGATGACCTTCTGGTCGGTGAAGAACTTCCGGCTCGATCCCGGTTTCGACACCGTCAACTGGGTCAACATGTGGAGCAAGGGCTATGTCGTTGACACGTATCTGCGCACCCTCGGCTACGGCGCGCTTGCGGCCGCGGTGTGCAGCGTAGTGGCCTTTCCCGCGGCCTACGCGCTCGCCTTCAAGGTGTCGCCCGCGACCCGCCGCCTCGGGGTCTTCCTGCTCATCACGCCGTTCTTCACAAGCTATATCGTGCGCATCTATTCCTGGCAGCCGGTGCTCTCGGAGAGCGGCATCCTGAATACCATTTTCGCTCACCTCGGCTTCGGCCCGGTGGCGATGCTGAACACGCTGTTCGGCACCCTCATCGGCTATCTGACGCTCTGCCTGCCTCTGGTGATCCTGCTTCAGCTCTTCAGCCTCGCGAATGTCGACCGCAGCCTGATCGAAGCGGCCCACAATCTCGGCTGCGGGCGGATCAGGACCATATTTCTGGTGATCATCCCCTCGGCGAAGGTTGGCCTAATCCTGGCGGCGACTTTTACCTTCATTCTGTGCTTCGGCGATTTCGTGAGTCCCGTGAGCCTCGGCGGAAGCAAGCCGCCGACACTCAGTATTCTGATCGTGGACACGGTGAAGCAGGGCAATCACTGGCCGCGCGCGGCGGTGGTCGCGGTCACCATGGTGGTCACGCTGATCGTGGTCGCCTTCACCGCGCTCTATTTCGCCTACGGCCAGGGGCGGGCGCGCCGGTGAGCCTCGACCGCCTCATCCGCGGCAGCCTTCTCGGCTATGTGGGCATCGCGCTCGGTTTCGTTTTCGTGCCTATCGTGATCAGCTTCATCTTCTCCTTCAACGAGGGCCGCTTCCCCATCCTGCCGATCGAGAACTTCTCGACGGTCTGGTACGAAGCGATCTGGAACGAGGCGCCGGTGCCGCGCGCCTTTCGCTTCAGCATCATCGTCGGCCTCTCGGTCGCGGCCATCTCCACCTTCATCGGCTTCGCGACCGCGTATACCGATTTCCGCTACCGCTTCCTCGGCAAGAACGTCTACCTCGCCCTGGCCCTGTTGCCGCCCACGATCCCGGTGCTGATCCTGGGGCTCGTCATGCTGATGTTCTTGGGCCGAGTGAGTCTGGTCGGTGAGCTCCATTCGGTGATCTTCGCCCACGTCGTTTACTGCACACCCTTCGCCATGGCGTTGATCCGGCTCCGCCTCTCGCAGATGGACCCGGACCTGGAGTGCGCCGCGTGGAATCTCGGCGCCGATAACTGGCGGGGGATGCTCTACGTCATCCTGCCCTTCACCATGCCTTCGATCTTTGCGGCGCTTTTCCTCACCGCGGCGGTGTCGTTCGATGAGTTCATGATCGCCTTCTTCGTCGGCGGCGTGAACGAGACGCTGCCCGTGCGCGTGCTCAACATGATGCAGGGGCAGGTGAGCCCCCGGATCAACGCCGTCGGCAGCGTCGTCTTCGCGGTATCCATCACGCTCGTTATTCTGGCGCAGGTCTTTCTGCTGACCCGCCGCGGCACCGGCCGCCTCACGGTACCGGTGTAGGAGCAACGCGCGATGGCTGAACCCCTGCTGGTTCTCGACGGGCTGAGCAAGCGCTTCGGCGAGCAGGAGGCCGTGCGCGGGATCGACCTGGAGATCGCCGAGGGCGAGTTCATCGCGCTCATGGGGCCGTCCGGCTGCGGCAAGACCACTACGTTGCGCATGATCGCGGGCCTCGAAGAGCCTACCAGCGGCGAGGTACGGCTGGCGGGCGAGCGCGTCAACGAACGCAAGCCCTGGGAGCGCGACACGCCCATGGTGTGGCAGAGCCTCGCGCTCTTTCCCCATTTAAGCGTGCGCGGGAACGTCGAATTCGGCCTCAAGATGCGCGGCTTGCGAGCCAAGGAACGGCGCGCAAGGGCGCTCAAATGGCTGGAGCAAGTGGGCATCGCTGACTTCGCGAACCGCAACATCGCGCAGTTATCGGGCGGCGAGCGTCAGCGTGTGGCGCTCGCCCGCGCACTGGTGACCGAGCCGCGAATTCTCTTGTTGGACGAGCCGCTGAGCGCGCTCGACGCCCACCTCAGGGTCCGCATGCAGGCCGAGATCGCCCAGCTTCAGCGCCGGCTCGGCATCACCTTCGTCTACGTGACCCACAACCAATCCGAGGCCTTCGCCATGGCGAGCCGTGTCGTCATCATGGATCACGGCCTAATTCAGCAGATCGGCGCTCCGCGCGAAGTCTACCGCGTACCTGCTAACCGCTTCGTCGCGGAGTTCGTGGGCACCAACAACATCATCGAGGGGAGCGTGCGCGCTGTCGAGGGCGCGCGTATCGGTGTTGAGACGGCGCATGGCAGAATCGAGGCTGCGATGCCGACGGGGCGTGCGCCGGCCGTGGGCGATTCGCTCAATCTCGTCGTGAGCGGCGACCGGGTCGCCTTGCCTGCGCAGACAGACGTGCACAGCAACGCCGTCACCGGCACCCTGATCAGCGAGGAGTTCATCGGCTCGGTGGTGACGCTGCACCTCGATATCGGCGGCGGCGCGGTATTTCGCGTCCAGAAGCAGGCGCACGAACTCGACACCATCGACATTACGCCGGGGCAAACGTTTCACGCGTCGTGGCGGGCGGAAGACACTTATGTGCTGCCGACGTAACCGAGTTGCGGCGGACGTAGGGGAGGGGTGAGAGCATGTCGATACTGATCGAGGGTGCCACCATCGTCTCGATGGACCCGGACCACGGGAGCGAGCCGTTTCAGGGCAACATCCTGATCGAGGGGGATCGCATTGCCGCCATCGGCGAGACTAGCACCGACGTCGAGGCCGAACGCGTCATCTCCGGGCAGGGAAAGCTGGTGATCCCGGGCCTCATCAACGGCCACATCCACACGCCGGAGGCTTTCGCCAAGGGACGCTACGACAACATGCCGTTGGAGCTGTGGATGACGCTCGCCTATGGCATCCTCGGCGCTGCCGAGCTCACCCCGCGCATGATCTATCTGCGCTCCGCGCTCTGCGCCATGGACGCGATCAAGACCGGCGTCACGTTCTTCTCCGACGACATCCTGGAATTCCCGCTCCAGTCCATGGAGACCCTCGGCGCGGTCTTCCAGGCCTACGAAGATGTCGGGCTCCGCGCCTCGATCTCCGGCCACGTGATCGACCGCAAGCTGCCTGACACGATCGTCTATCTGAACGACCATCTGCCGGGCGATCTGAAGAGCGAGATCGACGAGATGGTGCCGCCGACCGCGGACGAGTTCACCGCCTTCTGCGAGGAGGCGCTTTCCCTCTATCACAACCGCGCCGGCAGGCTCCGCTTCATGCCGGCGCCCTCCGGCCCCCAGCGCTGCACCGTGCCCCTGATGCGCGCGGCCGACGAGTTCGCCCAGGCGAATGGATTGCCCTTCCACACCCACATCCTCGAATCGAAGGTGCAGGCGGTCACCGGCCGCGAGCTCTACGGCAAGACGCTGATCCGCTACATGCACGATCTCGGCCTGCTCACCCGCAACACAACCATCGCCCACGGTATCTGGCTCACCGACGATGACATCGCGCTGATGGGCGAGGCGCGCTGCTCGGTGGTGCATAACGCGCTCTCCAACCTCAAGCTGGGCTCGGGCATCTGCCCGGTGCGCCGCTTGTTGGATTCCGGTGTCAATCTGGCGCTCGGCTCGGACGGGATTTCCACCAGCGACACGCCGCGCATGTTCAGCGTGATGCAGTGCGCGGGCCTGATGCACAACATCTCCTCACCGGACAACTCGTATTGGCTCGACGCCCACGAGGTGCTCCATGCGGCGACCCTCGGCGGCGCCTACAGCGTGCTCATGGAGGACGAGATCGGCTCGCTGGAGCCCGGCAAGCGCGCGGACATGGCGATCCTCGACATGCGCACGGCCAACTTCACGCCGCTCAACGACGTGCGCAACCACCTCGTCTATTGCGAGAACGGCTCTTCGGTCGAGACGGTGATCGTCAACGGCGAGATCATGGTGGAGGACGGCACGCTCACACGGGTCGACGAGGTCGCGCTGATGGACGAGCTGCGCGACATGATGCCCACGATCAAGGCCGATCAGGAACGGCTCGAGGCGAAGAACAAGGCGTTCATCCCGCCGCTCGCCGAGGTCTGGCGCCGCTGCGCCCAGACCGATATCGGCATCAACCGCTGGGGCAGCGACAATCAGCCGCGCTGGCCGACCAACCGCTAGAGCGGCCGGCCAAGCGGGAAGAGGAGGCCGCCATGACCCGCCCCGTGCGCATCGCGGAGATCAACTGGACCGAGTACGACCGGCGGGTGCGGGAAGAGCAGCCCGTGGTGATCCTCCCGGTCGGCTCATTGGAGCAGCACGGGCCGCATCTGCCCATGAACTGCGATGCCGTGATCCCCACCGCGCTCGCCGAGCGGGTCGCGGCACGCACGGGCGATCTGGTCGCGCCCACCTTCTGTTACGGCTACAAGTCGCAGCCCAAGTCGGGCGGCGGCAACCACTTCCCCGGCACCACCAGCCTCGACGGCGAGACCCTGATCCGCATGACACGCGACATCGTTTGCGAGTTCGCCCGCCACGGCGTGCGCCGCATGACGGTGGTCGACGGCCACTACGAGAACAACATGTTCCTGGTGGAAGGCATCGACCTCGCGCTGCGTGAGCTAAGGCGGGATGGCGTCCACGACATGCGCATCGCCAAGATTCCTTACTGGGAATATGTCACCGAGGAGACGATGCAGGCCGCCTGGCCCGATGGCTTCCCCGGATGGCCGCTCGAACATGCGGGGCTGATGGAAACCTCGGTCATGCTTCACCTGCATCCCGCGCTTGTGGACATGACGCAGGCGCCCGATCATCCGCCGGCCGACTTCCCGCTCTACGACATCTACCCGACGGACACCTCCCGGGTGCCCTGGACCGGCGCGCTCTCGCCCTCCGTCGCCGCGACGGCGGAGAAAGGCGAGCGATTCGTCGCCGACTACGTGGACGGCATGACCGACGCAATCATCGATATTTTCGGGTCGAGGCGGCGCGACATCGCGGCCGAATAGGGGAGGGGACGTCAGCCATGAGCGAGGGTTTCTACGAGCCGGTGAGCGGCATGGACATGCCGCGCTTCAGCGCGATGCCGACCTTCATGCGGCTGCCCCATGTCACGGATTTCTCGGCCGTGGACATCGCGCTGGTCGGCGTGCCCTGGGATAACGGCACCACCAACCGCGCCGGCGCCCGCCACGGCCCGCGCGAGATCCGCAACATGTCGAGCCTGATGCGGCGCACCCATCACACGCTCGGCATCTGCCCCTACGAGCTTTGCCGGGTCGCCGACTGCGGCGATGCGAGCGTCAACCCGATCGATCTGAACGACACGATCGGTCGCGTCGAGCGCTTCTTCACCGCGCTGCACGAGGCCGGCGCGGTGCCGCTCTCGGCCGGCGGCGACCACCTCATCACGCTCCCGGTCATGCGAGCCATCGCCAGGGACCGACCCCTCGGCCTGATCCATTTCGATGCTCACTCAGACACGTGGGACAGCTATTTCGGCGGCTTCAAGATCACGCATGGCACGCTCTTCCGCCGCGCCGTTGAGGAGGGGCTGCTCGACCCGAAGCGGACCATCCAGATCGGCATACGCGGTTCGGTCTACGACCTCCACGACATGGACTTCGCGCACGACTCGGGGATGCGCGTCATCACCATCGAGGAGTATTTCGATCTCGGCTGGGAGAAGGTGGTGGCCGAGGCCCGCGCCGTCGTCGGCGACGGCCCGACCTACATCAGCTTCGACGTGGACGGGCTCGATCCGGTCTATGCGCCGGGCACCGGCACGCCCGAGATCGGTGGCTTTTCGACCTACGAGGCGCAGCGCATGTTGCGCGGTGCGCGCGGCCTGAATCTGGTTGGCGGCGACGTGGTTGAGGTCGCACCTCCCTTCGACCCCAGCGGCAACACGGCGCTGGTGGGGGCCACCATGATGTTCGAAATCCTGTGCGTGCTGGCTGAGGCGGTGGCCGCCGCCAAACGCTGACAAGGGAGGGGACGATGAACGACGAAACCTACATGCGGCGGGCGATCGCGCTCTGCGAAGTGAAGATGGCGGCCGGCGAAGGCGGCTACTGCGCGACGATCATCGTGCGCGACGGCGAGATGATCGGCGAGGGCTGGAACAATGTTGCCGAGAACCACGACGCCACCGGCCATTGCGAAATCAACGCCATCCGCGACGCCGGCAAGCGTACGGGAAACTGGGACCTCTCCGGCTCGGTGCTCTACACGACGTGGGAGCCCTGCGTCATGTGCGCCGCGGCGATCTGGTGGGCGCGGATCGATCGGGTGTTCTACGGCAATCTCCTCTCCCAAGCAGCCGAACTCGGTATCGACATCAGCGAGCTGGAGACCGAGGTCGCGACTTCGAGCGAGCAGCGCAGCCGCCCCTACCGGCGACTGCTGGGCGATGAAACCTTCGCCATGTTCAAGGCATGGTGGGACAGCGGGGACCGCACCACGATCTAATGGCGCTTGCACCGCTGAAGCGAGCGCGCCATATACGAAATGTCGTCAACAACGAAAGGAGGTGATCCAATGTGTGACAGTCGTAAACCGCGATCGGCGGTCACCGTGATCTGGGTCTCCCCCTGCGATGGGGCCCACGGCTGACGGTGACGACGCGATCTGCGGATCGCGGATTGACAGGGAAGGGCCGCCCGATGCGGGCGGCCCTTCCAACGTTACGGGTGCGCGCGCGGGGCGCTAGCCCTGGCGGCTCGCATGATCGAGGGTGTGCCGGAGGTCGCCGCGACGGGCGTGATTCCCGCAGGATTCTGGCGGCGCGTGGCGGCGTGGGTCATCGACGGCATCCTCGTGATGGTGAGCTTCTTCATCGTTGGGATTTACCTCTGGCCCGATCTGGTGGAGACCACGACGCTCGTCTCCCAGGTCGATGGTGCGCGGTTGGAAACCGTGCGCTACGCACCGACCATGCTAGGCACTGCGGTTCTCGGCATCGCCTTCTGGGCCTACGTGGCGCTCCAGGAATGCGGGCCGGCCCAGGCGACCCTCGGCAAGCGGATGCTGCGGCTGCAGGTCACGGGGCTTGACGGCGCGCGCGCCTCGCTACTCACGGCAAGCTTCCGCAGCTGGCCGCGCTGGCTGCCGGGGATTCTCGGGGTCATCGGCATTCTCGATGCCATCGGAGGCCTTGCCGCCCTTGCCGCTTGTATCGCTGTCGCCTTCACCCGACGCAAACAGGGGCTGCACGACATGATGGCACGGTGCCTGGTGGTGCGCCGGCCGCCGCCTGTCCTATGAGGAGCGCGCGGAGGGTACTCGCACCGGCTGGGCTTTTGCGCCATGATCGCGCGCCGGCGGGGCGGGGAGCCGGCTGGGGCAGGGGGCGAAGAGATGGCCGCTGAGCGCGCGAACGAGCGGGTCTGCTACTTCAACGGAGAGATCGTGCCGGAAAGCCGGGCCGTGGTCTCCTTCCGCGACAGGAGCTTTCGTTACGGCGATGGGGCCTTTGACACGACCCGCACCTTCGGGCACCGCATCTTCAAGCTCGAAGAGCATATCGTGCGCTTCTACAAGACGCTTCGCTATCTGCGGATCGACCCCGGAATGGCGCCGTCGGAGATGAAGCGCCACACGGAGGAGGTCCTCGCCCGCAATCTCCACCTGCTCGGGCCGGACGAGGATTATTGGGTCTTCCAGCGCATCTCCCGCGGCCTGGAGCCGGCGGGCGGCGATGTCCACGGCGCGACCGACCCGGTGCTCATCATCGATTGCACACCGCTTCCGATTCCCCAACGCGCCCACTACTTCCGCGACGGGATTCCGCTGATGGTTCCATCGACCCGCCGTGCGGCACCGGATTCGCTCTCCCCCAGGGCGAAGACCCACAACTATCTCAATCTGTTCGTAGGCAACGACGAGGTCCGCCGCCGCGACCCCAATGCCTGGGCGCTGTTCCTCGACCACAACGGCAATCTCTGCGAGGGCGTCGGCTCCAATATCTTCCTCATCACTGACGGCGTGCTCTACACGCCGCAGGACCGCTACGTGCTCAACGGCATCAGCCGCGAGACCGCGCTGGAGCTTGCGGCGGAAGCGGACATCGAGGTGGTGAAGTGCGATCTCGACCTCTTCGATGCCCACGGCGCCGACGAAGCCTTCATCACCTCCACGAGCTTCTGCGTCTGCCCGGTCGCGACCATCAACGATGTGTCCTTCGGTGAGCGGGGGATCCCCGGTCCGGTGACGGAGCGGCTGATGACGCTCTACTGCGAGTTGATCGGCTTCGATTTCGTGGCCCAATACCTCAAGCACCTGCACTAGGAGACCGCCCTCATGCTTGAGATCGTCAAGCCGGGCCTCGAGACCAGTATCCAGGATTTCCCCGGCCGCATCGGTTACTGGAACCAAGGGTTCCCGCCCTCCGGCCCGTTGGACATGTGGTCCTTCCGCCTCGCCAATCTGGTGGTCGGCAACGACGAGGGCGCGCCGGGGCTGGAGGCCCAGTTCATGGGGCCGACCATCCGCTTCGAGCGCAGCGGCGTGATCGCGATGACCGGGGCCAACATGCGCCCGATCCTCGACGGTCAGCCGCTGCCGATGTGGGAGAGTGTCGCGGTGGACGCAGGGCAAACGCTCGTGATGGGACCGGCCGTCGCCGGCGCTCGCGGTTACCTGGCGGTGGCCGGTGGCATCGATGCGCCGGAGTGGCTCGGCTCGGCGTCGACCTTCCACAAGGCCGGCGTCGGTGGGTTGGACGGCCACGCGGTGCAGGCGGGGCAGGTGCTCCCGGTGAAGGAGGCCGCAGGCACGCCGGGCCGGCGGGTCGCGGAGCGCGCGCGGCCGACATTTCCGGGAGGAAAGACCTGGGAAGTCGAGGCGGTGCGGGGGCCCAACGACGACTGGATCGACGACGCCGGTCACGAGCGCTTCACCGAGACGGCGTGGCTGCTCGAGGCGCGGAGCGACCGCACCGGCTATCGGCTCAGGGGGCCGGACTGGACCTTCACCGAGAAGGCCACCGACAAGCTGCCGGAGCACGGCGACTTCCCGTCCAACATCATCGACCAGGGCTATCCGCTGGGCGCGGTCAACCTGGGAGGCCAGACCCCCATCATCCTGATGAACGACGGTCCCAGTATGGGCGGCTTCATCTGCCCCTACACGGTGCCGTCCGCCGCCTTCTGGAAGCTCGGTCAGATGAAGCCTAACGAGTCCATCAAGTTCCGCGAGGTTTCGGTGGGGGAGGCGCAGGAGTTGCGTTTTACCCTCGACGAGGCCTGCACGCGGGGCAGCATCGAATAAGGGAGGCCAGTTCATGGCGGAGGAGGTTCTGACCCAGGCGCCGGGCAACGTGTGGAAGGTCCTGGTGAAAGAGGGCGATTCGGTCAAGGCGGGCGATACGCTGTTCATCCTCGAAGTGATGAAGACCGAGGTGCCTCACGACGCCGAGAGCAACGGCGTGATCAAGACGCTCCATATCAAGGAGGAAGACGCCGTCGACGTGGGCCAGCTCGCGGTGGAGATCGAGTAGACCGCGCACGGCAGGCGCCGGCCGCAGGGAGCGGGCAATGCGCGTCCTGGTGCTCGGCGCCGGGGTCGTCGGCACCGCGGCCGCCTACTTCCTGAACGAGGCCGGCCACGACGTCACCGCGGTGGAGCGGCAGGCCGGTGCCGGCCTGGAGACCAGCTTCGCCAACGGGGGGATCGTAGGGGCATACAGCTCCCGGCCCTGGGCGCACCCCGAAGTGCCCCGCATGTTGATCAAGTGGTTCGGGCGCGAGGATGCGCCCTACCTGTTCCGTCTTCGCCCCGACCTCGCCCAGTGGCGCTGGGCCGTGAACTTTCTGCGCCATTGCACGCGGGCGCATTTCGAGCGCTCCCAGCAGGTCTCACTCAGGCTTTCGACGTACAGCTACGACTGTCTCAAGGCGCTGCGCGAGAAGGAGGGGCTCGCCTACGACCAGCGCGCCAAGGGGGTTCTGCACCTCTACCGCGATTCCGCGTCGCTGGATGCGTCCTACAAGTACGAGACGCGGATGGCGGACGTCCGCTTCCATCCCGAGCGCCTCGACCGGGACGAAATGCTCGACGCCGAGCCTGCGCTGCAGCAGACGGCGGATCAGTTCGCGGGCGCGATCTTCTTCGCGAACGACGAATCGGGCGATGCGCACAAGTTCACGGCGGCCCTAGCTGCGACCGCGGCCGCGAACGGCGTGACCTTCCGCTATGGCGAGACGGTGCGGCGGCTGACCGGCGATCGCCGGCGCGTGACCGGCGCGGAGACCGACAAGGGCGCCATCGAGGCCGATGCGGTGGTGATGAGCCTCGCGAGCTACAGCCCGCCATTTCTCAAGCGTCTCGGTTTGCGGGCGCCGATCTATCCGCTCAAGGGCTATTCGGTGACCATTCCCACCGCGGGCTACAACGGCGCGCCGACCCGCGCCATTCACGACGGCCACCGGCGCATCGTGATGAGCCGGCTCGGCGATCGGCTCCGCTGCGCCGGCACCGCCGAACTCGACGGCCACAACGCGACCATCCGCGCCGATCGTGCCACCGCGACGCTGGACGCGGCGATGGCGGTCTTCCCGAGTTGCGGCGACCGAGCCAAGGCCGAGCGCTGGATAGGCTTCAGGCCGATGACGCCCGATTGCCTGCCGATCATCGGCAAGACCCGGATCCCCGGTCTCTACATGGACACCGGCCACGGCAGCACCGGCTGGACCTACTCGTCCGGCTCCGGGCGCCTCATCGCCGACATCGTCTCGGGCCGCGAGCCCGAGATCGACATGACAGGCCTCTCTCCGGACCGCTTCTAGCGGCTTCGCGTCCGGTGCGCTGGCCGTGCCGGCCGGCGCGGGTCAGGCCCCGCCGTTGCCGAGCAGGCGATCGAAGTGGCTCGCGGTGCGGGCCGTCGTCTCGCGCATCGCCTCCTTGAGGGAATCGATGCCGCTCACGTCGCAGGCGCGCTCGATCACGGCGAGCAGTGCCGGTGGCGCCGTCGCCTCGACGAAGCGCTCCTCCACCGTCAGGCTCAGGATGCCGTGCAGGTTGTTCCACAGCGTGGCCGCGTCGGCGAGCTCCCGCGCCGTCTCCGCTTCGATTAATCCGTGGCTGGCGGCAGCCTCGAAGACGGAAATCGAATCACCAGCGAGAATGTCCTCGGTCTCCGCAGCATGCAGCAGTTGCAGGTACTGCGCGATGTACTCGACGTCGATCAAACCGCCGCGCTTCTGCTCGATCGCCCAGATCTCCTCGCCGGGGTCATCGTCACGCCGATCCTCACGCAAACCGACGAGTTGGGCGGCGAGGTCGTCGCGCTCACGCTGTTGCCTGAGGATGGCGCGGCGCGCCTCCTCGAAGCGCTGGCCCAGATCGCCCTCCGCCCAGACCACTCGCGCGCGGGTGAGCGCCTGATGCTGCCAGGCCGGGACGCCTGCGCTAAAATGCTCGATGAAGGACTCGAGCGAGGTGACGATCGGCCCGGCATTGCCCGAAGGACGCGGGCGCATGTCCACGTCGTAGAGCGTGCCCTCCGCCGTCGCCGCCCGGATCGCGGCGATGAAGCGCCGGCTGAGCTGCCCGTAGTAGCGGTCAGGCCTGAGTGCCTTGCGTCCGTCGGATTCCTGAGCGTTGGGCGGGTGATCGTAGACGAGGACGAGGTCGAGCGGCGCGGTCACCGTCATCTGTCGGCTGCCGAGGCGGCCGAGCGCGACCACGGCAAAGCGGCCGCCGGGGATATGGCCGTGCGTGGCGGCGAAGGCCTCGGCGACAACCGGCAGTGCGGCGCCGAGGCAGGCATCGGCGATATCGGAGAGCGTGATCGCGGCCTCGACCGGGAAGAGAAGCCCGCGCAGCATGTGCACGCCGATGTGGAAAATCTTGTCGTTGGCCCAGCGCCTCTCGGCATCGAGGAAGTCCTGCAGGTCCCGTGCGTGAAGCGCCACGTCGGCGAGTTCGGCCTTCATTTCCACCGTGCCGAACTCTCGCTGGTAGAACACGCGTACGAGCCCTCGGCGCGCCATGGTCGCGAGCTCGGGCCCCAGTTCGTCGGCGTCCGGCACGTCCAGGTCGGAGAACTCGCGGCTGAGCACGCTGTCGAGCAGCATCGGCCGGTGTTCCAGCCAATTCGCGAGACGGGGCGCCGAACCCATGATCTCCGTAATCAGGTCGAACAGCTCGGGGTGCGCCGCGAACATGGAAAAGAGGTGGGAGCCTGCCGGTAGGCGGGCGAGAAAGCCGTCGAAGAGTGCGAGCGCCGAATCGGGGTCCGGCCAGGCGGCGAAGACGTCCAGGATCGTCGGCAGCAACTCGGCCAGTCGATCGCGGGCCTCCTCGCCGCGCACGGCGCGGTAGCGACCCTCGTGCCAGGCCCGCAGCGTCTCGAACGCTCGCTCCGGGTGCGCATAGCCCATGGCCGCGAGGGTCTCCAGCGTGGCATCGCCGTCGCCCCCGGCGCTGATATCGAGGGTGCCTTCCGTCGCAAGCGCTGGCTCGTCCTCGAAGAGGGACGTGTAGTGGCGCTCCACCGTCCGCAGATGGCCGAGCAACACGTCGGAGAATGCATCAACCGCGTCGAAGCCGAGGAAGGTGGCGACCTGTGCCACGCCCTCGTCATCGTCCGGCATGCTGTGAGTCTGGCGGTCGTCCGCCATTTGCAACCGGTGCTCGACGGTGCGGTGGAAGGTGTAGGCCTCCATCAGCTCGTCCACCGCCTGCCGGCGCACATGGCCGGCGGCGACGAGACCGTCGAAGGCCTCCCGCGTACCGCGCACCCGGAGCGTCGGGTCGCGCCCGCCCCAGATGAGCTGCTGGGTTTGCGCGAGGAATTCGATCTCGCGGATGCCACCGCGCCCGAGCTTGATGTTGTGCCCGGCGACGGCGACCTGACCGCCGCCGCGATGGGCGTCGATCTGGCGCTTAATCGCGCGGATGTTCTGGATGGCGGCAAAGTCGAGATGGCGTCGCCAGATGAAGGGTTGCAGCCGGTCCAGGAAGCCCGCTCCGGCCTCGATGTCGCCGGCCACGGGCTTCGCCTTGATCATGGCGGCGCGTTCCCAGTTCTCGCCGGTGGTCGCGTAATAAGCCTCGGCGGCGCGGACCGAGAGGGCGGCCGCGGTCGAGCCGGGGTCGGGGCGCAGCCGCAGGTCGGTGCGGAACACGTAACCGTCTGCCGTCCGCTCGTCCATAATCGTGACCAGGTTGCGGGCGAGCCGGGCGAAGATCTGCTGCAGCCCGTCGCCGCTCGGGTCGGCGGCGATCTCCTCGTCAAAGAGGACGATGATGTCGACGTCGCTGGAATAGTTGAGCTCGCCGGCGCCGAGCTTGCCCATGCCGAGGATGATGAGGCCGGAGCCCTGTTCCGGAGCCTCCGGGTCGGGCAGGGCGAGCTTGCCCCGATCGTGCAGGGCGCGTAGCAGGTGGGCACAGACGGCGCTCAGCGTCACGCAAGCGATATCCGAGAGCGCGCCGGTCACGCGCTCCAACGGCCATACAGAAGCGATGTCGGCCATGCCGATGGCGAGGCTCGCGCGGCGCTTCGCGACGCGGAGGCGCTTCATGACCTGCTGCCGCGTTTCGTCGCCTAAGACACTGGTATCCACCGCCATCTCGCGGGCGGCGCCGTAGGCGGCCTCGGGCCCCTGCTCGATCAGCAGGCGGGCAAACCCCTGGTCGGCAGTCAGGCAATGACTGAGGTAGCGGCTGTTACCGAACAGCGCGCTCAACAGCGCGTTGGTGGATGCATCGCTCTCACACGCCTCGGCAAAGGCGATGAGGCCGTCGTCTTCGCTCCGGGCCGCATTCTCGCGCCAGCGCTCCCAGCAAAGCGCGAGTGCCGCCTCGCCAGCGGGTAGGGGAGGCCGTGCCGCCTCCCTCCATTCCGGCGCTAGGTTCATGAGCGATGCCGGTCCATCATGCGCGATGGCCCTCGCGCGCACGTCGGCCGGCACAGCCAGCAAAGCGCCGGATGATGGGGGCAGGTGATCGGGAGGAACTCGTCATGCCTAAGGTCAACGCCAACGGAATCAATATCTACTACGAGCTGATGGGCAAAGGCGACCCGCTGGCGCTGATCGGCGGCTCTCTCTTCGGGCGCCAGAACTTCGCGATGGTGTGGGAGGGACTCGCCGAATCGTTCCAGCTCATCAGCTACGACCAGCGGGGCTACGGGCAGACCGACCGCCCCTTGATGCGCTACGACCTCGATATTTGGGCGGACGACCTGGCGGCGTTGCTCGATGCTCTCGAGATCGAACGGGCCCATGTGATGGGGACCTCCGCCGGCGGCATGATCGCGCTGAAGTTCGCGGCGAAGTATCCCGATCGCTGCATCGGCGTGGTGAGCGACTGCGCGTTCGCGAAATGCGACACCATGCGCCGGATCATGTTCCGCACTTGGCGCCATATGGCGCTGACCTGGGGCTGCGGCCCGGAATTCGCCGATCACGTGGTGACCCAGGCCGTGGGTGCCGACTTTCTCGACGGCCCCAATGGCCAGCCGTTGATCGAGATGGTTCGCACCATCGTCGGGCTCAACGCGGTCGAGACCGTAGTCCAGGCCTGCATCGCCATGGAGGAGATGGACCTGCGTGAGGATTGCAAGAAGATCAAGAACCCGACGCTGGTGATCACCGCCGCCAAGGACATGCTGACTCCCATGCTGACAGGGCCGGACGGCGCCGGCGCCCAATGGGTCGTGGACAACGTGCCGGGCTGCGAGGCGATCGTCTACGAGGATATCGGCCACGCCGACCTCGTCGAATGCCCGGAGAAGACCATCGCGTCCGCCACCGCCTTCCTCCACCGTGCGAAAGAGAAGGTGCTGGGGTAGGCGTGGTAGCTGGCACGGTGGTGAGACCGGTTGCGGCCTACGCCGACGCCTTTCCCGGACTTGATACGGCGCGCCACGATGTGCATGTATCGGCTGGAGAGGGGATTGTCATGCAGAAGAAGCCGAACACATCGGGGCCAGGAGGCCCGAAGTCCGATTATCCCAGCAAAGCCGCTTCTGTGCTCTCGAACAAGCGAGGCACATCAACTAAGCCCGAGACGGTCTCTGTTTCGCCGATTTCCCAGAGTGTGATCACACAGACTTCGGTGAAGCGGCGAGAGGCCATGAAGGCGTTGGCAAATCGGTAAGAGGCATTACCGTGTCACGTGGGCCGATGCGGTTCGCGGCCACGAGGAAGCGCTCAAGGATGGCGGTAGACCCGGACTCCTGAACGAACACGGCGTCCTATCCGCGCTTGCCCGCCCTTACGACGGTTACCATCGAAGAATTTATGAAAAGGCAGCCGCCCTTCTTCACGGCGTTGTTTGCAATCACGGCTTCACTGATGCGAACAAGCGTACGGCCTTGTACCTGGTCGAGTTACTGGTACAACGCAGCGGATATGAATTCGTCGAAACGGACGCGGAAGTTGTCGAGATCATTCTCACTGTTGCCAGGGGCGAAATGGGATACGCACAACTCGCCGGGTGGTTCAGTGAGCGCATCGTTCGGATCGACCCATCATAGCTTGCAGATTGCGAGCTTTGGGCAACTGCGTTGACGCAGTGCATGGGCCACCGGATCGTTCCGAGTAGGACGCTTGGCATCGGGCCTCAAGAACCGTGGTAGCCGGCGCGGTGGCTGGCGTGCGCGGGCTGTGGTAGACAGCGGCCGATGACATCTCCGGCCGGCTGAGGGAGCGACGATGGCGACGAACGGCTCCGGTGAGGGACGGCGCGAGAGCGTCGGCGTGCAGGTCGGCACGGTCACGATCGGCGGCAGCGCGCCGGTCGTCGTCCAGTCGATGACCAATACCGATACCGAGGACACCCGCGCCACGGCGGAGCAGGTCAAGGCGCTAGCCGACGCGGGCTCGGAGATCGTGCGCATCACGGTCAATACGCCGGAAGCCGCCGCCGCGGTGCCGGCGATTCGTGAGCGGCTGGAGGCGGCCGGCTGCCACGTGCCGCTCGTCGGCGACTTTCACTACAACGGCCACCGGCTTCTCACCGAATTCCCGGCCTGCGCCGAGGCGCTCTCCAAGTACCGGATCAATCCGGGCAATGTCGGCTTCCGAGAGAAGCGTGACCGGCAGTTCCAGACCATGATCGAGGTCGCGCTCAAGTACGACCGGCCGGTGCGCATCGGCGTCAACTGGGGCAGCCTCGACCAGGACCTGCTCGCCCAACTCATGGACGAGAATGCGGCCCGGCCCGAACCCAAGGACGCCGCAGGGGTGATGCGCGAGGCGCTTGTCGAATCGGGGCTGCGCAGCGCTGCCCTCGCCGAGGACATCGGGCTCGCGCGGGACAAGATCGTGATATCGGCCAAGGTCTCGCAAGTGCAGGACCTGATCGCCGTCTACGGCGAGCTCGGAGCGCGCAGCGACTATGCGCTGCATCTCGGGCTCACCGAAGCGGGCATGGGCTCCAAGGGCATCGTGGCGTCGACCGCCGCGCTCTCGGTGCTGCTCCAGCAGGGCATCGGCGACACCATCCGCATCTCGCTTACGCCCAAGCCCGGCGGCGATCGCACCCAGGAGGTCATCGTCGCGCAAGAGATCCTTCAGACCATGGGGTTCCGCTCGTTCGTGCCTCTGGTGGCGGCGTGCCCCGGCTGCGGGCGCACGACAAGCACGGTGTTCCAGGAGCTCGCCGAGAGCATCCAGGACTACGTGAGACGGCAGATGCCGATCTGGCGCGAGACCTACGACGGGGTCGAGGCCATGCAGCTTGCCGTCATGGGCTGCATCGTCAATGGCCCCGGCGAAAGCAAACACGCCGATATCGGCATCAGCCTGCCGGGGACGGGCGAGATGCCCGCAGCGCCGGTCTTCATCGACGGCAAGAAGGCGGTGACGCTGCGCGGCGCAAGAATCGCCGAGGAATTTCAGGCGATCGTCGCCGACTACGTGGCAAGCCGCTATCCGCGACGAGCCGGAGCGGGTGACACGGACGGGGCGGGGAACGCCGCCCGGCCCGCGCGACACCCCGGCGGCTAGCGCGCCCGCAGCCGCTTACACCGGCTCTTTCCGAAGTTAGCCCGCATTTCTCACCATGCTCACGGCCTGCGTCGCGGCCAGGTGTTCGATCCGCCAGGAGCGGGCCGAAAAGCGTAATGGTGTCTACGGTTGAGGCCCGCGACGCCGCAGGCGGACATCTGGGCGCGACCCGAAGGGCGGCGCTCTCCGGCCGACAGTGTGCGTCACGGCGCTTGCCCGATGCCCCACATCGCGCTGCGCGCCGTTCCTACTCTGTCGGCCGGACAGCGCCGCGCAGACCATGATCATGGTGAGAAATGCGGGCTAGCGTGGACGCTGCGGCCCTCCGGCCCGCTCGGCGCGGCGGCATCGCACCTGAGAGAGTCGCGCGCAATTGCCGCGCCGTCGCTTGGTGGTTGCTAGGCCTTGCGGGTCTCGTGCTGGCGATGGTCGTGCTCGGGGGGATCACGCGTCTCAACCACGCCGGTCTTTCGATGGTGGATTGGCGTCCCTTGGTGGGCGTCCTGCCGCCATTCGGCGAGGAGGCGTGGCAGGCGCTGTTCGCCGACTACAAGCGCTTCCCCGAATATCAGGAACTCAATCCGGGCATGATCCTCGCCGGGTTCAAGGAAATTTTCTGGCTGGAATACGCGCATCGTCTGCTCGGGCGCGTCGTCGGTATTGCCTTCGCGCTGCCCTTCATCTGGTTCCTGATCCGGCGCGCGTTCGACCGACCCCTTGCTCTGAAAGTGCTCGCCATCGGTATCCTCGGCGGGCTTCAAGGGCTGCTTGGCTGGTACATGGTGAAGAGCGGGCTGGTGGACCGCCCCGATGTGAGCCCGTATAGGCTCGCCGCCCATCTCGGCCTCGCGGTGGCGATCTATGGCTGCCTGATATGGGTCGCGCTCGGCCTCTTGACGGGAGGTTCGATCGAACGCGTTCGTCGGGAAGGTCGATGGCGCGGCGCGATTTGGGGGGTGACCGGACTGGTGTTCCTCACGATCCTTTCCGGCTCGTTCGTCGCCGGCAACGACGCGGGCCTCGCCTACAACACCTTCCCGCTCATGGCCGATGCCATCGTGCCGCCTGATATCTTCCTGATCGAGCCCCTGTGGCGGAACTTCTTCGAGAACGTGCCGCTGGTGCAGCTCGACCACCGGCTGCTGGCGATGCTGACCGCACTGGTCGTGATCCTGATCTGGGCCGCTGCGCTACGCTGGTTAGGGCCGATGCCGGCGCGGGTTGCGCTTCACGCGGCGGCAGCGGCGGTGCTCGTTCAGTTCGCTCTCGGCATCGCCACCTTACTCACCTTCGTGCCAGTGCCGCTGGGCGCTGCCCATCTGGCCGGCGCGATGGCGGTGTTCACGGCGATCCTGGCCGCGCTTCGCCTGCTGTATCCGCCCCCGGGTCCGCTTGCTTCGCCTGCTCCTGCGCCGCCTTGCGGCCCTTCATGAAGCGCTTGATGAGGCGGGGCATGAAACCGATCAGGCCGAGGACCGCGAGGCCGAGCAGAGCGTTCTGAGCCAGGTCGCCGTCCCCGGTCGCGAGCGAACGCCCGGCATGGCCGAGATAGGCGTAGGCCGCGGCGCCCGGCGCCATGAAGATGACCGATGCGGCAACGTAGGACACCAGGCGGATGCGCGTGAGCCCCAGCGCGTAGTTCAGCGCGTTGAAGGGGATGAAGGGAATCAGCCGGGTCATGGCGACGAAGCGCCACCCCTCGTCCTCGACTCCCTCGATCACCCGCTGCACCCGCGCCGGCGTACGCGCGGAGATCCAGCCGGCCAGCACGTAGCGCGCTATGAGGAAGGCGATGGTCGCGCCCACTGTCGCTCCGATCAGCGCGATGAGCGTGCCGATATAGGGACCGAAGAGTGCACCGGCCGCGAGCGTGAACAGCAGGCCCGGCAGGAAGAGCACCGTGGCGAGCACGTAGGCGCAGAAGAAGACGATCGGCGCCCACGGGCCGAACTGGGTGATCCAGGCCTCGAGCGCCGTCGAATCGATGCTCTCCCGATAGAGCACGGCGACGACGATGCCGGCCAGGACCACGGCCAGCAGCAGGAAGCGCGGCAGCGCCTTGCGCACGCGCTGAAGGCGAGGGGTGTCAGGGGTCGTACTCACGGTCGACGTCATGCGCGGGCTCCTTCTGCGGCTGGTGCCGCAGCACCATCGAGGCCGAACAGGGGACGGAGGCGCGCGCCAAGCGCTGCGCCGGGGAGGGCGGCAAGCAGCCAGAGCCAGCCGTGCACGCTGCCGGATGCGATGCCGCCAAAAAGAGCGCCGATATTGCAGCCGAAGGCCAATCTTGCACCGTAGCCGAGCAGGAGGCCTCCAACTATGGCGCTCGCCACCTGACCGGCGGTAAGCCGGCGCCGGGGCGCGAAGCGTCCGGCGAGCGCGGCACCCAGTAACGCGCCCAGGATGAGGCCGACGTTCATCACCGACACCGTGTCGTGCGTGACCCCGGCGGCGAGCTTCCGCGCCGGGCCCGGCCATTGCCAGAAGGTCCAGTCGGCGATGCCGAAGCCGAGCGCATCGGCCAGCGAGGCGCCCCAGAGCGCGAAGCCCCAGGTGACGCTCCACGGATGACCGGCGATCAGCAGCGTCGCGAGGTTGAGGAGGGCGAGCGCCAGCGCTCCCCAGGCGAGAGGCCAGCCACCGTGCAGCAACCGCTCTCTCCAACCGCCGCCTGCGCCCCAGGCAAGCGGCTCGTGGGCACCGTGGCGCCGCCGCTCCAGTGCGAGCGCGCCCAGCACGAGCAAGCCGATGGCGGCAAGCTGCACCGCGAGGCCGGCCGGCCAGCCCAGCGTGTTTGGGATCGAAAGCGGGGCGATGCGCGGCTGATCGAGCCACCAGGGCAGGTGTGCCGTGCCGATCACTGAGCCCGCGATGAAGGCCGCGAGAGTGATGGCCATGCGGAGGCTGCCGGCCCCGGCGCCGCTGAGCGTGCCGGAGGCGCAGCCGCCGCCGAGCTGCATGCCGATGCCGAACAGGAACGCGCCGAGCGCAACCGACACGCCAACGGGGGCAAGCGCGCCGCTAAGCCCCTGGCCGAACGCGCTGCCACCGGCGAGTAGCGGCACAAACGCGACGCTTGCTGCAGCGATCATCAAGAGTTGTGCCCGGACGCCGGCACCGCGGCGATCCACGAGGAAGCGCCGGGTGGATGAGGCAAAGCCGAAGAGCGCGTGGTGGAGAGCCAATCCGGCGAGCCCGCCGACGACGAGCAAAGCTGCCAGCCGGCCGTCTACCGTGATCGCGAGCCCCACCACGCCCGACGCGATCAGCAGTCCGGCCGCCGCCGCGACCGCCACCTGCGGGCGCGCTGTCGGCATCGGTACGGCCGTTGGCATGGCAGTGCTCATAGGAGGGACTATTGGGCGCTCATCGGGCGGGCGCCAATAACATTTACTTGAGGGTGCTATTACCAAACGAATGTGGCGAGCGCGGCGCTGGGCCGGGCTCGCGCGGCCCAGCATGCCTCATCGAGTGCCTGCGCATTCGGCGCCACGCCGGGGGCGAGGTCGAGCGCATCGGCGAGCAGGCCGCCCGTAATCAGGAGCGAATTCAAGCCGGCGGCGTTTGCGCCGGCGATATCGGTGCCAAGGCCGTCGCCGACCGCGAGCACGCGCGAGGGCTCAAGGCCCAGCTTGATCAGCGCGAGGTCATAGACGTCCGGGTGGGGCTTGCCGTAGTAGCGCACGCGGCCCCCGATCGCCTCGTAACGCGCGGCGAGCGCGCCGGCGCAGGGTTCCTGGACGCCGAGCCGGATCACCAACAGGTCCGGATTAACGCAGATCATGGGCAGGCCGTGCCCGGCTGCCGCCTGCAGGATCGGCTCATGGTTCTCGACGGTGTTCCGGCCATCGTCGAGTCCGATGCCGAGCAAAAAATTCGCCTCCGCAATGTCGGCAGCGGCGTAGCCGAGCCCGTCGAGCACGTCGTCGGATCCGGGCGGCCCGAGCAGGTGGTAGCGTGTCCCGAGCCCATCGAACGGAGGGCGAGCACGGTCGGCGAGCGCCTGTCGCGCCGCGTCGCCGGAGGCGACCACGGCGTCGTAAAGCGTCGCATCCACCCCCTTGCCATTGAGTACCGCTTCGACCTGGAAGGCGAGGCGCGGCGCGTTGGAGAGGAACACCACGCGCTTGCCGGCCTCGCGCAGCCGGCGCACGCACGCGATTGCCTCAGGGTACGCCGGGCCTCCCTGATGCATGACACCCCAGACATCGAGGATGTAGCCGTCATAGTCCGCCGCGAGTGCGGCCAAGCCGGGAACCATGGGAATCGTCATGGGCGCCCTTGTCCCATCCGGTGTGTGGATTTGCAAAGCGCGTGGGCCAGACGGCGATGGTCGAGACGTTCTTCCCGATCCCGCGGAGCACCGCGAACCGGCGCTCATCGTTCATTGCCCGCTATTTCACACGCGGCGGGGCGGCGCCTGAGGAATACGGCAGGCGCATAGTTGGCCTGCGGTCGAGGCAGGTTTCCTTGGACAGGGAACCTCTCTAGAGTGTCATGCGCGCGAGGCCAATGACAGGAATGGGAGGGTCGTTATGAGAGTCCGTCACCTGTTGATCGGAGCGGCGGCGGCGGCGGTGGCCGTCTGGTCGCTTACCACGGCAGCGCCTGCTGCCGACCCCATCAAGGTTGGCTATATCGGCTCGTTCGATACCGATACCGGCAAGAGCACGATCCGGGGCACCGAGATCGCCGTCGAGGAGCTCAACGCCGCCGGCGGCGTACTTGGCGGGCGCATGATCGAGCTGGTCATGGCCGACACGCGCGAGGATGTGCAGGAGGGCATCCGGGCCTACGAATATCTCAATGAAGTCGAGAACGTGGACTTCATCATTTCGGGCTGCATCGACGACGTGTCGCTGGGCTGGCTCGAGCGTATGGCGGAATTCCGGACGCCGACCCTCGACACCTGGACCTCTTACGTCGGCATCATCGACAAGGTCGTCGAGGAATACGACAAGTACAAGATGTACTTCATGAATGTGTCCAACGACTACGCACTGGCCATACTCTATGTCGACTTCGGCAAGGACGTGCTCTCCAAGCAGATGGGCTGGAATACGGTGTACGTGCTGCAGGAGGATACTGCGTTCGGCGGCGGCGTCTACGAGCTGATCGAGCAGGTTCTCGCGCCGGAGGCCGGCATCGAGATCGTCGGTCACACCGTCTACGACACCAACACAGTCGACTTCGGCCCAATCTACAACAAGGCGGCGGCGGCGGAACCCGACTTCATCTACCTGATCGCCGCGGTGCGCAGCCAGGTGCCCGCCTCGCAGTACGTGAAGCTCGAAGTGCCGGTGCCGATGACCGGGATTAACGTCTCGGCCTTCGCCCTTGAGTTCTGGGACGACACCGGCGGCCTTGGCGGCGGCATCTCGACGCTGAGCCCGGTGCCTTCGATCGGCTCCGACATCGACCCTCGCACGGCGGAATTCCTCGAACGCTATACCGCCAAGTACGGCGATTCGCGGCCGGTCTTCCCGCACTTCAACGGCTTCAACGCCTACTACGGGATGCTCAATGCCTTCGCCGCGGCCGAGCGCGCCGGCGGTTTCGCACCGCTCGACGACTGGGTCCGGGAGATGGAGAACGAGGACATCGTCGTCGAGAAGGACGGCGAGATCTGGCTCCGCTACGCCTACTGGAAGCCGGGCGAAATCGAGCCCCGGACCCAGCGGGAGTACACCCACAACATCAAGTTCGACATCGATCCGCCCTATGACGAAGGGGCGCCGTCGATGGTGGTCATCCAGTGGTACTCGGATGGCACGACCAAGGTGGTATACCCGCCGAAATACGCCAACGGCGAGTTCGAGGTGCCGGACTGGCTGAAATAGGCAAGGTCTTTATCGGGCGCGGTCCCTCGGGTCCGCGCCCGACATCCCTTGTTCCAAGCCGGCTGGGCAGCCCGTGATCGCAGCGCTCCGGCCTTTGCACGAACGCTGATGCGACGGCGGGTAGGCGAGCCGGCCTGATGGCGCTTCAGATCCTGATCCAGGGGTTTGTGCTCAGCGGCCTCTACGCACTGATCGCCGTCGGCTTCACCATGATCTTCAGCGTGGGCCGGGTGCTGAACTTGGCCTACGGCGTCTACATCATGCTCGGCGGCTATATCTACTACGCGGCCCTCCAGGAGGCGGGACTGCCCGTCTTCGCGAGCTTCATCCTGGCGATGCTCGCGGGCGTGATCTTCGGCCTGCTCACCTACCTGATCCTCGTGCGCCGGCTGGAGAACAACCCGATCGCGGTCGAAATATCGACGCTGATCCTCGCCGTCGTCATGCAGGCATTGATCGTGGTGATCTTCGGCGCCTCGCCCAAGACCATGTGGCCGGTGATCCGCGGCGTTCTCCGCTTCGAGGGCATCTCGGTCACCATGAATATCCTGCTCGCCACGGGCGTGAGCTGGGTGGTGCTCGCCGGCCTCATGCTCTTCATTCGACGAACCCACATCGGTCGCGCCATCCGCGCGGTTTCCATGGACCGTAAGGGCGCGGTGATCTCGGGCATCGAACCCAGCGTCATCAGCCTGGTGACCTGGGCGCTGTCCGGCGCCTTCGGCGCGATCGCCGGAGTCTTCTTCGCCACCTTCACCCAGCTCGACTCGAACATGTGGGTGTTCCCCCTCATCATCTCGGTCGCCGTGGTGATCGTCGGCGGCATCGGCAGCATCGTCGGCAGCCTGATCGCGGCCCATATCATCGGCTTCGTGGAGACCATCACGACCACGATCATCGCGGCCGAGTTGCGCGGCGTCTCCACCATGCTGCTCATCATCCTGGTGCTGGTGGTGCGGCCCAAGGGCCTCTTCGGCAAGGCGGAGCTCTGAGCCGTGAGCATCGACCGCGAGACCCTGCGTTATCTCGGCTGGTGGCTCGCCTTCGGCGTGCTCATGTGCCTGCTGCCGCTGGTGGTCGGCACCGGCACGCTGCGCATCCTGATCTTCGCCCATTTCCTGGCGATGTTCGCCATGAGCTGGGACTTCCTCTCAGGGAGGACCGGCTACATCAGCTTCGGCCACCCCTTCCTGATCGGCATCGCCGGCTACACCACGGCGATCCTGAGCTTCCGCTACGGGGTGCCCCTCTATTTCAGCATTCCGGCGGCGGTGGCCGCGACCATGGTGGGCGGCACGCTGTTCTTCCTGCCGGCGCTGCGCACGCGGGGCACCTATTTCGCGCTGGTGACGCTGGCCTTCATGGAAATCCTCTACGAGATGACCAAAGTGGTAGCGCCCAAGGTCACGGGCGGCACGCGGGGCATCTCGGGCCTCGAGAGCATCGTCACCGGCGCCGTGAACAACTACTACCTCAGCTTCGGCATCATGTTCGCGGTCGGGGTCGTCCTCTGGCTCCTCATCCGCACGCGCCTCGGCATCGCGCTGAGCGCCATCAGGATGAACGAGGAGGCGGTCCGCAGTACCGGGCATAGCACCACCAAGCTCAAGCTCTTCGCCTTCACCGTGAGCGCGGCGGTCGCCGGCATCGGCGGCGCCTTCTACGTCCACTATCTCGGCTCGATCGCGCCGCGCGGCATATTCGAGATCAACTTCCTCTTCACCATCCTGGTGGCTGCGCTTCTCGGCGGGGCGGAGACCATCATCGGCCCGATCATGGGCGCCTACTTCCTCACCGTCCTGCTGGAATTCCTGCGGCCGGTGATGCCCGGCATGGAGCGCTATCTCCTCTACGGCGCGATCGCGCTGGTGCTCTACGTTGTCCGGCCCGAGGGCATCTACAGCCTGATCGTCGACGCCGGCCGCAAGGTGCAGGAGTGGCGGCGATGACGGCGGGCCCGCTGCTGGAGGTGCGCGACCTTCACATGACCTTCGGCGGAATTCGCGCCGTGCAGGGGATCTCCTTCCAGGTGGGGGAGGGCGAGACCCTCGGCCTGATCGGCCCCAACGGCGCAGGCAAGACCACCGTCTTCAACGTGATCATGGCGGAGCTCAAACCCACCAGCGGCGAGATCTGGTTCGAGGGCCAGAACATCACGCGCGTGCCCACCCACAAGCGGGTCAAGCGCGGCATCGCGCGCACCTATCAGGTGCCCCAGCCCTTCGGCGAGATGTCGGTCGGCGCCAATATCCGCGTCGGCATGGCGCCCGACGATATCTGGAAGCTCATCGCCGAGGGGGCAGACCCCGTAGCCGAGGCGGAGATAGGCCGCAGCGTCGGTTTCTCCGACGAGCAGATCGACGCGTTGCCGAGCGAGCTCGCCATGGGCGACTTGCGCCGGCTTGAGATGGCGCGGAACGTCGCCGTCTCTCCCAAGCTCCTGCTCCTCGACGAGGTCTTCGCCGGCCTCACGCTCAGGGAGATCGCTCAGATCTCCGAACTGCTGGTCGAGAAGAAGCGTAAAGACGGGCTCACGTACATCATCGTGAGCCACGACCTGCGCGCGCTCGCACCGCTGGTGGACCGGGTCATCGTGATGTCCTTCGGTGCCGCCATCGCCGAGGGCACCTTCGACGAAGTGGTGCGCGATGCGGCCGTCCGCGATGCCTACCTCGGGCAATAGGCGAGGGCAGGGGAGACGGCCATGGCGATCCTGAGCATCAGCGACCTCGATGTCTTCTACGGCCGTGCACAGGCGCTCCACGGCATCTCGCTCGACGTGGACGTGGGCCGGATCGTGGCCGTCATCGGCCCCAACGGTGCCGGCAAGTCAACGCTCCTCGACTCAATCATCGGCCTCACCCGGCGGCGCGGACAAATCCAATTCGAAGGCCGCGACATCGGCCGCATGGCACCTGCGCGGATCGTCCGGCTCGGCATCGGCTATGCACCCGAACGCGGCAACCTCTTCCCCTTCATGGGCGTGAAGGAGAACCTGCTTGTTGGCGCCTACTGCAAGCGCGACGCGATCGAGGAGAACCTGAGGACCGTCTTCGACCTCTTCCCGCGCCTGGAAGAGCGGCAGAACCAGGAGACCGCGACCCAGTCGGGGGGTGAGCGCCAGATGGCCTCGCTCGGCCGGGCGCTGATGTCGAGCCCCAAGCTCCTGATGGTGGACGAGCCGACTCTGGGTCTCGCGCCGCGTGTGTGCCTGGAGATCGCCGCCGTGCTCAGGGACCTCAACGAGCGCCTCGGGCTTACCATCGTGATCACCGAGCAGAACGCGAACTTCGCCATAAGCCTCGCGCAGGAGGTCTATCTCCTGGAGACCGGCCGCATCGGCGAAAAGAGGACGCCGGAGGAGCTTCGCGAGTCGGCCGACATAGCGAGCGCTTATTTCGGCGACTGAGTTCGCCTAACGACGGCCGAACAGGCGCTCGATATCGGCGAGCTTCAGTTCGACGTAGGTCGGCCGGCCGTGATTGCATTGGCCGGCATGGGGCGTCTCCTCCATTTGGCGGAGCAATGCGTTCATCTCGTCGGCGTTGAGCCTGCGGCCGGCCCGGACGCTGCCATGGCAGGCGAGGGTGCTGCACACGTCCGCAAGCCGCTGGCGCAGCGTCGAGGAATCGTCCCATTCGGCCAGCTCGTCGGCGAGGTCGCGCACCAGGCCCTGCGTGTCGCCGTTGCCGATGAGCGCCGGCACCTCGCGCACCACCACGGCGCCCGCGCCGAAGCGCTCCAGCACCAGGCCGAGATCGGCCAGCTCACCGGCCCGTGACTCCAGCCTGCCGACCGCCGCCTCGTCCAGCTCGACTACTTCCGGGATCAGCAGCATCTGGCGCTGGATGCCGGACTCGGCGAGCGCCGCCTTCATCCGCTCGTAGACGATGCGCTCGTGGGCGGCATGCTGATCGACGATGACGATGCCGTCTTCGGTCTGAGCCACGACGTAGGTGCCGTGTACCTGCCCGCGGGCGACTCCCAAGGGATAGGTCGCAGGCGGTCGTTCCTCGGTCTCCACCGCCGGTGCCCAAGCCGCGGCATCCGGTGGCGAACTCTCGATCTGGGCCGAGGGCGAATCCAGCGGCGCCTGAAAGCGGGCGTGGGCTTCGGCCAGCAGCGGCGCCCGGGATGGCGGCGGGGTGCCGTAGCCCCGATCGGCAGCGCCACCGCGACCGCCGCCGCCCGCTCCTGAGTGCGGTCTGAGCGCGGCAAGGGCGTCGTCGGCAACCGTCGTCGCCGCGTGATGCCCGGCGGCGGCGAGCGCGCGCTTGAGTGCGCTGACGATGAGGCCGCGCACCAGGGCCGCATTGCGAAAGCGCACCTCGGCCTTCGTCGGGTGAACGTTCACGTCCACCATGTCGGGCGCGAGGTCGACGAAGAGTGCCGCCATGGGATGGCGGCCGCGATGGAGGAAGTCGGCGTAGGCCGCGCGCACGGCGCCGTGCAGCAGGCGGTCGCGTACCGGCCGGCCGTTGACGAAGAGGTATTGATGCTGCGCGCTCGCGCGGTTGAGGGTGGGGAGCGCCGCATAACCGGTGAGCCGCAGGCCCTCGCGCTCAGCGTCGATAGGGAGCGCGTTGTTCGCGAAGTCGCGGCCCATGACCAGCGCGAGCCGGGCGAGCCGTCCAACCGGTGCGTCCTCGTGCGGTCCGTCGCGCAGCACGGTTCGGCCGTCGTCGACCAGGGTGAAGCCGATGGCCGGATGGCACATGGCAAGGCGGTTGACGGTGTCCGCGGCATGGCCCGATTCGGTTCGTGGCGCCTTGAGGAACTTGAGCCGTGCCGGCGTGGCATAGAAGAGGTCCGCCACAGCGACGGTGGTCCCCTGCGGGCGGGCGGCGGGAGTACACGCGGCGGGGGCGCCGCCAGCGGCTTCGATCGACCAAGCGTTGTCGGACCCGGCCCGGCGGCTGGTGAGAGTCAGCCGGCTGACGGCGGCAATGGAGGGAAGCGCCTCGCCGCGGAAGCCGAGGGTCTTGATCGACCAAAGATCGCCGTCCTCGGTGAGTTTGGAGGTGGCGTGGCGGGCCAGCGCAAGCGGCAGCTCGTCGCGGTCCATGCCGCGGCCGTCGTCGGCGACCCGAATGAGGCGGCGGCCGCTCTCCTCCAGCGTAATCTCGATGGAGCGCGCGCCTGCATCGATGGCGTTCTCGACCAGCTCCTTGACCACCGATGCCGGCCGCTCGATTACCTCTCCCGCCGCGATTCGATTGACCACGCCCTCCGGCAGGAGACGAATTCTCATGGCTCGACCTCCAGGTAGCGGCGCACCAGCCCCTTGCCCCGCTCCGCCGCCGGCTGATCGTAGGGGTCCACGCCCAGCAGATGCGCGGCCATCACGGTCTTTAGCATGAAGTGCATCATCAGCACACCGACGGCGCGGGCATAGGCTGCCGCGACGCTGAGCCGGCGCACCGGGCGGCGAGCATCTGTCAGCGTGGCGGCCGTGGCGCGCGCAATACCGCCGGGTCCGACAGCCTCGGCGAAGCAAGCGTCTGCGTCCTGCTTCACGGCCGGTAGTGTATTGACGGATAGGGGGTCGGTCAGGGCGCGGCCTCGCCGCGTCAACTCAGAAAACCCCCTCGAGAAGCGCCTTCTCCCGCCGTTTGATCGTCGGCGTCTCGCCCGCCGTTACGGGTTTGCCTGCCTCAGCGTTCTCACGCAGCCGCTCGGCCTCGGCCGCCGCGTCGACCACTTCGCCCGGCAGTTGCTCTTCCTGCCAGAACAGGAGCGAGTCGATGAAGCTCTCGTCCTCCGAGGCGTAGCCCGAAAACTCGCGATCCACGATATGGCGAATATTCGGGTCCACGTCGGCCGCACCGGCCCGCTCGACGAATGCAGCTTCGCCCTGTGTCGCTGCCGCCGTCGAGTCATCGATGGCAAGGGCGCCGGCCTCGTTGAACAGGGCGACCCTCGCCTGTTCACGGACCGATTCCTCATTGGGACGTGCCTCACCCGGCCGGGGCGGGCGCAACGTGAAGTCCGGCGGTAGCGTAAGCGGCGCGTTTCGCACGACCGCGAACTCGTCCGGCGCGCTCTTGCCGAGGCCGAGGGCATCGCCGATACCCCCCTCACATGCGGAAAGAGTCGCTGCCAGCGCCAGTGCGCCGAGGCCCAGCGCCAAGCCGCGACCGACGCTTGGGCAGAAAACCGACCGATGTGCCCCCTGCTTCATGATTCTTTTCTAGGCTCTTTACGCGGCTTCATCAAGAAGCTGTGCGCCAACAGCATGACCACGCCCACGCTGATTGCCGCATCGGCGATGTTGAACGCGGGCCAATGGTAGCCGCCGCCATGGAAATCGAGGAAGTCGATGACCCAGCCGAAGCGCACGCGGTCGATCACGTTACCGATCGCTCCGCCGATGACGAGACCAAGGGCGCATGCCGGCCAGCGCAGCCGGGTCCGGCTCAACCAGACGCCAAGGCCGGCCGAAATCGCGAGCGCGAGGCCGACGATCAACCACATGCCGGCACCCTCGCTCTGAAACAGCCCGAAGCTGATGCCCTTGTTCTGGACCGGGACAAGATTGAAGAACGAGGTCACCTCGATGCGTCGTAGCGGATCCCAGAGCGCATCGCGCACGGCCCACTTGCTGATCTGGTCCGCAGCGATGATGGCCGCCGCGACGGGCAATCCGAGGCGGAGCACGGCCGCCGTTCCTGAGCCCAGCCTTCCGGGCTAGGCGGCCGCCTGACGGGCAGCGTCGACGGCGCTCACGCAGCGTTCGCAGAGGTCGGGGTGGCGCTCGTCACTGCCGACCTCGGGCAGGAGCCGCCAGCAGCGCGCGCACTTTTGATCCCTGGCGGGGACGAACAGTACGCCGACCTCTGGTACCTCGGGCAGGGTCACAAGGCTGTCGTCGCCGGGGGCCTCGCTCCACGGCGCGACAACTGCGTCGGAGGTGATAAAGAGCGTCGCGCAGTCGTCGTCCTCGTGGGCGAGGGCGTCGCGGTAGCGCTCATGGACGAATATGGTGGGCGCTGCCTCCAGCGACGAGCCGATATCCTTCGCGGCACGGGCCTGCTCCAGCGCCTTGGTGACGACGCGGCGCACCGCGCGCATGCGCTCGATCCGTTCGGCCAGCGCATCATCCTGCCACGCCGCCGGCAGCGTGGGGAACACGCGCAGATGCACGCTCTCGTCGTCGGGATAGCGCGTGAGCCAGGCCTCCTCGGCGGTGAAGCAGATGAAGGGCGCGAGCCAGGCGGTCAGACAATCGAACAGCGAATCGAGCACGGTGCGGACGGCGCGCCGGCGCATCGAATCGTCCGGGTCGCAATAAAGCGAATCCTTGCGGATGTCGAAATAGAAGGCCGAGAGATCGACCGCGCAAAAGTGGTGCAGCGCCACGAACATCTCGTGGAACGCGAACGCCTCGCACCAGCGCCGGACATCGCGGTCGAGGCCGTGGAGTCGGTGCAGCACCCAGCGTTCCAGCGCAGGCATCGCATCTGCCGGCAGTCGCTCGCGCGCGTCGAAATCGGCCAGGTTCCCCAGCAGGTAGCGGAGCGTATTGCGCAACCGGCGGTAGGAATCGACCTGGTGACGCAGAATTTCGTCGCTGATCCTGAGATCTTCGGCGTAGTCCGTGCTGACCACCCAGAGCCGGAGGATGTCGGCGCCGTAGCGCTCGTTCACCTGCTCCGGGGCGATGACGTTGCCAAGCGACTTCGACATCTTGCGCCCCTCGCCATCGACAACGAAGCCGTGGGTGAGCACGGCGTCGTAAGGCGCGCGGCCGCGTGTGCCGCAGGATTCGAGGAGCGAGCTGTGGAACCAGCCCCGGTGCTGGTCCGACCCTTCGAGATAGAGGGACGCCGGCCACATCAGCTCCGGCCGCTTCTCGAGCACGAAGCTGTGGGTCGTGCCGCTCTCGAACCAGACGTCGAGAATGTCGGTGACCTTGTCGTATGCATCCGGGTCGTGCTCCGGTGCGAGAAAGCGCGCCTTGTCGCTGGTGAACCAGGCGTCCGCCCCTTCGGCCTCGACGGCGGCGGCGATGCGCTCGACCACGTTGGGGTCGCGCAGCGGGGTGCCGTCCTCGCGCGAGACGAAGACCGCGATCGGCACGCCCCAGACGCGTTGGCGCGAAAGCACCCAGTCCGGCCGGGTCTCGATCATCGAGCGAATGCGTGCGCGGCCGCTCGGCGGCACCCAGCGCACCTGATCGATGGCATCGAGCGCAGTGGCGCGGAGGCCGGTCGTCTCCATGCTGATGAACCACTGGAGCGTGTTGCGGAAGATCAGCGGCGCCTTGGAACGCCAGGAGTGAGGATAGGAGTGGACCAGCTTGCCGCGGGCGAGCAGGCGGTCGGCGTCGGCCAGCGCGTCGGCGATCTCGCCGTTCACCTTGTAGACGTGCTTGCCGGCAAAGCCCGGCACGTGATCGTAGAAGCAGCCGTCGTCGTCCACCGTCGCTGGAGTCTCGATGGGCCTCCGTTCGCCGCCCTTTGCGGCCAGGCCGGCGTTGTAGCGCGTGACCGCCTCGAAGTCCTCGGCGCCATGGCCCGGTGCGATATGGACGAAGCCGGTGCCTTGCTCGGTAGTCACGTGATCCGCCGGGATGAGCGGCACGGGAAAGTCGTAGCCGCGACCTCGCAGGGGGTGGGCGCAGACGGTTCCGGCGAAGGCGGTGCCGGGGAGTCCTGAAGCGATCACCCGGTGGCCGGTCACGCCGGTCTCCGCGCAGAGGGTAGGCGCGAGTTCTTCGGCAGCGGCGATCCGCGTGCCGGGGGTCACCGCGGCGCCCTCCGCGACCTCTGTCACTTCGAGCACCAGATAGCGCACCGCCTCGCCGTAGGCGATGCAGCGGTTGCCGGGGATGGTCCAGGGCGTCGTCGTCCAGATGACGATGGCGGCGCCGCGGACGGCCTCAAGCGGGCTCTCGATCACCGGGAAGGCGACGGTGATCACCACGGACGTGTGGTCGTGGTACTCGATTTCGGCCTCGGCAAGCGCCGTTTTCTCCACCGGTGACCACATCACCGGCCGGGCCCCGCGGTAGAGGCTGCCGTCGACGAGAAAACGGCCGAGTTCGCGCACGATCTGCCCCTCGGCCTCGAAGCTCATGGTGGTATAGGGATCGTCCCAGTCGCCGATCACCCCGAGCCGCTTGAACTCGTCGCGCTGCACGTCGATCCAGTGTTCGGCGAAGGCCCGGCAATCGGCGCGGAAGCGGCTGACCGGGACGGAATCCTTGTCGCGGCCTTCCTTGCGGTAAGCCTGCTCGACCTGCCACTCGATCGGCAGCCCGTGGCAATCCCAGCCCGGCACGTAGACCGAATCCTTGCCTAGCATCTGCTGGGAGCGCACGACCACGTCCTTGAGAATCTTGTTCAGCGCCGTGCCGAGGTGGAGATGACCGTTGGCGTAGGGCGGGCCGTCGTGAAGGACGAACTTGGGCCGGCCGGCAGAGGTCTCCCTCAGGCGCCGGTAGAGACCGTTCTCCTCCCAGCGTGCGGCCATCGCCGGCTCGCGTTCCGGCAGCCGCGCCTTCATGGGGAAGGCGGTGCGCGGCATGAGGACGGTATCGCGGTAATCGGCGGTCATGAGCGCACCTGGCGGCGGGGCAGGACGTCGGACTCTTCGGCGTCCGGCGCCGGCATGTTGGCGAGGATGGCACGGGCGGTGTCGCAGTCCGTGGCGATCTGCGCCTTCAGGGCCTCGATACCGTCGAAGCGGCGCTCGGGCCGTACCCTGTCTGCGAAGGCGGCGCGCAGCCGCCTGCCATAAAGATCGCCGGCATAGTCGAAGATATGCACTTCGAGCAGGTCCTCCGTCTTGTCGAACGTCGGCCGGCGGCCGAGATTGGCCACCGCCGGATACCAGCGTCCATCGTCGCTGTCGCCGACGGGCTGGGCCCACAGCGCATAGACGCCACGCGCCGGATGGAGAATCCCGGCGGTGCGCAGATTGGCCGTCGGGAAGCCGATGGTTCGGCCACGGCGATCGCCCGTGACCACGTGGCCATCGATTTCCCAATAGCGGCCTAGCACCGCAGGGAGCGCTGCAACGTCGCCGGCCGCCAGCAGCCGGCGTGCCCGGCTCGCCGAATGGACTTCCGTGCCCGTGCCAGCCGCTTCGATACTGGTCACGCCGACCCCGAGCGATGCGCCGATCTCCGAAAGCAGGGCGACGGTGCCGGCGCGCCCTCGACCGAAAGCGAAGTCGTGACCGACCACGACGTGGCGGGCGCCAATCCCCGCCGCTACCACGTCCGCGACGAAAGATGCCGGCTCGCGGGCGGCGAAGGTGCGATCGAACCGTGCGATATAGAGAATCTCGATACCGAGGCCGGCAAGATGACGTGCCTTGACCCGGAAAGGCGTGAGCCGGAAGGGCTCATCGGGAGCCGCAAGCACTTGGCGCGGGTGCGGCTCGAAGGTGAGCACGGCGAGCGGTGCCCCGAGGGCGCGGGCGATCCGCCGGCCTTTCTCCACGACAGCGCGGTGGCCTAAATGGACGCCGTCGAAATTGCCGATGGCAACCACCGCGCCGCGCGCGTCTGCGGGCGTTGAATGCCAATGCCGAACGATGCGCATAGGCGCGATTTCTCCGAAGCCGAGCGCGCGGGAGAATAGGCTTTCGACCCTGCCTTGGCCAGCGCCGCGCGGGCCCGTCAGCCTGGTTTTCAGAGCGCGAAGAAAGGCCTTGAGAGCGAAGTATGCTCACTCACGGTCGCCATGCTCATCAACTCGTGGGTCGGAGCTTGCGGCTCACCACATGCGCAAGCCGACCAGGAGGACATGTTGGGTGACCTCGCCGTAATCGTTGAGGCCGCCGGTTTTCAGGTATCGGTATCCGACGTGCCACCCCTGGAAGTGAACACCCAGTCCAATTTGATACGCGAATTCCGTGTCTGTGTCGTCGCCACTACCCTGGAGCGCATTTTTCGCTCTATCCACAATTCGGTGGCTCGTCTTGGCGAACAGCATTCCGGCGCCGCCACCGAGATAGACGCCCCACGCGCTATCGGCCCCGATGTCGACCCAGGAGTTGAGCATCACCCCATAGGTGCGGACATCGCCGGAGACCGAGGCGGTCAGTCCCTGCGCCTGCTGCTCGCTTCCCGATGCCGTGTCTATGTCGAAGAAGACCTCGGCCTCGGCGCGAACCATCTCGGTGAGGCCCATTCCCACGACACCGCCTACGCGAAAACTGGTGTCGTCATAGCTGGGAGAGGCGATGTCGCCGCAGCCGTCGTCACTGCAGCCCAGGAACTCCGAAGCCTTCCCCGGCAAGTCAAAATCGTACAAGCCGACGTCGAAGCCGAAATAAAGGCCGCCCTGTTCGGCGTGGCTCGCGGTGGTCATCATTGCCGGGACCGCGAACGCGATTCCGGCCAAGGCTGACAGAAGCGCTCTCATCCCGATTCCCCCCGTGCAGCGGGCCAAGCGACTCCGACTCGGCGGAAGACAGCGCCCTGACGTTCCACGTGCAGGGCGCGCGCGTCAATATCGGCGTCTGCCGAGATTTCGGTGGGGGAGGGGAAAGAGGGGGAGGGGGCGCCCGCTGCGCCCCCTCCGATAGTCCGGCTCAGTCGCCCGGATAGGCCGCCGGCTTCGAGGCCCACTGCATATAGGCCTCGCGCTGCGCGTCGACGCCCACCTTCTCGGTGAGCTCGTCCCAGGCATCGGCAACGCCGTCGAGCTCCGACTGCGGGTCGGCTCCGCCCATTACCGCCTGAAGCCCGATCGCCAACGCATCCTCGTAGGCGAAGGTGTTGATGACCGAGAGATCGAGCAGGCCTGAGACCGCGCCAGCTTGCAACGCATCGAGATACTCCTTCGCATCCGGCCAGAGCGACTGGTACTCCGGAGACGAGAAGTGCGACTTGCGGAAGGGATCGCGCAGCGTGTAGGGCAGCTGCACCCGCTGGCCGCTGATGTCGATGCTGTTGATCCACTGGATGTAGAGGTAGGCCGCGTCCTTGTTGTTGCTGTCGGACGAGACTGCCATCGAGAATCCGGCGGCGAGCTGGGGATGGCCGCCCGGCGGCAGCGCATAGCCCACGTTGCCCGAGACCACCGACGGCGGCACCCACTGCATGGCGATGTCATCGGTGCCATAGCCCGCCGACCAGCGGCCGACCGGCGGCCACCACTGAGTCATGGCGATCTGGCCGGCGTTGAAGGCGGCCAGCGACTCGATCGCGCCCCACTGCTCGATGCCTGGCGGCATGGTGGTGTTGTCCTTCACCATGCCGGCGAGCGCCTTGACGCAGCCGGGGCCGTTAACCGTTGCCTTCATGGACTCGGAATCGAAGAACTTGCAGCCCTCGTTCCGTGCCCGCTCCTGATAGAAGTAGTGCAGGAGGCCGCGCACCCGCATGAAGCCGGCTCCGTAAACCTCCGGCGCTTTCGCGTCGGTGATCGCCTTGCTGACCTCGTAGAACTCGTCCCACGTGGTCGGCACCGAGAGGCCCATCTCCTCGAAAATGTCCTTGCGGTAATAGAGAATCAGCACGTCGCCATCATCCGGGAAGCCGTAGATGGTGTCGCCGACCCTCATCTGGTTCTCGCGGTAGACGTCGCCGATATCCTCGAGCTCCTCGCGATAGCCGTACTTGTCGACGTATTCGTCGAGCGGCTCGACGGCGCCGGCGCGCACCATGTCGCCCATCCAGGCAGGCACCACGCTCAGCACGTCATAGGCGCCGGTTCCCGCCCGATGCTCCTGAAGCATCTTGGGAAACATCTCGTTGACCTGGGATTCGATCACGTTGACCTTGATCCCCGTGAGCTCTTCCCACATCGGGCCGGAGAAGTTCTGCGGGCCCAGCGACTGGAGCCCGGCCTCCCAAATCACGTTGATCTCGGTTCCGGCATACTGCTTGGCCTCGCGCACCGCGATTTCTGCGGCGCTCTCGGCCCAGGCGGCGCCCGATCCCACGCCCAGCAGCGCGAGCGCGGCGACCCCGCCGATCATTGACCGCATCGTTCCGATTGCCATGGATGGTCTCCCCTCGTTCGGCGCGACGGCGCCGCGCACTCCTCCAAACTATCGCCCGCCGGCGGCGCCCATGCGCGGGCCACGGCACGCCTTTCGCAGCGCGGCGATGCCCTCCGCGACACCGCGCTGCACCAGCCAAGCGTCTCCAGAATAGCATAGGAAGTCGACGCCGATGTCATGCAGCGCCATACCGGTCGCGGTGTCTTCGAAAATGCGGCCGAGCGACTTGCCGTATTGCGTGCAGGCTGCGCCCACGCGCTGCATCGCCGCCTGGAACCTCGGATGATCGAACTTCGCCGGAATCCCCATGGCGACCGAAAGGTCGAAGTGGCCGATCCATATGCCGTCCACGCCGTCGAGAGCGGCGATCGCCTCAATCTCCTCGATCCCTTCGGGCGTCTCGATCTTGGGGAAGAACACCACGTCCCTGTTGGCGGCGCGGAGCGCGGGCGCCGCAGGGCGCTGCCGGTAGCGATCGTGGGCTATACCGAGTGCGACTCCACGCGCGCCCTTCGGGGCATAGCGGACGTGATCGAGGATGGCGCGCGCCTCCTCGGCGCTCCCGACCTTCGCCGGCTGGATGCCGTCCGCCCCCATGTCCAGAGCACGGGCCACCATGTCGTAGTCGCCGCCGACGGTCGACACGACCACCGGCAGATCGGCTGCCTGGTAGAAGCGCAGCATCCGCTTGAGCTGATCGTAGCCGAAGCCGGAATGTTCCATGTCGAGCAGCGCGTATTCGCAGCCGGCAGCCTTGAGGATCTGCCCCATGCCGGAGCTGTCGAATTCGATCACGAACGAGCCGAATTTGGGCTGCCTCGTGCCCATCATCGCGCGCAAGGCGCCGCTCGGCATCCCTGCCTATCCCTTCCGCCGGCCGCCGAGCGCGGCCCTCAGGTCGCCGATGCCGCGGGCGAGCGTCTCCCGCAGCAGCCACACGTCCCCAGAATAGCAAATCATGTCGAAACCCGCGTGATAGGCGGTGATGCCCCTCTCAACATTCATGACGAGGCAGCCGAAGGACTTCTTGTGCCTGACGCAGGCGCGCGCGACACGGTCCTCCGCCGCGGTGAGATCGGGGTGGTCGAATTGGCCGGGGATGCCGAGCGACGTGCTGAGGTCGAAATGCCCGATCCAGATGCCGTCGATCCCCTCGACCGCGGCTATCTCGTCGACGTTCTCGATTCCCTCACGGGTCTCCACCAGGAGAAACACGGCGACCCGCTTGTTGGCGGCGCGCATCTTGGTCACCGGAGAACCTGGCGCGTAGCGGTCGTGGGCAACGCCGAGTGCGACACCGCGGTGGCCCAAGGGCGGATACTTTGCGTGGGCCACGATGCGTTGCGCCTCCTCCGCCGTGCCCACCATGGGCGTCATGATCCCCTCGGCACCCATGTCCAGGGCCCGGGCGATGTGGTGGTAGTGGCGGGAAGGCACGCGCACGATCGCCGGCAACGACGCCGCCTCCATGTAACGCAGGAGCTGCTTCACCGTGTCGAAGCCGAAGCCGGAATGTTCCATGTCGAGGAAGACGAACTGGGCACCACCGGCCTTGAGGATGTAGCCGATACCGGGCGAGGCGAGCTCGATCACGAGCGTGCCGAACTTGGCTCGCCGCGTCCCCGCCATCTCCTTCAACGTGGTCAACGCCACTCGATGACTCCCGACTCGCCCTCTTCCATCAGGCTGGCTGGCTCGCGATTCCGCCAGCGCGCACCGAATGTTAGCAGCATTGGCGCGCACCGCCGAATCGGGTTGTGGCGGGACGGTCTCTCCGGCGTTCCTTGTCGTTGGAAGGAGAAACGCTACCCGGCTTCGAGGACAGCCAGGGCCTCATCCGCCGTCATCACGTCGCCGAACTGCTGGATGATAGTTTCCAGCGCGTTGCGGTGCTCCTCGTCGGAGAGCGCGGCGCAGCAGTCGGCGAGCATCACGGTCTTGAAATCGAGCATCATGGCGTCGCGCGCGGTCGATTCGCAGCAGACGTCGGTCTTTGTGCCGCCGATGAGCAGCGTATCGATGCCGCGGCCGCGCACCATCGTCTCCAGCGACGAGGAGCCCGCGATCAGCGCGCTGTAGCGGTTCTTGAAGAGGATCGTGTCGCCCTCGGCGACTTCCAATTCGGGCCAGAGCTTCTGTCCATCGGCGCCGGGGGCGAGCCCGGCGATGGTGCGCTCACGCGCCTCGTCGGAGACGAAGTGATCGAAGAAGCCCGGCCAGTCCGACGCACCGTCGCGGCTCGTATTGGCGTGGGCGATCCAGTAGATGCGCACCCCGAGCGCCCTGAGGCGCGCGTTGAGCGCGTTGATCTGCGGTACGATGGCGCGCGCCATCGGCACCTCGACCGGCGCGCCCGGCGCAAGGAAGGTCACCTGCATGTCGATGTAGACCGCCGCCGTACGGGCCGGATCGAGCCGCTCGAAGAGGTTCATCCGCCCGCGCCGCTTCACGACCCGGTCGATGATCTCCTGCCGGATGGCGATCTCGTGCATGGGGCTTCCCTACACCCGCACGATGTCGGTGAGGAAGGGATCGCCGGCGAGCGCCGATTCGGTATCGAGCAGGGCGCCGCAGCCGGGGCAGAAGAAACGCCGCAGCAGGACCCGCTCGGCATTGCTATAGGGCGCGCCGCCGGCGCCCTGCATCGGCTGCTCGTCGAGCCGGGCGGCCTCCTTCCAGGGCTCCCCTGCCGGGCCAAGGGCGTAGCCACAAGCCATGCAGGCGATGGCGCGGTCCTCGTTCACCACGAGTGTGGCGGATATGCGGGTGCCGCTCATTCAGCAGCCATCGGCGTCGCCAGGCGGGCTGTGCGGAGCGCTGCACGACGGGCGCGGGTCGCGTCCTCGTCGACCTTGCCGGCCGCCGTCACCACGCCGTAGACCCGTGCCGCTACGTCCGCCGACACCATGCCGGCCTCGATATCGGCCTGCACCCGCTCTGGCTCCCGCTCCAGCGGGTCGCCGAAGCCGCCGCCGCCGTCGGAGCGGACATAGAGCGCGTCCTCTCCCTTGAGGGGGAAGACGCCCCAGGAAATGGTCTCGGCCTCGCCTGTCATCTCGTCGAGCGAGGTGGGGAAGGGATTGACGTTGCGCCCGGCCTCGCTGGCCTCGTTGTTGTGCACCCAGCGATAAGCGCAGGGCGCGCCGGCATAGCCGCCGCCCAGCCCTTCGCTCATGGAGAACTCGGTGCCCTTGCCGGAGACCACGTAGTTGATGCCGCCCTCGGGCGAATCGTGCTGCACCAGGGCGAACTCGATCGCGTTGCCGCCGCGCCAGCGGCCCGGCCCGCCGGTATCCAGGCGCGCCCGGCGGAACAGATAGCGCACCGGGAACGTCGCCTCGGTGGTCTCGACGTTGGCCATGCGGCCGATGGGGTTGGGAATTTCGCCGCCGACATCGATGCCGTCGGCGAAGGTGCGCGCGCCGCCGGCGCCGCCGAAGGTCTCGGTCAGGATGCCGATGGCCTCCTGACGCCGCTGGTTGAGGCCGAACATGAAGATGGCGAAATGGCTCCCGTGCCAGACCGCCGTTGCTTCCTTCGCGTATTTCTCGCTCGCCGACAGCATCTTGGCGATGCAGGTACAGGCGGCGTTGTTGACCGACTGGATCGCGCCCACGGTCGCGAGCGAGACCGGCGCCGGCCTGGTGCAGTTCACCACCGAGCCCTCCGGCGCGATCATCCTGATCGGTCTGAGAACGCCGTCGTTCCAGGTGATGTCGTAGCAGAGCAAGGGGAAGAGCGGAGCGAAGAAGCCGCCCCAGGAGGCCCAGTAGGTGCAGTTGATACCGTAGTGGGACTGCGGGCTCGAGCCCGTGAAATCGAACGTGAGCTCGTCGCCCTCCTTGGTCATAGCGAGCAGCACCCGGCAGGTCTCACCCTTGATGTCGAAGTACTGCCGCGCCTCCCAGCGGCCATTGGGAAGCTCGCGGAGTCGCTTGCGGAAGAGCGTCTCCGACTGCTCGACCAGCGCAGCACAGGCCTCGTCCACCGGCCCGGCGCCGTACTTGTCGATCAACGCGCCCATCCGCTCCCGCGCCACATTGTTGGCCGCGATCATGGAGGAGAGGTCGAGCGCCACCATCTCCGGCGCGCGCACCATGTTGAGCACCGTATCCATCACATCGCGGCGCATCTCGCCGCCTTCGACCAGCTTGATACCGGGCGAGCTGAAGCCTTCAGTGAAGATATCGCGCGAATCCGGGCTGAATCCGCCGGGTACCATGGCGCCGATATCGTAGACATGGACGAAGCACGCGCTCCATGCGACCAGCCGCCCGTCGTGGTGGATAGGCGCCACCAGATAGATGTCCGAGGTGTGGAGCGCCGCCGTGTAGGGACAGTTGGTGAGGAACACGTCGCCCTCGCCGATATCGCCCTCGAAGCGGCGGATGACCGCCTTGCAGGCCTCGGCGGCGCTGGTCAGATGGTGCAGGAAGCCGACGCCGCCCATGAGCAGCGAGCCGTCCGCGCGGTAGAGGGAGACCATGAGATCGTGGCCCTCGTTGGTGATCGCACTGCCCGAGACCTGCTTCAGCGTGATCACCGCCTCGTCGATGACGCGGAAGAGCCGATGGCGGATGATGGAGAAGGTGATCGGGTCCATGGCGGGCCTCAATCGAGTTCGATGATGGTGTTGCGGTAGGCGTCAACTCGGCCGGTTTGGCCGGATTGTACGACGATCGTCGTGATCGGGGTGTGAATCACCGCCGGGCCGTTGACGACGTTGCCGGGCACGAGCCGCTCGAAATCGTAGATGTCCGCCGGTGCGAGCCCGCCCGCGGTCTCCACGAAGATGTCGCGCCGGCCGATCAGCGCTGGCTCCGGGTCGGCGCCGTTGAGCGCGGCCGTCTCGACGGGCGGTCGTTCCACCAGGCCGCGCGCGGTGAGGCGGAACATCGTCATCTCCATACCAGCGGCGCGGTAGGCAGAGCCCTGGCCGAACTTGCGCTCGTAGAGGGCCTCGAAGTCCGCCGCGAGGCGGCCCACGGCATCGTCGTCCAAGGGTCCGCCGCCCGCGACCGGCGTCGTCACCTCGTGCACCTGCCGGCCGTATCGCAGGTCGATGGACCAGTCGAGGGCGATGGCATCGCCCGCGAACCCCTCGGACGTAAGCTGTGCGCGTGCGCGGGCCACCATCGGCGCGTAGATCTCGTTGATCTCGTCGGCCGGGCTCGGTACGGGCAGCGTCTTGGTCACGCTGTACTCGTGGACGATATCGGCCGAAAGGAGGCCGAAGGCGGCGTTCACCGAGGCGGTGTAGGGAACCACGATGCGCTTGACCCCGAGCTCCGCGCCGAACACGCCGCAGAGCAGGCCGCAGCTGCCGCCGAAGGCATGCAGCACGAAATCGCGCGGGTCGAGGCCGCGCTCGACCGTGATCTCATGGATGAGGTCGGTGATCTGCGCCGCGGCGATGCGGTAGATGCCGATGGCGGCGTCCTCCACGCTCATGCCGAGCGGCGAGGCTATCTTCTCGGTGAAGACCTGCCGCGCCTTCTCGGCATCGAGCGTAATCGTGCCGCCGAGGAAGGTGCCGGGGTCCATGTAGCCCACGAGAAGCATGACATCGGTGAGAGTCGGCTCGCTGCCGCCTAGCCCGTAACAGACCGGCCCCGGCCGCGCGCCGGCGCTCGCCGGCCCCACGCCCGGCACGCCGGTCGCGGGGTCGAGCGCGACGATGCTGCCGCCGCCGGCGCCTATGGAGACCACCTCGATCTTCGGCGCCACATAGTGATAGCGGTCGACCATCGGCTCGCGGGCGTAGTCGATGGCGCCGCCCTGGATCACGCCGACCTTGAAGGTCGTGCCTCCCATGTCGCAGGCGATGATGTCCTCGTCTTCCATCAGCCGGCCGAGATGACGGCTGCCGATGACGCCTGCGGCGGGGCCGCATTCGAGCATACCCACCGCCCGCGCGGCCGCTTCCTCGGCCGGAAGCAGACCGCCATAGCCCTGCATCACCAGGAGCGGCCCGTCATAGCCGCGCCCCCGCAGCAGCGCCTGCAGGCTGGTGATGTACTCGCTGGCGATTTGCCCCGCATAAGCATTGATGACCGTGGTGGAGGCGCGCTCGTATTCGCCCGGCACCGGCGCGATCTCGCTCGAGAGCGTCACGTAAACGCCGGGCGCAATCTCGCGGATCAGGTCGCCCACGCGCCGTTCGTGGCTATCGTTGTAGAAGGACCAGAGGAAGGAGACCGCAAGCGCCTCGACCTCGTCGTCGTCCACCAGCGAGCGAACCGCCTGGCGCACCGCCTCTTCGTCCAGCTCGCGCAGCACCGCGCCCTTGTAGTCCACCCGCTCCGGCACGCCCCTGGTGCGCGAGCCCGGCACCAGCGGCGGGGCCCTGTCGGTCGCCACCGGATGCTTGATGCCATCCTCGGTGAGCCCGGCCCAGCGGCCGTAGGCGCCGCGCGTGATCGTCAGGGTGTCTTCGAAGCCTTCGGTGGTGATCAGGCCGGTCCTGGCGCCGGTGCGGGTGACCAGCGTGTTGTCCACAACCGTCGAGCCGTGCATGAAGAGCGCCGTCTGGGCCAGCAGCGCGTCCGTGGCGATGCCGATGCCCTCCGCCGCAGCGCCGACGGCGGCGAGCACGCCGTCCGCGAAGTCGGGCGGGGTCGAGAGCGCCTTGCCGAGGCGCACCGGCTCGCCGGCGGCGAACAGCACCGCGTCCGTGCAGGTGCCGCCGACGTCGGTCGCGACCACATAGCGGGCGTCGCCCTGTTTGCTCATCTCCTGCCTTTCGTCTGCCCGGCGCCATCTTGCCGGGCGGGCACGCGAAATCAAGCGACCGTCTGAGCGAACTGGTCGGCGGCGGCACTCTCTCCGGTTACGCGGTGGCCAACGAAATGGGACGGTTCGAGCTTCGCCCAGGCTCTCAGGGCTCCGGCGTCGCTGCGACGCCACACGTCTCCCTGAGGATGAGTTCCGTTTTCAGAACGATACGCTGCGCCGGGGCGTCAGGATTGTCGATCCGCTCAATCAGCGTTGCCGCGGCTTGCCTGCCCATCTCCTTCCGCGATACCCGCGTGACGCTCAAGGAAGGGCTGACGAGGCTCGACTCCTCCACATCCTCGTGGCCGATGAGCGCGAAGTTCTTGCCGGGGAACAGACCTTCCTTCGCCAGGCCATGGAACAGCCCGAGAGCGATCGAATCGTTGTAGCTGATCGCGGCAGTCGGCCGAGGGTCGAGCCCGGCTACCCAGCGCGCCGCCCTGAAGCCTTCGACACGAGTCGGCACCGACGGCCAGACGAGCGCATCGTCGAAAGCGACCGATTCCCGCTCGAGTGCTGCCCGATGGCCGCGCAAACGCTCGCCGAAGGGGCTTGCGCTCGGGTGACCGCCAACAACCGCGATCCGGCGATGGCCCAGGTTCAGCAATCGCTCCGTCGCCAGCCGGCCTGATTCACGATCGTCGCTTACGACGTAGTCGAAGCCCGAATCCAGCATGGCCCGCGACACGAAGACGAGCGGCGGCACGGGAACATGTCGAGGAGAAAACTGCTCCATCGTGGAGTCGATTGCCGGAGACACGATGATGCCGTCGGCGTTGTATTCCGCCATCGTCCTGATGAAATCGGCCTGTCGCTCGCAGGATTCGTTGGTGTTGCACAGAAAAACGGTCCGGCCGGTCTTCGCCAGCTCCTCTTCCAACGATGCGAGCAAGGAACTGAAGAACGGATCGGAGACATTGTTGAGGATAACGCCAACGGTGTGGGTCTTGGCCGTGCGAAGGCTCGCTGCGCTGCGGGCGTAGATGTATCCATGTTCCGCCAGGGCGGCCTTGACGCGATTTCGCGTGTTCAGCGAGATCCTCTCGTTGCCGCGCATGGCGAGCGACACGGTGGCCGTGGAGACACCGAGCTGCTCGGCGATGTGACGGAGAGTGGGTCTGGTCAATCCTGTCGGCTCGACGGCCTGGTACGTTTACACTCTACCGACCTGCGCCACGCTCGCCCCGAGGGAGTTGAAGCAAGCGCTGGCTCGCACGCCCGGCACATGCCACGCGCGGCTCTTTCGTGGCGATCCGCCGTCCATACGGCGAAGCGCTCCGAGTGGCGGATCGTCTGGAATCGGTCAGGGCTCAACAGTGTTCGCATTCCGCGGCGGAGACAAGCGCGAATGCAGTTCACGGGTCGCCTGCAGGTCTTGGCGAGGGTGCGGCGCAGGCCGCGAGGCCGGCGAGCAGGGCCGCAAGCACCACCCAACCCTGCCAGGCCCCCATCGTGATGAGGGTGAGTGCGGAAACCGCAAGCCATAGCGCCGGTACGACACATAAAAGGGCCATCCACCGGCTGCGCCCCGCGAGCGCAAGCAGGGCGAGCGTGGCCGCGGCGGTCGGATCGGGCGCGACCGCGAAGACTTCCGCCTCGCGCCAGGTTCGTCCGTCGAGTCGCGCGAGGAACGGCCAGGCCAGAAGCGCCGCCGCCAGAAGCCCGACGGCGGCCTGAGCCCGTCTCCCGCGCCCGGCGAAAAGCAGCCGGCCCGAGAGGCCGAGCGCCGCCAAGAGTGCGGCCTCGGCATAGAACCCCCAGGCGAGCGATGGCGCGACCCAATTGACCGTCCCGTAACGCAGCGCCACGAACTGCCATCCGGCCCAGAGCCATGCCGCAGCGAGCGCAGGGCCGAGCCAACGCGCGGACGGCCGCCACCCCCGCAGCAGGCAGAACGCAAGCAGCGCGCCTGCCGCCAGCAGCAGCGGCTGCGCCGGCCAGACCGCCTCGTTCTCCAACGCGAAGAGCCGCCAATAGACCCGCGGCTCGAACGGCAGGAGATCTTCCAGCCCTGCCATCGCGGGCCTCTATGCCGTCCCCGCCTTCCGCGAATCTCCAGGCCCGAACGGCACGGTCCTACAGGCTCTGCACATGCTCCGCCATGCGCTGGCGCATGGCTGCGTCCGGTACGGGGCCGAAGGCGGCGGACTTGTTCTCGCGCAGATGGTCCAGCCGCCGGGTCGCAGGGATGGCGGCCGTGACCGCGGGATGCGAGAGAATGAACTTCAGCAGGAATTGCGGCCAGGTGGACACCTCGATTTCCTGCGCCCAGCCGGGCATCGGGCGGCCCGCGAGCCAGTCCGGCAGGCGGCCGCGCTGGAACGGGCGGTTGCAGATGACGGCGATGCCGCGCTCGAGGGCGAGCGGCAGCAGGCGCCGTTCCGCCTCCCGATCCACAATGTTGTAGGTGAGCTGGACGAAATCGGGTGGCCGGCGCCGCATGACCTCCTCAAGCTCGTCGTGCCGGCGTCCGTGCGAGGTGGTGACGCCGACATAGCGCAGCGCGCCGGCCTCCTTCATGGCGTCGAGGGTGTCGAGATTTTGCTCCCAGTCCAACAGGTTGTGGACCTGCAACAGGTCGAAGCGCGGCACGCTCCAGCGCCTGGTCGTCTCCGCGATCTGCGCGGGGCCTCCGCCGGCGCGGGTCCAGACCTTGTCGGCGGCGAACAGGCCCGGCGGACGGCCGAGCGCCTCCAGCGCGTCGCCGATCACCTCCTGCGAGGAGCCGTACATGGGCGAGGAATCGACGATGCCCCCGCCCGCCTCGAAGAAGGCAGCCATGACGGCACGGCATTCGGCGCGCAGCAGCGGATCGTCGCCCACATTGAAGGTGATCCAGCTTCCGATCCCGACCGCAGGGACCGATTCTCCGGTCGCCGGAATGCGTTTCGAGAGCGTCTCTCCGGCCGAGAGTTCGAGTCCCGGCACCGCAAGCGTCGCGGCCGCTCCAGCCAGCACCGCCCGGCGTGTCACGCGCATGAGGAGTCTCCCTTCCTGCCTTCCGCAAGATTAGAGTGTTGCCCCACCTGAGTGAATCGCTTGTTCAGGACAGTTCCCGGTCGCGACGCGGCAATTGGCGATAGCGGCGGGAGGCGGGGAGGGGTAGCATTCCAGCAGGCATTTGGGCCCGCAATGCACGGGCAAGGGGGGCAAGCGATGAAGAGACGCGCATGGATAGCGGGCGCGGCGGCGCTGGCGATGGCGCTGGCCGTATTCACCGGATCGGGCATGGCGAGCGCCCAGGAGGACCACTCGGGCGCGGTCAAGGCCCGCCAAGCCTATATGCAGCTCAACGGCTTCTACATGGGCCAGCTCGCAGCAATCGCGAAGGGCCAGGTTCCCTACGACGCGGCCCAGGCGACCGGGGTCGCCAACAGTCTGCTCGCGCTCGCCAGCATGGACGTGGGCGCCATGTGGCCGCCGGGATCCGGCAACGACAACCCGGCGCTCGCGGGCAAGACCCGGGCCTTGCCCGAGATCTGGACCACCTTCCCGGCGGTGGTCGAGAAGGCCGACGCACTAAGCAAGGCGCTGGAGGCGATGGTGGTGGCGGCGGGAACCGACCTCGCCAGCCTTCAGGGTGCCTTCGGCGCCGTCGGTGCCGGCTGCGGCGGCTGCCATCGCAGCTTCCGCGCCGAGAAGTTCTGACGCGGGGTTATTTCTTACCCCTCAGGCGCCGGGCGCTCGCTCCGCTCGCTTGGCTACGCGCCAGAGGCGCGGCGCGCGTTCGCGCGCTCCGGGCCGCTTTGCGGCCCGGCCCTCAGGTACCAGGGGCTAAGCGCCCGCCGGCCACACGAGCGGGAACTCGGGATCGTCCAGAGGATCGCCGTCGCGTAGCCGTCGGTGGGCCTCGGGGAACGGCGGCGAGACCTCGCCGGGGCGCACCTTGAAGCGCACGTCGTCGCCCACCCAGCGGTGAACGAAGGCGCGCCGCCGCGCAGACGCCGATGCGTTGCCGGGCGCGCCGTGGACGGTCAGGAAGTGGAAGGCAATGGCGTCGCCCGGCGCCATGTCGAACGAGACGATCTCGAACTCGTCGCGGCGTGCATCGATGTCCGGCATGGTGTCCAGCGCCTCGCCCTCGCGCTGGTAGTCGACGCCGACGAATTTCTTGGGCATGAACGACTTACCCCACCGGTGCGAGCCCGCGACAAGCTCCAGGCAGATCGCGCGCGGGACGGGGTCCAGCGCGGTCCAGAAGCTCACCGTCTGCGTCCCGTCGATGCAGTAGTAGGGAAGGTCGTGGTGCCAGGGCGTGCGTGACTCGGTCTGCGGTTCCTTGACCAGCACATGCTCGTGGAAGAAGCGCGCTGTGCTCGATGCCATGAGCCGGGTGGCCAGCGCCGCCGCGTGCGAGTGAAGCACGAAGTCTCGATATTCGGGGATGCGCGCCCAGTTGCAGTAATCGCCGAAGAAGTAGCCCTTCGAACCCTCCGGCTCGTATTCCCTCTTGTAGACGCCGGGCGCGCGCATGTTGCGCTCGACGCCGGCGCGGAGGACATCGAGCCAGTCGGCAAACGCGCCTGCGAGGTGGACGACGCCGTCGTGCTGGAACGTCTGGGCAGTCGCGCCGTCTTCGATTGCGTATCCGGTGTCTGTCAGCGTCATGCGCGCCTCCGGCACCCGTCCAGACGCGTGCGCCGCGCGGAGGTCAGAAGTTGACCTGATCGCCGCCCTTGAGGCCGAGCATGTCACGCGCCTCCGCAGGGGTCGCGACCTCGAGGGAGAGTTCCTCGACGATGCGCCTGGCCTTGGCCACCTGGGCGGCGTTGGAGGGCGCGAGCTCCCCCTTGCCGATAAAGAGGCTGTCCTCCAGCCCCACGCGGATGTTGCCGCCCATCATCGCGCCCATGGTGACGAAGCTCATCTGATGGCGGCCGGCGGCCAGGATCGACCAGCGGTAGTCGTCGCCGAAGAGCTTGTTGGCGATGCGCCGCATGTGCATCAGGTTCTCGTGGTCGGCGCCGATGCCGCCCAGGATGCCGAAGATGGTCTGCACGAAGAGCGGCGGCTTGACCAGGCCGCGGTCGACAAAATGGGCCAGGTTGTAGAGGTGGCCGATGTCGTAGCACTCGAACTCGAAGCGCACGCCGTGGCCTTCACCTAAATCCTTCATGATGTATTCTATATCTTTGAATGTATTCCTGAAAATGAAGTCCTTCGTGCCCTCAAGATGGGGTTTCTCCCAGTCGTACTTGAAGCTCTTGTAGCGGTTCAGCATCGGGTAGATGCCGAAGTTCATGGAGCCCATGTTGAGTGAGGTCATCTCCGGGCTCGCCCGGCGCGGCGCGGCGAGGCGCTCGTCGAGGGTCATGCCGAGCCCGCCGCCGGTGGTGATGTTGATGACCGCGTCCGACTGTTGCTTGATGCGCGGCAGGAAGGCCATGAAGACGTCGGGGTCGGGCGTCGGCCGGCCGTCGTTCGGGTCGCGCGCATGCAGGTGGAGGATCGAGGCGCCGGCCTCGGCGGCCGCCACGCCGTCGGTCGCGATTTCGTCTGGCGTAATCGGCAGGTGCGGCGACATGGTGGGGGTATGGATCGACCCCGTGACCGCGCAGGTGATGATGACTTTGCTCATGGCCCGTGGACTCCCGCTCGTGCTCGACGCGCGCCCTACCGGCGGCTGCGACGGTTCTACCCGCCCGCCACCGGCCTCGACAAGCGTCGCGGCCCTGGCGGGGTGGAGACTCTCGGCTGGGCCAGTCGAAGCGTAGCCCGTTCAGGAACGTGCAGGGGGCCTCAGTGCAATACCCGATCGCCGCGTATCGGCGATCGTCAATTTGTGGGGGCGTACCCGGCGTCGCCGGACACGCCCCCACTATCGACTCTTATTCACACGTTGCGAACGCAGCTCAGCGGATGCCCGCCTCGATCTCCGGGATGAGCTGGTCGATGTTGCCCGGTGTCACCAGCCCGATGCCGGTATCGATGTCGAGACCCGGAATGGCGTAGGTCGAGGACAGGACGCACTGAACCACCGGCAGGAAGCCCTGCAGAAAGAGGTTCTGGTCGAACAGGACTTGGACATAGCCCTCCTGCACGGCCTCGACGGCGGCGGGGACGATGTCGTAACCCGCACCGAAGACCTCGCCCGGCTCCTTGCCCGCTTCTTTCAATGCCTTGCCCAGGAATCCGGTCACCGTACCGTGCGAGGTGATGATCGCCTTCACATCCGGGTTGCGCTCGATGTAGGCGACGAGGATCGGCACGGCGAGCGACGGGTCGCCGTTCACTTCGGGGCTGATCTCGATGTAGTCGATCGTCATGTTGTTTTCTTCGTAAACGTCGAGAGCGCCGCGCTCGAGCTTGCCGCGCTCATCCTGCGAGAGCAGGCCGTAGACCATGACGCGGTCGCCCTCCTTGAGACCCGCGCTCTTGATCGTCGCCCCCGCGACGAGCCGGCCGGAGCGGTAGTTGTCCATGCCGACGAAGCCGAACCCCGATTGGCGGTACTCGTTGAAGAGCTCGCTGAGCTGGGAGTTGCCGCTCGTCAGCACGATGCCGCGCTCGCGGGCTTCAGCGGCCAGATCCCAGAAGGCGTCGTTGCCGGGATGCCCCATGATCTCGACGCAATCCGGACCGGCCGCCAAGGCTTCCTTGAACTGGTCGATCATCTTGTCGGGCTGCCAGGAGGAATACTGCTCCCGCAGGTCGACGCCGAACGCTTCCGCCGCGGCGCGCGCGCCGTTGGTCCGCGCCAGCGTGGCGCCGCCGCCGGGGTTCCCGCCCATCTGGAAATACATCACCAGGCCCTCGCCGATGGCGGCGGCCTGACTCTGCGTTGCGGCACCGGCCGCGAACAACGCGCACGCCGCGACAGCGACGGCGCCTAGATACTTGCGTGATCCGGTCATTCTCATCTCCCTTTGCTTGCGGGTTACAACATAGACAATGTCACCGCGCTTGATTCTGAAACAGCGTTAGCGCGGGGTGGTACGGGCGCGCCGCGCCCCTCAGATCGCTCAGGGCGGCTTTGTGTTCCGTGGCGGTCGGTCGCCTTCCGTGGCGCCGAGGCCGCCCATCCCGACGATCCGCCCGATCCCGGCCAGTCCCTTCGGCTTCTCCACGGCAAGGTGGAACGTGACGGCCGCCAGGAACACGAGACCGACGACGAGGCGCGTCCAGAAGCCGCTGATTCCGCTGCCTACGACCCCCGCCTCCACGGACCCGACGATGAAGCAGCCGAAGACGGTGCCCACGATGCTGCCCCTGCCGCCGCTGATCGAGGTCCCGCCGATGAACACGGCGGCGAGAGCGACCAGCAGCAAGCCTGTGCCCTGGGTCGTAAAGAAATTCTTGTTTTCCAGGGTCAGTATGACGCCCGACAAGGCGCCGAGCACGCCCATCAACGTGAACAACTTGATCCGTTCCCGGTCGACTTTGACGCCGACCACGCGTGCCACGTTGGCGTTGTCGCCGATGAACAGCAGGTGCTCACCGAAGCGGTGGCGGTTCAGGATGAACCACATCAACACGGCCAGCCCGATGGCCCAGAAGAATTGAACCGGCACCGCTCCGACCCGGCCCGTCAGGACATCGTAGATGACGTAGTCCTTGATGCCGCGGATATTGTGGCTCAGCCCGCCCGAGGAGACGACCGTCGCGCCCTCCCAGACAAAGAGGGTCGCAAGTGTAGCGATGATCGAGGGTATGCCGATGCGCACCACGAGGAGACCGTTCAGGAATCCGATCAGGCCGCCGACGAAGATCGCCGCGAAGAAGGCGCCCAACACCAGAAGGTCATGCTTGTCGGCCATGTCTTCATCGAGTGGGAAGACACCGAACTTGGTGATCAGCACGAATATCAGGCCGGAAACCTTCAGAACGGAGGGGAAGGAGAGGTCGATTTCGCCGGCGGCGATGACAAAAGTGAGACCCAGGCCGAGAATGAGCGGTGGCACGACCGTGCTGGCGAGCGTCGTGTAAATGCGATAGCCGAGAAAGCTCTCGGGTGCTGAAATCATGAAGGCGCCGATCACGGCGACGAACGCCATGACGACCGGCAGGCCTTCGAATCGCGTCCATACCGTCTGATGGCTCTTCAGCTCAGCTCTCGGCATGTTCGCGCTCGGTCTGGAGCTCGATGAGGAAGGACGTCAGATCGGCGACCGACATGTCTCCCCGTTGAACCTCGTTGACGATGGTGCCGCGGTCCATGATGACGATACGGTCTGAGACGGCGTGCACGTGGGCGAGGTTGTGCTCGATGTAGAGGCAGGCGCGCCCGGAGGTCTTGATGTCATCGACGAACTCCAGGACCTTGCGTACCTCCTTCACACCAAGCGCTGCCGTCGGCTCGTCGAGCAGAATGAGGTCGGCGTTGAAGTGCATGGCGCGGCCGATGGCGATGCCCTGCCTCTCCCCGCCCGAAAGGTCGCCCACGGTGGTGTCGACCGTGATACCGGCACCGCGAAATCCGATCGACTTGAGAAGAATCTCCTGAGCGAGTTCCTTCTGCTTGCGGACGTCGATGAAGCCGAGGCGATTGGTGATCTGACGGCCGACGAAGAAGTTGCGCCACAGCGGCTGTTTCTCGCAGAGCGAGCGTTCCTGGTGGACTGTCTCAATACCGTACTGATGTGCCCTGAAGACCGAATAGTCTTGCAGGCCGACCTCCCGGTCGCGGATGTAGAGGCTGCCCGCGCTCGGTCTCAACACGCCGGTTATGATCTTGATGAGCGTCGATTTGCCGGCGCCGTTGTCGCCGATCAGTCCCACGATCTCGTTGCGGCCGACGCTCAGGTCCACGCCGGTGAGCGCACCGACATTACCGAACCACATCTCGATGCCTTCGGCACGGAGGGCGTTCTCGAAGTCTTGACCGCCTCTGTCCACCGGCACCTTTGCTTTCTTTGGCTCTGCCGAATACCCGGGCGCGCGAGTAGACCACTTGTTGTCGACGAAGCAAAGTTGGCGGGGATGGAGGGGGACCGGACGCACGCGGTGTCCGGGGACACTCAGAGCAGGGTGTTGAGCAGCGTGTGGAGCGTGGCTTTGCGCTCGAAGCCCGCACCGGGTGCGTCGCCGAGCCGGACCCGGCCGTCCTCCACCGGGGTGTCGTCGGCGAAACCGCCGAAGGGTTGAAAGACACCCGGATACGACTCGCAACCGCCGAGTGAGAGGCCGCCGGCGGTGCTGAGCGCCAGCAGGTTGCCGCCATGGGGCAGGAAACGCCGCGGCGACCAGCCTTCCGCCGCCATCATCGCGACGATATCGATGGTCTCGCCGACGCCGTACGCGAGCGCCGGGTCGAACTGCACATAGTCCAGTTCCCGGCGCATGCCGCCGAAGCGCAGCAGGTTGCGCGCATCCTGCAGCGAAAGCAGGTTCTCACCGGTCGCAATCGCGCCGGGATAGGCCGCGGCCACCGCCGCATTGAGGGGAAAATCGAGCGGGTCGCCCGGCTCCTCGTACCAGGCGAGGCCGTAAGCGCTCATCGCGTCTGCGTAGCGGAGCGCGGTCTCCTCATCGAAGCGACCGTTCGCGTCCACTGCGAGCCGCGCGCCGTCGCCGCCGAGCAACGCCAGAACCGCCTCGATCCTTGCGAGGTCGTCGTCGAGGGAAGCACCGCCGATCTTCATCTTGACCTGCGTGTAGCCCTCGCCCAGATAGCGCCGCATCTCGGCGACGAGGCCGTCCGTGCCCTTATCGGGGTCGTAATAGCCGCCCGCGGCGTAGACCGGGATGTGGCGCTCGGGCGTGGGGTTGCCGGCGTCCTCGGCAATCATCGCCCAGAGCGGCATGTCGCGGATCTTGGCGGCGGCATCCCAGACGGCAATCTCAAGCGCGGCAACCGCGACCGCGCGCTCGCCGTGGCCGCCGGGTTTTTCGTTCCGCATCATCAGGCGGCGGATGGCGCGGGGGTCGAGCGTGCCGCCGTCCGCCGTCGCGTGCTCCTCCGGCGCCTCCAGCACCCGCGGCACGAGCCGTTCGCGGATCACAGCACTCTGGGCGTAGCGGCCATTGGCGTTGAAGCCGAAGCCCACCACCGGCTCTCCACCGCGCACGACGTCAGTGACGACCGCGACCGCGCTCACGGTCATCTTGCTGAAGTCGATGACGGCGTTACGCATCGGCGCGCCCATGGGCACGGCGATGTCGCGGATTTCCACGATCCTCATGGCTTCCCGCCGTTTACCCGTGCGGAGCCAACGAGTCCTCGGTGCAGAGCGCGGCGATCCGCCGTCGCTCAGCTTGGGCCTCGCTCACCGAGACCTGTCGGAAGCGATAAGTCTCGTTCGGCCGGGACTGGCCGAGCTTCCACCAGGCGCAGGTGGGCACCGTGTAGGGGTTGATGAAGCCGCCCAGCGTCAGCGTGTCCACCATCAGGATGATGGGCGTCTGGCCGCAGAGGTTGATCGCGCCGATGGGATAGCCGTGGTCGATCACGTTGGAGGGATGCTCGCCGTTCTCCGGCGCCTTGTCCGTCGCCTTCTCGGTGAAGGTCCAGTCCGGCCCTTCGAGGCGGAAGCCGACGCGGTTGCTCTTGGGGGACAGGCGCCAGTCGCTCTTCAGGAAGCGCCGCTGGCCGGCTTCGTCGATCCAGTCGTCGTTGGGGCCGGCGACCACCTCGATCTCCCACACGCCGCCGGCAGGGGCGGGCGGGCGGGCACCGTCCTTAAGCCTGCGGCCGGGCACGGCTTCTGCCGGAGTGAGCGGGATCGTCTGATCTGCCTTGAGCGCTGCGCCGTCCAGGCCTCCGCAGGCGCCGATGACGAAGGTCGCGCAGGAGCCGAGAAAGGGCACCACATCGATGCCGCCGGCGAAGGCGATATAAGTGCGCGCGCCGGTGACGGCGGAACCCAGCGCCAGGGTCTGCCTGGCACGCACACGCGCGCTTTCCCAGAGCGGCAGGGCGTCCCCGTCGAGGGTGGCCTTCATGTCCGCGCCCGTGAGCGCGATGACCGTATCCCGCTCGAAGCGCAGCACCGGCCCGATGAAGGCGCATTCGAGCGCGGCATTCGAGCGCGGCTGCGCCCGGCGCATTACCGACCAGGATGTTGGCCAGGCGGAACGACCAGTGGTCGATGGGGCCTGAGGGCGGGAAGCCCATGCCGAAGGCGCCCTTGCGGCCGGGATAGTCCTGCACCGTGGTCTCGAGCCCGCCCTTGATAACGGTAACAGCCATCTTCAGAACCGCTCGCTCGCATCGAGGGAGGCGGCCCACGCCTTGTATTCGCGGACCGAGAAGCGCTGGTAGCCGGTCACGTTGAAGGCGTAGGTGCCGTCGGCCACCCGGCGCTCGATGTACTCGAACTCCTCCAGCTCGACGGGCACGAACTTGACCCGGTCGGCGGCGTCCAGCAGCACCACGCGGTCGCGGTAGGCGGGGAGTCTGGCCTGTTTGTCCCAGAGCGGCACGGGGGTCCGGCCGATCAGGTTGTAGCCGCCTGGCCCCGGCGTCGTGTAAATCGAGGTGGAGAGCCCGCCGACACCGATGGCGCCCAAGGTAGTCCAGGTGCGCGGCGGGTTGTACTTGGGCGAGGTGATGGCGCAGCGCGGGTCCAGCGCGACCATCAGCGGCAGGCCCGGCGTGGAGCAGACGGCGACCACCCAATGCTCGGTCCCGGAATGGACACGCACGAGCTGAGCAGAATCCTCCAACCCGTTGATACGGGCGACGAAGTCAGGGTCGCCGTCGCGCGGTGCGATGCGCTGGGCGTAGTCCTCGACGCAGGCCTTGGTCCAGGGATCGCGGTACATGACGGGCAGGTAGGCGAGTCTGCTTTCAAGCTCCAGATCCTCGACCGAGCCGAGGCCCTCGATCAGGCGACGCAATTCCTGTTGGAGGTCGTCCAGGCCGATCCTGTCCGGGTCGTACTCGACCACCACGGAGTTGTAGGAGGGGTTGGTGTCGATCACGCCCGTGGTGCGGTCCTCCCGCAATGCCGCCGTGAGCCCGAGCGCCATGAAGTTGAGGTCGATCCGCGCATCGTCGCCGAACTGCGCGAGTACGAAGGTGTCGCCGCCGGGCAGGAATCGCGGCTCGTCGTAGATCACCGGGCGTCTTCCAGGCTGGACTCGGCACAGAGCGCGTCGATGGCGCGCCGGGCCGCCTGCGCGTCTGCGACCGAGACGAGGTGGAAGCGGTAGGTGTCGTTCGGTTTCGACTGGGCGAGCTTCCAGAAGGTCGCCGACGGCACCGTGTAGGGGTTGATGAAACCGCCGGCCGACGGCCCGTCATTGACCAGGATGATCGGCGTCTGGCCGCAGAGGTTCACGGCGCCCACGGGATAGCCGTGGTCCAGGATGTTGGAGGGATGCTCACCGTGCTCAGGCCCTTTGTCGGTGGCGCGAGCGGCAAAGGTCCACTCGGGGCCGGAGAGGCGGTAGCCGGTGCGGTTGCTGCGGGCCTGGAGCGTCCAGTCGCTCTCCAGGAACATGCGCTGCCCCGCCTCGTCGATCCAGTCGTCGTTGGGGCCGGCGACGACCTCGATCCGCCAGCTATTCTCCAAGGGGATGGACGGTCGGCAGTCCAGGCGCACACGGCGGCCCGATCTGGCGTCACCGGCGCAGGCGCCGAGAGGCAGGCGCTGACCCTCCTTCACCGCGTGGCCTTCCATGCCGCCCACGCCGGCCATGTGGAAGGTCGAGCGCGAGCCCAGCACCGGTGCCGTGTCGATGCCGTCACTTGCGGCCAGATAGGCGCGGGCGCCCGTGCGCGCGAACCCTGTCTCCAGCACCGCGCCGGCGGGGACGGCGACGCTCTCCCACTGCGGTATAGGAACGCCATCGAGCTTCGGCGCCATCGTAGCGCCGGTGAGCGCGATCACCGCCGCGCGCTCGAATCGGAGCGTGGGCCCGAGGAATTGGATCTCCAGCCCCGCGGCTTCCTGCGCATTGCCGACCAGCAGGTTGGCCAGGCGGAAGGACCACATGTCGAAGGGTCCAGACGGCGGAAAACCCTGCTCCCAGAAGCCGTAGCGGCCGGGAAAATCCTGCACGCAGGTCTCAAGCCCGGCCTTGATCACCTCGATCATGGCTGCCGTCCGTCCCGCGCTTCCCTCATGGCTGGACGCGTTCCGGCGATTCGTGGCTATCGGTCATGCGTGGTCCCGTTCTCCGCACGCCGTCATCCTGCGACCAGCCGATGTCTGGAACAACCCCGCTCCGACGAGCGTTCGGCCGCTACGCCGTGGCCATCACCGGGCGGCGCCATCTATGATGTTCTCCAAGAACGAATTCGCGTCGGCGCGGACCGGAGGAGCAAGCACCATGGACTCCAAGACCCTGCAGGAGGCGGCCCTGAGCCTGCCGCCCGACGAAAGGGCGGCGCTCGCCGAAAAGCTTCTGTCGAGTCTCGATGAGCCGTCCGAAGCCGAGCTCGAGCGAATCTGGCTTTCGGAGGCGGCCCGCCGCGCCCGCGAACTCGACCGCGGGGATGTGCAAGGGATTTCCGAAGAGGATGTGCGGCGGAAGGCGCGGTCGCTCCTGCGGTGACGATCCGGTTCCACCCGGAGGCGGAAGCGGAGCATCTGGAGACTGTCGCCTACTATGAGACCCGTCGATCTGGGCTCGGCAGCCACTATCTGGCGGCGTTCGAGTAGGCCCTGAAAGCCGTGCGCGCCGACACGCACCGGTTCCGGATCGTCCAGGAGCCGGACATTCGCCGGGCGCCCTTGGTGCGGTTCCCTCTTTCCATCATCTATCGGGAGACGAGGGGGAGGATCGAGATACTCGCCGTGGCTCATCACAAGCGGAGGCCGGCCTACTGGATTGCCCGATCCTGATATGGCGTGTCAGGCATCAGCGTCGGTGAACATGATCACAACCGCCTCAAACGCTGTGTAGGGGCCAGCCGCACTAGAACCGCACGCTCATGTCGAGGGTCTCGAGCCAGGCGTGATAGGCGCGGATCGAGAATTTGGCGTAGGCCGCGACCTGATGCTCGTAGTCGCCGCTTTCCACCTGGGCGGTCACATGGTCGTATTCCTCGCGGCCCACGGGCACGAAGCGCACCCGGTCGCCCGGCCTGAGCAGGGCAAGGCGATCGCGGAAGGCGCGCAAGCGCTGCTCCAGGTCGAACACCGGCACCGGCGAATGGCCGATGATCTGGTAGCCGCCCGGTGTGCGGGCCGGATAGAGGCAGGTGACCGAGCCGCCGTAGCCGAGGGTGCCTTTGGGCGTCCAGGTGCGGGGTGGGTTGTATTTCGGCGCCGTGAGGCGACAGCGTGGGTCGAGCGCGATGAGCGAGGCGAGGCCCGGATAGAAACCCAGTGCCGCCACCCAGTATTCCGTGCCCGAATGGATGCGCGCCAGCTGTTCACGGCTCTCCAGGCTATTGAGCCGCACCATGAGGTCGGGGTCGTACTCCTTTTCGACGATGCGGGCGCAGTAGTCCTCCCAGCAGGCGCGGGTGACGTGGTCGAAATAGAGTACGGGGAAGGTGTAGAGCGGGCTCGGCAGCTCCACGTCCTCGAGCGAGCCGAGAGAGGCGAAGAGGCCGCCGATCTCGCGCACAACGTCGTCGTAGCCGATCCGATCCGGATCGTAGCTGATGACGATCGAGGCCATGTTGGGCAAGAGCTCGATGATGCCGTCGAAATCCGCCTCGCGAACCCGCGCGGTCAGCGCGTGGACCAGGAAGTTAAGATCGAAATTGAGTTCGTCCCCCAACTCCATCTCGATGAAGCGGTCGCCGCCCGGCGTGAATCGCGGCTCGTTGTAGATCATCTTGCGCGCCGGCCTCCGCCGCGTGTGCCCTCCGGCCGAGAAGCCGGTGCGTTGAGTCGGTTCTAGCGCGATCGGCGGTCCAGCGCCAAGCGCCGCGCAGACCATGACCGTGGTGAGAAATGCGGGCTGGCGGATCGCCGGCTCTGCTATAACGGGCCGGGCACGCCGGAGCGGGCAGGGGAGAGCACCATGCCGACGATGGAACCGTTGATCTCCGAGACTCCTTGGCATCGTCTTGCCGCCGACGAGGACGACTGGCGGGACGAGGACCCGCAAGTCCTGGCGTATCTGCTGGAGCAGCTACTCCTCATCCGCCGCTTCGAGGAGCGCATCCTGGCGCTCTTCAAGGCGGGCTGCGTACACGGGCCGGCGCACGCGAGCATCGGGCAGGAAGGGGGCGCGGTCGGTGCCATGTCGACACTGACGGACGCCGACAAGATCAACGCGACCCACCGCGCCCATCACCAGTTTCTCGCCAAGTTTCTGAACCACGTGGCGCCGGCGGACTACGACCCCCGCGCGGACGAATGGCCCGAGGCCATGCAGGAAGTCGTGCACCGCTCCATGGCCGAGATCATGGGGCTCTCGCCCGGCTATTGCGGCGGGCGCGGCGGCTCGATGCACATGCGCTGGGACGAGGCCGGCGTGCTCGGCACCAACGCCATCGTCGGCGGCAATCCGCCGCAGGCGGTGGGCTACGCGCTCGCCGAAAAGCTGAAGCGTAGCGGCAACCTGACCGTCACCTTCTTCGGCGACGGCGCGATGCAGAACGGCTCGGCCTACGAATCGCTCAACATGGCCGCGCTCTACGACCTGCCGATCGTCTTCTTCGTCGAGAACAACCTCTACGGCGTCTCCACCCATGTCTCGGAAACCACGCGCGAGACCCGGCTATCGGCGCGGGGGCAGGGGCTCGCGGTGCCCTCGGTCGAGGTCGACGGCATGGACGTGATGGCCGTGCGCAAGGCGATGCAGTGGGCGCGCGGCCAGATCGAGGCCGAGAAGGGGCCGGCGCTGGTCGAATCGCTCACCTACCGCTACTTCCACCAGCATGGGCCGATGCGGGGCAGCGCCTTCGGCTACCGCGACAAGGACGAGGAGGAGGCCTGGCACGCCCGCGACCCGGCGACGACCATGCCGAAGCGCCTGATCGACCTCGGCATCTTGGACGAGGCCGGGGTCGCGGCGCTGGAAGGGCGGGCGCACGCGGCCGTGGAGAGCGCCGCCCAGGCGCTGACCGAGACAGAGCCGGGCTCCAATCGGCTCCGCGTCGTGCCGGCGCTCTGGCCCGATACGGCGGAGATCGAAATCGGCATCCGCGGCGACCTCTCTGAGCTGGATGGCATTCGTGCCATGGAGCCGGACGACGTCGATCCCGCCTCGGCGCGCGAGATGACCTACATCGAATCGATCGCCGCCGCCCAGTTCCACGCGATGGAGCGGGACGAGACCGTGATCGTGCTTGGCGAGGACGTGCACCGGCTCAAGGGCGGCACGGTGGGCGCCACCAAGGGGATCGGCGAGGCGTACCCTGAGCGCCTGATCGGAACGCCGATCGCGGAAAACGGTTTTTGCGGCATGGGGCTGGGTGCTGCGGTCAACGGGCTGCGGCCCATCGTCGAGATCATGTACGCGGACTTCTGCCTGGTGGCGGCGGACCAGCTCTTCAACCAGGCCGCCAAGGTGCGCCACATGTTCGGCGGCGGCCACGATGCGCCGCTGATCCTGCGTGCCCGCGTGGCGGCGGGCGGGGGCTACGGCTCGCAGCATTCGATGGACCCGTCGGGCGTCTTCGCGCTCTGGCCGGGCTGGCGCATCGTCGCGCCGACCACGCCCTTCGACTACGTGGGGCTCTTCAACAGCGCCGTCCGCTGCAACGACCCGGTGGCGATCATCGAGTGCCAGGCGCTCTATCAGGGCTCAGGCCTGGTGCCCGACGACCTCGACTACTGCATTCCTTTCGGCAAGGCGCGAATCGTCCGCCCCGGCAGCGCGTGCACGGTGGTGACCTGCGCCAACATGGTGCCCGTGAGCGTCGCCGCGGCCGAGGAAGCCGGTATCGATGCCGAGGTGATCGACCTGCGCACCCTCGACCCGCTCGGCATGGACTGGGAGACCATCGGGGCAAGCGTCAGGCGCACCAACCGCCTGCTGATCGTGGAACAGACCGCGCGCGGCCCCTCGCTCGGCGCCCGCATCGCCCAGGAGGCGCAGGAGCGGCTCTTCGACTGGCTCGACCACGAGATCCTGCGGGTTTCGGGTTCGCAGGCCGCACCGGTGGTCTCCAAGGTGCTGGAATCCGCGGCCCTCGCCCAGCAGGAGGACGTGATCGCGGGCTTGCGCGCCGTCACCGCGGCGGCGGCGCTACCGGAAGCGGCGGAGTAGTCTGAGCAGGGAGCGAACGGGAGCTATCGTCCCCACCTTGTATCTCGTCTGATCGCCGTCGGCGTTGTTCTGACGGTGGTGGAAGCGGACGGGAGACCGAACCATGTCCGGTGCGCCGACATCACTTCTTATATGCCGGTGCATCGCGGCTTCCTTTACCTGATAGCGATCATGGACTGGGCGAGCCGGTGCGTCCTGGCCTGGCGGCCTGAACGACAACCGGAATACACTACAGCCGCCGAGCTGCCCCAAAGGGCGAGGCTACTTCAGCTACGACCGGGCGATCTACTTCGACACCTTCCCCGATGCCGATACACACCGCCGAAGACGCGCGCGAGGCAGCGGAACGGTTAGGCGCCGGCATCGCCGGGGAGTTGATCGTTACGCTCGGGAGCGACGGCCTCGTCCACCGCGACCGGCGGGGGAGGGTGCGACACCATGCAGTCCGCCCGGCGCCGCTCATCTCCGCGCACGGCGCCGGCGACGTGTTCGTGGGCGCGCTTTGTGCCCGCATGGCCGCGCTCGCTGCGATGGAAGATGCTATTGCCTACGGCCAGGCCGCAGCCGCCCGGTTCGTATCGACCCCTCTCGAGGACCGGGGGATTCTGCGCGCTAGCGAGGGATCGAAAGCCCGCGTCGAACAACAATCCTCGGTGCTCCTGATCGAGTCTGGCGCCGATCATGAGCGACAGCGCGCCTCCCGCCTACGACACCCGCCCGCAGCAAGCCGGATGCGCTGATGATGGTCGGCGCTCCCATGTGCAGCCGGCAGTCAGCCGGTCGAGCGCGGCCCGGATTGACGGGCGAACCGGACGGTCTTCTCGGCCCAGGGAAGATCGACCCGGGCCTCGGCAGGCGCCATCGTCGAGATCACTCGGCCGCGGCGGACGACGGAGAGGCGGGGCGGGCGCAGGCGGATCGCCTCCACGGGGTTCTCGGCGTCGAGCACCACCATGTCCGCGTTGCAGCCGACCGCGATACCGTAGCCCTCAAGGCCCATGATACGCGCGGGGTTCTCGGTGACGGCGCGGAAGCAGGCCTCCATCTCGTCATAGCCCGACAGATGCCCGACATGGACCGCCATGTGCGCGACGTCGAGCACGTCCCCACAGTTGAGCGGCCCGACCACGTCCATCACTGAATCCTGGGCCAGCGCGACGTTGATGCCGGCGGCCATCAGCTCCTTCACGCGGGTCATGCCGCGGCGCTTCGGGTAGGTGTCGTGGCGTCCCATCAGAAGCATGTTCGCGGTCGGGTTCGCGACAACCTGGAGATCGGCCTCGGCCATCAGCGGGATCAGCTTGGTGACGTAGTAGTTGTCCATCGAGTGCATGGAGCAGAGATGCGATCCGGTTGTGCGCCCGTGGAGCCCGAGTCGCACCGTCTCCGCAACCAGCGTCTCGACATGGCGCGATGTCGGATCGTCGGTCTCGTCGCAATGGAGATCCACCATAAGGCCGCGCGCCGCCGCGATCTCGCAGAGCGCGCGCACCGATTGCGCGCCTTCGGCTGCCGTCTGCTCGAAGTGGGGGATGCCGCCAACCACCTCGACGCCCATGTCGAGGGCGCGTGCCAGGTTCTCCACATAGCCGGGCCGGCGCAGATAACCGTCTTGCGGGAAGGCGACAAGCTGGATGTCGAGGCTCTCCTTCACCGTCTCCTTGACGTGAAGGAGCGCTTCCACGCCGACCAGCGCGGGGTCGGTGATGTCGACATGGGAGCGGATCGCGAGCAAGCCTTGCGCGACCGCCCAAGAGCAGTATTCGAGTGCCCGCTCGACGTTCCACTCGAAGGTCAGCTCCGGCCTCAGCTCACCCCAAAGGGCGATCCCCTCGAGCAGCGTTCCGCTCTGGTTGTAACGCGGATAGCCATAGGTGAGCGTGGTGTCCATGTGGAAATGAGCGTCGACGAAGGGCGGCGTGACCAGCTTTCCGGTCGCGTCGATTTCTGTCGTGGCCGTAGCATCCAGCTTCGGCTCGACCGCCGCGATCATGCCGTCGCGCACCCCTATGTCGATGCCTGTGCGGCCGTCAGGCAGCGTCGCGCCGCGCACAATCAAATCCATCGCTCTCCCTCTCGATTTGGTTGGCTGCGCGCCTGGATCGCCGCGCCCAAGCTGGATGGCCCTTCACGATTCCGGTGTCCGAGATCGTCGCGAAACCCGGTACCTCGTATAACGCAATCGAGCGCTGTTCGTCGCGAATTCGGATGCGCGTCTTGGGTGATCGACACAACAGCACTGCCGGAACGCGAGCGAGATGTTCTGCCGGCATTAGATCCTCGACAGGAAATGCTTGGTCTACAGTGACGTAGAGAAGCGGTCGCTAAGGGCCCGCACCGTTTCGAGCGAGGCACGACGCCCCACCGTCAGAACGACGCCGACGCGCTGGCCCATAATCGCGCCGCCGTTGACATCGGGGTTTCCGAACGGCCCATATGCAGCGGGAGGAGAATGCGGTGTCGTTCGAGCTGTTCGTCAACGGAACGCTGATGCGGGGCCTCGAGCTCCACGGGAATCTCGAGGGGGCGGAGTTCCTGGGGGAGGCCCAGACGGCGCCGACCTATCGTGTTTATTCCATCGACGACCGCCATCCAGGCATGTTCGAGGTGGGCGCGGGCGGCGTATCGGTGAAGGGAGAGCTGTACCTGGTGGACGACGCGCTGTGGGCGCGCATCGAGGCTGGCGAGCCGCCTCACCTCTATCGCGGGGAGGCGACGCTATCGGACGGCAGGCGCGTGCAGGCCGTCCTTTACCCACGCGAGCTGGCCGAAGGCCGGCACCGCGACATTTCCGAGTACGGCGGCTGGCGTGCCTATTTGGAGCAACGAAGCGGCGGCTGAGCGTCGCCTATTGAATGAGTTCCGGGATTTGGGTCGGACGCGGCGTGCGCGCGACGGCGGGGCGTTCGCAGGGCAGGAACTCTCCGTGCCCGGCGTCTGCGCAGAGCGCGCCATCGCGCCACACCGGCCGCCCGCGCGACAATGTGACGGCAGGCCATGCCCCAAGCGTCATCCCTTCGTAGGGGGTGTAGTCGCAGTCGTGGTGCAGCCGGTCATTGGTGACGGTCATGGTCCTGGAAGGCGAAGGGGATGATGGTCGTCGTACCACCGCAGGCGGCCGACCGTGAGCCGGTATAGAAGTTGTCGGCGATCTCGGCCCCGTCGGGCAGGCGCTGCTCCAGGTGGATGTGACCGTCGATGCCGCCGGGGGTGATCGTCCGGCCCGCGGCGTCGATCTCCTCGCGCCCCCGGTCGAGGGATGAGGCGATGGCCTCGATCCTCCCGGACAAGATGCCGATGTCGCCGGTGAAGACGTCCGCCGGCGTCGCGATTGTCCCGTTGCGGATCACCAGATCGAATTCGGTCACGATACCTTCACCTCGCTTCGTTGCCGCCGCTTGTGGTTCCGCGCGCGGGGCGATTGCGTCAACCGTGGGCGACCACGCGACCCGCCTGCGGTGTCCACTGCAGCAGCCATCTCGATAGCCGATCGAAGATGGCATAGCTGATCGAGGCATAGAACACGAAGATCAGCGCCACTACGAACATCCTGTCCAGATAGGCGAACTGTTCGGAGTAGATGATGATGTAGCCAAGCCCCGATTGTGCGCCCAGGTACTCTGCACCGAGCACCGCGGCCCACCCGATGCCGAGGCTAAGCAGGATGGTTCCCCGCAACTCGGGAAATATCGCCGGCAGAACGACGGTGCGGTAGATCTGCAGGCGCGAGGCGCCCAGCGTCCGGGCATTGTCGATGTAAATCTGCGGGACGTTCTTCACCGCATTGACCACGCCAGCGAAGAAGATGACGCCGACACCGTAGCCGACGAAGGCGATCTTGCCGACGAAGTCGATGCCGAACCAGAGCTGAAACATCGGCACCATGGCAAGCAACGGCAAAGTGCGCAAAAACTGAATCGGCAGATCGACGATCCGGCGGGTCCACGGCGACCAGGACACCGCGATTCCAAGAAGAGAGCCGAAAACGGCGCCGATGAAGAGCCCGGTGTAGAGCCGCACGATGGTGTCGACCGAGTGGTCCAGGATGGACAGAACGGCGGCGAGATAGCTCTGCGGCGCACCGGCGGCGACCGAAGGGACGCCCAGCCCGCCCTGCCAGTAGTCCGAGAGTGACAGCAGGGTGCGACTGAACACGATGTGCCACCCCGGCAGCATCGGCTCCCCCGGAACCGCCTCGGCGGTGAAGATCATCGACAGGATTTGCCAGAGTCCGGCCATCGCGAGCAGGACCAGGATCGAGACGCGACGGCGGCGGAATTGCGCGATCAGCCACTTCATGGGATCAGCCCGCACTCGCCGGCGCATCGGTGGCGCTCTTCACGTTTTCCAGCCCGAGGTGCGCGAGCAGGACATGCTTGTGCTGCACCATGGTGGGCTCCATGAGCCCGTCGGTCGTCCGCGGCCGCGGTGCTGTGACGGCGAGGTCGTCGACAAATCGGCCGCTGTGCATAACCAGAATCCGGTCCGCAAGGATCAGCGCCTCGTCCACGTCGTGGGTCACGAAGACGACGGTGCGCCGTTCGTTCGAGCCCGCCTCGGTCCATAACGCGAGCAGGACATCGTGCAGGTTGCGCTTGGTCACGTAGTCGACGGCGCCGAAGGGCTCGTCGAGAAGCAGGACGTTCGCGCCGTTGGCGAATACCGTGGCCACGGCGACACGCTTCAGCATGCCTCCCGACAGCTCGCGCGGCCAGGCCTTCGCCACGTGCGAGAGACCAACGCGCTCCAGGTAGAACTCGGCGCTCCTGCGACGCTCGGCCCGAGCGATTCCCCGGCACTTCAGTCCGTATTCGACGTTGTCGATCACGCGCATCCAGGGGAAGACGCTGTCCTGCTGGAACACCATGCCGCGCTCCGGGCCGGGCCGGGTGACGCTCTCCCCTTCGACCTCGAGTATGCCGGCCGACGGAAGCATGAGCCCGGCGATGAGCTTGAGCAGTGTCGACTTTCCGCAGCCGGACGGCCCGACCAGACAAGCGAACTGGCCTCGGTCGATCTGGAACGACACGTCGTCGACCGCCGTCACCGTCTGCCGGTCTGCGCGCCGGAAGGTCCTGGACAGGTTGCTGGCCACGATGACGTCCCGGCCCTCTGCCGCCCTTGCCAATGGATCACCCTCCCCCGGTTCGGGCCTCGACGCTCCATGCCGAGACGTAGGAGAAGAATCGGGCAGTGAACGCATCGAAGACAACCGCCAGTGCACCGAGCACGAGAAGAGCGGCGAAGATGCCTTCCATATCCGTCGAGCCGGCGAGGACCTGAACGATCTTGCCGATGCCCTGCTGCGCGCCGAGCAGCTCGGCGATGGCCTCCAATCCCCAGGCCCCGGCAAGCGCGATCCGGATGCCGCCGAGAATCTGTGGCACGGTGCCCTTGATCAGGACATCCCAGACAACGCGCCGACGGCTCGCGCCGAGCGTGTAGGCGGCGTCCTCGTAGACGGGATCGAGCGTGCTGGCGGCGCGCTGGGCGTAGATATAGAGGATGACTGCCACGTAGATGGCCACCAGCAGCACCGCGCTGGTCCGGCCGGTGCCGAACCAGATCAGGAAGAACGGCGCCAGGACGAGGATCGGGATGGTGCCCAAGACCATGAGCACCGGATCGATGACCGAGCGGACGAGATCGAAGCGCGCCGTCACCAGCCCGCAGACGGTCCCGACACTGGCCCCGAGGGCGACCGCGATCAGGACGTTCCCGGTCGTGTAGAGCATGCTGTCGAGGAGGCCCGTCTTGGGCAGTCCGTAGAACAGCAGATAGTCCGCGATGATGAAGTCCTCGGCGATGCGCTCGGCCACATGCAGCGGATGCGGCAGCGAGATGAGCGGGATGGCCAGCGTCAGCAACTGCCAGACGGCCACCAAGAGCACGAGGCCGATCAGGCCGAGAGCGTCAAACCGCTTCGCCATTACCGAGAAACTGTCGGCTGCACTGTGGCTATCCAGGCCGTGACGCCGCCCGCCTGGTGGCGGGCGGCGTTGCCGGTGTCGTGCCCGATGCCGCGCGCCGGCCGGGCGTATCAGCCTCCCCGGGCCCTTCGTCAGGCGAGGGCCAAACGCCCGGGCCTATGACGACGCGGCGGTTGCCAGACGGTAGGCATCCAGGAAGTTGAACCACTCGAAGTGCTGCTTCGCCCGGTCGAGCAGCGCCTGCTTCTCGGCGTCGAGGGACATACCTTCGAGATCCGCGATCGTCGCCGCCGACTTCGCTTGGTAGTCCTTCATCTGGTTCCAGATCGCCGCCCCCCAAATGAACTCTTCGGTCGTGACCGCATCCTTGGGCAGCAGACCCTTCTCCGCCCAGTCCGCGATGATCGCCGGCCAGGCGTTCTTGTAGTAGAGCAGGCTCGCCTCGTCGACGTAGTACTTCTCGTTATACTCGAACGATGAGTAGGGATGCAGGATGGCGACCGTCTCCTCGACTCCCTTGGCATCCAGATCGGTTCCCGCGACGCTGTTCAGATAGGGCGCCTGCAGCTCGTAGAGCGAGGAATCCTCGTCAACCGCAGCGAGCGTGCGCCACGCCACGGAGAGGAAGCGGAGGATCGTGTTCTGGTTCTCGTTGATATAGTCGGAGTTCGAGGCGATGCCGACGATGGTCACCAGCTTCTGCATCGGCGAATCCAGGCCGCCGGGCCCGTGGTTGTAGAGATCGCCGACATCGATGAGGTTGGTCCATCCCGCCTTCATCAGGGTGTAGACGATCGGCGCGCCTTCGGGATTGACGAAGTCGATGCGGCCGGCCTTGGCAAGCACGAGCGACTTGGCATCGTCCATCAGGTCGAGGTCCCACGTCACGCCCGAGAACGCCGACACGGCCTCCTCGAACGGCCGCTTGCTCAGCACCGGCGATCCGACCAGGGTCTTGCCGTCCATCGGTGCCAACGCGGCCGTGATGGCATCCTCGAAGCTCAAGCCCTCGGCGATGTAGTCCTTGAAGCTCTTCAGCCCGAGTTCCGGGTTGGCCAGCAAGGCAGTGCCCAGGAAGTTGTCGGTAAACGCGATGCACTTGAGCTTGTTCGAGCTCTTGTAGGTCGGAAGCATCAACGGGCAGTACTGGCTCGATATGTCGAGCTGGCCGTTGAGAAGCAGCGCGGTGACATTGGTGTCGGTGACCTTCAGACCGAGCTCGCCCGGTCCGATCTTGATGCCGGCATCCTCGAACCAGCCCTTCTTCATGGCGATGACGTAGAAGGTGTTGTCGGCATAGGGGCGCATGCCGAAGTTGACCTCCGCCACGGGAATGTCGGTTCCGGGCTCGGGCGGGGCCGGCGTGTAGACGTCGGCGGCAGACGCGGATGGCGACCCGGTCGTGAGTAATAGCGCCAGTGCGCCGGCGAACGCCGCGGCAATGCCTGCGGGCCGCTTCGCGAGTGTGAATTGTTGGATCATTTCTCGACCTCCCTCATGTGACCAGTCGATGGCTGCCGGTACGGGTCGGGTGTTGACGGACCGCTGCGCGACAAGACATCGAAAATTGTTCTTCTTTTTGGTGGCTGCCGTCCGACCGGCGATGCATATGAATCATGTTTGGCCCGCGAGTTGGTGTCAAGTGGAGTGGTCTCCTGCCCGCTTCCAACGCCGTCAGAATAACAACGACGGCGATCAGACGAGATGCAAGGCGGGGTTGTCGGCTGGTGGTCGGGCTCAGCCGTTGAAGGGCACGTGGGCGACGCTCTCCTCAACCTCGACGCCGAGCACGGCGCAGAAGCTGCCGAGCAGCTGGTAGTAGCCGACCATCACCACGAGATCGACGAGGCCCGCGTTGCCCAGCGACTCGCGTAACCCAGCCACCAGCGAATCGTCCACATCCGCACCGCTCGCCAGCAGGCGGCAGAGGCGGAGCGCCGGTCCCACCGGCGCCGGCTCGCCCTCGGCCGCAAGCGTCCCGACGATTCCGCGCAGCCGCTCCGGCACCTTGTGGATATGGTGGTCCCATTCGTAGATGTTGCCCACCGCCTGGGCGACGGTGCAGATCACCATCTCGCGCAGGTCGTTATCGAGCGCCGAGTGCCAGCGGACGTGCTCGCCCACGGCCGCGACGGCCCCGAGCGCCTCGGGGCTCTGCCCCATGACCGCGAACATGTTGGGCATGAAGTCGAGCTTGCGGGTCTCGACCACGTGGTCCCAGATCGCCGCCTGCGCGGCTGAGAAATCGCCGCGCGCCGCCCGCGGCAGGCGTTGGGTCTCGGCATAACTCGTCATAAATCCATCCTTTTCGGTGCGGCGGCTCAGTCCGCGAACGCCTCGATCATCGCCTCGTGGTTGGCGAGAGATTCCGCGCGGTCGATGAAGGGCATCGGGCAGTAGAGCAGCACGGTCTCGAACAGCCCCTCGAAGCGGTCGAGCTGGCCGCGTACGTCGTCCGGCGTGCCGGCCAGCACCAGGGCATCCACCATGTCGTCGGTCACCAGATCGGTCATGGCGGCGAGGTCGGCGCGTGCCCAGGCATCGCGGATCGCGAGCTTCTCGCGGGTGAAGCCGGCAGGGTCGAGCACCTGGTCGAAATAGGGGAGGCACGAATAGAACGCGATCGGCCCCCGCGCACGACGCCTGGCTCTGGCGCGGTCGCGGTCCACGGAGCAGACCTTGAGCGAGCAGAGCTCGATATCGGCGCGCGCCCGGCCGGCCTTGCTGAGCCCCTTGTCGATGTTCGGGAGCACGATGTCGGTGAAGTAGCGCGGCGTGTTGAGGAGGTTCGCGAGCAGGCCGTCGGCGATCTCGCCGCTCAGCTGCAGCATCGCCGGCTGCACGGCGGCGAGGTAGATCGGCGGGGGCGCGCAGGGCGGCGCGAGGACGCGGCGGTAGTCGCGGATCGTGATGATCTCGCCCTCGTACTCGACGGGCGACTCGGGGCTCGCGGTCCACATCAGGCGGATCGCCTCGACATACTCCCGCATGCGCCGCACCGGCCGGCGGTAAGGGAGGCCGTGCCAGTTCTCGTTCCACGCCGGCGGCGCGGTGCCGAGGCCCAGCACGAATCGTCCGTCGGTGAGCTCCGCCATGGACATGGCGCTGATCTCTGTGAGCGCCGGCGGCCGGGCGAAGATGGCGACACCGGTGCCGAGCCGGGCGCGCTTGCACACGGCCGCCATGCCGGCGAGCGGCACGAAGGCATCCCGGCCGAGCTCCGTGGTCCAGAGGCTCTCCGCGCCCGCATCTTCGGCCTTGGCCGCGAAGTCGATGGTCTCTTGCAGCGTCAGGTTGTCGCCGCTGAAGAGAACGCCCCATTTCCACTTGCGGCTCATCGGCTATTCCTCCGGTCAGCGCAGCCGGGCGCGGAGCGCGGCGGTGGCGGCCTCGTCCACGGCACCGTCGGTGGCGATGACGACGCCATAGTCGCTGCACGCCCGCTCCGCCGAGAGATAGTCATCGGCGACATCGGCAGCGACGTCGTCCGTCGGCCGGGTGAGGGGATCGCCGAAGCCGCCGCCGCCGCCGGTCACCACGGCGACGCGGTCGCCCTCCGCGAGCGCCTGGTAGGGGATGCGCGCCACCCGCTTGACGCTGCCGCCCGACTCGATCCGCATGTAGTTGTTGGAGCCCTCGCCGCCGCCCTCCAGGCCCCAGGGGCGCTCGATGGAGCGGCCGATGCTGCAATAGGTGTGGGCGTCTGGGCCCGCGATCTCGAATTCGCGGACCACGCCGAAGCCGCCCCGGTGGCGGCCCGCGCCGGCGCCGTCCTCCACATTGAGGGCGTAGCGGCGGATGGCGAGGGGGAACTTCGCCTCGAACAGCTCGACCGAGTAGTTGTAGGTGTCGCCGTCGGTGGTCGCGATGAGCGCGCTGGTGCCGTCGCATGATGCAGTGGCGCCCCAGCCGCCGATGGCGGGCTCGATATGGACGTAGACCTCGCCGCTCTCCGGATCGCGGCCATAGAAATAGGTGCCGGCGAGGCTCATATAGGAGCCCGCGCTGAAGCGCTCGGGCGCGACGTGGGCCAGGGCCTTCCAGGCGAGCTCGGAGGCGTGGGCAGAGCCCTCGTAGTACCAGCCGGTGGGGGCCGGCTTTTGGGCCGTGAACACGGTGCCCGGCGGGCAGACCAGGCTAACCGGGCGGAACCAGCCTTCGTTCGACGGCGCCTGCGGGTCCACCAGAGATTTGAAGACGGTCTTGACTGCCGAATCGAGGGCGCCGAAGGCGCAGTTGATCGGCCCCTTGACCATGGGGCTGGTGCCGGTGAAGTCGAAGGTGACCGTGTCGCCGCGGATGCGCACGACGACCGCGACGCGGAAGCGCTCTTCGGAGATGCCGTCGCCGTCGATCCAGTCCTCCGCCTCGTAGTCGCCGTCGGGAAGTGCTGCCACCGCGGCCCGGCTCAGGCGCTCGCTGGCCTCCAGGATGTGGCCGAAGGTGCCCTTCACCGAGGCTTCGCCGTAGCGGGCGATGATCTCGCGGAGCCGCGTCTCGGCGATGCGCACGGCCGCGAGGCCTGCGTTTAAGTCGCCGAGGGATTGCACAGGCAGGCGCACGTTCTCGCGGATCAGCGCGATCACGTCGTCGATGGTCTCGTCGTCCCGGCAGACGCGGATGCCGGGGAAGCGCACGCCCTCCTGATAGATTTCGGTCGCGGTCGGCGAGATGCTGCCCGGCACCGCGCCGCCCACCTCGCTCCAATGCGCGACCGAGATGGCGAAGGCGAAGAGGCTGCCCTCCACGAAAATTGGCTTGATGAGCGCGATGTCGCAGCTGTGGGTGCCGCCCTCGAAGGGATCGTTGGTCATGAAGACGTCGCCCGGCCGCATGGTCTCGCCGTGCCGGCGCACGATGGAGCGCACCTGCGGTGCGAAGGTGCCGGTGAAGAGCGTAATGCCGTTGGTCTGCACGATGAGCTCGCCGCCGGCATCGCAGAGGCCGCAGGCGAAGTCGAGGACCTCGTAGATCACGGGGCTCATCGAGGTCTTGGCGATGACGATCCCCATCTCGTCGGCAAGCGCCAAGAGCTTGCCGCGGATGATCTCGCGGGTGACGGGGTCGGCGCCGGTCTTTGTCTCGATAGCAGCCATTGAGCCTCCTGGCGCGCGATTGTTCCCGAGGCTTCGGCGCTGCGCAAGCGGGCGGGTCCGTTCGCGCCACGCGTGAAGACCCCGCACCATGGTGCGGTTACCGGCCGCGTCGCCGCGGACGATGATGCTCCGTTTTCGTTCGAACGCGGAGGGAGCCGTCATGGCGACGCAAAGACAGACCGAGGCCAACCGTCAGAATTGCCGCTTGAGCACAGGACCGAGGACCGAAGCCGGCAAGGCCGCGTCATCGGCCAACGCGCTCAGCCACGGCCTTACAGCCGCCAGCACCGTGGTGCTGCCGGAGGAGGACGCCGACGCGTTCGAGCGGCTCAGGCAGGGCGTGATCGCCGACCTCGACCCGGCGGGCGTGCTGCAGGAGGCGCTGGCGCAGCGCGTCGCCGTGCTGCTTTGGCGCCTCGATCGCGCCGCCCGGCTCGAAGCCGAGCTCTTCGTCCACGGCCAGCTCGCCATGCTGCGCAGCAGGGCGGACCAGGCGTTGGATCCCGGCGCCCGCCTGCGCCGCCTCGCCGAGCTGCCGGGAGAATCGACGGAGGCACGGGAAAAGCTCAAGCAGTTCAGAGACCAAATCGACGTGGACATGTGTGCTCAGGCGCCCTTCGCCCAGATACTGGTAGAGCGGCCTGAGAGCGCGCGCACCTACGACCAGCTTGCGCGCCACGAGGCGACGCTGCAGCGGTCGCTGAACCGGACGCTCGATGAGTTCCGCCGCCTGCGCGACGCGGCGGGCGCGGCACCCAAGTCGAACACGCCGGCGCCTCCCGAGCCCGACCCGGCTCCAGTCGCAACAGCCGATTCCGACCCGGCGCCGTCCTGCGGCGCACGCCCGCCTGCAACTCAGGGCCCGCGCACGTCCGCCGCCGGGGCCCATGCCGGGGCCGGGCGCGACGGCGAAAAAGCGTTTTTGCAAAACGAAGCCAATTCCGAACAAACTTTTGAAGAGACGGACGATTCAGACGCCGGAACGGATCCGCCGGTGGCTCCGCCCGTCCCCTGACGCGCCGTTCTCCGGCCCCGACCCTGCCGAGCGGCGCTTGCGGCGGGTCCTGCGGCGACATAGCTTCGGCGCGGCGGCATCGCAGCCGGCGGCATAAGGGGGGAAAGCGATGGCCAAGATCGTCGAGGTTCGCGCGAGCGCTCATTCGTGTCCGTTCCAGACCAACCACGTGCGCTTGGGCCTCGGCACCAACACCAAGCGCGATATCGTGCTTGTGCGGATCACGGACGAGAGCGGCGCGGTCGGCCTCGGCGAGGCGCATCACGGCCAGAACCCCACGGCGATGGCCACGGTCATCCAGGACGGGCTCGGCTCGCTCATCATCGGCGCCGACCCGCTCGACAGCGAGGGCATCTGGCATCGGCTGGAGCGCCAGCAGATCGTCACCCACGGGCTGGGCGCGGGCAGCATCACGGCGCTCGCCGGCATCGACAACGCGCTCTGGGACCTCAAGGGCAAGCTGTTGGACCTGCCCATTTATCGGCTGCTGGGCGGGTCGAAGAAGCGCATCCGCGCCTATGCCGGCGGGTTAAGTCTAGGCTTCAAACCCCCGGAAGAGCTTGAGAAAGAAGTCGCTGACCTGGTCGCCGACGGCTACACGGCGATCAAGATGCGCGTCGGCGATCACCCGGCGCGGGACGCGATGCGCGTCGGCCACATCCGCAAGACCTTCGGCGACGATCTCGACATCGCGGTCGATGCCGCGACCCGCTACGACCTGCTCGATATCCCGGACGTGCTGCGCTACTGCGAGGATAACCGGGTGTACTGGCTGGAGGAGCCGTTCACGCCGGACAACATCCCGGCCTACGCCGAGCTTCGCACGCGCACCGCGATCCCCATCGCCGCCGGCGAGAACCACTATGCGAGGCCGGCTTTCCGCGCGCTCTTCGAGGCGCGGGCGATCTCCATCTGCCAGGCCGATTTCTGCAAGTCGGGCGGCCTCAGCGAGCTCAAGAAGATTTCGGACATGGCCGCCGCCTGGCACATCCCGATGGCGCCGCACACAAGTCACAGCATCCTGAGCGCCGCCGGCAACGCGCATCTTCTCTCGGCAATTCCGAACGGGCTCATCTACGAGGCCGATGTGGCCGCGGTGAACCCCTTCCGCACCGACCTCGCCAAGGGTTATACCGGGGTCGTGGACGGCCATATCGAGCCGCCCGACGGACCCGGCCTCGGGATCGAGATCGACGAGGCGGTGCTGGAGCGCTATCCGGCAATCCCGGGGCCTTGCTACATTCCAGGCTGGGCCGGGGGATAAGAGAGGGTACGCCGACGCGAGGGGAGGGGGTTATGACACCAGAGATCACGCCGGCCGACGCCACCCTCGGCGCGGTAGTCGGCAACGTCCGGCTGAACGCGCTCGACGACGATGCCTTCGCGGCCATCGAGGCGGCGTGGCACGCCCACGCCGTCCTGATCTTCCCCGGCCAGCACCTCTCGGACGACGAGCAGGTCGCGTTCAGCCGCCGCTTCGGCCCGTTGGAGCGCAGCCTCACCAAGACCCACACCCAAGGCGACCCGGCGATCATCCACCTCTCCAACGTCAAGAAGGACGGCACGCTCTGGGGGACCGACAGCGATACGGGGAGGCTGCTCAAGGGCAACAACTACTGGCATACCGACAGCTCCTATAAGCGCATCCCCGCCAAGGCCTCGCTGCTGGCGGCCAAGATCGTGCCCAAGACCGGGGGCGAGACCGTCTTCGCCGACATGCGGGCGGCCTACGACTCCCTCGAGCCCGCGATGCGGGACTGGCTCGCCGACAAGATTGCCGTGCACAGCTACGCGTACAGCCAGGGCAAGGTCGGCGGCAGGGGCGGCATCACCCAGGACGAGTGGGACGCGCTGCCGCCGGTGGAGCAGCCCGTGATCCGCACCCATCCGGCGACGGGACGCCGCAACCTCTATATCGGCCGCCATGCAAGCCACATCGTGGGCGAGGACACCGACGAGAGCCGCGGCCTGCTGGAGCGGCTCTGCGCCGAAGCCTGCCGGCCGCCCCGCATCTGCATCCACAAATGGCAAGCGGGCGATTTGGCGATCTGGGACAATCGCTGCGTCCTGCACCGCGGCCTGGGCCATCCCCCGGATCAGCCGCGCCGCATGGTTCGAACTACAGTGGCCGGCGACAGCGACGACGCCAACGAATGGGTCGACTGAGCCGTTGGGGCACGGGACGGCGACCGTTTGGCCAAGCTTGCTGTTTCATTGTTGAAAATCGTACGCCAGACGTTCGATAAGCAACAAAGCATCGCGCACAGCGAACTGACGGCCGCACGCTGCCAATTCGCCGTTACCGAGGCGAGCGGTGGGGTGTGCTATCGTCCGGCACCGCCTGTATGGTGGCGCCGCGACGGCGGGACCGAGAAGGAGGATCGAGATGGTGGAGTTGCCGGATCTGGCCAGGAGGCTGCTCGACGGCAAGAACTTCGCGACAGTGGCCACCCTGATGGGCGACGGCCGGCCCCAGGCGTCGGTCGTCTGGATCCATACCGATGGGCCGCATATCGTCTTCAACACGGCGGAAGGGCGGGTGAAGCCCCGCAACACGCGCCGCGACGCGCGGGTCGCGATCGCCGTGTTCGACCAGGAGAACCCCTATCAGCAGGCCATGATCCAGGGCCGCGTCGTCGCGATGGAGCATGAGGGCGCCGAGGAGCACATCGACGCGATGGCCAAGAAGTACATGGATCTCGACAGCTATCCCTACCGCAAGGAGGGCGAGCAGCGCGTAATCGTCAAGATCGCGCCCGAAAAAGTCGCACTCATGGAATAGACGCCGGCAACGGCAGAACGAGGGACGGCGAGCAATGAGGCTAGAGGGAAAACGGGTACTGATCACGGGCGGGCTAGGCGGCATCGGCAGCAAGGTCGCCGAGCGCTTCGCCGCGGAAGGCGCGCAACTGGTGCTGGCCGACGAGGCCTCAGGCGAGAGCCCGGTCGCGGATGCGCGGTGCTACAAGGCCGACCTCAGCCGCGTCTCGGAATGCCGGCGCCTCGCCGCCGAGGTCGAGGCCGATCTCGGCCCGATCGACCTCTTGGTCAACTGCGTCGGTGTCTTCGAGCAGATGCCCTTCGACGAGACCACCGAGGAGAATTGGGACCGCAACGTCGACATCAACCTGAAGGGCGTGTTCTTCCTGATTCAGGCGGTGGCACCGCAGATGCGCAAGCGCGGCGGCGGGCGCGTGGTCAACATCACCTCGATCGCCGCCAGCCAGGGCTTCGCCTCCGCGCAGGCCTATTGCGCGTCGAAGGGGGGGCTCCTCAACCTCACACAGGCGTTGGCCATGGCGCTCGCGCCCGACGGCATCAACGTCAATTCGGTGGGACCCGGCTTCACCCGCACGCAGATGACCGAGCACCAGTGGACCAACGACGCCTTCAACGCCGGCCTCGCCCGCATGCTGGCCACCCGCAAGGGCTACATGGAGCCCGACAACATCGCTGCGGCCGTGCTCTTCCTCTGCTCCGACGATGCCGCCCATATCCACGGCACCAATCTGCGCGTGGACGACGGCTGGCTCTCCGGCATCTCAGGCGCCGCGTTCTCCTGAAGCCGCAGGCGGCCGGGACGACGGGGACGGCGCGATGAAGTTCGGTCTTCTCTTCGCACACCAAGTGCCGCCGGAGAGCGGCATCGCCAGCAGCGAGACCTATCGGGACATGCTGCGCTGCCTGCCGCGTGCCGAGGAGCTGGGCTATGTCTCCGCCTTCCAATGCTCCCACCATGTCCAGAAAGACGGCTTCTGCCCCAGCCCGCTGGTGGCGATGGCGGGGGCCGCGGCGGTCACCGAGCGGATGCAGATCGGCACGGCTGTCCTGCTGGTGCCGCTCTACGCGCCGCTCAAGCTCGCGGAAGACGTCGCGGTCATCGACAACCTTTCGGGCGGGCGCTTCGTCTTCGGTGTGGCGCCGGGCTACGTGTCGCAGGAATTCACTGCCCACGGTGTGCCGCGGGAGGAGCGCGTCGGGCGCTTCGAGGAGGCGCTCGACCTGATGATCCGCGCCTGGAGCGGGGAGCTGTTCTCCTTCGAGGGGCGCTATTACCAGGTGCCGGAGGGGCGGGTGACGCCGAAGCCGGTTCAAAGCCCCCATCCGCCCATCTGGTACGGGGTTTCGGCTCCCGGCTCGCTGCGCCGGGCGGCGGCGCGCCGCTCTGTACAAATCATGTCGCCGCGTCACGGGCTCGCCGAGCTGGAGGCCCATTACGAACCTTACGAAGCGGCTGCCAAGGCTGCCGGCTGGGAGATTCCGGAACGGCCGATCATCCGCCAGGTGTTTGTCGCGCCGACGATGGCAGAAGCGGAGGCGAAGGCTGCGCCGGCGGTGGATTACCTCTACCGCGAGCTCTACGGCGCCGCTTCTGCGGCGGGCGACCGGGTGCTCAAGCGGGACGACGGGAGCGTGATCGAGGACCCCACCGAGGTCGCATTCACGACCTTCAAGGACCGTTACATCATCGGCGACCCGGAATTCGCGATACATCGCATCCGCGACTATCAGGCGGCAGTGAGCCCAAGCGAGATGATCTGCTGGATGCATATGCCCGGCGTTTCCGGCACCGACGCGCTGGCCTCGCTCGAACTGTTCGCCAGCGAGGTCATGCCCCAATTCCGATAGCGCCTCGTTTCCCGACCCACCAGGCACGGACGGACAGTGTGGTCACACTGTGGTCTTGCGCGCGGGCACCCGGCGGCGTAGGGTCTGGCGATCACCCAGGCACTTGAAGGCTCCGGTCATGGAATACGCCTTACGTGATGCGAAAGCTCACCTTTCCAAGCTCGTCAGGGACGCCCAAAATGGCGAGCGAGTCGTCATCACCAAGCACGGCGAGCCGGTCGTCGAGCTCGTACGCTGCTTCGAACGCGGTGGAATCGACTTCGACAAGCTGGAAGCGGACCGCCGGCGCCTTGGGATCGAGGACGCCTCCCCGGAAGAAGCCGAGGCGATGATCGCCGCCTTTCACGATCCGGCGCTGAGCCGTCGGGTGCTCGGCCTCGAAGGCGACGAATAGTGGGCAAACTGCGGTGCGCATCCTTCTCGATACGTCCTACCTCTACAAACTCATGCGGGCACACGGCCGGATTTCGGAGTTGGAGCGTCGCTTCTTCGCCGGGTGGGAGGCACAGCTCTACGTGAGCGCCGTATCGATCTGGGAGATGCGGCTCAAGCATCGCGCTCTCTATCCGTCCGGCGAGCGCAAGAACCCGTACGATCCGAACGATGTGGTCGCCGCGCTCGAACGGCAGGGTGTGACGTTCCTGACGATGACCACGCGACACGCCGCGTGCGAACTCGAGACGCCAATCGCTCACAAGGACCCGTTCGACGAGCTGCTTCTCGTACAAGCCCAGGAAGAGGGGCTCAGGCTCCTCACCGCCGATCGACGACTCATCGGGCACCCCTTGGCCATCACGGCGTAACATGAGCGCCGGCGACGACTTCATCCGGGCGGTGGTCCGCGCCGACCTCGCGGCCGGACGGCATGACGAGGTGGTCACGCGCTTCCCGCCCGAGCCCAACGGCTATCTGCACATCGGGCACGCCAAGTCGATCTGTCTCAACTTCGGCGTGCCGCAGGAGTTCGGCGGGCGCTGCCACATGCGCTTCGACGACACCAACCCCACCAAGGAGGAGCACGAGTTCATCGAGGCGATCCAGCAAGACGTGCGCTGGCTCGGCTTCGACTGGGGCAAACACCTCTATTTCGCCTCCGACCACTTCGAGCGCCTCTACGACTGGGCCGAGCACCTGATTCAAGCCGGCGACGCCTACGTGGACGACCTCTCGGCGGACGAGATCCGCGCCCACCGCGGCACACTGACCGAGCCAGGCCGCGACAGCCCCTACCGGACCCGCCCGGCTGCGGAGAGCCTCGACCTCTTCCGGCGCATGCGTGCCGGCGAGTTCCCCGAAGGCGCGCGGGTGCTCCGGGCGAAGATCGACATGGCGTCGCCCAACATCAACATGCGCGACCCGGTGCTCTACCGCATCCTCCACGCCGCCCATCCGCGCACTGGGGAGGACTGGTGCATCTACCCCACCTACGACTTCGCCCACGGGCAGTCGGACGCGATCGAGGGCGTGACGCACTCGCTCTGCACCCTGGAGTTCGAGGACCACCGCCCGCTTTACGACTGGCTGATCGAGCGGCTGCCGGTGCCGATGGTCCCCCGGCAGTACGAGTTTTCGCGCCTCAACTTGAGCCACACGGTGCTCTCCAAGCGCCGCCTCACGCAGCTCGTGGAAGAGGGCAGGGTGGAGGGCTGGGACGACCCCCGGATGCCGACGATATGCGGGCTGCGCCGGCGCGGCGTGCCGGCCGCGGCGATCCGCGACTTCGTGGGCATGCTCGCCATCTCCAAGACCAGCGACAACCTGGTGGAAGCGGCGATGCTCGACCATGCGGTGCGCGAGCGGCTGAACAAGACCGCGCCGCGCCGTTTCGGGGTGCTGCGCCCGTTGAAGCTCACGATCGAGAACTACCCCGCGGGCGAGAGCGAGTTCGTCGACGCCCTCAACAACCCCGAGGATCCGGACTCCGGCACCCGATCAATCCCCTTCGGCCGCACTCTCTACGTCGAAGCGGACGATTTCTTGGAGGATCCGCCCAAGAAATTCTTCCGGCTTGCGCCGGGCCGCGAGGCGCGGCTGCGCTACGCCTACCTCGTGACCTGCCGGGAGGCGGTGAAGGACTCGTCCGGCGCCGTCACCGAGCTCCGCTGCACCTACGACCCCGCTACCCGGGGCGGCCAGGCGCCCGACGGGCGCAAGGTGAGAGGGGCATTGCACTGGGTCTCTGCGGCGGATTCGGTCGCGGCCGAGGTGCGGCTCTACGAGTCCCTCTTTACGAAGCCGATTCCGGGTTCGGACGGCGGTGCGCTCTGGGACGACCTCAATCCAGAGTCCCGCACCGTGCTGACCGGCTGCCGCCTCGAGCCGAGCCTCGCCGACACGCCACCTGGCGAGACGGTGCAGTTCGAGCGGCAGGGCTATTTCTGCCCCGATCCGGTTTCCACGCCCGAGCGGCCCGTCTTTAACCGCACCGTCGGCCTGCGCGATTCCTGGGCGCGGCAACAGGCTCGAGCAGGGCGCCAGGGCTAAGCCGCGTTTCTCGCCGGGGCCGCTGCCTGCGTCGCGCGGGGCACGCGGTGCGGGCGTGCGCGATACCATATGCCGCGCGCACGACCCTGCGGGCGTGCGAGACTATTCTCTCGCGCGCGAGACCTTTCAGGCTCGCGCGACCTCGGACCATGGTGCGCTGCACGGCGTTCGCCGCTTGCGCCAGTATCGCGACATGCAGCGCAAGAGCACACGGGCTGCGGCAGTCAAGGGCAAAAAATCCGGATTAAGACGGAGGAAGCACGTCCTCGGGCGAGTGGGTGAGGGCGACGGCGCCGAAGAGTTGTGCGGTCGCGGCCGGGTCCGGCTGGATCGCACGGTAGAACGCCGCAAGCGTCTCGGTCGGCTTGGCGAAGCGGGCGAGCTGAGCGGTGAAACGGTAGTAGGGCAGCAGCCAGTCGTCGCGCGCCCTCCGGTAGTCGGCGAGCGCCTCGTCGAGCGGGCGTCGGCCGCTGAGACCGTCGTCGGCGGCCTCGGCTACCATCTCGGCGCAGCGGAACGCGGTCGAGATGCCCTGCGCGGTGACCGGGTCCTTCTTCATCCCCGCATCGCCCACCAGCGCCCAGCCGGGGCCCATTGCCTCGCGCACGAAGGCTCGCGTGCAGCCGCCGTGGAAGCCCTCCGCCCGCTTGGCATCAGGCAACATTGCGCGGAGGTCGGGGGCGACCTCCTCGACTCGCGCCAGGAACGCCGACTCCCGGTCGCGCCGGGCGGCCACGAACTCATGGTGCATCAGGTTGGCGGCGACCAGGACGGTGCCGTCGCTCGCGGGAAAGGCGAAGGCGCCTTTGCGCTCACGGATGTAGAGCCGGACATGGTCGAGCGCGATGCCCTCCCAATAGCTCCATATGTTGCTCTGCACGATGGGCTCGCACAGGGATTCTCGGGCGCCGGCACAGCGCGCGACGACCGAGTTCGGCCCGTCCGCGCCGATCACGAGGCGGGCCCGTTCGACATGCCGCGCGCCGTTCTGGCCCGCGGCAACGATGCCGGCGACCCTGCCGCTATCCTCAACCAGATCGACGACGCGCACGCCGTCACGAAACTCCGCGCCGGCAGCTACCGCCGCCTCGGCGAGCACACCGTCGAGCAAGTGCCGGCGGGGCCCGTAGGACTCGTTGCGGCCATTCACCGCCGGCGGCGGACCGCTCAACACGGTGCCGTGCAGGTCGACCCGCCAGTCGGTAAAGGGCTCGGCGCGCGCGGCGATCTGCGGCAAGACTCCCCAATCGCGCAGATGGGCGACACCGAGCGGATGGATCAGGTGCGTCGATTGCCCCATGTCGCTGGGGAAGCGGTCGCGGTCGAGAAGCAGCACACGGTGGTCCTTGCGTGCCAGCAGCATGGCCGTGGGCGCGCCGGCGCAGCGGGCACCGACGACGATCGCGTCGTAGATTGCGCGCCTCCCCGGGGCGTCAACCCCGCTGGATCGGTGTGACCCAGCCGATGAATGCGCCGGCGCTGTCTTTGACCACGGCGAAGCGGCCGGCATCCGGCACGTCGAAGGCCGGGCGGCAGACCTCGCCGCCTGCCTCCGCGACGCCTGCGAGCCGGGCGTCGATATCGTCCACCGTGATGTAGGAGAACCAATGGTCCGGCACGCCGTCGAAGCCCGTGCCCGGCTTCATCTCGAAGATGCCGGCGGCCATGGCGTCCCCGGCCTTGCAGAGCGTGTAGGTGCCACCGTCGGCCATCGGGTGCGACTCAAATTGCCAGCCCAGGGTCTCCTGGTAGAACGCCTTGGCCTTGTCGACGCTCCAGGTCATCAGCTCGTTCCAGAAGAATGTGCCGTGCGGCGTCATCGGCATTGCTTACGCCCTCCATCACTCATGCTTCCGGAGTACCGCCCGGCGACGCTCGCTCTTCGCGACGCCCGCGTGGGATTATAGGCTCGGAGCCCGCGTGTGCCAGTCGGTCGCGCCCTGATAGGCGTGGCCGAGGCGGAAGAGCGTCGCCTCCGAGAAGGGGCGCCCCATCAGCTGAAAGGCGCTGGGCAGACCGCTCTCGGTAAAGCCGCAGGGCACGATCAGTGCGGGACCGCCGAGATAGTTGGCGGCGCGGGTGCACCAGCTCAGGCCGGCGACCATGCTCGCCATGCGCTCGCCCCCACCCACGTTCGTCTCTTCCCGCGTCGGTATGGGGAAGGGGATGCCCGGTGTGTGCAGGGCGTCGACGTTGCTGAGCGTAGTATCCACGAATTCCCGTAGCAGCCCGGCGCGGGCGGCGAGGGCTTGGATGTACTTCACCGCCGGCACATGAAGGCCGGGCTCGTAACGGTTGCGCACCTGAGCCTGATAGTCGTCGGGCCGGTTTGCGATCCAGGGCTCGTGGATCGACGACGCCTCGCACGAGAGGATGATGTTGGAGAGGTGGTTGATGCGCTCGATGTCGGGCACCGCGACCTCGACGACCTTGGCACCAGCGGCGCGGAAGACGTCGAGGCTCTGTTCCATCAGCGTGCGCACTTCGTCGGTGGCGAGGTCGTAAAAGTAATCCGTCGGCACGCCGATCCTGAGGCCCTCGGCACCCTCGGTCAGCGCCGCCTCGTAGTCGGGCACGGGGCGCTCGCTGGAGGTCGGGTCGTGCGGGTCATGGCCGGCGATCGCACTCAAGATCCGCGCGGCATCGCGCACGGTCCGGGTGAGCGGGCCAACCGTGTCCAGCGTGTGGGAGAGCGGCATAATCCCGTAGCGGCTGACCAAGCCGGCGGTCGTCTTGAGACCGACCACACCATTGCAGGTCGACGGCAGCCGCACCGAGCCGCCGGTATCGGAGCCAAGCGCGCCGTAAACCACCCGGCCCGCGACCGACGCGCCGGAACCGCTCGACGAGCCGCCGGAGATGTGCGCTGGGTTCCACGGGTTGCGGCTGTCGCCCCAATGCTCGTTGTGGCCGGTCGGGCCGGTGGCGAACTCCGCCATGTTGAGCCCGCCGAGATAGATCGCTCCGGCTCCATGAAGGCGGGCGAGGGCGGTGCTGTCGTGGTCCGGCACGAAGTCCTTGCGGATGCGCGAGCCGCAGGTGGTGACGTGGCCCGCACGGTAGAACATGTCCTTATGGGCGAGCGGCACGCCGTGCAAAGGGCCTGGCGCATCGCCGCGTGCGAGCGCGGCATCGGCCGCCGCGGCGCTTTCCAGCGCCGCCTCCGCCTGCAGGGAAATGAAGCAGTTGAGGACCGGCTGAAGCCGCTCGGCGCGGGCGACGGTGGCGGTCATCACCTCGACCGCGGAGAGCTGCCGCGCGGCAATCGCGTCGGCCAGTTCGACCAGGCTCAGAAGGTGGATGTCGTCGCTCATATCAGCGCGCCGCGGCCTCATCCATGGCGAACAGGATGTGCGCGGGTTCGGATTCAAAATTGAGATCGGCTGCCGCTTCGTCCGCCGCTTGCACCATCAGTTCGACCGCCTCGGCGAGGGCCTCGGCCCTCTCATCGGTGGGCGGCCGTCGGCCTGCCGCCACGGCCTGGGCGGCGATAAGATCCTTTGTAATCCCGGCCATTCGGGGCACTCCGGCGGCGCGGCGGTGGCGGACGGCCCTGTATACAGCACTCGGGCAGGGGTGCAATATGGGTAGGCGTAACCATATGGCCGGTGAGATCAGGAGAGCCCGCATCGAACCGGGAGCGCGATGATGGAGCCTGCGGCGGCCGATCGCGACCGCACACGCCTGTTGGCGGAAGAGATGTCCGGCCTTGCCTACGAGGCGCTCGCGCCCGAGGACGTGGAGCAGGTCAAGCGTCTGCTATTGGACCACGTCGGCGTCGCCTGGCGTGGCTCGGACATGCCCTGGTCCCGGGCACTGGCCAGCTGGGCAGCGACGCTCACCAACGGCAATGGCAACGGTAGCGGGAGCGCGATCGTCGGCACGACCGTGCACGCGGCGCCGAGCATCGCGGCCCTTGTCAATGCCGCCGCCGCCCACGGAATGGAACTTGACGACACCCACGACGAATCGTTGAGCCATCCCGGCGCTCCGGTCATCGCCACGGCGCTCGCCGTGGGCACCGCTACCGGGGCCACCGGCGAAGCGGTGATCGCGGCGATCGTCGCCGGTTACGAGGTGATGGCGCGGGCCGGCATGGCAGCAGGCGCGGCGGACATCATCGCGCACGGCTTTCACCCGACGGCGCTCTTCGGTGGCTTCGGTGCGGCAACCGCCGCGGCCAAGCTCTACGGACTGGATGCGGCCGGGATGGCGCAGGCGTGGGGACTGGTGTTGTCGGCTGCAGGAGGCTCAATGCAGTTCTCGCAGGACGCGAGCGGGACCACGGTCAAGCGGCTTCACGCCGGCTATGGCGCGCAGCACGGCACGATGGCCGCCGAGCACGCCCGGCTCGGCATCGCCGGTCCGGCGCAGGCCTTCGATGGCCGCTATGGCCTCTGTGCGCTGTTCGGCCTCAATCCGCAGCCCGAGCGCCTGGAGCGTGAGGCCGGAGCGCCGTTCCAGATCCACCGCATCAGCCTGAAGCCCTACCCCTGTTGCCGGTTGTTCCATTCGACCATCGATGCGCTGCGCGACGTGACGGAGGACTTCACCACGCCGCAGGATGCTATCGCCGGGATCAAGGTCGGCGGGCCGGAGATCATGGTAACCCAGCACATGCTGCGCCGGCCGCAATCGGTCATGGCCGCCCAGTACAGCCTGCCCTTCGCGCTGGGCGCGAGCATTGTTTGTGGCCCAAGCCGCTACGAGGGCTATGAGGAGGAGAGGCTCGCCGATCCGCGCATCCTCTCGCTCGCCGACCGTGTCGATGCGGTTGCCGACGACGCGATGCAGGCGGCGTTCCCGGCTCATTTCGGCAGTTGGGTCGAGCTTGCCTCACCCGACGGCAAGCGCCGCCGCATCGAGGTATTGGACAGCCTTGGGACCCCCGCGCGCCCCCTGGCGGCTGATGCGATCGCCGACAAGATCGGGGGGCTCTTGGCCTCAATGGACGATGCGCCGGAGGTTGCCGATCTCGTCGATGCGGCATGGTCTCTCGATGAACGGGGCGGTCTTACCCGCCTCACCGCGCTGCTTTGCGCTCGGGCGAACGCCTGAATCCGACGAATCGAGTATCGGACGGGCAGACACGGCAGGAAGGCAGATAACGATGGCTAATAGCGAACCCAAGGAGGTTGTCCGGCAGTTCTTGGCCGCCATCAAGGGCGGCGATGGCCAGACCATGATGAGTTTGCTGGCCGAAGACGCGGTGGTCGTCCTGCCGGGCTCGTTCAAGGTTGCCTGGGCCGGCCGCTGGCAGGGACGGGAGCCAATCAAGCAGTGCTTCCACGCAATCGGAGCACTGCTCGACATCCGTGACCACACGGTGCAGCTGATGTTCGGCGAGGGCGAGCACGTGATAGTGCTGATCGACGAGACATCGGCCGCCAAGAACACCGGCCGTCTCCTCCACCAGGAGACGGCCTGGTATTTCCGTATCGAGGACGGGGCCATTGCTCATTGGCAGGCATTCGAGGACACCGAACAAATCGCATGGGTGTGGGACGAGGGTGGATGATCGGCTGCCCGCCCGCAGAAAGCGCAAGAAGAGGAAGAAGACAGAATGAGCGAGCCCCCGGCCGACGCGCCCGGCCAGATCACGCTGGCCCGAGCCGTGGCGGCCCTCGCCGAGACTCCCGCGGGCGGCAGGCCCTACGCCGAGCTGATCGCTCGAGGGACTCTCCGGGTCGGTCTCTACGCGCCACGCGGTTCGGACACTCAGCAGCCTCACGATCAGGACGAGGTCTATGTGGTCATGAGCGGCCGGGGAACCTTTCGCAATGGCCCGGTGAGCCACCCCTTTCAGCCGGGCGACGTGCTGTTCGTGCCTGCCGGCGTCCGGCACGTCTTCGAAGACTTCAGCGACGATCTGTACGTTTGGGTCGTGTTCTACGGTCCGCCGGGTGGTGAGGCGGCAAGCTGAGCCTGCTCATGGCTCGGCGGATAATGCAGTGAGAGGCGATGACTGACGAAGCGCTCATCGGAACGGAGGCCGCCGGCAGGGAGGGGCCTCGTTCGACGGGAAGCGCCCTTCGCCAGCGCTTCGCGTCGTGGGCGCGACGACGCGACCTGCCGCGTTGGCTCGCCATCTGTCTTGCCTGCGCCGCAGTGACCTCAGGCGCGATCACCTACGCCACAATGAGCGGCTCGGCACCGTTTCCACCCGATCCGCAGACCATCCTGATTCTGCTCAACGTCGACCTCGTGCTACTGCTCTCGCTCGGAGCGCTGGTCGCTTCGCAACTGGTAAAGCTCTTGATCGAGCGCCGCCGCGGGGCGGCCGGTGCTCGTCTTCACACGCGGATGGCGGCACTCTTCAGTCTTGTCGCCTTGACGCCGACTATTGTCGTTGCCGTGTTCTCGGCGCTTTTTCTCCATTTCGGGATGCAGTCCTGGTTCAGCGAGAAGGTCTCGAGCGCAATCAATCGATCGCAGGTCGTCGCGCATACTTACGTGCAGGAACAAGGCAACAACATTCGAATCAGCACTCTGGCGGCGGCCATGGAGCTTAACGGCCAGGCCGTTCACCTCGTGCGCAGGCCACAACTTATGCCCCGACTGTTGAACCAGACCGCCGCCGCACTCTCGCTCACCGAAGCGGTGATGTTTCGCCGCAACGGGGATATCTTGGCGCGCAACGACCTGGCCTTCGCCGCGGAATTCGAGCCCGTGCCCGAATGGGCCATCAACTCGGCGACCGAAGGGAGGCTCGTGATCCTGCCGGGCGATGGCGACCGTATGCGGGCGTTGATAAAGCTCGCTGGCTTCGTCGACGTTTATCTTTATGTGGTGCGGGCCCTGCAACCGGAGGTGGTCGATCATACGCGCCAAATCCAGGCAGTCATTAGGGATTATCAACGCCTCGAGGACGAGCGATACGGCATCCAAATCACCTTCGTGATCATCTTCATCTTGGTCGCCCTGCTGGTCCTGCTCTCGGCGGTGTGGCTCGGACTCCAATTCGCCAACCGCATCGCCCACCCGATCAGAGCACTTATCGCCGCTGCCGACCGCGTCCGCGCCGGCGAACTGGAGGCGCGGGTCGCTGAGCCCCCGCAGGATGACGAAATCGGTTCGCTCAGCCGGGCCTTTAATCGCATGACCGGCCAGATCCACACCCAGCAGCAGGCTTTGCAGGATGCCAACCTCGAGCTCGACGAGCGGCGGCGCTTCACCGAAGCGGTACTCGCTGGCGTCTCCGCTGGAGTCATCGGGCTGGATGCGGACGGGCGGATTACGCTACCCAACCCTTCAGCGCTCGCGCTGCTCGACGTGAGCAGGAACGCCCTCACGGGCCGTGCGCTGGAGGACGCCATCCCCGAAATGGCCGACCTGCTGGCCCGGGCCCGTGATCGATCGCAGCCGCTTGCAGAGGATCAGGTCGAGCTGGTTCGCGGCGAGCACCGCCGCACTCTGCTCGTCCGTATCGTGACCGAGCGGGCCGGCCACCGGATCGACGGCTTTGTCGTGACTTTCGATGACATCACCGCGCTGCTATCGGCGCAGCGGCGGGCGGCCTGGGCCGACGTCGCGCAACGCATTGCCCACGAAATCAAGAACCCACTGACGCCGATCAAGCTTTCCGCCCAACGGCTCAAACGCAAGTATCTCAACGAAATCAGTACTCAGCCCGACGTATTCGAAGACTGCACCGACATCATCGTCCGCCAAGTCGGCGACATTCGCCAGATGATCGATGCATTCTCTTCCTTCGCGCGCATGCCGGCACCTGTGGTGGAACGGGCCGATTTGATCGGCGTTGTCGAGCGTGCAGTCGTTCTGCACCGGCTGGCGAGCCCGGGAATCGCCTTCGAGATCGAGCGGCCCGACGACGACGTTTATCTCGACTTCGACGCCCGACAGATCGGCCGGGCGCTCACCAATGTGCTGAAGAACGCCATCGAAGCAATCGAGAGTCGGGCTCCCGACGCCACGCCGGTCGGACGCATCGTTATCCGCGTGCGCGAGGACGACGGCCATTGGCGGGTTGAGGTCGAAGACAACGGGCCGGGCCTGCCCGACTCGTTGCGCGGCAGGTTGACGGAGCCCTACGTCACGAACCGCGCGGGCGGCACGGGGCTCGGCCTCGCCATCGTACGAAGGATTATGGAAGATCACGGCGGCCGCCTGGTCCTCGAGAACGGAACCGAAGGCGGCGCGCGCGTCACGCTCGTCTTCGTCGCGACCGGGACGGAGCGTGCCACGCCTGCGGACGGTGAAACCTGATGGCCCGCGATATCCTGATCGTCGACGACGAACCCCTGATCCGCAAGACGATTGCCGGAATCCTGGAGGACGGTGGCTATGCGCCCCGCGATGCTTCTGACGGCGCCACCGCAATCGAAGCGATCGATTCAGGCCCTCCGCCGGCGCTGATCATTCTCGACGTCTGGCTGGAGGGAAGCCAGTTCGATGGCATGGACGTCCTTGAGGCGGTGATGCACCGCCACCCCGAGGTGCCTGTCATCATGATCAGCGGGCACGGAACGATCGACACCGCCGTCGCCGCCATCAAGAAAGGCGCCTACGAGTTCATCGAAAAGCCACTTGATAGCGATCGCCTCTTGCTCTCCGTTACGCGCGCGCTCGAGGCCGCAGAGCTGAGACGCGAGGTCGCCGAATTGAAGTTGCGGGCTGGCGAAACAAGCGAGCTTATCGGTACGTCGTCGGCGATCAAGCAAATCCGCGTGGCTGCCGAACGGGCCGCACCGACCGACAGACGAGTTTTCATCACTGGCCCCGCAGGGACGGGAAAGGAAATCGTCGCGCGCGTTATTCACAGCCAGTCGCGACGGTCCAGGGGGCCGTTTATCGTGGCCAACGCCGCCATGATGCGCCCCGACCACGTGGAGCTGGAGCTGTTTGGCAGCGAAGGCGACGGTCCCGTCGGCACCCGCGCGCGCAAGATCGGGACCTTCGAGCGCGCCCATGGCGGCACGCTCTTCTTCGACGAGATCGCCGACATGCCGCTCGAGACTCAAGGCAAGATCGCGCGCGCACTGCAGGCGAACACGTTCGAGCGCGAGGGTGGTACGCAACAGATCGAGGTCGACATCCGCGTCATGGCGGCGACGACGCGCGACATGGAGAATGAAATAGAGCAAGGGCGCTTTCGCGAGGACCTTTACTACCGGTTGCAGGTCACCCCCATCGTGGTGCCGGCGCTCCGCGAGCGTCGGGAAGATGTCCCTGAATTGGCGCGCTTCTTCATCCAGAGGGCGGCCGAAAGCGCCGGCTTGCCCCCACGCGAAATCGGTACCGACGCGATGACGATGCTGCAGTCATTCGACTGGCCCGGCAATGTGCGCCAGCTCCGCAATTTCGTGGAATGGCTCCTTATCATGGCGCCGGCATCCGCCAACGGCCGAATTGGCGCCGAGATGATTCAGTTGGCGCTCGGGTCAGCGGCCGGGCAGCCGCAAACGCTCCCCGGCCCGGCCGATCTTATGACCCTGCCGCTCCGCGATGCGCGCCGGCTGTTCGAGCGGGACTATCTCAATGCCCAGGTTGCGCGGTTCGGCGGCAACATCTCGCGCACCGCCCAGTTCGTCGGCATGGAGCGCTCGGCGCTTCACCGCAAACTGCGCTCGCTCGGGATGCTTGAGCGCGAGCGCGATGGGCAGGGTACGGACAGTGACGCCGAGGGCGACGCGAACCCCGCCGACGGGAACAAGCTGAACGGCCCATGAAGATTATCGTCTGCGGAGCCGGACAAGTCGGCGCCAGCATCGCCCGTCAGCTCGCCAACGAGGCGAACGACGTGACGGTCATCGACAGCGACCGGGCTGTCGTGCAGCGGTTCTCCGATTCGGTTGACGCGAGGGCGATCGTCGGAAACGCATCGCTGCCCGACGTGCTTGAGGAAGCAGACGCCAAGAACGCTGAAATGATCGTCGCCGTGACCCACTCCGACGAAGTCAACATGGTAGCGTGTCAGGTCGCGCACTCGCTGTTCAACGTGCCCGAGAAAATCGCGCGGGTGCGCCACCAGAGCTATCTCAACCCGGCTTGGGCGGACCTCTTCAACCGCGACAACATGCCGATCGACCTGATTATCTCGCCTGAAATCGAGGTCGCTCGCGCCATCGAGCGACGGCTTCAGGTGCCGGGCGCCCTCGACATGCTGCCGTTCTGCGGCGGGCGCCTGCGGGTGATCGCCGTGCGCTGCGAGGAAGGCTGCCCCATCATTAACACGCCGCTCCGTCAGCTCACCGAGCTGTTTCCCGATCTCAACATCATGGTGGTCGCGATCAGCCGAGATTCGCGTCTCATCGTGCCGCGGGGCGACGACCAGATGCTGATCGGCGACGAGGTCTATTTCGCCGTCGACTCCACGCATGTTGCGCGCAGCATGGCCGTCTTCGGGCACGAAGAGCCGGAGGCCCGCCGGGTCGTCATCATCGGCGGCGGCAATATCGGCTATTTCCTGACACAGGAGCTGGAGCAAAGCCATCCGGGTCTCGACATTAAGGTTGTCGAGCTAAAGCCGGAACGCGCGCGCTTTCTGGCCGAGCGGCTTACCCGCTCTACCGTGATCGGCGGCGATGCGCTGGATCCAGAGATCTTCATCGAGATCAATATCGGGCTTGCGCAAGCGGTGATTGCGGTCTCCAACGACGATGAGGTGAACATCCTGGCGGCACTGCTGGCGAAGCGTGCCGGCTGCCGGACCGCCATCTCCCTGGTCAACAATTCGAGTTACGGGCCGCTGATGGGGAGCCTCGGTGTCGACGTCGCCGTGAGCCCTCGGGAATCGACGGTCTCGACGATCCTCCAGCGCATCAGGCGCGGCCGCATCCTGGCGGTGTATTCGATCCGCGACGGCGCCGCCGAAATCATCGAGGCCGAGGCGCTCGGAACCTCGCCCATTGTCGGCCGTCCGCTCATCGAGACCAAGCTGCCCACCGGAATCATCGTCGGCGCTGTCGTACGCGGGGACGAGGTCATCATTCCGCGCCCGCAGACGGTGATTGAGGAACATGACCGGGTCGTGATGCTGGCGGCGGCGCGTGCGGTGAAAAAGATCGAGCAGATGTTTGCCGTGAGCCCGGAGTTCTTCTGACCGGAGGCCACATGTCGCGCATCGCCTACGTGAACGGCCGCTACCTGCGCCACGACCTTGCGCACGTCCATGTCGAGGACAGGGGCTACCAGTTCTCGGACGGGGTGTACGAAGTTGCCGCCGTCTTCGGCGGTCGAGTGATCGACGAAGAGCCGCACCTGGACCGGCTCGAGCGCTCGCTCCGCGAGCTGAGGATGGATCTGCCGCTTCCGCGCAGCGCGCTCAAACTCGTGACCCACGAAGTGCTGCGCCGCAACAGGGTCCGCGACGGTATGGTCTACCTGCAGGTCACGCGCGGCGCGGCGGCGCGGGACCATCCCTTTCCCGAGGACGCCGAGGGCGCGGTGGTCCTCACCGCCCGCTCGGTCCGTTGGCCCGACAATGCGGCTGAGGACCGCGGGGCCGAGGTCGTCTCGGTTCCGGACGGGCGCTGGGGCCGCTGCGACGTCAAGTCCGTCTCCCTGCTTCCCAACGTGCTGGCTAAGCAGGACGCCCGGGAGCAGGGAGCTTACGAGGCCTGGTTCATCGATCCCGAAGGCCGAGTCACCGAGGGCTCCTCGACCAACGCCTGGATCGTCGACGACGCCGGCCATGTGGTGACCCGTGACCTCGAATCGAACATCCTCGGCGGCATAACGCGGCAGACGGTGATCCGGCTGGCCCGCGAGGCGGGGATCGAGGTCGTCGAGCGAGCGTTCACGCTGGTTGAAGCGCAAGCCGCGCCGGAAGCGTTCCTCACCAGCACGACGTCCTTCGTCCGCGCCATCGTCCGCATCGACGGCTGCCCGGTGGGCAACGGGGAGCCGGGCCCGGTGACCCTCCGCCTGCGCGATCTTTACCTCTCCTATTGCCGCGGTGGGCGCGCCAACCGGTGAGAAGGCCGCGCGCCGTCCTGTTCGACTGGGACAACACACTGGTCGTGAGCTGGGAGATTATCCACGAGAGCCTGCGGCTGACCTTTCTGGACCTGGGGCGCGAGCCCTGGAGCTTCGACCAGACCAAGACCTGGGTGCGGCGCTCGATGCGGGACTCGTTTCCCGATCTCTTCGGAGCCGATGCCGCCCGAGCCGAGCACCTGTTCTACCGGCATTATCGGGCCCATCATCTGAGCCGGCTGGCTCCGCTCGCCGGCGCTGTGGAAACATTGAGGGCCCTCCATCGTGATGGCCTGCCCCTTGGAGTGGTCAGTAGCAAGCAGGGTGACTTGGTGCGGGCGGAAGCCGCACACCTGGGCTGGAACGGTTTCTTCGGATGCATCGTCGGCGCCGGCGACGGGCCGGTGGACAAGCCTGCGCCGCAGGCCACGGCCCTGGCTCTGGAGGGAGTCGGAATCGTTGCCGGCCCGGACGTGTGGTATGTCGGCGACACGGGAATCGACGTCACGTGCGCCCGAAACGCTGGATGCGCTGCGGTGATCGTCAGCGTGGACCCGCCCCGCGACGGCGACTGCCCGCGCGTACCGGATCATCAAGTTGCCGATCACGCGGGATTACACGGGTTCTTGCGGCAGCATGGAATCACCATATAGTCGATAATGGCATGCTCGCGCGGGTGTGCCCGGCGCGCGGCTCCGGGCACGCGGGGGCAGGCAAGGATAGAGGAACACATGACTGGCAAGGGATCCCACAGTCTCCAGGACGTCTTCCTCAATCACGTGCGCAAAGGAAAGATGCCGGTCACGATCTTTCTCGTGAACGGAGTCAAGCTCCAGGGAATCATCACCTGGTTCGATAATTTCTGTGTCCTGCTCAAACGCGATGACCATTCGCAGCTTGTGTACAAGCATGCGATTTCGACGGTCATGCCGGTTCAGCCGGTTCAGTTGTTCGACCAAGACGAAGCGCCGGCAGAGGAGGACGATACGTAAGTGGCGGGCGCGAGCGTTCCACGCGGCGCTAGTTCGCCATCGCGCACCTGTGTCCTGTATCCGGCGCTGGCGCACCAGCCGGCGGCGCACCGCGCGCGCGAGCCGGCGCGTGAGCCCGAGGGCCGCCTCGCCGAGGCGGTAAGCCTCGCCCGTGCGATCGACCTCGATGTCGTGTTTGCGGAGGTTGTGCGCCTGCAAAAGCCGCGGCCAGCGACCCTGTTCGGTCTCGGGCGGGTGGAAGCGGTCGCGGAGACAGCATCCGCGCACGACCTGGAACTGGTCATCGTGGATGGAGTGCTCACCCCGGTTCAGCAGCGCAATCTCGAACGTGCGTGGGGCTGCAAGGTCATCGACCGCACCGCGCTCATCCTCGAAATCTTCGGCGCACGGGCGCGCACGAGGGAGGGCCGGCTCCAGGTCGAGCTCGCCGCTCTTCGCTACCAGCGCAGCCGCCTGGTGCGGTCCTGGACGCACCTTGAGCGCCAGCGCGGCGGCCTCGGTTTCGTAGGCGGGCCGGGTGAGACGCAGATCGAGGCCGACCGGCGCCAGATTCGCGCCCGCATCGGCCGTCTCGAGCGCGCGCTGGACGCAGTCAAGCGCACCCGCAGCCTGCACCGCGCGGCGCGCCAGCGCGTCCCTTATCCGGTGATCGCCCTGGTCGGATACACGAATGCCGGCAAGACGACGCTCTTCAACCGGCTGACCGGGGCCTCCGCGGACGCGCGCGACCAGCTCTTCGCGACCCTCGATCCAACCATGCGCGGCGTCGTCCTGCCGTCGGGCCAGCGTGTCATCCTGTCCGACACCGTGGGCTTCGTCTCCGACCTGCCGCACGACCTCGTGGCGGCGTTCCGTGCGACCCTGGAGGAAGTGGTCGCCGCCGACCTCATCGTGCATGTCCGTGACTGCGCCCATGCGGACAGCGCCGAGCAACGCGCCGACGTGCTGCGGGTGCTGACCGAGCTCGGCGTCGAAGATCGCCTCCAGACCGGCGTCGTCGAGGTGCTCAACAAGCTGGATCTGCTCGATCCGCGGCAGCGCGCCTGCCTTGCGGAGCAGGGAAGGGGAGGGGGCAACGGGCCCACCGGTCACGCAAGCGTGGTCGCCGCTTCGGCGCTTACCGGCGCCGGAATCGAGGACCTGATTGGCGTGATCGACGCCCGGCTCACGGCGAATCGGCGAATCGTCGAAGTGCGGGTGCCCCATGCCGACGGTGCAACCCTCGCCTGGCTCTACCGCCACGGCGAGGTCTTGGAGCACGCCGACGACGATGGTGAGGCCTGCCTCAGGGTCGGGCTGACGCCGGCGGACGCAGGCCGCCTGGAGCGGCGGCCCGGCGTCTCGTTGGCCCTCGACTAACCGATGCTCGCGGCCACATCCACCCCCGACTTGCGCTCGGATTTTACATAATATAAAACCACAGATATAATATGCAACATACTGTATGAATGTATTCTTTTTCCCGTCTCCAACTGATCGTAGGCCAGGGAGAGGGGACGAGCCGGGGCAGCTCGAAACCAAGATGTTGCGAGCCTCCATCGGGGCCCAGGGGCCAGAGAGAGCAGCGCTTTTCAGGCGGAATGAACAAGGAACATTCCGAGAACCGACACAGGGAGCCTCGGCCCGTCCGTGAGTCGGTCTCGCAGTTGACATCGGAGTGTGGTCTCCCTATTAAGTTAGCACTCGCCGCGATAGAGCGCTAACAAGCGCCAAATCCGGCGCATATGCGTTGGACACGTTCAAGTCTCTGGAGGGCGGCATGAAGATCAGGCCTTTGCACGACCGCGTGCTGGTACGGCGGATCGAGCAGGATCAGAAAACGGCGGGTGGCATCATCATTCCCGATACCGCCCAAGAGAAACCGCAGGAAGGCGAGGTCGTCGCAGCGGGCGCTGGCGCGCGCGAGGAGGATGGCAAGCTGTCCCCCCTCGATGTGAAGGCGGGCGACCGCATCCTGTTCGGCAAGTGGTCGGGCTCGGAGGTCAAGGTCGACGGCGAAGAGCTGTTGATCATGAAGGAGTCCGACATCATGGGTGTGATCGGGTAACACCGCACCTGCGTGGGTTAGACAGCGAATCTGGAGCGATCGGCGATGGCCAAGAAGAGAATTCATCTAGCGGAGGAGGCTCGCGCGCGCCTCCTCGAGGGTGTCGATATCCTTACCGACGCCGTATCGGTCACGCTCGGCCCGAAGGGCCGCATGGTGATCTATCAGACGGCGGGTGGAGACGGGCGGATCACCAAGGACGGCGCGACCGTCGCCAAGGAGATCGAGCTCGAGGACCGGCTCCAGAATGTCGGCGCCCGGCTCGTCCGCGAGGCCGCCACCCACACCGAGAAGGTCGCCGGCGACGGCACCACCACCGCGACCATCCTCGCCCGCGCGTTGGTCCGCGAGGGCTCCAAGGCGGTTGCGGCGGGCATGAACCCGATGGATTTGCGGCGTGGTATCGACCTCGCCGTCGCCGCGGTTGTCGAAGAGCTTGGCAAGCGTTCGAAGCGGGTGAAGACCCGCGAGGAGATCAGGCAGGTCGCGACCGTCGCCGCGAACAACGATCCCCAGGTGGGCGACATGATCTCGCGCGCCATGGAAGAGGTGGGCGAGCGCGGCGTCATCACGATCGAGGAAGCGGCCGGAATCGAGACCGAGCTCGATGTCGTCGAGGGCATGAATTTCGATAAGGGCTACGTCTCGCCCTATTTCGTGACCAATGCCGAGCGGATGACGGTCGAGCTCGATGACACCTACATCCTGCTGCATCAGGACAAGCTCTCCAGCATGCAGGGTCTCCTGCCGGTGCTGGAGCAAGTCGGCCAGACCGGCAAGCCGCTGGTGATCATCGCTGAAGACGTCGACGGCGAGGCGCTGGCGACACTGGTGGTCAACCGGCTGCGCGGCGGCCTGAAGGCTGCAGCGGCCAAGGCGCCGGCCTTCGGCGATCGGCGCAAGGCCATGCTCCAGGACATTGCCGTGCTCACTGGCGGCCAGGTGATCAACAGCGAGCTCGGCGTCAAGCTGGAGAACGTCTCGCTCGACATGTTGGGGACGGCCAAACGCGTCGAGATGAGCAAGGACGAGACCGTGATCATCGGTGGCGGCGGCCGCAAGAAGGATATCGATCAACGCTGCAAGCAGCTTCGCTTCGAGATCGAGACCACCGATTCCGAGTATGACCAGGAGCGCTTCGAGGAACGGCTCGCCAAGCTGGTCGGCGGAGTCGCCATTCTGAGGATCGGCGGCGATTCCGAGATCGAGGTCAAGGAGAAGAAAGAGCTTGTCGACGACGCCATGCGCGCCACGCGCGCGGCGGTGGAGGAGGGGGTCGTTCCCGGCGGCGGCGTGGCGTTGCTGGCGGCCTCCCGCAAGCTCGGCAAGTTGAAAGGCGCCAACTCCGACCAGGACCGTGGAATCGCCATCGTCAGGAGTGCGATCCGCGCGCCGACCCGCCACATCGCGCAGAACGCGGGTGCAGACGGCTCGCTCGTGGTCGGAACGCTGCTCGAAAAGCGCAGCGCAAGCCAGGGCTATGACGCCCAGGAGGGCCGCTACTGCGACATGATCGAAGCCGGCATCCTGGATCCGGCGAAGGTCGTCCGCTCCGCTCTCCAGGACGCCGCCTCCATCGCCGGCCTCCTGATTGCGACCGAGGCCGGAATCGTCGAGATTCCTGAGAAGGCGCCCCCGATGCCGCCCGGCGGCATGGACGGAATGGGTGGTATGGGCGGGATGGGTGGTATGGGCGGAATGGGTGGCATGGGCGGAATGGGCATGTAGCCCCGCCCGGTCATCTCGTCGTCTGGGAGGGGGCCACGAGGCCCCCTTCCTCGTATCTGACTCGGATATTCCACCGCGATCGCGGGCTGCTTCGGGCAGGCGAAGATTTAAATTTACGCGGGATTCGCCGGGATTAAGTGGGATTAAGTGGGATAAGTGGGATTCCGTGGGACAGGGTTGCGCACGCCCGAGTCGCCCGCGCCTGAGAAAGGTCGCGGGCGCGCCAGATAGCGTCGTACGCGCGGAATCGGGTCGCTCACGCCCGCTCATCCTTTCTGCCTTGGCCCGCTCGTTCGTGCACTGCAAGGCGCAAGCGTGGCGCGCACGCCGTGCACCGCACCATGGTCCGGGTCGCGCGGGCCTGAAAGGTCGCGGGCGCGGAATCAAGAGTCGAGCGCGTGTCCGGCTGCGGCGGAGGCGGAACCCCCGGCCTCACCCTGGCCCGCTCCATTCCGAGGGGCAGAAGGGAGGGTCGGTCGGCCAGAGTCGGCCTTCCGCCTCCCGCCGTCTCAAGTCGGCATCCCGCGCCCTGTGCGCGTCCCATGTATCGTCTGCTTGTGCGCGTGGACGCGCGACGCGCGCCCCGGGCGCGTCCGCATCCTGCGCCCCGCCGTCAACAGGCGGCTCGGGCGTGGGGTCCGGCGGGGTGACGTGGGAGTCCTCGGCAGAGGCGGCGGCCCACTCGGAATTGGGCGGCGGCGGGTCTGTGCCCCCAGGGAAGAGGTGCCCCTCCATGGCCCGGCGGACGGTTTCGACCCGTTCGGCATGCGTCATACTGGCCGCGCGCGCGGCCGGTCCGGCGTGCGGGGCGGCGGCATCGGCTGCCGCCTGCTCGCGCTCGATGCGGAGCTTGTCGGCGCTTTCGATACGGTAGAGCGCGAGGGCAAGACGGCCGAGGTCCTCGGTCAGCACCGGCTCCTCGCGCGCGCCGAGCTCGGCCATCGTGCGGAGCGCCAGCGTTCGCAGGGTCTCGATCGCGATGAGGGCGCTGCGGCCCTCGGCGCCGGGCTCGCGGGCGCGCTTCCATTCCTCGGCAAAGCGATCGGTCTCGCGCTGCAGACAGATCAGGCCCTCCATGCGCTCGGCCCAGCAGCCCTCGTCGGAAGGCGAACTCTCGCCGTCGCGCGAACGGACGCGCGCCACGATCTCGTCCATCGTGGCACCGTCCTCAATCGCTGCGGCCACGGCGTCCTGGATTGCGGCCGGCAGCGGCTCGTCCGATGAGCCCCCGCCCATCGCACCTGTCGTGCTCCGCTCGCTCTCGCACTGCGTCGCGCGGATACGCGCGCGGGAAAATAGTCGACCCATCGCGCGATCCTGGCGCGGGCACCACGCGCCGTGCACCGCACCATGGTCCGGCGGCGCGCGTGCCTGAAAGGTCCCGCGCGCAGAGAGGAGTTACGCCCGCAGGGTCGTGCGCGCATGGGCGAACAGGTACAGGGGGCTGTAGCGTCCCGCTCTTGGTATCTATTGGGGTTCGTTCTTGTGCGTCACGCCTTCGGTGGGATCGGTTGTCGCCGCGCCGGCTGATGAGCGGCGCTCGGCTTGCTTGGCCTCCTCCCACAGCCGGTCCAGCTCGGCGAGGCCGACCTCTCCCGCGTCGCGACCCGATTCCGCCAGCGCCCCCTCCACATGCTGGAAACGGGCCGTGAACTTGGCGTTGGCGGCTCGGAGCGCGGCCTCGGGCTCGACGCCGAGGTGGCGCGCCAGATTGACGCACGCGAACAAGAGGTCGCCAAGCTCCTCGGAAACCGTGGAGTCCGCCGACGTCGTCGAATCTGTTTTCGCTGCAGCCTCCCGCAGCTCGGCCACCTCCTCGAGCACCTTGTCGAACACCAGGGCCGCCTCCGGCCAGTCGAAGCCCACACGCGCCGCGCGCTTCTGCAGCTTCTCGGCGCGCAGCAGGGCAGGGAGGGCCAGCGCCACACCGTCCAGCACGCTGGGCGTGCGCCCTTCCGCCAGCGCCGTGGCGTTGCGCTCGGCAGCCTTTTGGGTCTCCCAGGCCCGGGTTTGCCCCGGCGACGAGCCGCGGACATCGGTTTCTTCGCCGGCGAAGACGTGGGGATGGCGGCGAATCATCTTCTCCGCGATGCCGCGCGCGACCGCGTCGAAGTCGAAGCTGCCGTCCTCGCGCGCCATTTGCGCGTGGAAGACGACCTGGAGCAGCAGGTCGCCGAGCTCGTCGCGGAGCGCCGCCCGGTCATCCTGACGGATCGCCTCGGCAACCTCGTAGGCTTCCTCGATGGTGTAAGGCGCAATCGTCTCGAAGCTCTGTTCGAGGTCCCACGGGCAGCCGCCGGCCGGATCGCGCAGCCGCGCCATCACGTCGAGCAGTTGATCGATGCCTGCGGGCAGCGCGTGGTCGTCCTTGCGGCTCGGCGGCGGCGTATCGCTCATCGTTCAGGTGCCGTCGTCACAATTGCGAGAAGAAGGGGACGGCTGCTCCCAGGGTCGGGGAGAACCGCAGACACCGCATTGTAGACCGGTCGGGATGCCTGCTGGGCCTGAGATGTAATTCGCATAAGATATATTATGGAAAATATTGTCCAGATCGCATAGTGTGTGGCGGTGCAATGGCTTACGGAACGCATCACAGCCGATCCGTCTCGATCGTGAGCCCGTCATGGCCCGGCACCACATCGGTCGGTAACGCATCCCGCAGCGTCTCGTAGTCGAACTGATGCGACATGTGCGTCAGCACGGCGAGCCGCGGCCTTACCCGCGCGATCCATTCCAACGTGAGGTCCAAATGCGCGTGCGTCGGGTGTTCGCGGTAGCCGAGGCAATCGACGATCCAGAGACGCACGCCGTCGAGCGCCGCGAAGGCCTCCTCCGGCAGCGCCTTCACGTCGGTCGAATAGGCCATATCCCCGATCCGGTACCCCGTGGTGATGCTGCGTCCGTGCCCCTGCGGAAATGGGGTCACGTCGATACCGCCAGCAGCGAACGGGCCGTCGATTTCGACCGCGTTGAGGCTGGGCTTGGCCCATCCGGCCGTGCCCATGGGCTCGAACGCGTAGGCGAAACGCTCCCTGATGGCCGCCAGCGTGGCAGCCGAGCCGTAGGTATCGAGCGCCCGCCCCATTTGAAAATTGATCGAGCGCAGGTCGTCGATCCCGTGCACGTGATCGGCATGACCATGGGTGTAAAGCACGGCATCGAGGCGCGAGACTTCCGCATCGACCAGCTGTGCATGCAGGTCTGGCGGTGTGTCGATCAGGAGCCGGGCGTGATCCGAATCGACCAGCACGGAGACCCGGCGCCGGCGGTTGCGGGGGTCCGACGAGCGGCAGACCGCGCAGTCGCAGCCGATCATCGGGACTCCGCTCGACGTGCCGCAGCCGAGAACGGTTATTTTCATGCGATTTCAGCGGATTGAGGGATTGATTTAGAGAACAACTTGAAGAAATTATCGGTCGTGATTTGGGCCAGCGCGGCATCGTTGAGCCCCTTGAGCTCGGCGAGCCGCGCGGCGGTATGGACCACGTGGGCGGGCTCGTTGCGGCGGCCGCGATGGGGCACCGGCGCGAGATAGGGCGCATCGGTCTCCACCAGCAGCCGGTCTACAGGCACGTCGCGGGCGACGGCGCGCACCTCCTCGGCGTTCTTGAAGGTCAGGATGCCCGAAAACGAGACGTAGAGGCCGATCTCCAGCGCAGTCTCGGCGACCGCGCGGCCCGCGCTGAAGCAGTGGATGACGCCGGGAAAGGCCCCCTTCCCCGCCTCCTCGCGAAGGATGCGGCAGGTATCCTCGTCCGCAGACCGCGTGTGCACGATGAGCGGCAGCCCGGTCTCCCGCGCCGCCGCGATGTGCTGGCGAAAACTGGCCTCCTGCTGGGGCCTCGGGCTGTTGTCGTAGTGGAAATCCAGCCCGGTTTCGCCAATCCCGATCACCTTCGGATGCTCCGCCATCCGAACCAGGTGGTCGGCCGACACCTCCGGCTCCTCAGCGACGTGGTGCGGATGGATCCCGACCGAGCACCAAATCGCTTCATGGGCCTCGGCCAGGCCGCGGACCGTATCGAATTGGGTCACCCGCGTGCAGATGGTCTGCAGGGTGCCGACCCCGGCTTGCGACGCGCGCGCAAGCACGCCATCGAGATCGTCGCCGAAGTCGGGGAAGTCGAGATGGCAGTGGCTGTCAACCAGCATCCGCATACTCGTCCATAATCTCAGGAATCCGGACTATCCTCAACGAATCGCGGGAAAATCGGCTTGGGCTTGGGCAACGGCGTGCCCGGCGCGAGGCGCCCATCGGGACCGAGCGCCGCCAGATGACGCGCGTCTTCTGCCACCCCCAGCTGATCGAGCATGCGCCCGCTCGAGGCCGGCATGAACGGCTGGGTCAGCACCGCCAGATGACGCAGGGTCTCGATCACCACATAGAGCACCGTCGCCATGCGCGCCGGGTCCTCCTTGCGCAGCACCCATGGCGCCTGCTCGTCGACGTAGCGGTTGGCCTGACCGACGACCTCCCAGATGTGGATCAGCGCCCGGTGAAACGCCTGCTCGCTGAGGTCGGCCCGGACCGCGACCACGAGCGCCTCGGCTGCGCCCAGCAGGGCGTTGTCTGCCGCCGTGAAGGCGCCGGGCTCGGGCACGGCGGCGGCGCAGTTGCGGTTGATCATGGTCAGCACCCGCTGCGCCAGATTGCCGTAGTCGTTGGCCAGGTCGTCGTTCGTGCGGCCGACGATCGCCCGGTGCGAGAAGTCGCCGTCGCTGCCGAAGGGCAGCGCCCGCAGCAGGAAGTAGCGTACGGCGTCGATCCCGTAGCGGGCGACGATGTGGTGCGGGTCGATGGCGTTGCCGAGGGATTTCGACATCTTCTCGCCCTCGATCGTCCACCAGCCGTGGGCGAAGACCCGTGTCGGCGGCTCGACGCCTGCCGCCATCAGGAAGGCGGGCCAGTAGACGGTGTGAAAGCGCAGAATGTCCTTCCCCACCATGTGGAGATCGGCCGGCCAGTACGTGCGGTAGAGATCGCTCTGCGTATCGGGGAACCCGGCGCCGCTGATGTAGTTGGTCAGCGCGTCCAGCCACACGTACATCGTGTGGTCGGGATCGCCGGGTACGGGAATGCCCCATTTCAGGCTCGCGCGCGATACGGAGAGGTCGTTCAGCCCGCCGGAGACGAAGCTGATGACCTCGTTGCGCCGGCTCTCCGGCGCGACCGCGTGCGGGTTGTTCTCGTAGAATTCGAGCAGCGGCTCCTGCCAGGCCGAGAGGCGGAAGAAGTAGCTGGGCTCCTCCATCCATTCGACCGGCGAGCCGCCCGCCACCGTCACCTTGCCGCCGTCGGGGCCGGTCGTGACCTCCGATTCGGTGTAGAACGCCTCCTCCCTGACCGAGTACCAGCCCGAATAGTTGCTGAGGTAGATGTGACCGTTGGCCACGATTCGGCGCCACAGCTCCTGGCATGAGCGCGTGTGACGATCCTCTGTGGTACGGATGAAGTCGTCGTTGCTCAAGCCCATGACCTCGCCAAGGTCGCGAAACCGCTGCGAGACCTGGTCGACGAAGTCCTGCGGCTCCATGCCGGCGGCGACGGCGGATTTCTGGACCTTCTGGCCGTGCTCGTCGGTCCCGGTAAGGAACAGCACGTCGCGGCCGTCGAGCCGCATGAAGCGGGCCAGCACGTCGCAGGCAAGCGACGTGTAGGCGTGCCCGATATGGGGCGAATCGTTCACATAGTAGATCGGTGTGCTCAGGTAGTAGGCCGCTCGGGGCGCCATGGGCTCTCGCCTCCGGTCCTGCCGCTCAGGCCCGCGCGGCCTCCTGCAGCGCCGAGAACGCGCCGATCAGGACCTGCCGGGGGTCGAGGTTGAGCCCGTCCGCGTCGGCGAACGAACGGCCGAGGTTTTCCCACACGCCGACCCAGCGATCAAGCGCCGCACCCTCCAGGAGGGCGGCGCTCGCCCTTTCGCCCGGCACGACCTCCTCCATCGTGTGGAGCTCGCTCCGGGCCGCGGCCCGGATCGAGCGGCCGAGCCACCAGAGGATCAGCTCCGCGAGCGTGCGCATCCGATCCACGCCGTCCCGGCCCGAGAGCCCGTCGGCCAGCTCGTGAAGCGGCCGCGTGTCGAGCGCTGGCAGCGTGCCGACGAGCCCGATAAGGCGCCGGTAGAGGGCGACTCCGCCCTGCTCGGCCAGCGCCGCCGCGCGGCCGGGGCTGCCTTCGGCAAGCAGCCCCAGCATGCGCCGCTCGGCCGCCGGCAGAGTGGGCATGGCCTCTGCGAGCAGCCCATCGAGCGCCGGCGCAGGCAACGGCGAGAGCGCAAGCACGCGACAGCGCGAGCGAAGCGTCGCCGGCACGCGGCTTGGCGCATGGCTGACGAGGAGGAAGAGCACGCGGCTCGGTGGCTCCTCCAGGCGTTTGAGCAGGGCGTTGGCGGCGTTCCGGTTCATCTCCTCCGCCGCATCGACGACCACCACCCGCCAGCCGCCCTCGCCCGCCGTGAGCGAGAGGAAGGCATTGGCGACCCGCACATCGTCCACCACGATCTCGGCGCGGAGCCGCCCCCGGTCGCCGAGACCCCGTTCGACCACCGCGAGATCGCTGTGTCCGCCGGCCGCGATCCGTCGGAAGACCGGATGGTCCGGTGGCATCGCCAATCCGTCGCCGCCGCCCCCTTCTCCACCGGCGAGCACGAAACGCGCGAATCGGTAGGCCAATGTCGCCTTACCGATGCCGCGGGGACCCGCGATCAGCCAGGCGTGGGCGAGCCTGCCGCTCTGCCATGCCTCCATGAAGGTGCTGGCAGCGCTCTGGTGCCCGACGAGATGCGGGTTCTCGCGCGGTGCTAGCCAGGCAAAGGCCGAATCGGCGCCCTCACCCATCGAACGAGACCGGGAGACGGGCCGCCACAATCTCCAGGATCGCGCGGCCGACCGTTTCGGGATCCGCTGTCGCATCCACCACCGCGAAGCGCGCCGGCTCGGCCCGGGCGCGGGCGATGAAGCCCTCTCGAACCCGCTCGTGAAAGTCCGTGCCCATGCGCTCGTAGCGGTTCGATCCCGCGCGCGCGCCGGCCCGCCTGAGCCCTTCCGCCACCGGGACATCCAGCACCACCGTGAGGTCCGGCTGGAAGCCCCCGAGAGACAGCGCGCTGAGACGTTCCAGGACGGCGAGATCGGCGCCCTGGCCGTAGCCCTGGTAAACGATCATCGAATCGACGAAGCGGTCCGAGATCATCCAGAGACCACGCTCCAGCGCCGGCTCGATCGTGTGCAGCAAGTGGTCGCGCCGTGCGGCCGCATGGAGCATGGCCTCAGCCAGCGGCTCCCAGCGTTCCACGGGGCCCGAGACGAGAAGCCGTCGTATCTCTTCGGCGCCGGGCGAGCCGCCGGGTTCGCGCGTTGCGAGGGTCTCGACACCACGCGCTTCGAGGGCGTTACGAAGGCGCGCGGTTTGCTCCGTCTTGCCGGCGCCTTCGCCGCCCTCCAGCGTGATGAAGCGTCCGCGCGTCATGCGGCGGTGCAGTAACTCTAGCCGCCCCGGCCCCAGATCAGCGCGTCGATTGCGGCCCCAATTCGTCCGAAGCCGGAGAGACTGTCCACCGACGCGCCGGCTACCAGCGGCCATTGGCGCGTCTCTACCTTCGGCGCGCTGACCACCAGGGTGGCCACCCGGTCCCCCTTTTCGACTGGCGCCGCGATCGGGCCGTCGGCCAGGATTTTCACCACCATCTCCTTGCGGGACTTGCGTGGCATCATCAGCACGACGTCGCTTTCTACGACGAGGGGCAGCGCATCGGCCTCGCCGAGCCAGACGTCGAACTGGTCGACCACCTGGCCCGCGCGGAACAGGACGTATGTCTTGAACGAACGAAAACCGTAGTTGAGCAGGCGTTCCGATTCCCGCGCCCGGACGTCGACGCCTTTGATCCCGTTCACGACCAGCACCAGGCGCTGCTCCCCGCGTTTCGCCGATGCTGCGAGGCCGTGTCCCGAGGCCTCTGTGTAGCCGGTCTTGAGGCCATCTGCCCCGTCAAAGCGGTAGAGCAGCGGGTTGCGGTTGCCCTGCTTGATGCCGTTGTAGGTGTAGCTCTTCTCAGCAAACAGCGGGTAGTACTCAGGGAAGTCCACAATGATACGCCGTGACAGCTCGGCCATGTCGCGAGCCGTGGTGATGTGGTCGGGATCGGGCCAGCCGGTGGAGTTGACGAAGTGACTGTCGTCGAGGCCGAGCTCGGCGCCCGTCTCGTTCATCAGGTCGGCGAAAGCGGCTTCCGACCCGGCCAGGCCTTCGGCTATCACGATGCTGGCGTCGTTGCCGGACTGCACCGCGATGCCGCGCAGCAACTCGCCTACGGTTACCTTCGAATTGACCTCAACAAACATGCGTGACCCTTTCATTCGCCACGCTTTTTTGCTCACCACAAAGGTGTCCTCCATAGAGAGCCGACCGTCTGCCAGGTGCTCGTAGGCGACATAGAGCGTCATGATCTTGCTCATGGACGCCGGGTACATGGGCTCGTCGGCATTCTTCTCGGCGAGGACCATTCCGGTCCCTGCATCCATCAGGATGAAATGCTGCGCTTCGGTATCGACCGCAACGGCCGGCCGGGGCAGCGACGCGGCGATGACGGCGGCACCCACGCATAGGCACAGGGCACAGGCGAAAGCGGCAAGCCCGACACGTCGGCTGATTGTTGGGACTCCTGGATCGGCCATCTCGTTCCGGCTCCTCCTCATCGCATCGGTGTCTTCGGCAAGATGTACACCGTCGCCGGGGGGCGGGCCAAGCGTCAGGGCGTCTTCAGCGGTACCCCGCCGCGATGATCTGCGACTCCGTGAGCCCGGCGCGATTGAGCTGGGCGAGAATGGTGGCCGCCTCGTCGTTCGAGTCGACCGGGCCGATGCGGACCGCATAGACCATACGCCCGCCGCGCCGTTCCGCCTCGACCGCGACAGAGCCAAGCGTGCGCACTATGGCGCCCAGACGGTCGGCGTCGTCGCGCCCCTCGAGGACCGCAGCTTCGACCAGGAGCCCGGGCGACCGACTGCCGCCGCTCGTACCTCTGGCCTCCACCCGAGTCGGGCGTGCGGCGGCGGTGCGTACCGGCTTGACTGGTGGCAACACCACCGTAGCGGTTGATGGCTCCGGCTGGCGAGGCTTGACGGCGACGGCAGACGCCCCGTCGGCGAAGGCGATCTTGGGCGAATCGGCGGGCCACGGCACGTCAGGCTGGACGTGGTCCAGGCCGAGATACTCGACCCTGACCTCGGCCAGGCCCTTGCGATAGAAGCCGAGCAGCTGTGCGGCACGGCGAGAGACATCGATGAGCCGCCCGTCGATGAAGGGCCCCCGGTCGTTCACGCGCATAACCACCTGCCGCCCGTTCTCGAGGTTGGTCACGCGCACGCGGCTCGGCAGCGGCAGTGTCGGATGGGCGGCCGTCACCTCGTTCATGTCGTAGCGCTCGCCGTTCGCCGTCGGCTGGCCGTGGAACGGGTGACCGTACCAGGAGGCGACGCCGGTCCGGTCGTAGTTGGAATCGTAGCTCGGAAAATACCAGACGTGCTCGATCAGGTAGGGCGTACCGAGCTTGTAACCGTCATCCTCCGCCGCTGCGGGCAGCGGCTGCGTCTCCTGCGTCTCAAGGCTTAACTTTTTGACGACATGGAGGGCGAGCTTCACCTCGCTGCAGCCGGCCAGCGCGAGCAAGCCGAGCGCAATCGAGGCGAAGAAGAGCGGTTTCCGCGTCATCGGCTGGATCGGCCGGTCGTCACCGCCTTCCGATTCCGTCGGCAAGCAGACCGACAGATGTTGCGAAATAGAACGACCGGTTCCACCGCATGATCGTCCGGTAGTTGTTGTAGACGAGGTAAGCAGGCCCCTCTTCCCCGCCGGGCAGGACCACCGAGCCGCTAATCGCGGCTTGCGGCAGGTCACCGCCTTCGTCGCGCCGAAGACCCAGGGCCTGCCATTCGGCGAGGGTCTTCGTCACCTCCAAACCGAAGAGTGCGTGATCGAAGCCGGCTGGCAGCGCCACACGTCGGCCCCAGGTCTCGCCGGCACGCCATCCGGCCTGGGCGAGATAGTTGGCCGCAGAGGCGAAGACATCGGTCTGTGTGCCCCAAATGTCGCGCCTGCCGTCGCCGTCATAGTCCACGGCGTAGTTCACAAAGCTCGAAGGCATGAACTGGCTCTGCCCCATGGCGCCGGCCCAGCTTCCCACCATCGCCTCAGGCGTGATGTGGCCGTCCTCCAGGATGCGAAGCGCGTGCAGCAGCTCCTGACGGAAATAGGCGCTGCGTCTGCCGTCATGGGCGAGTGTCGCGAGCGCGCCGATCACCGAGAACCCGCCGAGATATTGGCCGAAGTTCGTCTCGATGCCCCAGAGCGCGACGATGAAGCGGGGCGGCACACCGTACTTGCGCCCGATCGGCTCGAGTATGTCGCGGTGTGCGGCGAGCAGCTCCCGACCCTTCGCCACGCGCGATTCGGGCACCACGCGCTCCACATACTGGGCGAAGGTCAGGGTGATTTCAGGCTGGGAACGGTCCAGTTCAATGATGCGCGGAATCGGCTCGACGTCTGCAAAAGCCGCGTCGAACGTCGCGGCGCTAATCCCGAGGCCGAGGGCCTCGCTGCGCACGCCTTCGCGCCATTCTGCGAATGTTTCGGCGGCGTCTTCTTGCGCCAATGCACTGCCCGCCATCAGCGCGCCGGCAAGCGCTAATATTGCTGCCATGCGCGCGGATCTTAACCCGATTTGCGATTCGCGCCGTTTCATGGGGGGCCCCTATGACACGCTTAGTATCAGCGCGCCACCCCCCCAATTGTCGCGACGCTATTCAGATAGTCGTGATCGGGTTTCGACCCGGCCACGCCGAGAGGCGTCTTATTCCAGGGCTTTGGGATTGATTACAAAGGAAGAATCGAGCCGGCCGTCGAGCGCATCGAGCACGTTCTGCGCACATCGTGTTGCCATGCGGATAAATGCACCGCGGGACGAACCCCCCATATGCGGCATGAGTACGGTGGCCGGATGATGCAATAACGGATCGTCGAGTCGCGGCGGTTCTTCATCGAAAACGTCGAGGCCCGCGCCGGCCAGATGCCCCGATTCGAGCGCCTCATGGAGGGCCGTGCCGTCGACGATGGGCCCCCTGGCAGCGTTGACGAGGATCGCACCCGGTTTCATCAATCCGAGTGCTGTCCGGTCGATCAAATGGCGCGTTTCGTCGTTCAGCGGCACGTGCACGCTGACATAGTCCGCCCTCGGCAACGCCTCGGCGAGACTCGCGACGGGCGTGCAGCCGGCATCGACGATGACCTGTTGCGGAATGTAAGGGTCGCAGCATTCGACCGTCATCTCGAAGGCACGGCAGCGCGCCGCGACTCGCCGCCCGATGCGCCCGAAGCCGATAATCAGCACGGTGCGCCCGTAGAGTTCGAGATGATCGGCGGCTTCGCGCACGAGAAAGTCGCCGCGTCGCACCGATTCGTCGTAGTGGCGGCTCTTCTTTGCCGCCGCAAGCATGAAGAAGAGAGTGAGCTCGGCGACCGTGACGGCGTTGGCATCGCCGACCGTAGCGACGGGGATCTTCAACGCAGTCGCCCTTTCAAGGTCGATATTGTCGCAGCCGACGCCGTGCCGCGCGATCACCTTGAGCCGGGTCGATGCCGCGAGAGCCTCGGCGCCGAGCGGCAGATAGCGCAAGATGAGGCCGTCGGCGTCCGCAATCTCGCGGCGCAGGCTCTCCTCGTCATCCCGCGCCACCGCGCAGATGTCCAGGTCGGTGCGGCGTGCAAGAAGATCGAGTCCCGCCTCGTCGATCGCATCGTGTATGATTACCTTCGGCATGGTGGTCCCGCTGCTCGCGATCGAACGCGGCGGCCGGCGGAGCTTGCCGTCACCAACCGAACGGTACGAGGTCCCGAGCGATGGCGCTTAACTCCCCCGAGGCGCGCGATCTCGCGCATCATCTTCATTCCTTCACCCATCTTCCCAGCCTGGAGCGGGATGGTCCGCTCGTGCTGGAGCGAGGCGAAGGTATCTATGTCCACGATATCCATGGCAAGCGCTATCTCGAAAGCGTGTCCGGCCTGTGGAACATCGTCGCAGGCTTCAGCGAGCCTCGGCTGGTGCGGGCAGCCCATGAGGCGATGCAGCAGATGCCGGCCTATCACACCTTCTTCGGGCGCACCGCCCTACCCCCGATCGCGCTCGCCGAAAAGCTGGTCGAAATCGCGCCGATGGAGGTGTCGCGGGTCTATTTCGTCAATTCGGGGTCGGAGGCCAACGACAGCACGATCAAGATGCTGTGGATGATGGCGAGAGGCGCCGGCGAGCCTGAGCGGCGCAAGCTCATCTCGCGCCACATGGCCTATCACGGCACGACCGTCGCCTCGTGCAGCCTCAACGGCAAGCCCTATATCGGCGCCTTCGGGCTGCCAATGCCGGAGGTGCGCTTTGTCGAGGCGCCTCACTACTGGCGCAACGCCCATCCCGGCGAGAGCGAGGAGGCCTACGCCAACCGCCTCGCGGGCGAGCTGGAGCGGCTGATCGAGGCCGAAGGCGCCGAGACATTCGCCGGTTTCTTCGCCGAGCCTGTAATGGGCGCCGGCGGTGCGGTGCCGCCGCCAGCCGGTTACTTCCCGAAGATTCAGGCGGTGCTCAACCGCCACGGGATCCCCATGGTCGCCGACGAGGTGGTCACCGGTCTCGGCCGCACCGGGAACCTGTGGGGCGCCGAGACCTATGACTTCACGCCCGACATCGTGGTGACATCGAAGGCGCTCACTTCCGGCTACCAAGCGATGGCGGCGGTGCTGCTTTCGCCGGAGATGGATCGGAGGCTGCACCGGGCGGCGGAGGAATTCGACGAGTTTCCCCACGGCTTCACGACCGGCGGCAGTCCGGTCGCGGCAGCGGTCGCACTGGAAACCATCGCGCTGATAACCGAGCCCGGTGGCCTGCTCGACAACGTCAGGGCAGTGGCGCCCACCCTTGAATCGGCGCTGCAGGACTTCGAGGACCACCCCCTCGTCGGCGAGGTGCGGCACGTGGGCCTCCTTGGCGCGCTCGAAATCGTGGCAGACAGGGCCGGCAAGCAACCCTTCGCGCCGGAGCATGAGATCGGCGAGCGTATCGTGCAGGCGGCCTCCGCGCGCGGGCTCATCACGAGGCCGATCGGCGATGCCGTCATCGTCGCCCCGCCCTTCATGATCACCCGCGAGCAAATCGGCGAGCTGATGGCGACCCTCCGGGAAGTGCTGGACGAGATTGCCGACACCGCCGCACGCGAGGGCATGGGTCCGGTCCCCCTCGCCGCTTCGGCGGAGTAGGGATCCGGCGCCGGCGGAGCGACCGTCGGGTGCCGCCGAGAGCCTTTCGAGTAGAAGATAAAGATAGGGTAATAACTATCTGATAATAATCCAATAATACCGCGCATCGGGGGCAGCGTGGAGTGACTCATCCTGCGTCCCCCGGCGCCTCATCGGCATCCTAAACTCAGAGCGCACGGGCACGCTCGCGCAGTTCGAACTTCTTGATCTTGCCTGTCGCCGTCTTCGGCAAGTCGCCGAAGACGACCGTGCGTGGCGCCTTGAATCGGGCCAGCCGCTCACGGCAATGGTCGATCAGCGCCGCCTCCGAGACCGCCTGCGCGTCAGGCTTCAGCGCGACGAAGGCGCAGGGCGATTCCCCCCACCTCTCATCGGGGCGCGCAACGACCGCCGCTTCGAGCACGGCCTCGTGGCCGTAGAGCGCGTTCTCGACCTCGATGCTCGAAATATTCTCGCCGCCGGAGATGATGATGTCCTTGGCGCGGTCGGTGATCTGGATGTAGCCGTCGGGGTGCGTCACGGCGAGGTCGCCGCTGTGGAACCAGCCGCCCCTGAAGGCGTCGTCCGTGGCGCGGGCGTCGTCGAGATAACCCTTCATCACCGTGTTCCCGCGCAGCATGATCTCGCCCACCGTGGCGCCATCGGCCGGCACCGGCGCCAGCGTCTCCGAATCCGCCACCATTGCGCCCCGGATCGCGTGATGGCGCACGCCCTGGCGCGCCATCAGCGCAGCGCGGTCGTCGAGCGGGAGGTCCTGCCAGTCCTCCTGCGGTGCCGCCACCAAGGCCGGCCCGTAAACCTCCGTCAGGCCGTAAAGATGGGTAACGTTGAAGCCCATGGCCTCCATGGCCGCAATCACCGGCGCTGGAGGCGCCGCGCCCCCGGTGACCACCTCGACCACATGATCGAAGCGCCGCTTATCGCTCTCGGGCGCGTTGATTAGCATGCCAAGCACAATCGGTGCGCCTGCGATGTGCGTCACCCTCTCCTCGTCGATCAGGCGAAAGACCTCCGCCGGCTCCAGCTTGCGCAGGCATACATGGGTGCCGGCCGCAGCAGTCACGGCCCAGGTGTGGGTCCAGCCGTTGCAGTGGAACATCGGAAGTGTCCAGAGATAGATCGACTCGCGGTTGAACCCGTTCATGAGCACGTTGCTGAGCGCGTTCAGGTAGGCGCCGCGGTGGTGATACACGACCCCCTTCGGCCGGCCCGTCGTGCCTGATGTGTAGTTGAGCGAGATCGCCTGCCACTCGTCATCGGGCCAGGGCCACTCGAAATCCGACGCGCCGGCGGCGAGCAGCGCCTCGTAGCTCTCGTCGCCGAAGCCCCTCCCCTCCCCGTCGGCCTCCGCAGGATCGTCGATCGTCACCACGTGCGGCCGGCAGTCGAGCTGCGCCAACGCCTCCTCCACGACGCTCGCGAACGCGGAGTCGGCGATGAGGACGCGGGAGCGCGCGTGGTTCAGCATCCAGGCGATGGAGGCAGAGTCGAGGCGGATATTGAGCGCGTTGAGCACGGCGCCCGCCATCGGCACGCCGAAATGGGCTTCCAGCATGGCCGGCACGTTGGGTGCCATGACCGAGACCGTGTCGCCGAGGCCGACACCGCGCTCGAGGAGCGCGCTGGCCAGCCGGCGGCAACGATCGTAGGTCTCCGCGTAGCTTCGCCGCAGCGCGCCGTGCACCACGGCCGTCCGCGCCGGATAGATCTCGGCCGCCCGGGCCATGAAATCGCACGGTGTCAGCGCGGTATGGTTGGCTGGGCCCCGTTCGAGCCCGTTCTCGTAGCGGTTGCTGTCCGGCACTTATCGATTCCCTCGGTGACGACACAGGCATGGTCGGCGCTCGCCCGACGCGGCGTCAAGAACCAGCCCGGAATTCCCGCCGCGGTCACGGTCTGCGCGGCATGCGGTCGCGCGACAGGTGGCCCGCGGCTATACTTGCACGATGCAGGTCGCCATTGTCTCCGACACCATTTGTCCTTGGTGCTATATCGGCAAGCGGCGCTTCGAGCGTGCTCGTGCTGGTCGGCCCGCCGAGCTCGCGGTCGAGTGGCGGCCGTTTCAGCTCAACCCCGACATGCCGGCCGACGGCGTGGATCGGCAGCGCTACATGGTGGCCAAATTCGGCTCCGAAGAGCGGGTTGCCGAGATTTTCGGCGCCATCGAACAGGCCGGCGGGTCCGAGGGCATCCAATTCGTCTTCGATCGTATCGCGCGCACACCGAATACCGTGGATTCGCACCGGCTGATTGAGTTCGCCGGGCAGCGCGGCGCGCAGGACCAGGTGGTCGAGGCGCTGTTTCGGCGGTATTTCGAGCAGGGCGAGGACATCGGCGACCGCGCCGTTCTTGAGGCTGCCGCTGTGGATGGCGGCCTCGATGAGGGCGAAGTGCGGCGCTTCCTGGCTGGCTCTGACGGGACCGAGCACGTGCGCAGGGAAAGCGAGGCCGCGAGCCGCATGGGCATATCGGGCGTGCCCTGCTTCATTTTCGAGGGCCGCTACGCAGTCTCGGGCGCGCAGCCGCCGGACGTGTTCGAGCGGGTGTTCGAGCTTGCCGCCGCTGCCGCTGAGAATTCCGCCGATTCCCCGCCCCCGGCGACGTAGCCCCTTCCTCAACGCCCATCACCGCTCAGGCGCGTTCATTCGGCGTTCGCTTCGCCCGCCCCGAGGAACGGGAACAAGCCTCGGAGGAAGCCGGGTGCCAGGACGGAAAGCGGATTCACTGAAATATCCGGCTCCGCGGTCGTCCCGCCCACCCGGTAGGACGCCGCGAACAGCCCCTCGCCTTCGCCGCCGGTCAGCAAATTCCCCAGAATGGGTATGGCGTCGATGAGGGTATTCAGCGTGTAGGCTGGCACGATTGTGCCGCTCATGTCGACTCGGCCCGTTTCGAGATCGACGGTCCCTTCGGCATTGACGCCGAGCGCGAAGCCCGATGTCCGCCCGTCCCGGATGGTGAGAATGCCCTCTGCGATGGAGAACGGCATGTCGAAGCGCGAGAAGGCGATACCCTTGTCTCCCTTCAGCTCGTTGAGGATGCCGGTCAGCGTCGCGATTGTAAGCAACTTCGCCAGAGTCGGCGCGTTGATCACGCGGTAGTCTTCAATCCTGACCCTACCGGTGACGGGAGCGCCCGGCCGGTCGTCGTGCACCACCGCCTCCATCAAGAGGTCGCCGCCGCCGGCGTTGTCGTAGATGCCGAAGGTGCGGGCCACGGCGCCTGCGTCGCGCGAGCGCACGGTCACCAGCCGTTCGCCCTCGTGTGGTTCGAGGGAGACGTACATGGGCACTCCGGTGGCCAGCGTTCCCTCCATGAACCCGGCGTGTCGGCCCTTGGAGTCGGACTCGAAATGAGCGCGGAATTCCGTTAGCTGCTGATCCTCGCTCGTCAGGAGGCGCTCGACTTCGAGATCGAGCACGAGCTTGCCGAATTCCGGAGCGCCCTCGGTCGTGAGCCGACTGAGATAGGGCCGCGCATCGAGACTGGCGCCCCGGATTGAGACGTTGGTCGTGTCGGCATCGGTCTCGATCCTGCCGGAGATGTCCGTGGCTCCCTGGCGAAATTCTTCGATTGTGATCTGGCGAACCCCTCCGGTCCCACGCGCAAGGGTGGCCTGACCGAGGCCGTAGAGTGTCTCCGTTTCGATCTCGACCCGGCTGAGCTCGACGGCGCCCTCCGGAGGAAGGCTAGCGAGAACGCGCACCGCCCCCGGCGATCCGGCGGGCTTGGCCCAGTGCAGCTCCGGGATCTCTAGCCTCGCCTGGGTCGTATCGAGCGCAAACGTCGCGCGCGGCGGCTCGCCGCCCCCCGGATCGGTGTATTCCCCGTCGACGGCGAGGCTGCCCTCAACGTAGGGCGCGAGTTCCAGGCCCAGTGCGGTCTGGCCCTCAGGCGTCACCGTCGTCGCCACGTCGAACCGCCGCGCGAATGGAGCGCCATCGCTGAAATGCTCTTGCCACGCGATCGTCGCGGGCATGCCCTCAAGCTTGGCCGTGCCGCGCAGATCCATGCTCGAATTGTTGGCGCCGAGGCGCAGTGTTCCCTCGGTCATGTCGACGACGCCGGCAATCTCCTCGATCCGGGCATCCCGTACCCGCGCGACGGCGGTCACGTCGATCCGCCGTGTCCCGGCCGCTCCGAGCAACGCAAGATCGAGTGCGAACAGGGTGTGCACCGTGCCACCAGCCCGCGCCAGAGGCAGGTCGATCTTTTTCACCAGCCCGAGCCTCGGATGGTCCAGCAGGGCGAGGGCGTCCGACATGGGCCCCTCGGCCTCGATCATCACCGACATTCGGGGCTGCACCGTGTGAATTTCGCTCAGCATGGCGGTCCCATAAGGCGCAGCGATTCCTTCGATGCGGCCACCGCTCATCGTGATGTCGAGCGAATCGCCGGTGAAGTGTGCGATCCCGTCCACCCCCGCCACTGAGGGCATCGGCCGCAGGTAATGGATGCTGGCATCCTCGAACGCGAACGAGCCAACCGCCGACGCTTCGCTGAAGCGTTTGAATTCATAGTCGCCCGGCTCGATATCGAGAACGGCGTTGAAGTGCGTGATCACGCCGTCGGCGACATTCTGCACGATCCATTCGCGGCCGTTCGCGATGAACGTCTTCGGCCAGTACGTGCCGAGCGAATCGAACGGCATATCGCTCGCCTGGAATCGCCCCTTGAAACCGACACCGACACTCGACCGCCAGAGTTCGCCGTCCAGGTAAAAGCTGGGGCGGTCGGTATCGACGACGAAGGACTCGAGAACGATCCGCGACAGCTCGCCGTCGATCGAGCCTGCGGCGGTGAGCCCGCGGACAGGAACCGGGGCGGGAAAGACCCCGGGCAGGGCGACCTCCCCCTCCCCGCCCGCGATGTCGAAGACGACACCACCGAGAATGCCGCCCGGAGCCACGTCGAACCCGAGCGTGCCTGAGAGTGGAACGCGGAGTCCGGCCAAATCCTCCAGGTCGGGGGCGATGAAGGCCAGTTCTGCCAGGTTCAGCCCGGCGAAGCCGATGGCGGCGCTGCCCATCTTGCTCTCCCGGTGATGGAACAGCTCGACTTCGAGATGGGTCTCCAGTTCCTGCACCTGCAATTCCATCGACAGATGACCGAGGATCGCAGCGTCGTCCAGATCGAGGGTGAGGTCGGCGTCGGGTGCCGTCCAGGTGAGATCGGCCACCTCGTCGCGCAGGACGAGGGCGGCATCGCGGAGACTGACCCGCTTTAGCTGCGACAACGGGTGATCTTCGCGCGGCGGGTCGAGCAGGTCGGCGACCAGGGCGTCGCTGGCGGCATCGTCCGTGCTGACGCCCTCTCCGCCTCCGGCGAGGTGCACGCTCCCGTCAGGCCTGCGGACGAGGCCGAAGCGCGGCTCGATCAGCTCGATCGACGTGGGGGCGATGGTGCCGCGCAACAGGGCTGCGCCGCTCAATCCCAGCGACGCCGCGGGCACCGCCGCCAGGGTATCGCCGTTCGTGTCGGCGATACGAAGTTCGGTCAATCGGATTTCGAGTGCCTCGCCCCAGCCGACCCAGACGAGGTCGGTGTCCTCGAACTCGAAGAGATAGGGAAGATCGTCGCCTTCCAGAGCCTCTTGGATATAGGGAGACAGAAAGCCGAGCGAGAGGGGACCGCTCGACAACCGCCACGCGCCCAGGACGAAGAGGACGGCGAGCACGCCGAACAGAGCGCCGAGTACCTGGAGAGCGATGCGGGCCGTCGATCTCATGTCGATCAACCGGAGACGGCTCCCCCTCCGCTCCCTTTGCCTATTCTTCGCGTCAATCCTTGTAATACAATCGGCGCGCGGTGTCGCTTCTGTCTTTCCTGCAAGACGATAAGATTTGTCCCGAGCCGGCCTCGGGCGAGCGCGCGCGCGCTGGGCGAGACGCCTGGCTGGCGGCGGCGGTTGCACTCGGCGGCGCGGAAGAGTCGTTCGCCAGCGCGCTCGTGGGCGACCGACGCGCCTGCGGCTTCCTCGACGGCATATTCGGCAACGCCCCCGCTCTCGGTCGAGCACTGACGCGCGAGCCGGCCCAGCTTCGCGTGGTGGCCGAGCGTGGCCCCGACGACGCGTTCGAGCGCGAGCTCGACGGGATATCGAGCACGGCCTGCCGCGCCAGTGACCGTCGTGCCCTCACCCAACGGCTCCGGGCGGCCAAGCGGCGGGCATTGCTCACCGTCGCGCTTGCCGACATCGCCGGCGCCTGGCCGCTGGATAAGGTGGCGGAGTCCCTCACCAGGTTTGCCGATGCCGCAATTGCCGGAGCGCTCGATCATCTGCTTCGGGATGCAGCCACGCGGGTCACCCTTGCTCGGGCCGACCGCGATCGGCCCGTATCTGCCTGCGGGTTGACAGTACTCGGTGTCGGCGGGCTCGGCGCTGGCGAGCTTACCTATTCGAGCGCGCTCAGTCTGTTCGTGCTGTTCGACCCTGAGCGGGCGCAACACCGGGGGCGGGGCGAGCCCACGGAAACCTTGCACCGCCTCGTTCGCGACCTCGTCTCCCTGCTTGGGGACGGGACCGGCGAGAGCTGCGTGTATCAGACCGATCTGAAATTCAGGCCCAACATGGGCGGGACACCGCTCGCGCTCTCCACCGCGGCTGCGGAACAGTACTACGAGAGTCACGGGCAGAATTGGGAACGCGCCGCAATGATCAAGGCCCGCCCGGTCGCCGGCGATGCGACGGTCGGCGCCGACATGATGGAGCGGCTGCGGCCCTTCATCTGGCGCAAGTATCTCGATTTTGCGGCCATCCAGGATATCCAGTCGATCAAGCGGCAGATCGCCGCCGAGCCCGGTAGCAGCCGGATCGAAATCGCCGGCCACGACATCGAGCGGGGCCGTGGCGGTATTCGCCAGATCGAACTGTACGCGCAAACGCAGCAGTTGATCTGGGGCGGCCGGGATGCGTCATTGCGCTCGGGTGTGACCTGCGACGCCCTCCGCGCGCTCGCCGCCGCCGGGCTCACGAACGAAAAGGCGGTGGATGAGCTGATCGAATCGTACCGCTTCCTCCGCAGGCTCGAGCACCGTCTGGAGATGGTCGACGACCAACCTTCTCTGAAAGTCCCCGACGACGCGGACGACCGCACTGCAATCGCCCACCTCATGGGCTTCCGCGACGAGGCCGATTTCGCCGAGGCGCTCCGCGCACACGTGCGATCCGTCGAGGAGCACTACGCCGCCCTCTTCGAGGATGAGCCGGCGCTCGGCGGCGAGGGCGGCAATCTGGTGTTTACCGGTACCGCCGATGATCCCGACACACTGGCCAGCCTCCTGCGGATGGGGTTCGGCGATGCCGCCGCCGTCTCGGCGACGGTGCGCCACTGGCACCATGGCCGAATCATGGCGACCCGCAGCACCCGCGCCAGGGAGCTCCTGACCGAACTGATGCCGGCGCTCCTTCGCGCGCTGACCAGCACCGCCGACCCCGACTCGGCGTTCCGCAAGCTCAATGAGTTTCTCGGCGGATTGCCCTCCGGTGTTCAGCCCTTCCTGCTGCTTCACGACAATCCCGGACTTCTCGCCCGGCTGGCCGAGATTCTGGGCAGCGCGCCCCGCATCGCCGAGCATCTGAGCCGCAACCCCGATCTACTCGAAGGGCTCATCAGCGGTGATCTTCACCAGCGCCTGCCGAATCGGGACGAGCTCGACGATGACCTTCACCGAGCCCTCGCGCCTGCTGACGAATTTCAAGCCATCCTCGACGGGGTGAGGCGTTGGCAGCACGTGCGCGAGTTCCAGGTCGGCATGCAGATCCTCCGGGGCGATGTGGCCGCCGACCAATTGTCCGGCGCTCTGTCGGACATCGCCGATTCGGTGATCGCGGCGTTGCTGCCCCGGATGCAACGGGAATTCGCGAGACGGCACGGCACGGTGCCGGGCGCGACCTTCGCGGTCCTCGGCTTGGGCAAGCTCGGCAGCCGCGAGATGACCTTCGACAGCGACCTCGATGTGGTCTTCGTCTATGGCGCCCAGGGCGGGGTGGATGTGCAGTCCGACGGTGCCCAGGGACTTGCGGCGAGCCACTTCTACGCACGCTTCAGCCAACGCCTGACGAATGCCCTCAGCGCGCACACCGCCGAGGGTCGGCTCTACGAGATCGATACCAGGCTGCGCCCCTCCGGCAGCTCGGGGCCGATTGCCACCGAAGCCGCCGCCTTCCGCCGCTACCACGAAGAGAACGCTTGGACCTGGGAGCACATGGCGCTGACACGCGCCAGGCCGGTGGCCGGCGACCGTGAGCTCAGCGCGACGGTGATGGACGGGATTCGGGCGGTCCTCTGCGCGCCGCGCGATACCGATACGCTGCTCGCCGACGTCGCCTCGATGCGCGAACGGGTCGACAACGAACGCCGGACCGAGAACAGGTGGCGCCTCAAGCATGTGCGGGGCGGCGTTCTCGATCTCGAGTTCATCGCCCAGTACCACCTGCTGCGCCACGCCGCGCGGCACCCGTCGATTCTCGTTCAGTCGACGCAGTCGGTCTATCGGCGGCTGGGAGAAGCCGGCATTCTCGATGCCGACGACGCGGGCGAGCTCGCCGACACGGCTGCCTTTCTCCAACGTCTCCAGGGCCTGCTCAGGCTCACCGTCGGCACCAACCGGGACGTGGACCGCTTCACGGCGGGTGTGCGGGAGACACTGGCGCGGGCGATGGGAGTCGAAGACTTCGCCGCCCTTGAGACCAGGGTCCATGCCGTCCAGGATCGCATCCGCGCCGCCTATCATCGCCTTATCGCGGCGCCTGCCGCAAAGCTTAACAGAGAGTGAGGGGAGACCCAGTATGACGACGGTATCGACGCCGGCAGCCCGGCGCCGGGGTTCACGGCGCCCACCAACGACGGCGGCTCGCTGAACCTCGACCGCCTGCGCGGCAAGGCGGTGGTGCTCTATTTCTACCCGCGCGACGACACCCCCGGCTGCACGCGGGAAGCGCAGGAGTTCACCGAAGCTCTGGCCGAGTTCGCGAGGGCCGGTGCGGAGATCGTCGGCGTCTCCAAGGACTCCGCCGCCAAGCACGACAAGTTCCGTGCGAAGTACGGCCTCCCCTTCACCCTCGTCTCGGATGCCGAGGGCGACATCTGCGAGCGTTACGGCGTCTGGGTCGAGAAGAAGAACTACGGCAAGACCTACATGGGCATCGAGCGTTCGACCTTTTTGATCGACGCGGACGGGAGCGTCAGCAAGGTCTGGCGCAAGGTGAAGGTCGCGGGCCATGTCGATGCGGTGTTAGGGGCGGTAAAGGACTTGAATGCCGGTGATGGCTGACCGTCAGCGTTAGCGGTACCGTCGAACACGAAAGGAAACCCCTGCCGTATCTGAAGCAATCAAGAGCAAGTGGGCCACCATCGGCACCGTTGCATGCGGCTATAGCGCGATCGGCCTCGTGTCGGCGGGGTTCTGGAACTCCATCGGGCTCGTCGCCGTCAGCCTCTTCAACGCCATGGGTCTGGTCTGCATCGCCCCCGGCAACGCCATGGGGATCGTCGCATTGGCCGGCGGCACCGCCACAGGCGTCATCGCTGTCGCCGGCGGCAGCAGCCGAAGCGCGATACCGATCTAGTCACCTGACACTGAAGTTGAGATCATTTTCAATTGGCAGTGTCGTCACACTAAGTCGCTCTATTGTCGAAGAATGTGGTCGTGCAATATAGTTGTCTTTATGTGGCGAACTTCAGATTCAGGTGACTAGCCCGGTCACTCCCCCACGCCGTCATGCCCGGACTTGTTCCGGGCATCTCCCTCCGCCGGGCCCAGTCGGTCGCTGAGCGAGTGCGTGGATGGCCGGAACGAGTCCGGCCATGACGCGGCGGGGGTACCCCGCGACGTCGGATGCGCCGAGTCAGCCCCCCTTGAAAGGGCGAAAAAGGCTGATCGTGTCGTCGGTCGAGAGCGGCGATTCGGGCCACTGATCGCGGGGGACGGCCTCGCCGTTCACCATGGCGAGCAGGGCGGGGTCGCCGTCCACGCCGAGCCCGGAGAGCGCGTCCGCGACGTTGGTTCCCGCCTCCAGATCGAGGCTGCGGCTCTTTGCGCTACCGAATTGGGGGAGCTCGATTGCGATGAGCTCCACCGTCACCTTCATGCGAGGCCGAGCCGCTGCCTTGTCTCCGCCGTCGGCCGTCCGTCCGTCGTCCAGCCGCGCAGCGCGTAATACTGCGGCAGCATCGTGTCGAGCTCGCAGACCTTGCCCTTGCCCGAGCCGCTCTTCGCCGCCTCCTTGAGGATGCGCTGAGGCAGCGTGTCGTCGGCGGCGGTCATGCCGGCGTCGAGGTTGAACTGGCGCTCCATGTTCCAGATGCGCTCGCCGGTCTCGTTCAGCCGGTCCACGGTCCAGCTGCCCTCGCAGGCGGCATCGACCAGGTTGGCGACTTCGTCGAGACCCCAGATCATCATCGGGAAGGCGCAGATGCCGACGGAATCGATGGCCGCGTTCGAATCCTGGCTGTCCTTCACGATCTTGGCCTTGCCGTCAAGCTTGCCGCCGGAGAAGTCGTCCTCATAAGGGTCGGCGCGCAGGTGGCAGGCGCCCCGGTTGCTGGTGGCGTAGGCGAGGCCCATCCCCTGCATCGAGCGGCCGTCGTAGCCGGGGAACTCCTGCCCCTTGGCGACCATGGCGAACTCGGGGCGGCCGTACTTCTCGCAGAGCCGCTTGGCGCCGAGCCCGAGATCCTTGCCGAAGCCTGTGCCCGTGCCGGCCTCCTCCGCCGCCCTGCAGAGCGCCTCGGCCGAGCCGAAGGTGTAGGCGATGCCGCCGGTCTCGGCGTCGCTAATGGCGCCGGTCTCGTAGAGCTCCATCGCGGCTGCAACGGTGGCCCCGAAGGAGATCGGGTCCATCCCGTCCTCGTTGCAGACGAAGTTGGCGAAGGTCGCGGCCTCGATGTCGTCGACGCCCACCATGGGGCCGAGGGAGTAGGCCGATTCGTATTCCAGCCCGCCGCTGACCTTCTTGTAGCGATCCCGATCGCGGATCGCGAAATGCGAGGGGTCCATCTTGGAGGCGCGCTGGCAGCCGATGGTGCAGGCGAAACAGGCGCGGTTCGCGACCAGATTGGCGGCGCCGTCGGAGCGGCGCACCTTCATCATCGCGTCGGGACCGAGATTGCCGGTACCCTCGAACTGCACGTCCTGGTTGTTGCGGGTCGGCAGGCTGCCGAAGGCCTGGGTGACGTCGATCATCGAGAGCGTGCCGGTGCGCGCGAGGTCGGCGCGGGTCTGGCTCTCGGAGAGCGCGGCGGCGGCGTGCTCTACGGCCTCGGCGAAGGCGTCAGTGTCGTCCACCGCGACGCCCCGCGTGCCGCGCACGGCAATCGCCTTGAGGTTCTTGGACCCCATCACGGCGCCGACGCCGGAGCGCCCGGCGGCCCGGTCGAGGTCGTTCATCACGCAGGCGTAGCGGTTGAGGGTCTCGCCGGCCCGGCCGATCGAGGCGATCTTGATCGCGCCGTCCTGATGGCGCGCCTTGATCATCGGCTCGGTATCCCAGACCGACTTGCCCCAGACGAAGCCCTCCGCGTCGATGAGCTCGGCGTGGTCGTCCTTGATGTAGAGGTAGACGGGGCGCGGCGAGCGGCCTTCGCAGATCACCATGTCCCAGCCCGCGAGCTTCAACTCGGCGCCGAAGTAGCCGCCCGAGTTCGAGCAGGCGACGGCGTTGGTCAGCGCTCCCTTGGTGACGACCGTGTAGCGGCCTCCGGTCGGCGCCGTGGTCCCGGTCAGCGGGCCGGTCGCGAAGATCAGCTTGTTCTCGGGCGAGAGCGGATCCGCCTTCGGGTCCATCTCCTCCGCCAGGTACTTGGTGGCAAGGCCCCTGCTGCCCAGATAGGTCTGCGCCCACTCCATGTTGAGCGCCTCTTCCGTGCAGGTGCCGGCGGTGAGGTCAGCCCGTAACAGTCTGCCTTGCCAAGCCATAACGTCCTCCGCGCTGTCGATCGGCCGAGCCGGGCCGCGTGATGGGAAACGTACTCTTGGATTCGCCGTTCGCCAAGGGGTGGGCAGGCTTGAGAGCCCGGAGAGGCGGTAGCGGGGATTACGCAGCCGGGCGGTGGACGGGCACCACGTAGGGGCCTTCGGGGATCACGGCAACCCGTCGGTCGCCATGCCGGGCAGTGCTTTCCGCCACCGATCCTGCGAGCGACTCGGTCATGCGGACTCCGGTGAGCGCCCGGTCCTCGGGCGCGAGACCCTCGGTGAAGAGATGGACCGTCCCGGCCCGCATGGGGCGGAGTTGCATCTCGGTCTGCCATTCGTCGATCGCGGCGTGGGTCTTGCCGTTGATCTCGTCGAGGAAATGCTCTGGTCCATTCTCCACCAGGCGGCGCTGGGCATCGGCGTAGTGAGCCGAGCCCAGACCTTCGGAGCATGCCGACGCAACGATGAGATCGCCGCCCGGCACCAGAATTTCCAGCGGGCCGACCATGCCCTTGACGGTCTGATAGTAGGTCGCATCCAGCGGATGGCCCGCGGCGCTGGTCAGCACGGTCTTGAACCGTTCGCCCACGGGAACGGTGGCGAACCCCTCGGCGAAGCGGACCGCCTCCTCGTGGCTCGCCACGACCTCGCCGTAGTTGAGGAAGGCGACGCGGCGCTCGTCGTCGATGACGCTGTTGACGGCGCGGGCTCCGCCGATCATCGCCATAATCTCCAGCTGCTCCTCGTGCAGCGGATTTCCCTCCAGCACGCAGTTGGTGCAGTTGGGATGCTCCATGAAGCGGGCGCTGTGGAAGGTGGTGACGGTCTCGGCATGGGCGACGCCGGGCGCGATCACCTTGCGCCCGCCCGACCAGCCGGCCATGAAGTGCGGCTCCACCAGGCCAGTGGCGATGCGCAGATCGGCTTCGACGAAGCGCCGGTCGAGCCGTACCACCGTGCCCCGCCGGGTCGTTCCGATCAGCACGTGGTCTGCGTCCTCCCGGGCAAAATGGTTCGCGACGTCCACCGTCTCCAGCACCCAGGGATCGCCGACCAGAGCGGCAAGCTCTTCGCCCTCGTTGGGCCGGTGCAGCCCGGTCGCGATCAGCACCGTGATCTGCTCAGGCGCCAGCCCGGCGCCGAGCAGAGTGCGGATGAGCGGCGGCAGGATCACGCCGTTGGGCACCGGGCGCGTGAAGTCGCAGATAAGGATGCAGACGCGCTTGGCACGCGCGGCCTCCTCCGCAAGCAGCGGGCAAGCCACGGGCCGGGCGAGAGCCTCTTCCATGGCCTGCGCCGGATCGGCGAGCAGCGGCATCGCCTTCTTGGCAATCACGGTGACGTCGAGCTCGTCGGGCAGATCGACCGCCCGCAGGCCCCGGCCGTAGTTCAGATGAACGCGCATGCGATCGGCCTAAGGCGCAAGAGATGCAACGGCAGTCTTCATCGTCACCTCACCGCGTCCCGGCGAGGGGAATTCCGGTTGCGTGCGCAGTTGCAATAGTCAGCGCGCGGAGGTCTTCGGGCTCGACGTTCTGAAGGTTTGTCTTGCCGGTGCAGCGCGCCATCATCGACGCCTCGGACGCGGTCGCCTTGATGATGTTGACGGTGCCTGTCGTGCGGTCCTCGTCGCTGCGGTCTGCCGAGAACGCGAGCTCGTGGGCGCCGGTGATGGCACCGCCTGCAGCAAGCCCCACGGCGACACCCAGCACCACCGCGACCGTGCCGAGCGCGATCACCTTGGCCGCATCGGTGCCCGAGCGTACGCCGCCGAAGTAGACGAGGTCGATCTCCTCCTCGCGGTTGAGACGGCGCAGGATCGCCACCGCATCCCGCAGGATCGTGAGATCGGGCGCACCCCTGAGCTCCGCCCAGGGTGCGCCGAGCCCGGCGCTGCCGTCCAGCAGCAGCATGCCGAAGCCCGCATCGAGCGTATGGGGGATCGCCTCTTCCAGAACCTCTGGCGAGGAGACCGAAAGCCCCAGCACCTGGCCTTCGGCCGCGGCGGTCGCGTCGACGGGCGTGAAGCGGTGGCCGAGAGCGTAGATCAGCCCCGCCGCGTCCGCGCTCGGCGCGATCTGCCCCGGCAGCACGAGCTGGAACCAGCGCGCGCCTTCACCCACGGGCTGCACCCCGAGATAGCTCGCATCCGCCTCCGCGATGCCGCGCCCGACCGCAGCCCGCACCTCCGCCGGCGCGTCGTCGAAGCCCGTCACCATGAAGGGCAGCGCGAGATCGGTGCCGCCCACCGTGGTGCCGATCCGGCAGGCCTCGCGGTAGGGATCGATCACAAGGCGCGAGAGGTTCGCGGGCAGGAAGGCGAGATCGTCCAGAACGCCGGGGAGCTCTTCCGGGAAGGGGTCGTCCCGCTCGCCCATGCGCTTCTCCAGCATCGCCTTCTGACCCGCCGTATCGCCCGGCGTGGTGCGGGCCATCACGAAGATGTCCTCACGGTGCCCCACTGCATAGTCGGCGGAGCCGGTCTCGGCATCGCAGCGGTAGCACCGTGCCGCCTCCTTGCGCGCGGACTCCCAGCCGTAGGTGGTCTCGATCTCGGGGAACGTCACAGGGTCCTTGCCGAGGCCGAGGAAATCGGGGTGCTGAACCGGCAGAAGCTCCCACTCCAGGTCCTGCGCCACCGGCACCCGCTGCGTGCGGTAAGGTGTCTTGTAAGGCAGCGGGTCGGCGCGGCCCTCCAGATACGCCTTCACGTAGTAGGCAACCCGCTGGCCGTGGTTCATCGCCATCACGATGGTCGACCCGCCGAAGGCCCCGTCGCCCGCCGCGAACACCATGGGATCGTTCGTGCGCATGCCTTCCCACGCGGTCCGCACTCGGTCCGTCTGCATCAATCCCCGCCGGTGGAGGTCGTCGCAGAGACCCTCCTGCCCCACCGAGGCGATCACCATGCCGCACGCGATGTCGTGCTCCGTGCCCGGCACGTTCACCGGCGCGCGCCGGCCGGACTCGTCCGGGTCTCCCAGCGTGGTCTCAACGCAGCGCACGGCGAGCCCGTTGCCCTGCGGCACGATGGCGGTCTGCTGGGTGTGATAGATGAACTCGATCCCCTCCTCGATCGCGCCCTCGAGCTCGATCTTGCGCGCCGGGATCTCCGCCGGGCCCCGCCGGTAGATCACCTTGACGTGCTTGCAGCCCGGCAGGCGCCTCGCGACCCGGCAGGCGTCCATCGCCACGTCGCCGCCGCCGATCACCACAACCGTCTCCGGCATCTCGGGCCGGGCGCCCTCGTTCACGTCGCGCAGGAACTGCACGCCGTCGATCACACTGGTGCGGTCCTCGCCCGGAATGCCCATCTTCTTGCCCCACCACGCACCGATGGCGAGGACTACCGCGTCGTGCCGCTCCTTGAGATCGTCCAGCGTCACGTCCCGCCCGAGCGCGGTGTCGAGGTGAACCTCCATCCCGGGGCAGCGGCGAGCCATGCGGTCGATATCCTCCTGGATGATCCCGGGCGGCAGCCGAAACGCAGGAATGCCCCAGATCATCATGCCGCCCAAGCGGTCGGTCATCTCGTAGACGTGCACCTTGTAGCCCGCGACCGAGAGGTCTTGCGCCGCCGTCAGGCCCGCAGGGCCCGAGCCCACCACCGCAACGCTCTGCTCATGGCGCACCGGCACCGGCGGCGGGTCGTAGTCGTGACCCACCTCGTCCATGACGAAGCGCTTCAGGTTGCGGATCTGCACAGGGCCGTCGGAATCCGTCCGCCGGCACGCCGGCTCGCACGGCGCATCGCACACCCGCCCGCAGATCGAACTGAATGGATTGGTCGCCGTGATCGCCTCGAACGCCTCCTCGAAGCGCCGCTCCCAGATATAGGCGATATAGGACGGCGCATCCGTCCCCACCGGGCAGGCGATCTGGCAGGGCGCCGGCACGAAGTGCGCGTCGTCCGTGTCGTCCGGCAGCTCCGCGAGCAGCTGACCGCCCGCCTCCATCTCCTCCAATATCGCCATCGCTCAGCCCATCCTGCTGAGGAGCGCCTGCTCGCGCTCGCGGTATTCCGGCGCATAGGGCAGGCCCGTCATCTCCGCCGCGTCCCGGGTCACCGCAACCAGGTCGTTCCGGTTCAGCCCGGTCGTGCTCCCATAACCCAGCGCCTGGGTCAGTGCCGCGATCTGCCAGCGCACGCCTTCCAGGTAGCGGTGGATGTTGCGGGCCTCCGCCACCGGGTTGTAGCGGCGCTCGTGCTCGGGGTCCTGGGTCGCGATCCCCGTCACGCACTGCCCCACGTGGCATTGCATGCAGGCGATGCAGCCGCCGGCGATGATCACCGCCGTTCCCATCGCCACCGCATCGGCGCCGAGGCAGAGCCCCTTCACCGCGTCGATCCCGTCCCGGATGCCGCCCATGAGCACGAGCTGCATCTTGCCGAGGCCGTCGACCTCCCCCAGCGCCTCGATCGCCTGGGTGATGGCGGCAAGCGTGGGCACCCCCACGTGCTCCATCACCTCCGCACCGCCCGCACCCGTCGAGCCCTGCATCCCGTCGAGCTCAACGAAGTCGAAGCCGTCCTTGTAGGCGATCTTGATATCGTCGCGCACCCGGCCCGCGCCGAGCTTCACGCTCACCGGGATGCGGTAGCCTGTCGCCTCCCGGAACTCCTCCACCTTGATGACCAGATCGTCGGCGCCGAGGATGTCCGGGTGGCGGGAGGGCGAGCGCAGGTCGATGCCCTCCGGGATCCCCCGGATGGTGGCAAGCTCCTTAGTCACCTTCTTCGCCATGAGCTGGCCGCCGAAGCCCGGCTTCGCCCCCTGGCTGATATAGATTTCGAGCCCGTCCGCCCGGTTCATGTCGTGGATGTTCCAGCCGAGCCGGCCGCCCAGACACTGGAAGACAAGCTGCTCCGCCGCACCCCGCTGGGCGTCGCTCATGCCGCCTTCGCCGGTATTCTCGGCGATCCCCGCCATGCTCGACGCCATGCCCACCGCCTGCTTGGTCGAGCGCGAGAGCGCGCCGTAGCTCATCGGCGCGACCATCACCGGCATGGAGAGCTTGAGCGCCTTCGCTCCGTTCAGACCCCCGATCTCGGTCCGCATTTCCACCGCCGTCACCGGGTCGCCTGCCGTGCCCGCGCCCGAGAGGTCGCGCTTGAAGGCGAGGTCCGAGAGGTGCGGCAACGTGCGCGCGCCGCCATAGCCCCGCACCCGGTAGCGGCCGATCTGGGCCTTGACGTAGACGTCCTCCTGCACTTTCGGGTTCCAGTAATCCGACGCGCCCGAGAAGGTGAAGAAGGGAATGCTGCGCACCTGCTGCTCGCTGGTCGCGTAGCGCAGACGCTTTCCGGCGTTCACGATCTTCTGGAAGCCGCCCTTGTAGGCGATCTCGTGACGGTCCAGGAACGCGCGGATGTCGTCGACCTCGGCCTCCTCGATATCGGTCAGCTGCGCGTCGGAGCCGAGAGAGCGCACCGCGCCGCCGACATAAATGTCACCGGCCGCCATATCCTCGCCCACACGCTCGCCGGATTCGCCCAGGATGATGATGCGCCCGCCGTACATCATGTAACCGGCCATGAAGTTGGCGTTGCCGACGCAGCAGAGCGTCCCCGCCTTCATCACCTGGCCCGCACGCGAGCCCACGTTGCCGTGCACCACGATCTCCACGCCACGGATCGCAACGCCCGCGATCGCGCCCGCGTTGCCGCGCACCGTCACCGTTCCGGCGTACATGTTGTCGCCGAGACCCCAGCCGGCATTGTTGTCGATCTCGAAGCGTGCCTTGTCCGCAAGTCCTGCGCAGAAGTAGCCCGCAGAGCCCCGGACATGCACCCGCACCGGGTGGATCAGTCCGACGCCGATATGATGGCGCGCGTCGGGGTTGAGGACCTCGATGTCCTCTCCCTTCGCTCCCCAGTCGCGGATTTGCTCGTTGGCGTGGCGGACGGAAACCTGTCCTAGGTCAATCTGGACCATGTGCCATAGCTCCCCGGCGGCGGTTCCCTCGTGTCAAGCGCGCGGCCCGGGAAGAGGCGGTTCAGCGAAACCTCCTCCGAGGCGATCGCGATCAGGTCGTCGTTCTCGTACATGATCATCGGCTTCGCCGCGAGATTGTCCTTGGCGTAGCCGATCTCATCCTTGGTCGAGACCAGGAACGAGAACGTGCCGTCGAGATCGTCGATCGAGGTCTTCAGCGCATCCTCGAGAAGAATCGCGTTGGCGAGCTTGTCTGCCAGATAGACCGCGATCAGCTCGCTGTCGTTGTCTGTATGGAACCCGAACCCGCGCCGCTCCAGCCGCCGGCGCATCTTCCAGTAGTTCGTAATCTGGCCGTTGTGCACGATCGCGATGTCGGTGAACCCCGTTGCCCAGAAGGGATGCGCCGCCTCGGGCTTCACCTCGGACTCGGTCGCAAGCCGCACATGGCCGAGCCCGTGGGTGCCCTGAACCTCGCGCACGTGGAAGATCTCGTCCACATCGTGGGCGCTGCCCACGTCCTTGCGGATATCCAGGCTCTCCCCGATCGAGATCAGCGTCGCCGCGTGCTCCATGTCGTAGGTCAGCTTCTGCACGTCGCCGGCGAAGCGCACAACGACCCGGTAGCTGTTGCCCACATGTTCGCCGTCCACGATCTCCGCACCGTGCTCCTCAAGGGTGCTGCGAATATCCGCGATCGCGCCCTCGACGCCACTGTTATGGCCGACGCCATCGCCCGCGCCGTTCCCCTCCCCCACCAGGAAGCGCAGCCGGAGCTGGCCCGGCTCGGCGTCCTCATAGAGCGCGAACCCGGTCGAATCAGGGCCCCGGTGCTGGCAGCCGTCCAGCATGTCGATCAGCGCCTGACCCGCCGACAGACCCGTGTCACCGTGCTTGAACATCACGCCCGCTATCCCGCACATGCGCGTCGTCCCGTTCTGTCGTCCCGAAAGTGCCCGATCATACCATGAATCAAGGACTCGCAAGCCGAACCTCCGCTATCATGCCCCCAGCCTGAGGAAGATCAGCCATGCCCCACGCGCAGGCGCCGGACGGGATCAAGCTCTACTACGAGGAGGCCGGGACCGGCCATCCAATGCTCTTCATCCACGAATTCGCTGGCGATCTCCTGAGTTGGGAGCCGCAGCTCTGCCACTTCGCGCGGCGCTACCGCTGCATCGCCTACAACGCCCGCGGCTATCCCCCCTCGGACGTGCCGGAGGACGCCGACGCCTACAGCCAGGCCCATGCGGTGGCGGATGCGATCGCCGTCCTCGACCACTTGGGCGTCGAGCGCGCCCATGTGGTGGGCTTGAGCATGGGCGGCTTCGCGACCATCCATATCGGCCTGAAACACCCGGACCGCGCCTCGGCACTGGTGGTCGCCGGCTGCGGCTACGGCGCGCCGAAGGATGCCCGCACCGGGTTCCAGCGCGAGACCCATGCGGTGGCCGACCGCCTGGAGCGCGAGGGAGCAGGCCCGGTGGGTGCCGACTACGCGCTCGGGCCCACGCGGGTGCAGTTCCAGACCAAGGACCCGCGCGGCTGGGCGACCTTCCGCGACCGCGTGGCGGATCATTCGGCGAAGGGCACGGCCAACACGCTGCGCGGCGTGCAGGCCCGCCGCCCCTCGCTCTACGATCTGGAGGACGGCCTCGCCGCGCTCACCGTGCCGACGCTGCTGATCACCGGGGACGAAGACGAGCCCTGCCTCGACGCGAACCTCTACCTCAAGCGCACGATGCCCACGGCCGGCCTGTTGGTGATCCCGAAGTCGGGCCACACCATCAACTTGGAGGAGCCGGACGCCTTCAACCAGGCCTGCGCGGATTTCTTCGCCCAGGTCGAGAACGGCCGTTGGGAGGCGCGCGATCCGCGCTCGCTCAGCGCCACGTCGATCATCCGGGCCGACGCGGACGAGCGGTCATGACAGGCGAGGAACGCGCACTCGCCCAGGCGCTTCACAGCCTCCTCGCCGAGCTGATCGCGATCCCCTCCGCCACTCCGCCGGGCGACACCAGAGCGATCTGCGAAGCCGCCGGCGAGCATCTCAAGGCGGCCGGCTATGAGGTCTCCATGCCGACGCGGACCCCGCCGTTCGCTAACCTGGTCGCGCGGCTCGGCGAGGGCTCGCCCTGCGTGGTGTTCAACGCCCACATCGACACGGTCGGCACCGGCGACCGTGCTGCCTGGCGCACCGACCCCTTCGCCGCAACGATGGAGAAGGGCCGCATCTACGGCCTCGGCGCCAACAACTGCAAGGGATCGGCAGCGGTGCATCTCTGGCTCGCGGGCGAAGTCGCGCGCCTGGGCGGGCCTGCGCGGGGGAGCCTGATCTTCGTGCTCGCCGGCGACGAGGAACGCCTCGGCCCGGAGGGAACCGCCTTCCTGCGCGAGGAAGGGATCATCGAGCCCGATGCGCTGGTGCTCGGCGCGCCCACCGAGAACCAGATCATCATCGAGGAACGCGGCGTCCTCTGGCTCGAGATCGAAACCACCGGCCGCGCCGCTCACGGCGGCGATCCACCGGCAGGCGACAATGCCATCCTCCGCATGGTGCGCCTGCTGGAGAGCCTGCGCACCGAACTGGGGCCGGCACTCGCCACGCGGCGACGGGGCGAAAAGGTCTCGACCATGAATTTCGGCACCATCCACGGCGGCGAGAACCCCAACGTGGTCCCCGACCGCTGCACGGCCCGCATCGACCGCCGCTTGCTGCCCGACGAACCGGTCGAGGAAGCCCAGGCCGAGATGGAGGCTGTGCTGGCCGCCTCGGGCGAGCCTGCGGGGTCCTACTCCGTTCGCCGTCTTGCAGGCACCGACGGCTTCTCCGCGCCCCTCGACGGTCCCTATGTCTCGGCTCTGACGGCGGCCATCGAGGAGCGTCTGGGAAGGCCGCCAGAGGTGCTCAACGCGCTCGCCGTGAGCGACGGGCGCTTCTTCGCCCGCGACGGCATCGAGATCGTCAATTTCGGCCCCGGCGACGGCGCCGTGAGCCACGCCGCCAACGAGCACGTGCCGCTCGTCGAGATGGTGGACGCGGCACTGATCCTCCGCGCCTTCGTGGAGCGTACCCTCGGCTTCGCCGGGTGAGACCTCGGCGGCGCGCCGTTGCGCCGGCGGCAGCCTGCGCCTAACCTTTCGCGGCGCGCGGCGGGCGCGCTCGACGAACAGCGAGAGAGGCTTGGATCCATGTTCGACAGCACTCGGAGAGGATTTCTCAAGGGCACGGCGGGCACCGCCGCAACGCTTGTGGCGGCGGGCCTCGCGGCATCGCCCAAGGCTTATGCGGACGACGACGAGATCGTCATCGCCAGCATCTTCGACCAGTCCGGCGGTCTCGACATCTACGGCACGCCGATGACCCAGACCTGCGAGCTCGCGGTCGAGGAGATCAACGCGGCCGGCGGACTGGTCGGCAAGAAGGTACGGCTGATCAAGTACGACCCGCAGTCCAACATGGAGCTCTATGCCCAGTACGCCCAGGAAGCGGCGCTCAAGGAGCGCGTCGACCTGGTGCACGGCGGCATCACCAGCGCCTCGCGCGAGGTCATCCGGCCGATCCTCCGGCGCTTCAAGACCCTCCTCTGGTACAGCGTGATCTACGAGGGCGGCGTCTGCGACATCAACAACTTCGTCAGCGGCGTGACCGCCGTGCAGTGGGTGAAGCCGATGGCCGACTACGGCTTCAGGACCCACGGCAAGCGCTGCTACTACATCGGCGCCGACTACAATGCGCCCCAGATCATCGGCAAGTGGACCGAGTTCTTCTCGCGCGACCATGGCGCCGAGGTCCTCACCAAGGACTTCTTCCCGCTCGACGTGGCGGAGTTCGGCACGGCCATCGCCAAGATTCAGGAAGCCAAGCCGGACTGGCTCTCCACCTGCCTCGTGGGCGCGGCGCATACCGGCTTCTACCGCCAGTGGTACGCGGCGGGCATGCTGAACGAGATCCCGATCGTCTCGGTGACCTTCGGCGTCGGCAACGAGCACAAGCAGCTCAGCGCGGAGGAAGGCAACGGCATCGTCAGCGCCCAGCCCTACTTCGAGGAGCTGCAGCTCCCCGCCAACCTGGAATTCGTGAAGCGCTATCAGGCGCGCTTCGGCGACGACGCCCAGTATCTGAATTCGGTGGGCGTCGGCGGCTATCTCGGCACCATGCTCTGGTCCCTCGGCGTCAAGGCCGCCGGCAGCCACGCGCGCGAGGACGTGATGGCAGCGCTGCGCAGCGGCGACATCGCCTGGGACGGCCCGGCCGGGCACATGGTGGTCGATCCGGTCACCAACCACGTCGTCCAGGACATGCACATGGCGGAGTGCCAGAACCAGACCTGGAACATCTTCGAGAGCTTCTCGCAGCTCTATCCGAGCGACGTGATCGACCGCTGCGATCTGACCAAGACGCCCGACATGAACGCCCATCTGGAGCCGATCCTCTAGGCGTTCGGCAAGCCGCAGCGAAGCGAGAGCGACAACGCGCTTCACGACGGGCGCGCCGTGGATACCGCCGCGCTCCTGATCATCGAAGTGCTGAACGGTATCGCCAGCCTGGCGCTCGCCTGCGCCGGGCTGGCGATCATCTTCGGCATGATGCGGGTGATCAATTTCGCCCACGGCGAGTTCATGATGCTGGGCGCCTACACCACGGTCGTCTGCACCAAGACGCTCGGCATCAACATCTGGATCTCGATGCTGCTCATCTCGCCGATCGTGGTGGGGATCATCGGCATCATCGTCGAGCGGGCCTTCATCCGCTTCTTCTACGGCCGGATGATCGACACCCTGATCGCGACCTGGGGCCTCAGCCTGCTGTTGATCGGCATCGTCACGGCGATCTTCGGCAACATCATCGAAGGCGTCTCGGCGCCCATGGGCAGCTTCAAAGTGGGCATCTACAGCGTCGCCCAGTACCGCATGGTCCTGATCGGCATCGTGATCCTGCTGTTCATCCTCATCTTCCTGGTGCTGACCCGCACCAGGCTCGGCCTCATCGCGCGCGGCACCATGCAGAATCCGGCCCAAGCCTCGGTGCTCGGCATCAGCCCGCAGCGCGTCTACATGGTGACCTTCGCGGTCGGCGCAGGGTTGACGGGGCTCGCGGGCGGTCTGCTGGCGCCGATCTCCCAGGTCATCCCGACGGCGGGCGCGGCCTACGTCGCGCAGACCTTCATCACCGTCATCACCGGCGGCACGGGCGCCGTGACCGGCACGCTGGTCGCCTCGGGCGTGTTCGGCACCGTGCGCCAGCTCCTGAGCTACGAGTTCACGCCGGTCCTCGGCGGCGTGGGACTGCTCATCGTCGCCGTGGTGATGCTACGGCTCCTGCCCCAGGGCATCACCGGCAAGATCTTCAGGCGCTCGCTGTGACGGTCCTCGGCGTCAACCTGCGAAGCTGGGAGACATGCGGCACGATCCTGATCGTGCTGGTGCTGCTGGTGCTGCTGTTCGCCGGCCCGCAGATTTTCGACCTCTTCATGCTCTTCAAGGTGACTCTTTTTGTCGCCATGGCGATCCTGGCGCTCTCCATGGGCTTCATCTGGGGCTACGGCGGAATCCTCTGCTTCGGCCAGTCGGCGTTCTACGGCCTCGGCGCCTACAGCTATGCCATCGCGGTGGGCAACTTCGGCGAGAGCACGGCGCCCTTCCTGCTGGCGATCATCGTGCCCGCCGCCTTCGCCGCCCTGCTGGGCTACTTCATGTTCTATGGCCGCCTCAGCGACGTCTATCTCGCCGTGGTGACGCTGGCGGTCACGCTCATCCTCTACAACTTCATGCGCTCGACGGCGGGCGAGGAATACGCCATCGGCGCGCAGCGGCTCATGGGCTTCAACGGCATCTCGTCGGTCCAGCCCATCAATTGGCCGGGGGACGGCAACGCGCTGCTCTTCCCGGACGAGATATTCCATCTCTCGATGGGGTGTCTCATTCTGTGCTACGTCGGCTTGAAATTCCTCAACCGCTCGCATTTCGGGCGGGTCGCGGTCGCGATTCGGGAGAACGAGCTGCGCGCCGAGCTGCTCGGCTACGACGTCCGCCTGCACAAGCTGCAGACGTTCACCATCGGCGGCGGCATGGCCGGGCTCGCCGGGTGCCTCGGCGTCAATTTCAACTCCTTCGTCAACCCGGATGTGTTCGCCCTCAACTTCGCGGCCGAGATCATCATGTGGACGTTGATTGGCGGGCTCGGCACCCTGGTCGGGCCGATGATCGGCTGTATCGGGCTTCTGATGCTAAAGTTCGAGATCGGCCAGCAGCAGATCACCAACACCTACCTGATCTTCGGCGGGATCATTATGGTATTCGTTCTGCTGGTGCCGGCCGGGCTGCTGCCCACCGCGCGCCAGCTTGCGGATCGTTTCGTTCCTGGGATGCGCGACGGCAACGGGGCCGGTGAGAGAGCGCGGGAGGCGGCGCAGTGACAGAGGGAGCGAGCGACGCGGTGACCGATACGGCGGCGAACGCTATGCCCATCCTGGAGACGCACGGTCTGACAATGCGCTTCGGCGGCGTGGTCGCGGTCGACCATGTGGACTTCGCCATGGCCGAAGGCGAGCTCCGCTGCCTGATCGGCCCGAACGGCGCCGGCAAGAGCACCTTCTTCAAGTGCCTGACCCACCAGTACAAGGCGTCGGCCGGACGGGTCCGCTTCCGGGGCACCGACATCACCGGCTCCCACACCTACCAGATCGCGCGCCGCGGCATCGGCATCAAGACCCAGGTGCCGAGCGTCTTCGACGGGCTGAGCGTCCACGAGAACATCTGGGTCGCAGCGCGGCGCCATCACGGCCGCCGCGAGGCCAACCAAACCGTCGACGGAATTCTGGAGAGGCTCCGGCTCAGCGCCCTCGCCCGCCGGCTCGTGGGTCAGCTCGCCCACGGCGAGCGGCAGCGGGTCGAGCTCGGCACCGTGCTCACCAGCGAGCCCGAGCTGATTCTGCTCGACGAGCCGACGGCGGGCATGACCCACGAAGAGGTCAATCAGACCACCGATCTGATTCGCGAGATCCACAAGACCACCTCGATGATCGTCGTCGAGCACGACATGCAGTTCATCAAGGCGATCGCGAAGCGGGTCACCGTGTTCCATCAAGGAGCGATCCTGATCGAAGACACCATGGCGAACCTGGAGAAGAACCAGCAGGTGCGCGACATCTATCTCGGCAAGCAGCACGCGGCCTGAAACATGCTGAGCGCCGAAGGCATCCGCGCGAGCTACGGCAGGATCCCGATCCTGCACGGCATCGACCTCCAGGTCGCGGAGGGCGAGTTCGTCGGCATCCTGGGCCACAACGGGATGGGCAAGACGACGCTGCTCAAGACCCTGATCGGCCTGGTCAAGACAACCGACGGCACGATCACCTTCGAGGGCGAGGCGATCACGCGGGAGCCGCCGCACAAGCGCAGCCGCCGCGGTATCGGCTATGTACCACAGGGGCGCGAGATCTTCCCCAACGTGAGCGTGCGCGACAATCTGCGATTGGGCTTCGCGGTGCAGAAGGTCGACGAGCGGGAGGTCCTAGAGGAGGTGCTGGAGGAGTTCCCGCGCCTCAAGCCGCTTCTCGACCGCGCCGGCCGCGTGCTCTCCGGCGGTGAGCAGCAGATCCTGGCGCTTGCGCGGTGCCTCTGCGGTCGCCCGCGTCTGATCCTCCTCGACGAGCCGACGGAAGGAATCCAGCCCTCGATCGTCGAAGAGATCGTGGAAATCCTCAAGACCCTGCAGGTCCGGCGCAAGCTCACCGTCGTCCTGGTCGAGCAGAACCTCGACTTCATCGCCGAACTGTCCCAGCGCGTGCTCATCATTCAGCGCGGTCAGTTCACCAGCGAGGTCTCGCCGGCGCAGCTCTCCGACCCCGATCTCATCGGTGAGTTCGTCGGCATGGGCGGCTAGGGTCAGGATCGAGATCGAGGCCATGCCCGCGCTCACCGACGCCCAACGCCACGAATTCGAAGACCACGGATACCTGCTGCTACCCGCCCTCTTCTCGGAGGACGAGATGGCCGCCGTGCGCGCCGAGGCCGAGACCGTGGCGGCGCGGGAAGGCCCCGAGGTTGTTGCCGAGGCGGAGTCCGATGCTGTGCGGCTCGTCTACGGTGCGCATCGCTTCAACGAGGCGTTTCATCGCCTCTCGCGCCATCCCCGCTGGCTGGAGCCGGTGCAGGAGCTGATGGGCGGGCCGGTCTACATCCACCAGTCGCGCCTCAACCCCAAGGCGGCATTCCGCGGCGGACCGTGGGACTGGCATCAGGACTACGCCACCTGGTCGAACCGCGACGGGCTCCGCGAGCCCCGCGCCTTCATGGTCGCGATCCTGCTGGACGAGGCCAACGCCGCCAACGGGCCGCTGATGCTGGTGCCGGGCTCGCACCACTACGGGCTGATCGCCGAGGCCGCGGACAACCGCGAATCGCCCGGCTACACGCTGTTCCTCATCTCCGACGAGCATCTCACCCACATCGTGGACGCGGGCGGCATTGAGCCCGTCGTCGGCCCGCCTGGGTCTGTCCTGATCACCCACGCCAATATGGTTCACGGCTCGGCTGGCAACATCACCCCTTGGCCGCGCCGCATCTTCTATCTCAACGTCGCCGCGGTCGATAACCCGCCCACCAAGTTCGAGCGCGCCGAGCATCACTGCACCCGCGACTGGTCGGCGATCGAGCCCCTGGACGACGATTGCCTCCTCGACCTGACGTCGGGGACAGCAGCCGACTGAGGACCCCCATGAAGTATGGATTCTTCATCCGCGGCCAGTTCCGCCGCGGCGAGGACATGAACGCGCGATTCGCGGACCTCTGCGCCCAGGCGAGACTCGCGGACGAACTGGGCTTCGACATCCTCGCCACGGGCATGCACTACGCCGCCTACCCGCTGCAGCAATACCAGCAGATTCCGCTGCTGGCGCGGCTGATGGCGGAGGCGCCGCGCTGCCGCCTGCTGCCGGGAATCATCTTGCTCTCGCTGCACAAGCCGCTCGACATCGCCGAGCAGGTCGCCACGCTCGACGTGATGTCGGGCGGGCGCATGATCTTCGGTGCCGGCCTCGGCTATCGCGAGGTGGAGTTCAAGGGTTTCGGCACCACGCAGGCCGAGCGCGTGGCGCGGCTCGAAGAGAATCTCGAGGCCGTCGTCCGCCTCTGGACCGAGGACGGCGTGACCATGGCGGGCTCCCACTTCACGCTCGACGACGCGACCGTCTCGCTCAAGCCGATGCAGAAGCCGCACCCGCCGATCTGGCTCGGGGCCAACGCGGATGCGGCGGTCGAGCGCGCGGCCCGGCTCGGCGATACCTGGTTCATCAACCCGCACCAGCGCATGGAGACCACCGAGCGTCAGCTCATGATCTACCGCCGCGCCCTCGACGAGGCGAACCGGCCCTTCCCCGAGGAACTGCCGCTGATGCGCGAGATTTTCGTTGCCCGCACCAGGACGGAGGCGGAACGGCTGGCCCGCCCCTACCTGGAGGAGAAGTACAAGACCTATCACCAATGGGGTCAGGACAAGGCCATGCCGGCCGGCGACGACGACCTCTCGCTCGACTTCGAGGAGCTGATGCGCGACCGCTTCCTCTTCGGCTCACCCGAGGAGGTGGCGGAGCAGATCGCCGGCTACGACCGCCGCCTGGGCATCACCACCTTCATCCTCGGCATGGACTGGCTCGGGATGCCGCACGCGCAAGTCACCGACAGCATGCGGCTCTTCGCCGAAGAGGTGGTGCCGCAGGTCGAAGGCGCCGCCTAGGTCCCGGTCCCCCGCACACGCCATGGCCGAGAGCCTTCACCACGTCCACATCTTTGCCCGCGATATCGAGGCGACCATCGCCTGGTGGCGCGACATGCTGGGCGGCGAGCTGGTCTATGACGGGGTGCTCGCCGGCTCCCGCAACGTCTTCATGCGGATCGGCAGCGGCGGGCTGCACCTCTACGACCAGCCACCGCGCGATACGGGACACGGCGCGGTCCACCATATCGGCATCCGGAGCGACGACCTGCGTGCCCTGGTCGCACGCTTGAAGGCGGAGGGAGTGCCCTTCCGCAGCGAGGTCCGAGAGTTCGGCACCTGGCGCTACATCATGTGCGCCGCACCTGACGACGTGCTGCTGGAGCTCTTCGAGTTCGATCCCGACCACGAGCCCCAGCACGCAACCCGCTGGCTGCGGGAGGAGTAGCGACAGCGGTACACCATTCGTCTCCGTTGCCTCGCGCCGTTCAGTTGCCGAGCCGGATGATTTCCGGAAGGAAAGTCACGACCTCGGGAACGAAGGTGATGAGCAGCGCGAGCCCCACCATGATCAGGAAGAACGGGAGCGTCGCGCGGGCGATGCGACCGATCCGCTCGCCAGTCATCCCCTAAATTACGAACAGGTTGAAGCCCACGGGTGGCGTGATCTGCGCCATCTCCACCACGATCACCAGGAACACGCCGAACCAGATCTTGTCGAACCCCGCCGCCTGCACGAGCGGCAGCGTGATGGGCAAGGTCATGACGATGCTCGACATGCCCTCCAGCACGCAGCCGAGGATCGCGTAGAAGACGAGCAACAACACGAGTAGCGCGATGGGTGAGAGATCGAGGGCCGCAATCTCGCCGGCGACCATGCGGGGCACACCGAGGAAGACGAGCGGCGTTTCGTCGATGGTGGCGGAGGTGCTGCCGCCCACCCATGACTTCCAAGCAAAGGCGGCCAGCGACCACGCGAGCACACCGGCGATCATGATGCCGGCCGTGGTGGCAGCAACGTCGAGCCAGTACGCCAACCGGGGAGGAACGCTCTGCGAGAGCAGCATCACCCTGACGTATCCGCCCGTCCGCAACGCGAACGCCGCGGCGAGGAAGATCGAGACGGCGAAGCAGTACGCCGCGTATTCCCAGGCGAAGGAGAGGCTGACGTTGAGCGCGGTGCGGCAGAAGATTTCGGCGAGAATGAGCCCTGCGATCCCCAGCACCAGCACGGCCGCGAGGTAGCCGCAGGCGCGCGACAGCGCATCTATTCCTATGAGAATCCGCGCAAGAGCGGACAAGGCGCCGGCCTCCCTGGACCGCTCGCGGTTACCGAGACCCGGCGCTCACGGCTAGTCGCCGGACGCCGGAGCGGTACCCGCTAGCGGCCGATGTCCCGGAAGAAGCCGTCGATGATGGCTTCGCCCTCATCGCCGAGCTCGGCCAGCGCCTCGGCCAGCATCGGCTCGGTCGCGGCCTGCATGTCGTCCAGCATCGCCGCCGACACCTCGGCCATCGCCAACCCGCGCTCGTTCAGGATCTTCGATTTCGCCGCGTCCTCGGCCTTGCTGACCTGCCAGAACACGGGCTCCAGCATCCGGGCCACCGCCTCGATGGTCTCCCGCTGGCCTTCGGCGAGAGAATTCCAGGCATCGAGATTCACGGAGACCATGTTCGACGACCAGACGTGGCTCGTCGGGTACATGTGCGAGAGGAACTCCCAGAACTTCCCGTCCACGCCGGAGCTCGCCGAGGTCGTGACGGCATCGATGGTTCCGGCCGCGAGCGATGGCACCACTTCGCCCCAGGGAAGCTGCACCGATGTCATGCCGATGCGGTTGAACATCTCGGTGGTCGTGCTGTTGTAAGTGCGGATCTTGATTCCGGCGAGGTCCGCGACGCCCTTGGCCTCCACCTTGGTGTACACGTATTGGCGCGGCCACGGTACGACGTAGAGAACCCTCTGGTTGTACGCCGCGGCCACCCTTTCGATGGCCGGGCGGAAATGCTTGTGGAAGATCGCGAGTTGATCGAGGTCCTCGATGAGGTACGGCTGCGTTTCCAGCCCGAGGATCTTGCGCTCTCCAACCTGCTGATTGAGGAGCATTTCGCCGATGGGCACGAGCCCGTCGCCGACCGCGTTCAGCATCTCGGGTCCCTTGAAGCCCAGTGACCCGCCCGGGTGAATGTTGATGGTGACTTCGCCGCCGGTGACTTGCCCCACCACCTTGGCGAAGGTCTTGGCGTTCTCGACGTGGAAGTTGCCGTCGGGCCAGGCGAGGGGCAGGTCCCATTCGGTCTCGGCCAGAGCGGCGGTCGTCAGAGATGCGAAGAGCAGCGCAGCCGAGACGACTGCGGCAGTGGAGAGGCGCGCGGCGTGCAACATGGCTCGATACCTCTTCGTGAATCCCGGTTCCCTGTCATGCGGGATTGTAGAAAGCGGAGCACGCGTCTGGATGTGAACGGCACCTCCATCAATCTATCAGCGGCCCTGCGGCTCTGTCAGCAGCGGCCGGGAACGTCACCCATGCGCCGCCGTCAGACCAGCAGCATCCCCGCAAGGCCGAGGAAGGCGAGGAAGCCCACGACATCGGTAACCGTGGTGAGCAGCACGCCTGCCGCCGTCGCCGGGTCGATCTTCAGCCGCCAGAGCGCAACCGGGATCACCAGCCCGAAGGAGCCGGCGACCAGCATGTTGATGATCATGGCGGCTCCGATCACGATGCCGAGCGCGATGTTGTCGTACCAGGCCGCGGCGGCGACGCCGATGAGGAGGGCGAAGACGACGCCGTTGATCCCGCCGACCAGCACCTCCTTCCACAGCACCCTGAGCACGTTGGATGTCGTCAGGTCCTTGGTGGCGATGGCGCGCACCGCCACCGTCATGGTCTGCGTGCCGGCGTTGCCGCCCATGGAGGCGACGATCGGCATGAGGACCGCGAGCGCCACCATCTGATCGATCGTTCCATCGAACTGATAGATCACGAGCGACGCGAGGATCGCCGTGCCCAGATTCACCAGCAGCCAAGTGAAGCGGCCGGTCGCGGTGCGCAGCGCGGCGCGGTAGATGTCCGGCTCCTGCACACCGCTGAGGCGCAGGATGTCCTCCTCCGCCTCCTCCTGGATAACGTCGACCACGTCGTCCACGGTGATGACGCCGATGAGGCGCCCGGACTCGCCGATCACGGGCGCCGATACGAGGTCGTACTGGTCGAAGACGTGGCCCACCTCCTCCTGATCGGTCTCGGCGGGGATCGCCTTGAGGTCCGTCGCCATGATGTCGCGCAGCTGGACCGGGCGCCGGGTGCGGAGCAGCCTGTGTAGCGGGATCCGCCCGATGGGCCGATGGCGAGGGTCGATGACGTAGATCTCGTAGAAGTCGTCCGGCATGTCGCCGCCGGTCTCGCGCATGTGGTCGATGGTCTGGCCCACGGTCCAGAAAGCCGGCAGCGACACCACCTCGCGCTGCATGAGGCGGCCGGCGCTGTCCTCGGGGTAGGTCAGGCTTTCCGTGACACCGGCCCGCTCCTCGCTCGAGATCGCGTCGAGAATCTCCTTGCGCTGCGGGTCGTCCAGGTCCTCGAGCACGGCGACGGCGTCGTCGCTCTCCATGTCTGCGATCGCCTCGGCGGCCCGCTCCGCGCCGATCTCCCCGATCAGCTCCTCGCGGATCTCGTCCCCGACATGGGGGAGCACGTCGCCGCTCAGCACATCGTGGGCGATGGCGATGAGACGGCGGCGCTCGCCGGCGCGGAACCTCTCGATCAGATCGGCAACGTCGGCCTCGTGCAGGGGCGCGACCAGGGCACGGACGCGGTCGCCGTCGGAATCCGCCAACGCCACGCGCACGGCGCCGACAAGCTCTATCGTGAGACCGTAGAGACCCTCGCGCCCGCCCCGTTCGGCCGCGGCGCCGATCTCGGGCGGCAGGTCGGGCCGCGCCACTGTGTCCTCGTTCAGCCCGCCGTGTCGGCGGCGGTTGCCACGTCGCTCTCCCCCGCCCGGCTTTGCGCCTCGACGGCGGCGACGGCGGTCATGTTGAGCACGCCGCGGGTGGTGGCCGACCCATGCAGCACGTAGGCCGGCGCAGCCAGCCCAAGGAGGATCGGGCCGACGGAGATGCCGTCGGCCAGCACCTTGAGCATGCCGTAGGCGATGTTGGCCGAGGTCAGGTCGGGCAGGATCAGAGTATTGGCTTGGCCGGTAAGTCGGGAGTTGGGGAACATCTCGGCGCGGATCGCCTCATCGAGCGCGGCGTCGGCGTTCATCTCGCCCTCGGCCTCCAGCTCGGGCGCCCTCTGGTGAAGCAGGTGCATCGCCTCGCGCATCTTCACCGACGCCGCGAGGTCGTTGCTGCCGAAGTTGGAGGCGGAGAGCAGCGCGATCTTCGGCGTCATGCCGAAGCGCCGGACCTGCTCGGCGACCAGCATGGTCGACTGGCAGAGTTGCGACGGAGTCGGGTCCTCGGTGATATCCGTGTCGGCGATGAAGAAGATGCCCTTGGTCAGGATCAGGACCCTGAGCGCCGCCGCAGTGGCGACACCGGCTCGGAGTCCGATCACGTCGAGCACGTGCAGAAGCTCCGCGCGGAACGGCGTCGCCGGGCCGGCCAACATCGCGTCGGCGTCGCCGCAACGCACCATCATCGAGGCGATCACCGTGGGTTGCGTGCGGAGCGCTCTGCGCGCCGCCGCCGGCGCGGCTCCGCGACGCCCCATCAACTCGTGATAGAGCCGGCAATAGGCGTCATATTTCTCGTAGTGCTCCGGATCGACGACCTCGACGTCCGTGCCCGGCTGAAGCCGGAGCGAGAGCCGTTCGATCCGCTCCTCGATGCGGGACGGCCGCCCGATCAGGATCGGCCGCGCGATGCCCTCGTCGATGGCTTGCTGGGCGGCGCGCAGCACACGCTCGTTCTCGCCGGCAGCGTAGACCACCCTTTGCGGGTCCTGCTTGGCCTGATCGAACACCACCTTCATCAAGTAGCCGGTGCGGAATACGAGGCCCGCGAGCTCTGCCCGATAGGCCGCGAGGTCGGCGATCGGCCGGCCCGCGACTCCGCTCGCCATCGCCGCCTCGATCACGGCGATCGGCACGGTCTCGATCAGGCGCGGGTCGAAGGGCTTTGGGATGATGTAGTCGGGGCCGAATTTCTGCGACTGGTCGCCATAGGCCGCGGCCACGACGTCGGAGGATTCGGCGGTCGCCAGGTCGGCAATCGCGCGCACGCAGGCGAGCTTCATCGCCGTGTTGATCTCGGTCGCTCCGCAATCGAGCGCGCCGCGAAAGATGAACGGGAAGCAGAGCACGTTGTTGACCTGGTTCGGATAGTCGGAGCGCCCGGTCGCGATGATCGCGTCGGGCCGCGCGGCGAGCGCATCCTCGGGCATGATCTCGGGTGTCGGGTTCGCGAGCGCGAGGATGATGGGCTTCGGGCCCATGCTCCGCACCATCGCCTGGCTCATGGTACCGGGGCCTGAGAGGCCGAGGAAGATGTCGGCGCCCGCGATCGCGTCGTCGAGCGTGCGTGCGTCGGTGTCGAGCGCGTAGCGCTTCTTTTGCTCGTTCAGGTCCGTCCGGCCCGCGTGTACGACGCCCTTGCGGTCGCATACCGAGATGTTGTGTTGCGTGACGCCGAGCTCGCGCAGGAGGTCGAGGCAGGCGATGGCTGCGGCCCCTGCGCCCGAGCACACAACCCGAACCGCATCTGGCGTCTTGCCGACGATCCGGAGCGCGTTGAGCGCGGCGGCTGCCACGCAGATCGCGGTGCCGTGCTGATCGTCGTGGAACACTGGGATGTTGAGGCGCTCCCTGAGGCGACGCTCGACCTCGAAGCACTCGGGAGCCTTGATGTCCTCGAGGTTGATTGCGCCGAAGGTCGGCTCCAGGCGGGCGATGGTCTCTACCAGCGCGTCGACGTCGCCTTCGTCGACCTCGATGTCGAAGACGTCGATGTTGGCGAACTTCTTGAAGAGGACCGCCTTGCCCTCCATCACCGGCTTCGAAGCGAGGGCGCCGATGGAGCCGAGGCCCAGCACCGCGCTGCCGTTGCTGATCACCGCGACCAGATTGGCTCGGACGGTGTAGTCCCAGGCCCGTGCCGGGTCCTTCGCGATCTCCTCGCAGGCCGCGGCCACGCCCGGGCTGTAGGCAAGCGCCAGATCGCGCTGCGTGCTCATGCGCTTGGTGGCATGGATGCCGAGCTTGCCCGGCTTGGGCTTGCGGTGATAGTCGAGCGCCGCTTGACGCAGGTCTTCCGCCATGGCCTGCCCCTTCTTCGATTCCGCTGCGCCGTGCCGCCGGGACTTTGGTCGCAACGTTTCTCGATAGCAAACAGAATCGGTTGCCAGCCTGCATCATTCGCGCGCGCCGGTGTAAGATCGTTGGTTTACGGCACGCGACGCCGGCAAAGGGAGGCGGTCATGGCATTCACGGAGGTCAACGGCGCCAGGCTCTGGTACGAGGCGACGGGGGACGGCGCGCCCGTGGTTCACATCCACGGCGCAGGCTTCGGTCACTTCAACTTCGCCACCGCGACGCCGATCGCGTCGAAATACTTTCGCTGTATCGATTTTGATATGCGCGGCTACGGGGAATCCGACAAACCGATCCAGTTCTACGACATGGGGGTGTGGGCCGATGATGTGGCCGGCCTCATGGACGCTCTCGGCATCGAGCGCGCCCATATCCACGGCACCTCCATGGGCGGGATGATCGCGCAGGTCTTCGGCGCGAAGTATGCCGACCGGACGGACCGGCTCGTCATCAATTGCTCGGCCGCCAAGCTCGACCTGGCTGGCCGCCTTACCTTCCAGAACTGGATCGACATCTCGGAGGCCTATGGCTGCGGCAGCCGCACCTTGGCCCAACTCATCGCGGTCCAGGCGCTGTCGCGGAAATTCCTCGACGGGCCGGACGGCCCTGGCGCGGTCGACATGATCCAGGACATTCTGGAGCGCTCAAACCGCAGAGAGGTCTACCAGCGGGCCTGCCGCGCGATGATGGAGATGGACCTCAGGCCCTACGCCGCTGAGATCAAGGCGCCGACGCTCGTGATCGGCGGCGACGAAGACATCATGACGCCGTGGGAGGTGGGCGAGACCGGCGCCGGGCAGACCTGGCTCGCCGAGAACATCCCGAACGCCATCAAGCACGTGATCCGGGGCTCGAACCACTCGACTCTCTTCGACAACACCGAGGAGAACATGCGGGTGGTGGTCAACTTCCTCAGCGGCCGCAACGACCTCCTCGCGCCTCTGGAGGACTGACGCGCCGACGGATTCAGCCGCCAAGCGCTGCCGCAGCCTCGTCGCAGGTGACCCGCTCGGCGATGTTCTCCAGCGCGAAGTTGAGGCCGGCGTTGTGCCACTCGTCGTTGATGGTCGAGGTTCCGTCCGTGAGGACGACGGCGCGGTAACCCGCGTCGGCGCCGTGGCGGGCGGTGTGCTCGATCGAGAAGTTGGTCCACGCGCCGGAGATCACGATGGTGTCCACGCCGAGCCCCTTGAGGATCGTCTCGAGGTGGGTGTCGTGGAACGCGTTCATGCGCATCTTCTCGACCACCAGATCGCCCGTCTGAGGTTCGAGCCCGGCCACCGCCGCGGCACCCCAGGTGCCGCGCACCAGCGCCTTGGCCTCGGCGACGCTCTGGAAGAGCGGCGCGTTAAGCTTCAGTCCAGGTGCGCCTTCCTCGACGATGTAGTGGACGTGGATGACCGCCATGCCGGCCTTGCGCGCGGCCGCGGCGAGGGATTTCACGTTCTCCACCACGTTCTGCGACTGGGCATGGGCGGGCGCGCCCGAATCGGCGAAGGCGCCGCCTTCTGCGATCACGTCGTTCTGCAGGTCCTGGATGATGAGCGCGCTGCGCGCAGGGTCCAGTTCGAAGGCCATGGGTCCTCTCCTACATATAGCTCAGGCGATTGCCGGCGACCTTGAGCGCGACCCGATAGACCGAGGTCGAGCAGGTGCAGTAGAGCTCGTTCCACCCGCTGCCGCCCCAGTTGAGGTTGGCGGAGTGCTCCGGCATTCCGATGCCGCCAAGATGTTCGCCGTCCGGCGCGAAGACCCAGAAGCCGCGCGGGCCGGTGACGTAGACGTTGCCCTGCTCGTCGCACTTCATGCCGTCGACCACGCCGTTCTCCAGCACGCCGTCGCCGATATTCTCGGCGAACATGCGCCCGTTGGAGAGCGAGCCGTCGGCGCCCACGTCGAACACCCGGATGTGGGCGCGCGTGGTGTCGTTAATGTAGAGGATGCTCTCGTCCGGCGAGAAGCAGAGGCCGTTCGGCTGGTCGAAGTCATCGACCTCGCAGTGAAGCGCGCCGTCGGGCGCGATGCGGAAGACCGCCTGGAAACCGAGCTCCCGCTCGCGCTCCAGGCCGAAGACCGGCATGCGGCCGTACCACGGATCGGAGAAGTAGACCGAGCCGTCGGACTTCACGATCACGTCGTTGGGGCTGTTCAGCTCCTTGCCGTTGTAGTGCGAGGCGAGAACCTGGCGCTCGCCGGACGGCGTCTCGCGGATCAGCGCGCTGGTCACGTGCTCGCAGATGTAAAGGTTGAGATCGGCATCCAGCGTCATGCCGTTGCCCTTGTCGTTGGGGTGGCGCACGTCGCTCGCGCCATCCGCCGCGCTCCAGCGCCGGCGCGTATCCGCCGGGATGTCGCTGAAATAGAGGCATTGCTCGCGGGGGTGCCAGATCGGCCCCTCGGTGAACTGGAAGCCCGTGCAAATCTGGTCGATGGTTGCATCCTCGGCCACGAGATCCAGCAGCCGCGGTGAATTGACCTCGATCATCCCCTTCTCTCCCTTTGCGACAACGCGCCTCGCCTACGTCCGGCGGCGGGGCGATCCTATCACGGTGCGGGCCGGATGCTATGCGGCACCGGCACCGACGATGGCATCGGCATCGACCTCGACCAGCATCTCCGGCGAGACCAGCGCCGAGACCTCCACCAGCGTGGAGCACGGGAAGTTGCCGGTGAAAAACTCCCGCCGCGCCGCAAGGAAGGCCGGGCGGTCGCGTTCCAGATTCGAAAGATACACCCGCATCCGCACCACGTCGGAGAGGCTGCCGCCGGCGGCTTCGAGATAGTGCCGGATGCTGCGGAAGATGATGCGCGACTGCTCGCCCGGATCGCCCACCGCGAGCACGTTGAAGTCCGCGTCCACCGCCACGAGCCCCGCGACATAGACGTTGTTGCCGTGGCGCAGGCAGTTGGACCAGAGGCCGGGCGCCGGCTCGGCCACATGGGGCGTCAGTACGCGTTCGATCGCCATCGTCGCTCCTTCCCTATCTTGTCGTCTCGTCGCGGCGGGCGGCGCTGCGGGCCGGCTAGAGTCGGTACAGCCGCCGCGCGGTGCCGCCGAATATCGCCTCCTGCGCCGCCGGGCTCAAATGGGCCAGCGCGCGGCGGTAGGCTTGGATGAGGCTCGCATAGTCGGTCCACAGCTTCTCGATCGGGAAGTTGCTGCCCCAGAGGCAGCGCTCGGGCCCGAAGAGCGCGACGGTCTCCTGCACCGTGCGCTCGATATGGGCCTGGTCGAGCCGATGGATGAAGGTGCCGAGCCCCGACAGTTTGACGTGGACGCTGGGCACGGCGGCGAGCCTTTCCATTCCCTCGCGCCAGGCGCGCCAGCCCTCTGGCGTCAGGTCCTCGGGCATCCCGCAATGGGCGAGCACCATCGGCACGTTGGGGAACGCCTCGGCGAAGGCGGCGCCGTCCTCTATCTGCGGGGTGAAGACCTGAAGCTCGAAGACGAGATCCTGCTCCGCCAGCATCCCGAAGTGTCGCCGCAGCGCCGCGTCGTTCATCACCGCGGGCCCGTCGGCGAAGCGGTATTGTTCGTTCTCGTGCCAATGGAGCTGCATGCGGATGCCACGCAGCAGCGGGTATTGGGCCTGGGCTTTGAGCACCGCACCAACATCCGGGTCGCGCAAGTCGGCGTAACCGACGATAGCGTGGGGGTAGCCGGTGCGGTCGGCCTCGGCCTGCACCCGCGCCACCTCGTCGACGGCCCGTGCGGGCGCCCAGTTGGCCTGCACATAGATCGACTGCGCAATACCGCTGCCCTCGATGTCGCCCAGATATTCCTCGATGGCATAGTCCCGCCGGATCGGCTCATAGGGGCCGAAGATGCGCGGCAGCATCGGCCCCTCGAGCCACGGCAGGTCGCGCTGGCGCCAGATGTGGTGGTGGGAGTCGACGATCCGGTCCATAGTGGACCGCATGGTGGCCCGAGACGGCTGCCGGCGCCAGGACGGGGAATGGGCGCCCGATGAAGGTTGACGGCAGTTTCGGGCGGGCTTAGTTCGGTTAGATGCGCACGGTCAACATCAGCCACGCGAAGACCCATCTGTCGCGCCTCGTCGAGGAGGCGGCCGGCGGCGAGGAGATCGTCATCGCCAAGCACAACCGGCCGGTGGCGCGCCTAGTCGCGCTGGAACCCTCGACGCGCCCGCGCGAACCCGGCGGCTGGGAGGGAAAGGTCTGGATAGCCGACGACTTCGACGCACCACTCCCAAAGGAGTTGGAGGACGCGTTCTATGGCGGCGATGGCGGCGATCCGTCTGACGCTTGATGCCCGCGCACTCCTTTGGAGGCGTGGCTGCCGGCCGACACATGACGCCTCGATGCCAAGAGAGGTAATTCCATGAACAAAATCGACTTGGAAGGCCGGCGGGCCATCGTGACCGGCGGCGCCCAGGGGCTCGGGCGCGCGATCGGCGAGCGGCTGCAGGCCTCCGGCGCCGCCGTCTACGTCTGGGATTTCGACCCCGCCGCCATGGCGGAGGCGCAGGCGGACTGGCCGGACGGCGGCCCGGCAGGATGGTTCGAGGTCGATGTCTCGGATGCGGATGCTGTCGAGGCGGCGCTTCGGGAGACCCAGGCGAGCGCCGGCGGCATAGACATCCTGGTCAACAACGCCGGCATCTCCGGCCCCAACATGCCGACCTGGGAGTACCCCGTGGACGACTGGCGCCGGGTGATCGATATCGATCTCAACGGCCCCTACCTGGTGTGCCGCGCGGTGGTGCCGCTGATGCGGGACGCTGGCTGGGGGCGCATCGTCAACATCGCCTCGGTGGCCGGCAAGGAGGGTAACCCCAACGCACCCGCCTATAGCGCGGCCAAGGGTGGGCTGATCGCGCTCACCAAGAGCCTCGGCAAGGAGCTCGCCGGCAGCGGGGTGCTGGTCAATTGTGTCACGCCAGCGGCGGTGGAGACCCGCATTTTCGCCCAGATGACGCAGACCCATATCGACATGATGAAGTCGAAAATCCCGCTCGGGCGCTTCGGCCTGCCGCAGGAGATCGCGGCCATGGTCGCCTGGCTCTGCTCCGAGGATTGTTCGTTCTCGACCGGGGGCGTGTTCGACCTTTCCGGCGGCCGCGCGACCTATTGACCGCGCGCGCCTCGTCGCAGTGAGCGCGCGACGTATTAGCCGCGCGACTGACGCACCAGGATCAGGTTGACCGGCCCCACCGGCGCTCCCACACTCGCCGCGCCGCGGGGGCGATCGCGCCCAACGACGAGAGGGAGACCATGAAGGAGCACGAGGAAGGCTATTCGATGCCGCTGGCGGCGCCGACCTTCACGAAGCCGCCGTTCTACGCGACGCCCGACAGCAAGATTTTGATGATGGCCTACCGCGCCGACCCCGAAGCGGTCGCCTTCGAGGTGCCGGAGCCGCTGGAGCCGGTCGAGCCCAACCTGATGCTCGCCTGGCTCGGCGACATGGGCCAGCCGACCCACTCGGTCGACCTCTATCACGAGTGCCTGACCGCCATAATGGTCCGCTTCAAGGAATGGACGGGCTGGTATATCAACTACATCTGGGTCGATAACGACATGGCGCTCACCTTCGAGCGCGAGATTTACGGCTGGCCGGCGAACATGTGCGAGACCACGCCGCTGACCTTCCATGGCAGCCAGGCGATCGGCCATTGTCAGCGCGCCGGCGAATGCCTGATGCGGCTCAGCATGAACGTGACCAGCCCGCCCCCGATCCGCCGCGCCGACAGCGCCATCGAGGACCGCTTCGCCGAGCTGGTCGACGCCGACTTCCTGCAGATTCGCAAGCTCCCCCACCCCGAGGAGGGCGGCAAGCCGATCAAGCAGGTGCTCCTGATCCGGCCGGAGGATTTTGCGCTACACGAGATCTGGTCTGGCCCCGGCCACCTGGAGCTCGGGCGCTCCGGCCTCTACCCGCACCTCTACAAGCTCGAGCCGGTCGAGGTGCTGGAGACCTGGTACCTCAAGGCCTCCTGGGTCGTGCCTTACCCGAAGGTGGTCTGGGACAACGGTTAGGCCGAATGCCTCATCTGGGTCGCGGTCTGCGGCGGAAAAGGAGAAATTACAAAACGAACCCAATTTCGCATAACCCCCTTATATGACGCCATAAATTAGAAAACTATGCTTGGCGGACCCGCTGATCGCCGCCGGGTTGGCGTCAGGTCGAGATCATCTTCTTCTCGATGCCGACGCCGGCCTCGACGGCACGCTGATACTCGAGCGGGACGGTCGCCGAATCCTGGATCGCGATCCCGGTCGAATCGAAGAGCGTGACCTCGGTGTCGTCCCGGCGGCCCTCGAGCCTGTCGCAGATGACGGCGCCGATCGCGCCGGCCACATCGTCGGCCGTGATGATGCCCTCCTTGATCGGCACGTTGATCTCGCCGTCGGGCACGCACTGCCTGATGTCGTCCACGAAAATACGCGCCCGCGCCGCGATGGCGCTTTCCAGCTCCTGATTGCCGGCGAGGTCGGAGCCCAGCGCTGCGATGTGGGTGCCGTCTGCGATCCACGCGTCCTTGACCACGGGATCGGCGCCGGTGGTGGTGGTGACGACCGCATCGGCGCCCCGCACCACCGCTTCGAGATCGGTGGAGGGGACAAGATTGAGGCCCGGATGGCGCGGCGCCTCGCTCTCCATGAAGTTGTCGAGGGTGGCCTGGGTACGGCTCCAGACCCGGACCTCGGACCAGTCACGGACGGCGGCGCAGGTGCGGAGCGAGCCGATACCGACGTCGCCCGCGCCTACCAGGGCGAGGACGGACGCATCCTTGCGCGCGAGCCAGCGGATGGAGACCGCGGCGGAAGCGCCCGTGCGCATCATGGTGTGATAGCTGCCGTCGACGATGGCGAGCGGAAAGCCGGTCTCGGGCTCGGTGTAGACCAGGATCGAGAAGACCGTCGGCAGGTCGAACTTGGCGCGGTTGTGCTCACGGATCGAGACCCACTTGCAAGCAGCGGCCTCGGTCACGCCGGCGCCGGCCGGCTCCTCGATATAGGAGGGCATGACCTCCCACTCGCCGGGATACTTGTCCAGCACGATGTGGCCCTTGGGCTCCAAGTAGCAGCGCCCCTCGCCGTGCCGGCGGAACGCGATCTCGACGCAATTCACGTACTCGCCGGGCTCCAGCAGGCCCATCATGTCGGTGCGGCTGAGGATCAGGGTCTTGCGGTTGCGCCAGCTCGTCATGATTTGTCGGTTCCTTCCTTTGGCCCGGAGAGCGATTGCTCGTGCAGAATGCGCCAGATCGCCTCGGGCGTGGCCGGCATCTCCACTGCGTCGTGGCCGCCATGATCGCGGAGCGCATCGGCCACCGCGTTCATCACCGCCGCCGGCGCCACGATCGAACCGGCCTCGCCGCAGCCCTTCACGCCCAGCGCGTTCGTCAGGCACGGTATCACGGCGAAGTGCCCGTCGAAGAACGGCAGATTGTCGGCGCGCGGCAGCGCGTAGTCCATGAACGAGCCGGCGAGGAGCTGCCCGCTCGCCTCGTCGTAAACCGCATGCTCGGTGAGCGCCTGGCCGATCCCCTGGGCGATGGCGCCGTGGCATTGCCCCCCCACCAGGAGCGGATTGAGGATGCGCCCGAAGTCGTCCACGGCGGTGTAGCGAACGATCCGCACGACGCCCGTCGCGCGCTCGATCTCCACCTCGCACACATGGCAGCCGTTGGAGAAGGTCACGGCGCGGGCCATGTGATGGACCTCGCAGTCGAGGCCAAGCGTCTCGGCCTCCGGCCGGAGCGCCGGGTCGAAGGAGGCACGGACGACCTCGGCGAAGCCGGCCGTGCGGTCAGTGCCGGCGATTCGGTAGCGCCCGTGCGTGAACTGCACGTCCTCCTCCCGCGCCTCCAGCAGGGCAGCGGCAACCGCGCGACCCTTCGCAACGGTCTCCGCCGCCGCGCGGCGCACGGCGTTCCCGCCGATTGGCAGGCTGCGCGAGCCGCTGGTACCGCTCCCGTGCGGAACGAGGTCGGTGTCCCCCTGCTGCACGCGCACGTCCCGCACGGGAATGCCGAGGCGCTCGGCGACGATCTGGGCGTAGGCCGTCTCATGCCCCTGCCCCGTCGACTGGCTGCCGATGAGCACCGTGGCCGCGCCTTCCTTATCGAAGCGGAGCGCCGCCCACTGGTCGCGGTTGCCGCCGCAGGGATCGACGTAGAGCGCGAGCCCGATGCCCCGCAGATGTGTCCCCTGCCCCGCACCCGCCTCTCGCCGTCGCGCGGCCTGCCAGCCGCCCGCTTGGCACGCCCTCTCCAGAACGGCTGTGAAATCGCCCGAGTCGTAGGTCTGCCCGAGCGCTGTGCGGTAGGGCATGGCGCTTTCGGCAATGAGATTGCGGCGGCGCAGCTCGGCGGGGTCGAGGCCGAGGTCGTGCGCCGCCCGGTCGATCAGGCGCTCCAGCAGATAGACGTTCTCCGGCCTACCGGCACCGCGGTAGGCGTCGGTCGGCGCGGTGTTGGTGTAGGCGGCGCGGACCCGCACGTGGAGCGCAGGTGTCCGGTAAGGGCCGACCAGCGCACGGGTGCCGCCGGCGGTCGGGATGAACGGCCCGAAGTTGGAGGGATAGGCGCCGAGGTTGGCGACGCTGTCGACGGCGAGCGCGAGAAACCGCCCGTCGCCGTCGAGCGCCAGCGTCGCCCGCGAACGCAGGTCGCGGCCCTGATGGTCGCTCGCCATGGCCTCGCCCCGCTCCGCCACCCACTTGACCGGATGGCCGAGCGCGCGGGCGGCGAACAGCACGAGCGCATACTCGGGATAGACCCAGAGCTTGATTCCGAAGGCGCCGCCGACATCGGGTGTCACTACGCGGAGCCGCCGGGCGGGAACCTTCAGCACGTGCTGGGTCAGGATGTCCCGCACCAGATGAACGCCCTGCGTGCCGGTGGTGAGCGTGTAGACGCCGCTCCCCGCATCGAAAGTACCGAGCGCGGCGCGGGGCTCCATGGGGCAGCCGATGACGCGCTGGTTGTAGGTCTCGATGCTCACCCGGTGGGCCGCCCTGCCGAGCGCGTCCTCCACCGCCGCGCGGTCGCCCAACTCCCAGTTGACGCAGCAATTGCCCGGCGCCTCGGCGTGAAGCTCGGGCGCATCGGCCTGCAGCGCGGCGTCTGCATCCGTGATTGCCGGGAGCGGCCGATAGGCGACGGAAACGGCCTCGACCGCTGCCTGGGCCTCGGCTGCGCTCTCGGCAACCACGAAGGCGACCGGGTCGCCGACTACGCGCACGCGCCCGGTTGCGAGCACCGGGCGGGGCGGCAAACGGGCGGCGCTGCCGTCGGCGCCCTTGGGCGCCATGACGCAGGGGATCGCCCCGATGCCGGCATGGGCCAGATCGGCGGCGGTGAAGACGGCGCACACCCCCGGCAACGCTGCCGCAGCGCTTGCGTCGATCGGGCCGAGCTCGGCATGGGCATAAGGCGAGCGCACGACGCAGCCCCATGCCTGGCGGGGGAGCACGACATCGTCGATATAACGCCCGCCGCCGGTCAGGAAGCGCTCGTCCTCCGTCCGCCTCTCCGCCGCGCCGATACCCTCTGCCATCCCGCCCCCGCATTGCCGTCCCTGCGCGCGCACGTTAGATAGCCGGGCGCCAGGCCGCAATCGGCGGGAGATGCAAAGGCGTGGGAAGCAAAGACGACGGCTACGACGTGATCGTGGTGGGCTGCGGCATCGCCGGCCTCTCGGCCGCCGTCAGCGCCCAGCAGGCCGGCGCCCGTGTGGCGCTGCTGGAGCGTGCACCCAAGGAGGAGCGCGGCGGCAACACCCGCTACACCGAGTCCTTCTGGCGAATGCAGAGCCACGATGCGGTCTCCGAGGATTTTTGGGACCGCTTCGCCGAGAACGCCGGCGGTCACCTCGACCCGGCGGTGATCGAGGAGAGCGTGAAACCCTACGACGAATGGCCGCGGCTGCTGCGCGGCCTTGGTTTCGTCGATCCTGAGCTGGTCACGACGCTCGCCGACAATGCCGGGCCGACGCTGCGCTGGCTCACCGGCTTCGGGATCTCATTCGACTTTCTGCCCAACTACTTCATCACCGAGAGCACGACGCGCATGGCCCCGGCGGGAGGCGGCCTCGCCCTGGTGGAGGCGCTGGCGGCGCATGCCGAATCCGTCCCTGACCGGATCGCCATCCACTACGAGACGACGGCACGCCGGCTCATCCAGGACGACGAGGGCCGGACGAACGGCGTCGGGGCGACCGGCGCCAACAATCGGACCACACGCCTCCACGCACGCGCGGTGGTGCTGGCCTCCGGCGGCTTCGAGGGCAACCCCGAGATGCTGAGCCGCTATCTCGGCCCGCAGAGCCAGTTCATCCGCCCGGTCGCGCGCGGCGGCTACTACAACCGGGGCGAAGGCATCCGCATGGCGCTGGAGATCGGCGCCGCCCCCTGCGGCGACTACGGCAGCTTCCACGCTCAACCCGTCGATCCACGCTCCGGCCAGCACGAGCCGGTGGTGCTCAACTATCCTTACGGCATCCTGGTGAACCGCGAGGGCCGCCGCTTTGTCGACGAGGCGCCGGCGACGGTGGACGCGAGCTACGAGGCAGCCTCACGGTGGATGATGGCGCAGACCGAGGGCATCGCCTTCGCCATCACCGACGCAAGGCTCGACGACGTGCCCAACTGGCAGAAGTCGGTGCGCACCGACCAGCCGCCGGTGGAGGCGAAAACTCCGGCCGCTCTGGCTCAAGCGCTCGGCGTCGACGGCGACGGGCTCGCGCGCACGCTGGACGCCTACAACGCCGCTTGCCGGGCTGAGGACGGGTTCAAGCCTCTGGCCACTGGACAGGCTCGCGACGGAGGGCCTCACGCCCAGAAAATCCAACTGGGCGCGTCCCGTGGACCGGCCGCCCTTCCGCGCCTGGCCGATCATCGCCGCCAACTGCTTCACCGTCGGCGGCCTCAAGATCAACCCGCAGGCTCAGGTGCTCAACACAGACGGCGAGACGATCCCCGGCCTCTACGCGGCGGGCGAGACCGCCGGCCTCTATTACCGCACCTATACGGGCTCCACCTCGGTGATGCGGGGCGCGGTCTTCGGCCGGATCGCCGGCCTCGACGCGGCGGCGCGCAAGAACCGCCCGTAGTTGGCGGGGTCGCGGTGAGCCAAATCGCACTCCCCACCGTCTTCATGCGGGGCGGCACCAGCAAGGGCCTCTTCTTCCACCGCCGCGACCTGCCGGCGGAGCGGGCGCGTTGGGACGCGCTCTTCCTCGCCGCCCTCGGCAGCCCCGACCCGCACGGCCGCCAGCTCGATGGCATGGGCGGCGGCATCTCCTCGGCAAGCACGGTAACGCCTATGTTGCCAAGCTCGTCAACAACATGCTCTGGAAGGTCCATGCTGCAGCCATCGGCGAGGCCATGGTCGCGGCCAAGGTCGCAGGCCTGGAGCCCCAGGTGTGGTGGGAGACGATGAAAGGCGGGGCGGCGGACAGTTACGTCATGCACCACGACGTGCCCGCTGTCTTCGCCGGCCATTACGACCCCTCCTTCCCGATCGCGCTCTGCCTCAAAGACCTCGACCTCATCGACGAGCTGATGCGGGAGACCGGCGTCCGCAACGACCTCATCGACGCCACGCACGCCCGCTTCCGCGAGGTCGGCGAGCGCTATGGCCTGGACGCCGGCGACATGACTGTGTGCAAGCTCCTGGAAGACGACGCGGGAGTCGAGCTCCGCGTCGCAGGCGATTGGGTGGCCTCCTGGGAAGTCCCCCACCCCGATGACGAGAGTTGAACCCGGGTGCATACCGCCCATCGCCTCATGGAGGGCGGGTGTTGGTGCTCTCAGGAAGCCTCGCAAGAGAGGGCGCACCCGCCAGAGAGCCCCTTAAAGGGAGACTCGCTCCGCTCACGCGGCAATACACCCAAACCGCTTATGCACATGGCTCCGGTTCGATCAACATGCTGTAGGTAAGGCGTTCTGCATTGGTGGCGAGGCGGAAGAGCGAGCGGAAAGCAGCGTGGCGGGTTTTGCGGCGGTTGAAGCGAAAGACGAACTCATCGAGATAGGCCTGCAGATGCTTGCGACGCAGCCCGTGGTAGACGCCTCGCGCCCATCCTTTGAGGTTGGAGAAGACTTGGTGGATCCACGGCAGGACGAGGTGAGCGGCGGTCTTCCCGACGACATGGACATTGTGGCGATCGGCGGGGACCGCAGCGTAGCCGGACCAGCCGTCGGTTTTCGCGATGGCGTCGGGATCGGCGGCGGTTTCGACGAAGTGTCCGAGGTCGGCGGCGCCGTAGGAGGAGATTTCGGCCAGCCGCAGGCGGCCTGGGATGTTTCCGTCCCCGAGTTCGATGGCGCCGACGATGAGCATCTTGCCGTCGTGGCTGCGTCCTTGCCCTCCGGTGGGAGGATCGTCTTTGGTCCGGAATGGAAGGCTGGCCTCGTCGATTTCCACCAGGCCCGACAACGGGTTGCGCTCGGGGTCGACCATGCTGGCGCGCAGCTTGTGGGCGAGCAGCCAAGCGCTGCGGTAAGAGCCGATACCGAGCTGTTTCTGGAGCTGCAGGGCAGAGATGCCGTTGGAGTGGGTCGCCATCAGGTAGGCGGCCCAGAACCAGACGGTGAGCGGCAGCTTGCTGGCGTGCAGGATCGTCCCGGCCGTCACCGAGGTCTGCCGGCGGCAGCCGGCGCACTCGAAGGTGTGTGCTTTTCTGCGCAGCGCCCATCCCTTTTCATGGCCGCACGCGGGACAGACGAAGCCGTCCGGCCAGCGCATTTCGATCAGCCAGGCGGCGCAGGCGTCATCGTCCGGGAACATGTGCTGGAAGGCGAGGAGGCTGTCGGGGACCTGTTTCATGTGGTGGCTCCGTCGGCAGGAACGTATAAGGAACATTCTACCCGTTCCCCCGCCCTAACCTCAACCTCAACATCTGGTGGCAAACTCTCGCGACCGGAGCCATGTGCATAAGCGGTACACCCAAAACTAATTTGTTTCTGAACTGGAGAGAATACGAACAAAAGTGATGGTGCTGACAGGGCGATCTCTTGCGACAACAAAATGCGCAAATTTGTTGACGCAATTTCGACGACTCGATGCTATAGTAGCCTGAACAAATGTGGCACGCTTCGGTCTGATTGAGCTCGATGGTTGGAAAGAGTACCGATAGCGTCAACAACGAACGGCTTGCCAATGTCTAAGTTGAAGAAGTCTACATCCGAATTTTGTGTTACTGGCCTTCTCGAGTCCTTCAAGCCCGCGTCTGCGCTGTCCGAGATCGGGGACACCATGGAGTCCTTCGAGCCATGGCCTGAGCTGTCCGCGGTCGGGGAGATCATGGAGTCCTTCAAGCCACCGCCTGGGCTGTCCGCGGTCGGGGAGATCATGGAGTCCTTCAAGCCATCGCCTGGGCTGTCCGCGGTCGGGGAGATCATGGAGTCCTTCAAGCCACCGCCTGGGCTGTCCGCGGTCGGGGAGATCATGGAGTCCCTCAAGCCACCGCCTGGGCTGTCCGCGGTCGGGGAGATCATGGAGTCCTTCAAGCCACCGCCTGGGCTGTCCGCGGTCGGAGACATCGTGGAGTCCCTCAAGCCACCGCCTGGGCTGTCCGCGGTCGGGGAGATCATGGAGTCCTTCAAGCCACCGCCTGGGCTGTCCGCGGTCGGAGACATCGTGGAGTCCCTCAAGCCACCGCCTGGGCTGTCCGCGGTCGGGGAGATCATGGAGTCCTTCAAGCCATCGCCTGGGCTGTCCGCGGTCGGGGAGATCATGGAGTCCTTCAAGCCATCGCCTGGGCTGTCCGCGGTCGGAGACATCGTGGAGTCCCTCAAGCCACCGCCTGGGCTGTCCGCGGTCGGGGAGATCATGGAGTCCTTCAAGCCACCGCCTGGGCTGTCCGCGGTCGGAGACATCGTGGAGTCCTTCAGGCCCTCGATCGAGCTGAACGACACCGGCACCGTCCTCGACTCCCTCGAATCCCACTCCACATTGATCGATGTGCTTTCGGTTGATCCGAGCCCTTCACTAATCACTCGCCCGCGCGCTTCATGCGTCATTTTGCGACCCACCCTGGAGATTAGCCTTCCATTTGAATTAGTGCCTGCTCCGCAGGCGGTTGGAACGATTGAGCCTGATGCGACATTTGATCCGGTGCACGGGCAGTTGTTTAGCAAATTTGAACGATGGCTTCGAAGTGTAATTGAAGAGGCCCTATTTGAATTGATTGGCCCGAATTGGATAAGGCAGAGGGTTTCCCAAGGTATACGCGAGAAATGGCAGGAGCGACAAACCGAAGATTGTGCGAACGGTCAGCCGGTATTTGACGCGATTCAGTACGCAGACTTTATGGACTTGTGTGCAATTATCACTAGAGGTGACAACTGGCGGGATGCGTTCCAAGCGATCTTTCTGAATCGAGACGATATCAGCGTTTCGTTCTGTCGCCTTAATCCAGTACGAAGAGCGCTTGCGCATAGCCGCCCCCTCAGCCAAATGGATATTCTGACGTTGATTGTAGAAGTCTCTCGGATTCTAAGCAGACTAGGGATTGGAGCGCTGCGCTAACTTTGGTGTCTGTCGGCCCCCACCTCCCTTCCACCATTGATCGCAAGGCGTTCTGTCGCTATTGGATAGCCTCACTCGATGAGCAGACCCTGCGCGGCGTCCAGGCGTGGTTGCGCGGGGCAAGGGAGTGCGCGCGATGCAGCAGCCGCCCGGAGGCGCGGCAACGGGCGAGAAGCCTGACCTCAACGAGATCGCACGGATACGCGCGGACCACGCGCGCTGGCTCGAGAGCGACGGCGCGGAGGGCGTGCGCGCGGACCTCTCAGGCATGGAACTCGCGGACGTGCGGTTCCCCGGCGCGGACCTGCGCCGCGCGGTCTTCGTAGGCGCCAACCTCTTCCGCGCCGACTTCGCCGGCGCCGAGCTCTCGGAAGCCGACTTTACGGGCGCCAACTTGAACCGTGCCGATCTCGCCGGTGCGACGCTGCAGCGCGCGGTGCTGGACAAGGCCGATCTCTCCGATGCAGCGCTCGGCGATGCGCGCATGGAGCACGCTTCGCTGGTCGAGACCCGTCTGCAGCGCGCCTGGCTCGGGCGCGCGCACCTGGAGCACGCCACGCTTATCCGCGCGGACCTGCACGGCGCCTGGGTCGGCCGTGCCAGCCTGGAGCAGGCGAACCTGGAAGGCGCAATGCTGGTGGGTGCCGAATTCCCCGGCACGAGCTTTCGCAACGCGACGCTGAGGAGCGCCTATTTCGGCGGCGTGGCTTTGGTAGACGCCGATCTCTCCGGCGCCGACCTGGGCGAGGTGCGGAACCTGACGCATACACAGCTCGAGTCGGCGACAGTCGATGAGCGGACGATCTTGCCGCCGGAGCTTGAGCCCGGCAGCGGCGAGGCGCGGGCTGCGGGGTGAGGCCGGGGTTCAGGAAAACGACAGGGACGCGCCGCCGGTCCAGCGGCGGTAACCGATAGAGCGGCGGGAGGGATTCGTGACGAAGCTGAGGGTAGCGGTCGATATCGGGGGCACGTTCACCGATATCTGCATTCTCGACGAGGACACCGGCGCGCTCAGGGTCGCGAAGACGGCATCGACGCCCGAGGACCCCCTGATCGGCGCGATGCGGGGGCTTGAAGAGGCGAAGATCGACCTCAAGGACGTGACGCTTTTCTCCCACGGCACGACCGTCGCTACCAACGCGCTCATCACCCGTCGGCTGCCGCCCGCTGCGATGATCTGCACCGAGGGCTACCGCGACGTCATCGAGATCAGGCGCTCCAACAAGGAGGACCTCTGGGATACCTACAAGGATGTCGCCCAGCCCTATATCAGGCGCCGCGACCGGCTGACCGTGCGGGAGCGCATCGACCACGGCGGCAAGGTGACAACCCCGCTCGACGAGGCCGACGCGCGCGAGAAGGCCCGGATCCTGCGCAAGCGCGGCGTCGACGCGGTCGCCGTCTGCTTTATGAACTCCTTCATCAATCCGGCGCACGAGACCCGGGTGAAGGAGATTCTGGAGGAGGAGCTGCCGGGTGTGGAGATCACCACGTCATCCGAGACCCTGCCCGAGATCTTCGAGCACGAGCGCTTCTCCACTACGGTGGTCAACGCAATCCTGAGCCCCGTGGTCAGCGGCTACGTGTCGCGCATGAACGACGCGCTGCAAGAGGGCGGCTACGCGAGCGATCTGTTGATGCTGCACTCCGGCGGTGGCGTCATGACGCCGGCGACCGCCGGGCAGTTCGCGGGCCGCCTTGCCGGCTCCGGCATCGCCGCCGGCGCCATCGCGAGCCGCCACATCGCGATGCTCTGCGGCTACGAGAACTCCATCGGCCTCGACATGGGCGGCACGAGCTGCGACGTCTCGCTGGTCTTCGGCGGTGCATCGCGCGTCACCAAGGATTGGCACATCGAGTTCGGCTATCCGATCCGCTTCCCCAGCATCGAGGTGCTGACCATCGGCGCGGGCGGCGGCTCGCTCGCCTGGATCGACGACGCCGGCTCCTTGCACAACGGGCCGCAGTCGGCGGGTGCCGATCCGGGGCCGGCCTGCTACGGGCGGGGCAACACGACGCCCACCAACACCGATGCGAACCTGGCGCTGGGCCGGCTCGGCACGCAGCTTGCCGGCGGGCAGATCGTGCTCGACAAGGCGGCGTCCGAGACCGCGGTGCGCACCGGCGTCGCCGAGCCGCTGGGCATGGACTCTGTCACGGCGGCCAAGGCCATCGTGAGCGTCGCCAACGCCAACATGGCGGATGCGGTGCGTCTCATTTCCATCAGCCGGGGCTATGACCCGCGCGACTTCGCGCTCGTCGCCTTCGGCGGCGCCGGCGCTCTGCACGGTGTGGCGCTGGCAAAAGAGCTTTCCATCCCGACCGTGATCGTGCCGCCCAATCCGGGGGTGACCTCGGCGCTGGGCTGCCTGCTGGTGGACGTGCGCCACGATCTCTCGCAGACCTATCTCGCGCTCGCGGCAGAGGCCGACCCAGCCGACATCGAGGCCCGCTTCGGCGAGATGGAGGCGGAAGCGCACAGCCGGCTGGTGAAGGAGGGCGTGGCGGAGGCCGACATGGTGCTGCAACGCACGATCGACATGATGTATCTGGGCCAGTGGCGCTCGCTGCAGGTGCCGGTGGCTACGCCCTTCACCTCGGTGCCTGAGGCCGTGAACGCCTTCCACGCCGACCATGACCGGGAATACGCCTTCCGCCGGGACGACACGCCGGTCGAGCTTTTCCGCCTCAATCTCGCGGCTATTGGCACGGTGTCCAAGGCCGAGCTGATGCGTCATGCGGCGAACGGCGCCAAGGCGGTGGCGGAGGCTAAGCGCATGGTCGATTTCGACGAGGTTGAGGGAGCGGTCGAGACCCCGATATACTCACACGATGGGCTTCCGGCGGGCGCGGTGATCGAGGGGCCGGCAATTATCGAGCAGCTCGATTCGACAACGGTCATCCCGCCCGGCGTACGCGCAGAAGTGGACGAGTGGCTCAACGTCCGGATCCACGTAGCGGAGGCATAGAGATGAGCAAGCAAGGCACTGGCATAACGCTCGATCCGGTCACCTTCGAGGTCCTGAAGAACTCGTTCATCACGACCGTCGACCAGATGGCGGAGCAGATCCTGAGGACCTGCTATTCGTTCGTCATCTACAACCGCGACTTTTCGTCTGCCCTGAATGACGCCAACGGCGATTCTATCGCCCAGGGCAACATGGACATCGCCGTCCATGTCGGCACGCTCCACTACACCTGCAAGGCGGTCATCGACACGTTCAAGGACGACATGCGGCCGGGCGACGTGTTCATGATCAACGACCCCTACGCCGGCGGCACCCACTTCAACGACGTGCGGATCATCCGCCCGGTGTTCGTGGGCGACGAGATCATCGCCTTCGCCCAGTCCAACGGCCACTGGTCGGATGTCGGCGGCAGCACGCCCGGCTCCTTCGACGTGCTCGCCAAGGAGATGTTCCGCGAGGGCATCCGCATCACGCCGACGCGGCTAATCGACGAGGGCAAGTGGCGCCACGACTTCGCCAACATGATCGCCGCCAACACGCGCGACCCGGAATCGATCATCGGCGACATGAACGCGCAGGCCGAGGCCACCCGCGTCGCCGAGCGCGAGATGCTGCGGCTGGTGGAGAAGTACGGCAAGGACACCGTCGTCACCGGCTGCAAGGAGGTGCAGGACTATGTCGAGCTGGCGACGCGCCAGCGCATCGCCGCGCTCCCCGACGGCACCTGGGAGAACGTGGACTATATCGACCGGGATCCGGCGAGCGGCGAGGGGATGATCCCCATCAAGGTGAAGCTCACCATCAAGGGCGACGAGGTCACCTACGACTTCACCGGCAGCCACGGGACCATCAGCTCGCTCTACAACTCTGCCTTCGGCGGCACCTTCTCGGCCGTCGTCGCGGGCATGAAGACCTACTTCCCCGACCTGCCGCTCAACTCGGGCTTCTACCGGCCGATCAACGTGATCGCGCCCGAGAACTCCATCGTCGACGCCCGCTGGCCGGTCGCGGTGACGGGCTTCCTGATGCCGTTCGAAAAGATCATGAACTCGATCTACGAGATCTGGTCCGACATCATGCCCGAGCGTGCGATCGCGTGCGCCTTCAACCTGGAATACCTGCTCACCGGGGGCCGGGACCTGCGCACCGAAGACCGCAAAATCTTCATGTTCTACGACTGGCTGCCCGGCGGCTGGGGCGGGCGCAACGGCAAGGACGGCTGCAACGTCACCACCGCCTGCTTCGGCACGGGCCTCATGACCCAGCCGGTGGAGGGGCAGGAACGGCTCTGCCCGATCATCGCCAACGAGTACCAGATTCAGACCGATTCGCCCGGCCCCGGCAAGTGGCGGGGCGGCGCCGGCGTGGTCAAGACCAGCACCCTGCAGGATGCGGAGAGCACCGTCATCTCCTACATCTGCGACCGCGAGCGGGCGATCGTCTGGGGCATCAAGGGCGGGCTGCCGTCGATGCCGCACGGGCTCTACATTCAGCGCAAGGGCAAAAACGAGCGCGAATGGCTGGGGTCGGTCTTCTCCGACGTGCCGATCGAGTCCGGCGACGTGTTCTCGCGACCGACTGCCGGCGGCGGAGGCCTGGGCGATCCGCTCGAGCGCGACCCGGCGGCGGTGGTGCGCGATGTCGAGGACGATTACGTCTCGCTCGAGCGCGCGCGCATGGACTATGGCGTTGTGCTCACCGTGATCGACGCGGACCTCGCGAGCTATGAGGTGGACGTGGAGGCCACGCGCGCTGAGCGTGCCGCCATTGCCAAGGCGCGACGTGGCTGGCTGGAGGAGGACGGCGCCTCGGTGGCCGAGCGCTACCGCAAGGGCGAGCTCAACCAGTTCGACATGGTGCGACGCTACGGTGTCATCGTGGACTGGGGCACGGGCGAGTACTTCCCCAAGACCACAGCCGAGTTCCGCACGATGGTGAAGAAGCGCTCGGCCGCCCACTGGAACGACGCCATCGCGGAGCTCGACCAAGCCGCCGAATAGGGCGTGACCCCGGTGAGAATCCTGGCTAAGCCCTTGATGTAGAAATCCCCGCCATCACGTTGAGATGGAGGGCATTTCTCGACCTTTCAGGTGGCCCAGCAGGGTTTCGGCCCGCTGACGCTTCTCCTCGTCCGGATCGCGCTGCACGATGCGCAGCAGCGCGTCGCGCGCCGTGACATCGCCGCTCTCCGCCATGTCGAACGCCATTCGGTCGCGCCGTTCGTAATGGCTGCGATCGAATGCCACGACGTTGGGAGAGAGAGCTTCCCAGTAGTATTTCTGATCGTCGGAGGACCAGCCCGCATAGACCTCTTCCCACGTCCCGCAGCCGGAATAGGGGCACATGTTGGTCTCGGCGACGGGTTGGCTCGCCGGCTGGTAGCGGGCATCGAAAGACTGCCGTATCTCGGTTGAACGATTAGGCAGTGCGCGATGCACCGTGGTATCCGAGAAGATCAGCACGTCCCCCGCCTCGAACGAGCCGGTCACCCACCGGCCGGGGATCGGTACGCAGATGTCCATCCCGCCGGCGCCGCTGCCGACCTTGGTGTCCAGCACGCCTGCCAGGTGCGAGCCGGCCGCCACCGCCAACGCTCCCTTGTCTCTCGGGCAGTCGCCCAGCGGGATCCACATTGCGTGACTGGTCGCGCCACCGATGTGGACCTTGTCCTGATGCGCGCCGGTGGTGAAATCGAAGCTCTCGCTTTGAGGGAAGATGTTGCGTTGGACGAACATCGGATGCGCCAGGGCGGGCTCGCCGAAGATCCCGTCGAAGAGCGCCAGCACGGCCGGGTGGGTCCTGAGCCGGTGCAGTGCCTCATCGGCCCAGATGCCGCGAAACACTCTCATGTAGGGTTCTTCGGGGTCCTTGCAGGACGCGGCGGGATTGGCGATGCCATCCTCGATCGGACGATCCGGGTTGAGCCAGCCCTCCGCCGCCGCCTTCTCCAGCAGACGTCGGCGAACCTCCAGCACGGCGTCGCGCGGCAATAGCCCGCGCAGGAACAGATAGCCGTCGCGTCGGAGCCGCCCGGCCAGGGCCGGACCGTTGCCGATGAGATCGGTCGAATCGAGAAAGCTGCGCTCCACGTCCACCGCCGCTGCTCCTGTCCGCACCGATCGCGAGAGTGCGGGAGACGGAAGGGCGGCGTCAAGGCGGCCCCGGCCGACGGCCGACGGTCACATCTCCGGGTGCGGGTGCTGTGGGAGCGCCTATTCGAGGATCAATTCCTCGATCATCACCGGAAGACCCGCGGTCAGCCCGCCGTCGACCACCAGGTTGGCACCGTTGACGAAGGCCGCCTCGTCGGCGGCGACGAAGGCGACGGCGGCGGCGATATCGTCGGGCCGGCCGACGCGGCCAACCGGATACCAGCGCGCGAGCTGCTCGAAGATCTTCGGGTTCTTCTCCCGGCGGATGCGCCAGGTCTCGATGTCGGTCTCCACCGTGCCGGGCGAGACCATGTTGGCACGGATGCCCTTGGGCCCGTACTCCACCGCGAGCGAGCGGGTGAAACTGAGCAGCCCGGCCTTGGCGGCGCTGTAGGCCGGGTTGCCGAGCGCCATCAGGCCGTTGACCGAGCCGATGTTGACGATGGCGCCGGCGCCGCGCGCGACCATGCCGGGCAGGACCGCCTTGGCGCAGACGAACTGGCCGTCAAGGTCGATTGCGAGCTCGGCCTGCCAGTCAGCGAGTTCGGTGCTCTCCAGGTCGCCCTTGAGCGCCCAGGCCGCGTTGTTGACCAGCACGTCGGGGGCACCGATGGCATCCGTCATCGTCTTCAGCGCAGCTGCGACCGAGTCGGGGTCCGTGATCTCGGCCGTGAGCGCGATTCCACGTGCGCCGGCGGCCTCGATCCGCTGAGCCGTATCTGCCGCCGCGTCGCCCCTCCGGTCGAGCACACCAACCGCCGCACCCTCGAACGCCAGCCGCTCGGCAATCGCGCCGCCGATGCCGCCGCCCCCGCCGGTGATAAGTGCGGACCTTCCCAAGAAACGCATCATGGCGACTCCTCCAGCACGGCGAGCGCATCGCGCACCCGATCGAGGGCCGAGAGCGCGATGTGCCCGTAGTTGTAAAACGCGATGCCCGAGAGCCCGCTTGCCCGCAGCGCACGCGCGGCAGCAACGGTTTCCGCGCCGCTCGCGAGATCGGGATAGGCCGGCCGCAGGATGTAGGTGATCCGCGCGTCCGCGCCTGCACGCCGGCGCACGTCGCTGGCGTCGAGCGCAACCGCCGCCGCGCTCGCCTCGTAGGCCGGAACTTCCAGCGTATCCGCCACCTCGGCAAGCAGCCGCAGATCCGTTCCTTCCGACCAGGCCGCCGCCGTCGGCCGCTGTACCGTCGGGATCACCGCGAGCTTGGTCTCCTTGGGCAGCGCCGCGCGGACCTCTGCCACCAGGTCGGCCACGAGCTGACAGCGCCAACTCAGGAAGACGGCCCACTCCGGATCCGCGATCAGGTCCGCGATCCACCACTCGGCAGCGATGTGGTCGGGCACCGGCTCCGGCCGGGCAAAGAACGCATCGAGCGCCGCGCAGGCCTGCCAGCGAAGCCGCTCGGCGTCGATGCCGCGCGCCTCCGCCGCTACGATTGTGCCTTCGGAGAAGCAGAGCCCGAGCAGCCAGCCGGCCCATCGGTTCATCGGCAGCAGGAAAAACTCGTGGTGGAAGCCATGATCGAAGGGTAGAAATCCGGGGGTTTCCAGCGCCAGCCCGTCGAGCTCGTAGCGCTCGGCCATATCGGTGCAGAGCGTCACGACGTAGCGGCGCACCTCCTCGTAGGCCGGGCATAGGCTGTAGACGTAGGAATCGCCGTAGCAGTTGCGCACCGTGAATTCGGGGTGGCGCATGCCCAATGGCGTGTTGTGCAGGCACACGGTCCAGGCGACGCGCCCCATATCGGGCGCCTCCGCCGCAAGCTCGGCGAACGTGTCCCGCTCGGTCGCGAGTTTGCTCTGGATCGGCTTGATGGCGCCGTAGCGGTCCATGCGCGGGCGCACATAGACGGTTCCATCCTCGGGAAAATAGACGCGCCCCGCCGGCGCATGGGGGCGCAGGAACTTGCCGGCATGGTAGCTCGCTGCCAGCGTGACCGTGTTGATGCCGCAAACGCGCATGCGGCCCGTGGCGGTGCTGATCCCCTCGTCAACCAGGTCCCAAGGGTACGTGTACATGCCCTTGTACACAGACGCACCTCCCATGCCGCGCTAGCGACGCGGCCATCATGCTGACCGGCGCGCGGGTCAGTTGAGCCGGTCGCGGACCTCCTGGATCGACTCTTCGATCATGCGGTCGGCGCGGTCTTCGTCGATCGTTTCGCTCATGAGACGGCGCGCGGCCTCGATGGCCAGCACTGCGGCGGTCTGCCGCACTTCCCGCATCGCCTCTTCCTCGGCGCGGGCGATGCGCTGCTCGGCAAGCGCGGCGCGGCGCTTCATCGTCTCCTCGAGCGAAGCCCGAGCCTCCGCCGCGTGGCGCTCGGCCTCCGCCTTGGCATGCTCCACCATGAGGCGGGCCTCTTCTTCGGCCTCCTGGCGCTTGCGCTCGTGCTCCGCGAGCAGCGCCTGGGCCTCGGCGCGAAGCGCCGCCGCCTCGTCGAGCTCGTTCCGGATCCGATCCGCCCGCTTGTCGAGAACCTCGGTCGCCTTCTTGTAGGCGGCACGGCCGAAGGCGCCGAAGAAGGTGATGAAGGCGATGAGGATCCAGAAGTTGGCCGACTCGGTGATCTGGCTGCCGACGACGACGAAGACGCAGGCGGCGACGATCACCCAGAACTCGGGCTTGCGGACCATCTTCTTCATGGCTCAGCGCCCCTCGCCCATGCTCGCCTCCACCGCCGCACGGGCGGCGGCCTCGGAGGGAGCGGTGCCGACCAGCCGTTCGGTCGCGGCCCGCGCCACGTCGCCCGCCACGTCGCGCAGACTGGCGAGCGCCTGCGCCCGCGTCTCCTGAATGCGCTCCTCCGCCTCCGCCGCCCTGGCGGCCAGATCGGCGTCGAGCTCAGCGCGCAGTGCATCCGCCTCCGCCGAGAGCTTGGCCTGGGTCTCGGCAAGTACGCCATGGGCCCTGGAGCGCGCGTCAGCCAGCGCCTCCTCATAGGCCTTGAGCGCGTCCTCGGCCTTGCCCTTGGCGCTCTCCGCGTCCGCCAGATCCTCGCTGATCTTGGATTCTCGCGCCTCGATGACGCGGCGGATCCGCGGCAGGCCCACGGACCACATGATCAGCATGAGCACGACGAAGGTGACGACCAGCCAGAAGATCTGGGGCGCGTAGTCCCCCATCTCGAGCTGTGGCATCGGGCGCCTCCTGCCTCCGACTCAAGCCGCCGGATGGCTGCCGATCAGGAGCCGAACAGGATGATGAAGGCCATGACGAGCGCGAACAGCGCGATCGCCTCGGTCAGCGCGAAGCCCAGCAGCACGTTACCGAACAGCTTCGGCGCCGCCGCCGGGTTGCGCCCCGCTGCGGAGACATAGTTGCCGAAGATGATGCCGATGCCGACACCGGAGCCCGCCACGCCGATCGTGGCGAGACCGCCGCCAATCAGCTGACCGAGCAGTTTCGCTGCATCTGCGTCCATGATCCTAATTCCCTCGGTTTGTTCGGAGATTTTGGCGTGGGGGACCCGCTTCCGACCGCTTAGTGATGCAACTCGATCGCGTCGCGGATGTAGAGGCAGGTCAGAATGGTGAAGACGTAGGCCTGGAGCACGGCGACGAGCAGCTCGAGCCCGTAGAGCGCGACGATAAACGCGAAAGGCAGGACGCCGGCAAAGCTCAGGACGAAGACGAAGGCGCCGAACACGTGCAGGATCGAGTGCCCCGCCATCATGTTGGCGAAAAGCCGCACGGAGAGGCTGATCGGCCGCGCCATGTATGAGATGACCTCGATCGGCACCAGCAGCGGCGCCATCCACATCGGCACGCCCGGCGGCAGGAAGAAGGTCAGGAAGCGGTGCTTGTGGATGACGATTGCGAGGATCGTCACGCCGACGAAGACCACCAGCGCGAACGCGAGCGTCACGATGATGTGGCTGGTGAAGGTGAAGGAGTAGGGAATCAGCCCGAGCACGTTGCCGAGCAGCAAGAACATGAACAGGCTGAAGACAAACGGGAAGAACTTCTGCGCGCCGCGGCCGCCCACGATGTCGCCCAGCATTCGGGCGACCATGTCGTAGCTCATCTCCACAATGGACTGCATGCGCCCCGGCACCATGCGCCCGCGGCCCATGCCTACCGTGGTGAGCAGCGTGATGACGATCACGGTCACGCACATCATCAGCGCGGAATTGGTGAACGACGCGTCGAACCCGCCGAGGTCGATCTCGACGTAGCGGTTGATCGCAAACTGATCGAGCGGGCCGTGTTGCGCGTCGCCGTTATGACCGGCGCCACCGTTATCCGTCGTTGCCACTGGCCGTCCTACTCCTGGCTTCGCTCGTCCCGTTCTTCACCCCGCTCCCCCGCATCCGCGCGGGATAACGGCGTGGCCCCCATTCGTTGTGCCGCCCGAAACGCGTTCAGGATGCCGGCCGCGATCCCCACAAAGATGAAGACCACGAACAGCCACGGCTTCGTCCCGAGCCAATCGTCGAGCAACCAGCCGATGCCGCCGCCAACGGCCAGCGTGGCCGCCATTTCGATCGCGAGGTGCAACGCTTGCCCAAGACGCGTGCCGGGCAATCGGCCACGATTGCCCGACTCGTTCCCGCCTCGGGCTTTGCGCAGCCGGGAGCCTAGTTCCTCCAGGGATGGCCGTGGTTTGTCGTCCATGCAAACCCGCTCGGCCAGGGCGCGCGCGTGCCCCGCAGTCGAAAAGCGCCCGCACCATAGGGGCTGCCCCGCCCCCTGTCAAGCCGGTGAAGCGCCGCAGAGAGGCTCTCTAACGCATTGAAATAAGGTGGGAATATTCGATTCCGGAATTCAGACGGGCAGGCTCAGGCGCTCTCCCGCAAGCGCACGGCGCGCTCCAGATCGACCGAGACGAGTTCGGAGACCCCCCGCTCCACCATGGTAACACCGAACAGCCTGTCGACACGGGCCATTGTGATGCGATGGTGGGTGACGACGATGAAGCGGGTGTCGGTCTCGCTGGCCAGTTTCGTGATGAGCGTGCAGAAGCGCTCCACGTTGCTGTCGTCGAGCGGGGCATCGACTTCGTCGAGCACACAGATCGGCGCCGGGTTGGTGAGGAATACGCCGAAGAGCAGCGCGATGGCCGTCAGTGCCTTCTCGCCGCCGGACAGCAGCGAGAGCGATTGCGGACGCTTGCCCGGCGGGCTCGCCACGACCTCCAGACCGGCCTCCAGGGGATCGTCGGAATCGACCAGCGCGAGATGGGCCTTGCCGCCGCCGAAGAGCTCCGTGAACAGCCGCCGGAAGTGCCCGTCGATCGCGCCGAACGCTTCGAGCATCCGCTCCCGCCCCTCGCGGTTGAGGCTGGCGATGCCGCGTCGCAGGCGCGCGATCGCCTCCAGCAGATCGGCGCGGGACTCCTGCATCTCCCGGATACGCTCGTCGAGCTCGCTCGCTTCCGCCTCTGCCCGCAGGTTCACGGCGCCGATGTTCTCTCGTTCGCGGATCAGCCGCTGAAGCTTGACCTCCACCGCTTCGGCATCGGGAAGCGCACCCTCGGGGTCGAGGGCGGCAATCGAGTGCGCTTCTTCCGGCGCGACGCGGAGACGTTCCGTGATCTGGGCAGCGGCCAGGGTCTCCGCCTGCCCGGCCTCGGCCATGAGGCCCTCGAGCCGGGCTGCGCCCTCGCGCGCTTCGCCCAGTGCCGCCTCGGCCTGCTTGAGCGCACCCGTCGCGGCCTTCGCTTCCTGTTCGGCGGCCGCCAGCGCATCGACGGCATCGCGGTGCTCGTTCCGCGCGCTCTCGATCATGCCGAGCAATTGAGCGCGCCGCGCTTCGAGCTCAGCCGGTCGCGCGTCGAGAGCGGCGCGCGCGCTCTCGGCATCGCCCCGACGTTCGGCCAGCGCCTTCAAGCGCCGCCGCGCATTGTCCGCGCGTGACGCCCAGCTCTCGCTCTCTTGCGCCAGCTCGGCGATCCGGGCGCCGCGCCCGGCCGCCGCCTGAGCCACCCGATGGTGGCGTTGAGAGCTCTCATCGTAGCGCGCCCGAAGCCCCGCCAGGGTGGCTCGCAGAGAGGCGATCTCGTCCTCACTCCCGGCACCCTCCGTCGGCAGGGCATCGAGCGCAGCACGGGCGAGGCGTTCCGTTTCTGCGGCCTCGGCGATCTCCTGCTCAAGCCGTGCCACCGTCTCGCCGAGCGCGGAAAGGCGCGATCGCACCGCCGCCACCTCCGCAGACGCAGCCGCACGAGCCTCCCGCGCCGCACGCAGCGCCTCTGCCGTGTCGTCGGCGTGGGCACGAGCGCGAGACCAGGCGGCCTCCGACTCCACCCTGGCTGCCGCTGCCGCCGTTACGTGTCCCTCGGCTCTGCGCTTCTCGTCTTCTGCCTGGGCGCAGGTTTCGGCCAGTGCAGCCAGCCGATTGCGTGCCTCCAGCCGGCGGGCCGCGGCCGTCGGTGCCTCGGCAGCAACTGTGTAGCCATCCCAACGCCACATCGAGCCGTCCCGGCTCACCAGGCGCTGGCCGGTGCAGAGCGAAGATTGTAAGCGGGCACCGTCTACTTCCATCACCACCCCGATCTGCGCGAGGCGCGCCGCCAGCGTTTCAGGGGCGCGCACGGCGTCCGTCAACGGCACGGCGCCCGGCGGCAGCGCCGCAGAGTCGCTGCCCTGCGACAGCGTGCGCCAGTGCACCGGCGCGTCTTCGTTCGTGCTGGCCTGAAGATCATCGCCCAGCGCAGCGCCCACGGCGGTCTCGAATCCGGGCTTGACGGTGACCCTGTCCCACAGGGCCGAGCCGTTGCTGGCAACGGGATCGGCGAGCAACGCGGCGAGGGCCGCCCGCTCGGCCTCGCTGCCTGCAAGTGCGGCGTCGGCTTCGCGCAACGTTTCGCGGAGCGAGCGTTCGCGGCTCTCAGCCTCTGTCCGCGCCGCCTCCGCCTCGCGCAATGCCGCGCGCGCCTCCTCGAAGTGCGCGACCTGAGTGCGCTCCGCCTCCTCGGCTTCCGCCAGACGGTTGCCGGCGGGGGCCCCCTGCTCCAGCGAGGCGCGCTCCTCCTTCGCCTGCGCAAGATCGTGTTCGAGCCGCTTGCGCCGGCTCCGTGCCTCGTCGATCCGCGTGCCGAGGGCCTCGCGCTCCGCCTCGGCCCTGGCGCGGGCCTGGGCGAGCGCGGCTAGGCGCTGCTCGACCGCCTCGACCTCGGCACGCGTCTCTTCCTGAGCGGCCCGTGCCGCCGCCTCGGCAGCGGCATCGCCCTCGGCCTCTCGGGCAAGTCCCGCGCGTGCTTCGTCCAGACGGCGCCTTGTAGCCTCGGCGTCGGCGGCAAGCGCCTCTTCGCGCTCGATGTCGGCGGCGATCTGGGCGAGTCTGCCCGCAATTTGCTCGCGATCGCGAGCGAGCTGCTGCTCCTCCTCGGCCAGCCGTTCGTGCTCGATACGCAGCCGCTGCAACGCGGCGGCCCTTTTGGTTTCGTGCTGGCGCCGCTCGGGCAGCACCGCGGCAGTGTCCGCTTGGCAGCGCGCGGCATCCGCAGCGTGCTCCGTCGCCTGGGCCACCCGGCGGGCGGCATGCTCCGCCTGGCGCGTCACCTCCTCGACGCGGGCGCGCGCCGCCATCCAACGAACGAGGAGCAGCGATGCTTCCGTCTCGCGGATTCTCTCCGAGAGACGCCGGTAGCGCTTGGCATGGCGCGCCTGGCGCTCGAGATCGCGCAGCTGCGCCTCCAGGGTGCCGATCACGTCCTGAAGGCGCTCCAGATTCGTCTCCGCCGCCCTGAGCTTGAGCTCGGCCTCGTGCCGGCGCGCGTGCAGGCCGGTGATGCCGGCCGCCTCTTCGAGCAAAGCCCGCCGCTGTGCAGGCTTTGCGCCGATGATGTCGCCGATCCGCCCCTGGCCCACCAACGCCGAGCTATGTGCGCCGGTCGCGGCGTCCGCGAACAGAATATGCACGTCCCGGGCGCGGACCTCGTCGCCGTTGACGGTGTAGGCCGAACCCTCGCCACGCTCGATGCGGCGGGTTACCTCGATCTCGGCGGCATCCTCGAAGCCCAGCGGCGCGGTCCGGTCCGAATTGTCGAGGCTGAGCGTGGCTTCGGCGATGGCGTGGGCCGGGCGGCGGGAGGTGCCGCCGAAGATCACGTCCTCCATGCCGCCGCCGCGCACTTGGCGCGGCGCGGTCTCGCCCATGACCCAGCGCAGCGCTTCGACGAGGTTCGACTTGCCGCAGCCGTTGGGGCCGACGATCCCCGTCAGCCCGCGCTCGATATGCAGCTCCGTCGGTTCGACGAAGGACTTGAAGCCCGCGACTCTGAGCTTCGTTACGTGCACGGGTTCCCGCTCCGTCTAGGAGCCTGAGACAAGACGGTCAATTTGCCTGGCGAGCGCCTCGAAGCTCATCTTGCCTTCGTATTTCTCGCCATTGACGATCACCGTCGGCGTGCTGCTGACGTCGTATTCGGCCTGGGCCGATGCCATCGACTGTAAAATCGCGTTCTCGAGGCCCTTGTCCGCGAGGCAGGCCTCGAAGCGGTCCCGGCTCACGCCGCCCAGCTCGCCGATCTGCGCGAGCTTCTCCGTGTAGTCTCGTGAAGCGGCCCAGTCGTCGAAGGTCGAGAACAGGACGTCGATGAAGGCGAAATAGCGGTCCCGACCGGCGCAGTGGGAAAGCACCGCCGCCTGAAGCGCAGGCGCATTGAGCGGGAAGTCGCGGGCCACGTAGCGCACCTTCCCGGTATCCATGTAGTCCGGCTTGAGGCGGTTGAAAACGTTCTGGTGGAAATGCCGGCAGGCGGGGCACGTGAGCGACAAATACTCGATCACGGTGACCGGCGCGTCCGGGTCGCCCAGCGCCATGTCGCCCGGCCTCTCGCCGATGCCGGCGGCGCGGGCGCGCAGCACCGGCGCCAGCATGGCAACTGCCGGAATCGCCGCCATCGCTCCGATCAGGAAACGGCGCGAGATCATACCGTTAACCTCATCCGTTGATATCGCACCCGAGGAAGGTGCGTCCTTTCTGTTTGCACGCCTCCATGACCGAGAACGAGCCCGCAGCGGGGTCGATGACCACGTCGCCAGGATTGCTGACCGCCTCGATCAAGGCGCTCTGAAGACCCACCGGCTTGGGGTGGACGCGGTCGCGCTTGCCGACTTTCTCGCTCCACACGTCCGGGATGGTGTGGATTTTCCATACGCCTTTGGCCTTGCGCGGCGCCTTCTGCAGGACGATCAGATGCTCGCTCGCACGCCTGGTGCGATAGCCCATGCCGATCCGCTGCTTGTGCCACGTCACCATGTCCACGATTTCGAGGGAGGTTCCGTCGAGCCAGTCCCCGAAGCCGGTGCAAAGGTGATACTTGTCCGTCCACAGGAAGAGGTGACCGCTCGGCATCAGGCAGCGGTCGATTTCGCGAATGAACGACGGGATTTCATCGGTCATCTGCGGCAGGGCGGCGCGGCCCGCGCCGCGGTTTACACCCTCGTTGCCGTAGGCGAGATGATCGAGCACGCCGCGATACTGCGGGTCCAGGAACGCGACGGGAACGGCGCTCAAGGGCAGCATGCTAAGGAACTGCCGGCCTTCCATGCGGAGCCTTGTGTCGAAGGCGAGACCCGGCGGCAGAGCCAGCGGTGGCTGGTCCACTTGCCGCACGGATGAAAACACCGAGCCCCTTCCGGCACCCGGCGGGTTTTCCAGCGGTATGGCGGCCTCGTTGACCATTCCGGGCCGGACTGTACGCACGCCGGTGACGAAAAGTATAGTTCCGGTAATCGAGGCGTTGGGCTTTCGCGCTGGCGGACGACGAATGTTACAGTTTCAGCCAGAATATGAGCGCGTTTTCAATGCGTTATGTCTTATACGAGCGGGCGATGACCGCTCGGCCGAGAGCTGCAAGCGCTGCCTTCAGGCGACCGTCCCGGGTGGAATCGACGGCGGATTCGACACGCTCGGCCGACTCCGAGTCGATTTTGGGCGGCGTTTGGCGTTCCACACCCGCCGTTGGTCGCGCCGACGGCGCCCGGTTTACGTAGGCGATCCGCGTCACCGCGCGGTAGCCGTAATAGGCGGCAATTCGTTCGAGAATCTGGGGTTCGAGATGCTGAAGCTCGACCGCAACAGGCCCCGAGACGCATATCCTGAGTGTGCCGTCCGCCCGCAGGCGGTCGGGCCACGAGCAAGCGGCGACGGTCTCGCCCACGATCGCAGTCCACTCGGCGGCGATCCCCGCTGCTGCGAGTCCGCGCGCCTCGAAGGATCCGGCGGTAATTCTTTGGATCAGCGTGGAGAGCGGCTGCGCCTGGCGGGCCTTGCGCATGTCAGGAGCCGAACGTCGGGGGTTCCAACCCAAGGTGTACGCCCAACGACGCCTGCTGTGAAGTGGCTGGGGCGCCGATGACAAGCGCCCCGCTGCCGAAACCCGTTGAGCCGTCGCAGCTGGCCCGGATGTTGCTCGACTGGTACGACCGTCACCGTCGCCGCCTGCCGTGGCGCGCCACGCCCGGCGCGCGGCCCGACCCCTACCGGGTCTGGCTCAGCGAGATCATGCTGCAGCAGACCACCGTTCCGGTCGTCGCGGGCTACTTTCAACGGTTTCTGGCGCGCTGGCCGACCCTTGACGCGCTGGCTCACGCCGAGCTCGACGAGGTGCTCCACGCCTGGCAGGGGCTCGGCTACTACGCCCGCGCCCGCAACCTGCACGTCTGCGCGCAGCATGTGCTGGCCGATCATGGCGGGCGCTTCCCATCCGAAGAAAAGGCGTTGCGGGCGTTGCCGGGGATCGGGCGCTACACCGCTGCGGCGATCGCAGCCATTGCATACGACCGGCCGGCGACCGTCGTCGACGGCAATGTCGAGCGGGTGATGGCACGCCTGCGGGCGGTCGAGACTCCGCTTCCGGCGGCGAAACCCAGGCTCTACACGCTTGCCGCCGAACTCACGCCCGAGACCCGGCCGGGCGACTACGCGCAAGCATTGATGGATCTCGGTGCGACCGTCTGCACCCCGCGTAATCCGGGCTGTCTCGCATGCCCCTGGCGCGACGCCTGCGAAGGTCGCGCACGGGGCGTTGCCGAGACCCTGCCGCGCAGGGCGCCGAAGCGGGCACGCCCGCTGCGCCACGGTGTCTCGTTTTGGTTGATGCGCGCGGATGGGGCCGTACTCCTGAGGCGGCGGCCCGAGACGGGCCTGCTCGGCGGTATGATCGAGCTGCCCACCACCCCCTGGCGGGCGGAACCGTGGACTCTGGCGGAGGCCACAGCCCACGCGCCGGAGCAGTGCCAGTGGCAGGCGCTGCCCGAGCCGGTGCGCCACGGCTTCACCCATTTCGAGATCGAGCTAACGGTGGCCGCGGCCGAGACCGATGGCGACGGAGACCCTGGCGATATCTGGTGCCCGCCCTCGCGCTTCTCGGACTATGCGCTGCCTACGCTGACCCGAAAGCTCGTGCGCTACGCGTCGCGCCACCGGCCCGATCCGCGGCGGGGTATCGTCGGACGGCCGGTAGCTGAGCGCAGTATCGATCATGGTAGCATCGCCGCCATCGCGCCAAGCGCACGGAGGAGTGACGGGGTGACGGCAGGCGATCACCGAGCGGGCGGCAACAAGAGCGCGCGGCTTTCGCCGACACGCGTCCGCGAGGCGATGCGGCGTGCCGCGCTCTATGCGCGGACCGGGCGGCTCGCAGAAGCACGAGAGCTTTACCGCACGGTTCTCGCCGCAAGGCCCGACCACAGAGAGGCGCTGAAGGCCGCAGCGCTCGTCGCCTTCCGCCTCGATGCTGTAGATGAAGCGGCGGCTCTCCTGAAGCGGGCGGTCGCGCTCGACGCCGGAGACGCCGGCGCGCACAACGACCTCGGCAACGTGCTCCAGGCCGCCGGCCGTCTCGACGCCGCGCTCACAGCCTATCGGCGCGCTGTCGAACTCGACCCGGAAAGGGCCGAGACCCACGTCAATCTCGGCCAGGCGCTACGGGCCAAGGGGGACCTCGTCGGCGCTGCCGAAGCCTTGGGTCGAGCCGCCGCGCTCCGCCCCGACCATGCCGGCACCCTGCTCCGTATCGGGCTGGTCCATCACGCCAAGGGCGATCTCGACGGTGCCGCAAGCGCCTTCCTCCAGGTGCTCGCCATCGAGCCCGAGAATGCCGAGGCGTGCTTCGCCTTCGGCAACGTTCTCTACGCCCAAGGTCGGCTCGACGAGGCCGTGGAGGCGTACGGGCAGGCGGCGAAGCTCAGAGCGGAAATCCTCGACGCTTCGTTCGAGGTGGGGAAGCCCCGCCACGTTCATGCTCACTTCGACCGGGGGGAGCCACGCGCGGCGCTCAAGGCGTGCGACGATTTGCTGACACGGCAGCCGGGCCAGAGCGGCGCACTTGCGATGAAGGCCGTCGCCTTGTGGGAGGCAGGCGAGAAGGACCAGGCACGGTCGCTGCTCGACTTCGATCGTCTGCTTCGTCAGGAGCACTCCGCGCCGCCCGCGAACTTTGCCAATATAAGCGCCTTCAACGCGGCGCTGGCAGCGCATGTTCGGAATCACCCGACGCTGCAGGCAGCACCCGAGAGCTACTCGATGGAGCGCGGCCAGAGCACCGGCGAGCTGCTGCCGGGTCGCGGCGCGGCGGTGGCGTTCGGCGCGCTGGTGGCGCACGGGGTGGACCGCTACAGGGCAGCGATGCTGCAGGCGTCGAGCCATCCCTTCCTGGCCAATATCCCGGATCGCATCAGAATCACGGCGTGGGGGGTCATCCTTGACGAAGGCGCCTATCAGGTGCCCCACATCCACCCCTCGGCCTGGCTCAGCGGGGTCTATTACGTTGCCCTCCCCTCCTCCCTCGGCGCAGACGACGACGGGACGGCAGGGTGGATCGAGTTCGGCCGCCCCTACTGGGACTTTCGAATCAGGGCGGAGCCCGAGACCCGCCTGATCGAGCCCAAGGAGGGGCTGATGCTGCTCTTCCCCTCTTACATGTTTCACCGCACCCTCCCTTTCACCGGCCCGGGCGAGCGCATCAGCATCGCCTTCGACGTACTGCGTGGAGAGTGACGGCGGCAGGCAACCACGGGAATGTGAGGATGAACGAGCAAAGAAATCTCCCCCAGGAGGCGGGCTACAATCTGCGCCTGCGCCACCCGGACTTCGAAGAGTATTTGGCGGTGTGGGAGGCCGAGAGCGCGCGGGTCCGCGACTCTCTCGACTGCATCCTCGATGTCCGCTACGGCGCCGGCCCCAACATGACCGCCGACCTCTTCCCGGCACCTGCGAGCGGCGCCCCGATTCAGGTCTTCATCCACGGCGGCTACTGGCGTGCCATGGACAAGGACGTGCACTCCTTTCCCGCCGAAGGCTTCGTCACCGCCGGCGGTGCGGCCGTCTCGCTCAACTACGCGCTGGCACCGGCGGTGACGCTCGACACGATCATCGAGCAATGCCGCACCGCGCACGAGTGGGTCGCCGACAATGCCGGCCGCCTCAACGGCGATCCGGACCGCATCTTCGTCTCCGGTCACTCCGCCGGCGGGCACCTCACCGCCATGATGCTCTGCACCGACTGGGCAGCACGCGGGCGCCCTGCCGAACTGGTGAAGGGCGGTACCGCCATCTCCGGCATCTTCGATCTGGCGCCCATCATGGAGACCAGCATCAACGACGATGTCCGGCTCGACGCCGAGGCAGCGGCCCGCAACAGTCCAATTTACAACCTGCCGGCGACCGGCGCAGGCGGGCCGCTTATCGCAGCAGTCGGCGCGGCGGAGACGGCAGCATTCGTCGCCCAGAATCGGACCTTCGCCGAGGCATGGCAGGCGCGCGGATTCGAGGCCACGGTCATGGAGATCGAGGGCCTTCACCACTACAACGTGGTGATGGAGATGGGCCGCCCCGGCAGCGCTCTCACTCAGGCGGCTCTCGCCCAGATGGGTTTGTGAGGCACGAGTCCCCGATCCCGCGCTGCCTTATGCCGCCGGGCGTTTAGACGACAGGCTTGCCGAACCGTTGCGGGAGGGGTAGGGCAAGCTCCGGCGGCCCGACCGGCCGCCGAACCCCACGAGGTGCGCCATGACCGTAAGCCGCGGCCGCAATTTCCTGGCCCTTCCCGGCCCGACCACCGTTCCTCACGAAGTGCTGCAGGCCATGCACCGGCCGGCCGTCGACATCTATGGCGAGGAGCTGACCGCTGTCACCGACAGCTGCCTGGAAGATTTCAGGCGCGTCTTCCGCACAGAGCAAGGCCGCACCTACATCTATATTGCCAACGGCCATGGTGCCTGGGAGGCGGCGCTCTCCAACGTCCTCTCGCGCGGCGACAAGGTGCTGGTGCTGGAGAGCGGTCGCTTCGCTGTCGGATGGGGCGAGATGGCGGAGGCGCTCGGCATCGAGGTCGAGGTGCTGGCGGAACAGCCACAACGGGCGGTGTCGCCTGAGGCGCTAGAGAAACGCCTCCGTGCCGATCGCGCAGGCGAGATCAAGGCCATCCTGGTCGTTCAGGTGGACACGGCTTCCGGCGTCGTGAACGACATCGCGGCACTGGGCAAGGCCATCGATGCGAGCGGTCACGGTGCGCTATTCATGGTCGATGTCATCGCGTCGCTCGGCTCGATGCCCTTCGAGATGGACGGCTGGGGCATCGATGTCGCAGTAGCCGGTGCGCAGAAGGGGCTCATGATGACGCCGGGCCTGAGCTTCATCGGGGCAAGTGAGGCCGCGCTCGCCGCCCATGCCGATGCCGGGCTGAGGACGCGCTATTGGGACTGGACCGCGCGCGAGGGCGATCTCCACTACATGAAGTACTGCGGCACGCCGCCGGTGCACCTGCTGTTCGGGCTGCGCAAGTCCCTTGACATGCTGTTCGAAGAAGGCCTGGAAAACGCCTTCCGTCGCCACGAGCTCCTGGCCGGTGCGACTCAGGCAGCGGTCGAGCGCTGGCGGGAGGCGGGGGCCCTCGACTTCAATATCCCCGAGCCGTCGGAACGCTCGCCGACGGTAACCACGATACTCATGGACGATCCCCAGCTGAGCCGCCTGCTCGACTGGTGCTGGGAGGTCTGCAACGTGAGTCTCGGCATCGGACTCGGGCCGCTCGGTGGCCACGCCTTCCGCATCGCCCACATGGGCCATGTGAATGCACCCATGATGCTCGGAACGCTCGGGGCCATAGAAACGGGATTCGTTGCGCTCGATATTCCACATGGCAAGAGCGGCGTCTCGGCGGCCATCGACCACCTGGGCAGCCGCCTCAAAGCGTGAGATGGGGCAGTGCTAGCGCTCAGGCGCCTCCCGGGCCGGTGTTTGGCCGGCGTCGAGCGGATCGTTGTCAGACGGCTTATTGATGGCCATGGCGAGCGCAACCAGGACGGCACCCACGAACAGCGCGACGGCTGCATCCCTCAGGAAGCGCCGCACGTCAGGCACTCCCCTCCTCGGGTGCTTCGGACCCACCCGGCCGGTCGACCTCCACCCGTTGCCGCGCGGCCGCCACAGCGGCCTCCAACGCCTCCTCGAAATGCCCGCTCACGATGGGCCCGAAGTGGCGGCGATAGTCGCGCATGATGTTCGCCTGCATCTCGGGCGTGATGTCGCGCACCATGTCAAGCCAGCACTCGCATGCGTCGCAAATCAGCGCAAGATCGACGACCGCGGGCGTGCGCCACGCGTGCGGGCTGCATCGCTCCATCCGAATCCCTCTCCGCTCTCGGTCCCCGACGCCTGCGCACCCGGGCGACCTCGGCATCGAAATCGTCCACCTCGGAGACGACGCGCAGGAAACCGAGGGGCAGCGGCTCATCCAGCAGGTCCTCGTAGGGCGCCTTGGTGAACAGCAGCAGCCGCGTGCCGCCGAGCCTCAGCACCCGGCAGTCGCAGCCGAACACCCGGCCGGAGAGGCGGAGCTCGCCGCCCATGGTATCTGTGTAGAAGGCCGCCGCTGCGTAGAGATCCGCGACCTTGACCGCATAGTTCCAGAGCCGCATTGCGCTGCCCTCCCCGCCTTCAGGTCGGATTGGCGCAATCGGAGTAGTGGATGGCAAATTCCGGAAACTTCGCCTTCCAGGCATCGTCGAAGGCAGAACGGTCGCTGCCCGCACGCGCCTCGACGGCATACTCGGTGACGGTCTTCATGTTCTCCGTGGTCATGACGGAGTAGCCCAACGTTTCCAGTTCGGCAACGCGGCGACTCATGTTGCTCTTGTTTCGGAAGACGCCAAGGGAAACTCCGTTCGCCTGTGGGCCCTTGGCGATGATCCAGATGTCGCTGACGCCCTTATCGCCAAGCCCGCGCGCAACTGCGGTTGCCGCCTCGCGGCTCGAGGCCGGCGGCAAGTACACCTGGTAATTTTTGATGACTTGCTGCTCCTCTTCGCCCACCTCGACCTCCTCCGCGCCGTGCGAGCGCATCCACGCCGCCGCCTCGTCGGCGGAAGCACGGTCCTTGAACCAGCCGACGTGTACACAGCCCTCACTTAGCGCCTGGGCGGGCACTGCCTCGGGCTCTTCCGGGATCTCGGGTTGCTGCGGTTCAGTGGGGGGCGCCTGCACGTCCTCCTTCGTCGTCTCAACAGCGACAGGCTCGACAGGCGTTGCCTCCGGCTCCGACAATGCGACGGGTTCTTCGCTCTCCGCCGGCGCAGGATCATCGACGACGCGAAGCGCATGAGCGCGCTCGTACGCGCGCTCCGCAAGCTTCATGTAAACATCGCCGAGATTGGCGTAGACGACGGCATCCGGCTTCAATTCCATTGCCGCGATGAGTGCTTTGCGCGCATCGTCGAGCCGACCCGATTTCGCATAGAGCACGGCAAGGTTATTGTGCGCCTCGAACATCGAGGGGTGATCGTTCCGAAGGCTCTCGAATACGGCAACCGCCTCCACAAAGTTTCCCTCGCGCGCATGTAGGACGCCGAGCAGCAAACGCACACCGGGCGCGTCGGGCTCACGCTCCAACAGCGGCTCGACCAACTCGCGCGCTTCCGAATAACGTTCCTGATCGACCAGGGAGAGCGCATCCTCGATCGGGCCAGCGGCGAGCGCGCCGGACCACACCATTGCCGCCAGCACCCCGCAAGCGAGCGCTGCGCCCCGAAGCCAGGCCGTCGTCTTGGCCTGAGTTCGCTTGTCGCGGCTGGCAACCGCTGGGCTTGGCGGGAGCATCGCGCGCGAGCACCCTGGTCGTGGTGACGGTATCGCCGACACTTTTGACTGGGCAGGTGTCGTGTTATCCACGACAACCAGCTTTGCGAATTCCATGCGCTTTCACCATAGGCGGCAACCGCACCGCAGTCCATCACACCGCCCGGCTCGCGCCGACGGTATTCGGCATGAATGGACGTTGTAGTGGTTCCGCCGTCCGCAGGCTCGCGAATGATCGACGTGCACCTCGACCGGGTCTCGAAGAGTGAGAGTACGGTCATGCTTCTTGACGACGTGTGCGATATCTCGACGTGAGCCTCTGATGTGCGCTTCGCGCGACGGTGCCCCATGACCGAGCACATCCTGATCCTTGATTTCGGCTCGCAGGTGACCCAGCTGATCGCCCGTCGCATACGCGAGGCAGGGGTCTACTGCGAGATCAGGCCATACTCGACGCCGGCTATCGAGATCGAACGCCTCGCGCCGCAGGGCGTCGTCCTCTCGGGTGGGCCGGCATCGCTCACCGAGGCTGAGGCGCCGCGGCCCGACGAGGGGCTCTACACGCTCGGTATCCCCCTTCTCGGCATCTGCTACGGCCAGCAGGCGATGTGCGCGGCTCTGGGTGGCGCCGTCGAGTCCACAGCCCAGCGCGAGTTCGGCAGGGCGCACCTCGACATCGTCGAGCCCTGCGCGCTCTTCGATGGCGTCTGGCAGGTGGGAGCGCGCGAGCAAGTGTGGATGAGCCACGGCGACGCGGTGGCGGAGGTCCCAAGCGGCTTTCGCGTGGTGGCGCGCACCGACTCAGCGCCCTTCGCCGCCATCGCTAACGATGCACGCCATTTCTACGGCATCCAGTTCCACCCCGAAGTGGTGCACACGCCCCACGGTGGGGCGCTCCTGAAGAACTTCGCGCGCCGTGTCTCCGGCTGCGAAGGCATGTGGTCGATGGCCTCGTTCCGCACCAGCGCCATCGAGGCAATTCGCGCGCAGGTCGGTGACGGGCAGGTGATTTGCGGCCTGTCGGGCGGCGTGGACTCGTCGGTGGTCGCGGTCCTGCTGCACGAGGCGATCGGGGCGCGGCTCACCTGCGTGTTCGTCGACACCGGCCTCATGCGCCAGGGAGAGGCCGAGGAGGTCACCAGCCTCTTCCGCGGGCACTACAATATCCCGCTCGTCCATGAGGACGCGCGGGCCGTGTTCCTGAAAAGGCTCGCCGGCGTCACGGAGCCCGAGGAGAAGCGCAAGATCATCGGCGCCACCTTTATCGACGTGTTCGAGCAGGCCGCGCAAAGCGCCGGCGATGCCGACTTTCTGGCTCAGGGAACGCTCTACCCGGACGTGATCGAATCGGTCTCCGTCAGCGGTCCGAGCGCGGTCATCAAGTCTCACCACAACGTGGGCGGGCTGCCGGAGCGCATGAAGCTCAGCCTGGTCGAGCCGCTTCGCATGCTCTTCAAGGACGAGGTGCGGGCGCTCGGTCGCACCCTCGGGATGCCCGAGGCACTCACCGGGCGCCATCCCTTCCCCGGACCCGGTCTCGCAATCCGCATTCCGGGCGAGGTGACGGAGGAGAAGGTCGCGATCCTGCAACAGGCCGATGCGATCCTGATCGAGGAGATTCGCAACGGCGGCCTTTACGACGCCATCTGGCAGGCTTTTGCAGTACTGCTACCGGTACAGACGGTGGGCGTGATGGGCGATGCGCGCACTTACGAACATGTCTGTGCGCTCCGCGCTGTCACGTCGGCCGATGGCATGACCGCCGACTTCTACCATTTCGACATGAGCTTTCTCGGCGGCGTCGCGAACCGCATCGTCAACGAAGTGAAGGGCATCAACCGTGTGGTCTACGATGTGACCTCGAAACCACCGGGAACGATCGAATGGGAATGAACGGTCAGCCACGCCGCGGTGTGCGGTGGACGCTGCTCGCGCTCGCCGTTTCGCTCGCTCTCTTGGCGCTGGCGGCCGGCATTCGACCCGTTGCCGCCGATTGGGAGACGGGTCAGTCCGCCTACGAGCGGGGCGACATGGCCGCTGCGCTCGAGGCGTGGCGGCCGCTCGCCGAAGCAGGTAACTCGCGCGCTCAGGCAGCCCTTGGCAGCCTATACATCCGCGGCGAGGGAGTTGGGATCAACCATGCGGAAGCGCTGCGCTGGACCCGGAGCGCCGCCGAACAGGGCGACGTCACCGGCCAGTTCAACATGGGCACCATCTACGCCGGCGGCCTCGGCGTGGAGCGGGACTATGCGGTGGCGGCGGAGTGGTTCGCGCGCGCTGCCGAGCAAGACGATGCGGCCAGCCGCTTCAATCTCGGAGTCCTCTACGCACGCGGTCTCGGCGTGCCGAAGGACGATGAGGAGGCGCTCTTCCTGCTTGGCACGGCGACGATCATCGCCGGCGATCCGGAGGCCAACTTGCAGGAGATCGGTGCCGCCGCCGAGAACTACGCCTACGTCGTGATGATGACGATGGAAGAGCCGGAGCTTACGCAAGCGCTCAATCGCACCCGCGCGTGGGAAAAAGAATTCCTGCGCCGCTATCTGACGCGGCGCCTGCGGCCCGCCGAGTCCAAGGGCAATCTGGCCCCCCTCCCCTTCGAGTAAGCGCCTCGTCGCGCCGATGCTATCCGGCGACGCGTTCCAACCGCTGTGTTTCCGGAAGTTCGAGCAACGCGCGGATGTGGCCGGCGAGGCGCACCGCCCAGGTCTCGACCGCCTCGACCGTGCGGATCTCGCTGTTGCGGATTTCGATGAGAAGCGAGGACAGTCCCCGACCCTCGGCGTGCACGGGCACGGTGTAGTCGGTAAGCACGCCAAAGTCGTAGGGTTCGTTGGCGCCGACCACGAGGCCGTCGGCCCGCAGCCGCTCGATCAAGGGGGCCGCCATTCGCCGGTCCTTGTCCCAGCAGATGCCGATCTCCCACGGGCGCGGGTCGCCGCCGGCAAGTTGCGGCGTGAAGCTGTGGACCGCTACCAGCACGGGAACCAGGCTGTTGCCGGTCATGCGATCGAGGGCGGCGGCAATGGCGTCGTGATAGGGCGTGAATATCTCTGCAATCCGCGCGTCCACCGCCGCCTGGTCGAGGCCATTGTTGCCGGGCACCGGAACAGAATCGCTCACCGGTGGAATCCTGTCCGGCGCCGCGGCAGGGCGATTGCAGTCGATCACCAGCCGGGAATAGCCGGCGAGAACCGCCGGGGCGTCGAGGAGTGCCGAGAGACGCCGGCCCACGGCTCCCGCCCCGATGTCCCAACCGATATGCTCTGTGCGCTCGACCTCGCTTACGCCGAGAGTGCCGAGCGCGGCGGGAATTCGGCAGCTCGCGTGGTCGCAGACAACGAGCGCCCGCGACGTGCCCCTCTCGTTAAGCGTTTCGAAGGGCGGCGGGTCGCCGGGCCCCAGCAGCGGCGCAGTCATCGGCGCGCCTAGACCCTGTAAATGCGCCGGGCGTTATCGACGCCGATGAGGGACGCAATCCGCTCGGCTTCGGCAACCGTGCATTCGTCCTCTTCCACCCAGCGCCCGAGAGCACGGGTGAGAGAGGTGCGGAAGCGCCGCGCCCCCAGATAGTAGAGTTCCGCGAGGCCGAAGGCGTCGGAGCTGTAGAGCTGCTTCGTGAAGGGCACGAGCTCGAGCGCCTCATCCATGATCCGCTGGTAGCTCGGCCCCACCCAGTTCAACGCGAAGCCCACGTCGAAATAGACCTGCGGAAAGTTCTCCGCCATCAGGCCCGCCTCGCGGTGGAAGGGGTAGCAGTGGAGGAGCGTGATGGGGAAGCCCCAAGGCTCCACCGCCTTGATCCATGGTGTGAGATGGCTCGGGTCCACCCGGTGGAGTTCGATGTCGGGATCGCCGATGCCGATATGGAACTGGATCGGGAAGCCGCGTTCGCGTGCGATGTCAGCGCCGGTCCAGATCAGATTCCGCTCGATCACCGGGTCGGTGAGGCGCACCGTGCCAGTCTGCTCGATCTCGGCGAGCCAGCGTCCGGCCGCGGCCTCGACCTCGTCGGGCGTCGGGCTTCCGTAGTCGATGCGGAGCGTCGCGCGATAGGCCAGGATCGACTTGAGGCCGACGACGTTCTCATCGTCGATGGCGTCGCGCACGGCTGTCTCGAAGGCCTGTCGGTAATCCCCCGCCGAGATGCCGCCCTGCACGACGCTCTCTGCGACCGACTCCATCCGCACGATTTCCCGCGCCGGCGCACCGGCGATCGCGCCGACGTCGGATACGCTGCAAAGCTCCTCCGGCCGGTTGCCGCTATCGACGATGTAGGTGCCGATCCCGGATCCGGCGAGGAAGCGCCGGTTTACCTCAGCCGCACCGAGCGCACGGCGACGCTCGGCGTACTCCGCCGGCGGGCAGAGCGGGGGCAGGTCAAGAACCGGCGCGCACCAGCGCCGGACGCTGAGCGCGACCGGCTTGTCCCAGTGGCTCGTGCCGGGCGGTGCCGGGGCAAAGGCCTCGCTCAGCGAATCTGCGAGTCGCTCGTCGTCCAGGTCCGCGGGAAACAAGCCGTGGCAGTGATGGTCGACGAGCGGCAACGCGTCGGCAATGTCACTAATAGGCATCGAGATAGCTCCGAATCACTGCGTCGGGAGAGGCCTCGGCCACCGCCGCGAGCTCGTGACGCTTGAGCGAACCATAGGCCTGCCAGAGCGCATCTGGAAACCAGCCGCGCACCTCGTCGTCTGCTTCCGCCACCGCCAGCGCTTCTTCGAGCGAACGCGGAAGCCAGCGGACGTCAAGCGCCTCTCGCTCCGCATCGGTGAGATCGGACGGATCGCGCTCGACCAGGGGCGGAGTCGGCAAGCCCTCGCGCAGGCCTTCGAGCCCGGCGTGGACCAGGACAGCCAGTGTCAGATGGGGCGAGGCTGCGGCATCGGCGGGGCGAAATTCAAAGTTGTACTGGCGCGCGTCGATGCCGCCGGGCCCGTGCCGGCCTGCACAGATGCGGATCGCCGCCTCCCGGTTATCGGCGCCGAAGGCCGCGGCCCCGCCCGCCCAGTGGCCCGGTGCGAGCCGCAGGTAGGAGACCGGCGACGGCGCCGTGAACACCGTGAGCGCCGGCAGGCGACGCATGATCCCCGCGACGAAGCTTCCGGCCTGCGCGGCGACGCCAGCCGGCTGCGACGGATCGTGCGAAACCGGCGCGCCCGTGAGATCTTGCAGGCTGAAGTGCACGTGGACGCCATTGCCGAAGCCCTGTGCCGCGATCATCGGCGTGAAGCTTGCGCGGTAGCCCTCGCGCCCGGCGACGGCGCGCACGAGCTCGCGCACCATGAGTGCCCGGTCGGCGGCAGCGAGGCCGAGCGCCGGCCGGCAGTTCACCTCGTACTGGCCGGGCCCGCCTTCCGGCTCGAAGGTTTCCGGCTCGAGACCTGCCGCACGCAGCGCCGCGATCAGCACGGCGCCGAAGGACAACGCCTGCTCGTGGGCGATGATGCTGTAGTTGGGTCCGGGCCGCTCCAGCCCCTCCACCAGGTAGAACTCCTGCTCGAAGGCAACCATCAGCCGGAGCCCGAACGTGCATTCTAAATCGTCCAGCGCCCGCCGTAGAAATGCCCTGAGGCACGCCTCCCAGGCGGTGCCGTCCGGGGCTATGCCATCGCAGATATAGGCGTGGAAAGGTGGCTGTTCCGGCCACAGATCGACGCGCGCGCCAGCACTCCTGTCGGGCGCCAGCCACACATCGCCGAGCGCGCCCCAAGGGCTCGGAGCGAGCGTGGAGAGAGGGCTGATCGCCTGCGCCACCGGCACCCAACCGATGCCCGTTTCGAGGCGCTGATCGAGGTCTACGGCAGGGAACGCGCGCCCGCGCATGAGGCCGGCCAGATCGGGCCATCCGAGAAAGATCAGCTCTTCGCCCCTCATCCGCACCCTCGCTTCGCCGCGCTGTCACTCTAGCCCGGAATTCTCGCCACGGTCATGGCCCGCGCGATGCCGTCCGCCCGAGAGCAGGAAAGTCGCGCAGCGCATCGTGCGCCCCCGCGCGCGTTCCGCGTGACGCTCCGTGCTATCGTCCGCCCGCAACCGGCGGGAGGAGAGCATGGCGATTACGTTGCAGGGAAAGGCCGCGATCGTAACCGGGGCGGGCCGCGGCATCGGCAAAGGCATCGCAGCGGTGTTCGCGAAGGAAGGCGCAAGGGTGCTTGTGGTGAATCGAAGCGCCGACGCGGGCCAGGCCTCGACGAAGGAGATCGTCGCGGCCGGCGGCGAGGCGTCGTTTCTCCAGGCCAACGTCAAGAATCGCGCCGACATGGAGCGAATGGCGGCGACCTGTATCGAGCGCTACGGCGCCATCGACATCCTCTGCGCCAACGCCGGCGTCTTCCCTACGTCCCATATCGTCGACATGACCGACGAGGTCTGGGACGACGTGCTCGACACCAACCTGAAGGGCGTTTTCTACGGCGTCCGGGCGTGCATCCCGCAGATGACGGCGCAGGCGCAGGGTCGCATCGTTGTCATCTCGTCGATCACCGGCCCCAATGTGGGCTGGCCGGGGCTTTCCCACTACATGGCCTCCAAGGGGGGCGTGAACGCGTTCGTCATGGGCGCTGCGTTGGAGCTCGCCAAGCACAACATCACGGTGAACGCGATCTCCCCCGGCACCATCATGACGCAGGGCCTGATGGAGCTCGGCGGCGACCAGGTCAACGAAATCACGGCAATCATTCCAGCCGGCTATATCGGCGAGACCGAGGACATCGCCTATGCCGCGGTCTACCTCGCCAGCGATCAGGCGCGATACATCACCGGCCAGGCGCTGGTGCTCGACGGCGGTCAGATCCTGCCGGAGAGCCCGGCCGCGCTCGCCGACGTGTAAGGGAGCCTTCGTGCGCGGCGGCTGTCCCCGATTGACAAACGCCCCGCCCCCGCTATCGATGGAGCGCGGAGCGCCCGTAGCTCAGCCGGATAGAGCACTTGATTCCTAATCAAGGGGTCGCAGGTTCGAGTCCTGCCGGGCGCGCCAGCATCATCCCCCTGCCCTGCCGCACCGTGGCGCGTGCGCACCCCCGCCGCCGACTGGCAGATAAATGGTCGGAGCGGGCGGATTCGAACCGCCGACCCCTTGACCCCCAGTCAAGTGCGCTACCAGGCTGCGCCACGCTCCGACCGGCCCGCACGGAGCGGCACACCGCCGCCGCCGGGCCGCGCGCACTATAGCGCCCGGCTTCAGGCACGGCCAACGTTCCGTGTGGAGGGGCGCGCCATCAATCACTCCTTGGGGGCCGGCATCGACAGGTGCGACGTCGTGCGCATTAACGCTCGGTCCTTCTGCGAAGAGCTCGTTGAGGACCCGCGGCTGCTTCGCCCTGCGACGAACCCGAGGGCCTGGTCGTATGTGCGCTCGCTGGTCGGGGATCGCCGAGTGGAGAGGCCCAGGGAGTGCCAGATCGCCCTGCGCTTTCCACGGCCCGAAGGAACGCCCCGCACGCTCGATGCTCCACACCTGGACGGCTACCACACGCCGTACAACGGCATTCCGGACGACGGTGTCGTGTATGGGTTCACGCTTCTGCTCGGCGTCATGCTGAGCGACGCGGATGAGCCCCTGAGCGGAAACTTTACTGTTCCTGCTTATCCATGAAAGTCCGCTCACCGATGCCTTGTTCCTGCTCGTGTCTAAGTCCGACGAGGTCACAACGACGTAGGCGGGAGTTGCACGGTGCGGACTCGGATATGGCACAGCGACTGGAAACCGCGATGGCTCATACGTTGCGTCTCGGCAGCCTTGCTGAGCTTCATGGATAAGCAGGTTACTGTTTGACCCGGCACGTACCTGAAGCTCGAGCGGCACTTCCGGGTTCACGGCGTCCATTCCCTCGAACGGGGCGACGTGACGACATCCGGGATTCGTCTTCCGCGCCCCATACCCATCACGGGGAAGTCGAGCGACATCATCCTCGCCCACTACCAGCTCGCCCACGCCGCATCGCCGAACCTGTCCGGTGACATTCGCTACATGTGCTTTTTCCGGCTCTCGGTGCGCGGATTGGCCAATCACCGCGTCGATTCGATGCTGGACATTTGGCGCGACTGGCCAGCGCTCGGCAGATTTGTTGGGCGCAGTTCAGACTGAAACACAATTGAACAACCCAAAGCCTTGACGCGCGGGCTGCCGTGGTCTCTAGTTCACGAACGTGGCGATTTGGGCGACCGGCTTGCGGCCACGCTAAAAAAGCGCGCTAAAAGGTCGAAGGGAGGGACCCCGGCCAGCGCGGCCGGGGTTTTTGCATATGGGGCAGAGGGAACGCGAGCGGGGGTGGGCACCCGCGACCCAGCTGGTGCGTGGCGGGATCGACCGCTCGCATCACGGCGAGACCAACGAGGCGCTCTACCTGACCTCGGGCTTTGTCTACGACACGGCCGCGCAGGGCGACGCGCGCACGGCGGACGAAGAGGCGGGCTACGTCTACGGACGCTTCGGCAATCCCACCGTCACCATGTTCGAGGATCGCCTCGCCCTGATCGAGGGCGCGGACGCCTGCCAGGCGACGGCGAGCGGCATGGCGGCGGTCTTCGCGGCGCTCATGAGCCAACTCCGCGCCGGCGATCACGTCGTGGCCTCCCAAGTCATGTTCGGCGCGTGCCACGTGGTGATCGACCAACTCCTGCCCCGCTACGGGATCGAGACCGACCTCGTTGACGGCACCGATCTCGACGCGTGGAAACGCGCGCTCAGGCCGGAGACCCGCTGCGTCTTCCTCGAAAGCCCCGGCAACCCGACCATGGCAATTGTCGACATCGCGGCGGTCTCGGCGCTGGCCCACCGCGTCGGCGCCCGTGTCATCGTGGACAATGTGCTCGGCATGCCGATGGTCCAGCGTCCCCTCGCCCTCGGCGCCGACATCGTGATCTATTCGACGACCAAGCACATCGACGGCCAGGGCCGCTGCCTCGGCGGTGCCATTCTGGGTCGCGACGACTTCTTCGCGAACAATCTGTTGCCCTTCATACGCACCACAGGTCCGATCATGAGCCCCTTCAATGCCTGGGTCATGCTCAAGGGGCTGGAGACGCTGGAGCTACGCATCGAGCGCATGTGTGAGACGGCCGCGCGACTGGCTGCGTTTCTTGAAAGCCATCCGGCGGTCTCCGCCGTCCACTACCCGGGCCTGGCGAGCCATTCGCAGCACGGACTCGCAGCGAAGCAGATGAGCCGGGGCGGCAGCGTGATCGCGTTCGACCTCGCGGGCGGGTGGGACGCCGCCTTCCGCTTTCTCGATTCGCTGGAGCTGATCGACATCTCGAACAACTTGGGCGACGCCAAGAGCCTCGCCACCCACCCCGCCAGCACCACGCATCAGAAGATCGGCGCCGATGCCCGTGCCACGCTCGGGATCGGCGATGGCCTCGTGCGCTTCTCGGTCGGGCTCGAAGCGGAGTCCGACTTACGAACGGATCTGGAGCACGCCCTGAGGGCGGCCGGAGGCCGCTGAGCGGTCCGACACATATCTTCGAACCGTGCCGCTCCTGTAGCGATCTTCTATGGCGCGGCGGGCGGCGCGGGTTTAGGCTTCCTCGCGTCACGATAGCGAGTCCGACCCACGGCGACGCCGATGAGCCTGCTTGAAGTTCACGAATTGTCCCGGCACTTCGGCGGCCTTGCTGCCGTCAACAATCTCTCCTTCATCGTCGACGAAGGCGAGATCCACGGGCTGATCGGCCCGAACGGCGCCGGCAAGACCACGACTTTCAACGTCATCAGCGGCTTTTACAAGCCGACCGCCGGCGAAATCCTCTTCGGTGGACGCAGAATCTCGGGGCTTCGCCCGAGCCGGATTGCGGCACGGGGCGTGGTCCGCACTTTCCAGGCGACGACGCTCTTCCAGGAGCTCTCCGTCTTCGAGAATGTGCTGATCGGCTGCCACATGCAGTCACAGGTGGGGCCGTTCGGCGCGCTGCTGGGCACCAGCCGGCGCGCCGAGCGAGCATCGGAAGTACGAGCTGCCGAAATTCTCGAGTTCATGGGCCTGGGCGACCGCCGCGACGACGAGACAGTCAACCTGCCGCACGGCCACCAACGGGCTCTCGGCATCGCGGTCGCGATCGCCGCCGAGCCCAAACTTATCCTGCTGGACGAACCCTTCACCGGCATGAACCCCGAAGAGACGCGGCAGATGATGGTGCTGGTGGAGCGCGTACGTAGCCAGGGTGTCACCATTCTCCTCGTGGAGCACGACATGCAGGCGGTCATGGGCCTCTGCGACCGGATCACGGTGCTGAGCTTCGGCGAGTTGCTTGCGGAAGGAACGCCCACCGAGATCCGCTCCGACCCGGCGGTGATCGAAGCCTATCTGGGAACAGCCTGAATGCTGTTTCAGATCAAGTCTCTGACGGTCCGCTATAACAAGGTGACGGCACTCCGAGCTGTCTCGATGGAGGTCGACGAGGGCGACATCGTGACCCTGATCGGGGCCAACGGCGCGGGAAAGAGCACGACGCTCCGCGCGGTCTCGGGCCTCGTGCGCGCAAGTCGGGGCGAGATCTGGTTCGACGGCGCGCGCATCGACACGCTGCCGGCCGACGCGGTGGTCAAGCGAGGCATCGCCCACGTGCCCGAGGGGCGGCGCGTCTTCCCTGAACTCACCGTCTACGAGAATCTGAACACAGGTGCCTTCCTCCGGCGAGACAAGGAGGGGATCAAGCAGGACCTCGAAAACGTCTACGAGCGCTTCCCGCGCCTCAAGGAGCGGCGCACCCAATACGGCAAGACGCTATCCGGCGGTGAGCAGCAGATGCTGGCGATCGGTCGTGCGCTCATGGCACGCCCCAGGCTCCTGCTGCTCGACGAACCCTCGCTCGGGCTCTCGCCGGTGATGGTGCAGGAGATCGCGAAGATCATCGTCGATATCAACGCCCGCGGCGTACCCGTGGTGCTGGTCGAACAGAATGCGGAACTTGCGCTCAAACTCGCGCGCTACGCCTATGTGCTGGAAACCGGCCGCGTCGCGCTGGAAGGCGAGGCACAGCGGATCCGCAACGACCAGCACTTCCGCAAGGTGTATCTCGGCGGCTAGCCCGGAGTTCTCACCAATGTCACGGCCTGCGTCGCGCCCAGACGTTCGATCCGCCAGGAGCGGGTCGAAAAGCGTAGCTGGAACTACGGTTGAGGCCCGCGACGCCGCGGGCGGCCGTCTGGGCACGACCCGAAGGGCGACGCTATCCGGCCGACAGTGTGCGTCACGCCGCTTGCCCGATGCCCCGCATCGCGCTGCGCGCCGTTCCTGCCCTGTCGGTCGGACAGCGCCGCGCAGACCATGACATTGGTGAGAATTCCGGGCTAGGCCTTATCGGGCCGGGTGAGCCTGTGGAGACCCGCGAGCTCTTCTGGGAGATCACCTCCCTCGGCCACACGCTCTTCTTCGTGGTGGCGGGTGGTGCGATGGCCGTGTGCGCGGCCGGTGTCGCCTGGCACGTCTTCCGCTACGCCCGTGCTCGCCGGAACCCGGTCCCTGTCCATCTGTGGCGCGGCTTCTGGCGAATGGTGTTCGACGTCTTCTCCCAACGGACCGTGCGCCGGCGCGACCGCGCCGCAGGCCACGCTCACACGCCGATCATGTACGGCTTCCTCCTGCTGCTCGCCGCGACCAGCATCATCACGGTCGAGTACGACATCTCGGAGCCCTTCTTCGGCTTCACCTTCTGGCATGGCCCCTTCTATCTCGCCTTCAGCCTGATCGCCGACCTCGCTGGCCTCGGGCTGATCGTCGGCGTTGTCTACATGATGTGGCGCCGCTGGCAGGTGCGGCCTGCGAAGCTCGTCTACCGGCGGGAGTACCGCGGCGAGACCGAGGAGCGGCCGGGCGCGCGCGCTTGGCTGCGCGACGACGCGCTGTTCCTCTGGGCGCTGCTCCTGATCGGGCTGACCGGCTTCCTCCAGGAAGGGGTGCGGCTTGCCATGGATCAACCGGCCTGGGGACCCTGGTCGCCGGTCGGCTGGGTGCTCGCCCAGATCTTTCTGGGCTTAGGCATGGACGAGGCGGGGGCTGCTGCCGTGCGCCGGGCCAACTGGTGGATCCACGGTATCGCGGCATTGGCCTTCATCGCCGCAATCCCCTGGACCAAGGCAAAGCACCTGATTGCCGTGCTGGGCTCGCTGTCGACCCGCGACGCCCTCGCCCTCCGCCGCCTGCCCAGGCTTGCCGTCGCGGCCGCCGTGGAGGACGCCGAGCCCGACGTGGGGATCGGCAGCATCGGTCAATTCTCGTGGAAAGATCTGCTGAACCTCGACGCCTGCACCAAGTGCGGCCGTTGCCACGAGGCCTGCCCGGCTACCGCCAGCGGCGCACCGCTCAGCCCGCGCGACCTGATCCTCGACCTGCGCGCCCACGCTGCGCGGAGCGCCTTCAGGCCGAGAGCGAACGGCCCTGCGCTGATTGGCGACGTGATCGAGGCGGAGACGCTGTGGTCCTGCCTCTCCTGCGGCGCCTGCATGGAGATCTGCCCTGTCGGCATCGAGCACCCACTGATGATCGTGCAGATGCGGCGCCAGCTGGTCGAGGAAGGCGCCATGGACCAGCAGCTCCGCGACACCCTCGACATGATCGCCAACCGCGGCAACAGCTTCGGCGAAAGCCCGCGCAGCCGCGGCGGATGGACCGCGGCGCTCGAGTTCCCAGTTAAGGACATCCGCGCCGAGCCGGCCGAGCATCTCTGGTTCGTCGGCGACTACGCCTCCTACGACCCGCGCAACCAGGACGTGTCGCGCACGGTCGCGCGACTGTTCCGCGCCGCCGGTCTCGACTTCGGCCTGCTCTACGAAAGCGAGAGGACCGCGGGCAACGACGTGCGCCGGGTCGGCGAGGAAGGGCTCTTCGAATCGCTTGCCGATCACAATTTAGCGGCGATGGGCGCGGCAGAGCGCTTTGGCGCGATCGTGACGACCGATCCCCACAGCTACAACACCATCCGCAACGAGTATCCCGACTTCGGCGACGTTGCGCCGATCCGCCACTACACGAGCGTCCTCGCGGAGCTGTTGGAGAGCGGGCGCCTCACGGTCGCGAAGCCCCTCGGCATGCGGGTGACACTCCATGATCCCTGCCATCTCGGCAGGCTCAACGGCCACTACGACGAGCCGCGCCGGGTGCTGGAGCTGATCGGCTGCGAGCTGATCGACATGCCGCGCTGCCGCGACAACTCGTTCTGCTGCGGCGCCGGCGGCGGGCGCATCTGGATGCCCGATCCCGTCGGCAAGGAGCGGCCCTCCGAGAACCGGATGCACGAGGCGGCGTCTCTCGGTAATCTCGACGCCTTCGTCGTTTGCTGCCCCAAGGACATGACCATGTTCGAAGACGCCCGCAAGACCAGCGGCCACGAGGGCGACTTCGTGGTCCAGGACCTGGCGGAGCTGGTCGCGGAGGCGATCGATCTGAAGAGCATCGACCTCAAGGAGGTGCCGGCGCTCGTCGATCGCATCGCCGAGGCTGCGGCGGTCCGCATCGCCGATGCCGTGACGGATCGGCTGGCCGACCGCCTCGCCGACGCCGTGACCGAGCGCGTGCTGGGCGAGCTTGCCGACCGGGCACCTCCGGTCGCTGCTGCCGCCGCCGCGTCGACGCAGCCCGCTCCTGCGCCCGAGGCCGAGGTGCAGGAGTCACCGGCGCTCGCCGCCGGCCCGTGGCGCCCGGCGCCGGTCAGCGCGGCAACACTCCCCCCCTACGAAGTGCCGGAGAAAGATGGCCCCCGTGTACTTGTCGCGGTCAAGCGTGTCGGCGAGTTGAATGCGGACTTCGCCATCGACGAAGAGGCGCGCTCAATTGCGGACGAGCATTTCGAGCACGAGCTGAACGAGTGGGACGAGGCGGCACTGGAGGAAGCACTGCTGCTGACCGAACGGCTCGGCGCGGGCGAGGTGGTCGCCGTCACCATCGGCCCGGAGGATGCCGAGGACACCCTGCGCCGCGCGCTTGCCAAGGGCGCCCACCGAGGGGTCAGGGTGTGGGACGAGACCTTGCGCGACGCCGACCCGGTGACCATCGCCCGTGTGCTGGCCGGAGTCGCCGCGCAGGAGACACCGGATATCGTGCTGACCGGCGCACAGTCGGCCGATCTCGGCCATGGCGCCACGGGCTCCGCGCTCGCCCGCATCCTCGGCTTGCCCCACGCGGCCGTCGTTCTCGGCGTCGAATGGGACGGCGGCGACGCGATGACCGTCACCCGCGAGCTCGAAGGCGGCATGCGCCAGCAGATCGCGCTGCCGGCACCGGCGTTGCTCACCGTCCAGACCGGCGGCAACACGCCGCGTTACGCCACCATGCGCATGATCAAGCAGGCCAGGAAGAAGCCGATCGCCGCGGTGGATGGCGCGGGCGTGGGCCTCGATCAGGCCGGTGCTGTTGTGCGCCGCTTGTACGAGCCGCCCAAGTCCGGGCGCGCGGCGATGATCGAAGGTGATGCGGCAGCGGTCGCCAAGGCCATCGCCGAGATCGTTCGTGAAAAGCGGGGAGACGTGTGATGACCGGTATCCTCGTCGTCGCCGAGCATTTCGATGGGCTCCTGCGCGATGTCACACTGGAGATGATCGGCGCTGCCGCCGCGGTCAAGGATGGCCTCGGCGGGCCGTTGACCGTCCTCGTCATCGGTCATGACGCCGAGGCGCTCGCCAACGCCGCCAACCGGGAAGGGGTCGACGAGATCGTCACCGTGGCCTCTCCCGATTCGCATTTCGATCCTGCCCTTTATGAAGAGGCTGTCTGCGCCGTCGCCGAGGCCAGGCAGGCGCGCCTGGTGCTGATCGGCCATACCGCGGCCGGCATGGCCTTTGGGCCGGCGGTCGCCGCGCGCCTCGGCTCAGGCTTTGCATCCGATGTATTCGAGCTCTCGCTCGAAGGCGCTGAGCCCATCGCGAGTCGCGGTGGCTACGGCGGCAAGGTCGCAATGGACCTTGCCTTCCCTGACAAGCCTGTAGTCGTGCTGACGCTGCGGGGCGCGACGTTCAAGGCGCCGGAAGAAGCCGGCAACGCGAGCATCGTCCCGTTCGCGGTCGAGTTGGACAGCGTACCGGGCGCCGGCCGTCACATCGACTATCTGCCGGCCCCGCCCGCCGACGTGGACATCGGCAAGGCGGAATTCATCCTCTCGGTCGGACGCGCCATCCAGGAAGACAAGAACCTGCCCCAGTTTGCGGCGCTCGCAGACCGGCTCGGGGCCACCCTCGGTTGCTCGCGCCCGGTCGCGGATTCGGGCTGGCTGCCGAAGGCTCACCAGGTCGGGCAGTCCGGCACGATCGCGAACAACTGCTCGCTCTACCTGGCGCTCGGCATCTCGGGCGCGGTCCAGCATCTGGCCGGGATGAAGCACGTGGACACCATCATCGCGGTCAATACCGACCCGGAGGCGCCGATCTTCAACGTCGCGCACCACGGCGCCTGCGTGGATATCTTCGAGCTCGCCGAGGCCCTGGAGCGCGAGTTCAGCTGATTGGCTTTGGCTATAATTGCAGCGGCGCAGATCGCTCCAGGACGCGAATACGACTCAGCAACTGGTCCCGGTCCACATAGCAACCCTGCAGGTGCCGCCGGCCGGTCGAGGGATCGAAGGCGGCGCGCCCGTGCAGCACCCGGCGATTGTCGAACACCAATAGCTCGCCCGGCCGCAGGCGATAGCGACATTCCAATGCCGGATCGCGAATCACTGCTGCGAAGGCGCGGAGCGCGCGGCAAAGCGCGCCCATCTGGCCCGCCGGGGCGTCGATCGGGTCCATCACCGCGAAATTGAACCGTACCTCGGTCACCGCACCGGCCTCGTCCAGGCCGATGGTGGGGGCACGGAAGCGAATGTCCGACTCCCTGTCCTGGAAACGAAAATCGATGGAGGACTGGCTTAGTAGCCGGAAAGCTGCTGGCTCCCGCAAGCGCAGAGTCTCGGCAGCGTGGAAGCCGTCCACAAGGATCGAGTCGCCGCCGTCCGCGTCGTTCTCCAGGCAATGCAACAATTGATAGTCGGGTGGCCGTTCCCAGTTGGGCAGATCGGTGTGGCACAGCAGCCCGAGCGCGGTATAGGCGTTGCTGTTGGGCTCGAGCTTCGAGACGACATCGAAATGTTCGCCGAAGTTGGTCGCCCGCGCAGGGCCGATGAGACCCGCCAGGGCAAGAACACTCAGCGGCTCGCGCGGGGTGCCGCGCAGGACGGCGACACCGGAATCGCGCAGGAAACGGAGCCAGCGCAGGAGAGCGTTGTCGCTGCCTGTGACCGCGCCGTAGTCCGCGCCGGGCATGGACTTCGACAGCTCGGCACCCCATGTAACCGGCGCCGGGCCGCAATGCGAACCGTCGTTCTCACCGTGGCAATGCGCCCTGAGCCAGTCCGGGTCGTAGTCGCTGACATGATCTTCAGGATGCCACCGGACTCGGAGGCCGCCCGCGTCCGTGATCGAAACCGACGTGGCGTCAAGGTCTGCCGGCACCGTGAGGGGATCGAGGATGCGCTCCAGGGTATCCGGGTGCCGGCACTGCCGGCAGCCGCAGTTGTCCCTCAGCCAGAAGTGGTGGAAGGTCGCGGCGGTGCCGTCGCCCCAGGTCACGCGGATGGAGCGCGACTGCCGCCTTACATTGCGGAGCCGACCGCCTCCCGCACCATTTGGTGAAAGTAGTGCACGCCGTTCTCGTGGCGCGGGCTGAGCGGGCCTCGATCGTACACGCCGGCCTCTAGGTTCTCCTGAATGATCGGCGTGATCCATTGGTCCTCCTCCGACACCTGGACGCCGTAGGCGATCGTCGCCTCGAAGTCCTCTTGGCTGACCGAGTCCGGCCGCCAGTAGTCGTAGACGAGCCGCGTCTGGCGCGGGCCGACCGGCTCCATTCGCATGAAGGAAAGCCCGTCGGGGTAAGAGTTGAACGCAAAATTGGGGAAACGCCAACCGAAAGCGCCGGGATGGGTCGAGCGATCCTTCGGCGGCCCGTCGTGCAGGCTGCCGCCGTCGAAATTGATGACCCTGTAGCGCTTCCAGTCGAGATCACGGTTCAATCCGGGGTGCAGCGGGGGGATATGATAGCCCTCCTGGTAATTGTCGACATAGGTCTTCCAATTGCAGTCGACAACAAGCACCAGCTCTCGCCCGAAACTGGCCTGCGCCGGTGCGGTCCGCTCGACGATGTCCTCGATCGGACCGAGCCATTCGATGAGTGGCGGTGCGTCCGGGTCCAGGCACACGAAGAGGAGGCCACGCCAGACGCCGACGGAGACGGGAAACAGTGACAACGCGGCCTTTGGAAAATCCGGTGCCTCACCGAACAGCGGCACATGATCCAGGGCGCCGTCGGAACGATAGCGCCAGCCGTGATAGGGGCATTCGATGGTCCCGCAGCGCCCGTTGGATTCCGTGAGCAGCTTGGAGGCTCTGTGCCGGCAGACATTGTGGAAGCCGTGCAATGCGCCGTCCTCGCCGCGGCGCACGAAGAGAGGGAACCCTGCGGGAGCCGCCGTTATGTATTGACCCGGCTCGGCGAGTTCCGCCTCGCGGCCAATCCAGAGCCATTGGCGCGAGAAAATGTGGCGTCGCTCGGCCTGGTAAATCTCCGGGTCGCTGTACCACCGGGCCGGCAGCGCCCACACGGTGGCCGCCCGCATCCGCTCGCTGATCGCACCGTCCAGGTCTTTGGCTGCTCGGCTTGCAGAGGACATCGCGTCCCTCCCCACCAACGGCAGAGGTTGTCGTCAGACGTCTATCCGATCAAGCGCTCTACCTTCGGCATCGAAGCAGGCGGCGGTAAGCGTTCCGCCGAACCCCGCGCCGCCATCGACTGTCGCAACGTAGTCGTCCAGGCTCACTCCCCCCTGCGACGGATCGAAACCGCGGATGATCTTCTTGAAGTCGGCGTAGGGCGGGGTCAGCGTCGCGAGCTGATCGCTCCCCCACCAGAAGGCGTCTCTCTGGGTGTCGATGGGGCGGGACGGATCGAGTCCCGAATTCACGAACAGGAGTGCACCATCGTCGGTAAAGGCCGCCTGTCGCACGCTCGCAAGCAATTCCTGATGCCCCGGATACTGCTGCATCCTGACGCGCAATTCGCTCAGCCAGCGGGCGATCTCCTGAGAGCCATTGCTGACTCGCCCCTCCGCCTCGGCGGCCCCCCAACCATAGGCCGCGAGAGTCTGCTGCACGCCCCGATCCAACATCCAACGCAACACGCTTGACGGCTCGACGGAGAGGTGGAGACGAAACAGCTTCTGCCACATCTCCTCCTGACTGCCGCGCAGATACGCCACGTCGCACACACCCATGTGCGGCACGGCAAGCAGCGCACCGCGGAAGGCCACCATCTCGTCGAGGGTGGCGGCGACATGGGTGCCGTGGCCAAGATAGTTGCCGAGGTAGACGATGCGGTCGCCCGATTGGAACCGCTCTTCGATCGCGGCGTGCAGAGCGGCGAGCCTTTCCGCTTCGCCGTGAATGGCGCCGACGGCCCAGATGCGTCCGCCGCTGCGGATCGTCCCGAACCGTTCGTTGGTGGCGCAGCCCACTTGGTTGCAGGGAGGACGACCCCTACGCCGCGCGTAGGACGTCCTCCAGCTTGGTCGCGGCCTGCTCGGTATCGGTATTGTCCACCGCGGCGAACTCCCGCGCCAGACGATCCAGCGCTGCCTCGTACATCTGACGCTCGCTGTAGCTCTGATCCGGTTGGCCGACATTGCGATGGAGGTCCCGCACGACCTCGGCGATCGACACCGGATCGCCGGAGTTGAGCTTCGCCTCATACTCCTGGGCCCGCCTGCTCCACATGACACGGCGCGTGCGCGCCCGCCCCCGCAGGGTCGAGATAGCCGCGTCCATGGTCTCGCGCGAGCTCAACCGGCGCATACCGGCCGAATCGACCTTATGGGTCGGCACCAGCAGGGTCATCTTGTCCTTCTCGAAGGCCACGATGAACATCTGCAGGGTCTGGTCTCCCACTGTCCGCTCGTCGATCCCGGTAATCCGGCCGACGCCGTGGGCCGGATAGACCACATGGTCGCCCACGGCGAAGCCGTTGATCTCGGTCGGGGGCTTCTTCTTCCGCCGTGGCTCGGCAGAAGCGGTGCCAGGCTTGACCGCGGCGCTGCTCTTTGCAACTCGCTTGGTCTTCGCCCCACCCCCGGCTTTGACGGTCTTGGCGGATTTTGCGGCCTTGGCGTCCTTCGCGCGCTTGGCCGCCGCCTGAGGCTTCACCGTGTCCCCCTCCTGGGACTCCGGCTGTTTCGATGCCAGCCGCGAAGAGCCACGCCGAGCACTGCCCGTCGTGCCGGTCGGCTTCTTCGTGGCCGTCCGAGAGCGCGCCGACGCCGTCGACCGCGTTGCGGTACTCGGGGAGGCGGAAGTGCCTTTCCGGGCCTTGGCGGGGGACTGTTCTTTAGTGGAGGTTCTCGATTTGGGCGGCGCCTTGCTGCTCACTGTGTCCACAATTCCCTGTCCGATTGAGATACGGCCGTGCCCGAGGGGCATTACGCCAACGGCGGCCGCTCGGCGGGCCGCCGTATCGGGCCGGGCGCCGATCGCCCCGCCGCGGGTAAGACCAATATATCACAGCCGCCGCGCAATTTCCACCGCCCGGCCTGCTCGATCAGTCCCCTTCTCCGGGTTTATCGGAAAAATATTTGGAAAACTTGCCCTCTTCGTCCTTGTAGTCGTCAGCGTCGTCGGGCGGGTCGCCTTTTCGCGTGATATTGGGCCAGATCTCGGCGAATTTGCGGTTGATCTCCAACCACCGGTCCGAGTCGTCGTCGCCCGCAGTATCGGGGATAATCGCTTCGACCGGACATTCCGGCTCGCATACGCCGCAGTCGATGCACTCGTCCGGGTGGATCACCAGCATGTTCTCGCCTACATAGAAGCAATCCACCGGGCACACTTCGATGCAGTCCTGATACTTGCACCGAATGCAGGCCTCGATCACCAGATAGGTCATTCGCTTTGTGCTCCGTGCTTCGCTCGTGAGTGCGCCGCTGCCGGCCCTTCAACTGGCGGCCGATCGCTACGTTCCGTGTCCGACGCGGGCAAGCACACGCTTGCGTGCTTCTCCCCGTTCCCGATCCGTAATGTGAAGCAAGCCGCCAACCCGGCGGAGCAGATTGGCTTCATATGCGTGAAGCCGCCCATCAGCATAAACCACCTCCCACAGCATCTCCATCACCGCAAGACGATCCTCGTGGTCGTATCGGTCGTTGATGGTTCGCGTGAAGCGGTGAAGATCGGTCGCCTCGTGATGAGCGGCTTCGGCCTCATCGATCAGGGTGTCGGCTTCGGTATCGCTAAGCCCAAAATGCGCGCCCAAGGTTGCGCAAATGGCATCGCGCTCATCGCCGTCGAAATGTCCATCCATGCACGCCGCCTCGACCAGAAGCGCTGCCGCGGCGAGCTTCGGCGCCTCGGTTTCGACTGGACCGGCGCTGCCCGCGTCGGCACCGCGCAAGAGGGTCTTGATACGATCGATCACGGGCGCTGGGTATCATACCGACGGCAACCGACTCAAGAGCCACCCGGGTACGCTCCGCCCGGCCAAACGCGCCCTACTCCTGCTCGATTTCCTCGTAGAGTTGCCGCGCTTCGGGCGCAGATCCGCGCCGCTCGGCCACTTCCAGGATCCGTACGATTCTCACCATCCTCCCCTGCACGAAGGTCAGCACGTCGCCGGGACCGACTGTCCGGTGCGCCTTTGTGATGCGGCGGCCATTGACGCGAATGCGCCCGGCTTCGCAGGCCTTTTGCGCGAGCCCCCGCGTCTTGAAAAAGCGCGCATACCAGAGCCACTTGTCCAGCCGGCTCACCGGGAGAGCAGGCGCGTCCCGCGTCACGACGGGCGAGCGCCACCGGTGGCAAGCACGCTGAGCTTCGCGAAGGGAGAGTCGGGGTCCGCCTCCCTCCCCCTGCGGCGGCTCTTCTCCGCTGGCCTGTGGGGGCGCAGGCTATTCCGGGCAAATCGCTGGAGGCCATCGGTGCCGATGCCGACCATCGTGTAGCCGAGAGCGCCGAGAATGTCGTCGAACTTGGCACGCTTGCACGCGGCCAACTTGAGCATTCCGGGGTCGATGGCGAACGGCTCCCGACGGGCTGCCCTGCGCAGGCGCGCGGCGAGGCGTTCAGCGATGTCCGCACGGACCACCTGGGTGTCCAGGGGAACCAGGCCGAGTGCGGCGTAGCACGCGTCGGGCACGGCAGGATCGCGGTCCATCGAGACTGCGGAGCCGAGCATGGGAGGCGGCGTCCCAGCGCCGCTCCAGGCCCACCATAGCAGGCCGGCGCAGCGCGAGCGTGCCGGCTTCAGCATCGCGGGCATGAACACGGAGAGCGCGCCGAGCTGCACGCCAGCCTGGGCGAGCGCGTGCCGGCCCGCGTTGTCGAGCGCGGCGATCTGAGGAGAAAGCGCGCGCCGGGGCAAGCTACCGAGCGCCTCGGTCAACGCAAACGCGACGCCGCGCGCCGTGCCGTCCAATGCCGCCTCGCGCAGCGACACCAAGGGGCCTGCGCCGCGCGAGAGACGGTGATCCAGCCAAGACTGAAGACGGCGCCGCACGCGCTCACGCTGCGCTGCGCTCAGATGATCTTCGCCGACGAGCGCGATGGTCGGTTTGAGCGGCGTGTCGCCCCGACCGAGGCGAGCGATGCAGGCGCCGCCCCAGGCGATCTCGCCCCATCGCGGCGCGTCTTGCCGTCCTGGCTCGAGTCCGAGCGTAAACGCATCGTAGGCATCCGCCACCGCTGCGGCGACCCGCCGCGCCACTTCGCGCTCGACCACACGATTGGCAGCCGCGAGCACACCGCGGCTCCGCTCGGCCTCAGCATCGGGCCGGAAACGAAAGCCGTCGAAGACCCCCGCCCTCTCGCCTTCTACCATGACCGCGCCGCTGTCGCCGACGATCGCGAAGAGAGTCTCGTCCATACGCCCGCCGTTACGGGGCAGTCGCGCCCTGCGACTGACGAAGAGCTGGGTCAGCTGCGTATGGAGTGCGTCGGAGAGCGCGTCCTCGAGCGCCCGGGTGCGCTCCTGCCAACCGCGCGCATCGTCCACCCAATCGGTGCGATGGGACACGTAGGTCCAGGTTCGAACATGGCTGATGCGGGCTGTCAGTGTATCGATGTCGCCCTCGGTGGGTGCCAACCGCTCGATCGAGCGACCGACCCACTCCGGAGACAGTCGGCCGCTCTCAACCAGGGAGAGGTAAATTCGGCGCACGAGACCGACGTGATTCTCCGTCATGGTCTTGCGGAAATCGGGGATTTGGCAGACCTCCCAGAGGAGCGCAACGCGATCGGCACCGGTCAGTGTCTCTGCGATCGCCGGGTCGCGGGCGAGCGTGAGCAGCGTACGGTGGTCGTCCGCATCGTGGGTCCGCTGGAGGCCAGGGAGCGGCGGCGGCGCGGCCAGCGAATCGAGCAGCGCTGGCAGCGTCTCGAAGGAAAGCGCGGCGTTCCGCCAGTAGGCCCTGCGTACCGGCGGGAACCGGTGATCCTCGACTGCCTGCACGAGGGACGAGTCGAAGGGCTCGACCCCGCCGGTTGTGCCAAAGCTGCCGTCCGTAAGGTGGCGGCCTGCGCGGCCGGCGATCTGAGCAATCTCAGCGGACGTAAGCATCCGCGTCGAGCGGCCGTCGAACTTCTGGTAGGCCGAGAACGCGACATGATCCAGGTCCAGGTTGAGCCCCATGCCAATGGCATCCGTGGCGACCAGACTGTCCACCTCGCCCGCCTGGTAAAGACCGACCTGGGCATTGCGGGTGCGCGGGCTGAGCGCCCCCAGCACCACGGCGCACCCGCCCCTCAGCCCGCGGATGCGCTCGGCAAGCGCGTAGACCGCCTCGGTCGAGAAGGCGATGACGGCATTCCGGGGCTTGAGCCGGGCCAGCTTGCAATGCCCTTCGTGCGCGAGCGTGGAAAGCCGGGGGCGGCTCGTGAACCGCGCCTCGGGCACAAGCGTTCGGATCAGGGGGCGCATGGTGTCTGCACCGAGGAACATGGTCTCCGCCGTGCCCCGGGCGCGCAGCAGGCGGTCGGTGAAGATGTGACCGCGCTCGCGATTGCCTGCGAGTTGAATCTCGTCAACCGCGACGAACTCGACCTGCCTGTCCAGCGGCATCGATTCGACGGTGCAGACGAAATAGCGCGGCTGCTCCGGAATCCGCCGTTCCTCGCCCGTCACCAGGGCGACAGCGCCCTCGCCCTTTGCCTCGACCACCCGATCGTAGACCTCGCGCGCGAGGAGTCGGAGCGGGAAGCCCATCATGCCGGTGCGGTGGGCCAACATGCGCTCGACCGCCAGATGGGTCTTGCCCGTGTTGGTCGGGCCGAGCAGCGCGGTGACGGCGGCGTTTTCGGCGTCGTGCCGAACCATGACGGGAGGATTGGCGCTCGCCACCGATTTGGCAACCCCGTTCGCGCCCCCTCTCACAGACGTGCCCGGGGTTGAACCGCCCGCGGGTTCGTCACATATAGCGCCCCGAGTCCCCAGCAAACCGGGCGAATCGGAGGAAGTGATGGCGAAAACGAACGGGGAGCGCCACGCGTTCCAGGCCGAAGTCAGCAAGCTGCTCGGCCTCATGGCCAATTCGCTTTATCGCGACAAGGAGATTTTCCTGCGGGAGTTGATCTCCAATGCCTCGGACGCCTGCGACAAGCTGCGTTACGCGGCGATCACACAGCCCGATCTGCTGGGCGACGATGCCGCGCTCGCGGTGACCATCACGCCCGACAGCAGGAGCGGCGTGCTGGTGGTGGCCGACAACGGCATCGGCATGAGCCGCGAGGAGCTGATCGACAACCTCGGGACAATCGCGCGCTCCGGCACCGATGCGTTCGTCAAGCAGATGGCCGAGGCGCAAGGCGGCGACGGAGAGGACGAGCAGGACGGGCAGGATGGCCTCGCCGCCGGCCTCATCGGCCAATTCGGTGTGGGCTTCTATTCGTGTTTCATGGTTGCGAAGCGGGTCGAGGTGGTGACGCGCAAGCCCGACGAGGCCGAGGGCTGGCGCTGGCGGTCCGACGGGACAGGATCGTTCTCGATCGCGCCGGATGCCGACGCCGCCCGCGGAACAAGGATCGAGCTTCACCTGCGCAAGGACGACCACGAGTTTCTGGAACCGCTCCGCATCCGCACCGTCGTCAAGGCCTACTCCGACCATATCGGCCTGCCGATCTGGCTGGAAAACGATAGCGGCCAGAAGGAGATGGCCAACGAGGGCTCGGCGCTCTGGAGCCGGCCCAAGAGCGACATCGACGAGGTCCAATACCGCGAGTTCTACCACCACATCGCCCACATGCCGGGCGATCCCTGGCACACCATCCACCTCCATGCCGAAGGGCGCATCGAATACACGGCGCTTCTCTTCGTGCCGGACTCCAGGCCCTTCGATCTGTTCGACCCGATACGCCAGCACCGGGTGCGGCTCTATGTCAGGAGGGTCTTCATCACCGACGAATGCGAGGGGCTGATCCCGCCCTATCTCCGTTTCATGCGGGGTGTGGTGGATTCCAGCGATCTTGCGCTCAACGTGAGCCGCGAGACCCTTCAGAACGACCCGATCCTGGCGAAGATCAGGACCGGCCTGGTCAAGCGCGTCTTCTCCGAACTCGAGAAGCGCGCCAAGAAGACGCCGGAGGAGTATGCGTCATTTTGGGAGAATTTCGGGGCGGTCCTGAAGGAAGGGCTCTACGAGGATGCCGAGCAGAAGGACCGGCTGCTTCCCCTCGTCCGCTTCCGGTCCACGGGCGGCGGCGATCGCTGGCTCTCGCTCGACGAGTATGTGGACGTCATGCCGGAGGAGCAGGAGGCGATCTACTACATCAGCGGGGAGGACCCCGATGCGCTGCGCCGCAGCCCGCAGGTCGAGGGTTTTTGTGCGCGCGGGATCGACGTGCTGCTCATGGCCGACCCGGTCGATCAATTCTGGCTGCCCGTGGTCGGCGCCTACAAGGAAAAGTCGTTCCGCTCCGTGACCCAGGGTGCGGCGGACCTCGACCGCTTCGCTGTGCGCGACGAGGACAAGCCGGATGAGACCGACGCACTCCCGCCAGGCGAGATCGACAAGCTGATCGCCCTGGTCAAGCTGACGTTGGCCGACGCGGTGAAGGACGTGCGGACCTCCGAACGCCTGACCGACAGCCCTGTCTGCCTCGTCGCCGACGAGGGCGACCTCGACATGCACCTGGAGCGGCTCTTGCGCCAACATAAGCACGAGGTGCCGGCGCAAAAGCGTGTGCTCGAGATCAACCCGTCACACGATCTGACCCGCGCGCTGGCGCGCATGGTTGGGCAAAAGGGAGCGACCGAGGCGCTTGAAGACGCCGCCCATCTGTTGATGGATCAGGCACTCATCTTGGAGGGCGAGCCGGTCCCCGACCCTTCGGCCTTCACCAAGCGTCTCTCGGGGCTCATATCGCGCGCGCTAACGGAGTGACAGTCGCCCGCGCAGAGTAAACACAACTGGCCCGGCGCCCCCGGAAGCCGGAGCGGCCCGTCAGCTCTCGTCGAGCCAGACCAGATCCCCGCCGATGATGCGGCCTTTGCCGCGATTTTCCTGGACGAGGACGGCGCAGCCGTCGCCCATGCCTTCGGCCGCGCTTGACAACTCGTCCGGCCCGAGCTCAAAGGTCATGGCGCCGCCGGTCCACCTCCCGATGGGGCGGTAATCGCGCACCACGTTATAATTGACCAACGTGCGCCCCCGGTTTTCGCCGGCATCGACCGTCGTCGTATGCTGCCGATCGACGGACACAAGCCAGACCGTGGCGTCCCCGTAGTAGCCATCGGAGTGGCCGATTTCGACCGTGAGGCGGTCGGACGCGCTTGATGTGAGCGCCACGGCTACCCGCCTCGCTTTCACGGCCTTCGACACGGCGATCGCGTCGGTCACAGCCTGCTTGTTGGACCCCACCGCATGGCGCGCCCCGTCGATCACGAGCTGGGGTGTGTAAACATAGGCGACGCCGAGAGCACGCGCATACTCCCTCTGCCGCGCCGTCGTCTCCGCCGTCGCGAACCGATCCTCCCAGCCGATGTAGTCCCAGTAATTGACGTGGAACGAGAGCGCGACCACATCGTCGCGGGTCTCCGCCAACTCCCCGAGGAATGCGTCAGCAGACGGACACGACGAGCAGCCCTGGGACGTGAACAGTTCCAGGACAACCTTCGGGCTGTCTGCCCGCACCGAGAGCGGCACCACGGCGAGGGCCGCGGCGACAAGGATAGCGCCAAGGTTCATTCTCTTAGTCATGGCAGCATCGTAGCACGCCCACGCCTGACGAATTCGCAACGCCAATCACATTCGGGTGAGGATAACGGTCGAGCCTCAGCCTGCGCGCTCGTCCGCCTCAGGCGGGTATAGCCACGCCTTGGGGCGGCCTTGGGACTTGTCGGCTTCCACCGCTTCGAGCCCCGGTGCGCGCTGCTTGGTCAGTTTCATCGTGATGTGATCGCCCGAGGTCGTACGACCGTAGCGAGCCGGATTGTCGGCACTGACGCAACTCGGCAGGCACTCGATCACTGCGTCGTAGTTGGGCTGATGGAAGAAGATCAGCGACTGCCGGTCGAGGTGCGCCTTGTCGCGGGGCGGATTGCCGATGCGGTGCATGGTCGAGCGCCAACGGTCGTTGGTCCATTCGGCCATGAGATCGCCGAGGTTGACCGAGAAGCTGTCCGGGAACCAGGGCACGTCTTCCCACGCGCCGTCTTCCGTCTGAATCTGCAGGCCCCCCACGGCGGTGTCGCAATGCACCAGCGTGAGGCTGCCGTAGTCGGTATGCGCGCCGCCGCGCAGCTGCTCCGGGAGCGGCGCCTCCGGCTGAGACGGATAGTAGATGGCGCTGAAATTGGTGATGTGCTCGTCGATCTTGGACTGGAAGAAATCCTCGGGCATGTCGAGCGCCACGGCGAATATCCGCATCATGTCGGCGGAAAGCCGGGTCATTTCGCGGTAGTAGGCTTCCCAGACCCTGGGCATGTCGTCGGGCCGGTCCGACCAGATGTTGGGGGCGAAATAGCGCGCGCCGGCCGGGCCGTAGTGATACTCGTCACAGGCGGCATCCACCGGCCCCATGCTGTAGCCCTCCTTCAGGTCTGGCGGGCCCTCCTCGTCGAGGCTGTAGGCCAGGCTCTCCGTTCCCGGCGGCGTGTAGCCGCGGTAGCGGTCAGCCGGCATCTTGTGCTTCATTTTTTCCCAGTGGGGCCGCGCGAAGAAGGCGCGCGAGACGGCGTGCATCTCTTCGATGAGCGCGTTCGGCACCCCATGCCCCGCGACCACCAGCCATCCGAACTCGCGGCACGCGTCGTCGAGCGCCTCGGCCGTGCGTACCTTGTCGGCCGCCGAGCCGTGGAGGAAGGGTTCGATGTCAATCAGCGGGATCATAAGCCCTCTATCCTCGTCGCCATTCCGGCGCGATTCCTACACCGACGCCGGGTGTTATGCACCCGCTGCGGGGGTGCGGGGTGCTTTGGCCGACTCAGTTGCGCGTACCGAGAATTTCGCGAGCCTCCGCAGGCGTCGCGGGCTCCGCCCCCAGCATCCGGATCAAGCACACCGCCTGCTCCACCAGCGCCGCGTTGGAGGGCGCGAGCGTGCCGCGCTCCAGATAGAGATTGTCCTCCAGCCCCGTGCGGACATGACCGCCACTCAGCACCGAGAGGCCCGCGACGGGAAGCTGGTCGCGCGAGATGCCGAAGGCAGCCCAGTGGGCGCCGGCCGGCAGCAGGCTCTTCATGTAGGAGAGCGCCTCGGGCGTCGCCGGTGCGCCCCATTCGATCCCGAGGCAGAGCTGGAAGAAGCCCGGCGCCTCGACATGGCCCTTCTCGATCAGGTTCGCCGCAAGCCGCACGTGGCCCACGTCGAAGACTTCGAGCTCCGGCACGACGCCCCACTCCCGCATGGCATCGGCCATATAGCGGAGCTGGGGCGGCGAGTTGATCATGACGCTGTCGTCGCGGATGCCGCCCGAGTTCATGGTCGCCACGTCGAGGCTGCAAATCTCTGGCCGCAGCTCGCCGACATGGGCGATCCGCCGCGCCGGCGCAGTGAAGGTGGTGCCCGGGCCGTAGTCGAAGGGATCGTCGACCCCGGGGCTGAGGCGGGCGCCGTATCCGGTGGTGAGGTTCAGCACGACGTCCGTTTCGCTCTGGCGGATGCGGCCGGCGGTCTCGCGGTAATGGTCGAGCTCCATGCTGGCCTTCCCGGATTCGCGATCGCGGACGTGAACGTGGACGATCGCGGCACCCGCCTTCGCCGCATCGAGCGCGGACTGCGCGATCTCGGCCGGCGTCACGGGCACCGCCGAATTCTTTGTCACGGTGTCCGCCGAGCCCGTCACCGCACAGGTGATGATGACCTTGCGCCCCATGTCTCCCCTCTCTCGTACCGCACCGCCGGGGCGACATGCCCCGCGGGCGATGATGGCACGAATGCCAGCGGCCCGCGACCGTGCGGACCCCGGCCGGACATCTCACCACGGTCACGGCCTGCGTCGCGCCGCCCGCGATTCGCGCGGTGCGCAAGATTAATTTGTAGGTGGGATTTGGCGGGATAAAGCGGGACAAAGCGGGATATAGCGGCACAGAGTGGCACATCGCGGCACAGGCGACGGCCATGCTCGATAGCGGTGGCGACGGCGGCCTCGCGCACGCCCAAGTCGCGCGTGCCTGAAAGGTCACGCGCGCGTCACATAGCATCGTTCGCGCGGGATAGAGCCGCGCACGCATTCTCATCTCGCATGTCGAGGTCCATTCACTGTTGCACTGCATGACGCAATGCTAATGCAGTCGGCGTGCGCCATGCATCGCACCATGGTCCCGGATATCGAGTGAGTCGGGCCAACAGGCCCGGACGGCGCGTCCCAGTGCTTGCGCGACACCACGAACGAGAGTAAGTTACATGTAACCTTGGGAAGGACGATCCATGGCGAACACCCCTCAGAGATCGATGGCAGCGCGGGACAAGGTTCGCCGACACCGCGCCCGACTGCGGGAGCAAGGACTTCGGCCGCTGCAAGTCTGGGTGCCCGACACCCGCGTGCCGGGCTTCCCGGAGGAAGCACGCAGACAAGCGCTGGCGGTCGCCGTCAGCAGGCACGCCGAAGCCGATCAGGCCTTTATCGACGCCATCAGCGAGATCGACGCCGGGTGAAACGGGGCGAATTATGGGTCGCGGCGGGCGGCGGCGGCGACACCGGGAAGCCCCGGCCTGTCGTCATCGTGCAGGACGACCGTTTCGAGGCCACAGGCTCCGTGACCGTCTGCGCCCTGAGCAGCGATCCGACCGATGTCCCGCTGTTTCGCCTCCTGCTTTCGCCTGATTCAGAGAACGGCCTGCACGAGGACTCTCGTGTCATGGTCGACAAGATCACCACTGTCCGCCGGGAGCGCCTGATCCGGCGGATCGGCTCCCTCTCCGTCACCGACATGCGACGGATCGACCGGGCGATGCTCGTATTCCTCGGCATCGCCCGATAATGCGTGTCTGCTTGCCGACAGGAGACGCAGGCCGTGACCGTGCCGAGAAGTCTGCGCTAACAGCGCGCCATCCCGGAGCAGGCCAAGTGCTTTATCTCCTTCAATCGTCGAGAAGATTCACGGTCCGCAGCCCCGGATAGATCGAGAACCCGCGATCCAGAGTCACCCACTCGCAGCCGTGCTCGATAGCGAGCGCCGCGTGGTAGGCATCCGGAAGCCGATTGCCGGTGAGCCGGAGTGTGACGGCCATGCCGCGGAATATGCGCCAGTGGCCGTCGCCGGGTCGCAACGTCACGCTCCCCGGTTGAGCGAGCAGCGCATCCACGAATTCAACGGCCGCATCGTTGGGCGTAGGCGGGTGGAATACCCGGCCGTGGGTCAGTACCCGCAGCACGCCGCTGAGCACGAGTTCCGACAAGGCAACGCGTTCCCTGCCCGCCAAGGCATCGACCAGCCATCTGCGGCAACGATCGTGATGGACCGCGTCCTCGCGGAACGCACTCACCAGGACGTTGACATCAGGGCTCTGCATCCATGAGGGCCTGGAGCGCCGCGTTGTCCGTCAGGTCCACGCCCGGTTGCACGCCATTGCCGCGAAACGTCGGAATGGGCGGTGCGTCGGTCCTGGCGCCGGACGGGCCAGTCAGATATTCGCGGAGCGCCTGCTCGAAGGTCTCCTTCAAGGTCATGTGCTCTTCCGCCGCACGCGCCTTGACGGCCTTCAGCAGCGCGTCGTTGACATCGATGCTCGTTCTCATATGTGAACATGTATAGTCAAATATGTTTCCACACAATTCCATTCGGTAAGGATCGCACCAGGCCACGACGGGAGCCGTTTCGGATTTTCGCATTCGAATGCAGCCTGCCTCGGTGTCTGCCCGGTTGCCGGACAAGAACGCGCCACATAGTCTAGGCGGCCCCAGAGAAGGCCGCCTCCGACGAGCGGCCAAGAGAGACGGCAGGCGAACATGAGCGAGGCGCAGCCGGCGGGGACCGAGATGGGCAATCGCGACGCGGCGCTCGCCGCCCTTTACGACGATGTCCACCGCGGCCACATGTTCCCCTTCTGGGCGACCACGACCGATGTCGCGCACGACGAGATCAAGCAGCTCATGGGGAGCCGCGGGCCCGTCCCCTATCTCTGGCGCTACGAGAGCGAGATCGAGCCCCTGCTCCGCCGCACCGCGGAGCTCGTTTCGATGGCGGATTCCGAGCGCCGCTCGCTGATTCTGGTCAACCCCGGCCTCGCACCCACGCGCGCGACGGTCTCCACCATGTACAGCGCCTACCGGCTCAACGACCCGAACGAGGTGATGCCGCCCCATCGCCATTCGCCCAATGCCATTCGCCTCGGGCTCACGGGCACGATGAACTTCACCGGCGTCGAGGGCGAGGACATCGTGTTCGGCCCCGGCGACATGGTGCTGACGCCCCAGGACACCTGGCACAACCACGGCAACAAGGGCGACGAGCCGGCGGTGAACCTCTCCGTGCTCGACCTGCCGCTGGTGGAGGTGCTGAACGCCATCTATTTCGAGCACGACTATAGGGAAGAGCGCGACGGCCGCGAGATCGCCGCCAAGGAGCAGTCCGCCCGCTTCAGCGCCGACTATTCGGCCGAGGTCTACGGCAGCGGCGGGCTGATGCCCTGCTTCGTGCCGCACGGGCGGGGCAGCGGCACGGGATCGCCGATGTACGTCTATCGCTGGGAGCCGATGCGCGCGATGCTGGAGGCGCACCGCGATCACGACGGCGACCCCTACGAGGCCCTGATGGTCGAGTATGTGGACCCGACGCGCGGCGGCCCGGTGTTCAGGACGATGACCTTCTTCGCGCAAATGCTGAGACCGAGCGAAAAGACGCAGCCTCTCAGGCAGACCGCGAGCCTGCTCGTCTCCCCGCTGGAGGGGCGCGGGCACAGCGTCGTGGGCGAGACCCGCTTCGACTGGCGGCCCTTCGACACGCTGGCGGTGCCGGGCGGCGAATGGTGCCAGCATGTTAATGAGTCGGAGACAGAGCCCGCCATCCTCTTCGTGGCGAGCGACCGGCCGGCGCTCACCGCGCTCGGTCACTTCAAGAAATGGGGCCGCGACGGCACGGGCGATACCGTCCGCCTCGTTTGAGGCGAGCAAGCCAGTGGCGGCGTCTACCAGAGGGAGAACCACGGACATGACCACGGCAGCGGTGATCGGCTTGGGCACGATGGGGCCCGGCATGGCGGCGACTCTCGCGCGCGGCGGGCTCACGGTGCGCGCCTTCGATACGGAGGCGGCTCAGCTCGAGAAGGCGCCGGGCACCGCCGGTATGGCGCTCGGCGTGCTGGAGAAGCTGGGTATGCCGGACCGCGGCGGGGCCGATGCGATCAGCTATCACGACACGCTGGCCGACGCCGTCGCCGGTTGTGATCTCGTGCTGGAGAGCGTGCCGGAGAAGGCCGATATCAAGCGCGCGGTGTTCGCGGACCTCGACAAGCTGGTGTCGAAGGACTGCATCCTCGCCTCCAACACTTCGGGTATTCCGGTGACGACGCTGCAGGAGGGCAACTCGGCGCCGGGCCGGGTCGTCGGCATGCACTGGTCGAACCCGCCCTTCATCATTCCGGTCATCGAGGTCATCGCCGGGGCCGACACATCGCAGGCCACGGTCGACTGGATGGTCCAGGCAATCAAGGACCTCAATCTGTTGCCGGTGGTGGTCAAGAAGGACGTGCCGGGCTTCGTCGAGAACCGCATCCTCTACGCGATCATGCGCGAGGCGTGCGACCTGGTGGAGAACGGCGTGATCGAGCCGGAGGGCCTCGATACCTGCGTCTCCTGGGGCATCGGCTACAAGCTCGCCGTGGTCGGGCCGATGTCGCTGCTCGACATGGCCGGCCTCGACATCTACCAGGCGGTGGGCAGCTACCTGAACGCCGACCTCTGCAACCGCGACGACGTGAGCGGCTACATCACGGAGAGAACCGAAAAGGGCGACCTCGGCATGAAGACCGGGACCGGAATCTTCTCTTACACGCCGGACGACATCAAAGCCCTGCAGGGCAAGCGGGCCGGCCAGCTCGTCGCTGTCCGCCGCGCGCTCGAGGGCCGCTCGTAGCGGGCGGCGCAGCACCATGGCTGACGCCCACCGGACCCGCCGGCTCGCCCATATCGACTGCCCCGGCGGCGGGCAGGTCTGGGTCGACGGCACCACGCTCTATATCGGCCACATGCGCTGGCCGTCGGGGACCACCATCGTCGACGTGGCCGACCCTGCGAACCCGCGCACGCTCGCCCGGATCGAGCTGCCGGAGGGCTGGCACTCGCACAAGGTCCGCGCCGCAAACGGCGTGATGCTCGTCAATCACGAGCGCCTCGGCGGCGGGAACGGCGCCGACGGGTTCGGCGGCGGGCTCGGCATCTACGATGTCTCGAACCCCGAGAAGCCGCAGCTCATCACCAAGTGGCGCACGGCCGGCAAGGGCGTGCACCGCTTCACCTTCGACGGGCGCTACGCCTACATCTCACCGACGGTCGAGGGCTACGTCGGCAATATCGCGATGATCCTCGATCTCGCCGATCCGACGCAGCCTGAAGAGGTGGGCCGCTGGTGGATTCCCGGCCAATGGCAGGCGGGCGGCGAGGAGTATCCCTGGGCCGACTGGGTGGCGCCCCGCTGCCATCATCCGCTCCGGCTCGGCGACCGGCTCTATGTGAGCTATTGGCACCACGGCCTCTTCATCCTCGACATCGAGGACATGACGCGGCCGAAACACATCGCGGGCGTCAACACCAGCCCGGCCTTCCCGCACCCGACCCACACCTGCCTGCCCTTTCCGCACCGGCTCAAGGGCCGGCACATCATGGTGGTGGCCGACGAGGACGTGGCGAAGCTCTGGCCCTCGCCGCCGGCCTTCGCCTGGGTCTACGACATCACCGACGAGCACTGCCCGATCCCGATCAGCACGATCCACGTCGACGGCGTCGATCAGGACGGCAGCCCCCAGCCCGACATGACCGGCTGCCATCAGCCTTCGGACAGGTTCGTGGGCGATGTCGTGCCCTTCGCCTGGTTCGCGCAGGGGCTCCGCCTCGTGGATGTGTCCGACCCGTTCGCGCCGTGCGAGGTCGCACGCTACGTCCCCGACCCCCCCGAGGGGTACGAGCGCGCTTCCTCCAACGACGTGACGGTGGACGATCGCGGCCTCATCTACCTGATCGACCGCCAACGGGGCGTCGACATCATCGAGACGGACGCCCTCTGACCCACCGTGGCGTCTAATACTGATTCGGGCTAGGGTCGCGCCCGCTTGGCGGCCGAAACCGCCGGGTGCAGCGCGTAGATCACGGCGGGAGCGCCATGCGATTCGCGGTCGACACCGGGGGAACCTTCACCGACCTTGTCGTCGAGTCCGACGACGGGGGCCTGCGCATGTACAAGGCGCCGACCACGCCGTCGGACCCGGTCGCGGGCGTGCTGGAAACGCTGGCCGGCGCCGCCGACGACTTGGGCGAGAGCCGCGAGGCCCTGCTCGGCCGCGGCGAGATGCTGATCCACGGCACGACGCACGCGATCAACGCCATCGTCACCGGCAACACCGCCCGCACGGCCTTTCTCACGACCAAGGGCCATCCGGACGTGCTGGTGTTTCGCGAGGGCGGGCGGACCGAACCCTTCAACTTCACCGTGCCTTATCCCGAGCCCTATGTGCCGCGCTCTCTCACCTTCGAGGTGCCGGAACGCGTAGCCTATGACGGCAGCGTCACCGAGCCGCTCGACGAGGCGGGCGTCGTCGCGATCATCGAGGAGCTGAAGAGCCGGGAGATCGAGGCCGTCGGCGTCTGTCTGCTCTGGTCGATCGTGACCCCCGCGCATGAGCTTCGCGTCGGTGCGCTGCTGGAACGCCACCTGCCGGGTGTGCCCTATACGCTCTCGCACGTGCTCAACCCCTCGCTCCGCGAATACCGCCGCGCGTCGTCGACCTGCATCGATGCCTCTCTCAAGCCGCTCATGGGCGACTATCTCGGCGGCCTGGAGTCGCGCCTGCGCGACGCGGGATTCGGCGGCCGGGTGCTGGTGGTCACGACCCAGGGCGGCGCCATGGATGCGGCCGACATGGCGCACGCCCCCATACACTCGATCAACTCAGGCCCGGCCATGGCGCCGATCGCAGGCCGCGCCTACGCCGAGGCCGACACCGGCGCCGACACCGCCATCATCGCCGACACCGGGGGCACGACCTTCGACGTGAGCCTGGTGCGCGGCGGGCGCATTCCGTGGACCCGGGAGACCTGGATCGGCCAGCCCTACCGCGGCCATATGACAGGCTTCCCGGCGGTGGACGTGAAGAGCATCGGCGCCGGCGGCGGCAGCATCGCCTGGGTCGACGAGGGCGGGCTGCTCCATGTCGGGCCTAAGAGCGCCGGTGCCGTCCCCGGCCCGGTCTGTTACGGCGCCGGCGGCACCGAGCCGACCGTGACCGATGCCTCGGTGATCCTCGGCTGGATCGACCCTGCCTACTTCCTCGGCGGCACCATGGCATTGGAGACCGAGGCCGCGGCGACCGCAATAGAGACCCATGTCGGGGGCAAGCTCGGCCTCTCGCTCCACGAGGCGGCGGCGGCCATGATGAGCGTCGCCACGGAGAACATGGTGCACGCCATCGAGGACATCACCGTCAACCAGGGCATCGACCCGCGCGAGGCTGCCATCGTCGGCGGCGGCGGCGCGGCCGGTCTAAACGCCGTCGCCATCGCGCGCCGGCTTGGCTGTGCGCAGGTGATCCTGCCCGAGGTCGCGGCCGCTCTCAGCGCCCACGGCGCCCTCATCTCGGAGCTCAGGGCCGAGTACAGCGGCACGCTCTACACATCCACCGGCGGCTTCGACTTCAACGGCGTGAACGCGCTGCTGGAGGAGCTGGAGGATAAGTGCCGGGCCTTCATCGAGGGGCCGGGCGCGGGCTCGCTGGAGCAGGTCGTGGAGTTCACCGCCGAGGCGCGCTATCCCAGCCAGATCTGGGAGATCGAGGTGCCGCTGCGCTCAGACCGGCTCGAGGACGAGCAGGCGCTTGCGGGCTTCATCGAGGACTTCCACAAGACCCACGAGGCGCTGTTCACGTTTGCAGACAGCGAATCGACCATCGAAACCGTCGGCTGGCGCGCCAACGTGCGCTGCCGTCTCAGGGACAGCATCAACCTGAGCGTGGAAAGCGCCGGCAGCGGCCCGGAGATCGCGCACAGCCGCTCGGTCTATTTCCCGGACACGGGCTTCGTCGAGGCGCGCGTGGTGCACTTCGATGGCATGGGTCCGGGCGAGACCGTGGACGGCCCGGCGATCATCGAATCGTCCTTTACCACCGTTGTGATCGACCCGGGGGCCAAGGCCGAGCGCCGACCCTCCGGCAGTCTCCTGATAACCCCCTGATCGAAGGAGGCAAGCGATGGCAAGGAACACACTGACTCTCAACGCCGACGGCACGCTGGACGGCGTGCAGATGGCGATCGTCAACAAGCGGATGGAGGCCATCTGCGCCAAGATGGCCAACACGTTGCTGCGCACCGGGCGGTCGGGCGTGCTCAACAGCGCGCGCGACTTCTCCTGTTGCATCGTGACCGCGGAGAACCGGCTGCTCACGGTCAACGAAAGCCTGCCGATCCACGTCCTGCGCGGCGCCGACATGATGTGCGAGTCGATGCAGGAATTTCACCCCGACCTCACGCGGGGCGACGCCTATCTCCACAACTCGCCCTATCACGGCTGCTCTCATCCCGCCGATCACACCACGCTGGTGCCGGTGCTGGACGACGAGGGCGTGCACCGCTTCACCATGGTCGCCAAGGCCCACCAGGCGGATTGCGGCAACTCCATCGCCACCACCTATCACGGCAGCGCGCGCGACGTGTACGAGGAAGGCGCGCTGATCTTCCCGGCTGTCCAGATCCAGCGGGACTACGAGGACATCGAGGACATCGTGCGCATGTGCCGCTTGCGCATCCGCGTGCCGGACCAATGGTGGGGCGACTATCTGGCCGCGCTCGGCGCGGCGCGGATCGGCGAACGCGAGACTATGTCCTTCGGCAACGAGATCGGCTGGGACACTCTCGCCCAGTTTGCCGAGCAGTGGTTCGACTACAGCGAGCAACTGATGATCGCTGCGGTGCGGAAGATGCCGGGCGGCCGGGCCGTGACCACGTCGATGCACGACCCCTTCCCCAATGCCGAGGATGGGATCCCGGTCAAGATCGTGGTCGATGTGGACCCGGAAGAGGCGATGATCGACATCGACCTCCGCGACAATCCCGACGCCATGCCCTGCGGCCTCAACCTGTCGCGGGCCTGCTGCGAGAGCACGCTGCTGCTCGGCGTCTTCAACAGCATCCCCGACGCGGTGCCAACCAACACTGGCTCCTTCCGCCGCGTGCGCATGCACCTTCGCGAAAACTGCGTCGCCGGCATCCCGAAGCACCCGACCAGCTGCTCGGTGGCGACGACCAATCTCGCCGACCGCGTGGGCAACGGGGTGAGCCGCGCCATCGCCGATCTCGGGGACGGCTACGGCATGGCCAGCACCGGCTCGATCATCCCGCCCTCCCTCGGCGTCATCTCCGGCACCAGCGAGAAGACCAAGGGTGCCTACGTCAATCAGATCTTCCTCGGCTGGGGCGGCGGGGCGGCGGGTGCCCATGCGGACGCGTGGCTCTCGATCGGCCATCTCGGCAACGCCGGCATGTCCTACCAGGATTCCATCGAGCTCGACGAGATGCGCTTCCCGCTCACGGTGCGCGGCCGTCACTTCATCACCGATTCGGGTGGCCACGGCCGCACGCGGGGCGGCGCCGGGGTCTATTGCGAGTTTGGGCCGACCGACGGCGATCTGGAGGTCGGCTATGTCAGCGACGGCAACGTCACGCCGCCCGAGGGCGCGCGCGGCGGCACTCCGGGCGGGCGGGCCGACCAGTTCCGGCGCGACGCCAACGGCGATCTCCATCATCTCGACCCCTGCGCCCAGGCGATCATCCCGGAGGGCCACACCATCGTCTCCTATTCCTGCGGCGGCGGCGGTTACGGCGCGCCGACAGAGCGGCCGGCGGCACAGGTGGCGATCGACGTGCGCGAGCGCTGGGTCTCGCCCGAGGCCGCTCGCGAGACCTACCGCGTGGTTCTCGACGACGCCGGTGTCCTCGTCGAGGACGCGACTGCCAAGCTGCGCAACGGCTGAACGCTGGGCGGGCCGATGCCCGCCATAACCCCTCACGATAGGGTGGCGCGCAAGCGGATTCGCCATTGCGCCCCAGGGCGCTTGTTGAGACCATCCCGGGCAGGCAGGGACAACTCTGCGCGCGAACCCACATTCCGTTAAGGAGGGAAAACTCAATGGTCGAACGCAAGGAACAGGAACATCTGCTGCGCCAAGCCGCGCGCCGGCAACTGCTGCGTGGCGAGATCGACAGGCGTCAGTTCTTGACCCGCAGCGTGGCCGCCGGCCTCGGCCTGGCGGGCGCGAGCGTGGTGGCGAACTATGGCTCCGGTAGCGCGTTCGCACAGGAGCGGCCGCTCACGCCGACCTTCTATCAGTGGATCGAGGACCTGCATCCCTCGATCCCGCAGGTCAATGAGCAGTTCCCCGACGTCAACTACCAGATCGCGCCGGTCGAGGGCTTCGGCATCGAGCGCTTCGTCGCCGAGGCGAAGAACGGGGAGAGCACCTGGGACGTCTATGTCGGCCAGACCCCCTTCGTGGAAATGACCGCGATGATCGAGGCCGATGTCATCGAGCCTTGGGACCCCTACATTCCCGATGACGTGGTCGCCGACCTGATCCCAGCGATCCGCGACGAGTGCACCATCGACGGCAAGCTCTACGGCTGGCCCTTCCTGCTCGACGTCATCGGCATGGGCTGGCACTCGGGCATCACCGCAAAAGCCGGGATCGGCGATACACCGCCGCCGGCCACCTGGGACGAGTATCTCGCCAACGCCCAGATGGTGGTGGACAGCGGCGCTGCGCCCTTCGGCGCGACCTTCGACGCCCACGGCTGGCGTTCGCTCGCGCCCATGACCCACAGCCTGAACAGCGACGTTTACACCGACGACGGCCTCTTCGACTTCACCCACGATGCGGCGGTTGAAGCGTTGATGCTGATGAAGAAGATCATGGCCGTATCGCACCCCGACATCCTGCTCGCGGGCGCGACCGACGGCGGCGTTAACGGCACCCCTGACGAGGTCGCCTTTGCCGCCCAGCGCGTCGGCTATTACACCAAGTATTTCAATGCGCCGCTGCGTTTCGCTCAGTACTGGGATGAGCCGACGGATCTGAAGATGGCCGGGCTTCCGAAGTTCGCGGGCGGCGAGGGCTCGACCGTGTTCTGGACCACCGGCTGCGCGCTGTTCAAGCATGGCAAGAACAAAGAGCAGGTCGCCGAATACATCCGCGCGCTGACCTACGACCGGCAGATCTGGCAGGACTCGATCGCCGGAACGGAGACGGCGCATCCCGGGCAGCTGCCGCCCTACAAGTCGATCTACACCGAGTGGGAGGCCGACCGGCCGGACTGGATGCCGGACTTCGTGGGGCTGGTCCGGGGCCAGCTCGATCAGGCCAAGGCAATCACCAACCACCTGCTGGGCCTGCAACAGTTCATCATCGGCCAATCGACCTGGGAGACCTATCTCAAGGACGAGGAGCCCGATCCGCGCGTCGCCTTGCAGAACACCATGGATGCGGTGCGCGCCGAGCTGGACCGCGGCTAACGGCGTCGCCACCCTGGGGAAAGGAGCGCAGACACCGCTCCCTTCCCCGGCGCGTCGCGTACCGGCATTGACGCTCTTTTTCGTATCGCCCGCGGCGCGCACGCGTCGCGGGCTCCCCTAGCGTCGCGCGCAGGCCCATGGCGCAGCGGTACACGTCGGCCAAAGCGATGCAGGACCTCAACACCTGGGTCCTGCTGGCCCCGGCGATCATTTTCTTCGTCGGATACCAGATCTACCCGATCATCCGGGTGGTCTGGATCAGCTTCACCGACTACGAGTTCCTGACCAACGAGCCGGCCAACTGGGTCGGCGTCGACAACTACATCGAGGCGTTCAACGACCCCTTGATGTGGACCAGCCTGTGGCGGGCGACGCTGTTCACGATGATGTTCCTGCCGGGAACCATCATCTTCCCGCTGCTGCTCGCGATCCTGGTGGACCGGGTCAGGGAGCCGGGGCTTGCGACTTTCTACCGCGTGGTGCTGCTGATTCCGGCGATCATCCCCAGCACGCTCGTCTTCGTGCTGTGGAAGTGGATGTACAACTACCAGGTCGGCCCCATCAATTTCCTCCTGGTGGAGGTGCTGGAGATCTTCACTTTCCACAACGCGCCGCAGTGGCTGGGCGGCACCCCGCTCACGCTGCCGTCGATCGCGATCATGGAAATCTGGTGGGGCCTCGGCTACCACGCCATCTTCTTTCTCGCCGGCCTCGCGGTGATCCCCAAGGACCTGAACGAGGCGGCGCGGCTCGACGGCGCCAACGAGTGGCAGCTCTTCTGGCATGTGACGCTGCCGAGGCTCGCGCCCATCATGATGATCCTGGTGGTGCTGCGCTTCGGCACCTCGATGGCGGTGATCGACGAGTACCTGATCTTCGGCGGCTTCAACCGCGCCTCGCCGACCTACACCTGGACCGTCTTCATGTATGACCAGGCGTTCAAGATCGGCCTGTGGCGCCAAGGGTTTGCGGCGGCGATCGGCATGATCGGGTCGGTGGTGATGATGTTCTTCGTCATCATCCTGATCTACATCTTCAAGCCGCGGGACTGAGGGCACCGTGGCCACCCACGCCACCGCTCCCGCACCGTTCAGGCGACGACGCAGAAAACCCTGGCTCGTGCGCAATCGCGCCGGGCTCATTCGGCACGGCGTGATCGGCGTGTTCTGCCTGATCATCCTGCTGCCGCTGGCCTGGGTGCTGATGCTCTCGATCAAGTCGCTGCCCGATTCCATGCGCGGGCAGATCTGGCCGCGGAAGTTCGACTTCTCTCACTACGGTTACGTGTTCGACAAGATCGAGACGTTGCCCACCAACCTCTTCAACAGCGTCTACGTGACCGGCGCGACGGTGCTGATCACCACTGCCTGCGCGGTGCTCGCGGGCTATGCGCTCGTCCATGTGAAGCCGCGCGGCACCGGGATCATCGTCACGGTCTTTCTCGTCTCGCTCTACTTCCCCATCCGCGTGGTCTCGATCATCTCGATCTACGAGATTCAGAACGCGCTCGACCTGATCAACAGCACGAGCGGACTGATCCTGCCGTACATCACGCTGAATCTGGCCATCAGCGTCCTCATCATGCGGGCAGTGTTCCAACTCGTGCCGCACGAGCTGATCGAGGCGGCGCGGATGGACGGCGCGGGCCACTGGCGCACGCTCTGGCTGGTCTGCTTGCCGCTGGTGCGCAACGGCCTGGTGGTGGTCTTCATCGTCAACTTCGTCACCGCCTGGGGCGAGTTCCTGCTGGGCACGACGCTGACCAACGACCAGGAGGTCCGCACCATGCCGGTGGTTCTCGCCGCGGCCCAGGGGGGCATGGGGCAATGGGCCTGGCCGCGCATCGCCGCCGTCTATGTCGTGGTCGTCGCGCCCGGCATCATCGCCTTCACCTTCGCCCAGCGGCTCTTCTTCAAGGGCCTGATGGAGGGCGTGACGAAGGGCTGAAGCGAGAGCACAAACGGGCGGGGGGAAGACGCGGTGCCGCAGGAGAGTTTTGAGAGTTTCTCGTAATACGTTGAAATATAACAAATATTTTCTTTCATTTTCTGAACGGCCCCACGTTCTTCCCACAGCGACGTCCAAGAGCAAATTCACCATAGACCTCCAGGGCGGCACATCCTACCTCATGTGCCCAAAAGTGGCGCTATCAGCAGGTGTCAGGATGCCGACGACTGCGACGCGCTGCGCACGGACCCGCTAGCTGGCCTAGGGGAAGGCGCCGGAGAGCAGCCGCGACCTCTGATCCCTGCCGCCCGTGAGCCCACTGGAGAACGCACCGGCAGCGCGGTGCGCGGATAACGGGCGACCTTGGTCGATCTCCTCTGCCGCTCCTTCCCCGCCCCCAACCCGCGCCATCACGCTGGATATCCATGAAATCTGCGATACGGTGCACGACTACCAGCGGCTCTCGCTCTGTTGTTCGGCGCCCGTTTTTGACCCTACGGATTCACGCTGTATCAACGAGTTAGCACGCCGATCAGCGTCCAATCTACGCGCCGATCAACACTCACCATCGGCCAATCCAAGCTTTGAGGCACAAAAGTGCGAGTGTGCCACTTGAAGAATAGCGCCACAATGCCATCTACGGAATATGACCAAGAATCATCGTGCAGTCGCCCTTCTATTGGCGGCACAACCTGTGCGCCGAATAACGCCCAAACGCTCAGCCTGACAAAAATCCCTCGATCCGAACAGGCGGCCTACACCGGATGGATACGTCGTAGGTGCCGTCGACTACGTCTTCCGCTCACTTCTCCGAGTTCAAGCCGTCGTTGATCGAGTCCGGCCCCGTCCATTCTGGGTCGTCGCTGGCAGCCAAGAGATAGTCCGAACCCGCGCCCAAGGAATACACACCCAGAACGTATTCGCCGGGCGGGAGCTCCTCCTCCAGCCACTCATCGCTAGCCCCGCTGTTGATTGAACTCGCGAGCTCTCCGCTCTTCCCCACAATCTTCAGGTCCACGTCTGCGCTCAAACCGCTCAACGATGCCTTCACCGTCGTGGTTTCGTGGATATCGAACCAAACGGACTGCTCTTCGCCCTCGCCGACCCGTCCTTCAACCTCGAACGGCAGGGGAAGGAGTTCCGGCGTGCGCCTTCCCACGTCCAGGCCATAGCCGGAACCTTCCGGTCCGACAATCTCAAGCGCGTACTGGCCCTGCCAGAGATGCACCTTGATCTCCTCGTCTGCGTCGTCAATGTTCCTTGAGGATCCGACTTCCGCGGACTCCGCGTCCAAAAGCCGGATGTCCAGGTCCTCTGACAGCCCGGTCAAGCCGATCGTGACGACCTCGACGCCGGGCACGGCCAGAATCTCGAAGCTTTTGTCGCCCGCACCGACTTGACCGTTCTTGCTGACTACCTGCTGGGTAATGGGCATCGGCACCCGGCTGTTCAGTTCAAGCCTGAACTCCGAATGACCCTCATCAATGGCCTCAATGGCGAGTTCATACAATCCCGGCCAAAGCAGCACGTCTATCTGCTCGTCATTGTTCGAAGCATTGATGGAGCTGCCGATCTCTTTACCTTGGGAGTCCGTCAGACGAACGTCCACGTCTATCTCGAGTTCGGACAGCGATACGGACACGTGCGTTGCCATCGACACAGCCAGCCCCGCATAAAGGGGGATTCCGTGCTTGATCGTACCCTTTCGATCGGCCTCTCGCGACAGTTCCGCGTAGTCGCCTCCGAACTCTCTCTCGTCGAATGCGATTTCCTGGACGTCCACCCCGAGGCGGAATTCGCCCACGCGCAACTGCGGCCCCGGCTCGGCCGCGACGAGCTTCTCCTTCAACCGGGATTCGACCGCGCGCAGCCGCGGTGCACGCGTCCTGATGATATAGGTTCCCTTTGCGAAGCGCACTTCCGTCTCGTCGGCGGCATGCCAGTACACCTGCGAGCCGCGGTTCGCATCGACTTCTGCCACCTCGAAAACGGCATCGCCCCCCTCGCTCATCGACCTGAGCGAGAAAGAATGCGGACAGGACAATTCAATGCTGTCTGGGCCAAAAAACGATAATTGGCCGTCGTCCGCGCACTCCATCTTTGCCTCTGCGAGCCGTGCCGTTTCGTCCAACTCGTCGTCGCTCCACAAGAGCTGGGTGTCGACTATCACGCCGCGCCCCCGTTCGAGGTCGCCTAGCTCCCAGATCCCCGCCGAACTGCCACTCCAGCCCCACACGGGCAGAGGGGAAGCGTTGTTCGTGCTCTTGCTCGTGCTGTTTTCCACTACGTAGATCGTGCTGCCGTCTTCGCGACCAAGAACCCGCACGGTCCCCACTGTCTGGTCACTCGTCAGCGGATGCGACAACGTGCCGTAATAGCTTGCGGTGCGGCCGCTGCACAACTCGCCCTTCGCGTACGGCTTGAATGCCCAGACTCGACCATCTCTCAGCGTGCTGTCCGGGTAGACGAAGATCAGCACTCTTCCCTTGTTCTCCAGGAGCACCGCTTCGCACTTCGCCTTGCGTAGCTCCTTTCTTTCCGTGCCACTGCCGCCGAATTCGCAATCGCCTTTCTCATTGCAATAGCCCGGTGCGACGCCGCGTTCGATCATCGCTGATATCGCCGCGTCGCTGACATGCTCTTCCACTGCCGTAGACGAAACGTAGTGATAGACGTCCGTCGCGAATCTCCACGGAAGGCGTTCCTGATTCGTTGCAGTGGTCCCATCCCCGGTGAGGGTGAGACTCTCCGCCGAGCGGTGAAAGAACAGGCCAAGGGACAGATACGGATCGGCGCCAAGTTGGAGCATTTCCACCGCTGTGCGGCGATCCGTTTGCAGGGCATGGCCCAGCAGGTCCATGCGTGGACCGCGGTCGCTCGTGGCGCGCACTTCCTCACCTTCGGCGTCCCTGCCATCGCCGATTAGCAGATTGAACACGCTGGTAGTCTGCGCTCCGTCGTCGCTTTGTTCGTTCTTCATGTTATCTTCATTAGCCAAGTGTCCCAGTATCTCGTGTCTGGTCTCCTCGTCCAGTGCGAAGAGCGAGTCAATCACCCGCCTGTCCGGCACCGTCTCTGCCCTCTCGTCGAACAGATTCACCGCGAGCGACGGAGGAAACCCGGCCTTGAGGAACAATTCCACACCGTTCGTGTTGCCCACCTCGAGCGCTGTCTTGAAGTACTGCCGGGTCAGAAACATCCCTCGGTCATTCAACATTTGTTGCGCGATTTGCTGCCTGTCCGGCGCGGGCCAGGACAGCGATCCCACGAGCAGCGCCGCGCTCGCGATCATGAGCAGGAACGCGTCCAAAGCGCGTACTTTGACAATTTCGGCTACGGCAGCATGCAGATTGCGGATCCATTCGTGCCTCGATTCATGCCAACGAAAATGTGCCAGGAACCCAACGAGAAACAGCACCAGCGAAAGCGCAGCATAGACGACCATGATCCACTTTACCCAGGGCGTAAAGGGAGGATGAAAAACTACCGTGGAACCGACCACCGTCGCGACGCCGGCCGTCACTACGGCGAACTCTCTGAAGCTGATGTGTACCTGTTGGAGACCTCGTCCGGCTCGCGCGAACCATCGGGCCACGCGTCTCGGTCGACCGGTCGTAGACAGTTCTCTAGACTGCGATTCGGCCATGCAAGCCCTCCCGAACGGCCGGCTTCCCGGTCACGGTTATCTCACTGCGGCCCACGGCCAACCTAGCGCTGTCCGTGCCTCTCATTTCGTGCTGAACTTGCCTTGGGGCGAAGGTGGCAAGTACGCGCAGCTTGATGTCGGAGAACAGCACTTGTACGGGCAGCTCGGGTACCTCGCGCCCGAGGCGGACCATCAAATTGGATGCGCCAGGCGATGACCATCTTGATGGCGATCGCGCGTTCGAGGCGCTCGTCACTGTTTATGCATCGAACCTATCACCGTCCGGTCTCGCAGGCGACCCAAGCTTGGCTCCCGAGATATTCGTAGGTTGCCACTATCTCCTGCACAGCGGCGTCGGTTGCGAGGAGCTGCGTGCCGCAACGCAGCACACGTGCCCGCGTCTTCACGTCTTCGGGCACATTCACCATGGCCATGGGTGGCGGCGCATCGGGAGAACACTTCACGTCAACACCTCCAATTGCGCCAGCCGCCACGAGCCCCTCAACCCGGTAGTGGTCGTCCACCTTCCCGCTGAAGGCGATGCCGTCGTCGCAACCCGAGGTACCGTAGCGGAATTCCAACTCGAGGCTTGACTTCCGCCGCCTCACAGGAAGCCTGCGGCGCCTGAATTGCCGCGATCGACGAGGCGGGATGGACGGACGCACCCGTCGCCGGCTGCTCACGAGCGTTCTCCTTGCACGCCAATCCACGGTCTCCTGCTCCTGAAGCGCGGGATCGCCGCCGGGATTGAGTCCCGGGATGCAGTGCCCGCCCGGCTCCGGGAACGCGGTGCGGCCGGAATAGAATAGCCTCTGACTTGTCCCCGAGCTCTCGTGGGATGGCCCTGGCAAGGTGTACGATCGCCCAGCGTCTCCCCGGCGCCAACTTTGGCGTCGGCGTGCTCCCGATTTCTCCTCCATTTGTTTGGAAAGCTCTTCGCCGATGGGTGTTATTCTGCCGGCGGGTTGGCCGTCCCGTGGTCCGCGTCACGCGGATTGAGGGAGGTGCGCGGCGGTTGACTTTGCTGAAGTGCCTTTCGCATGTCGGCAGGAGAGAACCGCGCCATGAAATCCACCAGCAACAATGGAATCGAGCCGCCACCGTCGGAGGGCGAGGATCGGAGTCTTCAGTTCGGTTCGCCAAGGGAGGGACCGGATCCGGCAGAAGACAAGCAGAAGCCGCGCCGTTCGGCCGCGAGTGCCGCTAGTACGGATCGAATGGCTGGATAGCACACTCAGCCTGTTTCGTCCTGGAAACTACTGACCGACTACCGGAATGGTTTACTCCGGCCCCACAAGCGTGTCTCGGTTGGATGGATGATCCGGGATGACGACGAGGTGAAAGTGCTGGTGGCGAACTTCGGGGGAGTCGAGAACGAATTCGACCCAGACCGCACCCTACAAGCCTGTGGAGTCATCCAAATACCAACGTGCTGCGTTGTCCGCATCTCTGCGCTGAACGAGCGTGAAGACAGGCAACTGTTTCCACGCTCGCACAACGAGGACTAGTTCTGCCCGGGCGTTTCGTCCTGGGAAAGAAGGGAAGCAGCCATGCTCCGAAGATCCTCACCCGAGGGGAGGCTCTGCAAGATTTTCGAGGCCAGAGACGACATCTCCGAACTCGTTTCCTTCTTGCCGCCTTCAGATGCTGCCCCACCTTGACCAGGCGTCTCGTCCTGCGACAGCAACGACCCGGCCATGCTGCGGACCTCTCCGATCGTGGGGTCATACCCACCCATCACGCGGCCGGCGAGAGACGAAATCTCGGGCGACGTTTCCTTTTTAGCCATGACGCTCTCCGTCGTTGGCGCGAGCGCTTGCAATGTCCGGAGAAAAGGCCGCAAAATAGCTGTCTCCGCGCGCTGGTGTGCAAGCGACTTGCGCGGTGATCCCGCCCTACCCGGCGGGAGGAGCCCCGCCATTGGCGGGGCTCCACCTATATGGTCGGTGCTCTGTCGGATGTCAATAGTCGCGCTATATCCATGGTGAATCAAGCATTTACCGGCACACTGAGGATGCCAACGCCGCGAGGTCTACGGGTGGGTAGACACGTTCGGGCTATTCGAATCGGAGTGCTGGTGGGAGTAGGGCCCACATGCTCGTGTGGCTGCGAACCCTACTTGTCTCCATCACCGCTGGTGTCGGGAGCGACGGGTGGAGCGGTAGCAGCAGGGGCCGCTGAATCAGGAGAAGGAGGAGATGGTACAGAGCGATTGGCCAATGGGTCTGGAGTTGATTCTGGCGGTTGCTCTTCCTGTTGGAGTGGTGCTTTTGGTTCGCTTCCTGAGGTAGGCTTTTCCGAAGCAGGCGTCTCGTCCTTTTTCGTCGCTCCGCGATCAGCGAACCAGTAAGTCACGATCGTCGTGGCGACTGCCAAAGTTGCCAGATAAATATCTTCCTGCTTATCCATGAAAGTCCGCTCACCGATGCCTTGTTCCTGCTCGTGTCTAAGTCCGACGAGGTCACAACGACGTAGGCGGGAGTTGCACGGTGCGGACTCGGATATGGCACAGCGACTGGAAACCGCGATGGCTCATACGTTGCGTCTCGGCAGCCTTGCTGAGCTTCACGGATAAGCAGGAATATCTTTGGCTTCCTGGAACATAGCCGAGGTTGTGGTGGTCGCGCCGTTAGGCAGTTTCAACTCTGTCTGTCCATCGAACAAAGCCGCGGTGATTAGCAAGAGTCCGCCGGAGACTATGTATAGTCCTGCGCCGTAGGTCACTACAACGCGCACCATGCTTCTCCGCCCCTTGATCTGAGCGTCCATCGTCTTGACCGGCCTCTGGTCTTCGCCAAAACGGCCAACGAATACTCGCCATAACCATCCAAGCATGATTCTCTCCCTCCGTGTCCTGGATTAGTCGTCGGTCTCGGTCACCTTGGCGGTGGCGTTTTTCTTGACCAACGAAATCCCGTGGAGACAGTCGACCTTAGCGTGAGCTGCTCGTGTAGCACGTCGTGAGCAGAGGTCACAAGAATAAATTGCGTCTACGGCCAGTCATAGCGTTTTTGGTAGCGTCACATATCAAGATGTGGTGTTGACTACGCGATTCTGTCTGCTCTGCTTTGAAAACTCCATGCCTCTCCCCGCTATATCCCGCGTGAAGGTTGCGTGTGATATGCTGCGGTATCGGTTAGCCTCGTTGCGGCGCCTCACCTGATAATTCTTACTCCGATGAGAGGCAGTCCCGCCGGGACTCGAACCCGAATCGACGCCGTGGAAGGACGCTGCTCTACCTATTGAGCTACGGGCCTGCCTCCCTCCCATATGATGTGTGTGCCAGCACGCCCGTGTGCGACGCCCTCTACGTCCTCGAAAGACGAAAAGATCGCCCGCGTGGGGATCGCGCCCGAGGTCCTCCTGAACCTGCAGTGCCAGCGTGTTCATGCCGCGCCGCATGTCCGTCACACCGCTCGCAAGCCACACCCGCATCCCGCTCGGAACCGGGATCATCGCCGATCCAGGACCGCAAGTACCCGCGCCAGCGCCGAGCCATCGACCGCCCGGTCGACGATCACCCGCCGGCCGCCCGCCAGCACGATCTCCATCCGGCCCGTCGCCGGCGGACCCGCCGCCACTGGATCGTCGAAGGGCGGGTGCATCGTCGCCGCACCCACCTCGTGGCCTGGCACCGCTCCGACAACCACAGGCACGAGCCGGCCGGACCTGGTATCGCACGCCGGCTCGCGAAATAGCCGCCGCCATGCGAACACCTGATTGGCGTTGACGTTGTAGCGCTGGGCGACCATCGGCACCGAAACACCAGGCTCGTGGGTCTCCGCCACGATCTGCCGCTTCTGCGCCTCGCTCCACCGACGGCGTCGGCGACGAACCAGCTCGCCGCTCCCCGCGCCCGACTTCTCCTCGGTATCCGACATCAGCCAAGTGTCCACTAAGCGCCAAGTGGGCACCTACGAAGTGTCCACTTCCAGAGCACTCAGCCTGCCCAATCCCACCCCATCGGAACAGGCGGCCTACGCCGGAGGCATACGCGCGATCGCGGTACACACCTGACACTTCGCCTTGCCGGCGTGATAGAGATGCCAATAGCGGGCGCACAGGCGCTTCTGCGCCGCCCAGGCGATGGCCTGCGCCCCGGGCGGGGCGGCGGCGGCCTTGCGCCTGAGATGAGCGGTCTTGCGAGCCGGGAAGCGATAGCTCCAGGCCGCCTCCACCAGCACACGGCGCACATGGCCGTTGCCGGTCTTGGTGATCGCCCCCTGGCGTCGCCGAGGGCCCGAGGAATGTTCACTCGGCACCAAGCCGAGGAAGCTCATCAGCTGGCGCGGCGTCTCGAAGCGCGTCAGGTCCCCCAGCTCCGCCAACACCGTCATCGCCGTGATCAAATCCACCCCGCGCAGGGCCATCAACGCCTCGGCCACAGGGCGCATGGACCACGACGCCAGCGCTTGGCGCATCCGATCCTCCAACCCCGCCACGCGGGCCTGCGCCTGCATCACCGTGTCGACATACTCCTGCAATACCACCTGTTGGGCGGGATGGTCGAAACGCTGCTCCTCCAGCCAGCGAAAGTGCGCCTGCGTCCACCGGCTCTTGCCCGACCGATAGACCCGGTCATGGCGAAGCAGGAACGCTCCCAGGCGCTGACGCGCCTTGAGCTCGATCGCCTTCATGTCCTCGCGTGCCCGGGTCAGGTCGCGCACCGCCTCCTGTTCCACTCCCGGCACCCACACCGCGCTCAGCTCCCCGGCGCGGTGAAGACGCGCCAGGTTCAGCGCGTCGCGCCGGTCCGTCTTCACCCGATCCCCGGGCTTGCGCGGGATCAGACTCGGCGCCACCACCACGCAGTGGTGCCCGCTCTCGATGATCTCCCGATACACCCCGTAGCCGCAGGGGCCGGCCTCATAGCAGAAGCTCAGCACCTCGCCGTGGGGGCTCAGCTTGCCAATCAGGCGCCGCAACGAGGAACGCCGATGTCTAATCTCCCCCCGGTACACCGCCTCCGCGCGACCCGCTATCGCAACCGCCACCGCGATCGTCTCCTTGTGAACGTCCAACCCGACATAGCTGCTATATTCATACATGACCTGCCCTCCTCGATGTGGCTCTGCCCTCGACATCGTCTGACCCCGAGCGTAACCCACGATACTCGAGGCCAGGGCAGGTCAATCCATGATGTCTAGCAGTCTGTCGGACTTTCGACCTCAGAAAGTCGTAACTCATTGATTTTCCGCGTTTTTGATTTCACCATGGGAATGATTCGATTCAAGAATATGTATATTTTTCAACAAGTTGCGAAATCGGCGCCCGCTAAGTCCGACAGACTGCTAGTGTCCCGTACGCAAAGTTCATATAGTTAAGCGGGGGTGGCGATTCGGGGGACATGGCGATGCGGCCTTCGGTGGAGATCAAGCTGACTGAGGACGAGCGCAGCGAGCTGGCGCGGCTGGCGCGGGGGCGCAAGGTCTGGCGGGCTCTGTCGGAGCGGGCGCACATCGTGCTGCTGGCGGCCGAGGGGCTGACCAATGTGCAGATCGGGAACGTACTGGGCGTGACCGATCAGACCGCCAGGAAGTGGCGCAACCGGTTTGCGGAGCAGCGTCTCGATGGACTTGACGACGAGCCCCGCTCCGGTCGTCCACGACGTATCAAGGACGACAACGTGGCCGAGGTGATCCGCAAAACGCTGGAGGAGACGCCTCGTGACGCGACCCACTGGAGCACGCGCTCGATGGCGCGGTCTACGGGCTACGCGCCGTCGACGATCCACCGGATGTGGCGGGCCTTTTCCCTGCAGCCCCACCGCAGCGAGACCTTCAAGCTCTCGGCGGACCCGTACTTCGTGGACAAGACGCGCGACATCGTCGGGCTGTACGTGGACCCGCCGCAGCATGCCCTGGTTCTCTGTGTGGACGAGAAGTCCCAGGTTCAGGCCCTCGATCGCACCCAGCCCCTGCTACCGCTGCGGCCCGGCCAGGTCGAGCGGCGCACCCATGACTACAAGCGCAATGGCACGACCTCGCTGTTCGCCGCCCTCGACGTCGCCACCGGGACGGTCATCGGACAGTGCTACCGGCGCCACCGTAGCGCGGAGTTCCGGAAGTTCCTGGATCACGTCGAGGCCAATGTTCCGCCTGATCTCGAGATCCACATCGTTATGGACAACTACTCGACCCACAAGACGAAGACGGTCCGCGACTGGTTCGCCCGGCGTCCGCGCTGGTATGTCCATTTCACGCCGACGTCTGCCTCATGGCTCAACCAGGTCGAGCGCTTCTTCGCCGAGCTGACGGAAAAGCAGATCCGGCGCGGCGTTCACCGCTCGACCGCCGAACTGGAGCGGGCAATCGCCAACTACATCGAGACCGTCAACGAGCACCCAAAGCCGTTCCGATGGCACAAGTCGGCCGACGACATCTTGGCGTCCATCAAGCGCTTCTGCCTCAGGACCCTCGAAACCGCTTCGGCGACCGCATCATAACGGTACGAACTTAGGAATCAGGACACTAGTTTGCCGTATGCCGAAACGATGATGACTCGTCACGGAGCATCAGTGAGTTTAGCGTAGGGCACTCACCGATCCTGCCGATCATCAGCCCGACTTGGCATGTGCTCCAGCACGAGGCCTTGCGCGCAGACGGGCGCATTCGTATTGCATTGCCCGGAACAATCTCCCTGCCCTCACTATCGGTACCGCGCGGAACACTCTGCCGCATGCGCCTGCCAAGGGGGTGGGAGTCGGTCGCTCTTCCAACCTGTTGTATTCACCCGACTTTTCGGTCTGCAGTCGCGCCAGCCCCACACCCTGCCCATCACAACCGATCTGAACATAACGGACGTCCCAGGACCAGTCCGCACCGAATCACGTTGGCGCCCTGGACGGGGGCCAGGGCTGCGTGCCCGAACGCCGGGACATCCTTGGCGACGTCACTGAGGACCGAGATCGCCGTGCGCCACCGGCCGCCCTGCGGCCCACTCGTCAAGGTCCACGACCCTCCACCTCACCGCCCGCTTGCCGATCTTCACCGGTTCCGGGAATCGACCGGCGCGCATCTCGCAATAGATCCAGCTGCGCGATACGCCGAACCGCTCTTCGACCTCTTCGCGGCGCAAGAGCTCCCGCACTCCGTTCTCACTCATCACCAGCCTCCAGTTTCCCCGCCTCCGATGATCTGCTGACACGCCACAGCCACCCCATCGCCGCTAAGGCCTTCGAACCACGAGCGGACAATTCACCTCGGCATCGGTCCGCATGGCCTCGCTCACGCAATCGACGACCGCGCGCCCGTAGTTGTCCCAGATATGGCCGCGCCAGCCGCCGGTGGGGTCGTGCAGCGGGATGACCTGGAACTGCTGCTCGACCAGCACGCCGAGCAGCAGGAAAGCGGGCAGGCACACCGCCATCGCGAGCGCCGCCAACCGCCGCCCCCAACGCCGCTCGGCCTTGGCCCAACGATCAAAATCCGCCCGGTGAGTCCCCAGCCCCTCCGACAGCTCCGCCGCCGCCCTGACCGCCCCCACATAGTCCGGGTCCGTCCCGCCCAACCGCTCCAGCGACCTGACGAGCTTCTCCCATTCCGCCTTGGACGGGCCCGGCTCGCGCTTCATGCCTTCCTCGACCAGCGACGAGACGTAGCGAACGACCTTCAGAACCTCGCCGAGCGCCTCCGCCTCGCCCGCAGCTGCCGTGCCGGGAGGCCGAGCCGGGCCCGTCTTCGCCTCTCCGCCCGGCTCCGCATCGATGTTCCCTGCGACCGATGCACCGCTCTCGGCTTCCGTCCCCTCGTCAACGAGTGGCTCGCCGCCGGATGCATCCCACAGCTCGCCTTGCCGCTCCCCGTCCTCCGGGGACATCTCCGCGGCTTCTCTCGCGTCATCAGCGCCATCCGGCATCACGGGTCTCCTCCCCATCACTCCACGCCTCCTCTCGCGATCGACACCGGCCACCGCAGCCGCCCGCCCGCGCGCCCCTCCGCCGCCGCGCGTTCCTTGCGCAGCACGAACGGGTTGGGATCCGCCAGCCACCGGGCATCCGGGCGGCGCCAGTAGGGGGCGTGGTGCAGATAGAGCGCATCGCGCGGCATGTCCTTCGCGGCGGCGATCACGTACTGCCGGTCCGGCCCCAGGGTCATCAGCTCGTCGGGCGTCACCAGCCGCTCGCGGACCAGCGATGTCGACTCGCCGGCCTGCCACTGGGTGTTGGCGGTGACGATGCGGCTCTCGGCGACGGTGCCTGACTTGCTCTCGGTCCGGCCTTCGAAGGTGGCGGTGCCGATGGCCCTGGAGAGCTCCTCGGCGCCCTCCGCGTCGGTCCTCGGGAAGCCCAGCACCTGGACCAGCTCGGCGAGGTGCAACAGCGTCTTGCGGTGCTCCTTGCCCCAGCTCGAATCCAGCGCCGAGATGGACTGTGCAAAGCACCAGAAGTGGACGCCCTTGCCGGCGGCCATGGTGTAGCCGTCCATGACCGGCTTGAGGAAGCCGATCCGCGGCATCTCGTCGATGACGATCAGCAGGTCCCGCTTCAGCGGCTTGATGCCGGCCACGGCGTTGGGGATGGCGACCCAGAGGCGCAGCCAGCCCTTGACGTGCTCGATGGTCTCCTCGGGCGCGACCACGAAGAGGTCGGTGTCGCCCTCGGCCAGCATCAGCGGATCGAAGCTTGAGGTCCGCGTGCTGGCGAGCAGCTCGGGATGGGTGAGGAAGGCGAGCTGATTGGCGATCGTGGTGAAGTTCGATCCCCCTTCCTCCTTGCCCACCTGGGCCTGGCGCTCGACCGCTATATGGGTGAGCCCCCCGGCGAAGCGATCTGTCCCCTGCACCAGTTCCGCAAACGCCTTCCTCTGCTCCGGCGCCATCGACAGCATGCGGTGCACGGTCGCGAGCTCGCGTCTCTTCGGGGGCTCCTTGAAACGCACCCAGGCCATGTAGCCGGCGATGATCGCGCGTGCGGACTCGTAGAAGTGCCGGCTGTTCTGGTGCGCATCGGCCCGCGGCGGCGTGAGCAGCGCGTCGAGCAGGACGTTGATGTCGCGGACGGCGAGCCCCTCGTCGTCCCGTATGAATGCCAGCGGATTGTAGGTGGCGCTCCTCACTACGGGCAGATGGCACTGGGGGAACGCGTCCCTGTGGCCCTTCGTCACGCCGAAGGGATCGAGCAGCAGGACACGGCGGCCCATCTCGCGGCGGCGGCGCGCGGCGATGCACCAGAGCTCGCCGCGCGGGTCGATGATGACGGTCGACCCGTCGAAGCCCCGGTCTTCGGGCGAGAGCAGGTTGAGCGCGATGGTGGCGCCCTTGCCGGTACGCGGCGGGGCGACGGTGATGGCGGAGCCCTCGAGGGACCAGCCGATCAACGGTGCGTTGCCGCCACCGCCCCACTGGCCGAGCAGGATGCCCTTGCGCTTCGCGAGGCGGCGCAGGAAGCGGCGCCCGAGCAGGCTCGCCCTGCCGTGGAGGTCGGACTCGGCGCGCCTCCGCCGGTCTCCGCTCTTCAGATGCCTGAGGCCGGCGAGCGCCACCTCCAGCCAGAGCACGACGAGCAGCATGACGGCCGGGCCCGGCACGACGAGAACCGCCAGCCCCACCCCGTCCAGCCGGTCCAGCCACGCCATCGCGGCGCCGAACGACGGCGCCCCCTGCAGCGGCCGGACGATGCCGCTCCAGAACGAGGCGGCGGCGACCGCGAGCGCCCCGCCGTAGAGCCCGAAGCGGAACCAGAGGGCCGAGTCCTTGCGGTCGGCCGCCATGTAAGCGAGGAACGACGCCCCGAGGCCGAGGCCGAGAGCGGCGGCGGTCGCGTCCTCCGGCCGGTATCCGGTGACCAGCCACGCCGCCCAGCCGCCGCCGGCGGCGAGGAGAACGAGACACAAGCTCAGCTGGATCGTTCTCATCGGATGTCGACCTCGCTCCTGTTCACGGGATGCATTGCGGGCACGGTCAGCTCCCGGCCCCGCCGCGCCGGCTCCGGGCGCCTATGCGGACGGCGCCGAGGCGCGAGATGCCGCCGACCGCCGCGCCGCCGGTGCGCTCGCTGCCGTCGTCGCCGGCGCCGGCGCGCCCGCCGATCCAGTCGAGAACGGCGGACGGCAGCAGGTCGATCAGCTTGAAGGAGGCGTTCATCAGGCCGTAGGCGATGATGACGTAGAGGGCGAGCATTGCGAGGAAGCCGACCGGCCCGAGGCCGCCGGAGGCGCCGGCGTCGCGCATCTGCGGCAGCCAGACTTCGTTGAAGAGCCCGATGCCGGCGAGGAAGACGAAGTAGCCGAGGATGAGGCCGAGCAGCATCAGCGCAGGCCGCAGCACCAGGGCGGGGAGGAACAGCCAGCCCTGGCGCGTCGCCTGGGTCGTCAGCCTGTTGCCGTCCTCGCGGGTCACGTGGGCGGCGGCAAACACGGTGACCGCCAGCACGGCGACGGCCACGTTGAGGATCCAGCCGAGGATGCCGAAGAGGAAGCGGATGAAGGGCAATGCCGGCAGCACGTAGGCGAGCACCGCGCCCGCGATGATGAGGAGCCCGAGCAGGGTCGAGACCAGGGCGTCGGAGACCTGCCAGGCGGACTCGAAGACGTCCAGTCCCTTGCCGATGAAGGGGATCGATTCGAGCAGCCCGGATCCCGTGGCGGCGCCCATGAGCGCGGCGATCGCCGCCAGCGCAGCGTTGAGCAGGCCGTGACCCAGCGCGGCGAGATCGGCGATGGGGTTGCCGCTGTCGGCGACGATCACGCTGTCGAGGTCGATGAACTCGAGCAGGCCCGAGACCATGCCGCCGCTTCCGCCCGCCGCCGGCAGCGCGCCGGCGCCGGCGTTGGCGGCCGAGAGCAGCATGGGATGGTACCGGGCCGAGCGGGCGAGCTGGGCCGCGACGCCCTTCACCGCCGCGTCGGCCGACGGCACCCACTCCTCGAGGCTCGGGGTGGGCAGCGCCACGGACGGCACGTTGTGGGCGGCTGCCTGGAAGAGGCCGACGCGGTGGGCGATGGTGTTGAAGAAGCTCGCCGCCGCCATCCAGGATGCCTCGCGCGCGTCCTCGGCGACCACCCGGGCGAGCGTCTCGCGCTCCTCGGACGCGGCGCGGGTGAGCGCCGCGTCGAGCGTTCGCGCGTAGGACCCCGCCAGATCCTGCGCAGCCAGCAGCGCGTCGATGTCGGGAAGCGGGCGGCCGTAGACCGGGGTGCCGGGCACGTAGTGGGCGGCGAGGCGGGCGGCGATGGCGCGGACCGCCGGAAGCAGGCTCGTGAGCGCCCGCCGGTGGCCTTGCGCCGCGATGCCGGGGGCGCCGTCGGCGTCCAGGCCCGAGAAATGGACGGCGCCGCACATGTCGTCCGGCATCCCGCCGCCCTCGCCGTCGTAGTGGTACGACACGGTGCCGTCGTCGTCGTCCTCGTCGATCTCCACGTAGGCGTCGTCGCCCGCCAGGGCGGCGCTCTCGTTGGCTGCGTGGGCGCAAGTCTCGGCGATCAGGGTGCGCGAGATGGCGGCCCGCCAAAGTGCCTCGCGGGGCCGCGGCACGATCGGCCGGCTCTCGGCCAGCGCCTCCTCGGAGAAGGGCTTCCAGACTGCGTTGGCGAAGTCGCCGCCGAGATGAGCCAATCCAACCACGGCATGCTGGGCGCCGTTCATGCCGCCCGGCAGCGGCGCCATCAGGGCGATCGCCGTGACGATGCGGACGATCGCCCAGGCGCCGAAGCCGAAGCGCCCCTCGCGCGCGGTATCGACCGTGCCGGCGGCGGCGTGCCAGACCAGCAGGAAGCCCGCCAGCACCAGGACGCCGGCGTTGAAGGCGAAGAGCATGTCGCCGACGGCGGACGGGCGCGCCTGGCCGAGGCCGCCCAGGAAGGAGAGCACGTCGCGGGTCGCGCTGTCCGTGTCGGCGAAGAGGCCCCGGTCGATCGACTGCCCGAACGCCGGCTCCGGCGGCGGGACCGCGGCGAGGGCCAGGCCGGCGAGCGCCAGGACCGCGAGCAGAAGCAGCAATCCGGAACCGCTCCGGGTGCCTTCGCTCCGAGGCCCGGCACCCGCCGCACGACCCATTCCCGCCGCTCCGGGGGCCTTCCCCTCGCAGCCGTTCTGCATGACTGCCCGGTTTCCTGCAGCGTTCTCCCGACCGCCGGGCCGTGCCCGCCATGCCCCTTCCAGATCCCGGAGCAGTGCAGCAGCCGATCCCACCGCCTCGGCGAGGGGTCGGCCGAGCTCCGGGGCGAACAGGAAGCGGAAGGGGCGCATGGCCTCAGTTCGTGCCTGCCGCCGGGTTCGCGAGGCCGGGCAGGCGGCGCATCTCTTCGACGCCGAGCGCGAGCGAGGCGGCGTCGATGGCGCCGCGCCGCTCCTCGGTGCGGTAGCGCTGCCAGTCGAGCATCAGCGAGACCGCCTGCATGACCGCCAGCTCGCGCAGCAGGTTTTCCTGGGACATCGCCTGGAGGCCCACGAACCAGTCGGGGTCCTCGAAGCGGCGGGCGGCCAGCAGCTCCAGCAACTCGTAGCCGCTGACCGGCGTGTCCGGATCGCGTCCGGAGTCCCGCGCGATCGCGGCAGCCCAGCCGCCCAGCGCCGCGCCCGGGGCGCGGAGCGCGCGGGCCTGCGCCAGGTAGTCGGCGGCCAGCGCGGCGCGGGCATCCGCCGACCGGGCGAGCAGGACGCGCCTGCGCTCGCGGTCGGTGTCGGCGGACGAGAGCGGCGGCGGGTCGTGCACCACGGGAGCGGCGAGGTTGCGCGAGAGCTCCACGGCCGCGCGCAGCTCGTGCTCGCCCGCAAAGGTGCGCCGGTCGAACAGGGTCGCGGCCCGCAGGTCGGCGCCGTGCAGCGCGTCGGCGCCCCGGCAGAGCCCGGACTCCTCGCCGGCGCGCGCGGCGTTGCAGTAGACGCGCGTCACCGTCTCGAAGCGCGCGGCGTCGCCGGCTGCGGCGCCCGGCCGGTCCACCACCGCGCGGTCGCCGGATATGCGCCCGGCCTCGGCCCGGGCGGCGCGCTCCCGCGCACTCTCCGCTGCGGCATGCGTGCCGCCGAGACCGGTCAGTCCCGTGACCGCCTCGCAGGCGCTTGCGCTCGGCCTCCTGGCCCGCATGGCCTCGGTCTCTGCGGCCTCGCGGGCGATCTGCGCCTGCAGCTTCGTCTGCGAATCCAGCGCGCCGGTGACCGCCTTGGCGCTCTGCGCGATGTAGCCCGAGAGCTGGCCGGTCTGGAGGCGGAGCGCCTCGATGATGGCGCGTTCCATGGCGTCGATCTCGCGGGTGAGCCCGGTCAGCACCCGCGTCGCCTCGGCGCGGTCGTTGTCGGTGCGGTCGCAGCGGTGGGCTTCGGCCTCTCCCGGCAACAGCAGCGCGGCCGCCAGCAGCGCCGCCGCGAACATCGCGGCCACCGGCACCGCGCCGAGGCCCGCGGGTCTGCCGGTCGCGGCCCTTCGGGCCTTGGCCCTTCGGGCCCTCATCGTCCGCCCTCCACGACGTCCCGGAACCGCTCGGCCCCGGCCCCGCCCGCCCGGATGTCCTCCAACGCGTCGCGGCGCTCCCAGTCGACGTCGAGGCCGGGAAGGCGCGGCAGCGGCGCGGTGTAGACGGACGCATCCAGCGCCCGGCCGAGATAGCGGCGGTAGGCGTCGCGGGCGGCCGCGCAGAGGCGCCGGCGCGCGAGGTCGAGGATGTCGTCCAGCGCCCCCGCGGGGTCGAACAGGATGTCGAAGGCGCGGTAGTCGAACAGGTCGGCGATGCAGGAGAAGTCGAGGATCGAGTCGGGATCGCGGATGCCCTGGTCCGGATGACGGATGATCGCGATGTCCGCCTCGACACCCCGCCGGGCGCTCCCGGCAAGCGCCTCGCGCACCTGCGGGTCGCAGCGGACGTCCGCCGCCGCCGGGCCGCTCGCAGGCGACGGCGGGGCCTGGGCCGCCGCCGGCGCCGCCCACAGCAGGAGAGCGAGCGCCGGCACGATCAGGACCCTATTCATCGCCGTCGGCGCCGCCGCCGCTATCCGGCCCGCCGTCCGCCGCCGGCTTGCGCGAGAGCACGTTGACCATGCCCTGCGGGCCCGACACCACGACCTCGGTGACCTGCCTCTTGTTCCCCTCCTTGTCGTCGAACGAGCGGGTGACGAGCCGGCCCTCGACCAGGACCGCCGCGCCCTTGCGCACGAGGTCCTCGGCCGCCTTGACCGAGCCCCCGTAGACGACGATCCGGTGCCATTCGGTCTTCTCTTCGGCCCCGCCGTCCTTGCCCTTCCATCGCCTCGTGGTGGCGAGATTGAACGACGCGGTCCTGTCGCCGCTTTGCAGGGTGCGGCCCTCGGGATCGCCTCCCGCATGGCCCAGCAGCGTCACCCGGTTGATCTGCAACATCGCGTACCTCCTTTCGCGGTTCAGGCCGGCCCCTCCGGGACCGGCAGCGGTGATTCGGATATCCCGGAGAGCTCGTGCGCCGCCGCCCCGGCGATCTCTTCCGCAAGGCGGTCGAGCACCGCCTCCTCGGAGGCCGCCCGTCCGGCGCCGGGCGCGTCGAGGCGCGCGATCTCGCTCTCGATGCGGCCCCGCGCGGTCCCGGCGGGGAAGGCGCGGGCCAGCGCCGCCCTGGCCCGGGCCGGCGGCAGCAGGGCGTAGAGGCGGTTGCGCAGCGCCACGTCGGCGGGGCTCGTGGTGAGCGCCCAGAGCTCGACCGGGCCCGGCGTGTTGACGACGAGCTGCTCGAAACGCCCGCCCGTGCCCGACGCGATCAGCAGCGCCGGCGCGCCGTCCCGGCCGGGGCCGGTGAGCCGGTAGCGGATTGTTTCGGCCAGGGTGTCGCTCAGGGAGAACATGGCGGCAAGCGCGTCCGCCTCGCGCGCCTTGCCGCCCGAGCCCAGGATCCAGTAGCGGTTGGCGAGCTCGGCGAGCGCGCCCCCGAAATCTTCCAGGCGCTGCGAGGCCAATGCGAGGCGCACCCGGAGCTTGCGGGCCTCGCGCACGTCGCGCTCGACCTGGGCACGCACGGCAGGCGCACCGGCGGTGCGGTGGAACTCGTCGTAGCAGAGCCGCTTGGGGGATTCGCGGACATCGCGAAGCCTGGTGGCATGCCACTCCCGGTAGGGCTCGGGGATGGCGGCGAGCGCGTCCTCGCCGATCCACCAGTGGCGCGTCAGCGCGTGGCGGGCGAGCAGGTAGAAGGCGGCGGACTGGCGGTCGGCCTCGGCCGAGCCTTGCGGCGCCACCTCGGCGAGGTCGATCGCCGCGAGGCGTGCGCCGCCGACGTCGAAGGCGGTGGGCGAGAACATCACCGGCCAGTCGCCGGAGAGCGCAGTCAGGATGCGGATGAAGGCCTGGGTGACGCTCTCGCCGCCGGCGCCGTACCTGGCGTCCCCCACCAGCCCCTGCACGGCGGGCTCGCGCACCGAGGCGAGCAGGTCGCCCAGCGTCGGCACCGCGTAGCGTTGCGCCCTTGACGCGCCCTCGTGCGCGCCTGCCTGGAACAGCAGGTCCACCACCTCCCACCACAGCGGGTCCTCGGGGAGGCGCAGGCCGCACGCCGCGATCGCCGCGTCGACCTCTTCGTCGCGCGCTTGCGTGTAGGCGTGGGGCTCGGCGCCCGGCTCCTTGTCGGAGCGCAGCGCATAGGCGCCCGTGAGCGCCGGGCCGATCAGCTCGCGCATGCCGTCGGGCACGCCGGCGGCGGACCCTCGGGCCGGACCCGCCGGCGTCACCATCAACCCGAGCAGGTTCATCAGGAAGGCGCGTTCGGCAGGCAGCGGGGCGCGGCAGCCGAGCTGCGTGTCGCAGGGGTTGATGGCATGCTCCGCCGTCATGCGGAGCGGGAACCAGCCCGCCTCGTGGCGGCGCTCGGGCGGCAGCGCCTCCCGGACCAGGGAGATAAGCCCCGACGAGGAGGGGCCGATGTCGATGACCGCGTTCAGGGGCAGCCTTGCCTGACCGCCTTGCAGGCAGAAAGCGAGACCCAAAGCGTTCATCAGCACCGACTTGCCCTGGCCGGGCAGGCCGTAGATCAGCTCGAAGCCGTAGTCCCCGCCGCCGCCCGCGGCCAGGGCCAGGGGCTTGCCGTCGGGCGAGCGGAAGAGGTGCGCAGCACCCGCGCGCGCCGCTGACTCCGAGAGGGCGGCGGGGCGGCTCACCGGCAGCAGGCGGAGCGCTTCGGCGAGGGGTGCGAGCGCCGGCTCTGCCGTTGCCCCGCAGCAGAACCCGGGGACGGAGGCGACGAAACTCTCCAGCGGATCGCCGGTCAGCGGCGTGAACACCGCCTCGCCCCAACCCTCGGCCACCTGCTGCAGGCGGCTGAGCCGCGCCGCCAGCGCCGCCTCGCCGTCGGCCGGCGCGACCCAGGTGAGCAGCCCGAGGCGGAGCCTGACGATGGCATGGGCGTCGGCGCCGAGGGCCGCGAGGTCGCGGAGCGCGTTCCGCGCGAGCAGGCTGTCCGAGGACGAGAAGGCGAGGAAGGACGCGGCGACGCGGGCCACGGCGGCATCGAGGCGGTGCAGCCCGCCGCCCTCGATCAGGAGCGAGAGGCGGCAGGGCAGCCCGGCGGCGGCCAGGACGGCCATCAGCTCGGCGAAGGGGCGCGAATGCCTTGGCCCGAGGCTCATGTCGAGCGCGCCGTAGAGCCGTGCGCCGATGCGGACGCCGTCGCCGACCCGTTCCGGCTCGCGGACCAGCAGCTGCGGGGCCAGAGGCGGCGGGAAGGCGCCGGCCTCCGGCGGCTCGCAGACGCGCGCCGGCGCGTCGTTGGTCGCGGTTACCGGGCGCCATTCCGCAGCGGTCGAGGCGGTTCCGTTCACCATGCGCCGCATGAGCCGGAGCGCGTCCTCCTCGCCGAGCAGGGCGCCGACGATCCCGGTCTCGGCGAGCACGGCATCGAGTGAGTCCAGCAGCGCCTCGTGGCGCGGCCAGAGATCGTCCAGGGCGAGATGGGGGCACTGCGCCGCGCCGGCGTCCGGCAGCCAATCCTTGAGCCGCTTGCGCAGCCGCCTGCGATCCCGCTCCAGCCGGTCGCGCGGCAGCACGCCAGGCCGCGTCCAGCAGGCCAGCACCAGGGTCTCGGCCGCGATCAGGGGACCGAGGCGCCTGGCCCGCTCGGCTAGCAGGTCGCCGAGGTCGAGGCCCAGCCGTTCGCCCTGGCGGCGCGCGGCGTCGGCGTAGGCCTCGGCCAGCGGCGCCGATTCGTCCGGCGCGCGCTCGAACGTCACGTGGAGCGCATGGCCGGGAAGGGAGAGGGCGGTGTTGAGCCGGCGCGCGGCGAGGTCGACGAAGCGGTCGAGCTCCTGGGCGCCCATCATCGAGCGGGCGCCGTCGAGGCGCAGCAGCGACACCAGCGAGCCGTCATGGCAGACGAGCGCGCCGCCGCCGCCTTCGAGAGGGACGGCGGCCTGGGGCGCCAAGAAACTCTCCAGCGGCTTGCGCCGCAGCGTCCAGCCCAGGCGCTGGAGGTCGTCGATGGCAGCGGCGAGCGAGAACGGCATGACGCGAGCGCCTCCTACAGCCTCGGCTTGAGCACGGTGTGGCTGCCGCCGTCGACGCCGAAGGTGGCGCCGAGCGCGTTGATGACGGCGGGCGCCGCGATCAGCGCCACGCCGATGAGAATGGCGATGAGGCCCGAGCCGATGGTGGTCTGCTGCGGGTGGTCGACGTGGCGCTTCAGCTTCAGGAGGCCGAAGCCGACGATGGCGGCGCCGATGATGTAGAAGGCGATGGCGATGAGGCCGGGCACGGTCTCGAGGTCGCCGGCCGCCTCCTGGGCCATGTCGCCGAGGGAGACCGCGAGCGCCGGCCCGGCGCTCCACAGCCACCAGACGCCGATCAGCGCCGCGGCGAGCGGACCGGGCGGCGGCGCCATGCGCGGCCTCAGGCGGCGATCGCCGGCAGTCCGTTGGCGCAGGGAAATATTCAACTCCATCGGCAGGCGCCTGATGGGAATCGCGAGGCGTGTCGGGTTCATGCTCAAGAATCCTTTCACCGGATGGTCAGCGCCGTGATGCCGAGGCTGGTCTGGACCGCGTCGATGACGGCGGGGAGGTGCCAGGCGGCGATGCCGCCGGCCATGTGGGCGAAGGCGCGGGCGCCTGAGGCCCCGGGCCTCGCGTCGGCGGCGGCGCGGAGCACGAAGGCGCCCCGGATGAAGGCGAAGAGGCCGACGAGGGCGACCAGGGTGAACACGGCGGCAAGCAGCGCGTCGTAGTCCGCGCCGCGCCCGCCGTAGCCGAGGCTCGCGCTTCCCGGCAGCGGGTCGGCGCCGAACAGGCTCTCGCTCGCAGCCCCGAGCCACGACGGCAGCGCCGCCAGGACGATACAGATCAGGAAGCTGAGCGCCGTGCCGCCGCCGGAGGGGGTGTGGAACTTGTCCTCCGAGGTCTTGAGCAGCCGCAGCAGCCCCTGGGCGAAGGCGAAGAGCGCGAGCAGGTAGCAGAGCGCCGAGATCAGCAGCAGGAGGCCGGGCTCGAGATCGCGGACCAGCGCGATCATGGCCTGGTCCAGGCCTCTCGACTCACCCATCGCTGCCGTCCTGCGCGGACCCTTGCGCTCCGCCCGGCCGGCCTGCGAACACCACCACCAGCTCGGTGTCGCGCGGGATGCGCACGGTGGGCCCGTCCGGCGCGTTCTCGAGCAGGACGTCGCCGGCGGTCCGCGCCGCGCTGGCGAGGCCGGCGTTGACCGCGTCACGGGTCGCCGCCTCACGCCGCTCGTAGCGCACGTCGCCGTCGCCGATGCTGAGGCTCTCGGCCGGCCGGGCCAGCGCGGCAAGGAACCCCTCGGCGAAGCGCACCGCCGAGGGCAGCAGCACGCGGCTGAACCAGTGGCTATCGACCTCGCCCTCGACCCCGTAGCAGGCGCAGTCGAGGCCGACCGCCCAGGCGTCGACGGAGACGCTGCGCCCCCGGTATTCCAGGCGGGCGAGGCGCAGCACCAGGCGCTCGCCCACCAGGGTGAACGCGCCCGAGACCACGGCGCCCGCGAGCGGCGGCTCCAGCAGCTCCAGCAGCACCGGGCCGGGATAGTCGGAATCGACCGCATAGAGGGTGCGGGCGTAGATGCCGCGGCCTGCGGCCAGATGCGGTAAGATGGGCGCGGCCGCCTGCGGCTCCGGGCCTGCTGGTAGCGCCGTCACACCTCCTGGTGTTGTCGGGTCGGGGCCGCCGGCGGCTGCCGGGTACCAGGGCGTTCCCCTGTAGCGCAGCCGCACGATCTCGGGCGGGCGGGTCCAGCTCTCGATGAGCACGCCGATCAGGTCGCCGACGCCTGTTCCGTCGCCGCCCGGCGCCGGCCGTGCCGGCTGCTCCGGCCGTCTATACGCCTCGTAGGCCGGCTGCGGCCGCTGCGGCGCCGCCGGCGCATGGGCATCCCGCCGTCCACCGGCGTCCGCAGCCGCGTCCGCCCCGGGTGTCGTGCCCGGACCCTGGAACACCGGCATGAAGGTCTCGCCCGCCCGGCGGGCGGCGTCGAGGCGCTCGCGGTCGCGCTCGTCCAGCGTGTCGCGGTAGGCCGGCGGCACGCTGTCCTCGGGATCGAGTCTCGGGCCGCGGTTGTCCGGCACCTGGGCGAGCGCCGGAGCCGTCAGGCCCGCGGTCCAGAGGACGGCCAGCAGTACACCTTTATACAGGGCGTCAGTTCTCATCGGCTGTCTCCGGCCAGGCGGCATCGCTTCCCGGGCGCCCGAGCGAGAGCCGCCGCGCCCTGCCGGCGTCGCTCACCAGGACCAGCGGGGTGTCGGCGAGGCGGTAGGCCCAGCGCCCGCCGGGGCCGCGCTCCGCCGCGAGCGGGCCGGGCGAGAGCAGATGGGCACGGCTGAGAAGCAGCAGGTCCCCGCCCCGGCGCCAGGCGCGCTCGCCTGGCACCCCGCCCTCGATCGTGAGCCGCTCCGCGTCCGGCGGCACCGCGCCGCCCAGCAGGTCGAGCAGCACGGCATCGCCGGCGTGGAACCCGGAAGGCAGCGCCAGCGCGCCCGGATCGGCGTTGGGGCCGGCAACGCCGAGCCGGATGTCGACCCGAAAATCGACGTCGGCGCCGGTGCCCGTCAGCGACGCCACCACCGGCTCGGCGCGGCCGGCGAGCTTGACCACGGCGTTGCCCCTGAGATACGCGGCGGAAGGCGCGAGATAGAGCAGGTGAGCGCTCCCCGACGCCTCTTCGTCCGCGCCGCCGTCCCTCGGCCCTGCGGGTCCGCCCGGCGGCAGGAAGCGGCGGTCGACCAGGGCCTCCTCGATGGGCCAGGGCGCGCCGGTCATGTCGGTGAAGGAGACCACGGTGACGTAGCCGCGCCGGAGCGCTATCGCGGGGACCGCGTCGCCGGTGCCGTCGAGGCGCACCCGCCGGACCCGTCCCCGGGGCGGGGCGCCGGCGCCTCTGGCCGTGGCCTCCTGGGTCTCGCGCAGCAGCCGTCCGAGGGTCTCGATCTGGTCCCGCGTGAAGGGCAGCGCGGCGCGGCCCTGGCGTGCCGCGTCCTCGTCCGCCAGCGCATGGCCGGGCCACGCGTCGGTCCCTCTCTCCAGCGGGGCCGCCGGCGCATCGCCCTGCGCCCATGCCGGCCCCGCCGCGGCGGCAACCAGCACCGCCGCCGCCGGCACCCATCGAAGCAGCCTGCGCATTCTCACGAGCCGCCTCCCTTGCTGGCGATGAGCTGCTCTATGGCGATGCCGGCGGGGCGCTCGTCGAGCGCCACGCGCATCACCAGCACCTGCGCGATCAGCTCCTGGCTGGCCCTGCGCGTGCCGGCCGCGAAGGTGACCAGGATGGGGAACTCGACGGCCCAGCCGACGCGGCCTCGGAAGTAGCGGGTGTCCACGATCACCGGCGCGCCCCGGGCCACCGCCGAGGCGACCTGCAAGTTCTCGCGAAGCCGGTCCAGGAACAGGCTCTCGTCGAGGCCCTTGAGGAAGGACTCGTAGCCCGCGTCGGTAAAATGCTCGCGGATGCCCGCGAGCCGCAGCCGCCAGTCGTGATGGCCGAGGGTGAAGGCCTCGGTGACGGCGGAGACCGTCCAGTTGCGGAGCGCCGCGTCCGACATGATCGGCTCGTCGAGCGGCGTCAGCGGCACCAGCCGTCCGTCCGGCGTCGCGGCGACGGCGATATAGACGGTGGAGTGCAGGTAGACGTAGCCGGCGAAGGCGGCCGCCGTCAGCACGTTGCAGACCAGCAGCCAGGCGGCGGCCCGGCGCCAGCCGTGGTGCTGGTCGCGGTGGAAGGCGAATGTCCTGGCCGCGGCGCGCACGGCCTGCAGGCGGCTACTCAAGGCCCGCTTCCGGCCCGAGGGTCTCCGGCCCGAGGGTCTCCGGCACGAGTGTCTCCGGCACGAGTGTCTCCGGCCCGAGTGTCTCCGGCCCGAGGGTCTCCGGCCCCAGGGTCTCCCGGAGCCAGGCGTCCGCGTCGTCCACGTCGCCGACGCGCATGCCGACGGTGCCCTCGCGCGTGCGCCAGACGATCAGCGGCACCGCGTCGGCGCCCCAGGCGTCGAAGAGCGCGTTGTTGCGGGCGATTTTTTCTGCGCCGCGTCTGTCCGCCGGGCGTCGGGCATCCTCGAACCAGGCCAGCGCCGGGTCGGGGCTCGCGGCGACGCCGGCGGCCAGCCGCGCCGCATCGGCGCCGAGGATCCCCGTGTAGCCCGCCGGACAGGAGCCGCTCTTCGTCTCCTCATGCGTGGTCTCGCCGATCTCGGGCTCGGGCGGCGGCGGCAGGGCCTCGCCGGTCCAGCAGCTCGTCGACACGAACTGCGGCGGCCCCAGGCTCTCGCCGCCGGCCGTCACCGTCTTGAGACGCCGCCAGACCTCGCGGCCTTCCATCCGCCGGTCGTGCGGCGGTCCTGCGTCCCAGTGGCAGGCCAGCGTGTAGTGCTCCCACTGGCTGTAGTCGGCCCGGCAGAGGTCGATCGACAGCTCCCAGGGGCCGAAGACCGGATCGCCGGCCCGGTTGCCGCGCCCGTCATGGGCCTGCGTCGCCTCGCGGATCAGGGTGCGGCCGGCGCCGTGCTCGCCGTCGGGGCAGGGCTCCTCCCGGGTCTCGCGCGTCACCCGGTCGGTCAGGTGCACGAAGGGATCGCGCACCCCGCCCGCGAGCGCCGCGCGGCCCGAGGGCAGGGGGCCGCCGGCCCCCGCCGCCGACAGGCAGGCGGGCAGCGTCACCCCGGCGCGCCCCGCGCCGCCGTGCGCCGTGCCGCTCTCCAGCCAGTGCAGCACCGGGCGATCGCCGCCGTCATAGGCGTGCGGTGCGGCATGCACCGCCCGGTGGTCGGAGCCTGTGCCCTTCAGCGCCTCCGGCGCCAGGTAGACCAGCAGGGTGTCGTCGCAGTAGCGGGCCTCGAGCCCGCGCGCCGTCCACCCCGCCTGCCAGCCCGTCGCCGCCGGCGGCACGGCACCGGGCCACGACGTGGCAGCGCCCGACTCCTCGAGGATGAAGGTCTCCAGCCGGCGCCACGCCGCCTCGACCGCGCCTGCGTGAGCCAGCGCCTCCTGGCGGTAGACCCGCTCGTCCCCGGAAACCTGGCCGTGCGCCGTCGCCGCTGCGGCCAGCACCGTCACGCTGGCCCCTGCCAGCAGCCACACCTGCATCCAACCCCTGCGCCGGGGCGTCCCTCTATCCACCGTCGTCCGTTCCATCGTCACCCTCCGTTCCTCCGATATGTCCGCTCGCGGCGCCCTCTCCCGGCGCCTCCCCGGAAACCACGCCGAGCGCACGGAGCTGCGATGCCGCGACCGTCACGGGCGCCGCCGGCCGGCCTTCCAGGCGCCATCCGCCCTCCGCCCCGCGCGTGAGCGCGGTGAGCTCCAGCCCGGCGATGCCGCCCGTGCGCGCAATGAGCCACGACAGCGGCCCGGGATCGTCGATCCGCACCGTCCATGCGCCCTTGGCGTCGCGGGCGTAGCCGAGCCGCGCGCCGCGCGCGCCGAGGACTCCGTCCACGGCCTTGCGCAGCGCGAGGAACGGCGGGACCGCTTCGTCCGCGATGCGCAGCACCGGCGCCAGCGGCGCCACGGCCCAGGCCCGCCCGTCGGCCACCGCGCCCGCGTGCCAGCGCGCGAGGTGGTTCTCGGCCAGGCGGCGCTGCATCGCCGCCGCATGGCCCGGCCGCAGGCGCCAGCGCACCAGCAGCACCGGGCGGCCCGCGAGCTCGGGCCTGAGACCGGTCAGCTCGGGATCGGCGAAGCGGGCGGCGCAGGCGATGCGCTCGATCCGCCAGCCCGGCAGGAAGGGTGGACGCTCGATCAGCGCCCGCCGGCAGGCCGCGATCAGCGCGGCGCCGTCGACGGCCACCGCCGCCGTCGGCTCCGGGCGCAGCAGCGCCGGGCCCACCTCGGACACCGGCCCCGCGAGCCATTGCACGAGCGCGTCGCGCCCGAGCCAGGCCCCCGTGATGGCGGCCAGCACCGCCAGGCCGAGTGCGGCGGAGAGCCGCCGGCGTCCCTGCCGCCGTCCCGCCGCAGTCCGGCTCAGCTCGATCGCGGCGCCGGCCCGGGACGCGGCCTCGGCGATCGCCGCCGCATCCAGGGCCGCGATCTCCGTGCCGGGCGCGCGGAGCTCCGCCAACAGGCCCGGCGTCGCATGCAGCGCCCAGCCCAGCGCACGCGCGCGCTCGAAGGCCGCCAGCGCCGCCGCCCTGTCGTCGAAAACCTCGTCTCCGTCGGCCAGCACCGCCCCGCCTCTGGCTTTCACCAGCGCGTAGCGGCGCTGACCGCCGTCCGCCTCCCCCTCCACCAACGCCATCCAGAACTCGCCGTCGACATGATCGAGCAGCGCCAGCGCCAGCGCCGGCAGAGCCTCAGGCTCAAGACCTGCAAGGCCAAGACCCTCAGGGCCAAGACCCGCAGGGCCGGCGCCCTCGGGAGCGTCCGCCCCGTCACCTGCCGCGAAGCCGGTGCGATCGCCGTGGTGCACGCACCAGGGCCGGCCCAGACGCCGCGCCGCGCGCGCGGTGGCGCCGGGGCCGACCCTGGCCAGCCAGTAGAGGCCCGCGGCAAAACGCCGGCCGCCGACGGCGATGACGCTCACAACGCCTCTCCCGGGCTCTCGGAGAGGCCGAGCGGCGCGCCGACCGACGCCGTCACCAGCAGCACCTGCTCGTGCCGCGCCAGCGCTCCCCGGCGGGTGCCGCCGGGAAGCGGGAAGTCCTCGTGGAAGGTGCCGGAGCCTTCGGCCTCGGCGCGGGATCCCGAGAAGCCGCTCACCAGCAGGGTCTCGCCGCGCCCGATCTTCTGGCTCACCTGCACCGCCCGGCTGGCATAGGCCGGGAGCTGGATCGACCGCCCGCCGGATGAGAACTCCCGGAACACGGGGCGGTCGCGCAGGGACGCGAACAGCCGCACCAGCACCTCGCCGGGGCCGGTGATACGCGGGATGTAGCTCATGGCGAAGCCCGACGAGACCGTGCCCGGCACCAGCTCGGTCTGGGCGATGCCGTCGCCCGCCGTGGTGCGGCTCTCCTTGAGATAGGCCTCCTTGAAGAGCTCGAAGAACTGCGCCGGCTTGCCGTTGAGCGAGGGGATGTCGGCCGAGAGCACCCGCGACACCGTGCCCGCCCGCGAGAGCGCCCGGACGGTCGCCGACAAGGTGTCGCCTACCGCCGCCGACGGCCTGATCAGCGCGATCGACTCCGGCGACACCGCGAGCTCCGCCGACGACCCGAACAGCTCGGCCACCGCCGCCGCGATGCCGATCCCGTAATCCGCCTCGCGCTCGCGGCGCACCGAATAGACGTGCACCGAGAGCGTCACCGGGCGCAGCACCTCGCGGTTGAGCCAGGAGAGGAACGCGCGCACCCGCGCCACGTCGCCGGGCGTGCCGGTGACCACGAGAGAGGCGCTCGACGGCGCCGCCGCCACCACAGCCCCCGGCCCGGCCAGCGCCCTGGTCTGCGCCTCGATCTCGGGCCAGGGGTCATAGTCGGTCTCGCTGGCGATCGACTGGCTGGTCGTCACCGCGCCGCCTTCCTCGCCGCCCTCCGCCCCATCGTCGGTCGAGGCCGACGCCGCGTAGCGCTGCCTCCCCGCAAGAGCATGGATGCGGAACGCCACCGAGCGCCGCCGCACGATCTCGATCTCTTCGCGGTCCTCGTCGTAGCGCCACTCGTAGCCGGCCGGCCGCGTCCAGGCGTCGAGCAGCGCGTCCAGCGGCCCGGTCCAGACCCCGCCTTCCGGCGAGAGCCGGTCGATCCCGGCCAGGGAGTCCCGGCGGGACGCGCCCGCGCCCTCCGCTGCCGGGCCGGTGAGGCGCACCGGCAGCCCCGTCGCCGCCTCGATGCGCCGCGCCAGCACCGCAGCCTCGGCGATCCCGGCGAGCGGCAGGGTCACGGCATCGGCCTCGAGCAGCCGTGCCGGGAGCGCGCGCCGGGGCGCTTCCTCCAGACGCGCGAGCCCGAGCCAGGGGCGGCGCTCGACGACCCGGATCGCCGAGAAGCGGGGCGCCGGCGCCGCGTCTCTCAACGCCGCCACCCGGCGCGCCGCCTCCTCGGTCTCGCCGCGCGCGAGCTCCAGCGTCGCATCGCCGCAGCCCGCGAGCAGAGCGGCGGCGAACACGACCGCAGCCGCGCCTCCCGGCCCGATCCCCAAGTACCGCTCAAGTATCCGGAGGGCGATGGTCCGGCTCGCCCGAAACCCCAAGTAGCGCCGCGCCGTCATCCCGTCGGTGCCCCTGCACAAGCTGCGAAGGGGCGCAGGAAAGCCCTCGGTAGTCCGGCTGTCAACCCCATTACATGAATGATATCAGGTACTTAGGGCGCTCTCTGACACCCTGTGGCAGCCTCCTGCGCTCTCCTGCGGCCTATGACACGTAGAAAATAAATTCGGCTTCTGCGCGTCGCCGGCCCGACGGCGCCGCGCCGCCCCGGCACCGGGTTTTTGAGATTCGTTCCAATGATGAGAGGGATAAGCTTTTTGCACTCAAGCATTTACATCGAGAACGTCTTCTACGTTACGAAGAGCCCGTCCCCGGCAGCACGAACACTTGCACACGACGGACCGTAAACCCGGCCCCGCTGGCGTCCCGTGGTACGCCTCGGCGCCACCCCTCCCATCGTGTCCCGCCGCACGGCCGGCACGGGCAGGCCGAGTCGCGGCATGACAGCGCAGCCGGCACCGCGGCCGTGCCCGCGACGGCTCGCCGCAATCCCGGATCCCCACAGTCCCGGATCCCCACGGTCCCGGCAGGCCGTCACGTGGCCTCGCCGATGAAGCGCTGCTTGCGCTCCGCCATCCAGCCGTCGAGGTCGACGATGTCGTAGATCACCTTGCGCCCCACCTTGCTGTAGGGCGGCCCGTCGCCGGTCTCCCGCATGCGGTGGAGCGTGCGCGGGCTTATGCGGAGATAGGCCGCGGCCTGCCTGGCATCGAGATAGCGCGGACTGGGCTCGCTCATGGCGGGGCTCCCCGGATCGGTTCCGACCGCAGTGAACCACCGCGCCCGCCCGCAAGGCAGGGACGAACTGCGCCTCCCGCTGTCGTCCGCCCTGGAGCTGCCGGGAGATGCCCCGAGCTGCCATCCCCGGCCGCTCCCGGATCCGGTCGCCGCATTCCCATACGGGTTCGCTGCGCCGCGCCGCCTCTTGCCGGCGGCGGCCCATGCGGCGCCCGCTCTCTCGGGCGGGGACGAACCGGGGAGCGCTGCGGGATGCCGCCGCACGAGACGCCCGGTCTCGAGGCGCGAGGCCGCGAACCGCGGCGCGCCCGTGTATCACGCTCGCTGCGCCCCGCCGGCAACCGGGCTCTTGCGCGCCGCCATCCAGGCGTCGAGATCACGCACGTCGTAGATCACCCGCCGTCCCACCCTGATATGGCGCGGCCCCGCGCCCTCGGCACGCAGCCGGTCGAGCGTTCTCCGGCCGATACGGAGATAGGCCGCCGCCTCCCCCGCATCGAGATAGCGCCGGGCGATGCCGCCCGCGCCGCCCCCGGGCTCCGCGAACAGGCCCGCCTGCTCGGGCGGCCGGAACGACGCCTCCCGTCCGCCGTCCTCCCTCCGGCGCCGCGTCCGCGATCCGCGCCCATGCCTGCGATGCGCCGGCCCGCGGCCCCTCACCAGGTCGCGGTAGCCGCCGTTCATCAGGAGAAGGGAGGCGTCGGCGCGCCGCCGCACGACGCCGCGCTCAGGCGCACCGTCGTGCCAGCCGGCCTCGATACGGGCCGCGCCGAAGAAGTCGACGGCGATCAGACGGGTGGACTTGCCTGCCAGCTTGCCGTCGAGGGCGAGCAGCAGCTCGCCCTCCAGAGCCCGGGGGACGGAGCGTCTCCCGCATCCGGTCCCGCCACGCTCGTCAGATCCTCGACGCGCGCGAGCTGCGTGCGCAGCGCCAGGTCATAGGGCAGGTAGAGCGCCAGCCCTCCCGCCGGGTCGAAGGCCGCGCCGTCCTCGATCCACACCTGCCCGGCGGCGTGGCCGCGCTCGACCCTGAGGACCAGCGCGCCGTCCGTGAGCCGCAGCCCCGAGAGCGTCCCGCCCTCGCTCCGCACCAGCTCGGCGAAGGGCGGCGTCCCCTTGCGGCCCGCCACGCCCTCCAGCATCGGCAGGTCCGCCCAGAACGGCGACGCAGGGCCGTCCCCGGACAGCGGGTCCTCCCAGGCCAGCAGGCCCCACGACGCGGCTCCGAGGTCGGCCTCGCTCTGCGTGCGGATCGGGAAGGGCTCTCCCGCCAGGGGCGGAACCCCGGCGGCCTCCCTCCACCAATCCGCGATGTAGCCCGGGTGCCGCTTGAGGATGCGCCAGGCGCTGACCGCGTCCATGGCCGTCTGCTCCCCCTTCACCGGCGTCCCCTCCGGATCGCCGACAGGGCGGGCTCCGTCCCCGTTGCGGGACCCCGGCCGTCCCCCGCCAGGCGACGTCCGAACGTCTCTCCGGCCCGAAGCGGGCCGGCCCGGAACGAACCGGGCGCAATACGCGCCCGTCGGGGTGGGGACCTGCGCCCCCGGCGCGACGAAGGCGGCACCGTCATGCGTCGCCCGGCGCCATGGACCCGCCCTGTTTCCCCTACCAGCGCACCCCGGCGCGGAGCTGCACGCCATGTCCGGCCGCGTCGTCGTTGGCGGGCTCGCGCCGCGTGCCCTCCAGCCCGAAGGAGAGGTCCGCCCCGAGCGTCCAGCGAACGCCCGTGCGCCAGGTGCGATCGCCCGCGTCCGAGAGCGCAAGCCCCGCGAACGGCGTCATCAGCCCGCGCCCGCCGAAGGCCCCGAGCCCGTAGCCGGCCTCGGCGTCGAGACGGCCGGCCGGCTCGAAGCTGTCGTTCGCCGCCAGCCCCCGCGCATCGCCAAGCCCCCACAGCCGCTCGGCGCCGCCCGAGTCCGCGCCCCAGGCCGGCGACAGGCTGAGCGAAAGACCGCGCCCCGTGGCTCCCGGGTCGAGGCGCACCGACGCGCTCGCGCCCCATTCCCTGTAGTCCGTGTCCTCGTGCGCAACGAGGCCCCGCGCCTTGCCCTCGACGGTGAGACCCGTCGCAGGGTCGGCATAGCTCACGCCGGCGCCGAGCTCGATGCCGGTCCCGGTCTCCGCATCGCCGCCGTCATGGCGCAGCCCGACCTCCAGCGACGGCGTCAACGCCTGACCGCCCGCCAGTTCGATGCGGTGCGAGCCTTCGAGGATGAAGCGCAGGCGGCTGGTCTGCGACTCGCTCGCCGCCAGCCTGCCGGCCCCGTCCGCGCCCGTCGCCGCGTCGGAGTTCATGCGCACGAGCCGGGCGTCGCCCCGCGCCGCGAGCTCGAACCCGCCATGGTCCGCCGCCGACAGCAGCACGCCGCGCGCGCCCGCCGCCGCCATCCACATCTGCGTGTCGGTCTGCCAGGTCCTGCGCGGCTGGTCCTCCCCGGACGCGTCCACCGCGAGCGTGAGATCGCCCGTGCCGTAGCCGAGGATCCCCCAGAGCGAGAGCCGCTCGCTCACCGCAAGCCGTGCATAGGGATGCACGCTCGTGAGCGTGCTCTCCAGGCTACCCGAGCCCCGGCCCGGGCGATCCCCATCGACATGATCGCGGTAGCCGCCCTCGCCGGTGCTGTGGGCCAGCGCCACGCCGCCGAGCCAGCGCCCGCGCGCCGCGTCCGCGCCGAAGGTGAAGGTGGTCACGTCGCCGTCGACCGCGAGGCCGTCCGCCTCGCCGTCGAAGCTCGACGCCGCCGCCCGGCCCCAGGCCGTCCATGCCGTGCCCGAGGCATTGGCGCCGTCGCCGCCGAGCGCGAGGACGAAGGAGCTCCCGAGCAGCAGCTCGCTCTCCGTCAGGCCCCGCGACTCGCGCCGCTTCGCCGCGTCCGCGCCGCCGCCGTCGCCCCACCGCGCCCAGGCCGTCCCGCGTTCGTTGGTGCCGCCCGAAATCCGGTCCGCGAACGCCGCCAGGGTGTCAGCCGCCGCCGCGTTCTCCCGCGTATCGCTGCCGGCAGTGCCGCCGGAGGACGTGCCGTTGCCGGCGCCGCCCGGCACACCGTCCAGCGGGATCCGCTGCCCGCCCAGCGTCACCTGCGAGCCGCCACCCGCCGAGCCCTCGAGCCGCTCCGCGACGGCGTCCACGACATGGTCCGCCACCGTGCGCCCGAACCGCGCCAGCCACGCCTGCGGGATCGGGTCCGAGTTCACGATCGTCCCCGTCGCCTCGCCATCCCGGATCCGCGCACCCGTCGCGTTCGAGAGGGTGAGCGTCAGCGTCTCCTCGCCCTCGTCATGCGCGTCGTCGAGCACCGTCACCTTCACCGTCTTCCCCGTCTCGCCCGGATCGAAGGTCAGCGTGCCCGACGCCGCCGTGTAGTCCGCACCCGCCGTCGCCGTGCCGTCCGTCGTCGCGTAGTCCACCGCCACCGTCCCGGCCGCCGCCCGGTTGAGCGTCACCTGGAACGCCAGCACCGCGTTCGGAGCCTCGTCGATGCGGGCATCCGCAACGCTGAGCGCCAGCGGACCCGGCACCGTCGCCACCGCCGTGTTCGCCAGAACCTTGTTGTCCGCCGTGCAAATCGCGCCCTCGGTGCCGCAGGTCCGGCCGCCCGCCAGCATCACCCTCACATCGTCCCAACCCTCGGGCTCGATATGGATCTCGCGCAGGTCGTTCCGACCGTCGACGCGCCGCGCCTTGTCCACCTTACCCCCCGTCACCGCGAAGGACTCGTCGCGCAGCACCTTGTAGCTCACCCGCGGCTCCAGGCTGAACCGCACCCGGAACGTGAACGGGCTCGACCCGTCATGCTCGGCCGGCACGTCCTCGAAGCTCGCCGTCAGCGCATCCGGATCCACCGCCTCGCTCGCCGCCACCGTGAACGACACCGCGAGCGTCCCGAGCGCCGCGCCGCCGCCATCGGCCTCCGGATACGCCGTCGCCGTCAGCGTGTAGGACCCCGCCGGCAGGCCTTCGCCCGAGACCGTGCCGTCCTCGTCCCCGTAGAGCGAGAACGGCGCCGCGTTGTCGGTCGTCGTGACCGTCTTCGCGCCCGACAGCGCCAGGCGCACGCTGCCGACCCCGGCATCCGCCGCAACAGCCACCACGATCCCGTAGCTGCCATTCGCCGGATCGGCCAGCGTCACCGACGCCTCGTCGCCAAGCGCAGACACGTCCGTGCCGTCCCCGGCATCCACCAGCGTGAACCCCGTCAGCGCGACCGTCGGCGTCTCCGTGTCCGGCTCCGCCGCCTCCCCGATCCCCGGATGCGCGAGGTCCGCGTCGCGCCCCCCCGCATCCCGGATCGTGCCGCCGTTCAGCGCCAGGCTGTCCGCCGTCACCGACGCCGCCGACACCGTCCCGTCATCGGCCGTCACCGTGTAGGAGAACACCGCCAGCGTGCCCGTGCCCGAGCCGCTTGCATACGCCGCCCGGCGCGCCGTCCCGTCGAGCCCGATCCCGACCGTGGGCGTGCCGCCGTCGGCCGCCACCGTCACCGGCTCCGAGAACGCGAGCATCACCCGCACCGTGTCCCCGTCCGCCCAGGTCCCGTCCGACGCCGTCGCCAGTGCCACCGCCGTCACCACCGGGCCCGACACCGCAACCGCATTGCCCGCCGCGTCCACATCGACCGCAAGCACCGCCGCCAGACTCCGGCGCGCGCCCGACTCAGCCGCGCCCGCCGCGAGCCGCACCGTGTAGCGGCCGGCCTGCGCCGCCGCCACCCACGCCGTCCACGCCCGGCCCGTCTCCGCCTCCGCGAGATCCGATACCGCCGCGGCATCGCCGCCGACCCGCGCCGCACTCATATCCGCCGCGGCAAGGCCCGCCACCGCATCGGCAAAGGCGACCCGCAGCCGGAACCGTCCGGCCTCCGCCGCCCCGTCGCCGACCGCGAGCGTCGCCGCCACCGGGCGCCGGTCCACGACCGCATCCGTCGCGGCGCTCACGAGCGTCTCCTCCGTGCCCTTGTCGTCGGTGAACGTCACCCGCACCTTGACCGTCTTGCCGGCCTCGGCCGGCGTCAGCGTCCAGGTGGCGTCGGTCGCGCCCTCTATCTCGCTGTCGTCCGTCCCGTCGTTCGCCAGCCACTGGTAAACGAAAGTCACATTCTCCAGACCGTCCGCATCCGCGATGTCGTCCGCCGATGCCGTCAGCTCCTCGCCCACCTCGGCCGTGCCCGAGATCGCCGGAAGACCCGCCGGCGCCGTGTTCGACGCCTCCGTCTCGTTGGTCGCCGCCGCGCCCGTGAACCCGGCCGCGGCATTGCCCGCCGCGTCGCGCAGCCGATTGGCGCCGGCATCCGCGGGCACCGTGTAGCCCACCGTCACCGTCTCGCCCGACACGACGCCTGAGGCGAGCGTCAGCTCCGCCGCGCTGCCCGATACCGCAACCCCGTCGACCGTGCGCGCCGTGTCCGCCACCGTCACCGCGAACGAACCCGCCGCCGGCGCCGAGTCCTGGTTCAGCGCCTCGGAGAAGGTGAGCGTAAGCACCGCCCCGTCCACCGCGGCACCCGTGAGCACGGGCGCCACCCGGTCCTGCACCGTCGCCCCGGCCTCCGCCGCAGCACCGTCGCCCGCCGCGTTCACCGCCCGCACCCGCACCGCATACGCCGTGCCGTTGGCGAGGCCCGCGATCGTATGGCCCGTCGCCGCCGGGTCGCTCAGCACCGCCTGCCGGGTCGACGTCTGCGACCCGTCCCAGGCCTCCGTGCCCGACTTCCACTGCACCCTGTAGCCGGTCACCTCGGACCCGCCATTGCTCTCCGGAGCCGTCCAGGAGACCGTCAGCTCCCGCTCCCGGCCTTCGCCGGTCGCAGCCGCGAGGTCCACCGGCGCCGACGGCACCGTCGCCGCGACCGCCTCCGTCGCTTCGCTGACCAGCGTCTCCACCGTGTCCTTGTCGTCGGTGAAGGTCACCCGCACCTTGAGCGTCTTGCCGACATCGCTTGGCACCGGGGTGTAGCTCTCACCGGTCGCGCCCGCGATCGCCGTCTCCACCGTCCCGTCGTCCGCAAGCCACCGATACGTGAACGTCGCGGTCTCCAGACCGTCCCCATCCGCGATGTCGTCCGCCGATACCGTCAGCTCCTCGCCCACCTCGGCCGTGCCCGAGATCGCCGGAAGCCCGGTCGGCGCCGTGTTGACCCCGTCCTTCGCCCGCGCCACCACCACCCGGTAGCGCCGCACCGTCCCGTCCGCCGCCGTCACCGTCACCTCGACCAGCGCCTCGCCCTCCGGCACCGCCACCTGGTAGTCCGCCAGCGCCGCATCGGCATCTTCAGCCGGCCCGTACGTCACCGCCGCGCCGCCGCCGTTCGCCGACGCCGTCACCGTCACCGTCTCCGCGTCCGCGTCCGCGACCGCCCGGTAGACCAGCACCCCGGCATCGAAGGCCGGGCTCAGCGCCGCGCCCCCGACCGCCAGCGACGCCAGCGTCGCATCCGTCGAGACCGCCGCCGCCGAGGGCTTCGAGACCCGCGCCGCCACCGTCTCCCCGTCGCTCCACGCGATATCCACGTTCTCCAGGGTGAAGCTCGAGTTGCCGCCGGTGTTGTCCGGGAAGCCCAGCGACACACCGCCCACGTGCAGCGTCAGCGCCTCCGCATCGTCAAGCCCATCGTCGAAGCCGAGCCTCAGCTTGCGCGCCGGCGGGTCGTACCACAGCCACTTCGCCCGAAGCCCCGCACGGCCCATCTGGTTCGAGAACAGGTCCGCCGACCCCGCGCCGATCGCGCGCGGCCCGTATTCCACCACCGTCATGTCCGCCGACCAGACGGTCACATCCGCCGCCGCCGCGACATCGACCGGCGCCACATCGTCGTCGAGCACCGTCAGCGACGCCGACACCGCCCCCGGCGCGAGTTGCCAGCCGCCCCCCGACGCAAGGCGCGCCGTCACCCGGCTGTCCGTCTCCTGCACCGCGTCCGCCGCCGTCGGCACCCGGAACTCCGCCTCCCGCGCACCCGCCGCAAAGGTCGCGCTCTCCGGCACCGCCGAGCCCAGCATCGCGCCCGACTCTTCCACCGACACCGGAACCGTCAGCGCCTTGAGCGCGCTCCCCTGCCGGGTCAGCCGGAACACCGCGTCCGCGCCCTCCGCCGCATAGTCCGAAGCCGCCGCGATCGCCACCTCCGAGATCAGCGAGACCGTCACCGTCACCGTATCCTCGGCGTACAGCCCGCCCGCATCCGTCGCCCGCAGCGTGAACGCGAGCTCGGTCTCCGCCGCCAGATCCGACGGCGCCGTGAACACCGGCTGCGCCGCACTCGCATCCGACAGCGTGACGCGCGGGCCGCCCTCATCGGTCTGCGTCCACGCATAGCTCAGCCTGTCGCCCGCATCCGGGTCCGTGCTCGCGCCCGCATCCAGCGTCACCGCAGCACCCTCGCGCACCACGCTCAGGTCCGCCGTCGCCTTCGCAACCGGCGCCTCGTTCGCATCCGCGAGCGTCACCAGCAAGGACGCCGTCGCGCTCTGCGCGCCCGCGCGCACCTCGACCGTCACCGCCCAGGTCCCGTCGCCGTCCGCATCGTCCGGCGCCTCGAAGTCCTTCGCCGCCCGCAGCGCGAGCACCCCGTCCGGGTCGAGCGTGAACGCCGCGCCGTCCGCGCCGCCGGCCGTCCCCTCCGGGATCGACCAGGACACCGATTGGCCGGTCCCCGTATGCGAGGCGCCCAGCGTCGTCACCGCCGTCGTGCCTTCCGCCACCCTGAACGGGCCCGGCGTCGTCACCCCAAGCGCCCCCGCCGTCACCGTGAACGACACCTCGAGCGAACCCCGCTCCTCACCGCGGCCCTCCGAGTCCGCATACGCGGTCGCGGTCAGCGTGTACGACCCCGGCGGCAGCCCCGCGCCGTTCACCCGGCCGGCCCCGTCGCCGTAGAGCGACCAGGGCGCCGCGTCGTCGATGCGCGTCACCGTTTTCACGCCCGTGAGTTCCAGCCGAACGCTCCCCGGCGCCGCTCCCGGACCCATCTCCGCCCGGATGCCGTAGCTCGGCGCCAGCCACTCGCCCAGCGCCACCGTCGAGCCCTCCGCAAGCACCATCAGGTCGCCGTTCGTGCCCGCGTCCACCAGCGTGAACCCCGTGAGTTCGGCCGGCTCGCGCTCGCTGTTCAGGATCGTCGCCACCGCCTCCGCGTCCCCGAGGACCGCGTCCCCGTTGTTCGCATCGCTCCCCGTCGGGTTGCTCAGCACCAGCCGGAAGGTCTCTCCGCTGTCTTCTTCCCCGTCGTCCACGATCGGCACCAGCGCCGTCTGCTTCCGCGTATCGCCCGGCGCAAACGTCAGCGTCCCGCTCGTCGCCGCGTAGTCCGTCGGCGCCACCGCCGTGGCGTCCACGGTCGTGTATTGCACCGTCACCACCCCGGTCGCCGCCGGATCCAGCGTCACCAGGAACCCGACCGAGCCGTCGGCCTCGTTCACCGCCGTGTCCAGGACGTTCAGGGTCGGCGGCCGGGTGTCCCACGACCGCTCGACCCAGCCGCTCACACCGCTGCTGCTGTAGGCCCGCACCCGCGCGGTGATCGGACCGCGCCGCGACGCGCCCAGGGGAAGCGTCACGCTCGTCGCCGTCTGCAGGCTCCGGTTCTGGTTTGCCCGGTCGCTGTAATGCACGCCGTGACGCCACTCCACCAGGTAGCCGGTCGCACCGCTCACCGCGTTCCAGCTCATGACCGGGTTTCCGAAGCCGCCCGCCACCGGGTCGGCGATCGCCACGCCGGTCGGCTCCGGCAGCGTCGCATCCGCCGGGCGGTCCAGCGAGACCCGCACCAGCCCCGTACCTTCCGAGACCAGGTACGAGCTGGTCGTGGTGACCTCCTTGTGGACCGAGTGGTTGTAGACCACCGCGAAGGGCGCGCTCAGCAGCGCATCGTAGCGCCGGTCCGCCGGGTAGTCCTCCAGCGCCCGCGCCGTGACCGTCACCTCGTGCCAGTTGTTCGGCGTGCCCGCATAGATGGGGATGAAGTCCGTCGCCCTGTCCGGGAAGTTGGTCATATCGTAGACCTGGTCCATGGTGAGGGGTTCGCCGTGCTCGTCCCTTCTCCAGTCGTCGAATTCGCTCTCGCAGCTCAGATTCGTCATCACCGACGGGTCCACGTCCATCGGGCTCGCCCGCAGCCGCCCCGCCGGCGACTGGATCCTGTTCACGATCACATCGTGGATGCCGCTGCAGGGCTTGAGCCGCACGCGGTACCTGCCGCTCCCACCCATGCGCACGTACAGCTGCCTGTCCGGGGCATCGCGCCAGACCCCGCCCGCGAAGACCTGCGCGTCCAGCGCGTCCACCGCATAGGGGCTCCGCAGCGGCGTCTCGCCCGCCCGCGCCGTGCCGTACCACCTCGACTGCATCCGCGAGGAGTCGAAGTCGGGCGAGAAGTCGATGTCCACCCGGTACCAGCTCCCCGCCTCCAGGCCGCTCAGCACCAGCGTGACGTCGCCCTTCTTCGTCAGACGGCGCTCGGTGTAGGCCACCGCGCCCGTGCCGGTGTTCTCGTAACGCACATAAAGCTTGTTGCCGTCCGGGTTGAGCACCCGGAAGCGCAGCCACAGCGTCGAGTCGTCCGGCGTCTGCAGCCAGAAGCTCTCCACCACCGTCGGATCGAGCGTCGCCACGTTCGACCACGGGCCCGTCTTGCCGTTGATGTTGATCACCTGCACCCGGTAATGGTTCTCCCGGATCACGCCCGGCGCCAGCACCTGGTGCACGTACTTGTGTTCGAACTTCCGCGTGTTCGGCACCACCGCGTACCAGTTCGCCTCGTCGCCGCACGCCGTCCGGCACACCTCGATCCGGTAGCCCTGGATCTGCGCAAACGGCGCACTCGCGCTGTTCCTGGTGACCCTGTCGGTGGCGTTCGCGGGCCGGGTCCAGTTCAGCTCCGCCCGGCCGCTGTCGGTCGCCTTCACCTGCAGGACCTGCACCGCTTTCGGGATCCCCGTGAGCCGCGCCGTCGGCGTCCCCGGCGCCGAAGCCCACTCGCCGTCGCCGTGCAAGTTCACCGCGCGCACCTCGAACTCGTGGACCTTGCCGTTGGCGAGCCCCTCCACCCGGTAGCGCGTGTCCAGGCCCACCGACTGCCAGGCCCCGAACGTCCCGCCGTCCGTCTCGCGCCAGCGCACCTCGTAGCGCAGGATCGGGCTGTCGTTCGCCACCGGGTCCCACGACAGCGTCACGAACCCGTCGCCGGTCTGCGTCGACACGTCCGGCGCCAGCGGCGGGCCGTCGTCGTCGGTCACCGTCAGCACGAGCTGCGGGTTCGCGCCCTGCGTCACCCGCTCCGGCCGCGGGCCGAAGGCGAGCGTCAGCGTCTCGTTGCCCTCCACCGCCGCGTCGTCCGCGAAGCTCACCGTGAAGCGCGCCTCCGTCTCGTCGGCCGCGACGGTCACGTCCTCCGGCACGCCCTCAACCTCGTCCGCGGCGAGGTTCGCGCCCCGCGTCGCCACGATCGGCAGCACCACCTCGCGCTCGGGCTCCGAGGTCAGCGTCACCGTGACCTCGACCGAACCGCCCTCCACGACGGAAGCCGTGGCCGTGCCGAAGCTCGCCGCCACGATCGGATGGTCGTCGTCCACCACCGTCAGCACCAGCTCCGCATGCGTGCCGGGCACGTAGCCCGCCGGCAGCGGGCCGAAGGCGAACGTCAGCGTCTCGTCCGGCTCGTCGAACGTGTCCTGCACCGCCGTCACCGTGAAGCTCTTCGACGTCTCGCCCGCGTTGAAGGTCACGTTCGCCGGCACGCCAACAACCTCGACCGTTTCGGGCCCCGCGGCCTCGATCGGTACCGTCACCGTCGTCCCCACCGTTGGTGCGATGGCCAGCGTCACCGTCACCGCGATCTCCTCGCCCTCATCGACCGAGAGCGCCGCCGCGGCGAACGACACCGCCACGCCCACGATCGGCGTCACCATCACCTGGGCCTCGGCCCCGCCGCCGGCGACGTTCACCGCCCGCACCTCGAAGGTGTGCACCATGTCGTTGACGAGCCCCGTGAAGGTATGGCTGGTGGTGTTCGCGTCGCTGTCCTGAATCGTCGCCCAGGCGCCGAACGAACCGCTCCCCACCTGCAGCCGGTACTCGTAGCGCATCACCGGCTGGCGATGGTCCGGCACGGACGGCAGCGGCGCCTGCCACGTGAGCCGCGCCTCGGTGTCGCCCGCCTGCGCCATGAGATTTTGCGGCGCCGAGGGCGGCGTGTCGTTGTCGAGCACCGCGACCGTCGCCGAGGAGGCATCCGCGTCCAGCGTATGGAGGGCGAACGCCGACACGTCCGGCTTCAGGGTGAAGACCACCGCTCGCGGCTCCGTCTCCATCGCCGTGTTCGCGAGGGTCCCGAACGTCCTCGTTGCGGAGGTCACGCCCTCCTCGAGCAAGACCGAACTCGCCGGCGGGCCGCTCAGCACCCCGGCCGGGTCGGCGATCTCGAATGACACAGATATTGCCCCCCGATAGGCCTGCGTCGCCGTCACCGTCACGTCGAAGCCGCTGCCCTCCGTCACCGCCGCGGGGTCGGCCGAGATCGACAGCTCCGGCACCGGTTCGTCGTCCCGGTAGCTGACCGTCACGCCGCCGATCCGCGTGCCGAGGAACCGCCCCTCGAGTTCGCCCGAGACCCGCGACAGGTACAGATTGTCCTGGCGCGCGCTCACTTCCAGTTCGCCGCTCGTCCCCATGGCCGGGATGGTGATCACGTGCACGTCCCCGGCGCCCTGCAACGCGTACGCGGGCCACTCCGTTCCGCCCACCGGGGCTTTGTTCCAGTAGAGCGTCACCGTCTGCTCGGTGCTGAACCGCACGTTGTTGGTGATCGTCACCCTCGCCGTGGCCGACGCCCCGCCCTCGGTGAACTGCGTGACCGCGTTGCCGCCCGAGTCGGTCAGCGTGAAGCTCCACTCCGGGTCCGGCGTCGTCCTCATGGCGGTCGCGGCGTCGCCGTTGCCGATGCCGTTCACCGCCCGCACCTCGAAGGTGTACTCCGTGTCGGCGTCGAGCCCGGTCACATCCAAGCGAATCTCGTTTGCGCCGCCCGGGACGTCCGTCCAGGTGGTCGACGGGGGGACCGAGCTGCCCGCCGCGTAGCGGTACTGGATCTTCTCGATCGGGCTGCCGTTGTGCCACGGCGTGACCCATGAGAGCTCCAAAATGTCGGCGGCCAACCGCACAGGTGCCGTCGAAATTTCGTCAAAGTCCGCGCTGAGGCCCCCCGGCGCCTCCGGGGCGGTGGCCGCGAGGTTGTTGGTGACCGTCGTTTCGGCGAGCGATACCGCCTCGTTGTTCGCCGCGTCCTTGATCGGGTTGCTCCCCGGCTTCGCATAGGCGACGGTCAGGGTGTCGCCGGGGCGGAAGGCCGAGGCGAGCGTGAGCGTGACGGCGCTGCTGGAAATCCCGACCGTGTCCACCCCGCGGCCGACCCCGCCGACCTCGACGGTGAAGGCGGACGTCGCCGGCTGCGAGCCCGTGTCGAGCACTTCGCTGTAGGTCAGCACGACCTTGTCGGTGCCGCTGGTCCCCGCGCTCACAAACGTCGGCGCGGTGTTGTCCACGAGGCTGACGGCCATCGAGGACACGGCGTCGATGCCGTTGCCGGGCACGTCGGTGACGGCGTCCGCGTCCAGCTCCACCGTGATATTGGTGTCGGTACTCAGAAACGCCGTCATCAGCGTGATCTCGACCTTGGTGCTGTCGGTCGAGTCGATCGCGGCCCCCGTCGTGGTCTGGGTCGTGCCGCCCTTCTTCACCGTGATCTTCATGCGGTCGACCGTGCCGATGGCCTCGCTGAAGGTGAGGACCACCTTCGTGAGGTCGCCTGAGGCGTTTGCGCTCGACAGCGTCGGCTTCACGCCGTCGATCTTGTGGTTGGAGTCAACCGGGAGGGCGGAGTGATCCCTGTTCACCCGCTGGCCGAGCGGTCCTACCACATATGTTACTGAGAAGAAGTCCGAGAAGGCGTTTGCGTTGACGGCTATCCCGTCGGTGTCGTACCAACCTTCGTCGACTGTGCCTACGCACACGAGCGTCTTCGTGTTCGTGCCGATCGCGCACGCGGCCTCCGGGTGGTCCTCCCCTGCGGTGTCCGCCGCGTAGTCCGTTTGATACGTGACGTATCCCGGTGTCCTGCTGGTGTTGCTTCCTCCGAGGCTCAGATCCTTGTCGAAGGTTAGCGTGAACTCGATGTCGTCGCCGATGATGTAGGTCTTGTCGGTGCCAGGGTCCGAGGTGATCGCGACCGACGTGATTTCCGGCGGCGGTGTGGGTGTGGCGTTCGCCGACCCTGCGAGGCTCACCCCCGCGTCGCTCTTAGCCTGGATCTCGACGGTGTAGTCCGTTCCGTTGATGAGGCCTGTGACCTCGAAGTCGTTGAACGCATCTGCGCCGCTGAGTCCAGTGTCCGTCCAGGTCGACCATGTCGCTTCTGCGCCGGCGGTGGTCTTGTAGCGGTAGTCGTAGCCGGTGATGGATGACGTGCCTTCGGCCGGCATCGGCCAGTTGAGCACGAGCTTTGTGTCAAGTCCCTGTGCGCTGACCACGGGCGTGCCCGGCACGGTGTCGTCGTCTTCGATGGTGACGGTTGCGGAGTCTGGGGTGCCGATGGTGTACCCGACGATTGTTGCGCCGTCGCTGGCAGTGCGCAGCGTCGCGGTGACGGACCCGTCCTCTTCGTTTAAGGCGTCGTTGGTGGTGCCGACGCTGCTTCGGATGGCGCTGTTGCCTGCGCTCATGGTGATCTCGAAGTTTCCTGCCGTTACGCCGATGGTCCCTGTTTTGCTTCTCGCCAGGTAAACCGTGATCGCGTCGCCGGTGTTGCCTGTGCGCCTGATATCGAATTGGGCGTCGCTGCCTTCGGTCACTGTAGCGTTCGCTGGCATCACGTTGACCACCGGCAGCGCCACCGTCGTCCCGCTCGTCGAGTCGGAGGCTGTGCCCGTTCCGGCCGAGTTGGTGGCCGACACCCGGTAGTGGTACGTCGTCTCGGGCGTGAGGCTGCTATCGGTGTAGGACGCGGTGCTTGCGGTCCCGATCACTGCCCATGTTCCGGCGCTGCCGCTGACGTCCGGCGCCCGCTCCATCGTGTAGCCGGTGATGGCGGCGCCGCCGGTGCTGGTGGGCGCGGTCCAGCTCAGGGGGATTTTCGTCGGCGTCACCGTGCCGACGGTCAGGCCCGTGGGCTTGCCGGGGGCGACGGCCACGACCTGGAAAACCTCGGAGAGGGCGTAGAAGCGGCCTTGGTGGCTTGGGTTCCTGGTGGTACTGCCAGTGAGAGGATTTCCGCCGCTGTCGGCCAGCTCCCCTATCACCACTTGGTCGGGTGTCCCCGGTAGTTGGCTCGAGAGCGTGGTGGTTCCAAGATATTGCGAGATGTCTCTGGTTCCTGTGTTCTCGCAACCGGTGAAGATCTCGCTATCCGAGGCGCTGTCGAGCCATGTCTGTGCTGTTCCGGACTCGTTTTTCGGGCTGGTCTCGTCGTCCCACGTCCCGTCGTAGAAGTCGGTGTAGCTGTCAGCGACCTTGTTGCCGTTGAGCCAGTAGATTGAGACACCGGTCCCCGTCCCGGTGGTGCTCGTGTTGTCGACCGCATCTTTCGCCAGCGTGCACGCCACGACGCGGAATCCGGTGCTGTAGCTCTGGATGTCGGTGTGCCCGGCGTTGGCGGCAGCCTTCACGTGGGTGTTGTAGTCGGCGATGTCGGTCGAGCTGGCGTCGCGGGTTGTCGACGAGATGAACAGCAGCCGGAACTGGTCGCCGGCGTTGAGCTCCGATGGAGTGAGGCTCCAGTCGTAGGCCACCTCAGTCTGCGCGCGGGCCGTCTCGTGGATTCCGAGCAGCGCCGCGGCTACGCCGAGAACAAGTGTCAGCGCGCGCAGAGTGCGCGCGGCGCGTGACCGTGTGCGGCTGTGCCGGCGTCGGTTCGGGGAAGGCGCCCGGTCGGGCGCGGCGGAAAGGTCAGGGGATCGGCGCGGGCCTACCGGATCTGTCGGAAGGGGGTCGGACGGCGCCCTGAGGGGCGCGGAAGGAAGGGAGCTAGGCGGCCGGCCTGACCGGCATCCGCTCAGCCGAGGCATGACGCGCCCCGGCGGACATGAAGAGGGCGCTCGGCTCGGCTCGGCTCGGCTCGGCTCGGCTCGGCTCGGCTCGGCTCGGCTCGGCTCGGCTCGGCTCGGCTCGGCTCGGCTCGGCTCGGCTCGGCTCGGCTCGGCTCGGCTCGGCTCGGCTCGGCTCGGCTCGGCTCGGCTCGGCTCGGCTCGGCTCGGCTCGGCTCGGCTCGGCTCGGCTCGGCTCGGCTCGGCTCGGCTCGGCTCGGCTCGGCTCGGCTCGGCTCGGCTCGGCTCGGCTCGGCTCGGCTCGGCTCGGCTCGGCTCGGCTCGGCTCGGGCTCGGCTCGGCTCGGCTCGGCTCTATTATAGCACCGCCAGGCCCAACCCCCGGCAGAATTCGGGAATCGACCAGCCCCCGAACGCCGCATGCCAAGGCGACGCGCCGCATCCCCTGTCCGCCGGCCCCGTTCGCCGACGTATCGCGCGCACGCTCCACCGCCTTCTCACCGTCAACGAGGTTCATCTCTTCACTCCAGCCGGCCGTGCCGATGTCCTGCTCTTCTCCGGTCGGTTCAGCCGGTTCGAGTGCCGGTGCGGAACGCCGCCCAACCTGCCTCAAGGCCTGCGCGGCCACTCCTCATTCCACGCACTAGGCGGGGGGACCACGCGGGAACCTGCTGAACGCCTTCGCGCTATTGTTCCCGGTTGCGTGAAGAATTCTAGATGGTTGTTTTTCCGACCCTAGACAGAATTATTTTGGGCGTATGGCGCCGCCAATTGCGTGTTTGACGCGACCCATTTCAGGCACGCGCAATACCGGCATCGCGCCGCCGTTCCCATACCGCAAGGACACATCGAGAGCGCCTTCAAGGCGCCGGGACCGACAGGCCAGAGTGCCGAAGGCACTCCCGCGCAGCCGACCGTCGCCGCGGCCCGCCGCCCCCGGACTCAGCCTTCGCCTTGCGGGGCGGTCTCCACCGCTGCCTTCCCGGCCGCATCGCTCTTTCCCGTCTCGGCTCGCAGCCAGTCCAGGAACGCCCGCGCCTCGGGCTTGTCTTCGGAGCCGGGAGCCACGGCGAGGAAATAGCGCGCCGGGGCCGCCACCGGCGGACCCAACAGCTCCACCAGCGTCCCGCGCTCGAGACAGGGCGCGATCAGCAGGGAGTGCCCGAGCGCGACGCCCATGCCCTCGACCGCCGCCTGTATCATCATCGAGTAGAGACGGTAGCCCGACGCCCGGGACATGTCCGGCGCGCCGGCCTCCCGGCTTGCGAACCAGTGCGCCCAGTAGTCGTCCCAGGCGAGATCGTAGAGCAGCGGCCATCCATGCAGATCGGCCGGCTGCTCGGGCCGCCCCCTCGATGCCAGGAAGCCCGGGCTGCACACCGGGACCAGCGTTTCCTCGAACAGCACCTCGCTCTGCAGGGTGCGCGGGACCGAGGCCACGAAGGCGATCCAGACGTCGAACGCGCGCCGTGCCGCATCGACCTCGTGGTGGTCGCTGAGCGAGGTCTCGAACTCGATGACGATCTCGGGATGGGCGCTGCGGAACGCGGCGAGGCGCGGCATCAGCCACATCTCGGCGAACGCCTCGACGGCGACGAGCTTCAGCGCCCCGCCCTTCGCGCCGGCGCGGAAGCGCTCGGCGGTGTCGTCGAACGCGGAGAGGGTGTCCTGGACCTCGATGAGGAACGCCTGTCCACGCGCGCTCAGGGCGAGACCGTGCGACCGGCGCTCGAACAGCTCCACTCCGAGGTACTGCTCGAGCTTCCTGACACGATGACGGCGTCGAAGTCGACATCCTTGAGCACCCGCTCACGGACGAGCAGCGGCGCATCTACGATTCCTACGCAGGCGCCTTCAAGATCATCCACGCCAACATCCAGGAGGCCCTGAAGGCGACCGGCATTGTGGATGGCGAATCCACTCTTAACAGGAACGCGAAGTCCGCCGCGATGTCGGCCTTCGAGGGCGCGAAGCAGCGCTTCTTCGGCCATCTGCTGACCTCGATGAAGTGCCCGAGCCTCATCCGCGCGATCGAGGCCGACCTCGACACGGGCCGCTCCGCCGTGGTGCAGCTCGTCTCCACCGGCGAGGCGCTGATGGAACGCCGCATCGCCGAGATACCCACATCCGAATGGGACGACCTCTCCATCGACCTGACACCGAGGGAGTACGTGCTGGATTTCCTCGCCCACGCCTTCCCTGTGCAGTTGCAGGAGCCCTTCACCGACGATGACGGCAACGTCATGTCGCGCCCGGTCTTCGATGCGGAGCGCAACCCGGTCCTCTGCCAGGAAGCGGTGGCCAGGCGCGAGGCGCTCATCCAGAGGCTCGGAGCCTTGCCTCCGGTGCAGTCCGCCCTCGACCAGATCGTCCACCGCTTCGGCCACGACGCCGTGGCCGAGATCACCGGCCGCTCGCGCCGGGTGCTGAAGCTCACCGACGCCAAGGGCGAGCGCCTGGCGCTCCGCTCCCGGCCCGCATCCGCCAACCTTGCCGAGACCGCCGCCTTCATGGACGGCACCAAGCGCATCCTCGTCTTCTCCATGGCCGGCGGCACCGGGCGCAGCTATCACGCCGATCTCGGCTGCGCCAACACGGCGCGCAGGATCCACTACCTGCTGGAGCCCGGCTGGCGGGCAGACCAGGCGATCCAGGGGCTGGGCCGCACCCACCGCACGCACCAGGCCTCCGCGCCGCTCTTCCGCCCCGTCGCGACGGATGTGAAGGGCGAGCGCAGGTTCATCGCCACCATCGCCAGGCGCCTCGACAGCCTCGGCGCCATCACGCGGGGCCAGCGCGACTCACAGACCGCCATGGGCGGCGACGACACCGCGCTGTTCCGGGCGAGCGACAACCTCGAGAGCCTCTACGCCAAGTCGGCGCTCAGGCAGTTCTACATCGCCCTCTGGCGCGGACACATCGAGGGCTGGTCCCTCGACCGTTTCGAAGACGCCACCGGGCTCAAGCTCACCTATGAGGGCAACCTCAAGGAGGATCTGCCGCCCATGCCGCAGTTCCTCAACCGCCTGCTGGCGCTGCCCATCGCCGAGCAGAACGTGCTGTTCGCGGCGCTGGAGACCCGCATCGAGGCCAATATCGAGCACGCCATCGAGGCCGGCACCTTCGAGCGCGGCGTCGAGACCATCGCCGCCGACTCGCTCTCGGTTGCCGACCGGGAGACCGTGTTCGTCCATGAGCGCTCGGGCGCCGAGACCGAGATCGTCGAGATCGCACGGCGGGACAGGCTGGAGCCGCTCACCGCCGACGCCGCACTCGGGCTTCATGGCGACAGTTCGGGCCGCAAGCCCCGGCTCGTGGTCAACGCCCAGTCGAAGCGCGCCGCCCTGGTCATGCCGGCGCCGTCGCGCATGTTCGACGACGGCGGGGTGCAGGAGCGCGTGCGCCTGGTCCGCCCCGCGTCCCGCGACACCATGGCGCGGGCCGCGCTCGACGCATCGCAGTGGCGGCAGGCGGACGAGGATCGCTGGCGCGCATTCTGGGAAGCCGAGATCGCCGGGCTGCCGGCCCACCGGGAGTCCCGCTTCTGGCTCGTCGCCGGCCTGCTGCTTCCGATCTGGGACCGGCTTCCCGACGAGAGCATGCGCGTCCGCCGCCTCGTCACCGACGGGGGCGAGCACCTGATCGGCCGCGTGCTCGGCCCCGCCGAGGCCACCGACTTCCGCGCCGCCTTCGGCCTCGACGGCGGCCCCGGCCTCACTGCGGTCGAGGTCCATGACGAGATCATGGCGCGCGGTGCATCGTTCCCGCTCGCCAACGGCTGGCGCCTCGCACGGCGCCGCCTGATGGGCGCCGACCGCATCGAGATCGAGGGGCCGGCGGACGGCGACACCGCCGCGCTCAAGCGCATGGGCTGCATCGCCGAGATCGTTTCCTGGCGTACCCGCCTGTTCGCCCCCGATCACGCCACCCTCGCGCACATCATCGAGCGCTGGCCCGTCGCCGCGCCCGACGCCGAATGACCGGCGGGCGCACCACCGTCGCACGCTGCCGCCCGCATGCCCGCGGGCGGCCCCACCCCCTGCAACGAGGATCATGCCCATGACCGCTTCTCACACGCTCCCCGACGATCCCGTCTACGCCTTCACCCCCGCCTATGAGTTGTCCGACGAGCCCCAGCAGATCCGCATCGTCTTCGAAGACATGCCCGGCTATGTGCCCACCGCATTGGTTGCGCTGACGCTCGCCGATGCTCTCCGCATTTGCGACAAGCTGAATTCCAGGCTCGGTCTGAATCGAGAGGCCTGGTCCGCCATCGTCGGGCGCTCCATGGGAGACGCCCCGAACGGCGCGCAGCCGCACTGACGCCTGCCGCGCAACCCGAGACCCGCGTCTCCGCCACCTTCCGCACATCTCGCGATAGCAGCCCCCGCCGTTCCCGCCCGTGCCGCCGGCAAGGCCCGGACCCTTCCGGCAGGCATCGGCGCGGTTGGCTGACGAGAGTTGGAGGAGGGCTTGAGAGGGGTGAACGGGGAAGGGATCGAGAGAGACCCGACCCGTTCGGCAACCATCGTCATCAACCAGGATGAACAGGAGACGAACCATGGCTTTCGGATTGAACAGGGCAGAAGTGATCGGCCGCTTGGGCGCCGACGTCACCATCAACCACCTCGCGTCCGGCGGGCGCGTGGCCAATCTCAGCATCGCCACCGACGAGTCGTATATCGACCGGCAGACCGGCGAGCGGGTCGACCGGACCGAGTGGCACCGGGTCGTGACCTTCCAGAACGGGCTGGTCGACATGTTCGAGAAGCACGCGAAGAAGGGCCGGCTGGTCTATGTCGCCGGCAAGCTCCAGACCCGGCGCTGGAAGAAGGACGGCGAGGACTCCGACCGGTTCTCGACCGAGATCCTCCTCGTCCCCGGCGGCAGGGTGCAATTCCTCGACAAGCCCGCCAACGGCAACGGCGCCCCGGCGCAGGGCAGCGAGGCGACCCCGCCCGCCGCTACCGGCCCGGCCGCTCCGTCCGACCCGGACGACGAAATTCCTTTCTGAGTCCCTACCTCCCTCCAACTCGGGGCCGGATCCGCGTCTCTCCCTGCGCGGATTCGGTCCCTTTCTTTTTGCAGCCGGTCCCGAGCCGCCCCCGGCCGGACGGCAGGGCTCGCGCTTCGCGCGCCGCCCGCCGTCCCGGCGCCCCCGAGGGCCGGAGAGGGGCCGGCACCGGGGCGTTCCCCGGCTGCCCCGAGAGAGGTTTCCCCATGTTCACGATTTCCGCTCGCGGTTCCGGCTTCGCCGGTGCCCGCATTCGCACAAGACGTGCGCCATGAGCGCCGCCGCCTCCGTCGCCGCAGCGCTCGGCGCGCGCGCCGAAGACGTTTGCCGGCGCTATCTCCCCCACGGCCGCAAGAGCGGCCGCTACTGGACCGCCGGCGACATTCGCGGCGCCAGGGGGCGCTCGCTCTTCGTCCGCCTAGCGCCTCCAGGCGTCCCCGGGAAATGGACCGACGCCGCCTCCGGCGAGCACGGCGACCTGCTCGACCTCATCCGCATCGCCTCCGGCGCGGGCTCGCTTCGCGCCGCCCTCGCCGAGGCGCGCGCCTTCCTCTCCATGCCGGCCATGGCCGCCCCCGCCGGCCCCGACAGCTACGACCGCACGGAAGCGGCACACCGCCTGTGGCGGCGCTGCCGCGCCATCGACGGCACCCACGCCGAGGCCTATCTGCGCGCCAGGCTCATCCACCGCTGCCGCTTCCCGGCGCTCCGCTTCCACCCCGCGCTGTTCCATCGCGACGGCGGCGGCGTGCGCCGCCTGCCGGCGCTGGTCGCCGCCGTGACCGGCGCCGCAGGGGAACACCCTGGTCCGGGGGAACACCCCGGTCACGGCGCAATTACCGGCGTCCATCGGACGTGGCTCGATCCGTCGCGACCCGCCAAGGCGCCCGTGGCGCGGCCGCGCAAAGCGCTCGGCCGCGTCCACGGCCATGCCGTGCGCTTCGGCGAACCCGCCGCCCAGACGCTGCTGGTCGGCGAGGGCATCGAGACGGTGCTGTCGCTGGTCACCGCGGTCCCCGACACCGTCGCCGCGGCGGCGCTCTCCGCCGGCAGCCTCGGCGCATTCGCGCCTCCGCCCGGCGTCGCGCGCCTCGTCATCGCCCGCGACAACGACCCGGAAGGCGAGCGCGCGGCCGAACGCCTCGCCCGGCGCTGCGCACGCGCGGGCGTCGCCGCGCTGATCGTGGTTCCCAAGGGCGGCGACTTCAACGACGACCTCGTTTCACTCGGCGTCGACGCGCTTCGCCTCCGGCTCCGCGCCATCCTCCGCGTCCGGGACGCGGCCGGAGAGAGAGCGTGAAGCGCTCGATGGGCGAGCGCCGGGCGAGGGAGAGAGAGGGCCCCCGCCGGCAGCACGGCACACCGGGAGGAACACGACATGGCCGACATCACCTTCAGGCGCATCGACCGCGACGAATGGCGCGTCTACCAGGATGGAGACATCCTGGGCGACGTCTGCCGCGTCGCCGACATCCTCCACGAGGGCCAGCACTACTTCGTGGTGCACCTGAGCGAAGACGTTCGCGGCCCGGTGCGGGTCCACGACCGCGCGCGCGTCCGCGACATCACCCGCCGACTCGTCGACACGCATCCCCTGTGGTGAGCCGTCTGAACCGCCTTGCGGCGGTCGCGGCCCCGGCCGCGAAGCGGCTGCCGCCGCTTGGGGGGATTGAATGGACTGCTCCACGTCGTGAAGTCCGATCGTGCCACACGTGCTCGCTACAGCAACCCTGCGGGTCCTCCGCTCCGCTACGGCCTGGCCCAAGAAGCTCTAGGGCGGGCCGTGAAAGTCGCCGACCGAGAAGTTGGGCTTACGCGAACTCTCCGGCACCTCGCGTGTGGCGCGCCGGCCCCTGAAGCGCGGGGCCGCCGCCTCGGCCCGGCGCTCCCTGGAGCCCGGCACGCGGCAAGCAGCACCCAGCGCCATACCAGGCTGCGCCGTCGTGCATCCCTCCAACGACCCAGTCCTTGGCGGGTGCTACTCACCGCGCACCTCAAATGCCAACTGGAAACCAGTCCAATCTCGACGACCCCGCGCCGGGCCTCCCCTCGCTGCACGACGCCCAACTTCCGCACCAAGATCGGCGACTTTCCGCACCAACCCCCGCCCAAGAGCTTCTAAGGCCAGGTGCTTCCGCTGCGCGCGCGTGTCCCGAAAGGACATCACGACGGGGCACAGGGTCCCGGAGGATGACAGACAAGGAGATCGTCATGATCGACACCACCGCAACCCAGACCGCATCGCCCACCGCCGCCGTCTGCGAGAGCCTCGCCCTCTTCGGCGCAAGCCCGGAGCGCGGCGAGCTCGACAGCCGCGAGGTCTGGGACGAGGACGACGCCATCGACGCCCTCGGCGAGGCCATCCGCGTCATCGTGGACGGCGTCACCGTCGAGGGGACGCAGCTCGCCGACGAGCGCGAGGCCCTGATGTGGGGCTTCGTGAACATGCTGCACTCGCAGGTCGCCCGCCTCGACCGCACCGTCGACCGGATCGTGCCGGAGATGCGCGACCTCGAACGCGCCCAGGACGGCACCGAGGTGAAGACGTGGGAGTTGCAGCTCCAGACCGACCGGGCACACAACCTCGGCGACCGTAGGGACGCGTTCGAGAAGATGCGCGATACCGCCGCCGAAGCCTACCGCGTCCACACCGGCGATGTCTGGCGCCCGCGCCACGGATCGCACGCCAGCCAGACCGGCAAGCTCACCTCGGCCGCCATCGACGCCCGGGACTTCCAGCGCGCACGGAAGGACCGCGAGACCCGGGCGCACCTGCCGGAGGGAACCCTGGTGGCCATCACCGGCGGCAAGCAGGTCATGGATGCGGACTCGGTCTGGACCACGCTCGACCGGGCGCGCGAGAAGTACGGCGACATGGTTCTGCTGCACGGCGGCGGTCCCGGCATCGAGAAGATCGCGGCGAGCTGGGCGGAGGCGCGCGGCGTCGATCAGGTCGTCTGCCGCCCGGACTGGAACGCCCACGGCAAGGCCGCCCCCTTCCGGCGCAACGACGAGCTGCTGAACCTGCTCCCGAAGGGCGTCATCGCCTTCCCCGGCTCAGGCATCACCGGGAACCTCGTCGACAAGGCCCGCCAGCTCGGCATCCCGGTCATGAACGTCGCTGCGTGAGGACGGCGCTTCCGTCACCCGCCAGGGCCGGTTCCTCGCTTCGGCGAGGGATCGGCCCCTTTTTTTGCGCCGTGCCCGGTGTCGCGCTTCGCGGCGCGGCGCTTCGCGCCGGCGCCGCGCGCGCTCCCGGCACCGCCACCGTGCCCCACGCCGCCAATGCGGCCTCGCGTCCGGCTCGGCGCTGGCGCGCCGTCGCCGGTCGCTCGCGACTCCCTTCTTCCGCGATCCCTATCCGAGGACGCTACCTTCCCTGTCATTCCCAGCTGAATCCGCATGGTCCGTTGACGATGATGGCGGATGAGGATCCGATATCGCCCTCCGTCCCACCGGCATGATCGGGGCGCCCGCCCGGTCCAGGGACCGGGCGCCGGGCTCTATTCCGCCGGGCGCGGCTTCGCCCCGCCCGGCTCCACGAAGCCCGCTGACGCGGTCTTCGCCCTTCGGGTGACGATCCCTGTCGCCTTCGCTCGCGTTGCTCGCTGCGCGCTTCGCTTGCGGGTGCATGCGGCCAGACCCGTGGCCCTCCGCCGCCGTGGCTCGGTCGCTCCGCTCCCTTCGCCGGCGGCTCTCTCCCCCCGTGCAAACGCGCATCGCGGCGCGTCGCTTCGCTCCGCCGCCGCCCGCGCTCATATCGACCGCTCGTTTCGACGCCTGCGACCGCGCCTCGCGTCCGGCTCGGCGCTAACGCGCCATCGCAGGACGCTCGCGGCCCCTCCCCACTCTCAATGCTGTCCACCGCAAAACCGATCGCCGCTCTTCGAGCGACGCTTCGCCGCCTGTCGCCCGGCGCTCCGCGCCTTCGCTCCAGCCGCTCTCAGAACGGATCCTTGCCTTCCTCCGTCCCCGCCGCCTGCGCCACGGACTTCGCCTTTCTGCCCGGCAGCTCTCCCTTGTCGAGGAAGGTCTTGAGGCTCCGCTCCCCGATCTCGATACCTCGTGCTTTCAGCACTTCGTGTATCTGCGCCACGGTCACGCCCTTGGCCCGTTGCTCGAGCATCCGCTCTCGCAAGCGGTCCAGGACGTCCTTCAGCGACAGCTTCGGAGGCGCCAGCTTCGCCAGATCGCCGTCGATCGCCTCGAAGTCGACATCCGCTTCGTTGAAGCGTCTCGCCACCATGCCCGTATCCTCCTCCAATTCCTGCAATTCCGGACGGTTCCACATGATCGACCTGCGGCCCCACCGTGTCAACGGCACACGCGTTTCGGACCCCGATTCGCGCCCCACGGTCTACAATTTTCCCTTGTCCCTGCCGTGGCCGCCCGCGTATTATATATATGCGCTCATCGAGAACCGTCTACGTGGTCGTTTTTCTTCTCACACCTATGCACTAAAGTGCGAGTTGCCGAGAAGTATAGCGGATGGTACAGTCAGCTATTGGCGGATGTCACGATCCCAATGTGTAGCGATGCGAGATCTATGAAGATTCCTCCTTCAGCAGTCGCAGCTGAAGCTTCGCGTGCGAGTACGGTCGCCGCGCGTCGTCCGGGCAGGGACACCGCACCATGGTAGCCACCCTCGCCCAGGCGGCCTCGGCCGCGTACTACCTGGAGAGCCAGCGCTCGTTCCGCCATCCCAACGAGTACTACACGGCGGGCGAGGAGCCGGACGGGGTGTGGTTCAACCCCAAGGGACTGCTCGGCCTCGAGAACGGCGGCAAGGTCGACAGCAGCGACTTCCACCGGCTCTATCACGGCTTCGCGCCGGACGGCTCCAGCAGACTCACCAGGAACGCCGGCAGCGACCAGCGCTCTCCGGGCGTGGACATGACCTTCTCGGCCGACAAGAGCGTGTCCGCGCTCTGGGCCATCGCCGATCCCGCGCTCCGGGCCCGGATCGAGGAAGCCCACAACGACGCCGCCCGGGTGGCGCTGGAAGAGACGGTGTTCCGCTACTGCGCGTATACGCGGATCCGGGACAGGGAGGGGCGGATCAGGGCCCTGCCTGCCGATATCTCGGTGGCGATGTTCCAGCACGGCACCAGCCGGGAGAACGATCCGCAGCTTCATACCCACTGCGTCATCTTCAATGCAGCCCTTACCCGCGAGGACGGCAAGTGGCGGGCCATGCACCAGTACCCGGTCTACAGCTGGGCCAAGGCCGCGGGCGCGGTCTACCGCAATGCCCTGGCCTGGAACCTCCGCGAGAGCCTGGGCATCCGCATGGAGCAGTACGGTCCCGATGGCGGGCTCACCCGCATCGAGGGCATGCCGGAGGACCTGCAGGTCTTCTGGTCGAAGCGGCGGAAGGCGATCGTCGCCAAGGCCGGAGAGCTGGGCATTCCGTCGCTCGGCAACGCCTCGCGCATGGCCGGCGTCAACAAGCTGACGCGGGCGGGCAAGTCGCACGACAACGACCCGGAGGTGCGACACCGGCGCTGGCACGAAGAGGCCGAAGGCTTCGCCGAGCGCGAGGAGCTGATCGCCTCCGTGACAGGGCATGAAGTGAAGACCACGCGGGAGGCGATCCGGGAGCTGACTGGCCGGCTGGACGATCTTCCCGCCCACCTTGCCCGGCAAGAAGCCGTGTTCCGCCGCCCGGACATGGTGGAGGCGGCGGCCAATGCTGCGGCAGGCCTGATCGGCCCTGAAGCCTTGAGAACCGCCATCGAGCGGCTTCGACGCAACCCCGAGATCGAGCGACTGGAGCCGAAGAAGCCGACAGCGGAGTCGCTCGCGGGAATGGCCCATACCGAGATCTATTCCACCCGCCACAATCTCGGGCTGGAGCAGGCGGTCAAGGACATGGCAGAAGCCATGGCCGCCGATACCGGCCACGGGCTGCCTGAAGGGGCGGTCGAGGAGAAGGTGGAGACGCTGCTGGAGCAGGGCTATCCGCTGAGCCAGGAGCAGTCGCTGGCGATCCGCCATGCCACCCTGAAGGGCGGACGTGTTGCGGTGATCGAGGGCGCGGCGGGCTCGGGCAAGACCACCACGCTCAGGCCCATCACCGACCTGCACAAGGAGCACGGCTACGAGATCGTGCCGACCGCCGTCGCCTGGCGCACGGCGGTGGCGCTGGGAGACGACTGCGACGCACGCGCCTACTGCGTCGACAAGCTTCTCAAGCTGGCCGCCAAGGAGCAGGTCGAGATCGGCCACAAGACCCTGATCGTGGTGGACGAGGCGGGGATGCTATCGACGCGGCAGGCCCATCACATCCTTCAGCTCTCCGAGCGCCACGGGGCCAAGGTCGTGTTCGCCGGCGACACCCGGCAACAGCAGCCGGTGGAGGCAGGTCCGGGGCTGAGGCTGATCCGCGACGTCGCCGGCAGCGTCCGCGTCGACCGCATCAGGCGCCAGAAGGCGGACCTGGAAGACGTGCTGGTCCATGTCCACAAGGAGACGACCGAGCAGGCCCGATTCCGGGCCGGGCTTACGAACCCTCAGGAGCACGACGCGATCCTCGCGGACTACGAGGCGATGGAGAGAAAGCCGGTATTCACGCCGTGGCAGGTGGCGGTCTCGGAAGCCTTGAGGGACGGGGAGGCGGAGAAGGCCATCGAGGCGTGGCATCTGCGCAACCGGCTCCATCTCTGCCACGACGAGGAGAAGACGCTCACCCGTCTGGTGGATGACTGGGAGCGCCATGTGCGCACACACCCCGACACATCTACCGTCGTGCTCGCGCGCACGAAGGCCGAGGGACGGGCGCTGTCGTGGCTGATGCGGCAGCGCGTGCTTGCGCGGACCTCCGACGCGAAGCGCGCCGTCATCGAGGTGAGCCGAGACCTGGACGGGCGGCTGACGGAGCCGCTGGAGATCGCGGTGGGCGACCGCATCCGCATCGGCGCCACGCAGTGGGAGAAGCAGCTCTTTAACGGCACAGTGGTCACGATAGAGGACCTGGAGGTCCGGCCCGCGGGTGATACCGCGGTCACGCGCAAGGCCCGCAATAGGACCGCGGCAGGGCGGCAGCCGGACGCGGACCGGTCCGAGCCTGAGTTTTGCGTCCACATCACCGCACGTACCGACGACGGGCGGCGCGTGATCTTCCGCCATGACGAGATCCGTGACTGGCACGACAACATCCGCCTGGACTACGGCTATGCCATGACCATCGCGTCGGCCCAGGGCCTGACCGTCGACCGGGCGTTCCTTCTCGCAGACGACCGCCCGGCGCGGGAGACGATCTATCCCGCCGCCACCCGGCACCGCGAAGGCCTGGACGTCTACGTCAACCGGTCTCCCATCGTCTTCGACATCGCGGACAGCCGTCCCGAGGACGAGGCGGAGCGGCCGGTGCTGGACAGCGATATCCGTGGGTATCTGGCCGAGCGCTGGTCCCGCTCGCAGCCCAAGGAGGCGGCGCTCGATTACGTCTCCGACGGTATGTGGCGCGATGCGAGGGAGAGTGCACGGGCCGGCATCGCAACTCGCGCAGCCAGACCGGCCGCCATAAGGCATGGCGGTCCCGGGGATGAACAGCGAGAAGCGTCCGAGGCACAGGCGGCGGCGAACGACAACGCGATCGTGCGCATCGCTCAGGAAATCCGTCACGCGGTCAACGGCTGGCGCCACGGAGTCGCCGTGGACGCGTTCGCGGCGGAGCGCGCGCAAGTGCTGGCCGCCTGGGACGAGCTGCGCGAGCGGACGCGCAACGAGGGCGACGCGGTGGCGCTGAGCCCCGCATTCCGCGAGACCCTCGACCGGCACGGCGCGCTCATGAAGCAGGCCGCATCCTTCCGCCGTCGTCCGCAGGTGTTCGAGCGGCTGCTGGCCGAGCGCGCCGGGATCGGCGAAGGCGAGATCGAGCAACTCGGAGACGAGCATGCCCGTGCCGGCAGGTATCTCAGGTCCGTCAAGGCCAGGACGTCACACGCAGCACGGCAGGAAGCACCGCACGAAGAGCCGGGGATCCTCGAGGCCATCGCAGCCGAAGCCGCCGCTCCCTCCGCCGGGCCCGCTCCCGAACGGCACGCTCCGTCCCGGACCGTGGAAGAGCTTGCCCCCGGCCCGGAGCGGGATACCCGTCCTGACTGGAACACGCTCTACAAGGAGCTGCAACGGGACTGGAACGATCTCGTCGCACGCTCAGAAGAGCCCGATCTTCCGCTACTCCTGATGGACGGGTACGACGCACTGATCCACCGCGTCCGCGCCCTCTTCGATCATCCCGACCTGTCCGAGAGGGCACATAGCGTGCTCGACCAGCTCCTCGACTACCATGACGAGGAGACCGAGACCCGCCAGACCGCCGAGGGCTATCTGGCTTTGGCGGAGCGTCATGTCGAGGCGTACAAGGCCCTTGAGCGGCAGGCCAGCGAGCGCGGCATTCCCGTTGTCCGCCTCGACGCCTGGCCTGAATGGCGCGAGGCTGCCGTGATGCTGGCAGCCACTGGCAAGGCCATCCTCTCCAATGATGAGAACTATGGCGCCTATCTCGACGCCATCACGATTGGCAAGGCCCGTGCACGACTTACGGTCGAGCAGCTGACCAACCGGCTTCGCGAGAACCGCACCCGCACACCAAGGCCGGAGGTACGACAGCCCCGGCGCGAGCCGACGCCCAAGCAGGAGCAGGGCTTCGCTCATTTTCTCGATGACCGCGAGCAGCTCAGAGAACTACGTGATAAGGCCGAACAGCGCGACCGCAACCGCAGTAGGCACCTCCGGAGGAGCCGAGGCCTAAGCCTGTGACTCGTCAGATTCGTTTTCCGCCACCTCTACCGAACTGTCTGACAGCGCTTCCTCAATCCGCCGCCCTACGCTTCGCCTATACATCCCACGCTGCGGTTTCTAAAGATCGGAACACTAAATTAACGATTGCTACTTCTTCCCGACCACGACGTCCTCTAGTACAGGGTTCGATGCAGTACTGGCCGCCGCTCCGCTTTTCGATCCGATAATACCAAGCCGACCCCTCTAACCTGCATGTTAATCGCGATTTCTAAATCTATCCATACACGCGCAAACTAACAGGACTGCCAAATATGGCACTGCCTTGCTAATTTCCTGCACCGGATCAGATACAGACTCTCCGGAGTTGATTTCAAACACAAGGCTGCCAATGCCCTGCTTTGCTTCTACTGAAACGTACAGATCCATGGCATATGTTCCTAGCATTGCCAATAGAGTAATCGCAAAGACCCGTCTCCAGAAAAAAGCCGGGTTATGCAACAAAGTGAATACAAAAGTAAGCAAACCAACACCACCCGACACCAACAATCGTGCTGAGGACGTCCATTCCAGTGGACCCAACGAGAACCAACTTATCACTGCTCCAATCAACGCAACTCCTAATGACATACATAACCAAACTAGAGACGTGTTTTGTCTCGCAATCTCACCAGCCACAATCCTTTCTCTGTGACGAGCGGACATTTCTACTTGGAGCAGATCTTGAAAACGAACACTAGCAGCCCTAATCCTATTGAAGTCCGTCGCCGAGACCCGCAACGCCGCGACCTCTCCACTCCGCGCTATAACCGTTGCTGACCGCTTTTTTCCCAGTTCAATGGCAGCCATCTCACCGACTTGATTAGGTGCTTCTCGCCTTGTTCTGTTTCCCGATTTAAAAACAACATCTACTTCTCCCGACAACAGAAACAAAACAACATTATCTTGCTCTCCCCGTCGAATAATTCTATCCCCCCTTTGGAAAAATACTGTTTCGCCTACGCCCATCAGACGACTAACAATTGTTTGGTCTCCGTTCACGGCAGGGTTTGTCGACAGCGTGTCGGCAATTCGAGCGTATCCGCTATTTCCCGCAAACGTGCCACGTAGCGTGGTCTCTGGGCCGAGGCCTATTGCCCGGCGTAATTTCGCCGCCCAATACATTTTTCTACCTCGTCGATGTTTTCAATGTGCAGCAGAAAACTGCTGCTGTTTCTTATTTTTCCGTCTTGTGTCTTGCGAGGATCGAATCCATAATGACGAAGATAATAGAACAGCATCGCTTGCCGTACACTAAGTCGCAGATGGCCGTTGGTCATTCCGTACTCAAATTCAAGCCGCTCTTTCTTGTGTTGATCAATTGCGGGATCGACCTTGAGAATCACGTCCACGTTGTTGTGCCAAGCCGTATCTACTGGGATCTCGCAGGCCGGCTTATCTCGCAGTTCTGTCCGCTCGATTCGCGACAAAACAAAATCGGAATAGCGCGTCCGCTCGAGGTCGTAAGCTCGCATGTGCCATCTGTGACCATCGCTGGCGATGGCGTGTGGTAACAACATCCGGAATCCTGTACTTCCCGAGCTCAAGGATATGTAGCGCGCATGCAAACAGATTCGGGAGCGCATGCTTTGCAGCACATGCATGAGGACACGAGAAGATATTTTGCGCGATTGGGCCGAGACCGCGTCGAAGACCGGAATCGACTTAGCCCAGATCTCTCCTTCCCGACGGTAGCCACAGCTCAAAATGTCTAGATGCATTAGATATTCGAAGGCCTCTCCCGTTATAAGAACCGGGCGAAACTTAGAAGTGGGTACGTATGCTTTCTGCCTGGGATCGTAAAGCATATTGTCCGGACAAGCATCCATATAGCTGGTGAGATCGATTGTGGCCTGCTGCAAAGAGATCGAAAATTGATCCTGCAGCTTCTTGCGCCCCACTGACCCCTCCCAGTGGAGTTGAAACTCGATGAACTCGAAACGTCTACGTATGCTTACCTTCAGATCCTGCAATTCCGACATCTCGTGTCACCCCAGCACGTCCTCCGCTTTTATAGCATATTGACATTTTCTAGAAAAGCTTTATTATATGGAAGGATTGGGCGTGCCGTGCGCTGCAACCGTATCACGGGGCGCGTACTGATGTTGAAAGGAGTAAGCAGTGGCTTGGGGGCAAGAGCAGGCGCAGAGGCGCATCAGAAAGCTGATCGGGGAAGCCCCGACGATCGACGTACATCGGTTTTCTGAGGAGTACATGCCGCTTTACGAAGTGCGCGCGGCCCAGCTGACGGCTGCTGGGGAGCGTATAGCACCACCGCTGTTTGACCTCACGAAGGGTTCGGCGGTGTTAGTCGACACAGTCCAGATATACATCGCCATTACCAACTACGACGAGTATCGCATCGAAGAGGACTCAGAAACCGAGACGTCGCATGAGCGGGCCCTCCGGTTCCTGCATCTTTACTATAGTGCTTGCGACCGCGTAGCTGAAGTGACTCCTGCACAGCGGGTCGATTTCCATGGTAGCCGGATGCACGCTGTTGTAATCGATCGGTCCGGTGCCGGCATCACACGACACAGTATCGCCGACGCCCTGGCTTTCGTCCGAGATTTTCGAATAGTTGCCGAGCGAGCAAACAGCGAACTCGCGAGAAGCGCTTTGACAGCGCGATTTCGCGTTGGAATCGACGCGGGAACTTGTGTTGCAATCAATAACGGGACCGGGATAGAGCAGGAACCCATGTTTCTTGGTAGCGCGGCAAACTATGCCGCCAAGCTGGCAGAGGGCGATCAGCCGGGTATCTTCCCGTCCGATCGCGTGAGGGCCCTCGTGGGCCTGGAGGAGCTGGGGGTTCTCGAGTTCGCGCACGGTCTCGACGAGGCTTCCATTGATCAGGTCATCGCAAGTCGCGATGAAGGCGGGCGGGCAGCTCTCCCGGCGTTTGCCCACACCGCAAGCACCGAATCCATTGTCGAGACCTGGCGGGAGGAGATTGTCAAGGCGGAGGTATTTGATCCTACAATTCCCAAATTCTCGTTTCATCACAAGGAGCCGCCCCTAAGCGACATCGACTATCGGGATCTATCGCCGAGCAACTCTATTAGGATGCCATTAATTTCAGTGTTTGCCGACCTTTCTGGCTATACCCAATACGTTGATGAAGCGATCACGAGCGGTCGTATCGGAGAAGCAATCCGGGCTCTGTACGTAATTCGTGAGGAGCTTCAGAATGTCGTGGAGGAGGACTTTGACGGGCGCAAGGTGCGCTTTATTGGAGATTGTATTCACGCTCTGCTGGCAGAAGGCACGAGATCAGAGACGGACGACCGCAAGAGTGTCATTCAAAGTTTTGAGTGTGCCGGTGGCCTTCGCTCTTCTTTTTTGATCTGTCAAGAGGAGCTCACCGGCCTCGAGGCGCTCGGCCTCACCATCGGCATTGAGTACGGTTGGACGCCGGTCTCCCGCATAGGAATTCGTGGCGTAAGGTCCGTCCGACTTGCTTCCAGCGGCGCAACAGCTACCTCCGAGCAAATGCAACGCGACTGCGGTGACAATGAGGTCAAGTTCGGTCCAAACGCAATGACCCATATCCCTGACGCGTATCATGATCTCACCAATGCCTCTGGCGTGGCAGCCGCTTTGACGTATGACGATGTAGTCTTGTGCTTTGCCCCTCAGACCGCTCCAGCAACGACGCGACGCCATGTTCGCGCGCACACACCGGCTGACGGGACGGTGGCCAGGGCACACTTCAAGACCATATGAGTTCAATTGACCAGCTCAATAGGGCAGTACCAAGTTGGGCGACAATCGCAAATCGGATTGGAAACTACTTGCACGTTATTGCCCGCGCACCCATGCCTAGTGGTGCATTCGGCCGGACCTACGGATTGGTCATCAAATCAACCAAAGACGATAAAGCACAGGTCAGTGAAAGCACCGCTCAAGCACTGCTTCCTAATTGTTGCCTCGAACGCCACATTAATTCGGACGGCACATTCTGCCTGCATCTTGATTCCACTAAACCTATTTTGAATTCTGATAGCGCCATCATTTGGTGGGTTAGTCTCCGAGATTACCTAAATCATCAGGACTATTCATCCAAACGGCGCAAGTGGCCTATGCATGCCCAACTGAGTCACGGTGACGCAGCTCTAGTTCAACTGCGGATGGAAAAACTCGCAGAGCCGTTGGCGTGGAAACAGGAAGTACTTACTTCGATTTTTCGAGGCAAAGGATGGCTTGCAAATGAGTTGCCGCGTCGAAGCAAAGACAAGTCTAAACTCGTTAATGCACGAGGGCCTTGTCCTAGAGGATGCCGTACCAAACATCACCCCTATACACGTCAGGCGTGTCAGCGCGTTAAGTGCACTCCAAACTGCAAGAAGCAGCATCGCCAGATCCTTCGGGTAAATTGTCCAAATAGAGCACTAGTGGAAGAGCTTGCATTACTTGACAATTTGAGACGTGAATCGGAGGAAAGCGTCGTTGCGGACCTTCGTTCCAAAGGCGTGCAGTGTTGTAGAACTATGGATGACTGTCCATTGGCCGACAAATAGACCGCGAGTTGGCACTGTCCGCTAGCACTTGCATCATTGGCTACGCGGCCACGTCGACGGAGTCGCCAGGATCGCAATTGGCGTCACGCCTGACATCACCACCGTCAATCTGTGTAGTTTGCTATTTTCCAAGTATGGACTATTTTAATTTGCCCGCTACACAGCTAGATCAGCGACGTGTCCTGCCGGGTTAGCGCACTTTGTTCCGGCGTCGCACGACAGTGCTAACGCCAACCTTTATCCAAGCGATTTCTGGCGTCGACTAGGGACAGCTCGGTGAACAGATCCCGCCGACGCTCGAACAGACGCTCCTCGATCTCGTCCTTCACACACCGTGGCGGGAGATCGCCCTCTGCAACAGCCTCACGCTCGTTGCGCAGCCAAGCCATCGCTCGATAAAGGTGGTGCAGGCGCAAGCCGGCCCCGCCGAGGATGACGTAGTCGACCATCCACCTCCGCACGAGCAGTCCGAGCCGGAGACGAACAGACAGTGGAGCACGCTGATGAACACCGCCCGCTCGACGGCGAACTCGAAGCCGCGCTCACCCAGTGACTGCGTCACCACGCAGCCCGGCACTAGCCGCTCCCAAGGCCGACCGAACAGCAAAGGCCTGCCGATGCGGGTTCAGACAAGACGGCGCGCCGCCAAGTGGGATAGCTCCATCGCCCGCTCGCAACGACCCGCCGGCGAGCCAATCACGCGATTGAGCTTGCCGCTGGCGTGCAGCACATCCATGCGGCCGAGCGCACGAATCGTGCGCTGGCGTACCTCCTTGCCCTCGCGGATGCTGTCCGCGAGGTAGTGGTATCGGTGTCCCCGAGCGCCATTTTCGCGGACAGATATCGAAGCGTAGTCCCGATGGCCAAGCCCCAAAACACGCGGACTCCGCTCGGCATCCCAAGATGCTTCACAATTCTATTTCAAGTAGCGGGAAACCCGACTGCAATATCCCTCGCTTCAACAAATTGGCCAAACTTTCCAACCCTAAATCCGGAATCCAATGTTGAACTTTGTCTAGACACTCCCGGGGAAAGAATAACCGCGCCTTCCAGTCTTTCAGACTGCCAAATTTACGTACCGCCTCAGTTCAACCGATGCATCTACGCGGCGCACATGATCTGATTTCCAATTAATTCTTTACTTCAATGACCACCAATACGAAGAGCGATATATTCGACGATTATTTTGCGCGGTCCACTTTCGCTCCTCCCACATATTCTTACCGTTGCTAAACTTCGTATCGTCGTTCATGCTACCGTATACTCTATCTGTAATCCAAGTAGCATATGAATCCGACATTGCTGACAACTTCGCGGCATGATTCGCCGCTCTCCCAATCCATACTATATCGTTATTGTTGCGAATGCCTGCTTTTGCAGCCATGACCTTTGTGCTATCCACCCCCGTTACATGTTTCATCACGTACTTGGTGTTTTCGTAATGCTTCTTTAGCATAGGCTGTATTACGTTCCTTACTGCCCAGTTTATCTTTAATGCAGTTCTCACCGCGCTCGTGTTCTTGCTTTCTCCAATGAATATCCCCATTACGCGGTCGCCATCAAACGACCTAACCTCCCCTCCCTCGCTTCGGATTAGTCTAGTAGCGCACTGAAGGAATGCCTTGTAGTTTTCCGCGGCAAACCAATCCTTATAGTTATCAACAAGCATGGTCGATGCTGACAAATCAGTATAGAGGATTGTAGCTTGTAAATCGACTGCCTCATTTCCGTGCGATAAGTCGACGTCTTCGGGAACTTTCCTGCCATCTCGGCGTCGCCACTTCTCAACATATATGCCGCTCACTTGCTTCTGTAAGTCTGCCTTCAACCCCATGATCCGTTTTCCTATTGTAACGCTAGTTTACTGGATCGAACATCCGCCAGCCTCAGGAACCAAGAAGCGTTCAAGCGCTCTGCATGGACCGTTCCGTTGGACGATTCGACAAAGGTATTAACGGTCGAGTTTCGCGGCCATGCGAAGTCCAGGGTCACACCGTATGTCCAAGCCCAGAGATCGAGTTCCATGCGGATTAACTCGGACCCGCTGTCGGCTCGCGGATGCTTCTGCGCATGTCATGGACTCGGTCGAATTTCTCCAGCGTCACGACCACATTCGATCCGCGGTAGGTCTCGCATATGTCGATTGCCGGCGACAGGCGGTTGAAGGCATCCACGATCGTCAGGGTGCGGATGCGCCGGCCGTCGAACAGCTGGTCCGAATTGAAGTCCATCGCATTGACCTCATTCGGCGCCGCAGCCGAGCGGCGGCGGGAGGATCACAGTCGCTCTTTATGTTGAAGGCGCGACCCCCCCCTCGCTTACCGGCACCCCCAGTATCTGCCCCGCCTTCAGGAGCATCCTGTCTAGGCTGTAGATCGCCTCAGCCTTACGATTCGTTGCAATGGCCAAGTGCAAAGCGTCACCGGCCCGCAACCTAGTCTCGAAGCGTCCGAGATACTCCTTAGCGAGATTGTAGTCTTCGCCATTTGGTAACAGGACCGCAAATGATTCGTCGATCATGGTTTCGAACCGCGCATCGGCCTCGCGCGCGGCCTCGGGATTCAGGCCTCCCATACGGACCTCACGAGCCAGCAGCGATGAGAATTCGACCCGCATCCAATGGCTCACAGCCAAGTCCTCGCCTGCCAAGTCGGCGAAGAACCTAGCGATTGAGTCGCTGGTTGCTTCGGGTAGGACGAGGGGTACGAGAAAGCTGGTGTCGAAATAATGCATTCGTTGTGGCGGGCTCACAGCGCCTCGTCTCGAGCCTCGCGCAGCAGTTCAACGGAGGTGCGCCGCAATTGGGGCATGCTAGCGCGAAATTCGGCTAGACTATTGAGCCGCAAGGGGGTCTTAGGCCGGGCAACCGGAGAAATCTGCCCGACAGCTCGACCGCGGCGAGTGATCAACACCTCCTCGCCGGCCTCCACCTTGTCCAGCAGTTCGCTCAAGTGGGCCTTCGCGTGAGCAAGATTGACCGTCACCATGATGGCACCTCGTCTGGTCATGAAACTAGTCACATCTTAGCATCAGACGAACCCAAGGGCTATAGGTTTGGTTGCATCAAGCGACAGAAGAGCATCCGTTCCATCAGTCTGGGATGTCCTGAGCGGCCAACCGTATCCGGACATATGCAACTGTGTTTCCCTTGCTAGAGATGAGCATCTCGGTCTCCTCTTTCTGGCGTATGGATTTCATCATGCACAGCATGAAGAGCACCGCTCCCCCGGCCCTAGGAGCTTTGGGTGGTTCGACTGGCTGGCACACTTGTCGAGCACCGGCCAAGTCATCCGCATCGAAGAGCCGCCCAACGACGTGAACATAACCATCGACGATTGCGGGCGCGTCGTCGTCGAGTCGGCGCACGTTGCCAAAGCCGCAGGGAGCGACCATGCCGTCCCAGTGCTATAGTGTCGGCCCGACTCACGAGTTCCGTTGTGTTCCATCTCTCAGTGATGGGAAGAGTGTGGGGATGCCCCAAAGGGCAGAACAAATAATGCAATGGATACAATAGATTATCGGGAGAGACCGATTGCCCCTGGCGGAGACCCACGAGCCCGGGGTCTCGGTGCCGATGGAGGCCCAGCGCTACAACCTCAACGCCAACCAGATATTCAGGTGGCGGCGTCTATTTCGCGAGCCTGAGCGTGCTGGCGGGACCGGCCGGTTCGTGCCGGTGGTGGTCGAGGCAGCACCAGGCCAGGAGCCGGCCGCGGCCACGATGAGCCCACCATCCGAGAGTGTCGTCGCGGCGGGCCAGCCTGCGACGGGCCGTTTGGAGATCGTGCTGGCGGGCGATCGCCGTGTGATCGTCGACCGCTCTGTCGACGGGTCGGCGCTGGCGCGTGTGATCGCGGTGCTGGAGCAGCGATGATCTCAGTTCTCCTTGCGTTCCCGGTTCTCCTTGCGTTAAGGTACTCTCGCGTCACCGCGGGGTCGGGTCGGATGTATGAGAGCGGCGTCGCAACTGCTTCGACCCGGTTCACGAGACGAAGTGTTGCAGCAACAAGTTGTGGGCGATCCAGCGGGAGCAGAACTCGTGAGATTGGATATCTAAATCCTTACGAAAGTAGTCTGTAGAGTGTCGGGAATGAATGGCTTGTTCAGACTCAAGGCTTCTTTCGCGGGGTGTCTAGTCGCTCTGCTACTGGTCGGATGTGCCGACGTACCGGAAGAAGCTGTAACACTCTCGGTGACCATCGGTAACGATCTCGAGGAAGTTCACCGGTCGCACCGCGAACTTGCCATCCGTTACTTTGAACGAAGCCGCGACGATATCAATCGCTTCGTAGACGATGTCTACCGCCCGGCCTTCGTGCAGAAGGCATTGACGAATATCACCTATGAGTACGAAGTCGGCGAACCGGAGTTGACCTTCTTGCCAATTCTACAAACCGAGTTCGCGAGACTGAACGCCGGTGAAGAAGGTGCGGATCCACTGTTCTACATGCATTTCGTCGTGGATGAAGCGGTCAGAACAATCGAGCAAACACGCCTCGATTTGCTCAAGCCCATTGAGAGTCGCGAGCGAGAGGTCCTAAGAGCCATTGACGATGCCTATAGCAGCGTAATGAACGCACATGCAATCGTCACCGGCCACCTAGCCTCTGTCCGCCGCGTCCAACAAGCTCAGGACGAACTCGTGGCTGATGCAGGACTTAAGGATATCCGCAGAAAGTTCATCGACAGGGCGGCGGACATATCGGATCGCGCTTCCGATCTTCTAGCGAAGGCCCGGACCACGTCCTCGACCCTTGATGATCTCGACGAGACAATCGAGAGGGTCCAGGAAGCGTGGAGTGAGGGGATACAATAGGAGGCCTTAATGTCCAATGCAGAGGATAGGAAGAAGGCGTTTCAACGATCTGTTCGGAAGCGGTTTAAGGAGATCGACGAGGAATTGCGTGGTCGGCACAAGAAGCATCTGGACGCGCTTCTGGGAATCAGCCGCGCGGAGATCGACGCGATAACGCCAGACACGACGGACATGGATACCTACAACAAGCTGATCGTGGTTGTCACGGAGGCGACCCGCAAGAATGTGGCAATTGCTGATCTGCGTCAGACCATTCGCGAAATGGGGACCGTGGCCATAGATATTGCCAAGAAAGTTCCCGATCTTATGCGGTGAATCATCTGCGAGCGACGGACTATAAACCGTGAGAGTGCTGATCGCACTTCATGGCTGCGAGCACAGCGCTGTTGCAAATCGCACTTGCGTGAAATCGCGTCACTACAGCAGAGATAACGGTCCATTTGTAAAGATATAAGTAACTGCTTGAAAGGCGAGGTCACCCCACTGGTTAAGGCGCCTGTCCAAGCATCGGGATAACGCCAGTTCGATGATATTGAATCACCAGCTGAGTAACGCTGTCAACGGGCTCATCGGGGAGGCCTCTAGAGCCGAGCAATCAGCAAATTGCTTGGTGTGTGGCATTCTGTTGGCCAATGGCAACACAAGTGACTTGAAATGGTGACGAAGCGACCGCTACATTCTGCTACAGTCCGCGCCTCGACGCTGAGAACGGTCGCGAGTGCGAATGTCACCCACTAAGTTTTTCGGCTCGGACGTCTACACGCACTACACGGCCACCTACGCATGGAACTCGAACCAGATGGCCCATGCGATGATGGGCCTGGCCGGTACCATGCTGTTTGTGCACGCCGCCCCGCGGCTCGGCCTCGAAGTCTGGTACGGCGCGCTCTTCTTCGTGATACCGTTCCTTAAGGACACGGCCGATTATTGGGTCGACCGCTCCAACACCGGTGGAGTGTTTGGAGAGACGGCCGCGCATCGCCGCGAACTGCTCGTCGACGGGGTGACCGATAATTTGTTCTGGAGCGTGGGAATGGTGCTCGCGCTGTTCATGGCCCTGAGCCGCGATGGCACGCCCTGGTACCTTTACATCGTCTTTGTCGCCGCGGTACTGCTGATCGTGGCCGCCGTGTGTTGTGTCGGGCGCCTCTTCAACGCCCAGAAGAGACGCTACGATTCGTCGGGCCTGCCCTACTATTTCCGCCTACCGTGTTATGACGGCAATCTGGTCGCGGCCTGGGTCATCGATTCGAAGGCTTCGCGTGATGCTACTAGCCCGGTTGAGGAGGTCGAACGGTTCGTCTACCGGCACGATTGCCGAGCGCAGCATCTGATACTCGTGGGGCCGCCGCGCTCAAGCAAGACCACCTTGGCGGCCGCCATCGGCTCGGGCCTGATCGTCAGGGGTCAAACAGTGCGCTATATGTCCAAGATGCAGCTCATCGAAGAATTCAATATCTCGGGCGAACGCAGCGCTTCTCAGCCCGCCCATCCTTGTGACGCCGGGATTCTCATTACGGACGACCTGGATGAGCCAACCGGACTCGATCCCATTCTCCCCGCTCTTGCGTGCAAGTCCACCGTCTGGGTAGTCACCAGCCCGCGCTCCGGCAAGGCGGAAGACTGGACAGACTTGTTGGGCAGAGGCCTGCGCGGCCGTTTGGTCGCTGTGAGACTCGACACGAAATCGTGTCGACACAGGAATAATTGCAGAAGCCCTCGATCGCTCGCGATCGCGCTCTCGAGTGCATCGCTCCTGGTATCGGCGATCGCTGGCGTCGGTTCGATCATTCTAATTGTGTTACCAATCGATTTGTTTGCCAATCAGCTTCTTCGGTAAGCAGAGGCCACTAGGAAGGGAGTATCTGCAATGAGTCAAGATTGGGCAGCAATTGTGGCTTCTTTATGTATACTCGCTCTATACTTCGTGACGGCCTTCGCAGTTAGGAGCAGGTGGGATGGCACAGCGCTAATTCATCCTCTCAAGGTTACCGCCCATATTAGAGGCCGGGCAAGTTTGTCTCGAACGCAGGTATTTTTCTTCACCTTCATATTCATCTGGATTACAATTTATTGGTTATTGAGAGAGGGGGAGTTGGCACCCATCAATGACACGGTCCTGGCTTTGCTGGGAATTGCAGTAGCAGGAGCTGGATTGGGTCGAGTAGCTGACACCACTCGATTTCGTGTCAGCGGAGAAAATTGGGCATGGGCAAAGGCAAAGAGATGGATTTCTCAAGACTTTTCCAAAGCTTTACCCCCTGACCCATCCAACAATACGGTAGGAACCACGCCGAAGCTGAGCGATCTGTTTATGTCTGACCAAGGTTTCGAGGTTGCCAGATTTCAGGCAGTGGCCTTTTCATTGGTCGTGGGTATCGCCCTCTTATACAATGGCGTAACGGTGGCTCATAGTGCAGACTTCGGCGATTTTTCTGTGGAGGGACACTACCTCACTTTGATTGGCATCAGCCAGGGAGTTTATGTTGGAGGTAAGTTGACCGGAGGCAATCCGATCGGCGAATTGAATAAGAAGCTGGACCAACTCCGACCACTGGAATTGGCGTTTACGCAAACTGTGGCAAGGTCCGAACTTTGGCTTCGAGCTGAAGAGGAGCACCGAACCATGAAGCGGGCCCGGGAGGAAATTGCGCCCGACGAGTATTCCGCATATAGCAGCGTTGCATCCGAGGCAGCCACACTCGTTCAGGAGCTGACCGGCGTGGTCGTTGCACAAGACCGGATAGAACCAAGACTACCGCCGCGATAATTGGCGCAGCGGCAACTACACGACATTTTCGGGTTGAGTTGGCAAGGCGCATGAGGCCCGACATCGAGCGCCGTGCTCCGATTGCGTTTCTGCAGCGCTCTCCCGGTGCCAGCAGGCTCGGGCCTGACCCTTTCCGCTGCCCCCCCTTACACGCAATTCTGTTGCGGCGCGGCCGGAACCGGCTCCAAGATCGACGCTGACGCGCACTCCACCTAGCGTCGTGGTAAGCTATGAGCTCGGTATTGTCAGCCCGTTATGCTCCGCTTGGGTGTGTTGGGCTAGTTGTGGGCTGGCCCAAGGGCGAGCCCCACAATCGCCTGATCTCAATAGGTTACGAGAGAGACAAGCTCCCTCCCTCTGCCAAGGCGACGAGCTTTGAGGCGGCAGCCGCGTGCAACAGCATCTCGCCGCGATGCGCGTAAATCAGGATGTTGGTGTCTACAGCGATCACGCGTGGTCGATCACCTCATAGAGAGCGTCGCGGTCGGAGATGTCGACATTCGGCGATGCAACGCCGGTCACCGTTTCCAACCGCAAACGAAAATCTTGCTTTTTGGCGTGTGCTTCAGCGAGCCGAGCGCGTAGTGCGTCCTCAACGAATCTGGTGAGGGTGATCCCGTCCTGCGCTGCCCGTCCCTTGGCTTGGCGCAGCACTCGATCGTTCAGGTTGAGGGTGGTCTTCATTACAAGGTTTCTTGCTTCGGAGGCGTATGGCTCAACCATATCATGGACACTCATGCGAGTGAACGCAGGGTCGTCCGGCATAAGTGCATCGTCGAGATCGGCCCCGGCATCGTGGAACCAAGTCAGTCGGCGACACGATCCGGTGGTTCAATTGGCCCGTCGCCGAGTAAGGCGGCTATCCTCAGCCGGCTTGCGCGTCTCCGCAGCCTGCCTCTCCGCGCCGACCACCACCATGCCCTCATAGCGGCAGGCTGAGCATTTTCGCACAAATGGCGATCAGGCGATCGCAACCAGGCCGAGCAGGTCCGCCCTGGCCACGCAGCGATGGTCACGACGCCCAACCGCTTCCCGCAAGCGACAGATTCGTCCGTGCCTCCCATGACGGAGGCGCGCGATTCCAACCGGCCTCCTCATTGCGAAGTCCCATCTGACCTCTGTCGTCTTGGACCGTTTGGGCATGAATGAAGGCTTGCCAGCGGCCAACTTGCGGTGGAAAAGGTCGTCACAGTGGCCGGATATGTGCCGCCTTCCAGAGGCAACCGACGGCGCGACTAATCGGACGAAAGCGTGGCAACGGATACGCGGAAGCTATCGCGATGCAGTTGTGGCCGCGCGAGCGGATTCCATGGTATTAGGGTTTAGGGCGTGCCTCAACTTCCTTCCTGGTATACCCTGCAGGTTACGGCTCAATCTAAACACTCAACCATCGCACGCGGACTAGTCGGAGGTTAAAGTGAACCTTGACTACGAACTTTGAGCTACTCCCCAATCGTTGGACAGATTTCCGGGTAAATTAAGCTACGGTCCGGACCTGCCGATCGGGTTCATGTTCCGCTCGTTACGCCACCAGGGCTGTCGGGTGGAGGCCCGGGCGTGAGCCCGGGCCGGAAGCCGACAGCCTTTCTCTAAATACTCTGCCCGGCGTCTTGCCGCCATGGGCGGCATGAGGGCGCCGCTGGTTGTAGAACGCGATCCACTCGCCGATCCCCTTACGGGCTTCCTTCCCGCCCGAGAAGGCATGCAGATAGATGCACTCGTATTTGAGCGAGCGCCACAGCCGTTCGATGAAGATGTTGTCGAGGAACCGGCCGCGCCCATCCATCGAGATGCGCACCCCGGCCTCTCTCAGCCGCTGCGTCCACGCCCAGGACGTGAACTGGCTGCCCTGGTCGGTGTTGAAGATCTCCGGCCGGCCATGGCGGCCAATCGCATCATCCAGCGCATCGATGCAGAACTGGGTGTCCATGGTGTTGGACAGCCGCCACGCCAGGACCTTGCGGCTCCACCAGTCCATGATCGCCACCAGGTACAGGAAGCCCTTCGCCAGCGGGATGTACGTAATGTCGGCGCACCACACCTGGTTGGGCCGCTCGATCGCCATCCCGCGCAGCAGGTAGGGATAGGTCTTGTGCCCCTTGATGGGAACGCTGGTCCGCGGCGGCTGGTAGATCGGCATCAGACCCATCAGCCGCATCAGGCGGCGAACCCGCTTGATGTTCACCCGATGCCCTTCGGCCCGCAGGTGCCACATCATCTGCCGGGCGCCGTAAAACGGCGTCTCCAGAAACTGACGGTCGATCATCGCCATCAGTCCGAGGTTCTTCGCACTCTCGCCCTTTGGCACATGATAGAAGGTCGAACGGCCGATCGACGCCAGCCGACACTGCCGGACGATCGACAGGGTGGGATGGTCGGGCCGGATCATCGCCTTGCGCTCCTGTCGGGAAGCAGACGCAGCCCGTGTTCCAAAAAATCCCGTTCTACCGTCAGCTCGCCGATCTTGGCATGGAGATCCTTGATCCGACCGGCGTCCGCCTCCGGGTCGGCGTGCTTGCGACCACGCTGGAAGATGTCCGCCGCCCCTTCGAGCAGCGCTTTCTTCCACTGATGAATCATTGTCGGGTGAACGCCAAACCGGCTCGCCAGCTCGGCAACCGTCTGCTCGCCCTTCAAAGCCTCCAGCGCCACCCGAGCCTTGAACTCGGCCTTGTGCTGCTTCCGCTTCGTCATCGCTGATCTCCTCTCGTCGAAGATCAGCAGACACCAAGTCCCTAGCTCGCGTCACTGTCCGATTTCCGGGGAGTAGCTCACTTCTAGAAAGTATCTTGCGGCACATAAGGGACGTTGGGGATGGTCAAGAGCGCCAAAGCGTTACCCGTAACACATACGCCAACTCCCCAATTCAGATTGCGTCATTGTGCGACTCTTTTGATGTCCTCGCCTATCACTTTGATATTTTGGTTGATAACGACTTCATTGACGGTCAAGTTACACGAACAGCCTTAGGTGGCCACAGACCTTTCTCGATTGTTAGCTTTTTCAATCTTACACTCCAGGGACACCAATTGCTGGAAAGCATGGAAAACCAATCTACATGGAATCAAATCAAGGTTAGAGCTTATCAACTTGGGATCGAGGGATTGAAGCAAGTTCCGGGCTTGGCCATTTCCTTGATTGCCGGCTCTAACTCCCAGTGAGTCATAGGCAACCATTCGCAGACTCGGGGATCATATCGTCAATATGACAGAGTGGGGCATTGAGCGGCAGTAGAGCTACCGCATTCTCATCACCGAGTTTCTGACAATTTTGGCGGTGCTCAGCCCGAGACCCATATCAATGCACAGCTTCAGAAATTCCTCGGCCGCATCCCATCTAGAGAGGTGGTACTCGCGGGCAAGATCCCGCGCGCATTTGGCGATCGGCACGATATCACTCGACGTGACCCACTTAGGACTACCAACCCTCTCCTCGAACTTCGCTATCAGCGGTTCGGGAAGGTCGGCTCCGTAAAGAAAGTACCGCAGGTAGGGGAGAAAGTGTGGGTGCGTGTAGATGTCCCGGCCCGTGCATCCATTCCGTTCGAATGCGCCCTTGTGAGATGTCTTGCCCCGCCCCACGAAGTAGGCTGGGTTATTCCAGTAGCTCAGTCGTTCTCTTGGTATTGCTTTACGATCATGCAGAGATTTGAGGAGCGCCGGGATGGACCTGTCATTCGCAACATAGGCTTTGCGTGCCTCATTGTCTCTCAGAAGCCACGGGGTCAGGTTGATGGCTTCAAGAAGCGCCTTTTCTTCGTCGATCAGCTCGATGTGATATTTGATCATTTCTGCGAACTCAGAGGATGTCGCCGACTCACTCGAAGATAACCATCACTTCGCACCGGGCAGTGGACGCCCTCGCAGAGGCTTACGACGTCGTTCCAAACGGCCACCATGAGACGTGCCTGGGAGTGCCTCCTCCCTCGTGCGCACGGCTCGGTTCCACCACCCAAACGAGCAATAGCCGTTCCGGCTCTCGTCATGACATGACGTCGCAAACGGGTCAACTATCCCGGAGTGTCTCGACGAATGGTGGATCTGCCTGCACGCGCCTCACTCGTGGGCTTCACAACTGTTCGGGACATAGCCTTCCGGAATTTCCACCCAGTACAATCAAGGACGCATCCAGGATGCTCAGCTCAAGGCGCCAGGCAGTCGAATTCATAGCCTTCCTTCCGCGCTCTTCCTCCTGCCGGAGCCACTTGCAGACATCCGCAAAAGGCTGTTCCAGAATGCGTTCGGCCTCGTGCCCGGCACGAGTTCAATATGGAGATCAACAATGAACGAAAATCGGACAAGGCTGACACACTCAACTTTAGAGCGTCGCCGCCAAATGGTTGAGCCTGCAGATTTTTTCATCAAAGGCTCCCTGACGGTCTCTATATCCGGCTTCATTCTGGTGAAGTCATCCGAAATGTTTTCACAGGGCACTCTGTGGCTCGCCGTGGGATTTTTCATGGTGCTTGCATCGATATCTATCTTGTCTCTGGGCCTGACCGCCTTGGCGAGTTCCGCGTCCGCTTTCCAGGCGTTGCTGTCAAGCGACCCCCCAAAACGTGGATTCAGCGAACTTGCAAAGAAATGCTTTTCCTGGTTGTTTGCGATCCTGGTCGCCGCCACCCTCATAGGTCTTTTCCGCAGCATGGGGTTCCTAATGTTGCCATGAACAACCCCATACGAGTACGGCCGCGCCTCGCTATGACGTGGCAGCCTAATCTATGCTCCAAAAGCGCTTCCTTCAACACTGACGTCTCGGCCAACGCTCCTGAGCGTTCGTGCAGATCGCGCCATTTCACGAACAGTGTCCCCATTGCTGCGAACACCCCTCTCGAATGCCGGGAAACACCCACGGTAGCTCGGTGTGTACTCTCAGCGCTCCCGACATCTACTGCTCGAGGCGTCCTCTCGTCCGCACTGGTAGCCGATCGAACGATTCCAGTAGGTCGTGGTACTTCGGGGACGTGCCCGCTTCGCGCATGTACAGGAGTTTGAGCGCGACTTCAGATGCGAGCCCCAACAGTGTCGGGACCACGATAATCACGCTGTGAAACAGCAGAGACTCCGTCGGCTCTTGGTCAGTGTCGGCATCCAGGTAAATGGCGACGCGAACAGGGCCCTGGAGTTCTCCGTCACTCCGTGGTCATTACGTTTTTCACCTCGGTACGTGCCGCGCGTCATGTGCGTGCTGCTTCGGCGGTCGGGTGAGTCTGGTGCCAACGGGCAACCGTCCAGGACGGCCCCGACAACCTACCCCGCTTCCGAGAAATCGTGGAACTCGTGCTGAATAAGATGAATTCGACGGGCAGGCGCAGAGGTGGTCCAGAACGGCGCCCAGATTTTGGGCACAATCGTTACGAACATGCTTACCCAAAGTCGGGAAGAGCGAACAAATGTAGTTTAGAATAACAAGTTGGTAATAGTCACAACCTGAGCGTCCAGCAGGAGCATAGCCGTCATCTCAGTCGAAAGATGGCGGCTCACGGGCGGGTTCGCGCGGCAGCAACTCCAAGTCGACGCCGTTGGTCCGCTCGAAGTGCCCATGCATGATGCTCGCCAAGCTCTTGCAGTTCGGCTTGTGACCAGCGGTGTCGCGCAGGCTCAGCCGGGCTTGCTCTTCCATGGAGCGGCCGTTGCCTGCCGCCCGCACACGAAGCCGGCTCTTCACCTCGTCGTCAGCATTGCGGATTGTGCCTCTCACCATCTCCTCTGCCTCCAAAGCACTTCGGTCGGCGCCTACCTCACCCCTCGGCTCACATCGAAAGGGTCATGTGTCGACAGTTCCGGAAAGAGGGAAAAATCCCGATCCCGCGTGAACAGCGCCTCCACGCCATGCGCTACGCACACCGCAGCGATGCGAGCATCGTGAACCACTCCGCCGACGACGTGCGGTCGATTGACGAACCTCTGCAACACCTCCGTGAAATCGTCCGTCTCGCCGATCATGCGGTTGGAAGGCGACATTGCCCAAGCCTGGAACTGCCGCCACGCATGTTCCGGCCTCGTTGCTTCGTCCTTCCAGATGCGCCGGTTCGTCACGACGCTCAGGAACTCGTAGCAGCATGGCCACGGAATGGCCCAGACGCGGTCTCCTTCCGCAAGTTTGGTCATCACCGCGTGCGCCGCGTTTCCCAAGCGCGATTCGCGGCGGTGCGCATAGACCAACACGTTGGTGTCTACGGCGATCACCGTGAACCGGGATCGCCGTAGATCATTTCGCGCAACTCCGGCCAGGAGTACCGTTCCAGCGGATCGGCCGCTTGCGGGTCACCCGCTCTCAGATCAGCCAGCTTGTATCCCCCGCGAGGCCTCACGGACGCGAGCACGCAACGAAGCCCGTCCTCGACCACGGCGCGCAGCGGGCGCCCCGTTTCCTTGGCATGACGCTTGGCTCGCGTGAGCAATTCGTCGTGGATGTCCAGCGTCGTCTTCATTGCCCCATACTAACCATATTGACCGATATGGGAAGACATGTCTCACCAGCAATGCGTTCTGAATCCGCATACCGGTCCGCGCTCTTGAACATGAACTAATTACTCTCGCCACCAACTCCTCCATCGCGAGGCGCAAAGCAACCTAATCGAAGAGTGCTACCAGCACCGCCCAGAAACCGACAGACGCGCATTACCCGTGCAGCCGCACCACCTCCGCATCCGTGCCGGTCAAGTATGCCGCCCACTGATCCATCAGCAGCCGGCGTCTCTCGAACAGGTCCGAGCGGAAATACGCTCCTTCGACGCCGCCGACGGTATGCGCCAGCGCCGCTTCCGCAAGCTCGCGTGGCTTGCCGGTCTCGGCGCACCAGTCCCGGAAGCTCGACCGGAAGCCATGGACGACGGTTTTCTCGGCGAATCCCGTCGTCCGCAGGAGCTTGGTGAACGCCATGTCCGAGAGCGGCCGGCCCCGCTTCACCGGCGACGGGAAGACCAGCCCGGAATCGTCGCGCAACGGCCTGGCCTGTTCCAGCACGGCCATGGCCGCATCGCTCAACGGAATGCGATGAGGATGCCCGGCCTTCATGCGCTCCCCCGGTATCCGCCATTCCCGCTCCTCCTCGTGTATTTCCTCCCAGGCGGCTCCCCTCGCCTCTCCCGACCGCGCAGCCGTCAGGATGAGGAAGCGGAAACAGAGCTTGCTCGCCACGACCGCCCTGGTCGACTCCACGGCCTCGAGCGCATTCGCCACCTCGCCGTAGGGAAGCGCGCGGAAGTGTCGCTTGACGGCGGGCATGGTCGGCAGCGCGCCGTCGATCGCATCGCCGGCGGGGTTCGAATCGACGAACCCGTGCGCTTCGGCCCAGCGCAGCGTCGCCCGTATGCGCTGGCGCAGCTTGCGGGCGACTTCTGGCTTTCTGGTCCAGATCGGCGTGAGCACGCGCAGCACGTCCTCGCGTCCGATGTGGTCCACCAGCATCTCGCCCATGACCGGGAATGCGTGGCGCTCCAGTTGCTGGAGCCAGTTCTTCGCGACCTTGTCGTTGCGCCAACGGGGCCGGTTCGCCTCGAACGTCTGCATTGCGGCTTCCTGGAACGTCGGCATGTTGGCCTTTCGCTTTTCGGCGAGCGGGTCGCCGCCGCGCCGCGCAAGCCGGCGGTTCTCGAACGCCATTTCCCGCGCCTCGGTGAGTGTCCTCAGCGGCCAGCCGCCCAGGCCGATATCGCGCCGCCTGCCGTGGACGGCGAGGCGCTGGATCCAGGATTTCGATCCGCCGGGTGACACGCGCAAGTAGAGCGTTCCCCCGTCGCCGTACATTCCGGGCTCCGACAGCGCCCGCATTTTCGCGACGGTCAGCTTTCCCATGTCTCGATGACCTCCTCGATCGAACGTGGGGAAAGCGATGCTGCCCCACGTTCTCACCAACGCAAACGTGGGGAAACTACATGAACTGCCCGGAACGGTCAAGAACGATTTTTGAGGCTACATCATTGATATAAAGGACTTATTCGGACTTTTCTGGAACTCTCTGGAAGAAGGATTGGTGCCGCAGGAGAGACTCGAACTCCCGACCCATGCATTACGAATGCATTGCTCTACCGGCTGAGCTACTGCGGCCCGATCCTGCGCCGGACTATCCTCAAGGTACGCTGCGTTGTAAAGGCGCCAATGGCGGGCCGTGGGCTTTAACCCCTACCCGCGGCTAACCCGCGGCGGAACTGGCGGCAGCCGGCGCTGAGGGCACGTCGGCATCTTCCTCCGCCTCCGACAGAGGGGTATCCGCAGGCAGAGCGCTCGTCTCGGCCCGAGGCAGGGCGCGCCACTCGATCGAATCGAACGCGCCGCATCGGTCGCAGACGATGGACCATGCGGGGCTCGCGCTGGCGCAGCGGGTGCAGAGCCAGCCTGGATCGGGCGGCGCTTCGCTCGCCTGCTGGAGGCGCCGCCGGACCGCCTCCCCGTCCCCCGTCTCGGCCTCTTCGAGGCGCGAGAGCAGGCGGTAGACGCCGGCCGTGGGGCGCTCGGCGGCGGCGCGCTCCAGGTACCGGCGCGCCGTACCCCACTGCTTGGCGTCGAGCGCCTGGCGCGCGAGCAGCATATCGCTTTCCGCGTGATTACTGTTGTCGGCGACGAGCTTCTCGACCCGCTTCAGCCGCTCCGCGGCGGTGCGGTCCGCGTGAAGCGCGAGGAAGAGCCGGCCGAGCGCCGGGTGTGGGCAGTGGCGCCAGGCCTCCGCGACTGCTCGCTGCGCCGCGTTATCGCGGCCCGCTTCCTTGGCGAGGCCGGCGCCCAGCAGCGCCGCAGGAAGAAAGGACACATCCGCCGCCCGCGCCTCGTCGGCGATGCGGAGCGCCTCCCTGACCTCGCCCTGCTCACGCAACGCCCGGGCGCGCTCGAAGAGCAATCCGGCCTGACGGCGACGCCCGACCTTCTCGCTCACCGCGCTGTGGCGAATGGCCTGCTTGACCGTGCCCAGCGCATCCGACCAGCGACCCGCGCGAGTCTGCAGCTCCAGCAGCGCCGTCAACACCCAGGGCGTCTCGGGCCTGAGCGCGAAGGCGCGCTCCGCAAGCTCCAAAGCCCGCGCGGTGTCGCCGGTGCGCTCGGCCTGAACGAGCAGGCCGCGCAGCCCGAGAAACGCCGTCGCCGGTTGATCGAGCATGGCCTCGAAGTAACCGCGCGCGGCGTGGTCGTCGCCCTCGAGCTGCGCCGCCTGGGCGGAAAGCAGCAGCGTCAGCGGCGGCTCGTCCAACATCAGGTTGGCGCGCCGTGCGAGTCGGCGTGCGCGCTTGGGATCGCCCGCCGCTGCGGCAACCAGCCCTTGCGTCAGCGCCCGATAGCCCAGACGCTCGCGGCGGCGGCGGCGCGCCAGCGCGATACGGCGAGGGCCGATCCAGACGAAACGCACGACGGCGGCGATCACAAGGACAACAGCCGCGGCCACGGCAATCGCCGCCGCCAGGACACCGGGCGAGCTCTCGACCATATAGTCGCCCCAGGCTATCTCGACGCGGCCGGGCGGCTCCGAAATCCAGGTCGCGACCGCCGCGACGACAATCACCGCGACGACGAAGGCGATGATGCGAATCATGGCGCCGCGCCGGTCGCGGCCCAGCGGGCGCCGATGCGCGCGTGAACAATGGCGCCGAGGCCGGCGAGGGTGTCGTCGGCCTCGGCGCGTGCGCGGGCGTCGCGCAGCCAGGGCTTGGCGATTCCAGCCTCGGCACCGGCGGGCATCAGCGCTCCGACGATGGCGATGGCGCGTCCTAGATCGCCAGCGTTGAGCGCCGTCTCGGCTTCCACCAGACGGCCGTCGAGGCTCTCGGCGTCGATCGCGCCGCCGGTGCGGCGGATCGTCACCAGCTGGCTCAGCTTGGTGACGGTTTCGTCGATCCAATCGGAATCTTCGGTCGCCGGCGTGGTCCGGACGATGGCGTTGGCGGCCTCCGGAAAGCGAGCACTGAGCCCGTCGAGCGTCGGCACACCCGTGGCGGCGAAGGGTGTGAGACGCACGAGCGCGCTTTCGATCTCCGGGTCTTCGCCGGCGATCCCGCGAAGCGCATCGAGCGCCGGCGCGAAAGGGCGGGAGGAGCCGAGGGCGGCCGAGAGCTCGCCTGTCGCCAGCACCAGCGTCACCAGGCGCCCGTCGGCGGCGGCCTGCTGCGTTGCCTCTGCCTCGAAACGTGCAAGCCGCGCGCTCACCTCGGCGAGTGCTGCCTCCAGCGCGGCCCGTTGCTCTCCCCACGCCGCGAGCGCCTGGCCGAGGGGTTCGCGCGTCGGATCGTCCTCAAGCGCCCGGACCCGCTGTTCCAGGGCGATCACCGCGGCGCCAGCGTTGATAGCGCCACGGGACCCTGTCTCCAGGACGTCAAGCCGGGCGTTGAGTGCGCCAAGCGCGTCGTCTCCGATTCGGGCCGGGGCAGGCGATTGGGTGCGCGTTTCGGGGCCGGGAACCGCTTCGGCGGGCACTTCGGCAGTCGTCACGGCTGAGGTGTCGGGCGCCGCCAGCACCTCGTCGCGAGCGGACTCCGCTGCCGGAGTCGTCTGCGGCTCGTCGGCGGCAATCGCTGGCGTTGGCGAGGGGGGATCGGCTGCCGGCAGCGGCGACTCGGGCGCAAGGCCTTCTTGTGGAGCGGCCTCGTCGCCCTGCGGGGCAGCGACGACCGGCGCCGCCTCCTCTACGAGGCCAGTCTCGACGCCCGCCTCGGCGTCCTCGCCGGCCTCGTCCTCTGCAGTGACGACTGGAGCGCTCTCGCCGGCGACCGGAGGAGACGCAGACGCCTCTCCGCCCGTGGCGCCGGCGCCGGGCTGTTCTGCTGCGGAAGGGGTCGCCGAGGCGGAGGCGGCAGCGGCATCCGGTTCACCGCTTGTGCCCAAAATGTCGGACCCGAATTCGGACCAGGCGGCGTAGAGACCGACGCAGACGAGGGCTGCGACCAGGCCCCAGACGACTGGCAGCGGGACCCGGCGATCCTTCGGGCGATCCGCTTCGGCGTCGGGAGCGTCCGGAGCGTCCGTGCTCTCCGTCGTGTCCGCCGTCGCCGGCAACCGCCAAATCACTGCCCGCCGGCTGTCCGCCGGCGGCTCCTGGCCATCGTCCTTCGGCGCCGCCATTCGTCTCTCGTTTCGCTTTCTGCGGCCCGTTCGGCGTCCCTTGCCCACCCTCTTCGCCCGTCGCTTCAATGGCCCGGCGCGAGAGCGCCGGTCACGCACGCGACGAGCGACTCCTGCCGCGGCGCGGCGGCCACGGAGACACGCTGCCATGAAAGAGTTGCTGCCGCCTCGGCCACCGCTTGGCTCAGGCAGAACGCGGTGAGTACCCGCACCGTCGAGTCGAGTCCCGACTCGCGCACGAGCTTAGCAAAGAGGCGCGCCGTGCGGGGAGAGAATAGCGCAGCGCCGGCGAGGGTTTGCGCCTCCAGGGCGCGACAGGCCGGCGGCGTAAGGGCAGGCACGGCGACCGCTTCGTAGAGCGGCACGCGCTCCGTCTCGAATCCGGCGTCTCGCAGCCGGGCCGCGAGATCGCCCGCACTGACGGTCCCGGCCACGTGGACGAGACGTCCCGAGTCGGGGCGGAGGCGGGCGGTGACGAGCGCCGCCAGTGCGTCCACGTCGCCATCCGCAGCCGTTACCGTGTCGAAGCCGGCGTCTCGGGCGGCGCACGCCGTCGCACAGCCCACCGCCAGGACCGGAAGTCGCCGCCCAGCCCGGTCGGGGTCCGCCGCCGCGAGCGACCGCGCACCGTTCGCGCTGGTGAGCAGGATCGCCTGCGCGCCTGACAGATCGAGCCGCGCGCCCTCATCGATCCGGATGGTCATCATGGGCTCGATCAGCGTCTCGACGCCATGCCGCGCCAGAACCTCCGCAAGGGCGACGGAGTCCTCGCGCGGGCGGGTCAGCAGCACTCGGGCACCGCTCACGTATCGAACCAATCCGGCCCGCCGGCCGCGCGCAGCGCAGCGCCGGCATCGCGGCCGATGGCGAGGGCGTCTGCGATCGCGCCGGCACGCTCGGTCCGATGGCAGGCGCTGCCGTCGGGCCGCGCGATCAGGGCATCGAGGCGAAGCCCTCCAGCATCGTCGGTCACGGCGAGGCCGGCGATCGGCATGCGGCAGGAGCCGTCGAGCACCTCGAGAAGCGCCCGCTCGCATTGGACGGCGGCGGTCGCCGCGGGATCGACGATGGGCAGCAACATCGCCTGCACCTGCTCATCGTCCGTCCGGCATTCGATGCCGAGCGCACCTTGTCCGACCGCCGGCAGCATGTCCTCGGGCGCGAGCACCGCCATCCCCACGACGTCCTCGCCGAGCCGCTTGAGGCCCGCGAGCGCCAACATCGTGGCGTCGACCACGCCATCGGCCACCTTGCGCAGCCGGGTCCCGACGTTGCCGCGCATCGGGACGATGGCGATGTCGGGACGGCGCGCGAGGAGCTGCGCCTGACGGCGGAGCGATCCAGTCCCGACCCGCGCGCCCTGCGGCAGGTCGGCGAGTCCGGCGACGCCCTGCGCCTCGCGCACGATCAGTACGTCGCGCGGGTCCTCGCGCTCCGGGATCGCGGCGATCTCCAGCCCCTCCGGCAGCCACGTCGGCACATCCTTCATCGAGTGCACGGCGAGATCGATGCGCCCGTCCAGGAGCGCCTCCTCGATCTCTTTCGTGAAGAGCCCCTTGCCGCCGATCTCGGCGAGCGGGCGGTCGACGAAGCGATCGCCCGAGGTGGCAATGACGGTGGTACGAAGCGCGCCGTTCTCGGCCAGCGCGGGATGAGCCGCCACGAGCCGGTCGCAGACGTGGCGGGTCTGGGCGATGGCGAGCGGGCTGCCCCGCGTACCGACGACTATTGGCAGGCGCACGTCCACAGCACCGAATTGGGGTGGTGCGCCCCTTCTACACAGCGGGCCTCGGCGAGGCGAGCGCTTTTCCGCCGTCGGATGGGGCACCGGCCGTTGCGGTGGCAGCCCCCGCCCGCTATGTGCTTGGCCCATGATCGTCCTTGGCATCGAGACGAGCTGCGACGAAACGGCGGCTGCGGTCGTGACCGGCGAGCGCAGCGTGTTGGCCGACCTCGTGCTCTCCCAATGCGCCGACCACGCGCCCTACGGCGGCGTCGTGCCGGAGATCGCGGCGCGCAGCCACGTCGAGCATCTCGACGGCCTCATCGCCCGTGCGATGGATGAGGCTGGCGTGGGCTTTGCCGACTTGGACGGCGTGGCCGCCACCGCCGGCCCCGGCCTGATCGGCGCGGTCATGGTGGGCCTCATGACCGGCAAGGCGATCGCCGCCGTCCACGACAAGCCGCTGCTCGCCGTCAACCACCTGGAGGGGCACGCGCTCAGCGCCCGGCTGATCGCCGAGGATCTCGATTTCCCCTATCTTCTGCTGCTGGTCTCGGGCGGACATTGCCAGTTGCTCCTCGTCGAGGAAGTGAACCGCTACCGGCGGCTAGGCACCACCATCGACGACGCGGTCGGCGAGGCCTTCGACAAGGCAGCGATGCTACTGGAGCTCGGCTATCCGGGCGGGCCGGCAATCGAGGGCGCGGCGCAAGACGGTGACTCGGCACGCGTCGCCCTGCCCCGGCCCCTGGCTGGCCGGCCAGGATGCGACTTCTCGTTCTCGGGGCTCAAGACGGCGCTGCTCCACGCGGTCCAGGCGTTGAGCGTGCCGTCGGATCGCGAGCGCGCCGACCTTGCCGCGTCGTTTCAGACGGCGGTCGCCGACGTGCTGGTCGACCGCACGGCGAATGCCATCGCGATGCTCCGCGACTCGAATGTCGAGCCGACGGCACTGGTGGTCGCGGGAGGGGTCGCGGCCAACAGCGAGATCCGGCGCCGCATCGAGACGCTGGCGGAGAGCCGCGGCCTAGCCCTGCATATTCCGCCGCCCAGACTTTGCACCGACAACGCGGCGATGATCGCCTGGGCCGGAATCGAGCGGCTGACCCGAGGACTGGTCGACCCGCTCGACGTATCGCCGCGCGCGCGCTGGCCCCTCGACGAGGACGCCGGGCTGGCCAAGGGCGCCGGCGTACCGGGGCGATTGGGGCGACGGGCCTGACGCCTACGAGTCGCCGGCGCAGCGAAACCCCACCATGTCGAGGCCGATATCGGGCGGGTTCTTGTGGCGGTAGCTCACCCGCAGACAGAACGGGTTGTTGCCCCAGCCGCCGCCGCGGATCACGTACTTGCCGGTATCGCCGTCGGGGCTCGCCGTCCACTCCCAGACGTTGCCGGCCATGTCGTGGAGACCGAAGGGCGAGACGCCAGCGGGATAGGAGCCGACGGGCGCGGTCTCGTGGTAGCCGTCGGTCGTGTCCGCCCCGCAGCACGTGTTGGTGCCGTAGTTCGCGCGCCGCGTGCCGCCTTCGTCCGGCGCCGCCTCGCCCCAGGGAAAAATGCGACCATCGGTGCCGCGCGCGCCAAATTCCCATTCCTCCTCGCTCGGCAGGCGGAGCCCGTGATGCCGGCAGAAGGCGCTGGCGTCATTCCAGCTCACCTGAACGACCGGGTGGTCGTCGAGGCCGATCGGGTCCGAGGCCGGACCGCTGCGATGCCGCCAATCGGCGCCCGGCACCTTGATCCAGCGGCCGGGCCAGACATAGCCGAAGCCGCGACGCTCGGGATCGGTGACATGACCGGTCTCGGCGACGAAGGCGGCGAACTGGGCGTTCGTCACCTCGAAGCGCATGAGCTGGAACGGCGCCAGCGTTACCGGCCGGGGTGCCTCGTCCGGCCGGCCGTCGGGATCGCCCGCTTCGAAGCTGCCGGGCGGGATCGCGACCATCTCGAACGGGACCTCGGCCTGGCCCACCGAAATAGGCACCGCAATCACCGACAGTGCGACCGCTGCTACGAGCAAGCCCCCGAGTCGCGCTGCTCTTTCGACCATGCGTCCCTCCCCTCCCCCCCGCCGCGATTGGCCGGATAAGCAGCTGACCGTCTGCGGGGACGCGCCGGCCGCCGTTCCGACATAGTATCGGCACCTGCCAGCGGGCACGGAAGAGACGGTCGGCAGGGAGGACCGGGAGCCCGGCTGACCGAGTCCGCGGAGCAAGACGGCGACAGGGAGTGAAGGATGGTAAGCGTTCCGATCGTTGACGCCCACGTTCATCTCTGCGACACCCGCCGCTTCCCCTACGCGTGGATGAACGACGTCCCGAAGCTCAACAGGCCCCATTTGCCGGCCGACTTTCGTTCCGCCATCGGCAAGGCTCCCGTCGATCAAATCGTATTCGTGGAGGTCTGGGTCGATAAGCCGCATCAAATGGCCGAGGCGGAATGGGTCTCCGGATTGTTCGAATCGGTTCCGCAACTGCGGGGCATCGTTGCGTCCGTGGCTCTGGAGGAAGGTGCTCGGGTAGAAGGCGCATTGGCCGAGCTTGCGGCAATGGAACACGTGAAGGCGGTCCGCCGGCTGATCGAGTTTGAACCGGACATCGATTTCTGCCTGCAGCCGGGCTTCGTCGAAGGCGTGACGCTGCTCGCCAAGTACGACCTCAGTTTCGACATCTGCGTGAAGCATTTTCAGCTGACCAACGCCGTCGAGCTGGCGCGGCGCTGCCCCGATGTCCGCTTCGTGCTCGATCACATCGGCAAACCGCCGATCCGAGCGGGGCAATTCGATCCCTGGCGCGACGATCTTCGCGCCCTCGCGGCCTTGCCCAATGTCTGCTGCAAGATTTCAGGCGTCGCGACCGAAGCGGATCACGACAATTGGACGCGCGAGCAGCTGCGACCGTACCTGGATCACGCCATCGATGCGTTCGGAATCGATCGCGTGATATTCGGCAGCGACTGGCCGGTTTCCGAGCTGACGCATCGTTATGAAGAGTGGGTCGATATCGTCGAGTGGGCGATGAGCGGCAGCTCGGAGAGCGAGATGAGAAAGCTGTTCCGCGACAACGCCATTGCCTTCTACCGGTTGCCGCAGATGGGTGACTGAACGGCCGGGCGCGCGGTGGGAGCGGCGCCCTGCGCACACAACCGAGACGACTACGGGATTTTCGCGACTGCTTGCCCCGCGGCACCGGCGTCCGCAACATTGAGCGCATGAGACACGGAGTCCCAGCGTCCGGTACGGAGCGATGAAGCGCATCGGCGTAATCGGCGGCGGCGCATGGGGAACGGCGCTGGCAACGGTGGCGGCGCGCGCCGGCCGCGAGGTGACGCTGTGGGCGCGCGAGACGGACGTCGTCACGGCCATCAACGAGCGTCACGAGAACCAGCGCTTCCTGCCCGGCGTCGGCCTGGACACGGCAATTCGCGCGACGACCGATTTGAACAAGGCAGTACACGCCGATCTCCTGCTCCTGGTGACGCCGGCGCAGAATCTTGCCGCCATCGCAGCGGAGCTGGTTCAGAGCGCGGAGCACCTGCCGCCCGGTGTGGTCTGCGCCAAGGGAATCGAGCGACAGACCGGCGCGCTGATGAGCGACGCCGTGCGCCGCGTGGCGCCGGAGCTGCCGCTCGCCGTTCTCTCCGGCCCGACCTTCGCGCGCGAGGTCGCCACGGGCCTCCCCGCCGCAGTCTCCCTGGCCTGCGAGGACGCCCGCCTGGGTGCGGCGGTGGTGGACGCAATCGGCGGACCGGCCTTCCGCCCCTATCTAACCGATGATTTGATCGGCGTGCAGATCGGCGGCGCGATCAAGAACGTGATCGCCATCGCTGCGGGAATCGCCATAGGCCGGGGCCTGGGCGACAACGCGCGCGCCGCGATCATCGCGCGCGGCTTCGCCGAGCTTAAGCGGCTTGCCGGCGCCAAGGGCGCGAGAGAGGAGACCCTCGCCGGGCTCTCGGGCCTCGGCGATCTCGTGCTGACCTGCACCAGCGATCAATCGCGCAACTACACCTTCGGGTGCGCGCTCGGCCGTGGCGAGTCGCCGGCCACCGTTCTCGATGCCCGCGAGGCGGTGACCGAAGGCGTGACGAGCGCGCCGGCCATCGTGACGTTGGCGGCGACTCTCGGGGTCGAGATGCCGATTGCCGGCGCGGTGCACGCGGTGCTTCATCGGAGTGCGTCCATCGACGATGCGATCGGCGGCCTGCTCGCCCGCCCCTTCAAGCCCGAGGCCGGCGCGGGACGCGGCAACCGCTCTTAGGTCGCTGCCGATGGTGGCTTGACAAGGCAAGGCCTTACCTTGTTTTCTCCGCTCCGCCCGCTCTTCGAGCATGGGTATCTCGCGGCTGTGGCGGAACTGGTAGACGCGCAGCGTTGAGGGCGCTGTGGGGGCGACCCCGTGGAGGTTCGAGTCCTCTCAGCCGCACCATCTGACCTGGCGGTCGTGGCGGAATTGGTAGACGCGCTAGCCTCAGGAGCTAGTGGGGGCAACCCCGTGGAGGTTCGAGTCCTCTCGACCGCACCAGATGGGCGGGCAACGGCGAGCGGTCAGCGCTTCGGCCGTTGCTGTCCCGAGAAGAAGGCGCCGAGCATCTTGCCCGCCTCGCGCGCGGGGTCCTTGGCAGTCGCGACCTCCGCAACCTTGTCCGCGGCCTTGTCCATCTTCCGGTCGACGGTGAGAATCGCCTGCCCCGCCTTTTTCCGCACGCGCGGATTGGCGGCGGCGCGCTTGGCCAGCGACCAGAGTACTGTGCGCAGGATAGCCATGGCGCCATTCTAGCGCGTCTACCCGCCCAAGACTCAAGTTTCTCTCCCTCGACTCCGGCGCGCCGCTTGGGCACAAGGGGCGACCCCATAGAGAACCTGCGATGAAGCTGCCGTCGAAGATCGTCGACATCTCCCAGCCCCTCGACAACGAGACCGTCGTGGACCCGGACTTCATGCGGCCCTCGATCCGTTACGTGACGGGGAAGGAGAACGCGGCGCTCATGTGCGAGCTGTTCCCCGGGCTTGCCGAGGACCAGCTGCCGGGCGGCGAAGGCTGGGCGATCGAGTTCATCGAGCTCGCGACCCACAACGGCACCCACATGGACGCGCCCTACCACTACAACTCGCGCGATTCGAAGGGCAACCGGATGCCGACGATCGACGAAATGCCGCTCGACTGGTACTTCCGGCCGGGGGTGAAGCTCGACCTTCGCCATCTCGACGACGGCTATGTCGCGATGCCCGACGACGTGAAGGCCGAGCTCAAGCGGATCGGCTACGAGCTGCAGCCCATGGACATCGTGCTGGTCAACACGCGCGCTGGCGAGAGATACGGCCACGACGACTACATCCATTCCGGCTGCGGCGTCGGCCGCGAGGCGACCCACTATTTGACCGAGCGCGGCGTGCGTGTCACAGGCATCGATGGCTGGAGCTGGGACGCGCCCTTCTCGGCAACCCGCGAACGCTGGCTCAAGTCGCGCGATCCCAAGATCATTTGGGAGGGGCACTACGCCGGGATCGATACGCCCTATTGCCACATGGAGAAGCTCAGGCACCTGGAGGAGCTGCCGCCCTTCGGCTTCACGGTTGCCTGCTTCCCCTGCAAGATCAAGGCGGCATCCGGCGGCTGGACCAGGGCCGTCGCGCTTTTCGACTGACGCCGCCGCACCCGCGTTCCGAAAACGCCCCCAAGAGTATCAATGAGCACCTATCTCTGCGGCATCGACATCGGCGGCACCTTCACCGACTGCGTGGTGGTGGATGAAGCAGGCCGCGTCACCACAGGCAAGGCGCCCTCCACGCCGGCCGATTTCGGCGAGGGGCTGATCGCCGCCCTCGACATCGTCGCCGGCAAGCTCGATATGCGGCTGGATACGCTCTGCAGCGAGCTTGCGGTGCTGGCCCACGGGACCACGGTCGGCACCAACGCGATCATCCAGAAGAAGGGCGTCAAGGTCGGCCTCATCACCACCAAGGGCCACAACGATGTCATCCACATCATGCGGGGCTCGCGCGGGCTCACCGGCCGCGACATCCGCCTCGTCGTTCACTTTCCGGAGAGCAGCAAGCCCGACCCCATCGTGCCCAAGTATCTGATCGAAGGGGTGTCGGAGAGAGTCGATTGCTTCGGCAAGGTCGTCGTCGAGCTGAACGAGGAGGAGGCGGAGCGAGCGATCCGCCGGCTCGTCGCGGACGGCGTTGAGGCGCTGGCAATCTGCTTCCTCTGGTCCTTTCTTGCGCCAGAGCACGAGCAGCGGGTCAAGGCGATGGTCGAGCGTATCGCGCCCGGCCTGTTCGTCACCTGCTCGTCGGAATTGGTCCCCAAGTGGGGCGAGTACGAACGCACCGCAGCGGTCGCGCTGAACGCCTATATCGGCCCTCTGGTCACCGGCTATCTCGCCCGGATGGACCGGCGGACGACCGATCTCGGCTACGACCATCCCCTGCAGATCACGCAGTGCGCGGGCGGCACGATCCCCGTCGCCAAGGCGATGGCCTCGCCGCTGCTGACCCTCGATTCCGGTCCGGTCGCCGGCGTCACCGGCTCGCGCTACGCCGGCGGCATCATGGGCTACGACAACGTCATCACCACCGACATGGGCGGCACCTCCTTCGATGTCGGCATCATCCACGACGGCGAGCCGGCGTTCTCGTACCGGAGCCTGGTGCACCAGTACGAGTATTACCTCTCCAAGGTGGACATCCAGGTGATTGGCGCGGGCGGCGGCAGCATGGCCCGGATCGACGAAGCCACGGGCGTCTTCCGTGTAGGGCCGGAGAGCGCCGGCGCCGACCCCGGCCCGGTCTGCTACGGGCGGGGCGGCACCGTGCCGACGGTGACCGACGCCGACCTCGTGCTCGGCTACCTCGATCCCGACAACTTCGCGGGCGGCGCGATTGCCCTCGACCGCGAGGCCGCGGCGCAGGCGCTCAAGCCGATGGGCGAGCGACTGGGGTTCGGGCTCGACGAGACGGCGAGCGGCATCGCCCGTATCGTCGAGTTCCAGATGGCCGACCTGATCCGCAAGGTGACGATCCAGAAAGGCCACGATCCACGCGATTTCGTGATCTTCGCCTTCGGCGGCGCAGGCCCGACCCATGCCGGCGTGTTCGCACAGGAGCTCGGGGTGTCGAAGGTGATCGTGCCGCAGCGGGAGACTGCCTCGGTCTGGTGCGCATTCGGGGCGGCGGCGGCGGACCTTCTGCACGTGCACGAGCGGGTGAACATCATGCGCTCGCCCTTCGATGCCGGGACCATCAACGCGATGCTGGCCGAGCTGAAGGCGCGCGGCGCCGCCGATCTCGCGGCGGACGATGTCGCCCCGGCGGATCGCCAATACCGCTTCACCCTCGACATGCGGCACAAGGGCCAGATCAACGAGGTAGAGGTCGATCTGGAGGGCGAGGCCGTTGCCGCCGACCAGGTCGACGCGCTACATGAGGAGTTCCGCCGCCGCTACGAGGCGCTCTACGGGCGGGGAGCAGCGTTGCCGAACGCGCAGCTGGAGGTCGTGACCTTCCGCTGCCGTGCGTCCGGCGTCACGCGCAAGCCCCGCCTGACTGTGGCCGACGCCCTGCAGCCGGACCCTGCGCCCGAGGCTCGCCGTCCGTCCCGCTCGGTCTACTGGGCGGAGTGGAAACGCCGCACTGAGACGCCCATCTACGATGGCGCCCGCCTCGTACCCGGCAACCGGATCGAGGGGCCGGCGGTGATCGACACCGAGGTCACCACGGTGGTGGTCCATCCCGGGCAGACGTTGGCCGTCGACGTGTACGGCAATTTCGAGATCACCCTGGCCTCCACCGCGAACGATGCGGGATGATGCGAGAGCGGAGACGGACGGGAGACGCGCCATGGATCTGACAGCCTTCGAACACTCGCTCGAGGACACTGCGCCGCCGGAGGGGCTGAGCAAGCCGCTCCAGGCGCTGTGGCAGGAGGCGAAAGGCGCGTGGGACGAAGCCCATACGCTCGCCCAAGTGGACAAGGGGCCGGCGGGCGCCTGGGTCCACGCCTATCTCCACCGGGTCGAAGGCAACCTCCGCAACGCGGGCTATTGGTACCGGCGCGCAGGCCGTCCGGCGTCCGAGGAAGCCCTGCGCGACGAGTGGCGCGCGATCGCGACGGCGTTGCTTGCCGAGAATTAGGCACATTGGGATCGCGCACGGGGGTTCCGTTGACGGGGCGCCGAGGGCTCCCTACATTCCAACCATTGCCGCCCCGGAGGAGTATCCATGAGCGTGACCCACGTCACCGACGCCGAGTTCGAAGAGAAGGTCCTCAATGCCGAAGGCCCCGTGCTGGTAGACTTCTGGGCCGACTGGTGCGGCCCGTGCAAGGCGATCGCGCCTGCCCTGGAGGAGATCGCCGGCGAGATGAGCGACTCGCTCTCGGTGGCCAAGCTGGACGTGGATTCGAACCCCTCGACCCCTGCGAAGTACGGCATCCGGGGCATTCCGACGCTGATCCTCTTCAAGGGCGGCGAGGTCGCCGACACCAAGGTGGGCGCCCTGCCCAAGGCCAAGCTATCCGAGTGGCTGCGCGGCGCGGTCTGAGACCCGGAAAAACATGAAATTACAAAACGAAGCCAATTTCACGTAACCTATTGTTTTTCAACATAAATTAGAGAGACACTCGGACTAGGCGGCGGGCACCCCCGCGGCGGCGAGCACGTCGCCGACAAGATAAAGTGAACCGCACAGCAGGATGCGGCCAGGTTGTGCCGCACCTGAGGAGAGCCGCGTAACGGCCTCGCCGACGTCAGCGTCCGTTTCACAGGAGATGCCAAGGGCGCTCGCAGCCGCCTGGATGTCCTCGGGCGTCGCGCTCGCGACCTGACCGGGAATCGGAACCGCCGCCACCCGCCGCGCGAAGGGTGCGAGAGGCCGCAGAAAATCCTTGGGAGGCCTCGTGTTCAGCATGCCGACCACAAGATCGAGCGGCCGGTCGGCCCAGCCTTCGGCCACGCGGCCGAGCGCGAACGCTGCCGCCTCGTTGTGGCCGCCATCGACCCAAAGCTCCCAACTATCGTCCAGGCCAGGCCAGGCTATGCGCTGAAGCCGGCCCGGCCAGCGCGCCTGCACGAGTCCCTGGGCGATTGCGGCGCCTACCACATCGAAGCCGGGGAGCAGCCGGGCGCAGACTGTCGCAAGCGCCGCGTTTTCCACCTGATGCTCGCCGGCGAGGCCGGGCAGCGGGTAACGCCCTTCACCGCGGGCGTCTTGCACGACCAGGTGCGAGGCGGAGCGATCGAACGACCACTCCCGGTCCAGCCGTGCGAGCGGCGCACCCACGACGGCGGCGACACGTTCGATGACCGCACCGGCCTCCGCATGCTGGCGCCCGATCACGCCGGTCGCGCACCGCTTCAGGATTCCGGCCTTCTCGGCGGCGATGAGCTCCAACGTCTCGCCCAGATAGTGCGTATGGTCGATGGAGACAGGGGTAATCACGGTCAGTGCGGGGCGTTCGAACACGTTGGTGGCATCGAGCCGGCCGCCGAGCCCCACCTCCAGCACCAGAACATCTGAGGGCTCGTACCTGAAGGCGTGGAACGCCGCCGCCGTGGTGATCTCGAAGAAGGTGATCGGCGCGCCGCCATTGACCGTCTCACAATGGGCGAGGCTCGCGCGCAACGAATCTTCCGAGATCGGGGCGCTGCTCAGCCTGATCCGCTCGGCGAAGCAAACGAGGTGCGGCGAGACATAGCTGTTCACCCGATAACCGGCCGCACGCAGCATGGCATCGAGAAAGGCGACGACGCTGCCCTTGCCATTGGTGCCGGCGACGTGGATGACCGGCGGCATGGCGCGCTCCGGGTTGCCGAGCGCATCGAGCAGCCGGGTCATGCGGCCGAGCGAAAGATCGATGGCCTTGGGATGGAGGTCCAGCAGCCGGTCGAGAATCGCGTCGCTCTCGCGCGGCGCCGTCAGCTCGGGCCCCCCGCTCACGTTATCCGGCAAGACGAGGCGGAGGCGACAGGGCGCACTTCAGTCGGCGCTGGCAGTTGCAGGCTGGTCTTTGCGCTCGCCCGTGCCGGGCGCATCCCCATGCAGAGCGATCACCTCTGCCACGGGCGTCTTGTCGCGCAACAACGACAGCAGCATCGACAGTGTCTCGCGCAGCCTGCGGCGATGCACGACCATGTCGACCATCCCGTGATCGCGCAGGTACTCAGAGCGCTGGAAGCCTTCGGGCAGCCGCTCCCGAATCGTCTCCTCGATCACGCGCGGGCCGGCAAAGCCGATGACGGCGCCGGGCTCCGCGATGGCGATATCGCCGAGCATGGCGAAGGACGCCGTCACTCCCCCCGTGGTCGGGTTGGTGAGCAAGACGACATAGGGCACGCCCGCTTCCTTCAGCTCGTCAACCGCGATGGTGGTGCGCGCCATCTGCATCAGCGAGAGCACGCCCTCTTGCATTCGCGCGCCGCCCGACGACGGAATGACGATCAAGGGTGCTTCCTGCAGCACGGCGAGCCGCGCGGCAGCGAACAGGCTTTCGCCCACAGCGGTGCCCATCGAGCCGCCGAGGAAGCCGAAGTTGAACGCCGCAACGACCGCCGGGGCGCCCCCGATGCTGCCGTGGGCGACCACGATCGCATCGTCATGGCCGGTGCCGTTACGCGCCTCGCGGAGCCGGTCCACATAGCGTTTGCGATCGCGAAACCGAAGGGGATCCTCGGCCACCTTCGGCAGCTCTATGGTCTTATAGTCTTCGTTGTCGAAGAGCAGCGCGAGGCGCTTGTCGGCGCTGAGCCGCATGTGATGATCGCAGCGCGGACAGACCCGGAGATTGCTCTCAAGCTCGCGGTGAAAAATCATCTGCTCGCACTGGTCGCACTTCTCCCACAGGTCGTGCGGGATGTCGGGCTTGCGAAACAGGCCGCTTACCTTGGGACGTGAGAATCGATCGAGCCAACTCACGGTGCAGCCTCCTGTCGCGCCTCGCGCACGCCCTTGCCAAGCGCACGCACCAGCGCGAGCGCGTTATCGCGGCAGGCGGGCGTTGCCCCGCCGTCTGAGTCCAACCCCTCTTCGATCGCCGCGACGAGCGCTGAACCGACAACCGCAGCGTCCGCCACCCTCGCGACCTCTGCCGCCTGGTCGGGCGTCTTGATGCCGAAGCCCACCGCGATGGGAAGCGTGGTGTGGCGTCGCAGCCGCTCGACGGCCTTCTGCGTCGCTCCGGAGGCCGCACCAGCCGCGCCGGTAATCCCGGTGATCGAGATGTAATAGACGAAGCCGCTGGTGTTGGTGAGAACGGCCGGCAGGCGGGCCTCATCGGTCGTCGGCGCTGTCAGTCGAACGAAGGAGAGCCCGGCGTCGAGCGCCGGTCGGCAAAGCTCGGCATCCTCTTCGGGCGGCAGATCGACCACGATCATGCCGTCAAGACCGACTTCCAGCGCGTCGGCGAGGAAGCGTTCCACGCCATAGATGTAGATCGGGTTGTAGTAGCCCATGAGGACCAGGGGCGTTTCGCCATCGCGCGCGCGGAAGCGCCGCACCAGGCCGAGCGTCTTGGTGAGCGTGATACCGGCCGCGAGCGCGCGCTGGCCCGCGCGCTGGATCACCGGCCCATCGGCCATCGGATCGGTAAAGGGCGAGCCGATCTCGATGACGTCGGCACCGGCGGCCGCGAGCCCCTCGAGGATGGCGAAGGAGGTCTCGATGTCCGGGTCGCCCATCATCGTGAAGGTGACGAGCCCAGCGCGGCCTTCCTCGGCGAGCGCCGCGAAGCGGCGGTCGATGCGCCCGCTCACAGCGACGTGCCCAGCGTGTCGGCGACGGTGAAGATGTCCTTGTCGCCGCGTCCGCACATGTTCATGACGAGAATATGGTCAGTCGGCAGGCCCGGCGCCAACTCCACGACATGAGCCACCGCGTGGGCGGGCTCGAGCGCGGGAATGATCCCCTCGAGGCGCGCACACAGGTGGAAGGCATCCAGCGCCTGTTCATCGGTGATCGCCACATAGGTGACCCGGCCTGAGTCGCGCAACCAGGCATGTTCCGGTCCGATACCGGGATAGTCGAGACCGGCGGAAATCGAATGGGCCTCGATGATCTGGCCGTGCTCGTCCTGAAGCAGATAGGTGCGGTTGCCGTGCAGGACGCCTGGCCGGCCGGCGCTCAACGACGCCGCATGCTTGCCGCTCTCGATGCCGTGGCCGGCGGCCTCGACACCGACCATGCTCACACTCTCATCGTCGAGGAAGGGGTGGAACAGGCCGATCGCATTCGAGCCGCCGCCGACGCAGGCGACCAGCGTGTCCGGCAGCCGGCCCTCGGCTGCCATGATCTGCTCGCGGGTCTCGCGCCCGATCACCGACTGGAAGTCGCGCACCATGGCGGGATAAGGATGCGGGCCCGCGACGGTCCCGATCATATAGAACGTCGTCTCGACATTGGTCACCCAGTCGCGCAGCGCCTCGTTCATGGCGTCCTTCAGCGTCCGCGAACCGGAGTTTACGGGCACCACCTCGGCGCCCAACAGCTTCATGCGGAAGACGTTCGGCTGCTGGCGCGCGATATCGGTCTCGCCCATGTAGACCGTGCACGGCAGGCCGAAGAGCGCACAGACCGTCGCCGCCGCGACACCATGTTGACCGGCCCCGGTCTCGGCGATGATGCGGGTCTTGCCCATGCGGCGCGCCAGCAGGATCTGACCGATGCAGTTATTGATCTTGTGCGCCCCGGTGTGGTTGAGCTCGTCCCTCTTGAAGTAAATGCACGCGCCGCCGAGGTGGTCGCTGAGGCGCGCCGCGTGATAGAGCGGGCTGGGCCGGCCGACATAGTGAGTGAGCAAACGCTCGAACTCCTCGGCGAACTCGGGGTCGTCCTTGGCCACTTCGTAGGCCTTCTCGAGATCGAGGATCAGCGGCATCAACGTCTCGGCGACGTAGCGGCCACCGTAGATGCCGAAATGGCCGTCGGCGTCGGGGCCGGGCCGGTTGGCGCCGCGTGCGCTCATGCCGTCGCCTCACTTGGTATCGGGGCATCCGCAGCCGCCGCTGCGGCGAGGAAGGCGCTAATCTTCCCGGGGTCCTTGCGCCCCGGTGCCGATTCTATACCCGACGAGACATCGACGGCCCGGGCGCGGGTGATCCTGATCGCCTCGCCGACGTTGTCCGCGTCCAACCCGCCGGAAAGAAGCCAGCCGGTGGATGGCGGCGGCGCGGACTCGAATAGCCGCCAGTCGAGCGTCCGCGCGTTGCCGCCGGGACGGGTGTCGTCGACCGTCGCCTTGGCGTCGAACAGAATTAATTCGGCGCTCTCGCCATAGTCTTCGGCACGCTCGATGTCAGACGCCTCGGACACGCTGATCGCCTTGATGATGCGGCAGCCGGTGCGCGCGCGAATCTCTCGCGCCCGCGCCGGGCCCTCGTTTCCGTGGAGCTGGATATAGTCGAGTCGCATCTCAGAGAGAATACCGTCGAGCAATTCGTCATCCGGATTGACGACGACGCCGACGGTAGCCGTGCCGTCGGGAAGGCCCGCACTCAGAGCCGCGGCTCGGTTTGGCGCAACGTGGCGTGGCGAGGGCAGGAAGAACACGAATCCCAAGTACCGCGCGCCGCCGGCGAGCGCCGCATCGACGGCCGGTCGATCGCTCAGTCCGCAGGTCTTAACCAAGACGGGCATGGCCTAACCTAACTCATCGCCGCCGCCATTTCCTCGGCGATTCGAGTTGCTGCGTCGCGCGGATCGTCCGCCTGCGTAATCGGCCGGCCGACCACCAGATAGTCGGCGCCGCGGCGCAGCGCGTCGCCCGGCGTGATGATGTGCGTCCGGTCGTCGCTCTTGGACCAGACGGGGCGAACGCCCGACACGACCAGCATGAAATCGGAGCCGAAGCGCGCCCTCAAAACGGCGAGGTCATCGGCAGAGACCCAGGCGCCATCCACACCGCACCCGTGCGCGAGATCGGCGAGCCGGCACACCTGATCGCTGACCGGCCCGCTCATGCCGAGCGCGCCGACATCTTCATCGTCCGCGTCGATCGGGAGCGGCACCGCGAGAATGTTAAGCCGTTCCCTGCCGCCGGCGTCGGCGGCACCTAGCGCCGCGGCCATGGCAGCCCGCATCATGCTGGCACCGCCGAGGGCGTGGACGGTCACCAGCACCGCCCCGCTCTCGCTCGCTGCGCGCACCACTTGCGCCACCTCGCGCGGAATTTCCAGCAACTTGAGGTCGAGCCAGACCGGCAGGCCGAGGCGCACGATCGTTCCGACGCTTGTCAGACCGTTCTCCATGACGAAGGCCGCGCCGAGCTTTACACCGCCGATAGCGCCATGGAGGCGTTCCACCAGGGAGCATGCGGCGTCGACGTTGCCGGTATCGATGGCGCAGAACAGGCGGTCCATGGCGCGGCGCCGCTACGCGAGGTCCTTGGGCGTCAACGACACGGGCGTCACCGCGGGGATCGTCGCCCGCTGGCCGCGCACGACTTCGTCGAGCTGCTTTCGCGCCCCCGCCAGCTCCTGCTCCAGCGCACGCGTGCGTCGCCGGCCGCGGCGCGCCATGCGACGCACCTTGTGGTCGAGCAGCCAGCGCACCAGAGCGCCAGAGAGGAACCCTACTGCCAACGCCCCTACCGCCAGCGCCCAGATCGGGATATCGAGCCGGTAAGGGAATGGCGCCACGCTGACGGCGACGGGGCCCCGATTCGCCACGGCGAAGGCGATGGCGACAATCCCCAGCGCCGCCGCGATCACCCAGGCGAGAATCCTCATGAGTCGGTTCTTGTGCGCCGCGCCGCGCGGCCCGTCAACCGCGCGATCCGGCGGTCATGGCCCCGGACCGCCGCGCGCCGTTCAAGCCGCGTCGCTCATTCGCGGTTGATCCGCTCCCGCAGCTCCTTGCCGGTCTTGAAGAACGGCAGGAACTTCCTGTCCACCCGAACCGCAGCGCCGGTGCGCGGATTGCGGCCGACCCGTGCCGCCCGTGGGCGGACCGAGAACGCACCGAAACCGCGAAGCTCAACCCGGTCGCCCTGCGCGAGCGCATCGCTGATCTCCGTGAAGATCCGGTTCACCACGCGCTGATAGTCGCGGTGGTAAAGGTGCTGGTCGGCGTGCTTTTCCGCCAGCAGCTGAATGAGTTCGGACTTGGTCATGCTGGAAATTCCCCGCCGGCCAGAGGCTCTCGGCTCGCGTGTTCAATCGCCGAGAACGTCGTCATTTCAGTCCGATATCTCAGGGTGCCAAACGGCGATCAGACCGTCAAGGGCGAGCGTTCGCGCCGGCAGGGTGCGCTCGAGCGCCGCATCGATAACGTCAAACAAGCCGCCGTCACCGCCGCTTACCACGTCCGCGGCCGGAATTGTCTCGGGCACGCCGTGCACCTGTGCGAGCCACGCGCGCGCCTCGTCTTCGCCGCCGATGGCATCGACGAGGCCGACCTGAACCGCCTGACTGCCGGTGAACACGCGCCCGTCGGCCAGCGTCAGCGCCGTCTCGCGATCAAGAGAGCGACGCTCCATCACGAGGCGCAGGAACGAGTCGTAAATGTCCGCCACCACGTTCCGCATGGCGCGGCGGGTGGGATTGTCCAACTCCTCATAGGGCGTGGGCTTCGCCTTCAACGGCCCGCTGCGGATCGCTTCCGTCCGCACGCCGATCTCTTCCAGGAGCGCGGAGAACTCGGCGGTCTGGAACAGGATTCCAATCGAGCCCGTCAGCGTTGCTTCGCGAGCGAGCACATGGTCTGCGGCGAGCGCTGCCATGTATGCTGCCGAGGTCGCGGTGGTGCCGAAAACGGCGACGACCGGCTTGGCCTCGGCAAGGGAACGCAGGCTGAGATAAAGGGCTTCGCCGCCAACCGCCGTGCCGCCAGCGGAATCGAGTCGCAGCACGACCGCCTTGACCGCGTCGTCGTCGCGGAGATCGGCAATGACGCGGTCGCGGGCAGGATCGTCCTCGATCAGCCCGGTAACCCAAAGCCGGGCGACGCGCTCGCCTCCCTCGAAGGCGAAGGGCGCTGCGGCGACCAGGGCGAGAGCGACCAGCGCGACGACAGCGAGGGCGCGCCATATGGCAATGCCCCGCTTGAGACGGCGGCGGTCGAGCAACCTGTCGGGATCCAGGCTCGCCATCTCCCTCCTGGATCACGGCCTGATGCGTTACGGCGAGCGCCTCAACCCTCGTCGGGCACGTCCTTCTCTTCCGCCGCACGCGCGGCCTCTTCCTGGGTCTTGCGATCGAGCGCGGCGCCGAGGATGTCGCCGAGGCTGGCGCCACTGTCGGTCGAGCCGTATTCGTCCATCGCCTGCTTCTCTTCCTGCACCTCAAGAGCCTTGATGGAGAGCGAGACGCGGCGGTTGTTGCGGTCGATCTGCAACAGCTTGGCGTCCACCTTGTCGCCCGGCGCGAAACGCGTGGGGCGCTGCTCGTCGCGGTCGCGGGCGAGATCGGAGCGCTTGATGTCGCCGGGGACCGAACCGAATATCTCGACCTCGACGCTGTGGTCATGCACCGCCGTGACGGTGCATGTCACCGTCTGGCCGCGGCGGCCTTCCGCACCCTGGAATGGATCGTCGTCGAGCTGCTTCAGGCCGAGGCCGATCCGCTCCTTCTCGACGTCGATCGTCAGCACTTTGGCCTTGACCTCGTCGCCCTTGCGGAACTTCTTCAGGGCCTCCTCGCCGGGCGTCAGCCAGTCCAGATCGGAGAGGTGCGCCATACCGTAAATCTCGCCAAGCAGCTCGACGAACAGGCCGAACTCGGTGATGTTCTTGATCTCGCCCTCGACGATCGAGCCCTCCGGATGAGAGTCGGCGAAGACGATCCAGGGGTTGTCCAGGCACTGCTTGAGCCCGAGGCTCACGCGCCGCTTCTCAGGATCGACATCGAGCACCATCACCTCGACTTCCTGACTGGTCGAGATGATCTTGCCCGGATGAACGTTCTTCTTGGTCCAGCTCATCTCGGAGACATGGACCAGGCCTTCCACTCCCGGCTCGAGCTCCACGAACGCGCCGTAATCGGTGATGTTCGTCACCCGGCCGGTGAACTTCGTCCTGACCGGGTACTTCGCCTCGACGCCCTCCCACGGATCGGCCTCGAGTTGTTTCATGCCGAGCGAGATACGCTGCGTCTCGGGGTTGAAGCGGATGACCTGGACGTTGACCGTCTGCCCGATCTGCAGGGCGTCGGCTGGATGGTTGACGCGCCGCCACGAGATGTCGGTGACGTGCAGCAATCCGTCGACTCCGCCCAGATCGACGAAGGCGCCGTAGTCGGTAATATTCTTGACCACGCCTTCGAGCACCTGCCCTTCGTGCAGGTTGGCGATCAGCTCGTTGCGTTGCTCGGCACGGGTATCTTCCAGAACGGCACGGCGGGAGACGACGATGTTGCCGCGGCGGCGATCCATCTTGAGGATTTGGAACGGCTGATCCGTACCCACCAGGGGCGCGATGTCGCGCACCGGCCGAATATCGACCTGGCTTCCGGGCAGGAACGCCACGGCCCCGTCGAGATCGACCGTGAAACCGCCCTTGACCCGGCCGAAGATGACGCCGGAGACCCGCTCGCCATCCTTGTAGGCCTGCTCGAGCTTTTCCCACGCTTCTTCACGGCGCGCGCGTTCGCGGCTGAGCGAGGCCTCACCGCGCGTTGTCTCGAAGCGCTCGATATAGACCTCGACTTCGTCGCCGACCTTGACTTCGGCCGCTTGCCCGGGGGCGGCGAATTCCTTGAGCGGCACGCGGCCCTCGACCTTGAGCCCGACATCGATCAGAGCGGCGTCGTTCTCGATCGCGAGAACGGTGCCCTTGACGACGCCTCCCTCGAAGCGCGGCGTGTCGTCGAGGAACTTATTGAGCATGTCGGAGAAATTCTCCTTTGCGGGGGTCGCCTGCTCAGTCGCTTGTGTGGTCTCGGCCGTCATCTGATCTCCAGCATTGTCGGTGGGCGCCTTGGCGCAAGGCTTGATCGGCGCGCGCCGCGGTCTGTGTTGGGTGAACGCGTCCCGCGGTGCGGGTCTCGATACCCGTTTCTACGCGGACGAAAAACGCGCGTCGACGATGGCCACTGCCCTATCGAACACCTCATCGGGTCCGAGGGCACTGGTATCGATCCGACATGCGTCTGCCGCCGGCTTCAACGGTGCGGCGCTGCGCCGACGGTCGCGGGCGTCGCGGGCGATTAATTCATCCAAAACGCTGGATTCTATACTCTCCACACCGCGTGACCGCAACTCACAAAGGCGGCGGGCGGCCCGCACTTCGGCGGTTGCCTCCAGATAGAATTTCACCTGTGCATCCGGGCATACGACCGTGCCGATATCCCGCCCGTCGAGCACGGCGCCCGGCGGACGCGCTGCGAACACACGTTGATAGTCGAGCAAGGCCTGGCGCACCGCACCGTGAGTGGCCACCAACGAGGCCGCCTGTCCAACCTCCTCGTCGCGGAGAGCCAGGTCGCTGAGGTCAGCGTCGGTGATCCCGTTTGCCGCGGCCGCGGCCTCAGCCTCCCCCGCCGGTTTGCCGCTCGCCCGCAACACGCGAAGCGCCGTCGCACGGTAGAGCGAGCCGGTATCGAGATGCCGGAGACCGTAGTGTGCCGCGAGGCGGCGTGCGAGGGTTCCCTTGCCAGCCGCCGCCGGCCCGTCCACCGCGATGACCAGCGGCGCCGGCTCAGCGCGCGGCAATCGAGGCTCCCAGACCATTCATGTCGGCGACGAAGCTTGGATAGCTCGTGCCGATCATCGATCCGTCATCGACAGTCAAGGGCTTCTCGCTCGCCATGCCGAGAGTGAGGAAAGCCATGGCGATGCGGTGGTCGAACTCGGTCGCAACCAGCCCGCCGCCCGGAGGCGGGCCGCCGCGACCCACGATATCGAGCCCGTCGTCCCGTTCCGTCATCGTCACGCCTGCCGCGCGAAGGCCGGCGGCGGTCGCGCCCAGCCTGTCGCTCTCCTTGACCCTGAGCTCGGCGAGGCCGTTGAGCCGCGTGGTGCCCTCGGCACACGCGGCGATGACGCTCAGAATCGGATATTCGTCGATCATGCGCGGTGCCCGCTCGGCGGGCACCTCTACCCCGCGCAACCGACCGGCCTGCACCGCGATATCGGCTACCGGCTCGCCTGCCTGCTCGCGCAGAGAGCCCATATCGATCATTGCGCCCATGTCACGCAGAGTCTCCAACAGGCCGATCCTGCCGGGATTGACACCCACATTTCGGATCACGATGTCGGAGCCCGGCACGATCAACGCGGCGGCGAGCGGAAAGGCCGCGGCGCTCGGGTCACCCGGCACCGTGAGCGTGCAGGGTTCAAGCTCCGGATATCCGGCAACGGAAATCGCGCTGCCTCCGTCCGAGTCCGTCTCGACGCTGACCCGCGCGCCGAAGAGGCGCAGCAGACGCTCGGTGTGATCTCGACTGGGCGCGGGCTCGACCACACGGGTTTCCCCGGGCGCGTTGAGGCCGGCGAGCAGCACCGCCGACTTCACCTGCGCCGAGGGCATCGGCAGCCGATACTCGATCGGCAACGGATGGTCAGCGCCGATCAGCGCGAACGGCAACCGGCCGCCGCTGCGTGCCACAAACTGCGCGCCCATCCGCTCCAGCGGTTCGATGATCCGCCCCATCGGCCGCCGTCGCAGCGAGCGATCGCCGGTCATGAAGGTAGTGAACCCGTGGCTCGCGCAGATCCCCGCAAGCAGGCGCACCGCCGTCCCCGAATTGCCGAGGTCGAGCGCCGCGCCGGGCTCGGCCAACCCGCCGACGCCGCCGCCATACACGCGCCAGCTTCCGTCATCGGTCCGCTCAATGGTCGCCCCAAGCGCACGGAGCGCAGCTGCCGTCGCGGCCACGTCCTCGCCCTCCAGCAGGCCGCTGACACAGGTCTCCCCCACCGCGAGCGCGCCGAGCATTAGCACGCGGTGAGAGATGGACTTGTCGCCAGGCACGGCGCACGTTCCCCTCAAGGGGCCGGCAGCCGACGAGATCAGGGGGTGCGGCACGTGCTCTCCGGCGCAATCCTCGCGGCGCGCGCGTGGCGTGGACATGGCGTCGGACACACCACGTCTCTAGCACAGCGGAAGGCAGCGTCAAGCGGCGCAAATTCGATGTCACTAGCACATGATGTGTCCGGTTTAGGTAGCACACGAGTTGTCCGGTTTGGTCTCTCCGTGGGGAGGGACCCTGATGAGCCGGACGACGTTGCTACAGGAACGCAGGATGCAGACGTTTCAGAATGTGCTGGGGCACTGGCAGGCACGGCGCCTGTCTGCGCTGGAGGCGGCGGAGATGCTGGGGATGAGCGAGCGGAGCTTCCGCCGCTACCGGCGCCGCTACGAGGACGATGGCCTGGACGGATTGTTCGACCGAAGGCTCGACAAGGCGTCCGCGCGCCGCGTGCCGGCCGACCGGATCGAATGGGTGCTCGAGCAGTACCGAACCCGCCATACGGGCTGGACGGTCAAGCACTTCCACGACCATCTCTGCGCCCACCATGGCTTCGCCTGGAGCTACACCTGGACCAAGACCGCCTTGCAGCGCGCAGGCTTGGTGTCCAAGGCACCCAGGCGCGGCGCCCACCGTCGCCGGCGCCCGCGCAAGCCCTGCGTCGGCATGATGGTCCACCAGGACGGCTCACGCCATGAGTGGCTGGCCGGCCAGGCGGCGTGCGACCTGATCGTCACCATGGACGACGCCACCAGCGAGATCTATTCGGCCTTCCTGGTCGAGGAGGAAGGCACCGCGTCCACCTTCCGGGCGCTGAAGCAGGTGTTCTGCGACAAGGGGATGCCCAGCAGCCTCTACACCGACCGTGGCAGCCACTACTTCCACACCCCCGAGGCAGGCGGCAAGGTCGCCAAGGATCGACACACCCAGGTCGGCCGCGCCCTCCATCAGCTCGGCATCGAGCACATCGCTGCCTATTCGCCCGAGGCCCGCGGCCGCTCCGAGCGCGCCTTCGGCACCCTCCAGGACCGCCTCGTCAAGGAACTGGCGCTGGCGGGGATCGCGACGGTCGAAGCCGCCGACCGCTTCATCGCAGACACCTACCTGCCCGACCACAATCGCCGCTTCGCCACCCCGCCCGAGCTCGACGACAGCGCCTTCGTGCCCCTCGTCCGCCCCGACCAGGTCGACGACATCCTCTGCCTGCACACAGAGCGCACAGTCGCCCGCGACAACACCGTGCGCTACGAAAGGCGCGTCCTCCAGATCCCCGCCACCCCAGCCAGACACCACTACGTCAAGGCCAGGGTCCGGGTCCACGAGTATCCGGACGGAACCCTCGCCCTCTTCCACGGGCCCCGACGCCTCGCCCGCTACACCGCCAACGGCGAGCCCATCGAAACCCCAACCCGGCAGGCCGCGTGAGACGCTTCGACGCGACCGGCCGGCGCCCTGTGGACAAGTGGACAGCCGCTCCGCGCCTGACCACTTCCCCACAGGGCCACAACAACAGAAGCGGACAAATGATGTGCTACCAAAACCGGACAAATACACTTGCTAGTCACCTGAATCTGAAGTTCACCACATAAAGCTAACTATGTTGAACGACTAAATGCTTCGACAATAGAGCGACTTAGTGTGGCAGCACTGCTAATCTATAATGATCTCAACTTCAGTGCCAGATGACTAGCGACACTGATTGTTTCCCATGAGCCGCCGCCAGGTCTTGCTGGCGGTGGTGATCAGCTTGAAGACCATGGCCAGGTCTTGCTGGCGGTGGTGATCAGCTTGAAGACCATGGCCAGAGTTGTCCCGTGAGACAAGCAGCCCTTGGTGCGCACGGTGCGGTGGCGGACGGTAGCGAAGACGCTTTCGATTGGATTGGTCGTCCTGATATGCCGCCAGTGCTCGGCCGGGAAGTCGTAGAAGGCCAGCAAGGCGTCGCGGTCCTTTGTCAAGCAGGCGACGGCTTGGGGGTATGTGGCGTCGTACTTGGCGGCGAAAGTATTCATCGCCCTCTCGGCCTCGGCGCGGCCATCCGCCATCCAGATATCATGCAGGGCAGCTTCGGCGGCCGTTTGTCGCGACTTCGGCAGCTTGTTCAAGACATTGGCTGTCTTGTGGACCCAGCAGCGCTGGCGGCGGGTGTCGGGAAAGATCTCCTCCAGCGCCTTCCAGAAGCCCAGAGCGCCATCGCCGATGGCGAGCTCGGGACCAATCGTGAGCCCGCGCCCGCGCAGGCATGCCAGCAACTCACGCCAGCTCTGGGCGCTCTCGCGCACCCCCGCCTGGAAGCCCACGAGTTCCTTGCGTCCCTCCGGCGTGGCGCCGATGAGGACCAGAATGCATTGCTTCTCGTCCTCCAGCCGACCCTGGAGATGGATGCCATCGGCCCACATGTAGACGTAGCGTCGGGCCGACAGGTCGCGCCGGCACCAGCGCTCGTGCTCGGCCTCCCACTCCGCCTTCAGGCGGCCGATCACCTGCGCCGACAAGCCAGAGGCGTCCTTGCCGAGCAACGCCTCCAGCGCCTCCTGGAAGTCCCCGCTGGACACGCCACGAAGGTAGAGCGTCGGCAAAACCGCATCCAGCGACCGCGTCCGCCGCGCGAAACGGGGCAGAATGGCCGACGTGAAACGGATGCGCTCTCCTCCGACGCTGCCACGGTCCCGGACCTTCGGGCGCCGCACAGACACAGGACCAATGCCAGTCAGGATCGCCCGTTCCGGCCCGTGGCCATGACCCAGTCAGGATCGCCCGTTCCGGCCCGTGGCCATGACGCACCAGGCGCCGGCGGCCGTCTTCGGTCTTCAGATGTTCATGCGCCGCCAGCACGGCGGCAACCTCCGCTTCAATGGCCTGTGCCAGGAGCTCGCGAGCTCCGGCGCGGAGTACTTCGGTCAGCGGATCGGCCGTCACCCCTGGATGGTGCAGCGCGACAACACTATCTTCCGTCATGGCGTATCACTCCTTGCTCGGAGACCGGGAGGCTTCGTCACCCCCCACGATACGTCACCTCCTTCTCTCAGCCCGTCACCCACTCTCGGCCATAGCTCCGCGCTTCAGGCGAAAAATCCGGCCGCCTCAGCTATTCTGCAAGAGGCACGGGCATAAACCAGCTAGCTTTGCCCGTGAAGCTCCCAACATCTATGTCAAAATTTCCTCGGTAGTGAACGACCCCCTTCCTTACAGCTTTCGAAGTGATTTCACACTCTAGTAGAATATCGTTTAGTTCAACGATGCGCTTGCGGCACTTCATATGGAAATTTCGAATATAGATCTCTTCTGTCTTCCTTGTCAGTCCGTTGTCGTAGCAGCTATAGATAGTTGTCAGTTGGGACAACCATATCAGCGCCATGATCGCTGACAAATGGAACTCACCGTCCGAGGGGGGAAAGAAGGAACAGACTCTTACAGAACCCAGCGCCCTCTTTTCCCCAATCAGGACGTTGGTTAACTCGAAATGATCTTCCTTGTACCCTCCCCCCAAGTACGCAGAACTGCGCGGCCCATAGTCATCTTCCGTTACCCTCTTGAGGGAATCCCCGTGCACCATGGTCTCCATTTTTGAGAGATTCATGAACAAGATCTTGGTACTCTGATCGATATTAAGTTTCCAACTTCATCGCCCTTCATCCTTCATCGTGGCCGATTCGATCCAGAGGTCTCGGCCAACCATCAAAATTTGAGAGGTCAACCCCACCGAGGTATGGGAGCAGCTGCGGTTCAAGAATCGAGCCGACCGAGGCCCGCTTCGAGGTCGGCGATGAGATCGTCGGGATCCTCGAGCCCGATGTGCATCCGCAGCAGGAACGGCGTTTCCGTCCAGGGAACGATGGTGCGGGGGATCGGCATTCGATTGTAGGCCACGAGGCTCTCGTATCCGCCCCAGGAGGAGCCGATCCGAAACAGGTCGAATCCGTTCACCATGCGCGCGACCGCCGCCTCGTCGGTGGTGTGCATCGCGAGTCCGAACAGGCTCGACGCGCCTCCGAAATCCCGCTTCCACAGCGCATGGCCGGGGTCGCTCTCCAATGCCGGATAGAGCACCTGCTTCACCTCGGAGCGCGCTTCGAGCCAGCGGGCGACCTTCATCGCCGATGCGGATTGGCGTTCCAGGCGCACCGACAGGCTGCGCATGCCACGCAGCGCGAGAAAGCAATCGTCGGGGGAGGCGGAATCTCCGAACGCAAAGGTCTGATCCGCGATCGTCTTGAACAGCTCGTCGGTCGCGGTGGTGATCATCCCGATCACCAGATCCGAATGTCCCGCAAAGTACTTCGTGCCCGCCTGGATCGAGATGTCGACGCCGTGCTCCAGGGGCCGGAAGTAAAGTGGTGTCGCCCAGGTATTGTCCATCGCGACCAGTGCGCCGCGTTCGTGGGCGGCCTTTGCGATTGCGGGCACATCCTGCATCTCGAACGTGAGCGAGCCGGGCGCCTCGGTGTAAACGAGCCGGGTGCTCTCGCGCATTGCCTCCGCGATCCCGGCACCAATCGCGGGATCGTAGAAACTCGTTTCGACCCCGTAGCGGCAGAGGATCTCGGCGCAGAACCACCGGGTAGGCCCGTACACGGAATCCGGAACGAGCACGTGGTCTCCGGCGCGGACGACGGCGGATACCGCCATCGTCACCGCCGAGAGCCCACTGCCGGTCACCACCGTGCGATGCCCGCTCTCGACGGCTGCGACGGCCTCGGCGAGCGCCCGCGAGTTCTGGGTCCCGGTCGACCCGTAGATGACGTTGTTGAAGCGGTTGTCGCCGTCGAACCGGTGGACATAGCCGTCGAGGTTCTCGGAGAGGATTGTCGACGCCCGATGCACCGGAAGATTGACCGGGCCCTGCGCACGCACCGGCGCCCGGCCGAGCGCGATGAGCTTCGTATCCTGTTTCATTTGCCGTCCTGTGAGTTATGCCCGATTTTGGGTGACGGCGTGATCAGGCGGCGGCGCGAGTTTTGGTTTCGTCGATCTGCATACCGTCTTTGAATCTCACCCCTTCGATGACCTTGGGCAACTGATTGTTTCCCATGAGCCGCCGCCAGGTCTTGCTGGCGGTGGTGATCAGCTTGAAGACCATGGCCAGAGTTGTCCCGTGAGACAAGCAGCCCTTGGTGCGCACGGTGCGGTGGCGGACGGTAGCGAAGACGCTTTCGATGGGGTTGGTCGTCCTGATACGCCACCGTGGGCAGCCGTGGGCTCGCACCGTTGCCGACTTCAACGCGTTCCGCCATGTGCCGTTTCACCGTTGTAGTTCTGCTGGAACCCTGACCAAGGGTAGAGCGGGTCAGGCAGGCTAAGGCGTTCGCGTTACACTTGCGCGACGGAGAGGTGCCGCACGTCCGTGTTCGGCCGGCTCAAGGCCAGTGCGACCGCGACCGGCCCCGCGAAACGGTCCAAATTGAACAGTAGTATAACGTAGACGGCATGGCCACGATCTAGTTGGATGGTGGAGCGCAGACAAGGCCTGCCACGGACGACCTCTGGTGAGAGAGCGGTTCGTATCCCAGCGCCGACGGAGGTTCGTCCGCCCGTGCGCCCAGCCGCAGTGCCTCGATCACGGTCGGCGGCGTACGGGCGGCAGTGATTGTACACCCTCATCGGCACCGCCAAATTGAACGACGTCGACCCGCAGGCCTGGCTTGCCGAGAGTTATGCCCGATTTTGGGTGATGGCGTGATCAGGCGGCGGCGCGAGTTTTGGTTTCGTCGATCTGCATACCGTCTTTGAATCTCACACCTTCGATGACCTTGGGCAACTGATTGTTTCCCATGAGCCGCCGCCAGGTCTTGCTGGCGGTGGTGATCGGCTTGAAGACCATGGCCAGAGTTGTCCCGTGAGACAAGCAGCCCTTGGTGCGCACGGTGCGGTGGCGGACGGTAGCGAAGACGCTTTCGATTGGATTGGTCGTCCTGATATGCCGCCAGTGCTCGGCCGGGAAGTCGTAGAAGGCCAGCAAGGCGTCGCGGTCCTTTGTCAAGCAGGCGACGGCTTGGGGGTATGTGGCGTCGTACTTGGCGGCGAAAGTATTCATCGCCCTCTCGGCCTCGGCGCGGCCATCCGCCATCCAGATATCATGCAGGGCAGCTTCGGCGGCCGTTTGTCGCGACTTCGGCAGCTTGTTCAAGACATTGGCTGTCTTGTGGACCCAGCAGCGCTGGCGGCGGGTGTCGGGAAAGATCTCCTCCAGCGCCTTCCAGAAGCCCAGAGCGCCATCGCCGATGGCGAGCTCGGGACCAATCGTGAGCCCGCGCCCGCGCAGGCATGCCAGCAACTCACGCCAGCTCTGGGCGCTCTCGCGCACCCCCGCCTGGAAGCCCACGAGTTCCTTGCGTCCCTCCGGCGTGGCGCCGATGAGGACCAGAATGCATTGCTTCTCGTCCTCCAGCCGACCCTGGAGATGGATGCCATCGGCCCACATGTAGACGTAGCGTCGGGCCGACAGGTCGCGCCGGCACCAGCGCTCGTGCTCGGCCTCCCACTCCGCCTTCAGGCGGCCGATCACCTGCGCCGACAAGCCAGAGGCGTCCTTGCCGAGCAACGCCTCCAGCGCCTCCTGGAAGTCCCCGCTGGACACGCCACGAAGGTAGAGCGTCGGCAAAACCGCATCCAGCGACCGCGTCCGCCGCGCGAAACGGGGCAGAATGGCCGACGTGAAACGGATGCGCTCTCCTCCGACGCTGCCACGGTCCCGGACCTTCGGGCGCCGCACAGACACAGGACCAATGCCAGTCAGGATCGCCCGTTCCGGCCCGTGGCCATGACGCACCAGGCGCCGGCGGCCGTCTTCGGTCTTCAGATGTTCATGCGCCGCCAGCACGGCGGCAACCTCCGCTTCAATGGCCTGTGCCAGGAGCTCGCGAGCTCCGGCGCGGAGTACTTCGGTCAGCGGATCGGCCGTCACCCCTGGATGGTGCAGCGCGACAACACTATCTTCCGTCATGGCGTATCACTCCTTGCTTGGAGACCGGGAGGCTTCGTCACCCCCCACGATACGCTACCTCCTTCTCTCAGCCCGTCACCCACTCTCGGCCATAGCTCAACCGGAACTGCGCAAGACCGCTTCCCCCGTCGGCTCTAGTCTAAAATCCACTATGTTTCCGAATACACCAGTATTGAGAGTCAGAACCGAGTAGCGGACGCCGCCGAACGTAAATTGTCTATTGGTCAATGCTCCTACAGTTTGGGATAGATCACCGCTAAAGTCGGGATGCCAGTAACCCACATTGTTGAATCCTCCAGAGAAGTTCTCCTGCCCCACTGTCAGCGTGATGCACCAGATGTCCAATGGGTCGGACGGATCGCAGGGGTCCGCGCTGGAGCGCGGAATCGTGCCGTTGACCCGCATTTTATGACTGAAGAGGTGGACTCGGTGTAGGTACCGGTACCTGCCGGGGTCCGAGAGTGGACCCCATTGCGAATGCTCCAGTCCCCGGCAGAGGTGTTGTCCTCGTCGTTCGACGTGGTAGTCACCACCTGCAAGTTCTGGTTAGAGCTGCTGGTGATCACGACAAAGAGATCGGTGTTAAAGCCGAGAACCGTGCTCGCGGGAGCCGTAAAGAGCTATGGCCAGAAGTTGGTGACGGGGTGAAGGGTTAAGGCGGCGTATCGTGGGGGTAATCGAGCCTCCACTTCTCCAACGAAGGAGTGATACGCCGTGAGTGACAATAACGTTTCCTGCTTATCCATGAAGCTCAGCAAGGCTGCCGAGACGCAACGTATGAGCCATCGCGGTTTCCAGTCGCTGTGCCATATCCGAGTCCGCACCGTGCAACTCCCGCCTACGTCGTTGTGACCTCGTCGGACTTAGACACGAGCAGGAACAAGGCATCGGTGAGCGGACTTTCATGGATAAGCAGGTAACGTTTTGAAGCTTTCCCAGCCATCGACGTTTTCCGATCGGTTGACCGAGGTGCTGCGCAGCGGCGCCCGGTCCCTGCTGGCGCGGGCGGTCGAGGCGGAGGTTGCCGGGTTCCTTGATGGCCACTCCGAGGCGCGCACCGAAGAAGGCCGCCGACGGCTGGTGCGCCACGGCCACCTGCCCGAACGCGAGATCATGACCGGCATCGGCCCGGTTGCGGTTCGCGCGCCACGCGTTCGCGACCGCACGGGCCAGGGCGCCGACCGCATCCGGTTCAGCTCCGCGCTCCTGCCGCCTTATGTGCGGCGCTCGAAGAGCCTCGAAGTCCTGATCCCCGTGCTCTACCTCAAGGGCATCTCCACGGGCGACTTCGCCGAGGCGCTGGCGGCCTTGCTCGGGCCGGACGCCGGCGGCCTGTCGGCCTCGACCGTGGCGCGGCTCACCGAGGTTTGGGCGGACCAGCACGCGCACTGGCTGAAGCGGGATCTGTCGGCCAGGCACTATGTCTACTTCTGGGCCGACGGCATCCATGTGCAGGCCCGGCTCGAGGACGATGCGCAATGCCTGCTGGTCATCATCGGCGCGACGCCGGAGGGTAAGAAGGAACTCGTAGGCCTCATCGACGGGGTGCGCGAGAGCGCCCAATCGTGGCGCGAGCTGCTACTTGACCTCAAACGGCGCGGGCTTGCGGTCGCGCCCGAACTCGCCATCGCCGACGGCGCGCTCGGCTTCTGGAAGGCGATCGAGGAGGTGTGGCCCCGGACCCGCAGCCAGCGCTGTTGGGTGCACAAGACCGCCAACGTGCTCAACAAGCTGCCCAAGAGCCAGCACTCGAAGGCAAAGCGTGCTCTCCAGGAGATCTGGATGGCCGAGACCAGGAACGACGCAGACAGCGCCTTCGACGCCTTCATCGAGACCTGCGCCGTCAAATACGACAAGGCGGCCGCCTGCCTGGTCAAGGATCGCGCGACGATGCTGGCGTTCTACGACTTTCCCGCCGAGCATTGGAAGCATCTGCGCACCACCAACCCCATCGAAAGCACAGTCGCCACCGTGCGACACCGTACCGTGCGATCCAAGGGATGCCTCTCCAACAAGACGGCGCTCGCCATGGTCTTCAAACTCGCCCAGGCGGCACAGAACAGTTGGCGCCGCCTCGACGGACACAACCAGTTGCCCAAGCTGATCGTCGGCGTAAAGTTCATCGACGGAATCGAAGCCGTCAGGCAACAACCTCAAGCCGCCGCCTGACCCAAACCGTCACCAAGATTCGGCTATAGCTCCTGATGGCGACGCACACGCCGCTGTTCTTTGGCAGCGCGGCAGTGATGGCGTCTCCTGCGGGATTGTCGTCGCGATATCCCTGCGCGACAGCCCACTTCATCACCGCTCCGATACGCTGGCGCACCCGCCGCATGGTCTCGTTCTTCGTATGCCAGTGCGGGATCAGGACGGCCATCACGTCCGCTGTGTCGATTTGGTCGACCCGCTTCTGCCCGAGCCGCCGCATGGCGTAGTTCCTTAGGCTCGCCCGCCATTGCTTCTCGCTCTTGCCGGCGTCCTTCCAGCCTTCGCAGTGGATGCCGATCACGGTCTCGACCGCCTCGGCGAATGTCGGCACGTCCGGCTGACGTTTGAGTGCGAGCGGATCGCCGCCCGCCCGTGCAATCTTCCGGTACTCGAAGGCCGTTTGCCGGGCTTCGGCCAGCGTGACATACGGAAAGCCACCCAACCCTGCGTCACGGCGAACGCCGTTGACGGTGCCGCGCCATATCCATTGCCTTGAGATCGATTTCCGCTTGCGCGATTGGCAAACCCGCAACCTGAGGCCGTGTTCGTCGCCGTAGACCCCAGGCTGGTCGACGTTTCGGACAAGAGCTGCCGTTAGTCGTCCTCCAGTATAGCCACAGGTCCGACGCACGGACGATTTGGTGCCTGCTCCGTCCGACGCATCCAAACCCTCCATGGCCTAGAAGCCTTCTAAAATCGTACAGACCATTTGGTACATGGCCGGACATATCCCGTGTTACCGACACAACCCGGGCGCTCGTGTTGACGACGCGCTTGGCCGACGGTTAGACTCGCTACCCATCCGCAGCAGGACGCAACGATAACAATGGCTTGTGGGGAGGCTGAGGGGGCAGTGTCGCACTACAGCCGGGCAGTGACGGGTTGGCAGGAGTCGGTATGAGCGACATCGCCGTCGACCTGATCAACGTTACCAAGCGTTTCGGGCGGGATATCCTCGCCGTCGACGATCTGTCCCTGCACATCGCGCAGGGCGAGTACATTTCCCTCATCGGCCCATCGGGGTGCGGCAAGACCACGACGCTCCGCATGATCTCCGGCTTCGACGAACCGACCGACGGCCAGATCCTCATCGCTGGACACGACTGCACCCACCTCGAGCCGCACGAGCGCAACACCGCCATGGTTTTCCAGCACTTCGCGCTGTTCCCGCACATGTCGGTGGCGCAGAACGTCGAGTTCGGCCTGCGCATGCGCAAGGTGTCGGCGGCGGAACGCTCCCGGCGGGCGCTTGAGATGTTGCGCGCCGTTGACATCGACGACCTGGCCGACCGCCCGATCCAGCAGCTCTCCGGCGGCCAGCAGCAGCGGGTGGGCTTAGCGCGCGCCCTAGTCACGCGCCCCGACGTGCTGCTGCTGGACGAACCGCTGGGTTCGCTAGATGCGAACCTGCGCTTGCGCATGCAGCGCGAGCTGAGGCGCCTCAACACCGATTTCGGTGTCGCCTTCGTGCACGTCACCCACACCCAGACCGAGGCCTTCGCGGTCTCCGACCGGGTGGTCATCATAAATCAGGGCCGGATCGAGCAGATCGGCCCGCCCGAGGAGGTGACCCACCGCCCGAAGAACCTGTTCGTCGCCCAGTTCGTGGGCAAGAACAACATCCTTCAGGGCGAGATCACCGGCGTGGAGGGGGGCATCGCCACCGTCGCCGGGCCGTCCGGCACATTCCGCGCGCGCATCGCCGACGACGCGCCGGCACGCAAGGACTGCCACGTGGTGGTGCGCGCGAGCCTCACCAATCTGGTGACCAACGGCGAGACGCCGGACAACACGGTCGAGGGCGAGGTGGCGTTCTCCATCTTCGAGACCTCGCAAATCGAGTTCAACGTCGACCTGCCGAGCGGCGACTCGCTCCGCGTGGACGAGTACGAGCCGCCGGCGACGATCACCGCGCTCAAGCGCGGCGACAAGGTGAGGGTGGGCTGGAACGCGGACGATGCCCTGGTGGTGTTCGAGTGAGCGCCCGGGCCACGCCGGCACGTGGGCGCGGGCGGCCGTGACCGGCGGGGCGGCAGTCACGTGACGGACGTCGCACAAAGCCCTCCCAAGGCGCTTTCGCCGGGGATGACACTCACCAAGAAGCGCGCGCGCCAAGCCCTCCTGCTGGTCGCCGCGCCCACCATCCTGATGGTGCTCTTCTGCGGCATCCCGCTGGTCTCGGTCGTCGTCTTCAGCTTCTACAAGCCCTGGGCCTACGGCATGAAGCCGGGCTTCGTGTTCGACAACTACATCGAGTTCTTCGGCACCGCGACCTACCTGCAGACCCTCGGCTTCACCTTCCTGATCGCCATCATCGTGCTGCCGCTGATGGTGCTGCTCTGCTATCCCGTCGCCTACTACGTCTGCTTCTTCGTGAAGAGCGAGCGGCTCAAGCTCTACATCCTGCTTCTCTGCATCGTCCCCTTCTGGACCAGCGCGCTGATCCGCATGGTGGCGTGGCTGCCGCTGCTCGGGCGCAAGGGGTTGATCAACCAGATTCTGATGGGGATCGGCATTATCGACGAGCCGGTCGAGATCCTGCTCTACAGCCAACCCTCCATGGTGTTCTCCATGGCGATCATCTGGTCGGTCTTCATGATCGGCCCGATCTATTTCTCCATGGCCAAGATCGACCGCCAGGTGATCGAGGCGGCGCGCGACCTCGGCGCCTCGGCCTGGACCACCTTCTGGCGGATCATCGTCCCCCTCACCAAGCCGGGTCTGGCGACCGGGATCCTTTTCGTGTTCGTCGTCATGATGGGCGAATTCGCGATCCAAAAGTTCATCGGCGGCGGCAAGACGACCATGCTGGCCAACGTGCTCATCCAGCAGCAGAGCCTCCTGCAGTGGCCCGCAGCGTCGGCGGTGGCAGTGGTCATGGTGCTGGTCTCGATCCCAGTGATCGTGCTGATCTTCCAGTTCGTCAAGCTGCGTGAGGAGCTCTGAGCCGTGCCGGAGCCCACGAGCTATCACGTCGCCAAGTTCGGCTGGGTGAAGATCGTGCTCGCGGTCTACGTGATGATCTTCGTGCTGATGCTCTACGGGCCGTTCATCGTCATGGCGATCCTCTCCTTCCAGGGCGAGAGAGGCGGGCCGACCTTCCCCATGCAGGGGACGAGCATTTTCTGGTACGAGCGGCTCTTCAACCCGTCGGGCACGGCACGCGACATCGGCGAGTATGTCGGCGATTTCGGCAATGCCGGCCTGCGCTCGCTGGTGCTCGCGCTGCTCACCATGACCATCTCCACGGTGCTTGCCACCATGGCGGCGCAGGCCATGCGCGCGCGGTTCGTGGGCGCCGGGCCGATCTTTTACGTCTACCTGGTCGGGATCATGATCCCGGGCGTCACGGTGGGCCTGGGTCACGCGCTCTTCTGGCAGGGCATCGGCATCGACAAGCACTGGCTGGGCACCACGCTGCCGGTCCACATCCTGTGGACCTTCCCGTTCTGCTTCATCGTGATGTTGACGGTGTTCAACCGCTTCGACCGCTCCACCGAGGAGGCGGCGATGTGCCTCGGCGCCAACAGCTGGCGCACCTTCTGGCACATCACGCTGCCGATCATGAAGCCGGGGATCATGGCGTCCGCGCTCTTCGGCTTCACGCTCTCCTTCGACGAATTCGCGCGCACCGTGCTGGTGTCCGGATCGCAGAACACGCTGCCCCTCGACGTACTGGGCGCGACCACGATCCGCATCACGCCACGCATCTTCGCCGTCGGCGTCATCATCACCCTCATCTCGTTCGCGGTGATCGGGATATTTGGCTACCTGATGACCGCGAGCCGTTACCGGCCTCGCTTCACGGGCCAAGAGGAGCACCAGGTGTAGTCGGGCCGGCCGGGCGCCGCCCGGACCGGATTCGATCGGAGAACGGAGACTTCAAAGGGAGGAAACTGTGGATAGCAAGCATCTCGAAACCAAATACGAACGTCTGTCGGATCGGATGGATCTCCATACCGCGATGGCGGCCGAAGAGAAGGCGATCAAGCGCTTCCGCGACGCCGAGGCGGAGGAGAAGACGGGCGACGGCATTGACCGCCGGACCTTCCTCGCCGCAGCGGGCGTGACCGCGGCGGCCGTTGGCACCGGCCTCAGCGCCGGCACCGCGCGCGCGGGCTTCGCGGACCGTGTGGCCGGCATCGAGCAGGACGACCCGATGCAGACCATCGGCCTCGGCGTCTCGGTGCAGGAGCGCTTCTTCAACAGGTTCAAGGAGGACACCGGCCTCGACGTGACCGGGACGGTGGCGGGCTTGAGCGAGATGATCTCCAAGTTCATCACCGGCGGCAACAAGACCTACTCGATGATCGAGACCAACGCCTACCGCCAGCCGGCGCTGCGCGAGGCCGAGGTGATCGTGCCGATCCCGGCCGAGAAGATCACCAACTGGGAGTTCGCCGATTCGCTCTATACCGAGCCCGGCCATATCGGCGCCGACGACGTGACCGGCTGGCCGTCCAAGATCGTCTATTGGGACGAGAACAAGGACTCCTTCTACGGCGTGCCGCAGTTCTACAACATGGACGCGCTCGGCGTGCTGCCGCACAAGTTCGCGCCCACCCAGCCGGATTTCGCGATCCCCGATTCGCTCGGGCTGCTCTACACCGGCAAGTGGCGCGACGTGGATGCGACCGGCAAGACCTCGATCCAGAACGACGAGCTGATGGGGCCGCCGCGCGCCTACAGCTTCCTCTGGAAGAACGGGATCATGGACCCGCCCAAGGTCGGCAACACCGACATGCAGCCGGATGAGGTGAAGGAGGTCATCGACTACCTCATCGCCGCCAAGAACGACGGCGTGTTCCGCCTCATCTGGAACAACTACGGCGAGGCCGTGAACCTGCTCGCCTCCGAGGAGGTGTGGGGCATGGACTGCTGGAACCCGGTGGTCGAGGACGTGAAGAAGCGCGGCATCCCGTGCTGGTACGTCGATGTCTTCGAAGGCACCGCCGCCTGGGTCCACACCATGTGCCTCTCCAGCGAGGCGCCGGAGCCCGAGGTCGCCATGGCCTACATGGACTGGTGCCTCGACGGCTGGTGGGGCTCGGCGGTGGCGCCCCAGGGCTACTATTCGCCCTCGCCCGCCCCGGTGCTCAACTATCTGAGCGAGGAGGACTATCGCACCTGGTACCTGGGCAAGGGCCGCGACACCGGCCCGAAGACCAGGCGCCAGTCCAACATCGCGTTCTGGATGGTGTGGCCGACCCACGTCACCAATTACATCAAGGAGTGGAACCGCTTCAGCGCGGCCTGATCCGCTCCTGTTCGACCAAGAGCGGCGCGGCCGAGAGCAAGATTATCGGCCGCGCCGCCGCTAACCGCCGCCGCTGCGCGAGGAATATCGTCGGATGGCGCTGGCGCGGCCTAAGCACATCAAGACAGGCGGCGAAGCCCGCGAGGCGCTGATGGTGGGCTTCGGCCGCGCCGCGCGGCTCGCGGGGCTCACGCTCGGCCCCCACGGCGGCCGCGTGGTGCTGGAGCGCGCGGACGACTATCCCGAGCTCACCCGCGACGGCTTCACCGCGATCAGGGACCTGGAGGACGACGACCGCTTCGCGACCCTCGGCACGGAGCTGCTCAAGGCCTGCGTCAAGAAGACCCGGGACGCCGTCGGCGACGGCTCGACGACCACGGCGCTGCTCGCCGGCGCCTTCGCGAAGGCAGGACTGCGCCTGGTGGCGGCCGGGATCGACCCCCCCTCGGTGCGGCGCGGCTTCGACGGGCTCACGCGCGACGCGCTGGAAGCACTGAAGCGGCAGAGCGGCCCCGTTGGCGGCCACACGATGCTAGCCCAGCTGGCCCTCGTTGCGGCCGACGGCGACGACGAGATCGCGGGCCTCGTGGCCAAGGCGGTGGAAAGGCTCGGGCCCGAGGGCGTCGTCAACGTCTCCTATCATCAGAGCGTCGATACGACGATCGACTACATGAGCGGCATGGCCTTCGACCACGGCCTGCTGTCCCGCAATTTCCTGCTCAAGGCCGGCGAGACGGCGGTTGCGCTCGACCAGCCCCACCTGCTCATGTGCCAGGGCGAGCTGACCGAAGCGGCCCAGCTTGTGCCGGCGATGGAGGCGGCGCGCCAAAGCGGCCGCAGCCTGCTGGTGCTGGCCCAGGACGTCTCCGACCAGGCGCTCGCGGTCTTGCTCGCCAACCACCGCGAGGGGACGGTCCGCTGCGCGGCGGTGAAGGGGCCGGACTCCGGCATCTATCGCCATGTCGCGACCGACGACGTCGCGGTGCTCACGGGTGGGCGTCTGGTCGGCGAGGAAACCGGCCTATCGCCGGAGAAGATCGATGGCGCCGCGCTCGGCAGCGCCAAGCGGGCGGTCGTGGACGGGGTCTCCACCACAATCTTCAGCGGCGGTGGCGCGGCGGAGGCGGTGGAGCGGCGCGCGGCACAGCTTCGCGACGCGATCGGCCGCGAGCGCAAGAGCTACGACCGGGGCAAGCTGGAGGCGCGCCTCGCCCGGCTCGTCTCGGGCGTGGCCAACATCCGGGTCGGCGGCGTCACCGAGACCGCCTGGAAGGCGCGCCATCGCGCCTGCGAGAACGCGCTGAACACCGCCCGTGCCGCAGCGGCCGACGGTGTGGTCGCGGGTGGCGGCGTGGCGCTCGCACGCGCCGCCTTCGCCATGGAGGACGCCGCACCCGGTGCAGGCGATCCCTTGCGCCGGGCCTTCGCCCGCGCCCTGCAGGAGCCCTTCCGTCGCATAAGCGCGGCCGCCGGCTGCGAGCCGTCGCTCGCCCTCGAAGCATTGAGGCTAAAAGGGGCGGAGATCGGCTTCGACGCACGCACAGGCGCCTTCTGCCCCTATCTGGAGGCTGGCGTGGTCGATGCGGCCCGCGTAACGGCGACGGCACTCACCAACGCGGCCGTTACCGCTGGCCAGCTCTTGTCCACAGGATGCGTTGTCGCGCTGGCCCGGCGGCCGGACGCGGTGTAGGGCCTCGCTTTGCCGCGCCGGCGCTCAGGCGTCGGTGATGCGGAGGAATCCGTAATCGTCGACCCGGAGCGTCTGGCCCGGATGGACGAGCGTGGTGGCGGTATCCTCCTCCACGATCAGCGGCCCCTCGAGCTCAGCGCCGGGGGGCAGCCGGTCGCGCGCGTAGACCGCGGCCTCGTGGCGGCCGTCTTCGGCGAAATCGGCCATGCGCGCGGGCCTGGACGCCGCCTCAAGCGAGCGCCCTTCCGCCGAGAGCCTCTTCATCTCGGGCCTCGGCACCTTGGCGGACGCGGTGAGCCGGTAGGTCACGAACTCCACCGGCGTGTCGTCGAGGCGGAAGGTGTAGGTCTTCTCGTGCGCCTCGTGGAAGGCAGCGAGGATGGCGTCCACCCGCGCGGCGGCGATGTCCACGGGCACCGTGACCGAGTGCTCCTGCCCGAGATAGCGCAGGTCGATGCGGCCCTCGAAGGCGATCTCCGCCTCCCCCATGTGGGCGTCGGTGCGGAAGTAGCGCTCCGCCTCCTGACGGAGGCCGGCGAAGACCCCCCGCACGTCGCCCGCCGTCACCTCTTCGTCGCGCCTGAGCACGGTCTGCGTGAAGTCGCGCCGGGGCTCGGTGGCCAGCATCCCCCAGGCAGAGAAGAGCCCGGGATAGAGCGGCACGATGATCTCCTTCACGCCGAGCTCGCGGCCGAGCGGCGCGCCATGCATGGGGCCGCCGCCGCCGCCCACGACCAGCGCGAAGTCGCGCGGGTCGTGGCCCCGCTGGATTGAGACCAGCTTCAGCGCGTTGATCATGTTGGCTTCCACCGTCCGGATGACCGCGACCGCCGCCGCGACCACGTTGATGCCGAGGCCCTGCGCGATCGTCTCCATCGCGGCCCGGGCCTTGCCCTCGTCGAGATCGAACTGCCCGCCGGCGAAGTTGGTGGGGTTGATGACGCCGGTGATGAGCTTGGCGTCGGTCACGGTGGGCTCGGCGCCGCCCCGGCCGTAGCAGGCGGGTCCCGGATCGGCGCCGGCGGAGACCGGCCCCACCTTCAGGAGTCCCGCCTTGTCGAGCCAGGCGATGGAGCCGCCGCCCGCGCCGATCTCGACGATGTCCACAACCGGAACCCGCAGCGGATAGCCGAACTGTGTGCGGCTATATTCCAGCCGGTATTCGGTCGTGATCTTCGGTGCGCCGTCCTCGATGGTGGTGCACTTCGCGGTGGTGCCGCCGATGTCCAGATAGATCACCCGCGGCTCGTCGCAAAGGTCGCTGACGATGGCGGCGCCGTTGCAGCCCGCCGCCGGCCCCGATTCCATGAGGGTGATGGGGTGTTCCTTGGCCCAGGCGAAGCTGGTGGTGCCGCCGTTGGACTGCATGGCGGCGTAGGCGCAGTTGACGCCGGCGCCGCCCAACGCCTCCTCCAGGCGGCCGAAGTAGCTTTGCACGATGGGCTGCACATAGGCGTTGAGCACCGCCGTGTTGGCGCGCTCGTACTCGCGCCACTCGCGGGTGATCTCGTGCGAGGCGGTGATCGAGACGCCCTCCAGCCGCTCGCGCAGATGGGCCGCCGTCTCGGCCTCGTGCCGGGGCGCGACATAGCTGTGGAGGAACTGGATCGCGATCGCCTCGACCTCTTCCTCCCGGCAGCGCTGGACGATGTGGTCGAGGTCCGTCTTCTCCAGCGGCCTCAGCACGTTGCCCGCTGCATCCATGCGCTCGCGGACCTCGAAGCGCAGCAGGCGCGGCACGAAGGGGCGCTCCTTCTCGAAGCGCAGGTTGTAGAGGTCGGGCCTGTTGCCGCGCTGGATCTCCAGCACGTCGCGGAAGCCTGCGGTGGTGACGAGCGCGGTGCGGGCACCCTTGCGCTCGGTGATGGCGTTGATCACCGTGGTCCCGCCGTGGACGAAGAAGTCCACCTCGCCAGGCGCTAGCCCTGAGAGCGCGATGGTGTCGATCACGCCCTGGGTCAGGTCACCCGGCGTGGTCAGCGACTTCGCCGTGCGCAGCGTCCCATCGGCGTCGTCGAAATAGACCAGATCGGTGAAGGTGCCGCCGATATCGGACGCGAGCCGGCCCATGGTCGGTCCGCGCGTCAGGCGGCGGCCGCGCGCAGCCTGGCGGTCGCCTCCTCGTCGATTGCGCGCCCGCCCGCGGCGATGACGACGCCGTAGTCCTCGCGCGCCTGGTCGGCGGAGATGTAGTCCGCGCGCACCTCCGCGAGCACCTCGTCGGCCGGCCGCTCGAAGGGATCGCCGTAGCCGCCGCCGCCGCCGGTGAACATGCGGATGATGTCGCCCCGCTTCATGATCGTGGTGGGCGCCCTGGCGGCGCGCCGGGCGTCGTTGCCGACGTGCAGCTCGAAGTAGTTGACCGAGCCTTTGTTGCCGCCCTCGCGCGCCCAGGGTTTCTCGATCGAGCGGCCGTAGCTCGCCGAAAGCACCGCGTCGTCGGTCATGATCTCGTACTCGCGGATCGAGCCGTAGCCGCCCCGGTAACGGCCGGCGCCGACGCCGCCCGGCGTGTTGAGCGTGTACTGGTTGACCCGCACCGGGAACTTCGCCTCCAGCAGCTCGATGGAGTAGTTGAAGGTGTCGCCGTTGGTGATGGGGCTGGTGACGCAGTTGCCGTCACGCTCGTCGGTGGCGCCCCAGCCGACCATGCTGGGTTCGATCATCACCCAGGGCTCGCCCTTGGCGCGGTCGTGGCCGCCCAGCACGGTCACGCAGAGGCTGTTGGCGCTGCCCATGCTGACCCGCTTGGGCGCGATGGGGGCGAGCGCCTTCCACGCGAGCTCCGAGGCCTGGCCGGTGCCCTCGTAGTACCAGCCGACCGGCGCGGGCTTGGTGGCCGTGAACACCGTGCCGTCGGGTGCTACCACCTTCAGCGGCCGGAACCAGCCCTCGTTCGACGGCGACTGGGGATCGACGATCGCCTTGAAGACCGTCTTTACCGCCGAGACCAGAGCCGAGCGCGAGCAGTTGACCGGCCCCTGGAGCTGCTCGCAGGAGCCCGTGTAGTCGACGGTGACGGTGTCGCCCTCGATGGTAACGGCCACCCTGGTCGGGAAGCGCTCCTCGCTGATGCCGTCGCCGTCCACCCAGTCCTCGGCTTCGTAGGTGCCGTCCGGCAGCGCCGCCACGGCCTCGCGGCTCACCCGCTCGCTGGTCTCGAGGATATGGCGGAAGGTTTCTGCCACCGCGCGCTTGCCATACTTCTCGCAGAGCTCGAGGCAACGATTCTCGGCAATGCGGACCGAGGCCAGCGCCGCGTTGAGATCGCCCAGCGCCATCTTCGGCAGGCGCACGTTGGCCGCGATCATCTCGAAGATGGCGTCCTGGCGCTCGCCTTCCTTGTAGACGTGGATGCCGGGGAAGCAGATCCCTTCCTGGAATATCTCGGTGGCGTCCGCCGGCAGCGAGCCCGGCGACTTGCCGCCGACATCGGTCCAGTGCGAAATCGAGATGGCGAAGGCGAACAGCTCGCCGTCCACGAACACCGGCTTGATGACGCCCACGTCGTTGTAGTGGGTGCCGCCGCGGTACGGGTCGTTGAGCATGTAGATGTCGCCCGGCCGGATGCGGCCTGCGAACTTCTCCTTGATGATGTTGATCTGGAGCGAGAAGGTTCCGGTGAAGACGGTGATCCCGTTGGTCTGGGACACCAGCGCGCCGTCCGCGTCGCAGAAGCCGCAGGCGAAGTCGAGCACCTCGTAGATGACCGGGCTCATGCTGCTCCGCGCGAGCACCACGCCCATCTCGTCGGCCACCGCCAGCAGCTTGCCGCGCACGATCTCGCGGGTCACCACGTCGGTCTCGAAACCACCGCTTTCGCGTCCGTTCATGCCGCTTGCCATCGCATCGTCCTCCACGGGAGCCTGACGCTCCGCAGTCGCTCCTAGTCTCTCACCGCCACGGAACCGCGGTCAACGCGGGATGCACCTGCAGGCGGCACTCATGGTCAGACCGTGACCACGATTTTGCCGCATTGGGCATTGGATTCCATGTAGCGGTGTGCATCCGCAATCTCCTCCAGCGGGAACGCGCGGTCGATCACGGGCGCGAGCGCACCGCTGGCGAGGCCGGCGAAGATGGCGTCCCGCGCCGCCGCGAAGCGTGCTTCGTCGCGCACGAAGTCGAGGACCTGATAGCCGACGATGGTAAGCGAATTCGCCAGCATCGGCATGAGCGGATAGGCGGTCTCTCCAGGATGCAGGGCGCCATATTCGTAGATGGTGCCATACGGCGCTGCGGCGCCGCAGAGCGTCGTCAGCAGCGGACCTGCAATCGGATCGAAAACCACACGCGCGCCGGCATCGCCGGTGATCTCCATAACCCGCGCCGGCAGGTCCTCTTCGTCCGTCGCCACCACGTGATCGGCGCCGAAGCCGAGGAGTGCATCCTTCTTGGCTGCGGTCCGGGTGGTCGCGATCACGGTGGTGCCGCGTTCCTTGGCGATCTGGATTGCGGCGAGGCCGACGCTGCTACTCGCGGCGGTGATGATCACGGCGTCGTCGGGCCCTAGATCGCCATAGTGGACCAGCGCACCGTAGGCCGTGAGGTAGGCCATCCAGAGCGCAGCACCTTGGGCAGGCGTAAGCTCGGCCGGGTAAGGCGCCGCGATCTCGGCCGGCACCGTGGCGCTCTCGCCGTAGACGCCCTGCCGGGTCTGGGAGAGGGCGAAGGACGGGACCGTGGCGATGCGTTCGCCCTCATTGACGTTCGTCACCCCTTCGCCGACGGCTTCTACGACGCCGGCGGCTTCGTAGCCGATGCGGGAGGGAAAGACCGGCCGTTCGTGATAGATGCCCTCGCGCAGCATGACCTCCGCCCGGTTGAGGCCGATCGCCTCGACCCTGATCCGGACCTCACCGGGCCCCGGATCCACCTCCGGCACCTCGTCGAGGCGCAGCACCTCGGGCCCGCCAGTCTCGTGGAATCGTACGATTCGAGCCATGGTCCGCTCCCCGCCCATTCGGCCCGCAACAGTGCCGGGCACCCATTGATCCGGACGAAAACTAGCACAATCACACCGTGGCAGTTCAGGTGTGCCGACCGTTTCGGGCGACGAGTGTTTTGTGAAATTTTTGCCAGCCCGCACCATGGTCCTGTGCACAGCCCGTGCCGCCCATCTGGACCCTGCGCTTCCGCGTGTCCATACTGTCTGCGTGACGCCGCGAGACCGACAGGGCCAGGTCGAAGCGGCGAGATGATTTGCGCGGGGAACGGTTCCCATTTGGGAGGAGGAGCGCCCACCATGCCGCCTATTCCGTCCGCCCTGGAGATCACGCGGGACATCGTCCGCATGGACACCCGCAACCCGCCCGGCCGTGAGGTGGATTGCGCCCATTATCTGGGCGACCTGCTCAGCGCGGCGGGGATCGAGGTCTCCTATCACGAGTTCGCGCCGGAGCGGACGAGCCTGGTCGCGGTGCTGCGCGGCGAGGGCGGAAACGGGAAGAAGCCGCTCTGCTTCGGCGGGCATATCGACGTCGTTCCCCTCGGCGTCAAGGAATGGTCGGTCGATCCCTTCGGCGCCGAGATCGTGGACGGCAAGCTCTTTGGCCGCGGCACCACCGACATGAAGGCCGGCATCTCCTCATTCGTCCACGTCGCGCTCAAACTCGCGGCTGAGGAGAAACGCGGCGCGGCGGACATGGTGATGGCGATTTGCGCCGGCGAGGAGACCGGCTGCGAAGGCTCATATCACCTGGCCGAGATCGGCGCGCTCGACGAGGCCGGCGCCATCGTCATCGCCGAGCCGACCTCGAATTATCCGATCCTCGGCCACAAGGGCGCTCTCTGGCTGAAGGTGGAGACCGAAGGCATCACCGCCCACGGCTCGATGCCCGAGCACGGCGACAACGCGCTCTACAAGGCGGCGCGCTCGGTGACCAAGCTCGAGGAGTTCGATTTCAACGTGATGCCTCACAAGCTGCTTGGGAGGTCGACCCTCAATGTCGGCACCATGCGGGGCGGGCTCAATCTCAACTCGGTGCCGGACCACGCCGAGTTCACCATCGACATCAGGACGCTGCCCGAACAGGACCACGCGAAGATCCTCTCGGGCCTGGAAGGGTATCTCGGCGACGAGAACAAGATCGCCCGCGTGGTCGATTGCGGCGGTGTGCACACCCCGCACACCCATCCGTGGATTCAGGAGATTTACGCGGTGATGGAGCCGATCCTCGGCGAGAAGATCGAGCCGCGCGGCGCGCCCTACTTCACCGACGCCTCGGCGCTGATGCCGGCCTACGGGCGTCCGCCGACGATAATCCTCGGGCCCGGCGAGATGCACATGGCCCATCAGACCGACGAGTACTGCCCCGTGGCGCATGTCGAGCAGGCAGCCGAGGTCTATGAGATTCTAGCCCGCCGCTGGTGCGGCTACTGATGGGGTGCGGCCCGGCCGGTAGCGCCGGTCGGGCCAACTGTGGACTCGCAGGTGGGCACGGTTGTACGCTTTTGGTGGCGGGGTCCGTGGGCAGGACGTGGCACGCGCGGCTCCGGCATTGATCGGGAGGCGGCACCATGAAGATCATGATCATCAACCCCAACTCGTCCCAGGATATGACGGATGCCGACGCGGTGGCTGGGCGCTCGGTTGCGCGGGCGGGAACCGAGGTCGTGGCGGTGACGCCGGACTACGCGCCGGCCTCGATCGAATCTTTCTACGACGAATATCTGTGCGTGCCGGGAATCCTCAACGAGATCCGCAAGGGCGACAGCCAAGGCTTCGATGCCTACATCATCGCCTGCTACGGCGACCCCGGCCTGCACGCCGCGCGCGAGATGACCGACAAGCCCGTGATCGGGATCGCGGAAGCGTCGCTCTACATGGCGTGCCAGCTCGCGGCGCGCGTGGCGATCGTCACGATCATCCCGCGCTTCCGCGTGCCGGTGGAGGACATGGTCGCGGCCTACGGGCTCAGCAACAGGGTGATCGTGCGCACCTCGCCGGTCTACGTGCTCGACGTGGAGCGAGACTACGAAGGCTCTCTGGAGAAGCTGCGCCAGGAATGCTACCGCGCTCGCGACGAAGACGACGCCGAGGCGATTTGCCTGGGCTGTGCCGGCTTCGCGGAGTTCGCAGACGAGCTCGAAGCCGAGCTCGGCATCCCGGTGCTCGACGGGGTGGTGTGCGCCACCAAGACGGCCGAAAGCATCGTCGAGATCGGCCGCAAGACGAGCAAGTGGAAGACCTATCGGTTCCCGGAGCCGAAACCCTTTACCGGGATGCTGCAGCGGTTCGGCACCGAGGCGCCGGCTGACAGGGCCGCCGCCGAGTAACAACCGGCCGCCCGGCGCGAACCGGGCGGTGCAACGCATCAGGGAGGCAGAGATGGACGACGGACATCTTGGTAAAAGACACGACAAGTTCTGCGACGAGGTCGAGACGCGCTCGCGCACGGCGGCGGGCCTCGACCGGCGCGAGTTCATGGCGGCGGCGGGTGCCACGGCCGTGGTCGCGGCGGCGGGCTTGGCAGCGACCGAGGCCGAGGCCGCGTTCTCAGACCGGGTCGCCGGCATCACCCAGGACGAGCCGATGCAGCTCATCGGCACCGGGGTCTCCGCGCAGGAGCGCTTCTTCAAGAAGTTCGAGGAGATGAGCGGCGGGCTCCAGGTGACCGGCCAGGTCGCGAGCCTCGCCGATTCGGTCCAGAAGTGGATCACCGGCGGTTACGAGACGTTCTCGATGATCGAGACCAACGCCTTCCGCACGCCGGCGCTACGGGACGCGGAGACGATCGCGCCGATCCCGCTGGAGAAGATCACTAACTGGGAGTTCGCCGACACGCTCTTCTCCGATCCCGCCCATGTCGGCGCCGACCACACCAGCGGCTGGCCGGTCGATGTGGTCTATTGGGACGACAGCCGCACCTCGTTCGGGATGCTGCCGCAGATTTACAACATGGATGCGCTCGGCATCCTCCCCCACAAGTTCGCCGACACCCAAGCGGACCGCAACACGCCGGATACCCTCGGCGTGCTCTACGAGGGCCAGTGGCGCGACGTGGACGTGCGGGGCAAGGTCTCGATCCAGAACGAGGACCTGATTGGCCCGCCGCGCTGCGCGAGCTATCTGGTGAAGAACCGCAAGATGGACCCGGTCAAGGTCGGCTTTGGCGATCTCGAGCCCGACGAGCTCAAGAACGTCATCGACTTCCTGATCGGCGCCAAGCAGGACGGCGTCTTCCGCGCGCTCTGGACCAACTACGGCGAGGCCGTGAACCTGCTCGCCTCCGAGGAGGTCTGGGGCATCGACTGCTGGAACCCGGTCGTCGAGGACGTGAGGAAACAAGGCGTCCCCTGCTGGTACGTGGACGTGTGGGAGGGCACCGGCGCCTGGTACTACGGCATGTGTCTCTCCAGCGAGGCGCCGCAGCCCGAGGTCGCTATGGCCTACATGGACTGGTGCCTCGAAGGCTGGCGCGGCGCGGCCGACGCCGAGCAGGGCTACTACTCGCCCACTCCCGACACCGCGCGCAACTACATGAGCGAGGACTCGTGGCTGAAGTGGTACGAGGGCCGCGGGCGCGACACCGGACCCAAGCTCCGGCGCCAGTCGAACATCGCCTACTGGATGATCTGGCCGAGCCAGATCACCCTCTTCATCAAGGAGTGGAACCGCTTCCTCGCCGCCTGAGCGACATTCCTCATCGTCCCGCCGGCACAGCATCGTGTGGGAACGGCGGTGAGAAATTAGTCCACGGTAGCGGCGGGATTGTCTCGCTGCGGGCAGAGCAAAACTCTGCCACTTGAGCCCTTCCCGGCGACGGGGAGGGCGGGGGCATGTATACCGTGGAACTTTATCGGAGGCTCAATTCGCAAACCGTAGGCACCGGCGGTAGAATGGTTCCCGATTCGCGTGGGAGGTCAGGCAGATGGATCACGAGCGGTTTCGGGACTGGTTCTCGCATGTTGATGAGTTGACGGCGGCGCAGCGCAAGGAGGTCGCGACGGTGCTGTCGGACCCGCCGGAGGGCGCGGCCTCGCTGGCGGCGATCGAGTTGGGCGTGGATGACGAGCGGCGCTGTCCACATTGCGGCAGCGCCGGGGCGGTGTCGCGGGGCAAGGCGCGCGGTCTGCGCCGCTATCGGTGCAAGACCTGCGGTAAGACATTCGGCGCGCTCACGGGCACGGCGCTGTCGGGGCTGCACCACAAGGAGCGCTGGCTGGCCTTCGGCGCCTCGCTTGGCGAAGGCGAGACGATCCGAGAGGCAGCCGAGCGCTGCGGGATTGCGCCGAGCACGGCGTTTCGCTGGCGCCACCGCTTCCTGGCGGCGGTGCGCCAGGCGCCGGACCGGCTTGCCGGGATCGTCGAGGCGGACGAGACCTTCGTTCTCGAGAGCCGGAAGGGGGAGCGGAAGCTGGACCGCAAGCCGCGCCGGCGCGGCGGCAAGGCCCGCAAACGCGGTCTCTCGCGCGAGCAGGTGCCGGTTCTGGTCGCCGCCGACCGTGCCGGCGCGACCCTCAGCCAAACCCTGCCCGCTCTCAACGCAAAGAGCGTGAAGGAGGCGCTGGAGCCGGTCGTCGCCCGCGATGCCTTGCTCGTCTCCGACGCCAACCGCTGCTATCCGCCCGTCGCAGCGGCGCTCGACATCCCGCACGAGAGCATCAACGGCGCCGCCGGCGAGCGGGTTCGCGGCGCCCTGCACATCCAGACGGTCAACAGCCGCCACAGCCAGATCAAGGGCTTCCTGCGGGGCTTCCGCGGCATCGCCACCGAGTACCTCGACAGCTATCTCAGGTGGTTCCATCTCATCGAACTCGGCGACCAGCCATCGCCCAGAGCGTGTCTCAAGGCGGCAATGGCCAGACCATGCCTACGCTTCGCTAATTGAGCCTTATCGGAAGGTCCGTCTCGCCTGCCGGGACGGGATGAGCAAGCGTGCGGCGGCGCGTCATTTCGGGATTTCGCGCGAGAGCGTGAAGAAGATGCTGTGCTTTTCGGTGGCCGCGAGCTGGTTCCCAATGCTGTTCAGCTCGGCATTGTTGCGTTGTACCGCCGCGGCCGCCTTCGCCGCCGCTTCCTCGATCCTTCTGATATCGGCTACCACCGCGTCGCCCCCTGACGCGTCCGCTGTCCGCGCAGCCTCGGCGACACGGGCCACGAGGTTGTCGCCCCAGGCCTCGAGCGCCTCCAGCGTCACAGGCGCCGGCCGTTCGGCGGACACCGCTTCCCTCAGTTCGGCAAATTGCTCGCGGAGGTCCTGCACCCCGGTCCGCAATTCCTCGATCGCGGCCGGATCGTAACCGGGCTCCGGCCGCTCGTCCGGCAGGCTCGCCAGGAGGTCCGGCTGGGCTGTCCGTCTACTCTTGCCGTCGCGCTCCGCAGTCACGCTGTTGTTAAGCGTGGAAAATTGACCCCCTGTTGGGGGTGATCGGCGTCCAAATTTGACCCCCCATGGTTTGTGTCCATGAACACACCTCGTCGTTTGGACGGACGGGGTGGGGGGGAGATGCTGGTTGTGGAAACGATCGCGAAGATCCGTCTGGATCATCTGGTGAGGGGCGTTCCGATCAAGAAGATCGCCCGGGATTTGAGGGTTTCGAAGAACACGGTGCGCAAGGTGGTGCGGGGCGATGAGACCTCGTTCAGCTACGAGCGCAAGATCCAGCCGATGCCGAAGCTGGGGCCGTGGGTGACCTCATGGCCCAGCTCGCGCAGCCGCCGCGCCCAGTGCTGCGAGCCACCGCACGCCTCCATCGCGACCAGGCATGGCGCAAGGTTGGCGAAGTGCTCCAGGAACTTCGCCCGCGTCAGCCGCAAGTCCACGATCTCGCCCGTCTCCATGTCGACCCAGTGCAACTGGAACACCCGCTTCGCCGTATCCACGCCGACGACCGTTCTGTTAGTCTTCATCTCGGACCCTCCGGTTTGCCTGTGAAGAGCTCGCTCTTCACCACTTGGCACTTTGATGCCGTCGGCCCGCGAGGGTCCACCTCAACCCTCCCGTCGGCCAACATCAGGGGTGGGAGGCGTCCATTCCATTTCCTCCGTCAGACGGTGGAATACACCTTAGCGACCTGTCCGATTTTCCGGAGCCACCGCGATGAGCCGGACGACGTTGCTACAGGAACGCAGGATGCAGACGTTTCAGAATGTGCTGGGGCACTGGCAGGCACGACGCCTGTCTGCGCTGGAGGCGGCGGAGATGCTGGGGATGAACGAGCGGAGCTTCCGCCGCTACCGGCGCCGCTACGAGGACGATGGCCTGGACGGATTGTTCGACCGAAGGCTCGACAAGGCGTCCGCGCGCCGCGTGCCGGCCGACCGGATCGAATGGGTGCTCGAGCAGTACCGAACCCGCCATACGGGCTGGACGGTCAAGCACTTCCACGACCATCTCTGCGCCCACCATGGCTTCGCCTGGAGCTACACCTGGACCAAGACCACCTTGCAGCGCGCAGGCTTGGTGTCCAAGGCACCCAGGCGCGGCGCCCACCGTCGCCGGCGCCCGCGCAAGCCCTGCGTCGGCATGATGGTCCACCAGGACGGCTCACGCCATGAGTGGCTGGCCGGCCAGGCGGCGTGCGACCTGATCGTCACCATGGACGACGCCACCAGCGAGATCTATTCGGCCTTCCTGGTCGAGGAGGAAGGCACCGCGTCCACCTTCCGGGCGCTGAAGCAGGTGTTCTGCGACAAGGGGATGCCCAGCAGCCTCTACACCGACCGTGGCAGCCACTACTTCCACACCCCCGAGGCAGGCGGCAAGGTCGCCAAGGATCGACACACCCAGGTCGGCCGCGCCCTCCATCAGCTCGGCATCGAGCACATCGCTGCCTATTCGCCCGAGGCCCGCGGCCGCTCCGAGCGCGCCTTCGGCACCCTCCAGGACCGCCTCGTCAAGGAACTGGCGCTGGCGGGGATCGCGACGGTCGAAGCCGCCGACCGCTTCATCGCAGACACCTACCTGCCCGACCACAATCGCCGCTTCGCCACCCCGCCCGAGCTCGACGACAGCGCCTTCGTGCCCCTCGAACACCCCGGCCAGATCGACGACATCCTCTGTCGCCGCACAGACCGCACGGTCGCCCGCGACAACACCGTGCGCTACGAAAGGCGCGTCCTCCAGATCCCCGCTACCCCGGCCAGACACCACTACGTCAAGGCCACGGTCCGGGTCCATGAGTATCCGGACGGAACCCTCGCCCTCTTCCACGGGCCCCGATGCCTCGCCCGCTACACCGCCAACGGCGAGCCCATCGAAACCCCAACCCGGCAGGCCGCGTGAGACGCTTCGACGCGACCGGCCGGCGCCCTGTGGACAAGTGGACAGCCGCTCCGCGCCTGACCACTTCCCCACAGGGCAAACCGCAACAACAGAAGCGGACAAATGATGTGCTACCAAAACCGGACAAATACACTCCTGCTTATCCATGAAGCTCAGCAAGGCTGCCGAGACGCAACGTATGAGCCATCGCGGTTTCCAGTCGCTGTGCCATATCCGAGTCCGCACCGTGCAACTCCCGCCTACGTCGTTGTGACCTCGTCGGACTTAAACACGAGCAGGAACAAGGCATCGGTGAGCGGACTTTCATGGATAAGCAGGAATACACTTGCTAGCGACACAACGGTATTGTCGACATCGAAGGAGGGTATTTTTTCGCCGAGATCGAATTTGTGGTCGACTTCGGGGAGGGAGAGCCCATCGAGTCCGCCGACCTAAACCTCGGGAATTTGCAGGGCAGCATCACCGGATTCGCGCAAGGCGACGAGCCGATTGGCGCGGACTGGAGAATCGATCTCGCGACCTGGATGGATGCCCTCACCAACCAACCTGTGCCGGTTCGTCTCATGTCCACTACCCCTTATATCCCCGGCGGGTTTACGCATGGTACCTTTGGCAAGAAAGTCGTAGGGGGATGCGGCGCGACGATCAAGATGAGACTCCGCATTGCCTCGCCTGATTTGCTCCTTTTGAGCGACTCGTTGCCTCATCTGAAATGCTCCCGAGGGGAATGGATCGGGGGCTTTGGGTATGAGGAGGGTGAGCATGGCGACACGGGATGAACTTGTGGCAGCGCTGTCACGGCGGTATGGCGAGAGCGGACGCGAGGAGAAGACGCGCATTCTGGATGAATTCGTGGCGGTGACGGGCTATCACCGGAAGCACGTGATGCGATTGCTGCGAGGCGGCTCGTCGTCGCGCCCAGCGGCAGCCTTGCGAGCTGGCCGGCGGCTTTACGACGATGCGGTGCGCGAGGCACTGGTTGTGTTGTGGGAAGCGTCGGACCGCATTTGCGGGAAGCGCCTGAAGCCGCTGCTTCCCACTCTCGTCGAAGCCATGGAACGGCATGGTCATCTTGAGCTCGCCGACGATGTCCGATGCCGCTTGCTGACCATGAGTGCGGCGACGATCGACCGGTCACTTCGCAGCATACGAGAGCAGGCCGGCGGGCGGCGCCGAAGATCTTCGCTCGCATCGTCATCGGTGCGGCGGAGTATTCCGGTGCGCACCTATGCTGACTGGCAGGATCCGCCGCCAGGGTTCGCCGAGGCCGATCTGGTGGCTCACAGCGGCCCGGTGACGCGCGGGAGCTTTGTCCAGACGCTGGTACTCACCGATATCGCCACGGGATGGACGGAGTGCGCTCCCTTGCTGTTCCGCGAGCGCACGCTCGTGAGCGCGGTCTTGACGGCCGTCCGCAGGCTCCTGCCGTTCGACCTGCTCGGGTTCGACACCGACAATGACAGCGTGTTCATGAACGAAACGGTGCGGGACTATTGCCGCGACGCCGGCATCGAGTTCACGCGTTGCCGCCCCTGGCGCAAGAACGATCAGGCCTTTGTCGAGCAGAAGAACGGCGCGATCGTTCGCCGCATCGTGGGCTATCGCCGCCTGGAGGGCCCGGAGGCCGTGGCTGCACTGTCGCAGCTTTACGCCACAGTGAGATTGTTCGTGAATTTCTTCCAGCCCTCATTCAAGCTCGCCAGCAAGACGCGCGACGGCGCCCACGTGTGTAAACGCTACCATCCTCCGGCAACGCCCTTTCAACGCCTGCTCGCGGATCAGCGCACACCGCAAAGCGTTCGCGACGAAGTGAGCGCGCCGTTCGCGACCCTGGATCCGATCCGCCTGTTGAGGGATATGAGACGGGCGCAACAGCGTCTGGTCGATCTTGCCGACCGGCCCGTGGCGGTTCAATCGGCGCCGGCCGGTGTGCCGCCGATCGACGAGTTTCTCGCCGGGCTGCGAACGGCATGGAAGGATGGTGATGTGCGGCCGACGGCGCGGCCCGCTGCAAAGCCGAAACGGGGCCGCCGCAGGCCCGATCCCCTGGCTGACGTCACCGAGCAGTTGCGGGAATGGTTCGAAGCCGAGCCGTGGCGAACGAGCCGTCAACTGCTCGAACAACTACAGGCAAAGCATCCCGACCGTTATCCCGACAATCTTCTGCGTACGCTGCAACGCCGCGTGCAGGTCTGGCGCCAGGAGCAAGCCCACGACCTGGTGTTTGGAGCGAGCCAATCCGACACCGTGGTACCGGCACCAGCCGACAAGGCCGATCTTGCCTTGGCCACCGCTGTGGATAACCGGCTCGCCGCCGCCAGACTCATGGAGGTCGCTGCGGCAAGCCGGTTACCCACAGCTGCCGACGCTGCCAGAACTCCAGCACCACGCCTGGGGACACAGCCGTGACAAGTGAAGCGAAGCCGTGACCTTGGGGAACATCGACGTGAGGCAAGCACCTCGAAGCTCGGGAACATCCAAGAATGAGGCAATACGGAGTCTCATCTTGATCGTCGCGCCGCAATACACCTTAAAAACAGCCGCCAGGCTGTCCGAATAGGCGAGGCCACCTTACAGGAGTGCTCCTGGCGCTGTTGCGGTCGCGGACGGACGCTAGTCATCTGGCACTGAAGTTGAGATCATTATAAATTAGCAGTGCTGCCACACTAAGTCGCTCTATTGTCGAAGAATTTAGTCGTTCAACATAGTTAGCTTTATGTGGCGAACTTCAGTGTCAGGTGACTAGGATCAGGCATGTATGGGAGGCAGTGTGTCGAACCAGGGCTGCGCCTTTTCCAGCTGCGCCGCCAGGCGGAACAAGAGCGCGTCGTTGCCGTGCTTGGCGATGAATTGCACGCCGCAGGGTAGACCGCCGTCCGCGCTCCAGTGGAGCGGCAGCGAGATGGCCGGCAGGCCGCTGACGTTGTGCGGCATCGTGAAGACGATCTCGGGCATCAAGAGCTCGTAGTTGAATTTTTCGAATGTCAGCGACATGTCATAGTAACCGACCCTGTGAGGCGGGTTGGGCATGGTCGGAGTGATGACCACGTCAAAGGGCTGGCAGTCTTCGGCGATGGTCCAGCCAAACACGTGCATCGCCTCGATGTCCTGGGCAAGGGATGGCGCACTCATTCGCTCTCCGTGCTCGACCATCTCCTGGATCACGTTACCCAGCTCGCCCTTCTTCGGCGGGCGTCCCAACGTCGGCTCCAAGCTGCGGATGCTGGCCGCCGTCGCCGCGCAAGCAATGCGCGAAAGATCTCAGCGAGCGCGTCAAAGTCGAAACCGTACGCTAACTCCTCTATCTCGTGGCCCAGCGACGCGCACAGCTTGGCCGCATTATTCGCCGCCGCCACACATTCCGGATGAACCGGCCGTCCGTTGGCGGCATTCGTGATCAGCGCCATCTTGAGGCGCCCGGGATCCTTGCCAACTTCGTCCAAGAACGGCACTTCGGGCCGCGTGTACGCGTGTACGTCGCCGGGCACGGCATACTGGGTCAGATCGTGATAGGCCGCCTGGTCGCGCACGCTTAGCGACACACAACCCTCGACGACACAGCCGTACCACATGTCCGCGTAGAGCGGCGCCGTCGTGGTACGGCCGCGCGACTGCTTGAGCCCGACCAGGCCGTTATTCGAGGCGGGGATGCGTGTCGATCCTCCGCCGTCGTTGGCGGTCGCCAAGGGCAGAATACGGGCTCCGACGGCAGCGCCCGACCCGCCGCTGGATCCGCCCGGCGTGTGGTCAGGATTCCACGGATTACGCGCCGCCGGGTGGATCGGTGGCTCGGACGCGGCACAATAGCCGAACTCGGGCGTGACGGTCTTCGCCAGGCGGATGAAGCCACCCTCGGCGATGCGCTGCGCAACGATGCTGTCGTCCTCCGAGATGAAGTCCTGGAGGTAGCGACAGCCTCCTGTCAGCGGAAGGCCCCGGTATGCCGTCAATATATCCTTGAGGAGTAGTGGAACTCCGGTAAACCGCCCGTCAGGAAGCGGTCGCTCGGCGGCCGCGCGCGCCGCATCATAGTTCTTGAACATCACGCAGTTGAGCTCGGAATTAACGCGCTCAATCCGCTCTATGGCTGCTTCTACCAGCTCGATCGGCTTCACTTCCTTGCGTTTCACGAGATCGGCCAGACCCAATGCATCGTATTGTCCGAGTTCAATGCTCATGCAAGCCCTCCCCTTGGGCCGACCACGGCCCCATGTAGCCACCCCCGACACGTCGACAAAGAGTCGCCGGACGAATGACTGGCCCGTCGCGGCGCCGGCGCAGTTCACGCTCCCCGCCGTCGCGGCGCGCGCCGCACCAGCAGAACAAGCCCGTAGAGCATCGCCTCCTGGCCATTCTATGTTGTGTTGCGCTCAGTAATCCGGTTCACCCAACAGGGCGGCGTTGAAGCCGAGCTCGGACGTCCTCGGTGACCAAAAGTCGATCGCATAGATGTCCGGGACAACGCCCGGCGAGATTGTGTTGCAACCTGCTGCAAAATTCCGTCGCCGTGCCGGTTTCGCACAGCTTGACGTTTTCATGTGTGACTTCCAAACCCCAGGGAACCAAATTTGTGTTTGGTACTTCTTTGCCGTCGAGAATATCCACCACCAGCTTGAAGGTATAGGACACCGTCCACAGCCCTGAACCGATCGAGTTACCTCTCTTGCCGAGCGCGCCCTCGACACCCGAATCGGCGGGCAGCATCTGCAAGCGGTTGCCGTTGGCCGATTCGCCCGCGCACGGGACAATCGGATTGTCGGGCCACCAGCCGTCCTCGACCTGCATCTGCGACAGCGTATAGCAGCCGGTTTGCGCCACAATACCGTCGATCTCGCCCCACCCATGGGTTGCCAGGAACTCGCGCATCTTGAGCCGAGCCTCCGAGTGGCTCCACGAGCCCACCAGCTGACCGAGCACGTTGACCTCGGGATACTTGGCGACGGTCTGCACAAAACCCTTATGATGGTTCTCGCTGTAAGACACGCCTGGCACGCCGGTGATGGCGACGATGTTGCCCTTCCCGCCCATCTCATCGATCACCCACTGGGTCCGGTGCGCGCCGAGCCCAACTCCATCGATCTTGACGATATAGGCGCAGGGTTCGGTCACACCATTGACCACCGCCACCACGACGCCCTCGCCGCAAGCGTTGCGGATCACGCCATTGAGCGCGGTGGCGAGATCGGAAAGGCAAAAATAGCGTCCGCGCCAGCCTGAACCATCGCGTTCATTTGCTGGATTTGCCGAGCCGCGTTGGCCCCAGAAGCCTGGACCCTAAGCTCAACGCGGTCGCGATAAGGCGCCGTCTTCAACATCGCGACGGCCGTGTTCATTGCTTCGGTCTGCCAGGCGTTGCCGACATAGCTCATGCTGTAATAGATAAGGTATTTGCCGTCCTTGGTCTTGGCGTCAGCGGATCCCGGCGAAAAACCGAGTCCCAGCGCGGCCGCCAGAACGGCGATGAACATGAACCGCATTACCCACGCGATCGATGAAGGTTTCATGGCTTTCACCCTCCCATTTTGTAAAGTCCTAGGCGAGCTATTCGCGTCTTTCCGATGATAATAGCGTAGCGGCTGCGCGATGGCAACGCCGGTACTGATCTGGTGTCGCTAGTCACCTGAATCTGAAGTTCGCCACATAAAGACAACTATATTGCACGACCACATTCTTCGACAATAGAGCGACTTAGTGTGACGACACTGCCAATTGAAAATGATCTCAACTTCAGTGTCAGGTGACTAGCACATGATGTGTCCGGTTTAGGTAGCACACGAGTTGTCCGGTTTGGTGTCTCCGTGGGGAGGGACCGCGATGAGCCGGACGACGTTGCTACAGGAACGCAGGATGCAGACGTTTCAGAATGTGCTGGGGCACTGGCAGGCACGACGCCTGTCTGCGCTGGAGGCGGCGGAGATGCTGGGGATGAGCGAGCGGAGCTTCCGCCGCTACCGGCGCCGCTACGAGGACGATGGCCTCGACGGATTGTTCGACCGAAGGCTCGACAAGGCGTCCGCGCGCCGCGTGCCGGCCGACCGGATCGAATGGGTGCTCGAGCAGTACCGAACCCGCCATACGGGCTGGACGGTCAAGCACTTCCACGACCATCTCTGCGCCCACCATGGCTTCGCCTGGAGCTACACCTGGACCAAGACCACCTTGCAGCGCGCAGGCCTGGTGTCCAAGGCACCCAGGCGCGGCGCCCACCGTCGCCGGCGCCCGCGCAAGCCCTGCGTCGGCATGATGCTCCATCAGGACGGCTCACGCCATGAGTGGCTGGCCGGCCAGGCGGCGTGCGACCTGATCGTCACCATGGACGACGCCACCAGCGAGATCTATTCGGCCTTCCTGGTCGAGGAGGAAGGCACCGCGTCCACCTTCCGGGCGCTGAAGCAGGTGTTCACCGACAAGGGGATGCCCAGCAGCCTCTACACCGACCGTGGCAGCCACTACTTCCACACCCCCGAGGCAGGCGGCAAGGTCGCCAAGGATCAACACACCCAGGTCGGCCGCGCCCTCCATCAGCTCGGCATCGAGCACATCGCTGCCTATTCGCCCGAGGCCCGCGGCCGCTCCGAGCGCGCCTTCGGCACCCTCCAGGACCGCCTCGTCAAGGAACTGGCGCTGGCGGGGATCGCGACGGTCAAAGCCGCCGACCGCTTCATCGCAGACACCTACCTGCCCGACCACAATCGCCGCTTCGCCACCCCGCCCGAACTCGAAGACAGCGCCTTCGTGCCCCTCGAACACCCCGGCCAGATCGACGACATCCTCTGTCGCCGCACAGACCGCACGGTCGCCCGCGACAACACCGTGCGCTACGAAAGGCGCGTCCTCCAGATCCCCGCTACCCCGGCCAGACACCACTACGTCAAGGCCACGGTCCGGGTCCATGAGTATCCGGACGGAACCCTCGCCCTCTTCCACGGGCCCCGATGCCTCGCCCGCTACACCGCCAACGGCGAGCCCATCGAAACCCCAACCCGGCAGGCCGCGTGAGACGCTTCGACGCGACCGGCCGGCGCCCTGTGGACAAGTGGACAGCCGCTCCGCGCCTGACCACTTGTCCACAGGGCAAACCGCAACAACAGAAGCGGACATATGATGTGCTACGAAAACCGGACAAATACACTTGCTAGTCACCTGAATCTAAAGTGCGCCACATAAAGACAACTATATTGCACGACCACATTCTTCGACAATAGAGCGACTTAGTGTGACGACACTGCCAATTGATAATGATCTCAACTTCAGTGTCAGGTGACTAGCGTCAAGCGGCGCAAATTCGATCGAAAATTTGATTTTGACAGGGGGGCGCCAAACTGGCATTGGCGACGGCCACGATAGTTCCAAGAAGAAGGGAGGCACGGGCGTGGCAAAGCGGGAATGGGGCGCCAAGCACACGTGTATGAGTTGCGGCGTGAAATTCTACGACTTGCATCGAAATCCGATCACTTGCCCCAAGTGCGGCACCGAGGCCGAGGTGGAAACCGCGCGGCCGAACCGGCGGCGCCCGTCGGCGCAGCCGGCACCGGCGCAACCCGCCAACGAGGAGTGATCCCGGTCGCTGCGGACGAGACTGACGACGACGACACCGATGAGATGATCGACGACATAGACGATGACGACGATCTGGTTGAGGACATTGACGACACGGAGGCGGCTCATCCCGAGCTTGACCCAGGGCAGGCGGTCCCTAATTCTTGATTCACCTTGCGTCGTGTGCGGCGGAGCGCCTAGGGTCTAGCCTGCCGCGCGGCGCGCCGGAATTGCGGGGCCATAGCTCAGTTGGGAGAGCGCTTGAATGGCATTCAAGAGGTCGGGGGTTCGACTCCCCCTGGCTCCACCATTCCGGCCGCAGAGGTAGCGAGACCGTGAGCGCGCAAAAAAGCATCCTGATCGTCGATGACGACCAGGCGTTGCGCCAGTCCCTCGCCGAACAGCTTCACATGTATGAGGAGTTCGCGGCGAGCGAGGCTGCGACCGGGCGCGCGGCCCTCGATGCCGTCAAGACCGGCCGCTTCGACCTCATCCTGCTGGACATCGGCCTGCCGGATATGGATGGCCGGGAGATCTGCAAGCTGCTGCGCCGGAGCGGAATCGCCGTACCGATCATCATGCTGACCGCCGCCGATAGCGAGGCGGACACCATCCTCGGCCTCGATTCGGGCGCTAACGACTACGTCACCAAGCCCTTCCGCCTCGGCGCGTTGCTCGCGCGCATCCGCGCTCAGCTCCGACAGCACGAGCACAGCGAGGACGCGACCTTCACGATCGGGCAATACACCTTCAAGCCCGCATCGAAGCTCCTGGTCCGGCCGAACGGTACCGGCAAGATTCGCCTGACGGAGAAGGAAGCGGCGATCCTCAAGTACCTCTATCGCGCGCGCGATCGGGTCATCTCCCGCGAGGTGCTGTTGAGCGAGGTGTGGGGCTACAACGCCAACGTCGCAACCCACACGCTGGAAACGCACATCTATCGACTGCGCCAGAAGATCGAGCCCGAGCCCTCCGACCCCCGCCTGCTGGTGACCGAGGGCGGCGGTTACCGGCTGGTGTCGTAGACGCGAGGCCGCCGGCGGTGGCAGCTACTGTGTATCGACGAGAAAATCCCTGAGCGCATCGAGGGTCTGATCGGGCTCCTCGTCGAGCATGATATGACCGGCGCCCGGGATCACCACCGTGGTCGAAGCGGCCAACATCCGGGCGAGCGCGTGCCCGCGCTTCGCCGGTGTCATCAGATCGCGCGCGCCGATGACCACCAATACCGGACACGCCACCGCCGCGGCAGCTGCCTCGCCGCCCTCGTAGCCGTTGGTCGCGACCAGATCGGTGTGTAGGACGCCGGGACTTGCACGTTCGAGGGTGCGGAGTCCGCCCCCGGTCATCCAAAGCCCCGGCATGCGATGGCCGCCAAAGTGGGCGCGCCGGCCGTAGCCCCATCCGGTGAGCAACTCCAGTGCATGGTGATCGTCCTCGGCCGCCTTGCCGAGCAGCAGGTCGTTGACGGGGATCGCGGGGGCGGCGCCGAGCAGCGCGAGCTTACGGACACGCGCGCCGTGGCGCGCCGCGGCCTCCAACGCGACCAGAGCGCCCATGCTGTGGCCGACCAGGTTGGCCTGGTCGACCTCCACCGCATCCAGGAGCGCCACGAGCCAGTCCGCCATCTCCGGAATCGAGCCCCGCGGCTGCCCCTGCGAGAGGCCATGGCCGGGCAGGTCGACCGCCAGCACGCTGCCGCCATGCCAGGCGAAATAGCGCGCCTGGAGCTTCCAGACCGTGTGATCGAAGGCGGCGCCGTGCACGAAGACGGTGACCGGCAGGCTGGGATCGAACGCCCGGCCACCAGTGGCGGCGAAGACGCGCAAGCCGTCTACGCGAAACTCCACGGCTAGCGTCCTTTCGCCGCCCGCGTGGCCGCCCTGAGGCCGCGTTCGAGATCGGCGATCAGATCGTCCGGGTCCTCCAGCCCGATGGAGAGCCGCACCATGTCCTCGCCCACGCCCGCGGCCTCTAGCGCTGCGGCGTCCATCTGCTGATGGGTGGTGCTCGCGGGGTGGATCACGAGGCTCTTGGCGTCACCGACGTTGGCGAGGTGCGAGAGCAGCTCGACCGCCTCGATGAAGGCCCGCCCTGCCTCACGGCCGCCCTTCACGCCGAAGCAGAAGATCGCGCCCGAGCCCTCCGGCAACAAGATCTTCGCGCGCTCGTGGTCGGGGTGGGAGGGAAGCTCCGGGTAGCTCACCCACGAGACGCCATCGTGGCCGTCGAGAAAGGCGACGATCTTGCGCGCGTTTTCGACGTGACGCGCCATGCGGACCGGCAGGCTCTCCACGCCCTGGAGGATGTGGAAGGCATTGGTGGGGCTCATGCACGCGCCGAAGTCCCGCAGGCCCTCCGCGCGTGCGCGTGCGATGAACGCCGCGGGCCCGAACTCCTCGGCGAAGTCGATGCCGTGATAGCCGGCATAGGGTTCGGTCAGCGTCGGGAAGAGGCCGGAGGCCTCCCAGTCGAAGGTCCCGGCATCGACGATGACGCCGCCGATGGCCACCCCGTGCCCGCCCAGGAACTTGGTCGCCGAATGCATGACGATGTCGCAGCCGAGCTCGAACGGGCGGCAGAGGCAGGGGGTGGCGAAGGTGCTGTCGATCATCAGCGGAACGCCGGCGTCATGGGCGATGGTGGCGACCGCCGGCATGTCCATGATTTCGAGGCCGGGATTGCCCAGCGTCTCGCCGAATACGAGGCGCGTTTCTGGGCGGATCGCCTGGCGAAACCCGTCGGTGTCGCGGGGATCGACGAAGGTCGTTTTGATCCCGAAGCGCGGCAGGGTGTGGGTGAAGAGGTTGTGGCTGCCACCGTATATCGAGGCGGAGGAGACAATGTGCCCGCCCGCATCCATCAGTGTCGCCACCGCGAGATGGAGCGCCGCTTGCCCACTCGCCGTGCAGACCGCGCCGACGCCCCCTTCCAGCGCCGCGATCCGTTCTTCCAGCACCGCGACCGTGGGGTTCGAAATGCGCGAGTAGATATGGCCGGCGCGTTCGAGGTTGAAGAGCGAGGCCGCCTGCTCGGTGTCGTCGAAGACGTAGGAGGTGGTCTGATAGATCGGCACCGCGCGCGCGCCGGTCGTCGGGTCCGGCTTCTGGCCGGCATGCAGGCTCAGCGTGTCGCGCTTGAAAGCCAGTGGGTCAGCCATCGCCTCTCTCCCCGGCGCACCGATTCAGCACGGGGCGCCGTGCGCCGCGAGGCTCCGCCATCCGTGTTACGATCGCAAGCGTCATGACGACCAAGCGTCGAAAGGGTAAGCTGGACGCGCCCAGCGCCGGCAAGCGCACCGACCGCGAAGGCCGCCTCGCCGCCGCCCTGCGGGAGAACCTGCGGCGGCGTAAGCGCCAGAAAAGCGCGCGCAAGGCCGCCGCACCGACGCCGGTAAGAGACGGCGACGGCGCATAAGCCGGGCGCAAGGAAGCGGCAACGCGCCGCTCAGAGCATGACGTCGCCCGAGTTGGGCCCAAGGGTCTGGCCGACGTAGATGGCCCCGCCGGGGCCGGCGAGGAAGGCCACGGTCTCGGCGATCTCCCACGCTTCGCCGAACCGCCCCAGGGGCAGTTCCGCGGCCTTCATCTCTTTCCACTCGTCGGAGATGTCATCGAGGATCGGCGTGTTGCAGGGGCCGGGGCCGATGGCGTTGACGCGCACGCCGCGGCTCGAGACTTCCAGCGCGAGCGACTTGGTGAGCCCGATGACGCCGGCCTTCGCCGCCGCGTAGTGGGCCATTTGGAAGGCTCCCTTGTGGCCGAGCTGCGAGGCGGTGTTGATGATCACGCCCTCGCCCTTCTCCAGCATCGGGCCGAGCGCCTCGCGGTCACAGAGGAAGACGCCGCGCAGAAGCACCGCCACCATGCGATCGAAGTCCTCCGTCTTCATCTCGACGAATGGGGACAGCCGGGCGTAGCCGGCATTGGCGAAGAGCAACGTGCAGTCGCCGAAGGCCTCGCGGCAGGCCGCGAACATGGCCTTCACGTCGGCCTCGTTGGAGACATCGCCGCCGATCGCTTCTGCCCGACCGTTGCCTTCCCGCACTTTGTTTGCCGTACGCTGAGCGTTCTCCTCGTTGATGTCCTGGCAGAAGATCGGCATCCCCTCCCGCGCGAGCCTGAGCGCAGTGGCCTCTCCAAATCCGCTGCCGGCACCTGTGATCACAGCGATGTGGTCCTGCATCTCGATCATGACCGTCCACTTCCCTCTTTGTCGGTTGAGTCATCCGTCGAGCGCCCGAAGACGCGCTCGAAAATCGTATCGACGTGCTTGAGGTAAGGCTCGGGCGCAAACAGCGCGGCGAGCGCAGCGCGATCGAGCACGGCCGCGACCCGCTCGTCGGCCGCAAGCGCCGCTTCGAAATCGCCGCCGCCTTCCCAGACCTCCAGCGCGATCTTCTGCACGGTGGCGTAGGCGTCCTCGCGGGACATCCCACGCTCGATCAGCGCCAGCAGGACCCGCTGGCTGTGCACGAGCCCGCCTCGGCTGTCGAGATTGCGCCGCATGGCCGCCTCGTCGACCACGAGGCCGTCGACGACCGAGGCGAGCCTGGTCAGCGCAAAATCCAGCGCAATGGTCGCATCCGGCGCGAACACGCGCTCGACCGCTGAATGGCTGATGTCACGCTCGTGCCAGAGCGCGATGTTCTCCAGCGCCGGCACCACCGACGCCCGTACGATGCGGGCGAGGCCGGTCAGATTCTCGCTCAGGATGGGGTTCTTCTTGTGGGGCATGGCGGACGAGCCCTTCTGCCCCTTGCCGAAGGCTTCAGCCGCCTCCCCCACCTCGCTTCGCTGCAAATGCCGAATCTCCACCGCCAGCCGCTCGATCGCGCCGGCGATGACGCCGAGCACGGCGAAATACATGGCGTGGCGATCGCGCGGGATGACCTGGGTCGAGACCGGCTCCGGCGTGAGTCCCAGCGCCTCCGCGACATGCGCCTCGACCGCCGGGTCGACGCTCGCGAAGGTACCGACCGGCCCCGATATGGCGCAGGTCGCGATCTCGCGACGCGCCGCTTTCAACCGGTCTGCGGCGCGGGAGAACTCCGCGTAGTGGCCGGCGAGCTTGAGCCCGAAGCTCGTCGGCTCGGCATGGACGCCGTGGCTGCGGCCGACGCAGAGCGTCCGCTTGTGCTCGAACGCGCGTCGCTTGAGCGCTGCGGCCACGGCGCTGACGCCCTCCTCCAGCAGGGCGCCGGCCCGGTCGAGCTGCACCGCGAAGCCGGTGTCGAGAACATCGGACGAGGTGAGGCCCTGGTGTATGAAGCGCGCCTCCGGCCCCACATGGTTCGCGAGGTTGGTGAGGAAGGCGATCACGTCGTGGCGGGTCTCGCGCTCGATCGCGTCGATTTTCGCGGGATCGACGAGTGCCGCTTGGTGCGCACGCATCGCGCGGTCGAGCACTTCCGCCGCCACCTGCGGCGCCTGGCCGAGCGCGACCTGGGCATCGAGCGCATGGCGCTCAATCTCCAGCCAGATGGCGAAGCGGGTCTCAGGTGCCCAGACCGCGGCCATCTCCGGACGTGAATAACGCGGGATCATGGGATATCGCGGCGGGGGATCGACCCTCTCCTCACGTGCCGGCGGCAGGGCTTGGCTGGGGCGCCAGGATTCGAACCTGGGATCACGGGACCAAAACCCGTTGCCTTGCCGCTTGGCTACGCCCCAGGCGGGGCGGCTTTTAGCACGGCGCGAAGCGGCGCGGAAGCGAGCGGCTCAGCCTAGTTCCTCGTGGAAGAAGCGCAGACGGTTGGCGGCGATGCGGCCGAAACGGATCGCCTGCCTGCGGCGGAGCCCCGTGGCCATGGGCTCAAGCGGCGCCTCCCGCCTGATCTCGGCGCCGAAACGGTCGGCAACGATCGCGCCGACGCTTGCCGGCAACACGTCGAGCGGGAACTCGCTGCCCACGGCGAAGTAGAGCCTGTCGCAATGGCTGCGGTAGTCCTCCCACTTGGCATCGGCGCGAAAATCGGCGAGCCCGCTCTTGATCTCGACGATGGTAAAGCGGCCCTTGCCGTCTTGCCCCAACACGTCCGCCCGCCGGCCCGAGCCGAGCGGCACCTCGACGAGAGGGCACACACCCATGGAGTCGAGCAGCCGGCAGACGCCGCGTGCCAGACCCTCGGCCCGGCCCTCCGCGACGCAGGGGCGCGCGAGGTCGAGAGCAAGCTGAGCCGTCGTAGCCATCGGAGTGGAGACGGAGACGGACATGAACATCACGGCCTCTGTTAACCCGATGTTCCCAGTTTAGTCCAATTCGCCCGCTTCTGCCCATCTCAGATGGTGCTGGGAAAAGCGAAGGGTTTCGGATTCAAGAAACTCCTGAGCACGTTTGAGGTGATGACGGCCACATGATTGTTGTAGCCGTTCCAGGCCATGCTCCCGGCCCACGCAATCGAGCCCGTCGAGAACACGGCGCCGCCGTTGGCGGTCTCGAAGAACACCATGTCGCTGCGGATAATGTCTGCCTCGGTTCCACCCGGGCCCGGAACCGGATCGAGCATGTCTTCCGGCGTCATGAGATAGACATCGGTATATCGCTCCGACGACGCCAGAACGAGCACGTGCTCGGGCGTGCCGAGCGCGTGATCGACCGCGTCAAGCTCCAGGCCTGCGGCGCCACCTCCGCTCAAGCCAAAATCGCCGATAATCTCGTCCTCCACGCCTTCGAAAACGAAGGCGGCCCTGGGATCCCGGCTGGCCTGCATACGACGATAGGGCGCGGAAATGTCGAAACCCTGCGAAACCATGCCGATCCCGACCAAGCGGTTGGGCGGCCGCCCGTTGCGGCGCCAAAGGCCCGTGTATTCGCCCGTGAAGCTCGCGAAGAATTCGCCGGGCAACGGCGAGAAAGCGCGAATGCCATCCTCGGATTTTCGGCACTCGATGACGCCGGGTAGCTCTGGATGGAACGAGATCCGCCAATAGAATCCATTCCCACCCAAATACATGAGCCGCCCGCCCCGATGGACGTAGGCTTCGAGCGCGTCAAGCATCGAGGCGCTGTGATACTCGGGATGAGAGCCGGTCAGCACGACCCGGTAGTCCTCGATCAGAGACAATCCTTCGCGGTGCAGATCCTCATCGGTAATGACGTCGAAGCGTTCGCCGCAGTGTTCGAGCCAACCCAGGATGTGCGTATCGGCGTTGAACTGCCATACGTTGGAACCGGCACCCCCCCAGGGCCCCAACGATCTTGGGCTGCATGTCGACGACGGGCCGCAAGCGCGAGCTGTAGAATACGCCCGACCCGTCGTTGTGAACGTCGTAGAAGCAAAGGCCGAGCTCCGGGTGCTCCTGCATGAACAGGTCATGTTTCTTATGCTCCAGGAGCCTCCCGACCACGATCTCCGCTTCCGGTACGTCCAATGCGATGCGGTTGTTGGCGTACGCCATGTAGCTTGCCGTCGGCAGCAGGAAGGCAGCGGACGCCGTCGGCCCCTCTCGCGGCGGAAGCACCGCGAGAGGTACGTAGAACTCGTCCTCCGCCGCGTGAAGACGCACCGCGTACAAACCGCTGCGAATCCCGTTCGGAATCTCAAACGAAAAATCGGTGTCCCAGCCGGCGTCATAGAGATCGTCGTCATGAAAGTGGACGGCTGCGTAGCGTTCAGGCGTTTGAACCCAGCAGAACGCGTCCCCGCCTCCATTTTGTCCTGTCACGCCACGTGTCGGGAGGTTGACCAGGACGCCATGCAGGTGCCGGGGCGAGACATCGACCATGCGATCGGTGGAAATGCCAATCGAGAAGTCCCACGCGGCGACCAGATCCACGTCACGCGCGCTCCCGGACTGTGCATCCAACTTGGCGATCATGTCCTCGGGTTCTAGTCATCTGGCACTGACGTTGAGATCATTATAGATTAGCAGTGCTGCCACACTAAGTCGCTCTATTGTCGAAGAAGTTAGTCGTTCAACATAGTTAGCTTTATGTGGCGAACTTCAGATTCAGGTGACTAGGACGGAAGCGTAAAGCGAAGGCCGTTCCAGCCGGCCGTTGAAGTGGCGTTCCGCCGATCGATCCATGGCCGGACGAGCGGCTACGGTCATCGGCGCCGCGACGTCTGAGGGAACAGCGGAACACCGTCCCTCACGGGTCACAATTGCTGCGTCTGCCGGCAGGGGATGCGGCGCGAGGCGGCGTTGCGTGACAATCATCCGGCCGTCCTCGGCGCACAGGCTCGCCGCCACCAGATACCATCGTTGCGCAAGCAGCGGTTCCTCGGTCGACACCGAGGACGCCTCTGCACCGCCGAAATCAACAGAAAATTCGAGGGCGCCAGCCTCGTTCAGAAAGAGTTCGAATCCTGCGCCCGTCAGGGGATCGCGTCGCGCGAGGACCGTCTGCGGCCCGTCACCCGGCATTGTCGGCCAGATCGCCGCGAACACCGTGAATGTGGAAAGAGCTCGGAACGCCGCGTTGTCTTCGACAATGCCGTAGGAACCCGGATGAAGGGGCTGGAAACGTCCCTCGAAGGGACCTCCAAGGTCCAGATCGACAGCGTCTTCGCGATAGCCAGGACCCTGCGGATTGATATCTCCCTGAATGATGCGGACCAGTTCGGCTTCGTAGCGGTTCAGCCCCTCACAGCTCACCTTGATCTCGACCGCTTCGCCGGGTCTCCCGCTCAGCCGGTCGGCGTAGGCCAAAATCCTCACTTTCGCATCCCCCACTGCTGCCCTGCGCTCCCAAGCATCACCCGTCTCCAACCGGTATCCCGCGGTTCATGCGGGATTGGCCCGCAAGTCCGCTGCATCGGGCGCTATAGCGACAGGGTCTCACCCGTGTGCGCCTCCCAACGCAGCTTGAACACCGTCTACTCCGCCTCCTTGAGACTATGAAACTGGTGGCCAGGAACGATTTTGATGGGGTCCCCACGCTTGGCCGGCATCTTCCCGAGCCGCCAGCATTGAAAGGGCTCGTCAACCACCAGCACGTATTTTCCAGGCCCAGGTCCGCCGCGCATTGCGTTGAGAACCCGCTGCAACCCGGGGCTGTGAAACCAGTTGTCCGCGTCGAGATTGCGCTTGAATTCTGCGGCGTAAACCTTGTCTGCCTCGGTGATGCGGTATCGGTTCATGGCTCCACGCTGACCACCGTGTTCGCACCCTGTCACGCATCGCCCCCTCGTTGAACGCCTTGTGGCCGCAACATGGGGGCGGACGCTATTCTCCCGTTTTGCCGCCCATGATACCGTGATTGCATGTTGGGCATGAGCCATGAGCGACGTTGAACTCTCCTACCTCTCGGCAACGGAGGCGGCCGCTCTCATCCGCGACGGCTCGCTCTCGCCCGTCGCGTTGGTGACGAACGCGCTGGAGCGCATCGAGGAGGTCAACCCCACGCTCAACTGCTTCTGCTTCACCTACCCGTCGGAAGCCATCGAGCGGGCACGAGAGGCGGAGCGGGCGATTGCGGCGGGTGATGCTGTGGGCCCGCTGCATGGGGTGCCGATCGCCATCAAGGACCTCACGCCCACCAAGGGCAAGACCACGACCTTCGGCTCCTACGCCTACAAGGATTGGGTGCCCGACTACGACGCGCTCGTGGTGCAGCGAACCTGTCAACGACTTTGACACCGTCGTGCGATTTACGGCAGTCTCTCCTGTTGTGGATGTGTCAGGTGGATTGATCCAGACCGCTTTGGGAAGCGGCAGGGGTTTGGGGATGCCGCGAACGAAGCGCTCAGGATGATGGTTCCAGGCGGCGCGCAGGGTCTGTTCACGTTGTTGCAGCACGGTGTGGGCACGGCCGTGATGGACGTCATCGGGGGTGAGCATGGCGATTCCGCCATGGCGGTGCTCGGTGTTGTACCAAGGGAAGAACGACTGGCAGAAGGCGATGGCGGCGTGGATATCGTCGAATCGCCCAGGGAAGCCGACACTGGGCCTCGGAGAAGGGGTTGTGGGGAATCAGCACGTGTGACCGAGGTCGGCGAATCCGTGCGCCCCGCCGGAGTGCGGATCACACGCGATGCCCGGGAGGATCAGCGTTGCGGCGAGGGCGGAGTTCTCCCTCTCGCGACCATCCAGCCGACCACGTAGCGGCTGAAGATGTCGAGCAAGACGTAGAGGTAGAAGTAGGTCCAGCGTGTCGGTGCCAGCAGTCGAGTGATGTCCCAGGACCACGTCTGGTTCGGCGCGGTGGCCACCAGCTCGGGCTTGCTGTAGGGAGGATGTTCGAGCTGATTGCGCCGCTCTCGCACCGGCTGATTCGCGGCCAGGATCCGATACATCGTGCGCTCCGAGCACAGGTACTGGCCTTCATCGAGTAGCGTGGCGACGACCTCGGCGGGCGCGCGGTCGACGAAGCGAGGGGAGGCGAGCACGTTGAGAACATGCTCGCGTTCGGACTCGCACAGCGCCCGGGCGGGCGGCTGGTGCCCGGGAACCTTGTGACGACGGTAGAAGGTGGTCCGTGACACACCCAGCGCTCGGCAGCGGGCCACACCGACCGTGAGGGCCCTTGGGCCGCCATCAGCAGTCCGTCGCTGAGGTTGAATCCCTCAGCCCGCAACTTTTCCCTGGACATCCAGGATGGTATGCGCGGTGTGCAACTCCTTCTCCAGCCGCGCCACTTTCGCCTCGAGCTCGCGCACCTTCGCGCTGAGCGGGTTATGCTCGGCAGGCTTGGCGCCGCGCTTGTTCGGGGTCAGGCCCCGCAACGAGCCTTGACGACGCGCTTTGCGCCAAGCCGACAGGTGGGAGGTGTACAACCCTTCCCGGCGAAGCAGCCGTCCGACCTCGCCGGGCTGCGTGCAGCGGTCGGCCTCCTCTAGGATTCGCAGTCACTCGGCGGTGAACTGGCGCCGCTTCGGCTTGGACCTCGGGGTCCGGCGCCGGCCTCGCGCCGCTCGCTCGGGCTCGCCGCTCCGATCCCCAGAGCCCGAGCGTCTCCTGGATTTGTGACCATCGGTTCTCATCTCCACCGCCCCACAGCAAGGGGTGCGTCTCATCGATGTTGGCGCAGCGCCTGTGCGGTGCCGGCGCTATCATGGTGGGCAAGACGACGACGCCCGAGTTCGCTTTTTCCAGTCTCACCGACAGCCCGTTGTGGGGAATCACCCGCAATCCGTGGAACCCGGATCACACGCCGGGAGGATCGTCGGGCGGCTCCGCGGCCGCGGTGGTCGCCGGTTGTGTGCCGCTCGCGGAAGGCTCCGACGCCGGCGGCTCGGTGCGAATTCCGGCGTCCCACAGCGGCTGCGTGGGGCTGAAGCCGAGCTCCGGCCGGATCCCCTTCGAGTTCCTTCCGACCCAGTACGACTACATGTGCTGCCACGGTCCTCTCTCACGGACCGTGGCGGACGCCGCGATGTTCCTGGATTTGTGCCAGGGGCCGGACGAGCGCGACATCAACACGCTCTCGCCGGCACTCTCGGTCGCCATTCCGCCGCCGCCCGATGTGCGCGGCATGCGCCTCGCCTTGTCGGTCGACCTCGCTACTACCGCATCGACCCGGATGTCGAGGCGAACACCCGCGCAGCCGCCGCTGCCCTCGCTGAGGCGGGGGCGGAGATCGAGCCCGTCGAACTCGGCTGGTCCAGAGCCTTCAACGACGCATGGTGGGCCTATTGGGCCGTGTTCGGGGCCACGCACTTCGGCCAGCATCTCGAGCGCTGGAAGGACAAGATGCACCCCTCCGTCGTCGCGTCGATGGAGGAGGGCCACAAGATGAGCGCGGTCGATCTCATGAAGACCGAGACGGTCTACACCGAGGCCTGGAACGCGCTGCGTCCCATCCTCGAACGCTGCGACGCTCTGCTGTGCCCGACCGAGTCCATCCCGGCGCCCACGGTCGACTACGACGAGCTCGGCTCCATGACCGACGACGCCGACGGCCGTCACCTGAGCATGGACATGACCATGCAGTTCAACGCGCTCAAGCTGCCGGCGCTCTCGGTTCCTTCAGGATTCTCTTCGCAGGGGCTGCCCACGGGCCTGCAGATCGCGGGCCGCCGCTTCGATGACCTGACGGTGCTCCGCATCGGCGCCGCGCTCGAGGAGGCGCGCCCGTGGCGTCAACATCGCCCGACTCTGTGAAGTACGGAGAATCGTGCGCGCCGCAACACAGCACACCACGCACATCTGCGTGAAACCACAGACCGGTAATCATGAAGGGGAGGCTTCCATGATTCGATCTCTGTTGTGACCCATCGTCGTGACCGTAGCCGCCGCCGGCTTCGCGGGGGCCGTTTTCGCCTCGGACCATGCCCGGGCCGAGAGCACCTTTGTCTACGGGATGCCCGCCGATCACAGCATTCTCGATCCGCACGTGACCTGCGGCTGGATGGCCAAGATGGTGAACTACCAGATCTACGAGGCTCTGGTGGAAATCGATCTCCAAAGCGCCGACTGGCCGACAAAGCTCAAGGGGCAGCTCGCCGAGTCATGAGAGATCTCTGACGACGGCGTCGAGTACACGTTTCACCTGCGCAAGGGCGTGAATTTCCACGATGGCACGCCCTTCAATGCCGATGCCGTCAAGTACAACTTCGACCGCTTCCTCAACAAGGACGCACCCCACTTCAACGAGACCGCCCACGCCTACATGGACTTCATCCGCTTCGTAGGCGACATCAAGTCCGTCGACGTCGTCGACGAGTTCACTGTCAAGATTACCCTCAACGGACCCAATTACGAGTTTCTCCGCACAGGGATGGAAGACTGCCCGCAGATGTATATCGTCAGCCCGACGGCGATCGAGACCTTTGGCAACGAGGGTATCCCTCTCAACCCCATCGGCACCGGTCCCTTCAAGTTTGTCGAGCGCGACCCGACCGTGAGCACGACCCTCGAGCGCAACGACGACTACTGGGGCGAGAACGCCAAAGTGGATCGTCTTATCTTCCGTATTCTGGAAGACCCTGCCACCCGGGTGAATGCACTGCTCGCTGGCGAGGTGCATGCCATCCAGGATCCGCCTTGGGACGAAATCGAGAGCATCGTCGAGGAAGGCTTCGTGGTGACCAAGAACGAGAATGCGCCGACGTTCTGGTACCTCTCCTTCAACATGAGAAACCCGGTGATGCAGGACGTGCGTATTCGCAAGGCGATCAACTATGCCATCAACAGAGACGCGATGGCCGAGCGGATTCTGCGCGGCTACGGAAAACCCGCCTACGGCATGTTGAACGCCGGCACCTATGCCTACGACCCGAACTTCGTGAGCTACTCCTATGATCCTGACAAGGCGCGAGAGCTCCTGGCGGAAGCCGGCCATGCCGACGGCCTGGATCTGGACTTCGATGTCATGATCTACGGCACCGGCGAGCTCATGGAGAAGTGGATCCAGCGCGATCTGAAGAAGGTCGGAATCAACCTCGCTCTCAACAAGATGGAGTGGCTCGCCTACCTCGACAAGTGGGTTGCGGGCATGCCGGACGAGCTCCACATAAACGAGATTCTGTGGGGCGAGCAGGTGCCACGCTGGACCGCATTCAACTACCGCTGCGACCGGGTGCCGCCCCGTGGCAACAACATCGGATGGTATTGCAACGAAGAGATGGATGTCCTCTTCCAGCAGGCGCTGGAGACGGCCGATGAAAGTGAACGCGCCGCGCTCTATCAGCAGGCCGATTCCTGGATCATGCTCAACGATCCACCCAACGCGCCCATCTACCATTACTTCAACCCCATTGCGCTGCACCCGTCGGTCACGGGGTTTGTCAACGCACCGGCCAACTGGTGGGATTTCTCCAGGGTCGAATTCAAGGAATAGGGCAGATGTCCGCCTAACGTGAATCGGTGTGCGACCCGTTGCAATGAAGCCCCCTCGTTGCGTGAACGAGGGGGCTTCGCTTTGTCTGCCGACCACTGTCTCGGCGGTCGCGCTCATCGGTAAGCGGACCAGTATGCTGCGCTGCGCCGCGCCGCACCTGCGATGGTGGCGGTGCCAACACCTCGATTCAGCGCGAGTCTGTAGGCCGATGCTGCGCTTCATCATCGGTCGGGTCCTCCTCATCGTCCCGGTCCTGTTCGGGGTCTCCATCATCGTCTTCATGCTCGTTCAGCTCGCTCCCGGCGACGTGACCTCGACGTTGCTCGGGCCCATGGGCTCGGAGAACGCCAAGAAGGTGCTGAGGGCGGAGATGGGCCTCGACCGCCCCCTTCCGGTCCAATACGATAAGTGGCTGGCCGCCGTGGTGCAGGGCGATTTCGGCACGTCATGGGTTCACAAGCGCCCGGTGTCCGAAATCATCTTTCCGAAGTTCGTGAACACCGCGCTGCTTGCCGGCTCGGCCGCGATTCTCGCTTACGTGCTCGGCTTCTCGTCCGGCCTGTTCGCCGCGGCCAAGTCGGGAACACTCTACGATCGGTCCATCACGGCGCTCGTACTCATCGCCGGTAGCATTCCGCTCTACTGGGGCGGGCTGGTGCTGGTTCTGCTTTTCTCTCTGACCTGGCGGTGGCTGCCGGCCACGGGGATGACGAAGATCGTCGTCGGCGGCGGCGTGCTCGACGTGCTCGAGCATCTTGTGCTCCCCGCGGTGGCCGCATCGCTTCCCTCGGCGGCGCTCATCTCGCGGATCACGCGCGCCACCATGATCGAAATCCTGAGCCAGAACTACATCCGCGTTGCACGCGCCAAGGGCCTGCGTCGCGCGATCATCCTGCGCAGACATGCGCTCCGAAACGCCTTGCCGCCCATCGTCACCGTGGGTGGCATGGAGCTCGGCTATCTTCTCGGCGGTGTCGTTCTCATCGAGGTGGTGTTCGCGTGGCCGGGTCTGGGCTTCGTGGTCTACAACGCGATTATCGGGCGCGACCTGCCAACGGTTCAGGGAGCCGTGCTGATCCTGGCGCTTGCCTTCGTTCTCATCAATCTGACCGTTGACGTGCTGAACGCCTATCTGCACCCCTACACACAAGCGTTGATACAGGCGATACCGGTGGCGCAGCCGGGCGCCAAGTCCGTGATCGAGATGGGCGCTCTCCAGGGCGACGTACCCAGCCCGATCAACCCCCCACGGGGCTGCTCGTTCCACACGCGCTGTCCCCACGCCATGGAGCGCTGCCGGCAGGAGCAACCCCCTCTGCTCGGCGTGGGCTCCGGCCGCAAGGTTGCCTGCTTCCTGCACGACGCCTCTTGAGTGCGAAATCGACGATCCCTGCATGCTCGGATTATCGAGGGCCTGATGGCTCTCTATCGGGCGGCGGCCCGGAGGCCAGACGCCGACGCTGCACCATGAAGAAGACGTAGCCCAGCAACGCCATCGATCCCATCGCGAGGAACGCGAACCCCCAGGCGGTCGCCGCGCCCAACGGCGCGGCACGGTCGAGAACCACGCCCACCAGCGCCGGCGCGAACAGCGATCCGCCGAACCCCAGTGTCGAATGCACCGCAAGCGTTGCGCCGCGATGACCCACCGGGGACGAGGCGACGGCTCCCGCGGTCAGAGCCGCCGAATCGGCCTGGATGGCGGCCGCATAGACCAGGCAAAGGAACACCACCGCGGCGAAGGGCAGTGGCGAAGAAAAGCCGGTCACGGCGCTGAGCGCGAACGTCGCCAGCATCACCCATGTGATCAGGCGCGCGCGTCCGACGCGCAATGCCAGCTCCGCGCCGCCGATGCTCGAAACCACGGCGATGAGCGAGGTCAGGGTGGCGAAGAGCGTGGCGTCGAGTTCGAGGGCGCCGCCGCTGCCCAGGCAGAATACGAGGAACGGCACGATCCAGGAGCGCATGGCGAACAGCTCGGCCCCGTGGCCGGCATAGGCAACGATGTAGCCCATCGTCTCCCGCGAGCGCAGAACCGGGCGGAAGTCCAGCACGTGCCTGCGCTCCTCGGCAGGCGCTTCCGGCGCCCGCGGTGCCACCAGCATCACGACGGCGACGACGCTGAGGACCGGTCCGGCGGCCGCGAACAGGAAAGCGCCGCGCCACCCGAACCACTCCAGCGCACCGCCCGCGAGCGCGTAGGAGACCGCAGTGCCTATGCTGAAGGAGGCCGTGTAGAAGGCCACCGCACGCGCCTGCCGTGCCTGCGACAGGCGGTCGGTGAGCACCTTGAGGCCCGGCATGTAGCATCCGGCGAGGCCGGCACCGGCCATTACGCGCCACGGCAACGCGGACCAGAATCCCGCCGCCAGGAAGGACATGCCGATCAAAGCCCCGGCGGAGAGCAGCGCGCCCAGAATGAAGACATGGCGGGCATCGACCCGGTCGGTCATCGCGGTGAGGAAGGGGACCGCGAGGACGTAGCCGCCGAAAAACGCACCCGAGAGCCAGCCGGCCGTAGCGTTATTCATGTCCCAGGCCGGCTGAAGCACCGGCAGCAGCGACCAGTAGGTCGCAAAGCCGGTCATCGCGAACACTTCGGCCAGACACAGTGCGGCGATCAAGGCCCGAGGCCGCCGCAGTATGGCCTGCGCGATCACGGCGCCCGGTCCGTCGTACCGCAGTGCGAAAGGGACATCGAGGGCGAGCCGCGGGGCCGGGCACACGCGGCGAAGCTCTGTGAGAGCCGGTCAATCGTCCACAGGCTGAGCCCCCGTTGCGAATTCCTGGCCGGCACGAATTTCTCGCCTGGATCGCGGTCCGATTCCGGCTCACACCTCCGGCAGAACTTAAATTGGAAGCGGGATTCGGCGGGATTAAGTGGGATAAGTGGGATTCCGCGGCGCAAGATCGCCTTCGCCCGAGTCGCCCGCGCCTGAAAGGTCGCGGGCGCGCCAGACAGCGTCGTGCGCGCGGCATATGGGATCACGCGTGCGTTGCATAACGCCGTGCGGGCGGAACAGGTTCGCGCCCGCCCGCGCGCTCCGCCTGCCGCGCTCCACTTGTTCTCGCGCTGCGTCGCGCGGGTACGCGCGCGGAAGCAGGGTGCGCGGGTACGCGCGCGGGAAAATGATCGACCCATCGCGCAATCCTGGCGCGCACGCAGCGCACCTTGCATCGCACCATGGTCCGGGGATTCGGGAGGGCAGAGGACCGGACCGTGATGAGACTGGCGGGCTGGCAGCTTCGCGGCGATCCCCATAGCGATCCTATGTAGCTCAGCGCAATGGGCCGTCCGACCGCCCGGAGCCACGCACGACAGTCGCTGACAGCGTACAGGGAGAAGCGCGCGAAACTTGTATTGCACCGCTTTTCAGCGTCGCTTGTCGGCCCTTGGCGAGCACTCCGGACCGGATCGCGTGAGTCCGCCCCGGAGCGGGAGGTCAGACCGCACGCGCGGCTTCGACGAGACGGCCGAGCTTGGCGCGCGCGCCCTCGGAGCCCAGCATGATGAGCCCGCAGTCGGGCGCAGCCATCAGCCGGTCGGCATCGATGTGGTCGAGCGCTGCCCTCAGGCGCGCGACGATCTCGTCCACCGTCTCGACCCGGCTCGAGGCGATCTTGACGACGCCGAGGATGACCGTGGTGCGGGCGAACGCGTCAAGCAAGGCAAGATCGTTGTGCCGGTGCGCGTCTTCGATGGAGACCGCGTCGACGCTGCTCGCCTCTACCGCACCGGCGAGCCGCCGGTAGGCCTCGGGATCGGCCTTCACGTAATCGGTTTCGTCCAGCTTGTCGGGATAGCCGCAGCACATGTGCAAGGTTCGGGTCACGCCGTCGGGAACGCCGTGGAAGCACCGTTCCAGGTTCTCGATCCCGTAGTCGAGCGCCTCGTCCGGCAGGCGCGCGAAGAGCGGCTCGTCGATCTGGATGTGGCGGCAACCGGCCTCCGCCAGACGCCTGATCTCCAGGTTGAGCGCATCGGAGAGATCGGCCCACCAGTCACGGCGGTCGGAATAGAAGGTATTGGCGGTCGAGTCCGCAATGGTGAGCGGCCCGGAAACGGTGATCTTGACGGGCCTCTCCGTCGCCGCCTGCGCAACCTCCCAGTCGCGCACCAGGAACGGTTCGCGCGCCGCGACCTTGCCCGTAAACGTGGGCATCTCGGCCGTCCAGGCGCCGTTGCGCATGGTGCAGAGCGTTAGCGTATCGGGTTCGAAGCCATCCAGATGACTGCAGTGGTAGTGGATGTAGTTCGCCCGCCGCATCTCGCCGTCGGTCGGGATGTCGATACCGATCGCGGCCTGCTCGGCCACGACCTCCCGCGTGGCACGATCGAAAGCGGCCCGCCGCTCCTCCGGCGTGAGCGTCCCGCCCTCGACCTCACCGGCCTGGACGCCCTCGTCCATCCAGGCCATGCGCGGCACGTAGGGCGGCTTGGGATACGCGCCGATGCAGGTGGTCAGGAGCGGCATGGACGGCCTCGTAACCCCCGGTGGCGCCACGCCGTGCGCCGGGACTCACGCGTCGTCGAACTGTGCGGGCTTTTCCTTGCCCAAGCGAGTCCAATATTCCGCCGGAATCAGCTCGGGCTTCTTGTAAAAGTGCCAGCGGCAGGGCTTGGCGTGATCGGGGTCGAAGTCCGTAACCCAGAGCGGTGCGCCGCCCCACTCGATCGGCAGGATCTCGTTGAGCGTGCAGTGGACACAGTAATAGGGCACATCCTTGCGACCCCAGCTCCACCAGTGCGCTTCCTGAGTCGAGCCGAAGTTATAGGGCGGGCCAAGGCGCGAGGGGGTCTTGTCCATGGGGTCGCCGCGGCGCATCCGACCGCCGCTGCCGCAGGGGTCCATGACGATGGTGTAGCGCTCGGCGTCCTCCAACACGTCGATATCGCCCTCCTGCCGGGGCCCACAGCGGTGCGCGCGCATCATCTCTGCGGTGAGCGTGACCTGGCGCTCCACGGTCATCTTGCGGAACCCCCTCCAGGTCCGCTTCATCATCCAGGTCTCCTGGGTCGCGCGCAGCATGGCGTAGACCTCGCCCTCGCCGAACTTACGCCCGATCTTGGTCAGCATGTCCCAGATCCAGTCGCAGTAGAGGTCGTGGAGGCCCTTCCACTCGTGGATCAGGTTGCGTGCGAGCGTCTTGGCCTCCTTCGTGCGGCCCGTGTCGATCGCCTCTTCGATCACCTCTCCGGTGGGCCGGCCCAGATCGTCGAGATCGTCCTCGCGCAGCACCCGGCCCGCGAAATCAGAAAGCCTGAGCATAACGACTCCCCTTCCCTCTCGGTTACGCGTCCTGCGCGGGGCGGACGGCACCGACGAGGCGGCCGGCCCAGTTGCGCAGGGGTTTGTCCAGCATGTCGGCCAGCGCCTCCCGGTCCCGGTCGTCGAGGACGCCGAGACGGTCGAGCATGGCCGCAACAGCGGCATTGGCGGCGCGGGTCGCGCCGTCGCGCACCTTCAGCGCAAGGCCCAGGCCGCTCTCGTAGAGCGCGGCGAAGAACACCCCTTCGGCGCCGAACTTGACCAGCACGCGTTCGCCTGCCGTCTGGATGATGCGCGTGCACGCGCGGCCGTCGCCGGCAACCAGGAAGGGATGGCCGGCGACCGCGCGGCGCACCCGCGCAATCGCGGCGCGCCGTTCGTCGTCGAGGCCGGTGGAGTCCGCGATGCGCGCTGCGGCCCGCGCAAGCGCAGAGAGCGGCAGGCCGATCGTGGGGATGCTGCACCCGTCGATCGCCCAGGGCGCCCGCGCAAGATCGTGGCCGGAGAGCGCGGCGATGGCGGCGGACACCCGCTGCTGCACCGGATGGTCGCGCGCGATATAGCCCTGCGTCGGCTCGCCCAGCGCGCGTGCCGTGACCAGGAAGGCGGCGTGCTTGCCCGAGCACATGTTCTGCACCGCGAGGCCACTCTCGCCGGCGCGCACGCAGGCGTGAGCTGACGGCGTGTGATAGGGCAAGTGAGGGCCGCATTCGAGGTCGTCCTCGCCAAGCCCGGCGCGCGCGAGCCAGCCGCGCACGACCTCCACATGGGCCGCCTGACCGTTGTGCGACGAGCAGGCAAGCGCGATCTCCTCGTCGCTCACCGCATGACGCTCGGCAGCGCCGGTTTCGATCAGCGGCAGAACCTGAACCGATTTGATCGCCGAGCGCGGATAGACGACCGACTCGGTCTCGCCCCAGCCCTGGACGAGGCGCCCGGACGAATCGACCACCGCGACATCCACCAGATGCCGGCTCTCGACCGCGGGCCCTCGGGTGCATTCGACCACCAGCGGCCCTCGCTTATCCGTCTCCATCGACACACGCTCTACCTTCGCACGGCGACGGGGCTTGACCGTAGCACGTCGGCGCCTCGCCTACGCCTCGCGCGCGGCCGTCAGCGCTTCGCTTTCTTCCCACAGGCGCCGCGCGGCCGCCGCATCCTGCGAGACGCGGGACGAGCGGACGGGCTTGCGTCGCACGAAATAGCGTCCGCTGACTTCGGCGACCTCTGGTGCGGTTGCGAGATAAAGCATCGTGTCCGCGCCCTTCTCGGGGCTCAGCACGAGGCGGCTGGTAAACACCATGCGCATCCAGCCCGGCAAGTTGCGGAAGATGCCCGTCGCGACAACGCCGGGATGCAGGCAGTTTGCGGTGACACCTGTCCCTTCCAGCCGGCGCGAAAGCTCATGGGTGAAGAGTATGTTCGCGAGCTTCGAGCGGCTGTAGGCACCAAAGCCGGAATAGCGCCGCTCGCCTTGCAGGTCGTCGAAATCGAGCGCGAAGTTTCGGTGCGCCGCGGAGCTCACGGTGATCACGCGTGCGGGCGCGCTCGCTCTCAGCCGATCCAGCAGCAGACTGGTGAGGAGGAATGGCGCCAGGTGATTGACCGCGAAGGTCGTCTCCAACCCGTCCTCGGTAACGAGCCGGGTCCCCCAACCGGCGATGCCGGCATTGTTGATCAATACGTCGAGGCGGTCGAAGCACGCCAGAAAGGCCGCCGCCACCTCACGCACCTGCCGCTGGGAGGAGAGATCGGCTGTCAGCAGGGTTGCATTGCCGCTCCCGCCACGCCGCTCGATCTCCTCCGGCACCGGGCCGCCGCGCTCTTCGTTGCGGCAGATGAGCACGACCGTCGCCCCTCGCTCCGCGAGGCCGAGCGCCGTCACCCTGCCGATCCCCGAGCTCGCGCCCGTGACGACGCAGACCTTGCCGTGCATCACGGTGCCATACGCCACTTTGTTCCAGGTAGCAGGGTCAGGAACGTCTTCAGGCTGCCGATGCGCGGGCTTGCGCCAGATCGTACGCGCCCTGCATACGCACCCAATGCCCGGCGTCGCTCCAGCCGATGCGCTCCAGGGCCAGTGCCATTCGCGGTGACACGCCCGCCCTGCCGTTCAACACGCGCGACAGCGTGTTCCGCGTGACGCCGAGCCGGGCGGCAGCCCCGGCCACCGTCCATCCCTCTGCGCTAACGGCGTCGCGGATGATCTCGCCGGGATGTGGGGGATCGTGCATGGCCATGCGCCTGCTCCTTCTTCAGTGATAGTCGACCAGGTCCACACCCACAACTTCGCCATCGGCGAAGCGGAACACGATGCGCCAGTTCCCCGACACGGACACGCTCCACTGGCCGGCCCGGTCGCCTTTGAGTGGATGCAACCGCAAACCCGGCAGATTCATATGATGCGGTTCCGTTGCCTCGTCCAGCATGAGCAGGATTCGCCGAAGCCGCGGTACCATACGGGGGTCCAATTGCCGGGTATCACCTCGCGCATAAAGCCGCCGTAGCGCCCGGTGGGCGATCCTCATTCCATCAATGAACCGCGAACCGACGCACGATACACTATCGCGACGGCCACGTATCGGCCCCTAACACGGCTGGTCCGGATGCCTAGTTCGCGCGATCATGCGGCTTCGGGATCGGCGGCCTGGGCAAGGATGTCCAACGCGGGCGCGTGCAGCCGGGGATCGCCCACCGCCAGCACCCGGCCGTCAGAGCCGACCGGCCCGCCGTCCCACGCGGTCACGAGGCCGCCAGCGCCCTCCACGATAGGAATCAGCGCTGCGATGTCCCAGAGGTTCATGCTCGCCTCGACCACCAGATCGATGAAGCCGGCGGCGAGCATCCCGTAGGCGTAACAATCGGCACCGAAGCGCCGCAGGCGGACGCGGGCGGCGAGGGAATCGAAGGCGGCACGCTCGACCGGCGTGAACATGTCGGGCTCGGTCGCGTAAAGGACCGCTCCGCTCAGCTCGGGGCAGGCGCGCGTGGCGAGCCGGCGATCGTCCAGATAGGCACCCTCGCCATGGCCCACGAACCGCTCGCCGAGGAAGGGCTGGTTCAGCACGCCGATGATGCCCTGTCCGCGATCCTGCAGCGCGATCAACGTGCCCCAAGTCGTCATGCCGGAAATGAACGCCTTGGTGCCGTCGATCGGGTCGATGACCCAGGTGAAGCGGGCACCTGGCCGCTCGTGCCCGTACTCCTCCCCGAGGATGCCGTGGCCGGGGCAGACCTCTTCGATCAACGCGCGGATCGTGGATTCGGCCTCGCGGTCGGCCACCGTTACCGGCGAGTAACCGGCGACGTGGTCCTTGTCCTCAATCGCCAGCGTCTGCCGGAAATAGCGCAGGATGACGGCGCCCGACGCATCCGCAAGTTGATGTACCAGGGGGAGATATTCGCGCCACGTCTCCGCTTTCTCCACTCTCGGTACTCCTCCCGCCAACCGACAGCCGACAATCGACTGCGTGCTCCGCTACCCCGCGACCATAGCAGGCCCGCCCCGCCAACCGCCAATCGCGCGAAGGCGCGGCGCTTGCGTGGGCGGCGCTCCTGGCCGACGCTTGAACTGACTGCAGGCCCGGAGGATCGGACGCGAATATGGGCATGAGAGCGGGCAAGGAGCGTGTCCGCACAGGCAGAGAAGCGCAACAGATCGTTGCGTTGGCACTCGCTCTGGCGCTGTCTCTGACCCTCGCCAGCGGCGCGACGACGGCGCGCGAGTGCGAGGGGCCGGGCATCAACCACCTGCCGGGGCCGGCAACCTCTGACGAAGTTCTCAGCGTCATCGCCTACAATGTCTATCTGCTGCCCTCGCACGTCCGCGCCATACCCTTCATGGGCGAGCGATTTGCTATCGCGCAGGAGGAGCGTGCGGAGCGTATCCCGCCGTTTCTCGCCCCCTATGACGTGGTCATCCTGTCCGAAGCCTACGACGATGACGCACGCGCGATACTGCTGGACGGGCTCAAGGCTCGGGGTTTTCTCTATTCCACCCGCATCCTCGGCAGCGCCTGCCGCGCTGCCTCAAGCTGCAAGAAGGGCACGGTCTACGAACAGCCTCTCGCCGACGGCGAGGCGCCGCGCGGCGGCGAGGGCGACACCTGGTTCGGCGAGGACGGCGGCGTCCTGATTGCCAGCAAGCATCCGATCGGTGCTGCCAGCGAATGGGTCTACGCCGATTGCGTCGAACCCGATTGCAACGCCGCCAAGGGCTTCGTCTACGCCCGCATCGACAAGGGGAGCGCGCGCTACCACGTGATCGGCACCCACGCGCAGTTCGGCTGGAACACCGAGCAGCGCGAAGCAAAGGCGGCGCAGCTCAGTGCCATCCGCCAGTTCCTCGAGAACGAGTCGGCGATCCCGCGCTCGGAGCCGGTCATCGTCGGCGGCGACTTCAACGTCCTCCGTCACGAGTTCGACGGCCTGCTCGACGACGAGCCGCTCGGCTTGCTGGCGCCCACCTTTCGCGGCCATCGCTACACACGCGAGACGCGCAGCGACTGGGCGCAGCGCGGCAACGGCTACGTCGATTACATCCTCGCCAAGAAGGGCTGGCGCGCGCCCGGCTACAGCAGCAATTGCCCGATGGTCTTCCGCACGCGCTTCGACTTCGCGGACCGCACACTGTTCTCGGTCGTGAAGGGCGCGGACTATTGCGACCTCTCGGACCACTGGGCCGTCTGGGGCTATTTCGACTACCGGGAGTACGACGCGGCTCCGCCCGAATGCCCCCTCCCCGAGTTCCCGCCGCGTTGATCCCCGCCGGGTCGCGGGGCAGCCCGAAATTCCCACCAGGGTCACGGCCTGCATCGCGCGGGACTCGCGCGGCGCGCAGGATGCGTCGAGGCGTTCCGATCGAGAGCGGCGCTAAGCGCAAATCTCTAATTTTCCTTTCTATATAAGGCGTTATGCGAAATTGGCTTCGTTTTGTAATTTTCGTTCTGCCGCGCAGGCCACGGCTCCGATGAAAAGTCCGGGTTAGCGGCAAGGGCCCGTTCTCCCTGCCTCCGCCTGCGGCTGTCTGCTCAGTCTTGCGCTGCATGGCGCGATGCTGGCGCAGGCAGCGCTCGCCGTGCATCGCATCATGGTCCGGGGACCCTGGGGCAGCCTCTTCCCTTCAGTAACATTGCGGGAGGCCGCAAAGCAATCCGCCGTTCTTGCAGCGCTTTCGCGGCAGGCGGTGGGCGCCGCGACCGACAATGTGTGAATGCATTTCCGTGCGAAGCGGCAACGCTCTGAAGACGGCCGCTCCCTACTCCGCGGCGTCGAGGCGGCGCTCCTGCTGCATCCAGCGCGGCTTGCTGGTCGCGTGCTCGCGGACGAAGCTCTGGGTCGGCATCCGCGAATCCTCCCAGTAGAGCATGGGCTTTTCCCAGTTGTAGCGTGCGGGCTCGGGGATCGGCGCCTCGGTATCGACCACTGCGCCGTCCTTCATCACGACATCGAGCCGGCTCCTGTCCTGAAGCACGGCGATGTCGGCGATTGGGTCGCCGTTCACCACCAGGAGGTCGGCGAGCTTGCCTTCCTCCAGCGTGCCGATCTCGTCCTCCATGCCCAGCGTCAGCGCTGCGTTGGCGGTGCCCGCGCGGATCGCCTCCATGGCGCTCAATCCGCCGTAGGTCATCAGGTGCTCCATCTCGCGCGCGTGCCATTCGCCGTAGGGGACCGAGCCCTGGCCGCTGTCGGTGCCGGCGATGATGGTGATCCCCTCGCCATGGGCGCGGGCGACGACGGCGGCGAGATGTTCGACCTCATCCTTGTAGGCGTCGAGGACGAAGTCGGAGCAGCCGAGATCGGGGCCCCAATCCAGCGTGTTCACCAGCAGCGAGAAGGTCGGAATCACGGGGGTCGGATTGCGGAAGAGCACGCCCAGGTCTTCGTCTGACATGTAGGAGCCGTGGATGATCCAGTCGAAGCCGGCACGGATGGCATCGGCCGCCGCCCGGCCCGAGCGGGCATGGATGGTGCAGACCTTGCCGAGGCGGTGGGTAACCTCGGCGATAGCGCGCAGATCGTCGAGGCCGATGCTGCCGGCAAGCTCCGCCTCGCCGGTGAGCACGTCGCCATCGCCCGCGACCTTCACGATGTCGACGCCGTCCTTGATCTCGCGGCGCGCCTCCGTGACCATCTCGTCCCGCGTGTTGCAGAGTACGGCAAACGACGATTTTGGGTGCTCCATCCACGACGGCCAGGGCGAGCCGATCGCGTTGTAGGTGGTGATGTAGCGCCCGGCCGAGGCCATGCGCGGCCCCTCGATCAGGCCGGCGTTGACGGCGTCGCGAACGGCGACCGAAATGTTCCAGGTGGAGCCGGGGTCGGAGAACGCCGTGACACCGGCGCGCAGCACCTTGCGCGCGTTGTTGGCGGCGCGCAGCGTCCGGTACTCCACGCCCGCGTAGAGGTCGAGCTCCTCGAACGACAAGATGTCGCCGTAGGAGATATGGCAGTGGCCGTCGATCATGCCCGGCATGACCGTGCGGCCGGCGGCGTCGATGGTCCGGTAGCCGCCTAAGGTCTCCGCTGCCGCCACGACTTCCCGGTCGGGGCCGATCTTGCGGATGCGGTTGCCCTCCACCAACACCGAGACGCCGTCCTGCAGCGCCGCGCCGGTCCCGTCGAGCAGCCGCCCGCCGGTGATCAGATATCCGCCCATGTGTCAGACCTCCCTGCTCTCCCGCGCTCGTCCGACCCGCGCCTAACGGGGCCAGCCGGCGCGCCGGGGCGGGTTTGGATTCGCCCCTCGCCCTCTGTACGATCGGCGGCATCTCGTGGCAACCGAATAGCCGGGGAGACAAGGGCATGAGCAGAGTCGGCGTCGCGTTCTCGGCAGGGCTGAACGCATCCGAGATCGTCGAGTGCGCGCAGCTCGCCGAGTCGCTCGGCTACGATTCGGTGTGGATGGCGGAGGGACACGGCGGCGATCAATTCGCGGTGCTCTCTGCGGTCGCGGCACAGACCGAAAGGGTCAAGCTCGGCACCTGCATTTCGAGCGTCTTCGTGCGCTCGGCGCCGACCATTGCGATCGCCGCAGCGGTGGTCGATCAGCTCTCGGGCGGCCGCTTCATTCTGGGCCTCGGTTCCAGCCACAAGGTCCAGGTCGAGCCGGAGCACGGCCTGCCCTATAGCAAGCCGGTGACGCGGGTGCGGGAAACCGCCGAGGTGGTCCGGCAGTTGTTGCGGGATGGCCGCGTTTCCTATCGGGGCGAAACCGTCACGATCGAGAACTACGAGCTGTGGTTCCAGCCATTCCGCCCCAGTCTGCCCATCTATTTCGCTGCCGTCTTCCCCAAAATGATCGGGGTCTGCGGGGAGGAGGCTGACGGCGTGATCCTGACCCGCAGCACACTCGATGTGGGAGCGGACGCGCGCCAGCACATCGCCGCCGGAGCCGAGAGAGCGGGGCGCGACCCAGGCGCGGTCGACGTGACCTCCCTCCTCCCAACCGCGGCGGCCGACGATCCGGCGGATGCATTCGACGCGCTGAGACCGGGCGTCGCCATGTATACGGGCTTCTTCCCCCGCTATAACCGGATGGCGGTGGACCAGGGTTTCGGCGAAGAAGCGGCGGCGATTGCCGAGGCCTGGACGCGCGGCGACCGTGAGGCCGCGACCCGGGCGGTAAGCGACGCGCATATCGACTCGGTCTGTATCGTCGGCACGCCCGAGCGCTGCCGGGAGCGGATCGCGGCCTATCGCGCCACTGGCATCGACCTGCCGATGATTGCGCCGATGGCTGCCGGACCCAACGCCAAGGAGATGGTCCAAACCACGATCAGGGCCTGCGCCCCGCGCTAAGCGGAGGCGGGCCGGCCGTTACCAGCCGGCAAAGGCAGCCACGTCTTCGTCGGACACCTGGCCCGCCGCCACGTCCTCCAGCGCCTGGTCGAGGATGGCGAGCCCCTCGTCGATCTCCTCCTCGGAGATGATCAGCGGCGGGGTGAACTCGAGGACGTTAGACTCCATCCCGACGTAATAGAAGATCAGCCCGAGCTGGTGAGCGCGGAAAGCGACCTTCGCCGTCTCTGAGCTTGCGGGCTCCTTGCTCACTGGGTCGCGGACGAGCTCGACGCCTAAGGTCAGGCCGCGCCCGCGCACATGCCCGATCAGCGCGTGGCGCTGGGCGAGCCGGGCCAGCCCCGCCTGCATGTGCTCGCCCATCAGGGCGGCCCTGACCATCAAGTCATCTTCCTCTATGGTGCGCAGCACGGCGCGGCCGGCGGCTGCGCACACCGGGTTGCCGGCCGCCGTCATGATGGCAAAAGCAGGCTGAAGGTTCATGAGCTCCGCCGGACCGACCACAGCCGAGATCGGCAGCCCGCCGCCCAGCCCCTTGCCGTAGACGACGATGTCGGGGCTGAGCCCCTCGGCCTCGAACGCATGGTAGAGGCCGGTCCGCCCCACACCCACCTTGACCTCGTCCACCACGATCAGGATGCCGTGCACCCGGCAGCGTTCCTCCAGACCCTTGAGGAATCCGGCAGGCGGCACGATGACGCCGCCGTCCGATTGGATCGGCTCGATGAAGACGGCAGCGATCTCGTCGGGCCGAAGCTCGCTCTCGAAGCGCCGGTCGAGGTCGTCCAGGGCTCCGGCGACCAGATCGGGGCCGAACTGAGGGCGGTAAGGGTCGGGATAGGGCAACCGGGTCAGGCCAGGTCGCGCGGGCGCGTGTGTTTGGGAGCTGTGGCCGGACACCGACATCGAGGCCGCGCTGCCGCCGTGATAGGCGCCGACGAAGGAAAGGATACCGCGGCGGGGCGACGCGGCCTCGAGCAGGCGTACCACGGCGTCGTTGGCGTCGGAGCCGGCGTGGCCGAACCAGACCCGCCGGTCGCGGCCGTCCGGAAAGTGCGCCAGCAGGTCCTCTGCAAGTGCGACGGCGTGGCCGACGGCGCAAGAGGCGAGGCTCACCGCCCCCATGTCGCTCGCGGCCTTGCTCACCGCCTCGGCCACCGCCGGGTGGCTGTAGCCGAGGCTCGCCGCACCCCACGAGGCGCTGAAGTCGAGCACGCGCCGGCCGCCCTCCTCAATCACGTAGGAGCCCGCACCCCCCACGGCGGTTGCCGGAAAGAAGCGAAGCCGCTCGATATCGGCGATGGCACGCCCGTCGCGGGTCATCAGGTCCTGGGTCATGGCTCGATCCTGGCGTTGCGTCTCACAGGCTCTCTTCGGCTCGCATTTCAAATCGGCGGGAGCACGTCCCGCCACGGACTAGCCGCTTCATAGGCCGCCGCGGCCTGGAAGACGCTCAGATCGTCGTAGGTCCGCCCGACGATCTGAATCCCGGTGGGCAGGCCGGCGTCGGTCAGGCCGCTCGGCACCGCGATCACCGGGCACTGGCTTACCATGTTGAAGGGGTAGCAGAGGTTCCAGCCCAGATAGGCGTGAACCGGCTTGCCGTTGACGCGAAAATCCTCCGCGCCGCAGTCGTGCTCTGCGGCGACCGTCGGCACGGCGAGCGACGGGCAGACCAGCACGTTGCAGTCCTCGAGGATCGGGGCGAGCGAGCGGTACATCGCGCCGCGCACGATGTTGCAGCGGTAGAGAGTCTCCGCCGAGTGCGCCCGGCCGTTCTCGATGATGCGGACCATGTAAGGGTCCATCTCCTCGCGCCACTCGTCGAGCATGCCGCCGAGGCTCGCCGCCGCCATGCCCTCCCAATAGCGAAGATAGGGATGGGGCAAATCGAACCCGGACCAGTCGGGCCGCACCTCGCGGATGGTACAGCCGAGGCGGCGAAAGACCTCGACTGCCGCATGGGTGTTGCGGGCGACCTCGGGGTCGATCTCGAACATCCCCAGGTCCATCGAGAACCCGATCGTCCAACCCGCGATTGGCGGATAGCTCTCGGGCAGCTCCACCCCTTCCCTGAGCGAGCACATGTCGTCGCCGTGCGCGCCCGACATCACGTTCTGCATGAGCGCGGCGTCGCCGACGCTCCGCGCCATCGGCCCATAGTGGAGCAGCGATTCGATAGGATGATCGCGGTCCAGGGGGTTGCGCCCGAACGGCGGCTTGTAGCCGACGACGTGGCAGGCTGCCGCCGGAATGCGCACCGAGCCGCCCGCATCGGTGCCGTCGGCGAGCATCGTCATACCCGCTGCGAGCGCTGCGCCGGCGCCGCCCGACGAGCCGCCGGGGGCGTGGTCCAGGCTCCAGGGGTTGCGCGTGACGCCCCACAGCGGGCTCGCCGTGATCGGCGCGTAGGCGAACTCCGGCGTGGTCGTGCGCGCGTGCATGATGGCGCCGGCATCGAGCAGGCGGGCGACGGTGGGCGCGGTATGCGTGGGCCTGTTGTCGGCGAAGGCCCTTGAGCCGAAGGTCGTGAGCTCGCCCGCCACCGGGTGAAAGTCCTTGATGGCGACCGGAATACCTTCCAGAGGCCGCGCGCTTCCGCGCCTGTAGGCGTCCTCGGCCGCACGAGCCTGGTCGAGCGCACGCTCGCTATGGATCTCGGTGAACGCGTTGAGTGCCGGGTTGACGGCATCGATCCGCGCCAACGTGGCTTCCATGAGTGCGACCGGCGAGAGCGTCCCCGCCTTGAACGCGGCAACCGCCTCGGTGGCGGTCATGGTGGAGAGCTCTTGGGGGGTCAAGGCCACTCTCATCGCCCGGCCATACCGTTCGGTCTAGCTGCGAGCCCCGCCGTAGCGCCGCTCACGGCGCTGGAACTCACCGATCGCCTCGTCGAGGTGCTCGAGCGTGAAGTCGGGCCACAGCGTCGGCACGAACACAAGCTCCGTATAGGCCGACTGCCACAGCAGGAAGTTGCTGAGCCGCTGCTCGCCGCTGGTGCGGATCACCAGATCGAGGTCCGGCAGGTTGCGGGTCTGAAGGTGGCGCTGGAACGTCTCTTCCGAGATTTGGTCGGCATCGAGGTCGCCGTCGCGGACCTGCTCGGCGATTCGGCGGACCGTATCGACGATCTCCTGCCGCCCGCCATAGTTGACGGCGACCGTGAGGGTGAGCGTCGCGTTATGCCGGGTGCTCTCCTCGGCCTCGGAGATAAGGGCGTTGATCTCCTTGCTCAGCCGTGAGCGGTCGCCGATGAAGGCGATTTGGACGCCGTTGCCGCGCAGGTCGGCGACCTCGCGCCGCAGGTAAAGGCGGAGTAGGCCCATGAGGTCCTCGACCTCGCCCACGGGCCGCTTCCAGTTCTCGGACGAGAACGCGTAGATGGTGAGATAGCGAATGCCGCGGCTCGAGCAGCCTTTGAGGATCTTTCGCACGACCTCGGCGCCGCGCCGGTGGCCCGCCGTTCTCGGCAGGCCCCGTGCCCGCGCCCAGCGCCCGTTGCCATCGAGGATGATGCCGACGTGCAGGTAAGGGTCCTGCCGGTCGGCGAAAGACCGCGCGAGCGCCATGTCTAGACCTGCAAGATCTCGCGTTCCTTGGACTCGAACATCTCGGTCATTGTCTTGACGAACCCGTCGGTCATCTCCTGTATCTCGGTCGCCCACAGCCGCGATTCGTCTTCGCTGAGGTCGCCCGCTTTTTCCATCTTCTTGAGCTGGTCCATGCCGTCGCGCCGGACGTTGCGCGCCGCGACCTTCGCCTGCTCGGTATACTTGGCGGCAACCTTGGCGAGTTCGCGGCGGCGCTCCTCGTTCAACTCCGGAATCGGGATTCGGAGCGACTGACCGTCGACGATCGGATTGAGCCCGAGATCGGAGGAGCGGATCGCCTTCTCGACTGCCTTCACCTGAGTCTTGTCCCAGACCTGGACCGAGAGCATGCGCGGTTCGGGGATATTGATTGTCGCGACCTGGTTAAGCGGCATCTTGCTCTCATAGGCCTCGACGACGATGGGCTCCAGCAGGCTCAACGACGCGCGCCCCGTTCGGAGCCCGCCCAACTCCTTCCGCAGGGCCTCGACGGCACCCTTCATCCGGCGTTCCAAGTCATCAAGATCAGGATCGGCCATCGCGACAGCCCTAGTCCGATATGATGGTGAAGGGTCCGTTCCCGTCCAGTACGGCGGCGAGCCCGCCCTTCTTGCGAATGGAGAATACCACAATCGGAATGCCGTTTTCCCGCGCCAGCGAGATCGCCGACGCATCCATGGCCTTCAGGTCCTTCGACAGCACCTCCAGATAGGAGAGCCGCTCGAAGCGCTCCGCCCCGGCGACGACCTCGGGGTCGGCTGCATAGATGCCGTCGACCTTGGTGCCCTTGAGCAGCGCGTCGCACCCCATTTCCGCAGCGCGCAGCGCCGCGGCGGTATCGGTGGTGAAGAACGGATTGCCGGTGCCGCCCGCGAAAAGCACGATCCGTCCCTTTTCGAGGTGACGTTGCCCACGCCGGCGGATGTAGGGCTCGCAGACCGGCGCGATCGGGAGCGCGGAAAGTACCCGCGTCGCCTTGCCCAGCCGCTCCAGGGCATGCTGCATCGCGACCGCGTTCATCACCGTCGCCAGCATGCCGATATAGTCGGCGGTCGCCCGCTCCATGCCGGCGGCGGCGTCGGAGGAGCCGCGAAAAATGTTGCCGCCGCCGACGACGGCGCAGACCTCCACGCCGCTCTCTTGAACCTCGGCGATCTCGCCGGCGAGCCGATCCACCGCCTCCCCGTCGATCCCGTAAGGCGCGTCTCCCCTCAGCGCCTCGCCGGATATCTTCAGGAGGATTCGCTTGTATCGGGGGGATGCGGTCATCGCGGGCTCAGGTGCATTAGGCAGACGATCAGGACTCGAGTTGTGCGGCAACTTCAGCGGCGAAATCCTTGCTCTCCCGCTCGATCCCTTCGCCCAGCTGGTAGCGGACGAAACCGCTCACCGCGACGGATGTGTCGAGCGTGCCGGCATGCGACTCCAGCACTGATTTCACCCGGGTCTCGCCGTCGATCACCCAGGTCTGCTCCAGGAGGACGACCTCCTCGAAGAACTTGCGCAGTCTGCCCTCGATCATCTTCTCGATGATGTTCTCGGGCTTGCCCTCGGCCCGCGCCTGCTCTGCGAGGACCCCGCGTTCGCGCTCGACCATTGTCTGATCGAGCGAGTCGCGCGAGACCGCCTGCGGGCTCGCGGCGGCGATGTGCATGGCGAGCTCATGGGCGGGGCGCTCTAGGCTCTCAGTGGGCGCAGGGGACTCCACGGCGACCAGCACGCCGAGCCGGCCCAGACCCTCGGCGGTCGGCATATGAATGTAATCGCCGACGACACCCGCCGGCGTGGAAAGAACGACCGTCCGCCGCAGCTGGATGTTCTCGCCGATGGTGGCGACGAGGTTGGTGATCTCTTCGGCAACGGTGCGGCCGGCCCCCGGATAGGACGCCGCCGACAGACGCTCGAGATCGCCCTCGCAGTCCAACGCGATCCTGGCGACCTCGCGCACCACCGCCTGGAAATCAGCGTTGCGTGCAACGAAATCGGTCTCGGCGTTGATCTCGACCATCGCCGCCTTGCCCGGCGCCGTCGCCATCCCGATCAGCCCTTCCGCGGCAGTGCGCCCGGCCTTGCGCGCGGCCTGGGCGAGGCCGCTCTTGCGCAACCAGTCGACCGCGGCCTCCAGCTCACCGTCGGTCTCTGTCAGCGCCTTCTTGCAGTCCATCATGCCGGCGCCGGTCTTGTCGCGCAGTTGCTTGACCAGCGCGGCCGTAATCTGAGCCATCGTCCTCTACTCCCCGGTCCGAGGCGCGGTCACGCGCCCGCCGCCTGTTCTTCGCCGCCGCCTTCAGCCGCCTCGGGCGCCGGTGGCGCCGCGCCAGCATCGGCGGTGGTATCGGCGGGGGCATTGGGGGCCGCGTCGCCATCGGCCGGCGCTTCCTCGGCCACCTCGGCCGCGTCGCCATCGACCGGCGCCTCCTCGGCCGCCTCGGTCGCCTCGGTCGCGTCGCCATCGACCGGCGGCAGATCCTCGGCCAGGCCCTCTTCGGCAGCGCCGATATCGGCGCCCGAGGCGGCGAGCTCCACCTGAAGACCGTCGATGACCGCGCGAGCGAACAGGTCGCAATAGAGGTTGATCGCACGGATCGCATCGTCGTTGCCGGGAACCGGGTGGGTGATGAGGTCGGGGTCGCTATTGCTGTCGATGATCGCAACGACCGGGATGCCCAGCTTGCGCGCCTCCAGAATCGCGATGTCTTCCTTGTTCGTATCGATGACCACGAGCACGTCCGGCACACCGCCCATGTCGCGAATACCGCCTAGCGCGAGCTCGAGCTTGTTGCGGCGGCGGACCAGTCGCAGCATCTCTTTCTTGGTCAGGCCGGCGGCTTCGTCGGCCAGCGTCGCTTCGAGATCGGCGAGTGTCTTGATCGAGCCGGAAATCGCCTTCCAGTTCGTCAGCATCCCGCCCAGCCAGCGGTGATTGACATAGTACTGGCCGCAACGGCGGGCGGTCTCCGCGATCGGCTTGGAGGCCTGCCGCTTGGTGCCGACGAAGAGGATGCGCCCGCCCCCTGCGGCGACGTCGCGCAGCGCGACGAGCGCCTGATGCAGCAGGGGAACGGTCTGCTCCAGATCGATAACGTGAACGCCGTTTCGCACGCCGAACAGATAGGAGCGCATCTTCGGGTTCCAGCGCCGCGTCTGGTGCCCGAAATGAACACCGGCTTCGAGAAGCTGGCGCATGCTGAATTCTGGCAGAGCCATTGGCTGTCCTTTCTCCGGTTCCTCCTCCGCGGATCATGCCCCCGGCTAGGCCGGGCACCGGACCGGCACGCTCCTCTTGAGTGCCGTCTTCCGCGTGTGAATTCCTGCCCAAGGCAGGTGAGCGCTTGATAACGCCGGCGCCCCCGGTGCGCAAGGCCCGAACCTGAACTCAGACAGGCCGCACCGCCGGGAGTTCGCGAACGTCGGAGACACCGCCAAGCCCGCCGATCTCGGCGCTGAGAGAAGGGCTGAGCGCATAGGCAGTGGGTAGCTCGATCTCGACCGTGACGGCGTCGCCGGTCTCGACGAAAATCGCGATGCGCCCGCTGCCCTCTTGCCGCTTCGCGAGAATCGCGCTCAGTGGCGCAAGCACGTCCGTATGGTGCACGTGCACTGCAAGGCCGGTCAGGTTTCGCGAGAGCCTCGCATCGAGATCGTCGAAGCTCTGTGCGGAGAGCTTGACGTCTTCGCCCTCCATACGGGCCTGCGCGGTCACCAGCACAGGCTTGCCGGGCTCCAGCACGCCGCGTCCGTCGCCGTAGGTCTCACGGAAGGCCGCCACCTCGTAACTGCCGCTCGGGTCGGAGAGCTGGATAAAGGCGTAGCGCCGCGAACCCGGCCCCCGCTCCCTCACCGAAAGCACCACCCCTGCGAGGCGGAAGCGGGTGACGCCCGACGCAAGCTGCTGTGCCACCTGAGCCGACGGAGTGACCGAGAGCCCTTTGAGCGCATCCACGTAGGAATCGAGCGGATGGGCGGAGAGATAGAAGCCCACCGCCTCTTGCTCGGCTGCCAGCCTCTCGTTCAGGTCCCAATCCTCCTGCTCCGGCAGGCTCGGCCGCGGCGCGAGCGTCGCATCGGTATCGTCGAAGAGCGAAGCCTGCGTGCACGAGAGCCGGGCCGCGCTGGAAAAAGCAAGGAGGACCTCGGCGCCGTCGGCTAACTGCCGGCGGTTTGACGTGAGGCTGTCGAAGGCGCCGGCCTTGGCCAGGTTCTCGATCTGGCGGCGGTTGATCTGGTGCGGATCGATGCGGCCGGCGAAATCGAAGGGATCGCGATACGGCCCGCTCTCGGCCCGCTCGTCCGCCAGTGCCGTCATCGCCTGAACGCCGACATTCCTGATCGCGCCGAGCGCGTAGCGGATCGCCTTGGTGCCGTCGGCCAGCTGCTCGACCGAGAACGTCGCCCTGGACGCGTTGATGTCGGGCGGCAGCAGAGGAATCCCAAGCCGCTCGAGCTCCCGGCGGAACAATTCGAGCCGGTCGACATTGTTGATCTCCAGGCTCATCGAAGCGGCCAGGAACTCGACCGGGTGGTTGGCCTTGAGGTAGGCGGTCTGGTAGGCGACCAGCGCGTAGGCCGCTGCGTGGGACTTGTTGAAGCCGTAGCCGGCAAATTTCGCGACCAGATCGAAGATGCGGCTGGCGTCGGCCCGTGCAACGTCGTTGGCGAGAGCGCCTTTGACGAAGGTCTCCCGCTGAGCGTCCATCTCCGCCTTGATCTTCTTGCCCATAGCGCGGCGCAGCAGATCTGCGCCACCCAGGCTGTAGCCGGCGAGAACCTTGGCAATCTCCATCACCTGTTCCTGGTAGATGATGACGCCGAAGGTCTCTTTGAGAATGCCGGTCAGCTTCGGGTGCAGATAGTCCGGCTTCTCGCGGCCGTGCTTGCAGGCGATGTAACGGGGAATGTTGTCCATCGGCCCGGGGCGATAGAGCGCGACGAGCGCGATGATGTCCTCGATACAGTCCGGCTTGAGGCTGCGGAGCGCGTCCCTCATGCCTGCGCTTTCCAGCTGGAAGACGCCCATCGCAGTACCGCGGCCCAGCATCTCGTAGGTGGCCTCGTCGTCGAGCGGGACAGAGGCGAGGTCGATCTCGACCCCGGCCTCGCGCAGAATTTCGCTCGCATCGTCGAGCACGGTGAGCGTCTTGAGGCCCAGCAGGTCGAACTTCACGAGCCCGGACATCTCGGCGTACTTCATCGAGAACTGTGTCGCCGGCATCTCCGAGCGCGGATCGCGATAGAGGGGCACCAGCTCGCTGAGCGGCCGGTCGCCAATGACGATGCCCGCAGCATGGGTCGAGGCATGGCGGTACAGCCCTTCGAGCTGGAGCGATATCTCGATCAGGCGGGCGATTGTCGAATCGTTGTCGCGTTCGGTCGCGAGCCGGGGCTCGGTGTCGAGCGCTTGCTGCAGCGTCACCGGATTGGCCGGATTGTAGGGAACCAGCTTGCACAGACGGTCGACGCGGCCGTAGCCGAGTCCGAGCACACGGCCTACATCGCGGAGCACCGCGCGGGCCTGAAGCTTACCGAAGGTGATGATCTGGGCGACCCGGTCCTTGCCATAGCGCCGGCAGACATAGTCGATGACCTCGTCGCGGCGCTCCGGGCAGAAGTCGATGTCGAAGTCGGGCATCGACACTCGTTCGGGATTGAGGAAGCGCTCGAACAGCAGGCCGAAGCGGAGCGGGTCGAGATCGGTGACGGTCAGCGCCCACGCCACCACCGAGCCGGCGCCCGAACCCCGGCCCGGGCCGACCGGGATCCCCTCTCCCCGCGCCCAGCGCACGATGTCGGCGACGATGAGGAAGTAGCCTGCGAACTGCATCTCGATGATGACGCCGAGCTCGTAGGCGAGCCGCTCCCGATAAGCCGCCGCCGCCGCCCCGCAGGCCGCGCTGTCCATATCGTCGCGGTAGACTTCGGCTTCTAGGCGGCGCTCCAATCCCTCCTTGGCCTCGGCGCGCAGCGTTTCGGCCTCGCTAGTGTCGCCGGCGGTAGTGAACGCCGGCAGGATCGGCTTCCTCACCGGCGCCATGACGGCGCAACGGCGGGCGATTACGACGGTGTTGTCCACGGCCTCCGGCACATCGGCGAAGAGCGCCCGCATCTCCTCTGCCGGGCGGAAGAAGTGCCGAGGGGTCAGGCGGCGCCGGTTCTCGTCCTCGACGTGGCTGTTCTGAGCCACGCAGAGCAAGACGTCGTGGGCCTCGTGCATCTCGGAGCGGAGGAAATAGACGTCGTTCGTCGCAACCAGCGGTAGATCGAGCTTGTCGGCAAGCTCGATCAGGTGCGCCTCGATCTGCTCCTCCTCCGCGAGGCCGTGGCGCATGAGCTCGACATAGAGCCGGTCCGGAAAGATCTCGCCAAGTCGCGCCAAGAGGGCGCGCGCGGCCTCGACCTGACCGTCCAGGAGGAGCCGCCCGACCGGGCCGGCTGGCCCGCCCGTGAGCGCCAACAATCCCTCCGCCCGCGCGGCCACCTCGTCCAAGGTGACGAGGGGCCGCCCGCCGGCGCCGCCCTGGATAAAGGCTTCGCTGGTCAGCGCCGTGAGGTTGCGATAGCCGGCTTCGTCCTGCGCGAGCAGCAGCAGCCACGATACCGCGCGGCTCTGTTGGCCGGGTTGGTCGGTGCGCGTGCCGATCGCGAGGTCGCAGCCGATGATGGGCTGCACGCCCCCCTCGCTGCACGCCTCCGAGAATGCCAGCGCACCGAACATGTTGCCGCGATCGGCGATGGCGCAGGCTGGCATTCGCCAGTCGCGGCACGTCTCGACGAGCTCGTCGAGCCTGACCGCACCCTCCAGCAGCGAATAGGCGGAGCGGACCCGAAGGTGGACGAAATCGGTGTGGGCCATGGCGATGCCAACTCGAATCGATGCAGGACGCGGACGGCCGATAGATGCCACACGCCAGCGCGGCCGTCACGCTTCGCCGTGGCGAGCGCGGAACGCTATGAAACAAAGACGCAACGGAGATGGCTCTAAGAGCCGCGCTTTGCTAGGATCGCCGATCTGCCGATTGAATTGGGGCCCAGCGACATGGACGAGCACGGACAAGGACAGACTTATCGGGAAGAGACCGCCCTGCGCGAGACCATGGGCGAGACCATGGAAATCTCGGAGAAGAAGTGCATCCCCTCGCTGGACAAGCACTGCAAGGCGTTCATCGAGCGCTCGCCCTTCCTCTGCATCGGCACCAGCCGCTCTGGCGGCCGCGCCGACGTGTCGCCGCGCGGCGACCCGCCCGGTTTCGTCCAGATTCTGGACGACAGCACGCTCTTCATTCCGGATCGGCCCGGCAACAACCGGCTCGATACGATGACCAACATCATCGAGAACCCGAATGTCGGCCTGCTCTTCCTGGTCCCCGGATTCGACGACACGCTGCGCGTGAACGGCAAGGCGACGATCATCCGGGACGATGCGTTGGCACAGGCCACCGCGGTCAATGGCAAGGAGCCGAAGGTAGGCATCAAGGTCGAAGTCCAGGAGGCATTCCTGCACTGCGCCAAGGCGTTCAAGCGCTCGCGGCTCTGGGACGAAGAGAGCAAGCAGGACCGCCGCGAACTGCCATCGCTTGGCCGGATAATCCTGGAGCAGACGGCTCCGCCGGAAGAGCCGCCAACGGAAGAGACGGTCAAGGAGACCGACGAGTTCGTCGAGGAGAACTATCGCACCGAGCTCTATTAGCCCGGAACCGAGACTCCGGCCTCACCGGCGCCGCGCGGTGCACGCCAGCAGCAGGAGCTTCGCCATGATGGAACGGATCGACGTCACCCCCGAGTATATGGAGAGCGAGCGCGTCGCGCGCTTCAAGGACCTGAAGTCGAGCGCTCATGCGTTCGTCGATGCGCTGATCCCGGGCTATGAGCGGGACATTTACAACATCATCGGCCGCGGCGTGGTCGAGGATAAGGAGCTCAAGCCGCCGATCACCGACAACCGCGACTTCAATGTCGGCCTGATCAAGGCGGAGCCCGGCAAGGGCGCTTCGCTGCACATTCACGAGACCAACGAGGTGTTCATCCCGCTGACCGGCAAGTGGGGCATCTACTGGCAGAACAGCGACGGCCAGCGCCACGAGGTCGTGCTCGAGCCTTACGACACCGTATCGGTTCCCATCGGCGCGAGTCGGGGCTTCCGCAACGCGGGCGACGGGACAGCGCTCATGCTCGCCGTGGTGGGCGGCACCGATCCGGGCAAGGTTCACTGGCCCGAGGAGACGATCGAGGAAGGGCAGCGCCACGGCATCGGCCTCGACGAAAACGGCGACCTCGTGCGGCTCGAAGAAACCTGATCGGTAGACCGGTAACGTGTGTGGCGGCGGGGCGCTGATGTATCCCCGCCGCTGTCGCTAGCAAGTGTATTTGTCCGGTTTTCGTAGCACATCATATGTCCGCTTCTGTTGTTGCGGTTTGCCCTGTGGACAAGTGGTCAGGCGCGGAGCGGCTGTCCACTTGTCCACAGGGCGCCGGCCGGTCGCGTCGAAGCGTCTCACGCGGCCTGCCGGGTTGGGGTTTCGATGGGCTCGCCGTTGGCGGTGTAGCGGGCGAGGCATCGGGGCCCGTGGAAGAGGGCGAGGGTTCCGTCCGGATACTCATGGACCCGGACCGTGGCCTTGACGTAGTGGTGTCTGGCCGGGGTAGCGGGGATCTGGAGGACGCGCCTTTCGTAGCGCACGGTGTTGTCGCGGGCGACCGTGCGGTCTGTGCGGCGACAGAGGATGTCGTCGATCTGGCCGGGGTGTTCGAGGGGCACGAAGGCGCTGTCTTCGAGTTCGGGCGGGGTGGCGAAGCGGCGATTGTGGTCGGGCAGGTAGGTGTCTGCGATGAAGCGGTCGGCGGCTTTGACCGTCGCGATCCCCGCCAGCGCCAGTTCCTTGACGAGGCGGTCCTGGAGGGTGCCGAAGGCGCGCTCGGAGCGGCCGCGGGCCTCGGGCGAATAGGCAGCGATGTGCTCGATGCCGAGCTGATGGAGGGCGCGGCCGACCTGGGTGTGTTGATCCTTGGCGACCTTGCCGCCTGCCTCGGGGGTGTGGAAGTAGTGGCTGCCACGGTCGGTGTAGAGGCTGCTGGGCATCCCCTTGTCGGTGAACACCTGCTTCAGCGCCCGGAAGGTGGACGCGGTGCCTTCCTCCTCGACCAGGAAGGCCGAATAGATCTCTGAGGTGGCGTCGTCCATGGTGACGATCAGGTCGCACGCCGCCTGGCCGGCCAGCCACTCATGGCGTGAGCCGTCCTGATGGAGCATCATGCCGACGCAGGGCTTGCGCGGGCGCCGGCGACGGTGGGCGCCGCGCCTGGGTGCCTTGGACACCAGGCCTGCGCGCTGCAAGGTGGTCTTGGTCCAGGTGTAGCTCCAGGCGAAGCCATGGTGGGCGCAGAGATGGTCGTGGAAGTGCTTGACCGTCCAGCCCGTATGGCGGGTTCGGTACTGCTCGAGCACCCATTCGATCCGGTCGGCCGGCACGCGGCGCGCGGACGCCTTGTCGAGCCTTCGGTCGAACAATCCGTCGAGGCCATCGTCCTCGTAGCGGCGCCGGTAGCGGCGGAAGCTCCGCTCGCTCATCCCCAGCATCTCCGCCGCCTCCAGCGCAGACAGGCGTCGTGCCTGCCAGTGCCCCAGCACATTCTGAAACGTCTGCATCCTGCGTTCCTGTAGCAACGTCGTCCGGCTCATCGCGGTCCCTCCCCACGGAGACACCAAACCGGACAACTCGTGTGCTACCTAAACCGGACACATCATGTGCTAGCGACATGATGTATCCCCGCCGCTTGACAGCCTGTAACCACGCGGTAATGTCGCCGCGTCCGTGACACTAGCAAGAGCCGAGCGTATCCGATGGCCAAGGCCAACAGCATCATCATCAAGCTCGTCAGCTCGGCGGGCACGGGGTTCTACTACACGACGCGCAAGAACCCGCGCGGTCAGACCGAAAAGCTTTCGCTCCGTAAGTTCGACCCCGTGGCCCGCAAGCACGTGATCTTCAAGGAAGCGAAGATCAAGTAGAACCCGCAGGATCCGTCATGCCATACGGGCGGCAACGCCGGCGCGCCGGCGTTGCAATCTCGGTCGCGTTAGCCGTGGGCCTGCTTCAGTCGCTCGTCCTCGCACCGGCTGCGGCGCGGGCGGATATGCAGGCCGGTTGGCAAGCGTACACGGCCGGCGACTACGAGACGGCGATCAGGGAATGGCAGCCGCTCGCCGAAGACGGCGACTATCAGGCCGCGTACGCGCTCGGCATGGCGTTTCAGATCAAAGGGGAGACCGCGAGCGCGGTGCCCTGGTACGAGCAGGCGGCCAGCGCCGGACTGGCCGAGGCGCAGATCCTGCTCGGTACGATCTATGCGCGGGGCAACGATGTGCCCCGCGACCTGGTGCGCGCGTACGCCTGGCTCTACCGGGCAGTCGAGAAGAACAGCCCGAATGCCCAGCTCATCCTCGAGTCCGTCGCGGGCCTGATGACCCCTGAAGAGATCGAGGCGGCGAAGGCGCTCAGCGCGACGCTTTAGCGCTCGCTTTCCCTGCCGGTGCGGGCCCCTGACGGCTCCACCCCTTTCCCCGCATTCACGCTTTGCGACGTCCCGAACGTGCTCGGCACTTGTGCGTTTTGGCAGCCGGTGGCCATCGATGCTATCCTGATTTGCGCCGACCGCGTCGAGAGTTGGCGGCGGTCGAGGCGCGGCGGAGAAGAAGAACGAGGCCACGTGCCGCACGGCGGCGACAATGCCGCCTGGGAGCACAAAGCATAGGAAGCGCGCACCCATCTCGAAGACATCTCGCGCTTACGCGGCCAAGGCCCGCGTCGGTGCGCATAGAGGGGAGAAGACATGATGGCAGCGAAGTTGCACAGAATGGCGTTGTCGGCGCTCGTAGCGATCGGCCTGGCCGCAGTCGTCACCGGCGCACAGGCGCAGGAGATCGACACGATCGCGGTGCTGGTGCCTGAGCAGGGCACCGACTACGGCTGGAACCAGCAGGGCGTCGATGCGGCCAGGGCGGTCGGCGAGGCCATGGGACTCGAGGTGATTGCGGCCGAGGGCCTCGGCTACGGCGACGTGCGCCCGACGCTGCGCGAGCTTGCGGCGGAAGGCGCCGACCTGATGATCGCCCATGCCAGCGGCTACAACTCCGCCGCGCCGGAAGTCGCAAACGATACCAAGGTCGCGGTCGCGATCGTCGACGATCCCAACGCCGCGACGCCGGGCCTCGTCGCCGACTACACGGTGAGCGGGCATCAGGGCGCCTATCTCGCCGGCATGCTGGCGGCGCAGCTCTCGCGCACGGGCACGCTCGGCATCGTCGTCTCCGGCGAGCCGCCGTCGTGGAACTCGCAGTCCGCCGGCTTCGCCATGGGGGCCCGGGCGGCCAATGCCGACGTGAGTCTCGTCTACGCGGTGATCGGGCCGGCGGCCTATGCCGACGCGGCCGGCGGCAAGCGGGTCACGGAAGCAGTGATCGCCGCCGGCGCCGACATCGTCTTCGGCCAGGGCGACGGCTCCACCTTCGGCATGCTCCAGGCGGTCGAGACGGTGCCGGCCACAGACGGCGGCAAGGTGCTCTTCATCGACGTGATCGGCGACAAGACCGAGATCGACAAGGGGCATCTGCTCTCGTCGGTGGTCTGGAACCTGGTGCCGGTCTACACCGCGATGGTCGAGGACCTGAAGAGCGGCGCGTTCGGCACAGTGAACTATGCCATCCAGCTCGCCGATGACTCGGTACAGCTGCTGCGCACCGCGCACATCTCAGACGAGATGTGGAGTGGGCTGATGGATGCCCGGGCCAAGATCGTCGCGGGCGAGATCGAGGTGCCCGCGGTTTGGGAGGCCACGGACGTGCGCGCGATGATGTCGTCGGTCGAGGCGACTGAGTAGCGCACGTAGAGAGCGCGGGCGGCGCCCGACGGCGGAGAGGCTCCGCACGCCGGGCGTCCCTGCCTCGTTTCCCGCGGCCGCCGCGGCGCCGCCCTAGCTGACCGGGAGCACGTGGCCTGACCATGGCGTCCCGTCCTCTTGAGCGTGTCGCCGAAACGACCGAACCGGTCGTCGTGCTGCGGGATATCACGAAGCGCTTCCCCGGAGTCGTTGCCAACGACGAAATTTCGCTCGCCGTCTACCCGGGGGAGGTTCACGCGCTGCTCGGCGAGAACGGCGCCGGCAAGTCGACGCTGATCTCGATTCTCTCGGGCATGCAGCGCCCGGATACGGGCACGATTGAGATTCGCGGCCGCGAGACCCGAATCGCGAGCCCGCGCACCGCGCTCGACCACGGCATCGGCACCGTCTATCAGCATCCGACACTGGTGCCGTCCTTGACCGTGCTCGAGAACCTGATGCTGGGTGCCTCGTGGCGTGCCCCCATGAACCGGACGGCGACCCGCGCAAGGCTGAGCGAGATCACCGCGTTGCTCGGCATCGCTCTGCCGGAGGACGCGCCGCTCGGCTCGCTCTCGCTCGGCCAGCAGCAGCTCGCCGAAATCGTCAAGGCGCTCTGGCGGGGCGAGAGCGTGCTGATTCTCGACGAGGCGACCTCGATGCTCACGCCCCAGGGCGTCGAGGATCTGGGCCGGGTCATCGGGCGGCTGCGCGACGCCGGAATCGCCGTCCTCTTCATCACCCACAAGCTGCACGAGGCGGTGAGCTTCGGCGATCGGGTCACGGTGCTCCGGCAGGGACGCAAGGTCGGCTCCCTCGCGCCGGAAACGCTCGCCGGGCTCGCGCCGCAGGAGGCGATCGACCATATCGTCGATCTCATGTTCGGCGCTGCGGCCGACGGGACTGTGCCGGAACGGAGCCGCGCAGGGCGGGAGGCCGCGCCGGGCAAACGTGTGGCGATCGAGGTGAACGGCCTCCGCCCGGCTGGCAGCCCGGCAGCGGCCGGCGATGGCGGTGTGAGCTTCGCGGTACGTGAGGGAGAAATCTTCGGAATCGCGGGCGTGGACGGCAACGGCCAGAAACAGCTTGCCGAGGCGATCGCCGGGCAGCGCCCCGCCGACGCCGGCAGCATCGTGCTCGACGGCGAGGCGATCGAGGGGCTGAGCGTGCGCCAGCGCCAGCACGCGGGCCTGCGCTACGTCACCGACGACCGGCTCGGCGAGGGCACGGTGTCCGCCTTCCCGGTCGGCCTCAACCTGCTGTTGAAGCGCATCGGCGACGCGCCGTTCTGGCGCCACGGGATCATCCGCAACGCCGAGGTTGAACGCCACGCGCGCGCGCTCATCGCCGAGCACGATGTCCGCGTGCCGGGTCCCGGAACCCCGCTGGGCCACCTCTCCGGCGGCAACGTGCAGAAGGCTCTGCTCGCCCGCGAGCTCGACAACCAGCCCATGGCCGTCATCTACAACAAGCCGACCTACGGGCTCGACCTGAACAATATCCGCCGCGCCCGGCTGGCGATCTGCGCGCGCGCCGACCAGGGGGTCGCGACGATCCTGATTTCGACCGACCTGGACGAGATCCTCGAGCTTGCGGACCGCATCGGGGTCATGCTCGACGGCCGCATGGTCGGCATCGTGGAGAATGACGGCGACGCGGCGCGCCGGGTCGGCGAGCTCATGATCGGAGTCGGCACCTAGCCCCGAAACCGCGATGACGCAGGCGCCGACGGCACATGACGAGCGGCCCGCACCCAGCGTGACTGCGCTGCGTCGCTGGGCCGCGCCGGTCGCGACGGCGCTGTTGCCGATCGTGCTTGCGCTTGGCGTCGGCGCGCTGATCCTGCTGACTCTCGGCACCGATCCCGGTGCCTTCTACTACAACATCATCCGGCGCGGCCTGCTGAGCTGGATCGGTTTGCAGGACACGATCACCCGCTGCGCGCCGTTGCTCCTGCTCGGCGCGAGCCTGATCGTCGCCTTCCGCGCAGGCCTCTGGAACCTCGGTGTCGACGGGCAGTTCCTGCTCGCCGCCGTGATCGCCGCCGCGCTTGCGCCGGCTCTCGTCACGGTACTGCCGGTCTGGCTCGTGCTGCCCCTGGTGATGGTTGTGGCGATGGCCGTGGGTGCCGTCTGGTCTCTGGTGCCGGCGGTGCTCAAGGCCTACCACGGCGTCAACGAGATCGTGACCACGCTGATGATGAGTTTCTTGGGCATCAGCGCGGCGAACGTCCTCATCAAGCTGCCCTTCGACGATCCCACCACCACCGTGCCGCAGACCGAGACCCTCGCGACCGACGACCGGCTGCCGCGACTCTTCGGCAGCACGATCAATGTCGGGGTGATCGTCGGCCTCGCGGTGATCCTTTTCATCCACTGGCTGATGACGCGGACGGCGTTCGGCCTGCGTCTGCGCGTCGTCGGCGCGAACCCGCGGGCGGCGGTGCACGTAGGGCTCCCGCTTGGCGCATTGATGGTTGCGGTGTTCGCGCTCAGCGCCGGCCTCGCGGGCCTCGCCGGTGCGGTCGAAATTCTCGGCGTCTGGGGCAATGTGCGGGCCGACTGGAACCCGGCCTACGGCCTGATGATCATCCCGCTCGTCTTCCTCGCCCGCTTCAACGGCATCGCCGTGATCGGCTTCGTTTTCTTCTTCGCCGTGCTCTCCATCGGCGGCGAGACCGCGTCGCGCAAGGCGGGGCTCCCCAACTACTTCATTCTGGTGCTGGTCGCGCTCATGCTGATCTTCCTGGCGCTGACCGAGTGGCTGGGCCAACGCCGCCAGATGGCAACGCGGGACTGACCGGCCATGTCGCAGGGCCTGCTCAGCGACGCATTCCTGATCTCGCTGATTGCGGGCGCGGTCGCGGCCGGCCTGCCGCTGCTGCTCGCGGGGCTTGGCGAGCAGGTATCGGAGAAGGCGGGCGTCCTCAATATCGGCATCGAAGGGATGATGCTGTTCGGCGCCTACGCCGGCTTCGCCACCGCTTTCGGCACGAATTCGCTCTGGCTCGGCTTCCTCGCGGGCGCGGCGGCTGGCCTCGTGATGGCGATGCTGATGGCGCTTTTCTGCGTCCGCCTGGGGCTCAACCAGATCGTGATCGGGATCGCCCTCACCCTCGGCGCGGACGGCATCACCGCCCTCCTCCACCACGTGCAGTTCAGCCGCACCTATCCGCGATTGCCACGGGTCGAGACCCTGGACATTCCCGGGCTGAGCGAAATCCCGATCATCGGGCCCAGCCTCTTCTCCCGGCACCCGATGGTCTACATCGCGATCATTCTGGTCGTGGCGCTCGCCCTGCTTTTCCGCAGCACGAACGTGGGGCTCAACCTCCAGGCCGCCGGCGACAAGCCCGACGCGCTCGACGCGGCCGGGATCAGCGTGACCGCGACTCGCACGTGGTCGGTGCTCTTCACGGGCGTCATGGCGGGGATGGGCGGCGCCTACATGGCGATGGTCGGAGCCGGAATCTTCGTCCCCTTCATGACCGGCGGCGCCGGCTTCATCGCCATCGTGCTGGCCATGCTGGCGCGGGGGCGGCCGATCTGGGTGTTGATCGGCGCCGTCCTCTTCGGCGCGAGCCTCTCGCTCACCACTGCGCTGCAAGTGGGCGGCGTCAATGTGCCGACCGACGTCGTGCAGATGCTGCCCTTCCTCATGGTCATGATCGTGCTGGTGATATTCGCCCGGCGGGCGAGCCTGCCGGCGGCGCTCGGCCTGCCCTACGTGCGGGGGCAGCGTTAGACTGGCCAGAGCAAGAGTGGGAGCGAGGCCATGAAAGAGACGCGGGTCTACATTCTCGACGGCGGCACACTGGTGATCGACGGCTTCCATATTACTGGAACCGGGGGCCGGCGGGTGAGGTGCGCTTCCCCGTCTACAGCGTGCTGATCGATCACGCCGACGGGCTCTATCTCTTCGACACCGGCTTCGACTGCGACCACGTGAATGCGGTGCTGCCCTTCGAGAAGCCGCTGCAATCCGAGAAGCAGACCCTGCTGGGCGCGCTCGCGCTCGCCGGCTACCGGCCGCAGGACATCGACTACGTCGTCAACTCGCACTACCACTTCGACCATTGCGGCGGGAACCGCCACCTGCGCGAGGCCTGCACCGTCTGCCACGCGCTCGAATTCGCCCAGTGCAAGGCGCCCGCGCCCTTCGAGATGCTGGGCTACTCCGACATGAGCTTCCACGCCGACCTCTATCGTGAGCGGCTCGCGCAAGAGGGACGCGCCGTACCGGATGATCCCGAGAGCGACATCTGGACTCCGCGGGTCGAGCTCGTCAGCGGCGATCAGGAAATCGCCAAGGGTATGCAATTGATCGAGACGCCGGGCCACACGGCGGGCCACTACAGCCTGCTTGTCGAGCTTGCCGGGCGGCGGCCGATGCTCTTCACCGCCGATGCGGCGTACACGCGCAAGGGATTGGAGCAGGAGATCATCCCGAGCTTCCACCTGGACCCGGTGAAGGCCGTCGCCTCGATGAAGCGGCTCAAGGACGTGGCAGTCGAGCGGGATGCGGAAATCTTCGTCGGCCACGACGGCGACGCCTTCGCCGGCTACGCCACCGCGCCCGCCTACTACAGTTAGCCCGCATATCTCACCGGGATCATGGTCCAATTCCCTCTTCCGTCTCGGGCAGAGCAACAAATTTTAAAGCGGGATTCGCCGGGATTAAGTGGGATTAACTGGGATAAGTGGGATTAGGTGGGATTCCATGGGGCAAAGTCGCGCACGCCCGAGGCGCGCGCGCCTGTAGGTCACGCGTGCGTCACATAGGGTCGTGCGCGCGGAATGGGATCGCGCGCGCCCGCCCCTGATCCCGCCCGCGGCGGTCCGCTCGCACACGCTCTTCATCGCGTGATCCTGACGCAGAAGGGGCGCGCCCTGCATCGCACCATGGTCCGGGGAATCGGGAATGGAGCGGCCCGGGCCGTCGTGAGAAGACGGGGCTAGAGGCTGCCGTCGATCAGCGCCCGGCCGAAGAAATCGACGACGCGCAGGTAATGCGTGTTCTGGGCTTCGGGTAGCAACACGTGACCCTCGCCCTTGTAGATGTGGACTTCCGGCCTACGCCCGGCAGCGCGCAGCCGCTTCGCAAGGCGCTGCGTGCGGTCGGCACCCCAAACGGCATCCTGCTCGCCGTGGCTGATGAACAAGGGGCCGTCGTACCGCGCTCGATCTCGATCTGTGAGCCAGGTGCGAGCGCGTCGGACTCGCCGCGCCAGCGCCATGCGCGTTCGGTCGGCTTCAGCGGCAAGAGGATGCCCGTTCGGACTTTTCTGGCACTGAACGCCCCGACAATGGTGTCGGATGGGGCGTGGACGGCGGCGGCATCCGGCAGCCCGATACTGCCATCGCGAGCCATGAGGCTGGTGACGAGAAGGGCGTGTTCGGCGCCTCTCGACGTCCCGTACAAACCGACCTGTCCGCTCGTGATGCCGCTCTCCCGCATCCAGATCAGCATGGATTCGGTTTGGTCGAGATCGACGTCGAGAATGTCGCCCGCGTGCCAGGCGTCCCCACCGCGACTGTACCCCGGCGCGATGGTGCAAAACCCGCTGCCGGCCATGAGAAGGGCTACCCACTGGGACCAGCCGGCGCGACTTCCCTCGCTGCCGTGAAGAACAACGATACCCGGACATATGGCGCCGATCGGGACATATAGTTGATGCCCCCTCGGACCCTGCTCAATTTCAATGTCGAATGCCACGCGGGGTGCTATTCAAGAGAACCGAGCCATCACCGTTCGAGTTCGACGATAGCCCTAACACAGTTGGTTTACCATCGAATGCCGGCGATTTCCGTCGTGGCGGAGGCGGCCAGCCGAACGGCGCTGATGACGCCTGCCTCCCGCCGCTCGTTGGAGCGCGACGATCTCCCGCTCGCCGTCGAGCTCGACAGATACCTTATCGAGACGATGTCGGCGAATCGGGCGGAGCCATCATCAAGCAACGCCTGAAACCCGTCGGTCCGCCGGCGCGTCGCCCCTCAGTTCGTCGGAAGTTCGTGATCCCGAAACATCTCGCGCAGGCGCGATTTCTGCACCTTGCCGGTGGCGGTCAGCGGCAGCTCGTCGACCAGCACCACGTCGTCGGGCAGCCACCACTTCGCCACCTTGCCGGCGAGATAGGCGTTAATAGTGTCCCGATCCGGGCTGCGGCCGTCGCGCGGCACGACGACCATGAGCGGCCGCTCCTCCCACTTCGGATGGAAAACGCCGATGACGGCCGCCTGCTTCACGTCCGGGTGCCCCATCGCCGCGTTCTCGAGATCGATCGAGCTGATCCACTCGCCGCCCGACTTGATCACGTCCTTGTTGCGGTCGGTGATGCGCATGAAGCCGTGCTCATCGAGAGTGGCGACATCGCCGGTGGGGAACCAGCCGTCCTCGTCGAGCCGGTCGCCGCCCTCGCCCTTGAAGTAGCCGCTGGCCGCCCAGTTGCCGCGCACCCACATGTCGCCAAATGTCTTGCCGTCACGCGGGACACTCCCGCCGTCCTCGCCTGTGATCTTGAGTTCGAGGCCGAACTGCACGCGGCCCTGCTGGCTGAGCACCGCCTGCCGCTCTTCGGCGGAGAGCGCGTCGATGGCGGGTGTCGCCGTCGCCAAGGTGCCGAGCGGCGAGGTCTCGGTCATGCCCCAGAGCTGGTGCACCGTCACCCCGTAGGGATCGGCCAGCCGCTCGATCATCGAGCGCGGCACCGCCGAGCCGCCGATGGCGACCCGCTCCAGGCTGTCCACCTTCTTGCCGGTCTCGTCGAGATGGTCGATCAGCATGGTGAACACAGTGGGCACGCCGAGCGCGAAGGTCACTCCCTCGCCTTCGATCAGCTCCTGCAGGCTCTGCCCGTCCAGCTTCGTGCCGGGGAGCACCATGCCTGAGCCGGTGAGGCAGCCGAGATAGGGCAGCGACCAGGCGTTGCCGTGATACATCGGCGCGATCGGCATGATCACGTCGTGCGCCGAGATGCCCATGGCGCTGTTCTGGCAGGCGGCCATGGCGTGCAGCAGGGTCGAGCGGTGGCTGTAGAGCACGCCCTTGGGATTGCCCGTCGTGCCCGAGGTGTAGCAGAGCGACGACGCGGCGCGCTCGTCGAAGAGAGGCCACGCATAGTCCTCGCTCTCGCCCGCCAACAGTGTCTCGTAGCAGAGGACGTTGGGCTGCGCGCTCGCGGGCATGTGCTCTTCGTCGGTCATCACGATCACATGCTCGACCGTGGTCAGCTGATCTGCGATCCGCTCCACCAGCTCGACGAAGGTGAGGTCGACGAACAGCACCCGGTCCTCGGCGTGGTTGATGATGTAGACGATCTGCTCAGTGAAGAGCCGGGGGTTCACGGTGTGCAGCACGGCGCCCATGCCCGAGACGCCGTAAAAAAGTTCCAGGTGGCGGTAGCCGTTCCAGGCGAGCGTGCCGACCCGGTCGCCGTGCCCGATGCCGAGCCGTGCCATGACGTTGGCGACGCGCCTCGCCCGGCGCTCGCATTCGGCGTAGCCGTAGCGGTGAATCGGCCCCTCGACGGTGCGCGAGACCACTTGGCGGTCGCCGTGATACTCCGCCGCATAGCGGATCAGCGACGAGATCATCAACGGGATCTCCTGCATCAGACCCTGCATGGCTCCTCCTCTCACTCGGTCGGCCGGGGCCGCGCCCCTGCGCCATTATCGGCCGCCGCGGCGCCGGTCGAAAGACTTTCGCGTCTGCGGCTGATATTCTCGCCAAGCGCGCTGGACGCGGCATTCGTCCTGGCTGCGGTGTGAGAGACCGGGGAGGAGAGGATCGTGAGACTGGAGGGAAAGACTGCGCTTGTCACTGGGGGTTCCTCAGGCATCGGCGAGGCGATCGCGCTGAGATTCGCCGCCGAGGGAGCGCGGATCGCCGTCGCCGGCTCCTCGAGTCTGGCCAAGGCTCAGGGCGTTGTGGACAAAATCGAAGCGGCGGGCGGAGCGGCCCAGGCCTTTGTCGCCGACGTGCGCGATGTGAACGCGGTCAAGTCATTGGTTGCCGACGTGAAGGCGGCCTTCGGGCGCATCGACATCCTGGTCAACTCGGCCGGCATCTTCGAGCCCAATTTCATCGGCGAGACGACCGAGAGCCAGTACGACGAGATGATGGACATCAACGTCAAGGGCTCCTTCTTCACCATCAACGAGGTCGCGCCCATCATGATCGAGCAGGGCGGCGGCAAGATCGTCAACCTCTCGTCGGTGACGGGGATCATGGGGTTCAAGACCTTCTCCGTCTATTGCGCGACGAAGGCGGCGATCAACCTTCTCACCCGCTCGCTGGCGCTGGAGCTCAGCCCCCACAACATCGCGGTGAACGCGATCCTTCCCGGCAACACGGCGACGCCGATGAACGAGAAGATTCGCACCGAGCCGCAGTTCAAGGAGATGCTGGAGGGCATGAGCGCGGTGACGCCAAGCACGCGGACCTATTCGGATGCCGACGACATGGCCTCTGCCGCGCTCTTCCTCTGCTCCGAGGACGGCCGTGCCGCCCACGGTTCGCTCATGCTGCTCGACGAGGGCATCTCCTGCGGCGTCTGAGCGCCCGGCCGTGAATGCGCCTGCGGAGGAAGCCGTTCCGGCGGGCAAGCTGCGCTCGGTGGTGACTCATCTCGCGATGGAGGCGCTGCCGACGCAGGCGCTCCCTCCCCCGCCGGCGCCCGGCATGGCCATCGCCCGCCGGCAAGCCATGTCGGCCGCCGATTACCTGCGTCTCTACCACGCGATCGGCGATGACTGGCTCTGGTGGAGCCGGTTGACGATGGACGAGCCCACGCTCACCGTCCATCTCGCGGAGGACGAGATGGAGGTCTATGTGGCGGAGGCCGACGGCGAAGAGATCGGCCTCATCGAGCTGAACCTACGGACATCGCCGGATATCGAGCTGCGTTACCTGGGCGTCATTCCCTCCCGGATCGGCACCGGGCTCGGCGGCTGGCTGCTCGCCTATGCGATCGCCGCCGCCTCGCGCCACCGGCCGCGCCGTATGATCCTCAACACCTGCTCCCTGGATCACCCCGGTACCCTCGCCTTCTACCAGCGACACGGCTTCGCCATCACGCATAGCGAAGTCGAGATCGTCGACGACCCCAGGCTCGTCGGTCTCCTGCCCCGCGATGCGGCACCCCATGTTCCCTTGGCACGCCCAGCCGATGGCTGATTGGGCGTCTGAGCGCCGCTTGTCGCCCACAGCCTCCACTCGCTAGATTGGGCCTATGACTGACACGAAAAGCGACGCGGCCGCACAGGCCATCTGGAAGGCCTGGAGCGGCCATCACCTGATCGACGGCCTGCCCGAGGCGTGCCGCCCAAGCACGACCGCCGAGGGCTACGCGGTGCAGGAGGCGCTCGCGCGCCTCGCCGGCGCGCAGCCGGTCGGCTGGAAGATCGCGGCCACGAGCGCGGCGGGCCAGAAGCATATCGGCGTGGACGGCCCCCTCGCCGGGCGCCTGTGGGAGAGCAAGCTCCACCAGAGCGGCACGAAGCTTCCGGCCGGCCACCTCCACATGGCGGTGGTCGAGGCGGAGTTCGCGTTCCGCTTAGGCCGGGACCTCCCTGGCGGCAACGGCGACTACTCTGTGGAGGCGGTGATGGATGCAGTGGCGGCGCTCCATCCGGCCATCGAGATTCCGGATTCGCGCTTCAGCGACTTCACGGTCGTGGGCGCCGCCCAGCTCATCGCCGACAACGGCTGTACCGAATACTGCGTGCTCGGGCCGGAGGCGCCGGCAGGCTGGCGCGACATCGACCTCGCCGCCCATCCGGTCGTCGTCTCCATCGATGGCGAGGAGGCCGTCACCGGCAAGGGCGCGAACGCCCTCGGCGACCCGCGCATCGCGCTCACCTGGCTCGCGAACGACCGTGTCCGCCACGGTGTGCCGCTCGCAGCCGGCGACGTCATCATCACCGGCACCTGCATCGTGCCGGCGCCGATTGCGCACAAGAAGCACGTGCGCGCCGACTTCGGGGCGCTCGGATCGGTCGAGGTGGCGCTGGCTTCGTTCTAGCCGGGGTCCGTTCCAGCGGGCGCAGGCCGGCGGGCGCCGACGAGCCAGCCGAACAAGAGCGTCGCCAAGGCGCGATCGTCGGTCATGCTCATGCTTCGATTGTTCCCGAATTACCGAAATACACTTGTGACGCCTTTGTTGCGATTGCGTGACACCCCTTCCTCTTGCGCGTTCAGGACACCCGGTTTGACCCCCGCCCGCGGCGGTGAATAATCGGCGACGATCCAACCGGCAGGAGCACGCGGTGGGCCGACTGGCGACCGATATCGGCGGGACCTTTACCGACCTCGTCTACTTCGATGAGGAGACCGGCGCGCTCAGCGTCGCCAAGGCTCTCAGCACGCCGGACGATCTCACGCGGGGCGTGCTGGATACCATCGACCAGGCCGGGCTCGATGCGGGCGCCGTGGACTACTTCGTCCATGGCGGCACGACGGTGATCAACGCGATCACCGAGCGGACAGGCGCGAAGACCGCGTTGGTCACCACCGAGGGCTTTCGGGATGTGCTGGAGATCGCGCGCGGCAACCGCCCCGATCTCTACAATCTGCGCTACCGCAAGGAAGTCCCCTTCGTGCCGCGCCGGCTGCGCTTCGAGGTGCGCGAGCGGGTCGACGCCAAGGGCCGGGTCCGCGTGCCGCTGCATCTCGAAGACCTGGACCGCGTGATCGAGGTGTGCAGGGCCGAGGCGGTGGAGGCCATCGCCATCCAGTTCCTCCACTCCTACGCCGCGCCCGAACACGAGGAGAAAACCGCGGCCTATCTGCGGCAGCGACTCAATGGCGTCGCAGTCACCGCCTCCCACGAGATCACGCGCGAGTGGCGCGAGTACGAGCGTGCGAACACGGCCGTGCTCAACGCCTACGTGCAGCCCATCGTGCAACGCTACTTCGACACGCTGGAGGCCGGCCTCGACGCCCTCTCCCTCGACTGCCCGATGATGGCGATGCAGTCGAACGGCGGGACCACGAGCTTCGGCTGGGCCAGGGAGCACCCGATCACGCTGCTGGAATCGGGCCCGGCGGCGGGCGTCAACGGTGCCGCCCTGATCGGGCGCCTCTGCAACGAGCCCAATGTGATCTATCTCGACATCGGCGGCACGACAGCCAAGTGCTCCACCATCGAGGACGGCGAGCCCAAGATCACCACCGACTACCGGCTCGAAGCGACGCGCATCCGCTACGGCTATCCGGTGCGGGTCCCGGTAATCGACATCGTTGAGATCGGCGCGGGCGGCGGCTCGATCGCCTGGTTCGACGAGGGCGGCACGCTCTGCGTGGGCCCCCGCAGCGCCGGTGCCGATCCCGGCCCCGCGTGCTATGGACGCGGCGGCAGCGAGCCCACCGTGACCGACGCCAAGCTCATCACCGGCGTGCTGAATCCTGCGAACTTCGCGGGTGGGCGGCTCTTGCTCGACATCGACCGCGCCCGCACCGCCATGGGCAAGGTCGCCGATGGCCTTGGCTGCAGCGTCGACGAAGCGGCGGTCGCCGTGATTCGCCTGGTCGATGCCAACATGATCAACGCGCTCAAGCTGGTGTCGATCCAGCGGGGCCACGACCCGCGCGACTTCGCGTTGATGGTGGGCGGCGGCGGCGGCGCCATGCACGGCGCGAGCCTCGGCCGCGAGCTCGGCGTGAAGGAGATCGCCGTGCCGCGCTTCCCCGGCCTCTTTTCGGCCTGGGGAATGCTGGCGACCGCGCCCCGCCGGGACTTCATGCGCACAGCGCTACAGCGCGCCGAGTCTCTCGAAATCGCTGACGTGCGCACCCTCTTCGCCGAGCTGCGCGAGGAGGCGGAACGCTATTTCCACTCGGAAGGCGGGCACGATACGTTCACCAGCGCCTGCCACATCGACATGCGCTATGCCGGTCAGGAGCACGCGGTGACGGTGCCGATCGACCTCGACCGGACGACCCGCGACTCGCTCCTCGACTCATTCCACGCTGCGCACGAGCGCGCCTACACCTTCCGCCTCGCGGACACGCCGGTCGAGCTTGTCACCTTCCGCCTCACCGCCACCGCCGACGTCGCCCGGCCGGAGCTTACGCCTTGGGCTGCGGAGGGCCGCTCCGCCCAAGCGGCGGCGCGCGGTATACGCTCGGTCGATTTCGGCGAGGAAGGCCGTCACGAGACCCGTGTCTACGACCGCGATCTGCTGCCGCCGGGATTCGAGGCGGACGGTCCGGTCATCGTCGAGGAGCCGTCATCGACGACGCTGGTGTGCCCCGGCCAGCGCGTGCGGGTCGACGATCTGGGGTTTCTCAGGATTACCGAGACGTGAACCGTCAGTGACCGACCCTGCCGGCATGCGGGCCATGGTTTATCGCGGCGGCGGCCGTCCGCTCGCCATGGAGGAGAGGCCTGTTCCCGAGCCCGGCGCGGGCGAAGTTCTGGTCCGGGTTTCGGCCTGCGGTGTCTGCCGCACCGATCTCCACGTGGTGGACGGCGACCTCACCGAGCCCCGGCTTCCGGTCGTGCCGGGGCACGAGGTGGTGGGACGCATCGCGGCCCTCGGCGCCGGCGTCGAGCGGTTCCGCGAGGGCGAGCGCGTCGGCATCCCCTGGCTCGGCTGGACCTGCGGCACCTGCCGCTATTGTCGGAGCGGGCGGGAGAACCTGTGCCCGGACGCGCTCTTCACCGGCTACACGCGGGACGGCGGCTATGGCGACTACTGCATCGCCGACGAGCGCTACTGCCTGCCCGTGGGCGGCGACCGGAGCGATGCCGAGGCGGCACCGCTGCTCTGCGCCGGGCTCATCGGATACCGCGCGCTCTCGATGGCGGGCAATGGCGAGCGCCTCGGCCTCTACGGCTTCGGCGCGGCGGCCCACATCATCGCCCAGGTCGCGCGCACCCAAGGCCGGCGGGTGTTCGCCTTCGTCCGGCCGGGCGACCGGGCGGCGATCGACTTTGCGCTCGGCCTCGGAGCCGAATGGGCCGGATCGTCTGACGAGGCGCCGCCGGAAGAACTCGACGCGGCGCTCCTGTTCGCGCCGGTCGGTGCCCTCGTGCCGGCAGCGCTCCGCGCGATCGCGCCCGGCGGCACCGTGGTCTGCGCCGGCATTCACATGAGCGACATTCCCGCCTTCCCCTACGAGCTTCTCTGGCGGGAGCGAAGCATCGTCTCGGTCGCCAATCTCACGCGGCGCGACGGCGAAGAGTTCTTGGAACTCGCCGCGCGGACGGCGATCGAGATGCACGTCGAGCCCATGCCGCTTGCCGAGGCCAACACCGCCCTCGACCGCCTGCGCTCGGGCTGCCTCCAGGGCGCTGCCGTGCTCACGATGGACGAGCGCGTCTGAAACTCAGAGAGCGACCCCCATTTGGGCCATTACCGCCCGCGCGAGGTCGCTCTCAGGGTCGCGCAGCTGATCGGCCATGGTGAAGTGATTGAAGCCGGGGAGCTCCAGCCGGCTGAGCGGATAACCCAACGCCTCCCACACCGCGGCCATGGCATCGGCCTGGCGCTCATATTCGTCGGACTCAATGTCGCCCGAGACCAGCATCAGCGGCGCAGCCACCGGGTAGCGCTGTGCAACGGGGCTGTTCCGCCGCGCTTCCGCCTCGTCCATGCCGACCTTGTCGTTGAGGTAGCAGAGCCGAATGGGCTCCAGGTCGTAGATACCCGAGATCGAAACCGCGCTCTTGACGAGGTCGGCAGGCAAGTCGGCACCGAAGCCCGGCCAGTCGGTCGCCAGCAGCATGGCAACGAGATGCCCGCCCGCCGACTGGCCGAGCGCGTGGATGCGGGCGGGATCGCCGCCGAAGGATGCGGCATTGCGCCAGACCCAGGCGGCAGCGGCGCGGTTCTGGCGCACGATCTCGTCCATCCGGTAGTCGGGGGCAAGGCCGTAATTGATGACGACGGTCGCCACCCCGTGAGGCCGGCAGCCTTCCGCCACGAAACTGTCGTGATGCTTGTCGAGCGAATACCAGTAGCCGCCGTGGATCATGATCAGGATCGGCGCTCCGGGATGCTCCGCCGGGAAGATGTCCAGCGTCTCGACGGGAAGATCGCCGTAGGGGACGTCCCGCGCGCCCGGCAGCGCTGCGCGGGTCTGCGCGCTCCAGGCCAGCCAGCGGTCGAAATAGTCGACATACTCGGGGATCCTCGCCCGGTTGTTGTACTGCGCGTCGAGCGCCGCCCGATCGTAGCCCCGATAGATCGCCTCTCCGCTCATGCCGCCCTCCTGCCATCCGCGGGCACGGAGTGTACCCGGTTGGCGGCGAGGCCATCGACCGCGGCGGAGTGCCGCACTACATTAGGGACCACGAGAGTCGAGCGATTGGAGCGCGCCCATGCAGCGCATAATCCGCACCGCGATCGCAGGCGCGGCCACCGTAGCGTTCGCCATCTTCCTTTGGACCGGGCTTCCCACCGCGTGGGCCGCGGCCATCGGCGGCTCCTTCGAGCTGATCGACCACACCGGGCAGACGGTCACCGAGGAAAGCTTCGACGACCGCTATCTGCTGGTCTATTTCGGCTACGCCTACTGCCCTGACATCTGCCCGACGGAACTGCTCATCATGGGCCAAGCCGTGGACGAACTCGGCGACCTCAGCGACGAGGTTCAGCCGCTCTTCGTCACGGTCGACCCGGCACGCGATACTGTGGCGGCGCTTGCCGAGTATGTGCCCGCGCTCCATCCCCGCCTGGTTGGCCTCACCGGAAGCGAAGAGCAGATCCACGACGCAGCCAAGGCCTACCGCGTGTATTTCCGGCTCAACGAGCCGGATGAAGACGGCGCCTATCTGGTCGACCACACGTCCTACATCTATTTCATGGACCCGGACGGCGACTACTTGACCCACTTCGTCTTCGGCCAGGGGCCTGAGAAGATGGCAGAGGTCATGCGCAAGCACCTGGACTGAGCGGGCAGAGCTAGGCGGGCGAATGGCGGATTCGGGAGACAGTGCCGCCACCATCGCCGCGGCGCGGGAGCGCGAGAAACGCCTGCGCTCGATAACCCGGACGGCACCGGACGCCATCGTCATCATCGATGAGGCCGGCACCATCGATACGGTAAACCCGGCGGCGGAACGCCTCTTCGGCTATTCCGGCGCCGAGCTCGTCGGCCAGAATGTGAAGATCCTCATGCCCTCGCCCCATCGGGAAGCCCACGATTCCCACCTGGCCCGCTATCGCGAGACGGGCGAGAAGCGCGTCATCGGAATCGGCCGAGTCGTGGTCGGCAGGCGTAAGGACGGGACGACCTTCCCCGCGCGCCTCGCGATCGGGGAGATCGAGCTCGATCAGGGGCGGCTCTTCACCGGCTTCCTCCACGACATCACCGAGCGGGAGACCATCCAGCGGCGCGCCGGCATCCTCCAGCAGGAGCTCATGCACGCCTCCAGACTCTCTGCCATGGGCGAGATGGCGTCGGGGATCGCGCACGAGCTGAACCAGCCGCTGACGGCCGTCATGAACTACACGCGGGCAGCGCGGCGGCGGCTCGACCGTCCTGAAGCGGACCCCGCGCCCGTCGCAGACCTCGTCGACAAAGCCGGCAAGCAGGCGGAGCGGGCGGCAGAGATCATCAAGCGGCTGCGGCGCTTCATCAAGAAGGACGACAGTGGCCGCCGCCTCGAGCCCATCAACGCAGTTGTCGAAGAAGCCGCGGCGCTGGCGCTGATCGGTGCGAGCGACCGACACATCGAGTTGATCTTCTCCTTGGACGACGCGCTCCCGCCTGTCCTGATGGATCGCATTGAGGTGCAGCAGGTCGTACTCAACATCCTGCGGAACGCCATCGAAGCGTTCGAAGGACATGGCGAGCGAAAGATCCGCATCTCGACCCAGGCGGTCGCACCTCAGCAGGTGCGGGTCGATATCCGGGACAACGGCCCCGGCCTCGCGCCGGGTATTGCAGACGACCCGTTCCGCCCCTTCCAGACCACCAAGGCGGACGGTATGGGCATCGGCCTCGCCATCAGCCGCACAATCATCATCGCCCACGGCGGCCGGCTCTGGGCCGAGAGCCCGCCGGACGGCGGCGCCGTCTTCCGCTTCTCGCTGCCGGCCGGAGGTAAATCCAATGGCTGACGGGGGCGTCGTGGTCGCGGTCATCGACGATGACGACGCCGTGCGCGATTCGCTGGGCGCGCTGCTGGAGGCGGAGGGTTACGACGTGGACACTTACGCCTCGGGCCCGGCTTTCCTGGAGGCCCTGCCGGACGCCCTGCCTGCCTGCGCTCTCGTCGATGTGCGGATGCCGGAAATGGATGGGCTGGAGTTGCAGCGGAGGCTGGCGGACGCCGCACCGGCGCTGCCGGTCATCATCATCACGGGTCACGGCGACATCGCGATGGCGGTCAGAGCGATCAAGGCCGGCGCCGTCGATTTCGTCGAAAAACCGTTCCCGGATCGCGCAATTTTGGACGGTATCGCGCAGGCGCTCGCCTCGCGTGAGGAAGCGCTCAACCGCGAGACGCGGCGTCTCGACATCCACCGGCGACTCGACCGGCTGACGGCGCGGGAGCGCGAGGTCTTCGAACGGCTGGCTCGCGGAAGCTCGAACAAGGCCGCCGCCCGCGACCTGGGCATCAGTCCGCGCACTATCGAGGTGCACCGCGCGCGGATCATGGAGAAACTGCAGGCGCGCAATCTCGCGCATCTCGTGCGCATGGCGGTGATCGCGCAGGTGAACATGGGCGATATCTAACCTTTCCGTTGCGCCGATAGGCGCGGCACCGCCGCCAGAAGCTATGCCTGTCGCTCCCTAAGGGAATTCCCTTACGCAACCGCCCTAATTGCGCGGCAGGGCGAAAAACACGAATTACCCGTCCGGGAGGCCCGCAACGGTCGCGGGAAGGAAACTTACGATGAACGTCGCCGCTAACAATCGGGCGGTGTATCCGGCCAGCGCCGGAGAGCCGTCCGCCGGATTCGACCGGCTCGACAGAATCGGCGCGATCAGACATCTCGCGCCGCACGAAACGCTCGCCCTTGAAGGCGACTCTGCCAACCGCTTCCATCGGGTGCTCAGCGGCACCATTGCCGGCTACAAGGCAACGGCGGACGGGCGCCGGCAAATCGTCGCGTTCTTCTTCCCGGGCGATCTGGTGGGTCTCACTACCGGCGAGCATTACGCTTACGGTGCCGAAGCAGTGGGCCGGGCAAGCGTCTGCTCGGTTCCCCGTGCCCGCATGCGAGAGCTCTCTCGGCAATCGCCGGCTTTACATCAAGACTTGCTCCTGGCCCTCGATCGGGAGATTGCCGCAGCGCAAGAGCGGTTGTTGTGGCTCGGGCGCAAGACGGCGCGGGAGCGGCTCGCGTGCTTTCTGCTGGAATGCGCCGATCGCACGGGTGAGCCGGGAGAGGACGGCACGCAAACCGTTCCGCTACCGATGAGCCAGCTCGAAATCGGCGACTATCTTGGCCTCGCTTCGGAGACGGTGAGCCGAGCCCTCGCCTCGCTCGCTCGCGACGGCGCCATCGATGTCTTGCGGCCCTTTGCCGGGGTCGTCATCCGCGAGCGACGGCGCCTCGAAGCCACGACAGACGAAGGCGCTCACCTGCCCCGCGCCTATTCGTAGCTTGGGCGTCCCAGCAGCTCGCTCGGGCCGCGCCCCGCCCAGTGGTATTCTCCGCCGATGACCCGCCCGACGCTCCGGCTCGCCCGGCTGTTCTCGATCGCGGCGTGCCTGCTCATGCCGGTTACGGCCTCAGCGGAGCCGGATACGTCTCCGACCGCTGCACCGGACATCGAACGCAGCGCCGCCATGGCCCATCGGCTTACGGCAACGCCCGGCGCCGGCGCGGAGGGCCGGTCGGTTCTGCTCAACATGGCGGTTCAGGGTCACGCATCGTCCCAATACTTGCTGGGGCTCATGCACCTCGAAGGGGCCGAACTACCTCTCGACCGTGCAGAGGCCATCAAATGGCTGGAGCGCGCCGCGGCCCAGCGCCATGAGGGCGCGCGCGTTCATCTCGGGGACATGGCGGCGCGCGGCGATGTGGCAGCTCATCTCGCCCTCGGCCTGATTGCGCGAGACGTTGCCGGCGACAACACGGCAGCCGCGCGACATTTGCGCGCTGCGGCCACGGCGGGTGATCCACAAGGGTTGCTCGCGCTCGGCGAACTCTACAGCGCAGGCGACGCAGTCGAGCGCGACGAGGCTTACGCCGCCATTCTGTTCCGATCCGCCACGGCAGCCGCCACGACGGCGGTGCTGCACGCGCGGCAGGGTGCGGCGGCCGGCATTCTCGGCCCCGGCTCCGACGGTTGGCTGAACAATGCCGTCGACCGCACGCGTTCCGCAAACGCCTCTCCGCCCGGTGACGATGCGAGCCGGCCGGAACTCTTCGCCCGCTACTGGATCGGTCTGACGCTTCTCGCCGGTGCCGGCACGGCGACCAACACGCCGCGCGGTCTCGCTCATCACCGCGCTGCTGCCGAGCGTGGCTTCGACCTCGCCGAATTCAGCATGGGCCTCCTCTACGAGCGCGGCCACGGCCTGCCCCGAAATCTCGACCTCGCACGCCAATGGTTTGAACGTGCCGCTGCCCACGGCCACCCGCCCGTCGCGAAAGTTTGGCCCTGAATTGTTAAACACGTATGAGAATAATCGATGACGTGGGCGCTCGGCCGTGAGGGTACGCACGAAGTGGTCTCCGAGACCGATCGTCATGGCAAACCGCTGCGAACCCTCATCTGCATGGAAACGGGGCTGGTACGCAACGACCCCGTACCCAGCGATGAAGAGTTGGCGCGGTTCTACGCCGACGACTATCGCATTGCCTACAAGGGTGCCGCGAAACCGCGTCGCCGCCAGGCTGTGCGCAATTTTCGGCGTGTGGCAACGTATTTGCGCATGTTTCGGGACGTGCTGGATCCCGCGACGCACGTGCTGGATGTGGGGGCAGGCTCGGGTGAGTTCGCTTATCTGATGACGCGGCTCGGCAAGACTGTGAAAGGAATTGAACCGAATTCTCGTTACGCCGCGTATTGTCGTGAGGCGCTCGGGTTAGATGTCCAAACGGCCCATCTGTCGCCTGATCTTTTTGCTCCAAGTCAATTCGATCTGATTCGCCTGAATCACGTGTTGGAGCATTTGAACGATCCAATAAGGTATCTCGGTCAGATCGCTTGCTGGCTCACGCCAGGAGGCCTGCTTTATATTGAAGTTCCGAACATTGAAGCGTATTGCCGCGAAAAGTCACGCGGCCGCATGTTCCACTATGCACACATCTTCAATTTCAATCCGTGGACCCTGCGCACGTGCGCCGGCCTAGCTGGCCTGACCGAAGCACCGGAAACCGCTCAGCGAACTTCGGGCACCACAGGCGCATTCTTCAAACGCGATGCCTCGGCTGCTCAGTCGATCACGACCGAGAACCCACAAAACGCACAACATGTGCAGGCAATGATCGGGGCACACTACGCAGGCGCGTTCAGTCAGGGCCGCACGGGGAAGCCATTCGTCAAATTCGCCAGGCGGTTCGAGGAGACGCTGACGGGGCTTGCCCTAGGTTCGCCCGCCGCCATCGGCGAGAGCGTGGCGCGCAGCCTTCGTTCGGAGACGGACGGCGCAAGATAGGGGGCGTGTCGGCCGTCAGCCGTCGCGGTGGGTGCGCTCGTGTCGCTCGTGGCGCTCCTGCGCCTCGACGCTGAGGGTCGCGATGGGGCGGGCCTCGAGACGGCGGATGCTGATCGGCTCGGCAGTTTCCTCGCAGTAGCCGTAGGACCCGACCTCAATCCGCTGCAGCGCCGCCTCGATCTTCGAGATGAGCTTGCGGGCGCGGTCCCGCGTGCGAAGCTGGACCGAGCGCTCCGCTTCGACGGCAGCGCGATCCCCCAGGTCCGCCTCGTGCCCGGTATCGAGCCTGAGCTTCTCCAGGGTCGCGTCCGTCTCGTCGAGGATGTCCTGCCGCCACATTTCCAGCTTGCGCCGGAAATACTCATGCATCCGCGACGACATGAATTCTTCTCTGCTCGTTGGCCTGTACTTGGCCGGGAGCTCTACTCGCTTCTGCGCCACTGCCCTGCCGGATCCCACCTCGAAATGGGCGCGGAGTATAAAAATGCACTGGCGCCTCGGCAAGCCATTCCGGCACATCGGCTGCACCAGGCCGAAGACGTCCGCATGGTGTCAGTAATCTCGCTATTTCAATGCACTAGAATAATTCTACCGGATGGAGTCACGCGCCGCCGCACCCTGAAATAGTCGACGGAGCGTTGTGCGGCTATCATGCAGGACCGCAGGCGGGACGCCGGGGCGTCCGATTAGAGAGAGAAAGACGATGGTCGAGGGCCTCGCGCCAGGCGATTGGGTCAGGAACCCGCTGGCGCCGGAATGGGGCCTCGGGCAGGTGCAGTCCGTCATCGGCGACCGCGTTACCGCCAATTTCGAGAACGCGGGCAAACGCCTCATAAACGCCGCCGTGGTCAGCCTGACTCGGGTGAAGCCGCCTGCGCCGCCGTCGGAGATGTGGCCCGAGTGAACCCGCCGCCGACTGGCGTAGCCGCTCGTCGAATCCGACATTCAAACTAGGTCTCGACCGTCGACCGGCTAGGTGTTACGCATCGGAGCCCATTGATCGCTTTGTTCGCCGATTTGGGCGAATCGGCATCGTCGGAGACCGCAGGTGGCTTTTTCGGGCGGAAATCAGAAACCCAGACACCCCGGTAGCGGCCGGCGCAAGGCGCGCTATACCGAAAAGGGCCGGCAAGTCGATCCCGCGGCGCGGGAGCAAATCCGCGACCTGCTGGGCGACGAGCCCAGGCGCCCCGACCTGCTGATCGAGCATCTGCACAAGATTCAGGACCGCTTCGGCTGCCTCGCGGCCCGCCATCTCGCGGCGCTCGCGGCAGAGATGCGCCTCGCCATGGCGGAAGTCTATGAGGTCGCGACCTTCTATGCCCACTTCGACGTGGCGATGGAAGGCGAGAGCCCGCCGCCGCCGCTGACAGTCAGGGTCTGCGACAGCCTCACGTGCGAATGTTTCGGCGCGCCCGCGCTTTTGGGAGCACTCCCCGACGCCCTAGGCGACAACGTTCGGGTGGTGCGGGCGCCCTGCATGGGCCGCTGCGAGGAGGCGCCGGTGGTCGAGGTCGGCCATCGCCACGTGACCCGGGCGACCGTGAAATCGATCCTCGCCTGCGTCGAGGGACCTGACCATGCACCGGCCATTCCGCCCTACGTGGATTTTGACGCCTATGTCGCGGGCGGAGGCTACGAAACTCTCAAGGAGTGCCTGTCGGGCGCGCGGCAAGTCGACGACGTGATCGCCGCTCTGGAAGACAGCGGCCTCAAGGGCAAGGGCGGCGCGGGCTTCCCGACCGGGCGCAAGTGGCGCTTCGTCCGCGCCGAGACCGGCCCCCGGCTGATGGCCGTCAACGCGGACGAAGGTGAGCCCGGCACGATCAAGGATCGGGTCTACATGGAGCAGGACCCGCATCGCTTCCTCGAAGGCACGTTGATCGCCGGTTGGGCCGTCGAAGCCGCCGAATGCTACATCTATCTCCGCGACGAGTATCCGGGCATCCGCGAGGTGCTGCTGGAGGAGATTGCGAAGCTCGACGCTGCGGGCCTCACGACACAAACCAAGCTTATCCTGCGCAGGGGCGCAGGCGCCTACATCTGCGGCGAAGAGTCGGCGATGCTCGAGAGCATCGAGGGCAAGCGGGGCGAGCCCAGGCACAAGCCCCCCTTCCCCTCTCAGGTCGGCCTTTGGGGCCGGCCCACCCTCATTAACAATGTCGAGACGCTGCACTGGGTGCGCGACATTCTGGAGCGAGGCCCCGCCTGGTTTTCGGACGAAGGGCGCAACGGGCGTTCGGGCTTTCATAGCTTCTCGGTGTCGGGCCGGGTGAAGGAGCCGGGCGTCAAGCTCGCACCGGCGGGCATCACCATGAACGAGCTGCTGGCGGAATACTGCGGTGGCATGGCCGACGGGCACACCTTCCGCGCCTACCTGCCGGGCGGCGCCTCCGGCGGCATCCTGCCCGCCTCCATGGCCGACCTCCCGCTCGATTTCGGCACCCTCGAGTCTCACGGCTGCTTCATCGGCTCGGCCGCGGTCGTGGTGCTCTCGGATCAGGACGATCTCAAGGGTGCGGCACTCAACCTGATGCGATTCTTCGAGGACGAGAGCTGCGGGCAATGCACGCCCTGCCGCGTCGGCTGCGAGAAGGCGGCGGTCCTGATGAGCAAGGATCGTTGGGATGCGCCGCTATTGCGCGAGCTGAGCACTGCCATGGCCGACGCCTCGATCTGCGGTCTCGGGCAGGCGGCGCCGAACCCGCTGCTGTCCATCCTGCGCTATTTCCCGGAGGAGCTCGCATGAGCGACGTCATCCGCTTCACCCTCGACGGCCGCGCCGTGACCGCGGAGCCGGACGAGACCATCTGGCAGGTCGCCAAGCGGAACGGGATCGATATTCCCCACCTCTGCTACACGCCCGATCCGGGCTACCGGGCGGATGGAAACTGCCGAGCCTGCATGGTGGAAATCGAGGGTGAACGGGTGCTCGCGGCATCCTGCATCCGCAAGCCGACCGAGGGAATGGAGGCCAGAGCCTCGGTGGAGCGCGCCGTGCGAGCCCGTGACATGGTGATGGAGCTGCTGATCGCCGATCAGCCTCCGCCCGAATCCAGTCACGACCCGTCTTGCGAGCTGTGGGATTGGGCGGCCAGCATGGAGCGCACAACGAGCCGCTTCCCGGCTCGGCAGTCCCCGGCTCCCGACCTCAGTCACACGGCGATGGCGGTCAACCTCGATGCCTGCATCCATTGCACGCGCTGCGTGCGCGCCTGCCGCGAGGTGCAGGTCAACGACGTGATCGGCATGGCAGGCCGCGGGGCGCGCAACAAGATCGTCTTCGACTTCGACGATCCCATGGGCGAGAGCACCTGCGTCGCCTGCGGCGAATGCGTGCAGGCCTGCCCGACCGGCGCCCTCATGCCGGCCAAGGAGGTCGGCAAGGAGACGCCGGCTAAGAAGGTGGAGAGCGTCTGCCCCTATTGCGGCGTCGGCTGCCAGCTCACCTTCAACGTCAAGGACAACAAGATCCTCTGGGTCGACGGCAAGGACGGCCCGGCCAATCACGGCAGGCTCTGCGTCAAGGGCCGCTTCGGCTTCGACTATGTCAATCACCCCCATCGATTGACGACGCCGCTGATCCGCAGGGACGATGCACCCAAGTCGGCCGATATCGACATCGACCCGGCCAGTCCCCTCACCCACTTCAGGGAAGCCAGTTGGGACGAAGCGCTCGATGCGGCGGCGGCGGGCCTCGGGCAAATCCGCGAGCGGCACGGCGCCGGAGCCCTCGCCGGTTTCGGCTCGGCCAAGGGCTCGAACGAGGAGGCCTACCTCTTCCAGAAGCTCGTGCGCACAGGCTTCGGCACCAACAATGTCGATCACTGTACGCGGCTCTGCCACGCCTCGTCGGTGGCGGCGCTGCTCGAATGCATCGGCTCCGGAGCCGTCACGGCGAGCTTCAACCAGGTCGAGCATTCAGACGTTATCATCGTCATCGGCGCGCAGCCCACCACGAACCATCCGGTGGCCGCGACCTTCTTCAAGAACGCGGCGAAACGCGGGGCGAAGCTGATCGTCATCGACCCACGCGGCTCGGCGCTCGCCCGCCACGCGAGCCACTTCCTCCAGTTCAAGCCCGGCACGGACGTGGCGCTCCTCAACGCGCTGATGCACGTCATCGTCGAGGAAGAGCTTTACGACCGGCAGTATGTCTCGGCCCACACGGAGGGGTTCGAGCAGCTTCGAAGCCATCTCAAGGATTACGCACCGGAGGAGATGGGGCCGGTCTGCGGCATCGAGCCCGATGTCCTGCGTGAGGTCGCGCGTCTCTACGGGCGTGCGGAAGCGGCGATCATCTTCTGGGGCATGGGAATTTCCCAGCACATTCACGGCACCGACAACGCGCGCTGCCTCATCTCGCTGGCGCTGATCGCCGGCCAGGTGGGCCGCCCGGGCACCGGTCTCCATCCGCTGCGCGGGCAGAACAACGTGCAAGGCGCTTCCGACGCCGGTCTCATCCCGATGATGTATCCGGACTACCAGTCGGTGACCGATCCCACCCGGCGCGAAAAGTTTTCGGATTTCTGGGGGGCCGAGCTCGACCCGAACGCGGGCCTCACCGTGGTCGAGGTGATGAACGCCGCCCATGAGGGTGCCATCAAGGGCATGTACATCATGGGCGAAAACCCGGCGATGTCGGACCCGAACCTGCGGCATGTGCGCGAAGCGCTCGCTTCGCTCGACCATCTCGTTGTCCAAGAACTCTTCCTCACCGAGACCGCGTGCTACGCCGACGTGGTGCTGCCTGCCTCCGCATGGCCCGAGAAGGACGGCACGGTCACCAACACCAACCGCCAGGTCCAGATGGGCCGCACCGCTCTCACGATGCCTGACGGCGCCAGGCAGGACTGGTGGATCATTCAGGAGATCGCACGCCGCATCGGGCTCGACTGGACCTATGGCGGCCCGGCCGATGTCTTTGCCGAGATGGCAGGCTGCATGCCCTCGTTCGACAACATCAGTTGGGAGAGGCTTCGCCGGGAAAGCGCCGTCACCTACCCCTGTAGCGACGAGGACGAGCCCGGCCACGACGTCATCTTCGAAGACGGCTATCCGACCCCGAGCAAGCGGGGCAAGCTCGTGCCCGCGGGAATCGTGCCGCCCGACGAATCGCCCGATGACGAGTTCCCGATGGTACTGACGACGGGCCGGATGCTCGAGCATTGGCACACCGGCGCAATGACCCGACGCGCCTCCGTGCTCGACCATCTCGAGCCCGAAGCCGTCGCCCATCTCGCGCCGGCCGAGCTCGAGCGCATGCAGATCGAGCCGGGCGCGCCGATTAAGGTCGAGACCCGGCGCGGCGCCATCGGGCTTCGTGCCCGCGCCGACGCCGGAGTTCCCGCAGGCGTCGTCTTCATCCCGTTCTGCTTTGCCGAAGCTGCCAGCAACATGCTGACCAATCCGGCCCTCGATCCCGTCGGCAAGATTCCGGAATTCAAGTACTGCGCCGCGCGCGTCACCCCGGCGGAAGTCCCTGCCGAAGCGGCTGAGTAGAGCTGGTTGGGGCGGGGCGCACCCGCCGGCGGTGTCAGGCTAAGCGGTGCTGCCGCGGCCGGAGAGCGGCACGACCGTCGTCGAAGCCTCCTCCGAGGCTTCCCCCTCCTCGGGTTCTTCGGTCGCGTCCACCGTGTCCCCACCCTCTCCCCCGAGAGGCAACTGAGCGGGGACCTCGCCCGCCCCTTCAGCCTGCGGACCGGCGCTTTCCAGGAGACCGGCAGCCTCCAGTTCGTCGACGCCGGGGAGGTCGTCGAGACTCTCCAGGCCAAAATGCTCCATGAACGCCGGCGTGGTGACCCACGTCACGGGCCGGCCCGGCGTGCGCCGGCGCCCCTTCGGCGCGATCCAGCCCGCCTCCAGCAACAGGTCGAGCGTGCCCCGCCCCAGGTGGACGCCGCGAATCTCCTCAACCTCCGCCCGCGTCACCGGCTGGTGGTAGGCGATGATGGCGAGCGTCTCCAGCGCCGCGCGCGAGAGGCGCCGGCGGACGACGCGATGCACGGTCAGGTGCTCCGCCAGATCGGGAGCGGTGCGAAACGTCCAGCCGCCCGCGACCTTCACCAAGTGGACTCCGCGGTGCTGGTAATGCGCCGCGAGCCTGGCAAGTCCCGCTTCGACATCGGTGCCTTCCGGCAACTGCGCCGCCAAAGTGGCGGCATCGACGGGCCGGCCCGCGGCGAAGATCACGGCCTCCATAATGCGGGAGGCGCGGGCGGCGCGCTCGTCGTCCTCGGTGGGTTCCACAGAGGGCGAAGTCTCTAGCGGATCGGTGGTCATGGTTCTTCCCGCCTCCGGCGAAGATAGATCGGGCCAAACGGCTCCAATTGGCGAATCTGCAGGCGGCCCTCGCGCGCGAGCTCCAGGGCCGCGGCCAGTGTGCTCGCCACGCCGGAGCGGGCCATCGCGTCGCTTTCGGCAGCAGTGCCGCGGGGCAAGAAGCGCGCCAGGGTCTCCCAATCCGGCGTGCTTCCCAGCAACTGCGACATGCGCCGGTACGCATCTTCCATAGCGTGATAGGCGCTGAGCTCGATCAGCAGGCGTCGGGGTTCGCGTCGGATGCGGTGGGCGGCATAGGCCCGCAGCAGCTCGCGGAGCGTACTTTCGTGAAGCGCCTCCTCGCGCACCGGCAGGCCCTCGGCCCTGCCGGCGGCGAACACATCCTGGCCGAGTTGCGGGCGGTCCATCAGGGTCGCTGCGGCATCGCGCATCGCTGCCAGTCGCCGCAGCCTGCGGGCGAGCGCCGCCGCCATCTCGGTGCCGCTCGGCTCCTCGGCGTCGGGTTCCTCGTCGGGCAAGAGCAGCCGCGACTTGAGGTAGGCGAGCCACGCCGCCATGACCAGATAGCCGGCCGCGAGTTCGATGCGGAGCCGCCGGGCCTGTGTGACATAGGCCAGATACTGCTCGGCCAGCGCCAGTATGGAGATGCGCGCGAGGTCGACCTTCTGCGTGCGGGCGAGCGTAAGCAGCAGATCGAGCGGACCCTCGAAGCCGTCGAGATTGACGATCAGCTGAGACTCATCCTCGGCTGCACCGGGACGGGGCGAGGCTGTACCCCGCCGGCCGGCGTCGTCTTCTAGCGGCGTCAGATGGGCCATGACACCAGTGCCTCCACGCCGAACAAATCGACGATCAGTTCGAAGCCCGCTGCCATCGGCGGCAGCACAATCTCGGCCAACGGGTTGAACGCGGTGCCGAACTCCGCCGCAATCAGCGGCACGACAAAGAATCCGACCAGCACCGCGATAATACCAAAGCGCTCGAGTCGCGCGAAACGTTCGGCTGAGCGCGGTGGGAGCAGCCCGTGTAACACGCGGCCGCCGTCCAGCGGCGGCACCGGCAGCATGTTGAAGATGGCCAGCACCAGATTGATGGCGATGCCGAGGGTGAACGTCGCCCGCCACCACTCCGCGAACACCGGCGGAAAGACGGCCGCCGCGTGGAGCAGTAGTGCCGAGAGGCAGGCCAGAAGGATGTTCATCCCCGGCCCCGCCAGCGCCACCAGGACCATGCCGCCCCGCGGGTTGCGAAGCCTCGCCGGGTTGACCGGCACGGGTTTCGCAAAGCCGAATACGAACGGCGCGCCAAGCGCAATCAGGGTCCCGGGCAACAGGACCGTGCCCACCGGATGAACATGCTTGAGCGGATTGAGGGTAATGCGCCCGAGCCTCGCCGCCGTGTCGTCGCCCAGCTTGAGCGCAGCCCAGCCATGCGCGACCTCGTGCAGCGTGATTGCAAACAGCACCGGTATCACCCAAACCGATGCGGCGAGGAGCCATGCCTCGATCACTGCGGCGTCACCTGAGCGAGCAAGGCATCCAACTCGCGGCGGCCATTGGCTTCGTCGAACGCATCGGGTGCCTGCCGCGCCGCGAGCATGCGGTCGAACCGCTCCCGCGCACGGCCGGCGAGCTTCGGCACTGCCGCCGCGACGTCCTCCATTTCGTCGCGTATGCCGTTGCAGTGAAGGGTCAAGTCGCAGCCGGCGGCGAGCGCGGCGGATGCGCGCTGGCCGACCGATCCGGTCAACGCTCCCATGGACAGATCGTCAGTGATCAACAAGCCGTCGAACCCGATGGCGCCCCGCACCGCCTCTCCGATCACCTTAGGTGAGAGCGTGCCAGGCCGCTCGGGATCGAGCGCGGCGTAGCAGACATGCGCCGTCAAGCCCACGGGCGCGTCGCGGAGCGCGCGAAACGGCACAAAGTCACGGGCCCGCAACGCCTTGAGCGGCGCGTCTACTCGGGGTAGCACCGCGTGGCTATCGGCAGTCGCTCGGCCGTGGCCGGGTAGATGCTTTACGGCAGGGACGATTCCGCCGGCGCGCAAACCGTCCGCGACCGCGCGGCCGAGTCTCGCCACCAATCGCGGGTCGGCGCCGAACGAGCGATCGCCGACGACCTTGCTCGCGCCGGCGTAACGGAGATCCAGCGCCGGCACGCAGTTGACGGTAAATCCGAGCGCGAGCAGATCCACCGCCACCAGGCGCGCATTGAGCCAGGCAGCGCGAACGCCAGCATCCCCGTCGACTTCTGCCAACGCGCCGAGCAGCGCCGGCGCCGGCGGAGCGCGCCAGTGGGGAGGGCCGAGCCGGACCACGCGCCCCCCCTCCTGATCGATCAGGACCGGCGCGTCGGGGCGGCCCACCGCCTCGCGGAAGGCCCCGATCAAAGCCTGAGTTTGTGCCGGGCTCTCGCAGTTGCGCTTGAACAGGATGAAGCCCGCCGGATCGGCGTCGGCCAAAAAACGGCGTTCGCCATCGTCGAGCGCCTCGCCCGCGCAACCGAGAATCATCGCCCGCGGCGCGACACGCGCCGTCATGCCCACCTCAATCCCGCGGCACGAAGCACTCGAGCCCGCGCGTCTTGAGTTGCGTGCAGACCCGCCGCGCCGCACCCGCGTCGCTGAGAGGGCCGGCGCGCAGCCGGTAGGTAATACCGCTGTCGCCGCTATCGACCGGCATGATCAGTGGGCTGAGGCCGACGAGCACGTCATTGTGACGGCGGCGCAGCATCTCCCAGTGGCCTTCCAGCGCGCTCCGGGAGTTGGCGGCGCCGAGCTGGACGTAGCGCCACGTGCGGGAAGAATCCGACTGCACCGGCTCTGGCGCAGCGTCCCGCGCTTTCGAAGCGGCATCGTCGACCGGCCGCTCGGCCGGCGCGGTCCGCGCGAGGCTAACCGGCTTGTGGACGGGGAGCGGCACCGAGCCTACGTACTCCTGCCGAGCGTACTCCTCCCGTGCAGGGGCTGAAGATGTCTCAGCCTCTCGCTGCAGAATTTCCTCGACCAGGGCCAGCGTCTCCGGATCCAGCTGCGGTATTTCTTCGACTGTGGTCGGTGTCTCAGGCTCATGCGGCGGCGCTTCTTCGACCATGGCCGGCTCATCGAGATCCGGCAGAGGCGTTACATCGATCCGAATAGCGGCCAGCGTTCCGGGTTTCGGTGGATGCGGCCTCACGACCGCCTCAACCATCGGCGCTTCGGGTTCCGTTGCTTGAGGCTCAATTGCCTCTGGTTCTGGTGTCGGCGCCTCCTCGATCGGGGCGGCTGCCGGCTCGTCGACGCCGCCTGCGTCCGGTTGCAGCGCGGCGGGGTCTCTCTCTACACCCGATGCTGCGACCGCCAGCTCTTCGGCGCGGTCGGCTTCAGGTTGCGGTGGACTCATGGGCTCTTCCGGCGGCGGCAGGACCCGCTCGGGCGCTTCCTCGGGGTCGGCCGTCGTCAGCGTCTCGTAAATCAACGTGCCCTGGTTTGGAATTTCCATTCCGCCCGGATCAGCGGGACGGACCTTCCATGGCTCGGTCGACGCGGTGATGAGCCGCACCGAGGCCTCGTCGGGAGCAGGCGGCCCGCTCCCCATGTGCTCGGTCACCGCCCAGGCGCCACCCGAGAGCACCGCGGCGCCGAGAAGTATCCACACAGGAAGCAGCCGGGGGCGCCCGCTCTCCGCCGCTTCCCCGACGGCAGGCTCTGCTGGTTCCTGCGGCGGCTCCGGGCTCGGCGACTCGGGCGCCGACGGAGTCTCGGGGCCGTCTTCGCCGCCGCTCATCGCATCTCCTGCACCGGCTCGACTCCGAACAGTGCCAGCCCCTCCGCAATAACGATCTTGACGGCGCTTATCAATGCGAGCCGGGCGCGTGTCTCCGCCGGCCGCTTGCCATCGACGATGCGAAGCCGCGGGTCGTCCTTGCCCCTGGTCCAGAGCAGATGAAAGGCGCCCGCAAGGTCATGCAAATAAAAGGCGATCCGGTGCGGCTCGTGGGCGAGCGCCGCGCCGGCCAGCACCCGTGGCCATTGGCAGAGCAGGCGGATCAGGTCGAGCTCGGACGGATCGTCCAGGCACGTGAGGTCGACGCGGGCGAGAGCGGCAAGCGCAAGCTCGGGCTCGGGCACGATCTCTGCCCCGCGGCGCAGCGCCGAGCAGGCCCTGGCATGGGCATACTGAACGTAGAAGACAGGATTGTCCCGCGACTGCTCGGTAACCCGGTTGAGATCGAATTCGAGTGGCGCATCGTTGCGGCGGGTCAGCATGATAAAGCGGACGACGTCGCGCCCGACCTCATCGACAACATCCCGCAAGGTCACGAAGCGCCCGGCCCGCTTCGACATCGCCACCGGCTCGCCGCCGTCGAGCAACTTCACCATCTGACATATCTTCACGTCGAGGCTCGCCGAATCGCCGGAAAGCGCTGATACAGCAGCCTTCATCCGCTTGACGTAGCCGCCGTGGTCTGCGCCCCAGACGTCGATCAGGTCGGTGAAGCCGCGCTCGATCTTGTCGCGGTGATAGGCAATATCGGTGGCGAAGTAGGTCCAGGTGCCGTCCGACTTCCTGAGCGGCCGGTCCGTATCGTCGCCGAAGACGGTGGCGCGGAAGAGACTCTGTTCGCGCGGCTCCCAATCCTCGTCGCGCTTGCCCTTGGGCGGCTCCGGCACGCCGCGGTAAATGAGATCGGCGGCCTCCAGTGCGGCGTACGCGTCGTCGACGCGGCCCTCGTCGACCAGCGCGCGCTCCGAGCGAAACAGATCGTGGCTCACACCCAGCGCTTCGAGATCGGCTCGCACGAGGTCCATCATGGCGTCGGTGGCGAAGCGGCGGACCTCCGGCAGCCAGACCGATTCGGGCTCCTCCAGCCAGCGGCGACCGTCACGGGCCGCAAGCGCCTCGCCGACGGGCACCAGATAGTCGCCCGGATAGAGCCCCTCGGGGATGGCACCGATCGTCTCGCCGCACGCCTCGCGGTAGCGGGCGTGGACCGAGCGGGCCAGCGTATCGACCTGCGCGCCGGCGTCGTTCACATAATATTCGCGCGTCACCGCGAAACCCATATGCGAGAGCAGGTTGGCGAGGGCATCGCCCACCACCGCGCCCCTGGCGTGCCCGACGTGGAGCGGCCCCGTCGGGTTGGTCGAGACGTATTCGACATTGACCGGCCGGCCACGGCCGAGGTCTGTGGCGCCGTACCCTGGGCCGGTCTGGAGCAGTTCCGCCAGCCGCGCCCACCAGAACTCGTCCGTGAGCCGGAGGTTGACGAAGCCGGGGCCGGCCACTTCGACGGCACGAATGTCCGCGCGCCCGTCCAACCGTTCAGCCAGATGCTGGGCGATTTCGCGTGGCTTGCGTCGCGCCTGCTTGGCCAGGACCAGTGCCGCATTGCACGCCGCATCGCCGTGCTCCGCCTCGCGCGGAGGCTCGACAGAGACAGCCGAGAGATCGAGCCCGCGAGGCAGCAGGCCAGCCCCGCTCATCGCCTCAATCTCGACCTGAATAACATCTGACAAGTAGCTGAAAACATTCATCTCCACAGCACCGTATCGAAGAGATTGCGATGTTCCTGGATGGCGAAGCGATCCGTCATTCCAGCAACGTAATCGGCGACGACGCGCGCCGTCGTCACCGTTCGCGCGCCGTCGCACCGGCCCCACCACTCCTCGGGCAGGCATTGGGGCTCGTCGACGAAAAGCTCGAAGAGCTCGCGCACGGTCCGGCGCGCCTTGCTAGCCATCCGGTTGACCTTGTGATGACGATACATGCGCTCGTGCAGGAATGCCTTCAAGGCCTCTCCCTGGGCCTGCATGGTCGCCGAGAAAGCGATCAGCGGCGCACCATGCCCGCGCACGGCCTCCGCGTCACTCGGCCTCGCCTCCTCCAGGCGCTGCCGGCTCGTATCGATCACGTCCTCGACCATGGTTCCGATCATGCGGCGAACGGTCTCGTGAATGAGGCGGCCCTCGTCGCCACCCGGATGGTCGGCGATTGCGTCATCGAGAATCGCGCCCACGAGAGGGACGTCCCGCACGTCGTCGACGGTGAAGAGGCCGGCGCGCAGCCCGTCATCCACGTCGTGGTTGTTGTAGGCGATATCGTCGGCCAGCGCCGCGATCTGGGCCTCTGGGCCGGCATGGGTGTGGAGTTCCAGGTCGTGCCGGGCCGAATAAGACTCGATGTCGCCGGGCACGGCATCCGGCGGCCGTGGGCCATTGTGCTTCGCCACCCCTTCCAGGGTCTCCCAGGTCAGGTTCAGGCCGTCGAAGCCGTTATAGCGGTGCTCCAGGGACGTCAGGATGCGTACGGTCTGGGCGTTATGGTCGAAGCCGCCGTAGGGCGCCATCGCTTGATCGAGCGCCGCCTCCCCGGCGTGACCGAAAGGCGGGTGCCCAAGATCGTGGGCCAAAGCAAGCGCCTCGGCGAGGTCTTCGTCCACACCGAGGACGCGGCTGATCGAGCGCGCAATCTGCGCGACCTCCAGGCTGTGGGTCAGCCGGGTGCGGTAGTGATCCCCCTCGTGATAGACGAAGACCTGGGTCTTGTGCTGCAGGCGCCGAAAAGCCGTGCAGTGGATGATCCGGTCGCGGTCGCGCTGAAAGGCCGTCCGAGTGCGGCTTTCCGGCTCCGGATAGAGGCGCCCGCGGCTCTGCTCGGGGAGTGAAGCATAGGGCGCCGCGGCGCGCCGCGTCGCCGGCGCATCCTCGATCGCCTCACTGGCGCTCGCGTCGCTCACGGTCACATCTCGCCTGCGGGCCCGCGGATTGCGTGGAGCCGCTTCGTCGGCAGCTGGATCGGTGGCGGCACCGCGTAGAACGTGTGGACTTCTGGCGTCTCCTCCTCGGACTCGGCTGAATCGTTGCCCGGTTCGGTCGAGCGGATTACCACGTCGTGGCCCGAACGCCGCGTCTCGCGCATGACCGACTGAAGCCGCTGGGCGGCTGCCTGATCCCAGGGCAACGCGTAGAATCGCGGCGTTCCCTCGACGGAAAGCCAGAGATAGATGGCTTCGTCCTCGCGCAGTGCGGCCGAGAGCACTCGTGCGCCCGCCACATCGTCCAATTCGGGGGAGAGCATCTTCGGCCGCGAGAGCAGCATGGAATAGCTGAAATAGCCGACCACGACGAGGGCAGCGAGCAAACCCACGGCGGCGGCCTTCCAGAGCGCCCGCCGCCGGGACCAGACCGCAATACTCGCGAGCGCTGCGCCTACCAGCGCAAGGGCGACATAGAGGTAGGCGAAGCTATCCACCCGGCCGCACCTCACGGGAGCGCAGCTGAGACTGGGCGTATTCCCGTATCAGCGAGAGCCTGACGTCGTTGACGCTGCCGTGCACGAGCGCGCCCTTGCCGGTCAACGCGAAGCGAAACACGGTCGTCTCGTGGCGCGGATAGCGCAGCTCGACCTCCTTTTCCAGGATCGGCGTCGGCCTGTTCTCGCCCTCGCGCTTGACGCTGACAACCACCTGCACCTGTACCGGAACCGGCTGGATCGGATCCTCCAGGCGGTAGGCCTGGACATTGACGATCCATTCGCCAGGCACGATGCCCCGACTGTAGACAATCTCGTAATTGATGTCGGTAAGGTCTTGAAACAAGCCGAGATCGTCGCGCAATAGATTGACCACCTCGTTGCCCTTGTTGGGGAAGCCGACCGGCAACCTGTCCGGCGCCTTGACCCAGAGATCGATATCGGCGTCGCGATCGGCCGCCCACACAAGCTCGATGATCACATTGCCGGGATCGCTGATCCCTTCGGCCTCGCTCTCGGCTTCGGCACCCGGATTAAGGAACGGCAACAGCATGAGCACCATCGCGACGAAGGCTGCGAGCGCCAACAGAGTGACATCGCGGAAGATCGTGCCGCTGTCGTCGTCAAACTCGTCCATCGGCCGCGAGGAGCTCGCTGTAGAGGGTGGCGGTGCCGGTCGCCAGCATACGGTAGTTGACGGTGAGCCACAGGCCCAGCACGGCGCCCTCCAGGGTCGTGTAAAGCGCGACCGACATGCCGCTGATAAGGGTCGAAATCATCGGCTGTACGGCAGCGAGCGTGCCCGCATCCTCCGCCGAAACCCCGGAGAGCGCGATGATGAAACCGGTCACGGTGCCGATCAGACCGAGCACGACGAGCGCGGAGGCGATCTGCCGCACCACCGCGATGCGGCTGAAGAGGCGTGCCTTGAGCGCCTCGGCCATAAACTCCGGGCGAACGGGCGTACGGGTCCAGGCCATCGGGAGGTCTACGGTCCCGTCTGCCTCCAGCCTGTTGAGGGCAGCGCTTGTCTTGAACAGACGGTATCCGCAGAGCGCGAGGCCCACCGCGAAGACGCCGAAGATGACGAAGACGAGGCCGGTGGGATCCGCCTCTACGAGCCGGGCAAGCCAGCCCTGTGCGCCCGCGAGCCCGAGCAGGGCTGCGCCCACGATATTGACGATAAGGAACCGGTAGAGGAGCAGGTAGCGGCGCAACCGGTCGACTCCTGCGTCGTGACGGCGGCCGGCCCGCGCGGGCGCACCACGCCCGGAGCCTGTTTCGGACGGTCTATCGAACGCAGGCCCCTGTCAATGGCCGTGTCCCGATCAGGGCATTTGCGAGCGAGATCAACCAAAACGGCGTTGCGCGGTTTATCATGCCCGCGATCTCCCACGTCCGGAGGCATCTGAATGATCGCGGCCGACGCCTTCCTGGAACCGGCGCAGGAACGGGGGTTCTCGTTCTACGCCGGTGTCCCCTGCTCGTTCCTGACCCCGCTGATCAACCGGGTGATCTCTGCCCCCGCGCTCAACTACGTCGGCGCGGCGAGCGAGGGCGAGGCCGTGGCGGTGGCGGCGGGCGCCTGGATGGCAGGGCGGCGCACGGTCGTGATGTGCCAGAACTCCGGCCTCGGCAATACCGTCAACCCGTTGACCTCCCTCAACCACCCCTTCCGCATCCCGACGCTCCTGATCGTCACCTGGCGCGGCCAGCCGGGGCTCAAGGACGAGCCGCAACACGAACTGATGGGCAAGGTGATGGGATCGCTCCTCGACACGATCGCCATCGGCCACGCCGGCTTCCCCAAGGAGGCCGACGTCGTGGCGGTGGCGCTCGATCGGGCCGAGCGGGCCATGGCGGCGGACGAGTTGCCGTTTGCGCTGATCATGGAGAAGGGCAGCGTTCGCGACGACGGCCTCGATCAACCGGATCAACCGATCCACCCGCGGGGCGAGGTCGCGGACCTGCGTCAGGGTGGCGAACGGCCCGCGCGGATCGATCTGCTGCGCTGCGTTCAGGCGCTTGTGCCGGCGGCGGCCGCTGTCGTGGCGACCACCGGCAAGACGGGGCGCGAGCTCTTTACCTGCGAGGACCGCTCGCAGCAGCTCTATCAGGTGGGCTCCATGGGCTGCGCGTCGGCGATGGGCCTCGGCGTTGCCCTCAACACAGAGCGCCCGGTGGTGGTGCTGGACGGCGACGGCGCGGCGCTGATGAAGCTCGGTACCATGGCGACCATCGGCGCCCACGCGCCTGACAATCTGATCCATGTCGTGCTCGACAACGGCGTGCACGATTCGACCGGCGGGCAAGCGACCGTCTCGCCCAATGTGAATTTCGCGGCCGTCGCCCAAGCCTGCGGCTACCCGCGCAGCTTTCGCTGCGACAGCCAGGCAGGCTTCGCCCGCGCGCTGGAGACCGCCTTCGACGAAGGCCCGAGGCCAGTGCTGATTCATGCGTTGATCTCGCCCGGCTCCCTCGCCGAGCTGGGCCGGCCCACGATCGCGCCCCGCGACGTGGCACGGCGCTTCCGCTCCTTCTTGGCGGGATGACTCGGTTCGGCCTGAGCGGGGGAGCGCCAGACCCCCGTCGCCGAGGCGCGCCGATGCGCTGGAAAACGGGCGAAACCTTCGCGCCGAGATTCGACAGCATGTATATGGCCGCCATTGACGTGTATTATTTCGACATCGAAATCGCAGGGAGGACAAGTCATGAAGCTTCTGAGACTCACGACGTGCGCGCTGGCCGCGGCGGCCCTCATGGGCCTGACCCTCGGCACCGCCGGCGAGGCGAGCGCGCAGGAGAAGAGGTTTATCTCCATCGGTACCGGCGGCCCGACCGGCGTCTATTTCGTGGTCGGCAACTCGGTCTGCCGCATGGTCCACAAGGAGGCCGCGGAGGGCCGCAAGTCGGGCCGCAAGCACGGCATCCGCTGCGCTGCGCCGTCCACCGGCGGCTCCACCTACAACATCGGCCAGATCTGCCAGGGCGAGCTCGACTTCGGCGTCGCCCAGTCCGACTGGCAGTTCCATGCGGTCAACGGCAGCTCCGAGAAGGTCACGAACTGCCCCGGCCTGCGCGCGGTTTTCTCCGTGCACGGCGAGCCCTTCCATCTGATCGCCGCCGACGGGTCGGAGATCGGTTCCTTCACCGACACCAAGGGCAAGCGTGTCAACATCGGCAACCCCGGCTCGGGCCAGCGCGGCACGACCGAGGTGCTGATGGAAGGCTACGGCATCACTGCCGACGACTTCGCGGTGGCGACCGAGCTGACCTCGACCGAGCAGTCCCAGGCGCTCTGCGACGGCAAGATCGACGCCTATGGCTACACCGTCGGCGTGCCGAATGCCGGCGTGTCCGTGGCGACGGACGGCTGCAGCGCCTACATCGTCAACCTCACCGGCGAGGTCGAACAGAAGCTGGTGGCGGACAATCCCTACTACGCCTTCACGACCATCCCCGCTGGCACCTACAAGACCACCGAGGCGGACGTGACGACCTTCGGCGTGATGGCGACCTTCGTCAGCCACGAGAACGTGCCCGAGGATGTGGTCTACGAGGTCACCCGTGCGGTGATGGAGAACCTGGAGGACTTCCAGAATCTGCATCCCGCCTTCGCCAACCTCGATCCGGCGAACATGATCAAGAACGGCCTCTCGGCACCGCTCCATCCGGGTGCGGCGAAGTACTACACGGAACAGGGCTGGATGTAGCCCTCCGGTCCTGGCGGCCGGCATCCCGCAACGGGTGCCGGCCGTTAGCTTTCTGACTGTCCCGAGGCGGGCGGCACGAGGGGACGAACGCGCCGGAATGGGGCGCCCGTGACGAATAGCGATCCCAGCGCGGCGGCCACAGCTGCCGATGTCGACAAGACCCTGGAGAAGGTCGAGTACCAGGGGCGTCGGCAGGGGCCGCGGCTGGCCATTGTCGTCAGCCTGCTGTGCTTCCTGTGGTCGATCTATCAGCTCTGGATCGCCTCTCCCCTCCCCTTCATGCTCGATTTCGCCATCATCGGCGATGTCCGCGCGCGCGGCATTCACCTCGCGTTCGCGCTGCTGCTCTGCTTCCTGATGTATCCGCTCTCGCGCCGCTGGGGCGAGCGGGGCCTGCCGCCCTGGGACATCGCCTGCGCCGCGGTCGGCTGCCTCGCCGCCTTCTACCTGTTCATCGGCTGGGACGGCCTGGTCTCGCGCCACGGCATCCTCTACGTCTGGAACGGCATTCCGGTGGAAGCCATCCTCGGCGGCGTCGGCATGCTGCTGCTGCTCGACGCCACGCGGCGGGCGATCGGCATTCCGCTGGTCGCCGTCTGTGCGGTCTTCCTGGTCTATTCGATCTTCGGCCAGTCGATGCCGGATATCGTGTCCCACAAGGGGCTGAGCCTGAACCGGCTGATCGGCTACCAATGGCTGACCGGTGAAGCGGTCTTCGGCATCCCCATCAGCGTCTCGGTCAGCTTCGTGTTCCTGTTCGTGCTGTTCGGCGCGCTGCTCGACAAGGCCGGCGCCGGGAAATATTTCCTCGCCCTCTCCTTCGCCATGGTGGGGCGTTACAGCGGCGGGCCGGCCAAGGCGGCGATCCTGGCGTCCGGCATGACCGGCATGATCTCCGGCTCCTCGATCGCCAATGTCGTCACCACCGGCACCTTCACGATCCCCGTCATGCGGCGGATCGGCATGCCTGCGGTGAAGGCTGGCGCCATCGAGGTCGCGGCCTCGACCAACGGCCAGCTCATGCCGCCGATCATGGGAGCCGCCGCCTTCATCATCGCCGAGTTCATCGGCATCTCGTATTTCGAGGTGGTCGCGGCCGCGGCGATCCCCGCCGCGCTCAGCTATATCGCGCTGCTCTACATCTCCCATCTGGAGGCGAAGAAGCTCGGCCTCTCCGGCCTGCCCCGCGCGGAGATCCCGCCGCTGCGCACGACCTTCCTCAGCGGCGCGCACCACCTGATCCCCATCGTCATCCTGGTCTATTTGTTGATGGTCGAACGCTGGAGCGCGCACAGCGCGGTCTTCTACTCGATCCTCTCGGTGATGGCGATCATCGTCGCCCGGCGGATCGTCGCGTCCGTCCGCGGCGGCGGCCAGCCCCTGGGCGAGGCGCTGCGCGACGGCTTCACCGAAATCTATGTCGGCATGGTGGCGGGCGCGCGCAACATGGTGGGAATCGCCGTCGCCGTGGCCGCCGCCGGCATCATCGTCGGCGCCGTCTCCTCGACCGGCCTCAACAACGCCATGGTCGGCGTGGTCGAGGCGATCGCCGGCGGCAACGTCTACATCCTGCTGGGGCTGACCGCGATCCTCTGCATCGTCCTCGGCATGGGTCTGCCGACCACCGCCAACTACCTGGTGGTCGCCTCCCTGCTGGCGGGCGTGCTGGTCGAGCTGGGCAACGCATCGGGACTGGTCCTGCCGCTGATCGCCGTCCACCTCTATGTCTTCTATTACGGTCTGCTGGCGGATTCGACGCCACCCGTCTGCCTTGCCGCCTTCGCGGCCTCGGCCATATCCAGGGCCGACCCGCTGAAGACCGGCGTGCAGTCCTTCATGTACGACATCCGCACGGCCATCCTCCCGCTGGTCTTCCTGTTCAACACGGAGCTGCTGCTGATCGGCATCGAGAGTATCTGGCAAGGCGCCCTGGTGGTTGTCATGTCGCTGCTCGCGATCCTCGCCTTCAGCTCGCTCACCCAGGGCTGGATGTTCGTCAAGGTGCGCTGGTACGAGGCGGTGCTGCTCGCGGCGGCCTGCTTCATGCTGTTCCGCCCCGACTTCTTCATGGACGAGATCGCCCCGCCCTTCCAGCCGATCGCATTCGAAGCCTTCGCCTCCGGCGAATTCACGCCAGAGCCCGGCCGCTCCGTCCGCCTGCACGTGACGCGCGAGACCAACTACGGCGAGCGCTTCAAGCTGTTCGTGCTGGAGACCCCGGCGGCGCAGGCGGCAACGCCGGCGGCGACCTTCGGGGTCGGGCTCGCGCGCGAGGACGACGGCCGCTATGCGGTGGTGGACATCGCCTTCGAGGGGTTGGGGGAGAAGGCGGGCATCGACTGGGGCGACTATGTCACCGGCGTCGACGTGGAGCAGGTCGACCTGCCGCCCAAGGAGCTCATCTATCCCGCCGGCCTGGCGGTGCTGGGCCTGGTCTTCTTCTCGCAGCTCATGCGCGGCCGGCGCGCGGCCCGCGCGTCGCCGTGACGGGCGTGCACGGCGAGGCAGCCCCCTCACCCTTCGGCTAAAGCGTGCGGCACAGGCGGAACGCGTCGAGCACCGCGGCGTAGATGTTGCGGCTGGAGACCGCGTCCCCGATGCGGAAAAGCCGGAAGCCATCATCCGCCGCCTCCGGCTGCGGCGCGCCCGCGAGCAGAGCCTGCTGATCGACGGCGCCCCGGTTCGAGGAGCGATCCACGAGGCCGTGAAAGAGCGCGTCGGCCGGGCGCGTCCCGTGCTCGACCACGATGCGGCCGGTCTCGTGCTCCTCCGCCTCGTCCGTAAGCTCGTTGCGGAACGTCACGCGCAGCCGGTTGCCCTCGCGCGCGATACGCTCCAGGCGCCGGTCGAGCCTGGGCTCGATGCCGATCTCGTAGGTTCGCCGCCGCCAGACGACCTGCTCTGCGTAGGACATCTCCATCGCGAGATGCCCGTCGAGGCCGAAGAACTCGACCCCTCCGCCCGCCTGCCTGATCGCCTCCGCCGCCGTGAGCGCCGCGTGGCGGCCGGTCCCGTCGTAGACGATCGAGTCCTCGCCCGCGCTCACCGCGCCCGTGAGCACATCCCAGACGCTGGTGCAGTGCGCGGCGCCATCGATCCAGTCGAGATCGGGGACTCCGCCGGTCGCGACGATGACGACATCGGCCTGCTCCGCGCCGATCGAGTCGGGCTCAACGCGCGAACTAAGGCGAACCTCCGCCCCAAGCCGCTCCAGCTCACGGGCACGCCATTCGACGATGCCGGTGAGCTCGCTCCGCCAGCTTGCCTGCGCGGCCAGCAGCACCTGCCCGCCGAGCCTTTCCGACGCTTCGCAGAGCCGCACGTCGTGGCCCCGCTCGGCGCACACCCGCGCGGCCTCCAGCCCGGCCGGCCCGCCGCCCGCGACCAGCACGCGGCGCTTCTTGCCGGCGCGCTCGATCGCGTGCGGCAACGCCGCCTCGTGGCCGGTGGACGGATTGTGAATGCAGGTGGGGCGCTGCGGGCTCATGCAATGGGTGGCCCCCACGCAGGGGCGCACGCGCTCTTCCTCCCCACTCGCGAGCTTGGCCACCAGATCAGGGTCCGCGATGTGCGCGCGGGTCATCGCCACCATGTCGAGCAGGCCCTCGCGGATCGCGTGCCGCGCCGTCTCCAGCGACGTGATGCGCGTCGCGTGAAAGACGGGCAGCCCCACCGCCTGCTTGAAGGCCCCGGCGCGCGCCAGGAACGGCGCCTCGGCTGAGGCCATGCCCGGCATGCAGTCCACGGCGAGCTTGAGCTCCGTGTCGATGCGTCCGTAGATCGCGTTGAAGAAGTCGATGGTGCCCGATGCCTCGAAGATGGCGGCGATCTTCAGGCCGTCCTCGAAGGTGATGTGGTGCGGGCCGGCCTCATCGATGAGGAAGCGCATGCCGACGATGAAGTCCTCGCCCACGCGCTTGCGGATCGCCTCGTGCACCATCAGCCCGAAGCGGCAGCGGTTCTCGACCGAGCCGCCGAACTTGTCGCTGCGGCGATTGGTCGCCGGCGAGAGGAATTGGCCGATGAGGTGCGCGCCGGCGAAGGTCTCGATGCCGTCGAGCCCGCCCTCCTTGCACCGCGCCGCCGCCTCGGCGAAGTCGGCCACGACGCGCGCGATGTCGCGCTCGTCCATTTCCCTCGCGAAAGCCCGATGCAATGTCTCGCGTACGGGCGAGGGACCGATGGGCGCGAGCGCCGCGCCCGCATAGGGCTCGCCCCGCCCGCCGACATGGCTTACCTGGCACATGAGACGTGCGCCGTGGGCGTGGATGCGCCGCGAGAACCGCTGGAAGCGCTCGACGACTCGCTCGTCGTAGAGGTTGATCTGCGGCAGTTGCCACGCGGACTCGGGCGAGACGTTGGACGAGCCGCCGAACATGGTGAGCGCGATCCCGCCCTTCGCCTTCGTCTCGTGATAGCGCTGGTAGCGCTCGCTCGGCATGCCGCCCTCGGCGAGACCGCAGGCGTGGCTCGTGCTCATGATGCGGTTCTTGAGGGTGAGGTGCTTCAGCCTGAAGGGCCGGAGCAGCGGATCGCTCACGGCTTGACGGGATGAAGTCTCGCTCTGGGGCACGCGTCTTGCCTCCGACAACAGGGCGACCGGCGCGGGTTCATCCGCCCGATCGCCGCTCAGGATAGTCGCGGGGCGGACAAAAAGCAGCCGGCGGGTCCAGTCCGCATTTCTCGCCAGGGCCGCGGTCCGGTTTCGTCTTCCACCTCGGACGGAATTTAATCTTGAAGCGGGATTCGGTGGGATTAAGTGGGATAAGTGGGATTCGGCAGAACAGGCGGCTGCCTTGCGGCACGCGACCCTGGTGAGAGCTGCGGGCTATCGCCCCTGCCGTGGCCTGTTCGCTCGTGCGCTGCATGGCGCGATCCTGGTGCAGAGTCCGTGCACCCTCTATCGCACCATGGTCCGTGGCGTCAGCCCGATTTCGCTTGCGATTGTTGCGGCGGGGCCACGGCGTTACACTGCGCCTCGCGACCGGGGTGCATCCGGGGATTCGGCTCAATCGGCTGGTGGGTGCGGTTCTGCGCGATCCACCGGCGTGGGGCGCAGGCGAAACGGGACACCGGCACCAACAATAAGAAGACGAGTCGCGTGTTCGCCGCGTGCGCCGGACGATTGGGCGAGAGGGGGCGACCATGACTCAGACGCTGTTCACCAACATCATGATCTTCGATGGCTCCAGCAAGAAGTCGTACCGGGGCGAGGTTCTGGTTCAGGGCAACCGCATCAAGAAGGTGGCCAAGGGCAAGAAGCGGATCGAACGGAACGGCGCGGAGGTGGTCGACGGCGGCGGGGCGACGCTCATGCCCGGCCTCATCAACGGTCACTCCCACATCGGCTATTCCGAGGAAGGGACGAACCTCTACTCGCTCGGCGACACGCCGCCCGAGGAGAACACGCTCATCACCATGCGCCATGCCCACATCCTGTACGACCACGGCTTCACCGCCCTGGTCTGCGCCGCGACGGGCAGGGCCCGCATGGACATCGTGATCCGCAACGAGATCGCCGCCGGCAGGATCACGGGCCCGCGCGTGTTGGCCGCCTCGCCGGAGCTGACGGTCACCGGCGGCCTCGGCGATGCGCGCCAGCTCCACATGTATCACGGGGCATTCTCGATCATCTGCGACGGCGCGGAGCAGTTCCGTCAGACGGCGCGGATGCTGTGCCGCGAGGGCGTGGATATCCTCAAGATCATGCCGTCGGGCGACGAGTTCATTTACCCCTACGGCCGGGGCGACACCACCGTCATGACCGAAGAGGAGGTGGCGGCGGTCTGCGAGGTCGCCGGGCAGCGGAACCGGCGCGTCGGCGCCCACGCGCGGACTTCGGAGTCGGTCCGGCTCTGCCTGAAGTACGGGATCAACATCATTCACCACGCGACCCACGCCGATGACGAGACCATCGACATGCTGGTGGAGGCCAAGGACGAAGTCTTCGTCGTACCGGCGATCGGCATCACCCACAACACGGCCTACGAGTCCGCGGAATTCGGTATGCCGCCGGAGAGCGAGATCGCGCTCAGGCACCACCGCGAGCTCGCCATCGTCAGCGAGACGATCAAGAAGCTGCACGCGCGCGGCGTGCGCGTCCTGCCGTTCGGCGACTATGCCTTCGCCTGGGTGCCGCACGGGACGGACGCGCGGGACTTCGAGCACTTCGTCAACTACTTCGACTTCACCCCGGCCGAGGTGCTGCACGCCGCCACGAAGCTCGGCGGCGAGCTTTACGCCTACGCCAACGCGCAAGGGACCGGCATTCCCGATATGGGCGAGGTCAAGGAAGGCTATCTCGCCGATCTCATCATGATCGACGGCGATCCGCTGGCGGATCTCTCGCTGTTCCAGGATCCGGACAACATCATCATGGTCATGAAGGACGGCGCGTACCACAAGACGCCCCAGCCCCGCCGCCGGGTGGCAGCGGCCGCAGAATAGTCCCCGAACGGACGCAGGCGAGGGGCGCGACTGGCCCCGCGCCCCCTCTCGCCGGTCAGTTCCCGAAGCACGGCCATCACCGGGCGGCGACGGATTGCGCCCGCTCTCCTCGCGCCTGCCGATTGCCGCTGTGTAAGATGCGCTGCGCATGCAGGGAACGACCGGCATGGACAGATATCTTCCGAGCCTCGGAGCCGCCGCCTTTCGGGACGTGCCGGCGTTCGGCCACTACGACGTGGTCGTCGTTGGCGGCGGCCCGGCCGGCATCGCCGCGTCGACCACCGCCGCCGAGCTGGGGCACAAGACCCTTCTGATTGAGCGGCTCGGCTATTGCGGCGGCGCTGCGGTCTCCGGCATGTCGGGCACAATCTGCGGGCTCTACCTGACGGTCGAAGAGCCGCGCAGAACGCAGCCTCAACAAGTCATCTTCGGTTTCGCCGAGCGCTTTCGCGCCGCGCTCGAGGCGGCGGGTGGCGTCACCCGCCCGCAAATTTACGGTCGTACATGGGTGGTGACGCACGACTGCGCTACCTACAAGAGGGTCGCCACCGATCTCGTGCGCGCCGCCGACGTGGATGCCCTCTACCACACGCAAGTGATCGACGTGGTCGTGGAGGACGAGGCGCCTCGCGCACTCGTGCTCCACACCAAGTCGGGTTTCGCCAAGGCGAGCGGGACTCGGATCATCGACGCCAGCGGCGATGCGGACGTTGTCTTCAAGTCCGGGCTGCGAACGACCAAGGGGAACAACGGCGTCGTTCAGAACCCGACGATGATGTTCAAGATCGGCAATGTCGATGTCCCGCGTTATCTCGACTACTGGGGCGAGGATACGATTTCCCCGCCCAAGGTCATCTCCATGCTGGAAGCGCGCGACGAGCTCGTTCGCAAGAAGGTGTGGCTGTTCCCCACCGTGAATCCGCGCGAAATGCTGGTCAACGCGACCAAGATAACCGGCTTCGATGGACGCGCGCTCGACGTAACCGACCCTGTCGATCATACCGAAGCGGAGCAGTTCTCGATCTATCAGGCCCGCGCCTTCTTTCAGTTCCTGAAGGATAATATTCCGGGCTGCGAGAACGCCTATTTCATCGACTATGGCGCTGAGGTCGGCGTGCGTCAGACCCGCTCCATCGACGGGATGGAGCGACTTATGAATGCTGATGTCGTCGGCAAGCGCAAACGGCCTGACTGCATCGCCCGTTCGAGCTGGCCGATCGAGCTTCATTACGGCGCCAAACCGAAGACGGAGTGGCTGATCGACGACTACTACGAAGTGCCTTTCGGCACCCTCGTGCCTAAGGAAGGCCGCAACATCATCGTCGCCGGCCGTTGCCTCAGCGCCGAACACGAGGCGCTGGCGAGCTGCCGTGTGACCGCGCAGTGCTTCGAGTACGGTCGCGCGGCCGCGCTCGCGACCGACATGTCGATCAAGGAAGACGTGCCCTTTCAGGAGATCGAGGGCGTCGTCATCGCCGAGCATATGAAGACGCAGGGCGGCTCGGGCTGACGGGCGGGCAACGACACGTGCCCCAATTCGGACCAAAGTATAACCTGTCTATTACAGTGTGTTGTATGAGATATCTAAATCAGAAAATGGGATAATGAATGGTTGTCGTCACCGTCGACAGAATCGAGCTGCTGGCGATCGGCCCCGACGGTGAGAAGGTCACGTGGTCCTCTTATCTCGGCGCCATGCACCAGGCGTTGGTCGTTGCGCGGCTGTTTCTCTCCAACGGTGTGGAGGCCGTTGCCGGAACCACCACCTACACCGAGCACGAGTTCGACAGGACGGTGTTTTCTGCCGCATCCCTCATGGCGCCGTTCGTGTTGGGTGGCGATGCGTTCGACATCCGCGCGGCCTATGCGGACATGCGGAAGCGCTACGTGCCCCTCGGGCATATCGCGACATCGCTCTTCGATATCGCGTTGCATGACGGCAAGGCCAAGACGTCAGGTCAGCCGATTTACCGAATGCTCGGCGCATCGCGGGAAGAAATCCGCGCCTACGCGTCGAGCCCATTGCTATCATCAGATCAAGCCTACGTCGACTACTGTTGGCAGATGTACGAGCAAGGCTTTTGTGCAGTCAAGATACATCCCTACTGCGTATTCGATGACGACATGCGTCTGGTCCGAACTCTTGTCGAGACGTTCGCCGAAAGAAGCATTGGTTGGAGTTTGGATGTCGACGGAATGTACACGTTCGATCAGGCGCTTCGTATGGGACAAATCCTGGATTACGCCGGTTGGGAATTCTTCGAGGCGCCGCTCCCCGATGCGGATTTAGGCGGCTACAAGGCGCTCACCGACGCACTTGATCTCGACGTGATCTGCAGCGGAAACACCCTCCCCAACCCGCAGCTGATTGAGTTCGCGCTGCAGATGGGCGCGTGGGATCGAAGCCGCTTCGATGTGACCGGCATCGGCGGTTTCACCGGTGCGGGCGAGGTCGTTGCGGCCACCCGAGCCCACGGCAAGACCTGCGAAGTGCAGAGCTGGGGATACACCCTCACGCAGGCGGCGAACCTGCACCTGATGCTCGCTCATTCGATCTGCCGCGGCTTCGAGCAGGCCACACCCGTCGAGATGTACGAATTCGGTGCAAAGCAGGTCATACGGCCGGACGCGGACGGCTTCGTCCGCCCAAGCGGCCTGCCCGGGCTGGGGGTCGAGATGGACTGGGAGCGGATCGAGCCCTGCGTCTACGCGCGGCGCTCCTTCCCGACATGACGGTCAGGATCGAGCGGGTGGAGGTGGTGTGCCTCCAGGACCCGCAGACCCCCTACTACCGCTTCGAGGGCAGCTATCGGAACGTCGTCGTTATCGTCCAGGGCGACAACGGGCTCACGGGCATTGGCGAAAGCGACGCACCGCCCGAAATCGTCAAGGCGGCGATCGAGATGGCGCCTTACAACAATCTGGCCGAGGGGCTTGGCGCCATCGTGACCGGGCAGGCGGTGGACGACCCGCCTCGCCTGTGGGACGAGATGTATTCCCGGACGCAATGGTTCGGCCGTCGGGGCGCGGCAATCTGCGCGATCAGCGCGCTCGACATCGCCATCTGGGATCTATTCGCCCAATCGAAGGGCGTCCCGGTCGGTGAGGCGTTGGGCGGAGCGCGTCACGCGCGCTTGCCCGCCTACGCGACGATCTATCCGCTGGAATCGGAACCCGCGGGCATCGACGCGCAGGTCGCGCCGCTTCTGGAGCAAGGCTTCCGCCATCTCAAGGTCTGCGTTGAGCCTTGGTGGGCGGAGCCCGCGCGGGTGCGGCGAAACCTGACTCATTTGCGCGATCTTGTGGGGCAGGACCGCGGCCTGATGCTCGATGTCGCGCAGGAGTTCGCGCGCCTCGATCAATTGGCGCCCTACCTCGATTTGCTGGCCGATCTGAATTTCGCGTGGATCGAGGCGCCGTTCTCTCTCGATGATGTGGGCGAGCACGCGCGCCTCCGCGCCGCCACGTCCATTCCCATCGGCGTCGGCGATCTGGGCCTTACCACCTGCAGGGAGTTCGAGCCTTTCGTCGCGGCCGACGCCTTCGACATCGCACAGCCCGACCTCACGATGTTCGGTGGATTCACCGAGACGCTACGCCTCGCGCGGATGCTGGAAGGCACCGGCCGGCGCATCGTGCCCCACGCCTACAACACCGACATCACCATCGCGGCCAACCTTCACTTCTTGGCCACGCAGCAGGAGATGGGCCTGGTCGAGTATTCGACGAGCCTGTCACGCCTGCGGCGGGGCCTCGTTCGCGGTCTCCCGCCCGTCGGAGAGGATGGGAATATCGCGGTGCCTGACGGCCCCGGCCTCGGCGTCACCTTGAACGTCGACGCGGTCGCAGAATTCGCGATCAGTCGCGCCGCTGAAGCATCCCGTTGATCGTGAGACCCACCGCCAGGATGATGCCGCCCAGCACGACCGTGATGAGCCCGACTGCCGGCACCATCGGCGTGTAGCCGCCGATCATCTTGCCGTAGAGCCATTCGGGCACGGTGACGTCGGCGCCACTGGTGAAGTAGGAGAGCGGGAAGTTGCCCCAGGACAAGAGCACCGCGAAGAGGAAGCCGGCGAAGATGCCGGGCCCGAGCAGGGGCAGTGTGATGGTTCGGAAGATCTGCCAGCGCGAGGCGCCGAGGTCGTAGGCCGCCTCCTCCACCGCCGAATCGTATCCGTAGGCCTGGATCGCGACCACCAGCGTGACGATGGGCACGATCCAGACGAGCTGGGCGAACACCGTCGACTGCCAGGACATCTGGATGCCCATGGAGTTGAACCAGAGCTGGAGCGCGAGTCCCAGCACCGCCTGGGGGAAGAAGACCGGGATCAGCAGCACCTGCTGGAAGAGCCTGCGCCCGCGCCAGTCGTAGCGGGCATAGGCAAGCGCGCCGAAGAAGGCCAGGATCACCGAGATCAGCGCCACGCAGACGGCGACCGTGAGCGACGTGAGGAAGCTCTCGTGTATCTGCAGCGAGTCCCACGTCATCTCGTACCACTTGGACGAGGTTCGCCGCATGGGGAAGAGGAAGAAGCGCGACTTGGAGACCGATGCCAGCCCAACAATCACCATCGGGATGTACATGATCACCAGAATGACGGCGATGTAGGCGGCGAGCAGCCGGCGGGTGAGCGGCCTGTCGATAGTGCCCAAGGCCTAGCGTTTTCCCAGCATGCGGTCGAGGTTCACCCGCCGCATCGCGAGCCACACGGCGGACCCAGCCAGCACGATCATCAGCACCGAGAGCGCGGAGCCGCGCGGCCAGTTCTGCCCGAAGGTGAAGGCGGATTCGATGTCCTGCGCGATGGTGACGATTACGCCCTTGCCGAGGAACTTGGCCTCGTTGAAGGCACCGAGCGAGATCACGAAGCAGAGCAGCGAGCCGATCAGAATTCCGGGCATCGCCAGCGGCAGCTCGATGTCGCGGAACACCCGCCAGCGCGACCCGCCCAGGTCATAGGCCGCCTCCCGCGCCTCCCTCGGCACGTTGCCGAGCCCCAGCAGGATCGGGAACAGCATGAAGGGCAGGTAGATGTAACAAATGCCGAAGACGATGGCCGGCACGTTGTTGACCAGGCTCCCGGTCTCGAGACCCGTCACCACCTTGAGCGCGCCGTCGAGGAAGCCGCTCTTGTCGAAGAAGAGCACCCAGCCCTGCAGCCGGATGTTCTCGGCGACGAAGAGCGGCGCCACGATCAGCAGCGTGAGCAGGTGGGACCGGCGTCCCTTGATCCGCCTCAGCGCGATCGCCAGCGGATAGCAGACGATCAGCAGGATTACGACGCTGATGAATGCGAGGAAGAGCGACCAACCGAAGGAGATGTAGAAGTTCTGCTCGACGATATCGACATAGTTCTCCAGTGACGGCGTCTCCGTGACGGAAAAGCTGCCGCGTGGCATGAAGCTGTAGACCAACACCAGCACCATCGGCCCGGCGAAGCCGATGATAAGCAGGATGATGATGGGCAGCGCGGCGACGAAACCCTCGGAGACCTTCCACGGCATGATCTTGCGCCGCGGGCGCTCCGGCATCTCCGTGAGCGTCTCGACCGCCTCGGTCATTCAGGGAAGACCATCGAATCGCCCGGTTGCCAGGAGAGCGTCACCTTGTCGCCCGGCAGGCGCGTGACGGCGTCGGCGCGCAGCTCCTCGATGAGGAAGACCATCGCGCCGCTCCGCACCTGGTACTGGATGCGGGAGCCGAGCAGATATTCGTTGAAGAGCTCGCCCCGGATCGCTTTGTCGCCCGCCTCCGTCGCCGCGCTATCGGAGATCGCGACGTTCTCCGGACGCACGATCAGAACGCCGCGGCTGAAGCCCGGCGGCATCCCGGCAGGCGGCTCGAAGCTGGCGTCGAGCGTCTCGCAGCGGAGCCGCCCGTCATCGGCGAGCTGCACCGGGAGCGAATTCACCTCGCCCATGAACTCGGTGACGAAGCGGTTCTCAGGCTGGGTGTAGATCGTCGCGGGGCTGCCGACCTGCGCAAGCTTGCCCTCGCGCATCACGCCGATGCGGTCGGACATCACCATCGCCTCCTCGAGGCTGTGGGTGATGTAGACGAAGGTCTTGCCCGTCTCGCGCTGGATGTCCTTGAGCTCCTTCTCCAGCGTCTTGCGCAGGCGATAGTCGATCGCCGACAGCGGCTCGTCGAAGAACAGGATCTCCGGGTTGAAGGCCAATGCTCTGGCCAGCGCCACGCGCTGGCGCTCTCCGCCCGAGCACTGGTCCACGGCCTTGTCGTAGTAGCTCTGCGGCAAGTGAGCGAGCTTCAGGCATGCGGCTGCACGCTGCCGGCGCTCCTTCTTGCCGATGCCCTTGCACTTGGCCGAGTACTCCACGTTCTCGCCCACGCTCATGTGCGGAAAAAGCGCCAGCGACTGGAAGACCATGCAGGTCGGGCGTTTGTTGGCGGGGACGTCGTTGATCCGCTTGCCCCTGAGCAGGATGTCGCCGGAGGTCGGCGAATCCATCCCGACAAGCAAGCGGATAAGCGTCGTCTTGCCCGAGCCCGAGGGGCCGACGATGGTGAAGAGCTCGCCCTCCTCGATATCGAGGCTGACGCCGTCGACGGCGTTCAGGCTGCCGAAGCTCTTCACGATGTTTCTGAGTTGCAATATGGGCGTGGCTGAGGCCATCGCACACCGTGCTCCCGCCATGCGTGCGTGTCGGCGCGGGCGGCGTACCGCCCGCGCCGACGACCAAGGATCAGGCGCCGCGGCTGCGCTTCGCCTGAGTGTAGAGGTCGTGCATCGCGTCGTAGTCGGGATTGATGTCGAAGTCGACGCAGCGATCGACCAGCGAGGCCAGCCAGCTGCCGTCCTCGCCCCAATGCACGGCGTCGAGCTCGTCCTGGGAGAACTGGCCCAGCACCTCCGGCGCCCCCATCTGCACCACCGGGTTGAGCGTGCCCGGCGCCTTGGCCGCCACCTTGTAGGCGGCCTCGGGCGTGTGGCAGTAAATAAGGAACGCCTCGGCCAGCGGCGTCGGGTCGGGGTTGTTGACCAGCGAGGTGACCTCGATCCAGACGATACCGCCCTGGCCCATCGGCCGCTCGGCAGTCTTGGTCTCCTCGGGACCTTCCGCCGGCACCACGTTCACCAGCTGGGTCTCGCCTTCGAGCCTGGCAGCCGAGACGGTATAGACCGAGCCGGGGTAGGTCCCGATGATCTCGCCGGTGATCATGTCGCGGGCCAGCGCCGCCTGGTCGTCCGAGACCTTCTTGGCGTTCTCGAAGAGCTTGAAGATGTTCTCCTCGAAGGCCGCCATCTCATCGGCGGTGTGCTCGCGGAAGGGGATGAAGCCCGACGCGATGCACGTGTGCATGATCACCCAGTTCTCGTAGTCGAGGATGCCGTACTGGCCCTTGGCGCCCTCGATCATCTCCATGTAGCCGCCGCTCTCCATCGTCTGCGGATCGACCAGATCAGTATTGACCGCCAGGCCGGCGGGGCCATAGCGCTGGAGCATGCCGAGCAGGTGCTCGCCGCTCTCGTCGAGCGCCCAGTGATAGGGCCACTCGAAGCCCCCCACGTTCATGTCGTAGAGCGGCGCGAACTTGTCCTTGTCGAGGGGCACGATCAGTCCCTCGGGGAAAAGCTGGTTGCGCTGCCAGGAGTTGTTGAGGTTGATCACGTCCCAGGTCGAGGTGCCGCCGCCGCGCAGGTTGTTCACGGCTGCGGGGTCCGAGATCAGCATCTGCGGGTTGACGTTCGCCCCGGTCTGGCGGCTGAAGGGGTCGAGCACCGGCTCTTCGGTGTAGCCCTCCCACGAGTGCAGGTTGAGGTCCATGCGGATATCGCTCATCCCGGCGAGCTCGGCCTTGGTCTTTTCCCAGAGCTCGTTCGCATAGGCCGAGCCCGTCGCCGCCTTCGCGCTGCCTGCACCCGCGCTGAGGGCGGCAGGCGCCACGCCGACCGCGGCGGCCAGCGCTGCCGACTGCTTCAGGAATTGCCGGCGCGAGGAGCTGAAGCTCCTGAAAATGTTTCCACTGTTCATGTCTTCCTCCCGGTTTGCCGTGGGATCTCACGAAACGTGGTCCGCCTCGGATGCTAAATGATGACAGGGACTGTCTCCAGTGCGATTGACGCGGTTCCGCAGGCCAAGTCACAACCCAGACTCGGGACCGCTTGCGCGTGGGCCACCACCAGGGCGTCACAGGGGAGCCGCAGCGCTCCGGATGGACGGCGTGCCGACCCGGCACCTTCGCTACCCCGATCACAAAATCTTGACTCTGACAGAGCCCGGAATTCGTAGTAGTCGCAGCGATTAACGCCAATCCGCAGTAACGTGAGTTCACGGCCTTGAGAGGCCCCGGCTTTTGGAGCACTCTGCCATGATGGATCGTTGGTGGGAGAGCCGGACGGGCGTGCGCACCGCCCTCGCAAACGTGACGCGCCCGATCGAGGAGTGGGCGAGCGGACTGCCGAACGAGGCCTATGTGTCGGACGCCTTCGCCGAGTGGGAACAGGATGTGCTCCTGGCCCGCACCTGGGCCTGCATCGGCACAGGCAGGCGCGTGCCCGAGGTGGGCGATGCCATGCCGCTCGAATTCGCCGGCCTGCCGCTCTTCATGCTGCGTGGAAACGACGGCGAGGTGAACGTCTTCCACAACGTGTGCAGCCACCGCGGCATGGTGCTGATGGACAAGCCCACGCGGACGCGCGGCGCGATCCGCTGCCCCTACCATTCCTGGACCTACGACCTGGACGGCTCGCTTCGCTCGACGCCCATGATCGGAGGCACCGACAGCCACACGTGCGAGGGCTTCGAGCGCGCGAAGCATGGCCTGAAGCCGGTTCGGACCGCCACTTGGTTCGACGCCGTGTTCGTCAACCTGAGCGGCGATGCACCGCCCTTCGAGACCTTCATCGCGCCGGTGGCCAAGCGCTGGAAGGATTTTTGCGGCGCCGACCTGCGCTACGAGGAGAGCGACTCCTCCTTCACCCTGGACGTCGCCTGCAACTGGAAGCTCGCGGTGGAGAACTTCTGCGAGGCCTATCACCTGCCGTGGATCCACCCCAGCCTCAACAGCTATTCCGGGCTCGAGGATCACTACCAGATCGCGGAGGAGGAGGACGGCTACGCCGGCCAGGGCAGCACCGCCTACCGGCCGCAGCTCGCGGAAAACAGCAACGGCTTTCCGACCATGCCGGGCCTGCCGGCGCGCTGGCAGGGGACGGCAGAATATGTCGCGCTGTTCCCGACCGCGCTCTTCGGCGTCCACGCCGACCATTGCTTCGTCGGCACGCTGATGCCGGCGGGCACCGGGCGCACCATCGAGCATCTCGACATCTACTACTTCGCCGACGAGGCCGTGGGCGAGGGCTGCGCCGAGCTCAGGGAGGCCAACACGCGCCAGTGGCGCGGCATCTTCGAGGAAGACCGCTTCGTCGTCGAAGGGATGCAGCGTGGCCGCGCCTCACCGGCCTACAAGGGCGGCGTGCTCTCCCCCGTGCTGGAGCGCACCACCCACGCCTTCTACCGCTGGGTGGCGCGGCAGATGATGGAAGCGACGGAGACCAACGGCGCTCCGTGAGCGGCAGGTCTACGGTCAAATCTCGCAGGCGTCGCCGTTGCAGCCCTGCTTGTCGCGTCCGAATAGGGCGCGGATAGGCGGAAGGTAGAGGGCCAGCCCGTAAAGAAAGAATAGGGGAACCTGCAGGCACACCTTGCGCGTGGCGTAGACGCCGGTGAATGCCCTGCTGCTCTCCTTCTCCACCACCACGATTTCGCCGACGGGGACCGGGCCCAGCGGTGAATCGTCCGTCCGCAGCTCGACGCGGCCCAGCCAGTCCATGCGCGCCGTGAGGTTCGCCTGACGGACGCAGTCGGGACAGCGCGGGTTGTAGAAGAGCGCTACGGTCATCCCGCGTGTCTACACCCCGGCGCCCACGGGGCCGGTCCGACCGTAGAATCCCAAACGTTCCGTATCGCTGAAGGTGACGTCGGGCCTCTCGTAATAGGAGAATACGGCGATGATCCTTGCGCGATGGCCTTCGACCGGCGTCACGCGATGCGCCGTGTTCTTCCCCTTGAAGACGTTGAGCGTGCCGGGTGCGAGCGGCAGGGTCTGCACGCGTTCGTCATGGCCGGTCAGAAGACGGGCGACGCCTTCGTAGTTCGGATCCGAGTCGCTTCTGAGCCCGCTGCGGTACCGAAACTCCCCGCCCGTGCGAGGCGCCTGCAAGAGGATGGTGATGGTGAATTCGGCCCGGTCGAAGTGCCAGTTGAGCCGCTCGCCAGCCCCATAGGCCATGACGTTGATCCGGCCGAGGGGATCGGCCATCGGGTAGAGCCGCGGCTTCTCCAGCGCCGCCGCCAGGAAGTCGATAAGCGGCTCCCACTCGTAAACCTGCGCGATCGTGCTGGCCGGAATCTGATCGCCGCAGATCGTGTGATTGACGGTCGTGTGTCGGCTCAGCGCCGGGTGACCGGCCTCAAGGCCCTCGATCTCGTCATCGAAGTAGATGTTGTGATCCCGAGCATGGGTGAAGGACGCCGTGTCGAAAAGCGGCTCGACCTCCTCGATGGCGGCCCGAAGGGTCTTGGGCCGGATGAGGCCTGCGAGACTGAACATGCCGGCGTCGCACAGCTCGCCCCGGCAGCGGGCGACCAGCGCCTGCCCCCGCGCACCGTCTAGCGCATCCACGGGCCAGCGATCGAGGTCGAGGATCGATCTCATGATGACATTCTTCGGGTCGGAGTCCCCTCTCCTACAGCCAACTCTCCTCCATCGGATACGACGAAAGCTGCTCGTAGCCGTCGGCGGTGATCAATACCTGCTCTTCGAGCTTGACCGATTCGCGGCCGCCGGCAGGCGAAGTGAGCGCCTCCACGCAGAACACCATCCCCTCGCGGAGCACGCCGTCGTCGCCGGGCTCCCAGTCCTCGGGATAGTGGATGACCGGATACTCGTCGCAGAGCCCCACCCCGTGCATCGCCGCCACGTAGCGCTGCTCGACGAACTCGTCGCCGAGGGGGCGCAGCCCCTCGGTCACCTCGCGAAAGGTCACGCCCGGCTTCAACAGCGCCTTGTTCTCCTGAATGTGCGCGTAGGCCTCGGCGTAGAGGCGCCGCTGCTCGTCGCTCGGGCGCGCATCGCATACCCACGTGCGCGAGATGTCGCTGCAATAGCCGTAGGGCCCGATGAGGTCGGTGTCGAAGGCCACGATGTCGCCGCGTTCGATGACCCGCATCGAGGATTCGCGGAACCACGGGTTGGTGCGCGGCCCCGACGCGAGCAGCCGGCACTCGATCCACTCGCCGCCGCCGGCGATGTTGCCGCGGTGGAGCTCGGCCCAGAGCGCGTTCTCCGTGATGCCGGGCTGCAATGCCGCGCGCATCTGTGCGATCGCCTGCTCGCACACCGCGATCGAGTGGCGCATCAGGGTGATCTCGTCCGGCGACTTGACGACACGGGCGTTCTCCATCACCTCGAACCCGTCGACGATGTCGTAGCCCAATCGCTGCAACTCGAAGACACCGAGTGGCATGACACGGTCGAGGGCGATGCGCCGATTGCCGCCGCTCCGCTCGCGAATGACCGAGTCGATGTCGGCGGCCCAGGCCTTCGCCTTGTCTTCGTGTCGCTGGCCGGCAATGAAGTAGAGGAACGAGATGGTGGGACGGACCTCGTCGACGGTGGGCAGCCCCGTGGTGAGCAGGTCGCTGCCGCCGCCGAATTCGAAGAGGCAGGTCGGGCCCTCGGTCGGCACGTAGAGGTAGCGCGCCTCGTTGCGTGAACACCAGATCTCCATGTTCGACGAGTCGACGGCGTAACGGATGTTCACCGGGTCGTAGAGGATGATGCCAGCGAGATCGCGCGCCGCCAAAGCCTCGCGCACGCGCGCGATTCGGTAGCGGCGGACCTCGTCGAGATCGCACGGCGGGATTGTGTGCTCCATTGCACCGTGCTGGCGCGCGGTATTGGTGCGGTCGGTGCCGTCAGTCATGGGCCAATTCCTATCGGGGCGGGGAAGCGCGACTGGAACGTACTACGGTCCGGGCCTCGATGCGTCCGGTCGCGGGTCAACGTGGCTACAGCCTTTCCGCTTCTATCCATAGACGCTCCCTTCCCACCGATTTGAACTCGCCCCGGGAATGAGGCGCAATACGATCAGTGGAATCAGTATGCGCACGCGCATCGGACCTCGCCGTCGAGCAGCCTCATCCTGCCAGCTTTCGCACCTCTCCAGGCGCTGGCGTCCCCTCAGCTTCGAACCCCCAACACGTCCAATTGGGATTGGCCAAGCCGAGCCCGTCGGGCTCGCGCGAGAACAGCTCGATCTTGCGGAGAAGAGGGAACATTTTGTCTATTCGCAGCCGCACCTCGTCCGGCTTTTGCGAGTGTGACTCACGCTTGGCCGTGAGAAGCTGGCGGACGTTTCGTGCGCCGCGCGGGGACGGAATCTTACCCTTCTTGAACACGAGACAGAGCTCGCATTGGCTCATGGTGTAGAAGCCGGGGTTTACCCGCACCTTATCCCACACAAATGCGACCGTGGCCCAGGCGAAGCCCCATGCCTTACCCAGTTCGATCGCCTGGTCCAGGTGCGGATTGGTCGCCCACATGAACAAGAGGCAGTCTCTCGCAGAAATACTGGGGACGTCCAACATCTTGAGATCGTCCAGGGTCACGGTCGGATAGTGCCTGACGGCGCCGCCTGTGTCCTGGCTGCCCTCGCCGGCGTGTTGAAGCTGACCTTTGTAATCCCACGGCGGGTCGGCATAGATGATGTCGAAAGGGCCGGACGGAAGCGGCGGAAAGGGCATCCCCATCGTTACACCTCGTGGCCAAGCAGCCTCTCGTCCAACGGGAACGTGCTCATCAGCTCGATACCTGTCTCGGCGACCAGGACCTGCTCTTCCAGCTTCACCCCCTCGCCGCCCTCTTCGTGGCCGATGAAGCTCTCCACGCAGAGCGTCATATTGGGTTCGACGACACCGTCGTAGTCTTGCCCGCCGTCATAGTCGGCCTCGTAGATCATGTACGGATATTCGCCGGTCGCCCCGATGCCGTGAATCATCACGAAGTACCGTCTTGCGTAGTACGGGGCGGGAATCGTCCAGGCCGCCTCCGTGATCTCCCGGAACGTCCGCCCCGGCTTGATCAGCGCCATGTTGTGCTGGATCTGCTCATGGGCGAGGCGATAGAGCGTTCGTTGCGCCGGCGTCGGCCGTCCGTCGCCGCAAAGGAAGGTGCGCGAGAAATCCGCGTAGTAGCCGTGCGGGCCGACGACATCGGTGTCGTGGGCAATCAGGTCGCCGGCTTGGATCGCGCGGGTGCCGGTCTCCTGAAACCAGGGGTTGGTCCTCTCGCCCGAGCTGAGTAGCCGCGTCTCCACGTAGTCCCCATCGTTGGCGATCACGTGGCGATGGAACTCCGCCCACAGCGCGTTCTCGGTGATCCCCGGCCTCGCGGCATCCTGCAGTGCCTGCTCCGCCGCCATGACGCACGCCATAGAGCGCTTCGAGCAGACGATCTCCTCCGGTGTCTTGATCGAGCGCGCCCTTTCGGCCGGCGCCTGAGCGTCGAGGATGGTGAAGCCCGCGTCGGCGAGATAGCTGACAGCGCGCGCATCGATGCGCTCCAGTCCGATCCGCGTCTCCCCCGGGCAGTGCTGGCGCATCAGCGCGGCGATCTCCCCCGCCCAGACCCTTGCCGTCTCCTCCAGAAGCGGCCCGCGCGCCACGTAGGAGACCGTCGTGGAAACGCGGATCTCGTCGATCGCCGGATTGTCCCGTTCCAGGTGTTCGCAACCCGCGAACTCGAACAAGACGACCGGCCCTTCCAGGGGCACGAACACGTAACGGGCCGGATTGCGCAGGACGAAGGGCATCATGTTCCGCGCGCCGGTCGCGTAGCGCACATTGTGCGGGTCGGTCAGCACCAGTGCCGCGAATTCGAACCGCGCCATCTCCGCGCGGAGACGCGCCAGCCGGCCCCGCCGAAGGGCCGTCTCGTCGGGCGCCGGCGGCAACTCGCTCACGGGGTCACTGCGCGACGTGTTGGTCCCGGTCGGGAATGGAGATCACGGGCTCGACCTCGCGCAACTCCTCGAGCGGGATATGGCAGGCAATCACGTGACGGTCGGCGTTGGTTCTGAGCGGGGGCGGCTCGGTCTCGCAGATTTCGCCGAGCTTGCGCGGGCAGCGCGTCGAGAACGGGCACCCCTTGGGCGGGTCGAGCGGGCTCGGCAGCGAGCCTTGCAGGACAATACGCCGCCTCTCGACCTCGGGGTCGGCAATCGGCACCGCAGAAAGCAACGCTTCGGTGTAGGGGTGATAGGGCGGCGAGAAGACTTCTTCCGTCGAGCCGCGCTCCATGATCTGCCCGAGGTACATCACCACCACCCGGTCGGCGAGATAGCGCACCGCCGAGAGATCGTGGCTGATGAAGAGCAGCGTGGTGCGGTGCTCGCGCTGAATGTCCATCAGCAGCTCCGTCACCGCGGCGGCAACCGAGACGTCGAGCGCCGAGATCGGCTCGTCCGCAATCACCGTCTTGGGGTTGCCGGCGAAGGCGCGGGCGATGCCCACCCGCTGCTTCTGGCCGCCCGAGAGTTGACGCGGCTTTCGCGAAACAAAGGTGCGCGGCAGCTTCACCGTATCCAACAGCTCCTGCACCCGCTCCAGCCGCTTGACCGAATTGCGTTCGATGCCGAAGCGCTTGATCACCCGGCCGATCTGGTAGCCGACCGAGTGGGACGGGTTGAGCGTGTCGTTCGGGTTCTGGAACACCATCTGCAGCGAAGAGAGCTGCGCCGCCGTACGCTTGTTGACCGGAATGGCGCCGAGGTCGGTCCCGTCGAGCCGGACCTCGCCGTCGGTCGCGGTCTCCAGCCCCATCAGCACCTTGGCGAAGGTGGACTTGCCGCAGCCCGATTCGCCGACGATGGCAACCGTCTCGCCCTCGCCCGCGCGGAAGTTGATGCTCTCGTTCGCCTTGACCTCGCGCACCGCGCCGCCGGACAGCAAAGCCGCAAACGAACGATCGCGCACCTTGTAGTACTTGCGCATGTTGGTGACTTCGAGGACGGTCTCGCCGACGTCGATCGGCTCGCGGCTCTCCTCCACGCGCACCACTTCTGTAACGTCGATCTCGTTCCAGCGGGTGCAGCGGACCCTGTGAGCGGGATCGTCGTCGGTGTGCACCTTCTCGATCGGGATCAGGCCTGTGTCGCACCGGCCGCCCGCAAAGAAGCCGCAGCGCGGGCCGAAATTACAGCCCTCGGGCCGCTGGTGGGGGAGCGGAAGCTGGCCCTTGATCGAGACCAGCGGGCGCGCGTTCTTGTCGGCATGGGGCAGCGGAATGCAGCCGAAGAGCCCTTGCGTGTAAGGGTGCTTGGGCCAGGAGAAGATGGAATCGATCGTCCCTTCCTCCACGACCTCGCCCGAATACATGACGCAGATACGGTCGCAGACCTCCAGCATCAGACCGAGATTGTGGGAGATGTAGAGCAGCGACGAGCCGGTCTTGCGGCTGAGCTCGGCGATCAACTCGACGATCCCCGCCTCCACCGTCACGTCGAGCGCCGTCGTGGGCTCGTCAAGAAGCAGAAGCGCCGGTTGCGAGAGCAGCGCCATGGCAATCACCACGCGCTGCTGCTGGCCGCCGGAGACCTGGTGCGGATAGGAGATCATCAGGCGCTTCGGGTCCGGGATGTCCACCGCCGCCAGCATGTCGTAGGCGCGCTGGAAGGCCTCGGCCCGGCTCACACCCTCGTGGATTATCGGCACTTCCATGAGCTGGGCGCCGAGGGTCAGGCTCGGATTGAGCGATGCCATCGGCTCCTGATAGATCATGGCGATGTCCTTGCCGCGCACGCGGCGGATCTCCTCCTCGGACATCTCGGCCATGTCCCGGCCCTTGAACTTGATGGTGCCGCCGACGATGTCGCCGTTGTGACCCATGTAGCGCATGATGCCGTTGGCCACGGTGGACTTGCCGCAGCCGGACTCGCCGACAAGCCCGACCGATTCGCCCTTGGCCACGGTGAGATCGAAGTCGTAGACCGCCGGCACCTCGCCGGCCCGCGTGTAGTAGCTGAGGCAGAGGCCGGTTATCTCGAGGACCGGCGGCTCGTGGCTATCGTCCGACATACTGCCTCCTAATCCCTGAGCGACACTTCGCGCAGGCCGTCAGCCAGCAGGTTGAAGCCGAGCACCAGCAGTGACACCGCACAGGCGGGCAGGATCGCCATGTGGGGGAAGCCGCCGGAGACGAAGGCGCGGGTCTCGGTGATCATCCCGCCCCAGTCCGGGTCAGGCGGCGGCAGGCCGAGACCGAGGAAGCCCAGCGCACCGATGGTGATCGTCGTGTAGCCCATGCGCAGGCAGAAATCGACGATCAAGGGCCCGCGCGCGTTGGGCAGGATCTCCACCAGCATGATGTACCAGGACCCCTCGCCCCGGGTCTGGGCCGCGGCGATGTAATCGCGGGTGGCGATGTCCATCGTGACGCCGCGTACGATGCGCATGACGCCGGGCGACGACGCGAAGACGACCGCGAAGATGATGTTGATCCCCGACGCGCCGACCTTCGCGATGATCAGCACGTAGAGCACCATGATGGGGAAGGAGAGAATGACGTTGGCGACGAACGAGAGAAGCTCGTCCAGGTAGCCCCGGAAGTAGCCGGCCGCGAGGCCCATGAGGATGCCCACGACGTAGGCGCAGGCCGTGGCCGCGGTGGCGTAGAACAGCACCCGCTGACCGCCGAAGATGATCCGCGACAGAATGTCCCGGCCCAGGTGATCCGTGCCCAGCAGGAAGACGCGCCCGTCCGGCCCCTCCGCGCCCGGAAAGACGAAGGGCACCATCGTCGCATTGGGGTCGAAGGGCGCGATGAACTCCGCGAAGATCGCCAGGATTACGAACATCAGGACGATGGCGCCGCCGATCATGCCGACCGGACTCTCCCGAAGCAGCATGACCGGCCGGAGCGCCGATGCGATATTCGTGCCCAGCCTGGCAGCCGGCTCGCGGGCGACACTCATGCGGAGCGCCTCATTTGAACCGAATCCTCGGGTTCAGGTAGGTGTAGCCGAGGTCGCCCACGGTTTGCGTAAAGACGGCAACGAAGACTGCCGCCGTGCCGCAGGCCTCGATGACGAAGATATCGCGCCGGAGCGCCGCCTCCAGCAGCAGCGCGCCGAATCCCTTGTAGCCGAACGCGAACTCGGTCACGACCACGCCCGAGAGCAGCCAATTGATCTGCAGCATGATCACGGTGAAGGGCGCGATCAGCGCGTTCCGGAGCGCGTGCTTCATGATGATACGCCGGTAGGGCAGGCCCTTGAGCACCGCGGTTCGGATGTAGGGCGTGGTCATCACCTCGGCCATCGACGCCCGGGTCATCCGCGCGATGTAGCCGAAACCGTAGAGGGTGAGAACGAACACCGGCAAAATCATCTGGACCGGGTCGAAGCCGGAGGTCATCGACGAGGTTCCCGGCAGCCAGCCCAGCCAGAAGACGAAGATCCCGACGAGGAAGACCGCGCTCGCGTATTCCGGGATCGAGGTGGTGATGATGGAGAAGACCGAGATCGCCCGATCCTGCGTCGAGCCTTCCTTCATGCCCGCCAGCACGCCGAGGGTGAGCCCGATCAGGACCATGATGACGAAGGTGACGCCGGCCAGGATGCCGGTATTGCCGAGGCGGTCCCAGAAAATCTCGTTTACGGGCCGCTTGTAGATGACTGATTGGCCCAGGTCGCCGCCAAGCATCCGGCCGATCCACTCGAAATAGCGGATGAAAATGGAGCGGTCGTAGCCGTTCTCGACGACCCAGGCGTCGAGCTGCTGGACCTGTGCGTAGGGGCCGAGGACACTGCGCGCGATGAGCCGCGGATCGCCCTCGTTGATGAGGAACAGCAGCAGCGCGACGACCAGCATGATGAGAACCATCATGCCGACCCGCCTTACGATCAGTTGGACCATGTCGGTCTCCGACCGTCAGACAGTACCCACACGCGCGCAGCTCCCCGCGGCGAAAAACGCGGCGCGGGAGCCCGGAGCCTCCCGCGCCGCTCGTCGCTTACGCGTCGTCCAACCACACGTTGTGGAACTGATGATACAGCGTCGGATGGGTCTGGTGGCCTTTGACCCGCTTGTTCGACGCCTTGTAGACCGAGCGCCAGAAGGGCTGCGGGACGATCGCGTCGTCCTGAATGATCTTCTGGCAGACCGCCATCTTCGTCCTGCGCTCCTCAACGTCGAGGGTGCCCTCGGCATCGTCGAGCGCCGCATCGAAGGCCGGGTTGTCGTAGGCGCATTCGTTCCACGGCACGCCGGCCCGGTATGCAAGGCCGAGCACCATGGTGCCGAGCGGCCGATGCGTCCACGCCGTGTAACCCCACGGTGCCTTGTCCCAGACCTCCCAGTACTGATTGGACGGCATCTTGTTGATGTCGATGTCGATGCCCGCCGGCGCCGCCTGGTTCTTGAAGATTGCGCAGGCGTCCGTCATCCAGGGACCCTCGGTATCGCCGTTGGCGATCTCCAGCGTGATCCCGTCGGGATAACCGGCCTCCGCCAGCAACGCCTTCGCCTTCTCGATATCCCGCTTGAGCGGCGGCAGCGCCGCATATTCGGGATGGATCGGGCAGACATGGTGATTCTCGGCAATCTGACCTCGGCCCTGGAACGCCTTGTCCAGGATCTCCTGGTGGTCCATGCAGGCCGCGACCGCCTGGCGAAGCTTGAGATTGTCGAAAGGCGCCTCGCTGATGCGGAAGCGCATGACCGCGGTCTGCGCGGTCGTCACCGGGTGAATATCCACGAAGGGCAGAGCCTGCGCCGCGTCGATGAGGTTGTTCGGCAGGCGGAAGACCATGTCCACCTGCTGCGACGCGAGCGCCGCGATCCAGGCGTTGGTGTCCTCACCATGGTCGAAATAGTGGATCTCATCGAGGTGGAACGGGCCGGCCCACCAGTCCCGCGCCTTCCGCATGATGGCCCTTTCGCCGAGCGCGTACTCGGCCAGCTCAAACGGGCCGGTGCCGATGGGATTTGCCGAGAGATCGGCATCGTAATCCACACCGAAGCCCCGGTGCACGATGGCGGTCGGATAGTTGTAGAAGTTCTCCGGCATGGCCAGAGCGGCCTGCTTCAGGTTGAACTGGATGGTGTGATCGTCGATCACCTCCACCGCGCCCGCGATGCCCCGCGGCTGGCCGTCCTCGCCCTCCTCGACCATGGCGCCGAAGAGGCCAAGGTTCGATGAACCAACCGCCGGGTCGAGCCAGCGGTTGACCGTGTGGGCGACGTCGGCCGAGGTGAAGGCGTCGCCGTTCGACCAGGTGATGCCTTCGTTCAAGTGGAACACCCAGGTCGCGAGATCGTCGGAGGCCTCCCAACTCTTGGCGAGATAGGGGACCGTGACGTTGTCGGATTTCGTCCGCGTCAGATACTCCACCATGAGGCGCGAGACGTTCGACCTCTCCGTCCAGGGGAAGGTCGCCGGGTCGGTCATCTCCTGCACGCGCATGGAAACCCTGAGCGTGCCGCCCGCCTTGGGCATCTCGTCCGCCATCGCCGATCCGATGATGCCGCCGCCGAGCTTGTCGGCCATGGCGTAGACCGTGCCGGTCGCCACGCCGAGCAGCGCCGCCTGGCGCAGGAAATCGCGCCGGCTGATCCTGCCCGTCTGAAGCTGGTCGCAGAGCTCCGGCATATAGGAGTGAGTCTCGGCGCCTAACGCGCGCTCCGACGGCAGCGTGTACCGCCGCGGGTCACGGCTTAACACTTTCTTGTCTTTCATGAGTTTGTCCTCCGTTTGTTGCTCCGTGCCGGCACCGCTCGATCCCGATGCAAACAGTGCACCGATCTCGGTAGAGGTGCGCGCGGCCCCATACTCCCTGCTTTAATCGCCAAGCCTAACCCATAGCCGACCGTCTGTCGCCCTCGTCCCCGGCGAGGGGCAGGCGCGCCGTCGCACCGGGCCGTAATGAGTGGCGAGGGAGGACGAGTGCAGACACATATCAGTTCCGCATCCGCCCGCCGTTAGGATCGTAGAGCGGCGTGGTCTGCACGCGTGCCGGGAACATCTCCCCCAGGATCTCGACGTCGAAGCGCTCGTCGGTCGTTGCGATCTCGGTCGGTACGTAGCCCATCGCCAAGGATTGCCCGACGTGATGCGCGTAGCCGCCGGAGGAGACATAGCCGACCGCAGCACCCTCCCGCAGGATCGCCTCGTCGTTCGAGACGTCGATGGGCTCGCCGTCGATCATGGGCGAGTCGATGACAAGCGGTACCAGGCGCTTTGCGGGCCCCGCCCGGCGCTCCGCCTCCGCCGCCGCCTTGCCGACGAATTCCTTGTCCCATTGGATGAAGGCGTCGAGGCCGCTTTCGGCCGCCGTGAAGTCGGGCCGATAGTCGAGGGTCCAGACACCCCAGGCCTTCTCCAGCCTGAGCGACATCAGCGCGCGCGCGCCGTACCAACGGAGGCCGAGATCCGCGCCCGCCCCCTCGACCGCCTCCGCCAAGGCAATCTGGTACTGCGGCGCGACGTAGATCTCGTAGCCGAGCTCGCCCGAGAAGCTGAGCCGCGAGACGATGGCCGGTACGCCGCCGACGAACATCTGGCGGATATCGCGAAAGCGGAACGCCTCAGCGGACACGTCGGCCCGGGTGATCCGGGCCAGCAGATCGCGCGAGTTCGGGCCCGAGAGCCCGATGCCGTGCAGGTCATCCGAACGGTTGCGGTAGTCGACGCCCGTTCCGAGGCGTTGCCCGAACCAGCGCCGGTGCGCCTCCTGCATCGCGCCTGAGCCGAACACCATGAAGTTGTCTTCGGACAAGCACGCGACGGTGAGGTCGCCATAGAGCTTGCCCTTCTCCGTCAGCATAGGGGTGAGCGCGAGGCGACCCGGCTTCGGCACGCGACCGGCCAGCACACGATTCAGGAAGGCGCGGGCGCCGGGGCCGGTAAACGCGTGCTTGGAGTAGTTGGCGATCTCGATGCAGCCCACGGCCTCGCGGACCGCCTTCACCTCCTGCGCCACGTAGTCATGCGCGCGGGAGCGTCGGAAGGACGGATCCTCATGGGCGTCCCCGGGACCGCCGGCAAACCAGAGCGCGTGCTCCAGCCCGAATCCCTGGTCCATGACTGCGCCATTCGCAACCAGCCGGTCGTAGAGCGCGGTGGTCTTCTGGCGCCGGCCCTTCGGCAGGGTTTCGTTGGGGAACGTCATCACGAAGCGGCGTTCGTAGTTCTCCGACGACTTGACCGTGCCCCACTCGGGTGTCGCGAACTCGCCGAAGCGGGCGATGTCCATCGCCCACACGTCGATCGAAGGCTCGCCGTCGATCATCCACTCGGCGATGCTGCGCCCGACGCCGCCGCCCTGGCAGAAGCCCGCCATGACGCCCACCGCGACCCAGTAGTTCCGCATCCCCGGCACCGGGCCGATCAGGGGGTTGCCATCGGGGCCGAAGGTGAAGGGGCCGCAGATGATGTCCTTGATCCCCGCCTCGCCGAGCGTCGGGATACGCTCGAACGACATCTCCAGCCGGTCGGCGATGCGGTCGAGATCGGGCGGCAGCAGCTCCTGACCGAAGTCGAGCGGCGTGCCGGAGACGTTCCACGGGGTCGACTTCGGCTCGTAGGTGCCGAGCAGGACGCCCTGCCGCTCCTGCCGGAAATAAATGTTGGCCTCGTAGTCGATGCCGCCCGGCAGGCGGCCGGCCCCCCCCTCCCCCATCCGCTCGACGATCGCCGGGATCGGCTCGGTGATGAGGTAGTGGTGCTCCATCGGCTGAATGGGGAGCGCGGCTCCCGCCATCTCCCCCACCTCGCGCGCCCACAACCCGCCGCAGTTCACGACGTGCTCGGCATGGACCGTGCCGCGCGGCGTGACCACGTCCCACGAGCCGTCCGGCCGCTGGTTCGTCTCCACCACCGGGGTGTGCGTGAAGTACTGCGCGCCGTGCACGCGGGCCGACTTGGCGAAGGCGTAGGTCGCGCCGGAGGGGTCGAGATCGCCGTCGAGCTCGTCCCAGAGAGCCGCGTAATAGTGCTTCGGGTCGATCAGCGGATGGCGCTCCGCCACCTCCCTGGGCGAGATGAACTCCTGGTCCAGCCCCATGTAGCGCGCCTTGGAGCGCTCGCGCTTCAGATAGTCGTACCAGTCCCGCGTGGACGCGAGATAGAAGCCGCCGGTGTTGTTCAGGCCGACGGACTGACCCGAGGTCTCCTCAATTTCCTTGTAGAGGTTGATCGTATAGCCCTGCAGGCGGGAGATATTGGGATCGGACGAAAGCGTGTGGATCATCCCGGCCGCGTGCCACGACGATCCGGCAGTGAGCTCGTGCCGCTCAAGCAGGATGACGTCCTTCCACCCGAATTTCGCGAGGTGGAAGAGGATTGAGCAACCGACCACGCCGCCGCCGATGACGACCACTCTGGCATGACTGGGAAGCGGCTTGCCGGCGGTGCCAGCGCTTTCGTCTCGTCGAATTTCAGGCATGTCGGCGCTCTCCCGGTTTCAGAACGGCCGGCGCACGCATCGCGAATGGGCTGCCACACATCCCCCGCCCTCATACCATCCGAGGGCGTGGGGCCGTTGGCTTCTATGAGACGTGTTTTCGTCGGATTCCGGCAGGATCACTCGATCGACCCGCCGCTGGCGGTGCGCCAATAGGGAATAGCGGCGGCGAAGGTGCGCCAATCCTCGGCGGTTTGGTCCCGGGTCTCCTTGCGTACGCGGGCGTGCCAGCCAATCACCTGCCCGGCGCCCACCCCGATCGCAGCGAAATCGACGCTTTCCCGGTGGGTGGCGAGCAACTCTTTCAAACAACGCTCAGCGACGGCAGCGTCGTTGAGTCGGCCGAGGTCGTCCTGGAGCCTGCGCAAAGCCCTGATATAGGGGCGCGGCTTGCCGTCGGGGAATTGAGCGGCGAAAAACTCGCCCGCGTAGCGCAGCTTCTTGAGCGCGATCCTGAGCCTGTGAAGACGGTCGTCCGAGAGTCGCGCGAAATTGCGTCCGCGCTTAAGCACCCGCTCGTGCCGCCTGTCGAGCAGGGCCCCCCCGAGACTCGCGAGCGGCCGGTCGAGTAAGGCGCCGTTCGCCTCGCCCCGCCAACCCGCGGTTTCGATCCACCGGCCAAAGCGGAGCAAGAATGACGTGTGTTCTGGCGCGCGCAACGCCTCCGCCTGCTCGTAGGCGCGCGCCCGTTCCGCCTCGGCCGCAACTGCGAGACACTCGAGAGTTGTGTCGTCCGGCCGAGCGCGCCGGACCGCGGCGAGCGTCTCGGTGATAAACACGTCCCAGTCGCGCGCCGGGCCAAGCAGATCGATAAGACGGCAGGCCTCCCGCTCCAACCAGGCGGCGTCCTCGGCCGGGAGAACAGTCTTGAAGACCACGAGGGCCGAGCGCATCCGGCGCAAAGCGACGCGAAACTGGTGCACGCCTTCAGGATCGCTGCGGTCCAGCACCGCATCGTGGTTCGCGGCGCATTGGTTGGCGCAGGTGCGAAAAATCTTGCCGAGGGCCTCATCCACGGAGATGCCCTCCGCGAGCGCGAGGGCCGGCGCCTTGTAGCCGGCATAACTCTCCCCGCCGGCGAGGACGTAGCCGCGCTTCGCCTTGCTCGCCGTCTGTATGCTGAGCGGCGCCGAGGCTTGCAGCGTGAGGGCGAGCTCGTAGAGAGCGCTCGCCGGCCCCTCGATCAGTTCGAGCTCCAACTCGGCGATGGTGTCGAATCTGTTCCGCGCCCTGATCTCCCCGCTATCGAGCGCGAGCTCGACCAGGGCCGTGCCATGATCGGGTGCTGTGACCTCGACCACGGCGGTGCGACGCATGACGTCGGTGGAGAACGCGGGCGCCAGCTCCGCCGCTTGCAGTGGCCCTATAGCGTCGCGGATCGCCGGGTCGGATACGACGGGAAGGCTCGGCACCGGCGCCTCGACCGTGCGCGACCATTCGTTGCGCTTGAGTACGGCGCCGGCTGACGACGGACCGTCCGACTTCAGGGTCTGGACCAGCCGTTCCCCGTCCTCGCGGATACGCAACGTGAAGCCGCGCCGGCGCAGGCGGAAATCGCCGGTATCGAAATAGGTGCTGCGCAGCCGCCGCGATGGGCTGCCTCCGCCCGCGGGGACAGCCGCGCGCCAGCCGCGGTCGAGGGCAGCGGGATCGCCGCCGAGCTTAAGCTCGATCTCGAGCACGGAATCGCCTCCCGCGGCGTCCGCTCCTGCCCCGCCGTTTGCCTTGCCCATCGATCGCCGTTCCCGGTGTTGGATGCGATCCCAGCGCTGATCCGCGCGCTCTAATCCGCGTTCGGTTTCGATAGTCGCCAAACACGCATCAACCCATCAGCATAGCCCAATCGGCTCACGACCTGGAAGCGCCACCGGCAGAGGCCGCCCGGAAAACGCTGCACCGACGTTTTGAGTTGATGGCACGGCACGCATCCCCTATTCAGGAACGCAGGGCGACACGCCGAACGGCGGCGCAAGCCAACGCTCATTACGAGGAGGAATAATTCGATGACCGACCGTGGAAACTCTTGGTCGAGCAACCCGCTCTCGCGGCGGACTTTTCTGAAGGGTACGGCGGCAGGGGCGGCCGCGCTCTCCGCCGCCGGCACCGGCACCTTTGCGAGCCAGGCGCGCGCGTCGGACTGGTCCGGTGAGACCCTGCGCTTCATGATCATCAACCCGCACGCAGGCTCGATCAAACCGCTGTCCGCGGGATTCACCGAGCTCACCGGCGCCGCGGTCGAAGGGGTGAAGGTCCCCTACGACCAGATCACGGCACAATCGACGCTGGACGTGATGTCCGGCATCAACGAAATCGACGTCTTCCAGTATTGGTATGTCGACAAGGAAGCGCTGGTGCGGGACGGCGTGCTCGCCGACATCACCGACCGCATCGCGGCGGAGGAGACCGATATCGACCCCGCCGACTTCCTGGGCGCGCTCTACGACGCCTATACCCTGGTGGACGGGCGCCGCTACGGCCTGCCCTACGACGGCGACACGCACGTCCTCTTCTATAACAAGGAAATCCTCGACCGGAACGGCCTGCAGCCGCCGGCCACGTGGGACGAGTACAACGCGGTCGCCAAGGCGGTGACGGATGCGGAATCCGCCAACGGCGTCTACGGCGCCCTGCTGATGTGCAAGCAGTTTCCGATCATCCTCTGCTCGACCTACGCGAACCGGCTGGGCGGTTACGGCGGCGACTTCCTCGACGCCAACGGCGCGCCTGCGCTCACCAGCGATGCCGCGATCGGCGCTGCGCGGACGCTGCTTGAGGCCGGCCCCTCCGCGGTGCCGACGCCGCTGGAGACCGAGTTCGGCAACTCGATCCCCGTGTTCCTGAGCGGGGGCGCTGCCATGATCGAGTTCTGGACCGACCTCGGCACCTGGGCGCAGGACGCCAACCAGAGCCAGATCGTCGACAAGTGGGGCGTCTTGCCCATGCCGGTCGCCGGCAGCAACACGGTCAACCGGCCGGCGATGAACGCGGGTTGGTCCTTCGGCGTCTCGTCCGGATCGCACAACCCCGAGATGGCCTGGGAGTTCGTGCGCATGTCGTCGAGCAAGGACTTCCACATCCGCGTGCTCACCGACAACACTACCGGCGTGGACCCGACCCGGCGCTCGGCCATGCCCGCCTATCGCGAATTCGCGCCGCTGCAGGCGGACGCCGTCGAGCAGGCCATTGACGACGCCTTCGCCTGGCCGACGAAGCCGGAATCGCCCAAGCTCATGCAGTCGCTCACGGACGAGCTTGGCCTGATGATGGCCGGCGACAAGACCGCCGAGCAGGCCATGGCCGATGCCCAGGCCTCCTGGGAGGATATCCTGGGCTAGGCATCGACTCGCCCCGTATCGAGACGCCGACAGGCGCGGAGAAACGCCCGGACACGGCGGATGGTCAACGCGATCCGAGATCGTCTGACCGAGTCCGGGCGCTGACAATACCGTGTGCCAGGCGGCCGCCGGCGTTGAGCATCCTCTAGCGGCGGCCGCCTCGATTCCCAGACATGGCTGAGCCGCAAACTGCGCCTCGGGACGCGCGAGCCGGTTCGCATGTGAGGGAGCGCCGAGCCGGCTTGCTCACTCTCGACCGGCGCAGGCTGATGGGGTGGGCGGTGGTCATGCCGCTCATCGGCGGCCTGGTCGTCTTCGCCGTCTACCCCTTCATCTACCTGATCTTCCTCTCCTTCTCCGATTCCAATCTCGGCACCCTCTTCCGCGGCTGGGTCGGCGTCGAGAACTACACGGACGCTATCGGGCAGGCGAAGTTCACCAAGTCCCTGCTTCGCTCCGCCATATTCGCGCTGATGACGACGCTGGTTTCCGTCGTGCTCGGCGTGGTCGTCGCCCTTCTCCTCGATCGCGCGGTGAAGGGCCGGCAGATCCTGCGCACGCTCATCCTCCTGCCGCTGATGACGCCGCCGATCACCGTCGCCGTCATGTGGCAGCTCTTGCTCATGCCCAAGGGGGGCTGGCTCAACAGCTTCCTCATGGACATGGCGCTCTTCAGCCGGCCGGTTAGCTTCCTGGGCTCGCCCACCATGGCGTTCCCCTTCGTGTGCCTGGCGGACGTCTGGCAGTGGACGCCCTTCATCGCGCTGATGACTTATGCCGCCCTCCAGACCCTGCCGGAGGATGTCTACGAAGCGGCCAGGCTCGACGGCGCGTCAGGGCCCGCGATGTTCTGGAGCATCACGTTGCCAATGTTGGCGCCCGCGCTGCTCGCCATCGCGGTGCTCAAGCTCGTCATCGGCTTCAAGGTCTTCGACCTCGTCTTCGTGCTGACCGCCGGCGGGCCGGGCCAGGCGACGACCGTCTCGAGCTTCTACATTTACCGGGTCGCGATCCAGCAGTTCGACATAGGCGCGGCAGCGGCGCAGACGCTCATGTTCGCGGTGGTCGTGGGCCTCGTCACCATCCCCTTCACCACCGCTCACGACTTCGCCGAGAAGAAGCTTTCGTGAAAGCCGCCGGCACCAGAAACATCGACGGCGGCACCTGGCTCTCGGACGCACCGGTCGATCTTTGGACCATTGCGCGGTGGGCGGGAACTGCGGCGGTCGTGCTCTTCTTCATCTTCCCCATGATCTTCATGTTCATGGTCTCGTTCAAGGCGCAGCCCGATATCGCGAGCGGCGGCTTCATACCGCAGGAGTGGTTCTGGCAGAACTATCCGGACGCGTGGAACTCAGTCGCCGTCGGAACCTACCTGCGCAATTCAATCGTCGTCGCCGCGTGCGGCGCGCTGGTAACGCTCGTCATCGCGGTGCCCGCGACCCATGCCATCGTGCGTTATCGCATCGGCGGCAAGTTCCTGCCGGCGTTCATCCTCGCCACCTACGTGGCACCCCCGATCGTGGCGCTCTTCCCCCTCTTCTTCCTGCTTCGCTCGATCGGGCTGTTGAACTCGTTGGCCGGCTTGGCCCTCGTCTACGGCGTGATGAATCTGCCCGTCGCCTTCTGGCTCTTGTCGAGCTTCGTGCGCCGCCTGCCGGAGGAGCTTGAGGATGCCGCGCGCATCGACGGCGCGGGTTACGGCTCCGTGCTGTTCCGCATCACGGTGCCCCTGCTCATGCCGGGCATCATCAGCACAGGGATCATTTGCCTGATCCTGGCCTACAACGAATTCCTGCTGGCTTCCTTCCTCACGCGGAGCGAAAGCACGCAGACCCTGCCGGTCGGCCTCTCGCTCTACCAAGGGGACCGGCAGCTTCGATACGGGCAGATGTCGGTCGCGTCGCTCATCGGCATCGTGCCGGTCTACCTGTTGGCGATGTTCTTCCAGCGTTGGCTCATCCGCGGCTTGACGGCGGGGAGCACGAAATAGCCGTGGCGATGAACCGGGCAACCGTGAGCAGCCGGCGATGACCGAACCCGCGACGACGCCCGCGGCGATCGCGGCGATGCTCAAGGAGCTGGTGGACGTGCTGCTGCCGGGCAACGGGCGATTCCCGGCCGCGAGCGACGCTGGCACCCATGGCCTGGTGGCGGATCGATTGATGGCGCGAACGGGCGAAAGCGCGTTGGACGATCTCGCACAGACGGTCGCTGACTGCGGCGGGCCGCTCACGCCGCTTAGCCAAGAAGAGCGGCAGGCGGTCGTCCGCCGCATGGAGGAGACGCAGCCGGAGCAGTTCGAGACTCTCCGAATGGTGAGCTACCTCGCCTATTACGAAAGCCCCGCCGCGGTGCGCGCCGTGCGTGCGCTCGGCCATGTCTACAACGACGCGCCGCAGCCGGCGGGCTACGTCATGGCCCCCTTCGACGAGAGCGACCCCCTGCAGGCGCCCGCGCACCGGCGGGGCCATTATGTCGGGACGGAGGACGTGAAGCGCCTCGATCTCGCGCCGCTGCCGCCCGATCCGCTGGCGCCAGAGACCGTGACGGAGGACGACGCGGTGGCGAGCGGCCGCGGCGGCATCGCCAAAGGCGCGGGCAGTCGATCTGCTGGCCGGACATAGGGGCAGGTCATGGCCAGCGTCGAAATCAGAAACATCTACAAATCCTTCGGTCCCGTCGAAGTGATCCACGGCATCGACGTCGAGATCGCGGACAAGGAGTTGGTCGTGCTCGTCGGGCCGTCGGGATGCGGCAAGTCGACTCTGCTCCGCATGATCGCGGGCCTGGAAGACATTACCGCCGGCGAGATCGCCATCGAAGACAAGGTCGTCAACCGCGTCGCCGCCAAGGACCGGAACATCGCCATGGTGTTCCAGTCCTACGCGCTCTACCCGCACATGACCGTCCACCGGAACATGTCGTTCGGCCTCAGGATGCGAAAGATTCCGCGGGACGAACAGGGCCGCCGCATCAAATGGGCGGCGGAGACCCTGGAGCTCACCGACTATCTCAAGCGGTATCCGCGCCAGCTCTCGGGCGGGCAGAGGCAGCGTGTCGCCATGGGCCGCGCGCTGGTGCGGGAGCCCATCGTCTTCCTCTTCGACGAGCCGCTCTCCAACCTCGACGCTCAGCTCCGCGTCCAGATGCGGACCGAAATCCGCGAGCTGCACCAGCGGCTGCAGACGACCATGATCTACGTCACCCACGATCAGGTGGAGGCGATGACGCTCGCCGATCGCATCGTCGTCATGCGGGACGGCTATATCGAGCAGACCGGCGCGCCGGAGCATGTCTACGACCGGCCGGCCAACATCTTCGTCGCGGGCTTCATCGGCTCGCCGGCGATGAACATGCTGCCCGGCACGCTCGGGCCGGACGGCACCATCGCGCTGAAAGGCGGCGTCACGGTCCGGCACGATCAGGACCTGACGGCGCAGACGGGCCACAGCGTCCTCTATGGCATTCGGCCGGAGGATCTCCGCCTCGTAGGCGAAGGCGAAGGTTTCCCGCTCACCATCGACGTGGTCGAGACGACCGGCCGCGAGATCGAGCTGTTCGGCACACTCGGAGCGCGGCGGATCTGCGTGCTGCTTCAGGCGCGCGCGTCCGTCCGCCCGGGCGAGACGGTGTGGATCAATCCGGCCCCCGAGCGCGCGCACGTCTTCGATGCGGAGACCGGCGCCCGCCTCGACGATACCCGCCCAGCCTGAGGCGAGCGCGATGGTCCAGCGCACGCCTCACGATCACGCCGACGTCGTCGTAATCGGTTCCGGCCCCGGCGGCGTCATCCCGGCCACCGTGCTGGCCCGGAAGGGCATCAAGGTGGTCTGCCTGGAGCAGGGCTCGTGGTTCCCGCCAGCCGAGCGCCCCCATCATGGCCGGGACTGGGAATGGCGGCGCGCCACCGACTGGTCGATCGCCGTCAACGTGCGCGGTCAGGCGCAAGACTATCCGGTGGACACCACGGACGAGACGACGCTGATGTGGAACGGCGTCGGCGGCTCCACCGGGATCTACACCGCTACCTGGCCGCGCTACCGCCCCTCGGATTTCCGCAAGGGCGCCGAGCACGGCCTGGCACCGGACTGGCCGATCTCCTACGAGGACCTCGCGCCCTACTTCGAGATCGCGGATGCCGCCTGCGGCGTCTCCGGCTGGGCGGGCGATCCGGCCATGCCGCCGCGCGGCCCCTTCCAGACGCGCCCCTGCCCGCCTGGCGCCATGGGCGAGGCCGTCGCACGTGGTTTCGATGCGCTCGGCTGGCACTGGTGGCCCATGCCATGCGCCATTCTGGCGGAGGCTTACGACGGCCGCCTCGCCTGCAACAATTGCGGCGCCTGCCAGAGCGGCTGCCCGCGCGGCTCGCTCAACGACATGGCCGTGACTCACTGGCCGAAGGCGCTTGCGGCGGGCGTCGAGCTCAGGACCGACAGCCGTGTCGAGCGCATCGAAACCGATGCCTCGGGGCACGCCACCGGGGTCGTCTACGTCGAGCGCAACACCGGCGTTCGCCACGTCCAGTCGGCCGACATCGTGATCCTCGCCGCGAACGGCGTCGGCACGCCGCGTCTGTTGCTGCTGTCGGAGAGTACGGCGCACCCGCAGGGGCTCGCGAACCGGTCCGATCAGGTCGGCCGCAATCTGATACACCACACGCTCGGCATGGTGGAGTGCTGGGTCGACGCACCCACCGAATCGCACAAGGGTCTGATCTCCGCCATCGCCATCTGCGAGGAGTTCGCGGAGAGCGACACGTCGCGGGGTTTCATCAACGGCTTCACACTCCACATCGTGCGGCAGAACGGCGCAGGCTATCAGGCGCTCGGCTCGCACTCCGGCAACGTGGCGCCGTGGGGCGCGGATCACCACGCGTGGTTCGCCAGACACTTCGGGCACGGCATGGGCATCCTCATCGTGGGCGACGACCTGCCGCGGCCCGATAACCGCGTCACGCTCTCCGACACCCTGGTCGATTCATCGGGGTTGCCGGCCCCCCGCATTGCCTACGGCATGTGCGAGAACGATGCGCGGCTTGCGCGCTTCGGCATCGACCGGGCCGTCGCACTGGCGGGCGCGATGGATGCGTGGGACGTCAAGGTCAATCCCTTCCGCGACGCCAACGGCGTCTACGCGCCGCCCGCCTGGCACCTGCTCGGCACCGCGCGCATGGGGGACGATCCGGAGACCTCGGTCGTCACCAAATGGCACCAGGCCTGGGACTGCCCCAATCTCTACATTACCGACGGCAGCGTCATGGCCACGGGCGCGGCCATCAACCCGACGAGCACGATATCGGCGCTGGCCTATCGCGCGGCCCATCATCTCGCCGACAGATTCGCAGAAGCCCGCCGGGCGAAAGGGCCGTTGCTGGACTAAGTTGAGGAAAGCACCAGTAACCACTCTGCCTTCAACGCCGGAAAGTTGCCTAATGCCAAATCAAAGCGTAAATGGATGAGGAACTTACGCTAACTCGTCATCTTGATCGATTTCAACCACCACGTGCTTCATTGCTTCCTCAAACAATTTCTCTATTTTTGACGGAGTTGGGTTCAAGCACGCACAAGTCAGCGCTGTGAATTTCTCGACCATTTCTATTGAACTCATAGTGCTTACCGGTCGTTCCGACATTACCAACATTGTAGTCATTGTATTGAGTTCGTCTCTTGACAACGTAGAATCTAGCTTGTGTGCAAATTTGTTGCGCAGTTTATTGAGCGTTAGGAGTCCCGGCTTGAAGAGAGCGGGAGCTTCATTCCGCTCAGGTAGCAGCATCACCTTTTGATAGTATGACAGCCGAACGTCACCCAAATTCATTATGGAAAGCTTGTTCTTCAGATATTTCTCAAGATACACTTCGGAAATCAAGTGACATTTTATGATCCTTCCAAAAAGTGAGCTGTCTTTCTGGAACAATTGATTGTACTCTCGTATATCACGTTCAAATTGGTCACTTATTTCTTGCCAATGTGGCCGCAAAATCTCAACAGCTTTGCTAAAGCCCTTAGTATTGTTTGACATATTCCGTAACAAGTCTCCGCACTCCTTACGATCTAGTGAACTGACAATTGGAAGCTCTGCAGCAGCTGGTCAAGCCGTTACTGTTTGGTTTATCCGTGTCGATCAAGAGGTTCGCGGCGGGACACAGGGGTTGCCTTTCACGCTATTCCACTTCTCGGACTCGGCGATGACCTGTTCACGCCAGACTGAGGGCGAGGTGTACCGGCCTTGGTTGAGTCGTCTGCCGCGAGGCATTCTATCCTGCCCAGCGGCGATCGTAACGGGCAGCCGGCGGCGTGTGCTCATTCGACACTCGACTCCATGCCGGAGTGCGCACGTATTATGATGCACACGCGTCGGCACCGGGTGGAGGGAACGATGGCCGGCTACACAAGCGCAGAGTTGCGAGAGATGGTGCAGCCCGACCGGGTGCACCGCGCCATCTACACCGACCCGGCGATCTTCGAGATCGAGATGGAGAAGATCTTCCGCCGGGTGTGGCTCTATGTCGGCCACGAGAGCCTGGTGCCGAACCCCGGCGACTACTACTGCACCCACCTCGCGCGGCAGCCGGTGGTGCTGAGCCGGCATAAGGACGACGGCATCTGCGTTCTGTTCAACCGCTGTGGCCACCGCGGCGCCAAGGTGCTCAACCGCGAGCGCGGCAACGCCAAGGTCTTCACCTGCATGTACCACGGCTGGAGTTTTCGGCCGAACGGCGCGCTCGCCGGCGTGCCCATGCGCGCGGACTTCCCCGAGGAGCCGTTCAAGGACCCGAAGTTCGGCATGGCGCGGCTGCCGCGGGTGGAGAGCTACCGCGGCTTCGTCTTCGCCTCCTTCAACGCGGACGCCGAGCCGCTGCTCGACTATCTCGCCGAGGCGCGGCGCGGCATCGACGAACTGGTCGACCGCTCGCCGGAGGGGGAGGTAGCGCTCAGCGCCGGCTGCCACCGCTACCACTACCGCGGCAACTGGAAGCTCCAGCTCGAGAACCTGGCGGACATGTACCACCCCGCCGCCTGTCATGCATCGACCGTCGGCCCCGACGGCCGGCAGTTCAAGCGCCGCGCCGGCGACAAAGGCGGCGATGCCGCGTTCTTCGCCCCCAACGGCGAAGCCATCGTCGCCCAGACCGGCGTGCGCGGCCTCAACAACCGGCACAGCTCCGAGGCGTCGCTCTTCGACAAGGAGCAGTCGGGCGGCCACTGGGACGACTACCGGGCGATCATGGTGGCGCGCCACGGCGAGGAGCGCACGGCGGACATCCTGAAGAACCGCCGCCACAGCATGACCTTCTTTCCCAGCTCCGACATTCTGCTGGCGCAGACCTCGGTGCGGGTGATCCGGCCCGTGGCGGTGGACTTCACCGAGGTCGAGGTCTGGCCGGTCCGTCTCATGGGCGCGCCCGGCAGCATCTCGGACGACCTCGTGCGCTTTGTGAACATGACGCATGCAGCCGCCTCCTTCATCCAGTCCGACGACATGGAGGCCTTCGAGCGCTGCCAGGAGGGGCTCTCAACCCAGGGCACCGACTGGGTCCTCGTCGCCCGTGGCCTCGGCGCCGAGATCGACGAGGGCGACGGCGTGCTCTTCGGGCCGCGCTCCAGCGAGGTCGGCCAGCGCGCCCAGCACGAGGCGTGGCGCGACCTGATGGGCGCATGAGCGTCACCGCCGAGGCCCGCGCCGCCGCCGGATCGAACGCCGTCGCGCTCGACGAGCTGCGCCGCTTCCTCGAGCACGAGGCGGACCTGCTCGACGAGCGGCGCTTCGACGAGTGGTGCGATCTCTACACCGAGGACGCCGTCTATTGGGTGCCCGCCGCTCCTGAGCAGGAGAGCTGGCACGACCACGTGTCGCTCTTCTACGACGATAAGGCGACGATGCGGGTCCGCGTCCAGCGGCTCAATCATCCCCGCATCCACTGCCAGAGCCCGCCGTCCCGCTGCGTGCGCGTGGTCTCGGGCGTCCGGCTCGACGAGGTAACGGCAGACGGCGCCTGGCTGGTGCGCTGCAAGTTCGTGATGATCGAGGACCGCCCCGGCGCCGAACAGCGCGTCTTCGGCGGCCGCTATTCCCACACCATCGTACAGGAGGACGGCCGGCTGCGTATCCGGCTGAAGCGCGTCGACCTCACGAACTGCGATCAGAGCTTTCCGATGCTCACCCAGCCGTTCTGATCCGCGTCCGAACCCGGACTGAATATAGCGATCCCGGACAAGCGGCTGTTTCCCGACCGTCGCGCCGGGATAGTGTGAGGCATGGGGCAGGAGACTCCGCAGGCACCATCGCAGCCAGGCGGGTCCGCGCGCACGGGCCAGGCGCACGCGCACGCGCTCGCCTTCCTGATAATCGTCATCATTTCCACGTCCTTTCCCCTGGGCGAGCACATCACCCACGGCCTCGACCCGGCGGTGTTGATGTGCATCCGCTTCGTGCTCGCCGCGCTGCTCATGGCGCCCATCGTGGCCTGGCGCGAAGGGCTGGAGCTGCCGCCGGCCCGCGCGTGCGTGCGCTATCTCGCGCTCGGCGCGCCGCTGGCCTTCTTCTTCTGGTGCATGTTCGAGGCGCTGCGGTACACCAGCGGCCTCAACACCAGCGCGATCTTCACCATCGTGCCTGGCCTCTCCGCGCTGTTCGGCGCGGTGCTGGTGGGCGAGCGGCTCGGCCTCCATCGCCTGGCCGCCCTCGTCCTCGGCATGATCGGCGCGGTCTGGATCATCTTCCGGGGCGATCCCGCGCGCCTCTTCAATCTCGAAGTCAACATCGGCGACGGGATCTTCCTCGCCGGCTGTCTCGGCTACGCCGTCTACGGCTCGCTCATCAAACGCCTGCACCGGGGCGAGCCGATCCTGGTGCAAACCTTCTGGACGCTGGTGGCGGCAGGGCTGTGGCTGCTGGCGGCGAGCAACGTCAAGCTCTGGCGTACCGATTGGTCGGAGGTCGAGGCGGTGGTGCTGGGCGGCATCGTCTATCTCGCGGTCCTGCCGACCTTCGTCTCCTTCTTCCTCACCCAGTACACAACGCTCCGCATCGGCCCGACGCGGGTGCAGGCCTACGGCTACGCGCTGCCGGCGATCGTGCTGCTGCTCGACCTCGCCTTGGGCAAGGCCGCGCCGCCGCTGATGACCGTGCCCGGCCTCGCCATCGTGCTGCTCGCGAGCCTGGTGGTTCAGCTCGGCGCGATCCGCGAGTTCCGCCCCGAATCGACTTAGGGCGTGCGAAGCCGGTCGAGCGCGCCCTGCAGGATGTAGGCCGCGGCCACCCGATCGACGACCCGCGCCCGTTTGCGGCGCGAAAGATCGGCGTCGAGCAAGGGGCGTTCGGCCGCGACGGTGGACAAGCGCTCGTCCCAGAAGGCGACAGGCAGCGCCAGCGCCTCCGCCAGCCGCGCCGCTATGTCGCGTGTGGACTGCGCGCGCGGCCCCTCGCTCCCATCCATGTTGACCGGGAGCCCGACCACGATGCCGCCGATCCCTTCCACCGCGATCATCGCGCGCAGGGCCTCGATGTCGCGCGTGAGCTTGGTGCGCCGGAGCGTCGTGCGCGCCGTCGCGATCGTGCGGGTCACGTCGGAGACCGCGACACCCATGGTCTTGGCGCCGAGATCGAGCCCCATCAGGCGCGCGTCCGGCCCCAGCAGGCCGTTCATCTCGATCAGATCGCAGATCGCCATGGCCGCGCGCCTTACGCGCCCGGCGTCCCGGCCGCAAGCGCCTGCGCCGTCCGGGCGATGCGCGCCCAGGTCCCCTCGACATGCTCGCGGCGGGTCGCGAGAGCGCCGATCGCGAGGCGAAGAACCAGTTGGTCGTCGAGTATTGTGTGGGTGAGATAGAGCGCGCCCGACCGGTTCAGCCGGTTCATCAGGGTTTCGGTGAACGCATCGCCCGCGCGGTGGCGGAAGCACACGAGGCCGACCGAAACCGGCGCAGCAAGCTCGAACTCCTCGCTCGCCTCCACCTGTGCCGCAAACCATTCGGCGAGCGCGATGCAGTGCCGGACGTGAGCACGCAAGCCCTCGGCACCGTAGTGGCGGATGACAAACCAGAGTTTGAGCGCGCGGAAGCGGCGGCCGAGCGGCACCTGCCAGTCGCGGTAGTCGATGACCGCGCCGGAATCCGTCGTACGGTTGCGCAGATACTCGGGCAGGACGCTCAGCGCCTCGATCAGCGCGGCGCGGTCGGCAACCCAGAAGCAGCTGCAATCGAAGTTGGTGAGCAGCCACTTGTGCGGGTTGAAGGTGTAGCTGTCCGCCAGCTCCAACCCGTCGATGAGGCCCCGGTGCTCGGGGCAGACGGTGGCGCTGCCCGCGTGCGCGGCATCGACGTGAAGCCAGATGTTCTCGCGCCGGCAGAGCTCGCCGATGGCGCGCAGGGGATCCACGGCGCAGGACGACGTCGTGCCGACGGTGGCGCAGACCATCGCGGGCACGGCCCCGGCCGCGCGATCCGCGGCGATCGCCGCCTCCAGCGCATCGACGCGCATCGCATACCGCTCGTCGGCATCCACGAGCCGCAGGCTGTCGCGCCCGAGGCCCGCGATCTTCACCCCCTTCTCGATCGAGGAGTGGGCGTGGCGCGAGGTGTAAACGGTGAGCCGCTGCCCCGAGGCGCCCGTTGGGCCGTGGCCGACGCCACCATCATTGGTCGCGCCGCCGCTCGCGCGCTCGCGCGCGGCGAGGAGCGCGGTCAGCGTGCTGCTCGACGCGCTGTCCTGAATGACGCCGCCGCCGGCCGTGCTCGAGAGGAACCCCTCCGGCAGTCCGAGCAGGTCGACCAGCCAGTCGAGCACATGGGTCTCGAGCTCGGTGCAGGCGGGGCTCGTTGCCCAGAGCATGCCCTGCACCCCGAACCCGGAGGAGAGAAGATCGCCGAGGATCGAGGGGCCGGAGGCATTGGCCGGGAAGAAGGCATAGAAGTTGGGGGACTGCCAGTGCGTGAGGCCGGGAACGATGATCTCGTCGACATCGCGCAGAACGTCCTCGAAGGGCTCGCCCTGCTCGGGCGCAGCCACCGGCAGGCGCGCGCGGACCGATCCGGGCTCGGCCTGGCTGAGCACCGGGTAGCGCTCGACCTCTTCCATGTAGCGGGCGATCCGCTCGATGATCGCATGGCCTGAGCGCCGGAACTCGTCCGGCGTCATGTGCCTGGCATCGTCCATGGGTGAGTCCTTCGCGTTGATTGCCGTCAGGGAGGCCCTGCTAAGCGGCAATGATGGCGGCATCCTGGCCATTTGTGCAGTGCCGCTGGTGTCCCATTCGAGAATTTCCTGCGCATTCGCAAGGTGTCCCCTCCTCGTCATGGCCGGGCTTGTCCCGGCCATCCACGCCCCTCCGTCCCGCCTGGCCGATGGAGATGCCCGGAACGAGTCCGGGCATGACGGAGTGAGGGAGTGAGGTCGAAGAGGACTCGTACAGGGTCGAAAGCGTAAGAACTTCGGAAACGCGGCACTGGCCCCGATTTCTCGCCCCGATTGCGGTTACGTTCCGCCGCCCACTTTGGCCTCACGTTAATTCCTATGCGGGATTTGCCGGGATTAAGTGGGATTAAGTGGGATAAGTGGGATTCCGAGGGACGGGCGGTGGCCGGCACAGGCCGCGGCCACTCGACAGAGAAGGGCCCTCTCACCGCAACTGGCGCGCCCTCTCTACCCTCGCACCGCATCGCGTGACGATGACGCGCTCCCCCCGCGCCGTGCAGGGCACCATGGTCCGGGTCGTCGCGCGAGCCTGAAAGGTCTCGCGCGCGCAAGAAGAGTCACGAGCGGAACGCGCGCGGCACACGTAAAGCGGGCCAAGCCCCAGGCATCGGCCCCGCCGCCGTGGCGCCATGCTATCGTGCCGGCGGGGGACAGAGGGGAGACATGTCATGCGGTTGAACGGCAAGGTTGCGATCGTCACCGGGGGCTCGCGCGGGATCGGCGCCTGCATCGCGCGCCGCCTCGCGTCGGAGGGGGCGCAGGTCGCGGTGGTCGCGCACACGGCGCGCGCGAAGGCGGAGGCCGTGGTGCAGGAGATCGTGGACTCAGGCGGCCGCGCCGCGCCGTTCCAGGCGGATGTCTCGCAGGTCGCCGACTGCGAGCGGCTGGCGGCCGAGGTGGCGGAGGCCTTCGGCACCATCGACATCCTCATCAACAACGCCGGCGTCTACCACCCGCTCCCCTTGGAGGAGACCACCGAGGCGCTCTGGGACGCCCAGATCGACATCAACCTCAAGGGCAGCTTCTTCATGATCAAGGCGGTGGCGCCGGCGATGAAGGCGAAGGGCGCGGGCAAGATCGTCAATATCACGTCCACCTTGGGCCTCGTCGGCACCAGCGCCGGCGCCGCCTATTGCGCGTCGAAGGGCGGCCAGATGCTGCTGACCAAGGCGCTCTGCCTGGAGCTCGGGCCGCACGGAATCAACGTCAACGCGGTGGGGCCCGGTGCGACGATAACCGACATGAACGCGGCGATCCGCGCCCAGCCCGGCAAGGAGGAGCGCATGAACGACCTCTCGCCCATCGGCCGCTACTGGATGAACGCCGATGACATGTCGGGTGCGGTGGCCTATCTCGTGTCTGCGGAAGCGGACGCCGTGCACGGCGCCCACCTCATGATCGACCACGGCTGGACCGCCTGGTAGGGCGCTCCGGCATCGCGCGCGCAGCCCCGATCGTGTGCGGGCGATTCACGCAGCGCCTCTCGTGGCGCGAGCTTCATAAGCTCCTCGGCCTGATCGGCCCGGCCCAGAACGTGCGGCCGCGCTACAACGTGGCGCCGGGGCAGACCATCGCCGCGGTGCGCCTGAGCGGCGGCGACCGCCACCTCTCCATGCTGCGCTGGGGTCTGATCCCCGCGTGGGCCAAGGAGCCCAACATCGGCTACAAGCTGATCAACGCGCGCGCCGAGACCGCGCACGAAAAGCCCTCGTTCCGCGCCGCCTTCCGCGCGCGCCGCTGCCTGATCCCGGCCGACGGCTTCTACGAATGGGCGAAGGCAGGCAAGGGCAGAGCCAAGCAGCCTTGGCTGTTCGGGATGAAGGGCGGAGGCGGCTTCGCCTTCGCCGGGCTGTGGGAGAGCTGGACGGTTCGCGAGGGCCTCGCGCTCACCGGCTCCCTCGCCGAGTTAGAGCCGGGCGATACGCTGGAGACCTGCACCATCCTCACCACCGAGGCCAACGAGACCGTGGCCCCCGTCCACCACCGCATGCCGCTGATCCTACCGGCGGCGGCATTCGACCCCTGGCTCACGGGCGATGCGGTCCCGCTGGCCCCCTACCCTGCAGACGCCATGACCGCTCATCCAGTGAGCATGCTTGTCAACAAGCCCGCGAATGACGATGAACGGTGTGTGGAGGCTGCCCCTCCCCACGACTAGCGGCAGATGACAAAGTCCTCCGCTTCGGCTAATTCTTTTACATGTGGTGCCTGGTTGGCCAACAATTCTCTGACAGTCGGCTAGACAAAAGACCCCATGATACGCTCAATAGTTTTGGGCAGAGCGAAAGCTGAGTAACGCTGTGATTGACGAAAACGGATTTGAAGGCGACGAAGCCCCACCCTCCGCGCTGGAGATTGCTACGGATTTTGTCACTGGCGTGCCAGTTCCTGCGCCGCTTAAGAGAAATTTGCTCAAAGCAATCTCACGACTGTGCTCTGCTTTGATCGATAATCCCGTGGCGCACCTCCAGGGCAAAGCAGAAGAACGACGCGCGGTGACGAAGGCGCGCATACGGTTGATAGATACCACCGCCGATCGTGTTGCAGAGCAAATGCGCCTAGATCCAGAGTATGCGCGGCGGGCAATTTCGCAGTTTGGCAATAGGATACTTCGAGAGCAGGTCAACCTGGATACGATCACGCGAAAGGGGATAGAAGAATTAAATCGTGAAACGACTTCTAGATATGACACTTCTTCAGATGCGGAGATAAGTGACGATTGGTTAGCATGTTTTGAAGAGGAAGCACGAAAAAAGAGCGCAGAGGATACGCAGATATATTTTGCCCGTGTACTAGCAGGAGAAATTCGGAAGCCGAATTCATACTCGTTGAAGTCAATAAAGACCCTCGGTGAGATGGATCAGGAAATAGCCAAAGCGTTCCACAGGCTTTGTTCTATGAGCGTAATTTTGGGAGATGCATCAAATCAAATTATCGACATCCGTGTTTTGTCACTTGGTGGCAATGCCGCCAATAATTCGTTAGATAAGTATGGCTTGCCTTTCAACCTCCTAAATTTATTGAATGAGTACGGGCTCATCATCTCAGACTTTAATTCGTGGCGGGACTATCAAATCTGTATAGGTTTGGCCGTATCATCTGAAGGCGGTCAACCCCGAACAGTTCGTTTACCTCTTATCCATCAGGGAGTATCTTGGCTCATACAGCCGTTACCAGGACGAAACCCTAGTAAGAAGTTTAAGGTGCACGGAGTAGCGCTAACTCAAACTGGTCAAGAATTATCGAAGGTTGTTGAATTGGAGCCGATTGAAGAATATACGAGAGAATTGAAGAACTTTTTTCGAATAAGCAAGTTGGAAATGACGGCGTTGAGAAGTTAGTGTCCTGATCGAGAAGTTCGTATGCATTGCGGGAAACCCCAACACGTCATGGCCGGGCTTGTCCCGGCCATCCACGCGTTCGCCCAGCGTCCGACGGGTCTGGCTGAGCGAGATGCCCGGAACAAGTCCGGGCATGACGTTGCAGGAGTGGCTGGTTCGGAGAGGTCAGACGCCCACTCCGAAATCATGCGAACTTCGGAAGCCGGACATTAGGTTATTTCAAGCTCTACGGCCTATAGAAAAGAGGCCCGAAAGTCTCGGGTGAGATCGCGCGCTCTATGCCCGGGGACCAATGTCCCCAAGCGTACCGCGCACAGCACCTGACTTGGGAGTCGGCGCGCCTCGTAACCGTTGCCACCGTTGGGAATTGCGCCTTCGGCAGGCGAGGGAACTACTTCGCCCCGGCAGCTCTCCGGAGTTGGGCCGCGGGCCGGAATCTGAGGGCCTTGGAGGCCCTGATCCGGATCGCCTCGCCGGTCTGCGGGTTGCGGCCCTTGCGCCTGGGGCGCTTGACGACGGTGAAGGTGCCGAAGTTGCCGATGGTGTAGCGGCCTTCCTTCTTCGACTTCTTGAGCCCGGCCTCGATCTCGCCCAGCACCAGGTCCACGGTGCGCTTGGCCTCGGCCTTGCTCAACTTGCCCTTCTTGGCGACGTTCTCGATGAATATGGCTCTGCTCATGGTCGGAAGCCCCTCTGTCGTTCCTTATAGCGACTCGAGTGTGACTAAACCGCTACATATAGCGGGTTTCAGGCGATGTACACCCCATAAATGTGAGACAATGGGGCGGCTGGCCCCTCCTCTCCTCTCCCGAGGGGAGGAGAGGGAGTGTCGGGCGGTCTCGGGCTTGGCCCTCAATCCGCGCGGCAGGTGATGCGCCAGTCGATGGCGCCGGCCTTGTCGCGGCGTTCGTAGCTCACGCGGGACTTCTTGAGCTCGGCACGCGCGATCTCGACCAGGCCGTCCTTGAGCGCGGGCGGCAGCGCGTCGAGGTCGAGGGTGACGGTGACGGGCTCCCGGCGCTTGCGCGCCTTTGCCGGCCGGCCTGCGCGCGCCGCCTGGCGTTGGCGGGGCGCCTCGTCTTCCTCTTCGCCGTTCGTCCCGTTCCGGTTGGCCCAGATCGAGTCCCAGCCGCTGCGGTAGGCCGGCGTCCTCACGCTCGAGAAGTAGCCGTAGTGAGCGTCTGACTTGCCGCCGATGGAGTCGCGCGCGGACTTGCCGGCGTCATTGCCGGACTCCTTGGCTCCGTCCGACGACTTCGTGTCGGTGGAGGACGACTCCGGCGCCGTGCTCCCGGCGTCGTCCTTGGCCTTGGGCGTGGCATCGGCGCTCTCGCTCTTGCTCTCGGCCTTGGGCGCCGATTCGGTCTTGGGCGCCGATTCGGTCTTGGCCTTCGGTGCCTTCTTGCTGCTCTTGGCTTCGCTCATCTCTCTCGCTCGTCGACAGCTTCATACACGGGCCCTGGGGGCGTAACGGCTGGGGTATACGAGCAAGACCGGCCTGCATCAAGACCCCCGTTATGCCAACGTGGGACTGCCTCCCCGGCGCGCGCCGCCGGCCCGGCTTGGAGGCGCATTGCAAATGTGGAATATTCCGCCGCGCCACATGGGGAGGGAGACGCAGGCCATGATGGACGATCGCGCGCCGGACGAGACCACCAACGTCACCGTGGACGGCCACAACGTCGTCGCCTACAGCTTCGGCTCCGGCGACGAGGTGCTGTTCTGCGTCAACGGGGGGCCGGGGCTCCCCTGCGACTACCTGCGCGACAGCCACTCCTGGCTCGCCGACAAGGGCTACCGGGTCGTGGCCTTCGACCAGCTCGGCACCGGCAAGTCGGACCGGCCCGACGACGAGGCGCTCTGGACCATCGAGCGCTATGTCGAGGAGACGGAGACCGTGCGCACCGCGCTTGGGCTCGGCCCCGTCCATTATCTGGGGCAGTCCTGGGGGACGTGGCTCGGCCAGGAATGGGCGCTGACCTATCCTGAGAGCTTCAAGACCATCACCCTCGCCGACGGGGCCGGCGACATTCCGCACCTCGTGAGCGAGCTGCACCGGCTTCGTCAGGCTCTGGGGCCCGAGACCGAGGCGATGATGCAGCGCCACGAGGCGGAGGGCACCCTCGAGCACCCCACCTACCAGGCGGCCATCACCATCCTCAACTACCGCCATGTGTGCCGGCTCGACGAGTGGCCCGCCCCGGTCATGCGATCCCTCGGCGACTGGAACATGGGGCCCTACATGGCGATCCAGGGACCCAACGAGTTCTGCTACACCGGCAGCATCAGGGACAAGAACTGGCTCCCCGATCTGCACCGGGTGCATCAGCCGGCGCTGGTGCTCTGCGGCCAGCACGACGAGCTCACGCCGGCGTGCTCCATGAAGATCGCGGCGGCGCTCCCCAACGCCCGGATCAAGGTGTTCCCGAACTCGTCCCATCTGCCGATGTTCGAGGAGCCGGAGGCCTATTTCGAGACCCTGCTGAGTTTCTTGGACGCCCATCGCGGTTGAACCAAGAGACGGAGAGAAAATATGGACGTCAAACAAGCAGTAGAGGTGGCAAAAGTCTATGTTTACGACCTATTTAAGGATGAAGGTGCAACGAACATAGGCCTGGAAGAAATTGAAGATGAGGGAGGATACTGGAAGATAACTATTGGCTTTTCCCGTCCGTGGGATCGGAATATTGGCTCTGTCCTAAGCGGCGCGACTTCTCGCACGTATAAGACTATACTAGTCGACGACGAGGACGGTCGCATCATGTCCGTGAAAAACCGAATTTTCCCCAAAGAACAATAGTTCGATGCTTCCTACGAAAATATTTGTCGATTCGAACCTGCTTGTACTTCTTGTGGTTGGCGAAACTGACAAGAAGCTCATCGTGAAACATCGCCGCTTAAGAGAATTTCAAGAGGAGGACTACGAAAGACTGGTCAGACTAGTACATCATATTGATCAGATACTTATCACACCTAATACTCTTACTGAAGCGTCCAACTTATTGGCCCAACATGGAGAGCCTGAACGATCACGCTTTTTCGAAGTGCTTCGAATCCTTATCGAAGAGCATGAGGAGATTGTTGTGACTAGTAAAACCGCTAGTCACAACAAGGAATTCGCTCGACTTGGCCTTACGGATGCTGCGCTCCTGGAGGTCGTTTCGAATTCGAATCCTTTAATCACAGTAGACCTCGCCCTATATCTCGCAGCCATAAGCAAAGAAAGCGAGTCCGCGTACAACTTTAGACATTACCAATCATGGCCATGAACCACCCTATCGCTCGGACAGTCATGTCAACCATCGACGATCCGGGCTAAACGGAGGTAAGAAGCATGAATGCGAGCGAGAAGCGCGCCGCGCTCGCCGGCGCGATCAGGAACGGCCAGTTCGTCGTGGCCCCCGGCGTCTACGACATGATTTCCGCCAAGGTCGCCGACGGCATGGGCTTCCGCGCGCTCTACATGACCGGCTACGGCGTCGCGGCCTCCCACCTCGGCCTGCCGGACGCGGGGGTCGCGAGCTACGCCGACATCGTGAGCCGGGTCCGCACCATCGCGGGCGGCACGGCCTCGCCGCTGATCTGCGACGCGGATACCGGCTTCGGCGGCCTCCTCAACGTCCGCCACACGGTGCAGGGCTACGAAGACGCGGGCTGCAGCGCGATCCAGCTCGAAGACCAGGAAATGCCCAAGAAGTGCGGGCATACGCCAGGGCGCCGCGTCGTCCCCATCGAGGACATGGTGGAGAAGATCAGGGTCGCCACGGAGGCGCGACGCGATCCCAACTTCCTGATCATCGCGCGCACCGATGCGCGCACGAGCCTCGGCCTCGACGAGGCGCTCGCCCGGGGCCATGCCTTTGCCGAGGCCGGCGCCGACGTGATCTTCATCGAGGCGCCGGAGAGCGAGGCCGAGATCGCGCGGATCGGCGAGACCTTCGACAAGCCGCTGCTGGCCAACATGGTGGACAGCGGCAAGACCCCCATCGTGCCGGCGGACCGCCTTGCGGCGCTCGGCTTCAACATCGCCATCTATCCCGCCATCGGCATGCTGCCGGCGGCCGGCTCCATGAAGCGCGCGTTCGAGGCCCTGCTGCGCGACGGCTCGACCGCCAACGTCGATGCGCCGATGATCTCGCTGCCCGAGATGCACACGCTCATGGGCTTCGAAGATGTCTGGGCCTTCGAGCGCCGCTGGGCCCGGCCCGAGGCCGAGGCGGCGGAATAGGCGCCGGTTCGGCTCAAATCTTATTAGGACCGCGCGCGTCGCAGTCGCGCCGTCCAGGCCTGTTGCCCGGGGAGGGCGGAGGGGGGAACGTAGGCGGCGCCGCGGGCTCCCTCTCCGCCCCTGGGGGCGGAGAGGGCCGGGGTGAGGTGGGGGTGCTTGTTCCTTACTCCGCCGCCGCGCCTGCCGCCGCGGCCTTGGCTTCGCGCTCCTGCAGGAAGCGCAGCACCCGGCGGTTGAACTCCGGCGGCTTGGGCGGGGCGAGCTCGGTCTCTTCCAGGCAGCGCTCCCGCAGCTCCTCGACGGTGCCGCCCCGGTCGAACAGTTTTACCTCGCCCCGCGCGGCGCGGAGTTTCTCGCGCAACGCAGCCGTCGCCTCTTCGTCGACCATCAGATCGTCCCGCAGCACCACGCCGTAGCGCTCGGCGCCGGCCCGCGTGACCAGCCCGCGCTCGACCTCCAGCGCCACCAGGGCGGCATCGCGCTCGTAGGGATCGCCCCAGCCGCCGCCACCCCAGGTCTTGAAGAGGAGCAGATCGCCGGCCTCGACCTTCACGTGGTCGCACTTGGAGCGCAGCACTTCGAACGAGCCGTCGGCGCGGTGAATCTCCTTGCGGCTCCGCCCACCCGGCAGGCCGCCATTGACGCCCCACGGGTAGGTGAGCCAACGGTCGTCGTGCAGCGACATCTCGCCGGGCTCCAGCGCCCGGTAGCCGATGGTGACGCCGTTGCCGCCGCGATGGAGGCCGGGCCCGCCCGAATCCGGGATGGTCTCGTAGACCTCGATGCGGAGCGGGAAGTACGCCTCCAGGAACTCGTTGGGGACGTTGGTGAACGAGGGCCAGAGGGAGTGCCCGTCGGGGCCGTCGCCGGCCGGCCGGCCGGGGATCCCGCCGAAGCCGATCTGGTAGAGCTGGTACCACTCGCCCTCGCTCGAATAGCCCGAATACATGAAATGCGGGCTGTCGGAGAAGCCGGCCGCCACCATGAGGTTCGGCGCGCGCTGGCCGAGCAGGCCGCCGAGCACGTCGAAGATCCGGCCTAACGCATGGGTCCGCGAGGAGAGCGCCGCCGGCTTCAGCGGCTTGAGCAGCGTGCCCGGCGGAATCCGCACATCGACGTGATCGTAGAAGCCGTCGTTGAACATGATCTGTGGATCGAAGACGTTGATCATGTAAACGCCGACGAACATCTTGAACATTTCTTCGTTGAGGAAGAAGTTGATCGAGCTTTCCGACTGCGGATCGGTGCCTTCGAAATCGAAGACCAGGACGTCGCCGTCGCGCCACATGTTGCAGGCCATCTTGTAGGGGCCCATGCCGAGGCCGTCGTCGCAGATGTAGTCCTCGAAGTAGAGCGTCTCGTCCTCGCCGACGGTGTTGCGGATCAGGTGCAGCATCGCGCGGCGATTGCGCTCCAGCAGTTCGCCCATCGCGCCGATCAGGGTGTCGACTCCGAAACGATCGCAGAGCTCATGAATGCGCTTCTCGGCGAGGCGCACGGCGGCGACCAGCGCGTTGAAGTCGCTCCGGTTCCACTGCGGCATCCGGCACTGATGCAGGATCACCCTGAGCACGTCTTCCTGCAGCTCGTCGTTCTTGTAGATCTTGACGACGGGGATGACGACGCCTTCCTCGTAGATCTGGTTGGCGTCGGTGGGGAGGCTGCCGGGCACCTTGCCGCCGACATCGGTCATGTGGCCGAACATCGAGGCGTAGGCGATCAGCCGGCCGTCGCGGTAGACCGGGCGCAGGATCAGCCAGTCCGGCGCGTGGCTGATCGCGCCGGCGCAGCTGTAGGGATCGGAGGTGAGGAAGATGTCCCCTTCCTCGATCGTGCCGTCGTATTCGCGCTTGAAGCCGTGGATGAACGAGCCGAACTGCCCGACCACCATCTTGCCCTCGGGGTTGGCGATCATCGGGAACTCGTCGTGCTGCTCGCGGATTCCCGGCGACATGGCGGTGCGGTAGAGCACGGCGTCCATCTCGTAGCGGGCGCTGCGCAGCGAGCTCTCGATGATATCGAGAGTGATCGGGTCGATGTCGACCGGCTCGAACGGTGCGTCGTTGGTCTGGACGATAGTGACTGGCATGTCGATCCTCCCCCGACTCAGTGGCCGATCGGGTTGATGATGATGTTGCCGTATCCGTCGACCACGCCGATGTGGCCCGGCAGGATTAGAGTAGTCGAATCCATCTCGGTCACGATCGCTGGCCCCTCGATCCGGTTGCCGGCCTCGAGCTTGGCGCGATCATAGATCGCGGCGTCCTGATCGCGATTGTCGACGTAAACCGTGCCGTTCGCAACCTTGGCCGCAGACGGGTCGGCGCCACCCTGCGGAACGGTGGCCGCTTCGATGAAGGTCTCGGCACCGCGCACGATCGCACGCAGCGTCACGATCTCGTGCTCCGCATCGAGGGCGAACGTGAAGAGCTGAGTGTGCTCGTCATCGAACTGCTGCGCCATCCCATCGAGCCCGTCCCGTTCGAACTCCTCGGCGGTGAAGCCCACCGGGAGCTGCAGCCCCTGGCCGTGGTAGCGGAGGTCCACCTCGTACTGCACGGACTGGTCTTCGCGCGCGATGCCCTCGGCATCGAGTTCCTGCCGGGCGCGGGTCTCGAGATCGTCGAGGATGCCGCGCACCTCGGCGTCCGAGGTTTCGGAGAAGCGCCGCACGAAGCTCCTCGAAGCCTCGTCGGTGACCCGCGTCGTGGCGTCGCCGTAGGCGCAAAGCACGCCCGGTGAGGGTGGGATCATGACCGGCCACGAGTTCATCAGCCTGGCAAGCGCATTGGCGTGCAGCGGCCCTGCCCCACCGAAGGCGATGAGCGCGAAGTCGCGCGGATCGAAGCCCTGCTGCACCGAGACCAGCCGGAGCGCGCCGAACATGTTCTCGTTGACGATGTCGATGATCCCGGCGGCGGCCCGCTTGAGATCGAGGCCGAGCGCCGTGGCGACCGTCTGCACTGCGGTGACGGCGGCATCGACATCGAGCTTCATCTCGCCGCCGATCAACTCGCTCGGCAGATAGCCGAGCACGACATTGGCGTCCGTGACGGTGGGCTGGTCGCCGCCCTGCCCGTAGGCCGCAGGCCCCGGATCGGCGCCCGCGCTCTGCGGCCCGACCCGGAGCGCGCGGGTGATCTCGGGAACATGGGCGATCGAGCCGCCGCCCGCGCCCACGCTGCGGACGTCGAGGGAGGGCGCGCGCACGGTGACGTCGCCCACCGTGGTCTCGCGCCGCTTGCGCGGCACGCCGTCGAGGATCAGCGCGACATCGGTGGACGTGCCGCCCATGTCGAGCGTAAGCAGGTTCTGGTAGCCGGCCTGCCTGGCGATCCAGAGCGCGCCGGCGACGCCGCCGGCAGGGCCGCTCATCAGCACGTTCACCGGCGAGTTCCGGCTTGCCTCGACCGAGGCGAGACCGCCGTCCGAGCGCAGGATGTGGAGATGGGCGTCGATCTTGCGCTGCTCCAGCTCCCGCTCCATGTTGTTGATATAGCCCTGGACCACCGGCGCGACGTAGGAATTGGCGACTGTGGTGATGGCGCGCTCGTATTCGTACATCTCCGGCAGGACCTCGGAGGAGAGCGAGACCGGCACGCCGGGGAGCACCTGGTTCGCGATTGCACGGATCTGCTCCTCATGCACGCCACCCGCATAGGCGTTCATCAGGCAGACGGTCAGCGCCTCGATCCCCCTCGCCTTGAGGTGGCTGAGCTTCTCGCGCAGATCGTCCTCGTTCAGCTCGCGAACGACCTCGCCGCGGGCGCTGGTGCGCTCCTTCGCCTCGACGGTGAGCTCCAGCGGGGCCAGCGGCTCGGGCTTGGGCCAGATGATCCAGCCGGCGAGGATGCCGGGCACGAAGGAACGGGCGATCTGCAGCATCTGCCCGTAACCCTCCGAGGTGACGAGGCCGACCCGGGCGCCCTTGCCCTCCAGGATGGTGTTGGTGCCAACCGTCGTGCCGTGCATCACGTGGGTGATTGCGGCCGGCTCGACGCCGGCGTTATCGCACACCCGCTCGATGCCGCTGAGCACGCCGATCGAGGAATCGTGCGGGGTGGAGGGCACCTTCGCGCGGAAGGTGCCGCCGCTCGATTCGTCGATCAGCAGGAGATCGGTGAACGTGCCGCCGACATCGACACCTAAGCGAAAAGCCATGCTTCCTCCTTCAGATCACCGGATTCGCGTTCGGTCGCAGCCTAGCAAGCATGCCGCAGCGGCTGGCATCCCTTAGGGGTCGGAGCCGGCCTCAGCGCGCGATGGCCGCCCGGCCTAGCCGTCCGACGCCTTCCCGGCCTTCCTTGCGATATTGAACCCGGCGCCGGTCCGCCGTTTCTGGATGAAGTAGACGGCGGCGAAGCTCACGAAAATCACCACGAGCGAGAACACCGTCGTTATGGTTCCGATGGCATAGATCGCCGGCGTCGCTGCCAGCGTGAGTGTGTTCACAAGCTCGACCGGGAGCGTGTTGAACTCGCCCGCCACGCTCGATGTGCGAGGGAATTCGTCGTAGGAGAGGGTGAATCCGAAGAGCGCGACGCCGATAAGCCCCGGCAGCGTGATCGGTATGATCACATTGCGCAGCGTCTGCCATTGGGTCGCGCCCTGGTCCTTGGCCGCCTCCTCGAGCTGCGGGTCGAGCCGGCTGAAGACCGCCAGCATGATGAGAACGCCGAATGGCAGCGTCCAGCTCAGATGCGCGCCGAGGGCGCCGGACCACCACTGGCTGGTCATGCCCAGATTGGAGAAGCCGAGCCCGATGCCCAGGCTGATGAGGATCGACGGGCAGATCAGACTGGCGACGACCAGATAGAAGACGATGATGTTGCCGGTGAAGTTCTTGCGGAACGCGAGACCGGCAAGGAAGGAGATTCCCATGGTGAGGATCATCACGATGAGGCCCAGGATCAGCGAGCGCCCGAACGGCCAGCGGAAGTCGCCGATATAGGTCGGATCGATCACCTCCTTGAACCAGAACAACGAGAACCCCTGCATCGGGAAGGAGAGCGAGGCGCCGGGGCCCTGAAACGACAGCATCACGATGATCAAGATCGGCCCGTACAGGAACAGGAGGTACAGGAAGAAGACCGCTGCACGCGGCCAGTAGCCCGGCGCTCGTCTGCTTTCCTTCGCCATGGCTAGAGCTGCTTCCGCACGTCGACGAGTCGCATGATGATGCCGACGATCAGCAATACGGCCAGCAGCAGAACGATGGCCGAGGCGGACGCCGGCGGGTATTGGACATTGATTATCTGGTTGGTCATCGAGGCCATCACCGTGCCGACGCGCGCGCCGCTGAGAATGCGGATCGCCGTGAAATCGCTCGCCACCAGCGCGATGACGAAGATCGCCCCGATGGCAAGGCCCGGCTTGCAGAGCGGGATGATCACGTGGAGCAGGATCTGGAGCCCGGAGGCACCGTTATCCTTTGCTGCCTCGATCAGGTCGCGGTTGATTCGCGCCATGACGTTGAACAGCGGCGCCATCATGAACAGCGTGAATATCTGTATGTAAGACAGAAAGACGGCGAATTCCGAGAATAGGAGAAATTGGAGCGGCGTGTCCGATATGCCGACGACCATTATCGCCTGATTGATGATGCCCTCCTTGCCCAGGAACGGCAGCCAAGCCACCATGCGGATAACGCCGGAGGTCCAGAACGGCACGACGCAGAGCAGGAACAGGAGCAGCTTCGTTCTCAACAGGATAAGGTCGAAAACAAGAAAATAGGCGAGCGTAAAGCCGAGAACCGTCGTGATAGCCAGCGTAATCGCCAGCATTTTCAACGTCTGCAAGTAATTGTCGAGAGTCAGGTTCTTGGAAAATAATTTAATGTAATTGGAGAACCTCCAATCGCCCTCCACCATCATGAAACCGTTGAAATGCCACAGGCTGATGATCAGGATCACGATCATCGGCCCGATCAGGAAGAACAGCAGCGTAATCAGCAGCGGCGAGATTTGCAGCGCCGTCGCGTAGCGATTGAAGATCGCGTTTACCGCTGCCATCACCAGTGACTCTTCGACAATTCGAGCCTGCGGGAATCGGAAAAGGAAGCGGGGGTGCGGAGCGGCACGCCGCCCAGCACCCCCAAATGCATTCGCCCCTTACGCGGCGATGAACTCGTTCCAACGGTCGGTGAGGTACTCGTTCTCGTCCATGACCGAGTTCCACACCGCGACGCGACCCATGCGGTTCTTGTAGGAGCCGCCGTCGCGAACCGCGCCCGGCTTCTCCATGAGCTTGCCGAACGGGCTGTAGATGTCGACCGTGGCGGGCTTGCCCTCGAACCAGAAATCCCACTCTGCCTCGGGCAGGTGCTTCTGGGTATTGTCGGGCGTCACCACGTAGTAGCCCTGGCGGGCGAAGAACGCGCCTGCCGGCCCCGAGTGATACCAGGTCACGTAGTCGTAGACCGCGCCGAGCTTCTTGCCCTCGACGTGCTTCGGCATCAGATGCCCCAGGGTCCAGGAGCGATAGCCTTCCTTGAGATCCTGGTAGATGCACGGCACGCCCTGCTCGCGCACGGCTGTCACTGCCGGCGACCACATGGACTGGATGACGACCTCACCCCCGACCATGAGCTGAACCGACTCATTGAAGGTCGACCAGAGGGCACGCCAGTGGCCGACGTCCTTGAGCTCGATGAGACGGTCGATGGAGTAGTCGATCTCCTCGCGGGTCATGTTGCCCTTGTCGCCGTACTCGAGCTCGCCATTGGCCTGGAACGCCAGGGCGGCGTCCATCAGGCCGATCTGCGGGAAGGCCACGAGCGCCGACTTGCCGGCGAACTCGGGATTGATGATCTCGGCCCAGGAATCGATGGGCCGGCCGATCAGGTCGGGCCGGATGCCGAGGGTGTCGGCATTGTGCAGCACCGGGTGGTTGGTGATCCACTTCGTCGAGCCCGGCTCGACGAAGTCGGTCGCCAGATGGTCGGAGGTGTACGCCACCGTGCTCGGGTTCTGGCCATCGCCGAACCAGGCATCCGGCCAGATTTTACCGGGTGCCTTGTAGAGATCGACCACCGTGTCCCACTCGGGCAGCTTGGTGGTGTCCCAGGCCTGGAAGTTGCCGGACGGCCACATGAACTTCATCAGCATGTAGGGCGGCTCGAAGAGGTCGCCCGAGTCGGGCTGGGTCAGGCCGCGGGCCTGGATCGACGGGATCTCGGCGGCCGTCTGGCGCACGTTGAAGTCGAGGGCCTCGTTGGCCATGTCCTCGAGCGGCTTCATGTTGGAAACCGCCATGCCGACGGTACGGACGGTGATGTCCTTGATGTCCTGCGCCCATACGGTCGGGAAGCCGCCGCTAAGCGTCGTCGCCGCGGCAGCACCGGCCACGGCCGCCGTCCCCTTAAGGACCGAGCGGCGGCTCACGCCCGTCTTGCTATCGTCGCTCTTGGTCTTGCGCATGCTTTCCTCCCTCGCCTGCGTTCCTCGAATGCTCGCCCTGTCGCCGGCCCGGACGATTACTACTTCGCTCGATGCAGTGCGACGGCCGCCGGCGGCCGCCAATGGATAAACGTTGCTAGAAATTCTCCCCGATCAGGTTCTGGGCGCCGGTAGCGCGCTCCATCAAGCGCACGTCCTTGCTCGCCCAGGTGACGGTGACCTGGTCACCCACCTTGGTCGGGTTTAAGAAATACTCGCGATCCTCGATCACAGCGACGAGGTCCCGCTTCTCCTCCCGGGTCATGGTGAGCTTCACCCAGTTACCCTGGTACTCGATGGCATGGACAGTGCCGCCCAGCGCGTTGCCGCGGTCAAGATCGATGCTTCCGCCCGCCAGATGCACCTTGTCGCGGCGGATTCCGAAGTTGACCTCCTGGCCGACCTCGTGGCCGTCGCGCGGCAGGTGGAAGTTGTCGCCCTCGGCACCCATGACCGTCACCAGGTCGTTCTCGACTCCCGCCACCTTGCCGGTAAACACATTCCAGCCGCCCATGAACTCCGCCACATAAGTGGTGCGCGGCTCGTCGTAGATCTCCGGCCCCGTCGCCGCCTGCTCGATATGGCCGGTGTCCATCACGACGACCATGTCGGCGATGGCCAGCGCCTCGGGCTGGGTGTGGGTGACGTGGATGAAGGTGATGCCGAGGTCGATCTGAATGTGCTTCAGCTCGGCGCGCATCTGCAGGCGCAGGAACTCGTCCAACGCAGACAGCGGCTCGTCGAGCAGCAGCACCTTGGGGTTGGTGATCAACGAGCGGGCGAGCGCGACACGCTGCTGCTGCCCGCCGGAGAGCTGCGCCGGCATGCGGTCGGCCAACGGGTCGAGCTGCACGCGCTGCAGCACCGCGTAGGCGCGCTCGCGGCGCTCGCCCTTGCCCACGCCCTTCATCTTCAGGCTGAACGCGACATTGTCGAGCACCGTCAGATGAGGGAAGAGCGCGTAGCTCTGAAACATCATCGACGTGCCGCGCTGGCCGGTGGGCTTGCCGATCACGGATTCGCCGCCGATCAGCACGTCGCCCTCGGTTGGCGCCTCGTGACCCGCAATGATGCGCAGGAGGGTCGTCTTGCCGCAGCCGCTCGGCCCGAGCAGGCAACAGTAGGAGCCGTCGGGAATCGTGATGTCGATATCCTCGACAGCGACAGTGGGGCCGAACAGCTTGGTCACGCCCCTGATTTCGACATCGCCACGTTCTGCCATGGCTGCCAGCGTCCCTATCGCCCGCATGGGGATCTCGCCGCTCCCTCGGGGCGTACATCATCTATGCCAAGACAGGATGACATACCGCCCACGCGGCGCAGTCTCAAGCATTTTCTCGACCAGGCCGGCGGGATATGCTCGCGGCCCACACACCGGAGGACGGGAGCACGTGGCGATGGCGAACAGTGCCGAGACCGTGGACGCAGAACAGGAAGCGCTGATCCTCGACGGAATCGAGCGATTCCTGGACCGCGATGTCCGCCCCCACGTCGCCGCGCTCGAGCACGACGACATCTATCCAGAAGACATCGTCGAGAAGATGAAGGAGATGGGGCTCTTCGGCGCCACCATCTCCGAAGAGTATGGCGGCCTCGGCTTGCCGGTCACCACCTACGCCAAAGTGATCGAGCGGCTTTCCCACGCCTGGATGTCGGTGAGCGGCCTTATCAACTCTCACCTCATCATGGCCGCCGCCGTTGAGCGCTTCGGCACCGACGAGCAGCGCCACGACTACTTGCCCCGCTTCGCCACCGGCGAGCTCCGGGGCGGGCTCGCGCTCACCGAGCCGGACTGCGGCACCGACCTGCAGGCGATCCGCACCACGGCACGCCGCGAAGGCAACGATGCTTATGTAATTAATGGTGCCAAGACCTGGATCACCAACAGCATCCACGGCTCCTGCCTCGCACTTCTGGTCAAGACCGACCCCGGCGCCGAGCCCCGCCACAAGGGCATGAGCCTGTTCCTCGCCGAAAAGGGCGAGGGCTTCCGCGTCAGCCGCAAGCTGGAGAAGCTCGGCTATCGCGGGATCGACACGGCCGAGCTCGCGTTCGAGGACTACCGCATCGATGCCGACAAGCTCATTGGCGGGGTGGAGGGCAAGGGCCTGCAGCACGTGCTGAGCGGCCTTGAGCTGGGCCGCATCAATGTCGCCGCCCGCGGCGTCGGCGTCGCCCAGTCGTGCCTCGACGAGTCCGTGCGCTACTCTCAGGAGCGCAAGACCTTCGGCAAGCCGATCTGCCAGCACCAGGCGATCCAGATCAAGCTCGCCGACATGGTGACCCGGACCGAGGCCGCGCGGCTGCTCACCGAACGCGCGGCGGTCGCCTACGAGACCGGCCAGCGCTGCGACATGGAGGCCGGCATCGCCAAGCTCTTCGCCACGGAGGCGGCGCTAGAGAACAGCATCGAGGCCATGCGCATCCATGGCGGCTACGGCTATTCGAAGGAGTTCCCGATCGAGCGGATGTACCGCGACGCCCCGTTGCTCTGTATCGGCGAGGGCACCAACGAGATCCAGCGGCTGATCATCGCGCGTCAGCTGATCGAGCGTAATCCGGCGTGAGCGACGACGCTGCCGCGGCACCTCAGGCGCCCCCGATCCGCCCGCTCGAAGGGCTCACCGTCGTCTCCATCGAACAGTACGGCGCCGCCCCCTTCGGCACCATGTACCTCGCCGACCTCGGCGCAGACGTCATCAAGATCGAGAACCACAAGACCGGCGGCGAGATGGGCCGCCATGTCCTGCCCTACGCCGAAGACGGCGACAGCCTCTTCTACCAGACCTTCAGCTGCAACAAGCGCTGCCTCGCGCTGGACCTGAAGAAACCGCGCGGCCGCGAGATCCTGGAGCGCCTGGCTGGGCGCGCAGACGCCCTCATCAACAACCTGCGCGGCGATCTGCCGGGCGCGCTCGGGCTCGACTATGCCAGCCTCAGCGCCGCCAACCCGCGCCTCGTCTGCGTGCACCTCTCGGCCTACGGCCGCGACAACGAGCGCGCCGCCTGGCCCGGCCTCGACTACGTGATGCAGGCCGAGGCCGGCTACCTTTCCATGACCGGGGAACCCGACAGCGTGCCGACCCGATTCGGGCTCTCGGTCGTCGATTTCATGGGCGGGCTCACCGCGGCGCTCGCGCTGGTCTCGGGCGTCATGCGGGCGCGCGCCACCGGGCAGGGCATGGACCTCGACACCCCGCTCTACGACGTGGCCATGAACAACCTCAGCTACCCGGCGACCTGGCACCTCAACGAGGGCTTCGAGCCCAAGCGGGTGGCCCGCTCTGGCCATCCCTCGCTGGTGCCGAGCGAGCTCTACCGCACCGCCGACGGCTGGATTTTCGTGATGGCCAACAAGGCGAACTTCTGGCCCGCCCTTTGCCAGGCGATGGAGCGGCCGCAATGGATCGAGGATCCCCTGATGCGGGACTTCGCCGCACGCTACGAGAACCGGGACGAAGTCGTGCGTCGGCTGGAGGCGGTGTTCCTGACCCGCACCACCGAGGCGTGGCTGGAGCGGCTCGGCGGCGTCCTCCCCTGCGCGCCGGTCAACGACGTGGCGGGCGCGCTCGCGAGCGGCTTCGCCGAGCAGAGACGTATAGTGCAGGAGGTGCCGCATCCCGCGCGGGGCGCGATGCGCATGGTCCGCCAGCCGATCACGGTGGACGGCGCCGTCATGCCGCGCCGCGCCGCGCCTGCGCTCGGCGCCGATACCGCCGCCATCCTCGCCGAGCTCGGTTACCGACCTGACGAGATCGAAGCCCTGGAGGCCGACGGCACGGTCCTCCGCGCCAGCGGCTCATAACACCGGCGACCCCGCGGGCCGGCTACCGCGTCATGCCGCATGGATGGTCTCAGCAGACCCCAAGATGGCCTTTCGGCGTAGGTGATTGCAGCTCCGCTCGATGCCGCGGCGGCTCACGAGATCGACTTCGCGGCCGAAGAGCGCCCTCAGCTCTTCCTCCATCTCAACCATGTTGAAGAGCGTGTGGCGCGCGCCATCCTTGAACGCGACGAGCACGTCGATGTCGCTGTCCGGCCCAAAATCGTCCCGCAGGACGGAGCCGAACAGCGCCATCTCCGTCACCTGCCAGCGCTCGCAGAAGGCGGCGAGTCCCTCGGTCGGTATGGCGATGCGCGCGGTCATGCCCAAAGCGCCTGATTCGCGCCCTCTCAGGCGAAGCTAAAGAGCCGCGCCACCTCTGCCGGCGTGGAGTCTCCATCGAGCGCCATCACCGCGTCTAACGCACGCGCGGCCCGGTCGGGTGCGAGCGTCATCGCCGCGTTGTCGCGGAACTTGGCGATGATCTCGTCGGCGCCGAGGGGCCGGCTGTCGGCGCCTCGATTGACCTGCTCGCGGTGGCTGAGCGTGCGGCCGTCGGTGGTGCGGATCACCACCTCGCCCGAGTAATAGGTCGGGAAGGCCGAGTCGGGATCGACGCGATAGCTGATCCGGTCGCAGAGCGCGAGCACCGCCGGGTCGGTGTAGGCCTGGGGCTCGAGCTCGGCCAGGGTGAAGCGCCCGCGGGCGAGCACGCTCGCGATCATGTAGTGGACGCTGAACTGGGCCTCGTAGGCGCTGGCCGGGCGGCGCTTGGCGGCCTCGGGCTCGCATACGACGCTGACACAGCCCTCGCCGATCAGCGCGTCCACGCTCTCCACATCGTCGGGCGCGATCCCGTGGTCGTCGCGCAGTACCTGTGCCGCATCGCCGAGCGCATGCACCAGGTGGCAGGCCGGATAGGGCTTGATGCCGATGCGCAGCATCTCCCAATCCTCGCCGAGGCCGGCCGTGCACATCGGCCAGTCGATCGCCGCATCGTGGGCGCCGTAGAGCGCGTAGAGGCCGAATCGCCCTTCGTATGGTTCGGCCGGACCTCGAAAACCCTGCTGGGCGAGAGCGGCGGCGCTGATCCCGGAAACGGCTGCCCAGCCGGGGTGCATCCGCTTGGTCCAGGCGCCGTCATCCAGGAACTGCAGGCTGCCGGAAGCCATGCTGAGCGCGATGCCCTGGGCATGGGCGAGCTGCGCCTCGGTCATGCCCGCGAGCCGGCCGGCGGCGAGCGTCGTGCCGAACACGCCGACCATGCCGGTGGGATGGAAGCCCAGCCGATGGAAGCCGCCCTGGGCGGCGGCGGCGATGCGCGCCGCGCCCTCGATGGCCGCGAGATAGGCCGCGAGCGTCTCCCGCCCCGAGGCGCCGTGCCGCTGGCCGGCGGCGAGCACCGTCGGCACCGCGCTCGCCGTGGCATGGATCACGCCGCCGACGTGGGTGTCGTCGTAGTCGAGGCCGTGGATCAGGAAGCCGTTCATCTGTGCGGCGTCGCGCAGCGGCAGCGCTGCCGGCATCCCGATGACGGGATAGGGCCCGTCGCCGGCAAGTCCGTGGATGGCCGTCAGCGTCTTGTGGCTGAAATCGTAGCGCGACGCCGCGAGGCCGATGCCCAGCGCGTCGAGGATGTGCAGCTTCGCGCGCTCGATCACGGCTTCGGGCACGTCGTCGAGGGTCAGCTCGCGGGCGAAGCGCGCAAGCGTGCGCGCGATCGGCTCGCTCCGGGCGGGTTCGGGCTGCGGGGCGGTCGCTTCGGCGAGGGCCATCGGGAGTCTCTGTCGTTGTGGGGATCGGCCAGTCTGACTCTAGCACGGCTCTTTGGAGGCCGCCTTTGCTATGCGATGGTGGCGACGCCTTGCGCTCTTGCCCGGAGAGGAAGACATGACCGCGCAACCCATCAAGCCCGCGCTCTTCGACTTTCTGCGCGAGCTCAAGGCCAACAACGAGCGGCCGTGGTTCGAGGCGAACAAGGCGCGTTACCGGGCCGAGGTGCGCGACCCCATGCTCGACTTCATCCAGGCCTTCGCGGAGCCGCTGGCGGAGATCAGCCCGCACTTCCGCGCCGATCCCAGGCCCAACGGCGGCTCGCTCTTCCGCATCTATCGGGACACGCGGTTCTCGAAGGACAAGACGCCCTACAAGACCAATGTCGGCGCGCACTTCCGCCACGAAGCGGGCAAGGATGCCCACGCGCCCGGCTTCTATCTGCATCTGGAGCCCGGCATGTGCTTCGCCGGCTGCGGCGTCTGGCATCCGGACGGCGCCACGCTCGGGAAGATTCGCGACGCGGTCGTGGAACGACCGGAGGAATGGACGCGCATCACCGCGTCCGACGCCTTCTGCCAGACCTTTCACTTGGCGGGCGAGGCGCTCAAGCGGCCGCCGCGCGGCTACGACCCCGAGCACCCTCTGATCGAGGACCTCAAGCGCAAGGACTTCGTGGCGATCACCGACATCCCCGAGGCCGAGGCGATCCGCCCCGACTTTCTCGTGCGCTTCACGACGATTGCGCGCGCCGGTGGCGAGTTGACCGCCTTCCTGTGCAGAGCCGTCGGCGTCCCGTTCTAGGAGGGCGTCCTCCCCTGCCCTATTCCCCTTTCGGTGGGGTCGCCGCTGGCCTGGGCGCCCCTTGTGGGAACTCCTGCACACCCTCCGGGAACCTGATCCAGGGATGCTTGCTCTCGCTCCAGACCACGCGGGCGGGCTCGACAAAGCCGGGCTCGGCGAAACAGCCGACTGCGACGCCGAGATGCTCGGGGCGAAGCTCCGCGGTCCAGTAGACGCTCGTCCCGCACTCGGGGCAGAAGCGGATGGAGACGTCCAGCCCTGAGTCTGCCACCCTTGAGTGGACCCGTGCCTCGCCCTCTGTCGTCGCCGCCTCCTTGCGGAAGTAGGCGCCCATCCCGAAGGGGCTGCCGGTGCGCCGCTGGCAGGCCAGGCAGCTGCAGGCCATGACGATGTCGGGATCGCCGACCGTGTTGACCCGGAGCTGACCGCATTGGCAGGTGGCCCGATGGGTGTCTGCGCCTGACATGGGAGTTCTCCGCCGCTCGATCCGATCGGCACACCATAGCCGCGCGGGTGACGGCCGGAAACCGCCCCGCAGACCATGACCCCGGCGAGAAATCCGGGCTAGGCTGCGAGACTATGCGCCCGGCGATCCTCAATTCGCTCTTCGCGCCGGCGACGGCGTTGCCAGGACTCGGCCCCCGCACCGCGCCGGCTGTCGAGCGACTGGCCGGGCCGCTGGCGGTGCACCTGCTTTGGCATCTCCCGTCGGGGCTGATCGACCGGCGCCACGCGCCGAAGGTCGCCGAAGCCGAGGCCGGCACCACGGCGACGCTCACGGTGCGGGTCGATCGCCACCAGCCCGCGCCGGACCGGCGCCGCCCCGCCAGGGTCTATTGCTCGGATGAGACCGGGACCCTCACGCTGGTCTTCTTCCACGCGAAGGGCGACTGGCTCCGCCAGAAGCTGCCCGAAGGGACCGTGCGGGTGGTGAGCGGGCGCGTCGAACGCTACGGCAGCGAAATCCAGATGGTGCACCCCGATCACATCGCGCCGCTCGACGAGCGGGATAGCGTGCAGACGGTCGAGCCCATCTATCCGCTGACCGCGGGGGTTACGCTGAAGCCGATGACCCGCGCGGTGCGCGCCGCGCTCGCGCGAGCGCCGGCGCTGCCGGAATGGATCGAGCCGCGCTTGGCGGCGGCGCGTCGGTGGCCGCCCTGGAACGAGGCGCTCGCGGCGGCGCATGCGCCCGAGAGCGCCGCCGACCTGGAAGCGGACACCCCTGCCCGCTCGCGCCTCGCCTACGACGAGCTGCTGGCGAACCAACTGGCGCTGGCGCTGATGCGCCGCTCCGCCCGAGGCGGGCGGGGCCGCGCCATCGCCGGCGGCGGCCGGCTGCGCCGCGCGGTCGAGGCCGCGCTCCCCTTCCGCCTGACCGAAGGCCAGCGCGCCGCCGCCGCCGAAATCGCCGAGGACCTCGCGAAGGAACGCCGCATGCTCCGCCTCTTCCAGGGCGACGTCGGCAGCGGCAAGACCGTGGTGGCATTGCTTGCCATGCTGGTCGCGGTGGAGGCCGGCGCGCAGGCCGCGCTGATGGTGCCGACCGAGCTGCTGGCGAACCAGCACGCCGCTACGCTCGGCGCTCTGTTGGAGGGCAGCGGCGTCTCCCTCGCCCTGCTCACGGGGCGGGATACGGGGCGCGCGAGAGAAAGAACGCTGGCGGCGCTGGCCGCCGGCGAGGTCGATATCCTGGTCGGCACCCACGCGCTCTTCCAGAAGGGGGTCGACTTCAAGGACCTCGCCCTCGCCGTGGTCGACGAGCAGCATCGCTTCGGCGTGCACCAGCGCATGATGCTCGCGCGCAAGGGGCCGGCGGCAGACCTGCTGGTGATGACCGCGACCCCGATCCCGCGTTCGCTCGTGCTCACCGCTTATGGCGACATGGACGTCTCCCGCCTCGAAGGTCGACTGCCGGGCCGGGCCGCCGTCGAGACCCGCGCCATGCCGCTGGAGCGGCTGGAGGAGGTCGTCGCCGCCGTGCGCCGCGCGCGCTGTACCGGCGCCAAGGTCTACTGGGTCTGCCCGCTGGTGGAGGAGTCGGAAGCCGTGGACCTCGCCGCCGCGACAGACCGCCATGCACGGCTCGCCGAGGCGTTCGGCGACAGTGTCGCGCTGATCCACGGCCGCATGAAGGCGCCGGAGAAGGACGCCGCCATGGCCGCCTTTGCCGAGGGCAGCGCCGACATCCTGGTGGCGACGACGGTGGTCGAGGTCGGTGTCGACGTGCCCACGGCCACCATCATGATCGTCGAGCACGCGGAGCGGTTCGGGCTCGCTCAGCTTCACCAACTGCGCGGGCGGGTGGGGCGCGGCGAAAAACCGGGCACGTGCCTGCTGCTCTATGCCCCGCCACTCGGCGAGGCCGCCCGATCGCGGATCAACATTCTCCGCGAGACCGACGACGGCTTTCGCATCGCCGAGGAGGATCTCCGCCTGCGCGGCGCCGGTGAGTTGCTGGGCACGCGCCAGAGCGGAGCGCCGGACTTCCATCTCGCCGATCTCGCCGTCCACGAGGAGCTGCTGGCGGTCGCCCGCGACGACGTGCGCCTCGTCCGCGACCGCGACCCGGAGCTCGAATCGGAGCGCGGACAGGCGCTGCGCACGCTGCTTTATCTCTTCGAGCGCGACATGGCGGTGCGCTACCTGCGCTCGGGTTGATGCGCATTCCCCGGACCATGGTGCGGTGCATAGCGCGCGGCGGGCGCGTCAGGATTGCGCCATGCAGTGCACGAGCGAACCGCCCGCACCCCACGTCATTGCCGCCGCTTGTCCCGGGGAATCCCACTTATCCCACTTAATCCCACTTAATCCCGGCGAATCCCGCATGAAGAAGTGTGTTGTTCGAGGTGGGACGCGGAACCGGACCGCGAGCGTAGCGAAAAATGCGGGTTAGGCGTTCAGCCGGTCAGCGTCGCGAACGGATTGCTGCCCTCGGGGTCCTCGACCTCGACGATCCAGACGTCCGGATCGAAGTCGATCTCCCGCGTCAGCCGCGCCTCGGCGTCCGCCTCGGGGATCCAGCCCTCGCCGGTCGCGCGGCGCCAGGTGAGATCGCCGTCGAGCGATTGCGTCCGGGCGAAGACCGCCGCCGTGCCGTCGAGGCGGCTCACCTTGACCAGCAGCGCCCCCGCGTCGGCATCGCCCCGCCGCCTGAGCACGGCGGCGAGCAGCGCCTGCTGGCAATAGCGGAAGCCCGCCTGCACCAGCACCTCGGTCTTGAGCCGTGCCTCGGTCATCGCCGCGCCCCTGCCTCGGGGTCAACCTTCACTCGTCTTCCTCGGCCGCGGCGCGGTCGATGAGCGGATGACGCAGGCGGTCGCCGGGAGCGATCCCGAGGCGCTCAGCACTGCCGCCCGCCATCTCCAGCACGAAGCGGACCGGCTGGCCGGAGCGTATCCGATTCTCCGAAAGCGGCGTGGTCCGCTCGGCGATGGTGACGATTCGGCCGTCGCTCTCGGCGAAGAACATGTCGAGGGGAATCAGGGTGTTCTTCATCCACATGGTGACCTGCCGCGTCGCGCGGAAGTCGAACAGCATGCCGCGGTCTGGCGCGAGTTCGGTGCGGTGCATGAGGCCGACTCCGCGCTCCTCCGGCGTGTCGGCGATCTCGACCATGACGGTGTGAGCGCCCGCGCCGGTTTCAATCGTCAACGGCTCCGGCGCGTCGTTCTCCGCCGCAACGGCAGAGGCAAACCCCGCAACCGTGAGCAGAGCCACGAGTGCAACCGCGAGCGCGAGCATCGGCTGTCGGCGAATGACCATCGGCGTGGTCTATCGGCTGCGCGCAGTCCCGTAAACCGGATTCGGGCCTCCCAGCTGCCGCCTGCGCGACGACCGGCCACTCAGGAGCCTCGAACGCGAATTCGGACGATTGTCACGCCTTGTTCGGCCCCCTACCCTAGTGAGCGGTCAGACCTGACAGGGGGGACCAGACCATGAAGAAGATCGTCTTGTCATTGGCGGTACTAATAGCGTCGGTAGGCGTGGCGAACGCCGGCCAGTATCTGCAGGCGTCATCGTCCGTGACCCAGTGCCCGGGCACGGCGCCCGAGGTGGTCGCGATGGATATCGTCGATGCGGCCAAAGGCATCGCCATGGCGAACAATCAGATCACGGTCGGGAAAGCCGGGGCCTATCTGATCTTCGCCGCACCCCAGGTCGGCCGCGAGGGCGGGGGGCCATACGGCTGCTTCGACCTGTGGCTGCGGATCAACGGCGCCGATGTCGCCAACTCCAACGTCCAACTCTGCCAGGACGAGGGCAGCATGGCCAAGGACGTCATCATCTCCCAGGGCATCGTCCCCATGGCGGCGGGCGACATGCTCGAAGTGATGATGTCGGCCAGCAACCCCGAGGCGAACATCTGCATCGAGGCGATTCAGCCAGCCGGTGAGCCGCTGGTGCCGGCGATCATCTTCTCGATGATCAAGTAGCGGAGAGTGCGCCGCTCCGGACGCCTCGCCGGACTGCGGCGCACTCCTTACTTTCGCTTTCCTCGCTGACCCTTGGTGGCGCGGGGCAATCGCCCGCGGACGGTCGAGGCAGGCTTGCATGGCTGGTTGCAAGCTGCCATGTAACCTTGCCCAACCGCACACTCTCCAGCCGGGAGCACACGGGAATGGATCCCCTTATCGGCCAGGCGGCCGGCGGCACGTCGCAGCCGAAGGACACGACGACCCAGAGCTTCGCCGCCGACGTGATCGAAGCGTCGCACTCGACCCCCGTGATCGTCGATTTCTGGGCACCCTGGTGCGGCCCCTGCAAGCAGCTTGCACCGATCCTGGAGAGGACGGTGAGGGACGCCGGCGGCAAGGTCGCGCTGGTCAAGGTCAATATCGACGAGAATCCGGAAATCGCGCAGCAGCTCCGCATCCAATCCATTCCAGCCGTCTTTGCGTTCAATCAGGGGCAGCCGGTCGACGGCTTCATCGGCGCTCAGTCGGAAAGCCAGATCAAGGGGTTCGTGGAGCGTCTGGTCGGGCCGATGGGCCCTTCGCCGCTGGAGCAGGCCCTGGAGCAGGCCAAGCAGGCGCTGGATGACGGCGACTATACCGGCGCGTCGAACATCTACGGCCAGGTCTTGCGGCAGGTGCCGGGCGAGACGGCGGCGATCGCGGGGCTGGTGCGCTGCCTCGTCGCCGCCGGCGATCTCGCCGAGGCCCGCGAGCTGGTGGACGGGCTCGACGACGATGCGCTGAAGGACGCCGACGTGGAGGGCGCGATATCGGCGCTCTCGCTCGCCGAGCAGGCCGGCGAGGCCGATAGCGATACCGCCGCGCTCCAGGCGCAACTCGCCCAGGACCCCGGCGATCACCAGGCCCGCTTCGACCTCGCCATGGCCCATCACGGCGCCGGGCGCAACGAGCAGGCCATCGACGAGCTGATCGAGATCATTCGCCGCGATCGGGAGTGGAACGAGCAGGCCGCGCGCCAGCAGCTGCTCAAGCTGTTCGAGGCCCTGGGCCACGCGGAACCGCTCACGGTCGCCGGCCGCCGCAAGCTGTCGTCGATCCTGTTCTCCTGAGGCATGCCGTGAGCGCCGGCAACGAACCGGGCGGCATCGACGATTTGCCGCGCGTCATCCCCATCTTCCCGCTACCGGGGGTGATGCTGCTGCCGCGCGGGCGCCTGCCCCTCAATATCTTCGAGCCGCGCTACCTGCAAATGACCCAGGACGCGATGGCCGCGCACCGGACGATCGGCATGATGCAGCCGGCCGACCCGAAGGCCAAGCTCGACGAGCCCGAGGTTTATCCCGTCGGTTGTGCCGGCCGCATCACCTCGTTCTCCGAGACGCCGGACAATCGCTTCCTGATCACGCTCAGCGGCGTCTGCCGCTTCGCCATCGCGCGCGAGCTGGAGGCGGACGGGCTGCTCTACCGCCGCATCAGTGCGGACTACAGCCGCTTCGCCGGCGACCTGCCGGAGCCCGCGCCGCTCACCGTGGATCGCGGCCGCCTGATCCCGGCGCTCAAGTCCTATTTCGACCACAACGGGCTCACCGCCGACTGGGACGCGATCGACCGGGCCGATGACGAGGCCCTGATCACCTGCCTCGCGATGGCCTGCCCCTTCGAGCCGAACGAGAAGCAGGCGCTGCTCGAATGCTCGAGCGAGACTGAACGCGTGGCCCTGATGCAGGCGCTGTTCGAGATGGCGGCCCACGGCGCGGCCGGCCCGCGCTCGCGGATGCAGTGAGGGAGGTCGCGACGATGGCGGAGGAACGGGCTACGGTCGACCCTAAGCTGCTGGAGATCCTGGTCTGCCCGCTCACCAAGGAGCCGCTCCGCTACGACGCCGAGCGTCAGGAGCTGATCAGCGACCGCGCCAAGCTGGCCTTCCCGATCCGGGACGGCATCCCGATCATGCTGCCGGACGAAGCCCGGCCGTTGGAGGAGGACGAGACCCGGTGAGCGCGTCCTTCGACGCTCAGCCCTGGCCGGTCGAGCTTCGCTCCAAGAGCGCCGAGAAAGCCCTGGAGATCGATTTCGACGACGGTCTCAGGTGCAGCCTGCCGGCCGAGCTGCTGCGGGTGGAGAGCCCTTCGGCGGAAGTAATGGGCCACGGCGAGGGCAAGATCATCGTCCCCGGCCGCCGCCATGTCGGCATCACCCTGATCGAGCCGGTCGGCAACTACGCCGTCCGCCTCCACTTCGACGATCTGCACACCACCGGCATCTATACCTGGTCCTACCTCCGGCACCTCGCGGAGAGCCGCGATGCGATCTGGCGCACCTACCTCGATGCGCTGGAGGAGCGAGGGCTGAGCCGGGACCCGTAGGGCGTGTGCGGCCCCGAGCGGGCCGATTCAGGTCCGATCAGGCTGCCTGCCTGGCTCCGGTTCGCTGGAAGATGACGTCCTCCTGGTCATCGGGGACATAGAAGTAGTCGCCCAGTCTCGGGGCATGCCCGAGATCGCCCAGGAGCCGACGCTGACGCGGCGTGCATGCATCCATGACACCGGCCATGGTGGGGAAGTCATACGCCTTCATGAACATTTGCGCGTAGTTGTAGAGCAATGATTTTCGGCCCTTCCCCGAATGATTCGGTGCCGGTCCGTGCCACAGCGCGTGACTGAACAGATAGCAATCGCCTGCCTTGCCGCCCAATTGGACAGCTCCCGGCGTGCGGGGGTTCGGGGCCGCGTCATTGTCGAACGGGATCTGCCGAAGATGGCTGCCAGGGAAGACCGTGAAATTGCCGCAGTCCGTTCCCTCGACGTCGGTGAGAAGGTACAGGGCCTTAATCGCCAGCGGATTGCTGGTTTCCGTCACGCGAATCCGCCGGAGCGCCTGCCCTCCGTCCGTGTGGGTAAAACCACGGAATTCGGTTGTGGAAGCACGGACAATTGCTTGCGACATGCTGAGCACGATGTAGGGACCCATGAGCTCAAGAATCGGGTCGAAGACGTTCGTTCGGTCCATGAGGTCCAGGAACGGCTGGGCGTAGCCCAGGATGTCCCGGCGGTCCATGAAGGATTCTGGGTCGTTCGCCGTCGCATTGTGCTCCACCCAGCCGTAATGGCCGAACGGCAGACCCGGTAGAGGCTCCCATCCTGCCTGATGGCGCATGGAGTCGATCAGTCCGCAGTACAGCGAAACTTCCTGCGGATCCAACGCTCCCTTCAAATGGATGAACCCGTCTACCGCCCACTGGCGGCGTTGCTCATCGGTCAACGACGGCATGGCGCGGTCCTCCTCCGGTTCGGAGCACAAGATACGACGCGAGGATGATGCCATTCCCGACTTCGACGGTATAGGTCGTTGGGGGGATGGTTCGTCCTGCGCGCTCGCCGACGGGCTGCAGACGGCCGTGCCTTGGCGCGCGGTCAGGCGCGCGCAGACGGCCCGTAGGCCAGATACATGGGCTCGCCCTCTGCGAAGCGCGAGGGCCTGAGCGGGCGGATGTCGAAGGGCGATTCGGCCTCGAGCACGGCCGCGGCAACACACTCGCCGACCGCCGGCGAAAGCTTTAGCCCGTGCCCGGAGAAGCCGGCGGCGAGATAGAGCCCGTCGAGCCCCGGCGCCCAGCCCAGGATCGGGTGGAAGTCGGGCGTGATGTCGTAGGCGCCCGAGACCGTGCGCACGACCTTGGCATCGACGAAATCCGGCAGCCGCTCGGCAAGCGCCTTGTCGAGGCGCGTCCGGTGGCGGGCCTCGTCCTCCGCCGACGCAGGCGCGACGGGGTCCGTGACCTCGGGCATCTCGTTGGGATAGGCGACCGCCAGCAGATAGGGCCCCATGTCGGGGCGCATCACCACGTTGGAGTTGCCGTCGGTGATGCAGGTGCGGATCGTGGGCCGGCCCGGCGGCTGTTCGAGATAGGCCATGTCGAGGCGACGGCGCTCGATTGGCGCATCGATGCCGATCGGTGCCAGCAGGTCGGTGGTCCAGGCACCGGCCGCGCAGATCACCACGGGAGCCTCGATGCGGCCCTTTGCGGTGTCCACGCCCACGACCCTGCCGTCCGCCGTGGCGATCCCCTCCACCCGGAGTCCCGAATGAAGCGTCGCGCCTGCCGCCTGCGCCGCGCCGAGCCAGCTCAGCACCATGCGGGTCACGTCGATGTAACCGCCGTTGGGCTCGTAGGCGCCTCCGGCGAGATCGTCGGTGGCGAGCGCCGGTTCCAGCGCCTTGATCTCGTCGGGGCTGGCGAAGCGCGTGTCAACGCCGAGCTGGCGGCCGAGATCGACGTTGCGCCTACAGGCCTCCACCTGCGCCTCGACGACGAGCAGCATGTAGCCGAGCTTCACGTAGCCGGGGTCGCCGACGCCAACCTCCGCCTGCCAGTTGTTCAGCACCTCGAAGCCTCGAATGGCCATCTCGACCATCAGCGCGTTCGAGTAGTGCTGGCGGATCTGCCCGAATGTGCGGCCAGACATGCCGCCGACCGGGGGCCGCTCGTCGACCACCACGACCTTGCGGTCCGACCGCCGCGTGAGCTGAAAGGCGATGCTCGCCCCCATGATCCCCGCGCCGATCACCACGATGTCGGCGGCGCCCAGCCGCTCCCTGCCACGCACCGTCATCTCCGCTCCGCCGTCCGTCATCGCCAGGCCCCCACCGGGCGCGGGAGACTAGCACGCGCCGCCTGGCGGCGGTTAGGATCGCGGGCTATCGGGCGTGGCAGACGTGAAGACCGCGGAGATTGCCACATGACCGACCACCGGCGGCGATCACCGCCTCGGCCGTAGTCTAACGGGGCCACCCAGTGCCTCGCACCGCCGGCGGCCCGCCCGTACTCCAGGTGAGGGACGTGCGCACGCGCTTCCGCACCCAGGGCGGCGGCATGGTGCACGCGGTCAACGGCATCAGCTTCGACCTGCACGAGGGCGAATTGCTGGGCGTGGTGGGCGAGAGCGGATCGGGCAAGAGCGTGACCATGCTCTCGCTGCTCAGGCTGCTCCCCATGCCGCCGGCCGAGATCGTCTCTGGCCAGGCGCCGCTCGACGGCGAGGACCTGCTCGCGCTCGACCCGGCACGGCTTCGCCACGTGCGCGGTGCAAAGGTCGGGTTCGTCTTCCAGGACCCGATGGCCTCCCTGAACCCGGCACTCAGTGTCGGCTACCAGCTCACCGACCTCGCGAGCTTCTGGGTGCAGATCAAGCAGATGGCGATGCCGGTGATGGTGCTCGCGCTCTTCAACGCGGCGCAGATCAGCCGCTTCATGCGTGCCGCCGTGCTCGACAATCTGACGCAGGATTATGTGCGCACCGCCCGCGCCAAGGGCCTGCGCGAGAGGGTCGTGCTGTTCATCCACGTGCTGCGCAACAGCCTGATTCCGGTGGTAACCCTGATCGCGCTCGGCATCCCCACCGTCTTCGGCGGCGCCATCATCACCGAGAAGATATTTCGGGTGAACGGTATCGGCGAGCTTCTTATCACCGCCATTCAGGGCGCCGACATTCCCCTGGTGCAGACGCTCTCGTTCCTCTTCACGGTGCTGATCGTGCTCTTCAACCTGATCGCGGACGTGCTCTACGGCGTCCTCGATCCGCGCATCCGCTACGGCTGAGCGATGCCGACGACCTCCTCAGGCAGCCTTGGCAGCCCGTCGCGCGCGACAGGGCGTCACCGCTCGCTCTGGATGGATGTCTGGCTCGCCTTCCGCAACCACACCGGCGCGCTGGCTGGCGCCGGAGTCTTTCTCTCAATCTCACTGGCGGTCGCCATCGGCCCGCTCATCCATACCGTGGACCCCCACTATCTCGACATCCTGGCGAAGAACCAGGGCCCCTCACTCGCGCACCCGATGGGGACCGACAACTTCGGCCGCGACACGCTCGCCCAGATGCTGGCGGGGGGCCGCATATCGCTCGCCGTCGGCTTCACCGCGATGCTGATCTCGCTGGTGCTCGGCACCCTGGTGGGCGTGTTCGCCGGCTTCTTCAGAGGGCTCGACGGCCTTCTGATGCGGCTCACCGACATGTTCCTGGCGCTGCCGCTGCTGCCGCTGCTGCTGGTCGTCATCATGCTGTTCCGCGACAGCCTGCGCGGCGCCTTCGGCCCGGAGACCGGAATCTTCCCGCTGGTGGTGTTCATCATCGGCATCACCAGCTGGATGCAGACCGCGCGCATCGTGCGCGGCGACGTGCTGGCGCTCCGGGAGCGCGAGTTCGTGACCGCCGCGCGCAGCATCGGCACGCGCAGGCGGCGCATCATCACCCGTCACATCCTGCCCAATGTGCTGAGCCCGATCATGGTGTCTGCGACGCTCGGCATCGCCAACGCGATCATCATCGAATCGGCGCTCTCGTTCCTCGGGCTGGGCTTCCCGCCGGACTTCCCGACTTGGGGGCGGCTGCTCTTCGACGGCGCCAACTTCATTTCCGTCACGCCGGCGCGCGTGCTCTGGCCCGGCTTGGCGATCTCGCTCACGGTGCTGAGCGTCAACTACATCGGCGACGGTCTGCGCGACGCACTCGACCCACGCCTCCGGGGCGCATAAAGCCTATCTGTACGGCGAAAGGTCGACCGGCAGGTCGTAGGCCTCCCGCAGGCGCCGGTACTTGCCGGTGGCGACCATGGCGGCGACGGCGTGCTCGACCGCGTGATGGAGCTTGTCGTTGTCCTTCTTGATGGCGAAGCCCACCTCGCGCACCGGGCGGAACACACCTTCCACGAGATGGGTGCGGGATTCGGGGTCGGCGGTGATCGCCACCGCGCTCACGGTCTGGACGAAGTAGCCCTGCGCGTGCCCCATGGAGACCGGGAAGTGGGTCCAGCGGTGGTGGGGGAAGGAGTGGACGTGCATCGGCGCGCGGCCCGCTTCCTCGAACTTTCGGTTGAGGGCGTGGGCGAAGCGCTCCGCGCTCGAGCCCGACGTGACCGAGGCGACCCGGCCGCTCAGGTCGTCCACCGCCTTGATGCGGAACGGATTGCCCCTGAGCACCATCAGGTGATCGCCGACGACCAGATACGGCACGGTCTTGATGCCTGCCGGCTCCTCCTCCATGGCGAGGGTGTTGGCGACGTCAACCTCGCCCGCCGCAAGCGCCGCCGCCAGTTTCGCGCGCGGCAGGCGGACGACCTCTAGCGCGAGGCCGTGGGCCTCAGCGACGGCCTGCGCCATCTCGACCTCGAAGCCGCGCAGTACGCCATCCTTCTTGAAGGCGAAGGGCTGGCCGGTCAGCGCGATGCCAACGGTCAGCGTGCCCTCGGTGTGCAGGGCCTCGTTCAGATCGACGTAGTGCGCCGAAGCCGCCGGGGCTGCAACGAGCGCGAGCAAGATCAGGGCGAGCCTCTGGAACCTGCGTGCCATGGGTGTCCCCTTCATCATTGTCCTTCGGGCGGGGCCGCATCGCCCGCGTCGGCGTTCGCGTCTAAGTCCGCGTCGCGCGAGGGCTTCGGTCCCGCACCCCGGTGCACCAGCGCGGCAAGCAGCTCGGCGGCTCCGATCACGCCAATCAACCGGCCCCCGCCGTCGAGCAGCGGCATCGCCCGCCCGGTCTCGTGGCGCACCTCCAGCGCGGTGCGCATGGTCGTCTCGGCGCTGCCAGCAATGATCTCCCCATTGCCGAGCGCGCCGAGGTCGAGATCCTCGCGGTAGGGCACCAGTTGCGCGGGCGTCCCTTCCAGGGAGAGCGCCTCGGGCCGCCCTTCGCCGTCCAGTCTGCAAAACATGGCCGATGCGTCGTCGAGTAAGTGAATGCCGTCCTCGTTGCGGAGCGACGCGAGCGGCCGCATCAGAGAGACTCCCCGCAACACGTTGAGCGGGTTCACGTTGGCGACGAACTGACGCACGTACTCGTTCTCAGGCTCGGTGACGATCTGCTCCGGCGGGCCGACCTGGATAATGCGCCCGCCCTCCATGATGGCGATCCGCGTGCCGATCTTGAGCGCCTCGTCGAGGTCGTGGCTCACGAACAGGATGGTCCGACGCAGCGTCTGCTGCAACGCGAGCAACTCGTCCTGCAGGCGCTCGCGGATCAGGGGATCGAGGGCCGAGAAGGGCTCGTCCATCAGCAGGATTTCGGCATCGGTCGCGAACGCGCGCGCGAGGCCCACGCGTTGCTGCATTCCGCCTGAAAGCTCGTGCGGGTAGTGGTCGAGCCAGGAGCCGAGCCCCACCTGTTCGAGAACCTCCACCACGCGCTCGCGGCGCTCGGCCTTAGGCACGCCGCGCACTTCGAGCCCGAAGGCGACATTGGCTGCGATGGTCCGCCACGGCATCAGCGCGAATTGCTGAAAGACCATGGAGACGCGGTTCATGCGGAGCCTCCGCATCAGCTTGGGATCGCAGTCGGTGACGTCGACTTGCCTGCCGCCGTCGTCGATCAGCACGCGGCCTCGCGTCGCTTGATTGAGACCGTTGACGCAGCGGAGAAGGGTCGACTTGCCCGAGCCCGAAAGCCCCATGAGGACAAAGATTTCGCCGGCCTCGACCTGAAGCGACGCGTTTTGCACGCCCACCACCTGGCCTGTCTCTTCGAAGATGCGGTCCTTGTCCGCGCCGGCATCGAGCAGCGCCAGCGCCTCCTTGACCCCCCGGCCGAAGATGACGTCGACCCGATCGAAGGTGATAACGGCCATCAGCGTGTGGCGGTGCCGCCCCTGCCCTTGCGCCCCTCGGCCTGCTTCAGGATGCGGTCGAGCACGATGGCGACGATCACGATGGCCAATCCTGCCTCGAAGCCCTGCGCGACATTGACCGTGGTGAGCGCGCGCACCACTGGCACGCCGAGCCCGTCGGCGCCGACGAGGGCCGCGATCACCACCATCGAGAGCGAGAGCATGATGCACTGGGTGATGCCCTGCATGATTGTCGGCATCGCGTGGGGAAGCTCGACCTTGAGCAGGAGCTGCGTGTCGCTGGCGCCGAAGGCGCGGCCCGCCTCCAACAGCGGCCGCGGTGCGCTCGAGATGCCGAGATGAGTGAGGCGGATCGGCGCCGGAATGGCGAAGATGACGGTGGAAATAAGGCCCGGTACCAGGCCCAGCCCGAAGAAGGTCAGCGTCGGGATCAGATAGACGAAGGGCGGAATGGTCTGCATCAGATCGAGGATCGGCCGCAACATCCTGAAGAGCCACGGCCGGTGCGCCGCCGCGATGCCGACGGGCACGCCGACCAGGATGCACACGATCGTGGACGCTGAGACGAGCGCCAGCGTGAACAGCATCTCGTCCCAGTAGCCGATGTTGAGGATGAGCAGCAGCCCGATCACCACGCCGACCACGAGCACGATGCTGCGGTGCAGCCAATAGGCCAGACCGGCGACGAGAGCGATGAAGAGAAGCGGCGGAATCAGGTCCAGGAAGTAGGCGAACGCGTCGAGCAACCACCCTATGGCGTCGGAGAAGGCTCGGAGCTCGTGGAAGAAGTTGTCCTTGATGTACTCGATTGCGTTGGCGACCAACTTGCCGATCGGTACTTTCTCGGTAAGGACTCCGAGATCGGTGCCCATGACGCCCCTCCCCGACCGGACGGGGCAGGCGGCCGGCGCCTCTCAGCGCCGACCGCCCGCGTCTTCAGCCCCGTTGGACCGCCCGCGTAATCGGCCGCTACATGTTGAGATGGGCCTTCACGGCGGCAGCACCATCCTGGCCGTCCAGCGTGGTCACGCCTTGGAGCCACTCGTCGACCAGCTCTGGGTGCATCTCGACGAGCTTCCGGGCGGCCGCCTGCGGGTCCATCCCGTCGTCGAGCATATAGCCCATCATCTCGTTCTCAAGCGCCAACGAGAACCGCATGTTCTGCAACATGGCGCCTACGTTCGGGCAGGCCTCGGTATAGCCGGCGTGGGCCAGCGTGTAGACCGTGGCGCCACCGAAGTTGGCCCCGAAGTAGTCGTCGCCACCGTCGAGGTAGCTCATGTCGAAGCGCCGGTTCATCGGGTGCGGCTCCCAACCGAGGAAGGCGATCCACTCGTCGCTCCTCACCGCGCGCTCGACCTGGGACAGCATGCCCTGCTCGCTCGACTCCACGACCTCGAAGCCGCTGAGGCCGAAGGCATCGGTGTCGATCATGCTTTGGATAATCATGTTGCCGTCATTGCCGGGCTCGATGCCGTAGATCTTACCGTCGAACTTGTCGGCATGCGCGGCGATATCGCCGAAGGTCTTGACCCCGGCCTCGTGGACGTAGGTGGGCACGGCGAGGGTGTACTTGGCTCCCTCGAGATTGACGCCCACCTTCTCGATGGTGCCGTCGTTGAAATAGGGGTCGATCATGCTCTGCTGGGTCGGCAGCCAAAGGCCGAGGAAGGCGTCGATGTCGCCGTTGGAGAGGCTGGCGAAAGTCACCGGCACCGAAAGCACGGTCGCCTTGGGCTCATAGCCGAGCCCCTCGAGGACGGTGGTGGCTACGGCTGTCGTCGCCGTGATGCAGCTCCAGCCCACGTCGGAGAACCCCACCTCCTTGCAGGTGTCGGCATCGTCGGCATAGGCATTGCCCGCCATGGCCGCGGCACCCATGGCGATGGCGGCGATTGCGGATGTCATCCGAATGTGCATTGCACCCTCCCTGAAGCTCGATACGCTCTACCGACTTTCGCAACTTTTTCTTGATTGGTCAACCAACCAAATATAATGACGGGGATACAGGAGTAGCCGATGCCAAAGATCGGAATGGCGCCCGTGCGCCGGCGCGCCTTCGTCGAAGCCGCCATCAGGAGCATTCACGACCGTGGGTTCGTCGACCTCACCACGGGCGACGTCGCGCGGGAGGCCGGGCTCTCCCAGGGGCTCGTTCACCACTACTTCGGCTCCAAGAGCGCCCTGATCCTCGCCACCATGCGCCACCTCCTCATCGAATTCGGCGCGGGAATCAGGGAACGTTTGCGCGAAGCCAAGACTCCGCGGGAGCGGCTTACAGCGATCGTCGACGGCAGCTTCTGCGACGAGCAGCTTCGGCCCGAGGTGATCTCCGCCTGGCTCACGTTCTACGTGCAGGCCCATAGGGAGCCAGCGGTGCGCCGGCTGCTGCACATCTATGCGCGCCGGCTGATCAGCAACCTGCGCCACGAGTACCGGCGCCTGCCGACGCGCGAGTCGGCGGAAGTCGCCGCCGAATCCACCGCCGCCATGATCGACGGGCTGTGGCTGCGCCGCGTGCTCGGCGACGCGGAGCCCTGCGGCGATAGCGCGATTGCGATCATGGAAGCGCATATCGACAGCCAGCTCGGGCCGCGCTGAGCGGCGGCGGCACGCATGAACTCGAAGGCCGGGAGCTTCGACGACGCGTTCGACTATGTGATCGTGGGGTCGGGGTCTGCCGGTTCGGTCCTGGCGGCGCGGCTCTCGGAAGATCCGAAAAATCGCGTGCTGGTTCTGGAACATGGCGGCACCGACGCGGGCCCCCTCATCCAGATGCCGGCCGCCCTCTCCTACCCCATGAACATGCCCCGCTACGACTGGGGGTTCGTGACGGAACCCGAACCCCACCTCGGCGGGCGCCGCCTCGCGACGCCGCGCGGCAAGGTGGTCGGCGGCTCGTCCTCCATCAACGGCATGGTCTATGTGCGCGGCCACTCCTGCGACTTCGACACCTGGGAGGAACTGGGCGCGGCGGGCTGGGGCTATCGGCACGTGCTGCCCTATTACCGGCGCATGGAGCACGCCCACGGCGGCCAGGCCGGGTGGCGCGGCTCAGACGGCCCGCTCCACGTGACCCGCGGGCGCATGGAAAACCCGCTCTACAAGCGCTTCATCGAAGCCGGCGAAGAGGCCGGCTACGCGGCGACCGAGGACTACAACGGCGAGCGCCAGGAAGGTTTTGGCGCGATGGAGATGACCGTCTGGCGCGGGCGCCGCTGGTCAGCCGCCAACGCCTATCTCAAGCCCGCGCTGCAACGGCGAAATCTCAAGCTGAAAGCCCACGCCCACGTTCGCCGCGTCATCATCGAGCGCGGGCGGGCGACCGGTGTCGAGTACGAGACCGGCGGCGCGGCCCGCCGCGTTCGCGCCAAGCGCGAAGTCATTCTCGCCGCCTCGTCAATCAATTCGCCGAAGCTCCTCATGCTCTCCGGCATCGGCCCGGGGGAGCACCTGCGAGAGCACGATATCGAGGTCGTCGCCGACCGGCCTGGCGTGGGCGCCAACCTGCAGGACCATCTCGAAATCTACCTCCAGCTGAAGTGCCGCCAGCCGATCACGCTCTATCGCCACTGGAACCTCTTCTCCAAGGCGCTGATCGGCCTGCGCTGGCTCTTGTTCAGGGACGGCCTCGGCGCCACCAATCATTTCGAGTCCTGCGGCTTCATCCGCTCCCGCGCCGGCGTGCAGTACCCGGACATCCAGTACCACTTCCTGCCGTTCGCGGTGCGCTACGACGGAAAGGCCGCCGCCGAAGGCCACGGCTTTCAGACCCATGTCGGGCCGATGCGCTCGAAGTCGCGGGGTTGGGTGCGGCTCGCTTCGCCCGAGCCAAGTGCCGCGCCCTCGATCCTTTTCAACTACATGTCCCACGAAGACGACTGGCGGAACTTTCGCACCTGCATCCGGCTCACGCGGGAGATTTTGTCCCAGCCGGTGCTCGCAGACTACGCAGGCGACGAAATCGCGCCAGGCGCGGACATCCAGAGCGACGAGGCGCTCGACGACTTCGTGAAGGATGCGGTGGAGAGCGCCTACCATCCCTGTGGCACCTGCCGTATGGGTGCGGCAGACGATGGGCTCGCGGTGGTCGATCCGGCCTGCCGCGTCATCGGGGTGGATGGACTGCGCGTGGCCGACAGCTCGATCTTCCCGCGCATCACCAACGGCAACCTCAACGGGCCCAGCATCATGGTGGGTGAGAAGGCCGCCGACCACATCCTCGGCCGCGACCCGCTCCCGCCGGCCAACGACGTGCCCTGGATTCACCCTGACTGGAAAAAGCGGCAGCGCTAAGCTTCCCACCGGTCTTGCCCGCCCCTCTACCCGGTGAGACAGTAATCCGTACTGTCGAATTGGCGTGAGGAGGGAGCGATGGAGGTCCGTGCGGCGCTGGCGACCGGCGCAGGCAAGCCGCTCAGCATCGAGACCGTAAATCTCGACGGCCCGCGGGCCGGCGAGGTGCTGATCGAGATCAAAGCCACCGGCGTCTGCCACACCGATGCCTTCACCCTCTCAGGCGAGGATCCCGAGGGGCTGTTCCCCGCCATCCTCGGGCACGAGGGCGCCGGCATTGTGGCGGAGGTCGGCGACGGCGTGACGAGCGTCGCGCCGGGCGATCACGTGATCCCGCTCTACGTGCCGGAATGCCGCCAGTGCGAGTACTGCCTGAGCGGCAAGACCAACCTCTGCCAGTCGATCCGCGTGACCCAGGGCGCCGGCGTGATGCCGGACGGCTCCAGCCGCTTCTCCCTCGGCGGCGACAAGATCTTCCACTACATGGGCACGTCGACCTTTGCGAACTACACGGTCGTCTCCGAATACTCGGTCGCCAAGGTTCGGGAAGACGCCCCCTTCGACACGATCTGCTACATCGGCTGCGGCGTGACCACAGGCGTCGGCGCTGTGATCAACACGGCGAAGGTGCGCCCCGGCGACAATGTCGTGGTGTTCGGCCTGGGCGGCATCGGGCTCAACGTCGTCCAGGGCGCCCGCCTGGTTGGCGCCAACATGATCGTCGGCGTCGACATCAACCCGAAGCGCCAGGCGCTGGGCGAGCGCTTCGGCATGACCCACTTCGTCAATCCCAAGGAGGTCGAGGGCGATCTCGTGCCCTATCTGGTGGATCTCACCGGCGGCGGTGCAGACCACAGCTTCGAGTGCATCGGCAATGTCGAGACCATGCGCCAGGCGCTCGAATGCTGTCACAAGGGCTGGGGCGAAAGCACGATCATCGGCGTCGCCGGCGCCGGCCAGGAGATTTCCACCCGCCCCTTCCAGCTCGTGACCGGCCGGGTCTGGCGCGGCACCGCGTTCGGCGGCGCCAAGGGCCGCACCGACGTGCCCCGCATCGTCGATTGGTACATGGACGGCAAACTCGAAATCGACCCGATGATCACCCACACGATGCCGCTGGACGCAATCAACGACGCCTTCGACCTCATGCACCGGGGCGAATCGATCCGTAGCGTGGTCACGTTCTAATGACCGACGGCAGCCGCGCCGGCCGGCGTCTCTGCTGCCGGGCGCGGGGCTTTCGCCTGTTCGCAGCGGCCGCATTCGCGGCGCTGACGCTTTACGGCGCCGAGGCCATGGCGGCGCCCGCCCATGGTATCGCCATGCACGGGTCGCCGAAATACGGGCGTGACTTCCAGCATCTCGACTACGTCAACCCGGACGCGCCCAAGGGCGGTGAGCTCCGACGCGCGGCGACAGGCACCTTCGACAATCTCAACCCGTTCATCATCAAGGGCGTGGTGGCGCATGGGCGGCACCTGGTCTTCGAAAGCCTGCTGAAGCGTACCTGGGACGAGCCGTTCTCCCTTTACGGGCTGATCGCCGAGTCGATCGAGGTGCCGGACGACCGCTCGTGGGTCGCCTTCGCGTTACGGCCGGAGGCCCGCTTCCACGACGGCAGCCCGATCACCGTGGACGACGTGATCTTCTCGTGGGAGACGCTGAGGGAGCAGGGCCGGCCCAACCACCGGCTCTACTACAACAAGGTTCGCGAGATCGAACGGCCCGATGCGCGCACGGTGCGCTTCCTCTTCGAGACCGAGACGCCGGATCGCGAGCTGCCGCTGATCCTCGGGCTGATGCCGATCGTCTCGAAGGACTACTACTCCTCGGTGACCTTCGAGGAGACGACGCTCACGCCGCCGCTCGGCAGCGGCCCCTACCGGATCGAGAGCGTCGACGCGGGCCGCGGCATCGTCTACCGCCGCGATCCCGACTACTGGGGGCGGCACCTGCCGATCAACCGCGGGCAAAACAATTTCGACCGCATCGGCTACGACTACTATCGCGACGACGAAGTGATGATGGAGGCCTTCCGGGCGGGCGAATACGACTTGCGCCAGGAGCTCTCGGCGACACGGTGGGCGACCGGCTATGACTTCCCCGCCGTCGAGGATGGCCGCGTCACGATCGAGTTGCTGCCGCACGGGCGGCCCTCCGGCATGTTCGCGATGATCTTCAACACGCGGCAGCCGATGTTCGCCGATCGCGCGGTCCGCTACGCGCTCTCGCTCGCCTTCGACTTCGAGTGGATCAACAAGGCGCTGCTGCAAGGCGCCTATGTGCGGACGAACAGCATCTTCGACAACTCGGAGCTCGGCGCGCGCGGCCTGCCTGAGGGCGGCGAGCTGGCTCTGCTCGAGCCCCACCGCGACCGCCTCCCGCCCGAGCTGTTCGATACCGTCTACCGCGCGCCTGTCGTCGAGGGTGGCCTGCGCAAGAACCTCGCCCAGGCAAGGCGCCTATTGGCCGAGGCCGGTTGGAGTATCAAGGACGGGTCCCTCCGGCGGACGTCGGACGGCCTGCCCATTGCCTTCGAAATCCTGCTGGTGAACCCGGGCAACGAGAAGATCGCGCTCAACTTCACGCGCAATCTCAAGCGCCTCGGCGTCGAGGCGAAGGTCCGCACCGTGGATACCGCGCAGTACCAGTACCGACGCAACGTCTACGACTTCGACATGATCATGTATCGCTGGGGCATGTCGCTCTCGCCGGGGAACGAGCAGGCGTTCTACTGGGGCAGCGAGGCCGCGGAACAAGAGGGCACCCGCAACTATCCGGGGATCGAGGACCCGGTCGTCGATGCGCTCATCGCGCAGATGACCGAAGCGCGGGAGCGCGAGGCCTTCGTCGACACCGTCCGCGCCATGGATCGGGTGCTGATGTGGGGGCACTACCTCATCCCCCTCTATCACCTGAACGACGACCGCTTCGCTTACTGGAACAAGTTCGGGCGGCCCGCGTTCACGCCGGTGTATGGCGCCATTCTGGATGCGTGGTGGGAGGAACCGGGCAAGGCCGAAACGCTCGACCAGTGACGCGCGGAGTCCCTCCTCCGCTCCGCCCCAGCATCGTGTCTTTAGGATCGTTCGGCGCGCGGTTGATACACCGGGCCGCCAGCCCTACCTTGAGACGCCGGGAACCAGGTTTTCGGCCGGCGCGGTGGCGCGCATAGCCCGCCGCAATGCAATCGACACAGGAACGAGAGGGGGGTCGCCGATGTTGAAACGAATGGTGGGCGCCGTCATGGCCGGCGCGCTTGTCGCCGGCGGGGCTAGCGCGGCGCAGGCGGACGACCACGAGATCGTGGTCGGCTTCGCCGTCTCGACCAGCGGGTGGCAGGCGGCCTACACCGGCCCTGCGACGCTCGCGGCGCAGATCAGGCTCGAAGAGATCAACGCTGCCGGCGGCCTGCTTGGCAAACAGCTCGTGATCGCTCAGGCGGACTCGAAGTCCGAACGTGAAGAAGGCGTCAAGGCGGGCCAGATCGTCGTCGACGACGGCGCGAACGTGGTCTTCGTCGACTGCGACTTCGACATGGGCGCGCCGGCCGCCAACGTGGCGCAGAATGCTGGCCTCATCTCGCTCTTCCTCTGCGCCGGCGACGCCAAGGCGGGTATCGAGGGTATCGGCCCCTTCGCCTTCACCGGCGGCCAGGCGGCGCATCTCGACGGTGCCTCCATCGCCACCTTCGCCTACGAGGATCGCGGTGCACGCACGGCCTATCTGCTGCGCGACGACACCATCGAGTACAACAAGTCGGTCTGTGCCGGCTTCGAGTGGGCCTGGCCGCACATGGAAGGCACCACGATGCTGGGCCTCGACGTGTTCCAGAACAACGACCCGTCGATCCAGGGCCAGATCGATCGCATCAAGGCGCTGGACACCGTGCCGGACGTGATCGCGGTCTGCTCCTACGTGCCGGGCGCCGCTTCGGCCATCAAGCAGCTGCGGGCGTCCGGCGTCGAGACGCTGATCGTCTCGGGCGTCGCGATGGACGGCCACTACTGGCTCGACGCCGTGCCGAACCTCAGCAACTTCTGCGCGGCCGCGTTCAGCTCCTTGTACGGTGGTGCCGGCGAGGACGTGGAGGCGTTCTTCAAGAAGCTGGAGGCCAAGGAAGGCGAGCCGACCGCTACCTCGCTCCCCATCGCGGGCTACGTGCTGATGGATCTGTGGGCGAAGGCCGTCGAGAGTGCGGGTACGGTGGATTCGGCAGCGGTCACGGCCGAGATGGAGAAGTTCACGGACGAGCCCACGCTGATGGGCCCGCGCAGCTTCTCCGACCGGCTCCACATCCAGGACAAGGCCCGCTACGCCATCGTCTGCACCGATGAGGGCAAGACCCGGATGGAAACCTACGTGATCGCAGGTCCGATTCCGAAGGACGTCATTCTCAAGAACTAGCACCCGTTGGGGCCGGCGGGCGCACCTGCCGGCCCCCGATCCTCCAGGAGCATCCTCGGCAACGCGCCCGGAGGTGCCCCGGTGATGGCGCGCAGAGAAGAAGGGGAACGATATGGCGGTGAGCGACCTCGAACGCCGCGTGGACACGCTCGAATCGATCGAGGCGATCAAGCGGCTCAAGCACGAGTACTGTGCCTATTGCGACGCCGGCTACAACCCGGACGGCATCGCCTCGCAGTTCGTCGAGGATGGGGTCTGGGATGGCGGCGAGGACTTCGGCCGGTACGAAGGGCGCGAGGCGATCCATGCCTTCTTCGCCGGCGTCTCGTCGCAGATCGTCTTCGCCGGCCACCTCGTGATGAACGAGCGCATCGACGTGGACGTGGATAACGACACCGCGCGCGGGCAGTGGTGGATCATCATGCCGGCCACCATGATGATGGAGGGCGTGAAGACGGCGATCTGGCTGCTCGGCGAGTATGACGACCGCTACGTCCGGCGCGACGGCACCTGGATGTTCCAGACGCTGAACGCGACCATCCACTTCGTGAAGCCGCACAAGGACGGCTGGGTGGAGGCAGAATGACCGGGACTTTGCAGGAGCGGATCCAGCGGCTCGAAGACATCGAGGCGATCCGCCGCCTCAAACACCGCTACATGGCCTATGCCGACGCAGGCTACGACGCAGACAGCATCGTGACGCTGATGACGCCCGATGCGGTCTGGGACGGCGGCGAGGCCTTCGGCCGTCAGGAGGGCGCCGAGGCCTTCGGCAACATGGTGCGCGAGGTCGGCAAGCAGATCAGCTTCGCCGCCCATCTCGCCCTCAACGAGATCATCGATGTGGACGGCGATACCGCGCGCGGCCAGTGGTGGCTGCTGATGCCGTGCACGGTGCAGAACGACGAAGGCAAGGACGAGGCGCGCTGGATCTTCGCGACCTACGACGACAGGCTCGTGAAGCGGGACGGCCAATGGCTCTTCGCCCACACGGTGTTCGACGTGAAGGTCTTCACCGCGCACAAGGACGGCTGGGCGGAGGCTTAGGATTCGGAGCCAGCCGCTCCGACGTATCCGGCCAAATGTTCCGTCAGGTCGCGGGCATCGTCCTCGGTCCCGTGGATGAAGCTCGACTTGCGGCGGCGCAGAAAGTTGAGGCCGATCCGGTAGAGGCCGGGCGACCCGGTCACCACGCCGCCGTCGTGGCGTAGCCGGCCCTTGTGGTCGAAGACCGGGAGATGGACCCAGGAGTGATCGGGCTCGTATCCGGTCGCCCAGATCGCCGTACGTATCCCTTCCCGTGCGAGGTCGAGGGTCAGCGGCGGCGACTCCTCCACCCGCGTCGGCTCGAAGCGGTGCGGCGGCTCCACCTCATCGTCGAGCCCCTTCTCGGTGGCCCACTCGTCGATGGTGTCAAGCAGCCGGCCCTGCTTCAAGTCGGCCAGGGTGCACTTGTTGCGGAGCGAGCCCGAGAACTGTGCCTTGCCGTCCGAGAACCCGGCGAGCGAACCCACGAGCCGCACCCCCAGATCGGTGAGCGCGTTGAGATTCAGCGTGGCCCGCTCAGGCGTCCCGACCAGCTGGGGTGACGGAACCCGTCGCGCGCGGACGATATCGTCGACCTCGTCGTAACTCTCGTCGTGCAGCCCTGTGCGGTCCATCCACCACAGGATGTCCTTGCCGCGATAGACGCGCGGCATGCGGACATGCTCGCCCACCGCGAGCGTCACCGGCCGGCCGGAGCGGTGAACCTCGTCCGCGATCTGAACGCCCGTCGCGGACGCGCCCACCACCAGCACGCCGCCATCGGGCAGGGCCGAGGGCCGCGTGTAATCCATCGGCGTCACGGACTCGATGGCGCCCGGAAACGCCGCCGCGATGGGCGGAATCTTCGGCACGTTGAACCCGCCGGAGGCGATCACCACCGCCTGGCACCGCCAGACGCCCCGATCCGTGACGACCTCGTAGCCGTCTCCGTTGCTCGTCAGGGCTTCGACCGTGGTGCCGGTCTCGAGCGCGGGATCGACGAGCCGGGCATAGCGTTCGATGAACGCCACCACCTCGGCCATCGTCATGAAGCCGTCGGGATCGTCACCGTCGTAGGCAAGGCCGGGCACCCGGGTCTGCCAGTTAGGCGTCAGCAAACGCAGAGAGTCCCAGCGCTCCGTCCGCCACGAGTGGGCCACCTCGCCGCGCTCGATCACCACATGATCGATCCCGCGCGCGGCGAGGCAATGGCTCACGGCGAGGCCGGCATGCCCGGCCCCGACCACGACGGTCGTCGTTTGCACGGCGAGAACTAAGTGATGTCGACGGTCACATTCGTCGGGTTGGTCAAGATATCGAAGACCGCCGAACGCTTCTGCGACTGGGCGATGAGCGCCTTGATCTCGTCAGGCGTCGCGTCGGCGTCGATATCGTAGGTGACGCGGACGTTGCTGAACCCGTTCCGCACTTCGGGATCGGCGCCCAGTATGCCTGCGATATCCATGTCGCCTTCGACCGTGGCCTTGACCGAACGCAGCTGGATCTCTCTCACCTGCGCGACGGCGGCAACGCCTGCGGTCAGGCAGCTCGCCAGGCCCACGAGGACGATCTCCACCGGCGTGGCGGCGTTGTCCTCGGCCGCGAACACCAGGGGATGATCGGACTCGAACGTGTAGGTCGACTTGTGGTCGTGCTCGCCGCCGAGGCCGAAATAGCCTTCCACCGACGAGTGGCTGTGCGTGCCGTGGAGCCACTGATTGGTGACGCGCCATTGGAATTGGCCGGCTTCCGGGGTCTCGCCCAGGGCATTGCGGGCACCGAGCAGGTGCTCGACGTTGACGCCGTTAAGGCCGGGACTCGTGCTGGTATCGGTCATGGAACTTCTCCTTTTGGGCATGGGTGTTGGGCTGTGACGCCGCCATTTTCGAGAGCGGCGCCAGACGCTTGGAGGATCGCGGGGCCCCCATCGGTCTTACCCGTTGGGATCGGCTACGAGCGGTAGCCTAGGTACAGCTGAAACGGGACGCGGCCCCCGGAGGGGCGAATGGTTGGGCGCACAGAGTCGTCATCTGGCGGTACTCCTCTCGTCTCCTACGCGCTCTACGAGCGCCGAGAAGCGGAGTTCCGCCTTCGGCTGACTCATCGATCAGGCATTGGCACCGCTCTTGGCGGTTGCCGCGGCTTCGAAGGGCCTGTCCCTCCACCGCTCTGGATGAGCGCGTCCTGTATCGGAATGGAAACACATTCCTGCCGGCGCGGTCAACGGGTTGTTGCCGCCCACTTATATGCCGATGATGAATGCAACCGGCCGCCCCGGCAGTGCGACCGGCGGCTCCGGAACGAACGTGCTTCTCTTCGCCTAACTCAGCGGAATCATCACGTGGGTGCGGAAGGGCTCGCGCTCCTGCAGCCGCTCGTACCAAACCGCAATGTTGGGGAGCGCCGGGCGCTCGATGTCGAGCGCGTGGTAGCGATAGCAGGCGGCGCCGACGGCGATGTCGCCCATGGTGAGATCGTCAGCGGCAACGAAGCGGCGCCCCTCCATGTGCGCATCGAGGATGCGCCACGCTTCGCCCATGGCGCGGGCGCAACGCTCGATCTTCGCCATGTCGCGCTCTTCTGCCGGCGTGCGGATGAGCCCGAGAAAGACCGGCGCGAGGTTGGGCAAGAGCGTGGTCTGCATCCAGTCGAGCCAGAGGTCGGCGCGTGCGCGGGCCGAGGTATCCTCGGGCCAGAGGCTGCCGGCGCCGTAGCGCGCGGCGATGTAGCGGACGATGGCGTTGGATTCCCAGATCGTGGTGCCGTCGCCATCGACGATCGTCGGAACCCGCCGGTTGGGGTTGAGCGCGCCGTACTCCGCCGTGTCGAGCCCGCCGAAAGGGCCGCCCACGTCCTTCCGCTCGTGCGCAAGGTCGAGCTCGCCCACGCACCACATCACCTTCTGCACGTTGATCGAGTTCTTTCGGCCCCAAACGACCAGCATGTCATGCGCCTCCCCAGCCCCTTGCTCCGCAAGGCGGGCAGTATGCCGGATGGCTGCCACGCGGACCACGGGCTCGCGCGCTCGAATCTCGGTTCGACGCGGCGCGCCGGTCGCGATAGGCTTTCGCTCCACGAGTTCCCGGTGCCGCGTGGAGCCATAGGAGGGCGCGATGAGGGCGAATTTCACTCAGTACGACAACGACGACCTTCGGCAGAAGGACCGCGATCACAACATCCACCCCTGGACGGACTTCGCGACCTTCAAGGAGGAAGGCTCCGAAGTCATGGCCGAAGCCGAGGGCGTCTATGTCTATAACGCCAAAGGCGAGCGCTACATGGACGGCATCGGCGGACTGTGGTGCGTCAACATTGGCTATGGCCGGGACGAGATGGCCCAGGCGATCGCCGATCAGGTGCGCCGCATCCCCTACTATTCGACCTTCACGCACCTGACCACGCCGCCGGCGGCGGAGCTTGCGGCTAAGCTCGCCGAAATCGCGCCGGCCTCGATCAATCATGTGTTTTATGGAACCGGCGGGTCGATGGCGAACGACACCGCCATCCGCGTCATCCATTTCTATTTCAACCGCCTCGGCAAGCCGAACAAGAAGAAGATCATCTCGCGCATCGACGCCTACCACGGCTCGACCTATCTCGCGATGACCATGACCGGGGTGAAGGCCAACCATGTCGGCTTCGACCTCGCGCCCGATCTGGTGCATCACATCCCGGCACCCCACACCTATCGGCGCCCTGAGGGCATGAGTGTCGAGGAGTTCTGCGACGAGAAGGTCGCCGATCTCGAGAACAAGATTCTCGAGCTCGGGCCGGAGAACGTCGCCTGCTTCATCGCCGAGCCGATCATGGGCGGCGGCGGGGTGATCGTGCCCCCGCCCGGCTACCACGCCCGCACCAAGGCGGTGTGCGAGAAGTACGAGGTGCTCTACATCTCCGACGAGGTGGTGACCGGCTTCGGGCGCCTCGGGCACTTCTTCGCGTCCGAACCGGTGTTCAATTTCACCCCCGACATCATCACCTCGGCCAAGGGGCTCACTTCCGGCTATATCCCGCACTCGGCGACGCTCTTCTCCGATGCGATCTACGAAGTGATCAGCGTGCCCCAGTCCGAAGGTGCGCTCTTCACCCACGGCTTCACCTATGCGGGGCACCCGGTCTCCTGCGCCGCCGGCCTCAAAAACATCGAGATCATGGAGCGCGAGGACCTGTGCGGCCACGTGCGCGAGGTCGGCCCCTACTTCGAGGAGCGGCTCAACGAGCTGCTGACATTGCCGCTGATCGGCGACGTGCGGGGCAACAAGTTCATGATGTGCGTCGAGGCGGTGAAGGATAAGGAGACCAGGGAGATCTTCGAGCCGGATGCCAAGATCGGCTCGCGGATCACGCGCCATTGCCAGAGTCGAGGCCTTCTGGTCCGCCCGCTCGGGCACATGAACGTGCTCTCGCCGCCCCTAACGCTCACCCGCAATCAGATCGACACGCTCGTCGAGACGCTGCGGGAAAGCATTATCGCCACCCAGAACGACCTCGTCCGCGAGAACATGTGGGCCGGCTGAGACGGGGCGCGAAGACTGGCCGGCGGGCGGCGGGTCGCAAGACCGTCGCCGCCCACGCGGCCGGAGAAGGAGACAGGGACGTGGCACTACCGGTCGCACCGCAGCTGATCGTCAACAGCCGCATGCTCTACTTCTGCTGGGTGCCCGAAGACCCGGTAGCGGCGGCGGCCCTGCTGCCGGACGGCCTCACGCCGGCCGAGAACCAGGCGATCTTCATCAACCAGTATGTCGTGGACAGCGACGAGCAGACCTCGCATTTCGGCGCCTATTCGCTCACCTACGCCGGCCTCGATCTCGCCGGCCTCGACCTCGAGGACGGGACACCCGGCCGCTGGTGGACCCACTATCTCAACTCGAACCCGGTGATGCGCGACTATGCCGCGATGCGGGGCGTGCCAGCAGCGCCCGGCCGCACGACGCTCGATCTCGACGGAGATCAATTGACCGCCACCACCTATGCGGGCGATCGGGCGATCATCCGCAGCAGGGTGCGGGTCGGCTCCGGTATCGCCGAGACCGCGCGCGGTCACCTGCGTTACATCACCGCCGTCGATGGCCGCCTGATGAGTGGAAACTACGCCTATGTGGGCGAGATCGCCGACGGCTTCGAGCTTCTCTCGCTCGAATTCCTCGCACCGGACCACTCCTGCCACGCGCTGCGCCCGGCGTCGCCGCTGGAGGTCACCTTCGGCTTTTACGCGCCGCGTTCCTCGTTCTGCTATCCGGGCGGCGAAGGGCCGCTCTAGCCAGACCGCCCGCCCGGCGCGGCGGCCTCACTCGGGCGAATAGCCGGGGCAGATCACGTATTTCGGCTCGGTGCAGCCGCCGGTGAGTTCGCGCTGACGCTCCTGATAGTTCCACGCACGAACCGCCGTGTAGTGATCGACGGCATGCTCGATCAGGAAGTCGACCGGATCGATCACCTCCTCGCGGCGCACCAACCCCTCGCCAAGGCTGAGCAACCCGCGCGGAGTCGGGTCGAGCAGATAAGTGCGCAGATCGAGCAGGCCATCGACACCGAAGCCCACGGCATCGCGCGCCGTCGTCGGGCCGAAGAATGGCAGCACGAGATAAGGGCCTTCGTCGATCCCGTAATGGTGGAGCGTCTGGCCGAAGTCCGCATCGTCGGCCGGGAGCCCCACATCGGTTGCGACGTCGAAGAGCCCCGCCGCGCCGGCGGTGCTGTTGACCAGGAAGCGACCGAGGCTCGTGCCGGCGCGGCGCCCGTCGAGCTGCAGCAGATGGTTCGCGGCGACTACCGGCTCCGCCAGATTGGTGTAAGCGCGGCTGATCGCATGGCGCGCGTCGGTCGGCATCATGCCGCGATAGAACCGCGCGAGCGGCTCGAAGAGGAGAACGTCGAACGCGCCGTTCATGTAGAAGAAGACGCGGTTCATATACTCCAGGGGATCGTCATAGCCATCCTCGCCGCCCTCGCGCGGTAGTACCGGCCAATCGGCGCCACGACTCTCCACCGGCTCGGCCCCGGCGATCGGGAGCGCGGCTTCCTCCGGCGTCATGCGCTCGCCGCAGCCGTGGATCAACGGAAGCGCCAAGAGCACCGCCAGCAGCAGGCCGACAAGCCGGCGTGATCTCAATTGGCTAGGCGGCGACAGGATCATCGCCCCGGCTCAGGACTTCACGGAAGATGCCGGGATCGACGTTGCCGCCCGAGAGCACGGCGACCACGGTACGCCCGGCGGTGGCGATCTTGCCGGCAAGGACCGCGGCAAGCGCCACCGCGCCCCCCGGCTCGACCACGAGTTTGAGATGTAGGAACGCCGCCCGCATGGCCGCGCGGACTTCGTCGTCGCTTGCGACGACGCCGCTCTGCACCCGCTCCACATTGATCGGGAAGGTGAGCGCACCGGGCATCGGTGCGAAGAGTGCGTCGCAGAGGCTCTCGGGTCCGGGGCCGGGCAGGCCGACGCGGGAGCCTCGTTCCAGCGACATGGCGTGGTCGTCGTAGCCCTGCGGTTCGGCCGTGTGAAGCTGAGTCTCCGGCCAGGCATCGGCAATGGCGAGCGAGGTGCCGGCCATCAGCCCGCCGCCGCCGGCGGGTACGACCACGGCATCGGGCCGGCAGCCAAGTGCGCTGCACTGCCTGACGATTTCGTGCCCTACCGTCCCCTGTCCTGCGATGACGTGGAAATCGTCATAAGGCTTGACCAGCACGGCGCCGCGCTCCGCCGCGATGTGCTGGCCGAGCGCCTCGCGCGCCTCGCTGGCGCGGTCGTAGAGCACGACCTCCGCCCCGTGGCGGCGGGTGCCCTCAATCTTAACTGCCGGCGCGTCCCTCGGCATGACGATGACCGCGGGCACGCCGACGAGCTTGGCCGCAGCCGCGACGGCCTGAGCATGGTTGCCGGAGGAGTAGGCCACCACGCCGCCGGCCTTTGCGCCCGCGTCGAGCTGCAACAGCCGGTTGCAGGCGCCCCGAAACTTGAACGAGCCGGTGCGCTGGAGAGGCTCCGCCTTGAGCAACAGGCGCCCGCCGATCTGCTCATCGAGCGCATCGGCCCGTAGCAGAGGCGTGTCCACCGCGTGTCCGGCGAGGCGCTCCGCGGCCGCGTACACATCGGCCGGTGTGGGCAGCGGGTTCTGCCTGTCGCTCATGAGTGCCGCCGGCGGCGCCACCCTGCGCGGCGGGTCTCGCCACGGTCGGGTCGGTCGGCGGGAGCGACGCCGTCGCCTTCCGAAAACCGACAGGGCGCAGTCAAGCCAACGTGGTCCTGCCCTGCGGCGTCATCGCCTGCCCCGCAATAGAGCGCCACGGTGCGCTGAGACATGCCGCGCGCAAGATCGCTTTCGAGGCTGGACGCCGTCGGCCGCCGGCCGAGCTGCCAGCGGTAGACCTGGGTTCCTTCGAGAACCCGCTGAACATAGTTTCGAGTCTCCGGGATCGGGATCATTTCGATCCAATCGATAATGTCCACGTCCGGGTCGCGCCGGGGGTCGCCGCTGGCCGCGATCCAGCGGGCGACGTTACGCGGCCCGCCATTATAGGCGGCGACGGCCAGCAGGTACGAACCGTCGTAGCGCTCGATCAGGTCGTCCAGATAGCGGCTGCCGAGGGCGATGTTGTGGGCGGCGTTGGACGTGAGCCGCTTGCTTGACTCGCTCAGGCCCAAGCGGCGGGCGACGCTCCGCGCAGTCGGTGGCATGAGCTGCATCAGGCCGAGAGCGCCGGAACCGCTCCGCGCTCTGCGGTCGAAGCGGCTCTCCTGGCGGATCAGCGCGAGCACCAACGCATGTTCGAGGTCGTCGTCGTCTCTCGCAAACGGCACGTTGACCAGCGGGAACAGCCGGTCGATCGAGACGTAACCGTCCCGCGCGGCATGCTGGGCGGCCCGGATCGATTGGTCCGGCTGGTCGACGGAGAGCGCGAGCGCCGAAATCAGGGCGTGGTCCGCCTCGTTGCGCGCCAGCGCGCTCAAGCGGTCGTAGAAGGGCTCGGCGAGATAGTCGCGGCCGAGGAATGTCAGGAAGCGCACGGCAGCGACCAGAGGATGGCCGTCGAGCGTCGCGCCGGCCGCGGTGTCGGGCGCGGCGCGGATCAACGGTGCATCCCGCGCCGCGATTCGGGCGATGGCGAGCTGGCCGTAAAAGGTGGCCGGATAGATCGCCGCCTTCTCGTACCAGAGCGCCGCGCTATCCAAGTCGTCGAACGCCTCGGCTGCCCGGCCCGCCCAATATGCGGCCCGCGCCCGGCTTATCGGCATCGTTACCGCGCCGTGCATTTGCACGAAATGAGGAAGCGCGGCGCGCGCGTCGTCGAGGAAGCGAAGCGCGAGCCAACCGGCGAGCCACTCCGCCTCCGAGTAGGTTGAGGCAGCCGTCTGACTGTGACCGGCGGCGAGCGCATAGGCCCGCTCGGTCAGCCCGTCTTCGAGGGCGCGGCGCGCCAGAATGGCGCGTTCCCGCCACCAGAGCTTGGGCTGAGGGCCGAGATCCCGCGGCCGCGTTCGCAGGAGCGCGCGGGCGTCGTCGTCGCGGCCCTTCGCGCGCCGCCAGCGCAACCGCTCGTAGACAAGCCCCGGATGATCGCGCAGCTCCGCCGGCACCCGCTCGATCGCCCGATCCACGCCGCCCTGGCGCGCGCGGAGCATGAGCCGCGCCTCCGCCAGCCGCTGATGCCCCTCGTCGACATAGCGGTACATGCGCTGTGCCGCGCGAGTATGATTGGCCCACACAAGGCGATCCAGCCGGGCGACGTGATCTTCGGGCCGCAGCATCGAGCGATAGCGGCGATGGGTCTCGCGAAGCTCCCGCGAAGTGAACGACCCCTCCACCCACGCTGTTCGAATCAGGGCTGCTGCGCGTTCCTCCTCGTCCCTGGCGAGCAAAGCATCGGCGTAGCGCAGGTGACCGTGGCTGCTGATGGGATCGCGCCAATGATACCAGGCGATGACGTCGGCATCGGAGACTCCTCTAGCCATCGCCTCTTCGGCATTGATTTGGAGCAGTCTCTGGTCCGGCCAGTCCGGATGCTCGTCCATGAACCGCGCGATCTCGGCGAACGAGGCGGTGCTGCCGGGGCGGCTATAGTCCCACCAGCGAAGGATCGTGGCGCCGAGCGGGTCGCTGGCCCTCCGGGCGAGGCGATGGGCATGGCGCCAATTGTCGCGCACCGCGGCCCTGAACGCGTCCGTATAGAGGGCGATATCGGCCCGCGCCACGGGGGGCGGCATCGGTGGATCCGTCGCCGCTCGTGTAGTCACGCCGGAGACCGCCGGAACAAGTACCACGGCCGCCAAGAGAAGCATTCGCCGCGCCCACCGCGCCGCCTGCGGTGCGCAGCTGAGAAAGGTGGGCTCCCGACGCGGCCTTGTTCCCATTATGCTCTCAACCTATTCTCGCCCGAACGGCAACGGACATCATGGGAGCGTGGCATGTTCGAGGGATATCTGACGGCCCTGATCACGCCGTTCCGCAATGGCGAGGTGGATGAAGACGCGTACCGTGATTTCGTCGCCTGGCAAATCGATGAGGGTGCCGCCGGGCTGGTGCCCTGCGGAACCACGGGTGAATCGCCGACCCTCAGCCACGGCGAGCACCACCGCGTGACCGAGATCTGCATCGAGGTCGCGGCAGGGCGGGTTCCGGTCGTTGCCGGGACGGGCTCGAACTCGACCGAGGAGGCGATCAGCCTCACCCACCACGCCAAGGACGCCGGCGCAGACGGCGCGCTGCTGGTCATGCCCTATTACAACAAGCCGACGCAAGAGGGCATGTACGCCCACTACAAGGCCATCAACGACGCCGTGGACATTCCGCAGATCATCTACAACATCCCCGGGCGGAGCGTGGTGGACATGTCGGTCGAGACGATGGCGCGCCTCGCCGAGCTCCCCAACGTCGTGGGCGTCAAGGACGCGACCGCCGATCTGGGCCGGCCCACCCGCACCAGGGCTGCCATCGGCGAAGAATTCTGCCAGCTCTCGGGCGAAGACGGCACGATTCTGGGCTTCCTCGCGCAGGGTGGCGACGGTTGCATCTCGGTGACGGCGAACGTGGCACCGCGCCAGTGCGCGGGTTTCTTCGCGGCGTGGGAGCGCGGCGATACCGAAGAGGCACTGGACCGGCACACCCAGCTCATGCCGCTTCACGACACGCTGTTTGTCGAGAGCAACCCGATCCCTGTCAAGTATGCCGCGTCGCTCCTCGGCAAGTGCGAGCCGGAGATGAGGCTTCCGCTGACCTCCCCAAGCGCGGCCAATCGCGAGCGGATCGAAGCGGCAATGCGCCAGGTCGGCGTCCTCAACTGAGCTTAGCTCTCGGGCAACACCTCAAGGCCAGGTCCGCGCCGTGAGCGGCAATGCCGCGCCCAGCGGCCAGCGCATTGCGCAGAATCGCAAGGCGCGCCGAGACTACCGTCTCGAGCGCCCGTTCGAGGTCGGCATTCAACTGACCGGCACCGAGGTCAAGTCGCTGAGGGCGGGCCGCGCCAATATCAACGACGCCTACGCCGTCGAACGCGGCGGCGAGATCTATCTGATTAACGCGCACATTTCCCAATACGACGGCGCCGGGGCCTTCAATCACGATCCGATGCGGCCCCGCAAGCTGCTCCTGCACAAGCGCGAGATTCGCAAGCTGCTGGGAGCGCTTCATCGTGGCGGCGTGACCCTGGTACCGCTCACCCTCTATTTCAACGCGCGCGGGATCGCCAAGCTGGCGCTGGCGATGGCCTCCGGCAAACGCAAGTACGACAAGCGCGCCGCCGAGAAGGAACGCGACTGGAAACGCCAGAAGGAGCGTCTGATTCGCGATCGGGGATAGTGCCCGATCGCCCTCAGGTACGCGCTTCGCCCAACGACGCCCGGATCGCGGCAAACACATCGGCAAACATCGCAGGCGTCAGACGGCCCGTGTTCGTGTTGAGGCGCGAGCAGTGGTAGCTGTTGAATAGCCGCCGCCCGTCATCGAGGCGGTGGACCGCACCGTGGGCGAAGCGGCAAGCACCGGCGCGCAAGCCCAGCGCCTTCAGCACGGCGCCGTGAGCAACAAGGCCGAGCGCGAGAATGGCGCGAAGGCTGCTCATCGCCTCGATTTCGGCCTCGAGAAACCCGCGACATGCCGCAATCTCGGGAGCCTTGGGCTGATTTTGCGGCGGCACGCAGCGGACGGCATTGGTGATGCGGCAGTCCTGAAGCGTGAGACCGTCGTCGGTCGTGGCGCCGTAGGTGCCGCGGGCGAAGCCGAACGCGCCGAGGGTAGCGTAGAGCAGGTCGCCGGCAAAATCGCCCGTGAACGGTCGGCCGGTGCGGTTGGCGCCGCGTAATCCGGGGGCGAGGCCGACGATCAGCAGCCGGGAGTCAATGCCGCCGAAGCTCGGTACCGGCGCGTTGTGCCAATGCGGCTCGGCCGCGCGGTGTTCCTTACGATACGCGACGAGCCGCGGACATCGGTCGCAGTCCCGATCCGGCGCAGGCGGAATCGGCACCGGCATGCTCACACTGTGTGCGCGATCTCATCGGCCGTGTCGTCCTCATCGCCGTCGCCGTCGAACGCCTCGTACTCGTCGTCCATCGGCTCCCTCAGGTTGCGGGCACGTTCGTTCCGCCACTTGGGCTCGCGCGCGATCAAGGGTTCGAGATCCTGAAGCTCGATGAAGTTGTCCGCCTGGCGGCGCAACTCGTCGGCGATCATCGGCGGCTGCGAGCGGATTGTACTGACGACCGTTACCAGCACGCCCTTGCGTTGGACGGCTTCGGTCACGCGGCGGAAGTCGCCGTCGCCCGAGAACAGCACGATATGGTCGAGGGCGCCGGACAACTCCAACATGTCGACCGCGATTTCGATATCCATGTCGCCCTTGATCTTGCGACGCCCCATGGAATCGGTGAACTCCTTGGTCGGCTTGGTGATCAAGGTGTAGCCGTTGTAGTCGAGCCAATCGACCAACGGCCGGATCGGCGAATATTCCTGATCTTCGACCAGCGCCGTGTAATAGAGAGCGCGGATGAGCCGGGCCTTGCCCGCGAACTCCTCCCGCAGGCGCTTATAGTCAATGTCGAAACCGAGCGAACGGGCAGCGGCGTAAAGGTTCGCGCCGTCGATGAAGAGGCCGATCCGCTCTTGCGGGTTGAATTCCATCAAGGTCTATCCTTCTTGGTCTAGTGAGGCAGAATGCCGGTGAACACGCTGTCGCCTGTTGGCGAGCGGCCAAATCGCTCACGGGGTCGCGGCCGCGTGGCACGCACGTCATAACTAGGGATTCCCGGAGAGAGGGACAAGTGCAAGCACGCGGTTCGCGACGATGATCCTGGTTGCACTGGGAGCGAACCTCCCGACCGCGCGCCACGGCACGCCGGCCGAGGGCCTGGACGCAGCGCTCGTTGCGCTGGCCGAGTGCGGTATCCGACCGGTGGCGCGATCGCGCTGGTATCGGAGCGCGCCGATGCCGCCGGCCACGGGTCCCTCGTTCGTCAACGGTGTAGTCCGGGTCGAAACGACGCTCGATCCCATTCCGCTCATGGAGCGCCTCCTCGAAGTCGAGGCGAACTTCGGGCGCCGGCGCAGTGTCGCGGGCGCGTCCCGCCCCCTCGATCTCGACCTCCTGGACTATGACGGCCAAATCGTCCAGCACGTCGGCGACCGGAGCGGACCGGCCCTCGTCCTTCCTCACCCGCGACTCGCAGAGCGGGCCTTCGTGCTGGCTTCTCTTATTGAGGTGGCGCCCCGTTGGCGGCATCCCGTGACCGGCGCCAGCGCCACGTCGCTGCTCGCGGCAGTAGCGGAAAAGCAAGCCGTCGAGCCGCTCTCCCCTGCCCCTATCGACGAGTAGCGGCGGCGTGCCGACGCGCGTGTTGATCATGTTCGATGGCGAGAGATAGTATGGGCCGGCCTCGCACAGCGGGACCTGAAGACGGAGCTTGCCCGGCGCTCGCCCATCGGCGACGGCGGTGGCAGCCCTGACGAGGACCCCGAATACGCGTCGGCACGATGTTCGGCAACCGGCGCTACGGTCGAGGGATAGAATGCGAAGAGTACTGGTAGCCGGCCTCGTCGGCTTGATGGCGATCACCCTTCCGGCGTTCGCGCTGGCCCAAGAGGACAGGGAAGCTTACGACCAGCTCGATCTGTTTGGCAAAATCCTCGAAGAAATCCGCAACGAATACGTTGAGGAGGTGAGCACGTCTGAGCTGATCGATGCCGCCATCGAGGGCATGATCGGCTCGCTCGACCCGCATTCGAAGTATCACAACCCCAAGAGCTACAAGGAAGTTCAGGTTCAGGCGCGTGGCGAGTTCGGCGGCCTCGGTATCGAGGTCACGATGGAGGACGGCCTCGTCAAGGTGATCACGCCGATCGACGACACCCCCGCGCAGCGCGCCGGCATCCAGCCGGGAGACCTGGTGACCCATCTCGACGACGAGCCGGTGCTGGGGCTCACCCTCCAGCAGGCGGTCGACAGGATGCGCGGCCCCGTTAACTCCGAGATCACGCTCACCGTCCGCCGCAGCGGGGTGGAAGAGTCTCTCAACTTCCCGATAACCCGCGCCATCATCAAGATCCGTTCGGTGCGTGCGCGGGTGGTGGACGACGAGATTATCGTCGCGCGGATATCCGCATTCTCCGAGCACACATCCGACGATCTCGACGGGGTTCTGGGCGATCTGTGGGAGGAGCAGGGCGATCGGGTGCTCGGCGCCGTGCTCGACCTGCGCAACAATCCCGGCGGCCTGCTCGATCAGGCAATCGCGGTCTCGGACGCGTTCCTGGAGCAAGGCGAAATCGTATCGACCCGCGGGCGCGATCCCACCAGCGCGCTGCGCTTCAACGCGCAAGAGGGAGACATCATCGACGGCCTGCCGCTGGTCGTCCTGATCAACAGCGGGACGGCATCGGCCTCGGAAATCGTGGCGGGCGCGCTGCAGGATCACGGGCGGGCACTGATCCTCGGCACCCGCTCGTTCGGCAAGGGCTCGGTGCAGACGGTGATTCCCCTTGGCGGGCGCGGCGCGCTGCGTCTGACCACGGCACGCTACTTCACGCCATCCGGCCGCTCGATCCAGGAACAGGGGATCGACCCGGACATCGTCGTGGAGCAGATCCGGCCGGAGCCTGAGCCGGAGGCGATACCCGAGCGCCGGGAGGAGGATCTGAGGGGGCACCTCGATAACGACGGGATCACCGACGAGGACCCGGCGGCGGAGGAAGCCCTGGAGGAAGCCGAGGACGATCCGACGAAGGGCGACTATCAGCTGGCCCGCGCAATCGAGCAACTGCGCGGCGCCCGCATTCTCTCGGGCGTATCGGCCGTCAACTGAACTCACACAAGCTGGTCAACGCTGTCAGCCGGCCCGGCTGCTGACATGGCAAGCCGAGAGGCGCTCCCCTACCGGCCCTGCGTCGGCGTACTGTTGTTCAACGGGCAGGGGCAGGTCTTCGTCGGCAGGCGCATCGACATGGTGCAGGAAGCCTGGCAGATGCCGCAGGGCGGGATCGACCGGGGCGAAAGTCCCCACGATGCGGCACTCAGGGAGCTTGAGGAAGAGACCGGAGTCGCACCCGATCGGGTGGAGCTGCTGGCGCAGACGCGAGAGTGGCTGCGCTACGATCTACCGCCCAACATGGTAAGGCGGGTCTGGCGGGGGCGCTATCGGGGACAGGAACAAAAGTGGTTCGCCGCGCGCTTCCTCGGGACCGATGCGGACATCGACATCAGGACGGCGCATCCCGAATTCAGCGACTGGCGTTGGTCGCCCGTCGACGAGCTCACCGCAAACGTGGTGACCTTCAAGCGGGCGCTCTACGAAGCGGTGATCGAGGAGTTTCGCCCGTTTCTCTCGCCCTGAACCGCTCCAGACGCCGGACATAGAGCCTGAGCGCAAGCCAAGTCAGCGCGGCGATAATTCTTCCCAACCGCCCCTGCGGCTTGATGCCGATCGCCTTGAGCATCATGCCCACCCCACGCTGCACGTGATCGCGCCGGTAGAGCGGAAACGTACGCGACGCATAGGCGAGGGTCGCGCGGCGGCGAACGTAGGGATCGGGCTCGCCGGCGCCGCAATGATAGGCGTACGGAAGCTCGTCGTCGCTCGCCTCGAACACCCGCCCGAGCGCCACCTTGGCCCGGCTGAGTCGGCCGACGCCCTCGATGTCCCGGTAGTGCTTCATCGTGGTGTAGAACAGCTTGTAGTGGCAGAACTCGTCGCCCCCGATCCGCTTGCAGATCGCCTTGAACACGGGCTCCTCGGCGGCGTCGCGCAGCGCGCTGTAATAGGTAGACGTGCCGGCCTCGACAATGCAGCGCGCCACCATCTCGCCGCAGCGGGAGCCGCGGATCGAATCGCTCGCCTCCACGTCGATGGGGTGGCCGGCGACGAAGCGTGCGAAGGTCGCATCGAAGTCGAACGACGGGTCCGCAAGCTCGGCGTAGCGCCTGAGGGCGGCGCCGTGCTGGATCTCTTCTTCTGCCCACGCGACCGCATCGGCGCAGAAGCCGGGATCGTCGTGAAAGACAGCGCAGAGATACTTGCCGTAGTCGGCGCTGTGGTGCTCGACCACGCACGCCGCCTTGGCGATCTTGACCATCTCCGGGTCCAGTTTGGACCGGTCGAACTGCTCCCACGGGATGTCGTCGAGGGTCCAGGTGCCCATGCTCCGCTCCCCGCTCAGCGACGATTCGACGGATCAGTATAGTAACGTGGGCGGTCGGGACAACGCGCGAATGGGGGCGCCGGAGGGGCGGCGGATTAGACCGCCTCAGGCCGCGTTGGCAGCCAGAAGCTGGGCGAACTCGACCTCCCGCTCGTACTTCGCGCGCTCCTCGTCGCCTTCAGCGTCGCGCAAGCCCAGCTGCGCCTGCTCGAGCCGCGCCTCCGCCTGAGCGCGGTCGATGGCGCCTGCCTCGAACGCCTCGGTGGAGAGTACCGTGCAGCGCTCTCCCGTCACCTCGGCGAAGCCTTCGGCGACCACGTAGCGGTCCTTCGGCTTCTCGTTCTCGTAGGTCTCGATCACCCCGGGTCTCAGGGTAGAAAGCAGGAGCGAATGGCCCGGCAGCACGCCGAAATCGCCCTCGGCACCTGGCACAACCACCATCTCGACGTCGCCGGAGAAGATCAGCCGCTCCGGCGCCACAAGCTCGAACTGCAGGGTGTCGGCCATGGCCGTTCCTCAGGCCTCCTTAGGCGGCCTCGGCGGCCATCTGCTTCGCCTTGTCGACCGCCTCCTCGATGGGGCCCACCATGTAGAACGCGGCCTCCGGCAGGTCGTCGTACTTGCCGGCGCAGATCGCCTTGAAGCTCGCGATCGTGTCCTTGATGTCCACGAGCTTGCCGGGCGTGCCGGTGAAGACCTCGGCCACGAAGAAGGGCTGCGACAGGAAGCGCTGAATCTTGCGGGCGCGCGAGACCGTGAGCTTGTCCTCCTCGGAGAGCTCGTCCATGCCGAGGATGGCGATGATGTCCTGCAGCGACTTGTAGGTCTGCAGGATGCGCTGAACCTCGCGGGCGATGGTGTAATGCTCCTCCCCGATGATGCGGGGGTCGAGCATGCGCGAGGTGGAATCGAGCGGGTCCACCGCCGGGTAGATGCCGAGCTCGGCGATCTGCCGCGAGAGCACCGTGGTCGCGTCCAGATGGGCGAAGGAGGTCGCCGGCGCCGGGTCGGTCAGGTCGTCGGCAGGCACGTAAATCGCCTGCACCGAGGTGATCGAACCCTTGTGGGTCGACGTGATGCGCTCCTGCAGCGCGCCCATGTCGGTCGCGAGCGTCGGCTGATAGCCCACGGCGGAAGGAATACGGCCCAGCAGCGCGGACACTTCGGAGCCGGCCTGGGTGAAGCGGAAGATGTTGTCGATGAAGAGCAGCACGTCCTGCCCCTCCTCATCGCGGAAGTACTCGGCCTGCGTCAGACCTGTGAGACCCACGCGGGCGCGGGCGCCGGGCGGCTCGTTCATCTGGCCGTAGACCAGCGCCACCTTGGACTGATCGCCCTCGAGGTCGATGACGCCCGATTCGATCATCTCGTGATAGAGGTCGTTGCCCTCGCGCGACCGCTCGCCCACGCCGGCGAACACCGAATAGCCGCCGTGCTGCTTGGCGATGTTGTTGATGAGCTCCATGATGATGACGGTCTTGCCGACGCCGGCACCGCCGAAGAGCCCGACCTTGCCGCCCTTGGCGTAGGGTGCCAGCAGGTCGACCACCTTGATGCCGGTGACCAGGATCTCCGCCTCGGTCGACTGATCGACAAAGGCCGGCGCCTGCGCGTGGATCGGCCGCTTGAACTTGGCGTTGACCTCGCCGCGCTCATCAATTGGATCGCCGACGACATTGATGATGCGGCCGAGCATTTCCTGCCCCACGGGCACCGTGATGCCGCTGCCGGTATCGACGGCTTCCTCGCCGCGCACGAGCCCATCCGTCGTGTCCATGGCGACGCAGCGGACCGTGCTCTCGCCCAAGTGCTGCGCCACCTCCAGAACCAGGCGGTTGCCCTGATTGTCGACGTAAAGGGCGTTCAGAATCGCCGGAAGCTCGCCCTCGAAGTGCACGTCCACGACCGCGCCCAAGACCTGGGTGATCTTCCCGACCACATTTCTCGTCGCCATCTTGCTCTGCTCCCGCTCGAACTCGTTCGGATCGCCGTCAGAGCGCTTCCGCGCCGGAGATGATCTCGATCAGCTCCTTGGTGATCTGCGCCTGTCGCGTCCGGTTGTAGTGGAGGGTCAGCTCGTCGATCATTTCGCCGGCGTTCCGCGTCGCGCTGTCCATCGCCGTCATCCGCGCGCCTTGCTCGCTCGCTGCGTTTTCGAGCAGGGAGCGGAAAATCTGGATCGACAGATTGCGCGGCAGAAGGTCGGAGAGAATCATCTCCTCATCCGGCTCGAAATCGTAAATCGCGCCTGAGTCGTCGCCCTCAATCGCCGCCGCAGTGGGCGGGCTGAAGGGGATCAGCTGCTGGAATGTGACGACTTGGCTCATCACCGTCTTGAAGCGGTTGTAGACCACCGTGCAGGTGTCGAACTCGCCCTCCTCGAAGCGCTTGGTGAGGCCGCGGCCTATCTGGTCCGCCTCTTCGAAGGAGGGGCCGCCGGAACGCCCGATCCCATCCGTATGGTCGATGATCTTCCCGCCGAACTCGCGGCGAAGTTGCTCGCGGCCCTTGCGCCCGACGCAGATGATTTTGGTCGTCTTGCCCTGCTCACCCAGTTCCCTGAGGCGCGCGCGGGTCGCCCGCGTGATCGAGCTGTTGAAGCCGCCGCAGAGCCCCCGGTTGGCGGTCGCCACGACGAACAGGTGCGTGTCGTCCTTGCCCGTGCCGCGAAGCATCGCGGGCGCGTCCTCGCGCTCGCCCATGATTTCGGCGAGCGAGCCCACCATCCGCTCCATACGCTCGGAGAAGGGACGCGCCGCCTCTGCCGCCTCCTGCGCGCGGCGCAGCTTGGACGCCGCGACGAGCTTCATCGCCGAGGTGATCTTCTGGGTCTGGCGCACGCTGTTGATGCGCACCCGGAGGTCTTTGAGGCTCGCCATGGCGGAGGCCTATTTCTCTCTTTGCCGCCGCTAGTTAGGCGAATTTCTTCGTAAATTCGTCGAGGATCGCGGTGAGCGCCTTGTCGCTGTCTGCGCTCATCTCCTGGGAGGTGCGGATCTCCTCCAGCAGGGCCCCATGGTTGGCCCGCATGTCGCTGAGGAACTCGCGTTCGAAGCGGTTCACATCGTTCAAGTCGATGCGGTCGAGATAGCCGCGCACGCCGGAGAAGATCGAAACCACCTGCTCTTCCACAGCCATCGGCGAGAACTGATCCTGCTTGAGCAACTCGGTCAGCCGCGCGCCCCGGTTGAGAAGCCGCTGCGTCGCCACGTCGAGGTCGGAGCCGAACTGCGCGAAGGCCGCCATCTCGCGGTACTGGGCGAGCTCCAGCTTAATCCGGCCGGCGACTTGCCGCATCGCCTTCACCTGGGCGGCCGAGCCCACCCGGCTCACCGAGAGGCCGACGTTAATCGCAGGCCGAATGCCCTGATAGAAGAGCTCGGTCTCGAGGAAGATCTGCCCGTCCGTGATCGAGATGACGTTGGTCGGGATGTAGGCCGAGACGTCGCTCGCCTGGGTCTCGATCACCGGCATAGCGGTGAGCGAGCCGGAACCGTTGTCCGCGTTCATCTTGGCCGCGCGCTCGAGCAGGCGCGAATGGAGATAGAACACGTCGCCCGGATAAGCCTCGCGCCCCGGCGGTCGGCGGAGCAGCAACGACATCTGGCGGTAGGCGACGGCCTGCTTCGAGAGATCGTCGTAGAAGATCACCGCGTGCATGCCGTTGTCGCGGAAGAACTCGCCCATGGTGCAGCCGGCGTAGGGCGCCAGGAACTGCAGCGGCGCGGGCTCCGACGCGGACGCCGAGACCACGATCGAATAGTCGAGCGCGCCGTTCTCTTCGAGGGTCTTGACGATCTGCGCCACGGTCGAGCGCTTCTGCCCGATGGCGACATAGATGCAGTAGAGCTTGCGCGATTCGTCGTCGCCGGCGTTCACGCCCTTCTGGTTGATGATGGTATCGATCGCGATCGCGGTCTTGCCGGTCTGGCGGTCGCCGATGATCAGCTCCCGTTGGCCGCGCCCGATCGGCACCAGGGCGTCGAGGGCCTTGAGGCCGGTCTGGACCGGCTCGTGCACCGAGCGGCGCGGGATGATGCTGGGGGCCTTGACCTCGACGCGGCGGCGCTCCGTGCTTTCGATCGGCCCCTTGCCGTCGAGCGGGTTGCCGAGCGGATCGACGACGCGACCCAAGAGCCCCTTGCCCACCGGCACATCGACGATGGTGCCGGTCCGCTTGACGACGTCGCCTTCCTTGATGTACCGGTCTTCGCCGAAGATCACGATACCGACATTGTCGGTCTCAAGATTCAGCGCCATCCCCCTGATTCCGCCAGGGAATTCGACCATCTCGCCGGCCTGGACATTGTCGAGCCCGTAGACCCGGGCCACGCCGTCGCCGACCGAGAGCACCTGGCCGACCTCGGCCACATCCGCCTCTGAGCCGAAATTGGCGATCTGTTCCTTCAGGATTGCCGAAATTTCGGCGGCGCCGATATCCATCTCAGATCCCCTTCATCGCCAATTCGAGATTCTGCAACTTGGTCCTAAGCGAGTTGTCGAGCATGCGTGAGCCGACGCGCACCGTGAGGCCGCCTATCAACGAGGGATCGACCCGGGACTCGAGCGTCACGTCGCGTCCGACGATGGTACGGAGCGCGTCCCTCACGGCATCAAGGTGATTGGGCTTGAGCGGCACGGCAGACGTCACTTCGGCCGACACCTCGCCGCGATGCTCGGCGAGCTTCGCCTGAAACGCCGCGATCATGTCGGTCAACAGGGAGACCCGCCGGTTGCGCGCCAGCAGCGCGACAAAATTCCTGACGTACTGGTTGGTTCCCAGCCGCTCCAGTACCGCGTCCAGCGCCTTACCCTGCTCGGCGCGGGACAGCGTCAGGCTGCGGATCACGCGCTTGAGGTCGTCGCTGCCGTCCACCAGTTCGCGGATGGAGTCGAGGTCGCGCTCGATCTCCTCGATCGCGCCACGCTCCCGCGCAAGCTCGAAGAGCGCGGTCGCGTAACGATCCGCGAGACCGGCTCCCCCGACCGATTGCCCAGCCACCGCTACTCCCTAGTTCTAGCTCCGGATGCGCCGCCACTCGCGGTGATTCCGCGGCGCGGTCGCAAAAAAAGCCTCGCGGGCGCCCGTCCCGGACAAGGCGTCGGATGGGTAGCACACTCACCCGCCCCACGCAACCGCCGGAGAGGCCTTGGACCGAGCCTCTCCAAGCCAATCAGTCGTGCCGCGCAGGGGTGGACTTCGACAGGAATTTGCTGCTTGAAGGGAAGCCTGCCAATAGGATGCAGCCAAGGAACCATCGAGGAGATCGAGCGAATGTCGCTGAAGGACGCGGCATAGCGACCCGCCCCCATTTGGAGAGCGGCAGCTCGGCCGTACTCTCCAGGTCGAGCGACGGCGAACGACCACGCACGTGCTCGCTCATCAATTCAAGGAGGCCACCGTGTTCAAGACGTACAATCCGGCCGATATCGCGGGGCCGTTCGGCCACTACGACCATGGCGTCGAGGCGGTCAACGTGTCGCGCCTGCTGCACATATCGGGGCAGGTCGGTACCGATCCCGACGGCACCGCGCCCGACGACGTGGCGGCGCAAATCGAGTGCGTCTGGCGCAACATCGAGGCCGTGCTCGCCGAAGCGGGCATGACGACCGGCAACATTGTGCGCACCATCACCTACATGCTGGATGCCGACTATGTGCCGCTGCTCGGCGCCGCCCGCCAACGGCACTTGGGCGCCGATCACAAGGCTGCATCGACGACCATCGTGGTGGCCGGTCTCGTCCGGCCCGAGTGGAAGGTGGAGATCGATGCCGTCGCCGTGGCCTGAACGGCCGCCCTCATCGCGCGCGGGACACGTACAACGTTAATTTCGAAGCGGGATTCGCCGGGATTAAGTGGGATTAAGTGGGATAAGTGGGATTCCGTGAGACGGACGGCGGCCGGCTCGGAATGAGGGGTCGCGCACGCCCGGGTCGCGCGAGCCTGAAAGGTCTCGCGCGCGAAATAATGGTCGTGCGCGCGAAATGAGGGGTCGCGCGCCCCCGGCCTGCGCTCAGACCTTGATGAAGAAGTTGAGGGCGATATAGGGCGGCATGTTGTTGTGGGGCTGTCCGCCGCCGGCGTGGCGCACGCCATAGGTGCTGCCGGCGGCCACCGTGGACGCGGTGCCGGTTGTGCCGGTGAGCCTGTTTCGATCCGCGCCCGCGCCGTCCTGGCGCACGCCGCCGAGGACGTGGCCATGCGTCGGCATTTCGGCCTCCGTGAGGGTGTGCGTCTCCGCGCCGCCGGTCGCGCCGGCCCGGCGGGTTGCGGTGGCGCCGAGCGCGAAGCGGTCCCTGAGATCGGGCAGGTTGAAGGTGGTCGAGCCGTCGCCGGGGCCGTAGGCGGTGCCGATGACGGCGAAGAGGTCGGGATAGGTGGCACGGCTCACGGCGGAGCCGTTGCAGGTCAGCCATCCGTTGGGCCTGGCGCCGGCGTGCATGGCGACGGTGCCGGGCGGCACGGCCTGCGGCGGTGTCGGCTGTGGCGGAAGCTGCGCGCTCGGCACTCTGCCTGAGCCGTCGAGGGAGGCGATGCCGCCGGCGACGCCGCGCCCGAGCTCGGCGTCCGGCACGCGGCGGCGGCCGTCGAGGGAGGCCACGCCGTCGGCGCTGCCGCGCCCGGCGATGATCGTCTTGACGCGCTGAAAGAGCTTGAAGAACTCCGCGCGGGGCGGGCGGTCGGTGCCGGAATCGACGCCGGCGGTCGAGAGATCGTCCGTTGGCCAGGGCATGTGCGCCTCCTTTCAGCTCGGAATTCTCACCGATGTCATGGTCTGCGCGGCGCATTCCGGCCGACAGGGCAGGAAAGGCGCGCAGCGCGTCGCGCGGATACGCGCGCCTTCGGCGCGACGCCGGGGACATCGGGCAAGCGGCTTGACGAACCCTGTCGGCCGGAAGGCGCCGCCCTTCGGGTCGCGCCCAGACGCCCGCCCGCATCGTGCGCTCCGCGCGCGTCCCGCGCGGCGTCGCGGGCCTCAACCGTATTCCCCGATACGCTTTTCGGCCCGCTCCTGGCGGATCGAGCGTCTGGGCGCGACGCAGGCCGTGACATCGGTGAGAACTCCGAGCTAGTCGGCAACGCCGCGCACGACGGCATCGACCACGGCGTCGGCGGGGTTGCCGTCGCCGTCGTAGATGCGGATGCGCGTCGGGCTGTTCTTGCTGAGCAGCGTCCACGACCAGCCCGCGCCGACCGATTGCAGGGTGATATCGAGGTCGGTCACGAAGCGCAGGTCGGTCGGCACGATGCGCCCTGTCGCCGCCGTTCCCTGCCACTCGGCGGTGTTGCGATCGAGCAGCTTGCGCTCGGCCGACGGCGCATGGGCGGACCAGCACAGATGATCGAGGGAGAGCACCCGGCTGCCGTCGCCGCTCACGCGCCAGCGCAGTTGCAGCCATCGCCCGGCGACGGTGGTTCCTTCCGCATAGGCGGCCCATGAGGCGGCGGCCACGGCGGCCGCGCTCGCGCCTGCGCGGTACTCGAAGGCGCCGTCGCCCTCGATCTCGGCGGACCAGCGCAGCGCCACGTCGAAGGCGATGCCGAGATCGACCGGCTCGGCCGCGAAGGCGATCTCGGCGGCGGCGCCGGTGCCGTTGCCGGCGCCCCACGACTGCCAGGCGTCCCATGTCGTGAGATCGTCCCATGTGTAATCGCCCGCGCCCTCAAGCGCGTCGTAGCCGTCATCGGAGCGCTCGATATCGGTAAGCCTGCCGGGCCAGCCGGCGGCGGAGGGGCAGCGCCAGAGCAGGGCGTCGCCCTGGCGCTGCGGCCCGAGCTCGGCGACGATGCGCACGTCGCCGGCGGAAAGCCTGCCGCCGGTATCGATGGCGCGGGCGGCGAAGACCCAGGTTCCCGGCGACGGCTCGACCGTCTCCAGCGGCGAGGCGGTAAGGTGGCCCCGATGCAAGGGCGTCAGTCGATCCCAGCCAAGCGGCGTGCCGCCGGCGGCGCCGTAGCGGATCAGGACGCCGGCGAGGTCCACATCGGCCGGCGGTTGCCAGCGCAGCCTGCGGGTGCCGTCGCCCAGCACGTCGATCAGGAAGTTGGTCGGCACGCCCGGCGGGGCGAGGGAGCCCACGATCTCATAGCGTGCGGTGAAGGGAGCGCCGGCGGGCGCGGCCTCGGTGCCGGGTGTCACGGTCAGGGTGAGGGTCCCTTGGGGCGGCGCGAGCCATTGCGCGGCCGTCTCGCCGTCCACGAGGCGGGCGACAATGCGGGGCGGGGCGTCGTCGACGGATGCCCGCACGATACCGCCGCGCCAGTCGCCGGCCGTGGTGAGCACGGCGGCGATCTCGACCGCGAAGCCGGCGCCGACGCGCACCTGGGCCTCGGCGAAAGCGACGCCCAGCACCCGAGGCGCACGGGCGGAAAGCACCGGCAAGGGCGCGGAGAGATCGGCGGTGGCGGCGGCATAATAGGCCTCCACCTCGTCGATGGCGGTAAAGCGCACGCGCCGGTCGGTAGCGGGCTCGACCGCCGTGATGCGCGCGCGCACCGGCGGCAGGCTCGCATCGTAGAGGCGCCACAAGGTATCGAGGGGACTCGCGCCTTGGGCGCCCGGCGCCTCGGGGAGCGGATCGTCGAGCTCGATCTCGGCGGTCTCGCCCTGCGCGCCGCCCGCCGCCGAGACGGCCGTTCGGTGCACCGTGCCGTCCGGCAGGCGGAACAGCATCTCGCCGCCGGCGCTGGAGGTGGTCGCGCCGGAAGGCGCGCGGAGATCGACCGCGCCGGAAGGCGCGCGAGAAAATGTCGCGCCGGAAGGCGCGCGGAGATCGACCGCGCGGTCGAGGATCACGTGCGCGGCCGTGCCGCCGGCAAGCCGGCCGGCGGCGCCGCCGTCGATCAGCGAATGGGTGATGTGCACCACGTCGCCGCGCGCGATCGCAAGCCCTTCGGCCGCCATCTCCCAGCTCAAGCGCCGGCGGTGGTAGAGCTGGCGCGCGGCTTGCAGATTGCACGCGATCGCCGCGTGTTCGGATGAGGTCACGCCTTCGAGCGTGATCGTGGTCGTGGCCGCCGGCGGCCCGTTCACACCCGGCACGAGGCGGCGGAGCGTGTTGAACTGCCAATCGAGGTCGGGCTCGATATAGCGCACGGCAATCTCGTCCGCCGCCTGGCCTGCGGCATACTCGACCGCTAACGAGCCGGCGACGATGTTGCCGGGCGTCACCAGCGCCGTGGCCGGGCGGCCGGCATCCTCCCAGACGACGCCGAGCTTGCCGGTCTGCCAGCTCGGGCTCGCGCGGCCGCATTGGGCGATCGTGGTCAGCACCTCGGCATGGGAGCGGGTGCGGTCGAGCACCAGATTGCAGCCGAGCCCCTGGCCCTCGCACCATGCGCCCCAGGCCTTGATCGAGTCCTCGTCGATGCGCGTATCCGGCAAGCCGACGCCGGCGACCAGGCGGCCGGCGATACGCAGGCCCCGCGCATACCAACGGAACAGCCAAGCCGGATTGGAGGTCGCGGCAGGTGCGGTCCAGCGGGCGCCGTCCCACGTCGGCACGCGCTGGCGCACCATGGCGGAGAGACGATCGAGGCGGCCGGAAAGCTGGCCGGTGGCGCGGATGCGGAGCCCTAAGCGGGTCTGGCCGCTATAGTCGCCGATGTCGATCTGATAGGCGCGCAGCGCCGCCCAGGCGAGCTCGTCGTGCACACGATCGGAGGGGTCGGGGTCGGCGGTGCGGCGCACGCGCACGGTCCACGTGCCGGCGCTGGCGAGGTCATAGGCGAAGGTGCGGCGCAACGGCGCTTGGCTGTCGTGCATGAGGGTGATCGTGCGGCGCTGGGTGGCCTGGCCCGGCGCCCGCCATTCGATCTCGATCTCGGCGCTGTTGGCCTGAATCTCGCCCTCGTCGTCGATGCGAAAGAGGCGGCCGGTGATATCGACGCCGATGCGCCGCGTGCCGGCGGCGGTCGTGCGCTCAAGCCATTGCGTGTCGTCGAGGGCGCCGCCGGCGATGCTGTCCACGTTGCCGGCGACGAGGGTAATGCGGCCTCGGGCGTCGCCGAACTCGGTCTCGACTTCCTCGTAGGAATCGAGGGCGGTGGTGCCGATCCTGAGATCGTCCACGGCGAGGTCGCCGAGGCCGAAGTTGAAAATCTGATGGAGGACGTGATCGTCGCCCGAGATCTCCGTGTATTCCGCGGCGCCGAGGTCGGGAAAGACGCGGTGCGCGCCCAACACCAGAAGCAAGGGCTCATAGGCGCGCGCGCGGTTGGCGCCGCCGCTGAGGCTGTAGATGGGCTCAATGGCGCGTGGGCGGGCGGCATCGGGCAGGATCGGCGGGGCGATGGCGTTGACGATGAGGCCGCCGGCAATGGTGATGGCGGCGCCGGCGAGCGTTTGCGCCCACGTGGCGGTGAAGAGCAGGGGCGGCACGACGATGGCGGCGACGAGCACGCCGATTTGCAGGATGGTGCGCAGCGGATTCTTGTCGCCGCCGCCATCGGCCAGCGCGGCGCGCAGAGTCACGATCTCGCCGCCCTTGAGCGGGGTCTCGCGCCACGCCGCGCGGGCGACAGGGCGGCCGTCCACGGCGACGGCTATCTCCGCCCCACCGCTGCGCTGCTTGAGGGCGGTTATCCATTCCTGCTCGATCAGATCGGCAACGGTGGCGCCGATCGCGCGCCCACGCGCGTCAACGCGCGACGGAAGCGCACAGACGCGCATCTCGCGCCCTTGGGCTGTCAGTCCATGGGGCCAGAGATCGGTTGTTATGAGCTGTTCGGTCGCCCTGCCGCTGGACTGCTGGAGGGCGATATCGCTCGCCCTAGCGGCGGACTCATTTACCGCGCGCGCAGGGGCGCGCGACAGGGCGGTTATCTCCATCGGTAGACGCCTTCGAGCACGAGCGCGCGGCGGTCGAGATCGCGCAACGGATGCAGGATCGAGCCCACGCCCTTGAGGCAATGCAGCACGTAAGGCGCGCCCCCGACGGCGCACCAGATGCCGATATGGTGGCCCACGCTGTGCCGCCTGGCGGCGGCCGCCATCAGCACGCCGTCGCCCTCGCGCGGCGCCCCCATAGTTCCGCGCGCCTCCGGCGCGACGCGCACCGCGTAGATGCCCTTGAGCGCCGCGATCTGGCGGTCCCACGCGCGCGTACCCGTCTCATGGGCCGGGAGCGCGAGCTCGCGGCCGAAGCGCTCGCGCATGACCGCCGCCACGAAGTCGGCGCAGTCGTGCCGCCCCTCGACGTAAGCGCGCCCGATGTAGGACTCGGCCCAATGACTCTTATTCATTTCCCTCATGCGCCGGGCGCTCGCTCCGCTCGCTTGGCTACGCGCTGCGCGCGCGGCGCGGTCGCGCCGTCCGGGCCTGCGGCCCGGCCCCCTACCGGCCCACGCCGTACTTGTTGCCGCGCATCCCACATCAAAACAGCCCCGGCGAGGTCTGCGGATCGTGGCGCAGCGTTACGGCGGCGCGGCCGAGCAAGGGGTCGAAGCCCAAGCGCGCGGTCACGCGCTCCTGATCGACCGCCATGCCGGCCACGTCCAGCGTCACCTCCCACTCGACCGGCGGATCGTCGATGTCGAGCACCTGCATGACGCGCACGCTGGCGCCGACGCCACCGCCTGTCGCCTCGATCCATTGCGTGAGCGCGCGCCCCACGTTGTCGATGGCAAGCTCGGCCTGCGGCGCCTGGCCGGCGATATCGTCGGCGAGCCGGGCGTCGAAGCGGAGCGCGACATAGTCGTTGCCCTCGATCGCGCGCCCGATCGTGTCGTTGATGACCCGCACCGGCTGGGCGATGGCGGGATGGCTGATCTCAAGCGCGGTGAGCAGGCGATCGGCGGGCGCGGCCTCGCGCAACGCGCGCCGGTAGCGGATTTCGGCCGGGCGCACGCGCTCGATCCGGGCGGAGACCTGCGCCCTGCCGGCGGCGGCGAGGCCCCGGAGCGCGCGGACGTAGGCGATGTCGAGCCGGACACGGGCTTGCGCCCTGCCCGCGGCGGCGGCGGTGCCCCGCACCATGCGGATCGCGGGGGTCACGCGCAGCACGCGCGCGCGCACCTGCGGCGCGCCGGCCTCGGCCACGCCGCGCGTCTCGACAACAGTGCGGGCCGGGCGCGCCAGCGCGAAGATAAAGCGCTCGCCATCGGCAATGTCGTCGATGAGCGATAACAGGCCGACCGCGAGCGGGCCGAACTGAATCATGTTGCCGCCCTCGCGCCCGTGATCGCTTGCAGGAAACGAGGCGGCGCCGTCGTGTGTCTGAATGTAAAGAGTGAGATCGGCGCCCGCGCCGCCGGGGCTGAAATACGCCGCAAGCGAAAGCGGATCGTTGTCGTTGATCGCGAGCATCGTTCCGTTGCGCCGCCTGATCCGGGTGATCGCGGCCTCGTCCGCGCCGAGGCCGAGCTCGCCGTCGAGCAACGCGCCCACGGCGCCACGCGGCGGCGAGGCATAGATCGTGCCGCCGCTGCCGCTGCCGGCGCGGATCAGCGCGAGCACGTCGAACTCAAGCCCGCGCCCGTCGAAGTCCGAAAGCGCCAGCGCCGGCACGACGTCGATCCTGGCGCGGGTCTCCGCCCCGCCGGCGGCCGCGCCGCGCACCGCGTGCACCGCGACATCCGGGAGGCCGTCGGTAAGGGTCAGCGTGAAGTCGCCGACCGCGGAAGCGAACCACGAGCTCATCGCGGCGCCGTTGTCCGGCGACCAGAAATAGGGCTCGCTGGCGTCGGCGAAGCTATTGTCGGCGTTGCCGGGGCCTTTCAGCACGAGGGTCGAGGCCTCGACCGTGAAGGTAAAGGCGCTGTCGGCCGTCTCGAATGCCTCGGTGAACTCGGGCCCGACGTTCTCCGGGTCGGCGGTGGCGGTGGCCGAAAGGCGGACCTGGAAATTGTTGCCGATCCCGCGGATGAAGCGCAGATAGGCGGTGACCCCGCCCTCGATCAGGGCGGGGTCGATCAGCGCCGCCCCGGACCATCCCTCGCCGCCGGGGCCGGCGAGCTCGAGAACCTGCGTCGCCATCTATCGTCTCCCGACGCCGCCGGCTTGGGCTCAGGTGCCGGCCGGGATACGCACGACGACAGCGCCGGCCGGTACCCGCAGAATGTCGTCTTCCGTTTGTTGCGAGACCGTGGCGGGCATGCCCTGGTCGTTGAGCAGGCGGCCCCAGGCGCGGACGTTGCCGCCGGCGGCGGCCGTCATGATGGCGAAGTGGGTGGCGTTCTCGACCAGCGCCGTGGGCGCGAAGTCCACGGCCGCGAGGTTCTTCGCCTCGCCCGCCGGATTGCCGGCCTCGCGGCCGAGGTCGATTTCCGCCCGGCCGGCGGCCGCAATGAGATTGTTGCCCGCTGCCGTCGGGTCGGCACTGGCGAGCGCCAGATGATCGTCGCCGGCATTGGCGATGGCGAGCACCGCCCGATTCTGTTCCGCCGCTGCAATAGGCATGATCTCTCTCCTCTTAGTGTTCCCTCAAGTAACGGACGCTTGCAGGGATGTGGACGATGAGGGGTACCGGGCCGCAGGCCCGGACGGCGCGACCGCGCCGCGCGCGTAGCGCGAAGCCAAGCGAGCGGAGCGAGCGCCCGGCGACTAAGGGATATGAAAAACGACTCACAGCCCGACGCCCTCAAGATCGAGGGACGCCTCCCACGTGCGCCGGCCGTCGCCACCGATGCGCGCGGTGTATTCGATCCCGCCGGCGCCGCCGCGCACGCGGACCTGGTGCACGCTGCCGCTTTCCGGCGCGGTCCAGGCAAACCAGCGGTGGGCGCAGTCAGCGGCCCAGGCGCGGAAGCGCCGATAGTCGCCGTCGTTCGCGATCAAGACGGTGATCGAGAGTGCGGTGAACGCGCTCGCGTAGCGGCGTTCCTGGCGGATCAGCCCGTCGTCGAAGGGCGTGCGGTCCACGTCGTTATCGTCGGCGACGGTGTGGCCGTCCGCCTCGACCGATGCATAGGAAGGCCAGACAAGGCCGGCGGCGCTCACTTATTCTTTTCCCTCAGTCGCCGGGCGCTCGCTCCGCTCGCTTGGCTACGCGCCGTTCGGCGCGGCGCGCAGTCGCGCGCTCCGGGCCGCTGCACGGCCCGGCCCTTCACCCGCGTCATGGGAGTCCTCCGCCGAGCTCGCGTTGCATGGTCTGCCTGATCGGCCCGCCGCGCCGGATATCGTCGGTCACGACGGTCACGATCAGGCCGCGCGGATCGAGGCGCACCTCGCGGCTTACCTCGCGCTGCGGCGTGCCGCGATTCTCGAAGGTGATCTCGACGGAAGGCGCCGCGAGGGTGGCCCCACGCGGGAGCACGGTTTCGCCCGCCTGAGCGATGATCGGCACTTCGTCCGGCCGCAAGCCGGCGATACCGCCGTCCGGCCGGAGGCCGGCAATACCGCCAGAGTGGAAGCGTGGCGCCAGCGCGAAGACGGCCGGCGGCACCGCGCGCCTCACGCCGCCGGGCTGGCCCGCGACGGCGCCGGCGTGACCAACGCCGGCTTGCAAGCGACCGAACACGGCCGAGCCGGGGGTCGCCCCGCCGCCGAGTGCGCCGAACAGCAGATCGGTGAGCGGTTGGGTGATGTAGCGCCGCGTCGCCAGCCGGGCGAGGTCCGCGATCACGGAATCGACGAAGCCCGAGAACGAGACCCTGCCCGTGGTCACGAAACGGGCAAGCGCCGACTCCATGGCACCGAAGACGCTCTCGGCTGCGTCCCTGGCCTGGTCGAGGGTGCTCCCGCTCTCCCGACCGAGGGCGCCGAGCGCCGTCGTGAGCGCCTGAGCCGCGCCGGTCGCGCCCGTCAGCGCCGTGCCGGCCTCGTCACCCCGCCGCGCGGAATCGCCGAGGGAACGATTCAGCGCCCCGATTCCTTTGATCGCCTCGCGCATGTCCGCACGAACGCGAAGCGCGAGTTCGAGATCAGCGGGCATCGCTCATCTCCCTCAGACTTGCTCGGTCGCCGCGCGGTAGAAGAGGACGATCTGCCGCCACGTCAGGCGCTCGCTGAGGTCGAGGTGGCCGCGTCCGTGGCCGGCACGGACGAGGGTGTCGAGCACCCGGTAGAGCGCAACGGGCTGGCCTTCTCGCCCTTCGCCCGCGTCGCCACCTGGGCCATGACGCGGCGCAAAAAAAAGCCGCCGTTCGCCGCCCACATCGCCTCCGAGAGCGCGCGCCCGTCCGCATCGCTCAGGCGGGCAAGCCAGGCCGCGTCCCGGCCGCACGCCCGGGCGGCGAGCTCCAGCCAGAGCGACGCATGGGCAGCGAGCGCGCCTTCGATCGCCAGCGCGTCCGGCCCTTCTGCCTCTTTTCCGCGCGCGTCCCGCGCGACCTCAGCGTCCGTGCCGTCTTTGCCGGCCGGCACCAGGGCCGCGAGGGCAGCGAGCAATGGCCGCGCCAGCGCCGTCGCCTCCAGCCCTTCGCGAAAGCGGAACTCCCGCACGGTGAGCGTGACCGGCTCGCGGGTCTCGGGGTCGCGCACCGTCACGTCGCAGTCCGGGAACAGGACCGAGAGCTCGTCGACCCCATCCATCAGGCGGCCTGCCCGTCGATGTAGAGCGCGGGCCGGCCGTCGCCCGGCTCCAGCATCGAGACGGCGAGCCGGATCTGCTGCTCGGACGAGCGACCGTCGAGAAGGGTCAACCCGCCGGCCGGTTGGATCGAACAGCGCGGTGCGTAGATATTTCGCCCCCGGCCCTCGGCTGCATCCTCGATGTAGCGAAAGCCGCCGATCACCTGCCGCAGCGCACCCTGCACCTGGTCGCGCGCGCCATCGTCAGGCGTGTAATCGAGGGCGACATCGGTGCCGGCCGCGACGCCGGCCTTCGCCGCGTAGAGTGGGTGATCGGGCGGCAGCCAATAGATGCGGGCGCGATCGTAGTCGACGATGTATTGCCCCTTCTGCTCGGTCTCGCCCGCGCCGGCCGCAAATTGCCCGGCGGCGATCGCTTGCGTTGTCGTCACCGGCGTTTGCGCCGTGGTGGAGATAGTCACGGCAGCGATCGCGGCCGCCTTGTCGGCCGGTGATGCCAAACTGAGGACACCGGCGGGCCGGTCGACCCCACCCAGTTGATGCCAGCGGCCGGGCCTCAGGACGGCAGGCTCGCCAGAGACCGGTGCGGCCGCGTTGAGCCTTCTCATCTCGCCCACCGTGAAGAGCGCCAGGTTCTCCAGGCTGAGGTCGTGGAGCGTGAGCGTTACGGTGCGCGTCACACTGCGGGCAATGCGCGCAAGCTCGCGTGCGACAGGGCCCGAGCCCGAAAAGACGGTGGTCTCTTCGGTCGTGATCTCCAGGGCAGCGCCCACGGCGTCGCCGAGGTAGCGCTCGCCCGTGAACGCACCGCCTTCGTGGAGGTCGAGATAGACCTCGCCGGCGCCGATCACGATGTTGTCGGAGCGCTTGTCGATGTTTCGCGCGGTCATCTTGGTGTCTCCCTATTCCGTTTCCACGACGCCGGCGCGGGCGACGCGGCGGATTTCGTACTCGTCGAGCCATTGCATCCGCCCATCCTCCAGCGAAACGAGCCGCCCGCGGCGGAAGGACAGCACCTCGCGCTGCCCCGGCGGCGTCCAGCCGGCGAGCGCTTGCCTGGCGCGGGCGAGCAAGGCGGAGAGCCGCTCCCGCCCGCGCGCGCCGCCGCGGTCGTTGGGCGCCGCGACCATCACTGAGACGCCGACGCGCACGACATGTTGCACCGGCGCGTTCTCGACCCGGCGCGTCGTGCTCTCCTCCGCTTCGTCGGAGATCGGGAGCACCAGTGCTGCCGGCGTCTTGGGCCAGGCTGTCAGCGCCGCCGTATCGAGTGCGCTCAGCACGGCGGCGAAGACAGGGTCGCCACCGTCTGCCGTGAGCGCCGCGAGCCGCTCGGCCATGGCATCGGCGAGGTGCATCTCCAGCGCCACGAGAGTCATGGCCCCGCCCTTTCGAGCGCGCGCGCGACGATGCGCGCGATTGCATTGCGGTCGCGCTCGTCGATGCCGAGATAGGGACGCGCCGGGATCTTCGCCCGTCTGCCCTTGCCGGCGAGGTCACCGAACTGGTGGATGGCGGCGTAGACGACGTTCGATCCCACCTCGACCGCACGCCCACCGTCGGTGACCATGTGCGCGATCGAGCCACGCAGCCGGCCGGTAGTCCACGCGCCTGGGCAGGCCCTCGATGAACCGTTCCAGAATGGCGGCGGGCCGCATCCGCACATCGCCGCCCGACGCCGACGCGAAAGCGATGGTGGCGTGTTCGCCTGCGGCGCCCTCGTCGGCGTTGCCTTGGTCGTCCCCGAGGGCGGCGAGCAGCGCGGTCAGCGCCGGCCGCTCCGCCGGCAGGATGCGACCCGCTTCGACATGGGGCGCAATCGCCGCGTCCGCAGCCCGCCGGCGGTCGTCGGCCGCGGCCGCGGCCTCCCGCGCGAGCAGCGCCGCTTCCCGCGCCGTGAGCGAGGCTTCGTGTTCGTTCGTGTCCCTCAGTCGCCGGTCGCAGGCTCCGGGCTGCTTCGCAGGCCGGCCCACCTTGCCTCCCACTTCATCGATGGCTTCAGGGACGCCGTCTTCCTCTCCGGCCTCTCCCCGCCCCTGAAGCGCGGAGAGCGGGACGAGGCTGTCGCCGTCTTCGTCCCCTCCCGGCCCCAGGGCGCGGAGAGAGTCGGGATGATCTGAGGGTGAGTCGTCCGGGGACACCGCCCCAGCATCGTCAGTAAATGCGACCACCGTCTCGGGCGCGGACGCGAAGCGGGTCGGCACAAGCCCCGACACCGCCGGTGCTCGGCCGCCCAGGAATCCCACGTGGCGCAGCGTGTCGCCCTGCAGCGCGATCGAGCGGCCGGCGTAGCGCCCGGCCTCGACCGCCTCGCGGAAGGCCGGCGCGATATCGCGGAGCTTCGCCTGCAGCCGGTCGCCGACGCGGCGGAGCCCGTCGATCCAGGCGAAGGCCGGGGCGTCCGTCTCAGGATGGCCCACGACCACGGGCGCGGGGTCGGCGACGGCGTGCGCGTCGACGATCCGGTCGAGCCGGGCCTCGTCGATGGCAACGTCCCGGCCCGCCATGTCGCGCCAAGTGCCGGCGCGGCAGACGTCGATCCAGCCGTCGAGCGCGCTCATCACGCGACCCCTCGCGTGCGGAATCGAAGGAGCGCGCTCCTTTGCGTGTGGAATTGATGAGGCGCGCCCCGGATTGCCCCGGTGGCGCGTGGGGTCTGGGTCCCGTGGTAGGGAGGCGATGCAGCGGTCAGAGCATTCATGGCGCGGACAATGCCCTGCGCCGAACCCCCTGTGCACCGCACCATGGTCCGGGGCGATTTCTGACCGCTGCGGCTTAGCTATCCGCCTCTCGACCCGTCTCCTCTCCTAGAACTGAAGAGCTGGATTTGGATTAGCCATGAGCACGCACGTTAGGCCACGTGCATCGCAACTTCCCAATCAATAAGGCGGAGACACTCCCGCCCCGGCCTCATCCTAATCGCCCAACACCTCCCGAATACCGGGCGGCGCAAGCGACGCATCTTTACTTGGTTGCAGGCTCGCAAACGAGCCGGTTACGCCCGCGACGAAGCAGATAGCCACCCCGCGGGATCGCCAGCGTGCCTTCCCGGACGAGGGGCCAGAGCATGTCGACGATGAGCGCGGCGGCGTGGTCCTCCTCTACCACCTCCTGCTTCGGTTGCGTGGAGAGCCACGCAGCGAACGCGCGCTCACCGATCTCGTCGCCCACAGACTTGCGCAGTGTGTCGAGTTTGCGGCGTTGACCCCTGGTTAACGTGCTCTCGTCGATCTTGGACGCAGATCGTCCCGCCATGATCTCACCTCCATCGAATGCGTGAATTTCCTGAACTTACCGCCATATAGCAGACTTATCGCTGAATGAAATCAGCAGATGTATCGATACGCATTATAGGCATACCAATCAATTTTGGGGGTATATTCTGCGGGCGTGAAACTGTGAGAAAGATGACGATTTCGACGCGGCGATTCCTTCGTCTCACTAGTGATATTCCTACTGAGTGATGCAGGGAAAATGCCTTCTGATGTGCCGCTATTGCGCTGTCCACCCGCCATCGATCAACAGGCTTGCACCCGTGATCAGGCTGGCTGCGTCGCTTGCAAGAAAAACAATGGCGCCCATCACGTCGGGAAGTTCGCCGAGGCGGCCGAGCGCGATCCGGCTCAGCGTGTCGTCTTTGAAGGCAGGATCTTCGAGAAACGGCACGGTCATCGGCGTGGAAATAAAGGTCGGACCAATTGCGTTGACCCGGATGTTATACGGCGCAAGATCCATCGCCATCGCCTTGGTCATGCCTTCGATCGCGTGCTTGGTGGTGCAGTAGACCGTGCGCCTGGGCCCGCCGACGTGGCCCATTTGCGAGGACATGTTGATGATGACGCCGCCCCTCTTTGCCGCGACCATCTCCCGTGCGACCGCCTGGGCGCAGAAATAGGCACCGCGCACGTTGATGCCCATGACAGCATCGAAGTCCTCCACCGTCACGTCCAACAACGCAGCGGGACGGTTGCCGCCGGCATTATTGATGAGGATATCGACCGGTCCGAGTTCCGCGAGGGCCGCTGCGGCTCGTTCCACATCGGCGACGTCGAGAGGGAGGATCGCCGCAGCGCCGCCTGCCGCCTCGATTTCACTCGCGACCTGCGCCAGGGCCCCGCGTCCCCGCGCCGCGAGCACCACGTGGGCACCCGCCTCCGCGAGCGCAGCTGCAGAAGCACGACCAAGGCCGCGACTCGCGCCGGTGACGAGCGCCCGCTTGCCGTCGAGACGGAAGGAGGGCGTCTTGGGCAGCGCGTCCTCGACGGGGAGATCAGGCAAGATTCCGCCCGCCGTAGCGGCGCACGCGGATGTCGGCCTGCTCCTTGTGCCCGGCGAAGCCCTCCAGCGCACAGAGCCTGGAGCAGTATTCGCCAACCATGGCAGACGCCTCGTCGGTCAGCACCCGCTGGTAGGTGCAGGTCTTGAGGAACATGCCGACCCAGAGACCGCCGGTGTAGCGCGCGGCCTTGCGTGTCGGCAGCGTGTGGTTGGTGCCGATCACCTTGTCGCCGTAGGAAACGTTGGTGCGGGGCCCGAGGAAGAGCGCGCCGTAGTTGGTCATGCGCTCGAGGAACCAGTCGGGGTCTTCGGTCATCACCTGCACGTGCTCGGCGGCGATCTCGTCCGCAACGGCCACCATCTCGTCGAGGGTGTCGCAGACGATCACCTGGCCGTAGTCGCGCCAGGCCTGCCCCGCGATCTCCGCGGTCGGCAGGATGCCGAGCTGGCGGTCGACCTCGGCCATCGTCTGCCGGGCGAGGCTCTCGGAGTTGGTCAGCAGGGTCGCCGGCGAGGTCGGCCCGTGCTCGGCCTGGCCGAGCAGGTCGGCGGCGCAGAGCTCGCCGTCCACGGTCTCGTCGGCGATCACCAGAGTTTCGGTGGGCCCGGCCAGCAGGTCGATGCCGACGCGGCCGAAAAGCTGGCGCTTGGCCTCCGCCACGAAGGCGTTGCCGGGGCCGACCAGCATGTCGACCGGTGCGATGCTTCCGGTACCCAAAGCCATCGCGCCCACCGCCTGAATGCCGCCCAGCACGTAGATCTCGTCGGCGCCCGCGAGATGTTGCGCGGCGACGATGGCGGGCGCGGGTCTGCCCTCGAAGGGCGGCGCGCAGGTCGCGATGCGCGCGACGCCCGCCACCTTCGCCGTCACCACCGACATGTGGGCGGACGCCAGCAGCGGATACTTTCCGCCCGGCACGTAGCAACCGACCGCGTTGACCGGGATGTTCTTGTGGCCCAGCACCACGCCCGGCAGAGTCTCGACCTCGACGTCCTGAAGCGCATCGCGTTGGATTTGCGCGAAGTTCCGAATTTGCTCCTGTGCGAACAGGATATCGTCCCTGTCCTGCCCGGTGAGAGCGCCGAGGCAGGCCTCGATCTCGTCCTCGCCGAGCCGAAAGTCCTCGCGCTCCCAGCGATCGAACTTGATCGACATCTCGCGCACGGCGGCGTCGCCCCGGCGCGCGATATCGTCCAACGCGTCTTCCACGACGCGGCGGACCTTCGCGTCCGCCTCCGCGGCCTCGGCATCGCTGATGCCGGTCTTCAGGTATCGAGGCATCGGAACTCCTGCATTCTATTGGCACCTCGGGGTGCGAGACCGCGTGCGCGGCCGGATAGCGCTCCGGGCTCAGGTCCCAACGGTGACTCCCCGCCAGAAAGCGACGTGGTCCCGGATGTTTTCGGCCGCAGGCTTCGGGTCGGGGTAATACCACGCGGCATCCGCATTGCGCGCGCCTTCGACCTCGATCGAATAATAGTGAGCCGTGCCTTTCCAGCCGCAAACGGTGGTCGTTGGGCCCCGCGTGAGGAACGCCAGGTTCACGGTACCTGGCGGGAAATAGACGTTGCCCTCGACAGTTTCGTAACGGTCGGACTCAGCGATGACCTGCCCCTGCCAGAGTGCACGCGCCATGGCTCAGTCTCCCTGGAATCGCTCGCCGAAATGGCAGTCTATCGCGCAGCGCGTCGATCGGAAGGGTTGCCAATCGGCAAGACCGGCGGGATTTCGCCGTCCCCTTCCCGCCCGCCGCTCGTTTACGCGTGCGGCACCCACTTGATGATGTGCTGCGCCACGGCCACGGTCTCGCCCCGCTGGTTGACGACTTCGATATCGGACAATGCGCGGCGGCGCGTCTCGTCGATCTGGGCTACCGTGTAGGTCACGCTCACCGTGTCGTTGATATAGACCGGGGCGGTGAAGCGGATGCGGTCGTAACCGAGCGAGACGGGGGTTTCGTCGCTTTCCCGCTCGGCGCAGCGGGCGATCATCATGGTCGACGTGGTCGACATGAAGCCGACCAGCAGGGCGCCGTGAGCGATGCGGTGCCCATAGGCTGACGTCGACATGTACTGCTCGTTCACGTGAAGTCCGTTCAAATCGCCGGTGATGCCCGCGAACAGGTAAATGTCGCTTTCGCCAACGGTCTTGGAAAACGTCACCTGCTCGCCGACGCTCACATGGAAGTCGGACATCCTTCGCCCCCGGATGCGTCTAGTGATCTTTGCTCAGGCTCCGCAGGGACCCGTGGGCACCCGTGGTCAGAAGCCGGCGGACTGGCCCCAGCGGTCGGAGAAGACGAACTCGCCGAACGGGCGCCGCGTCCGCGCCTCAAGCTCCATCTCACGGAGTTCGTCGGGAAGGGTGCCCGGGTCCCCGGCATAGCCGACGGCGATCCCCGTTACGGGATCGAAGCCCTCCGGCACGCCATAGGTCTCCCGGATTTTTTCCGCTTCGATGCCCGCCATCTGGTGGGTGGCGTACCCGAGCTCCGTGGCCTGCAAGACGAGCTGGCAGGCGGCGAGTCCGATATCGTGGACGGCACAACTGTTGGGCGAGTCGTTGTGGTCGAACGTGCGCTTGGTCACGGTAAGGATGAGCAGCGACGCGTTCCGCGCCCACACCTGATTTCCGGGCACCAGGCAATCGAGCAACTGCGCGAAGCGTTCTTCATCGTCCCTGGTCGCGACCAGGAAGCGCCAGGGCTGCTGGTTGAAGCTCGACGCCGCCCAGCGCGCGGCCTCCAGCAGCGTAAGAATGTCCGCGCGGGGCATCGGGCGCGGCGTGAATGCGCGCGGGCTCCAGCGTCGCTTCATCATTTCGTGGATCGGGTGATCGGCCAGCGCCGGCTTTTCCATGTCCTCACTCTCCCGCGTCGATAACGATCATTCGTCCGACCACAGCCACTCTCCAGGACTCTCGCGCACGCTCCGGTAGTGCTCCTCAGGATCGTACAAGTCGACCGGGAGCCCGAGCTGCCGCGCGGTGAGTGCACCGACCGCCGCTTTCAACCGATAGGCGGCGACGATCTCCTCCCGCTTCGCCCGGACCAGGTTGAGCTGTGCCTTGAAATGCTCCTGTTCGGCGTCAAGCACGTCGAGCGTCGTTCGCAGGCCGACCCGTGTCTCTTGCTCGACGCCGTCAAGGGCAACGGCCGCCGCAGCCACCTGAGACTCAAACGCGGTGATCTGTGCCCGTGCCGCGGTGAGCGCTCTCCAGGCATGGGCAGCTTGCTCTTGCACCGCGCGCCGGGCCTGATCGAGCTCCAGGCGCCGCTGCGCCGCTATCTGCTTCGACTGGCGGATGCGCGCGTTCGCGGCGCCACCCTGATAGAGCGGCACGCGCACGGTCGCCATCAACGAGGCATCGGCGGTCGATTCGATGAGGTCCGACGGGTCAAAGCGCTGGCGAACGTTGCCCACGATCGAGACCTGCGGCCTGAGTGCCGAGGCTGCCGTGTCGATATCCGCCTCCGACGCGTGCGCGATGAACGACGCCGCGGCGATCGATGGGTTGCCCTCGGCCGCGGCGGCGAGCGCGTCCTCTTCGCTCTCTTGCAGTCCCATGGGGACCGGCGGCCAGGACAGTTTGCCCGGCGGCTCGCCGGTCACGCGCCGGTAAACGGCCCGGGCCGACATCATGCCGCCCTCCGCCGCGACCCGCTCCGCGCCCGCCTGCGCGAGCCGGGCCTCGGCCTGAGCCACGTCAGTGCGCGTCACCTCGCCGACATCGAGCCGGTCCTGCGCCGCCTGCAGCTGACGCCGCACCACTCGCTCACTGCTAACGCTGAGCTCTATTTCGGCCAGATAGCGGAGCACGTCCATGTAGGCGGTCGCCGTGTCGAGCAGGATCGTCTGCTCGACCGCCTGAAGCTGTGCCCGTCCCGCGCTGACGCGGTTCTCTGCCGATTCGATCTGGGCGGCAACGCGCCCACCCTGGTAAACGGGCGCGACCGCCGTGAGCCCGACGCCGTAGGGGGCGACCGTGCTGCTCCCGCTGTTGGGAATCATGCCGTCTGTATTGCTGTACAGGGCGCCGACATCCCCCACGATCTCGATCGTGGGGCGCCAGCCGGCCAGCGCCTCCGGCACCTCCTCGTCCACCGCCCGCAGGCGTGCACGCTGGGCTTGCAAGGTAGGATTGTTCTGGTAGGCGAGCACGAGCGCCTCTTCCAGGGTCTGCGCAGCGGCACTGTGGAATTGCGCCGATGCGCCAACGAGAAGCGCCGCAAAGAGCGCGAAAAGGGCGATCATACCAGTCGCGTAGGTTCGTCGATCGCGAGTCATGGGCCGCTCCCCTCAGTAGGTCGGCATGGCGGGATCGACAGCACGCGCCCACGCGTCGATACCGCCTTCCAGATTGACCGCATTGTCGTAGCCGAGCCGCTGCAGCCATGCCGTGACATGACCGCTTCGCTGGCCGTGGTGGCACAGCACCACCAGCGGGCGGTCTGCTGGCAGCGAGTCGAGCCGATCGGGCAGCTCGTTCATGGGGATGGTCATCGCCTCCGGCAGCGCGCCGAGCGCCACCTCCCAGGGCTCGCGCACATCGAGCAGCGCGTAGTCCCCCTGACTCGCGCGCAGCGCCGCGAAGTCCCCGACCGAAAGCGCCGGCACCTCCCCATCCATGGTTTTAGAACTCAAAGTGCACGGGACGAGCGATGCCGGGAAGCGGCGGAAGCGACGCCTCGAACAGGCTGCGGCTGGATAGCGCGCCCCGGTGCTTCGCCCAGAGGGTCGCCTGCCCCACCCCACCGGCCTTGCGCAGGACGCCGACAATCCTGCCCCGCTCGGCCAGTTGGTCCGCCAGCGCTTGCGGCAGGTGATCCACCGCACCGCCCAACAGGATGACGTCATAGGGCGCCTGGCGGGCGCAGCCCTCGGCGAGCGGGCCGGTCATCACGATCGCGTTGTCGGCGCCCACCGCGCTCAGCGTGCGCTCCGCCTCCGCGGCGAGCGATTTGTCGACGTCCAGTGCGATCACGGTACCGGCGAGGCGAGCCATGATCGCCGTTGCGTAGCCCGTGCCGCAGCCGACATCGAGGACCATGTCATCGGCCGCTATATTTGACTCCTGGACCAGCCGCGCCAGCACCATGGGCTCCATCAGGTAGCGGCCGGACGCGATCTTCACGTCCTCGTCCACATAGGCGACGCCCCGCTTGGCGTGCGGAACGAAGCGCTCGCGAGGGATCTCCTCCATCGCTTCGATGATCCGCTCGTCGGTGACGCGGTTGGTCCTGATCTGGCCCGAGACCATGTTGCGACGGGCGGCGGCGTGGTCGATCATCTGAGGGAAAACTCGTTGGAGGCAGACGTTGCTACTCCATTCTAGTGCGTGCAGTGCGAGAATGGCAATAAGGCTGCGAGCACGGCACAATGATCAGGGTGCCGCATCTTACCACATATGTTGCCGAGTTTTCAATATATCGTAGTAGTACACTATTTATAGTCGCTATATGTTGATCGAGTTATGCTCCGAAACACGGTTATCCACGAGAAATACTGCGGGGTAGCGGAGCACGGCAGCCGCAATGCGAAAGCGGGACGTGCCGTCTCGACGCTCACCGCCGTCGGGCAGCGCTCTTCTTTTTTGGCTTCGGAGGGAGCCCAAACGGTCCCACCACCAAGTGCCCGCGTTCGTTGAACAGGTAACAGTGCTCAGGCGGGTAGACTGGCATCTCGCCCTCGCGGCCGATGTGTTCCGGCCAGATGGCGAGGGTGGCGCGCTCGTCCGCGGCCGCATCGTCGGATTCGCAGGCGAGTGTAAGGACCGTACCGTCCTTGAGACGCACCGTGAGGGCGTTCTCCTCCGTGCCTATCACGCGCGCGGCGCGGAGCTTGGCGCCGAAGAGCTTTGCGACCTGGCGCGAGGCGGGCCACTGAATGATCCTCTGCGGGCTGCCCATCTGCAGCTTTCGCCCTTCGTGGAGGACGACGATCCAGTCGGCGAGCTCGCGCGCCTCCTCGACGGTGCCGGCGGCATAGACCACGGTACGGCCGAACTCATCCCTGAGCCGCCGCATCTCGCTGATCGCGAGTTCGCGTATGACCCTGTCCTCCTCCGTCGGCAGTTCGAAGAGGTAGACACCGGGGTCGCGCACCAGCGCGCGTGCGAGGCCGATCTGGTAGCACTGGACGTCCGTGAGCCTCTTCGGCCGCTCCGTGAGCACGTCGATCAACCCGAAATGCTCGCCGACGGCAAGCACACGCGCCTCGATCGTCTCCCTGTCGAAGCGGGCGATCCTGAGCGGATAGGCAATGTTGTCGAAGGCCGTCTTGTGCGGCATCAGCGCGGCGGAGCGGAAGACCGTCGCCGCTTCGCGCATCCCCTCTTTCTCCCTCAGCACGTCGTCGCCGTCGATCAGGATGGAGCCGCCTTGCGGCTTCTCGATTCCGGCGATGACCTTGAGCGCCGTCAGGCGGCCCGAGTCGTCATCGCCCAACAGCGCCGTGATGCGGCCCGACGGCGCCTTCATGCTGAGGCCGTCGAGAATGATGTTCCTTTGATGCCAGCGCTCGACCTTGCGCAGTTCCAGCTCCGCCATACCCTGCTCCGTTACACTTCAAGCACAACCTTGCCGAAGACGGCGCGCGCTGCGAGACGCTCGTGCGCCGTGCGCATTTCCGCCAACGGCAGGACCTCGCCGATCACCGGCCTGAGCTTGCCCTGCTCCATCAGGCGCAGGACCTCGCTGTTGGTGGACTTCGGCGCGAAATGGCAGCTCGTCATGGTGATCTGCTTGCGGAAGAACTCGATCATATCGATCTCGACCTTCTCGCCCGCATGCGCGCCGCAGGTGGCCAGCCGCCCGTTGAGCGCGAGCGCGTCGAGGCTCTGCTGCAGCACCGACCCGCCCACCATCTCGATGCAGACATCGACGCCGCGGCCATCGGTGAGGCCGCGCACGGCCTCGCCGATCGCCGGGGTCTCGTTGTAGTTGATCACCTCGTCGGCGCCTAGCTGGCGCGCGCGTGCGAGCTTGTCGTCGGAGCCGGCGGTGGCGATCACCCGCGCCCCTGCAACGCGGGCACACTGGATCGCGGCCGAGCCGACGCCGCTGCCGGCGGCGTTGATGAGCACGTCCTCGCCCTGGCGCACCTGCGCCTTCTTCACCACAAGCTCCCAGGCGGTGGCGAAGGCGACCTGCCCCGCCGCCGCATCCAGCGCCGAGACGCCGTCGGGAATACGAATCACATTGTGGTGGGAGACATTTACATATTCCGCGTAGGTGCCCCAACAGGTCACGCCCAGCTTCTCGAAGTCGAGGCAGATGTTGTCCATGCCGAGCGCGCAGTTGCACACCTTGTGCCGGCAGAGGCCGGACGTGAAGGTGAGGAAGGGCATGACCCGGTCGCCGGGGCGAAAGGCAGTCACCGCGGAACCCACCTCGGCGACAGTGCCCGCGCCCTCGACACCGAGGATGTGAGGCATGTCCAGGCTGAGATATCCCGAGATGCCGTCGCACACGTCGAGGTCGAAGTGGTTGAGACCGACCGTCTCCAGGTTGATGAGGACGTCCTCAGGCCCGACCGCCGGTGTCTCGATGTCTTCGTAGACGAGTTCTTCCGGCCCGCCGTGACGGTGGATGACGACCGCCTTCATGCCTGCTTGCTCCGTTCGACTGCGGCCCCTGCCCGCGAACGGGCCGGGTACTCGGCTTCCGCGACCCTCTCGCTCTGGTCCGCATCGGGCGGCCCCTTGAGCTCGACCGTATTGCCGTCCGGGTCGGTGAGGTAGAGCGAAGGGCCGTGGCCGTCGGCGCCGTAGCGCCGTGCCGTCTCGCCCGTCTCCACGCCGCGCCGCTTGAAGTAGCGGCGGAGCTTCTTCTCGTCGAAGGCGGCAAGTCTCAGCGCGAAGTGCTCCATGTTGCGCCGCGTCTTGCCCGGGGCCGCGCCGCCCGGCTTGCCGGCCTTGCTGTCGACGGGGACAAGATCGATCAGGTTCGTGCCGGCGCGCAGTTGGTAGAGCCCGAAGTTCTCGATGCGCCGCTCGACGGTGCAGCCTAACACCCGCTTGTACCAGTCGATCGAGGCCTCGATGTCCGCGACCCGGAGCACGACATGGTCCAGTCCAAGCACCTCGACGGGACTCGATCGCGCGGCGGCAGGCACAGTCCAGGGCCTCGGACACAAGCGGCGCGGCGCTCAGGCTGCAATCAGCCGGGCGCTCTGGCGCTCGCGCGGGGTCTCCCGCATCACCGCAGCCATGTCGGGCTTGTCGTCGGCGCCAAAGGGGGCGAGATGGCGGCCGGTGAACGACACCTCGAGGCCGTCGTCGCGGAAGGGATAGGGGTCGAGGCTGTATACCCCATCGCCCAGCGCGCGGACCTCGACACTGACATCGTCGTCGACCCCGCGCGGCACGTTGGCAAAGGTGCTCTCGCCGCGTCCCTCCGGATGCACGCAGTTGAAATAGAGCGCGAAGGTATCGAAGAACTGCAGCGCCTTGTAGTTGGCGAAGAGCCGCTCTTCCTCGACCCAGGGTGCGGTATTGGGATCGTCCTGCAGCACGGCGGTGAGCCGCTCCTGGCGCTGGCGCTCGGTGGTTAGCATGGTTTCGGCGGCGAGGCGGTGCTGCTCCGGCACGATGTCGATCAGCACCTTGTCCGAGAGCCCGTAGCGTCCGTTGTAGAGGCCCCAGATGTGCATGCTGTCCAGCAGCCCGCAATAGGCGTGGTGCGCCTCGTTGTACTCGGGCGAGCGGCAGCCGGTCAGCGTGATGATGGGGATCGGCGTCTCCACCAGGTTGTAAGGCAGCCCGGTCTCGGGGTCGAGCGGCGGGTTGTCGTCCAGGTCCTTCCAGCCCTTGTCGTGCCAACGGCAGGCATAGAGGAAGTAGTCGCGCGGCTCGGGCCGAGCGAAGGTGTCGTTGCCGAAATTCTCGGCGAGCTGGCTCGCCAATTGGAGATGCTCGTCGAGGGTGATGGCGAAACGGGCGCCGTCCTTCCGCTCTTCAGCCTGGGTCTGGATGATCATGGCGTCCCCCCTGCGCTCCCATCGTCCGCATCGGTGGTAAAGCCTGGGCGACCCTAGCAAAGGCGGGGGAACGAGTCACGGCGAGCGCGGGTCACATGAAGCTGTGGGGGTCGATATCCACTTGGAGGTGAGCGCGGGTGCGTCGGTCGAGAGACTCCAGCCATCGCCTCAGATGAGGCTGGAGCAGCACGCCGCGCGGCGCCTTGAAGAGGAGGCGGAAGCGATGGCGCCCGCGCAGCAGCTTGAGCGGTGCAGGCGCAGGCCCCAACACCTGGAAGCCGAGGCTCTTCTCCTCGGCACGCGCGGTGCGGGCGAGAGCGGATGCGGCGCGCAGCGTCTCGGCCTCGTTCGGGCCGGACGCGATAACCGCCACGAGGCGGCCGTAGGGCGGAAGGCCGTGGGTCTCGCGCGCCGCCGCCTCGCGCGCCATGAAGGAATCGCGGTCGCCGACGGCGAGCGCCGTCATTACCGGGTGCTCGGCGGCATAGGTCTGAAGTACGACCCGGCCGGGGCGCCCGCCGCGCCCGGCGCGACCCCCCACCTGATGAAGCAGCTGATAGGTGCGCTCGGCCGCACGCATGTCGCCGCCCGCAAGTCCCAGATCGGCATCCACCACGCCCACAAGCGTGAGCTGCGGGAAGTGATGCCCCTTGGCCACCATTTGCGTGCCGATGAGCACGTCGACCTCATGGGCCGCGATGGCATCGACCAGGTCTTGCACCTGGCTGGGTCCGCGCACCGTATCGCTTGTGAGCACCACCCAGCGGGCGCCAGGGAAAGCGCGGTCCACCTCTTCGGCGAGCCGCTCGACTCCCGGACCGCAGGCAGCGAAGCGGTCCTCCGCCTCGCAAGCCGGGCAGGCCCCGGGCAGACCCCGCCGGTAGCCGCAATGATGGCAATCGAGCGTGCCGGCGAAGCGATGCTCCACCAACCAGGCGCTGCAGTTCGGGCAATGGAAGCGATGACCGCACGCCCGGCAGAGCGTAAGTGGCGCGTAACCCCTGCGGTTGAGGAAGAGCAGCGCCTGCTCGCCGGCCTCCAGGGTCTCTGCGAGGGCCGCGCGTAGCGCCGGGGCGAGCCACGCGCCCCGTTCCGGCGGCGTCTCGCGCAGGTCGACCGTTTCGATGGCGGGCAGCCGTGCGCCGCCGTGGCGATCAGGCAACCGCACGCGGCCATAGCGGCCATTCTCGATATTGACCACGGTCTCCAGGGACGGCGTGGCCGAAACCAGAACGACAGGGCGCCCCTCCAGGCGCGCGCGGACGACCGCCATGTCGCGGGCGTGATAGACGACACCGTCCTCCTGCTTGAAGGCGGCGTCGTGCTCCTCATCGACGACGATCAAACCGAGCGATGGAAAGGGCAGCCACAGCGCGGACCGGGCGCCGACCACGACCTCTGCCCGGCCCTCGGCGACGGCGCGCCAGGTCTCGCGGCGCTGGCGCGTGCCGAGCTCGGAATGCCAAACCGCGGGCTCCACACCGAAGCGTGCGCGAAAGCGCCCCAGCCACTGAGCGCTGAGCGCGATCTCGGGCAGCATCACCACCACCTGATGGCCTGCATCGAGCGCCGCGGCGACGGCCTCGAAATAGACCTCGGTCTTGCCGGCGCCGGTTACGCCGTCGAGCACGGTGACCGAGAATTCCCGGGCGGCGACTGCCTCTCGCAGCGCGTTAGCGGCGTCTGCTTGCGCATCGGACAAGATCGGGCCGGCACGGCGCGTATCGGGGCGGCCAAAGGCAGAGACCTCGCGCACCGAGACCGCCTCGACCGCGCCGAGGGCAGCCAGGCCGCGCACCACGGCGGTTCCCACATTGGCTTTGCGCGCGATCTCGGCGGCAGTGCGCGGCGGCCCGTCCTGCAAAAACGCGAGCACGCGACTTCGGGCTTCCGTCATGCGCGGTGCCTCGTCCTGCCCGCGCCGGTACGCGGTCCGCATCGGCGGCGGCTCCACGGCGGCAGGCACGCTCATCGCCATACGCAGAACGGCGCCGCGCTGTGCAAGCGTATAGTCGGCCGCCCAATCGACCAGGCGACGGAGCGGCGAGGTCATCGGCGGCGACTCCAGCACCGCCGTCACCGGCTTGAGACGCGCCGGCTCCACGTCGCCTTCGCCCTCGCCCCAGACCACGCCGATGCGCTCCACCCTGCCGAGCGGCACGCGCACGAAGGAGCCGGGCGCAATGTCGGCCCCAAGCTCTTCCGGCACGGCGTAGTCGTAAACGCGGTCGAGCGGCAGCGGCAGCAGGACGGCGACGGTAGCGGGTGGAGGCGTAGATGGGCGCGCGCTTGCGCTCCTCGCTTCCCGGTCGCTCGATCGGCTCACGGCACCTGATCCCCAGCGCCGGAATGGTAACGGCGTGCGGGACATGCTATGAGGCCGCCCGCGTTACTCGCCGGCCCGGAGCCGATTCGAGTCGTGGATGCTGCGGTCATGCTCTCGTCCTGCAACACTCCCGCGACGGCGTCCAGCCCGATGGCTCGAAAGGCCGGCGCAGGACGAAGGATCTCGGACGGAGCGGCGGCATGAAGTTTTTCGTAGATACGGCGGACATTGCCGAAATCGAAGATCTGGCGGCGACCGGCCTGCTCGACGGTGTGACCACCAATCCCTCGCTCATCGCCAAGTCGGGCGGCGACTTCTTCGACGTGATCCGGAACATCTGCGACATCGTGCCGGGCCCCGTAAGCGCCGAGGTCACTGCGACCGATGTCGAAACCATGCTCTCCGAAGGCCGTGCGCTCGCTGCCATCGCGCCCAATGTCGCAGTCAAGGTGCCGCTCACCTGGGACGGCCTGAAGGCCTGTCGGGCGCTCAGCCAGGGCGGCACCAAGGTGAATGTCACCCTCTGCTTCTCACCCTCCCAGGCGTTGCTGGCGGCGAAGGCGGGTGCTGCCTTCATCTCGCCCTTCGTCGGCCGGCTCGACGATATCAGCCAGGATGGGATGGGCCTGATCCGCGAGATCGCGACGATCTACCGCGCCTACCCCGATACCATCAGCACCGAGATCCTGGTCGCCTCGATCCGCCACCCGCTCCACGTCGTGGAGGCCGCGAAGCTCGGCGCCGATGTGGCGACGGTGCCGCCGGGCGTGCTGCGGAAGCTCGCGAGCCACCCGCTCACCGACAAGGGGCTCGACGCCTTCCTCGCAGACTGGCAGAAGACGGGCCAGTCGATCCTCTCATGACCGGGCCGGCGAGCGGGCCGATGCCGGCCGCCGCCGACCTCGCTATGGCGGTCGACACCTGGCTCGGCCGCCTCGCCAATGAGCGGCGACGCTCCGACCACACGATCGCCGCCTACCGGCGGGACCTCGACGAGTTTCTGCGCTTCCTCGCGGAACATCGGGGTGGAGCGCCCGATCTCGCGGCTCTCGCTGCGCTCAGCGTGCGCGACCTGCGCGGCTGGCTCGCGCGGCGGGCGGCGGAAGGCCGCGCACGGACCTCGACCGCCCGGGCGCTCTCGGCGGTTCGCGTCTTCTTCCGCCATCTCGAGCGCGAGGGTGTTCCCGTCTCCTCGGCGCTCTCACTGGTGCGCGCGCCGCGCACGCCGCGCGGCGTGCCCCGGCCGCTCACCGAGGGCCAGGCCAAGGCTGTCGTCGATCCGAACGCGCTAAGCGCCGGGCCGCCCGACTGGATCGCCCGCCGGGATACCGCGGTGCTGCTGCTGCTCTACGGCTGCGGGCTCCGCATCGGCGAGGCATTGACCCTCGATCGTGCCGACGCGCCGGCCGCCGATTCCGAGCTCCACAGCCTGATGATCACGGGCAAGGGCAACAAGCAGCGGGTGGTGCCGGTGCTACCCGTCGTGGCCGAAGCGATCAACGACTATCTCGCCGCCTGCCCGCACCGGCTGGAGCCAGGCGATCCCCTCTTCGTCGGCGTGCGCGGCAAGCGGCTTCAGCCCCGCCTGGTGCAGCAGACGATGGCGCGGCTGCGCGGCGCGCTCGGCCTGCCGGCTTCTGCGACCCCGCACGCGCTCCGCCACAGCTTCGCCACCCATCTGCTCGCAGGCGGCGGCGATCTGCGCACGATCCAGGAGCTCCTCGGGCACGCCAGCCTCTCGACCACGCAGCGCTACACGGAGGTCGACGAAGCCGGGCTTCTCGCCGCCTACACGGCGGCGCATCCGCGGGCCAATTAGTCTCCTGCCCCGGCGCCGTGCGGGGCCGGGATCAGGCGACGACGCTCAGGCGGCCTTGTGCCGGCTTGAGCGACTCGATGTGGGCGAGCATGGTCTCGGCGTCGGAGACCTCGAAGGGGTCGCCCGGCGCGTTGTCGCAAAGCCCCGGCTCCACGAACATCTTCGTAATCTCGCCGTCCTCGACCAGCATGGAGTAACGCCAGCTGCGCAGGCCGAAGCCGAGATTGTCCTTGTCCACCAGCATGCCCATGCGGCGGCTGAAGGTGCCGCAGCCATCCGGCAGCAGGGTGACGTGCTGGACCCCCTGATACTTCCCCCACTGGTACATGACGAAAGCGTCATTGACGGAGAGGCAGATCACCTCGTCGATGCCGGCATCCATGAAGCAGTGGTGCAGCGCGTCGTAGCCCGGCAGATGGGTCGAGCTGCAGGTCGGCGTGAAGGCGCCTGGGAGTGCGAAGAGCATCACCCGGCGGCCGGCGAAGATCTCGGCGCTGGTCCGGTCCTGCCAGCGGAAGGGGTTCGGCCCCTCGACGCTCTCGTCACGGACGCGGGTCTTGAATGTCACCTCGGGTACACGCATAGCACTTGCTCCTGATCCGGAATGTGTTCTGAGATGCAAATTAGAACTATTATTATTATAGTCAAGGGCGAACATGTATGCCTCTCTGGCAGCCGGTGGGTCGCTCGACTGCGCCGGGATAGTGCCAAGGCGTCGGCGGCCCTGTCGGTCGGCCGCCTGTCACGATCACCCTCCCGCCGCCAATTCGGCGACCGAGCGGAGGAGTGGATGCGGACGATCAGTGCCGCCCGGCGGTGGCGGGCTCACGTTGCGATCGGATTAATCGCTGCTAGTCCTTCGCTGCCCGCCGCTTCGCAGAGGCGCGTGTCCGCACACACAAACGTCACCGGCTCCGGCATGCCGTGACGAACCACGAGACAGCCCGCGAGTTGAAGCGCGTCGTAGGCCCTGAGCGGGTGCCGGTCGATCAGCCGGGCGGCTTCCTCCATCACTGCCGAGGTCGAGGGCTGCACTAGGAAGAGCGACGAGGCATCGTCTTCGATCTGCCGCAAGACCCGATCCGCGTCCGCCGCTGCTATGTCGCCCTCACGTTCGCGCCGGCGGATTGCCGATCGGGCTTCAACCGGAGTGAGGTCGAGAATGACCGCATGGCCGTCCTCGGCGTCTTCCACGACGTGCGTGACCCGATCCGTCCCGGCTTCCTCGATGTAGAACTTGAGCAGCGCACTCGTGTCGAGATAGACGCTTGACATTGGACCCCTTCAGCGTCTGTCGCCGAGAACGGTGTCTGCGATCGCACCTCCCCGTATGCGCACCCGCTCGAACCCGGTACGGCGAGGCGGCGACTCTGTCCCGAACCGCGGATGACGCCGATTGACCCGTATCGCGGTGACCGGGTGGAGCGGGTTGTTCGGGTTGGGGACCTGGCTGGTCAGGATTAGGCGCTGCTCGGTCGCGCGGCGCAGCAGGGCGCCGCTGTTCCTCGCATCGCGCGCCCAGCCGTAACCGCGCTCGGGCAGGTATTGATCGCGGAACCATCTAAGAGCCACGAACCGCCGCGTGCCTTCGACTTCCGCGAGCGCCTCGAGGAGCTGGTCCATGGCCGCCTCGCGATCAAACGCACCGTCCTTGCCGTCGTCGCCATCCGGCAGGCTCCCGTTGCCTGGGCCATCTTCGTCATGAGGGTCCTCGGAGGGCACGAAGCTGATGACCACCTCGCAGTAATCCGGGACGAAGTAGCTGGCGTCCGCGTCCTTGCGGATCTTCCTGTGCTGCTTCCCGTTCCAGTACCGAATGCTCACCCGGGGCTCATAGTCGCCGAGCGGCAGTTGCCGCAATCCCCGCAACGCTGGCGGCAGGGCCGACATCTTCAGACTCTTCAAGTTCGCGAGACTTTGCTCGATATCGAGCGTAACGTCCTGAATCTGCATTGCACCCCCCATTTAAAATCGAGATATTATTTAAATCGTATCTAGATCGGTAAGAAAATATAACGCGCTTTGCCAGCATTGCAAGCAAAGTGATCGAATGCGGCCGTTGGTGGGAGAGCCAAGCACCCCGCCCGCAGGGACGCGGACGGAACGTGCGATGACCGGGCGTTGCCTCGGAGCCGCAGCCGCTGCCTGCTCCCCTACTCCGCGGCTTCGGCGACGTCGTCGGCGGTCCCGAAGTGGCGGAACATGCCGGTGAAGTGCTTGCGCTCGGGCGGGCGGTAAGTCTTGCGCTTGCTGGTCTTGAGCCCGAGATCGACCAGCAGCTCAGCCTGCTTGGTGGCGCAGACCACACCGTCGAGGACCGGCACCCCGAGCTCGGCTTCGAGCTCGGCCGCGAAGCGCGCGAAGCCGGCGCAGCCAAGACAGACAGCCTCGGCGTCGTCCTCCTCCACCGAGCGCCGCACCTCGTCCCTTAGCTTCTCCATCGAGCCTTCCGGGTCGCGCTCGATGTCCAGCACGTAGAGCGGCGTGGTGCGGATGGCGACGATCCGTTCCGTCATGCCGTAGCTGTGCACCATCTCTTCGAGCAGGGTGCGGACGCGGGGAATCACCGAAACGACGGAGAAGCGGGCAGCGACCATGGAGGCTGTGTAGAACGAGGCCTCGGCGATGCCGACCACCGGCTTCTCGGTCATCTCGCGCGCGGCGTGAAGCCCTGGATCGCCGTAGCAGGCGATGACATAGGCGTCGACGCCTTCGCTCTTTCCCTTTCGCACCTCGTCGAGGACGCCGCAGGCCGCGACCTGCTCGTCGTAGTAGCTCTCGATCGAGGCCGGCCCGAATTCGGGGCTCACCGCCACGATCTCGGTGCCGGCCCGCGCGACGGAGCGCGCGGCCTCGCCGATCCCCTCGGTCATCTCCATGGTGGTGTTGGGGTTGATCACCTTGATCTTCATCGGCGTGTCTCCCTATCCGCTTCCGCGCCGTCGGCACGGTTCCCCCACCTCACCCCGGCCCTCTCCGCCCTTCAGGGGGGAGAGGGACAGGGAGAGGTGGGTGCGTTCTCGTTCTATCCTTCCAGCGCAGAGGCGCGCCGAGCTTCGGTGGCCGCGACGTCAAGCTCATCTGCCTCGGTGACGATGACACCATAGAATCTCTCGGCCGTCCGGCGAGAGATGTAGCCGTCGCGCACGTCTTCGGCGACCGCCGCGGGTGGGCGCTCGGCGGCCTCGCCGTAGCCGCCGCCGCAGGTGCCGGTGAGTGTGAGGCTCTCGCCGGCCTTGACCGCGCGGTTCGGCATCATCGAGGGGAACGGAATATCCTCGCCGTCGGCGCGGTGATAGACCAGCGCCGCTTCGCGCCCCTCCTCGCCGCCGTCGAAGCCCCAGGGGCGGAAGGCGTGGCCGTCGCCTTCGACCGAAATTGAGCTGTCGGCGAGGAAGGATACTTGGCGGATGGAGCCGATGCCGCCGCGCCAGCGCCCGGCCGCGGACGCGTCGTCGCGCAGCTCATAGCGCCGGATGCGGAGCGGCAGGTGGGACTCGATATCCTCGATCGGGTTGTTGCGGGTGTTGGCGTAGAGGGTGTCCACCGCGTCCATTCCGTCCTTGCCGGCGCGCCCGCCGTAGCTGCCCTCGTGGATATCCATGTGCACCCAGTGGCCGCCGTCCTTGATACCTGAGAACGCCACCACCTTGAGGTTGCCGACGCCGGCGGAGACCTTATCGGGCACCGCCTGGGCCAGCGCCTTCATCAGCGTGTCGGCAACGATGTTGCCGGAGACGAAGCGCGCGATGGTGGGCGCCGGGAAGGTGGGATTGGCGATGGTTCCTTCCGGCGCCTTGATGATAATCGGGCGGATCAGGCCTGAGTTCTGCGGGATGTGGCCGAAAGTCTCACTGTCGAGGAGGATCGAGCGGACCGTCAGCCAGATCGCGCAATCGACCGTGCCCTCGAGCGGCATGTTGATGGGCCGGTCGTCGCACTGCCGCGCGGTGCCGTCGAGGTCCACCACCAGTTCGCTGCCCTTCACGGTGACGGCGACGGCGATCTTGAAGTGGCGCCGGTCGGGGTCGTCGAGGAAGCCGTCCACATGGCCCTCGGCCCGGTATGTGCCATCGGGCAGCGCCTCGATCGCCTGGCGCATGAGCCGCTCGGAATAGTCCATGAGCGCGTCGGCCGCCGCCTCGACCGTGTCGAGCCCGTGGCGCTCGATCAGCGCGAGGTAGCGCTCGGCGCCGATGCGGCTGGCCGCGACCTGCGCCTCCATATCGCCGACTACCATGTCCGGCGCGCGGATGTTGTCGCGCATCATGTGCCAGAGCGCCTCGTTCGCAACGCCCCTGTCGTAGGCCTTGAGCGCCTTGAACTGGAGGCCCTCGGCATAGGCGTCCATCGCGTCGACGATGCCGCAGCTACCGGGGCTGAGCGCGCCGATATCGAGATGATGCGCGGTGGTGACGGCATAGCCGACCAGGGCGCTGTGGCGGAAGACCGGCACGATGAAGGCCACGTCCGGCCCGTGGCTTGCGCCGTGATAGGCGGAGTTGTGAATGATGACGTCGCCCTCGTGCAGGGTCTGGCCGCGCTCCTCGAGAATCTGGTTCATCCCCTTCACGTAGCCGGGGATCGGCCCCGATTGGAGCGGCGTCGAGTGCACCGATTCGCAGAGCTGACGGCCGTGGCGGTCGATGATCGCCGCGCCGAAATCCTCGGATTCGCGGATGATCGAGGAATACGACATGCGCATGAGCTTCCAGCCCATCTCGACCGCGATGCTCTCCAGCGCGCCCTGGATCACGCTGGCGGTGACGGCGTCGATGGGGCGGCGGTTCGGCGTCTCTGCCATGGCTCAATCCTCCTCGCCCAGGCGCAGGATGAGGTTCGCGCTCTTGTCCACGCGCACTGACCAGCCGGGCGGCACCACGGTGGTGGCGTCCGTTTGCACGATAATCGCGGGGCCGGGGATCGGCGCATCCACCGGCAGCGCGTCCCGCCGGTAGAAAGCCGTGTCATAGCCTTCGAGCGCGCCGTCCACGCGGAAGACCGAGCGCGCGGTCTTGACCCGTGCCTCCTCCAGCGACCCGCCGGTGGGCTCCGGCGGTGCCGCGATCTTCGGCATGCGGCCAACCCCGGTGATGCGGATGTTGACGATCTCGATGGGGCTCTCCGTGAAGCAGTGGCCGTACTCCTGCTCGTGCAACGCATGGAAAGCCTGCCAGACCTCCTCCAGCCCGGCCTCGTCCAACCCGTCCGTCGGGAACGACACGCGCAGCTCGTAGCCTTGGCCGACATAGCGCAGATCGCCGGCGCGCCTCTCCTCCACCCGGTCGGCGCCGAGCCCGGCGGCCTCGTACTGAGCCAGGAGGTCACGGCTCAGCCGCGCAAAATCACGGTTGATCCGCTCGATATCCACCGCACCCTTGACCTGGAAGGCCGTCATGATCTGGTCGTACTTGAGGTCGGTGGTGAGCAGGCCCGCCGCCGACGTGATGCCGGGATGAGGCGGCACCAGAACCTCGGGCACGTCGAGCATCGCCGCGACCTCGGCGCCATGCAGCGGGCCGGCGCCGCCGAAGGCGACGAGCGAGAATTCGCGTGGGTCCAGTCCCTTCTGCACCGTCTTGGAGCGGATGGCGTTCGCCATGTTGGCGTTGACGATGGTGAGCACACCCTCGGCGGCCTCGTGCTTGTCGATGCCGAGTGTCTCCGCGAGGTCCGTGAGCGCCTCGTCGGCGCGCTCCGGCGCAAGCGTCATCTCGCCACCGAGAAAGTTGTCCGCGTCCAGCCGGCCGAGTACGATGTTGGCGTCGGTCACCGTCGGCGCGCTGCCGCCACGCCCGTAGCAGGCGGGGCCGGGCTCGGAGCCCGCGCTCTCCGGCCCTACCTTGAAGGCGCCGCCCGCGTCGATACGCGCGATGCTGCCGCCGCCGGCACCGATGGTCGTGATGTCGATCATGGGCACCAGCACCGGGTAGCCGCCGATCCAGGTGTCGCGCGCGGTAGCCTCGTTGTAGTGGCCGTCGATCACGATGCCGATGTCGGCGCTGGTGCCGCCCACGTCGAAAGTAATGAGGCGCCGGCGCCCGGAGTGCTCCGCCGCCCAGGCGCCGCCGAGCACACCGGCGGCCGGCCCCGACATGAGGGTGATGACCGGCACGTCCGCCACCATCGCCGCGGTCGCGACGCCGCCGTTCGACCCCATGATGTGGAGATCGCCCGCGACTCCCGCCTGCTTCAACCGGTCCTCGAAGCGGCGCACGTAGTTGCGGACCTTGGGGCCGATGAAGGCGTTCATCGCCGCCGTCGTAAAGCGCTCGAACTCGCGAAACTGCGGCGCGACCCGGGCCGATGTGGTGACGAAGGCTTCCGGCCATTCCTCCAGTACAATGGCACGCGCGCGCTCCTCATGCGTGGGGTCGATGTAGGCGAAGAGGAAGCAGATGGCGACCGCCTCCACGCCCTTCTCGCGGAGCGTGCGGGCGGCCTGGCGCACGCCCTCTTCGTCCAGCGGCTCCAGCACGGCGCCCTGCGGCGGCACCCGCCTCTCCCGCACGGTGAGGCGGTGGCGGCGACGCACGAGCGGACGCGCCTGCCACGGGATGTCCTGCATGATCGAGTAATTCTGCGGCCGCTGGTGGCGGCCGATGTGGATAATGTCGCGGTAGCCGGCCGAGGTGATCATGCCGGTCTCGGCGCCGTCGTACTGAAGCACCGCGTTGGTCGAGATCGTGGTGCCGTGGAAAACGTGGGCGATCGCGTCCGGTGCCGTGCCGCTCCGCTCGCAGAGCACGGCGATGCCCGCCGCGGCGCCCTCCGACGGATCGTCCGGCGTGGTGGGCACCTTGTGAATCGCGCTCTCGCGCGTCTCGCTATCGCTGATGATGAGATCGGTAAAAGTGCCGCCGACATCGACGCCGATTAACTTCATGGGCAGTCCGCTCGCTCTGGCGGCCCGGCGGCCGCGCCTGGTCGTTGCGTCTCTGCCGCCTCGCACCGGCGGCGGCGGGGCAGTGTCTTACCCGGATCGAAGCGGGTCAAGCGAACCGGCCTAACCGTCCGGCGTCGGGTCGGCCTGTCGAGAACAATCTGAGTTGGCCGGTTTATGTACCATATGAGTTGACCGCTTCTGTTGCGGTTGCTGGCTCTGTGGGGAAGTGGTCGGGCGCGGCGCGGCTGTCCACTTGTCCACAGGGCGCCGGTCGGTCGCGTCGAAGCGGATCACGCGGCCTCTCGGGTTTGGCTGTCGATCGGTTGGCCATCGGCGTGGTATCGCGCCAGACATCGCGGTCCATGGAAGACGGCCATTGTGCCGTCGGGGTATTCGTGGACGCGGACCCTGGCCTTGACGTAATGGCGGCGGTGGCGGCCGGCGGGGAGCTGCAGGAGCCTGCGCTTGTAGCGCACCGTGTTGTCGTTTGAGACGGTGCGTTCCTCGTGGATGCAGAGGATGTCGTCGAGCGCGCCGGTGAAGGGGACGAAGGCGGTGCCCTGGTCCTCGGCCGGGGTCGCGAAGCGGGCGTTGTGTTGTGGCAGGAAGAGCTCCTTGAGGAAGCGGTTGGCCTCTGCGATCTCGGTGATGCCGGCGAGCCTGAGTTCCTGGGGCAGGCGCTTCTGCAGGGTGGCGAACATGCGCTCCGAGCGCCCCCTTGCCTCGGGCGAATAGGCCGGGATCGACTCGATGCCGAGCTGCGCCAGGGCGCGGCCGACCTGGGTCGGGGTGTCCTTGTCCACCTTGCCGCCGGCCTCGGGCGTGTTCCAGTAGTGGCTGGCGCGGTCGGCGTAGAGCGAGCAGAACAGGCCCTTGGCCCGGATCGCCTCGGACACCCCCTGGAAGCTCGACATGGTGCCCTCTTCGGCGACGAAGAAGGCCGAGTAGATCTCGCTGGTCGCATCGTCCATGGTGACGATCAGGTCCCACCATCGAGCGGGGACCCACGCGTGGCTCGAGCCGTCCTGATGCAGCATCATGCCGGGGAGCGCGCGGCGCGGCCGCTTGCGCCGGTGCGCCCCACGCCTGGGCGCCGCGCGCCTGCGCCCATGGGCTTGCAAGCTCAGCCGCAGCCAGTTGTAGCTGCGCTTGAAGCCGTGATCGGCCACCAGCTTCTCGTGGAAGTGCTTGGCCGTGAAGTCCCAGTAGCGGGTGTCGAACAACTCCAGCACCCGCGCCACCTCGTCCGCCGGCGCGCGCCGCGCCGAGAGGCGGCCCAGGCGGCGGTCGTAGAGACCGTCGGCTCCCTCCGCCTCGTAGCGGTCGCGCCAGCGTCGCAAGGTGTGCTCCGAGACACCCAGAACCTGCGCCGCCTCGCTGCGCCCGTGCTCGTACAGGGCCGGTGCGCAGGCGTTGCGCCGCTTCTGAAATCCCAGTCTATAGCGAAGTGCGGCCCCGTCGTGGCCGCCGGCGATCGCGCACCACTTGCCGCCGGGATCGTCCTGCCGCAGTTCCCTATGCCCCGATGCCGTCGGCGCGGCGTTCCAGTGCCGCGATGGCGTCGGCGGCGGTAACGGGCCGGCCGGCGTTGGTGAGCGCCCGGATGAGCGTCAGCGCCGCCTCGTGGCCCTGCGCGCTGGTACCGGCCACACAGTCCTCCAGAACGCACACCTTGTAATCGCGCTGATAGGCGTCGCCCGTGGTCCAGAGCACGCAGACGTCGCTGCAGACGCCTGCGATCAGGAGCGTGTCGACCCCCAAGCGACGCAGGTTCATGTCGAGCTCGGTGCCGACGAAGATGCTGAAGCGCCGCTTGAGGATGCGCATGTCGCCGCGCTCGGGCGCCAGCTCGTCGACGATCTCGAAGCCCTCCGTACCTTCGATACAGGGCGGTGCCGGCGGCGCGCCGGGCGCGGCGCGGGGATGCTTGCCGGTGACCCAGCCGCTCCGCCCGTCCCAGAGGAGGCGCCCGCCGTCGAGCCCGTCGGCGCGGTGTACCTCCTGGCTGAACACGATCGGCACCTGCGCGCGCCGGGCCGCGGCGATCACCCGGCCAATCCGTGTCACCATCCGCTCTGCTCCGATCGCGTAGGAGCCGACATCATGGTCGACGAAATCGTTCTGCATATCGACCACAGCCAGCGCAGGCTGTCCGATCTCCAGTGCGTCCATCCGTGCGTCCTCCGATCGCTTCGGCCCGTGCACAACATCGTCGCCGGAAGCCGGCGCAGGCAAGACCGTGGGCTCTCAGCCGATGCGATGCGATCTATCCAGGAGAATCGAGCACGGCCGGCTACTGCGTGTCCTTCATGTTCATCCCGTCGTGTTCCATGTCGCCGCCGTGGTCCTTCATCTCTCCGTGCGTGTGCTCGGCTTGGCCAGAGTCGGCGCCGAACTGTAATTTCGTGACGACGCGGTCCCGCGTCGGGCCGCTGACATCCAGTGTCAAGGCCCACTCGCCGTGCATGTCGAGCTCCAACCGGGCGGTGTAGTGGCCGGGCATCGAACCGGGCGCCGCCATTACGGGTCGAACATTATGGGCCAACGGCATCGACGACATGTCGGCCTTGATGACGACCTCGGCCCCTTCCACGGGTTCGCCGCTCTTCTTGCCCTTCAGCATGATCATGCAGTCGTAGGCCAGCCTCTCCGCCGCCGCCTCGCAGCTTATGTCGGCGGCCACGCGCTCGCCCGCCGTCGCCGTAACGCCCGCCATCAGCATCGCCGATAGCACCAAACCTGCGATCGAGGTACGCATCGCTCACCCTCCTCGCTTCAGACCCAGATAGGCACTGACCAACAGCTCGTGTTCGGCAAGCTCCACAGCCTTGCCGTCCAATATGATCCGTCCGCCTTCCAGGACATAGCCCCTGTCCGCGATCGCCAGGGCTTGCCGGACGTTCTGCTCGACCAGCAGGATCGTCACGCCGGAGTCCCTCAACCTGGCGATCAGGGCAAAGACCTCCTGCGCGGCGATCGGGGCAAGGCCGAGCGAGGGCTCGTCGAGCATCAACAGCTTTGGCCGGGCCATCAGCCCGCGGGCCAGCGCCAGCATCTGGGCCTGGCCGCCGCTCAACGCCGCGCCCCGTTCGTCGAGCCGGTCACGCAGCATGGGGAATAATTCGAGCACGCGATCGATATCCGCATCGGCCCTGGCGCGGCCGGGCACATTGTAGGCTCCCAGCCGCAGGTTCTGCGCGATGGTGAGCCCGCCGAAGATCAAGCGACCCTCCGGCACCTGCGCAATACCGCGTCGCATGATCCGGTGCGGCGGCAAGCGGGTAATCGGCTGTCCGAGAAAGCGAATGTGCCCGCCGGCCGACCGCTCGATACCGCACACCGCGTGCATGGTCGAGCTCTTGCCGGCGCCGTTGGCGCCGATCAGTGCGACGATCTCTCCCTCCTCGACCGCCAGCGACACACCCTGGACGGCGCGCACCTTGCCGTAGCTGACTTGCAGGTCGCGGATCTCAAGCATCGATCGAATCCCGGCCTAGATAGGCCTCGAGGACGTCGGTTTGCTTCAGGACCTCTTGCGGTACGCCGTCTGCAATCTTGCGGCCGAAATTGAGGACGCAGAGGCGCTGGCATATCTCCGATATCAGGTCGAGCTTGTGCTCGATGACGATGCAGGTGCGCCCCGGCACCGCGAAGTCGCGGATGAGAGCGGCCATCTCCGCCGTCTCGGTCGGGGTCATGCCCCCGGCTGGCTCGTCCAGCAGCAACAACAACGGCGAGCGGGCGAGCGCCCGTGCCAGTTCGAGCCGCCGCTGATCGGGGAGCGGCAGGCTGCCCGCCAGAACGTCCCGCCGATCCGCGAGGCCAACGGCGTCGAGCAGGTGGTCGACCTGCGTCCTGCGCGCCCGTTCAGCCGCGGAACCGTTCGACAGAAGTTCCATGGGCCCAACACCGGGCAGGCTGTGCTGCGCCACCCAGACGTTGTCGCACACGCTCATGCGCTGGAAGATGCGCAGGTTCTGGAAGGTTCGCGCGATGCCGCGGCGGACGATGCGGGCCGGCGTGTTGTGGGTGATGTCCTCGCCGCCCAGGAGGACGCGGCCCGAATCGGCGGCATGAACGCCGGTGATCACGTTGAACAGCGTCGTCTTGCCGGAGCCGTTGGGGCCGATGAGGCCGACCACCTCGCCGTCTGCAACCGTGAGATCGAGCACGTCCAGGGCGGCAACGCCCCCGAAGGACCGGCTGACGCGGTCAATTGTCAGCACGCCGCAGTCCTCGCCAACGCGCGCGCAACCAGTGCACGGCGGCTTCGTCCAGCAAACCGCGGGGGCGCACGATGAGCAGCAGGGCGACCAGACCGCCGAAGACGATCATGCGATAGCCGGAGATCGCCCGGATCGATTCCAGCAAGCCGATATCGAGGGCAACGCCGATCAACGGTCCGAACGCCGTGCCCAATCCGCCGATCAATCCGTAGGCCAGGCCGTGCACACCCAGCATGACGTTGAAGATCTTGGGCTCGACGTAGGTCGTAAGGTGAGCGTAGAGCGCGCCTCCGATGCCGGCGACGACACCGGCCATGACGACGGCCAGAATCTTGTATGCGGTGACGTTCAGCCCCTGCATCTCGGTGAGCAACGGGTCCTCGCCGATCATCCGGAAGATGGCGCCGAGGCGGGAGCGCTCGAGAATCAGAAAGGCGATGAGGACCACCGCCAGCAGCCCATAGATGATCAGCATGTACTCGAACGCCGAGACGTTGCTGTCATAGATCGCGCGAATGTCGCGAAATCCGTCGGATCCGTTGGGGCCGACCAGCTCACCGTCGATCTCGACCTGATAGGTGAATATCTCGAAGATCAGCCGCACCATCTCGGCGAAGGCGAGGGTCGCCACGGAGAAGTAGAGCCCGCGCAGCCGGACCGTCGGGATGGCCACCGCCAGTGCCGCCCCCCCGGCGAGCAGCGCGCCCCACACCAGGCCGAGCCAGAACGGCCAGCCCCACATCGCGGTCGCGATGCCTGAGCCATAGGCGCCGATGGCGAAGAACGCCTGTTGACCGAATGAGATCTCGCCGACGACGAGCAGCAGATAGGCCGAGAGCGCGATGAACGAGATCATGCCGATGTTGGAGAGGATCGCGATGAGATAGGCGCTTTCCATCGCTCAGACCCGCCGCGTCGCCGTCTGTTCGCGCTCCACGGCGAGCTGGCCCATGAGGCCGCCCGGCCGGAAGACCAGGAACAGGAACAAGAGGAAGTAGGCGGAGAGGTCCCTGTACTCGGCGCCCAGATACCAGAGGCTCTGGGCTTCGACGACGCCCAGCAGCAACCCACCGAGGATGGCGCCGGGGATCGAGCCCATGCCGCCCAGCATCATGGCGATCAGCCCCTTGAACGTGGCCCAGAGGCCGAATAGCGGGGTGATCTGGCCGTCCGCGGCGACGATCAGATAGGCAGCAACGCCGCCGAAGGCAGAGGCGATGGCGAAGGCCAGAAACATGACCGCGCTGACATTGATGCCCATGAAGCGCGCCGCGCGCGGGTCTTCGGAAACGGCGCGCACAGCCAAGCCGAAACGCGTGCGCTGCAACAGCCAGTGGAGCCAGACGGTCATGACGACCGCGCACGCGAACATCACGACGTTCTCCAGCTTGAAGAAGAACGGGCCCAACTCGACCGGACCGGCTGTGACCAGAGGCGGAAAGGGGTAGGTCCGATCCGGAAACACCACGGTGACGGACTCTTCCAGCTGCATCCATATGACGAAGCTCGAGACCATCGACGCCGCGGCCGCACCTTGGCGAATGGCCCGGAAGCACAGACGCTCGACATAGATTCCGGCAATCACGGCGCCGACCACGGTGGCAGCGGCGATCGCGACGGCATTGGCCTTGAACTCGACATAGACCAGCGTGCCGACGAACGCGCCGACCATGATCGACGGCCCGTAGGAGAGGTTGAGCCGACGCATGACGCCGAAGATCAGGGTGAACCCTATGGCGAGCAGCGCATAGGACGAGCCCAGCATGATGCCGTCGAGGCAGTTCTGGATGAAATCAACCACCGACCTCTTCCCGCGCCCCTGTCGGAGGTCCGGTCATGAACGTCTGCCGACCTAGAGCGTGGTCCCGTCGGGGCGGCCCCGATCCCCGGCAGGCGGATCGCGTTGCACGTTCTTTCCCAGATAGGCGCGCTGGATCACTTCGTGCTCGGAGAGCTGCCCCGGCTTGCCGCTGAACGTCACCTGCCCCTGTTCCAGGAGGAAGAAGTGATCGGCCACCTGCAGCGCCATATGCGCGTTCTGCTCGACCAGAAATATCGTGGTGCCGTCCGCGTTCAGGTCGCTGATGATCCGGAAGATCTCCTCGACGATCAGAGGTGCGAGGCCGAGGGACGGCTCATCCATCATCAATAGTCTGGGCCGCGCCATCAAGGCGCGGGCGACGGCCAGCATCTGCTGCTCGCCGCCGGAAAGCGTGCCGGCCAACTGCTTCGACCGTTCCTGCAATCTGGGAAACCGCGTGAAGGCGTGATCGATGTCCTGTTGCACAAGTGCCTTGCTCTTGCCGAGCCGGAGATAGGCACCGGCGATGAGATTCTCGCGCACGTTCATGTCGGCAAAGACGAGCCGGTTCTCCGGAACCAAGGCGATTCCCCGCTTCACGACCCCGCTCGGCCTCATGCCGGTGATGTCGCGATCGAGGAAGCTGATGGTGCCGCGTCTCGGCCTCAGAATGCCGGCAATCGTCATCATCAGCGTGGTCTTGCCGGCGCCGTTCGGGCCCAGCAGGCAGGTGATCCCGCCTTCGTCGACCGCGAGGTCGACGCCGCGCAACGCTTCGATATTGCCGTAGGAAACGGCGACGTCGCTCACGTCAAGCATTCGCCGCCCCCACGTTGCCGCCGAGGTACGCCTGCTGGACCGCTTCGTCCTCCTGAATCGCGGCCGGCAGGCCTTCGGCGATCTTGCGCCCGAAGTTGAGCACTGCGATGCGGTCGGTCACGCCCATGACGAGTTCCATGACGTGCTCGACCAGGACGATCGTTATGCCTGCCTGCTGAAGGTCGCGCAGGCGGCCGTCCAGCGCATGCACCTCCTCCAGGTTCATGCCGGCGGCGGGTTCGTCGAGCAGCAGGAGCCTGGGCTTCGTGGCAAGGGCCCGGGCCAGCTCCAGGCGGCGCTGCTCCCCGAAGGAGAGGTTGGCCGCGAGCTCGTCCCGCTTGCCGCTCAGCCCGGCGAAGTCGAGCTGTTCATCCACCGCATCGCGCGCGCCGCCCGAACCGAGGAACCATCGCTTCACAAAATTCTCGCGGCGGCGGTCCTCAACCGAGTTTTGCGCCACCCACAGGTTCTGCCAGACCGTGAGGTGGCCGAACAGACGGATGTTCTGAAACGTTCGCGCCACGCCCGCCGCCAGCACCCGGTGGGGCTGCGCGCCGGTGATGTCGCGGTCCTCGAAGACGACTCGCCCGCCAGTGACCGGCAGGACGCCGCAGATCAAATTGACCGTGGTGCTCTTGCCCGAGCCGTTAGGGCCGATCAGACCGAAGATCTCGCCCTCTTCGACCGTGAGATCGAGCTCGTCGACGGCATGAACGCCGCCGAAATGCTTGCTGAGGGATGTGAGTTGCAATAACGGCATCGCTCTATCTGCGCGTGAACAGCCCACGGATGAGTCGCACGGAGCGCTCGTCGATGAACCCGCGCGGCTGGATGTTCATGGCGAGCACGATCAGCGCCCCGAACAGCAGGTTTCGCCAGTCGCCCATGAAGCGCAGCCCCTCGACGAGAATCCCCTGGATGAAGATCACCGCCACGAGCGTGCCGAAGACATTGCGGAGTCCGCCCAGGATCGGATAGGCGATGGCGAAGGTCGCCAGCATGACACCGAAGTTCAGGTGCTCGATGTGCGTCGTGTAGTGGGCGTAGATGGCGCCGCCGATGCCGGCGATGAAGCCACCGGCGGCGAACGCGCCGACCTTCACCGCCGTCAGGTTGATGCCGACGCTCTGAGCGGCCAGCTCGTCCTCGCCGACGGCCCGCAGAACGGCGCCCGCGCGTGAGCGATCCGTCCACCAGAGCGCCAGCATGACGAGGGCGACGATCACCCAGACGAAGATCGCGACGTCCAGAGTGGTCCAGCCGTTCTCGGGAAAGAAGCGGATCTGCTTGAACCCTTCGCCGCCCTGCGGTCCGACGGCGATGCCCTCCTTTGCGATCTGGTAATCGAAATTGAACCAGAACAGGCGGATGAACTCGCCTAAGGCAATCGTCGCGACCACCAGCATCAGGCCCTTTATCCTGAGTACCGGGAAGCCGACGATGCCGGCCACGATGCCGGCGACCGTGGCCGCCACCAGAAGCGCCGGGACGATGTGCCAGCCCTCCAGCACCGTGAGCATGGCGGATACATAGGCGCCGATGGCGAAGAAGCCCGCCTGCGCCAGCGTGACTTGGCCGGTCTGCAGGACGACATAGGCGGACAGCCCGAGGATCGTGTGGACGCCGATGATCTGAGCGAGCCCGAAGAAGAAGTCCATCGCCCCCTCCCCCGCTCAGTCGCGCGCCACCGAGCGCGAGAAGATGCCGCCGGGCCGAAACACCAGGAACACGAACAGCAGCAGCATCACGTACATGTCCCGTTCGGTGACTCCTCTGAACGCCAGGAAGAAGTTCTCGAAGGCGCCGACCGCGAGGCCGGCGACGATCGCACCCGGGATGCTGCCGAGACCGCCGATGACGCAGACGATGAGCCCCTTGACCGTGATCGGCACGACCAGCAGGGGCGAGAGCACGCCGACCGAGGCGCCGATCATGGCGCCCGCCAGCCCGCCCAACAGGCCGGTGATGACGAAGGTGACCGCGTTCGTGCGTTCCAGGCTGATGCCGGCGAGCTGCGCCGCAACCGGCTGCATCGCCACGGCCCGCGTGGCGATGCCGAGCCGCGTGCGATAGAGCATGAACATGAGCACGACCGTGGCCACCAGCGAGAGGAAGAAGATGAACAGCAGATCGCCACGCAGGCCGAATTCGCCGAATTCCATATAGACATCTGCGAACAGGGCCGGGTAGGGCTGGGGCATGCCGTCGGTCGCATGGACAATAATCTCGTCGATCAAGATCAACATGCCGACCGTCGCCATCAATGTCGCGAGCGGGCTGGAGAGCGGTATGAAGCGAAAATTGGCGAGATAAATCAGATAGGCGATGGCGCCAGAGCCGATTGCGGCGACGAGGAACGTGACCAGGGCGGGCAACGGCACATAGGCGGCAACGGCGATGCTGACATAGGCGCCGGCGATCGAGGCGGCGCCATAGGCCAGGTTCAGCTTGTGCATGACCCCGAAAATCAGGGTGAAACCGATGCCGATCAGCGCATAGATCGAACCGAACAGCAGGCCGTCCGTGATCGACTGAAAGAAGTCGAGCAGGTCCACCGGGTCATCCCCCGCGTGACACTCGTCGACGAAATGCGAGCGGGCGTGCGCCTGTCAGCCGGCGCACACCCGCCCGGTGAAGACTACTGCGACGGGTCGTGGAGGATGGCCCACTCCCCAGCCTGGGCGTGCACATAGAGGTAAGGCTTGATCGCCTCGCCCTCGTCCGTGCGCTGGATTTTGCCGAGGAGCCCGTCGGTTTCCTTCAGATTCGCCAGCCCGTCACGGATCTTGCGCCGGTCCGCGTCCACCGAATCGCCGTCGGCCGTGACTCCCTGGGCTTCCATGACCTCCTTGAGGATCATCACGATTTCCCAGGCGGCGGCGCTGTGCAGATCCGCGCTACCGTCGAACTTCGCCGCCGCGGCGGCGGCGGCCTTGGCGGCCGGCGTGACCGGCGCGAAGCTGGTTGGGATGATGATGCCCTCTGCCTGTTCGGAGCAGCCCTGCAGGGTCTCCATACTTGACGAGCTCGTGAGCCCGACCAGCAGCTGCGGCTTGACGCGCTGGCGCTTCATCTCCTTCAGCACACCGCAGGTCGTGAAGGGATGCGCCGAGATGGCGACGATATCGGCCTTCGCCTTCTTCATCTGGCGTACTTGGGTGGTGAAGTTGGTGTCGTTCAGGAGCCACTTGGATTCGCCGAGCACCTCATAGCCTGCCTCGGGCGAACGCTGCTTCATCACCTTGTGCCAGGTGAAGCGGGAATGGGCGAAATCCTCCTCGACACCGCCATAGACGGTCTTGAGGTCCGGGTGCTCCGCGCTGATCCATTCGAACAGCGCCTTGTACATCTGGTTCTCGTTGGGGACGTTGCGGAACGCCCACTGGGAGATCTTCGCCAACCCGCCCTTGATGGCGGTATCGGTGAAGATCGGAATTTGAAGCCCGGAATCCCCGTCATCGTCGACGTTCTTCTGCAACACACCGAACAGCGGTTCGGCGACATTCGAACAGGTCGGTCCGATGGCGACGAGCGCATCGCTGCCGGCGATGCGGCGCAGCACCGAAATGCCCTCTTCCGCATTGCAGCGATCATCGTAGAACGTCAGCTCCATCATCGCCATGGAACCATCGGCCAGCTTGACGCCGCCCGCCGCATTCACGGCTTCGATCGCGCCGCTCAACACCGCTTCCGTGTTGATGCCGAACGAGCGCACGACGCCGGACTTCGCTCCGAAGCCGGCGAGCTGCACCGTATTGTCCGCGGAGGACACCTCGCTATGCGTCCCAAGGCTCGCAGCCACGGCGAGCGCGGCCACGGCACCAAGCCTGACTAGCTTGCAATTCAGCATCTGCCTCTCCCATGCGTTGACGTCGGATTCCGATCCGACCGACCCCGTGTCTTTCGGGGTTCTTGTCGTTGACCGCCACGGTGATCAGTCCACCGAGGTCGGCACGTCATTGGCTCGATCTTATACCCGCCCCGCTATCGGAGTCAGTGAATAATTGCCGACAATAGAACAGAATTCCGCCCTCAACGGCGAATGGGGCGCCTATCGCCCCGGCATACCCTCGTCCTGGGGGAGGTCCGGGTGCAGGAGATCCCAGGGCTGCGCGCTCGCCACGTAGATTTCTCGGCTCGGCCAGTACGAGCTCGGGTCGTCCAGGCTGCCCGCATAGAGCACCCGCACCGCCGTGTTCGCGCCGTTGAGCAGGAACAGCGGCGAGCCGCATGCGGGGCAGAATCCCCGCTGCATGGGGTGTCCCCTGTCCGAGGGTCTCTCGAACCAGATCGGCTCGCCGCTGAGCAGGGAGAAATCGCTCTCCTTCACCATCACCGCCGGCAGATAGGCGCCGCCGGTCGCCTGCTGGCAGTCGGTGCAATGGCAGTTGCCCATGTAGCGCGGCGCCCCCGCGCACTCGTAGCGAATGGCGCCGCACGCGCAGCCGCCGCCGAAGGGGAGATCCATGACCGCTTCTCCTCGTGCGTCGTCGGCGGAGTATACCCGCGTTAGAACCGGCCGGGCATTCACCGGCGCAGCAGCACACGGAGCCCGACGCGGTGTGACCGGCCCCCGCTCGACGGTCCAGTTCGAATGTCGGTAGAGCGGATTCCGTTCGGCACCGCACCTTTATCCTGTCGCTTGCAAAAAATGGTAAAGAAGACCGGGACTACGGCTTCAGGAAGCAGGTCAAATCGGGAGAGGCCATGAGCAACAAAGCTGCCGTCATCTACGAAAAGGGCACGCCCGACGTCTTCCGCTGGCAGGACTGGCCGGTCGGCGAGCCGGGACCGGGCGACGTTCTGATCCGGCACGGCGCCATCGGGGTGAACTATATCGACACCTACAACCGGCGTGGCATGCCGCATCCGTGGCCGGTGCCGCCGCTGCCCTTCGTCGTGGGCATCGAGGGCGCAGGGACGGTCGAAGCGGTCGGCGACGGCGTGACGGAATGTGCGGTCGGCGACCGGGTCACCTATGCCAGTCCACCGCACGGCGCCTATGCGCAGCGCCGGGTGATGCCGGCCAAGCGGATGGTCAGGCTGCCCGACGGCATCTCCGAGGAAGACGCGGCCGGCATCACGCTCAAGGGCCTCACCGCCCAGTATCTCTTACGCCGAACTTACCGGGTGCAGCCGGGCGATCCGGTGCTGGTCCATGCGGCGGCAGGCGGCATGGGGCTGATCCTGTGCCAGTGGGCCAAGCACCTGGGTGCGACCGTGATCGGCACGGTCTCGACCGACGAGAAGGCGGAACTCGCCAAGGCCCACGGTGCCGACCATGTCGCCGTCTATTCGCGCGAGGATTTCGTACCGCTGGTCATGGAGGTCACCGAAGGCAAGGGCTGCCCGGTGGTATACGAGAGCATCGGCAAGGACACGTTCACCCGCTCGCTGGACTGTTTACGCCCGCTCGGCATCCTGGCGAGCTACGGCCATGCCTCGGGCGCGCCGGACCCCGTCGATATCGTGGATCTGGGCGCACGCGGCTCGCTGTTCGTCACCCGTCCGGCGCTCATGCACTATGTCGAGGAACGCGAGGACCTGGTTGCTTCGGCGCAGGAATTGTTCGACGTCGTCTCAACGGGCGCGGTGACGATCACCGTCCGCAGCCGCTATCCGCTGCGCGAGGCCGCTGAAGTGCACCGCGCCATCGAGGAACGGCGCACCACCGGCTCGACGGTGCTTCTGCCGTTCGCGTAGCGCATTTCCCGCCCCGCCGGCGCGCCAGTCGTTTCGACGGACGCGTAAGCTCTATACGGGTTGCGCGATCCGGGCCGGATCGCCGGTGTCGAGGGTGGTGACGCGGCGCATCTCCCGCCTGTGCGCGGTGTCGTCGAAGGGACGGGCGCGGTGCATCGTGGCGCGGTTGTCCCAGATCGCGAAGTCCCCGCTTCGCCACGAATGCCGGTACACGAGCTCAGGTCCTGTCGCGTGCTCCATGAGGTCGCGGAGCAGGAGCCGGCCATCCGGCACGGGCCGGTCGAGTATCCGAGAGGCGTGCGAGGCGAGGTAGAGGGAGCGCCGCCCGGTGCGCGGATTGCTCAATACCAGAGGCTGGATGGCCCCCTTGAGCCGGTCGCTCTCCTCCTCCGAGAACTCGAAGCCGAGCGTCACGCGCGAATAGGCGATCGAATGGTGCACACGGAGGCCCTCCAGTCCGGCCTTCGTCTCGTCTGCCAGCGTGTCGTAGCCGGCCCGCATGTCCGCGAACTCTGTGTCGGCTGCGACCGGCGGCAGCACGAGGGCAGCGAGCATCGAGTAGCGGCCGCGCGGGTCCTGAAACGACGCGTCGGTGTGCCAGAGGCGGTTCGCGATACCGTACTGGCGCTTCCGGCTGTTCGCTTCCAGCACCTCTCCGCCCGCATCGACGTTCGAGACATCGGTGAGTGCTTCGTCGCCGAAGCGGCTCTTCTGCAGAACGCCGATGCCGGTCTTGCGGTGGAGTTCCCCGTCGAGCCGGACGGCGAAGTCGCGCTGCTCCTCGCTCGAGAACGCCTGGTCCCGGAATACGAGCACCGCGTGCTCGTCCATGCCCGCCCGGATCTGCTCGAGGGTCTCGTCGTCGTGCACGCCGCGCAGATCGACCGCGCTCGCCTCGGCGGCGAAAACGGGGTGGAGCTTGCGGAACCGCAGTGTCATCGGCTCGCGCTCGTTGGCGCACCCGTCTCGATCGGGAGGTCGGGGTCGTACGCCCACTCGCCCATCGACCCGTCGTAGAGGGTGAGGTCGCGGTAGCCGAGTTGGTGAAGGAGAAAGAGGCCGACGGTGGCGGAGATGCCGCCGCCGCAATAGGCGACGACGTGGCGATCCGGGGTGATGCCGGCGTCCTCGTGAAGCCGCCGTGCCTCGTCCAACGACACGAAGGCGCCGTTCGACGGATCGAGGAGGCTGGCCGCAGGTACGTTGACGCTCCCCGGGATTCGTCCAGGGCGTCCGTAGCGGCTCGGTCCCGCACCGAGATGAAACTCGGGTGCGAGCGCATTCACCATGGCGGTGCCGGCATCGCCGAGCCGGGAACGCACATAGCCGCGGTCCACGAAGCGGCCCGGCAGGGGCTGCGCGGTGAAGCGCGCCGGCGGGTACCCGCCCGGTGCGGAGGATACGGGCCGCCCCTCCGCCTTCCACTTCTCCCAGCCGCCATCGAGCACCGCGGCACGGTCGAACCCGAAGGCACGCAGCATCCACCAGACCCGGGTCGCCCACATGATGCTGCCGGCCGAGTAGAGCACGACGCGGGAGTCGTCGCCGATGCCGAGCCCGCCCATGGTGTCCGCGAACCGCTCGGCGGTGGGTGCCATGAAGCGCAGGCGCGTGTCCGGATCGGAAATCGCCCCCTGGATGTCGAGGAAGACGGCGCCGGGGATATGCGCCGCGTCGTACTCGGCCCGGCCCGGGACGACGCGGTAGGGGGCGTCGTCGCCCGGCTCGGCCGGCTTGAGCCACGTCGTGCAGTCCACGATGCGAAGCCCGCGCATACCGAGGCTCGCCTCGAGCGCGCCGGTCTCGATGAGCGCCTGCGGCTCGCGCCAGTTCGAGAGGTCGGCTCGGCCTTCGGTCATCGACGGTATCCCTCCTGTTTCGGCCGCAATGGTATCAGTACGCCCTATAGCGGTCGCCGAAAAGACCGGCCGCAAGCCCCGGTGCCCGCTCAGCGGTCGCTGAGGAGCGACCCGCAGCCCAGGACGCGGTCGTCGACCCCGTTTGCCCGGTAGCCGTGCCAGGGCGCGTGCCAGCGAGACCCGCTGGCGAACGCCGCCGCTCAGAGCGGCAGTGTCCCGCTCGACATGCCTCGCTTGTACGGCCCCAACCGGACCCAATTCTCGCAGGGACTGGGAGCAGTTCGCGGAGAGAAAACCATTGCCCGTGCGCGGAGCGTCCCTGTACCCTCCCCTCGCCGATCCGCGCCATCTCGACGCAGTCGGACAACAAACAAGATAGCGGGAGGGATATGAGCATGAAGTTTTCGCCCATCGTGGCCGCACTGGGTGCTGCGGCGTTGATTGTCGGTGTCGCAGTCGGGCCAGACGAGGCACGAAGCGAGGACCAGTTCACCGTCGGTGTCTCGGTCTGGGATGTTTCGACGACGCCGTTCTCGGTGCCGCTCGTCAAGGGCATGCGCGACGCCGCCGAGGCAGCCAACGTCAACCTCATCGTCAGCGATCCCAAGTGGGACGCGTCGGTTCAGGTCGAGAACGTTCGCGAATTCATCGTGCAGGGCGTGGACGCGATCGCCATCGCGCCGATCGATATTGCGGGCGTCCTCCCTGCCGTTCAGGAAGCACTCGACGCCGGCATCCCGGTGGTGGGCGCGTTGGGCGAGATCGAGGGCGTTCCCTACGTCGGTGTCGACGATATCGAGTACGGGCGCTTGTCGGCCCGCCTCATGCTGGAGGCGCTCGCCACTGTCGAGGGCGAGAAACGCATCGTGATGTTCCGCGGAACCGCTGGCGGCAGCCCCGACCGGCGCCGCATGCAGGGCATGACCGAGGTGCTCCAAGAGTCGGGCGTGGAGCATGACTGGGTCGACGTCACAGCCGACTGGCTGCCGGACAAGGCGCTGACCGGATTCCAGGATATGCTCCAGCGCTTCCCGGTTGCGGGCAGCGTCACCCTCGTCAACAGCATGGGGAACTGCATGGTTCCGCCGTCGCTGGACTGGGCCCAGAGGCTGGGGCGCACGGAGATCATGTTCGTCGCCATCGACCTCTGTAAGGGCGAAGAGGAAGCCATCGGAGCCGGCAAGATGTACGGCGCCGTCTACCAGGATCCGCTGATCATGGGCGCGCTCGTGATCGACAGCCTGGTCGCCATGCGCGCCGCCGGGGACTACAGCACGCTGCCGGACTTCGCCGCCGTCCCGCCAATCTTCAACTGCACGCAGGCCAACTACGCCGAATGCGAGGGGCGCGGCTTCTAGCGCCTGATCCCAGGTATTGGTGACGAGTTTGTGGGCAGTCGCCGGCCAGGTGGCTGCCCACACGCTTTCGCCGCCCCGTCGCGCCCAGCGTTCTCGCGGGCAATTCGCTAGCAGCGGTCTTCACACGATGTCCTGGAGCCGGCGGTGACCGACCCGCAGGACAGTCATCCCGCGGAGTCCGGCCCTCGGGGATTCGTGAACTGGAAGCCCCTGGTCGCGTTTCTCGGGCGCTACGGCTTCATGATCGCCCTGCTCCTGCCGGCGATCATCCTGCTGGCCACCAACGAGACCTTCCGCAATCCGCTGAACCTCTCGAACATCCTGGCCCAGTCCTCGATGGTAGGTGTGGCGGCCGTCGGCATGACGGTGGTCATGATCCTGGGCGGCTTCGACCTTTCCATAGGTGCGATTGCTGCCGTGACCGGCCTCGTCGCGGTTTTCATTTTCGGCACCGGAGACCCCTTGTTGCTGGCGTTGGGCTGTCTTGCCTGTATTGGAGCCGGCGCTCTCATCGGTGCCTTCAACGGCACCTTGATCAGCCGCATCGGCATCAACCCCCTGATTGCGACGCTCGCCATGGCGAGCCTCGTGCGCGGCCTCGTGCTGATCTCCAGCGAAGGCACCATCCATCGCGCCGAAGGCGATGCGATGTGGATCACCACGCTCGCGCTCGGCCGCGTGGGCGGCGGCTTCCCCATCGCCGGATTCTTCTTCATCGGCGCGGTCGTGATGGGATCGGTCATCCTGCGCTACTCCAAATTTGGGCGATGGGTCTACGCCATCGGCGGGAATGAGGAGGCGGCGCGGCTCTCGGGCGTGCCGGTCAGCCGTGTCGTTATCACCTGCTATGCCCTCATGGGCGGCCTTGCCGGCCTCGCGGGCCTCCTGTTCACCTCGCGCACCGGCACCGCGCTGACCACAACGGGGATCGGGCTCGAGATCGACGCCATCACGGCCACCGTCATCGGCGGCACCAGGCTCGGCGGCGGCCATGGCGCCATCCTCGGCACGGTCGTCGGTGTCATCCTGCTCGGCGTCATCCGCAACGGCCTCAATCTGAACGGTGTCTCGCCCTTCTGGCAGCCTTTCATCATCGGCTGCATCCTGCTGATTACGGTTTCGATCAGCGTGTGGATGAACCGCACCGAGAATCGCTCCCGCGCCGGCGGGTTTTAGGAGACGGACGCGATGCTCTCTTCCGACGATAAGCCATGACCTACAGGGTCGGCATCGACATCGGTGGCACGTTCACCGACATCACCGTCGCCGACGAAGAGGGCGGCCAGATCGAGGTCTTCAAGGCGCTGAGCGACCGGGAGGACCCGCTTCAGGGCATCCTCAACGGGATCGCGCTGGCGTGCGAGGAATTGGGCTGTTCCGAGGAGGCCTTCATTTCCCAATGCAGCCGGATCGTTCACGGCACGACGATCGGCACCAACGCCATCATCCAGCGCAACGGTCCCGTCGCAGGCCTGCTTTCGACCCGGGGGTTTCGCGACGTGCTGGAGTTCATGGACGGGACCAAGCCGGAACCGTTCAACATCCGCATGGCGCGGCCGAAACCGCTGATTCCCCGGCACCGCCGCCTCGGCATCGGCGGGCGGATTGACTATCGCGGCGAGGAGGTCGCGCCGCTCGACGAGGGGGACGTGCGCGCTGCGGCAGCACGCTTCCGCGAGCAGGGGGTGAACGCGGTGGCGGTCGCCTTCCTCTGGTCGCAGGTCAATCCCGCGCACGAACAGCGGACCCGCGCCATCCTGGCAGACGAGATGCCGGGCGTTCCCGTGGTGATCAGCTCCGACATCCTGCCGCAACTCCGCGAATGGGACCGCACGTCGGCGACCGTGCTCAGCGCCTACACGCTTCCCCCCATCGCCGGCTATCTCGAACGCCTGCGCGCCTGGCTCGCCGACCACGGCTTTGCCGCCGAGCCCCTGATCATCCAGTGCAACGGCGGCTGCGCGCCGATTGCCAGGATCCTGCACTACCCGGCGCGGAGCATCGGCTCGGGTCCCGCCGCTGCGCCCGCCGCAGCCGTTCAGGTAGCGAGCGAGTTCTTCCCGCGCAGCGAGATCAACGTCATCAGCGCCGACATGGGCGGCACGAGTTTCGACGTCGGTCTCATCCGCGGCGGACTGCCGACGCTGACGCGCAACCTGAGGATTGCCGGCATGCCACTCGGCTCGCTGGCCACGGACATCATCTCGATCGGCGCGGGCGGCGGCAGCATCGCCTCGATCGATGCGGGCGGGGCACTTGCCGTGGGCCCGCAGAGCGCCGGCGCCAATCCGGGGCCGGCCTGCTACGGGCTGGGCGGGACCCAGCCGACCGTGACCGACGCCTTCGTCGCGCTCGGCTATGTCAACCCGGACGCCTTTCTCGGCGGACGCCTGAAGCTCGACCGGGACAAGGCGCTCGCAGCCATCGACACGGAGGTCGCCCAGCCGCTTGGTCTGGGGATCGTCGATGCCGCCGCGGGCATTTTCCGCCTCGCCAACTTCAAGATGGTCAAGGCCATGGCGGCGGTCTCCATAGAGCGCGGCGTCGACCCCCGCAGCACCATTCTCATCGCAGGCGGAGGCGCCGGCGGGGTGGTTGTGGGGAGCCTCACGGACGAGTTCGGGATCGACCGTGCCATCATTCCGCGCGTCGCGGGTGGCTACAGCGCCTTCGGCATGACCGTCGTCGACGTGACCTTCGACTACACCAGGACATTCACCACCGATAGCGACACGGCGGATGTAGACGCGATCAACCGCCTGTTCGCTGAGATGGAAGAGGACGCGCTGCGCGATCTTTCGGCAAGCGCGATCCCCACGGACGACGTCCAGTTCCAGTGGTTCTACGACGCCGCATATTGGGGGCAGGCACACGAGCTGATTGTGCCACTCGCGAGGGGCCGGTTCGAAGACGTGAGTGATCTCCGCCGTGCCTTCGATGACGAGCACGAACGCATCTACACCTTCAAGATGGAAGGCGACCGGGTCAATTTCCTGCACTGGCGCGTGAACGCCGCGGTCGGCAGCAGCATGCCGATGCCGCGCCGAAGCGCCAGCGCGCCGGAGGACCCCAGCGCCACGCTCACCGGGCATCGCACCGCGTATTTCGGCGGCGAGGACGGCGCGACGGAGGTTCCGGTTTACGACGGCATGCGGCTCGAGCCAGGCCACGTCGTGCGCGGCGCGGCCGTGATCGAGGAACCGACGACGAGCGTGACCGTCTTACCCGGTCACGCCGTGCGGGTCAGTCTCTCAGGATACGACTATCGGGTGAACGGCGATGCCCTATGACGAGCTGACAGAAGGCGAGGCGATGCAGGAGCCGAACTCCGAAGGGCCGCGCCGGCGGGTGGACGGTCTTTCGGAGGGCATCGACCCGACGATGTTCTCCGTGCTGCTGCACGCGATCGGGCAGGCCTCCGACGAAATGACCCGGGTCCTGCAGCGGGGCGCGCGCAGCACCATCATCTCGATCGCGCGCGACCACTCGGCCTCGATCTACACCGCCGAAGCCCAGATGCTCTATCAGAACGACGCCCTTCCGATTCACACCATTGGCGGGGGGCTCAACGTCGAGGCGGTCGTCGACGAGTTCGGTGACGACATCCACGACGGCGATGTCTTCATGATCAACGACCCCTATATGGGAACGACGCATAACTCCGATCTCACCGTGATCATGCCGGTGTTCCACGAGGATCGGCACTTGTTCTGGACGTCGATAAGGGCGCACCAGAACAACACGGGCGAGGCGTCATTCGGACACGCGTCGACCAGTGTCTGGCAGGACGGCATCCAGATCCCACCTGTGCGCATTTTCGAGCGTGGCAAGGAGGTGCGCAGCATTGTTCGCTTCTACCTGCGCAATGTCCGGCTCCCCGAATGGCTCGAAGCGGACTTGCGCGCCATGGTGGGCTCGGTGCGCACCGGCGCAGCGAGGCTTCAGGAGATGACGCGGACCCATGGCGTCGACACGGTGCTGGCGACGATCGACGAGATGATCGAGTACTCGGACCGGCGCACGGCGGCCGAGATCCGGGCGCTGCCGGACGGCGTCTACAAGGGCGAATCCTGGATCGACAGCGACGGGCAGGGAACCCACGACATCCGCATCGCCTGCACCGTCACCATCGAGGACGACATGGTTTCTGTCGATTACTCGGAGAGCGATCCTCAGGTCGGCGGCCACTGCAACTCGTCCCTCGCCTCGCTGCGGGCCAACGGCAGCATCCCAGTGCTGACCACGATCGACCCGACCATTCCTCGCAACGAGGGGTGCATGCGCCACATCCGGGTGATCGCACGCGAGGGGACGGTCGCGCTCGGCAAGTGGCCGTCGAGCACATGGTGGTCGACCACCAATCCCGGCGACGAGCTGATCGAAGCCGCCTGGAAGGCGCTGGCCCAGGCCGCGCCGGACCGCGTGCCGGCGGGCTGGGGGCGAATTCAGCAACGGCTCTCCATGGGCGACGACTACCGGACCGACCCGCCCACTCCCTTCGCGGCCTCGATCTTCGTCGCAGGCTCCGGCGGCGGCGGTTCCAGGGGCTATGACGGCTGGCCGCTGACGCAGTGCGTCTGCGCCTTGGGGGGCCTGCAGAACGAGTCGGTGGAGATGGTCGAGCTGCTGCAGCCGCTCTTCATCGAGAGTAACCAGTTCCTCATCGATTCCGCCGGTGCCGGCAAGTGGATCGGCGGCCACGGGTGCGAAACCGTCGTGATGCCCTACCACGGGCTGCTCTACATGAAGTTCGAGTACGAGGGGACGCTCAACCCGCCCTTCGGCCTCTTCGGCGGGCTGCCCGGCAACGGCGGCTGCAAGTATAAGGAGACGCCGGACGGCAAGCGCTACTTCTACCAGGCGCATCCCGATCCTGACGCCTTTCGCGAGGGCGAGCGCTATGTCTGCATCAGCTCCGGCGGCGGCGGTTACGGCAGCGCGCTGGACCGCCCGGCGGACTCGGTGCGGAAGCTGGTGCGTGACGAGCTCGTCTCGCCCGAGATGGCGCGCGAGCGCTTCGGCGTGGTGCTCGACCCGGAAACACTGACCGTCGACGAGGAGGCCACCGAGGCTCTGCGGCACCGCATGCGGAAGACGGCAGATCGGTCCCTGTCGTTGCCGACCGGCCCCGGCGCCGGGGAATTCTGGAAAACCCGTTTTCGCGACGGCGACGAGCTGGTCGTCGAGGAGACGCCCGTTGCGTTGAAGCTAGGCCTTTCTCCGGAGGCGCGCTGACGGCGAACCGCAGCCTCTGGCGCTGCGGCCGGCTACACAAAAGGAGTGACCCATGACGGGGCTCGGGCCCAACGAACACCTGATCGGCCAGGCGGGCTCCCGTGCGCGCCTGGCGACCCCGGCGCTGGTGCTGGACCTCGATCGGTTCGAGCACAATCTCGGCACGATGGCGGCGCATTTCGCGGATCGCCCCGAGAATATCCGCCCCCATGCCAAGACCCACAAGTGCGCCGAAATCGCCCGGCGGCAGATCGCGGCCGGTGCCGTGGGCGTGTGTGTCGCCAAGCTCGGCGAGGCGGTCGCGCTCATGCGGGGCGGCATCTCCCGCATCCTCATCACGTCGCCGATCGTCACGGCCGACAAGCTCCAGCGCGTGCTGGCGCTGAACGACGAGGCGGAGGAGCTTCTTCTCGTGGTCGACAATGCCGAGACGATCGACCTCCTGGCCTCTCTCGCCGCAGGCCGCGCCAAGCCCATGCACGTGCTCATCGACCTCGGCGTCGGGCGCAACCGCACGGGGATCCCGACCGTTCCCGGTGCCGTGGCACTCGCGGAACAGATCAAGGCTCGGCCCTCGCTCACCCTGCGCGGGCTGCAGTGCTATGCGGGCCATGTCCAGCACATCGAAGATTGCGCCGCGCGCGAGGAAGAAGCGTTGGGGGTCATGAAACGCATCGGCGAAGCCCGCGATGCGATCGAGGCCGCGACCGGGACGCTCGACATCGTCACCGGCGGCGGCACGGGGACCTACGATATCGACCCCGAGGCCGGTGTCTTTACCGATCTCCAGGTGGGCTCCTTCATCTTCATGGATGTCCAATACAGCGCGGTGATGCGGCGCGACGGCACGCCGGGTCCTTTCGGCACGGCGCTCTTCGTTCAGTCGACCGTGATCTGCGCCAATATCGCCGAGGCGGTGACCACCGATGTCGGCTTCAAGGCATTCGCAACGGACGGTCCCCCGCCCGAGATCGCAGACGGTGCGCCGGAAGGATCGACCTATGACTTCATGGGGGACGAGCATGGCAGGATCGTCCTCCCCAAAGGTGCGAACGGTCCCCCCATCGGGTCGGTGATCTCCTGCGTGACGCCGCATTGCGACCCCAACGTCAATCTCCATGACGTCTACCACTGCGTTCGCGGTGACAGGCTCGTGGATATCTGGCCTATCGATACGCGGGGCCAGACCTGGTGAGGCCGGCCGTTCACCGCGAACCTGAAGGGTGAGTTCATGACCGAAGTCCCAACTGCTGCGGAGATCGAGGCGCTCCGCGACATCGATACCCCGACCATATGCAACCTGCTGGAGATGGTGGTGCCGGAGCGTCGCGGCTACGGCTACACGGTTGAGCATCTCCACTGCCTCTACCCCGCCATGAAGCCCATCGTCGGGTTCGCCAAGACGGCCACCATGCGGGCCAAGAATCCGGCGCGCTGGAGCCCGGCGGAATACATGGACATCCGCGCGGGCTATTTCGACTATCTGGCCGAGGGCGAGGCACCGAAGATCAGCGTGGTGCAGGACACCGACGAGCGGCCGGGCTACGGTGCGTTCTATGGCGAGGTCTTCAGCGCCGTGCACAAGGCGCTCGGCTGCCGCGGCGTGGTGACCAACGGCAGCGTCCGCGACATCGATATGCTGGCGCCCGATTTTCAGGTTCTGGCCGGCCTGATCGCGCCCTCGCATGCGTTCGTCCACGTCGCGCAGTGGGGCTGCGAGGTCAACGTGCACGGAATGGTCGTCCAGGACGGCGATCTGATCCATGCCGACCGGCACGGCGCCGTCGTGGTCCCGCTCGAGGCGGTGCGCGGCGTGCTCGGCAAGCTCGATCTCATGGTGCGCCGCGAAGCGGTCATCCTGGAGGCGGCGCGCCGCCCCGATGCCACGGTGGAGGCGATCAAGGACGCCTGGCAACGCTCGACGAAGATCAAGGAATAGTTGCCGCCGGCCGCAGGGCCCGTCGCGTGACGGCAGGGTGAGCGGGCGCTAAGGGAGACAGTCATGACAGACACACCGCTGGTCGAAATGAAGAACGTCTTCAAGGCGTTCGGCGGCGTGCACGCGGTAGAGGACGTGACGGTCCACGTGGGCGCCGGCGAGGTGCTTGGCATCGTCGGCCACAACGGCGCCGGCAAGTCGACCCTGATCAAGATCCTCTCGGGCGCCCACACGATGGACAGCGGCCAGGTCCTGATGAGCGGCGAGCCCGTCTCCATCGACAATCCGCGCACTGCGCGCTCGCTCGGGATCGAGGCGCTCTACCAGAACCTCGCGCTCGCCGACAATCTCGACGCCGCTGCCAACCTGTTTCTCGGGCGGGAACTCACGACGCCCTACGGCAAGCTCGACAACAAGACAATGGCCGAAGCGACGCGCGAGGTGATCGCGCGCATCAACCCGGAGTTCGCCAACCTCGGCACGCCCGTTCTCCATCTCTCAGGCGGGCAGCGCCAGACCATCGCGATTGCACGGGCGGTCTACTTCAACGCCAGGGTCCTCGTCATGGACGAGCCCACGGCCGCGCTCGGCTTGCGCGAATCCGCAGCGTTCAAGGAACTGGTGCTGCGGCTCAAGCAGGAAGGCATCGGCATGTTCATGATCAGCCACGACCTGCACGATGTCTTCGACATCTCGGACCGCATCTTCGTCATGTCCGGCGGCCGCGAAGTGGGAACGCGGCGCACCGACGAGGTCACCAAGGACCAGGTGCTCTCCATGATCATCCTCGGCAAGAAGCCGGGGGAAGAGTCAGCCGAGGACCTGGCCAAGCTTCACTGAAGGGGATCACGCACGCCGATGCCCTCACGCGACACCACACTCGCGCTCGAAAGCCGCGCCATGAGTCCAGGTGTGGACCCGGTCACCTTCTCCGTGCTGCTCCACGCCATCGGCGAGGCATCGAGCGAGATGACGACGGTGCTCCAGCATGGCGCGCGCAGCACCATCATCTCGATCGCGCGCGACCACTCGGCCTCGATCTACACCGCCGAAGCCCAGATGCTCTATCAGAACGACGCTCTTCCGATTCACACCATTGGCGGCGGGCTCAACATCGAGGCGATCAAGGAGGAATTCGGCGACGACATCAACCACGGCGACATCTTCATGATCAACGACCCCTATTTGGGGACGACCCACAACTCCGACCTCACCGTCATCATGCCGGTGTTCGTAGACGGCGAGCACCTGTTCTGGACGGCGGTGCGGGCGCATCAGAACAATACCGGCGAGGCCTCCTTCGGCTATGCCTCGACCAGCGTGTGGCAGGACGGCATTCAGATTCCGCCCGTGCGCATCTTCGAGCGCGGTCGCGAGATACGCAGCACGATCCGCTTCTATCTGCGCAACGTCCGTCTTCCCGATTGGCTCGAAGCCGACCTCAGGGCCATGGTCGGCGCGGTTCGCGCCGGCGCCGCTCGGCTTCAGGAAATGACGGAGACCCACGGCATCGATGTCGTCGTGCCGACCCTGGCCGAGATGATCAACTATGCCGAGCGCCGCACGGCCGCCGAGATCCGCGCGCTGCCCGATGGCGTCTATCACGGGGAGGGATGGATCGACAGCGACGGCCAGGGCACGCACAACATCCGAATCGCCTGCACCGTGACGATCGACGACGACACGATCCACGTCGACTTTTCGGGCAGCGACCCCCAGGCCGGCGGCCACTGCAACGCGACCGTGGCCACGATGGAGGCCTGCGGCAGCATTCCGGTGCTCACCATCATCGACCCCACCATCCCGCGCAACGAGGGATGCACGCGCCGCATCCGGGTCACGGCGCCTGTGGGTTCGGTGGCGAACGCGCGTTGGCCCGCGAGCACGTGGTGGGGCACCGTCAATCCCGGCGATATTCTGATCGAGGCCGCCTGGAAGGCGCTGGCCCAAGCGGCGCCGGATAGCGTACCCGCGGGCTGGGGGCGCTGTCAGCAACGTCTCTCCATGGGCGACGACAATCGGGTGAGCCCGTCGGTGCCCTTTGCCGCATCGATTTTCGTCGCGGCGTCCGGCGGCGGGGCCTGCTGCGGTGCCGACGGCTGGCCGCTCACCCAGTGCGTCTGCTGCTTGGGCGGCATGCAGACGGAATCGGTGGAGATGGTGGAGCTGCTCCAGCCGCTCTTCGTGGAATACAATGAGTTCCTGGCCGACAGTGCCGGCGCCGGCACCTGGATCGGCGGCCACGGTATCGAGACCAGCGTCAGGCCGATCGACGGCATCCTCTACATGAAATTCGAGTACGAGGGCACCTTCAACCCGCCCTTCGGCCTGTTCGGCGGCCTGCCCGGCAACGGCGGCTGCAAGTACAAGGAACGCGCGGACGGTACCCGCCGCTTCTACATGGCGCATCCGGACCCGGACGTCATCGACGAGGGCGAGCGCTATGTGACAGTCACCACTGGCGGCGGGGGATACGGCAATCCTTTCGCCCGGCCCGCGTCGTCGGTGCGGGAGCTTGTAGTGGACGAGCTCCTGACCGTTGCGGCGGCGCGCGAGAGGTTCGGCGTCGCGATCGACCCGGTCACACTTGAGATCGATGAAGGCGAGACCGACACCCTCCGGCGCAGGCGGGGCAGCGCTGTGGAACAGCCGTTGTGGCTGCCGCAGAAGGCCGGAGAGGGGGAGTATTGGAAGGAGCGGTTTCGCGAGGGGGACGAGCTGGTGTGGGAAACCATGCCGACCGCGCTGCGGCTCGGCCTCTCACCGGAGGCGCGGTAGACGGCGGAACCGCTTCACGTCGAAGGGGGCAAGGTCGAGGCGCGGCGGCCTTTCGGCGACGAGATCGGCAATCACCTCCGCGGTCTTCGCGGCGCCGATGAGCCCCTGGTGCCCATGCCCGAAGGCGAACAGCACCGCCGGATGGCGCGGCGCCCGGCAGAGCACGGGGAGGCTATCCGGCGTGCACGGCCTCTCGCCCATCCACGTCGTATGTTCCCCAACATTGAGCGCGGGAATCGTGGCCTTGGCATGACGAGAGAGCGCCTCGGCGCGCTTGCTGTTTGGCGGTGCACCATCGCGCGCGAACTCGACGGTGCCGCCGATCCTGATCCCCATCGCCATGGGCACGATGGTCGCAGCGTGGGCGAGCGGCAGGACGACCCTGCCCAGCGCGACGCCAGGATTGGTGAAGGTCACGTGATAGCCGCGCTGCGCCACGAGAGGAACAGGGTAGCCCAGCCCGGCAACCAGCGGCTTGGACCACACACCGGCCGCAACGACGACGACATCGTGGTCGTGCCTTTCGCCGCCGGCCTCGATGGCGGCGTGTTCGCTCTCCACGGCCAGTATTCGGTCGACGCACGCGCGCCTCAACGAACCGCCTTGGCGCTCGAAATGCTCTGCCAGCCCGGTGACGAGGCGGTGCGGGTCGAGGGTATGCGCAGCCGCCGGCACGAACACGCCTTTGGTGAACCCCGGCGCGAGCTCAGGCTCCAGGTCGCGAAGGCCGCCGGCATCGAGCACCTCGACCCGGTGGCCCGCCGCCCGCTGCAGCGAGACGGTGAGGCCGTCGCCGGCGCTCTCCTGCCCAATAGGGTCGACATAGAGCATGCCCCGCCTCTGGACCAGCGCGTCGAGGCCGGCCTCGTGCAAGAGCGGCATGAGCAGATCGAGAGTAGGCCCATTGAGCGCGGCCAGCGCCGCCGAGATCGCGCGCACCCTGTCTTCGCGGCCCGCACGCAGGAAGGCGATGAGCCAGGGCACAAGGCGCGGGAGCTCGCGCCAGTCGAGATAGAGCGGGCCGGTTTCATCGAGCAGCCAGCGGGGCACCTTCCTGACGAGACCCGGCATCGCCACGGGCATCACGGCAGCAGGCGACAGCACACCGGAGTTGCCGAAGGAGGCACCGGAGCCAGGCGCATCGCGGTCGTAGAGCGTGACCTCGTGGCCCTCGCGTCTCAGGAAACACGCGGCGACGGTTCCGATGATGCCGGCACCGATGACCGCGACGGATCGTGCAGTCATGAAACTCCCTGCCAGGAACGACCTTGACGGCGCACGCCGAACGTTACACTAGCCGGGGAGCGCGGTCCGTCACGGCGTGATGCCGGGTGGTCCCTCGATTGTGTCCGGAGTTCTGCAGGTGGCGGAAGCGTTCGACTACGTGATCGTTGGCGGTGGATCGGCGGGCGCCGTGCTGGCCCATCGCCTTTCGACCGACCCGGCGAAGCGGGTGGCCCTTCTCGAAGCGGGCCCGGACACGCCGCCGGAGACGGTGCCCGACATCATCCTCGACAGCTACCCGGGCCGTGCCTACTTCGATCGGCGCTTTCATTGGCACGACCTGCGCGTCTACAACCGCTCGCCCGAAATCGACCCGTCCCAGAAGCCGAGCCGCTTCGAGCAGGCCCGCGTCATGGGCGGCGGCTCTTCCATCAACGGCCAGTTCGCCGTGCGCGGGATGAGGGGCGACTACGACGAGTGGGAGGAGATGGGGCTCGCCGGCTGGTCCCATAAGGGTCTCCTGCCCTACTTCAACAAGCTGGAGCGGGATGTCGATTTCGCCGGGGAGGGCCACGGCAGCGCCGGACGCATTCCCGTGCGCCGCCTGTTTCCGGACGAATGGGGTGGGTTCAGCCGTGCGGCCTTGGCGGCGATGCAGGAGGACGGCCTTCCCCTTGGCGGGGATGTCAACGGCAACGACGCCGACGGCTGCTATCCGGTGCCGCTCTCCAACCAGTACGACCGCCGCGTCTCCACGGCGATCGGCTATCTCGACGCCGCGACCCGCCGCCGGCGCAATCTCGCCATTCATGCCGAGACCACGGTCACCCGCATCCTCGTGGAGGATGGGCGGGCACAAGGCGTTGAGGCGGTGAGCCGAGGGAAGACCGTCCGCTTCGATGCGCGGGAGACGATCGTCTCCGCCGGCGCGCTTCATTCCCCTGCCCTGCTCCTTCGCGCCGGGATCGGCCCGGCAGAGCACCTGCGCTCGCTCGGCATCGAGGTCGTGGCCGACCTGCCGGGCGTCGGCGGCAATCTTCTGGAGCACGCGAGCGTCAGCGTCGCGGCCCATCTCAAGCCGGAGGCGCGCGTGCCGGTCGGCCAGCGCCGCCACATCTATTTCGGGGCGCGGTTCTCCTCCGGGCTGCAGGGATGCCCGCCGGGCGACATGCTCTTCATGCCGACCAACTCCGCAGGCTGGCATCCGCTGGGCCAGGCGATGGGCACGATGCTCCTGGCGGTCAACAAGTCCTACTCGCGGGGCACGGTGCGCCTCCATACTCCGTCGCCGCATGACGAGCCGCGCGTCGATCTCAACATGCTCTCGGACGAGCGCGATCTCGTGCGCCTGGTCGACGGGTTCCGCCGCCTCTACGCGATCATGGAATCCGACGCGATCAAGGATCAGGTGACCGTGTGGTTCCTCGCGGGCTACTCCGACACCGTCCGCCGTCTGATGGTGCCCTCGGCGGGAACCTGGCTGAAGACCGCCGCGGCGCGTGCGCTTCTCGACCTCGGCGCGCCCGGCCGCATGCTGCTCAGGCGCAAGCTGACCGGCGGCCGCGATGTCCACCGCACGGTCAAGGACGAGAGCGCGCTCGCGGACTGGGTCAAGGCATCGGTCTGGCCTGGCTGGCATGTGTGCGGGACCTGCCGCATGGGCCCCGACGGCGACCTGCTGGCGGTCCTGGACGGCGAATGCCGCGTGCGCGGCGTGGCGGGGCTCAGGGTCGTGGACGCGTCGGTGATGCCGACGATCCCGCGCGCCAACACCAATCTCACGACGATCGCGATCGCCGAGAAGATCGCCGACGGGTTGCGAATGTCGTCATGATCTGGCCGCAGGCAAATGGGATGACATCGGGGAACAATAAGCCGACCGCATGATCGACATCCTGTGCCGCTCCGCGCCGGACATGCAGGATCACATTGTCGACCGCGACGCGATCACACCGCTCGATTAGGACCGGCGGCCGCCTCGACACCCTCGCCAAGGACTTGATGTCGACGGCCGCAAGAGTCCGCAATCGAGCCTGCGCCACCGCCGGTTCCCAAGTGCCGCTCCAGCGATGCGTAGGCGTTGCGCCGCTCCTGAATTCCCGAGCGGTTGTCGCACAAAGGGTCACTGCCTATGATGGCTGCGCTGGATATCCAGGCGCGTCTGCCAATGGGCAACAACAACAATATGCGCGCGATCGGCAAAACAAACGGGAGGCTACGGAAATGAGAAATTACCTGCGCAATGCGGCGCTCGGGGCCGCGGCTCTGGCCCTTCTCGCGGGCGGCATGACGCCGGCCGGGACCGCCATCGCGGACGAGAAGATAAAGGTCTATGTGAGCTTGGGTTTCGAGGGCAACACCTGGATGGATGCGGCCACCAACCTGCTGAGCTCAATAGCAGGGACCAAGGACTACAAGGACCGGGTGGATATCCAGATCCAGTCGGCCCGAGGCAACGCCCAGACCCAGATCCAGCAGATCAACGCGATGGTGCAGGCGGGCGCGCAAGTCATCGTCTCCTGGGCGCTCTCTCCGACGGCGCTCAACCGCGCCATCCGCAACGCCTGCCGCCGGGGCGTGGTCTTCGTCACCTTCGACGCCCAGGTCACCGAGCCTTGCGCCTATCACGTCGGCATCAATCAGGACTGGGCCGGTGCGGGGCCGGCCGAATGGCTGGCCGAGGAGCTTGGCGGCAAGGGCAACATCGTCTTCATGGGCGGGATCCCCGGCAACATGGTCGACCTGCGGCGGAACGCCGCGGCCAAGGCGGTGTTCGCCGATTTCCCGGACATCACGATCATCGCCGACACGCCCAGCATGTGGAACAACGCCACGGCGAAGCAGAAGCTGACCGAGATCGTGGCCACCCACGGCTGGGACAAGATCGACGGGCTGTGGACCCAGACCGGCTGCTACGTCTTCACCCAGATGCAGGTGGACGAGGGCCGCGGCGACCAGCTCAAGCCCTGCGCCGGCAACGGCACCAACGGTCACCGCGTGGCGCAGCTCCCGCCGGGAACGACCGAGGGCGCCTACGGGCTGCGCAGCGCCTCCATGGGCTCGCCGCCCTGGGCCGCGCCGTTTGCCTTCAAGCTCGCGATGACAAAGTTCGACGGCACCGACATTCCGCGCTTCTACGAGATCCCGATGCCGCTGGTGACACCGGGGCAGACGGAACTTTGCGACACCGCGGACAAGGGTGAGCTCACGGCCAAGAGCTGGTCGTGCAATGCGGTGCCGCTCTCCGTTGCGCCGTCCAACTACTTCATCGACGTTTGGCATTCGGAGGTGCCGGAACTCGACGTCTATTCCGCCCTCAACGGCACGGTGCCCGACGGTAGCTGATCGCGGCCGGCAGGCAGCGGCAGCAAACCGGGCCGGATCCGGCCGGGACGAAGGCGCTGGGGGCGCGGCGGTCATCGCCGCGCCCCGCAGCATCGTTATGGCCGGCATGACCGGCCGGTACCGGCGCCCGGGGGCCGGCTATGGATGAGCAGGCGCCGGCGGTCGAGATCCGCGGCCTGAGCAAGGCGTTCGGCGCGACCGTCGCGCTCGACGACGTCTCACTCACCATTCCGCGCGGCGAGGTTCATGCGCTTCTCGGCGAGAACGGGGCCGGCAAGTCGACCCTGGTCAAGATACTGAGCGGGCTAAGCCGGCAGGACACCGGCGAGGTCGCGCTGTTCGGCGACGCCGCCCGCATCGACACGCCGCGCGACTCACACCGGCTCGGAATCCAGACTGCCCATCAGGAGATTTCGCTGATCGGCGATCTCACCGTCGTGCAGAGCATGTTGCTGCCCTATGAGCCGACCGGCCCCACCGGACACATCAGGCGGCGCGACTCGGAGCGGCAGGTACGGCGCGCCCTCGCCGAACTCGGCCTCGACGATATCGACCCCCACGCCGAGGTGAGAACGCTGGCGCTGCCGACCCGGCAGAAGATCGAGATCGCCCGTGCCGTCTCGCGCAAGCCGCGCCTGCTCCTGCTGGACGAGCCGACCTCGTCGCTCTCCGGCAACGACGTGCAGTGGCTCGGCGCGCTCTTCGACCGGCTGCGCGCCGAGGGCACGACGATCGTCTTCATCTCGCACCGGATGCAGGAGGTGCGGGATTTCTGCGACAGCCTGACGATCCTGCGCAACGGCCGCATGGTGGGGGGCTTCAGGGCCGGCGAAATCTCCGACGACCGAGTGATCGAGCTGGTGATCGGGCGCTCGCTGGCCGCGACCTTCCCGCCCAAGCCGGCCGAGCCGGCCCGGCGCGGGGAGGCGCCGATCCTGGCCGCCGAAGGACTCGCCATCGAGGGAGGCATGGAGGATTTTTCCTTCTCCCTCTGGCCCGGCGAGATTCTGGGCGTCGGCGGGCTCGACGGCATGGGCCAGCGCGACCTCTTCCTCGCGCTCTTCGGCATGGTGGGGCTCAGCGCCGGCGACATCCTGATCGGCGGGAACCGGGTGACCCTGCGGACGCCCAAGGACGCCGTGAACAGCCGCATCGGCATCAGCTTCGTGCCGGAAGACCGCAAGACGGAGGCGCTCTTCCTCGCGCTGACGGGCCGGGAGAATATCTCGCTTCCGATCATCGATAGCTGCGTGCGCTTCGGCCTGGTGGACCTGCAGCGGGAATCGCAGGCCGTGGGCCGGGCGCTCGACATGGTGCAGGTCGACAGGCGCGCGCTCCACAGCCCCTGCAACGTCTTCAGCGGCGGCAACCAACAGAAGATCGCCATCGCCAAGTGGCTGCTCGCCGAGAGCCGCGTGCTGCTCATGTACGACCCGACGCGGGGCGTCGACGTCGGTACCAAGGCCGAGATCTACGCCCTCATGCGGGCGTACGCGGAGGCCGGCGGGGCGGTGCTCTACTACTCGACCGACGTGCCGGAGCTCGTCAACCTCTGTGACTCGGTGATGGTGATCTACCGCGGCCGCAAGGCGGCCTCGCTCGCCGGCGACGAGATCACCGAGGCCAGCATCATGCGCGCCGCTCTCGGCGAGGGCACTCCATGACATCGCTCGGTGCCCTGCGGGCGCCCTACCTGCCGCCGTTCAGCTGGTCACGTCAGCGCGGCACGATCGTCGCCATCGCCGTGTTTGCCGCCACCATGATCGCGCTGCAGCTCATCACCGGCCAGGGCATCGCCTATTTCGACATCAGCAGCATCAGCGCGAGCGCCGCGACGCTGGCACTCGCCGCGCTCGGCGAGACCATCGTCATCCTTGCGGGCGGGCTCGACCTCTCGGCGGGCGCGGTGATCTCGCTCGTCAACGTGGTCCTGGTCACCCAGCTCGCTCCCGCCGTCGATATGGGGACCGGCCTCTTCACCCTCGTCGCGCTGGTCATCGCGCTCGGCCTGGGCGCGGCCATCGGCGCCGTCAACGGCTTCCTCGTCGCCTATGTCCGCCTGCAGTCGATCGTGGTGACGCTCGCCACCATGTTCATCGCCCAGGGCGCGGCGCTGCTCGTGCTCAAGTTCCCCGGCGGCGAGATGCCGTGGGACTTCAGCCTGGTCTTCACCGGCGACCTGGTACCCGAGGGCCTGCCCGCCCCCGTCGTCGTCCTGGCAATCGCCATTCTGTTCTGGCTGCTGCTGAAGAACACGCGGATCGGCACGGGAATCTACGCCATCGGCAGCGACGAAGGATCGGCACAGGCCAACGGCGTGGATGTGCGGCGTACGCGCTTCCTCACCTTCACCTTCGCCGGCATGTGCTACGGCGCGGCCGGCCTCTTCATTACCGCCAACATGGGCGGCGGAGACCCGCTGATCGGCGCGAAGATGCTGCTCCAGATTTTCGCCGCCGTCGTGCTGGGGGGCACGCTCATCGGCGGCGGCCGGGGCGGCGCCGTCGGCACGATCTTCGGTGCTCTCACCCTCACCGTCGTGGTCAACATCTTCCTCGTGCTGGGCGTGCGCACCTACTACACGCCGATCGTCGAGGGCTTGATCCTGCTCATCGCCGTTCTCGGCTTCTCGCTCGGCCGCGACTCGCCGGTGGTGGAGATCACCCGCTTCTGGCGGGCGACGCTGCGGGCGCTCCGGGAGTCCTCCCTTCCCTCCAAGCTGCGGGTCGTGGGCGAGCCGATTCGCCTCGGGGGACTGGACCCACCGGCAGGCGGCGGCTTCACTGCTGCCGCCGTCCCGTGGCTCGACCGGCACCGCGCGGTGCTGCGCTTCGCCGTGCCGGCCTACCTCTTCTACATCGTCATCCTGGGTACCACGCTCGGCATCTTCGGGGGCGGCTTCTCGCCGCTCGCCTACCTCAACGCCATGCTGATCCTGACCGCCTTTTTGGCGATTCTCGGCCTCGGCCAGGGCACGGTCATCATCACCGGCGGGCTCGATCTCTCGGTGCCGTGGACCATGACCTTCCCGGCGATCGTCGTCACCACCCTCTGCAACGGCGTCGACGCGCCGGCGGCGTGGGTTATCCCGGCGGCGCTCGGGATCGGGATCGCCATCGGCTTCCTCAACGGCATGACCATCGTGCTTTTCGGGCTCTCGCCGATCATCGTGACGCTTGCCATGAACGGCATCCTGGAGGGCGTGTCGCTGCTGTTCAGCTCGGGCGCGCCCATCGGCAAGGCGCCGCCCGCGCTGGCCTGGTTCGTCACCGGGCGCATCGGCGGCATCGCCCCGATAGGCTGGTTCCTCATCGTCTTCGTCGTTGCCGCGACCCTCTACCTGAACAGGAGCGCGCAGGGCCGGCGCATTTTCGCTGTCGGCAACAGCCAGCGCGTCAGCCGCCTCTCGGGCGTGCGGATCGGCTTCCCGATCGTCGGCGCCTACATGCTGAGCGGATTCTGCTCGGCGTTAGTCGGGGTCTTCCTCGCGGGCTTCAGCGGGCAGGCGTTCTTCGGCATGGGCGACCCTTACCTGCTCTCCTCGATCGCCGTCGTGGTGCTGGGCGGCACCCTCATTACCGGGGGGCGCGGCCACTACTTGGGAATCCTGGGTGGCGCGCTCCTGTTCACCGGGCTTGGCATCATGCTCTCGGGCACGGTGCTGCCCGAGGCCGTGCGCAACATCATCTATGGCCTCGTCCTGCTCGGCGCGATCGTCGCGCTCCGAGAGCGCGCGGACACATAGCTCGCTCCGGGAGCGCGCGGACACATAGCTCGCTCCGGGGGCACGCGGACGCATAGTTCGCTCCGAGAGCGCGCGGACGCATGACCTTGGTGAGAAATCCGGCCTATTGGGTGAAGCGCGATTCGGTGTCTGCAGTGCCGAACTTGCGGCTGTCCTCGTCGCTCCACTCCTCGCCGCTCGCCTGGCTGGCAAATTTCTCGACCATGTAGTCGCCGGCGGTGATCGGCGGATATTTCGCCGGCCGCTCCGCACTTTGACAGGTCGGCAGACACTCGATCACCGCGTCGTGACGGGGTTCGACGAAATAGCAGAGCGAGAGGCGCCGCCCGGCGGTGCGCGGCGGGTTGACCACGCGGTGCCGCGTAGAGCGCCAGCGGTCGTTCGTCCAGCGCATCATCTGGTCGCCGATATTGACCACGAACGATCCGGCGACGGCCGGCACGTCCACCCAGGTGCCGTCGGGGCTGCGCGCCTGCAGGCCACCCGGCTTGTCCTCGATCAGGCAGATGGTGAGGTTGTCGTAGTCCGAATGCTCGCCGGCGCGGAGCTGCCCCTCCTCCGCCGCCGTCCGCTGCTGCGGATAGTTCAACACGCGCAGGATGCTGAATCCGTTCTCGAGCCTTGGGTCGAAATGGTCCTCGGGAAGATCGAAGGCCAGCGCCGCAATCCTGTGCAGGTGCCGCCCCAGCCGGTCCAGCGCTTCGATATAGGCCTCGATCGCCGATTTGAACGCCGCCGGACGCTCCGGCCAGATATTGGGGGCGTAGTGGGGAGCCGCCGCCTCGGTGTGGAAGGAGGGGTCGTCCGGCACGTCGAGCGGGCCGAAGGAGAGCGATTCCTTCAGGTCGGGCGGCGTCTCCACGCCAATCGTCGCCGAGAGGTGCTCGGTGCCGAGCGGCTCGTAGCCCCGGTTTGCCTTGTCGTCCTGCCGCTGCCTGATGGCGAGCTTCTCCTCCAGCGGCAGGTCGAAGAACGCTCTCGCCTCGCGCTGTGCCCGCTCGCAGATCGCCGGGTCGACCCCGTGGCCGGAAATCAGGAAGAAGCCGATGCGCTCGCAGGCGCGGTTGACCTCGCCTGCGACCCGCCGCCTGTCGGCGTGGCCCCCGGCAAAATAGGGGCCGAGGTCGATGAGCGGGATCTCCGAGAAGGGTCCGGTGGACATGGATACTGCTCGCGTGCCGGGCTACAGGCCCTCAGCCGCCGGCCGCCACAACGCGTAGAGGGCCGGCGGCGCGGTTCGCGCCCTCCTAATCCGCGGCGGGCGCGCCCTCGGTCGTGCGGTTGAAGGGATGGCGGCGTTTGAAGTCCTCGGCCATCTCCCGCATCGTGACCATGCGCACGCCGGTATGCGCGAGCATGTGGTCGAAGATCCGCTCCAGCATCATCAGCACTTGCGGTTTGCCGGCGCAATCGGGATGGATCACGCAGGTGTAGATCGCGTAGTCGTAGTGGCGGTAGATCCAGTCGAACTGGTCGCGCCAGATGTCCTCGACGTCCCGGGGATTCACCCAGCCGTGGCTGTTGGGGAAGGTCTTCACGAACATCATGGGCGGCGCGTCGTCGAGGTACCAGCTCGCGGGCAGCTCGACGAGATCGACCGCGTCACCCGCCACCCAGGGCTTCATCCACGATGCGGCTTCCTGGGTGTAGTCGATCTTGGTCCAGCTATCGCCCCTGCGCAGATAGTGCGGCGTGTAGTCATCCTCCATGACGCTGCGGTCGTAGAGGAAATTGCGCTCCATAAGGAGGTCGATGGTATTGGGACTCAGTTCCCACCACGGCGCGACATAGCCCACGGGGTGCACGCCGCAGAGGTCGGTCACCAGCTCGATGCACTTGTCGAGGACATCGGCCTCCTGCTGGCGGGACATGGCGAGCGGGTTCTCATGGGTGTAGCCGTGCACCCCCAGCTCGTGGCCGTGCTTCACGATCAATTCCGATTCTTTCGGGAAGCTCTCGATCGAATGGCCGGTGATGTCCCACGTCGTCTTGATGCCGTAGCGCTCCATCATCTCCAGGATTCGCGGCACCCCTTGGCGCGCCGCGAAGACGCCGCGCGAGATGTCGCAAGGTGAGTCGGCACCGCCGAACGATCCGATCCAGAGCGAAACCGAATCGAAATGGGGATTGAAGCAAACCTGGATGTCTTTCTTCGTGGCCATGATCCTGCCTCCCTTTGTCGCCGCATCGCGGCGGGTATCGTCAGCCGATGCCTCCTGTCTCAGGCGTCTGTGTACTCCCGACGCATGTCATGCATCCGCGCGCTCTCGCAGCATGTCATGCATCCACGCGCTCCCGGAGCGTGTCATGCATCCGCGCGCTCCCGGAGCGCGACGATAGCGCCGAGAAGGACTAGCCCATAGATGATACTGCGCACCGCCTCGGGCAGCATCGTCCCCGTCAGCAGCGAGCCGAGCGCCGTGAACAGCAAGGCGCCGCCGAGGATGCCGACGAAGTGGCCGCGCCCGCCTGTGATCAGCGTGCCGCCCAGCACCACCACGGCGATCGACTGCAGCAGGTATGGATCCCCCATGCCGAAGAACGCCTGCCCGCTGAAGCCCGAGAGAAACACGCCCACCAGCGCGGAGCAGAAGCCGCTCAGCATGTAGGCGCCCACGATGACGGAGCCGGTCCAGACGCCGGAAAGGTGCGCGACCGTGACGCTGTTGCCGACCGCGTAGAGCCGCCGCCCGAAGGCCGTCCGGTTGAGGAAGATCGTGGCTGCGATCGCGAAGGCGATCAGGAACCAGCCGATGGGTGCGATGCCGAGCAGTCGGCCCGATACGAACCAGCGCAACACGGGCGGCGAGCCGCCGATCGGTGCGCCGTCGCTGAAGATGAGCGAAATGCCCTCGAGCAGGCCTGCCATCGCCAGTGTGACGATGATCGGCGACAACCTGAAGAGCACGATCATGAACCCGTTCAGGAAGCCGATCGCAAGGCCGATCACCAGCGCAAGCGGCACCGCCCAATAGGCCGGACCGTCCTTGCCGAAGCAGAAGGTGGTGACGACGATGGCCGGGAAGGTGATGGCCCAGGCGACCGAGAGGTCGAGCCCGCCGGAGATGATGACCGCGCCCTGACCCAGCCCGAGGATCGCGAGAAAGGCGGTGAACAGCAGGAGGACGTTGAGATATTCGAGCGCCGACAGGTCCCCGCCGAAAATCACCACCGTGGCGATCACGATCACGGCGAACATGACGTAGGTGGGAGAGATGTAGCGCAGCGTGGCCTGGTTGCGGGCGAGCCAGCCTGCCGCCGGGCGGGCAGAGCCGGGCCCGCCGCGCGCGTCCGCCCGCCCCAGCAGGTCCTGCAACAACCCCTGGCCCGCCGCCGTCACACTTGCCGCGGGGCTCGATGCAAGGGCCCGGGTGCTGAGCGCGCGCCTCCAGCCGCGCACGGTCTCGACCACGGGCATGTCCCGACTCAGCGAGAGGCCGAGCACGGCAAGGATCAGGATGGCGCCTTCGGCAAGCGGCACGTACCAGGTGCGCATGCCGAGAAGGAGGAAGATCGTCAGGATGATCGTGAGTGTCAGCGCACCGAAGATGGTGCCGACGCAGCCACCGCGCCCACCGCCGATCAGCGTCCCGCCGATGACCACCGCGGCGAATATCTTAAGCAGAAACTTGGCGCCGATCAGCGGGTCGGCGGAGCCGATCTGGGCCGTCATGAACATGCCGGCGGCGCCGTAGCAGACGCCGGCGATGGTGTAGGTCCAGAACTTCGTCATCCGCACGTCGGTGCCGCTCGCCAGCGCCGACTTTTCGTCGCTGCCGATGGCGTAGATTCCGGTCCCGAGCCGCGAATTGCGCAGTGCCAGCCACAGCACGATGACGACCGCGAGCACGATGATGGGCGCAGGCAACACCCCGGCGATGGCCTCGCCGGTGAAGAACATGCTGAACTCCCACGGCGCCTCGCCGCCTGCATGAGTCATCACCAGCAAGGCCGCACCTTGCGCGATGAACATCGTGGCGAGCGTGACGACGATTGCCGACAGGCCGAGAAAGGCGATCAGGAAGCCGTTGATCGCACCGATCGCGGCGCCCACCGCAAGCGCCAGCGCGAGCGCGGCCCCGATGAACTCGGCGCCCGAAAGCACGGCAACATCGGAAGAGAACTCGGAACCGCCGCCGAGGAACTGGATGATCATGACGTTGACGAGCGAGATCACCGCACCTGCGGACAGGTCGAAGCCTCCGGCCAGGATGACGATGGTCTCGCCCACGGCGGCAAGCGCCAGGGTGGCGGCTCCGGTGGTGATGGAGCTCACGTCGAAATAGGTGATCCCTTCGCCCTTGATGAGCTGCAGGATGATCAGCATCACCAGGAACACACCGACCGACATCAGGAGGCCGCGCTGACGATTCCAGTTCACGGCAGGCAAGCCGACCCGCGGCCACCGCGACGGCGGCGGCACCAACGATCGATCGCTCAAGACGACTCGCCCTCGCCGAGCGCCGCGCGCATGACGGCGGCCTCCGACAGCGCCTCGCCGCTCAGCGTCGCTGCCTCGCGGCCCCGGTAAACGACCTTGACCTCATCGCAGAGGTTGACCAGCTCCGGCACGTCCGTCGAATAAAACAGCACCGCGCCGCCCGCGCTCGCGTACGCGCGAATCATCACGTAGATCTCTGCCTTGGTGCCGACATCGACGCCACGCGTCGGGTCGTACATGAGCAGGATGCGGTTCTCGGTCAGAAGCCACTTGGCGATTACGATCTTCTGCTGATTGCCGCCGCTGAAGACCCGGCACGCGGTATGGAGCGCGCGACGGTCGACCTGCACCAGATCGAGAACCCGGGAAACGGCAGCGGATTCCGCAGCCGTATCGATCATGCCGAAACGCCTGAAGCGGTCGATGACCGGCAGCGAAACGTTCTCCCGCCCGGTCATCTCCAGCGCCAGCGCCTCCGTCTTTCGCTCCTCGGGCACGAGGCTGATGCCGATATCGGCGCGCAGCGCATCGCGTGGCGACTTGAGCGCGACCGGCTTGCCGTAGACCGAGATCGTGCCGGCCGTGGGGGTGATCATGCCGAACAGCGTGAGAAAGAGCTCGCGTTGGCCCATTCCCTCGAGCCCGGCGATGCCGAGCACGTCGCCGGGCCGGAGCTCCAGCGAGATGTCCTTGAGCCGGCCGGCCGCCGCGAGTCCCTCTGCCGAAAGGACAGGAATTGTCGCCTCGTCTTCGGTACGTGCGGGCTTCTCGGGGAAGGTCGCGGCCAGCGAGCGGCCGATCACGAGCGCGATGACCTCCTCTTCCGAAATATCGGCGACCGCGAAGCTGCCGACGTTCGCGCCGTTTCGCAGCACGGTCAGGTTGTCGCAGAGGCGCCGAACCTCCTGCATCCGGTGGGAGATGAAGACCGTGGTGACGCCCCCTTGCCTCAACCCCTCGATCAACCCCTGCAGCCATTCCACATCCTTGGCGGAAAGCGCCGAGGTCGGCTCGTCCAGCAGCAGGATCCTGGGCTCGCGCGAGACCGCACGGGCAATCTCGATCCGCTGTTGTGTGGAAAGGTCGAGTGTCGAGGTCTCCACGCGGGGGTCGATATCGTCGAGGCCCATGTCCCGAAACATCTCGCGCACGAGCTCTTCCGAGCGCCGCCGGCGCACCTGCCAGAGCAGCCGCGAGGGCTCGTAGGGCAGCAACATGTTCTGCGTGACCGTGAGGTCCTTGATCAGCGAGATTTCCTGATAGGCGGTCTGGATGCCGACGCGGTGCGCGGCCCGGGGACCACCCAGCCTCGTACTCTCGCCGAAGAGGGAGATCTCGCCGGCGTCCGGCCGGATCAGGCCGCTGAGAATCTTGACCAGCGTGGACTTGCCGGCGCCGTTCTCGCCCAACAGTGCGTGCACGTCGCCGGGCCGGACGGCCAGCGACACATCATCCAGGGCAACCGTGGCGCCGAAATGCTTTCTTAGTCCGACGACCTCGAATGCAGGCGCCCCGCTCCCGCTCTCTTCCACGGCAGCGCGTCAGGCCCGGCGGAGGCCTCCGTACGGAACCCGCTTGCGCGGGCCCCGAACGGAAGATGCCTCGCAGGCAGCCCGTCTACTGACCTTCCGGTACCGTGCCCTCGAGCGCTGAGAACAGGTCGAGCTCGCTGACCCAGGGATGCCAGACATCGACGAAATAGTTCGGCGGCACCCCGAGATCGGGATGGTAGGTGTTGCAGTTGCGCTCCAGCAACTCCTCGCGCGTCCCCTCGGTGCAGACCACGACCTGGCCCGGCTCGACCAGCGGCATCGGCACCTGGGTGAAGCGCGGCGGCTCCGCACCGCCGTCGGCATAGGCCACGGCGATCTTGAGAGCGTAGGCGCCCAGCCAGGTGGGCGAGCCCATGGAGCTGCTCTTCATGCCCAACGCGCCCGGCACCGAGCCGGGCTCGGCGATGGCAATGCGGTGGCCGTTGGTGCCGTTACCGGCGCAGGGCACGAGCTGGTCCGCCCGGCCGGCCTCGACCTGGATCTGCGACAACATGTAGCAGCCCACCTGGGTCCACAGCCCATCGATGTTGTCCCAGCCGTGGGTGGCGACGATCTTGGTCAGCTCCTGCCTGGCGTGGGCGTTGTTCCAGTTGCTGTACGCATGAACCAGGATGCTGATATCGGGGTATTGGGAGAAGACCTCCATGGCGCCGTCGGTGCGGGCGTGATCGATGTAGTGCCCGGGGTAACCGCCCATGACGATGATGCTGCCCTTGCCGCCGAGTTCCTCGGCCAGATATTCCGCGGGTCCCGCGCCGGCCCAGGTCTGATCGAGGCCGATATGGTAGGCGCAGGGCTCGGTCACCGACGCGTCGAAGGTCATCACGATGATGCCCCTCTCGCACGCCTGACGGATCGAGCGATTGAGCGCGGTGCGCGAGTTCGGCCACAGGATGATGATGTCGGCATCGCCCTGCATCATGGCGTTGACCTGCTGGATCTGAGTCTGGATGTCGCCCCGGGCCGATTGCATGTTGAGCTCCGCCCGGTCCTTGTAGGCCTTGGTCTTGGCCATGGCGCTGATCAGGTTCTGCGCCGCATCCATCCAGGTGTTGCCCTCGAATCCCACGCTGACGAAGACCTTGTACTTGTCCTCCTGGGCCGCCGCCGGCGACGGGCCGAAGATGCCGCCCACCGCCAGTGCCAGGGCAGCGATCGCCAACACTGCGAGTTTCGCCCGTTTGATCATGTTTTCCTCCCTTGGTTATGAGCCTTTGAGCAGCTCTCTTGTCGTTTGGTTATGAGCCTTCAAGAGGCTCTGTTGTTGTTGCCTGGGGTCCCGCCCTACGTCTCAAGGCTGATCGGACGCCCGCTCTCCCGAGGCGCCGATGGCGGTCATCATCAGGAACTTGTCCAGCAGGTTCTTGCCCGTGGTGACCGGCGGGTACTTGGCCGGATTGTCCGCGCTCTGGCAGGCCGGGAAACATTCGATGATGGTGTCGTAGTTCGTATAGAAGAAGAAGATCATCGACTGCCGGCGGCTGTCGCTCGCCTTATCCCGCGGCGGGTTGACAACCCGGTGCAAGGTGGAGACCCAGCGGTCGTTGGTCCACATCTGCATCTGGTCGCCGAGATTGATGCTGAAGGCATTGGGCACCACCGGCACGTCCACCCATTCGCCGTCGCGGTTCATGGCCTGGAGGCCGCCGGGCCTGTCCTCGATCCAGCAGATCGTGCAGGCGCCGAAATCGGAGTGCGCGCTGGCGCGGAACTGGTTATCCAGAGGCGGGGCGGGCTGATCCGGGTAGTTGAGGACGCGAAACTGGCTGACGTGCCTGTCGACCCGCGTATCGAAATAGTTTTCGTCGAGGTCGAGGGCGCAGGCGAAGATTCGCATGAGCGTGAAGGCGAGGCGCTCCATCGCATCCCAGTATGCGAGCCAGATTTCCTCGAGCTCGGCAGGACGCGCGGGCCAGCGGTTCTCGACAAAGTGCTGGCCGGCTTCGCCGCAGTGAAAGTAGGGCTCGTCCGGCACATCGGGCGGGCCGACGGTCAGCGATTCCTTGAGGTCTCCGGGGCCGCGCGCGCCGCGGCTCTCGGCCAGGCACTCCTTGAGGGCAGGGCTGTAACCCCTGATGACGTCGTCCGCCCAGCGCTCGATCGTCATCTTCTCCGCCAGCGGCAGATCGAAGAAGTGCCGGCTGACGTCGTAGGTTGCCCCGGTCAGCGCCGGGTCGACCCCGTGGCCGGTGATGACGAAGAATCCGATATCCTCACACGCCTGCTTGACCTCGGCCGCCACGCGCGCCTTGCCGTCGCGGTCGCCGCCGAGAAACGGCGCAATGTCGATAACGGGAACCTGACGAAGGGTCATTTTCCTGCCCTCGTGTCCCGGTAGGCCGGGAACCTTGCCCGCTCGCGCATTAACTCGTCAAGGCGCAAGCGCGCCGTCGGCGTTGACTGCGCTCCTGCCCGCCGTGCGAGCGGTGGGCCGGCCTGCGGTTGCCGGAGGCCGGTGGCGCTCAGTCGGTGTCGTTCTCGATTTGGGGCAGCGAGCGGACGTAGGCGAGAATCGCGCTGAGATCCTGGCGATCCATCGTGGCGTAGCGTTCGTAGGGCATCGGCGGGCCGAGCTCGTCACCGTCGGGCCTCAGCCCCTTGGTGATAGCCGTGCGCATCTTGCGGCTGTTCCAGCGGCCGAGGCCGGTATCCCAGTCCGGCGTGATGTTGCGCGCCACTGTCTCACCCCAGGGGCCCTCCATCTCGTGGCCGCCGGCGCCCAGCATGTTCTCGTGGTCCCGCCAGCCGTCGACGAACGGGGTGTGGCAGTCGATGCAGTTGGCGATCGGGCCTGCCAGATATTCGCCATAGGCGCCGAGATCGTAGTAGGCGACCTCCGGCACCTCGCCGAGCGGCGGGCCGTAATCGGCGGGCAAGGGAATATCGTACTCGGACGCCGGCACCTCGTTCCTGATCGGCGGGATCGAACGCAGATAGGCGACGATGGCCTGCGCGTCGCGGTCCGAAATCCCGCGGTAGAGGGCAATCGGCATGGCGGGGCCGATGATTGAGCCGTCCGGCCGCTTGCCTTCCCTGATCGCGGCGATGATCTCCTCATCGCTCCAGCCGCCGATTCCGGTTTCGACATCGGGCGTGATGTTCGACGCGTAAGCCGTGTACTCGTCCTCCTCGAACACCAGGCCGCCGGCGAAATGCTTGTCGGCGATCTGGCCGTCCTCGTCCCATGGCGTGTGACAGACCGGGCAGGCGGCGACGCTCTTCATCAGATACGTGCCCCGCTCGAGAGGGGTCTCGGCGGCGCTCGTCCCGGCGAGCATCAACGCTGCCAGGATGATCGTCGCGGTCGCAGCAATCGTTCTCATGGCGGCCTCCCACCGGTGGAGCTGCCTCCCCGCTTCTCACGGGGAAGCGAGGCATCCGAATGCCGCAACGGTAGCACGAGAGCCCCGCTCGCGGCGCCTTCACTTCTGTGCCGGCATGCACGATTTGCAAATGAGGACCGGCGCCGGCGCCGTGCTCTTTCCGCCTTCTCTTGCGCCAGTGCGGGCGCTATGCTCCCGCCATTCGGAACGATACGGCCCGATCGTGCGGAAAACAAAAATAGAAAAGTCGGCGCAGCGAGGCCACGCAGGAGGCGAGCAATGACCAAGCCAGTGCTGAACTTGACCGGCGATCCCAGGGATCGGGGCCGCGCCCACGGCGAGATCATGTCGAAGGAGATCGGCCAGAACCTCGAGCGTTATCTCAAGCGTTTCCAGATCCTCGGCTTCGAGAAGGATGCACTGATGGCCGAATCCGCAAATTGGGCCGAGGCGCTCCGTCCGAAAGACCCAATTTTCTGGGAGGAGATCGACGGCGTGGTCGATGGCTCGGGGCGCAGCCTGGAGGAGATCACTCTCCTCAACGTGCGCTACGAGATGCTCGTCAACATGATGAAGAGCAATGCACAGGCGCAGTTTCAGCCCACCGCCATGGACGCCTGCACGTCATTCGCGGTGCTGCCCGAGCGCTCGAAGAATGGCGAAACCATGATCGGCCAGAACTGGGACTGGGTGAGGGACATCAACACCGTGGTCTCGCGGGTGAAGAGGGACGACGGGCCGGACTTCATCCACATCGGCGAGGTCGGCACAATCGGCGGCCTGCAAGGCGTCAACGAGAATGGCATCGGCGTGGTCATCAACGCGCTGCTGACGCCGGAGGACGGCAAGTACGAATACGAGAAGCCCTACCGGATGCGGGTGCGCGACATCCTCAACGCGCGCAACATGCAGGAGGCGATTCTCGGTGTCTGCGGCACCAACCGCTCGGTCAGCATGAACTTCCTCATCGCCCATGAGGACGGCATCGCCATCGACATCGAGACCAGCCCGGACAAGGAGGCGTTCATTTATCCCGCGGACGGGTTGCTCACGCACTCCAACCATTTCTGCGAGCTCGACGTGGAGTCCGAGGTGGTGAAGCTCTGGCCGAACACCATGTACCGCCACGTACGCCTGGAACGGTTGCTCAGGCAATCGCAGGAGCTCGACTCCGACACCATCAAGACGGCAATGGCGGACCACTTCGCCTATCCGCATTCGATCTGTGCGCACTATGACGAGGACGAGGCGGAGACGCTGCGGCTGCAGAGCAATCATTCCATCATGATCTCGCTGAAGCAGCGGACGCTTCACATCACCGATAAGCATCCCTGCGAGTCCGGCTACGAGGAGTATCCCCTCGCCGCGTAAGCGCGTCGGCCTTGTGGCCCTGATGCCGGCCCGGCACCGGGAGTTTCTGCCGGTGCCGGCTTCGCCCGCAGGTGTCTGAGGGGAGGGAGCCGTGTGCGCGTTCTGCGCGATGATGGCCGACGGCAGCGTTCACTGGACCGAGGCCGGAACCGACGCCGGCCAGTCAGGCGCGCCGGAGAGCGGGCGCGAGCGCTACCTCGGCCGGCTGCGCCGTGTCTCGCTGGTCAACCGGATCCTCGACCACTATGGCTGCCAGGCGTCGGACTGGGCCAACAACCAGTACGTCGTCCGCAGCCTCGCCGGCCGCACAACCATGGTGGCGCACCTGCCCCAGGTGTGGGCGGCAGCGGAGGAAATCGCCGGGCGCCCGCTCGACCCCCTGGACCCGGCCCTGCTCGATGCGCTGCGCCGCGCCGACGTGGCGCTTAGCGAATAGCCCGGAATTCTCGCCAAGGTCACGGCCTTCGCGGCGGCGTCTTCACGCTCTTTCCTTGCGCGCGAAGAGCATCCAGAAGGCACCGCAGATCAGGATCAGGCTGGCCACCAGGGCAAGCGTGTTGAGCGCATAGATCAACGGCACGTTCGACGAGTGGGAGGACGCCTGCGCCCAGGCGTAGAGCGGAAGCGTGGTCTTGCGGCCACCGACATAAATGCTGCGCGAGAGCTCGTTGAACGACAGCAGGAACCCGAAGAGCCCGGCGGCGACGATACCCGGTCGCAAAGCCGGATATTCGATATGCCAGAAACGCTCCCAGGCGCCGGCGCCCAGGTCTGCCGCGGCATCGAGCAAGCGCGTATCGAAGCGTGACGCCATCACCACCACGGCGAGCAGGGAGAAGGGAAAGGCCCACACGAAATGGCCGATCCCGAGCGACCAGTACCCGAGCTTGAATCCCATGAACGAACGGAAATACATGAAGAGCGCGGTCCCCATGATCACGCCCGGCACGAAGAGCGGCAGAATGACGGCGAAGAGCACCGGTCCGCGACCTCTCATGTGGGGCAGCGCCCGGCCGACCAGGGTCGCGCTCACCATCGACGCCAGTCCGACCACCGCGGCGATGACCAGGCTCAACCACAAGGGATCGACCCACTTCCTGCTGCGGAAGAGCCGCTCGTACCACTCTCCGGTAAAGTCGCCAGGAATGCCGCCCAAGGGCTCCGACGTGGCGGACATCAGCGCCAGCCAGACGATCGGCGCATAGATCAAACCGATGATCACATAGCCGGGGCAGGCGGCGAGCCAGCTTCGCCAACCTTCGTCGAGGTTGCGCTGGCGCTTGACGCGCGGGCCGGGCCGGGACGCTCCGCTCATCGCTTGAGCCCCTCGAAGACCTCTCCGAACCCGCCGAGCCTGAGCATCAGAAGACGAAGCACGAAGAGCAGCGCGACCATGGCGACGAGGATGACCGTCGCCATTGCGGCGGCCACCGCATAGTTGAGCGCCGTCAAGAGACTGTGCACGGAGTTGCCCAGCAGGTGGGCGTGCCCGCCGCCGAGCAGCGAAGGAATAACGTCGGCGCCCAGCATGGGGACGAAGGTGAAAACGATCCCGGCGATGATGCCCGGCATCACCAGGGGAAGAATGACGTGCAACAAGGTGTGAACCGTACCGCCGCCGAGATCCCGGCTCGCCTGCAGCAGCTCGTCGTCGATCATCACGGCGGCCAGGAATATCGGGAACACCATGGTGGGGAAGTAGGGCCCGATGAGTCCCAGATGCACCGCGAACTCGGAAAAGAGCAGCCAGTCGAGCGGTTCGTCGATCAGTCCGAGGCCCATGAGCGCGCTATTGACGAAACCCTGGGTGCCGAGCACCGCCCGCCAGACGATGGTGCGCGCCGCCACGCTCAGGAAGAACGGAACCGTCAGAAGCGCCAGCGTCATCGCGCGGATCGGGGCGGATTGGGTCCCTTTGGCCAACCAGAGAGCGAAGGGGAGCGCAACCAGCAGCTCGATCGCCGTCACCGTCGCGGCAATGCGGAACGTCCGGAGCGTTACCGACCAGCGGCCCGACTCGAAAAGATTGAGATAGGCGTCAACGTTCGGGTCGAAGTAGACGCGAAAACCCTTAATCGAGAGAAACGACCAGACCACGAGGCCAATCAAGGGCACCAGCATCACCAACGCCCAAACCACCATGAAGGCCCAGACCGGGCCGTGGCGTTCGCCCACCAGCCCGCGGAGAAAATGCAAGGCGGGCGGCGGACTGCCGAAGCTCCTAGCCCGCAATTCTCACGACGGTCATGGTCTGCGCGGCGCTCTCCGGCCGACAGGGTAGGAACGGCGCGCAGCGCATCGTGCGCTCCCGCGCGCGTCCCGCGCGACGCAGGACATCGGGCAAGCGCCGTGACGCACACTGTCGGCCGGAGAGCGCCGCCCTTCGGGTCGCGCCCAGGCGCCCGCCCGCATCGTGCGCTCCGCGCGCGTCCCGCGCGACGTCGCGGGCCTCAACCGTAGACACCGATACGCTTTTCGGCCCGCTCCTGGCGGATCGAACGTCTGGGTGCATCGTGCGCTCCGCGCGCGTCCCGCGCGACGCAGGCCGTGACCCTGGAGAGAAATGCGGGCTAGACATGACCTACGGCTTCAGCAGCCCGCCATCCTTCGTCATTGCGCAGAGATATCGCCGCAAGCAGCCTGACGTTACGCCTGAACGAAACGATCCCACTCGGATTCGATGGCCTGCGCATTATCCGGCGCGGCATTCTGCCAGAACTGCTCGGCGGTAAACTTCTTCTCGATCTTGGCGAGGTTCTCCTCGATGGACTGGATCTTCTCGGGTTCCCAGTTCTCCGACTTGGCGTACTCGAGTCCCAGTTGCGGGTTCCCCGTCACATAGCCGCGCAGCACGGCGATCTGGGCGCTGTACGCGCCGCCGAGGAAACCGTCGATCGCACGGTAGATCGTCTCGAGGTTGCCGCGCTCCGCCGCCTGCGCGGGGATGTAGGCCCCCAGCATCCACTTGTTGTATCCCTCGACGGTGTAGGCATAGCGGACGTTGTGGCCCTGGCGCTGAAGCGCCTTTACCGCCGGCTCCCAACAGTTCTGGACGATGACTTCGCCGTTGGCCATGAGGTCGATAGACTCCTCCCAGGTACCCCAGAGGGACCGGAACTGGCCGGCGTTCTTGCGCTCGATGAGGAAGTCCGCCGTCGTCTTCGCTTCTTCGGGGGTCATGTTGGACGGCTGGTCGATGGTCGCCAGGCCGTGGTGCTTCAGGTACATGCCCGCCATGGCGAACGTGGTGAGCCAGGTATCCTCCAGCGAGACCTTGCCCATGGTCTCTTCGCTGTCGAAGAGGAGGTCGTAGGTCAGCGGCTCCTCGCGATTGAGCTGGTCGGGGAAATAGGCGAAGGAATCGGCGTTGAAGACGATGGGGACTCCGTACTGGGTGCCGTCCTTGCCGCGAAGCAGGGGACTGCGCTTGACCGTATCGGGCACGCCGTCCCAGCGCTTCATGGCGGATTCGTCGATCGGCATGATGAGGCCTTCCGGAGCCAGACGATCCTCCACGCCGCCGTCGAAGCAGAACATGTCGAAATCGTCGCCGGCGGCATCGGCGATGGCCTCTTTCAGGAACACACCGGGATCGCTGGCGATCGCCTTCCACTCGACGGTGATCCCGGTCTCCGCAGTAAAGGCAGACCAGTCGTCCAGCGCAACCACGTTCGGGCCGATGATCCTGATGGTCGTTTCCTCGGCCCTCGCCTGCCTCGGCGAGGTCTTGAGGATTGCCGGCGCGGCAATGGCCGCACCAAGTGCCGCCGAGCCCTTGAGGAAGTTGCGACGGCTGCGCCCTTTCGCCGTCCGGGCACCATTCTCGCGTTTAGACACTGCATTCCCTCCCTGTGTCGTTGTTGGAGACAAGAGTAGCTGCATGACCGGCGCCGCTCAACAGACCGGCACGGCGACACAGCCGCCGGGCTCTTCATCGATCTGGATGCCGTCCTCTTCCGACGGCATCACCCATTAAGCTGCGTCAACGCGTTGGAGGCGGGCTTGCCTCCTGCTGACTCGGGTTGCCGAACGACGCGCCCGGAGGGCTAGAAATCCACCCGATAATTGCCCTGCGCGTCGGTCGTCGCGGTCATCCCCGGCAGCAGGAGCACCGTGGTCGTTTCCTCTTCGATGACGGCGGGTCCATCGATCACGGCCGCGGATCCGAGCGACCCGCCATCGTAGACGGGAAGCTCCGCCAGCCCACCCAGCTCCCGGACATAAATCCGCCTCGGCGATTTCTCCGGAAGCGGGCCGTCCTGAGCGGGCACCGCGCCCTTGCCTACCGCGTCGCTCTCCCACCGTGCACCGATCGCGCGAACCTTCCAGGTCGTGAATTCCACCAGATCTTCGTCGATGCGGATCGTGTAGACCCGCTCGTGCGTCTGATGAAAGCCCTCGACTAGAACCTCGATATCGCTCTCCTCGATCCCGGCGTCGGTCACGGTGAAGGGCACTTCGATTTCCCAGGATTGATACTGATAGCGGCCCATGAAGGCATACTCGAAGCGGCGCCGTTCGGCGGGAACCCCGGCACGCGCCAGAAAGCTGTTGCCGACTTCGCGCAGCCGTTCGAGCAGTTCGTTGACGGCCCGGCCGACGAAGCGCTCCGCATCGGTGTGCAGTGTCGCGGTCTCCTCCCACTTGATGTCGGAGATGAGGCCGCCGAGCGCGCTCAATCCGGCCGTCAGTTTCGGGATCATGAAATTCCTGATCCCCAGTTCGCGGACCAACTCGCCGACATGGCACGCCGTCGCCCCGCCGCCCGCCACAAGATAGCTTTCCCGCGGGTTTATGCCCTCGTTGACCGTAATGTCCTCGATCGCCGCGATCATGTGGTGGTTGCTCGTGGTGTGAATCGCATAGGCCGCTTCGACGAGATCGATGCCGAGGGCCTCGGCGACGGTGCCCACCGCCCGCTCCGCGGCCTCGCGGTCGAGCCTGATCCTGCCGCCGAGATAATAGTCGGGGTCGATGATGCCTAAGATGACGTTCGCATCGGTGACCGTTGGCTCGGTGCCGCCCTTGCCGTAACAGGCCGGCCCCGGCATCGCGCCTGCGCTTTGCGGACCGACATGCAGCAGCCCGCCCACGTCGACCCAGGCGATGCTGCCGCCGCCGGCCCCGATGGATCGCACGTCCACCTTGGGTATTCCGAGGCGGTCGTTGCCGAACATCGCCTCGGGCGATACGACGAGCCGGCCGGCGCGGATGGCCGAGACATCGAAGGTCGTGCCACCCATGTCGATGACGATGACGTCCTCTTCCGCGGTCAGGTGCGATGCCGCGATTGGCGCGAGCGTGGGGCCCGACATGACGCTGTAGATCGGCTTACGGAGCATTTCGTCGGGCGGCATCATGCCGCCGATGCAATTGGCCAGCAGAAGCTCCTTCCGGAAACCGGCTTCCGTCAGGCTGTCGCGCAGCTCGCCCACATAGGCGCCGACGATCGGGTGCAGCGACGCGTCGATCGCGGCCGAAATCATGCGCCGGTACTCGCGCGGTATCGGGTTGAGTCGGTGGCTGAGGGTGACCGGCTGCTCCGGCCAGTCTTGCCGGAAGATCTCGCCGACCCGCTCTTCATGCGCACCGTTGACGATCGACCAGAGCAGGCAGACCGCGACAGCCTCGACATCCATGTTTCGAAAGTGCGCAATCGCAGCGCGGACATCGGCGTCGCTGAGCGGCTCGTACTCCTGGCCGTCCGCGTCGATGCGGCCCGCGACCTCGAAGGTCAGGTGACGCGGCACGAAGGGATCGGGATAGTCCAGGCGCCATTCGAAGGTTCGCTTGGGCTGTGCCTCCCGCAGGGTCAGGACGTCCGGGTGGCCCTTGTTGCAGATCAGTCCAACCCGCGCGGTCCTCCCTTCCACCAGGGCATTGGTCGAGACCGTGGTGCCGTGGACGATGGAATCCACCTTCGCCAGGAATGTCTTCGAATCGAGCGCGTAATGCGCCGCCGCCAGATCGAGCACGTCCATGACGCCGTGCGCGAACTGGCCCGGGGTCGTCGGCGACTTGAAGATCTTCATCTCGCCGCGGTTCTCGGTGATCACGCAGTCGGTGAAGGTGCCGCCGATATCGATGCAGACGTCGAATGCCATGCCTACCCCGACGATTCGTCCGCGGCGCGCAGGGCCGCCGTCGCGTCTTCATCGACGCTGTAGTCGACCCCGTTCTCGGCCAACTTGAGCACCACCTTGTAGGCGCTTTCGGCGCGTTCCGCGCTGATCCACTCGCGATTGGTTGCGGCCGCGACCTTCGCCGGATCGCGGGATGACGGATCGCCGTATCCGCCACCGCCGCAGGTCACGAAGCGCAGCATTTCGCCGGGCAGGAAGATATCCGAGGCGAAGGGCTCGAGCTTCTCGAGCTGGCCGTTGCGGTGGCGCTTCAGGTTGGCGGAGCAGGCCGAATCCATCCCGCCGATCACCCCGCGCGGCGGCGACACGTCGCCGTCGCTGCCCCAGTAAGCGGTCATCTCGCCCGCGAGCGGGCCGAACTCGCCCTCCAGCGCAGGCGCGCCGTCCCATTCGCCCGGACCCAGCGAATCCTTGGCGATCTGGCGGGAGGTTATGATGATCGGGTACATGCTCTCGTCGATCTCGATCGAGTCGAGGCGCATCTGCCCGCCGTCGCAGGCCGCGCCGCTCAGCAGCCATCCGTCGTAGCCATAGAGGCCCGGCCCGCTGCCGTAGCCGATGAAGACCTGGTTCACGTAGGGGTGGTCGCCCTTGCGCGGGTCGCTGCCGGAAATGACGGCTTCGCCGCTGCTCTGGGAATAGGCGAACTCGCCCATTCCGTAAGGTTGGCCGATCTGCGAGAAGCAACAGGTGACGGCGGTGATCAGCCGTGAGTTCACGTTCGTCGTCGCGACCGATGTGCCGGCGGGATATTTCGGCCGCCCGACCACGCAACCGTCGCGCAGCAGCACATTGATGCGGGACGCGCTGCCCTGGTTGTGCGGAATGCTGGCGTCGAGGTTGTAGAATACCCCGATGCGGCAGGATGCGGCGGCACAGGCCTCGGACAGGTTGATCCCGCCGGGCACGCAATCGATGTTGTCGCGGGCATCGACGGTCACCTCTCCCGCATCGGGATCGATGGTGACGAAGACCTTGACCGGCACCCCGTCATCGGCGACGCCGGGCACCGGATCGTGGCAGGTCTCGTAGGTCCAGGTGCCCTTCGGCAGCTTCTCGATCTCGGCGATGGCCCGGCGCTCACCGTAGTCCATCCAGTCCTCGATGAAGTCCCTGATCGTCTCTTTGCCGTAACGCTCGACCAGCTCCTTGAGCCGCCGCTCGGCGGTCCGACAGGCGCCGATCTGGGCGAGATAGTCGCCATACCAGATTTCGCCGACCCGGATTTTGATGCGGCACATGCGAATGATGTCGTTCTTGTCCTTGAAGTTTTCCTGAACCCGGACGCAGGGGAGATGCACGCCCTCCTCGTATATCGTGGCCGCTTCGGGCAGGTAGGTGCTGGGGATCGGCGCGCCGATATCCGCGTGATGAGAACGTGACAGCGCCCAGAAGAGAGGCTCGCCATCGCAGAAAACCGGGACGCAGACGGTGATATCCGCATGATGGGTCGCACCGGTGTAGGGGCAGTTGTTGATGTAGGCGTCGCCTTCCTTAATGTCGTCGAAGAATCCGGTGATCGGCATCGTGGTGAGCTCGAGCGCAATGACATGCACCGGAACGACATCCTCGACGCAGAGCAGCCGGTGGTCGTAGGTCAGCAAGCCGCACGACATGTCGCGCGAGTTCTTGATCACCGCAGACCGGCTCGCCTTCATGACGGTGTTCACCATCTCGCGGCTGATCGCCTCGAGCCGGTGCGACAGGACCGAGAGCAGGAAGGGCTCGATGCGTTGTTCCGAGCGCCGTGACGGGGCCTCTTGCCCCTCGGCCTTCACCATTGCCGTCTCCCCGTCGTTCGAGGCCGGCCGCGTTGATGGTTGCTTGTGGCGGCCGCGCGCCGGAATTATTTCACGGCGTCTCGTCCGGGCGCCGTTCGATCCACTATCCGTGCCCCATTTTTCCTGTCAAGAATGGCACGGCCAGGCGTGTCGAAGCGGCTCACGCGGCCTTCCGGGTTTGGGTGTCGATGACCGCCGCGTCAGTCCCCGGGCCGTTTACCGACGTCGGGCCAGTCCCTCAAGCTCACGCCGCTCCGATGCCGACAAGCCCGCATTTTTCACCACGGTCATGGTCTGCGCTGCTCTGTCCGCCGGTCACCCCTCCGACACAATCGACGAACATTTTCTCATAGGCCGTTCGGTGAAGACGCCATGTCAGATACGACATGGCAATTTACCTGTTCTACATGGCTGAGTTGCGGGATAATGTGTCGTTCCGCCGCCGGTATCCCTGTCCTCGCTGGGCCGGCCGTAGCGTAGTCGCGGCGTTGCGTCCGATCCCAGGCCGGCGGCGGACAAAGCCCCGGCGCCGCTGGCGGCCACCGTTTGCCTCCTGGGCTCTCGACCGTCGCGCGGCGCCGGGGCCGTCTCTTTGTACACCGGAGATCTGGCCTGCGCTCTCTGCGCGTGTGCCGCGCATCTTCGTTTCGCGCGCGTTCTGCGTGACCTCTGTCCGCGCGCGTTCTGCGTGACCTCTGTCCGCGCGCGTTCCGCGTGACCTCTGTCCGCGCGCGTTCCGCGCGACCTCTGTCCGCGCGCGTTCCGCGCGACCCCCGCTCATGCGTTGCCTGCCAGCAGGTGGGCGTTGATCTGGTCGAGCTGCTTGTCGAGGCCGGCGATCATCTTGTCCGTGCCGTCGAGCGTCGCGCGGAGCGCCGCGATCTCCCCCTGCACCGCCGTGACCGAGCGGCCGAGGGCGGCGAACTCGCGGGCATCGGGGAGGGCTTCGAGCGCGGTGGAGAGCTTGACCAGGCCGCGCTCGACGGTCTCCATGCGCGCGCCCAAGGCGCCGACGCCGGTGTCGCGCTTCTCCAGGTCGCCCAGGCTCTTGCTGGCGACGGCGCCGGCGGATTCGAGCCGGCGCACCCGCACGAAGAGGCCGACGCAGGCGCCGACGACGGCACCCACCGCACCGCGCGCGACCCAGGTTTCGAGGTCGCTCATCGGGCCGCTCCGCCCTCGCGCGGACGCCGCTTCTCGATCTGGCGGGAACCGAACCACCAGAGCATCGCGGCGGTGAAGAGATAGAGCACGGTCTCGACGATGCGGGGCCGGAGGCCCATGGCTGCGAGATCGGACGCGCCCAGCAGGAAGTAGATCGCGCCCACGAGGGCGAAGAGGCTCCAGGTGAGCAACGGCCGCGTGAGGCCCCGCACGGCGTCGACGAATTGCATGAGCCGGCCTTCGCCGGGGCGGGACCAGCGCCGGCTGGCCTCCCGGTACGAGGCTTCAAGCGCTTCCCACTCGGCCCGCTCCCGCGTGGCCTGGGCCTCGATGGCGGCGTGGGCCGCGGCGCCCTCGGCCTCGGCCTTCGCGAGCTCGATGTCGAGGCGGCGCAGGTCCAGCTCCTGGCTGTGCTGCTGGCGGGACTGGAAGAAGTCGACGACGGCCGAAAGCGCCGTGCCCAGCAGCCCGGTTGCGCCGCCGGTGAGCACCGAGGCGCCGAGATTGAAGAGGGTCTCAAGCATTGTTCATCTCCCGCGCGCCTGCCGGCGCGACTATCTCCCGCGCGCCTGCCGGCGCGACCTCCAACACGAAGGGCCGGTCTGCGGCCCAGTCCATGAGATGGCGAAAGGCCGTGCGGGAGGCGAACACCGCCGCCTGGCGGCGCCCGCTCACGGTCATCCGCCCCCGGCGGAGGCCCGGCAGCAGGCAGCCCGATGTGTGGGTATGCCAGCCGCGCTCCACGTCGCCGCCGAGGTTGCCGGCATGGAAGAGGATGTGGCTGCGGCCTTGCACCTGCGTCACCAGCAGGCAACGCCGGTGGCGCGGCGACAGGTGCGGCACCACCTCGTAGAGCCCGGCCGGGATGCAGGAGCGGTTGCGCCGGTTGCCGCGCCAGGGCGGCTCCATGATGCAGAGAGGCGGAAGGCCGGGGCCGCTCAGGACCCCCAGCGTGCCCTGCTCGCTCTCCTGCTCCCGCCTGAGGATCGCCCGCTGCATGGGACGATCATGGGCACGCGCGCCCGACCTGTGCACCGCACCATGGTCCGGTGCTTTGCCGCTCACGGCAGCCGGCCTGCGGCCGGCGCCTCCGCGAGGGCGCCGCAGGAGCGGCGGGCCGCGGTCGCGGCCTATCGCGAGCCCGTCAAAGACGGACTCGCTCTAGCTAGGGTAGCACCGGCGTCAGTCGACGAGCCATTTGGTGCGCCAGAACGCGCGCATGTCGAGCGCCATACTGGGGCCGACGACATCGGGTGTGGCGCCGACCGCTGCTCGATGCTCCGGGCCTGCGGGGCGCGTATCGGCGCCTTCCCAGGGCAGCGGACCCTGCCAGACGATCTTGTCCCCGATCGCGTAGATGGCGCAGTCGGGCCGGGCGGCGGGATGAGCCTGCGCGATCCTCTCGCGGCAGCGCTCGAGCGCCGGATACCTGTAGTGGACATCCCTGATCGGACGGGCCGAGACATGGTCGAGGATATGGCAGCCGAGGGTGCCGCAGTAGACGTACCAGCCGCCCCGCCCGTTGCGGTCGAGAGCGAGCACGGCATAGCCGCTTCTCGCATGGCGCAGATAGTCGCCCCACCACGCCGTGAACCAGGCCGGCGCCTCCGCGTGCAGATCGTCGGCGGAGGCGGCGGTGGCCCGTATCCGCTGGCCTTCGATGTGGGTGGGCGCTGTGCACGCCGCGAGCAGGGCCGCCGCCAGGACGAGGATCAGCGCCGCGCGGGGCATCACTCGAAGGTCCGCGAGGCCCAGCGCACCTCGCCCACCACCTCCGCCTCTGGGGGCCAGGGCACCGGCTCCCAGGACGGGTGATCGCTGACGAGGAACCACTGCCGCCCGCGCCGCTCCAGGCGCTTCACAACCAAGCCCTCGTCCGTGGTGACCACGAAGATGCGGCCGGTGCGGCGGCGGGTGCGGGTACGGTCCACCAGAATCTTGGCGCCGGCAGGGAGCGTCGGCTCCATGGACTCGCCCCGCACCGAAATGACCACGCAGAGCGTCGGGTCGATGCCATGGCCGTCGAGCCAGTCGCGGCGGAACCAGACCGGCCCCTTGACCGGCGCCTCGTCGAGATTGACCGCGCCGCCGCCCGCCGCGGCTTCGATCTCGCGCGTCCCCACCGAGCGCGCGCCGGGGGTCACGCCATCCTCGTTGGCCGCCGCGACGGGCCTTGCGTCGGCGTTGGCAAAGCCCACCGCCGGCGCCGGCCGCAGCTCCCCCGGAATTGGATCGCCGCCGGCGTCCGCGACCAGCCGCACCAGCGTCTGCACCGCGCCCTCGAGGCCCAACAGAGGCACCGCCTCGTAGGGCGCGGCCTGCGATGCGTCGTTCCAACCGGGCGCCGGCGGTTCCGACAAAGCCCCGCCTGCCGCAGCACGGGCCGCGCCATCCCCGTCGTCCTCACCGTCGGCACGCACGCCGGCGGACGGGCCGATCGAAAGCGTCAACCCGAGGGCGGCGCAGATCTCGGCCGCGCGGTCCACCGAGGGCGCCTGCTCTCGCGTGGGATCGAGAATCCCGCGCAGCGTCCAGGGCCTGAGCCCGTGGGCGGCTTCGAAGCGCCGCGCGCCCACGCCGGCCGCCGTCAGGGCCTCGCGCACGGCGCGGCGGATTTGCTCGCTGGGTCGAGTCGGACTCGGCATGTGCACAATATAGCACATCCTTCTATGCATGAAAGTGCTTGATTCTATCATGCTCGATCATGCATATATGTGTGATGGTGCACAGTGACCGGCTGCTCATCGCCCTGATCCGCTCATACGCGGCGGCGCGCGGCATCTCCGTCTCCTACGCCTCGCGCCTGCTCACCGGCAGCGGCGACACGGTGGATCGCGTCACCGCCGGCGCCAGCATCACCGCGCGCCGGGCCGAGACCATCCTGCGCCGCGCCTCGCAGCGCTGGCCCGACGGCCGCGCCTGGCCCACCGACATTCCGCGCCCGGCGCCTCAAGGGGAGTACGACCAAGGGGCAACGACGACGCCGAGCGTTCCCGAACCCGGCGACAAGAAACAAGAGACATGAAAGGGAGAAGCAGATGACCGCACCTGCGGCGGCGCCAATTTCGATGGAGGACATCGTCGCCCTCGCGAGGGCCTTCGCGGCGGCGCGCGCGGCGACGGAGGCGCTGGCCGAGGACATCAAGGCGCTGCAGCGCAAGGCCTTGCGAAGCCGCCTTCGCGCGCTCCGCACCCGGATCGGCGAACAGGCGGCGTCGGAGGAGGCATTGCGTGCCGCGATCCTGGCCCGGCCCGACCTCTTCGTCAGACCGCGCACCGTCGCGGTGGACGGCATCAGGTTCGGGCTTCGCAAGCAGCCGGGCAGCGTTTCGGTGGGCGACGAGGCGCAGGCGATCAGTCGGCTGCGCGAGCTCTTCCCGAACCGGGCCGTGGGGCTGATCCGCGTCAAGGAATCCCTCGACCGTGCGGCGCTCCGCAAGTTTCCGGCGGCCGAGCTCGCGCAGATCGGCGTCACCATGGAGAAGGCGACGGATGAGGTCGCCATCGCCGCTGCATCCGGCGATCTCGACCGGGTTGTCGCCGCCCTGCTCGACGACGCCGCACACATGGAAGCGGCATGAGGGGCGGAAGAGTCGGCGGCGCGGAACACGTGGCGAGCCGGGCCGCGCGCGCCCGCGCCGAACGCCTGTGGCACGAAACTGTCGCGCGCCCAGGCGCGCCCGAGAGCAATGTTGCGCGGCCCTGCACGCCTGCGAACGATTTGAGCGCAGCGAGAAACCCCCACCTCACCCTGGCCCTCTCCTCCCCGCCGGGAGGAGAGGGAGAAAAAGCTGTCACCGCCCACGTTCCCTCTCCGCCCCCCAGCGCCGCAAGGCGCGAGAGCCAAGTGAGCGGAGCGAACGCCCGGCGCCTGAGGGAGATGGAAAGAGTGGCGGAAAGGGACAGGGAGAGGCGGGGGACGACAAACGACCCTCCCCTCCCCAACGACCCCGCGACGCGCAAGCTGCGGGCGCTCTGGATCAGCGCGTTTCACCTGGGCCTGACCCAGGACCGCTCGGACGGCGCGCTCGTAGCCTGGCTCCGCCGCCAGACGAACCTCGACTCCGACACCTGCCTGACCGCCGACGGTCTCGACCGCGCCGTTCAGCCGTTGGAGGCCTGGCTCGCGCGCGCCGCAGGCGTGGACTGGCGGCCGCACCTCTCCCTCGACCGGAGCGGGCGGGTGCGGGAGACCCGCCGCCCCCGAGCGCGGGTGTTGGAGGCCCAATGGCGCCTGCTCCACCGCCAGGGGCGGGTGCGGATTGGGAGCCACGCGGCGCTTGGCGCCTACGCCGCCCGCTTCGCCGGCCTCGGCCGCGCCGACTGCCACCTCGCGCTCAGCGACGCCCAGTCCGACGCCCTGATCCGCCACCTCGGCAAATGCATCCGCGCGGCAGGCAAGGGCCATGGCTGATGTCGCGCCCCTCCCCGGCGTGCTGGAGGAGATCGCGGACATCGCGGGCCGGCCGACCGCGATCGCGATCGCGCTCGCCTGGGGCGGTCGCGAGGTCCACATCCCGAAGCCGCTTCATCTGGCGCGCCACCCCGACCACCCCCTCGCCCGCCTGCTGGAGGCCGAGGGAACGGCGCTCAAGGTCTCGGACTACCTCGGCGGAAGCTGCATCTACCTGCCGCGGGCCCGACGCGCCTGCGCCCTTCACCTCGCCGCCGCCGGCGCGACGCCCGCCGAGGTCGCCGCGCGCCTCGGGCTCTCCCCCAGCGCCGCCAGGCGATACATCAGGGGAGCGCCTTAGGGACGCCCGGTGCGACGGGAACACAAGCAAGCGGCGGGACAAGCGCCGGGCGCATGAGTGATATGCTTTGGGGGCGGACTGTCCGGCGTTGCACGGCCGCCGTGCCATGACCACATCACGGGTGGCGGCGCCCGGCCCGCATCCCCGCGAGGGAGGGGCCGCGCCGCCGCAGATTCAACAGAGGGCCACGCGCGGACGATCGGTCCATCGAGCGGCAGCCACCGGAGCCCGGTTAGAATAGGAAAGGGTACGTCGTCATGCCCCAGTCATTGCACCCCACGAAGATCGACATTGCCGACAACACACGCGCCGCGATGGTCGAGCTGCTCAACGCGCGCCTCGCCGACGCGGTGGACCTCGCGACCCAGATGAAGCAGGCCCACTGGAACGTGAAGGGCCCCTCCTTCATCGCCCTGCACGAGCTCTTCGACGCCATCCACGTGGCCGTTCAGGGCCACGTCGACAACCTGGCGGAGCGCATCACGGTGCTGGGCGGCACCGCGCGCGGCACGGCTCAGGTCGCAGCGGCGGACTCGGGCCTCCCCGCCTATCCGCTGGAAATCACAGCGGGCGCCGATCATGTGGAGGCGGTGAGCATCGCGCTCGCCGCCTTCGGCAAGGGCATCCGCGCCGCCATTGCCGAGGCCGGCGAAGCCGGCGATGCCGACACCGAAGACCTCTTCGTCGAGGTCTCGCGCGACATCGACAAGAACCTCTGGCTGGTCGAGGCCCACGCGCAGTCGCAGCGCTAGACAGAGTTGCTCCAGGGCGCTCGTGGCGAAGAGCGCCCTGGGCGGCGCGGTAAAAGTTACAAAAAGGGTGGCGGGTGCCTACAAAACGAAGCCAATTTCGCGTAGCACCATGATTAACGAACATAAAATATAGATTTTCGCTCGAAGCCCTCCCCCATCGGGACGCCGTGCCGGCGGCAAAGACCGGTTGACTCGTCGGCGCCCGATGCGTCAGGGTTTTACCCATAGTGAAATGCGGGGGCGCCTCTCGGGGGATGGCCAAGAGCTCGGCGAAGGCACGGCCGGCGGAGACGGACGCCCCCTTGGGGAAGCGGCTGCGCGACCGCCGCCAGCAGCTCGGACTGACGCTCAAGGAGGTGGCCAACGGCGCCGGCCTCTCGGTGGGTTTCATCTCTCAGATCGAACGGGGGCTCAACGCGCCCTCTCTGTCATCGCTCGCCGCCATCTCCGGCGTGCTGCGCACCCACGTCACCGAGTTCCTGACACAGCCCCGGCCGGATGCGCCCTTCACGCTGATGGGCGAGCGGCGCAGCTTCGCCATCGAGCAGCACGCGCTCCGCTACGAGCGCATTTCGGCATCCTTCCCCGGCAGCGTTCTCAACGGCGTCATCATCCACAAGCCGCCGGGGCATCGCTCCGAGTGGATCCGGCACGAGGGCGAAGAGCTTTTCTACATCCTGGAGGGGGCAATCACGGTAGAGACCGAGGACGAGAGCACCGTGCTCGAGGCCGGCTCCTCCATCCATTTCAAGTCGACGCGACGGCATTCGAGCTGGAACCACGGCACGTCGCCGGCCGTGATCCTGCATGTGTGCACATCGGATCTGTTCGGCGACCAGAGCAAGCGGCCGCAAGCGGCGGACGATGCCAGACCGTCGCAGGCGGCCGAAACCGAGGATTGCGACAAGGGAGAACCATGACATGAGAGCACTACTGAAATTGCTGTCGGCAGCCTCGCTGGTGGCGGCCTTGGGCGCGGTGCCCCAGATCGTTCAGGCCGGCGGCGTGCTGCGCCTCGACGAGGTCGCGGTCGGCGAGCTCGACCCGGCCAAGGCGTCGGACTACGCCGATTCCATCCTGATGTTCAACGTCTACGACACCCTCGTCATCCCGCAGCAGGGCGCGCCCGGTCACGATCCGCATCTGGCCGCGAGCTGGTCTGGCGAAGGGACGAGCTTCACCTTCACCCTGCGCGATGACGTGAAGTTCCAGAGCGGCAATCCGCTCACCGCCGACGATGTAGTCTTCTCGCTCGACCGCATGAAGACCATCGGCCACGGGCTCTCCTACCTGTTCGTGAGCGTGCAGGGCGCCGAGGCGCTGGACGCCCACACCGTACGCTTCGATCTTTCCGAGCCCTATGCGCCCTTCGTCTCGTCGCTGGTGCGGCTCCCCATCGTCGACAAGCAGCTCGTCATGGCCAATCTCGGCGAAGGCGAGGGCGAGATGGGGGACTGGGGCCAGGCCTTCCTCTCGCAGAACGGGGGCGGGTCGGGCGCCTATCGGGTGGTCTCCCACAACCCGCAGGACGAGACGGTGATGGAGAAGAGCGCCGACTACTTCCTGCCCATCGCCGAAGCGGCGCCGGATACGGTGCGGCTTCGCTACGGGCTCGAGGCGGCGACGGTGCGCACGCTCATCGCCCAGGGCGAGCATGACATCTCCTCGCAGTGGGTGCCACCGGAGGTGCTCCGCGCGCTTTCCGAGGGCGGCGCGCAGCTCCTCACCGAGGGCGGCGTGACCGGCTTCTATATGAAGTTGAACACGACCAAGCCGCCGCTCGACGACGTGCACTGCCGCCTTGCGCTGGCCAAGGCCTTCGACTACGAGGGGGGCATCAAGATCATCGCGGTCACCGACGAAGTCTCGCAGGGGACGCTGTCGACGGGCGCGATCCCCGCCGCGATGCTGGGCGCCAACCCGCGGGAGAAGGCGCAGACGCGCGACCTCGACGCGGCACGGCAACATCTGGCCGATTGCCGCTACTCGCCGGACGACTTCACCCTGGGGCTCACCTGGATTGGCGAGGTGCCGCTGGAAGAACGCTTCGCGCTCCTCATGCAGGCGAACTTCTCGGAGATCGGCATCAACTCCGAAATCAGGCGGGTGCCGTGGGCGCTCTTCGCCGAGCAGGTATCGAACGCCGAGACCTCGCCCCACGTCTCGCAGGTCTATGTCACCGCGGTGACCGGCGATTCCGATACGCTGCTCTACGGCATGTACCACTCCAGCGCGGCCGGGACGTGGCAATCGCCCGAACACCTGAATGACGCCGAGGTGGACCGCCTGCTGGAAGCCGGGCGCACGGGGGCGACGCCGGAGGCCCGGGCGGACGCCTATTCGGCGCTCAACGACAGGCTGATAGCGATTTCGCCCACCATCTACGCCCACGACTCGCTATCGGTCTTCGCGGCGTCCAACCGGGTCAAGGTGCCGGCGCTGAGCGACCCGGCCAAGGCCTTCGGGCTCGACAGCTTCGGCTTCAGCTTCCGCCTCATGGAAATGACCGAGTAGACTTCCCACGGCGGGGCGGGCGTTCTCACTGCCTGCCCCGCCCCGCTGCCAAGCCCGGAACTCTCACCATGGTCTTGGTGAGAAATCCGGGCTAGAGGCGGGCCGTGACGCCGACGCTTCTCATCTTTGTGCGGCGCGTCGGGATCTCCTGCATCGTCCTGCTGGGGGTCTCGATGCTGATCTTCGCGATCGCCCGGATCATTCCGGGCGATCCTGCACGCATTGCGCTCGGGCCGAGCGCGACCGACGAGTCGGTTGCGAAACTCAGGGCGGAGCTCCGCCTCGACGAGCCGATCGCGGTCCAGTACGGGCACTTCCTGAGCGATCTCGCGCAGGGCGACCTCGGCATCTCGCTCTACACCAACCGGCCGGTGGTGGTGGATATCGCGCAGTTTCTGCCGGCCACTCTCGAGCTCATCTTCGTCGCCGGCGCGATGATGATTGCGATCGGGCTTCCGCTCGGCATCACATCGGCGCGCTACCGAGGCACCTGGATCGACAATTCCATCCGCGTGGTCACGTTGCTCGGGGTCTCGGCGCCGAGCTTCGTCTGGGCCATTATCCTGATGCTGCTGTTCGCGTTCTTTCTGCCCCTCTTCCCCATCGCCGGCCGCATCACGGACACGTACAGCATCGAGGCGGTCACGGGCTTCCTGCTGCTCGACACATTGATTGCGGGCAAACCCGGCGCCTTCGGCAACGCCGCCTGGCACATCATCCTGCCGGCCTTTGCGCTGGCGCTTTCCGGCATCGGGCAGACGGCGCGGCTCACGCGCGCCAATATGGTGGAGACCTACGACAAGCCCTTCATCGAGATGGCGCGCTCCTATGGCGTGCCGGATCGCCGCATCGCGCGCCGCTACGCCTTCAAGCCGTCGCTGATCCCGTCGCTCACGATCATCGGGCTCGATTTCGCGGCCATGCTGGGCAACGCCTTTCTCGTCGAGGCGGTGTTCGCCTGGCCCGGCCTCTCGCGCTACGGCGTCTCGGTCATCCTGCGCAAGGACCTGGATGCGATCGTCGGCACCGTGCTCGTCATCTCGGCCACCTTCCTCATCATGAACCTCATCGTCGATGTGCTGGTCACGTTCATCAACCCGCGCATCCGCTACGCGCGAGCGCGCTCATGAGGCGGGCCGTCGCGATCCTGGCCTCGAACCCGCTGTCGCTGCTGGGGCTGATCCTGGTCGGCATCATCCTCATCTGCGCGGTCTTCGCGGACTTCATCGCCCCCTTCCCCGAGCATCGCGGCGCGGTCGTGGACTTCGCCAACTTCAACCAGCCGCCCAAGTGGCCGCACCTCATGGGGACCGATCTGGTCGGCCGCGATCTCTTCAGCCGCGTCATCTACGCCTATCGGATATCGCTGATCCTGGGCGCGGTGGTGCTCGGCATCGCGGTCCCCGTCGGGGTCACGGTCGGCCTGATCGCGGGCTACTTCGACCGCTATACCGAGTTCGCGCTGATGCGCGTGACCGACGTCTTCCTCTCCGTCCCGCCGCTGGTGCTCGCCATGTCGATCATGGGCGTGCTGGAGCCGACGCTGATCAACGGGATGCTGGCGGTCACCGCGATGTGGTGGCCGTGGTACGCGCGGCTCGTCTACAACATGACGCGGGGGGAGAAGGAGGAAGGCTACGTGCTCGCCGCCGAGGTGATCGGCGCCTCGCGCCTGCATGTGATGTTCCGCGAGATTCTGCCGAACTGCTTCCCCTCCATCGTCACGAAGATGACGCTCGACCTCGGCTTCATCATCCTCATCGCCTCCTCGCTCTCCTTCCTCGGCCTCGGCGTGCAGCCACCGACGCCCGACCTCGGCTCGATGGTGGCCGACGGCGCGAAGTACCTGCCCGATTCCTGGTGGCTCACCATCTTCCCGAGCCTCGCCATCCTGATCGCGGTGTTCGGCTTCAACCTCATCGGTGACGGCTTGCGCGAGCTCTTCGGGGCCGACCAATGACCGTGCCGACGCTCGATATCCGGGACCTCCGGCTCGGCTTCAAGACCTACGACGCCTATGTCGAGGTGCTGCACGGGATCTCGCTCTCCATCCAGCCGGGCGAGCGGGTCGCGCTGGTGGGCGAATCCGGCTCCGGCAAATCGGTGACCGCGCGTATCGTGTTGGGGCTCCTGCAGCTGCTGCGCTCGGCACGCATCTCCGGCAGCGTGGTCTTCGAAGGGCGCGACCTCGACCGGCTGTCGGCGCGGGAACGCCGCCGGCTGCGGGGCACGCAGATGACCATGGTGTTTCAGGACCCGACCTCGTCGCTCAATCCCGTCTACCGCATCGGCACCCAGTTCCACGAAGTGCTCAGGCGGGCCGAGCCTCGGATCACCGAGCAGGCGGCCCGGCAGCGGGCGGCGCAAATGCTCTCGGAAGTCTCCATCGACGACCCGGACCGGGTCTTCGACTCCTACGCCTTCCAGCTTTCGGGCGGGATGAACCAGCGCGTGATGATCGCGATGGCGCTCGCCAACGAGCCCGCGCTGCTCATCGCCGACGAGCCCGGCACCGCGCTCGACGTGACGGTGCAGGCCCAGACGCTCAAGCTGATGCGCGAGCTCGTCGAGCATCACCACACGTCGGTGCTGTTCATCTCCCACAACCTCGGCGTGGTGCGCGAGTTCGCGGACCGCGTCTACGTCATCTACAAGGGCCGCATCGTCGAGCAAGGGCCGTGCGCGTCGGTCTTCGAGCGCCCCGGCCACGCCTACACGCGGGCGCTCATGGCGGCGGTGCCGCGCATCACCGGCGGCGGGCTGCCGGACATCGATGACGAGCCGCGCGACTTCTCGGAGCCCCTGGTCGTGCACGAGGCCGGCGGAGGCGCCCCATGAGCCCGCCGATCCTCGAGGTGCTGGGTCTCACCAAGGTCTTCCGGCTCGAGGATCGCGAGGTCCCCGCCCTCATCGATGTGTCGTTCGATGTCAGGGTCGGTGAGTGCCTCGCCATCGTGGGCGAATCCGGTGCCGGCAAGACCACCGTCGCCAACCTCATCCTCGGCGTCTATCCGCCGACATCGGGCGCAGTCCTGATGCACGGCGCCGCCTTGCCCGCCCGGCGGCGGCGCGAGCACCGGCGCGCCATCCAGCTCGTGCAGCAGAACCCGCTCTCCACCCTCAACCCGAAGCGCACCGTCGGCGCCTCGCTCCGCCTTGCCCTCGACGTGCACCGCATCGGCGAACGGCGGGAACGGCCGGAGATCGTGGCGACGCTCCTCGAAGAAGTGGGCCTGCCCGGGGAATTCGCGCGGCGTTACCCCGCAGCACTCTCCGGCGGGCAGCGGCAGCGCGTCGCGGTCGCCCGTGCGCTGGCCTGCCGCTCGGAGCTGGTGGTTCTGGACGAGCCCACCTCCTCGCTCGACGTGCTGGTGCAGGCGCGCGTCCTCAGGCTGCTGCAGGAACTGCGGCCCAGGCGCGGCCTCACCTACCTCTTCATCACCCACGACCTCTCAGTGGTGCGCAACTTCGCCGATCGGGTCGCGGTGTTCGAGAAGGGGCGGCTCATCGAGATCGGCGTCACCGAGACCCTGTTCGCGGCGCCCCAACAGGCTTACACACGGCGCCTCATCAGCGCGGTGCCGGTCGTCACCCGCGAAGAGGAGGCCGTGCGGGACGCGCTCGCGCAGGGGGAGCTTCACCCATGACTGAAGCTGCGCGCGTCATCTCCGCTCTGCGCTACCGCCGCGCTTCGTATTCTTTTCCTTTGACCGTGGGAGGCCATTAATGGCTGCGAAATCCATTCGCGTCGCAACCGACGTCGGCGGAACCTTCACCGACCTCCTGGTTTTCGAGACCGACGGCGACACCGGCGAGGCCGTCGTCCGCAGCGCGAAGACCGACACCACCCCCGCAGGCTACGAGGAAGGCGTGTTCGATGTCATGGCGAAGGCGGACGTCGCGGCGGACTCGGTGGGCTTCCTCGCCCACGGGACGACGGTGGTCATCAACGCGCTGACCGAGCGCACCGGCGTCAGGGTCGGCCTCATCACGACGCAGGGGTTTCGCGATACGCTGGAGATCGCGCGCGGCAACCGGCCCGACTTCTTCAATCTGCACTATCAAAAGCCCGAGCCCTTCGTGCCGCGCAACCTGCGCCGCGAGCTGCCCGGCCGCATCGACTACCACGGGCAGGAGATGCACCCCATCGACCTCTCACCGCTGCCGGAGATCGTCGCGGACTTTCAGGCCGAAGGCGTGGAGGCGGTCGCGATCTGCTTCATCCACGCCTACGCGAACCCTGCGCACGAACAAGCCGCTCTCGCCGAGCTCAACCGGCTCTGGCCGGAGGTCTCCGCCATCTCATCCCACCAGATCACGCGCGAGTGGCGCGAATACGAGCGCACCAGCACCGCCGTGCTCTCGGCCTACGTGCAGCCGGTGGCGGAGCGCTACCTCCAGCGCCTCGACGCCGGCCTCGCCGAGCGCGGCTTCGACGGCGGCCTTTACATCATGCAGTCCAACTGCGGCGTGGATTCCGTCGACACCGTCTCGCGCATTCCCATCACGATGGTTGAATCGGGGCCGGCATCGGGCGTCTGGGGCGCGGCGGAGCTCGGCCGGCTGATCGACGAGCCCAACGTGCTCGCGCTGGACATCGGCGGCACGACCGCCAAGTGCTCGCTGATCGAAGACGCCGACGTCAGGATCAAGACCGACTACTGGATCGGGCGGACCCGCGCCAGCGCGGGTTATCCCGTCATGGTCCCCGTCGTCGATCTGGTGGAGATCGGCAACGGCGGCGGCTCCATCGCCTGGGTCGACGACTTCGGCAAGCTGCGCGTGGGCCCGCGCTCCGCCGGCGCGATGCCGGGTCCTGCGGCTTATGGGCGCGGGGGGACCGAGGCCACCACGACCGACGCCAATCTCTGGCTCGGCCGCATCAACCGCGACTACTTTTGCGGGGGCACGGTGCAGGCCGACATGGACGGGGTAGCGAAGGCCATCGAGGCGGTGGGATCGCGGCTCGGCGTGGACGCCGACGAGGCCGCCCGCGGCATCGTGCGCATCGCCAACAACAACATGGTCAACGCGCTCAAGCTGGTCTCCGTCAACCGCGGGTTCGACCCGCGCGACTTCACGCTGATCGCGTTCGGCGGCGGCGGCGCGATGCACGCGGTGGCGCTCGCCCAGGAGCTCGGCGTCACCAAGGTGGTGGTGCCGGCCGATGCCTCGGTGTTCTCCGCCTGGGGCATGCTGATGTCCGACCTGCGCCGCGACGATGTGGTCACCCTCCTCGTCGATCTCACTGCCGGGAACGCCGCCGCCATCGAGGGAGCGTTTGCCGAGACGGAGGAGCGCGCGCGGAACCGCTTCGCGGCCGAAGGCATCGCGGCATCCGCGGTCAAGCTCGCGCGCCTCGGCAAGTTCCGCTACCAGAACCAGGAGCACACCACCGAGGTGCCGTTGGAGACCGGGCCTGTGACCGCCGAAGGCATCGCCGCCATCGAGGCCGCCTTCCACGAGACCTACGAGCGCGAATACACTTACAGGCTCGACGCCCCGGTCGAGATGGTGGGCTTTCACGTCGTCGCCACGGTCGACATCGGCAAGCTCACCATGACAACGCGGCAGGCGACGGGGCGGCTGCTCGGCGACGCGCAGAAGGGCACGCGCCGCGTCGACTATGCGCTGGAAGGCGTGCGCGTGGCAGCGATCTACGACGGCGAGCGGCTGGAGCCCGGCATGGCTTTCGAGGGACCCGCCATCGTCGAGGATTCTGGGACCACGGTCGTGGTCCACCCCGGCAACCACGCCGAGGTGGACGACTTCGGCAATATCCGCATTCATATCCGCAACTGAACGAGACGGCGGCAGCACCATGACAACGATGACCACGATCACGAACGATCCGATCACGCTTGAGATCATCCAGAATTCGCTGCAGAGCGCGGCCGACGAGATGTTCGCGGCCATGAAGAAGACTGCGATGAGCTCGATCATCTACGAGGTGCTCGACATGGGCACCGGGATCACCGACGCGAAGGGCGAAATTGCTTGCTCGGGCGCCGGCATTCCGGCCTTCGTCGGCGTGCTCGACAAGGCGGTGACGGTGATCGTCGAGAAGTTCGACGACCCCGGCGAGGTCGAGCCCGGCGACGTCTTCGTCACCAACGACCCCTATTACGGCGGGGTGACGCACCTCAACGACATCGTCGTCGTCATGCCGGTCTTCGTCGAAGACCGCATCATCGCCTGGACCGCGAACATCGCGCACAACTCGGACGTGGGCGGTATGGCGCCGGGCTCGCTCACCGGCGAGGCGACGGAGATCTTCCAGGAAGGGCTGCGGCTGCCCGCCATCAAGATGATCTCCAGGGGCGAGCCGATCCAGCCGGTGCTGGAGATCATCAAGGTCAACTCGCGCATGCCCGACGTGCTCGAAGGCGATGTCTGGGCCGCGATCGCCTCGGTGCGCATCGGCACCGCCCGCCTCGCGGAGATCGCCGAGAAGTATGGCGCCGCCACCTTCGAGCAGGCGATGACGTCGTTCATGGACTATGGCGAGCGGGTGTCGCGCTCGGCGCTCACGTCGCTTCCCAAGGGCACCTTCACGCTCGCCGAGGAACAGGACGACGGCCAGGTCTTCAACGTCACGATCACGATCGCCGACGACGAATTCGTCGTCGACCTGCGGGACAACCCGGATCAGGCGACGAACCCGGTCAACACCAGCCGGGACGGCGTGATGGTGTCGGCGCAGATGATCTTCAAGTCGCTGACCGACCCCTATTCGCCGTGCAACGCCGGCTCCTTCCGCCCGATCCGCCTGCTGACGCGCGAGGGCTCGGTGTTCCACGCCGAGGAGCCCGCGCCCGTCGGCTTCTACTACGAGATCGACCTGCGCGCGTACGACCTGATGTGGCGCTGCCTCGCGCAGCACATGCCGGAGCGCCTGGCCGCCGGGCACTTCGCCTCGGTGTGCGGCACCTTCATCGGCGGCATCCACCCCGACACCGGCCGCCAGTACACGATCATCGAGCCGCAGCTCGGCGGCTGGGGCGGCCGCGAGGGGATGGACGGGAACAACGCCATGTTCTGCGGCTTCCACGGCGAGACCTTCAACTGCCCGGCCGAGATCAACGAGGCGCGCAACGGGCTCTACGTCGACCAGATGGCGCTCAACGTCCAGCCAGGCGGCGAGGGCCAGTTCACCGGCGGGCGCGGCATCGTCATGGACTACCGAGTCCGCGCCAACGACGGCTTCCTGACCATAGGCTACACGCGCTCGAAGTTCCCGGCCTGGGCGCTCGACGGCGGGCACGAAGGCTCCCCCAACTACGTCGACTTCATCCCGCGCGAGGGGGAGCGCCAGCGCTTCGCCTTCGTCTCCGGCCTCAAGACGCAGAGGGATGATGTGATCCGCGTCGTCACCGGCAACGGCGGCGGCTTCGGCGATCCGAAGAAGCGCGATCCCGACCGCGTGCGCCGGGACGTGAGGAACGGCCTCATCAGCCCAGAGCGGGCGCGGGAGGTCTACGGCGTGACAATCGATCCAGACAACGGGAGGACCGCATGAAAGCCAACGCCCCCCTCAAGCTGATGTATCTCAACCCGGTCGGCACCGAGGCCTACGACGCCGTCTTCGCCGACATGGCACGCACCTACAAGCTGCCGGGCACGGAGGTCCACATCGCCTGCCTGGCGGACGCGGGCGGTAGCTTCACCCACATCGAGTACCGCTCCTACGAGACCATCGTCTCGCGCGGCATTATCAGGGCGACACGCCAGGCCGCGCGCGAGGGCTTCGACGCGCTCGCCATCGGCTGCTTCTACGACACGGCGCTGCACGATGCCCGCGAGATCTCGGGCGAGATGGTCGTGACCGCGCCCTGCCTTGCTTCGTGCGAAATCGCGGCGAGCCTCGCCAACCGCTTCGGCATCATCGTGGGGCGGCGCAAGTGGGTGAACCAGATGAACGCCGTCGCCCGCGAGCACGGCTACGGCGAGCGCCTCAGCGGCTTCTATCAGGTCGAGCTCGGCGTCAACGACTTCCAGACCGATCACGCGGAGACCGAGCGGCGGCTGGTCGCGGCCGGGAAGCGCGCGGTCGAAGAGGACTACGCCGAAGCGCTGATCCTCGGATGCACGCTGGAGATCGGCTTCTACCGCGAGATCGAGAAGGCCGTCGGCGTGCCGGTGATCGACCCCTCCATCGCAGCGCTCAAGCGCGCCGAGTATGCCGCGCAGCTCAAGCGCCAGTGCGGCTGGGTGCCGAGCCGCATGTGGTCCTGCGAGCCGCCGCCCGAGGAGGAGATCGCGCGCTTCGGCGGCTTCGATGAAGGCGAGGCCTTCGGCCAGCGCCTGGTCGTCGAGGCGGAGTGACGGCGCTCGGCCCTCGCCGGTCTGCTTAGTCCGCCCCGTCTGCCACGGGATCGAAATCGGCCTTGGGCGCGCGGCAGTCGGGACAGCACCAGTCGTCCGGCAGATCCTCGAAGGCTGTGCCGGGCGGTGTGTCGCGCTGCGCCTCGCCCTTGGCAGGGTCGTAGACGTAGCCGCACCAGCGACACCGATAGCGCGTCATGGCGACCGTCGCCGACAAATGACGGCGTGCGACCGGCGCAACCGGCCGCGCGCCGTTACCTCAATCAGTGAATGCCGAGCTTCTCGGCAGCCATCTGCGTTCCCTTGATGCGGGACTCGATCTTCTGAAACGCCACGTCGCGGGCGTAGTCCGGCGAGCCGTGGTTGGGCTTCACGTCGATGCTGAAGGGCGAGAAGCCGCAATCGTCGGTTGAGGCGATCTGCTCCTTCGGCAGGTGATTGGCGGCCGCGACGAGCTGATCGCACACTTCCTCGGGCGATTCGACCCGCGGGTTCTGCGGGTTGACGACGCCGATAAAGGCCATCTGCGTGACGCCGTTCGCGTCGGTTCGGATGCTGGCCGCGATGTCCTTGTAGACCTGCTCCTGGTTCCGCTCGCTCTTGAACTGGATCATGAAGTAGCCGGCATTCAACTGGAACATGCTCGGCAGCAGGTCGTTGTAGGGCACATCGGCGCTGTGCACGGAATCGCAGTCGCCGCCGGGGCAGGTGTGGATGCCGATGTTCACCCGCTCCTCCGCCGTGAAGCGGTCGAGCACCCCGTTGATGAGATCGATGAAGTGGGGAAGCATCTCGCGGCCGGTCCAGGGGTTGCGCGAATCGTTGCGGCAGGAGAGCCGGCCTTCGGTGAAGTCGATCGAGACCCTGACGGCGCCGGCAGCGAAGGCGGCGCGCACGTCCTTCTCGCACTCGTCGATCAGGTCGGCCTCGAACGTCGCGCGAGAGTAGCCCTCGATCTCCTCATCGAGCGGATAGAGCAGCGCCAGCATCGAGGGCGCGATGACCGCCTGCTTCATCGGCTTGGTCGCAGACTTGATCGAGAGCTTCAGCGAATCCGCGGCGAAGCTCTTGTAGCGGAAGGGGCCGCCGGTGAGCAGCGGCAACTGGCGATTGTGGCCGTCGGCGAAGATGGCGAAATACTGGCCGCCGCCCCCCAGATGGTCGGCAAGGCCCGTCCCCGCCAGCGTGTCGGTGATCGGATAGGTCGCGAAGCTCGACCAGCGTTGCTCGCCGTCGGAGACGATGGGCGAGCCGGTCGCCTCCATGCGCGCGATCGAATCGCGCACGGCTTCCTCCTGCTCCGCCTCCAGGTCGGCCTTCGAAATCTCGCCCGCGTCGTAGGCGGCATACGCGGCCTGGAGCTTGGAGGGCCGGGGCAGCGAACCCACGGGTTCTGTCGGAATTCCGGTGGCAGCGCGCGGATCGTAGGTCATCGGTGGTCTCCCTGTATCTGGCGATGTGTTCCGGCATGGTCCCATATCAGCGGCGCGACACAAAATACGGTGCTGGTGCGACGCGGCCGACGTCCCCATCTGCGTGCCCCGCACCTTGGTGCGATGGGCAGCGCTGCCGGCTGTCGTCATGGTACGGGCATGGCCGGCCCCGACTCTGACGACCGAGAGACCATGAATTGGGAGCGAGCGCGCCCTACCCTCCTCCCCTACCAGGCCCGCTGGTTGGCGGACGGTGCCGGCCTCAAGGTGATCGAGAAGGCGCGGCGCGTGGGCATCTCCTGGGCGGAAGCCTACGACGCGGTGATGCACGCGGGCGCCGCCGGCAGCGGCAACGTCTACTACCAGGCCTACAACTGGGAGATGACCCGGGGCTTCATCGCGGATTGCGCCGACTGGGCGCGGACGCTGCAGTTGGTGGCCGGCTCTCTCGGCGAAACTCTGATCGACGAAGGCCAGCGCATCCAGGCCTTTCGCATCGCCTTCGCCTCGGGCCGCGAGATCGTCGCCATGACCTCGGCACCCCGCGCCTTCCGCTCCAAGGGCAGGCCCGGCGACCTCGCCATCATCGACGAGGCGGCCTTCGTCGACGATCTCGGTCAGGTGCTCAAGGCAGCGATGGCCTTCCGCGTCTGGGGCGGGCGGGCGCACGTCATCAGCACCCACAACGGCGAGGCCAATCCCTTCGCCGCGCTCTGCCGCGACCTGCGCGAGGGCGCGCGGCCCGGCTCTTTGCATCGCATCACGCTGGAGGAGGCACTGGCGGAGGGACTCTTCCGCAAGATCGCTGCGGCCCAGGGCCGGCCCTGGTCGGCGGAGACCGAGGCCGCCTGGGAAGCCGAAATCAGGGCGGAGTACGGTACTTATGCGTCAGAAGAGCTCGACTGCATCCCCGCTGCCGGCGGCGGCGCCTGGCTCGGCTGGGAAGCGATCCGCACCTGCGAAGACCGCGCCGCCGGCGATCCCGCCGCCTTCGCCGGCGGTTCCACCACTATCGGCGTGGACGTGGCGAGGCGCCGCGATCTCTGGGTCGCCGCGGTGCTGGAGCAGGTGGGCGACGTGCTCTGGCTGCGCGAACTGGTGGTGCGACAGGGCATCCCCTTCAGCGCGCAGCGGGCGATTGTGGGTGACTTGGCCGCGCGCTATCGGCCCACCCGCATCGCCGTGGACCAGACCGGCATGGGCGAGGCCGTGGTGGAGCAGCTGCAGGAGGACCTGGGCCGGACCACCGTCGAGGGCGTGTTGATGACCGGGCCGCGCCGGCTCGATGCGGCGACGGCGCTGCGGGAAGCGGTGGAGGACCGCCGCCTCCGCATTCCGCCCGACGGCGATCTGAGGCGCGACCTCCACGCCGTCCGCGCCGAGGCCGGGCCGACCGGGGCGCCGCGCCTCATGGCGGAGCGCTCGGGCACCGACGGCCACGCCGACCGCTTCTGGGCTCTGGCGCTCGCCTGCACCGCCGCCCGCACCGCGGCCACCGCGACCATCGAGGGCGCTACCGCCGGCCCCCGCGCCGCCACCCTCGCGGGCTTCTATTGAGGGGCGCGCGTCGCGCCCTCTCCGCCCTCGGGCTGCCGTGGCACGTCATCGGAAATTCTCATTGCCGGCCCAACAAAACGATACTTGTCCCAATACCGCGGCGTTCACATCTCTTGATTGTAGGCCCCACCCGCTGCGGTGCTGGCTCTGACTGACCCGCCTCACCCGCCGCGCGGCAGGGCTCGAAAGCGAGGATCGCGAAGCGAAGAGGATGCGAGCCATGGCAGACGAGAACGACGACACACGCAGAGGCAAGAACGACAGCGAAGCGCAAGAAGGGGATCCGCTTGGGCTGTACGTCGGCAGCCAGGCCGGCGAAACGTTTGACGGCGGCGACGTCTTCGCTGTCTACGACCTCGCCGGGGGAGCCGACAGGGCGAACTATCGAGGCGGCGACAACGCCTTCCTCCTGGGCGGAAGCGGCGACGACTTCTTGATGAGCAACGGCGACGATTTCATCATGGGTGGCAGCGGCGACGACACGATCAATGCCATGGGACGCGAAAGCGTCGTCCGCGGCGGCAGCGGCGACGACACCATCCTCGGCACACTCGGAAACGACTGGCTGATCGGCGACGCCGGCGACGACACCATCGACAGCTCCGGCGGAAACGATTTCATCGCCGGCGGCGATGGCGACGACCTTCTGTACGGCCGCGGCGGGAACGACTGGGTCATCGGTGGAGCCGGGGACGATCGCATGTCGGGCGGCGACGGCCGCGATATCTTCCATTTCCATGCCGACAACGGCCACGACACGATCTTCGACTTCCGCGGCAGCGAGGACATCATCGACCTGACCGGATTCGAGGTGCGGATCACTTGGACGGAGTTGAGCGCGCGGTTCGCAATCGCGGACAACGGCCGGGACGCGGTAATTGACCTCAGTGGATGGGGCGGCGGAACGATCACGTTGCGCAACGTCAGGCCGGCATACCTCAGCGAAGACATGTTCTACCTGCCCGATCCCCAGTCCCCCTTGGAGGGCGGGGACGAAGAAGAGGGCTTCTACGTTCCCGGCACCGCCACCTTTGTCGGTCACCCCGGCGCCGATGCCCTGGTCGCAGACGGACGCGCCGACTTCATCTTCGGCGGCGAGGGCGACGACAGGCTCGACGGTGGCGGCGGCGAGGACTGGATCCTCGGCGGCGAAGGCAACGATACGCTCGACGGCAACACTGGCAACGACCGCCTGTTCGGCGGCGAAGGGCGCGACACGCTGGACGGCGGGGAAGGCAGCGACTGGCTCAGCGGCGGCACCGGCACCGATACGCTGACGGGTGGCACCGGGGCCGACACCTTCGCCTATTTCGCCGGCCATGGAAGCGACACGATCACCGACTTCACCGACGGCGAAGACGTGATCGACCTGAGTTCGCTCGACTCCATCTCGGGCTTCGATGACCTGAGCGCGATCCAGCTCGGCTCGTTCGTTGCGATCGACCTGGGCGGCCACGGCGGAGGCACCATCGCGCTCGAGAATTTCGATATCGAAGTCCTGGACGAGACGGATTTCGTGTTCTACCAGCCTCCCGTTGCCGATCCCGCACAGGACGGCATGTAGCCGGTAGGCGCGGGCTACTTAGGCCCGCGCGACTCTACATTCCGCGCACACGACCCGGTGGGCGTGCGCGCCTGTCTTACCGCGCGCGGGACCTTTCAGGCCCGCGCGACCCGCACCATGGTGCGGTGCACAGGGCGCGCCAGGTCCGCGATGATCGGGCCATGTTGAACGCCCGATCCTCCGCTTCTCTCCCGACAGCCGGGAGCCACCCCTGATGGCGGCGACCGGTCTGGCCGGGCGGCTCCGTCGGCTGCTCCCGCCCTCCCGCGCGCGCGTGCCGGCGGGGCCGCCCTTGGGCGAGGTCGCCGCTGCCAGCATCGCGGGGCGCCTCCAGCCCTATATCGGCGAGCTTCCGCTCAACCCGCGCCAGCCTTCGCGTTACGCCGATCGCTACCGCGACGAGGGCCACGCGCTCCAAATCTATCGCGACATCCTGCGGGACGAGCGCTGCCAGGCGGCCCTTGACCAGCGCCTCGACGCCGCCATAGCGCGGCCCTGGACGGTCGAGCCCGGCGGAGATACGCCGGAAGACCGCGCCGCGGCGGACGATCTCGCCCGCCAGCTCGCAGGCGTGGGCTTCGACGCCGTCAGCCGCCAGCTCCTGCACGGGGTCTGGTACGGCTACGCCATCGCCGAGGCGCTCTGGGCCCGCGAGGCAGACCGTGTCGTGCTCGACCGCCTCGTGGTGCGCGCGCCGGACCGCTTCCGCTGGTCGGCGGAGGGCGCGCCGCTGCTCCGCACCGAGACCCAGCCCCTCGGCGCGCCGCTGCCAGGCGGAAAATTCGTCGTCCTCCGCCGCCCCGGCGAGCACGGCGACCTGCCGCACGGGCCGGGCCTCGCGCGCTGGTGCTTCTGGCCGGTCTGGCTCAAGCGCCACGGGCTCAAGTTCTGGTCAGTCGCGCTCGAAAAGTTCGGCGCCCCCGGCGTCAAAGGCACGTATCCGAGGAACGCGAGCGCCGAGCAGAAGGCCGACCTGCTGGATCTGGTCCAGTCCTTCGCCACAAACCTCGGCGTCATCCTGCCCGAGGGGCAGGAGATCGAGATCGTCGAGAGTGCGCGCCGCGCCGGCGGGGATTTTCTGGCCTTCGTCGCCTATCTCGACCGCGCCATATCGACGACGATCCTCGGGCAGTCCGCCACCACCGACATGGGGCCCTGGCGCGGCACCGCCGAGGTGCAGCGCGACGTGCGCGACGAGACCGTCGCCGCCGACTGCCGCCTGCTCGATAACGCGCTGAACGGCACAATCGCCCGTTGGCTTACCCAGTGGAATTTCCCGAGCGCGGCGACGCCCCGCATCCGCCGCGACGCATCGCCGCCCGAGGACCTCGACGCCCGCGCCCGCCGCGAGGCCGTCATCGCCAGCACCAGCGGCCTGCGCCCGACCCGCGCTGGCGGATGGTATGCACATCGAGCGCACCTACGGCGGGGATTGCCCCGTACCTTGGGAGGAAGCGGCGGGAGGGCCTGCACCGGTATAGAGCTGCTGGCGGATGGTATGCTTAAAGGGTCGTGGGACTCGGCTGGCCTAGTCTGGGCTTGACATGAGTGGGTAGGCGTAAACACTTGACTTCTGACGGCACCGGCAGTGACCGGCTGGGCGCCACTAAGACACAGCGAGGGAGTAGGCCCAATGACCGGCCGAAGGCTGATCAAGCCCGCGCGGCGTTGGCCGTGCCCAAAGGCCTTAGAAGAGAGCGCCGCCCGGCCGATGGAGTCGGGTGCGCCGCATACGTTGCCAGAATAGCTTTTGGCGAAATTGAGAACACCACCTACGAGCAGCCACACAAGGTGCGAGCCGGCCAAGCTGGTGGTCGCGCGCAAGCGGCGTCCATGACTCCGAGTGAGCGCAGCGCGATTGCACGCGAGGCCGCCGCCGCGAGGTGGGAGAACCGGCAATGACTGAGATCGTGATCGAAGTGAAGTCGACACTCGAATGGACCGCCACGCAGACCGAATCCAGCCACAAATGGATTGCTGAGTGCGAGGCTCTCGGCTTGTCCATGGAGGGGGATTCATTGGACGAACTTCACAGTTTGATCCCCGAGGCGTGCTTTGCCTTGTTCGTCGATCTGTTGGAAGACAATGAGCTGGACCAATTCTTGATGGAGCGGGGATGGCACGCCATGAACATGCCGGCTGGTCCAGTCAACGACGATATCGAGTTTTTCATCCCCTGGAATCTCGTTGCACAGGGGACAGCTTGTGGTTCCGAACGACGCCCTCATTAGTGTTCTGCGTCGCAAGCTGAACTACAAGTTCAAGAGGCAAACCGAACGAGTCAACGTTTACAAGGAGCGCGGCAGCACACGCCGCGCTCTGATTAAGAAGAGTGCGTGGCATACGCCAGAATATGCGCGCTCGATCCTCCGTTCGGCCGGAATGGACGAAGAAGACATCGAGCAATTCCTGGCCCAGGTCAACAACTGAAACAAGACTGAGGAGTGAGGCCCGGACCGATAATCTGCCGGGTCCCGCCACCAGCGCCTTTAGGCGGTGGTGAAATACCTGCTCTCGAACGGGAACATCTCGTCCGACACCCAGTCCGGACGGACGGTTGACGCAGCCTGATTCATACGGGGTTCTTCACGTCTGGGCGCTCAAGCCGCGGCGTATTCGAGCAGGAGGTCCTTGGCCTCGACGGACTGACCCGCCGCCACATGCAGCGCCGCGACGGTGCCGTCGCGCTCGGCGTGGAGCGCGGTTTCCATCTTCATCGCCTCGATGGTCATCAGCAGATCGCCGGCAACCACCGAACGCCCGCTCGCGACCGCCACCGAGGCGACGACGCCCGGCATCGGGGCCGGGACGTGGCACGGGTTGGCCGGATCGGCCTTCGGGCGGCGGACGACGCTCGCCGATGCCTCTCTGTTCTCGACCTTGACGGTGCGTGGCTGGCCGTTCAGCTCGAAGAAGACCCGCACCGCGCCCTCCTCGTCGGTCTCTCCCACGGCCAGGCAGCGGATGACCAGCGTGTGCCCCCGCTCGATCTCGACCGAGATGTCGCGCCTGGGCGGTAGCCCGTAGAAGAACACGTCGGTCGGCAAGGCGGAGACCGGGCCGTACAGATCGTGCCGCGCCGCGTAGTCCGCGAACACCTTGGGATAGAAGAGCCAGGAATAGACGTCCTCATCCGAGAGCGACCAGCCGGTCTCCTCCTCCGCCCGCGCACGCTCGGCCGCGAGGTCTGCGGGCGGAAGGATGGCGCCAGGACGCCCCTCGATCGGCTTCTCGCCTTTCAGGATTTTGCTGGCGAGCGGTTCGGGGAACCCGCCCGGCATGCGGCCGAGCTCGCCGCGAAAGAGGCCCACCACAGAGTCCGGAAATGCGATCTCGCGGTCGGGGTCCTCGACGTCGGCCCGCGTGAGGCCGCCGGAGACCATCACCAGCGCCATGTCGCCGACCACTTTGGAGGTGGGCGTCACCTTCACGATGTCGCCGAACATGCGGTTGATCTCGGCGTAGGCCTCGGCCACCTCGTGCCAGCGTTCGGCGAGGCCCAGCGCGCGCGCCTGCTCGCGCAGGTTCGTGAACTGCCCGCCCGGCATCTCGTGCAGGTAGACCTCGGAGGCCGGCGCCCGCATGTCGGTCTCGAACGCGGCGTACTCCGCGCGTACCACCTCCCAGTAGTCGGAGATCTCCCGCACATGCGCGGGGTCGAGCCCGGTGTCGCGCGGCTGGCCACGAAGCGCCTCCACCATCGAGCCCAGGCAGGGCTGCGAAGTGAAGCCCGAGAGGCTGTCCATCGCGAGGTCCACCGCATCCACGCCCGCATCCACCGCGGCGAGCACGCTGGCAGCGGCGATCCCGGAGGTGTCGTGGGTGTGGAAGTGCACCGGAAGCCCGGTCTCCTCCTTCAGCGCGTGGACCAGCTCGCGGGCGGCAGCGGGCTTGACCAGCCCCGCCATGTCCTTGATGCCGAGGATGTGGGTGCCCGCGTCGCGCAACTCGCGGGCCATGGCGAGGTAGTACGCGAGGTCGTAGCGGCTCCGGCGCGGGTCGTGCAGGTCGCCGGTGTAGCAGATCGCCGCCTCGCAGAGCCGGCCTGTCTCCAGCACCGCATCGACGGCGACGCGCATGTTTTCGACCGAGTTGAGCGGATCGAAGATGCGGAAGAGATCGATGCCCGAGGCCGCCGCGCGGGCCACGAAGCCCTCGACCACGTTGTCGGGGTAGTTGGTGTAGCCGACCCCGTTGGAGGCCCTGAGAAGCATCTGCAGCAGAATGTTGGGGACCCGCGACCGCAGGCGCTCCAGACGCTCCCACGGGCACTCGCCCAGGAAGCGGAGCGCCACGTCGAAGGTGGCGCCGCCCCAGCATTCGAGCGAGAAGAGCTGCGGCAGGTTGTGGGCGTAGGCGTCGGCGACCTGGCAGAGATCGTGGGTGCGCATCCGGGTCGCCAGCAGCGACTGGTGGGCGTCCCGCATGGTGGTGTCGGTGACGAGCACGGGCGTCTGCCCCAGCATCCATGCCGCGACCGCCTCCGGCCCCTCGGCGTCGAGCAGTGCCTTCGCGCCCGGCGCGGGCTTCTTCGCGTGGAGCGGCGGCGGATTGGGATTGCGGGCGTGGGCCGGCGGCGCGGGCCGGTCCTTCACCTCGGGGTGGCCGTTGACGGTGGTCTCGGCGATGTAGCGAAGCAGGCGGCTCGCCCGGTCGCGCGGGCGTGCGAAGGCGAGGAGCTCCGGGTTGTCGTCGATGAAGCGGGTCGTCACCTGCCCTTGCCGGAATGCCTCGTCGCTCACGAGGCGCTCGAGAAAATCGATGTTGGTCGCGACCCCCCTGATCCGGAACTCCTGGAGCGCACGGCGCATGCGGTCGATCGCGCCCTCCCGCGACGACGCCCACGCCGTGACCTTCTCCAGCAGAGAATCGTAATGGCGGGTGATGACCGCGCCCGTGTAGGCGGTGCCGCCATCCAAGCGAATGCCGAAGCCGGTGGCGGCCCGGTAGGCGGTGATCCGCCCGTAGTCGGGGATGAAGCGGTCGAGCGGGTCCTCGGTCGTGATCCGGCACTGCACGGCGTGGCCCCGCAGCGCGATGTCGTCCTGCGGCGGGCAGGCATCCTCCGGCGCGTCCCCGATGGCCCCGCCTTCGGCAATCCGGATCTGGGCCCGCACCAGGTCGATGCCGGTCACCTGCTCGGTGACCGTGTGCTCCACCTGAATTCGCGGGTTCACCTCGATGAAATGAAAACTGCCGGTGTCAAGATCGTGCAGGAACTCGACCGTGCCCGCGTTGAGGTAGTCGGCTTCCTGCGCGATGGCCAGCGCGTATCCGGTGAGCGCGTCGCGCTCCTCCGGGCGGAGGACGGGGGCGGGGGCGCATTCCACGATCTTCTGGTTGCGCCGCTGCACCGAGCAGTCGCGCTCGAAGAGGTGGACAATCCGGCCGTGGCCATCTGCCAGCACCTGGACCTCGAGATGACGCGCGCGGCGGATGAAACGCTCGAGGTAGATATCGTCCTTGCCGAAGGCGGCGTCCGCCTCGCGCCTTGCGGCAAGCAGGGCGGCCTCGAATTCATCCTCGGTCTCGACGATCCGCATGCCGCGCCCGCCGCCGCCCCAGCTCGCCTTGAGCATGCCGGGAAAGCCCACGGGGCGAACGAGGGCGAGCGCCTCGGCGGTATCCGCAGGCAGCGCATCCGTCGCCGGCACCGTCGGCACGCCGGCGCTGGCCGCGATGGCCCGCGCGGACACCTTGTCGCCGAGCAGGCGCAGCGTCTCCGGCCGCGGGCCGATGAAGGCGATCCCCGCTTCGGCGCAGGCCTCGGCGAACTCGGGCGATTCGGAGAGGAAGCCGTAGCCCGGATGAATGGCGTCGCTCTCCGTCTCGACCGCGACCCGGATGATGTCGTCCACGGCCAGGTAGGCGGTGACGGGGCCGCGCCCCTCGCCGATGCGATAGGACTCGTCCGCCTTGAAGCGATGGAGGGAGAGGTGATCCTCTTCGGCGAAGACCGCGACCGTGGCCTTGCCCATCTCGTAGGCGGCGCGCAGGACGCGAATGGCGATCTCGCCCCGGTTCGCCACCAGTATTCGTTCGAAGCCGCTCATCGATCCGCCCGTTCGCCCGACCGCCGGGTGCGGGCCTTCTACACGGATGTCTATTCCTGTGGAAGCCGCTGGTGCGGCGCGCCGCTACCGACCCCCATCTCGCGCAGCACGTCCTCCGCCGCTTCGACGAAACGGGCCATGGTGTCGGCGCGGAAGGCGCCGATGCAGCCGACGCGGAAGCTCTCCTCCCGCGCGAGCTTGCCGGGATAGATCACGAAACCGCGTTCCGCGAGCAGGTCGTAAAACGTCTCGAAGTCCCAGGCGGGATCGGCCGGCGCGCGGAAGGTCACGATGATGGGCGCCTGCACGCCATCGGCCAGCAGCGTCTCGAAGCCGAGGCCGCGCATGCCGTCCACCAGGGTGCGGCAGTTCTCCCAGTAGCGGGCGAAGCGGCCGGCGACGCCGCCCTCGTCGTCGAGTGCATCGAGCGCCCGGTCGAGCGCGGCGAGGATGTGCGTGGGCGGCGTGAACCGCCATTGGCCGTTGGCTTCGAGGCCCGCCCACTGGGCGTGGAGATCGAGGCTCACGGCATGGGCGTTGTCGGCGCAGCCTGCGAGGTGGCCGGCGCGCACGATGACGAAGCCCACGCCGGGCGCCCCCTCCAGGCACTTGTTGGCGGACGCCGCGAGGCTCGCGAGCGGCAGCCGCCCGAGATCGATCGGGATGCCGCCGAAGGAGCTCATGGCGTCCACGTGCAGGCGGCGGCCGGCCTCGCTCACGGCGGCGGCGAGATCGGCAAGCGGATTGAGGATGCCCGTCGTGGTCTCGCAGTGGACGAGCGCGACGTCGGTGATGTCGGGTTCCGCCGCGAGCCGCTCTGCGAGCGCAGACGCCGTCGGCGGTACGGTCTCGTCCGTCTCCATGACGCTGTGGGCGCGCGCCATGCGCCGGCAAATCTCGACCATGCGGCGGCCGTAGGCGCCACCGACCAGGATCAGCAGATGGCCGTCGCGCGGGACCAGCGTGCCGAGCTGGGCTTCCACCGCGAAGGTGCCGCTGCCCTGTATCGGCACGCAGGTGAACGCCTCGCCGGCGGCGGCGAGCGCGAGCAGCCTGCGGCGCACGGCCGCGGTGAGCTCGATGAACGCCGCATCGCGCGAGCCCCAGTCGCGGTCCATCGCCGCACGGGTCTCGGGCCGGGTGGTGAGCGGGCCGGGCGTGAGCAGGACGGTGCCGGCGCCCCCGCCGCCTTCCCCGTCAGCGGGCGGCGGCGCGGCCGAGGGCATCGAGGGCTTCGGGCGTATCCACGTCGATGGTTACCGAGTGATCGGGGCTCTCGACCTCGTACACGGCATCCGCGTGGTCGCCGATCAGGTGGCGCGCGCCGACATCGCCCGAGAGGTTGCGCATCTCGCCGAAGAAGCGCGCCGCCCACAGCACGGGATTGCCGCGCTTGCCGCGGTAAGTGGGCACGCCGATGGCGTGGCCTTCGGGCGGGTTGAAGTCCGCGATCAGCCGGTCGATCAGCGCCGCCGAGGTGCGCGGCATGTCGCCGAGGCAGACCACGGCGCCGTCGATCCCAGGGGCTCGCTCGGAGTCGAGCGCTTCGACACCGCAATGGAGCGAGCTGCTCATGCCCTCGGCGAAGTCGGAGTTGTGGGCGAACGCCACATCCAGCCCGGCGAGCGCTGCCCGGACGCGTTCCGCCTCGTGGCCGGTCACGACGACCACCGGCGCGGCCTTGGACGCAAGCGCCGCGGCCGCCACGCGCCGCACCATCGGCACGCCGTCCACCTCGATCAAGAGCTTGTTGAGCGTGCCCATGCGCCGCGACTGCCCCGCCGCGAGCACGACGGCCGCGATACGGGGCGGCGACGCTGGGGGGACCGCCTCGTCCGTGCGCGCGGCGCTCCGGGGCGAGGCGCGGCCCCGGGGCAAGGGCCGGCTCGGAATCTCCATCAGGAGGCCGCCGGCCCCCATGCGCATGATGTCCGATGCCGTGACCTCGACGCCGGCGAAGATGCGCTGCAGCACCCAGTCGAAGCCGTTGAGCTTGAGCGAGCGGGCGCAGCCGGGGAGCCCGAGCACGTGCGACTCGCCGAGGCGCGCGAGGAGCAGCAGGTTGCCGGGGTCCACCGGCATGCCGAAGTGGTCGATGGCCCCGCCCGCCTCCACCACGGCGGCCGGCACCACATCCCGCCGGTCGACGATGGCCGATGCGCCGGCGATGAGGATGACGTCGCAGCCCCGCCCGTGAAGCTGGCCCACCGCGTCCGCCACCTCGGTGCGGCTGTGGGCGCAGCGGACCTCGGCGGCGAGCGAGCCGTCGAGCCGGGAAAGCCGTGTAGCGACGGCGCCCGTGGTCGAATCGAGCACGCTCTCGCGCATCCCCGGCAGCCGGGTCTGGATCAGGCCGACCGTGCGCGCCTTGAGCGTCGCGAGGCGCAGTATCGGCCCGCCCTCTTCCGCGATCTCGACGCAGTGCTCGACCACCCGCCGTGAGGCGGCGAAGGGGATCACTTTGATCGTCGCCACCATCTGGCCCGCCTCGACCAGGGCGTGGGGTGCGACGGTGCCGAGCGTCATGGCCTCGTCGAGAAGATTGAGCCGGTCCACCCGCGCATCGTCGATCGCAGCGAGGCCGTGCGCTTCGGCAAAGATGTTGCAGCGGCCGGTGAAGGCATCGCCGAGGGTGAGCCCCGGCCCGCAGACTGCGCGTGCGACGGTCTCGGCGGCCTCGTCCTCGCCCACGTCGTCGGGCTCCAGACGGGCGCCGGAAACGGTCGCGATCTTCGCCTCCAGCAGCACGGCGATGTCCTCGGCCGAAAGCACGCGCCCCTTCTTGAAGGCGCGGCCGGGCAGGCGCACGCTGTGGGCGAGGATCAGTCCTTGCGCCTCTGCGACCGGCACGTCGCCGAAGATCATGGGCCGCCAGTCACGATCCGGCGCCCCCGGCCGGCGCGGGCGGCTGGCGGCGCACCTGGGTCACCTCGGCCATGATCGAAACCGCGATCTCGGCGGGCGAGCGCGCGCCGATGGCGAGGCCGATGGGGGCGTGAATGCGGCCAAGCTCGTCCTCGGAAAAACCCTTCTCGCGCAGGCGCTCCAGCCGCTTGCCGTGGGTCCGCCTGCTGCCCAGCGAGCCGATATAGAAGACCGGCGCCCGCACTGCGACCTCCAGCGCCGGGTCGTCGATCTTGGGGTCGTGGGTGAGCGTCACCACCGCCGTGCGGTGGTCGGGCACGAGCCGGTTCAGCGCGTCGTCGGGCCACTCGGTCGAGACCTCGATGGCGGGAAAGCGTGCGGCATCGGCGAAGGCACGGCGCGGATCGCAGACGATCACGGCGTAGCCCGCGGCCTCGGCCATCCGTGCCAGCGCCTGCGTGATGTGGACGGCGCCGACGATGACCATTCGCGCCGGCGGGTTATGGACGTGGACGAACCAGGTCTCGTCCCCGGCCTCCACCTGCCTGCTCTGGTCGGCGCGGAGCGCCTCTTGTGCCGCCGCCGCCACGGCCTCGGGCAGCGCATCGCCGGCGGTATCGCCATTCGGGTAGACGAGCGCCTGCCCGCCGCCGTCGAGCGCGGTGACGAGAGCGACCGCGCGGTCCGCGGCGCGGTCGCCGTTCAGCCGGTCGAGGATGGCGCGCTGCATCGCTGCCCGCTCACTCGACCCGCTCGACGAGCACGCGAACGGTGCCGCCGCAGGCGAGACCAACCTCCCACGCCTGCTCGTTGGAGACGCCGAACTCGAGCACGCTCGGCCGGCCTGCGCCCATGACCTTTTGCGCCTCCTCGATCACCGCGCCTTCGATGCAGCCGCCGGAGACCGAGCCCTCGAAGTGGCCGTCGGCGTCGGCGACAAGCTGGCTGCCCACGGGGCGGGGCGACGAGCCCCAGGTGGCGATGACGGTGGCGAGCGCCACGTCCCTGCCCTCGTCGCACCAGCGGGCGGCGGTGCCCAGAATGTCCTCTTGCCCGGCGTGATCCGAACTCATCGGGCTTCCTCCCTTTTTACGCGGGCCGCGGTCGCGGGCGCCTCACTCCGCGACGGCGGCCATCCCGGCCTCGACATCCGCAAGGATACGCTGCGTCTCGCCGTTCCGCGCCTTCTCGATGTCATCCTGATACTTCAGGAGGACGCCCAGAGTCTGATCGACGACCGCAGGGTCGAGGCTCTCCTGCGCGAGCGTGCTGAGCGCGCGCAGCCAATCGATGCTCTCCGCAACGCCCGGCGACTTGAAGAAGTCGAGCTCGCGCAGCTGCTGCACGAAGGCCACGACCTCGTAGATCAATCTCGGGGCGGCCTCCGGCACCCGCACGCGCAGGATCTCGCGCTCGCGCTGGGCGTCGGGGTAGTCGATCCAGTGATAGAGGCAGCGCCGCTTGAGGGCGTCGTGGATTTCGCGGGTCCGGTTGGAGGTGATGAGCACGATCGGCGGCTCTGCCGCGCGGATGGTGCCGATCTCCGGAATCGTGATCTGGTAGTCGTCCAAGATCTCCAGCAGAAACGCCTCGAACGGCTCGTCGGCGCGGTCGAGCTCGTCGATCAGCAGTACCGGCGGCCCGGTATCGTGCGGGCGGAGCGCCTCCAGTAGCGGCCGGCTGATGAGGAATCGCTCCGAGAAGATATCGCCGGCCAGCGTCTGGCGGTCGCGGTCGCCCATCGCCTCCGACAGGCGAATCTCGATCATCTGCCGCGCGTAGTTCCACTCGTAGACGGCGGACGAGACGTCGAGCCCCTCGTAGCACTGGAGACGCAGCAGGGAGCGCCCGAGACGCTCGGCCAAAACGCTCGCGAGCGCGGTCTTGCCGACGCCAGCCTCGCCTTCGAGAAAGAGCGGGCGGTTCAGGCGGAACGCGACGAACAGGCTGGTCGCCAGGTTGCGATCGGCCACATAGTCGCCGCCGGAGAGCAGCGCGAGCGTCTCGTCGACGGTTGCGGGGATCGCCACGCCGTTAACCATTTCAGGAACTTTCATCGGAAAGGCGCTCGATCAGATCGGCGATCGCCTCCGGCTTGTCAAGGTCTAACGCCGGCTGGCGGCCATCCTCCGCCAGCACACGCAGGCCTCTGCCGGCCTCGTGCCCGGGGCTGCATTCGACCGTGAGCCGGGCGGCGGCACTCTCGTCGAAACCGAGTGCCAGCACCACGTCCGCATCGCCCGCGAGCGCTGCGAGGGCGGCCGCCTGAGGCGGCGCCGGCGGGTCGTTGCGATGCACACGCGCCCAGCGCCGGCCGGAGACCACGACGACATCGCGCGCGCCGGCAGCGGCATGCTCGTAGCTGTCCTTACCCGGCGCGTCGATGGCGAGCGGACCCTGGCTCGCGGCGATCACGGCGACGCGCCGGCCGCGGCCCGTCAGCGTCTCGATCAGCTGCGTCGCCATCGCATCCCGCTCCTCCGCAGGGCCGGCAATCGCCACCACCACCACGCGCGGCTCAGATCACGCCGGTGAACACGAGGATCAGGACCACGGCGACGACGATCACCGCCCCGACCCAGGCCGCGGTGGGGAGCCCCATCCGCTGTGCCGCCGGCGCGAGCGGCGGCCCCGCGGCCTCGGCCGGTGCGCCTTCCTGTGCAGCGTCGGCCGGGGGCGCGGCGGGCTCCGGTTCGGGCTCTGCTGCGTCCTCGGCTTCCGCTTCCTCGCCGCCGCCCAGCTTCTCGGCAAGGCTGTCGAAGAACTGCTTGGAGAGCTTCTTTGCGGTGGAATCGATGAGGCGCGAGCCGATCTGCGCGAGCTTGCCGCCGACCTTCGCATCGACGTCGTAGTGCACGACTGTCTCGCCGCCGTCGGCGACCAGCCGGACCTTGGCCTCGCCCGAGGCGAAGCCGGCGGCACCCCCTTGGCCCTGGCCGGAGATCGTATAGCCGTTGGGCGGGTCGAGATCGGAAAGCGTGACACCGCCCGCGAAGGTCGCCTTGACCGGGCCGACCTTGATGACCAGCGTCGCGGTCATCTCGGTATCCGACGTCTTCTCGATCTCCTGGCAACCGGGCAGGCACTCCTTCAGGACCTCGGGGTCGTTGAGCGCCCGCCACACGGTCTCCCGGTCGGTCGGGACCCGGATCTCGCCGTTCATCTTCATGGCCGCCTGGCCCCCTGCCCTGCCGTGCCGGCGCTCGGCGCCGCTAAACGTAGTAGATGACCAGGCAGGCGCCAAGGAGGACCAGGATCCAGAGCGCGGCGACGCCGGTCGGCCAAGTGCGTGCCAGCACCCCGCCCGGCCTGTGCTGATGCGCGATCAGGAAAATCAGGCGATCGAGGCCGCGTGCGGACTGCTCCCGGACGTGCGCGGCGAGCGCCGACGCCGCAGCGTCAACGAGGCGCGTCACGCGCGGCAGCAAGCGCCGGTACACCCACTCGCTGTCGATGTTCACCGAGCGCAGCTCGGGCGGGTAGAGCCCGACCAGGTTGAGGAAGGCGAAGGCCAAAGCCGAGAAGAAGAGAAGCTGGACCTGCACCAGCACGTGGCTGCCGGTGTAGGGCACGTAGCCCACCTCGTAGGGCAGCAACGAATAGAGCCATGCCGGATAGCAGCCGATGACGATGCAGAGGATCGCCGCCATCGCCATGGCAATCCGCATGTTGAGCGGCGCTTCGCGAGTGCGGATGCCGCTGTCGTGGGCGAAGAAGGCAAAGTAGGGGATCTTGATGCCGGCATGGTGGAAGACGCCGGCGGAGGCGAAGAGCAGCAGAATCCAGACGATCCAATGGCCCTCGGCCGCGGCCGCGCTCATCACCATCGACTTGCTGACGAAGCCGGAGAAGAGCGGGAAGGCCGAGATCGATGCTGCGCCCACGATGCAGAGCCCGGTGGTCTGGGGCATCGACTTGTAGAGCCCGCCCAGCTCCGAGCCGTTGATCTTGCCGGTCTGGTGCAGCACCGCACCCATCGACATGAGCAGCAGCCCCTTGAAGATGACATCGTTGAAGGCGTGGCTGACGGCGCCGTTGAGCGCGAGCGACGTGCCGATGCCGACGCCGACCACCATGAAGCCGATCTGGTTGATCATGCTGTAGGCGAGCACGCGGCGAAGATCGTTCTCGATGACGGCAAAGAAAATCGGGAACGCCGTCATCGCCGTGCCGATGGGGATCAGCACCTCGGTGCCGGCATAGCCGCGGGCCAGCGCATAGACCGCGAGCTTGGTCGTGAATGCGCTCAGGAACACCATTCCCGTCGGCGTCGATTCCGGGTAGGCGTCGGTGAGCCAGGTGTGCACCAGCGGGAAGCCGCACTTGATGCCGAAGGCGACGAAGATCAGCACGCCGCCGAGGCTCCCGATTCCGATATGGCCGAAGGCGCTGGACCCGGTGTCGCCGATCAGGATCACCGCGCCCCCCAGCAGCAGGAGGCCGGAGACGAGCTGGAACACCAGGTAGCGCATGGCGGCGCGCACCGCCCGCGGCTCACGCCGGGCGAGGATCAGCAGCACCGAGCCGAGCGTCGTCCCCTCCCAGAAGATGAGCAGGCTGATGAGGTCGCCGGCGAACACGGCGCCGAGCGCCGAGCCCGCATAGAGCAGCATTCCGGCCTGCTGCAGGCGGTCGCGCACATGGAAGGCGAAGACGGCGCCGAGGAACGCCGCGATGTGGAAGAGAAGGCCGAAGAGCAGGCTCAGCGAATCGGCGCGAAGCAGCTCCAGACGCGTGTCGAGGAGGGCAACCTCGAGTCCTCCCCCGCCGTTCCACACCCCCCACAGGTTGATCCCGCCGAGCAGCGGTACGGCCGGCACGAGGAGACGGCGCAGTCCCCCCGGCAGCAGCAGCACGAGGACCGCCGCAACAAGGAAGATGAAGGCGGGGGGGATGCTACTCGTCATAGTAGTCCTCGCGCCGCATCACGAGGCGGCGCAGCTCCTTCGCGGCGAGCACGAGCACGACGCAGGCGATGAAGCCGAAGAACCCGTAGAAGCCGAACCAGCCTTCCCAGAAGAACTCCTCGTGCCGGTGAAAACCGGCGTCGATCGCCAGCACGCCGACACAGAGGCCTGCGAAGATCTTGATGAGGAGCATCACGTTGCGGCGTTCGTCGAGCCAGTATTTCTTCTTCATCTCAGACTCTTACGGCGTTTCTGCGAGAGGCTGAACGAGCATGAGAAGCGCCTGCGGGTAGAAGAAGAGTGCAGCCGTGCCGAGCGCCGCCACGAGGGTCGCCGCCAGAATCGGCCAGGGCGCCTCGGCCCGCCCGACCGCCACGCCGGGGCCTGCGCCTGGCGCGGGGAAGAAGGCGCGGACGAGGATCGGCAGGAAGTAGAGCGCGTTGAGCAGCGAGCTGCCGAGCAGGACGGCGATCACCGCGATATGGCGCCCGTCGTCGGCGCCTGCCACCAGGTACCACTTGCTCCAGAGCGCGGCGAAGGGCGGCAGCCCGATCAGCCCGAGCGCGCCGACAGTGAACGCGCCCATGGTGATGGGCATGCGGTAGCCGATGCCGTCGAGCTCGCTCACCAGCCTCTTGTGGGCGGCGGTGTAGATCGCGCCCGCGCAGAAGAAGAGCGTGATCTTGCCGAAGGCGTGCGTCGCCATGTGCATGGCGCCGCCCACGACGCCCGCGCTGGTCGCAAGCGCGCCCCCCAGCACCACATAGGCAAGCTGGCTCACGGTCGAATAGGCGAGCCGGCGTTTCAGGTCGTCCTGACGCAGCGCGATCAGCGAGGCGATCACGATGGTCGCGGCGGAGACCGCGATCAGCCACTCGCTGCCCGCCATCGAGCGGAGGAAATCGAGGCCGAAGATGTAGACCAGGACCTTGAGCACCGTGAACACGCCGGCCTTCACCACCGCCACCGCGTGCAGGAGCGCGCTCACCGGCGTGGGCGCCACCATCGCCGCCGGCAGCCAGCCGTGGAGCGGCATGAGCGCCGCCTTGCCGATGCCGAACATGTAGAGCACCAGCAGCACGGCGGCTGTGCGTTCGCTCACGGCACCGGCGAGGATTCCGCCCTTCTCGAAATCGAGCGTCCCCACCTCGACCCAGGTCCAGAGGATCGCGAAGAGCTGCAGCAGGATCGATGTCGACAGCAGGATCCCGAGGTAGGTCCTGCCGGCGCGCCGTGCCTCGTCGGTGCCGCTGTGGGTCACCAGCGGATAGGTGGAGAGCGTCAGCGCCTCGTAGAACAGGAAGAGCGTGAACATGTTGCCGGCGAAGGCGATGCCGATGGAGCTGCCGAGCGCGACCGCGAAGCAGACGTAGTAGCGGGTCCGGTGGCCCTCCTTGTTGGCGCGGACGTAGCCGATCGAATAGACCGTCGTCGCGATCCAGAGGAACGACGCGATCAGCGCGAACAGCATCCCGAGCGGCTCGAGCGCGAAGGCGATGGGGAGCCCCGGCACGATGTCGAAGAGCGCGACGCGGGGCGTTTCGCCGGCCACGACCGACGGCGCGAGGGAGACGACCAGGCCGAAGAGCGCGACCGCGGTGACCACGGAGACCGCCTCCTGCAACACCGGCCGCCTCGCGGTCGCCGAGATCAGGAGCGCGCCTGCCAACGGCACCGCCAGGGCGGCGAGGATCTGCGCGGCGTGGCTCATGGCGCGTCCAGCAGCACCGCCGCCGCTCGCCCCGCGATGCCGACGGTGAGATCCGTGTGGATCCCGAAGTAGAGCGAGCCCGCGATCATCGCCCAGGTCGAGAGCTGCATGGCCCACGGCGCCTCGCGCACCGGCTCGCTCTCGGGCGGCGGCGGGTGGAAGTAGGCGGCCTCGATCACGCGGCCTACATAGGCGAGCGCGATCAGCGAGCCGACCAGCACGAAGAGCGCCACCGGCCAGAGACCTGCCTCGAACGCGCCCTGCACCAGATACCACTTGCTCACGAAGCCGGAGGTGACGGGCACCCCGACGAGGCCGAGGCCGCCGATCACCACCGCCGCCATAGTGAACGGCATGCGCCGGCCGAGCCCGTGCAAGGCGGCGAGATCGGTCGCACCGAGGCGATAGGCGATGGCGCCGGCCGCGAGGAAGAGCCCGCCCTTCATCAACGCATGGTTGAAGATGTGGACCAGCGCGCCGGTCACGCCGGTCACGGAGGCGAGCCCGATGCCGACGCCGAGATAGCCGATCTGGCCCACGCTGGAGAACGCCAGCAGGCGCTTGAGGTCGGTCTGGAAGACGGCAACGAGCGAGCCCGCGAGCACGGCTATGAGCGAGAGAGCGAGCAGAACCTCCGTGAGCGGCAGCGTCTCGAAGGCGAAGTGCACGCCGAACACGGTGAAGACGAAGCGGAGCAGCATGTAGGCGCCCACCTTGGTCGCGGTCGCCGCAAGAAACGCGCTCACTATCGATGGCGCGTAGGCATAGGCGTTGGGCAGCCAGACATGGAACGGGAAAAGCGCGAGCTTGATCAGGACGCCCACGGTGATGAAGGCGAAGGCGGCGAGAACCGCCGGCGTCTCGCCCAGAGCCGGCACGCGCTGGGACAAGTCCGCGATGTTCAGGGTGCCGGTCTTGGCATAGAGGAAGCCGATCCCGATCAGGATCAGCGAGGCGCCGATGGTTCCGATGATGAGATACTGGTAGGAGGCCGTGAGCGCCCGCCGGCGGCGTCCCTGCGCGATCAGCACGTAGCTCGCGAGCGAGGAGATTTCGAGAAAGACGTAGATGTTGAAGGCGTCGCCGGTCGCGGTGATGCCGAGCAGGCCGGTCAGCGCCAGCAGGAAGATGGCGTAGAAGAGGTGCCGTCGCTCGGGCCGGACCTCCCGCTCCACGCTCTGGCGGGCGTAGGGCATCATCAGCGCGGCGGTGCCCGCGAGGATCAGGAGGACAAAGGCGTTGACGGCATCCAGCCGGTATTCGATGCCGATGGGCGGCGCCCAGCCGCCCAGGCGGTAGGAGATCGTGCCGCCGCTCATCACCTGTTCGAGCAGCAGGGCCGCGATCGCGAGCAGCCCCCAGCAGACGACGGTCGTGAAGCCCCAGGCGTAGCTCCCGCGCCGCAGCAGCACGCAGATCGGCGCCGCAATGAGCGGCACCGCCACCTGGAGCACCGGCAGATGAGTCGCGATCATCGCCGATCCTGCTCGTCGATCTCGTCCTCTTCGACGGTCCCGTAGGCGCGCTTGATCGCGACGGTGAGCGCGAGCCCGACCGCGAGAGTCGAGACGGACACGACGATCGCCGTGAGGATCAGCACGTGGGGAAGCGGGTTGGAATAGACCCCGTAAGCGGCATCGATGATCGGCGCGGTGCCGCCCTCGACCTTGCCCACCGTGATGTAGATCAGGAAAATCGCGGACTGGAAGATGCCGAGGCCGATCAGCTTCTTGATAAGGTTTGAGGGCGCAATGATGGCGTAGAGCCCGATCATCGCCAGCACGATCGCGGCCCAGTAGTTGGCGTGTGCGAGGGCCTCCACCTCAGCGCCACTCAGCCAGGACACAGAAAATGATGGTCATCACGGCAGCGACCGCGACGCCGACACCGATCTCGATGATGATGATCCCGACGTGGTTGCCGTGGACCGGGTCGCCGGAGAGCGCGCCATACTCGAGGAACTCGCCGCCGCCGATCATGCTGGCGACGCCCACGCCTGCGTAGAGCAGCACGCCGAGACAGGCGATGACGACCAGGGCGCGCGGGGGCGCCACGGCGCGCATCGCCTCAGTGCCGAAGACGAGGCCGTAGAGAATCAGGCCGGCCCCGAAGATCACGCCCGCCTGAAAGCCGCCGCCCGGCCCGTAGTCTCCATGCATCTGAACGTAGAGGGCGAACAGCAGGATCGGCGGGATCAGCAGCTTCGAGACCACGCGCAGGACCAGATGCTCCGTCATTCGCGGTCCCTCGCACTTGCGCGGCGCCGCCGCCGGGCGATGCCGAGCATCAGCAGCACGCCGATCCCTGCGGTGAAGATCACCGTGACCTCGCCAAGCGTATCGAACCCCCGGTAGGACGCGAGCACCGCGGTGACGATGTTGGGCACGCCAGTCTCCGCCTCGCCCTGCTCCAGATAGTGGGGCGCGACATGCTGTTGCGCCGGCGCCTCCGGGTCGCCGAAGGCCGGCAGGTCGAGCGTGCCGTAGATCAGCAGGCCGCCGACGACGAGCGAAGCCAGGATCGGGAGCCACGGCCTGCGATGCGTGATCTTCTCGTGCCGATCGGTCGCGGAGATGGTGAGAAGCATGAAGACGGTGGTCACACCCGCGCCGACGGCGGCCTCGGTAAAGGCCACGTCGACGGCATCGAGCACGACCCAGAGCGCAGCCATGACCAGACTGTAGATGCCGAGCACCAGTGCGGCCGCCAACAGGTTGCGCAGCGTGACCACGACGAGCGCCGCCGCGACCAGCAGGGCCAGGAGCAGAATATCGACGTAGATATCTATGGCGCGGGGTCCCTGGGCTTACGGGTCCACGGCAGGATCCCGTCGAGCAGCGCCGCATGGGCGAGCGCGTGCGCTGCGGTCGGCGCGGTGAACACCAGGAATACGAATATCAGCACCAGCTTGAGCGCGGTCAGCGAGAGGCCGGCCTGAAGCATGAAGCCGAGCAGGATGAAACCCGCGCCGGCGGTGTCGGCGACGCTCGACGCGTGGAGCCGCGTGAAGAAATCCGGCATGCGGATCAGCCCGAGACCGCCCACCAGCACGAAGAAGGCGCCGATGCCGATGCTGATCCAGCTCAGGATGTCGAGGATCATGGCGCGCCCTCGACGTCCTGCGCGCGCCTCCGCTTGATGTAGCGGAGCACCGCGATCGTGCCGATGAAGTTGATCAGCGCATAGACCAGCGCGATGTCGAGGAATTCCGGGCGGCCCATGAGGAAGCCCACCGCCGCGATCAGCAGCACGGTCATGGTCCCGATCGCATTCACGCCGAGCACGCGGTCGTACACCGTCGGCCCCAGATACGCGCGAACCAGCGCGAGGAAGGTGGTCACCACGAGCGCCGCGACGGCGGCGAGGAACATCATGACCGGCCCTCGACCGCCGTGACGCGGCGGTCCATATCGCTCGACTTCAGCTCGTCCATGCCGCGCCGGGTGAGCGCGTGGACCTCGATGCCTTCGGCCGTCACCGACGTGGTGAGCGTGCCGGGCGTGAGCGTGATGGAGTTGGCGTAGATCACCTTGCCGAGATCTGTCTTCTGGCTCGACGGCACGGTCTCCAGCACCGGGTCGATGCGCAGGCGGGGCGACAGCACAATGCGACTGACCTTCACCGCCGAGACCAGAATCTGGATCGCCAGCCAGGCCCAGTAGAGGGGGATGCGGTAGCCGAGATGAACGGGATGCCCCTCGTGGTCCACCACGTCCATGCGCATCGCCACCGCCACCGCGAACGCCGCGCAGACGGCGCCGATCGCGAGCAGAAAGGGCGTGTAGTGACCGGACAATGCGAGCCAGAGCCCGTAGAGACCGGCGAACAGACTGAGCGCGTGTCGCACGCGAATCCCTCGTGCGGAGCCGGGAGCGCCCGGATTATGCCCCTAGCGACGCGGCCCGCAACAAGGAATGCCCGCAACTGTCGTCCGGCAAGCCGATCTGTCGCCTCCGGCCCTCAGCTTCGGCAGCGTGAGCGCCCCCACCTCTCCCCGGCCCTCTCCGCCCCCAGGGGCGGAGAGGGAGTCACGGGCGGCGCCTCCTGCGTCCCCCCTCCGCCCTTGGAGGAGGGGGACAGGGGGAGGTGGAGGCAACGGTTCTGACTGTCCCTAGTCGTCAGCCTTGTTGTAGTCCCAGGTCAGCCAGTCCTGCGGCGTGATGGTCACGATCGTGCGGCCCTCGGCCATCACCGGCTCGGCGTACTTGTCCGCGTCCTCCGGCCCCAGCGCCTTCTTCAGAACTGCGACGGTGGCCTCGCGAATCAGCGCATCGTCCTGGGAGAGAGTGGCGTTGCCCCGGCACATGATCGCCCACGCTCCGGCGCCAAGACCCTGGGCGCCCTCGTCCACGCGCGGGTCGCGGTCGATCAGGATCGCCAGCGCGGGTCGCGGTCGATCAGGATCGAGACCCGCGGGTCCCGCGCCAGGTTCTTGAGGTGGATGCGGCCCGCGCCGAGGGTGAGCCGGAACACCTCGCCGTTCCAGTCGAACCAGATCGGCGTGAGGTGGATCATCCCGTCCTCGCGATAGCTCGCGAGCCGCGCCAGGGTGCCGGCCGCCAATCGCTCGTCGATTTCCGCCTTGGAGAGCGCGTTCTCAGGGGTTGCAGTGGTCTTCGAGCTCATGGTCTCTCCCGCTGTCGCTTGTTGCCGGCGGGCGGGCGCCCGGCCGATGATGGGCGGCGATGATAGCGGCCGGCCCTCTTGATCGGAAGGCGCCGCGATCCTTGCCGGGCGCCGGCCGATGGGCGAGGCTCGCGCCCGGCCTCTGGCGTGTGAAGGAGAGATAAGGGCATGGCATCGTCGCCGGAACGCCCACGCACGGACTACGGCAGCGCCGGCGTCGACGCCGACGCCGTCGAAGCGGGGCTCGCCGGCCTCGTCCGCCACGTCCGCGCCACATGGCCGGATGCCGACAGCGGCCTCGGCGCGATCAAGGTCGGCCTCGGCTATTTCGCGAGCGTCCTCGATTTCGGCGGCGTCGGAGTCGCCGTCTGCACCGACGGGATCGGCACCAAGGCGCTGATCGCGCAGATGACGGGCCGCTACGACACCGTCGGCATCGACTGCGTGGCGATGAACGTCAACGACCTCATCTGTGTCGGCGCGCGGCCCATCACGCTGGTCGACTACGTCGCCGTCGAGCGCGCGGAGCCCGCGATGCTGGCGGCGATAGGCGCGGGCCTCGCGGAAGGCGCGCGGCAGGCCGGCGTCTCCATCGCGGGCGGCGAGATCGCCGCGATGCCAGACGTCATCAAGGGCGCGGTGCCGGACGCGGGGTTCGACCTGGCGGGGACCGCCGTCGGGCGCGTGGCGCTCGACGCGGTCAATACCGGGGCCCACGTGCGGCCGGGAGACAGCATCGTCGGCATCGCCAGCAGCGGCATCCACAGCAACGGCCTGACCCTGGCCCGGCGGGTCTTCTTCGAGACGGCAGGCCTCACCGTCGCCGACTGCGTGGACGAGCTCGGCGAGACCGTCGGCGAGGCGCTGCTCCGCCCCACCCACATCTATGTCCGCGAGGCGCTGGACCTGCTGGCCGAAGTGCCGGTGCACGCGCTGGTTCACATCACCGGCGACGGGTTCCTCAATCTGACCCGAATCGAGGCGCGGGTCGGCATGAAGCTCGACGCGCTGCCTGCGCCGCCGCCGGTCTTCACGGTCCTCCAGCGACTGGGCGGGATCGAGGACGCGGAGATGTACCGCGTCTTCAACATGGGCATCGGCTTCTGCGTCATCGTGCCGGCTCGGCACGAGGCCCGCGCCGTCGCCATCCTCGGCGCGCACGGCAAGGCGTGCCAGCGGATCGGGACGGTGGTGGACGACGCGGACGAACGCGTGTGGATCGAGCAGGCGGGGCTGGTCGGCCGAGCGGGCCAGGGCTTTGCGGAGGAGCGCCCCGGCCCGGCCTAGCCCGGACCATGGTGCGCTGCACGGCGCCCCCGACACGTCATGGCCGGACTCGTTCCGGCCATCCACGTGTTTGCCCAGCGTCCGGCGGGCCTGGCTCTGGGGATGCCCGGAACAAGTCCGGGCATGACGGCGTGTGGGAGTGGTCGGTCGGAGAGACCGCGCGCCGGCCCGACAACATGCAAACGAACTTCGGAAACGGGACACGAGCCCGGACCATGGTGCGGTGCACGGCGCCCGGCGTCCGTGCCAGGATCGCGCGATGCAGCAATCACGCTCCCGCGCGCGTATCCGCGCGACGCAACGCGAGAGCGAGCGGGAATCGGCAGGCGGAGTGAGAAGGCGCGCGCGACCTCATATTCCGCGCCCACGACCTTTCAGGCGTGGGCGACATCCCGCGGGCACGACCCTATGTGACGCGCGCGTGTCCTTTCTGGCACGCGCGACGCGGGCGTGCGGGACTCTTGATTCCGCGCCCGCGACCTTTCAGGCGCGGGCGACATCCCACTTATCCCACTTATCCCACTTATCCCACTTATCCCACTTATCCCACTTATCCCACTTAATCCCACTTAATCCCGGCGAATCCCGCTTGGAATTAAATGTGTATCCGTCCCGCCGCGTTCTTCGGACCGCTCCCGGCGGAGCGAACGCTCGAGCGCCTCGGCGAGACTCGCGACCTAATCGTGGGAGAAGATGTCCACCTCGGGCCAGCCCTCGAGATCGAGCCGGGCACGGTCGGGCAGGAAGGCGAAGCAGGCCTGCGCGAGCTCGACCCGCCCTTCGCGGGCCAACATCGCGTCGAGCTTCTCCTTGAGCGCGTGCAGGTGGAGAACGTCGTTCGCGGCGTACTCGAGCTGGCTTCGGGAGAGCGCGTCCGCGCCCCAGTCAGACGACTGCTGCTGCTTCGATATCTCGACGCCGAGCAGGTCGCGGCAGAGGTCCTTGAGGCCGTGGCGGTCGGTGAAGGTGCGCGAGAGCCGCGAGGCGATCTTGGTGCAATAGACCGGCCCGCAGCGGACGCTGAGCGCGTGCTCGAGCACGGCGATGTCGAAGCGGGCGAAGTGGAAGATCTTCAGCACCGTCTCGTCGGTCAGCAGCTTCGCCAGATACGGCGCGTCGATGGGCTCGCCCGGCGGAAACTGGACCAGATGGCAGTCGCCATCGCCGCGCGAGAGCTGAACCAGGCAGAGCCGGTCGCGATGCGGGTTGAGGCCCATCGTCTCGGTGTCGATCGCCACCGCATCGCCGAAGGTGAGCCCCGGCGGCAGGTCGCCGCGATGCAAGTGCTGAGCCATGGCGTGCTGCCTAGCCCGGAACTCTCGCCAGGGTCAACGTCTGCGCGACGCAGGCCGTGACATTGGTGAGAAATCCGGGCTAATAGTCGTGGCGCGTCAACGGCAAGGGCAGCGAGCGGGGCCCACGTGCGTATCGTCACAATCTTCGGCGGCAGCGGGTTCCTCGGGCGCCATATCGTCCAGCGCCTCGCGCATGAGGGCTACGGCATCCGCGTCGCGACCCGGCGGCCGGAACTCGCCGGATTCCTGCGGCCTTGCGGCGATGTCGGCCAGATCGTTCCGGTTCAGGCCAACGTGCGCGACGAGGCGTCGATCCGCCGTGCCGTCGCCGGGGCAGACGCGGTGATCAATCTCACCGGCATCCTCTACGAGCGCGGCCGGCAGACCTTCTACGCCGTCCACGTGGCATCGGCCGAGCGCATCGCGCGTGCAGCGGCAGATGCCGGCGCCTCTCATCTGCTGCACGTGTCTGCGATCGGTGCCGATGCGGCCTCGCCCTCGGACTACGCACGCTCCAAGGCGGCCGGCGAGGCAGCCGTCAGGGAGGCGTTCCCCACTGCCACCGTGTTCAGGCCGAGCCTTGTGTTCGGGCCGGAAGACGAGTTCTTCAATCGCTTCGCGTCCATCGTGCGCCTGGTTCCGGTTCTGCCGGTGTTCTTCGACGGGCTGCCGAAGATGAAGCTGGATGGGCTTTTCCTCACGCCCGAGTTCGTCGCGGGCACGACGCTATTTCAGCCGGTCTTCGTGGGGGACATCGCCGAGGCCACCCAGCGGGCGCTGGCCGGCGAGGCGGCGCAGGGCAAGACCTACGAGCTCGGCGGCCCCTCGGTCTACAGCTATGCCGAGCTGATGGCGCTGGTCGCACGCGAGACCGGCCGAAAGGCAATTCTGGCCCCGGTACCGTTCTTCGCCGCGGCGGTGATGGCCAAGTTCCTTCAGTTTGCGCCGGTGCCGCCGCTGACGCCGGACCAGGTGACGCTGCTCCGGATCGACAATGTCGCCTCGGCGGACGCGCCGGGCCTCGCCGATCTCGGTGTCAGCGCGACGGCGGCGGAGCTCATCCTGCCGACGTACTTGCGGGACCATCGCCGCGGCGGTAGCGAATCGACGCCGGTGGCCGAAGCCTGAGACCCGCGCGCCGCGCGGGCGCCCATCAAGCCAGGTAATGGAGCCAGACGAGCACCGCCCCGCCCAACAGCAGGCGGTAGATGACGAACGGCGTGAAACTCACACGCCGGAGCAGGGCGAGCAGCACCGCTATTGCAACGAGCGCCACGAGGAACGAGAGGGCTGCGGCCAGCGCTGCGTTCGCGGTGACGATGGGGTCCCCCTGGCTCCAGACCTCGTAGCCGGCCACCGCGCCGCTCGCCCCGATGACCGGGATCGACATGAGCATGGAGAAGCGCGCCGCCTCCGGCCGCTCGTAGCCGAGCCAGCGGGCGGCGGTCATGGTGACGCCCGAGCGGCTGGCGCCGGGAATGAGGGCGAGCACCTGGAAAAGGCCGATCAAGAACGCGTGGCCGAGCGACATGTGCTCGACGCGCCGGACCGTGAGCCCGATGCGATCGGCGCCATAGAGCAGAAACCCGAAACCGATCGTCGCCCAGGCGACCACCGCCGGATCGCGGAGCACCGTGTGCCCCATCACGTAGAGCACGCCACCGGCAACGATGACCGGAACGGCGGAGACGATCAGGTAGAAGCCGAGGGCCCGGCCCAGGCGCCGGTCATGCCGCCGCCAGTGCCCGCCGATCCAGCCGAGGACCATGTGCCAGAGATCGCGCGAGAAATAGACCAGCACCGCCGCCAGCGTGCCGACGTGGACCGCCACGTCCATGATCAGCCCCTGGTCCTGCCAGCCGGTGACGAGCGGCACCAGCACGAGATGCCCGGACGAGCTCACCGGCAGAAACTCGGTGATGCCCTGGATGATCGTGAGGACGGCGATATGGAGGAACGGCACGGCCGCGCTGCTCTGTCGAAAGCGGCCGATTCGCCGCCGCCGCGCTTATACCACTACGGGACCGATGAGGGACAGAATTGGACGCTCGTTTCATAGTCGCAGTTCGGTCCTAATTTGGGTGGCAAGCGTGACTCAGTTCGCTTGCCGCAGATGCCGATACGGCGCCACTGGAAACTTTCAGACAGCCATTCTGCCCTATTGGCGCCGAATTGCTTGGCGTGACCGACCGCTTGCGGCTATAGTGGGAGCGATCGGAGGTGGAGGGTGCGCGGCAGCCCCGCCCGTACACCGAGACGCCAGGGAGAGAGCGCGTGGGCACAGAAATGCTCAAGTTCGTGACGCTCGGGCAGCAGCATCCGGACAAGCGCGCGCCGGCGCTCCGCCGCCGCGACTGGGGGGAGGTCTACGGCGACTTCCGCCCCGAGGCTGCAGCCGACCAGGCCGCCCGCTGCTCTCAGTGCGGGGTGCCCTTCTGTCAGATTCACTGCCCGGTCTCGAACAACATCCCCGACTGGCTGATGCTGACGGCCGAGGGACGGCTGGAAGAAGCCTACGAGATTTCGTCGGCGACCAACAACATGCCGGAGATTTGCGGCCGCATCTGCCCGCAAGACCGCCTCTGCGAAGGCAACTGCGTGATCGAAAAGGGTTTCGAGTCGGTCACCATCGGCGCCGTGGAGCGCTACATCACCGACACGGCGTTCCAGAACGGCTGGGTGAAGCCGCCGCAGCCCAGGGTCGAACGGCCGCAGTCGGTCGGGATCGTCGGCGCGGGGCCGGGCGGAATGACGGTCGCCGAGGAGCTGCGCCGCCTCGGCTATCAGGTCCACATCTACGACCGCTATGACCGGGTCGGCGGGCTGCTGATCTACGGGATTCCGAACTTCAAGCTGGATAAGTCCATCGTTGGGCGCCGGGCCGATCTGCTCGTCGAGGGCGGCGTGCACATGCACCTCAATGTCGAGGTCGGGCGCGACTGCTCGCTTGCCGAGCTGCACGCACGGCACGATGCGATAGTGATCGCGACCGGCGCCTACAAGGCACGCAACATGTCCGTTCCGGGGATCGGCCTCGGCAACATCTTCCAGGCGATGGACTACCTCACCGCGAGCAACCGCAAGGGATTGGGCGATGAGGTGCCGGCCTTCGACGACGGCACCCTCGACGCCGAAGGCAAGAACGTCGTTGTCGTCGGCGGCGGCGACACGGCGATGGACTGCGTGCGCACGGCGGTGCGCCAGGGGGCGCGCTCGGTGCGCTGCCTCTACCGCCGCGACCGCGCGAACATGCCGGGCTCGATGCAGGAGGTCAGGCACGCCGAGGAGGAGGGCGTCGAGTTCGTCTGGCTCTCGGCGCCGGAGGCCGTGCTCGGCAACACCGACGTCGAGGGCGTGCGCGCAGTGCGCATTCATCTCGGCGTCGCCGATGCCAGCGGCCGCCAGATCCCCCAGCCAATTCCGGGCTCGAGCTATTCCGTCGACGCCGATCTGCTCATCAAGGCGCTCGGCTTCGACCCTGAAGATCTACCGGCGATGTTCGGCGAGCCCGGGCTTGAGACGACGCGTTGGGGCACGCTGCTCATCGACTGGCGCACCATGATGACGAACCTCGACGGCGTCTTCGCCATCGGCGACATCGTGCGTGGCGCCTCGCTGGTCGTCTGGGCGATCAAGGACGGGCGGGACGCCGCACGCTCCATTCACCGCTATATCCAAGTGGGAGCGGATGAAGGCGCCGTCGTGAGGGAGGCCGCGGCATGAGCGATCGCAAGCACCCTCCCCTCGCCCAACCGATGGTGCTGAGCGGCGGCCTCTATGATCCCAGTTTCGAGCACGATTCGTGCGGAGTCGGACTGATCGCCTCGCTCGATGGCACACCGCGACGCGATGTGGTCGAGGCCGGCATCGCGGCGCTCAAGGCGGTGTGGCACCGGGGCGCGGTCGATGCCGACGGCAAGACCGGCGACGGCGCCGGCATTCACGTCGAGATTCCGCAGGACTTCTTCAGGGAGCATGTGGAGGCGACCGGCCAGGGGACCAAGGGCGGGCGGCTGGCCGTCGGCATGGTGTTTCTGCCCAAGACCGATCTCGGCGCGCAGGACCTCTGCCGCAGCATCGTAGAGACGGAGATTCTCCGCTTCGGCCACGGCATCCAGGGTTGGCGCCAGGTGCCGATCGATTCGTCGGTGATCGGAGAGAAGGCGAATGCCAGCCGGCCGGAGATCGAGCAGGTCATGGTCGACAACGAGCGCGGCGTCGATGACGATCAGTTCGAGATCGACCTCTACATCATCCGCCGGCGCATCGAGAAACAGGTCCTCGACCACCACATCACCGGTTTCTACATCTGCTCGCTCTCGTCCCGCTCGCTCATCTACAAGGGGATGTTCCTGGCCGAGCAGCTCACGGCGTTCTATCCGGACCTGCTGGACGAGCGCTTCGTGTCGCGCTTCGCGATCTTCCACCAGCGCTATTCGACCAACACCTTCCCCACCTGGCGCCTGGCGCAGCCCTTCCGAATGCTCGCCCACAACGGCGAGATCAACACGGTACGCGGCAACAAGAACTGGATGGCGAGCCACGAAACGCGGGCCGCCAGCGACGTGTTCGGCGCCCACAACAACGAGCTCTTTCCGCTGATCGAGCCGGACACCTCGGACTCGATGGCGCTCGACGCCGTGCTCGAGGGCGTGGTGCGGGCCGGCCGTTCCGTGCCGGCGGCCTATAGCCTGCTCATCCCGGACGCCTGGTCCAAGAAGCAGGACATGCCGGCCAACCACCGTGCGTTCTACAACTTCTGCAACTGCGTGATGGAGCCCTGGGACGGCCCGGCGGCGGTCGCCGCAACCGACGGGGCCTGGATTCTGGCCGGGATGGACCGCAACGGCCTCCGCCCGATGCGCTATAGCGTCACGGCCGGCGGCATGCTCGTCGTCGGCTCCGAGACCGGCATGGTCCCGATCCCGCCCGAGCAGATCGTCGAGAACGGCCGGCTCGGCCCCGGTCAGCTCATCTGCGTCGATCTTGCCGAGGGTCGCCTCTATCACGACCGCGAAATCAAGGACATGCTCGCCGAGGCCAAGCCCTACGCGTCATGGGTCGCCGACGTGGTGGACGGCAGCGCCCTCGTCGGGGGCCGGACGGAGCCCCGCATGTTCTCGCGCGACGAGCTCCGCCGGCGCCAGCGCATGGTGGGCTATTCCATGGAAGAGCTCGAACTGGTGCTCCATCCCATGGTGGAGGCCGGCAAGGAGCCGACCGGCTCGATGGGCGACGACACGCCGCTCGCCGTGCTCTCCGGCCAGTATCGGGGCCTGCACTACTACTTTCGCCAGATGTTCGCGCAGGTGACCAATCCGCCGATCGATTCCTTGCGCGAATACAGCGTCATGAGCCTGCTCACGCGGCTCGGCAGCATGGGCAATATCTTCGCCGACGAGCCCGAGCAAACCGCGTTCCTGCAGCTCGATTCGCCGATCCTCACCAACGGCGAGTTCGCGGGCCTGATCGAGCATCTGGACGACAAGGCGGTGTGGATCGACTGCACCTTCGACGCCGCCCCCGGCCGCGAGCGGCTCACCGAGGCGATCGAGCAGATCCGCGGGCAGGCGGAGGAGGCGGTGCGCGGCGGCGCCACCCACCTCATCCTCACCGACGAGCATGTCTCGGAGGAGCGCGCGCCGATCCCCATGATCCTGGCGGCCGGCGGCGTGCACAGCCACCTGGTGCGCCAGCGGCTCAGGACCTTCACGTCGATCAACGTGCGCGCCGCCGAGTGCCTGGACGTGCACTATTTCGCCGTCCTCATCGGAGTCGGCACGACCACGATCAACCCCTATGTCGCGCTGGAAAGCCTGGCCGACAGGCAGGAGCGCGGGCTCTTCGGCAACCGCAGTTTGGCGGACTGCGAGGAGCGCTACCGCAGTGCCGTCGATGCAGGGCTCCTCAAGATCCTCTCGAAGATGGGCATCTCGGTGCTGAGCTCATACCGGAGCGGCTACAACTTCGAGGCCGTCGGCCTCAGCCGGGCATTGGTCGCCGATTTCTTCCCCGGCATGACGGCGCGCCTCTCCGGCATCGGGCTCAGCGGCATCAAGCGCCGCGTGCTTCTCCAGCACCGCAAGGCCTATGAGGAGAGCCCGGTCGTGCTGCCGGTGGGCGGCCTCCTCAAGTACCGCCGGTCGGGCGAGGTGCACGCCTTCGACGGGCCGCTTATCCACATGCTCCAGTCGGCTCTCGCGACCGATTCCTACGCGACCTACAAGAAGTTTGCCGAAGGCGTCTACGCGTTGCCGCCGATCCAGATACGCAACCTCCTCGGCTTCAAGACCGAGAGGCCGGCGATCGGGCTCGAGGAAGTGGAATCGATCACCCAGATCCGCAAGCGCTTCAGCAGCGGCAGCATGTCGCACGGGGCGCTCTCCAAGGAGGCGCACGAGACCCTCGCCATCGCGATGAACAGGATCGGCGCGGCGTCCTGCAGCGGCGAGGGCGGCGAGGCGCGCGAGCGCTTCGAGCCGCGCGACAACGGCGACAACGCATCGTCTGCGACCAAGCAAATCGCCTCCGCCCGCTTTGGCGTGACCGCGGAGTACCTGAACCACTGCCGCGAGATCGAGATCAAGATGGCCCAGGGGGCGAAGCCCGGCGAAGGCGGCCAGCTGCCGGGCTTCAAGGTGTCGGAGGAGATCGCCCGCCTAAGGCTTTCCACGCCGGGGGTCACGCTCATCTCGCCGCCGCCGCACCACGACATCTACTCGATCGAAGACCTCGCGCAGCTCATCTACGACCTGAAGCAGATCAACCCCCACGCGAGAGTCACGGTCAAGCTCGTGGCAGAGGCCGGCATCGGCACCATCGCCGCCGGAGTCGCCAAGGCCAAGGCCGACGTGGTCCTCGTCTCCGGCCATGACGGCGGCACCGGCGCATCGCCCCAGAGCAGCGTGAAATATGCTGGCGTGCCCTGGGAGATGGGCCTCGCCGAAGTGCATCAGGTGCTCACGCTCAACCGCCTGCGCCATACCGTGACGCTCCGCGTCGATGGCGGCATCAAGACCGGCCGCGACGTCGTCACCGCCGCCATGCTGGGAGCCGAGGAGTTCGGCATCGGCACCACCTCGCTGGTCGCCATGGGCTGCATCCTGGTGCGCCAGTGCCACAGCAACACCTGCCCGGTGGGCGTCTGCACGCAGGACCCGGCGCTCCGCGCCAAGTTCGAGGGCACGCCGGAGAAGGTGGTCAACCTGTTCACCTTCATCGGCGAGGAGGTGCGCGAGATCCTGGCATCGCTCGGGGCTTCGACGCTCGACGAGATCGTCGGGCGCACCGACCTCTTGCGCCAGGTCAGCCGGGGCAGCGCCGATCTCGACGATCTCGACCTCAACCCACTGCTGGCCCAGGCGGACCCCGGCGGCCACCCCCGTCACTCGACGCGCAAGGGCCGGATCGCGGTGCCCGACACTCTCGACGAGCAGATCATCAGCGACGCCGACGATGCGCTCGAAGTGCCGGAGAAGATGCAGTTCGCCTACACGATCCGCAACACGCACCGCACGATCGGGGCCAAGCTCTCCTCCCACCTGACCCGTCGCTTCGGCATGTCGGGGCTGCCGCCCGACTACTTCACCGTGAGCCTGCGCGGCTCCGCCGGCCAATCGCTCGGCGCCTGGGCCGTGCAGGGCCTCAAGATCGTGGTGAGCGGCGACGCCAACGACTATGTGGGCAAGGGGCTTTCCGGCGGCACCATCGTCATACGCATGCCGACCTCTAGCCCGCTCATCTCCAGCGAAAACACGATCATCGGCAATGTCGTCCTCTACGGTGCCACGAGCGGCAAGTTGTTCGCTGCCGGCCAGGCGGGCGAGCGCTTCTGCGTGCGCAACTCCGGCGCCCGCGCCGTGGTCGAGGGCTGCGGCTCGAACGGGTGCGAATACATGACCGGCGGTATCGCCGTGATCCTCGGGCCGGTGGGCCACAATTTCGCGGCCGGCATGACCGGCGGCATGGCCTTCGTCTACGACCCCGACTCCTCCTTCGAGCGCCGCGTCAACGCCGACACCGTGGTCTGGCAGCGGATCGCCAGCACCTATTGGGAGAACGAGTGCCGGGCCCTGGTCGAGGAGCACCATGCCGAGACCCGCTCTCGCTACAGCGAGCGCCTGCTCGCCGACTGGACCCTGGAGATCGGCAAATTCTGGCAAATCTGCCCGCGGGAGATGATCTCCCGTCTCGCCCAACCGCTGGTCGACGAGGCGCAAGCCGAGATCGCTTGAGCCGGCCGCCGAGGCGCAGGATGAGGAAGCGCGCCACGGGTTTCGGCTGGAAAAGCGAGCGGTAGCGGCGGAACGCGCTTCTCTCAGTTTGCGTCGTCGGAATCTTCAGCCGCTTCTCCACGCGCCGCCGCAAAAACTTCGAGGCTCCCCTCCGCGATCGCGGCGCGCAGATCGGCCATCAGCCGCTGATAGAAATAGAGATTGTGCTGGGTCAACAGGATCGGGCCCAGCATCTCGCCCGTGCGGAACAGGTGGTGCAGGTAGGCGCGGCTGTAGTCCGCGCACGTCGGGCAGGCGCAGGCGGCATCGACCGGCGATGAGTCCTCGGCGTGGCGGGCGTTGCGCATGTTGAGAGTGCCGCGCGCGGTATAGGCACGCGCGGTGCGGCCGGAGCGGGTGGGCAGCACACAGTCGAAGAGGTCGATCCCGCGGCGGACAGCCTGCACGATGTCGTCCGGCGTGCCCACGCCCATCAGGTAACGCGGCCGCTCTGCCGGCAGCGCGCCTTCCAGCCCGTCGAGCACGGCCAGCATGCGCGCCTGGCCCTCGCCCACCGCTAGCCCGCCCACGGCATAGCCATCGAAGTCGATCTCCGTCAGCGCTGCCGCCGATTCCGCCCGCAACGCCGGAAAGACGCCGCCCTGCACGATGCCGAAGAGCCCATAGCCCGGCCGCGGCACGAACGCGTCCTTGCAGAGCGCGGCCCAACGCATCGAGCGGCGCATGGCCTTCGCGGCCTCGTCTTCGCTCGCCGGCCAGCGCGTGCATTCATCCAGCACCATGGTGATGTCGCTGCCCAGCTGATGCTGAATCGCCACGGCGCCCGCCGGGGTCAGATGGTGACGCGAGCCGTCGGTATGCGCGCGGAACACGACGCCGTCCTCCTGGACGGTGCGGAGCTGGGCGAGCGACATCACCTGGAAGCCGCCCGAGTCGGTGAGGATGGGCCCCGGCCAGTTCATGAATTTGTGCAGGCCGCCGAGGCGCGCGATGCGCTCTGCGCCGGGCCGGATCATCAGGTGATAGGCGTTGCCGAGCACCATCTCAGCGCCGCTCGCCCGCACGGCATCGACCGTGAGGCCCTTGACCGCCGCCTGTGTCCCCACCGGCATGAAGGCGGGCGTGCGCACAGGCCCGTGGGCGGTCTCCAGCCGGCCGAGCCTAGCCCGGCCATCCGTCGCCTCCACGGAGAAGCCGAGCGTCATGTCGCCTCCTCGCGCGCAAGCAGGCAGGCGTCGCCGTAGGAATAGAAGCGGTAGCCCTCGGCCAGCGCCTCTGCGTAGGCCGCCTTCATCCACTCGGTGCCGGCGAAGGCCGAGACCAGCATGAAGAGCGTCGAGCGGGGCAGGTGGAAATTGGTCAGCATCAGATCGACCGTCTTGAAACGGTAGCCCGGCTTAATGAAGAGATCGACCTCGCCCGAGAACGCTTCGACGGTGCCGTTGGGCCGCGCCGCGCTCTCCAGCAGCCGCACGACCGTGGTGCCCACCGCGACGATGCGCCCGCCGGCGGCCCGACAACCGTTGATGGCGGCGGCGGCATTGGGCGCCAGCTCGCAGGCCTCCGCGTGCATCGGGTGATCGGCAGTATCCTCCACCGAGACAGGCAGGAACGTGCCGGCACCGACGTGGAGGGTGACGAAGCGCCGGCCGATGCCGCGCGCGTCGATCGCCTGCAGCAGGCGGTCGGTGAAGTGAAGGCCAGCCGTCGGCGCGGCGACGGCACCCTCCCGCCGCGCGAACACGGTCTGATAGTCATCGCGGTCGTGCGCATCGGCCGCGCGGCGGATATAGGGTGGCAAAGGCATGGCGCCATGGCTCTGGAGCGCCTCGGCGAGCGCCGCGCCACCCCGATCGAAGACAAGGCTCACCTCCGGCCCGTCGCGCGCCTCGACGGCGGCCGAGAATTCGTCGGCAAAGTGGATCACGTCGCCCGGCCTCAGCCGCCGCGCCGGCTTGGCGAATGCCTGCCAGCACCCGTTCGACCGTTGCCGGTGCAACGTGAGCTCGACTCTCGCCTCGCCCCTCACGCCCACCAGGCGCGCCGGGATCACCCGCGTGTCGTTGAAAACCATCAGGTCTCCCGGCCGCAGCAGGGCCGGAAGGTCGGCCACCCTGCGATGGGCGAGGCCGGCGGAGAGATCGAGGAGGCGCGCGGAATCGCGCGGACGGGCCGGGCGCATCGCGATCGCCTCGCGCGGGAGGTCGAAATCGAAGGCGTCGACCCGCACCGATGGCCGCCGGCGCCGCCTGCCTCAGGGAGACGCCGTCCCGAACCGCTCGGCGAGGCGGCGGGCGATCATCGGCGAGACGAAGCTCGAGACGTCGCCGCCGAGGGAGGCGATCTCCTTGACCAGCTTGGAGGCGATGAAGTGATGGCGCTCCGACGCCATCAGGAACACGGTCTCCACGCCCTGGTCGAGCCTGGCGTTCATGCCCGCCATCTGGAACTCGTACTCGAAATCGGACACCGCCCGGAGCCCGCGCACGATGACCGTGGCGCCGACCTCGTGGACGAAGTGCATGAGCAGGCTGTCGAAGCGGCGGACCTCCAGCTGCGGCGGTTCGAGCCCGAGCGCCGCGAGGTCCTGCGCGGTCAGCGCCACCCGCTCGTCCACGTCGAAGAGCGGGCTCTTGCCCGCGTTGCCGGCGACCGCCACGACCAGCCGGTCCACCACCCTGAGGGAACGCCTGATGATGTCCTGGTGGCCCGTGGTGATCGGGTCGAAGGTCCCGGGATAGAGGCCAACCCTCTCAGCCATCCTGTGCCGCTCCAGCGTTTGCCGCCGCCTCGCCGGCCGCGCCGTTGCCGTTGACGTCGGCGAAGCGGGCCGCCGATACCACCCGCTCGCCCTTGCCCAGGCGGAAGATGGTCACGCCCCGCGTGCCTCTCCCCGTCTTTCTGATTCCCTTGATCGGGCAGCGGATCAGCTGACCGCCGTCTGTCACGAGCATGATCTCGTCCTTCTCAGCCACGGGGAAGGCGGCGACGACCTCGGTCTCGCCTGAGACGATGGCCGTGTTGATGATACCCTTGCCGCCGCGCCGGGTCAGGCGATAGTCGTAGGTGGACGTGCGCTTGCCGAAGCCGTCGCTGCGGACCGTGATGAGGAATTGCTCCTCGGCCGCGAGTGCTGCGCGGCGCTCTTTCGCGAGCTTTGGCGCTGCCCCCTCGCGCTTGCGTCGGAAGTATGCGTCCCTTTCCTCGGCGTCGAGATCGCCGTGGCCGAGCACGCTCATGGAGATCACCCGGTCGCCCTTGGCGAGGTCCATTCCGCGCACGCCCGACGAGCTCCGGCCACGGAACAGGCGAACGTCGGCGGCGGAGAAGCGGGTGCACTTGCCGCCACGGGCGGCAAGCAACACGTCGTTGCTATCCTTGCAGATCTGCACGCCGACGATCCGGTCGTCCTCGCCGAACTTCATGGCGATCTTGCCGGCAGACGGCACGTTCACGAAGTCGCTCGCGCTGTTGCGCCGCACCGAGCCGGCGGCGGTCGCGAACATGAGCTGGAGCCTGGCCCATTCGTCCTCGTCTTCCGGCATCGGCAGGATGGTCGATATGGTCTCGCCGTCCGCCAGCGGCAGCAGGTTGACCAGCGCCTTGCCGCGCGCCTGCGGTGCGGCCTGAGGCAGGCGGTAGACCTTGAGCTTGTAGACCTTGCCGGCGGTGGAGAAGAACAGCACGGGCGTGTGCGTGTTCACGACGAACACCTGCGACACGAAGTCCTCGTCGCGGGTGCTCATGCCGGCGCGGCCCTTGCCGCCGCGCTTCTGCGCCCGATAGGTCGAAAGCGGCACCCGCTTGACGTAACCGCGGTGGCTGAGCGTGACCACCATCTCCTCGCGCTGGATCAGGTCCTCGACGTCGTGCTCGAACTCGTCCTCGCCCAGCTCGGTGCGCCGCACGTCGGCGAATTTCTTGCGGGTCTCGACCAGCTCGTTGCGGAGGACCGAACGCAAGCGATCGCGGTTCTGCAGGATGTCGATGTAGTCCTTGATCTGCTCCACGATCCCGGCGAGCTCGGTCGCGATCTTGTCCCGCTCCATGGCGGTCAGCCGCTGCAGGCGCAGCTCAAGGATGGCCCGCGCCTGCTCGTCGGTGAGCCGGCAGGTGCCCGCCTCCGTCACCTGCTGCCGCGGATCGGCGATTAGCGTGACCAGGGGGCCCGCATCCATCACCGGCCAGTCCCTGCCGGCGAGGCCCGCGCGGGCTTCAGCGGGGTCCTTCGACTTGCGGATCAGCGCGATGATCTCATCGATGTTGGCGACGGCGATGGCGAGGCCCGCGAGCGCATGGGCACGCGTTCGCGCCTGCTTGAGCTGGTAGGTCGTGCGCCTGGTGACCACCTCCTCGCGGAAGTCGATGAACGCCGCGATGATGTCCTTGAGCGTCAGCTGCTCCGGGCGGCCGCCCCGCAGCGCCAGCATGTTGACGCCGAAGCTGGTCTGCAGCGGCGAGTAGCGGTAGAGCTGGTTGAGTACCACCTCCGCCATCGCGCTCCGCTTGAGCTCGATGACGACGCGCACGCCGTCGCGGTCCGATTCGTCGCGGAGGTCGGCAATCCCCTCGATGCGGCGCTCGTTCACGAGGCCGGCGATGCGCTCGATCATTCGCGCCTTGTTTACCTGATAGGGAATCTCGGTGACGATGATCGCTTCGCGGTCCTTACCGGCCTGCTCGATCATCGTGCGGCCGCGCATGACCACCGAGCCGCGACCCGTGTGATACGCCTGATGGATGCCGGCGGCGCCGACGACCAAGGCGCCGGTCGGGAAGTCCGGCCCCGGTATGTGCTCCATCAAGCCGTCGACGGAGATCTCCGGATCGTCGAGATAGGCGCAGGCGGCGTCGACCACCTCGCCCAAGTTGTGGGGCGGGATGTTGGTCGCCATGCCGACCGCGATGCCGCCCGCACCGTTGACCAGGAGGTTGGGGAAGGCCGCCGGCAGCACCATGGGCTCGTGCGCCGATTCGTCGTAGTTGGCCTGGAAGTCGACCGTCTCCTTGTCGATGTCGGCGAGCAGCGCATGTGCGGGCTCGCCCAGGCGGACCTCGGTGTAGCGCATAGCCGCCGGCGGGTCGCCGTCCATCGAGCCGTAGTTGCCCTGGCCGTCGAGCAGCATCAGGCGCATGGAGAAGTCCTGCGCCATGCGCACCATGGCGTCGTAGATCGCGGCATCGCCGTGGGGGTGATACCTGCCCATGACGTCGCCGACCACACGCGCGGACTTGCGGTAGGGCTTGTTCCAGTCGTAGCCGCTCTCGTGCATCGAGTAGAGGATGCGGCGATGCACGGGCTTGAGCCCGTCGCGCACGTCGGGCAGCGCGCGCGACACGATCACGCTCATCGCGTAGTCGAGGTAGGAGCGTTTCATCTCCTCCTCGATGGCGACGGGGGGCGTTGCGCGCGCGCCGCCGCTGGGCGGCTCGCGAGGTGGCGCGGAGGGCGGTAGCTCTGTCACCAATGACCGGAAAGATTATTGAAAGACAAGGAATTAGGCCGCGCTCTGCGACTCGATCCTTACGCCTTTGAGACTACAGCAAACGCCCTCGCTTCACAATGTTGCGGGCGCGAAATACCGAGCCGTCGGCGGACCCGTCGATCCCGGTTTCCGGCAGCCGAACGACGTGCTTTCGACACCGTTGGGGATGGCAGCAAACATCCCCTAATCCTGTCGGCTCTGATCGCTCTCCAGCCAACGCGATTTCACAGCACAAGACTTCCGACACCCGTCTCCTCGCGGCCCACGTGTATTCCGTCCACGTGCGCGGGCTCACGATCCGAGCGGAACACTAATTTCAAGTGGGATTCGGCGGGATTAAGTGGGATAAGTGGGATTCCGCGCGGGAAAAGGTCGTGCGCGCCCGAAGGGGTCGTGCGCACTTGGAACATGCTCGTGCGCTCGAAGGGTCGTGTAGGCGGGAAATGGTCTCGCGCGCCCATCCCGATGATGCTACCCCCGCGCGCATCCCGCGCATGTGGCCCGCTCGCTCTCGCCCTGCATGACGCGATCATGGCGCATAAGCCTCGCTCCCTGCATTGCAACATGGTCCGGGGCGTCGACGGACAGCTTCTTCCCTTCCGTCGCCGCTCGGCAGCACATCAGGCGCTCAGCGCGCGTCCCGCGCGACGGCGGACCCGGCAATCACCTGGTGGCCGAGGGGCTGCGGGTCGCGTTCTGATTGGGGGACGCGATACGGCGCCTTTGCCCCTGAGTAGCTACGCCCGCGCCACCTGCATCCTCGACGAACTCAGCACTGCTGTGCGGCTCTCGACGGCGTGAAGGATACGCGATAGCAGCTACGAACGCGACCTCCAGCCCGACGGGGAGAAAACTCGCCCCAACGATGTAACGTCGCCAAGTTAATCATGCTATTAGTCTTGATCCGTCGCGCGCCATTGCGTCGCTGCGGAGTGACAATCGGGGTACTAGCAAATGAGCTCCAACGACACAAGGGTCTGGGGCATCCATATGGGTGCTCAAGTCGGTTCAAGACCGGTTGACCACGGCTATGTTGCCATCGGCTGGCCGCAGCTTGGTGACCTATCAAAATATTCCGATAATCGAGAAAGAATAAAGGACGCGCTAACCCGTCTGATCCCAAACATGAAAGCAGGAGCCGTTCCGGTTAACGCTGGCGTCCTTGTGCGGTTTGCTAACGAAATGACCATCGGGGATATGGTCGTCTATCCGTCCAAGACTGATAGAATGGTTAACATCGGACGGATCGTGGGCGATTATCAATATTATCATGACGACCCGCATGATTATCCAAATCATCGACCGGTAGAGTGGCTTGCTCATTTGCCGCGTAATGAGTTCAGCCAATCTGCACTGTACGAGATTGGCTCCTTCATCAGTTTGTTCCGTATCAGGAACCATGCGCGCGACTTCTTGAAGAAATTAGATCCGGAAAGAAATTAGATCCATCACATACGGTTGAAAACGTAGAGGGCAGCGAGAACGTCGAACCGGATGATGAGGCTGTAACGGGAGGAATTTCTGAACTAGCGGTCGAGGTAGCGGACGATTATATTATTCGCCAAATATTCGAGGGTCTGAGTGGATACGATTTTGAGCATTTTGTCGCACATTTGTTGGAGCAGATAGGTTACACTTGTCGCGTTACAAGCAAATCGGGAGATGGTGACGTCGATGTGATCGCCCATAAGGATGTTCTTGGCTTCGAACCACCCATACTAAAGGTTCAATGCAAGAAGATAACGTCGAAGATCGGTGATCCGGAAGTGAATCAGCTTCTTGGAACTATTGGGGAAGGAGAATGTGCACTATTTGTCACTCTTGGATCGTATAGTTCTAAGGCGCAGCAACTGGAACGCAATAGACCAAAGCTTCGTCTAATTGATGGTGAGCAACTAGTGAAGTTAGTCAAACAAAATTATAATAATTTGTCTCCCCGATATCGTGCCCTCATGCGCCTCAAGCAGATTTATGTCCCCGACCCTGTTGCTGACTGAAAGAGATACCATTCTCGATAAAATCCGTGTCGATGCTATTGGTGGACTTCAGTTACTCCCCAGCCCCGTATTGACCAGGGATCGAGCGGCTTCCAGCCGCATCAGCCCGCGCTTCTCGGGAAGTCGCCCTATCCGTATGGGGAAACACTGGCGGAGGGGGTGGGATTCGAACCCACGGTACGCTCACGCGTACAACGGTTTTCGAGACCGCCCCGTTCGACCACTCCGGCACCCCTCCGCGGTCCACAGCCCGATGGGCAGCGCGGCATCTATCTACGCTGGGGCGGCCTCCTCGGCAACTGCAGTTGCCGCCACGCTCCGCTCGTAGCCCGTGAAATCCTCGGTGCCGAGCACGTGGCGCTCCATCCAGGCCGTAAAGCGCGCCCGGTCGCGCGCGATGGCGTCCCACGCCTCGTAGAACGTGTTGTCCCGCCGGTAGTAGCCGAGCGCGTAGGAAGGCCGGGCGCCGCCCGGCGCCGGCGAGACGGCGCTCACCACCCAGTGCGGCAGGTGCACGGCGCCCGGCCTCGGCTCCAGCTCGTCCACGATCTCCTCCACCGTGACAAGCACGCGGTGGGACGCGAGCGCCACCTCCTTCTGCACGCCGGAGATACCCCACAGCATGACGTTGCCTTTGCGGTCCGCCTGCTGGGCATGGATCACCGCGACATCGGGACGGATGGCGGGGCTGGCCGCGAGCTTCTCGCCGGTGAAGGGGCAGGTGATGAACTTGATGATCGGGTTGTGCGCCGGCAGGTCGGAGCCGGCATAGCCCCGGATCACCGAGAAGGGCAGCCCGCTCGCGCCCGCGACATAGGCGTTGACGAGGTCGGCGTGGCTCCGCTCCTCGATCTCCAACGGCCGGGGCCAGCCCTTCTCCACCGCATCGCGGAAGCGATGCAGCGAGCCCACCCCCGGATTGCCGCCCCATGAGAAGACGAGCCGCTTGACGCAGCCCATGCCGATGAGCTGGTCGTAGATCAGGTCCGGTGTCATCCGCACCGCCGTGAGGTCGCGGAGCCCCGCGCGGATCACGGCATGGCCTGCGGCATGGGGGATCAGGTGGGTGAATCCCTCCATGGCGACCGTGTCGCCGTCCTGGATGAGCGACGATACCGCCTCGGCAAGCGGGACGATCTCGGCCATGCGCCGGGCCTGCCGTGACGCGGGCGTTGCGGCGAGGGTGGAGTAGACGAGCGCCGGGCGCCTAGAAGCGCACGGGCACGACCGGCGCCTCGCCCTTGGCGATCATCTCGGGGATCGCCGGCGAGGCGTTCTCCCACACCAGCAACATCGAGCGCTTGGGCGAGAAGCCTTGATGGCGGATGTCGGCCGGCATGCAGGCGACGTCGCCCGCCCGCATGGTCACCACCGCGCGAGGGTCGCCCGACTCCTTGTCCTTGACGTTCCAGATGATCTCGTCGGAGAGCTGGATGAACCACTCCACCCGATCGTTGCCGTGCTCCACCGGCAGGCTGAACTCCTCCGAGGTGGGGCAGAAGAGGCTGTCCCGCAGCACGGTGCAGACCGACGGGTTCCAGGTCACGTCCGAGCGCGAGAGATAGGCGAAGAGGTTGAAGGCCTGCACCTCGCCCTCGCAGCCGGGCTCGGCCTCGACCTCCGGCTCGTCCTGCTCCACGTCGGCGAACATGCGGTTGACCGGGTAGCCGCTCTCGTCGGTGCGAATCGGCGCATCGTCGGGCAGGCCCACCATGCGCTTCGCCATCACCCGCACGCGGCCGAGGGCCTCGGGGTTGCGTCCGCTCTTGCGGCCGAAGGGATGCGCCGTTTCCTGCGGCGCCCTGAACGGGTCGTAGCCGGCGTTGGTCCAGTCGTCGAGCATCGCCTGGAAGGTCGCCCTGAGGTCGTCGGAGTCCACGGTCTCCTGATAGTCGCGGCCGTTGTCGCGGTAGGCATCGTTGAAGCGCCCGACATAGAGCTCGACCCGGCCGTAGAGGTTGGTGGTGCCGAACACGTCGTCGAAGTTGATGGTGCCGTAGAAGAAGTTCCACGCCACCACGCGCACCAGCGCGCGCAGGAAGGCATCCACGGGCATCAGGTGGCTGCCCTCGGGCCAGGTGATATGGGCGAAATACTCGTCGCGGCGGAAGCCGAAGCCGCCCGTCTGGAAGGTGCGGTAGCCGGTGTAGTTGTCGGGATCGGAGGCCGTGTAGGCTGCCTCAGCCATCTGTGTCGCCATCGCGCTCACTCCTCGCCGGTCTGGCAGATCTCGGCCCAGCGCTCGATGGTGAGGGGGCCGTCCATCGTTTGGAACAGGACAACGCTCGGCGCCTCGGCCGAGAAACGGTAGGCGGCGTGCGCCGGCAGCAGGGTCAGGTGGCCGCGCCCGGCACGCACGCGTCCCATACGCGGGCCTTCGGGCTCGCCCTCCAGCGCGTGCGCGCCGTCGCCTTCCGGTGCCGGGCCCCCGTGCTTCGCCAGCGCGACCTCGATCTCGCCGTCCAGGCAAAGCGCGAACTCGTCATGGGCCGCCGTGAACCAGGGTGAGGCGCCTTCCGCCCGCATGATCTCGATCACATATTCCAGGTTCTTGGCCACGCACACCCGCTCGAACGGCGCCGACTTGGAGGCGACCTCGAACGCGTTCGAGAAGACATAGTTGCGCGGATCGTCGTTGATGATGTGAACGCCGCCCTTGCGGTAGTCGCCGAGCGATCCGAGCTCCGTCTTGTAGTCGGCCATGGGCTTCGTCTCCTGCCCCTCCTTCGTGTCGTGGCGGCCCACTCTACCCCAAACTGCCCCCGTCGCGGAGCCCGTACGCGGAGCAACCTCCATCTCGGCGGAGAACGTCCTCCTGTTCTCGCGCTTCTTCGCTTCTCCAGCCCGCCCGCCTACAATCGAACAGCACGGGCACGAAGATCAAGGGGAACGGGCGATGGAAATGGTCATGCGAAGCTACCCCAACGACTGGGTCGCCAGCTCGATCATGCACCGCAAGGGCATCGGCGGCGGCTCGTCGGGGGTCGCGCACGAGCTGACCGAGGAGAAGCAGGGCACCTACCTCTACACCATCGGCCCCTACGCCGACCCGGTGCTCTCCATCGAGCCGGGCGACCGGGTGGTCGTCGAGACCCGCGATGCCTTCGAAGGCAAGATCACGAGCGAGAGCGATGTTCCCTCGGAGCTGCTGGAGGTCCCGTTCCTCAACCCGCAGTGCGGCCCGATCTTCATGGCCGGCGCCGAGAAGGGCGACGTGCTTGCGGTCCACATCGAGAGCATGGCCCCGCGCGGGCCCCAGCCCCGCGGCACCTGCTGCATGATCAAGGAGTTCGGCGGGCTGACCGGCACCTACTACACCGCGACGCTCAACGAGCCGCTGCCCGAGAAGGTGCGCAAGGTGGAGGTGGACGAGGAGAACGTCTACTGGAGCGACCGGGTCACCCTGCCATACAAGCCGCACATCGGCACGCTCAGCTGCTCGCCCCAGATCGATTCAATCAACTCGCTGACGCCTGACGATCACGGCGGCAACATGGACTTGCCGGACATGGGCCCCGGCACGATCACCTACCTGCCGGTGCGTGCGCCGGGCGCGCTGCTCTATATCGGCGATGCCCATGCCTGCCAGGGCGACGGCGAGGTCTGCGGCGTCGCGGTCGAGTATCCCACCACCACCACGATCACCGTCGACCTGATCAAGGGCTGGACCATCGACTGGCCGCGCCTGGAGGCCGACGACTTCATCATGACGATCGGCAGCGCCCGGCCGCTGGAGGACGCGACCCGGATTGCCTATCGCGAGCTGGTGCGCTGGATGGTGAAGGACTACGGCTACGACCAGTGGGACGCCTACATGATGCTGAGCCAGTGCGGCAAGGTGCGGCTCGGCAACTTCGTCGATCCCAAGTACACGATGGGCGCGGCGATTCCGAAGAAGTACCTGTAGCGGGTGCCGAGACTCTGCTCCGCTCGACGGACCTCCCTCCTCGGCGGCCAAACCGCCTATGCACGACCGGCTGACGCGGAACAATCGCCGGGGCGCTGGCGACTGCGCTTACTCTAAAACGACTTGGGTCCATGCTTAAGCGATTTTTCTCTTGCTTTCGATCTATTGGGCGGAAACACTTGTGTGCCTAACTATCGTGCGTTAGCGCCAAATTCCTCGTGTATCGATTACCAGTTTGTCCGTCAATTTTGCCTGGTCCATATTCCGAAATTCCTGGTGGTCGGTCAGAAGCACCACGATTCGGGCCGACATCAGTGCCTCATCCAGGGAAGCAAGTATCGTACCATTGTTCCCCGCTAATTCCGTCGGCAGTGCTACGATATGCGGCTCCACAACGAGCAATCGTCCCGCAATCGATTGCTGTAAGCCGCGTACGACCTCAATTGACGGGCTTTCACGCAAATCTCCGACATCCGCCTTGTAGCTCAGGCCGAGACAAGCAACATCGGGCTGCACCATTTCCACAGCCGCCGATAAGACGCGTTCGATCACCTTACGCGGCTTGTCATCATTGACCCGCCTTGCCGTGCCAATTAGCGGCGTAAGATCAGGTGCGGAGTGCACCAGAAACCAAGGATCGACAGCGATACAGTGGCCACCGACACCGGGGCCGGGCCGAAGAACATCGACGCGCGGGTGGCGATTGGTAAGCTCTATGAGTTCCCAGGGATCGACGCCGAGGAACTCGCACACCGAAGAAATTTCGTTGGAGAACGCGATATTGACGTCTCGGTATGCGTTTTCGGTCAGTTTTGCCAACTCGGCCGTTCGTGCATTCGTTATCGAACACGTGCCCTGCAAGAATACCTCGTAGAGAGCCTTCGCAGCCGCGGCGCATGCGGGCGTCACTCCTCCTACGACGCGATCGTTTTGCAAGAGTTCCACAATAATCCGGCCTGGCAAAATTCGCTCAGGACTGTAGGCGACACGGATATCGCTGCCTTCTCCCTTCGAATTGGGAAATGACAGGTCCGGGCGAAGCGCCGAGAGCCATTCGCAGAGTGCTTCCGACGTCCCGACCGGCGAGGTCGATTCGAGCACCACTAGATTTCCCGACCTTAGCACCGGCGCCAGGCTTCTCGCGGCAGCCTGCAAGTGACTGAGATCGGGAGCATGCCCATCCTTCAGGGGTGTCGGAACGGCAATGATAAAGGCGTCGGCGATAGCCAGCTCTTCTTGAGCACGCAACTTCCCGCTTACGACCGCGCCGCGAACCATGACATCGAGATGGGGCTCTACGATGGGGGCCACGCCGGTGTTTATCGTCGCCACGCGATCAGGATCGGTATCGACGCCAATCACCTCGATATTGTTCGTTGCGAATGCTGCTGCCGTCGGAAGCCCGACATAGCCGAGGCCGATCACGCAAAGTCGATTGAACCGCTCAGCCATCGATCAGGTTCGCCAGAATTCGTTCGCTTGCATGGCCGTCTCCGTAGGGATTGTGAACCCGCGCCATAGCGGCATAAGCATCCGAGTCATCCAGCAACGCCGTTACCTCTTTGACGATACGGTCAGAATTCGTGCCGACCAGCCTCACCGTACCGGCTTCCACGGCTTCGGGTCGCTCCGTAACCTCTCTTGTCACGAGCACCGGCTTGCCAAGCGACGGGGCTTCCTCCTGGATTCCGCCGGAATCTGTAACAATGATATAGGCTTCGGTCATAAGGTAAACGAATGCCACATAGTCGAGAGGAGGAATTAGATGAATATTGGGATGAGAGCCCAGGGCCTCATGTACTGGGGTGCTCACGTTAGGATTCGGATGGACCGGATATACAATTTCGACATCGTCACGCGCTGAAATTCGAATCAGGGTCGTGTCCCAGGACGTGGTGTAGGAGTTGTTGGAGCCTCTGTTAGCTGTGGGTAGGCGGCTTGCTGTAGCGACCGCCGAGAGTCTGGCGTAGGCAAGCCGGCTATCCACAGCGGAGGCCATCGCGGTTCCGGTTTAGGGTTGGGCTAGAGCGAACCAACCTGACCCGAAGGAGAACCACGATGACCCAGGACATGATGACCCTGCGCGCGCTTTTGGAGAAGAGCTCCGATGCCGATCTGCTTCGCGAGATGATCGGCTTCACGGCCGAGCGGCTGATGGCACTGGAGGTCGAGGGCCTGACCGGCGCCGGGCACGGCGAGCGCTCGGCGGATCGTATCACCCATCGCAACGGCTATCGCGAGCGACGCTGGGAAACGCGGGCGGGCACGGTGGAGCTGAAGATCCCGAAGCTGAGGAAGGGGAGCTACTTCCCGGGCTTCCTGGAGCCGCGGCGGATGGCCGAGAAGGCGCTGGCTGCGGTGATCCAGGAGGCCTACATCCAGGGCGTATCGACCCGCTCGGTCGACGATCTGGTTCAGGCGATGGGGATGTCGGGCGTCTCCAAGAGCCAGGTCTCCAGGCTGTGCGGCGAGATCGACGATAAGGTCAACGGCTTCCTCGATCGACCGCTGGAGGGCGACTGGCCCTATCTGTGGCTGGATGCGACTTATTTGAAGGTGCGCGAGGCCGGGCGCATCGTCTCGGTCGCGGTGACTGTGGCTGTGGCCGTCAACGACCAAGGCCGCCGCGAGGTCCTGGGCGTGGCGATCGGCGCGTCGGAGGCCGAGATCTTTTGGACCGAGTTCCTGCGCTCGCTGGCCCGGCGCGGGCTGCGCGGCGTGAAGCTGGTGATCTCCGACGACCACAAGGGCCTGAAGGCCGCCGCGACCCGGATCCTCGGCGCCACATGGCAGCGCTGCCGCGTGCACTTCGCCCGCAACCTGCTGGCCCATGCCGGCAGGCAGGGCCGGCGCGTCGTCTCCGCCTTCGTCGCCACCGCCTTCGCCCAGGAGGACGCCGACAGCGCCAAGGCCCAGTGGCGCCAGGTCGCCGACCAACTCAGGCCCAAGGTGCCCAAGCTGGCAGTTCTCATGGACGAAGCCGAGCACGACGTCCTCGCCTACATGAGCTTCCCCAGGGAGCACCGCCAGAAATTGCATTCGACCAACCCGATCGAACGGCTCCATGCCGAGGTCAAGCGCCGCACCAACGTCGTCGGTATCTTTCCCAACGAAGCCGCTATCACACGGCTCGTCGGTGCCATCCTTCTCGAGCAGAACGACGAGTGGGCCGTCTCAAGGAGATACATGACGCTGGAATCCATCGCTCCGCTGCGCGATGGTGTCCCCATCACGCTGCCCACCGTGGCAGCCTGAACGTCCCGGCCCTACCCGCCGGGAGCCGCGTAGAGCGCAACGCTCTTACACCACGCGCCGGGACACGATCAATCAGGGCTTTGCATACCTCCGCTATACCGGGGCCCAAATTCTCGCGCCGATGCCCGGTAACGAGAATCAACCGCCTGTTCGCACTGAGGTCAGGTAAGGCCGCACAAGCCTTTTCGGTTAACTTGGGCTCGTTTCCAAGTCTCTCAACCATATATTCTAGAGCATCGACAACGGTATTGCCTGTAAGCGTGATTCCCTCTTCGGCAATTCCTTCGGCCAGGAGATTCTTGCGTGCTTGTTCCGTCGGCACATAGTGCCGATCGCTAATCAGATCGGTCAATCGCCGGTTTATTTCTTCCGGCCAGGGCATCGAGATGTTCCCGCTACGTAGACCGGCTTCAACATGGCCGACCGGTGTCTTGGAATAAAATGCGGCAAGAGCCGCGGCGAAGGAGGTCGTCGTATCGCCTTGTACCAACACGCGATCCGGCCGCGCTTCGGAAAGGACTGTCGCCATTCCTGTCGTAACGGCGTTCGTAATATGCGTAAGGTCTTGGTTGGGTTTCATGACACTCAGATCGAAGTCCGATCGAAGCCCAAACATTTTGAGGCCGGAATCCAGCATCTCACGATGCTGAGCCGTCACACAGATAAGGTGCTCAACCTCTTCAGACGAAGACAAGGCACGTGCCACCATCGCCATCTTAATCGCTTCGGGACGCGTCCCTATTACGGACAGGACTCGCATGTTAATTCGGATGATCGTCGATTGTACAACTCAAATCCATATGCTTTTGGTTTGAGCCTATATGCCTACTAAACATGAAGAGTTAAATAACGCGGAAACGGATGTTTAAATCGATTTATTGAAGGCCGTATGTGGAGGCGGAGGGGACCACGCCCTACGCGCCATGGCCGTCCGAGCCAAACCCGATGGACGCGCACTGTGATGGGCTGCAGAATCGCCTTAGTCTGCGAGCCATCATGTATCCGGCGCCCATCGAGGCCTATTTCGCACCGAAGACCGTCGAGGAGGCGCTCAGGTGCCTCGCCGAGGCGGGCGACAGCGCGATGTTCATCGCCGGCGGAATGAGCCTGATGCAGGCCATGAAGGCGCGGCTGCTGGCACCGCGCGCCCTCATCGACCTGAACGAGGTGGAGGAGCTGAGCGGCCTCGCCAAAGGGCCGCGCGGCGTGACCGTGCGCCCCCTCACCCGTTACCGCGAGCTCACCGCGACCTCGGCGCTCCACGGTGCCCTGCAGGCGATCGGGGACGCGGCGGCAACGGTGGGCGACCGGCAAGTACGCAATGCCGGCACCATCGGCGGCAGTCTCTGCTGGAACTACGTCGCGTCTTGCATGCCGAACGTCTGCCTCTGCCTCGATGCGACACTTGTTCTTGCCTCACGAGGCGGTGGCGAGCGAACCCTGCCTATTGAAGAATTTCTGGTCGGGCCGCTCGAAACCGCACGGCGTGACGACGAGCTCTTGATCGAGATTAACTTTCCGTCCTCAAAGCACTACGGAGTCGGCAGCGCCTACAAAAAATATAGCGCAACGGTAGACGGATTACCCATCATCGGCATCGCGGCCTCGATCGAAATCGACGAGTCCGGGCTTTGTACAGATGCACGCTTCAGCGTCGGCGGTATTCTGCCAACCGCCCAACGGTTCGACGGAGTCCGCGCGCTACTTTGCGGCCAACCGGGCAGCCCAGAGACCTCTGCCAAAGCGGCCAGCGCCGCAGCCGATGCAATCGAGACGCAGACGGACCATCTCGCCAGCGCCCACTATCGCAAGGTGCTGATCCGTACGCTTGGCCGCGACGTGTTGGCCGAGGCTCATGCCCGCGCGATGGGGAGGTAGGCGTGTGAACAAGACGATCACCGTCACCGTCAACGGCAAAGCCTACGAGCGGACCGTGCCGATCCGCCTTCTGCTCGTCGATTTCATCCGCGACGAATGCCGCCTGACCGGCACACACATCGGTTGCAGCTACGAAGGACGTTGCGGGGCGTGCACGGTGATGATCGAGGGACGCGCCCACAAGTCCTGCATGAAGCTCGCGGTGCAAGCCGACGGCAAGGACGTGACCACGATCGAGGGGCTCGGCAGCCGGGATAACCTGCACCGATTGCAACAGGCCTTCCGCCGCTATCACGCGCTGCAGTGCGGGTTTTGCACGAGCGGGATCCTGATGAACGCAGTCGATTTCCTGAACGAGAACATCAACCCGAACGAAGAAGAGGTGCGCCGCGCCCTGGTCGGTAACCTCTGCCGCTGCACCGGCTACACCCATATCGTCGAGGCGATCCTCGCCGCTTCGGCCATGCGTCACGGGGTGAAGCCGGTGCCGCCGCCGGCGGAAACCGAGAGCGCGCCATGACCAGGGCCGGCGAGGCACGCTGGATCGGCCGCTCGCTGGAGCGGCGCGAGGATCTGCGCCTGCTCACGGGCCAAGGCGAATACCTTGCGGATCTCCGCGTCCCCGATTGCCTCCATCTCTGCTTCGTCCGCTCGAGTCACGCGCACGCCAAGATAAGGAGCGTTCGACTGGAGACGGCGCTAGCGATGCCGGGCGTGGTCGGCGCGATCGCCGGCGCCGAACTCTCTAAGGAGATTCAGGGCCAAAAGATTCCGGTATTGATCCCCGCCTTCGCCGCGACCTATCGCCAGTACTGGCCGCTCGCGGTGGACGAGGTGTATTGGCACGGCGAGCCGCTCGCCGCGATCGTGGCGCAAGACAAGTATGTCGCCGAGGACGCCGCGGCCGCCGTGGAGGTCGATTACGAGCCGCTCCCCGTCGTCACCGACGCCGAGGCTGCGCTGCGCGACGGCGCACCGCGGGTCTATGACGACTGGGACAGCAACGAGATTTTTGGCACCAGCTACACCGGCGGCTCCGAAGCGGACGAGATCGCCGCGAACGACGCCGAGGTCGAGGCCTTGTTCGCCAAGGCCGACGTGGTGCTCGAGCAACGCTTCCGCACCCACCGCTGCGGTGTCTGCCCCATCGAGACCCGGGGCGCGCTCGCGATCTGGAGCGATGCGGACGGGTTGACCGTGCACCTGACGACGCAACGCCCTCACATCGAGCGTCTCGCCCTTGCCGACCTCCTCGAGCTTTCGACCGCCGAGGTTCGGGTCGTCGCACCACGCGATCAGGGCGGCGGCTTCGGCGTCAAGGCGCCGTTCTACCGCGAGCATGTCGTGGTCTGTCATCTCGCGCGCAAGCTCGCCCGACCAGTGCGCTGGATCGAGACACGCGAAGAACACCTGATGACGGTGAGCCAGGAGCGCGACCAGATCCACGATCTCGAAATCGCGGCGGACAAGGAGGGCCGCATCCTCGCGCTCCGCAATCGCGGCATTGCCGATGTGGGCGATGGGCGCCAGGGGGTCTATTGGGGCTTCGTCATGCCCTCGCTCGGCTCGGTCATGCTGCCGAACGCCTACGCGATCGGGCGTGCCGATATCAAGCTGCGCTGCGCGGTCACCAACAAGACCTGCCTGAGCCCGTCGCGCTCGTTCGGTGCGCTGCCCACACGTTTCGCGCTCGAACGCGGCCTCGACATGCTGGCACGCAAGCTCGGGCTCGAAACGGTGGACCTCAAGCGCAGGAACCTGATCACCGACTTCCCGTTCACCAGCGTTACGGGTGTCCATCACGACAGCGGCGATTACGTGAAGGCGTGGGACACGCTGCTGGACAAGGTCGATCTCGCCGGCTTTCGCGCGCTGCAGAAGGAAGCCCGTGCCGAGGGTCACTATCTCGGGATCGGCTTCGCCTGCGGTGCCGAGTTCTCCGGGATTCCCTCGGACGTGCTGGTGCCCCTGGAGAACCAGCCCGGCTACGGCGTCGTCACCATGCGCATCGACCCGCGCGGCAAGGTGGCGATCCACGAAGGCGATGCGCCGCAGGGCCAAAGCCACGAGACCACGATGGCGCAAGTTGCCGCAGACGCATTCGGCATTCATCCGGACGACGTGAGCGTGCGGCACGGCGATACCGCTACGACGCCGCTCAGCTCGGGCACCATCGGCGCGCGCGGCGCCTCCTACACCGTTGCCGCCATCGCCGACGCCGCGGCCGCTCTCAAGGCGAAGATGGCGCGCTACATGATCCACGATCACGGGCTGGAGGGCGCGAGCCCCGACGATTTCAGCTTCAGGGGCGGCGCGGTCATCTACAGGAAGGATGGCAATATCCGCCGCGAGTTCGCCGCGCTCGCGGATCGCATCGTGATGGGGTCGATCGACCTGCCGCCCGGCGAGAGTCCCGGTCTTGAGCACACGGCCTATTTCGAAGCGCCCAAGGCCATGATCTGCTTCACCGCGCAGGCGGCCAAGGTCGAGGTCGATATCGAAACCGGGCAGTTCGCCATCCTCGACTACGCCACCTGCGAAGATGTCGGCACCGTGATCAATCCGATCGTCGTCGAAGGCCAGGTTCAGGGCGGCGTCGTCCAGGGCATGTCGAACGCACTGTTCGAGGAGTTCCTGTACGACGAGAACGGCCAGCAGTTGACGGCCGATTTCGAGAATTATCGCCTCGCCTCTGCTGCCGACGTCCCGAACGTGACGGTCAGCCACTCGCCCACGCCCTGCCCGGACCATCCCCTGGGGGTTCGCGCGGTGGGCGAAGGCAGGCCGGGGCCCGTCCCGGCCGCGCTCGCCAACGCCATTTGCGATGCGCTCTCGCCCTTCGGCGTCGAAATCACGACGCTTCCGCTCAAGCCCGAGATGATTTTCGCCTTGATCGAAGCTGGCCGCGCTGGGACTTAGCCCGGATTTCTCACCGGGCTCGCAGCCTGCGTCATCGCCCATCGCGAATTTGGCGAGACCTTCCAGGCCGTGCTCTCAGGCGCGCTTGCGACCCGCTCCCCGTTGACGCGCAACCGGACAGCATAATACTGACGCCCGGTGCTACGCACCCGGCCCTCCGCCAGCGGCCGGCAAGCGATGCCGGCAGTGATCACGGGAGCGTTTTCACATGAACAGACTGAAATGGGTGTGCGCGCGCATTGTGGCCGCGCCGGCGTTCGACGGCCTGATCATCGCGATGATCCTGATAACCGCGCTCGGCCTCGGTCTGGAAACGAGCCAGGCGTTCCACGCGCACTTCGGCCACGCCATCCAGTGGGCCTTCCACGCGGCCCTTGCCATCTTCGTGATCGAAGCCGCGATCAAGCTCACCGCCGTCCCGCCCCGCTTCGAGCGCTATTTCAAGGACGGCTGGAACCTCTTCGACTTCGTCATCCTGGTCCTCGCCTTCGTGCCGGATGCAGGCGAGCTCGCCCTCGTCGCGCGGCTCGCGCGCCTGCTCCGGGTGCTCCGGGTGGCGACCGTGGTGCCGCAGCTCCGTGTCATCGTCTCGACCCTGATCCGCTCCCTGCCGGGGCTGGGCCACGTGATGCTGCTGCTCTCGGCGGTCTTCTATGTCTACGCGATCACGGGCGTGCACCTCTTCCGCGACCACGACCCGACCCACTGGCGCAACCTCGGCATCGCGCTGCTCTCGCTCTTCCGCGTGATGACGCTGGACAACTGGACGGACATCATGTACGTCGCGATGGAGCTCCATTCGATGACTTGGTTGTTCTTCGTCAGCTTCGTGATGCTGGCGGCAGTCATCATGATCAACCTCGTGATCGCGGTGGTGATCAACAACCTGCACGACGCGCGCCTCGAGGTGGCGCCGGTGAGGGGCGACGAAAGCGAAGACGAAGCGACACTCAGAGCCGTGCGCGAGGAGGCGGCGAACGCCCGCGCCGCCCTGGAGCGTGTCGAGACTATTCTCGCCAAGATGAAGAAATAGGCCGTCCCCTTCCCCCTTCCAGCGGTGCGCCGAAGTGCGCTAGCCTGGACCATGGTGCGGTGCAAGGCGCAGGGCGTCCGCGCCAGGATCGTGCCGTGCAGCAATCATGCTCCCGCGCGCGTATCCGCGCGACCTGCTCCCGCGCGCGTATCCGCGCGACCTGCTCCCGCGCGCGTATCCGCGCGACGCAGTGCGAAAGCGAGCGGGGTGCGCGGGCGGGCGTGACCCCAAATGCCGCGCGCGCGACCCTCCGAGCGCAGGCGACCTCAAATGCCGCGCGCACGACCCTCCGGGCGTGCGCGACTTGTCCCACGGAATCCCACTTATCCCACTTAATCCCACTTAATCCCGGCGAATCCCGCATGAAATTTCGGTTTGCCGAGGTGGGACGCGGAACCGGATCGCGACGCGAAGGGCATGTGCAGGCCAATGCCCGTTTTCGAAGTTCTTCCCTTCCGATACCGTGCGCGTCCTCTCGGACCTCAGTTCCTCACCCCGTCATGCCCGGACTCGTTCCGGGCATCTCGCTCGGCCACATCCGTCGAACGACAAGCAAACACGTGGATGGCCGGGACAAGCCCGGCCATGACGGCGTGTGGGAATGGCCGGGTCGGAGAGATCACCTGCCGGCCCAATTTCCTGGGAACGAACTTCGGAAACACGGGCTATGGATGCGGGCCCCAGGGCGCTGCGTTCAGCAGTTCGACTTCCTGTGTGATGACCAGCGGTCGGAAATTCCCGGCGAAGTTCATGAACTCGTCGTTCTGGAAGAGCCGCGCCCAGTGGGCCCGGCGGTCGGCGTCGTCGTCGAACTTCCAGATATGCACCAGCCGGTTGATGGTGCCGGTGTCGGCGATGAAATAGCCGATCAGCTTCTCGCCGAAGCCGCCCTTCTCCAGCGCGGGCCAGCCCAGATCCCGATAGTGCGAGACAGCCTCCGGCAGCTTGCCGACCTTCAGCGTGTAAGTCCTCATCTCGTAGAGTGCCATGCCATTTCTCCCGTTTGGCTTCGTGCGGGAGACTGGCGGGGCCGGCGCCTCGCGTCAATCGGCACGGAATGCGTGGCCATTGCCGGCGGCGCACCGGAGCGGGCAGACTGGCCGGACAGGAGAGCGATCGGGGAGCGGCAGCATGGCGGAGACAGGTACGAGGCTCAGCACGCGGATCGATTTCGACCGCGACGGGAAGCAGTGCGACCACCTGCGCCTGCCTCATTCCGTCCACCGATCCGCCTACGGGTGGCTGCCGGTGCCGCTCGTCTGCATCCGAAACGGCGATGGGCCGACGGTGTTGCTCACGTCGGGCGTTCACGGCGACGAATACGAGGGGCAGGTGACGCTCACCAGGCTCATCCGCACCCTCGACCCGGCCGACGTGACCGGCCGCATCATCATCTTTCCCATGGCAAACTACCCTGCCGCAAAGGCCGGGCTCAGGACGTCGCCGATCGACGAACTCAACCTGAACCGGGTCTTCCCCGGCAAGCACGACGGGCGGCCCACCGAAATGCTGGCGCACTACATCGATACCGAGCTGACGCCGCGCGCGGACTACATGCTCGACCTCCATTCCGGCGGCAGCTCGCTCATGTACCTGCCCTCCCTGGTCCTCCGGGATTCGGCGATGCCGGCCGACCTGCAGGCCAAGATTATCGAGCTCGGCCGGGTCTTCGGCGCGCCCTACGGCTTCCTGTTCCCGGCGGTGCGCGGCATGGGCGGCACCAACATGCGGGCGGCGATCGCCCGCGGCGTGGTCGCGTTCGGCACCGAGATGGGCGGTGGAGGGACGGTCACGCCCGAGTGCCTCCGCATCTGCGAGGCGGGCACCAGGCGTGTGCTCCGCCATGTCGGCGTCTGGCACGGCCCGGTCGAAGACGACGAGGAGCCGGGGGTGGAGCCGCGTCTGCTCACCGCCGAGACGTGGGACTTTTTCACCTATGCCAGCGAGGACGGCCTGTTCGAGCCCGCCGTCGAGCTCGGCGCCGAGGTGGAAAAGGGCCAGCTCGCAGGCCTGATCCACACGCCGGAGACGCCGTGGCGGGAGCCGACCCAGGTTCGCTTCGATGAGACGGGCCTGGTCGTCTGCAAGCGGGTGCCGGGGCGGGTGGAGCGCGGCGACTGCCTGCTCCATCTCGGCGCCGAGGCGATAGACGAGAGCCAATGACGGGGTGCCACGCTGGGCGGACGAGGGGGACGGGATGAGCGCGAAAGAGAGCGACGAAGGCTGGCGCGGCAAGATCGGCAAGATGAGCGCGGACGAGGTCGACGGCTTCCTTGAGGAGCCGTTCCTCGCCCGCGTCGCCTGCCTCGACGACAACGATTGGCCCTATGTGGTGCCCTGCTGGTACCAGTGGGACGGGGCTGCGCTCTGGGTCGTTCCGCGCGCGCGCTCGGCCTGGGCCCGCCACCTGGAGGCGCGGCCCCGCTGCGCAGCAACCATCGACGAATCCTCGGCTGCCGACACCGCCTCGGATACCGGCGTGCAGCGCCGCTTCCTCGCCCAGTGCGAGGCGACGATCGTGGAGCGGCCCAACGTGGGCGGCCGTTGGGTGGAGGTCGCCCGCGCCATGTCGATCCGCTACTACGGCGAGAACGGCCCCAGCTATCTCGAGCCCACCATGAGCTGGAAGCGCTGGCTGATCCGCCTCGACCCCGTGCGTATCCAGACATGGCAGGGCATCGCCTGGCCCGAGCGCTATCTGGAGGGCGACGCCGTCGCCCGTTGAGCAGAGTCGACGCGTCGCACCGGCTCGATCAGTGTCAGTCCGCGTTGCCCCGCTTGGCGCCACCCAGAAAAGCCGCATCGACATCGACGGCGTAGCCGTTGGCCAACGCGTTGGTCTCGTTCGCCATGCCCACCACCGCCATGAGCTCGGCCAGCATCGCGTCGGTCATGCCCTGCCGCCGCGCGCCTGCGGTGTGGGAGCGGATGCAGTATTCGCAGCCGTTGGTAGCGCTCACCGCGACGTAGATCATCTCCTTGGTGAGCGGATCGAGGGCGCCGGGCGCCATCACCTGCTTGATGCTCTTCCAGGTCCGCTCCAGGGTCGGCGGATGGTTCGCCAGCATCTTCCAGAAGTTGTTGATCCAGTCGGTCTTGCGGGTCTCCATGATGTCGTCATAGACCGCGCGGACCTCCGGCGGGGCGTCGTCGTACTCCACCATCGAGACCGTCGCCATGCTCTCCTCCCACGATGCATTGCAGTTGATGCCGGGATAACCCGAATGAGGCAGCGCGACCAGAGTGCCGCGACGTGCGGGCGTTCAGAGATCCCCGCGGCCCATCTGACGCGCGATGCGACCCGCCTGGCGCAGCGCAAGAGCGACGATGGTGAGCGTGGGATTGCCGGCGATCGACGACGTGAACTGGCTGCCGTCGGAGACGAAGAGGTTGGGGATCTCGTGGCTCCGGCCCCAGCGGTCGACCACGCCGGCGTCGGGATCGGCGCTCATGCGACAGGTGCCCAGATTGTGCGAGACCGGCAACGGCGGCGAGCAGAACACGCGTACCGCGCCGGCCGCCTCCAGGAGCGCGATTCCGTTGCGGTAGCCGTAGCGCTTCATCGCGAGGTCGTTGGGGTGATCGTCGAGGTGGAGGCTGGGAATCGGCAGCCCGTGCTGGTCCTTCTCGCTGGGGTGCAGCGTCACCCTATTGGAGGCGATGGCGAGGTCCTCGCCGTTCATGAAGAGGCCCCCCATGCGCTCATAGGCCTCGATCCAACTCGTGTAGTCGCGGCCCCAGCGCCCCGGGCTGAGGAAAGCCGCAAAGAAGGGCAGGCCGAGGCCGATGGTGCCGTAGAAGAAGCCGCCGGCGAAGCCGCGCGACGGATCGTGCCGCGCCTCGTCTTTGATGATGCCGGAGCAGACCACGCCGCGGTACATGCGCACAGGCTTTGGGAACTCGGCGTACATGTAGGCGGTCGTGTGGCGCATGTAGTGCTTGCCGACCATGCCCGATCCGTTGGCGAGCCCATCGGGCCAGGCGCTCGACTCCGAGTTGAGCAGAAGCCGTGCGGTCTCGATCGAGTTGGCCGCCACGCAGACCAGCCGCGCCTTCTGCAGATGATGGCTCCCGCCGGCGTCGGCATAGAGGACTCCGCTGGCGCGGCCGCGGTCGTCATGCTCGATGCGGAGCGCCATGCAGCGGGTGCGGATCTCGCAGCGGCCGGTCGCCTCCGCGCGGGGCAGCTCCGAGACGAAGGTGGACCACTTGCCGCCCGACTTGCAGCCCTGCATGCAAAAACCAATCTGATCGCAGGCGTTGCGACCGTCACGGGGCACCGCGTTGATGGCCACGTTGTTGGGGCCGTAGTCGCGATAGCCCATGCGTTTCGCGCCGAGTGCCATGACCCGGTAGTTGTTGGAACCCCGCTGCAGCGGGATGTCGCCCCGCCCGGTAACGCCCATCTTGCTCTCGGCCTCGCGCAAGAAGGGCTCCATCTCGTCGAAGTCGACCGGCCAGTCCTCCAGAGCCGCGCCATCGACATCGCCGTAAGTGGAGCGCACCTTGAACTCGTAAGGCCGCGGGCGCGGGCACATGGCCGCCCAATGGAGGGTGGTGCCGCCCAGCCCCTTGCAGGTCCAGGTCGGTGCCGTCGGGTAGTCGCGGGCGATGGGGGAGGCGCCGGTGCAGGCGCGCGTGTCCTTCCACGTGAGGCGGTCGTACATCGCCCACTCGTCGTTGACGAAATCGCTCATCTTGAAGCGCGGCCCTGCCTCCAGCACGACCACGTCGATCCCCCGCCGGGTCAGCTCGTCGGCAATGGTCCCGCCACCGGCGCCCGAGCCGATGATGACAACGACGCTGTCGTCGTTCAGGTCGTAGGTGACGGCGGGGACGTCGTCGTCATCGAGGTGAGGCGCGATCATCGGTCGGCCTCCGTCTCGGTGCTCTCCTCGGAGATCCAGTCGATATCGTCGAAACCGCGCTCGATGTAGCCGCCGAGATGAGACGACGCACCCTCGTAGCCGAAGCGCGGCCAGAGCGCCCGGTCGTCATAGAGGTGGCGCGCCGTCGCCGCGCGCATGGCCTCGAAGAAAGGCGAGCCCTCGATCGCCTGGACCGCAGCGAGCTTCTCCTTCTCCTCGAGGCCGACGAAGGGGCGGCCCCTGGCCTCATCCAGCGCCGCGGCTCCATCCGCCAGCAACGCGTGCTGCGCGGCGTCCGCCTCCGTCGCCACGATCTTGACCACCCGGCGGTAGGAGGCGTCGTCGAGGAAGTCGTGGGGATAGAGAACGCGCGCCATCGCCGTCAGCGTCTCGGCTGTGTGGGAGTCGAGCGCTTCGTCAGGTGTCGATGCCATAGCTCTTCGCCACCAGCTCGATGGGGTGATGGGCGCGCGCAGGAGGTGCGCGGCCTTCGCCGAACCGCTCCATCCCCTGCACGATTTGGTCGCCGGCGAGCGGGCACTCCGAGGCAATGTAGGCGCGGCCGCTCTCGGCCGCCTGCCGGATGACCGGCTCGCCGACCTTCATGCCGGTCTCGAAGTTCTGCTTCATCACACCCCAGGTGCCGCCATGCCCCGCGCAGCGCTGCATCATCAGCACGTTGCACGCGGGGATCATGCGCAGCATGACCGCAGCCTTCGCACCGATGTTCTGGGCCCTTGCATGACAGGCCTGGTGGAGCGCGACATCGCCGTCGAGCGGCATCATTCCCTCGGCAAGCCCCTCGCTCCGGGCGATATCGATGACATACTCGGAAATGTCGCTCGTGTGCCGGGCAAGGCGCGCCACCGCCGGGTCCTCGGGCAGGTGGAGCGGCCATATGGTCTTCATCATCAGCGCGCAGGACGGGATGGGAGCGATCACGTCCCATCCACGTTCGATCCAGGGACCGAGCGTCGCAGCGATACGCCGGGCGCGCCGGCACACCTCGGCGATATCGCCCCGCTCCAACTGCGGCATCCCGCAGCATGCGTCGTAGACAACCTCGGTCTCGACCCCGTTCTTCGCGAGCACGCCCTGGGCAGCGCGGCCAATCCCGGGATTGTTGTACTCGACGAAGCAAGTGGCGTAGAGCACGGCCTTGCGCCCCGCGGCCGGCGCGCTCGCATCGACCGAAGGCGGGGTCTCAGCGGCCCGCCGGCTGAACCTGCGGGCATGGAAGCGGGGCAGCACTGCATCGCGGTGAATACCGGCAAGCGCCTCCATGAGCGGCCTCGTGAGCCGATTGCCGCGGCGCGCTGCCCAGTTGGCGAGCGGCGCGAGAGCGCCGAGCAACCGGCCGTTGCGGTCGGTGGCGCCCAACGCCCGCTCGGCAGGGCCGACCCTTCCGTCGTGCAGGGCGTGCGCCCGCTGACGCATCATCAGGGCGGGAAAATCCACCGCGTGTACGTGCGGCGGCGTGTAGGGACAGACCGGATAGCACATGTCGCAGAGCGTGCAGGCCGCGCCCACGCTCTCGAAGCCGGCGCTCGTCACCGCGTCGACGGCACCCGCACGGTCGATCAGATCGAAGAGCCTCGGAAAACTCTCGCAGAGGTCTTCGCAGCGGCGGCAGGTGTGGCAGACGCCAGCCACGCGGCGCAGCTCGCTGTCGAGCGCGCCCGCGTCGAGGTATGCCGGCGCCTCCCAGTCGATGGCGGGCCGTGGAGCGGGGCGCTCCTGCCCCGCCACGTCCTGCCCGCCGCTCTCAGCCGAGGACGACGCGGGTGGACTCGGCAATGATCTCCACCGACCGATCGATGGTCTCGTCGTCGATGACGATCGGCGGCGCGATGAAGAACACGTCCGGCCGTATGCGGCTGAAGAGGCCGCGCGCCATCGCCTCGGCGTTGATCTTGGCGGCGATGCCGTCGGCCGGATCGAAGTTCTCCTTGGTCGCCCGGTCCTTGACGTACTCGACGGCGCACATGAGCCCGAGGCCGCGGATGTCGCCGACATGGGGATGATCGGCGAGCGCGTCCTTGAGGCCTACCAGGAGTCGCTTGCCTTTCACCGCGGCCTGGCCGGGGAAATCCTCCCGCTCGATCAGATCGATCATGGCGCAGCCGATGGCGCAGCCGGTGGGATGCGCGCTGTAGGTGTAGGCGTGCATCCAGGGCTTGCCGCTCTCGTGCATCGTGTTGGCGATCTCGTCGCTGATCCCGATGCCGCCGAGGGAGAAGTAGCCCGAGGTGATGGCCTTGGCGAACTGGATCATGTCTGGCTCGACGCCCCAGTGCTGCAGGCCAAACATCTTGCCGGTTCGCCCGAACCCGGTGATGACCTCGTCGGAAACCAGCAAGACGTCGTACTTGTCGCAGATCTCGCGGATGCGCGGGAAGTAGTCGGGCTGGGGCGGGATCACGCCGCCGCCGCCCTGCACCGGCTCGGCAATGAACATCGCGATCGTTTCCGGCCCCTCGGCGAGGATCGCCTTCTCCAGTTCATCGGCCGCAGCAATCCCCTGGCTCACCGCGCCCTCCGGCGCTTCGTAGCGATAGGGGTAGGGGCTCGGGATGTGGATGAAGCCCGGGATGCGCGGCTCGAACATGGGCCAGTAGATGCTCATGCCCGTCGCGCACATGGCAGCGAGCGTGACACCGTGATAGCCCCAGATACGAGAGATGACCTTGGTCTTCTCGGGCCGCCCCTTCAGCTTCCAATAGTAGCGGGCCATCTTGATGTTGCTGTCGGTCGCCTCGCCGCCGCCCGACGTGAAATAGAAGTGATTGATGTTCGGGTAGGTGATCCGGGCGAGCTTCTCGGCAAGCTCGATCGCGCGCGGGTTGGAACTGCCGGCATAGCCGGAGGCGTAGGCCAATTCGGCAAGCTGCTTGCTGCCGGCGTCGATGAGGTCGCGGCAGCCATTGCCGGCCGTGTTGTTCCAGAGGCCGGAGAGGCCGTCGATGAAGCGATCCCCGTTCGCATCGACGAGGAAGGCCCCGTCACCGCCGACCCAGACCTTGCCGGTGGAATGGGTGGCTTGGCTGTGCAACGGATGGAGCAGGTGCGCGCGATCTCGATCGAGCAGCGCAGCTTCGGCGTCGTTGGACATCTCAGGCGTTCCTCCCCGTATGCGACCGCGCGTTTGCGCGCTCGGCCTGTTCTCGCGCACAAGTGTGCGCTGCGAGGGCGGGTTCGATCAAGTGACGCAGGCGCGGCCCGATACTCAAGGAATTGCGACGGCCGTAGCGGCAGCCGGAGAAAACCGTTTGGCGGTTTCTCTCGAATGGGCGTAAAGGTGCGCGTAGTGCAGACCGATACGAAACCCTGCGGCGATCGCGACGCGTTTGGCCGATGAACGATAGCGTAACCGACAACACGTTTGAGCTGTCGCTGGTCAACGATCTGCAGGAGATCGGCGCCGCAGCCGTGAAAATCGACGAGTATTGCGAGGCACGGGGGCTCTCGCCGCAGATCGCCTACGCGGTCAATCTTTCGATCGACGAGATCCTGACCAACACGATCAGCTACGGTTACGATGACGACGAGCAGCACCGGATCGACCTCACGCTCCGCGTAGACGGCGAAACGCTCGTGGTGGTGATCGTGGACGACGGCCGCGCATACGATTCCTCGCTGACACAGGACCCCGATGTCGAAGCCACGCTCGAAGAGCGCGCGCTCGGCGGGCTCGGCCTCTTTCTCGTGCAGCAGATGATGGACGACGTGGCGTATCAGCGCAGGGACGAACGCAACGTCATCACGCTTATGAAGAGCACGGCCGAAGAGGGAGAACGGTAGCCGCGCCTTCGAACTGCCCCGGAGGTACGTCTCTATATATTACGAAGTCGGCTCGTCGGGCGAAGTCGGCTCGGCGCGGGCCGTGCGCTCGCGGGCGGTCGCGGCACCATCGAGCGCAAACGTATCGGTGACGACCACGCCGTAATCGCGCAGCGCCGCCTCGGCGCTGGTGTGGCCATCGGCAACATCCGCCGCCACCTGTTCGGGCGGGCGAAGCAGCGGATCGCCGTAGCCGCCGCCGCAGCCGGAGGTAACGATCACGCGGTCGCCGGCTGCCCCTTTCATATGGGCAAGCTTGGACGGCAGCGCTTGCGTTGAGCCATCGGCGCGGACCAGGGTGATGCTGTTCGCTCGGCCTTCAGCGCCGCCGTCGTGGCCCCAGGGCGGGAAGCGCTGGCCCTCGCCCTCGATCGAGAAGCCGGCATCGTCGAGCAGCTCGGTTTCGCGGATCGGTCCGATCCCGCCCCGCCAACGCCCCGCCGCGCAGCCCTCCTCGCGTAGCTCGTAGCGGTGGACGCGCAGGGGAAAGTGAGATTCGACGTCCTCGATCGGGTTGTTCCGCGTGTTGGTGAAGAGGATGTCCACCGCGTCCATGCCGTCCTTGCCGGCGCGCCCGCCGTAGGCGCCCTCGTAGATCTCCATGTGGACCCAGTGTCGCTCACCGCGCAGCCCGCTGTAGGCGACGACGTTGAGGTTGCTGACGCCGGCCGAAATTTGGTCCGGCACAGCCTGGGCAAGCGCCTTCATGATCGTGTCGGCGCATTGAATCCCCGGGCAGGCGCGCGCAATCGTGGGCGCGGGGAACGTGGGGTTCACCAGAGTCCCCTTCGGTGCCACGAGATGGATCGGCCGGGTCAGCCCGGCGTTGAGCGGTATCCTGCCGTGCACCGCAGAATCCAGGAGGATCGAGCGGAGCGTCATCCAGACCGCGCAATCGACCGTGCCGCGGAGCGGCATGTTGATCGGCCGGTCGTCGACCTGTGCTGCCGTACCGGTGAAATCGACCGTGATGTCGCTGCCCGAGACGGTCACCGCGACCGCGATGGGGAGTTCGCGTCGCGCCGGGTCGTCGTCGTCCAGGAAGCCGTCGATCGCGCCCTCGGCGCAATAGCGCCCGTCCGGCAGCGCCTCGATGGACTGGCGCATCATTCGCTCGGAGTAGTCCATGAGTGCTGTGCAGGCCGCCTGCACAGTCGCAAGACCGTAGCGATCAATCAGGCGGAGAAAGGCCTCGGCGCCGATCCGGGCGGCGGCGATCTGCGCCTCCATGTCGCCCAGCACTAGGTGGGACGCGCGGATATTGTCAGCCAGCACCGCCCAGAGCGTCGTGTTCTTGACCCCCTTGTCGTAGATCTTGAGGCCCTTGAGTTGAATTCCCTCGGCATAGGCGTCGACCGCATCGACGATGCCGGCGCTGCCGGGCGTGTGGGCGCCGATATCGACGTGATGAGCGGCAGTCCCGGTGAAGCCGACCAGCGCGCCCTCGTGGAAGACGGGCACACAAAACGCGACATCGGGCACGTGGCTCGCGCCGCCATAGGCGTCGTTGTGGATGTACACGTCGCCCGGCTCGATCGCCTCCCCGCGCCTCTCGAGCGCGGCGCGAATCCCGCGCACATAGCCCGGCAACGGCCCAGACTGGAGAGGTGTGCTCTGCGGCGTCTCCGCGATCTGATTGCCCGCCGCATCCATCACGGCAGCGCCGAAATCCTCGGACTCCCGTATCAAGCTCGAATGCGACATGCGCATGAGCTTGAGGCCCATCTCAACGGCAATCGTCTCCAGCGCGCCGCCGATCACGTTCGCCGTGATGGGATCGATCGTGGCCGCGGACCGTTTCACCCTGAGCCCCTCCCCCGCTTCGTGATAGGCCTCACCTGCCATCTCCATCATAGCGGCTGACGGCGCCGGCCCGAACACTCCACCCCGAGTGCGGCGTTTCAGGCGATGGCTGCGAGAGTACTTGGCGCGCCTCAGCTGCCGATGCTGTCGGGGATACCCGTCTGCCTCATTGTTTTCGTCGCGAATGTCTCCCTGGCACAGTCGGACATCGCCGACACGATGGAAAACCGCCGCGCAATTGCGGAACGCTACGCCGCTCTATCGCTACCGCTGATGCTAAAGGATATCGAAGAGGCGTCGGCAGAGTCTTGAGGGGCGAAATCGATCTGCCACCTGCTTTCGACGAGATCGGCAGGACATGAGGCAGTCACCACGTACGCCGGCGTCAGCTCCAGGTACCCAGTGCTTACCCAACCCTGATAAGGCTCCGTCGCGCCTACGGTTGCAATCAGTTCGCACTTGGGCCCATCGAATTGGGCTTGCACAATCCGATCTCCGACCCGAACGGTGAACCCTCCCTCCTCAAGCTCGGGCACTAAACCAGGGGCAAGGTGAAGATTTGACAACCACCGCGAGTCGGTCTGGTTATACAAACGATCCTCAATGACCAGCGAAACGCCCGGGCGATAGTAGAGGACTCGTTCGTGCCGGAATAGGCCAGGGCGTACGACAACGCCTGCAATAACGAAATTGGAGCCATCTTGCCCGATTGGCCCCATCCGCAATTTACGGATATCGATATCCCTTGGCATAATGACCCGGTCGGCGAGACTTATCACATTGTGTGCTCGGGCGCTTCGCACATAGTGCCTCGCTTCGTCATTAGTGTAACCGTACTTACCGCTATCCACGAATACCTTGCGCCCCCCTTCCATAAGCACAAATCCGAGATCGTCGGCATGCTTGTGCCCGCTCTCACGCGCCATTCCGCTAACGAACAGCAAACTGGAACGTTCTTGCGGAGTATCGGGCAGCGACCGAATGATCCCGTATCCCGACCTTGTTAGGTCGCGCACCGCCCAACATGATTCGGGTACAGCGGTGAGACAGGTCTCAGGCACGGGTGACTTTAGTGCGGGCCCGGTTCCGGCACTGTCGCCAACGGCAATCCATGACCTGTCCGGATAGGCTAACCACGGCGAAATATTTTCCGCATACTCCAATAGACGCATGATAGAGGGTGTGCCAAGACGCTCGACTGCGCCTGAGTCGCGCAGCGTTCTGAGTACCCATTGATGATAGGTAGGGGAACTTTCCGCATGAACACCCTGTTCGGTAAACTGTGACTTCAGCAATGACTCGAAGGAATGGCGCGCATACTCCCGAGCAGCCCCTTGTCCACAGGAACTACGCCACGAGATCACCTCGCACAGCATATCGAGCCCGACCAACTGAAAAATAGCATGATTCCCCTTGGCCAAAAATCCACGATCCTGAAGCTTCTGGGCATGGAGGTCCGCCAAATTCGCCAGTGTTTCAAGCTCAACATCGCCCGCTTCCACACGCTCGGACAGAATGCGATCAAGCATAAACGCCAGTCGCGCGGCGCGAATCCCGGCGGCCATATCGTACCAAGAGAACTTTTCGCTATGTCCCAGGTCAACGTGATAGTGCGCCCAGTCGAGAGCAATCTCGATCGCCTCGCGTAACCACGCCGGATCTTCGGTATCGCGATACTCATACAACTGATACTCCATCACGCGCCACGCGTGGAGCTGATATTGCCAATTTGGATCGTGAAACGGGTCTGCGCCCCAATCGATCGGCAGTGAGGCATCCCATGCCTGCACATCTCGTCGCGGTTTGAAACTGGTGGGAGAAACAGACTTGCGGCCCAAGGCAAGCCCGGAAAAAGCGAATTCAACGGGTTCGTAGTTCAACGGTCGCAGAGGTTCGGATGCACCAACCGCATCCGGCAACAGACATGCGTGGGCCATTGCGGCCACCAAGGCACATACGAGACTGCGGGACAAACACCTGAGTGGCGGCAATTGAACGATGCGCTGTCCGCTAACGAGGCGGAATTTCATGCAAATTATGGCTATGCCCAATGGTTATGTCTTCTTTGAAGTAATGGCATATGTGTGTGAGAGGTCCAATACTACCGCACTTCATTGATACCTAAACGGCGCTCTCTCAGACCAGGAATTAATACTGAAATCATCACTGTAGTCAATTGGAGACGAGACATGATTAACAGGCGCACGAAACATGTAATATTGTTACATGAAAATTGTCGTATAGTTGGCCAGATAAGTGTTCGGAACTCGCCTTTATCTCTTCGAATCCTTGATAGGGCACCAGGAATAACAGATTAACCAATCGAAATAACAAGTTTGGACTTGTCGACATACTGATCGCCGCTTTGAACGATCGTACGCAACACAACTATAGCCCCCTTCCGGCCATGACGCGCGGCCAGCGGCTGCCTCATTGTCCTCCGGCGTTCACGCAGGTAGGGCAGGCACCGCAGACGCGCCACTGCGTGGCTGGCAGGCGGTGGGGAAGACGGGTATCGTCGCTCACGGGCGCCGCAACGGGAGAATTGGCGCATGAGCCTCGGCGACACGATCACGCTCAGCCTCGTGCAGATGAACAGCGGACCGGACCGCGACGCGAACATTGCGCGGGCCGCCGCCCATATCGACCGCGCAGTCGAGACCGAGCGGCCGGACCTGGTGGTGATCCCCGAGTTCTTCAATCACCCCTATGTCTTCAACGAACGCGACCATGAGCATCTGAAGCGGGCGGAGCCCGAGACGGGGCCGAGCATCACGGCCATGCGGGCGAAGGCGGCGGAGCACAGGATTCATCTGATCGCGACGCTCTACGAGGAGGAGTCCGCCGGCCTCTACTATGACACGGCCTTCGTGATCGACCCCAAGGGTGCCATCGTCGGGAAATACCGCAAGGTGATGCCGGGGCTCTATCTCAGCCTCGAGCGCATGTATTTCCGCTTCGGCTCGCGCTTCTCAGTCTTCCAGGTGGGCTCGTGGAAGATCGGCATCATTATCTGCTACGACACGTTCTTCCCCGAGCACGCGCGCTGCTCGGCAGTCAATGGCGCCGAACTGATCGTGGTGCCGTTCGCCGCGCCCCGCGTTGGCCCCTGGCGCGAGATGATGATCACGCGGGCCTGGGAAAACGCCGTCTATTTCGCGCCTTGCAACAAGGTCGGGCCCGAGAGCGGCTGGACCTTCGGCGGCGAAAGCATGGTCATCGACCCCGAGGGCCAAGTCCTGGCCGCTGCCGGGAACGACGGCGACGAAATCATCACCGCAGCGCTGGACCGCCGTCAGGTGTTCGAGGTCCGCCAGAAGAAGCCCTTCTTCCGCGACCGCCGGCCGGACCTCTATGGGCCGCTCTGCGCGCAGACGGAGGATATCCACGGCTGAGCGGAAATCCCTGTCGAATTGGGGGCGTCGGCATACTACCGTTGGAGATCGCGTGTACCGGACGAAGCACTGAAAAGGCCGCCGTCCGAGCTGCGGGCATGTGTCGCGCGCGTGTTGGGAGATAGACCTCTGCGGAGACGACGATGAGCGCTCGAGTATTCGAAGAGGTGGAGCGCGAGCGGGCACGGGAGATTTCCAGGGCCGCGTTCGACGAACAGGCGGCGGCGCTCAGGATCGCGCTGGTCGAGGCGCAGCGCGCGCTCGCGGAAGCGGATTTTCCGGTCATCGTGCTGTTTGCAGGCGTTGACGGTGCGGGCAAGGGAGAGACGGTCAACCTGCTCACGGAATGGCTCGACCCGCGCCGCATCGTCACCCACGCCTACGACCGGCTCACCGAGGAAGAAGGGCAACGGCCCGAGTTCTGGCGCTATTGGCGCGACCTGCCGGCGCGGGGGCGGTTCGGCCTCTTCCTCAGCGCCTGGTATTCCGCGCCGCTGCTGGACCGCGCCTACGGGCGCATCGGGCCGAGCGCGCTCGACCGGCGGCTCGCGCGCATCGCGGCGTTCGAGCGCACGCTCGCCGACGACGGTGCGCTGATCCTCAAGTTCTGGATGCATCTCGACCGAGAGGCGCAGCAGAAGCGCCTGGAGGCGCTGCAGAAACATCCGCGCGACCACTGGCGAATCTCGCAGTGGGACTGGCGCAACTGGCACCGCTACGAGCACTTCAACGAAGCCGCCGAGCACATCATCACCCGCACCAGCACCGCCGAGGCGCCGTGGCTCGTGGTCGATGGCCGCCATGCGCGGTACCGCTCGCTCACCGTGTTGGGGATGGCGCGCCGGGCGCTCGAAGCCCGTCTCGCCGGCCTACCCCCGCCGGACGCGGGCTTCCGCGCCCGCGCGCCCGTCGCAAGCCCGACCGTGGTCGGCGCGACGGTGCGCGACGTCAAGCCGCTGTCTACGATCGACCAGGCGAGAACCGTGGGCCGCAAGGTCTATGAGAAGTCGATGGCGCGCTTGCGGGCCGATCTCTACTGGCTTGCAGCACAGAACCTCCTGCATGGGCTCTCGGTCGTGCTCGTCTTCGAAGGCTGGGACGCCGGCGGCAAGGGCGGCGCCATCCGGCGCATGGTCTCGGCGCTGGATGCCCGCAGCTACCGCGTCCATCAGGTAAGCGCGCCGAGCGACGAGGAGCGCGCCCATCACTACCTCTGGCGCTTCTGGCGCAGGCTGCCCGAAGCCGGGCAGATCGCGGTCTTCGACCGCAGCTGGTACGGCCGCGTCCTGGTGGAGCGCGTCGAATCATTCGCGACGGAGCCGGAGTGGCGGCGCGCCTACGCCGAGATCCGAGACTTCGAGGAGCAGATCATCAGCCACGGCACGCTGCTGATGAAATTCTGGCTCCACATCGACAAGGACGAGCAGGAACGACGATTCCTGGCGCGCAAGGAAAATCCCTACAAGAGCTGGAAGCTGACCGAAGAGGACTGGCGCAACCGCGCGAAGTGGGACGCTTACGAGAACGCGGCCAACGACATGATCGCAAGCACGAGCACGCCCGAGGCGCCGTGGACTCTGGTCCCCGGCAACAACAAGAGGCACGCGCGCCTCGAAGTCTTGCGGACGCTCTGCGCCGCACTGCAATCGCGGCTCAGCCAGCGGGCGGCGGAGTGAGTCGGCGGGTGGGCACCTCCCGTATCCGATAACTCAAAGCGCGCGGCCGAGTTCCTCGCCCTCGTACATGGACTGAATCGGGCGTCTCGGCGCGAGCGCGTCGCCGACCCGGTGCAATGCCGCGACGCGCCCTTCGAGCGCCCGGTAAAGCGCGTCGTTGGGCGAGCGCAGCATCGAGATGACGACGGTATCCACCCCCTCGATGATGCGCGGCTGCCCGCCCCAGACCGAGCGGACGTGAACCGTGCTGCCTTCGATCTTCTCCACGTTCGTATGCGCGCTGCACAGCACGCCGGCCTCCTCCAGGCACGGCATCACGTAAGAGAGATCGAGCGTGCGCATGACATCCTCGCCCACCATGGCCCGCGGCGTCACGATCTCCACCTCGGCGCCGCCCGACGCCAGAATCTCGGCGAGCCCGAGCGGGAGGTAGAAGCCGGTCTCCTCCAGGATCACGATCCGCTGCCCGAGCGCGCTTGCATCCGCCAGCGCGCGCGCCGTTGCGGTGCCGACATCGATGACGTTCTTCTGCTCCGCACCCGCAAGGCTGGGGCTGCCGGGGCGGAACTGGCTGCGGCCGTCGCAGTCCCAGCGTGCGCCGGTGGCGACGACCACGGCATCGGGTTTCTCCCGCTCGATCGCGTCCGGCGTTGCGTCCACCCCGAGCCTCACATCCACCCCCGCGACGTCCATGGCGCGCACCAGATTGTCGATGGCGGTGCCCCATTCCTTGCGCGTCGGCAGCTCCATCAGCAGGTTCAGGTGGCCGCCCAGGCGCTCCTCGCGCTCCATCAGCACGACCCGATGACCGCGGCTTCCCGCGACTGCGGCCGTCTTCATCCCGGCGAGGCCCCCGCCGACGACGACGATCGACTTCGCATCCTCTGGCGCCACCGGCTTCAGCGTATCGTTGCCCCACCGTGCCTCGCGGCCGACGCTCGGGTTGACCGCGCACGTGACCTGCCGGTTGTCGAAGAGGCGCGCGACGCACTCGTTGGCGCCCATGCAGCGCCGAATCTCCTTCTGCCGGCCTTCGCGGGTCTTCTTCACCAGGTGCGGCTCGGCCATCTGCGCGCGGGTCATCGCGACCATGTCGGTGGCGCCCTCGGCAAGCGCCTGCTCCGCCTGGTGCAGGTCGACGATCCGGCCGACGGCGAAGACCTTGGCCCTGTTGCCCACCACCGCCTTGGCTCGCTTGGCGAAGGGGAGCATGAAGCCGTTCTCCACGCCCATTGGGGCGACCGCACGGTGCAGCGTGTAGTAGCCGCCGCCCGAGATGTTGAAGAAGTCGAAGAGGCCGCTGCTCGAGAGAACCTCCAGCTGCTCCTCGGTCTGGTCCGGCGTGATCCCGACATCGCCCATGAACTCGTCGAAGGAAAGGCGGACGCCGACGGTAAAGGCATCGCCGACCTGCGCGCGGACCGCTTCGCCGATCTCAAGCAGGACCTGGCAGCGCTTGCGGACGGAGCCTCCGTAACGGTCGGTGCGGTCGTTGAAGGCGGGGCTCAGGAACTGGCCGAGCAGGTAGCTGTGCGCCGCGTGCAGCTCCACTCCGTCGCAGCCAGCAACCTTCACGTTGAGAGCCGACTCGCCGAATTCCTTGACCACGTCGTCGACGTGCTTCTGCTCCATGACCATCGGGATCTCGTGGTGCACGATCGAGGGCATCTTGGAGACACCCCAGAGCGGGTGCCACTCGTCCATGATCATCGTGCCCTTGTCATGCACGCCGCAGCCGAATAGCTGAATGAACTGCCGCGCGCCGTGCTCGTGCACCGCGTCGGCGAGCTTGGCGTATTGGGGAATGGCGCGCTTCTCCCACGCCGAACATCCTTCGAAGAACGACCCCTTGCTCAGCCTGTGGCCGGCCTGTTGCTCGGTGATGAAGAGGGCCGCACCCCCCGTCGCGCGCTCCCGAAAAAACTCGATGTGCCGGTCGCCGAGGACGTTGTCCTTGCCGAGAAGCGTCGTTTGGGCGGTCATCATGATCCGGTTCTTCACGTGCGTGGAGCCGATCTCCATTGGCTCCCACACCAGACGAAGCTCGGACGCGGATTGATTTCCCTCGGCTGCCGCTGCGCTCATTCCTTCCCTCCTGTCCTGGGCCTGCGAGATAGTACACTGGCCCCTCACGGAAGGCCCACACCAGGCCATTTTTCAGGGCGGCGCAAGCAGGATCGCAGAGGCTGGATGACCGAGACGCTGACGGCCGACGTGGTGGTCGTGGGCGGCGGCAACGCCGCGCTCGGTCGCGCCTATTCCGAAGAGACCCGCACCTCATCCATGCCGACGAGCTCCCGAAGAGTGATCGGGTTTGCGGGCGCCATCGCACGCCGAAAGTGGCGGAGCTCCAACGCGGCGCTGAAGGCCGCCGTGACTTCATCCTGGGAAATCGGCAATGCCTCGCCCAACTGTTCCACGCACCAGCGCTCCACGTCGGACCAGCGCCACAATCGATAGCGACCACGCGGGTCGGTGACCGGTTTCGGAAATCCGCCGGGACCTCGAGCACCGCTTACCAGCAATCGAACACTTTCTCGGGTGCGGCCGAGGCGGGCGGCGATATCCGCCAGCGAGGCAAGACCGGCGTCGGCGATGCGTACGACCTCGACCCCCTGCAGCTTCTCCATGTCGTCCACTGCCGACAGGATGGCGCGGTTGAGAGTTCCGGCCTTGCGATCGAAGTCTGCGAACTGGATTCCATCGCTTCGACCGATGGCCGCATCGTCGCACCCGGCCTCGAACAACGCGTCGATGCACGGCTCATCCTGAAGGTCGGGCCCCTCGACAATCAGAGTGAAGTGGAACGTAGACATGTCAGCTATCTCCCATTCGCTGGTCCCACGTATGCGAGCAGCGAGCGATGAATCGTCGCAATTGCTTGGCGTGGTTGCCGGTGTTGCGGGGCGTGGACCAGATTGATATCTGACAACCGAAAGGGCCCTCCACGCCGCATCTCATCACGCCCCAGCGATGCCCGGATTGTGTCGGCGTCACCGTCCAACCGGCGCTTTCGGCATCTCGCAAGGCACTCTCGACCTCCTTCTTCGGATGCTTTGCCCGAGGCATGTTGACACGATACAACATTCGCAGAGCCACTGTCGACCGCCACCGTGGGGAATGACCTTGACATGAAACTTGACCCCCAGCTCTCGATCGGACGAACTGCGGCCGCGGCGTGCCTGACGCGCCGGCCCGTCGGTTGGTACGGCCTCACACAGTACCTGCGGCGACGGCGACGCAGCCTGGGACGGCAAGAATAGGATGACCGAGACGCTGACGGCCGATGTCGTGGTCGTGGGCGGCGGCAACGCCGCGCTCTCGGCAGCGCTTGCCGCGGCCGAGGCCGGCGCTCGCGTGCGCCTGCTCGAAGCCGCGCCCGAGGAAGAGCGGGGCGGCAACAGTACCTATACCGCCGGCGCCATGCGGGTGGTCTTCGACGGCACCGATGCGCTCCGCGCGCTGATTCCCGATCTCTCCGGCCGTGAACTGGCGGAGACCGATTTCGGCGCCTACACCGAAGCAGACTATTACGACGACATGGCGCGGCTGACCCAGTACCGCGCCGACCCCGACCTGGTCGAGCAGCTCGTGACCCGCAGCCACCCCACCCTGCTCTGGCTGCGCGAGAACGGCGTGCGCTTCCAGCCGAGTTACGGCCGCCAGGCCTTCAAGAAGGAAGACGGCCGTTTCCGCTTCTGGGGCGGGCTCGCGGTCGAGGCCTGGGGCGGCGGGCCGGGTCTCGTCGCCGCGCTCTACAAGGCCGCGGCAGAAGCGGGAGTCGCCGTCCATTACAAGGCCGAGGCCCGCTCTCTGCTCACCGACGACGCCGGCGTGCGCGGCGTGCGCGCACGGATCGACGGGCATACGGTCGATATCCTTGCGGGCGCCGTGGTCCTGGCCTGCGGCGGCTTCGAGGCCAACGCCGCCTGGCGTGCGCGCTATCTGGGGCCCGGCTGGGACCTCGCCAAGGTGCGCGGGACCCGCTTCAACCAAGGCGACGGCATCCGCATGGCGCTGGAGGCCGGCGCCATGCCGGCCGGCAACTGGTCCGGCTGCCACGCGGTCGCCTGGGACCGGAATGCACCGGATTTCGGCGACCTCGCCGTGGGCGACGGCTTCCAGAAGCACAGCTACCCCTTCTCGATCATCGTCAACGCGGCAGGCGAGCGCTTCGTCGACGAGGGCGCGGACTTTCGCAACTACACTTATGCCGCCTACGGCCGGCGGGTGCTGGAGCAGCCGGGTCAGGTGGCGTGGCAGGTGTTCGACTCGCAGGTGACCCACCTGCTGCGGGACGAGTATCGCATCCGGCAGGTGACCAGGGCGAAGGCGGACACGCTGGAGGGTCTCGTTGCCCAGATGGAAGGCATCGACGGCGCGCGCTTCCTCGAGACCGTGCGGGCCTACAACGACGCGGTGGTGACGGAGGCTCCCTTCGACCCGACCGTGAAGGACGGCCGCGGCACCCGTGGTATCGCCCCGCCCAAGTCCAACTGGGCCAACCGGATCGAGGCTCCGCCGTTCGAGGCCTATGCCGTCACCTGCGGCATCACCTTCACCTTCGGCGGACTCGCGATCGATCCCTGTGCCCAGGTGCGGGCGGTCTCGGGCACGCCGATCCCCGGCCTCTTCGCGGCGGGCGAACTGGTCGGCGGTCTCTTCTACGGCAACTATCCGGGTGGCACGGGCTTGGTCTCGGGCGCGGTGTTCGGCCGCCTCGCCGGCACTGGCGCTGCCCACTTTGCGAAGGAGGGCCGCGACCAGTGAGCGGCGAACACATCGGATTTGTCGGCGTGGGCGTCATGGGCGAGCCCATGTGCCGCAATCTCGTGCGCAAGCACGACGGACCGGTCACGGCCTACGACCTGGACCCTGCGCCGCTGGAGCGACTCGCGGCCGACGGCGCGGCGGTCGCGCCCTCCATCGCCGGGCTCGCCGAGGCGGCCGACTTGATCTTCCTGTCGCTCCCTTCGGGCCGCGAGGTGCGGGCGGTGTGCCTCGGCGACGGCGGCCTCATCGAGCTCCTGCCTGCCGGGCGGACAGTGGTCGACACCAGCACCGCCCCGCCGGCGCTTGCCCGTGAGATTGAAGGCGCCTTCGCCGCGCGCGGTATCGCCTTCGCCGATGCGCCGGTCGCGCGTACGCGTCAGGCCGCCATCGACGGCACACTCAGCATCATGGTGGGCGGCGATGAGGCGCTGGTCGCGCGGCTGCAGCCGCTGCTCGGCTACATAGCCCGGGACGTGACCCATTGCGGGCCGGTCGGCAGCGGACAGGCGGTGAAGATCCTGAACAACATGATCCTCTTCCAGAACGTCCGCGCGCTGGCGGAGGGTCTCGCGATCGCGCGACGTCAGGGGATCGAGCCGGCGACATTCCTGGAGGCGGTGGGCCGAAGCTCGGGGGACAGCTTCGCGCTCCGCAATCACGGAATGAAGGCGATCCTCGCGGAGCGCTTCCCGGAGAGCGCGTTCCCTGTCACTTACGCGCTGAAGGACCTCGACTACGCGCTTGAACTCGCGGCGGACTCAGGTATCGACGCCGAGGGCGCGGTGCTGGTCAAGGCGCTGTTCACCGAGGCCATCGAGAACGGGCTGGGCGCGCGCTACCATCCTGTGATCGCGACCCTGATCGACCGCAAGCGCCCGAACCAGCCGGAGGAAGGATCGTCATGACCCAGATTCCCGACACGCTTCTCGCAACGGTGCGCGGGGAGCTCTCCACCGCGCAGCTCGGCGACGTGCTCGATACCCTCGGCCGTCGTCACCAGTTCCTGCCGCCGGCCATCCAGCCGGCCGTGCCGGGCACCATGCTCGTCGGCCGGGCGATGCCGCTGCTGGAGATCGCCGCCACGCCGGACGATTACAGCTTCGGCCTTATGTTCGAAGCCCTCGATTCCCTTCAGACGGACGAGGTGTATGTCGCCGCCGCGGGCGCGCCGCCCTTTGCGCTCTGGGGCGAGCTGATGACGACCCGCGCGTTGGCACAAAGCGCGGCCGGTGCCGTGCTCGACGGCTACATGCGCGATTCGCGGGAGATTCGCGGGATGACACTGCCGGTCTTCGCCCGCGGCTCCTACGCGCAGGACCAACGGGGCCGGGGCCGGGTGGTCGCTTACCGGGAGCCGGTTCGGATCGCCGAGGTCGCTGTCCGGCCGGGCGATTTGATCGTGGGCGACGATGACGGCGTGCTCGTGGTGCCGAGCGAGGTCGCGGCCGAGTGCGTCGAGAAGGCGCTGGAGAAGCGCCGCATGGAAACCCGAATCGCCAAAGAGATCGAGGCCGGGCTTTCAACCACCGAGGCGTACGAGAAGTACGGGGTGATGTAGCGTTTCGGCCTATGCCGCGGTGATGAAGAGGCCCTTCATCTGAAGAGCATCTCGAACTCGTTCGCCACCGAATCCCAGCTCCGGTTCCGGCCACTCCGACGCGCCGTCTTGCTGGCCTTCTCGAAGGCTTCGTCGTCCTTCAACATGGCAAGGGCATTCTCGACGAACGCATCGTCGTCGGGCGCGAGGAAGCCGGACTGACGATCGGTGAAGCGCTCCTTGACCGCGCCGACCGGCCGCGCGACCGCCGGCAAGCCGACGGCCTGCGATTCCGCCAATGTCGAGCAATACATCTCGCGTTCGGAGCCGGGATAGAGATGCACCCGCGCCCTGGCGTAGGCCTTCGCCATGTCCCTGTCGCCGGCGGGCGCCATGATGACCACCCCGTGCTCGGCACCCGCGTGCGCCTTCTCGTAGATCGGCATGAGCTCTTCGGCCAGCGTCTCGCCAGTCTGCGCGCGCTTGAATGCAGCCGAATAGACCTGCAACTGGGCGTTTGGCGCTTGCGGGCGAATCCGCTCGATCCACAGACCCAGCAGCCAATCCAGATCGTGCTTCGGGTGGGTGGTGACCACGGCGGTCGGCGGTTCTTCGGGCGACATCTCCTCGATACTGCGGTATTCCTCGCGCACGCCGGGTGAAATCGAGCGGCAGTAGATCGCGTTCTCCCCCTGCGTCCGATAGGCCTCGGAATGGGTGTTGCCCTGAAACACGAGCTTGGCGTCGGTGCGGCTCAGCACGTCGTGGACCTGCGGCCGATGGAGGTAATCCGGCGGCCCGGTCACCCAGAGGATGCGCGCCTTGACCGCGCGCGTGAACTCGAGCAGGGCCGGCTTGCGGAACGCGATCAGCACCTCGGTGATCGGCGGCCTGCGTCCCTCCCAATGAATCCAGCTCACATTCTCGAAGCCCAGGCTGTTCGGGCTTCGGTTGACGGCGCGCACGACATGGCCCTGGCGCGCGAGCGCCGCCGGCAGGCTGGCAAACGCCTTCTCGGCGCCGCCAATGGGTTGATAGGCCGGGGTCATCCCGTTGAACGGGATGGAGTCGTCGACCAGAGTGACCAGCATGCCTCGGCTTATAGCCCTGCCCGCAGGGCTTGCCAAGCAACGGCGCGGTATCCGAGACCAGGCTGTATGGTTGCGGTACGGGCCGCACGGATGGGGAGACAATGACGACGACCGGCACGAGGGGAACCGCGACGCTGCAATTGCCGACATGCCCGCGTGCGGCGGAGATCGCGGCCAACGTCCGCGCCGGGCGCGAGAGCGCGAGGGAAGCCTGCGCCGCCGCCCTGGCCCGCATCGCCGAGACCGAATCGAGCGTGCACGCGTGGCACCATCTCGATGCTGCGCAGGTCCTGGAGCGGGCGCAGGCGATCGACGACGCCGGCCCCAACGGGGCGCTCGCCGGCGTTCCCGTCGCGGTAAAGGACATCATCGATACTGCCGACCAGCCGACCGAGAATGGCACCCCGCTCGATGCAGGACACAGGCCGGGCGCGGATGCCACGGTCGTGCGCCGCTTGCGCGCGGCCGGGGCGTTGATCCTGGGCAAGACCGTGACCACCGAGCTTGCCTGCGGCGCCGCCCGCGCCACCCGCAACCCGCATGCCCTCGCTCATACGCCGGGCGGCTCCTCCTCGGGCTCGGCCGCGACCGTGGCCGCCGGCGGCGTGCCGCTCGCGCTCGGCACCCAGACGGCAGGCTCGGTCGTGCGGCCCGCCGCCTTCTGTGGCGTGTGGGGCATGAAACCGAGCTTCGGCACGATTCCGCGCACCGGGGTCACGCGACTTTCGCGAACGCTCGACCATGTCGGCGTACTCGCAGGCTCGGCGCAGGACGTGGCGCTCGGCATCGATGCGATCTCCGGCGATGACGGTCTGGATCAGGCGAGCGCCGGGCAGGCGCCCACCCGCCTCGTGGCCGCGCTTGCCCTGCCGCTCGGGCAGCCCCGGCTCGCGTTCATCAGGCAACCGGCCTGGGAGGAGGTCGGCGCGGATGCAGCGGCGGCCTATGAGGCTGCGGCGGTTGAACTCGGCGCCGAGCCGCTCACCCTCGGCTCGCCCTTCGATCGGGCGGCGCCGGTGCATCTCGGCATCATGAGACGGGAGGTTGCCCACGCGTTTACGCCGTGGTTCGCGCGGGGCGCGGCTGACCTCTCCGATACGGTGCGCGCGCACATCGCCGGAGGGCGGGCGACCGATGCCGATGCCTATCTCTCTCTGCTCGACGAAGCGGACGGGATGCGGTGCGCTTTCGAGCACGCTCTGAGGCCCTACGATGCAGCGCTGACCCCTGCCGCCCCCGGCGGAGCACCGGAAGGGCTGGACTTTACCGGCAGCCGCTCCCAGACCATGCTCTGGACCATGCTCGGCGTGCCGGCGGTCAATGTCCCGATCCTTTCGGTAGGAGGCCTGCCGCTCGGCCTCCAGGTGGTGGGGCGCTTCGGCGCCGACGCGACGACGCTGCGCGCGGCGGCCTGGTGCGGCACCCGCTTGCAGGAGGCGCGCCAGTGAGCGCACCATTGGGCGCGCAATTGAGCCCACCGTTGAGCGCGCTTTCCTGCGCGACGTAGCACCGGGACGCAGAGGATGACGCGATTTCATTACGCCCATGCCGGTGGGCCGAGCGGCGAAGCCGCCATCGAAGCCTGCATAGAGAAGCTCGGGCCGACGCTGCCGCAGCATGGGCTTGGGATGCTCTACGTCACCGACGCGATCGGCGACCATCTGCCGGCCGCGCTGGACCGGCTCAAACGCGCGACCGGCATCGACGAGTGGGTGGGCTCGGTCGGCATCGGAATCTGCGCCACCGGGCGGGAATACTTCGACGAGCCCGCCGCCGCGGTGATGATCGCCGACCTCGACCAGACGAGCTACCGGGTCTTCGACACCATCCGCGACGACCTCGGCGAGTTCAGCCGCGACAATGGCGCCTGGATTGCCCGGGCACCCGCCCGCTTCGGTATCGTTCACGCCGACCCGCGCAACCAACGCACGGGCGACATCATCGCCGACCTCGCCGACGAGCTGAATGGATTCCTGGTGGGCGGCCTCTCGTCGTCGCGCGCGGTCCCGGCCCAGATCGCGGGCGGGGTCACTGAGGGCGGGGTCTCCGGCGTCCTCCTTTCCGAGACCGTCGCCGTCGCCACCGCGCTCAGCCAGAGCTGCATGCCGATCGGGCCTGGCCACGAGATCACCGACTGCCAGGCCAACATCATCATCGAGCTCGACGGGCGCCCGGCGCTCGATGTCTTCAAGGAGGAGATCGGCGAGAAGCTGGCCAGCGAATTGCGCCGGGTCGGCGGCCTCATCTTCGCGGCTCTCCCGGTCGCGGGCAGCGACACCGGCGACTATCTGGTGCGCAACATCGTGGGCTTCGACGTCGACCGGGGGTTGATCGGTATCGGCGAGTTGGTGGAGCGCGGCACCCTGGTGCAGTTCTGCCGCCGCGACGCGGACGCCGCCGAGAAAGACCTCGGCCGCATGGTCGAGTCGGTAAAGCAGCGGGCCGGCGCCGAGCCGCGCGGCGCCCTCTATTTCACCTGCCTCGCCCGAGGCCCCAACATGTTCGGCGAGGCCTCCGAAGAGCTGCGGCTCATCGAACGCGCGCTCGGCGACGTGCCGCTGGTGGGCTTCTTCTGCAACGGCGAGATTTCGCACAACCGGCTTTACGGCTACACCGGCGTTCTCACCCTCTTCCCGTAGCCGCCCCCTACTTTCCACGCAGATAAGCCTCCGCGAGCGTGCACACGAGCTGGGCGACCTCGGCCGCCAGGCTCTGCGCGCTCGCGGTTTCCGAGCGCGTGTGAACCCAGCCCAGATAGCTGAACGCGCGCGCGAGCTCGAAGAGCGGCAGGTGCTCGAGTTCCTCGTCCGGCAGGTCGCGCTCGCGGCGGTAGCCCTCGACGACGCCGGCACGAATCGCCTCGGCCAGGTCGCTGCCGTGATAGATCGTCCACACCGTCGCCAGGTCGAACAGATGCCAGCCGAAGCCGCAGTCGTCGAAATCGAGAGGGATCACCCGCTCGCCGTCGAGCAGCATGTTGTCGAGGTTGAAGTCGGCGTGGATGAGGCCGTAACGCCGCGGCGAGCGGCCATAGGCCGTGAGCGCCTCACGCACGCTGGCGCGGGCACGCTCGATCAGGCGGCGCTCCTCGGTGCCGAGCACGGCGGCCTCCCAGAACCGGCCCCAGAGCGGCTCGGGACCGACCAGTCCGTCGCGGTCCCAGGCGTGACGCGTGAAACCGGCGGGCGGAGTCCACGCTTCGGTCTGGTTGTGGAGACGGCCGCAAAGCCGGCCGACACCGGCAAAGACCGCGTGCACGTCCACGATCGCAGAGTTCAGGCCCTCTTCCAGAGTGCCGATGGGGATGCCGGGCATCCAGGTGAGCATGTCCACCTGGCGCGGCTCCGGCACACCGGCGCCTTGCACGATCTCGAACGGCGCGCCGGCGGCACTCGGGATCACTGCGGGCACGGCGATACCGTCGGCGTGCAGCGCCTCCAGCCAGGCAAGCTCGGACCGGAGCGCGGCGTCGCTGTGATAGCCGTGGCGGTGAACGCGGAGCACCGCGTCCCGCCCGTCCGCCGCGGCCACACGAAACACGGCGTTCTCGCGGTACTTGACGATCTCCGGCTCGCAGTCCCGCACGCCCCAGCGGGCTAGCGCGACTGTCGCGAGCGCACGCAAACGCTCGCCCCGCTCGGCGAGCGGCAGGCGATAGAAGTCGGTCATGGTCGCCTTGTCACACGCGCTGGTCGAGCGACTCCAGCGTCTCGTCGAGGGCGGCGAGAAGCTGATCTGCATCGGCGGCCGAAAACGGCATGGGCGGGCGTATCTTGAGTACGTGATCGTGCCGCCCGGTGCGGCTGATCAACACGCCGCGCTCGCGCATCCCGTTCACCGCGGCCTTGGTCGCATCCGGCGCCGGCGTTTCGCCGTCTTCGCGAGAGAAGAACGGGACCCCCATGAAGAATCCCCGCCCGCGCGGCGCGCCGATCATGGCGTGCTTGTTGCCGAGCGCCAGGAGCCCCTCGTGCAAATGCTCGCCAACCGCGTGGGCGTTCTCCATGAGGCCCTCCTCCTCGATGACTTCCAGCACTGCGTGCCCCACCGCGCAGGAGACCGGATTGCCGCCGAAGGTGTTGAAGTACATGGCCCTGGCCGTGAACTCGTCCATCAACGCCGGACGAGCGACGACGCCCGCAAGCGGGTGACCGTTGCCCATCGGCTTGCCGAGAGTCACCAGGTCGGGCACCGCGTCATACAGCTGGTGCCCCCACATCGCGGCACCCGTGCGGCCGAGACCCGGCTGCACCTCGTCCGCGATGTAGAGCCCGCCGGCGTCGCGGTTGAGCGCGACGGCGCGCTCGACGTAGCCCGCCGGCACAGCCGGCATGCCTTCGGTCGCGAAGATCGTGTCGAAGAAGATCGCGGCGGGCCGGATGCCGGCCTTCGCCATCGAGGCAATGGCGGCCTCGACGTCGGCTGCAGCCTCGGCGGCGTCTGCCTCGGGGCCATCCGGCACGTGGATCGTGCGCACGCGCGGGTCCCTGCCCTCGGGCGCGTCGAACGCCGTGCAAAGCGAGGCGACCACTGCGGAGTTCCCGTGGTAGCAGAAGTCCGTGACGATGACGCCCTCGTTGCCCGTGCAAGCGCGCGCGACTCGGAGCGCAAGCTCGCTGGCCTCGGTGCCGGAACAGCAGAGCGCGACGCGGGAGAGGTCGTCTGCGAAGGTGGCGGTAAGCGCCTCGGCATAGTCGAGGATGCGCTCGTCCAAGTAGCGGGTGGAGAGGTTGAGCCTGCCGGCCTGATCCGCGAGCGCCTCCACCACATGCGGATGGCAATGGCCCACATGAGGCACGTTGTTGTAGGCGTCGAGATAGACCCGGCCGTCGCTGTCCCAGACCCTGGTCCCCTCCCCCCTCACCAGATGGAGCGGCTGGTCGTAGAAAAGCGGCGCACCGGCGCCGAGCAGCCGGTGACGGCGTTCGAGCAGCGTCTCGTCAGACATGAGGGGAGACCTCTTTCGTTGGCCGCAGGCCGTGACATTGGTGAGAAATCCGGGCTAGAGACGTCCCATGAGCATTACCGTCACGGCGCGCGGCGTGGTCAAGGCGTTCGACGGCAGGCCCGTGCTGCGCGGAGTCGATCTCGATGTGCCGGGGGGGCAGTCGACCGTGCTGGTCGGCCCCTCGTCGGGCGGCAAGTCGGTCTTGCTGAAGTGCGTGCTCGGCCTGATGCCGATGGAGGGCGGCAGCGTCCGCTTCGGAGACACCGACCTCGCAAGCCTCGCCAAGAGCGAACTGGAGCAGCTGATGCGCGGCGTCGGCGTGCTGTTCCAGCAGAACGCGCTCTTCGACAGTCTCAGCGTGTGGGAGAACGTGGCCTTTACCCTGATCCACGGCCACGGAATGGCCCACCGCGCCGCCAAGCAACGAGCCGTGGAAATCCTCGCATCGGTGGGCCTCAGGCCGGACGTTGCCGATCGTTCGCCGGCCGAGCTTTCCGGGGGCATGCAAAAGCGCGTCGCGCTGGGCCGCGCGATCGCCGCCGAGCCCCGCTTCCTCGTGCTCGACGACCCGACCGCCGGCCTCGACCCGATCCTGACCGGCGCGATCGTCGCGCTCATTCGGGACGCCATCGAGCGGACCGGCGCGACAGCGCTCACGGTGACGAGCGACATGAGCATCGCGCGGCTGAGCTTCGACCGGCTCGCCATGCTGCACGACGGCGCGATCCTGTGGCAGGGCGCCGCCGGCGACATCGACGAGAGCGGCAACGCCTATCTGGACCAACTGATAAACCAGCGCGCCGAAGGCCCCATCCGCACGCACGCCACCACGTAAGCGCGCGGCATCGCGATCGTGCGGCCGCAGCCGTTGCCGTGCCGCCTCAGGGAATCAGGATGAAGCGGGCCCCGTCGCCCCGCCTTATGTTCAGCAGAAGCGGCGGAACGGACCCCTCGAACGCCTCCAGGATCTCGTCGGTGCTCTTCACCTCGCGGCGATTGACCTCGACGATCACGTCGCCCTCGCGAAGTCCGGCGTTCCAGGCGGGAGTATCCACCTCGACCTCGATGACGAGCACGCCTTCCACCTCTTCGTAGAGTGGAGAGGAGGGCGTAAGCGGGCCCAGCACGACGCCCTTCAACTGCGGTATCTGGCTGCCCGCGCCGAGCGCGACCTCGCTGCTCTCGCCGACCGCAAGCTCGATCGTCATGGGCTCTCCGTCGCGTTCGATGGTGAGCCGAACCGCATCGCCCACCCGCAACAGGCCGACCTTGTTGCGAAGATCGGACGAGCCGATCACCGGCTCGCCGTTCATCTCGACGATCACGTCGCCAATCTGGAGCCCGGCCTCCTCCGCCGGCGTGCCGGGTATCACCTGGGCGACCACGGCGCCTCTCTCGTGGCTGGTTCCGAGCGCTTCGGCGAGATCGGGGATCAGGTCCTGAATTTGCACGCCGATGCGGCCACGCTGAATCTCGCCGTGGGTGAGCAGCTGATCCATGATTTGGCGTGCCATGTTGATCGGAATCGCGAAACCGATACCGATATTGCCGCCGCGCCCGCTGAAGATCGCCGTGTTGATGCCGACGAGCTCGCCCTTGAGATTGATGAGCGCACCGCCCGAATTGCCGACGTTGATGGCGGCGTCGGTCTGAATGAAGTCTTCGTACGATTCGAGGCGGAGGCCGGAGCGGCCGACGGCGCTCACGATGCCGGCGGTGATGGTCTGGCCGAGGCCGAATGGATTGCCGATGGCGACGACGTAATCGCCGATCTGCAGTTCGTCCGAATCCGCGAACGGCAGTGCGGTCAGCGAATCGGCGTCGATCTTGAGCAACGCGATGTCCGTCTCGGGGTCGGCGCCCACCACCTCGGCCTCGAACTCCCGCCGGTCGGTGAGCGCAACGGTGATCTGTTCCGCCTTGTCGATCACATGATGGTTGGTGAGCAGGTAGCCGTTCTCCGCGTCCACGATGACGCCCGACCCCATGGCACGGGGGCGCCTGGGTTGTGGGTTGGGGCGCTCACCGAAGAATCGCTCGAAGAACGGATGGTCGAAAAAGGGATGCGGTTCCTGCATCTGCGGCTGCTGCAGCTTGCCCCGTGTCGCGACGATCACCACCGCCGGCGCGCTCTCCTTCACGAGGGGCGCGAGCGAGGGCACCTCGTCCGCCGGCAGGTGCGCGTGCGCCGGGGCCGCGAGGCCCAGCGTCGCCGCGAGCAGAATGGGGGTGAGCAGAAGCAGCGGAAAGCGCATCGATCCCTCCCTTGGATCCACAGGCCCCAATGTGGCGATTATCCGGCGCAGGTCCAGCCCCAATAGACCGGAAAAGTCGCGCCGGAGGCATATCGCCCATAAAACCGTGCGGACGCGACCGTGATACGCTGAGAGCAACAGGAGGAGAGCCCGTGGCCAAGACAGTTCTGTTCAGCCATCCCGTGTGCGCGGACCACGACCCCGGCACGCGTCACCCTGAGTCGGGCGCAAGGCTGCGAGCGATCGAGGATGCGCTCGCCGCCGAGGCTTTCGCAGATCTCGAGCGCCGCGAGGCGCCGGTCGGCGAGCCCGAAAGCCTCGCCTGGGCGCACGACAAGCAGCTGGTGGACGCCATTCTCGCCAACGTGCCCGACGAGGGACGGGTGGCGATCGACGCCGACACGGTCATGTCGCCGGCCTCCGGCGAAGCAGCGCGGCGTGCGGCGGGCGCGGTGACGGCTGCGGTGGACGCGGTGCTCACCGGCGAGGTGGACAACGCCTTCTGCGCGGTGCGCCCGCCCGGCCACCATGCCGAGCCGCGCCGGCCGATGGGGTTCTGCCTCTTCAACAACGTCGTGATCGGCGCCGAGCGGGCGCGGCGCGCCCACGGGCGTACGCGCATCGCCGTGGTCGACTTCGACGTCCATCACGGCAACGGCACCCAGGCGGCGTTCGAAAGCGACGGCGATCTCTTTTTCGGCTCGACCCATCAATCGCCGCTCTACCCGGGCACGGGCGCTGCGCGCGAGACGGGCGTCGGCAACATCGTCAACGCGCCGCTTTCGGCGGGCACGGGCTCGGCCGGCTTCCGCGATGCGATGGAGAGCCGCCTGCTGCCGGCGCTCCGCACACATCGCCCGGAGCTGATCCTGATCTCGGCCGGCTTCGACGCGCACCGCGACGATCCCCTGGCGAACCTGGAGCTCGTCGAGGAGGACTACACCTGGATCACGACTGAGCTCGTCCGGCTCGCGGGCGAGCTCTGCGACGGCCATGTCGTCTCGACCCTCGAAGGCGGCTACAACCTGCGCGCCCTCGGCGCGAGCGCCGCGGCCCACGTCGAGGCGCTGATGGCGGCGTAGCAAGCCGGCTCGTCCGATCCGCCCCGGCAGCTGCGCCGCGCAACGCGGCGCCCCGAGCGAAACCGGCATAGCGAGGATTCGCCAAGTCATTGTGTCAAATGAATGGGCTACGTGAAATTGGGTTCGTTTTGTAATTTTCCATTTTCCGTCCTCGCCTCCCTCGCCGTGCTCCCTATGTGACGGGAGCCGGAGGAGCCTAGACCGGAATTGTCGCGCGATCCCCCTAACCCTGGTCCAGCGCAGCGTCCTCTTCCGGCGTGACGGTCTTGAGCGCGAGCGCGTGCACGTCGGTCCGCAACTCGTCCGCCAGCGCCTTGTGGACCAGGCGCTGACGGGCGACCCGCGAGAGGCCGGCGAATTGCGCCGAGGCGATCTCGACGGTGAAGTGGCTCTCGCCCTCGGGCCGCGCGCCGGCATGGCCGGCATGGCGCGCGGAATCGTCCACGATATCGAGGCGGCTCGGCGCGAGCGCCTCGCTCAGCTTGCGCTGGATGGCGGCCTGGACCCGCCCGCCCTGCGTCATCTCACTCGCCATTTGCCGTTCCGACTGCGACCCGGCCACTCCCCCTACCGTCATGCCCGGACTTGTTCCGGGCATCCATCTCGGTCACGTCCGTCGCAGCATGGGCGACCGTATGGATGGCCGGGACAAGCCCGGCCATGACGAGGTAGGGGCATCACGCAAGATCGCACGAACTTCTCCGGCCGGCCACTACAGCCTCTTTTGGAAATAGAAGCGCATGGTGTCGTCGGTGGTCTCGATCCGGCCCGAGAAGGAAGTCAGGTTGACCTCCAGCTCGGCGATCCGAAACGGCCGGCCGAGCACGCGCGCCACGGTCTCGGCGCGCACCACGCACTCGCCCTCGGTCTCCGCCCGCACATAGGCGATCCGGTCCTCGACCGTGAACTCCTTGCCCGGATTGTCTTCCTGCAGGGCCTCGACCACGGCATCGGCAACCTCGCCGACGCGCAGCACGGGGCCGACCATGTTGTTGCGGGCCACGCCGTCACCGCTCATCGCCGTTCCTCCCGCTCCGCCCGCCGCCGTCAGCCGTCAGGGTTTGGCGTGCTTGGGCTCGATGCCCTCGACGTCGACATAGACGTCCTCGCCTTCGATCTTGACCGGATACTGGGCGATCTCGGCATGGCCGGGGTTCACCCCCTTGCCCGCCACCACGTCGAACTCCCAGAGATGCATCATACAGGTGAGCACACGGCCCTCCAGGTCGCCGTCCACGAGGTCGACCTCCTGATGCGGGCACTGCGCCTGGATCGCGTGGATGCCCTCGCCCTCGACATGGACGAGGAGCACCTCGGTGCCGCCCACATCGAAGGTTTCCATGTCGCCTTCCCAGATGTCGTCCAGCGTGCAGGCCTTCTTGAACGCCATGCGTCGATCACTCCACCCTCAGCGCCGCGGGTGCGGTCTAGGGCTCTTCGAAATAGATGTCGATACAGTCGTAGAAGCGGATGCCGGCCTGCTCCACTGTGAGATCGCGCGGCCAGGGCTGCGCAGAATCGTCGTCGGTGGTCGGCCGCACGCGAAGCGTCTGGCCGGGCTTGTCCGCCACGTGAAGGTCGATCGAGTGGAAGGCGCAGGTCGCCGCCACCTCGTCCATGGTCTGGGACGGATCGATCTCGACCGTCTTGATGTGCGCATCCTGCTGGAAGCGCGAGAGGATCGGGAACGCGCTCATGCCGCTTTCAGCACCGCAATAGATGCCGCTTGGCTATTCCGCCGCCTGGGCCCGAAAACCCTCGATCCAGCGGTAGTCGTGGCCGTCGCGGCCGCCCTCGCTGATGACGCCGATGCCCATGTAGATGAGCACGTTGTCGAGCGTCGGCGGGTCGATCTCGCCCGAATACATGCGGTCCACGATGGTCTCGTGGTCCTTGTAGCGCTCCGGTTCGGTATCGAAGATCCAGCGGCAGACCTCGGTGCAGAAGTTGTAGCGCCGCTCGCCGTACTCGCGCTGATAGGCGCGCGCGCCCCATTCGGGGCCCGGCCGGTGCGAGATCGGGATCTGGCACATGTTGCAGATGATCGGGATGCACTGGGGATGCGTCTTCTCCTCGTGCCCCTGGAGCAGATTGTTGGTGATGACGTCCCAATAGCTGCCGTAGCTCTCGTTCCAGCCGGGATATTTCTCCTCGAGCCACGCGCGCTCCTTGGGCCCCACCGCGCCCGGCGGATTCCACCAGACCGTCGGCCGCCAGGACCAGATGCCGCCCTGCTGGCAGTGATGGTGGTTGTCGATGTCAGTGAGGAAGATGTCCCAGTACCACGGGCGCTCCAGGCCGAGGTCCTGCACCTGCCGCTCCCACTGATTGATCACCCACTCGTGCATGAACTCCTTGAAGGACATGTGCCGCTGCTCGAGCGGGATGTAGTAGTCCATCGGAATGCCGACGGTGATCGAGAAGAGCCGCCAGACGCGCCAGAGCGCGATGTCCATGGCCAGCTGCGCTTCCTTCTTGCGGCCGTTGCGGATCATGATCTCGATGGTGGGCGTGCCGAGCTGGGCGTGACGGGCCTCGTCCGACTGGATGCTCGTGATCAGGTTCGAGAAGGTGTGATCGCCCATGTTGGCGGCGTCGGTCGAGAGGCCGATCATCTGCAGGTTGGTGAGCGCGGTCTCGAAGGCGAAGGAGACCATGATCGACGAGGTGACGGCGTCCCGCGTCATCATGATGTCGTCAAACGCATGACGGCCGCCGAGCACCGCCCAGTTCTTGGAATGCTGGGCCTCGTGGGCCCAGTCGTACTGGCGGTCGAGGTGGACCAGCTCGTGCGGGAAGAAGAGCTGCAGCTGGGTGTGCCGCAGCTCGTCGAGCATGCCGTAGACCGACATGTTGCGCATCGCGGGCGACGGGCCGAAGCGGGACATTCGCGCCTGGAACTGGCAGGCCTGATACTCCGTCAGCGCCACGGCGCCGTAGTGCAGCTTCAGCACGCTGGCCCAGCCTTCGTCGGCCTGTTCGTAGAACTTGGAGCGCGCCAATGCCGCCTTCACCGAGTAGGCAGCCGAATCCTTCTCGCGCTGGATGGTCACATATTCGCGGTACGAGACCTTGTAAGGCTCGTCGAAGGTCTCCCACTCCTCGGTGGGGATGCCGTAGGGATCGCCCATCTCGGGCGGAAAGAGCGCCTCCCGCGACACGTAGGAGGGCGTCCAGTTGGTATCCCGCGCAATATCGTACCACTCGGAACGCTCGAGCATCGCCGACATTCCGACCTCCCGTTCGCTGGTCACAGCGGAGCACCGCGGCGCCTCGCCGCCGCCCCGGCAACGCCCGCCATTCTCATGTCATAGCACGGCCGACGCAAGCGGGAGCCCGCGTCGCCCGCGCCTGAAAGGTCGCGGGCGCGGAGAAGAGTCGCGCTGGTCCGCAGTCCGTGCCACAGGCGCGAGACGCGCAAAACGCAAAATTTCAAAGCGGGATTCGCCGGGATTAAGTGGGATTAACTGGGATAAGTGGGATAAGTGGGATTCTGCGGGACGGGCGCCGGCCGACGCGGGCGGCAGCCACTCGACCGAGAAGCGCCCTCTCGCCGCAACTGTCGCGCCCTGTCCGCCCGTGTGCTGCATGCGCGATCCTGGCGCGGGCGCCGCGCGCGGTGCACCGCACCATGGTTCGGTGAGTGGCGAGCGAACGAAGGCGGTGCCGGGTCAACCCATGAGGTCGAGGCAGGCGTCCACGATGTGCCGGGCGCTCATGCCGTAGCGCGCGCGAATCTTGTCGGTCGGGCCGACGACGGCGAACTCGTCGGGCATGCCGACCATGCGCATGGACGTGGGCCGCCTGACGGCCAACAACTCCGCCACCGCACCGCCGAGACCGCCGGTCAGATGATGCTCCTCGGCGGTCACGATGCCCCGCGTCTCCTCGGCCGCGGCGAGGATCGCGTCTTCGTCCAGCGGCTTGATCGTGGACATGTTGAGCACCCGCACACCCACACCCTGCTCGGCGAGTTCCGCCGCCGCATCCATGGCCTGCGCCACCAAGGCACCGCAGGCGATCACGGCCACGTCCGAGCCCTCGGCCAGGCACGCAGCCCTGCCGAGGCTGAACGGCGCATCGACCGGCGTCACCGGGCGCTCAGGCGCGCGCCCGCCGAGGCGGAGATAGACGGGGCCGTCGATCTCGTCGGTGGCCAGCGTCGCGTGCCACGCCTCGTGGGCATCGGCCGGCACCAGCACCGTCATGTTGGGAAAACTCCGCATCAGCGCCAGGTCCTCCAGCGCATGATGAGTGCCGCCCGAGACGGCGAGCGAGACCCCGCTCGCAGCCGCCCCGATCACCACGCGTTGATTCGCATAGGCGACCTCGTTCCGCACCTGCTCCATGGAGCGCGCGGAAATGAAGGGCGCGTAGCCGCAGACGAAGGGGCGGAGCCCCGTGGTGGCGAGGCCCGCGGCCACGCCCATGGCGTTCTGCTCGGCGATGCCCACATCGATGACGCGCTCCGGCGCGTGGTCGATGAAGCCCCGGAGCCCGATCAGGTCGAGCGTGTCGGCGGAGACCGCAACCACCCTTTCGTCCCGGCGGCCGAGCTCGGTCAGAGCAAGCCCGAAGGCGAGGCGCGATTGATTGGCCGCCGCCTTCACCCAGGCGGGCTCGGCCCCGTTGTCCTGCTGCGGCGCGCTCATGCCGGCCCGCCCAGCTCGGCCATGGCCTTCTCGTAGACCTCGTCGCTCACCGCATTGTTGTGCCAGAGGTAGCTGTCCTCGGCGAAGCTCGTGCCCTTGCCCTTCACCGTGTGGGCGATGAGCAGAGAGGGCTTGTCGGGCGCCTCGGGCAGCGCGTCGAGGGCATCGACGATCGCCTCCATGTCGTGCCCGTCGAGCTCGCTGACCTGCCAGCCGAAGGCCCGCCACTTGTCCGCCAGCGGCTCCAGCCCCAGCATCTCGGCGACATGGCCGCTCTGCTGCACCTTGTTGCAGTCGACGATGGCGGTGAACGAGAGCGGCGCAAGGTGGGCGGCGGCCATCGCAGCCTCCCAGTTGGAGCCTTCCTGCAGCTCGCCGTCGCCCAGCATCACCACGGTGCGCGCGCCGGTTCCCTGCAGCCTGGCGCCAAGCGCCATGCCGAGACCGACGGAAAGGCCGTGGCCGAGGCCGCCGGTCGACATCTCGACACCGGGGACCTTGATATCGGGATGCATGCCGAACAGCGATTCGAAGCCGTAGAAGGTATCCAGAAAACCGTCGTCCACGAAGCCGGCCTGGGCCAGCACCGCGCCGAGCGCCGTGTTGGCGTGCCCCTTGGAGAGCACGAAGCGGTCCCGCTCGGGCCAGTCCGGCTCCTCGGGCCTCAGCCTGAGATAGTGGAAATAGAGCGCTGCCAGCAGGTCGGCCGCGGAGAGCGAGCCCCCCATGTGCCCGGACCCTGCCGCCCGTAGCGCCCGCCACGTGTTACGCCGAATGTTGAGCGCCTGCTCGCGCAACCCGCGCAGCAGCGCTTCCCTGTTGCTCACCGTACCGGCCTCCCGTCTGGGTCTCAACGCAGTGCGACATGGCGCGCCCACTCCCAGGCGAGCCGCCATGCGCTCTCTTTACCATGGCGGATGGAAGCAACCACCCCCACCTCTCCCCGGCCCTCTCCTCCCGGTGGGAGGAGAGGGAGAGAAGGCCGGCGCGACCTGCGTTCCCCCTCCGCCCTCCGGGGACAGGGGGAGGTGGGCCGGCTGGCCGCGCCGCACGATTTCTCTGAGGCCGCATTGGCTTTAGGCTTGCCGTCATGACCGGGCAGGGAACCCAGCCGCCGAGCGCGGCGGATATGGAGCTGATCGCCGACCGCGAATACCGCCGCATCCCCGCCTTCCTGCGCGAGCCGATCGATCCGGTGATGATCCGCGTCGTGGACTTCCCCAGCGACGAAGTGCAGGAGGAGATGGAGCTGGATAGCCCCTACGATCTGCTCGGCCTCTATCAGGGCGTCTCCCTCGACCAGGGCGGGGTCCAGGACGTGCGCGAGGACGTCGACTTGATCTTTCTCTACCGCCGCCCGCTCCTCGACTACTGGGTCGAGACCGGCAACAGTCTGGAGGAGGTCGTCCGCCACGTGCTGATCCACGAGATCGGCCACCACTTCGGCCTCTCGGACGAGGACATGGAGCGTATCGAGGCCACCGGATGACGCGGTGCGCGCCAGTCCCGTCGCAGACCCCTGCGCGCCTCAATCCGCCGGCGATACCGGCCCCAGCGGGTAGCTCGCCTCCACCGCGTAGTGGGCGCCGCCCGCGCCGAGGCGGCTCGAAAATAGCTCGAACGAGCGCACCGGAAACGGCCCGCCGGTGTAGGGGCCGTGATAGGAGATGAACTCCTGAAGCCGGTGCTGAGCCACTCGCGAAGCGAAGCGCGCGAGGGTCACGTGAGGCGCAAAATTGCGGCCGTCGGGCTCGAACCCGAGCCCGGTGATGACGGCCTCGGTGCGCTCGCGCAGGCGCATGAGCGCAGGATTGTGCGCGACTCCGGCCCACAGGATTCGCACCCTGCCGCGATGCGGGAAGTGGCCCACGCCCTCCAGCGTGAGCGAGAACGGCTCGGCCTCGATGTGTGCGAGGGCATCCCCGATCTCGCGGAAGGCAGCGCCATCGACCTCGCCGATGAAGCGCAGCGTGAGGTGCATCTGCTCCGCGCTCTGCCAGCGCGCGCCCGGCAAGCCGCCCCGCAGCATCTCGAGCCGGCGGCGGACGTCTTCGGGCAGGGCGAGGGCGACGAAGAGCCGGATCATCGGGTGCCCAGGCTTCCCTCCCCCTCAACCGCCCTTGTTCCGGGCGATGAGCGCCACTACATGCGGCACCGTGCGCCGCACGATCTCGGCCACGCCTGCGGCGTTGGGATGGATGCCGTCGGCCTGGTTGAGCGCCGGCACCATGGCAACCCCCTCCAGAAAAAACGGATAGAAAGCCACCCGATGCTTGGCGGCGAGATCCTCGTAGACCGCGCGGAACGCGGCCGCATAGTCGGCGCCGAAATTGGCCGGCGCGCGCATGCCGGCGAGCAGCGTCGACGCGCCCGATTCGCCGATCTGCGCCAGGATCGTGTCGAGATTGGCCTCCATCTGGTCCGTGGGCAGGCCGCGCAGGCCGTCGTTGGCGCCGAGCTCGACGATCACGATCTCCGGCGCGTCGGCGAGCGCCCAGTCGAGCCGCGCCAGCCCGCCGGCGCTGGTGTCGCCCGAGACCCCGGCGTCGATCACGTGCCAGCCGTGGCCTTCGGCCCTGAGCGCGGCTTCCAGACGCGCCGGGAAGGCGTCTTCGCGCGGCAGGCCAAAGCCTGCGGTAAGGCTGTCCCCCAGCACGACGATTCGGGGCTCCCCGGCGGCAGTCGGGGTGCCGAAAAGCAGGAGCCAGGCGCTGAGAACGGCTCCGATCCACACGGCGGGGCGGCCGGGGGAGCGGCGCGATGACATGAGCGATCCTGCGGTGGTGCTGGATGACGTGCACCTCACCCTGACCAGCAAGGCTGGGCCCGTCAACATCTTGCGCGGGGTCTCGTTCACCGCAGAGCGGGGCGAGAGCATTGCCGTGCTCGGGCCGTCGGGCGCCGGCAAGTCGACCCTGCTCGCGATCATCGCGGGCCTGGAGCGGGCGGACCGCGGTCGCGTGATCGTGGGCGGCAACGATATCGCCGGCCTGGGGGAGAGCGCGCTCGCGGCGTTCCGGCGGGGCGCCGTCGGCATCGTGTTTCAGGCCTTCCACCTCATCCCGACCATGACGGCGCTGGAGAACGTGGCGTTGCCCCTGGAGCTCGGCACCCACGGCGACCCCTTCGGCGCGGCGCGGGAGGCGCTGGAGACCGTCGGCCTCGGCCATCGCCTGCAGCACTATCCGAGCCAGCTTTCGGGCGGCGAACAGCAGCGCGTCGCGCTCGCCCGGGCCTTCGTGCCCCAGCCGGACGTGCTTCTCGCGGACGAGCCCACCGGCAATCTCGACGGCGAGACCGGGGGCGCGGTGATGGGGGAGCTCTTTCGGCTCCGCGCCGAACGGGGCTCGACGCTGATCCTGGTCACCCACGACCACGCGCTCGCCGCGCAGTGCGACCGCATGGTGCATATCGCGGACGGGCGGATCGCCGCGCCCGCCGAGGGCTGATCCCCTGAAGGCGTCCTCCCATCAATTGGGCGCTGCGTGGCGCATCGCCCGGCGCGAGCTTCGAGGGGGCGTGCGGGGCTTCCGCGTCTTCCTCGCCTGCCTGGTGCTGGGCGTCGCCACCACCGCCGCCGTCGGCTCGCTCGGCGAGGCGCTGAAGGCCGGGCTTGCCCGCGACGCACGGATGATCCTGGGCGGCGATGTGGAGCTGGTGCAGTTCTCGCAGCCGCTCAGCCAAGCGGTGACGGACTACCTGGAGACGAACGCCACCGCCCTCTCGCATGTCGTCACCATGCGGAGCATGGCCCATCTCGAGGACGGCTCGAGCCGCTCGCTGGTCGAGCTCAAGGCGGTGGACGGCGCTTACCCGCTGGTCGACCGCGTGCGGCTCGAAGGCGGCATGGCACTCGCCGACGTCTTGGCCGGCGGCGGCGCCGTGGCCGAGAAGGGACTGCTGGACCGCCTCGGTCTCGGAATCGGAGACAAGCTCCGGGTCGGCCAGGCGGCGCTCACGGTGCGCGCCGTGCTCGCGCGCGAGCCCGACAGGCTCAGCGCCGGCATATCGCTCGGGCCCCGGATCATGATGGATCACGCATCGCTGGAGGCCGCCGGCCTGATGCAGCCCGGCGCCCTGGTGCGGCATCGCTACCGCGCGCTGATACCGGAGAGCACGCCGGTCGCAGACTGGACGGCCGGGCTGGAGGCGACGTTCCCCGACGGCGGCTGGAGGCTGCGCGACGTACGCGACTCGAATCCCTCGCTCAGGCGCCAGCTCGACCGCGTCGGCCTGTTCCTGACGCTGGCCGGGCTCGCCGCCCTCCTGGTCGGCGGGATCGGCGTCGCCAGCGCCGTCTCCAGCCATCTGCACGGCAAGCTGCACACCATCGCGGCGCTCAAGTGCGTGGGTGCCACGCGCGCCACCGTGCAACGCGCCTTCCTGCTGCAGATCGGTGCGCTCGGACTCGCGGCCATCGCGGCGGGCCTGGTTATCGGCGCAGCCGCGCCGCCCATCCTCGCCGCGCTCCTGGGCGACGCCTTGCCGGTGCCGTTCGCGGGCTTGATCCACGGCGCGCCGCTCGGCCTGGCGGCCGCCTACGGCGCGCTCACGATGCTGGCCTTCTCGCTCTGGCCCTTAGGCCGGGCCGCGCGGACCCGGCCCGGCGTGCTGTTCCGGGGTGCCGCCGCGCCGGTCTCGGGCTGGCCGCCCTTGGCAGCGATTGCCGGCACGGTGCTCGCGGCCGCAGCGCTTGCCGGCATCGCGGTCGCCACCGCGGCGCGCCCCGATATCGCCTTGGGGTTCGTCCTCGGCGCGCCGGCGGCGCTCGCAATCTTCAGAGCGGCGGCCGCCCTGGTGGTCATCCTGGCCCGGCGGATTCGCCCGCGGCGGCTGCCCGCGCTCAGGCTGGGCCTCGCCAATCTGGGCCGGCCGGGGGCGCCCACGGTCCCGGTCGCGATGTCGCTCGGCACCGGGCTCGCGGTACTGGTGGCGATCGCGCTGGTGGAAGGCAATCTCGCCGCGCAGATCAGCGAGCAGCGCGAAGACGAGCGGCCGGCGTTCTTCTTCCTCGATATCCAGAAGCACCAGATCGCGCCCTTCGAGCGGCTGGTGGAGGAGACCGCCGGCGCCGACTACGGCCGCCGCGTGCCGATGCTGCGCGGCCGCGTCGTGCGCATCGCTGGCGTGCCGGTGCGGGAGGCCGCGGTCGCCCCTGGCTCGGAATGGGTGGTGCAGAGCGACGTCGGCCTCAGCTACGCCGCCACCGCGCCGCCCAATGCGGAGATCACCGCAGGCCAGTGGTGGGCGGCCGAGTATGACGGGCCGCCGCTGGTCTCGCTGACGGAGGAGGTGGCGCACGATTTCGGCCTCGAACTCGGCGACACCCTCTCCATCAACGTGCTGGGGCGCGAATTCACGGCCGAGGTCGCGAGCTTCCGCCGGGTCGACTGGACGGCGTTCGATATCAACTTCGTCGTGATATTCTCCCCCGGAGTCCTGGAGGGAGCGCCGCAGACGCAGCTCGCCACCGCGCACGCGACACCGGAGGCGGAACCCGTGCTCGAGCGCGCGGTGACGGAGCGCTTCGCTAACATCACGGCGATCTCCATACGCGCGATCATCGAGGCATTGGACGAACTCATGGGCCGAATTGGCGTGGCGGTACAGGCGGTGGCCGGGCTCACCGTCGCGGCGGGCCTCTTGGTGCTGGCGGGCGCAACCGCGGCCGGCCACGAGCGGCGGGTGCACGACGCGGTCGTCTTCAAGGTGCTGGGCGCGAGGCGCGGCGACCTGCTGCGTGCCTTCCTCGCCGAGCACATCCTTCTCGGCTGCGCCATCGCCGGGCTCGCCATCGGCATCGGCACGCTAGCCGCCTGGGCCTTCGTAACGCAGGTTTTGGACCTGCAATGGCGCTTCCTGCCCGAATATGTGGCCGTGACCGCCGCAACCTGTATTACCATGACGCTTGTTCTCGGATTCGCGAGCACATGGCGCGCGCTCGGCCGCAAGGCAGCGCCCCTCCTGCGAGTGGAATAGATGCACGGCCACGGAGCCCCCTCGCCCCCGAGGCTTGGTGTGTATGAGACGGTCGGTGAGGCCTTCCGCCTCACCTTCCGCAACTTCCGCACCATGCTGGGCTTCGCGCTCGCGCCCATGGTGGTGGCGGTACTGCTGCCGGCGGTGATGCGGCTCGATCTTCAGAGCGATGCCTCCTCCGTTCAGCTCATCATCCACGCGTTTGCGCGGCTCTTCCTGCTCTCGGTCTTCGCGGTCGCCTGGCACCGCTATCTTCTGCTCGGCAGGCGCGATACGAGCGTGCCGATCCAGTTCTGGCCGGGTGCCCGGGACGCCAAGTATTTCGGCCTGCTCAGCCTCTTCCTACTGCCGCAGGAGATTGTCCTGGTCGCGATGCAGGCGCAGGACCTGTTCCTGGTCCTGCTGCTGCTGCTGATCACGCTCTTCATCGCCGCACCGTTCGCGCTGGCCTTTCCGGCGATGGCCGTCGACAACTATCGGGGGCTCCTGGCCGCCCGCCGCACGCTGCGTGGCGCTACGCTCCAGCTTGTCGGCGCGATCCTGCTCTCCTTCGTGGCGATCACCGTCCTGATGTTCCTGCTCGGCGGCGTCCTCGGGTCAGTAATTCTCGCCACGTTCGGCCCCGGCGCGATGGTGTCCTTCTTCAACGCGCTGACTTTCCTCACCGTCGGCATTCCCGTGGCCGTGATCACGGTCGCCTACCGCAAGCTCAACCCTCCGCCTCCGGGACCCGCCTTCGGGACCGCCGCGAGCCCCGCGAGCCCCGCGAACGATACCTGATCGACCCTTCCCCGCCCCGGTATCGGACCCGCCAAATTGTTCGCAGGCGTTGAAAATTGGCCGCGGGATACCTAATATCAGTCTTCGAATCCGACAGTTTGTCGCACTAGGGGGCGCTTCGATGGCACTCGGGACGCAAGGCCGGCCGTTCGCCGGCACGACTCTGACCCAGGCGCAGGTCGACCAGGGTCTGCGGAGCTACATGCTCCGCGTCTACAACTACATGGCCTCGGGCCTCGCGCTCACGGGCGTCACCGCCTACGCGATAGCCAATACCGGGCTCTTCAACGTGCTCTACGGCTCGGGCCTCGGGTTCGTGGTCATGCTGGCTCCACTCGGCATCGTGTTCTTCATGAGCATCAAGATCCGGACCATGAAGCACACCACGGCGCAGTGGCTGTTCTGGGTCTTCTCGATCCTCATGGGGGCCTCGCTCTCCTACATCTTCATGGCCTACACGGCGACCAGCATCGTCCGGGTGTTCTTCATCACCATGGGCATGTTCGGGGCGATGAGCATCTACGGCTACGTGACCAAGCGCTCGCTGGTCTCGTGGGGCTCGTTCCTGTTCATGGGCCTGATCGGCGTCATCATCGCCATGCTGGTGAACATCTTCCTGCAGTCGGAGTTGCTGCACTTCGTGATCTCGGTGATCGGCGTGCTGGTCTTCCTCGGCCTCACCGCCTACGACACGCAGCGGATCAAGGACGTCTATCGGGAGAGCGACGGTAAGGCGGTCATGGTGAAGAAGTCGGTGATGGGCGCGCTCTCGCTCTACCTCAACTTCATCAACATATTCATCCTGTTGCTCCATCTCTTTGGCGCCGCACGCGAATAGCGGCGGCGCCGGATAGCGACGGAGGGCACCGGGCGGCCAGCGCCCGGTGCCCTTTTCGTCCGGCGATGTTCGACCGACTCTGGCGCCATGGCGCCCCCGGCCCGGTGGCGGCGTTTCAACGCTCGCTCACCTACTTTCCCGACCGCACGCGGCCCACGCCGGCCGACTCAGGCGTCCCGGAACTCTCGCCCGTCACCCTTGAGACCGAGGATGGGCTTTCGCTGCTCGCGTGGTATGCGCCGCCCCGTGTTTCAGGCGCACCCAGCCTCGCCTATTTCCACGGCAATGCCGGCCATATCGGCATGCGGGGCTTCAAGGTGCGGGCCTATCTCAACGCCGGGCTCGGCGTCCTGCTCACCAGCTGGCGCGGCTACAGCGGCAATCCCGGCACGCCGACGGAAGACGGGCTCTGTGCCGACGGCCGGGCGGCACGCGCCTTCCTCCGGGCGCACGGTTGCGGCGATGACCGCCAGATACTCTATGGCGAATCCCTCGGCACCGGCGTGGCGGTCCACCTCGCGCGGGAGGCCGCGCCCGGCGCTCTGGTGCTGGAGGCGCCCTTCAGCTCGATCGTGGATATCGCCTCGGGCCGCTTCCCGCTGCTCCCGGTCGGCCCGCTGATCGTGGATCGCTTCGATTCGGCCGCCAAGATCGGCAAGGTGGCGGCCCCGGTCCTCATCGTGCACGGCGAGCGCGACCGGACCATCCCCGTGCGTCTCGCGCGCCGGCTCTTCAAGCGCGCGCGCGAGCCCAAGGAGGCGGTGTTCATCCCCGAGGCCGACCACGCCGACCTCGTGGAGTTCGGCCTGCCTGCCATCGCGCTTGAATTCCTCGCCCGCCACGGCCTCGCGCCGCCGCAGCCCTGACGGCGCAAGGGAGGCTGTTACCCGGCCGCGCCCATGTGCCGGGCGAGGGCCATGAAGTCGGGCACCACCGCCTCCCAGTCAGCGCTGGGAGCAAGATCGGGGGTGCCTGCCGGGCCGTATTCCTCAGGGCGGGGCACGAAGGCCGCCTTGAGACCCGCTTCGCGCGCCGCCGCGAGATCGAAGTTGTGCGCGGCGACCATCATCACTGCCTCGGGCGCGAGGCCGAGCGCGGCGGCGGAGGCACGGTAGACCGCCGCCTGCGGCTTGTAGTCGCGGGCGATATCGGCGCCGACGATGGCATCCCAGGGCAGGCCGGCAGAACGCGCGAGCCGGGCCATCATCGCGATCGAGCCATTGGAACAGGGCGCGACGAGGTAGCGGCTGCGTAGCGCCTCAAGGCCGGGCACCGCGTCCGGCCAGGGCGGCAGCTTCTCCCATGCCCGGTTGAGACGCGCGCGGCCCTCGTCGTCCACGGCGTCGCCCAAGCCGAAGTCGGCGAGCGTGGCGTCGAGATTCTCGCGATGCAGCAGGTCGAGCGCCACATAGCCCCGCCGCCCGGTGCGGACCTCCTCCATCGACGGCTGGTACTTGGCCCGCCAGGAATCGGCGAAGGCCAAGGGATCGATCGTCCGCTCCGAGTCGGCGAAAAACGCCTCGACCTCGCGGGCGACGCCGGTGCGCCAATCGACCACCGTGCCGAACACGTCGAAGAGCAACGCTTCGATCACCGCGGCCTCACGCGACTATGACCGATGGGCGGGTGTGCCGTGACAGGCGATTAGCGCGCCTCGACCGTCCAGGTATGGCCGGTCCGCAGCAGGGCCTCGATCCCGGGGGCGTCGGAGCCAGTCTTGGCGTCCTCGATCTGCGCGTAGACCGAGGCCTCGTAGCTCTCTTCCGGGCTGCAGAAGAGCACGCCGAGCGCCACGGGGAAGTCCGGCGGCTCCATCTCCGCAAAGATGCCGGCTAGCGGCCGGTTAGTCTGGTCGTGGACCAGGAGATCGGACTCGTCCACCCCGCCTTCGCCAAGTGTCACCACTTCGAGCGAGAACGTGCCCGGCGCCAGCCTGAGCCCGCGGTTTCGCTCCTTGCCGAAGATCAGCGGCTTGCCGTGCTCGAGGAAGATCTGCGTCTCGGGCGCGTTCTTGCGCTCGGCGAACGCGTCGAACGCGCCGTCGTTGTAGACGATGCAGTTCTGGAAGATCTCGACGAACGAGGCTCCCCGGTGCCCATGCGCGGCCTTCAGGATATCCGGCAGCCGCTTCTGGTCGGTATCGATGGCGCGGGCGACGAAGCGCGCACCGGCGCCAAGCGCGAAGCGTGTCGCCGACAGCGGATGATCCACCGAGCCGAGCGGCGTCGACGGCGAGCGGGTGCCCTCGCGCGAGGTCGGCGAGTACTGCCCCTTGGTGAGGCCGTAGATCTCGTTGTTGAAGAGCAGGATGTTGAGATCGACATTGCGGCGCAGCGCATGCAGCGTGTGGTTGCCGCCGATGGAGAGCCCGTCGCCGTCGCCCGAGACCACCCAGACATCGAGGTGGGGATTGGCGAGCTTGACCCCGGTCGCAATGGCGGGGGCCCGGCCGTGGATGGTGTGGAAGCCGTAGGTCGCCATGTAGTAGGGGAAGCGCGCCGCACAGCCGATGCCGGAGACGAAGACCACGTCCTTGGTAGCGGTGCCGATCTCGGCGAGCGCCTTGCGCACCGCCTTGATGATGGCGTAGTCGCCGCAGCCCGGACACCAGCGGACCTCCTGATCGGAGGTGAAGTCCTGCGCTGTGAGGGCGGGGATCGCGACCGTATCGTTCATCTCATGCCTCCGAGTGGGCGCGGATCGCGTCCATGACCTCGACGATCTTGAAAGGCTTGCCGGTGACCTTGGGCAGGCTTATGGCCGGCACCAGGTAGCGGCTGCGCAGCACTGTAGTGAGCTGGCCCATGTTCATCTCGGGCACCAGCACCTTCTCGAAGCCCGCGAGGAGGTCGCCGAGATTGCGTGGCAGCGGGCTGAGGTACCGCAGATGGATGTGCGAGACCGAGAAGCCCTCCTCCCGGCTGCGCTCGACGGCCCGGCTGATCGGCCCGTAGGTGGAGCCCCAGCCGACCACCGCGAGCGGGCCTTGCGTGGGCCCCTGATCGACCGTCTGCTCGGGGATATCGTCCGCGATGCGGGCGATCTTCTCGTGCCGCACGTTGGTCATGCGCTGATGGTTTTCGGGGTCGTAGGAGACGTTGCCCGTGGCGTAGTCCTTCTCCAGGCCGCCGATGCGGTGCTCGAGGCCGGGCGTGCCGGGCCTGACCCAAGGCCGGGCCAGCGTCTCCGGGTCTCGCTCATAGGGCTGGAAGCCATCCACCTCGGTGCGGAATGACACGGGGAAGGGCTCGAACGCGCCGACGTCGGGCAGCCGCCACGGCTCGGCCGCATTGGCGATGAAGGTGTCGCTCAGCACCACCACCGGCGTCATGTAACGCGTGGCGAGGCGCACCGCTTCGATGGCCACGTCGAAGGCTTCCGCCGACGAGCGGGCCGCGAGCACCACCAGCGGCGCATCCGCATTGCGGCCGTAGACGGCGAGATAGAGGTCCGACTGCTCGGTCTTGGTCGGCAATCCGGTGGAGGGGCCCGCACGCTGGGAGTTCAACAGGATGAGCGGCAGCTCGGCGGTGATCGCGAGGCCGAGCGCTTCGGTCTTGAGCGCGACGCCTGGGCCGGAGCTGGAGGTGACGCCGAGGGCGCCCGCGTACGATGCGCCGATCGCGGCCCCCGCCGCGGCGATCTCGTCCTCGGCCTGGAAGGTCACCACATCGTAGGCCTTGAGCCGGGCCAGCACATGCAGCACCGAGGAGGCGGGCGTGATCGGGTAGGAGCTGAACACGAGCTTCAGCCCGGCGAGCTTCGCCCCCGCCACGAGGCCCCAGGCCAGCGCCTCGGTCCCGGTGACGGTGCGGTAGAGGCCGGGCTGGAAGGTCGCGGGCTTGATCTCGTAGACGAGCGCGCCGTCGGGAAGCTCAGCGGTCTCGCCGAAGGCGTGCCCCGCCTTGAGGCACGCGATATTGGCCGCCGCGATGTTGGGCAGCTTCTTGAACTTGGTGTCGAGCCACTTGACGGTCACCGCGATGTCGCGATCGTAGAGCCAGTAGATCAGGCCGAGGGTCCACAGGTTTTTGGCGCGCAGCCCGTCCTTCTTGGAAACCCCGCACTCCTTGACCGACTCCAGGGTGAGCTTCGAGATGTCGATCGCCATGATCCGGTAGCGGGAGAGGCTGTCATCGTCGAGTGGATTGGCGTCGTAGCCGGCCTTCTGCAGGTTCTTGTCGGTGAAGGTACCGGTATCTACGATGATTTGGCCGCCCTCGCGGAGGTCGCCGACATTGACCTTGAGCGCTGCCGGATTCATGCAGACCAGTACGTCCGGCACGTCGCCCGAGGTCATCACGTTGCGCGAGCCGAAATTGATCTGGAAGGCGGAAACGCCGTAGGTGGTGCCAACCGGCGCCCTGATCTCCGCCGGGAAATCGGGGAAGGTGGTGAGGTCGTTGCCGGCGAGCGCGGCGGTCTCGGTGAAGCGACCGCCGGTCAGCTGCATGCCGTCGCCGGAATCCCCGGCGAAGCGGATCACGGCCGATTCCAGCTCCTCGCGCGGCACGTCCTCAAGCGTCAATGCTGCTTCTGCCATAGCCCTGTCATTCTTCGTGAAGCCCGGACGAGCCGGTGAGATTCACTTACTCCCACAGGCCCCCGATGTCTAGTGGTCCGACCTTTTGGTTATGGTTCGAGCCGAGATTTCAGCGATATCCCGACGCGGAATCGGCTCTGCGCAAGTCTCGCGCCCCTCACCCGGCCTGCGGGCGGGGCGAGCAAGGGTCAGCCGGCGGCCCGCTGCTCGTTCAGGACGGCGAGAAAATCCTCACGCCGGTAGAGCTTCCGGCGCGGCGCGCCTTCCGCGGCGGCGGCGATCTCCGCCGCCTCGATCTGCCGCCAGTCGTCGAGATCGACCCAGCGGCGCCCGCGCGCGCGCAGCAGCGCCTCCAGCCCCTCCCGGCCCGGCTTGCCGCCGCCCGCCCCCAGATCGTCGAGAATCTGCTGGGCGGCGTCCCTGCCGTCCGGCTTGTTGGTGCCGATGACCCCGGTGGGGCCGCGCTTGATCCAGCCGACCGCGTAGAGGCCGGGCCCGACCCGGCCCGCGTCGTTCACGACGACGCCCTGCTTGTGGTCGAAGGGTGCGCCGTCCACGGGCATGGAGAGGTAGCCCACGGCGGCGACCACCAGGCCGCAGGCGATCTCAAAGTGCTCGCCGGTGCCGACGGCGCGTCCGTTCTCGACCCGCGTGCGCTCGAAGCGGATCGCTTCCACGCGCGTATCGCCGAGGATCTCGACCGGGCTCGCGAAGAACACGAAGTGCACCCGTTTCGGCTTCTCGTCGGCCTCGCGCTCCGCAAAGGTGCGAAGGGTCTGCAAATTCTTCTCGCGGACGCGCCGGTCGCGATCGGACATCTCGCCGGTCGCGCTCTCCGGCAAGTCGGCTGCGGCGACCTGGGGCACGCACTGTTCGAGATGACCCATCTCGCGCAGCTCGACATTGGTGAACTTGGCTTCGACCGGGCCGCGACGTGCCACCATGTAAACATCGCCGATCGGAGCAGCATGGATGGGCTCGGCGGCGTAGTCCGGAAGGTCGGTCGCGGCCATCTCGGCCGGCGTCTTGACCAGCACGCGCGCCACGTCGATAGCGACATTGCCGGCGCCGATGATGACCACGCTCGACGTTTCGAGATCGGGGGTGCGGTCGATGAAATCGGGGTGGGCGTTGTACCAGTTGACGAAGCTCGCCGAGCCGACGACCCCCGCCTTGTCCTCGCCCGGGATGCCCAGCTTCCGGTCGTGGGCGGCGCCGACCGCGAGCACCACGGCATCGTACATGCCGCGCAGCTCGTCGAGGGAGAGCGCGTCGCCGATATCGACATCGCCGTAGAAGTTGACGCGCTCGTTGGAGGCCGTGCGCGCGAAGCCGCGCATCACGTTCTTGGTCTTCTCGTGGTCGGGCGCGACCCCGAAGCGGATCAGCCCGTAGGGCGTCGGCAGCCGGTCGATAATGTCGATCTGGCACGCGGAGTCGGCCTTCAAGAGCGCGTCCGCCGTGTAGAAACCCGCCGGCCCGGAGCCGACGATCGCGACCTTGAGCGTCATGTCCCCCCTCGTCTCGTCGGCGCGCACTATGCCAGCGATGAGGGGGAGTTTGAATGGTTTTCCGCATGGCTTCAGACCCAAGCGGCATACCGCTTTATCCGAGCCTCTTCCCTGTTCGGGCGCGCCGGCGCACCATAGGATTGCAGCGGGCCGTCAGGGGAGCGAACGCCGTGTCATACGCCGTCATACGTCGCCGGCCGGCGGCACGAGGCGGAGCCGAAACGGACGGCGCCACGCCGTTCGTGATCGAGGAGAGCACTGCCCACCTCGTCTCGCTCGCCTCACGCCTCTTCACCCGCGCGTTGCAGGAGCGGCTGGGCCGTTACGGAGTCTCGGTCGCGCAGTGGTCGATGCTGCTGCTGCTCTGGGAGGAGGAGAGCCTCACCCAGAAGGAGCTGAGCCGCCGCCAGCAGATCGAGGAGCCGACCGCGACGCGCACGCTGCAGCGTATGGAGCGCGACGGGCTGATCCGGCGCTTGCAGGACCGGGAGGACAACCGCAGGCGCCGCGTGATACTGACGGAGCGGGGGCGCGAGCTCTGCAGCGAACTGGTGCCCGCCGCACTGGAGGTCGACGCGCTCGCGACCCACGGCCTCTCCGACGATGAGAAGAAGCGCCTCGTCAGCCTGCTCGGCTACGTCGTGGCCCGGCTGGGCTAAGCAGCAGCCGGGCGGCAGCGCCCCCGGGGCGTCAGTCGAGCCCCGGAACCGTGAAGATCTGGCCCGGATAGATCAGCGCCGGATCCCCGATCTGGCTGCGATTGGCCTCGTAGATCTCGGTGAAGTGTATGCCGCCGCCGAGGGTGCGCCGGGCGATGCGCCAGAGGCTGTTGCCGGGCTGCACCACCACGATGGCATCGCCCAACATGAGCAGCTCGGGCCGGGCCCGGACCAGGGGGGTCTCGATGCGGGCGAGAACCACGCCGGCGGGATCGACCTGATCGACCCGGAGGGTGTAGGAGCCCGGCTCCACGTCCGCCTCGGGCTCGACTTGCCAGTCGCCTTCCTCGGTGGTCTCGACGGTCGCCACGTGCTCGTCGTCGATATAGACGTTCAGGTCTGTCTCGGGCTCGCCCTTGCCGGTGAAGGTCAGGTCGCCCTTGTCGTCGTAGTCCACCGAGCCCAGGACGATCGGGCCCTCATCCTCGGCTTCCGGCGGTGCTGCGGACGCCACCTGATCTTCGTCGGGCGACGCGCCGGTCCCGGTCTCAAGGGCGGCGACGGCCGTTTCCTTGTCAGCCGTGTCGGGCGTGTCGGCGGTGTCGGCGGTGTCAGGCGTGTCGGCCGCGTCGGGAGTATCGGCACCTGCCTCATCCTGGATGGCATCGTCCCGACTGGCCACGTCGAGCGCCTCATCCCTGGCTTCCGGCTTCTGCAAAACGGTGCTCTTCCCCTCGCCTTCGCGCGGCACCAGCACGGCGAGCACCGATCCCCCGTCCTCGTCGGGATCGGGGACGGAGACAACGAGCACATGCTCGGATTCCACCTGTGTGCCGTCCGGCAGGGTCGCGATCGCCCAGAGCTCATGATCGCCGGGAGGAATGGCGATATACGGCACGAGCGTCCATTCACCGCGCCGGTCGGCGGTCTCCCAGCCGAGGTCGATCGATGCGCTGCGCACTGTGACCTTGGCCCCGGGCTCGGCGCGGCCGGCGATCACCGCCCAGCCATCCGGGGTAATCCGCACCGTATCGAAGCTCGGCGGCGTTACCGCCGGCTCCTCGGCGGTCGTCGGCTCCTGCTCGACACCCGTCGCGTCAGGCGTCTCCCGCATCTCTTCCGCCGCCCCGTCGGGAACGACCCGCGCCTCGATGATGGCCTGCTCGACCGCCTCGGCTCCCTCCACAGCCGCCGTAGGCGCAGCATCGCCCGCCGCGGTCTCAGTCGCCTCATCTTCGCCAACCGCGCCTTCGGTGCCGTCGGTCACCTCCAAAGATTCGGCGTCCGTTGACCCTCCCGCCGTGGCCACGTCAGAAGCGGCATCGTCCGCCGCAGGCGAAGTCGACACGTCCTGCGAAGCGGCCGGTTCGGCATCGTCGGGCGATCCTGCCGCGTCGGCGCTAACCGTCTCCTCGGGCGGCGGCGCTTCAGATGCAGCCGCTGCATCCTCTGCGGTGGCGGGCGCGGTGCCGTCTTCGGCCTCCGCCATGCTGTCGGCGCCGGCTGCGTCATCCGTTGCCCCTGCCTCAGGCGTAGTCGCTGCATCCTCTGCAGTGGCAACCGCGGTGCCGTCGTCGGCCTCCGCCATGGTGTCGGCGCCGGCATCGTCTTCCGCTGCCGCCACATCAGCCGAAGCCGCCACATCTTCCTCGGTAGCGGGCGCGGTGCCGTCTTCGACCTCCGCCATAGCAGCGTCGGCGCCGGCAGCGTCTTCCGATGCCCCTGCCTCAGGTGTAGACGCTGCATCCTCTGCGACGGCGGGCGCGGTGCCCTCTTCGGCCTGCGCCATGCTGTCGGCGCCGGCCTCGTCTTTCGCTACCTCCACATCAGCCAAAGCCGCCGCATCTTCTTCAGCAGCGAGCGCGGTGCCGTCGTCGGCCTCCACCATGGTGGCGGTGCCCGCCTCGTCTTCCGATGCCCCTGCCTCAGGCGTAGACGCTGCATCCTCTGCGACGGCGGGCGCGGTGCCGTCGTCGACCTGCACCATGCTGTCGGCGCCCGCCTCGTCTTCCGATGCCCCTGCCTCAGGTGTAGACGCTGCATCCTCAGCGACGGCGGGCGCGGTGCCGTCTTCGGCCTCCGCCATGGTGCCGGTGCCCGCCTCGTCTTCCGATGCCCCTGCCTCAGGCGTAGCCGCTGCATCCTCAGCGACGGCGGGCGCGGTGCCGTCGTCGGCCTCCGCCATGGTGTCGGTGCCCGCCTCGTCTTCCGTTGCGCCTGCCTCAGGCGTGGCCGCTGCATCCTCTGCGACGGCGCCCCCGCTGCCGTCTTCGACCTGCGCCATGCTGTCGGCGCCGGCATCGTCTTCCGCTGCCCCTGCCTCAGCCGAAGCCGCCGCATCTTCCTCGGTGGCGAGCGCGGTGCCGTCGTCGGCCTCCGCCATAGTGTCAGAGGCGGCCGCGTCTTCCGCTGGCTCCACATCGGCCGAAGCCGCCGCATCTTCTTCGGTAGCGGGCGCGGAGCCGTCGTCGGCCTCCGCCATGGTGTCGGTGCCCGCCTCGTCTTCCGATGCCCCTGCCTCAGGCGTAGCCGCTGCATCCTCTGCGACGGCGGGCGAGGTGCCCTCTTCGGCCTGCGCCATGCTGTCGGTGCCCGCCTCGTCTTCCGCTACCTCCACATCAGCCGAAGCCGCTGCATCCTCCTCGGTGGCGAGCGCGGTGCCGTCGTCGGCCTCCGCCATGGTGTCGGCGCCGGCATCGTCTTCCACTACATCCACATCAGCCGAAGCCGCCGCATCTTCCTCGGTGGCGAGCGCGGTGCCGTCGTCGGCCTCCGCCATAGCGTCGGCACCGGCATCGTCTTCCGTTGCGCCTGCCCCAGGCGTGGCCGCTGCATCCTCCGCGGCAACGGGCCCGGTGTCGTCGTCGACCTCCGCCATAGCGTCGGCGCCGGTATCGTCTTCCGATGCCTCTGCCTCAGGCGTAGTCGCTGCATCCTCTGCAGTGGCAACCGCGGTGCCGTCGTCGGCCTCCGCCATCGTGTCGGTGCCCGCCTCGTCTTCCGATGCCCCTGCCTCAGGCGTGGCCCCTGCATCGTCCCCGGTGGCCGGCGCGGTGCCGTCTTCGGCCTCCGCCATAGCGTCGGCGCCGGCATCGTCTTCCGTTGCCTCCACATCAGCCGAAGCCGCCGCATCCTCCTCGGTAGCGGGCGCAGTGCCGTCGTCGGCCTCCGCCATCGTGTCGATGCCCGCCTCGCCTTCCGCTACCTCCACGTCAGCCGAAGCCGCTACATCCTCTGCAGTAGCGCCCGCGGTGCCGTCGTCGGCCTCCGCCATCGTGTCGGCGCCGGCATCGTCTTCCGATGCCCCTGCCTCAGGTGTAGACGCTGCATCCTCTGCGACGGCGGGCGCGGTGCCCTCTTCGGCCTGTGCCATGCTGTCGGCGCCGGCCTCATCGTCTGCTGGCTCCACATCAGCCGAAGCCGCCGCTCCTTCCTCATCAGCGGGCGCGGTGCCGTCTTCGGCCTCCGCCATGGTGTCGGCGTCTGCAGCGCTTTCCGCTGTCCCCTCTTCAGGCGCCGCCGCCATGTCTTGCGTGGCACTGGGCTCGGTACCGTCATCAGTCGTCGTGGCGGCGTCGGTACCGGCGGCGTCTCCCGCCGCTGCGACCGTAGGCGCGGTGTCGTCCGCTGCAGCTGCCGCCATATCCTGCTCGGCGGAGGCGTCGGCGGTCGGCTCAACGGCGTCGACACCAGTTGGCTCGCCCTCCGTTGCCGTAGCCTGCCCGGCTGTGTCTTCCTCCCGCGCGACGGCATCGATGTCGCCACTCGGCGGGTCAGCCGGTGTCGGCGTCGCGTCAGCCGTCTCGACAGCGTCATCCGCCGCCGGCTTCTCGGGCGCCGCCGGAGCAGTCCCGGCCGTTTCCTCGTCCCCCTGCGGGCCGGCACCGATGTCGCCGCCTGGAATGTCGGCCGGCACCGGCGTCGCTTCGGCCGTCTCTTCAGACGCAGGCGCAGCCGGGGCGGACGCGCCTGTATCGGCGGTTTCAGGCGCCGCCTCGTCGCCCGGCGAGACGCTGTCCGCGGCGCTGTCGGCCGTGCGGTCGGCGATGTCGACGGACTGCCCCGACGATCCGTCCGGCTCCGGCCCGCCCGTCAGGAACACGCCGAGCAGAACGCCGACGACCACGACGGCGACGCCGGCCGGAGCCGCGATGCGGAGCGTCTCTCTCCGCTTCAACACGTCGGCCACGCGACGGGTGAGGTTTCCGGTCTCGCTCACTGGATACGCCTAGCAAATATGGGAGGCGTCACGATACACGAGTCGGCCGAGGCGCGACAGCGCACCCGGTTAGCCGATAACTCTCACCAGTCGCTGCCCGATGAGAACGCCGGGGGTGGCGACGGAGCCGTGCTCACCGGGTTGCGGATCGCGGGCAGCGCCTTGAGATAGGCGGCCATGGCCTCCAAATCGTCCTGGGTCAGGTGGCGCAGCCCGTCGTCGATGGCTTCGCGCATTTCACCCTGCACATCGTCGCCATAGGGCGTGAAGCCCGTGCGCAGGAAGAACGTCAGATCGACCTCCGACCACGATCCGATGCCGGTCTCGGTATCGGGGGTGATGTTGGGGACAGTGAGCCCGCCGGGCCCGTAGCGGGAGCCGGCCAGGTGCGGGCCGCGCTTCAGCGACCCCAGCATGTTGCGCGGGGTGTGGCACTCGGCGCAGTGCCCCAGGGTCTCGACGAGATAGCGGCCGCGCGCCAGGCGCTCGTCCTCAGCGGGATCGGCAGCATCAGGCTCGCGATCGAAGAAAAGCCAGCGCCAGGGGTGGAGAAATAGACGCACGCTGAACGGGAAGCGCAGCTCGTGCGGCTTGTTGAGGGCGGCGACCGGCTCCACCGTGTCGAGATAGGCCTTGAGGTCGAGCATGTCCTCGCGCCGCATGCCGGTGTAGGCGGTGTAGGGGAACGCGGGATAGTAGGTGCTGCCCGTGGGCGACTTGCCGTCGCGGAGCGCACGGATGAAGTCCGCGTCGGACCAGCCGCCGATGCCTGTCTCCGGGTCCGGGGTGATGTTGGGCACGGCGATTGCCCCCCAGGGCGAGGACAGCATCCGCCCGCCGGCGAGGAACGCTCCGCCATTGGCGACGTCCGTGTGGCAGGTGGCGCAGCCCGCCGCGCGCAGGATGTAGGCGCCGCGCGCCGCCGGGTCCGGACTCGCCGGATCGGGTTCCAGGGCGGGTGCCGCACGAGGGACCATGGCGCTTGCCTGCAGTGCGAGGATCAGCGCACAGGCGCCGATTGCGATACGAAGTCCGTCGAGCCGCGCCATCGAATCCCGCAATCGATCCTACCGTCGGTACCGGGGATGGGTCAGAAATAGTCCGATTTGCGCGCAATGCAACCGACGACCTGTCTGACGGTGCGGCTGGCGGCCTGTGGCTGACTCTGCTACAGAGCAGCGCTCCCAAGCGGTCAAGAATGTGGTCAGGATCGGATCGGCGATGGCGGCGGTCGCGTCTCTCTGCGTCTTTTGCGGTTCCCAAACGGGCGAAAACCCGGCGCACGCCGAGGCCGCCCGCAGCCTGGGTTCAGGCCTGGCCCGGCGCGGAATCACCCTCATTTACGGTGCCGGCGGAATCGGCCTGATGAGCGTGCTCGCCGATGCGGTGCTGGCGGGCGGCGGCACGGTCGTCGGTGTGATCCCCGAGCATCTGGAACGCCTCGAGGTGGCGCACCCCGAGCTGACGGAGACGGTGGTCACCCGGGACATGCACTCCCGGAAGCGCGCAATGTTCGACCGCGCCGACGGGTTCGTCGTCCTGCCCGGCGGCTTCGGCAGCCTCGACGAGTTCTTCGAGGTGCTCACCTGGAAGCAGCTCGGGCTCCACGACAAGCCGGTGGTCGTTCTCGACAGCGAGGGTTTTTGGGGACCGCTGCTCGACCTGCTCGACCATGTGAGCGCCGAGGGGTTCGCGCCGGCGGCCACGAGCGGCCTCGCCACGGTGGTGCGGTCCACGGATGAGCTGTTCCGCGTCCTCGACAACGGCGAGGCTTGAGCGGGCACCGGGACCGCCCTACGCACCGCCGCTGACCCTTTGATGCCGCGGCCGGGACGGCCTTCGGCTCGCCCGGCCGACACCTTGACCGGTAGGACCGCCCTGCTAAGGTGCGCGCGGTCCCGCCGGCCGCCCTATTCTGTCTCCCGGGGTCTTTGTCCATAACGCATTCCTGGAGAGCTTCGGATGGCGAAAATCAAGGTCGCCAACCCCGTCGTCGAGATCGACGGCGACGAGATGACGCGGATCATCTGGGCGTGGATCAAGGACCAGCTGATCCTGCCCTACCTGGACATCGACCTGCTCTATTTCGACCTCGGCGTCGAGCATCGGGATGCCACCGACGATCGGATCACGGTCGATTGCGCCGAGGCGATCAAGGAGATCGGCGTCGGCGTCAAGTGCGCGACCATCACGCCGGACGAAGCCCGCGTCGAGGAGTTCGGCCTCAAGAAGATGTGGCGCTCGCCCAACGGCACGATCCGCAACATCCTCGGCGGCACGGTATTCCGTGAGCCCATCATCTGCCGCAACGTGCCGCGCCTGGTCCCCGGCTGGCAGCACCCCATCGTGATCGGCCGCCACGCCTTCGGCGACCAGTACCGCGCCACCGATTTCGTGGTGCCGGGCAAGGGCAAGCTCACGATCCGCTTCGAGCCCGAGAACGGGGGCGAGACGATCGAGCGGGAGGTGTTCGACTTCCCCGGCGCGGGCGTCGCGCTCGCCATGTACAACCTTGACGATTCGATCCGGGGCTTCGCCCGCGCCTGCATGAACTACGGGCTGGAGCGGGGCTGGCCGGTCTACATGTCGACCAAGAACACGATCCTCAAGTTCTATGACGGGCGCTTCAAGGACCTGTTCGACGAGATCTTCGAGGCCGAGTTCAAGGACCGCTTCGAGGCCGCCGGCATCGGCTACGAGCACCGGCTGATCGACGACATGGTGGCCGCCGCGCTCAAGTGGGAAGGCGCCTTCATCTGGGCCTGCAAGAATTACGACGGCGACGTGCAGTCCGACACCGTGGCCCAGGGCTTCGGCTCGCTCGGCCTGATGTCCTCGGTGCTGATGTCGCCCGACGGCAAGACCGTCGAGGCCGAAGCGGCGCACGGCACCGTGACACGGCACTACCGCGCCTACCAGCGAGGCGAGGAGACCTCGACCAACCCGATCGCCTCGATCTTCGCCTGGACCCGCGGCCTCAAGCACCGGGGCCGGCACGACGGCAACCAGGCCCTCGCGGACTTCGCCGAGACGCTCGAGCGCTGCTGCATCGAGTGTGTGGAAGCCGGCGAGATGACCAAGGACCTCGCCATCCTGGTCGGCCCCGACCAGGGCTGGCTCAACTCCAAGGATTTTCTGGACGCGATCGACCGCCGGCTCCGCGCCGCGATGGCGTAAGAACTGACGGCGTAACAGATAGCGTCAGGCGCGCTCCCCAAGCTGTCCGGGAGCGGCCTCACGGGCTTCCGCGTCAGAAGGAGACGCGCCAGCCTGACAGCAAGATCAATTCGGAGTCTGCGTTCTTGCGGTGGCCCGGCTCGCGGGAAAGTGTTGCACCGAGACGCAGCTCCCCGAGCTTCAACGGTTGTTTCCATTGCAGCGCCAAGTCCACCTGCCTTCCACCGGGCTCGGCATCCAGCGTGACAGAGCTGCGGACCACCTCGCCCGCCGTCGTTCGTCCCGAAGGAACGGTGAGAAGCGCCTGACCGTCCTCCACCCGAAGCGGCTGTGACAGCGACACCATGAAGGCACCGCCGTCCGCAGTCGGCCGAGTGGCATGCAACGCGACCGCGCTGGTGATGAGAGGCGAGAATCCATCGAACAGGCCGTCGCGCGTCTGCGCATTCACGGTGCCGATCTCCGCAGTGCCACCGATGCGCCACTGACCGAGCTCCGCGTCGGCCTCGATTCCCGCGAACATTGCATTCGCCACAAGGTCCCCGAAAGCGCCTTCGGACGCGCTCCCAAGCAAGGTTTTCCGCTCGCCAAGCCAGCCGACACGCAGCCCGAGCAGGGCCTCGGGCGCCCGCCACGCGAGCGCCGCTCCCGACGCGGGATCCTGCCCGGTTAGGCCCTCCGTGGTGAGCGCGGTGGCGCTCAGGCTGGCTGCAATCGGGAAGGTTGCGACCAGGCTGCGTCCGGCAAGCGCGAAGTGACTGGCCTTCGCGGCGGCGGGCGCTCCGGACTTGACGAGATACAGGGCGGAAACCCCGCCGTCGGACTCCCCACGCGACTGGAGGATGGGGAGTCGGATGGTACTCGCGGAAGGGCCCTGCGCCCCCTGGATCGATAACTGCTGAAAGTCGCGAAACCGCTCGTACAGCGAGGGCCTGACCGCAGCCGTCACAAAATTGTCAAAGTCGTACCAGAATGGCGCGCCAAGCGCATCGAAGGCAGCAATCTCGCGACTTGCGAGCGAAGGAACAAATGCATCGCCGAAGGCGGGGCCAACTTGCAAGCTTGTGTCGTGAATAACGGCACCAGGGCTTTCCACACGTCCGCCCATCGTAACGACCGGCTCACCCACGGGCGAGGTTGCGGCACCCAAGTCCATGAGGCCGCGACCGTAAACCTCGGCGTCGGCGTATAGGCCGCCCCGGTCTGCCGTCTCGAGAAGACGCGCCAGCAGGTCCACGTTGGAGAGCTGGCCCCGGAAATACTGCTTCATCAGCGCAAGACCGCCAGTCACCATCGGTGCGGCGAACGATGTGCCGCCTGCATCGGCGACGGACCGGATGGGGTTGCCGTCCCGGCCCGGGCCGAAATAGGACACCCGGATATCGTCTCCCGGAGCCGCCAGGCAAGAGCCGGCCGCGATGCCGCAGCGGTTGGAGAAGTCGGCAATCTCGCCGTCCGGGCGTATGGCCACGACGGCGACCGTATTCTCCTGCAGCTCCGGGAAGCGTGCAGACAAACCGGACAGAATGTCCGCCGAGCTCGCCTTTACCTCGCCGTCGACGCACTGGGGTATCGGGATGTCGCATGCCGTGCCGTTCGCATTTCCCCCGGCCCAGACAAAGACGACTTTCTCTTCGGAGCCTTCCTGGGCAATTGAGGTGATCATCGCCGCGAAAGGTTCGCGAAGCACCTCTTCGCTGTAGTTCTCGATAATTCCCGAGACACCAAGGCTCAAGTTCAGGAAATCGATGCTCTGGGAACCGAACCGCCACGCGAGTATCTCTTCCACGGTCTCCGTAAAGAATTCTCCCACCTCTGGCAGCTCGCTCAACTCGATCGGGTCATACAACTCAGGAGCCTCGCCGAGCGGCATCGCGAAGACGACGAGGTCGGCTCCCCAGGCCACGCCCTGTGCGTCGTGCGGGAAACCGGGAATATCCTCTCCGGCAAGAACGCTTGCCACCGCCGTGCCGTGAGAGAACTCGTCTCCAACCTCATCGTTCGCGCCGGGAAGGAACCGCTCGATGACGGTTTTGTTCCGGAACGCGGGGTCTTCGCCGTCTACGCCCGTATCCAGAATGCCGACGATCACGCCCTCGCCGGGCGCAGTGTCGGGCCCGAACTGCAGTTCGAGATTTGCGTAGGCCTCATCGGCACCGATCGCTTCCAGGCCCCACTGGTTCTGGAAGCCCGGCTGCTCCGCGTATTCGCCCGCGATTTCCTCTACCAATGCTTCGAATTCGGGTTCGAGAACGCAACCCTGGTCATGGGTCTGGACGCATGCCACGGGGACATCGTCCAAATCGTCTTCATCTCGAAAAATCCAGCAGGATGCCAGGATCAGGGACACGGCGCAGAGAGGGATCGCCACTCGTAACTGGATACCAAGAAGTCGGCGAATCCGGAGGTAAAGGGATCGATAGAGCCGGGGATAGATCGGCATTTCTCTCCGCACCATTTAACAGCTCGGCGGGGAGTTTGCTCGAGTTAGGCTGTCGCCCCCCTGCGACAGATTACCGGCTAAAACAGCCCGGTGATGTGGCCGTTCTCGTCGACGGCGATGTTGTCGGCGGCAGGCACGCGCGGCAGGCCCGGCATGGTCATGATCGCGCCGCAGATCACCACCACGAACTCGGCGCCGCCCGAGAGCCGCACCTCGCGGATCGACACCTCGAAGCCGCTCGGCGCGTTCTTGAGCGCGGCATCTGCCGAGAAGCTGTATTGCGTCTTCGCCATGCACACGGGGAAGTGCCCGAAGCCGCCGGCCTGGAGGTCGTCGAGCTGCCTGCGGACCTTGTCGTCCGCCGCGATGCCGTCGGCGCCGTAGATCTTCTTGGCGACGGTCTCGATCTTCTCCCAGAGCGTCAGATCGTCCGGGTAGAGAAGCTGGAAGGACGAGGGCTTCGCCTCGATCGTGCCCACCACCTCGTGCGCCAGCGCCTCGCAGCCCGCACCGCCCATGGCCCAGTGATCGCACTCCACCGCCGCGACGCCCATCTTGGCGCAGGCGTCGGCAACCAGCGCGCGCTCGGCCTCGGTATCGGCCGAGAAGCGGTTGATCGCCACCACCGCCGGCACGCCGTAGCTCCGGACGTTGCCGACGTGGCGGGCCAGGTTCTCCATGCCCGTGGCCAGCGCCTCCAGATTCTCGGCTCCGAGGTCCGCGCGCGCGATGCCGCCATGCATCTTGAGCGCCCGGATCGTCGCCACGATGACGGCGCAATCGGGCGCAAGGCCTGCCTTGCGGCACTTGATGTCGAAGAACTTCTCGGCGCCCAGATCGGCGCCGAAACCGGCCTCGGTCACGACGTAGTCGGCGAGCTTGAGCGCCGCCCTGGTCGCGATCACGGAGTTGCAGCCGTGGGCGATGTTGGCGAAGGGGCCGCCGTGGATGAGGGCGGGGTTGTTCTCCAGCGTCTGCACGAGGTTGGGCGCGAGCGCGTCCTTGAGCAGCGCGGTCATCGCGCCGTCCGCATTCATCGCGCTCGCGCGCACCGGCTCGCGCTCGCGGGTGAGCCCGACCACGATGTTGCCGAGCCGCGCACGCAGCTCGTCGAGATTGCGCGAGAGGCAGAAGATCGCCATCACCTCGGAGGCCACGGTGATGTCGAAGCCGTCCTCGCGCGGGAAGCCGTTGGCCACGCCGCCCAGCGAGGAGACCACGCTGCGCAAGGCGCGGTCGTTCATATCCACGACGCGGCGCCAGCTCACCCGGCGCGGGTCGATGCCGGCCTTGTTGCCCCAGTAGACGTGGTTGTCCACCAATGCCGCGAGCAGGTTGTTGGCGGCACCGATGGCGTGGAAGTCGCCGGTGAAGTGGAGGTTGATGTCCTCCATCGGCACCACCTGCGCGTAGCCGCCGCCGGCAGCGCCGCCCTTCACGCCGAAGCAGGGGCCGAGGCTCGGCTCGCGCAGCGTTATGACCGCGTTCTTGCCGATCCGGTTGAGGCCGTCGCCGAGGCCGACGGTGGTGGTGGTCTTGCCCTCGCCCGCCGGCGTCGGCGTGATCGCCGTGACCAGGATCAGCTTGCCGTCGGGCCGGTCCTCCAGCGAGCCGATGTAGTCGAGGGTGAGCTTCGCCTTGTCGTGGCCGTAGGGGACCAGGTGCTCCGCCGCGATGCCGAGGCGGTCCTCGGCGAGATCGAGGATCGGGCGCTTCGTGGCCGCCCGTGCGATGTCGATATCGCTCTTGGGATCGGTGTGCTGTGAGCCTGTGGGTTGGGCCATGGTCCACTCCCCTCCGCGTCTGCTCCGGCGGCCTGCCCCGCCGTCGCGCCGTGCCCGACGAGGGGGTGTGACGATGGGGGCTAGTGCAGCTTGGCCCAGACGCGTCGGTAGATGACGAACAGTACCGCCGTGAGAACGAAAACGAAGATCAGCACCTTGAGGCCGGTCTGCTTGCGCTCTTCCAGCTCTGGCTCCGCCGTCCAGGAGAGGAAGACGGTCACGTCGCGGGCGTGCTGAGCGAGGGTCATGGGCGTGCCGTCCACGTACTCTACAGCCTCGTCGTAGAGGGGCTCCGGCATGGCGATCTGCTGGCCCTGGTAGAAGTGGTTGAAGCTCATGCCGTCGGCGAGCTCCATCCCCTCGGGCGCCTCGTCCTCGTAGCCGGTCATCAGCGCGTAGATGTAGTCCGCACCGCCCTCCCGCGCCTTGATGATCAGCGAGAGATCCGGCGGCAGCGCGCCGCCGTTCGAGGCCCGCGCCTCGTTATCGTTGGCGAAGGGCGACGGCCAGTAATCGGAGAGCCGGGCGGAGCGGAAGAACATCTCGCCCTCGTCGTCGGGCCCGTCCTCGACCTCGTATTCCGCGGCGATCGCCTTCGCCTCCTCCTCGGTGAAGTCGATCTCCAGCAGATTGCGGAAGGCGATGTACTGGAGCGAATGGCAGGCGGAGCAGACTTCCTGGAACACCTGGAAGCCCCGTTGCAGCTCGCCCCGGTCGAAGGAGCCGAAGACGCCTTCGTGCTGCCAGTCCTGATCGGGAATGTCCACCGCGTCGCCGGCCGCGTGTGCGGCATGGCCGCCGAAGAGCGCGAGCGCGCCGATCACCAGCCCGGCCAAGAGCGCGCGCCGCATCACGTCCGTTCCCCCGGCGTCGCAGACGCCGCAGCCCCAGCATCTGCCGGTGCCGCCGCAGACGCGTCCTCACCGCCGCCTTTCAGCACCGCCTGATGGATGCTTTCCGGCAGCCGCGTGGGCCGCTCGAACTTGCCGATGAGCGGCAGGATGAGGAGGAAGTGCGCGAAGTAGTAGCCGGTCGTTACCTGCCCGATCCAGATGAAGTTGCCCTCGGGCGTGTTGGCGCCGACCCAGCCGAGCGCGATGCAGTCGACGACGAAGACCCAGAACGCCCACTTGTAGATCGGGCGGAAGCGCGCACTGCGGACTCTGGATGTATCCAGCCAGGGCAGGATGAAGAGGATGAAGATCGAGGCGACCATCGCCACGACGCCGCCGAGCTTGTCCGGGATCGCGCGCAGGATCGCGTAGAACGGCAGGAAGTACCATTCCGGCACGATGTGCGCCGGCGTCTGCAGCGGGTTCGCCTTCTCGTAGTTGATCACCTCGCCCAGCATGTTCGGCATGTAGAACGTGAAGAGGAGAAGGATGAACATCATCACCCCTATCCCGAACGAGTCCTTCGCCGTGTAGTACGGGTGGAAGGGGATGGTGTCCTTCTCGCTCTTGATATCGATGCCGAGCGGGTTGTTCGACTTGCGGTGATGCAGTGCCCAGAGGTGGATGAAGACCACGCCGAAGAGCACGAAGGGCAGCAGATAGTGCAGCGCGTAGAAGCGGTTGAGCGTCGGGTGATCGACCGAGAAGCCGCCCCACAGCCAGGTGACGACCGTCTCGCCGATCCACGGGATCGCCGAGGTCATGTTGGTGATCACCGTCGCCGCCCAGAAGCTCATCTGCCCCCACGGCAGGACGTAGCCCATGAAAGCGCTCGCCATCATGAGCAGCAGGATGATGACGCCCATCCACCACAGGATTTCGCGCGGCGACTTGTAGGAGCCGTAGTAGAGGCCGCGGAGGAGGTGGATGTAGACCACGGCGAAGAACATCGAGCCGCCGTTGGCGTGGAGATAGCGCATGAGCCAGCCCCACTCGACGTCGCGCATGATGTGCTCGACGGAGTCGAAGGCGAGGTCGGCATGGGGGGTGTAGTGCATCGCCAGCACCACGCCGGTCACGATCTGCAGCACCAGCAAGATCCCGGCGAGGGAGCCGAAGTTCCACCAGTAGTTCAGATTGCGCGGCGCCGGGTAATCGATGAGGTGCTTGTTGGTCCAGCTGAAGACCGGCAGCCGGTACTCGATCCACTGGGCAACGCGGTTCTGCGGTACGGGTGTCGTCATCCGGCGCGGTCCCCTACCCGATCCGAACCAGCGTGTCGTCGAGGAACTCGTAAGCAGGCACGGAGAGATTGGCCGGCGCCGGTCCCTTGCGGACGCGGCCAGAGGTGTCGTAGTGCGAGCCGTGGCAGGGGCAGAACCAGCCGCCGTAATCTCCCCTCGGATCGCCGAGCTTGGAGCCCAGCGGCACGCAGCCGAGGTGAGTGCACACCCCTTCGACGATCAGCCATTGCGCTTGCGGCGCCCGCTCGGCATCCGGCTGCGGATCGGACAGGTCGTCGAGCGCGACCGCCTGCGCTGCGGCGATCTCGTCCGCCGTGCGATAGCGTATGAAGACCGGCCGGCCGCGCCACTTGACCACGATGGTCTGGCCTTCCTCGATTGAGGAGAGATCGACTTCGGTGGACGACAGCGCCAGCACGTCGGCCGAGGGGTTCATGGTCTCGATCAGCGGCCAGGTGATGCCCACCACCGCCATGCCGCCCATCGCGCCCGCTGCCAGCACCAGGAAGTCGCGTCGCGTGCCCGCGTGCTCGGACGAGCTATCAGAGGGCGTCGCGGCGTCTGCCATGGTTGGACCCTTCGGATTGCCTGACGGAATTGCCGGCGAGAACCTAGAATCGAGCAACAGTCACGACACGCTCGCGGCGGCTGCCGCGAGCGGCGACAGGGTTAGCACGGGCCGTGGGCAAGGGCAAGACGGTAAGAACACGGCCGCGGCGATCGTTGTCACAGCCTCAGGATAGGGCGGCCCGGGCCTCCTCGGTCGCCTCCCGATCGACCGCCAGCGTGTCGCTCTCGCGGGCGCCGGTGAGCACGACTCCGTAGATCTCGCGGGCGCGCTCGGGCGTCTCCCAGCCGCGCGCAACATCCATGCGCACCCGCTCGGGATCGCGCTCCATCGGCTCGCCATACCCGCCGCCGCCGGCGTCGAAACCGCGGATCAGCTCGCCCGGCAGGAGGTCGAGCTGCACGACGTTGGGCAGCTTTGTCTCGTCGCCGTTGGCGCCGACCTTGAACTGCACGGCCGGCGTGCCGTCGTGGCCGCCCTGGGCGCCCCGCGCCGGGTTGATCTGGCAGTCCGACGGGATGACCAGCGTCATCGGGTCCTCGCGCGGCCCGTAGACGACCTCGCAGGCAGGGCCGCCGCGATGGCGCCCTGCGCCGCCGGTGCCGGGCATGAGGCGCACGGTCTTGAACAGCATCGGGTGCTTCACCTCGGCGAGCTCGATGCTGTCCCGATACATGAGGCCCGAGACCACAGGCAGCACGTAGGTGACCCAGCCGTCCGCCTTGGGCCCTGCCGGGCCGCCGTTCACCACCATCATGAGCTGGTTGATGTAGGGATCGCCGCCGCGCCGGAAATCCTTGCCGCTCAGCACCGCGGTGGCGGCGCACATGGCGCTGCCCCCCTCCGCGAGGCCGAAGCCGTCGCCGAGCTTGGCCATCGCCGAATGGGTGATGTTGACCAGACGGTCGGCGACATTGGTGGTGGCCATCGAGGTCGAATGGGGGAAGGACGGGCGGCCGACGACGCAGCCGTCACGCAGCAGCACGTCCACGCGCCGGAACGACCCGCCGTTGTGCGGAATCTCCGGCCCCAGACAGTTGAAGAGGCCGGCCACGACATTGTTGATCGCGCAGGCCTCCGATTGGTTGAGGCCGCAGTCGACGCAGTCGATATTGTCGCGCAGGTCGATGGTGATCCGGCCCGCGTCGGGGTCAATGCGGACCTCGACCTTGATGGGGATTCCATCCGGCAGGAACGGCTCGAACGGATCGTGCGCACCCTCGGCCTCGACCTCGGCCTCGGGCAACGCCTGGATCGCCTGCACCATGCGGCGCTCCGAATAGTCGAACCACTCGTGGATGAAGGTCTTGATGGTGTCCTTGCCGTACTTGGCGCAGAGCTCCTTCAGGCGCCGCTCGGCGATGCGCGCCGCGCCGAGCTCGGCCAGGAAGTCGCCGTACCACTGCTCCGGCACGCGAATCCTGCGCCGGCACATGCGGATCACGTCGTCCACCATCTCGTAGCCCCGCTGCACGCGGACGCAGGGGAAGATCAGCGAGCCCTCCTCGTACACGTCCTTCGCCGCGGCGTGATAGGTGGTCGGGATGCTGTTGCCGATGTCCGCCTGATGGCCCTTGGCGCAGGCGGTGAAGAAGTGCTCGCCGTCGATGAAGACCGGCACCAGCACCGCGTGATCGGCCGGGTGGGTATTGCCGAGATAGGGGTCGTTGTGGAGGAACGCATCCCCTACGGCGAGATCGTCGTGCAGCTCGGTCATGGCCCGCGTCTGCAGGTGCGAGCCGAAAATATGGACCGGCAAACCCTCCGCCGTCGCCAAGAGCTGGTTGTCGGCAGTGCAGATCGCGCACGAGAAATCCCGCGCCACGGCGATCACGGCCGAGCGCGCTGCCTTGAGCAGCGTGTTCGACATCTCGCGCACAATGCCGTCGAGCCGGTTGGAGAGCACCGAGAGAAGGACCGGGTCCAGCGCCTCGGGCGTTTGCGCAGGCTGTGTCATCTCAGAAGGCCTCCAGGATGAAGTTGCCGCCGGCGCTCAGCCGGGTTCGCGTGCCGGGGTCGACCACGATCGTGGTGGTCGGCTCCTCGACGATGGCGGGCCCCTCGATCACGGCGCCGGGGCTCAGGTTGCGGCCGAGGTAGATCGGGGTCTCGATTCGCGAACCGCCACCGAAATAGGCGGGCCGGCGGCTGTCCGGCTCCGGCACCCCCGCGGCGGCCTCGCTCGTGGGCGGCCGGGGCGCCTCGTCGAGGCCGACGGAGAGCCGCCCCTTCCAGTTCAGGCATTCGAGGATGCTGTCCGGATCGCGCACGGCGAAGACCTGCTCGTGGGTGGCATGAAAGCGCTCGACCAGGGCGGCGACGTCATGCTCGTTCTCGAAGCGCTCCATTGGCAGCGCCACATCGAGCTCCCACACCTGGAACAGATATCGCGCCTCGACGAAGCGCTCGATGCGCGTGGTCCCGAGCCCGCGCTCGCCGAGGGTCGCGGCGAAGCGCTCCAGCTCGGCGTCGATGGCCGCGAGCACGGCGTTCACCCCCTCGAAATCGAAGCCGACGGAGCGCGTGACCATGCTGGCCGAATGCTCGTGAACCACGTCCGAGACCTGCATCCCGCAGGCGCTGAGCACCGCGGCGGTGCGCGGCAAAATCACCCGCTCGCAGCCGAGCTCGCCGGCAATCGCCATGGCGCCGAGGCCGGCCGCGCCGCCGCCCGCGACGAGTGTGCATTCGCGGGGATTGAAGCCTTCGGTGACGGTGATGTCCTGAATCGCCTTGATCATCAGCTCGTTGGCGAGGCTCATGATGGCATGCGCGCCGTCGTCGAGGGATTTGCCGAGTTGGTCGGCGAGCGTGCCCACCGCGCGTCTGGCCGCCTCCGTGTCGAGGGCGAGACGCCCGCCGAGGAAGTAGTCGGGGTCGAGATAGCCTAAGAGCAGCGCCGCATCGGTCACCGTGGGCTCGGTGCCGCCCGTGCCGTAGCAGGCGGGCCCCGGCACGGCGCCGGCGCTGCGCGGGCCCACCCTGAGCAGGCCGCCCGGATCGATCCAGGCGATCGAACCGCCGCCGGCGCCGATGCTGCGCACGTCCACGGAGGAGATCGACAGGATATGGCCGATCCACTGGCCGCCGATCCAGGTCTCGCGGGTTTGCTTCACCGCGCCGTCCCGCACCAGGCTCACGTCGAAGGTGGTGCCGCCCGCATCGCAGACGATCACGTCGTCGCCGAAGCCCTCCATCTGCGAATAGGTCAGCGCCGCGACCGGCGCCATGGCCGGGCCGGACTTGACCGTGTGGATGGGCCGCGCGATCAGCTCGTCGACGTGCATGCAGCCGCCGACCGAGGTGCTCACCAGAATCTCGCCCTTGCATCCGGCTTCGCGGAGATCGTCCTCCATGCCGCGCAGATGCGCCTGCATCAGCGGCTTGAGCGAGGCGTCGATGGCGGTGGCGGATGCGCGCCGGTATTCGCGCACAATGGGGATCAGCCGGTGCGAGAGGGTGTAGGGGACGCCCGGCAGAACCTCCTCGATCAGCGCGGCAAGCGCCTGCTCGTGCGCGGGGTTGGCGACCGCCCACAATAGGCAGACTGCGACCGCCTCGAAACCGCGCTCGCCCACGAGTTCCAAGACCGCGCGCGCCTGCTCGCGATCCAGCGGCGTCACCACGCCGCCCTCGGCATCGATCCGCTCGTCGATCTCGAAGGTGTGAGCCTGCGGGATGTAGGGGTCCGGGTAATCGGTCTCGAAGTCGTGGACCCCGTGCTTGCCGCCCTCCTTCAGCACCAGGATGTCGGGGAAGCCGGCGGTGACCAGGAACGCGGTCTTGGCGACCGCGCCCTGGACGATCGCGTTGGTGGCGCGCGTGGTCCCGTAGATGAGCAGATCGGTCTCGCCGAGCAGCTCGGGCAGGCTCAGGCCCAGCTGCTCGGCCGCGTTCTCCAGCGCGCCCCGCATGCCGACGAAGATGCGATCAGGCGTGGTCGGCGCCTTGCCGACCACCTCCCGCCCGTCTCCGCCGGCCACCACATCGGTAAAGGTGCCGCCGGTATCGACGGAGATGCGAAGCCCCACGGAGGGGCGCCCTGGCGGCGGGAACTCAGCCCTTGCCGAAGACGCTCTCTACCGCCTCGCCGTAGATGCCGACGGTCTCGTCGACATTTGCCCGCGTGAAGGTGAGCGGCGGCGAGAAGGCGTTGACCGGCAGGAAGGGCAGCCCGCGCGTGAGCAATCCGCGCTCCTGCGCCGCGGCCGAGACGCGCCGATGCGCCGGCGGAGTCATGTCGGGCGCCGCCTTGCTCCCGGGCTCAGCGACATACTCGACGCCGAGAATGAGGCCCACGCCGCGGATATCGCCGACATTGGGGTGATCGCCCACCCGCTCCTCCAGGCACCGCTTGAAGTAGGGGCCGACCTCGGCCGCGTTGGCGACCAGGTTCTCGGACTCCATGATCTCCAGGTTGGCGAGACCGACGGCGGCGCCCACCGGGTGGCCCGAGTAGGTGAAGCCGTGGGCGAACATGCCGACCTCGGGCGTGCCGTCCGCCAGCACCTGCCAGACCTCGTCGGAGATCGCGACCGCCGACATCGGGAAGTAGGCGCTGGTGAGCCCCTTGGCGAAGGTCATCATGTCGGGCTTGAGCCCGAAGTAGCTCGCGCCGAACCAGGTGCCGAGGCGCCCGAAGCCGCAGATCACCTCGTCCGCGATGAAGAGGATGTCGTGCTTCTTGAGGATCGCCTGCACCTTGTCGTAGTAGCCGCCGCCCGGGATGATCACGCCGCCGGTGCCCATCACCGGCTCGGCGATGAAGGCCGCAATCGTCTCCGGCCCTTCCCGCTCGATCATCGCCTCGAGCGATGCGGCCATGCGGTCGGCGAACGCCTCCTCGCTCTCGCCCTCATGGCCTTCGCGCCAGTAGTGCGGGAAGTCGGTGTGCAGCACGCCCTCGATGGGCAGGTCGAAGGCCTTGTGGTAGAGCGGAATGCCCGTGAGGCTGCCAGCCGCGGCGGTGACGCCGTGATAGGCGCCGAGGCGCGAGATGATCTTCTTCTTCTCGGGCCGGCCGAGCAGGTTGTTGTAGTAGCGGACCAGCTTGAACTGCGTGTCGTTCCCGTCCGAGCCTGAGAGCCCGAAGAACACCTTGCCGATATGGTGGCAGTCCGCATGCTCATGGAGCAGCGAGAGCAGCCTCTCGGCCAGCCTGATCTGGGGCTCGTTGGAGGCGGCGCCGAAGGTATGGAAGAAGCCGATGCGCGACATTTCCTCGGCCGCGACCTCGGCAAGCTTGGTCCGCCCGTAGCCGATATTGACGCACCAGAGCGCCGCCGCGGCATCGATATAACCCTTGCCCTGGAGGTCGTAGACCTTCACCCCGCCGCTCCTGCCATAGATGACGGGGCCTGCGGTCTGATGCTCGGCAATCGAGGTGACCGGGTGCAACAGGACCTGCCTGTCGAGTTCCTCCAGCGAGATGTTCTGGGCCTGATCGAGCGACATGCTGCGTCTCCATGTTGAGGGTTGGCAAGCCGCCGCAATGGTCGGACCGCACGGCAGCGGGGCTGCGCCAGCCTAAGCCAGGCCGCCCTGCGCAGCAACGGTGCGCGAGGCCCGGCGGCTATCGAGCGTTTCGGCCCAGGATGAGCCCCCTGGCCCTCCCTTTGTTAATCGCCTGACCCTAGCCAATCGCCGTTTACTCAGGGAGATCCAGGCGAACGAGCCTCCACTTGTAGGTGGGATTGTTCCCCCAAGTATAATCTCCTCCAATCCAAACCCCAAGTTCTGGATCATAAAATCCCCAGCCCTTGGCACGATGGCCGACTCCCTTTTCTGTGAATGCAATTTTGAATAACTGCCGCGTGCCAAGAATAGTCTTCACCCTCTTGAACGCAACAACTTCGTAGGTTGCATTCAAGTTCCAGTCTCGTTCAGAATAGTTGACAGTTGTCTTATTGCTCACCTTAAGCGGGAAGATCTTGTCCACTGTCGCCGTATCGTAGGACCTCTTCTTTCCCTCAGAACTTATGCTTTCTGCTATGCCTTTATATATGTGCCACGTGGCGCTCTTAAGTTGAGAGGAGCGGGCACCCCTGACGTGGACTTTGCCGCCATCGACTGCGACGACCTCCCAGGATGCGCCGAAGTTGTAAGTGGCCTTGGTGCCGACCGGGGGCGCATTCCACGTTCCGTCCGGTTCGTCCTCGGCGACAGCATTCGCGAACGGCGCCCCCAACATGACGAGCGCACACAACACGATCTTTCCGAATCTAATCAGTCGCATGGTTGCTCCCCCTCCCCATTTTGGCGTCTGCTTCGCGAGTTTCCCTGACGGTCGGGGAAACTCGAAAGCGCGGCGCCTCCGTTGTCGTCGCCACAACATCGTCATCGGAACGCGATGCGGCGACGCGATTCATGGTGTTTCCCATTATGGTGTCTCTCTCGACGCTCTCAATCCCGCCGTCGCCGGAGCAACCGCCGACCCGTGCGGCGTGGATGTCAGTCTAGTCATCTGGCACTGAAGTTGAGATCATTATAGATTAGCAGTGCTGCCACACTAAGTCGCTCTATTGTCGAAGAATTTAGTCGTTCAACATAGTTAGCTTTATGTGGCGAACTTCAGATTCAGGTGACTAGGTTCTTGATCGGCCTGCCCTCGGTCCAATCGAAGGTCCCGCTATCGCGTTCCCGCACGGCCTGTTTCCAGCCGACCTCTTCTGGCCCTCTTCTTGAAATTCAGGCCCTCCGGCCAATGGCGCGTGATGCCGTCGAAGATCGTGGCGAGCCGCTGGGTGTTCATAAGCCCGGTGGCCTCGATCGCCTGATTGATGACCAGCTTTTGCATGGCCAGCTGGTTGATCGGCACGCTCGCCATGCGCCGGGCGAGGACTTCCACCTCGTCATCCAGCGCGGCGGCGGGAACGGCCTTCAGCACGAGGCCCATGTCGGCGGCCTCCCTGCCGGTGATCTTGTCGCCGGTGAAGAGCATACGCTTCGCCCTTTCCGGCCCCAGACGGTAGACCCACATGGCGGTCGTCGGGCAGCCCCAGACCCGCGCCGGCATGTAGCCGATCTCGGTGTCCTCGGCCATGAGAGGCAGGTCGGCGCAAAGCGCGATGTCGGAGCCGCCGGCGAGCGCGAGGCCATGCACCTTGCAGATCACGGGCTTCAGCGCCCGCCAGAGCGCCATGAAGTGCTGGGTGTTCGCCCACATGAAGGCGTAGTCCTGGATCGGGTCCCAGGGCATCTCCTGGCCCACGTACTCGCCATCGCTTCCGCCGGTGTCTCCGCTCGCGTAGTGCGTGAGGTCGTAGCCGGCACAGAAGGCCCGCCCGGCGCCCGAGAGCACCCGCTTCCTGTCGCTAAAGGAGGTCGCTTGCCTGCATCGGATCGCCCTATCCCAGGACGGCTCTCGGCAGGCAGCGTCTTGGAATACCGCCTTGCCGGCCCTCCCGGCGGTCTCTACTGTGCCACTCGATTTGACGATCTCGGGACGCGTGGACAGTGGTCGGCATAGAACAAGCCTTCAATGATACGGAAAGAGCCGCCGAAGCGGCGCGGAAGTCTGCGGCAAGCGTAGTGTCGCAGGCGAGGGCGTTAGCGAAAGCCGCGCAAACCGGCAACATTGCGGTGATCAAGCGCTGCCAGGAGAACCTGAAGGACGCGGTGACGGCGCTCCGGCAAGAGGTTGCAAACGTCGGCTCGTGCTGGCCGTTCACGGACGAGGAAGAACTGCAACTCTTCCAGGAACGCTACGCCGACGCACTCAAGGCCACCGCAGCGGAAAAGGGCTTGAAAATGCACGAACAAGACGGGCTCTTGATGTCCTACCCGTCTATCGTGCGTATACTTGTAGCAGAGCGTGCTGTGAGAGTTGATCGCAAAAGGATACCCACGGTAAGGCCATCGTATCTTGTCGGCCTTCTCCTCCAAAATCAGAAAAAATCCAGCAGTTTTTCGTCGGAGCGCTTTCTCGAGTCCTTGTATAAGGTCTACAGAGATATCTTGAGCGGAGCATCCGAAGAGCTGCCGCTGGCCGAAGGCGGGCGTGTCGTACCCTTGATCAGGATCTACAATCTGATGACGGCGTTGCCGGGTGCCGCCCGTGAGTACGACCGAAGCGACTTCGCGCGGGATCTGTACATCCTCGAATCCCAGGGGCCTCGCCGGACCAAGAGCGGCGCTGCGGTCTCTTTTCCGTCATCGACCGGAACCCGGCGGCGTTCGAGCGACCTTTTCTCCTTCATCGGACCTAATGGCAATAACGCCGAATATTACGGGATCCGATTCAGCGAGAGTGGCGCATGACCAACACAATCGCCATCGACGAGTGGCTCGACGTCGTCGACCGCGAGTATCTGTCGACGTTCATCAAGGATGGTGGCGCCGCCGTCAAGTTCGCGGTCGCTGGCGAGGAAAGACGGTCGATACTCCGTGAGGCGATGAAGCCCCGTTGCGAAGAGCTCGACTATCTGTTCGTGGCGCTGGATGCGATCACGTGTCGGGTTCACATGCCTCAGGACATCTTCTTCGCACTGGCATCGCAACTCGATTGGCGTCTCCTGGCTCGTCGACTGATTCTGGGTCTGTTGGCGGATAAAGACTACCGTGTCGAGGGAATCGACCCGGGGGATGCCGTCAACATTATCGGTGCCGTCGCGCGCACCAACGATCTGGATTCTCAGTTCGTCCTTTCAGAGTTGCGCTTGATGCTGCAAGACGAAGTCTTCAAGAATCCGAACATGGCACGCGCCTTTCGCGTCGCAATGACTCATCTCTGCCGGATGGAAAGGGAGACGCCGACGCGGGGGGATTATGCCGGACAGCCGCTGCTCGATTGGCTCACCGGAACCAACACGCGTATCGGCAACGTTCGTCCCTTCCAGGTCCATACCCCCATTAATCGCTCGACAGCTCGCTACTTCATCGAGTCGACGCTCTACTGGGTACGCCGTGCAGGGTATTCGGGCACGGTGATTCTACTCGACAATGCCCGCGTCACCGTGCCGCGCAACCCGCGCGATGGGCAGCGCTACTACACCCGGGCCATGACGATGGATCACTACGAGGTGCTTCGGGAGTTCATCGACGATGTGGATCGGTTGTCGGGATCGCTGATGATAGTGGTTACGGATGAGACGTTCGTCGACGAACATTCCGCGAGGGGTTGGGGCATATATGCCGCCCTGCGCACCAGGGTGATGGACGACGTCCGCGACAGGAATATCGTCAACCCGGTCGCCGCCCTGGTGCGGCTCTCGTAGAAGGCATTGTGCATGGTAGCCAATCCACCCAGCTATCTTACCGCCCGGCTGGCGGTGGAAGCTCTGCGAAACGGTGTCCCGAACAAGGAGGCCGTGCGTGAACTCGGCTGCAATCAGCCGCGTGTCGAACAGCGTTTCGTCCTAATGCTGGAGGGAACGGAGAACGTCCAGGACCGGCCAGGCTCGGCGCCGGGGATGCTTGTGTCGGGTGACTTCGGTGCGGGCAAGTCTCATCTCCTGGAACACCTGGAACACCTTGCTCTCTCCCGGAACTTTGTTTGCAGCAGAGTCGCAATCAGCAAGGAAACGCCTCTGTACGACTTGGCAAAGGTGTTCTCTTCGGCGATGGAAAACGGGCGGATACCGGACCGGGGAGGCCGGTTCATCGAAGAGCTTTCGCTCGCCATCGACCAGAAGTCTGCAAGACACGAGGCCTTCTCACGGTGGGCCGACGAGGCAGCGTCCAATGGCCTTCTGAGTCCGATTTTTCCTGCAAGCTTGCGTGTGTACGAACGCTCAGACGACTTCGAGCTGAATAGCGATATCGAATCCTTTTGGGCGGGAGACAGGATTCAGATTGCCAAGTTAAGGGCCGGGCTCAGGCAGATCGGTGAGGCAGGCACCTACCGCTTCCGTGCGCCAAGGGCTGCGGACCTGCCACCGCAGCGCTTGCGTTTTGCGGTCGAACTCATCAAGGGCGTCGGTTATCGCGGGTGGGTCGTCCTGTTGGACGAGATCGAATTGATGGGGTCTTACTCGATATTGCAGCGCGGACGCTCTTATGCCGAGGTCGCGCGCTGGATGGGGCTCGCCCAGGGAGAGAGCTATCCTGGACTGATCGTGATCGGCGCGGTCACGGAAGACTTCGCCGCCGCCATCATCAGCCCGGACGGACAAAAGAAGGATCGAGACTACGTTCGACCAAGGCTGGAGCAAAACGCGAGATATGCCGCTCTCGGTGCCCGCGCCGAGAGCGGCATGCGGCTGCTGGAGCAGGGCTGCGTAGCGCTAGACCCTCCCAGCGACGACGACGTGAGGGTGACCATGGAGACGTTGCGCCGCCTGTACCGAAGGGCCTACAGCTGGGAACCGCCGGTTCACGAGGCAACCGCAGGGGGCGCGGGTTTCCAGGGGCGGATGCGCTACAAGGTCCGCACTGCAATCAACGAGTGGGATCTGCGCCGGCTGCACGCCACCTACCAGCCGGACACGGAAATCGAACGGTTTGCCACTCCATACGCAGAGAACGCCGATCTGGAGCACGAGGCCAGGGACGATTCGGCGTAAGTACCGCTCCGTGCGAGCCTGGGCGAGGTGTTGACGTGCCCATCCCGTTCCAAGACACGAACACTGTCGGACATCCCGATGCGGTGGCCTGGCTGCGTATCGTCGAAGACCACGCGGGCCAGAATATTCGCGCGGCTCTGTTCGAAACCACGGTTCGGGGTGGGCCGCTGGGCTTCAGCTTCGCCCGAACGGCGCGTCACGATGGGGCGGGCAGGTGCGCGGTGTCGTCCCTGGCTCGCTCCCTGTTCGGCGCATCCACAGCGACCCCGGCGCTGCTGTTCGCCGCAGCGGAAGAAGTGCCGCCGCAGGTCTTCGATTGCGTCAAGGCCGGCCCACCCTGTTGTCGCGTTCGTGCACCAGCGCTGCCCGGCGCGAGCACCGTGTCGAACGGGCGGCCCGACGACACTCACAGACGGATGCTCTGGGCGACTGGTCCGCCGGCACCGGCATCCGCTGCCGCTGCGGTCCTCGGCGAGGTCATGGAGCGGGACGATCCGTTCGAACCGCTGGAGCGAGCGGCCAGGGGCTTGATGGAGGCGTTCGCCGACCCGCAGGTCCGGGCGTTGACCGAAGTCCCCGGTTTGAGAATGGTAATGACGCTGCCGCCGCGCTCCGATCGCACCGGGAAGCAGGCAGCGCGCGGCACCGCAACGTCCACAGCCCCGCCTGCGCCTTGGCCGGGAGAGGGCGCGGAACGCGGCCTTGCCGAACGGTTGTGGGCGGTTCTGGCCGTGCCTCGCTCCCGCAGGCCCACCCCAACGCCAGCCCGGCGGCTGGAGTGGCCCGGCGAACTCATGCCGTTCCAGCGAGACGGTGTCGGAGCCTTGATCGGGATGGAACGATTGTTGCTGTCAGATGATATGGGCCTAGGAAAAACGGTACAGGCTGTTGCGGCACTGCGAATTCTCAGGGCGCGGGGAGAGATCGGGTCGTGCCTCGTGGTGGCTCCCGCCAGCGTGCTCGACCAGTGGCGGCGGGAGATCGCGCGCTGGGCGCCGGACATGAGCGCGATCATCATCCGCGGCTCGGCGAACGATCGGGCGTGGCAGTGGAGGGCCAATACGGATGTCACGCTGGTCAGCTACGACGTCCTGCGCTGGGACGCGGCAATCCTCACGACGCTCCGGGCTTCCAGGGGTGCGTGGGACGTGGTCGTTCTCGATGAAGCGCAGAGAATCAAGAACCGCAACGACACCAGTGAGGCTGCGAAGAGCATTTCGAGGGTGCGGTCCTGGGCGTTGACCGGCACGCCCATAGAGAACCACGAGGAAGAATTGGCGTCCATCATGGAGTTCGTCGATCACGATGAGGGGACGCCACGCAAACGCTACCGGCCCGGCACTACGTTACTTTTGCGCCATAGCGAATTGCAGCTTCGGCGCAAGAAGGCCGACGTGCTGGATGATCTGCCGCCCAAGCTGGAGACCAAGTTGACGATCCCGTTGCACCGGGATCAGCGTGAGAGCTACGACCGGGCCGAGCGCGAGGGTATCGTCTATCTCAAGTCTCTTGGCGCGGAAGTCGGTGTCGGACACGTGCTGGAGCTGATCACTCGCCTCAAGCAAATCTGTAACGTCGATCCCAGAACGGGAGAGTCTAGCAAGCTGGACGACATTGGCGACAGACTGCAGACCTTGACGGCTCAGGGTTACAAGGCCCTGGTCTTCTCCCAGTACACCAGCGACACGTCGGGTGTGGCAGCAGCGGCAAGGCATCTGCGGGCGTTCAATCCGTTGAGCCTGACCGGCAGCGTACCGCCGGAGGAGCGCGCCGCTCTGATCGATCGGTTCAAGACAGGCGAGACTCACATGGCGCTGATCATATCGTTGCGGGCGGGCGGCCTAGGCCTCAATTTGCAGGAGGCATCCTACGTATTCCACCTGGACCGCTGGTGGAACCCGGCCGTGGAGCGGCAGGCGGAGGACCGGACCCACCGCCTGGGCCAGACAGTCAAGGTGAATGTGATCAAGTATACCTGCGAGGATACCATCGAAGAGCGTATCGAACGCATCCTGGAACGGAAGCAGGCGTTGTTCGACAAGCTGGTCGACGACGTGTCGCTGGACCTTTCGACGCGAATGAGCCGCGAGGAGTTGTTGGGGCTTTTCGGTCTGGATTAGCCGATAACGCTTCGACTGCAGAGGCATGAGCATCGACGCGCAACTCCTGGGAAGGCTCTTCGCCAGCGATTTCCAGAGCGAGTCTGTTGCCTAGCCCCCGATTGGCAGGCCATTGGCGACGCTGCTCCCGAAGGCCTTGAAGCCGCGCTCGGGGCAATACTCGAGTGATTCACAGTTGCCGGATCGCCCAACGAGACTCAGACCGAGGACGACCTGATCTAGCCCGTGCTCGAGCGGCTCGGCTGGCCGGCAACGTTGCGACAGTAGAACCTGATCGCAACTGGCCGAGAGAACGTGCCGGACGGTCGGCTGTTCGCGGACGATGCTGCAATGCTGTTAACGGCGGAGGAATAATGCTCCACGCGGAGCGATCGGACGGTCCGGTCGCGGCGGCGCAAAAATGCGCCAACCATGGTCCTTTGTCGGTTGCGACGAGGGGCGGGGGATGTACGGCGTGGAGCTCTATGCGGCGGTTCGACTGGCGGTTGTCGACGAGGGTTTGAGCCATCACGAGGCGGGCCGTCGGTTCGGCATCGACCGTCGCACGGTGAAGAAGATGCTGAGCTACTCGGCGCCGCCGGGCTACCGCCGGACGAAGCCGGTCAGGCGGCCCAAGCTGGACGGGTTCACCGGCATCGTCGACGCGATCCTGGAGGCGGACACGGATCCGGATGTGCCGCGCAAGCAGCGCCACACGGCGCATCGGATCTTCGAGCGGCTGCGGGACGAGCACGGGTTCACCGGCGGCTATACCATCCAGACCGTGTGAAAACGTCATTGAATTCAGATTTTCGAGTAAGTCTGCTTGATTTCTGAAAAGTGCAGCCTGCTAAGTCATTGATTTCATTAACACTGAAAATTCAACCAATGGGCTGAAATCACATTTCGAGCGATTCTCCGACGTTTTGACACAGTCTGCATCGTGAAGGACTATGTGCGTTCCCGGCGGCAATCGACGCGCGAGGCCTTCGTTCCACTGCATCACCCGCCGGGCCATGCCCAGGTCGACTTCGGCGAGGCGGTGGTGGAGCTGCGGGGGCAGCGGGAGAAGGTCGCCTTCTTCTGCCTGATCCTGCCCCATTCCAATGTCTGGTTTGTCAAACGGCTTTCAATATTGACCCCCAATCGGCGTGCAAAATTGACCCCCCTGAGTGGCACGGCGGAGGTTGTCCCGGTAGTCAATAGGGGGGACCCGCGCGGCTTCGTGTAGCGCCTTGCGCTGCGCGGAGCGAAGCCGTGTGGGGGGTACCTGTTGGCCCACCGGGGCAACCGGGCCGCAGGCACGGCCGGCGCCCGGTCAGGAGCGGTTCTTGAAGCGCCAGCTCTCGTTGCCGGTCTCGATGATCTCGCAATGGTGGGTGAGACGATCGAGCAGGGCTGTGGTCATCTTGGGGTCGCCGAAGACCGAGGGCCACTCACCGAAGGCGAGGTTGGTGGTGATGACGATCGAGGTTCGCTCGTAGAGCCGGCTCATGAGGTGGAAGAGCAGCTGCCCGCCGGCCTGAGCGAAGGGCAGGTAGCCGAGCTCGTCGAGGATGACGAGGTCGCGGCGGACGAGCTGGTCTGCGGTGCGGCCCTGGCGTCCGGCGCGGAGCTCGGCCTCGAGGTGGTTGACCAGGTCGACGACGTTGTAGCAGCGGCCGCGGGCACCCTTGCGGATGCAGGAGCGCGCGATGGCGACGGCGAGATGGGTCTTTCCGGTACCGGTGCCGCCGACCAGGACGATGTTGCGCTTGCCCTCGAGGAAGCCGCCGCCGGCGAGCTCCTGGATCAGGGGCTCGTTGACCTGCGAGGCGGCGAAGTCGAAGTCGGCCAGTTCCTTCGCCGTCGGCAGCTTGGCGGAGGCCATCTGGTATTTGATGGAGCGCGCCGTCTTGTCGGCGATCTCGACCTGCAGCAGCGTACCGATGATCTGCTGCACCGGATGGCGGCGCTTGAGCCCCCCTCGGCGTACATGTGGCGAGGATGTCGTCATAGGCGGCGCGCATGCCCGCGAGCTTCAGCGCCGCCATCATCGCCAGCACATCATGACGCTCCATGACCGGCCTCCCTCAGGCTGTCATAGCGCTGGCAATCGGCAACCGGCTTGTGGCGAAGCTGCAGGCCCTCGGGCGTCGGGATCGCCGCCGGCGGTGCCGGCTGGCGCTGCCGGGCGAGGATGTTGAACACCACGTCGGCGCTGCAGGCGCCGCAGTCGAGCGTCTCGGCACAGGCCGCCTCAACCGCCTCCAGTCCGTCCTCCAGCACCGCCGCGAGCACCTTGACGAACTGCCGGTCGCCGTCGTTGTGGCCCGCGAGCCGGGTCCGCAGACGGCCGAGCGCGTTGGGCAGCTTCCAGTCCTTGAAGGGCGCGCCGTTCCTCAGCGCCCCGGGCTTCCTCGTCAGGATCGGCACGTAATGCCACGGATCGTAGGCGATCTGGCCGCGTCCGAAGCTGCGGGGATGCTCGGCGACGATCTCGCCGTCCTGGCGGATGACGATCCGATCGGCATAGGCCCGCACGTCCACCGGCCGGCCGACGGCGCGGGCCGCGACGCTGTACTGGTTGTTGTCGAAGCGCACCAGACAGGTCTTGGAAACCGCTACCTCAGTGGCATGGAAGCCGTCGAAGGGGCCGCGGTACGCCATCAGGAAGGGCCGCTCCTCCTCGAACACCTGCGACACCGTCTTGCCCTCGATCGTCGGATGCGGATGCTTCTTGGCGTCCTCGATGCACCGATCCATCAGCCACTCGTTGATCTCGGCGTAGGAGCGGCCCCGCGGGCTGGGCACGAACAGGCGGCCGCGAACGTCACCCACCTGCTTCTCCACCTGCCCCTTCTCCCAGCCAGCTCCTGGCGTGCACGCCACAGGCTCCACCAGATGGTGCGAACACATCTCCTGGAAGCGGCGGTTGTAGTCCCGCTTCTTGCCCACGAACACCGTGCTCACCGCCGTCTTCATGTTGTCGTAGATGCCCCGCCGGCAGACCCCGCCGAAGAGGCGGAAGGCACGTTCATGTGCCTCGAACACCATCTCCTGGCTCTCGCGGGGAAAGATCTGGACCAGATACATTCGGCTGTGGCACAGCCGCATGTGCGCCGCCTTCACCCTGGTCGTCGCACCCGCCAGACGCGCGTACTCATGGCTCCAGTCGAACTGGTAGGCCTCGCCCGGATCGAAGATCAGCGGCACAAAGGCCTGCGACTGCGACAACAGCCGCCACCGGCGCCGCCAGGTCCTGGCATAGCGGCGCACCGCGTCATAGCCGCCGCCATAGCCCAGAGCCCCAAGGTCTTCATGAATCCGCAGAAGAGACAGCCGATCCTTGCGTGCCTTCTTCTCGTTGGCCTTCAGCTGGCGCTCGAGTTCCTCCACCCACGGCCCCAGCTTCGGCATCGGCTGGATCTTGCGCTCGTAGCTGAACGAGGTCTCATCGCCCCGCACCACCTTGCGCACCGTGTTCTTCGAAACCCTCAAATCCCGGGCGATCTTCTTGATCGGAACGCCCCTCACCAGATGATCCAGACGGATCTTCGCGATCGTTTCCACAACCAGCATCTCCCCCCCACCCCGTCCGTCCAAACGACGAGGTGTGTTCATGGACACAAACCATGGGGGGTCAAATTTGGACGCCGATCACCCCCAACAGGGGGTCAATTTTCCACGCTTAACAACATCTGATCCGCCCAGCGCCGGGGGGGGCGACGGATGAGCCGCGCCACGGTCAACGCGATCTGCCAGACGTTCCCCGGCGCGGAGGTGTCCGACCCCTGGGGCGGCGGTCACGACGCCTGGAAGGTGGGCGGCAAGATGTTCGCCTGCATCGGTTCCAAAATTCCGGGTGTCGCGATCAAGACCGACAGCATCGAGACCGCCGAGATGCTGATCGAGATGGGCGTCGGCCGTAAGGCGCCTTATTTCCACCGGTCCTGGATCAACGTCTCCTGGGACCTGCCGGAAGACGAGCTTCGTCAGCGGCTCGCGGACTCCTACCGCATCGTGCGCGCGGGCCTCATGCGCAAGGCACAGGCAAGCCTCGCACCCTTCGACTGACGGCCTGAACGGCCAAATCGCCCCGCCCGCCTGCTTGCGGCCCGCCGGGGGCTGGGCCACTGTGGCCGCCGCCGGCCTATGGCCGAGTCTGGAGAGGAGGTCCCGGCCATGGACATGGTCACCATGAACATCATCGATTCGACGATGGTGTCCATCTGCCGCGAGATGGGCATCACGATGATGAAGACCTCCTATTCGACCATCTTCAACGAAGGCATGGACTTCACCTGCGGCCTCGGCAACACGCGGGGCGACATGATCGCGGTCGCCGAGTTCAACCCCTCGCAGATCGGCGGCATGCCGCTCGTCCTCCAGACCTCGGCCCAGGAAATCCCCCACGATCAGGTCGAGGAAGGCGATGTGATCGTCCACAACGACCCCTACCGGGGCGGCATGCACACGCCCGAGCACACCTTCATGAAGCCGGTCTTCTACGAGGGCGAGCTCGTGGGCTACGCCATCGCCATCGGCCATGTCGCGGAGGTGGGCGGCATGGTGCCGGGCGGCTTCGCCGGCGAGGCCACGGAGATCTTCCACGAGGGCATGCGCGTCCCCCCGGTCAAGATCAAGGAGCGGGGAGAGGACGTGGTCGAGGTGTGGAAGCTCATGCTCGCGAACTACCGCACCCCGCGCGCCAACTACGGCGATTTTCGGGCGCTCATCAGCGCCGTCGACGTGGGTGCGGCCAGGCTCGAGGCGCTGATCGAGAAGTACGGCCCGGAAACCTTCCACACGACCGTCGACGATCTGATGGACTACGCGGAAGCCCGCATGCGGGCGGAGCTCTCGGCCTTTCGCGACGGGGTCTACAGCTTCGAGGACTACATGGAGGACGACGGCATCGAGGACCGGCCGTACAAGATCCACGTCGATGTCCACGTGCAGGGCGACGAGGTGGTGGTCGATTACGGCGGCACGGACAGCCAGGCGCGGGGCCCGATCAATGCCGTGCTCTCGGTCGCCTGGTCATCGGCCTACAACGCGATCCTGCACCTCACCGACCCCTCGATCCCCAAGAACTCCGGCTGCTTCCGCCCGATCAAGATCGTGGCGCCGGGCGGCTCCCTGGTGAACGCGGACTATCCGGCGACCTGCGTCGGCGGCAACACCGAGACCCACATCCGCATCGCCTACACGATCATCGCGGCGCTCTCGCAATGTGTGCCGGATCGCGCCTTCGCCACCGACGCCGGCACCCACAGCAACTTCCTCTTCGGCGCAACCGATCCGCGCTCGGGCGACTACGTGGTCTGCTACGACTTCACTTGCGCCGCCTGGGGCGGGCGGTCCTTCGCCGACGGCAACGAGGTCATCAACTGCATCAACGGCAACTCGCGGATGGTGCCAATCGAGGTCTTCGAGGTGCGCTATCCGTGGATGATCGAGGAATACGCGCTGCAGCCGGACACCGCCGGCCCCGGCCGTTTCCGGGGGGCGCATGCGCTCGCCAAGGTGCTGCGGTGCATGGACACGGAAATCACGGTGAGCTCGGTCTCCGACCGTCACAAGATGCGCCCCTGGGGGCTGCTCGGCGGTGGGCCCGGGGCGACGGGCGGCCTCTTCTACCGGGCTGCGGGGAGCGACGACTGGCAACCCTTCACCGAGGCCTTCGGCAAGACCTCGCCCAGCAAGTTCGCCAATACGACGATCTGCCCCGGCGATCGCGTCCGCCTGATCGCGCCGGGCGCGGGCGGCTACGGCAATGTCGCCGAGCGCGACCCCGCCATGATCGCGGAAGACCTGAGCGAAGGCTGGATCACGCCGGAAGGCGCGCGGCGCGACTACGGCTACGGCTAGCATCAACCCGCCGCTGCCGTTGGAGTTCTTATCCTGATTGACGTGTAGGACTCATCCTGTTTGCCGCGCGGAACTCATCCTGATTGGCGCGCCTTAGGAATTGCCAGATGACCACCATCTCTGCACACGCCGATTACCCGATGATACTCTCTCCTTGATTGACCTGGCGGCCACTTCCATCGCCGATCCCCGCACTGTCTGAAAATGGGGCAGCATCTGCTAGAAGGTTGTGCAAAATCAAACAGGAGGAAGTACGCTAAGGCGCTTATTCTCTCCTGAAAACCTACGTGTGCATGCGGAGTATCAATGTTAGGAGAAAACCGTTCTTGTACGATCTTCGAGAGCAAAGTGGCGAATGTTGATTAATAAACTTCCCGAGCGGAACCCTAGCACGATGACTTGACTGGTTCAGAGACCGCACGGTGCCTCATTGGTATTGTGGAGAAATCGACTATGAAGTTATTGCCGTACAGTCAAAAACTTCGCATCAACACTTTGCGGGTTCTTGCTCTTTGTGTCTTGCCGATACCACTCTTCATCAGACCGTATTACGATGAGACCTTGCTTGGCGAAGTCTTGGAGCAAGCTGGGAGTCCTACTGATCGTTGCTTGTGTGTTTGGGAGGTGCTGGACAATTCTCTACATAGGTGGCCGCAAGAACGAAACATTGGTGATGACCGGGCCATATTCTATTTGCCGCAATCCGTTGTATCTATTTTCGACCATCGGTGTGCTCGGTTTCGGACTAATGCTTCAAAGCCTTATTTATGCCGCACTGCTGACGTCAGTCGTCTTTCCGATCTTTATCTGGACGATCAGAAAGGAAGAAGCATTCCTGCGCCAGAAATTTGGGGAGAGCTACGTTACCTATGCGGATAGGACACCACGCATCGTCCCCACCAACATAAAAACTATGAACCACGCTCTTAGCTTGACCATCAATGTGCAGGTTCTAAAGCGAACGTTTCTTGATTCTATACTATTTGTCCTCTTGATTCCAATCTCTGAAGTTTTCGAAATTCTTCGCGAATTGAATACGGCTGCAACGTTCGTGTTATACTGACGAGCTAAGCCACTACAAAGACACGTTTCTGACCGACCTATCGAAGTCGTGTGTGTTTCCGACTACCGCCCGGGGAAAGCCGCACCGGGCGTAGCGCATCCACGCGCACGCGCGCTCGATGCGGGACATCGGGCCAGCGGCTTGACGCACGCTCTCGGCCGGAGGGCGTGGCCCTTCGGGCTATGTCCGGGGTGAGAATTTCGGGCTGGAGCAACGTGACGCCGGCGCGCGCCAACTGACGTCTAGATGCGCGCGACACCCGCCCTGGCGCAATCCTCGTCCTCCTCGCCGGTGCCGCCGCCGACACCGCAGGCACCGATGACCTGGCCGTCGCGGATGATCGGCACGGCGCCCCGGCCGAGGATCATGTGCCCGCCGTCGGCCGTGACGATGCCGCGGAAGGTCGGGTGATCCGCGCGCTCGGTGAGGTCGCCGCTCGGCCGCCCGAAGGCGGCGGACGCGACGGCCTTGCCCTGGCAGCCGTAGACAGCGGCCCAGATGGCGCCGTCCATGCGCTGGAACGAGACCAGACGCCCGCCGGCATCGCAGACCGCGACGCAGACCAGGATATCGATGCTCGTCGCGTGCGCGATCGCGCCAGCGGCGATGCGGTTGGCTTCGTCGAGTGTGAGCGCCATGACGTTTCTCCTTCTGTAGCCGGCGGCCAGCGCACTGTTACTCGGCGGCCTCCGGGAGCGGTTCGGCCCGCTCCGCCGCCGGTCCGTAGCCGCCGCCGGTCGGGGTCTGCAACACGAAAACGTCGCCCGGCCCGACAGACGTGCCCTCCCGCCCCGAAAGCTCAGTCACCGTGCCGTCCGCCCGCTCGATCCAGTTGCGGCCGCACTGGCCGGGCTCGCCGCCCGCCATGCCGTAAGGCGGCACGATGCGGTGATTCGAGACGATAACGAGCTCCATGTCTTCGAGGAAGCGGATGCGCCGGTCGCAGCCCGAGCCGCCGACATAGGCACCCGCGCCGCCGGAGCCGTGCCGGACGGAGAAGCTGACCAGCATCACCGGGTAGCGCCATTCCAGCACCTCGGGGTCGGTGAGGCGCGTGTTGGTCATGTGCGTGTGCACGGCCGAGGTGCCGTCGAAGCCCGGGCCCGCGCCGGAGCCGCCGCACACCGTCTCGTAGTACTGGTGCGTGTCGTTGCCGAAGATGACGTTGTTCATCGTCCCCTGGCTCGCCGCGAGCACGCCGAGGGCGCCGAACAGCGCGTCCGTCACCGCCTGGCTGGTTTCGGTGTTGCCGGCGACGACGGCGGCCGGATATTCCGGCGCCAGCATGCAGCCCTTTGGGATGACGATGTTGATGGGCTTCAGGCAGCCCTCGTTCAGCGGGATGTTGTCGTCCACCAGGGCGCGGAAGACGTAGAGCACGGCCGAGCGGCAGACCGCCGACGGCGCGTTGAAGTTGGTCGGCCGCTGCGGGCTGGTGCCGGTGAAGTCGACGGTCGCTTCGCGCTTCTCCTTGTCGAAGCTGATCTTCACCCTGATCGTGCCGCCTTCGTCGAGCGGATAGGCGAACTCGCCGTCCGCCATCACGTCGATGACGCGGCGGACCTGCTCCTCGGCATTGTCCTGGACGTGGCGCATGTAGGCGTGGACCACATCGAGGCCGAACTGCTCGATCATGCGGTGGACCTCGCCGACGCCCCTGTTGCCGGCGGCGATCTGCGCCTTGAGATCGGCGACGTTGTGGTCGGGCTGGCGCGCCGGGTAGCGGCCCGCGGCGAGATGCGCGCGTAGTTTGTCCTCCAGGAAGACGCCGGCATCCACCAGCTTGAAGTTGTCGAAGAGGATGCCTTCCTCCTCCACGGTCCGGCTGTCCGGCGGCGTGGAGCCCGGCGTGCGCCCGCCGATATCGGCGTGGTGGCCGCGGCTCGCGACGAAGAACAGGATCTCCTCCCCCGCCATGTCGAAGATGGGGGTGATGACCGTGACGTCCGGCAGGTGGGTACCGCCGTTGTAGGGCGCGTTCACCACGTAGACATCGCCCGGCTTCAGGGCGCCGCGGTTCTCCTGCAGCACGGTGCGGACCGATTCGCCCATCGAGCCGAGATGGATCGGGATGTGCGGCGCGTTGGCGACCAGATTGCCGTCGGGGTCGAAGAGCGCGCAGGAGAAATCGAGCCGCTCCTTGATGTTCACGGAATAGGCGGTGTTCTCCAGCGTCACACCCATCTGCTCGGCGATCGACATGAAGAGATTGTTGAACACCTCGAGCATGACCGGGTCGCACTCGGTGCCCACCGCGAAGGTCCGCTCGAGAGGGACGACGCGGGTGAGAACCAGGTGGCTCTTCGCCGTGAGTTCGGCTTGCCAGCCGGGCTCGACGACGGTCGTGGCGGTCTGCTCGCGGACGATGGCGGGGCCGGTGACGCGGTTGCCGGGCACGAGCACGTCCCGGTCATAGACCGGCGTCTCGTGCTCACGCCCGTCCATGTGCGCCGTCACCAGAGCAAGACGCGGCACGTCGTCGGGTGTCGCCCGGTCGCTGCGGTCCGCCTCCTGTGTCTCCGCCATCACGCCGATGCCTTCGACCGCTGCGGCTTCGACGATCAGCCTCTTCTCCGGCATGATGAAGCCGTAGTGCCGGTGGTGCGCGGCCTCGAAGCGGGCCGTCATCTCCGCGGGCGTCCCGAACTCGATCGCGTGCGGCGTGTCGCTCCCCTCGTAGCGGATGTGCGCGCGGCGGATGATCTCGATCCGTTCGTCGGGAATGTCCTGTTCCGTGAGTTCCGTTTCGACCTGGGCGGCGAGATCGTCGAGCGCCGCCGTAAGCTGCGACATCAGCGCATCGTCGAGGGGCGCTTCGACCGCCTTCTCCCTGAGCGCCCCGATGTCGGCGAGACCCATGCCGTAGGCGGAGAGAACGCCGGCGAAGGGGTGGATCAGGACCGTGGTCATGCCCAGCGCATCCGCCACCAGGCAGGCGTGCTGACCGCCCGCGCCGCCGAAGCAGTTGAGCGTGTAGCCGGTCACGTCGTAGCCGCGCTGCACGGAGATCTTCTTGATCGCGTTGGCCATGTTCTCGACCGCGATCTTGAGGAAGCCGGCGGCGACTTCCACCGGCGTGCGCTCGTCGCCGGTAGTCTCCCGTATCTCCACCGCGAGGGCCGCGAATTTATCGCGCACCGTGGCGGCATCCAGCGGCTCGTCCTGGCCGGGGCCGAAGACATGGGGAAAGAACGCCGGCTGCAGCGTGCCCAGCATGACGTTGCAGTCGGTGACGCAAAGCGGCCCGCCGCGCCGGTAGCTGGCAGGGCCGGGATCGGCGCCCGCGGACTCAGGCCCGACGCGATAGCGCGCGCCATCGAAGAAGCAGATCGAGCCGCCGCCCGCCGCCACCGTGTGAATCAGCATCATCGGTGCGCGCATGCGCACGCCCGCCACCAGGGTCTCGAAGGCGCGCTCGTATTCGCCGTCGTAGTGCGCGACGTCCGTCGACGTGCCGCCCATGTCGAAGGAGATGATCTTGTCGAAGCCGGCCTGCCCCGCCGTCTCCACCGCGCCGACGATGCCGCCGGCCGGGCCGCTCAAGATGGCGTCCTTGCCCTGGAAGAGCGTGGCGTCGGTGAGGCCCCCGCTCGACTGCATGAACATGAGCCGGGTGCCGCCCAGCTCCGCCGCCACCTGATCGACATAGCGGCGCAGCAGGGGCGAGAGGTAGGCGTCGACCACCGTCGTGTCGCCGCGGCTCACGAGCTTCATCAGCGGGCTCGTCTCGTGGCTCGTCGAAATCTGGGTGAAGCCGATTTCGCGCGCGAGTGCGGCCGCCGCCTGCTCATGGGCGGGGAAGCGGTAGCCGTGCATGAAGACGATCGCGACGGAGCGGATGCCGTCGTCGAAGGCGGCCTGGAGCAAGGGCCGCGCCGCCGCCCCATCCAACGCACGGAGCACCGTGCCGTCCGCCATCACCCGCTCGTCCGCCTCCACCACCCGCTCGTACAGCATCGTGGGCAGCACGATCTGGCGGTCGAAGAGGTTGGGCCGCGTCTGGTAGCCGATACGCAGCGCATCGGCGAAGCCCGTCGTCGTGACCAGCAGCGTGCGGTCGCCCTGGCGCTCCAGCAGGGCGTTGGTCGCGACCGTCGTGCCCATCTTGACGACGTCGATCTCGGAGCCGGGAATTGGCGTGCCGGCGGCGACACCCATGAGATCGCGAATGCCCTGGATCGCCGCGTCGCGGTAGTGCTCGGGGTTCTCCGAGAGCAGCTTGCGCGTCACCAGCACGCCGCCGGGTCGGCGCCCCACGATGTCGGTGAAGGTTCCGCCCCGGTCGATCCAGAACTGCCAATGCGGCTGGGTCTCAGCCATGACGCAAGGCTCCCGCTATCGAACGAACGTTGTCTGGGCTCAGGCCGTCAGTCGGCAAGCGCGATGGCGTCGCCGGCCCTGACCGGCCCTTCCTTGATCACCGCCGCGTAGACCCCGGCGAAGCCATCGCGCGTCCTGTTGACGTGCTTCAAGAGCGCGGGCGTGGTTTCGGCGGTCTCCGGATGGATGGTGATGAACTTGCAGCGCGGGTCGCGCTCCACGACCATCAGCTCGACCGCGTCGCCGACCGTGACCCGCCGGCCCACCAGCTCGTCCTCGTAGAACCCGCCCTGCTCGCTCCAATTGACGTAGAAATTGGCGCGGAACTGCAGCTTGTGGACGTCGATGCCGGTCTCCTCGGCGAGCTGGTCCACTGTCTGCAGGGAAAAGAGCGTGACGGGGCGGCAATCGACCAAGCTGCGCTGGGTGAAGCGCAGCGAGAGCGCGCCCTTGGACTTGTCCTTAATCCCGTCCAGGAAGGCCGGGTCCTCGATGTCCACGACGGAGCCGTCGGGGCGCTCGACCTCCACGGCGAAGGCGTCGGCCTCGGGGAAGGGCGCGTGGACATTGGCGGGATGGCCCATCGCCTCTTCCATATTGTCGGGCTTGAGCGTCCCGTTGCGCTCCTTGAAACGCGCCTGGTAGAGGACGAGATCCTCCTGCTCCCGCGCCGTGTGCCAGGGGAAGGATTTTGGCGCGGCGGTGGACGCGACCGCATAGACCCGATCGCCCATCAGCCCGGTAAAGGCGACGAAGATTTCGTCGACCTCTTCGCCCCGCATGCTCTTCACCGGATAGCGCCAGATGCTCTCCACCCTACCCAACATCGCTCCCTCTCCCTTCTCGAGTCAGCTCTGTCTGCCGACGATATCACCGGTGGCCGGGCCAGGCTTCCCTACTGTGTCTCTTATGCCGCCCAGGGGTCTTCCACCCGGGGCCAGTAGGGCTTCGCCAGCTTGGTGTAGGGGATCGCCGCGAAGTCGGGCGGGATCGCGCCGGGTGCCGCGACGTAGAGGATCTCCGCCGCGATGGGCGCGAAGCCCGCGTGGAAGTGCTGGGTGGACTTGACCACGACGATCTTCTTGTCGGCGGGATCGAGCCCCACGGCCGTGAAGGCATCGGGGTGAAAGACCTGGGTGCGGATGGTGTTGAGCACGAGGTCGAGACCGCCGTCCGCCCTCACCCACGCCGCATCGCCGATTCTGTTGCGGGCCGAGCCGAAGGTCTGATCGGCGCCTGTGACGATACGTTTGACGTTGACCGCGAGGTCCACCGGATCGCCGGAATCGGGGCCGCACTTGCCGCCGATGCGGAGGTTGAGCCGAGCCCCCTCCCCTGCCTCCACGCAAAACCGCACCGCCACCGGGTCCCAGTAGAGCCCGCTCGCGACATCGCCGATCCCGCGCGCGATCAGGCGCTCCAGGATGAAGGTGGAATCGCTCGGTGCGCCGCCGCCGGCATTGTCCGAGACGTCCGCCAGCACGACCGGCCCGCCGTCGATGGCCAAGGCACGGTCAAGGGCTTCGTCTACACCGAAGGCGGTGGGCCGGGTCTCGTCGCGCATCGCCCAGAGCCGGGCAGCGAGATCGGCGGCGAGCGCGGCCGCCTTGTCCCGGTCGCCGTCGGCCACCACCAGCGTCTTGGCGCCGACCTCGGCCACGTCGCCCCACGGGAAGCCGTGGCCGAAGGAAACCGCGAGGACCCCATCCCGCCCTTCGCGCGCCTTCATGTCGGCGACGAAGGCCTGCATCTGCCCGCTCGTGGTGCGCCACATGCTGATCATCCGGCAGTCGTGGGCAGCCATGACCGGCCGAGTGCGCCCCAGGGCCGCCTCGTGACAGAGCCGGAACAGGTCTTCCGCCCGCTCGCCGATGTCGATGTGGGGATACTCCTTGTAGGTGATGAGCGCCGTCGCCGCCTCCAGCATCAGCGGCGTGATGTGGCAGTGGAGGTCGAGCTCGCCGCCGAGCACGGTGTCCGGTCCGATGATCTCGCGCAGGCGGGCCAGCAGGTCGCCCTCGCAGTCGTCGTAGTCCTCCGCCACCATGGCGCCGTGCATGTTGACGAGCACGAGGTCGAGCGGCAGCGCGGCCTTGGCCTGCGCGAGGATTCGGTCGCGATAGCCCTCGTAGACGCGGCGGATCGTCCGCCCCGCCGGTTGGGCGAAGGCACAGAGCCCTTCGACGACCTCGTGCCCCTGTTCTTCGGCCCGCGTGCGCCAAATGTGTAGCGGCTGGCTGAAGGGCGTGGGCGCATGGCGGGTCGCATCGCCGTCGAAGTACGCCGTATCCAGGTACGTCTGCTCGCCGGTCGGCAGCGAGGAGAAGGTGTTGGTCTCGGTCCCGAGACAGGCGATGAAGACGCGCATGGTCGCTTCCTCCCCATGGCCGCCCGGAATACGAGGCCCCGTCGCTACGCACCCGGATACAGCTGCCTCCGCGAAGCTACCGTGAGCGGGACGATGCTTCCAGGCAGGCGGCGCGGGCGGCATAATCGCGGCGCGCCGGTGGACGGGCGAACGAAAGGGGCAGCATCATGGAAGTCGGGCTTTACGGAAACACCCACGGTCAATCCTATCGCGACGACGTGAACATGTTCCTCCACCACACGCCGGTGGAGGAGATGGACCCGATCCGGGTGGCGCTCACCGCCGAGCGCGCGGGCATTCACTCGATCTGGTATCCCGACCATGTCTGCATGCCCTTCGATTCCGAGAGCTTCCACACGGCCAACGTGTCCGGCCAGCGCGCCTACCAGCGCCGCCACAACATGCTGGACGGCGCCGTCGTCATGGGCGCCGTCGCGGTCCAGACCACGACGCTGAAGCTCGGGACCAGCGTGCTCATCGCGCCTTACCGGCATCCTCTCTCGGACGCGCGCCAGTTCATGACCGTGGATCACCTCTCGAACGGCCGGCTCATGCTCGGCGTCGGCGTCGGCTGGATGGTCGAGGAGTTCGAGGCCGTCGGCATCGACTTTGAGGAGCGCAACCGGCGCACCGAAGAGTGCATCCAGATCTACAAGGCCTCGTGGACCGGCGACCTCGCCACCTTCGAGGGCAACTACTACAGCTTCAGGAACGTCTCCCAGGACCCGAAGCCGGTGCAGAAGCCGCATCCGCCCATCGTCTTCGGCGGCAACACGATCCGGGGCGCGCGCCGCGCGGCCCGCTTCTGCAATGGGCTCTATCCGCTATTCCTCGATTCGCACGTCGAGGCCGGCCGTTACGCCCCATTGCAGGACGAGGTGCGCCGCGAGCTCGAGGCTCAGGATCGCAGCCCGTCCGACTTCCTGATGCAATGCGCCGCGTCGGCGCGGATCACCGACGCCGACGATCCGGCCGCGCAGGCCAAGCCGCGTCGCACCTGCACCGGTACGGGCGAGCAGATTGTCGAGGACCTCGCGCAGTTCGCGGAGGCCGGCTACTCGATGGCGGTCTGCATGCTGGAATGCCCGTCGGGCACGCTTTCCGAACAGCTCGACCAGATCGAGCGCTTCGGCGCCGAGGTGATCCCCGAGGCCAAGAAGCTCAAGCCGGCCGGCGAGTGGAAGCCCGTCACCTGACGGGCGAAAACACGTCGCAGGGGGTGAAGGCGGCGGGTGCAGGGACCCCTTAAAGAGGCTCAGCCCGGCGCGGGCCGTGCGCGTTGGTTGTAAAGGAGCTTGTGGCGGCGCTGCTTCTCTTCGTCCGAAAGCGTGTCGGGGTCTTCGGGCAGATCGGTGCCGACCGCCATGCCCCGCTGCACTGCCTCCCGCGCCGACAGCTCCTCGTACCAGCGCTTGAAGTACTTGAACTCGTCCAGGTCCTGCCCCTGCGCCTCCCAATACACAGTCCAGGGGTAGGAGATCATGTCGGCGATGGTGTAGTCGTCGCCGGCCATATAGGGGCGGTCGTAGAGCCGGTTGTTCATCACGCCGTAGAGCCGGTTGACTTCGTTGCTGAAGCGGGTCAGCGCGTAGCTCTGGTCGCCCTCGTCGCCGCCGAGCCGGTTGAAGTGACCGCGCTCACCGAACTTGGGGCCCTGGTTCGCCATCTGCCACATGACCCACTGGTTGACCTCGTAGCGTCCGTGCAGGTCCTGCGGATAGAAGCGGCCGGCCTTCTCGGCGATGTACATCATCATTGCACCCGATTCGAAGATGCTGACCGGCGCGCCGCCGCCGGGCGGGTCGTCGTCCACCATCGCGGGCATGCGGTTGTTTGGGCTGATATTGAGGAATGCATCCTCGAACTGATCGCCCTTCCCGATATGGCAGGGGACGAGGCGGTAAGGCATCCCGCATTCCTCCAGCAGGACGGTCACCTTCTTGCCGTTGGGCGTCGGCCAGTAGTGCAGGTCGATCATGGGTTTCCTTTCCGGCTGAGATCAGTCCCTGGGCGCCGTCGCGGCGACGCTGGGCCGGCTCTGCATCCCCTCGTACCACGCGGCCAGCGCCGGGCAGTCCGCCCGCCACGATGCGTCGTGGCGGAACTCCAGGTGGCCGATGCCGCAGATCACCGCGATATGGTCCATGCGGAACGACGCGGCGGAGAGAGCATCGGCCTCGGCATCGAGCGCTGCGGCGATCCGTCTCACCCGCTTCTCGTAGTGGGCCTTGAGGTTGACGCTCTGCTGGTCCGCCGGCTGGCGTTTCTGGAAGACCCAGGCGACGCTCGCCTCCGTGAGCGCCGTGCCGAGCGTCATGCGGCGCTGCCAGTCCAACCGGTCGGCCTCGGGGTAGAGCGTCGGGCCCTCGCCGATCTCGTCGAGATAGGTGCAGATGACGTGGCTGTCGTAGAGCACGGTCCCGTCGTTCAGCGCCAAAACGGGGATGAGCTTGGCCGGATTGAGCCGTTCCAGCTCCTCGGACGTGAAGGGATTCATATTCTCGATGTCGAGCGCGATGTCATGCTCGTTTGCCACGATCGCGGCCTTCCGGCCGAACGGCGTTGCCGGACTCGAATAGAGCTTCATCGAATGCACCTCCCCGCTGGCCAGCGGGTCATAGACGGTCGCCGCACCGGTGTACAGCGCAGCCGGGAAGAACGGCCGGTTAGCGATTGCGGGCGCCGGGGCAGGCGCCTAAGCTGCGCGGAGCGGCGTGAGTCGCCCGAAGCGGCGCGACGAATCTACCCCAGCGGCTGGGGCCCCCGGGACCGCAGCGGCGCACGCCAGAGGCGGAGGCTGAAACGATGGCAGAGACTCTCTTCACGAATGTCAGGATTTTCGACGGCGGCGCCAAGCGCCCCTATGCGGGCGAGGTGATGCTCCAGGGCAACCTCATCAAGAATGTCGCCAAGGGTAAGGGCAAGATCAAGGCCAACGGCGCGACGGTGGTGGACGGCGCGGGCGCGACGCTGATGCCGGGGCTGGTCGAGCCCCATTCCCACGTCTGTTACATCGACAGCACGACCCTACCGGAGATCGGGCGCCTCTCGCCCGAGGAGCACATGGTGCTCGCGCTCGACAACGCGCGGACGATGCTCGACCAAGGCTTCACCAGCCTCTTCTCGGCTGCCGGCGTTGGCTACAACAAGCTCCGCATCGAGCCGGTGCTGCGCGACGTGATCAATGCCGGGCGCTATCCGGGGCCGCGCATCAAGGCGGCCTCGCCCGAGATCGTGTCGTCCGGCGGGCTCGGCGACGAGCGCATGTTCCACATGCACCAGGAATCGGTGGGCTACATCGCCGACGGGCCGGACGAGGTGCGCAAGGCCTGCCGCCTCTGCGTGCGCGAAGGCGTGGATAACCTCAAGATCAACATCTCCGGCGACGAGTTCTGCCGTCCCGGACAGTCGGAGAGGATCACCTACTTCGATGCCGAGGTCGCCGCAGCGGTCGAAGTCGCGCGTGAGGCTGGCGTCAACATCATCACGCACGCCAGGGCCGACAAGGCGGTGCGGCTCGCGCTCAAGCACGGCATCGACATCATCTATCACGCGGACTACGCGACGAATAAGACCCTCGACATGCTGGAGGCCAAGAAGAAGGACATCTACTTGGCGCCGGCGGTCGGTATCGTCTACACGTTCGCGCACGAGGCCGCCGAGTGGGGCATCACCCGCGAGGTCGCCGAGAGCTACAACATGTTCTACAAGATGGAGCACACGGTCCGCACCTACCAGGAGGTGCGCAAGCGCGGCATTCGGGCCATGCCGGGCGGCGATTACGGCTTCGCCTGGAACCCGATCGGCGCCAATGCCCGCGACATGGAGCACTTCGTCAATCTGTTCGGCTACTCGCCGGCCGAGGCACTGATCGGCGCCACGAAGTGGGGCGGCGAGCTCATGGGGCTCAACGTCGGCATGGTCAAGGAGGGCTACCTCGCCGACCTGCTGCTGGTCGACGGCGATCCTACCAAGGACGTCTCGATCATGCAGGATGCCGACAACCTGCTCATGATCATGAAGGACGGCTCCTATCACCGCGCGCCGAACGAGATCGCGCTGGCCAAGCGCCGGCGCGCGGCGGCGCCCGCCGCCGCCGAGTAGGCCGCGCGGGGCGAGCCGCATCGAGGGCCGGGGACCCTTTCCGCCGCCGGCGGAAGGCCCCGGTCCCGTTTCGGCGCCGCGCCGCGCAGCCCGCGAACGGGGGGTGGGACCGGCCCCGTGAAGCTGAGCGACGAGCAGCTTGAGGCCTTCCGCCGGGACGGCCTGCTGATTCTCCCCGGCCTTTTCTCCGCAGACGAGGTGGCGGCGATCCGCGCCGCGCTGCCGCCGCTCTTCGACGAGGAGTGCGAGGCCAACATCCGGGAGAAGGCGGGCACCGCGCCCCGCACCGTCATGGGCCTCCACCGGCGGTGCGATCTCTTCGACCGTCTGGTGCGCCACCCGCGCCTGGTCGAGCCGGCGCAGCAGATCGCGGGCGACGACCTCTACATCCAGCAGGTCAAGGTCAACGTAAAAGCCGCGTTCGAGGGCGATGTCTGGCAGTGGCACTACGATTTCGCGACCCATCACCGGGACGATGGCGTGCCGGCACCGCAGGCGCTCAATCTGCACATCCTGCTCGACGAGGTGAGCCACTATAACGGGCCGCTTTACTTCATTCCCGGCTCCCACCGGCACGAGCCGCTGCCTACCTTCCACGACGTGACGAGCACGAGCTATCCGCTCTGGGTGGTGGATCGGGAAACGGTTACGGGCCTCATCGCAGACGGTGGCATCACGCCTGCGCGCGGCCCGCCCGGCACGGCGCTCATATTCGGCGACCTGATGGTCCACGGCTCGCCCGGCAACATGTCGCCCTGGGACCGCGCCATCTTCTCGCTCATCCTCAACCCGGTCGCCAACGCCCAGACCGCCTTCGCCCGGCCCGAGCACAAGCACCACACCGATTTTTCGCCGGTGGTGCCGCTCGCCGACGATTGCCTGCTCGCGCCGGACGCATGACCGGCCCATGAGCGATCCGCCGGCGCTCGAGCCGGGCTATTTCCTCGACAGCCTGCGAACGGCCGACCCGGAGGTCCACGCGGCGCTCGCGGGCGAGCTCGAACGCCAGCAGAACGGGATCGAGCTGATCGCGTCGGAGAACCTGGTTAGCCAGGCGAGCCTGGAGGCGCTGGGGTCCATCATCGTCAACAAGACCGTGGAGGGCCGGCCCGGCGGGCGCTACTACGGCGGCGCGGAGTTCGCCGACCGGATCGAGACCCTCGCCATCGAGCGAGCCAAGACGCTCTTCGGCTGTGGCTTTGCCAATGTCCAACCCCATTCCGGCAGCCAGGCCAACCAGGCGGTCTTCCTCGCGTTGCTCAAGCCGGGCGACACGCTGCTCAGCATGGCGCTGGATGCCGGCGGCCATCTGAGCCACGGGGCGGCCCCGAATCTCACCGGCAAGTGGTTCAACCCGGTTCGCTACGGCACCGATGCCTCGGGCTTCATCGACATGGATGAGGTCGAGCGTCTCGCGCACGAGCACCGGCCCAAGCTCATCATCTGCGGCGGCTCGGCCTACCCGCGCGCGATCGACTTCGCGGGCTTTCGGGCCATCGCCGATTCGGTGGATGCCATGCTGCTCGCCGACATGGCCCATTTCGCCGGGCTCGTGGCCGGCGGCGCGCACCCGAGCCCCCTCCCCCACGCCCACGTCACGACGGCAACCACCTACAAGAACCTGCGCGGCGGGCGCGGCGGGATCATACTCACCGACGATCCCACGCTCGCGCGCAAGCTCGACAGCGCGGTCTTCCCGGGCGTGCAAGGCAGCGTGATCCTCAACGCGGTCGCGGCGAAGGCGGTCTGCCTGGGCGAGGCGCTCAAGCCAGAATTCAAGACATACGCGGCGCGAGTGCTCGCCAATGCGAGAGCCCTCGCCGATACGCTGATGCAGCGCGGCATCGCCGTCGTCGCCGGCGGCACGGACACACCGCTGCTGGTGGCCGACCTGCGCCCCCTCGGGCTCACCGGCGCGGCGGCGTCCGACAGCCTGGAGGCCGCCGGCCTCACCTGCAACAAGAACGCGGTGCCGGGCGACACGCAGCCGCCCAAAGTGACGTCGGGGTTGCGCTTCGGCTCGGCAGCCGGAACCACACGGGGATTCGGCGAGGCCGAGTTCCGCCGCATCGGCGGCTGGATCGCCGACGTGCTGCACGCCATGGAAGCGTCTGGCGCGCGCGACGAGACCCTCGAACGGACCATCCGCACCGAGGTGCGGGCGCTGTGCCGCGCCTTCTCGATTTATCCCGAACTCACCACGGGCACGCCGAAGGGGCGTTAGGTCAGTAACCGGCTGCCCTGGCGGTACCAATCCGCCAGCCCGCAATTCTCACCAAGGTCATGGCCTGCGCGACGCTGTCCGGCCGAGAGAGCAGGAAAGGCGCGCAGCGCGATGTGGTGCATCGGGCAAGCGCCTAGACGCACTCTGTCGGCCGGACAGCGTCGCCCTTCGGGTCGCGCCCAGGCGTCCGCCCGCGGCGTCGCGGGCCTCAACCGTAGCCCCGCTACGCTTTTCGGCCCGCTCCTGGCGGATCGAACGCCTGGGCGCGACGCAGGCCGTGACCCTGGTGAGAATTGCGGGCTAGAGTGCGCGGCCATTTTCATCGACGCGGGAGCCGGCTGTGGACCTACCCCTCGAGCCGAGACTGAGCATCGGCTACCAGAATGTGCTGACGCCATCGGGATACGACGACACGGAGGGGTCGGCGGTAGGCGGCGACCTGCCCGAGACTGTCCGCCTGCTCGATGCATTGGGTTTCGATTCGATCTGGTCCGGCGATCACGTGGCCTTTGCCGGGCCGATCCTCGATCCGCTGATGCAGCTCGCGCAGGCAGCGGCGCTGAGCGACCGGCTCAAGATCGGCACGGCCGTCTACCTGCTGCCGCTCCGCCATCCCGCGCCAGTGGCGAAACAGGTCGCGACCCTCGATACGATCTCGAACGGGCGCGTGATCTTCGGCGTCGGAGTCGGCGGCGAGTTCCCGATCGAATACGAGCTTTGCGGCGTGCCGGTGGAAGAACGCGGCGCCCGGCTCAGTGAGGGCATTCGCGTGCTGCGCGGCCTCTGGTCCGGCCGCCCGGTCGCCAACGATGGCCGCTTCTATCCATTCTCCGAGGTCGCGATTGAGCCGCCGCCCGCGCAACCGGGCGGCCCCCCGATCTGGTGCGGCGGCCGCGCCGACCCAGCGCTCCGCCGCGCAGGCCGGCTCGCCGACGGCTGGATGTCTTATGTCATCGATCCTGAGCGCTACCGCCGTTCGCTCGAGACCATCGCCGCGGCGGCAACCGCCGCCGATCGCAAGCTGGATCGCTTCGGCACATCGCATTTGCTGTTCGTGAGGCTCGACAAGGACCGCGACAGCGCCCTCGAGTTCGCGGCCAAGTTCCTGAGCGTCCGTTACGCGATGGATTTCAGCCGCGCCGCCGAGCGCTACTGCGCGCTCGGAGAGCCGGCGGCGGTGGCGGAGGCGATCCGGGCATTCCACACGGCCGGGATGCGCCATCTCGTGCTGAACATGCTTGCGCCGGAGAGCGAGAAGGCGGCGCATCTGCAACGCTTCGCGGACGACGTGATGCCGCTGCTCGCAGACCTGCGCTGAGCCGGCGCCACGCCATGACTGCCGCCTTCCTCCTCTACGTGAACCCGCGCCACGCGCCTGTGCCGGGGAGCGACGACGATGGCCACCCGGTGATCCTGCCGGAGCGCCGCGCCGCGGCCCGCTCCGCAATCACGGGCTTCGAGGGCTACCGGCCCACACCGTTGCATCGGCTGACGGGCCTCGCGGAGACGCTCGGCATCGCGGAACTGTGGCTCAAGGACGAGAGCGGGCGCTTCGGCCTCGGCAGCTTCAAGGCGCTGGGCGGTGCATACGCAGTCGTGCACTTGCTGCGCGAGCGAGTGGGAGATGACGTCTCCATCGCCGACGTCGCTGCAGGCCGCGCCGCGGCGCGCGTCAACGACATGACCGTCTGCTGCGCGACCGACGGCAACCACGGGCTCGCCGTGGCGTGGGGTGCGCGGCGCGCCGGTGCCAGGTGCAGGGTGTTCCTGCCGGGGCCGGTGAGCGAGGGCCGCGAGTGCGCCATCGCCGCCCAGGGCGCCGAGATCGTGCGCGTCTCAGGCAGCTATGACGAGGCGGTGCGCGCCTGCGCGGAGGAAGCGCACGCCAGGGGCTGGCTGCTGGTCTCCGACACGTCGCATGCCGGCGGCGACGAGGCGCCGAGCCGGGTCATGCACGGCTACGCCATGCTGGTGGACGAGATCAGGGCGGCGCTGGCGGGGCCAACACCGACTCATCTCTTCGTCCAGGCAGGCGTCGGCGGGCTTGCCGCCGCGGCGATCGGCGCCTTCCGTCAGGACTGCGGCGACGACAGCCCGAAGGGCGTGGTGGTCGAGCCGACGAAGGCCGACTGCCTCTATCAGAGCGCAGTCAACGGAGTGCCGAGCCCCGCCTCCGGCGATCTCGACACGGTGATGGCCTGCCTCGCCGCCGCCGAAGTCTCGCCGCTGGCCTGGCAGGTTCTGGATCGGGGCGCCTTCGCCTTCATGGCGCTCGACGATGAGGGCGCCGTCGATGCCATGCGCCGCGCCGCCACGCCGGCCGAGGGCGACCCGCCGCTCGTGCTGGGCGAATCCGGCGCCGCCGCGCTTGGCGGGCTGATTGCCGTGGCAGGCGAGAGGGAGGCGCGGGAGGCGCTCGGGATGAACGAGGCATCGCGGGTGCTGGTGATCGGCAGCGAAGGCGCGACCGACCCCGACATCTACCGCCGGTTGGTCGGCCGCGACCCAGCCGCCGTCGCGGCCGGCTGAGCGCCCGAAACACCGGGGCCGCGCCGACGATGAGCGACAGCCTTGACGACCTCGACATCAGGCGCCGGCGGCTGCGCTATCGTTCGGCACGCACCGGCACCAAGGAGACCGACCTCCTGGTCGGCGAAGTGATTGCCCGTCTCGGCCACGAGCTCCCGCCGGAGGAAGTGGCGCAGGCGGAACGGCTGCTGACCGCGAACGACGTCGACATCACGAACTGGATCAGCGGGCGGACGCCGGTGCCGGCGGAACACGACACGCCCTTTCTCGCACGCCTGAGGCGCGAGGCCTTGAACCGGCATCGCGACAATCGCTGTTGACCATGCTCGTCTCCAACCGCTGCCTAGGTGCCTTAGCCGAGCCGGGGCAGACGACCCTCGGTGGGGTTCCCGAAGGCTTCGCCGCGGCGGTTCTGCTCGGGCTCGCGGAGACGCAAGCAGCGCCGGTGCTCTACATCGCCCGCGACGACGCCAGGCTCGCGCGGCTCTCCGCGATGCTGGCCTTCTTCGATCCCGACTGCGCTCCGGTCACCATCCCGGCCTGGGATTGCCTGCCGTACGACCGGGTCTCGCCGCGCGCCGATATCGCGAGCCGGCGGCTCGCCGGTCTCGTCCGGCTGCTGGATGACGGCGCGACACGGCCCAAGATCGTGCTCACCACCGTCAACGCTGCCCTCCAACGGGTGCCGCCACGCACGATGCTGGCCGACGCGACCCTGCCGCTCGAAGCCGGCGCCTCGCTCGATACCGAGACCCTGCTCGGCTATCTGGAGCGCAACGGGTTCGTCCGCACCGGCACGGTGATGGAGGCCGGCGACTACGCCGTGCGCGGCGGCATCGTGGATATCTTCCCCCCCAACGCCGAGCGCCCGGTGCGGCTCGATTTCTTTGGCGACGTCATCGAGTCCATGCGCTGGTTCGATCCGCTGACGCAGCGGCGCGACGAGCCTGCAGGCCCCCTCGCCCTCGCGCCGGTCAGCGAGGTGCTGCTGACGCCGCAGTCGATCGCGCGCTTCCGCGCCGCGTACCGCCGCGCGTTCGGCGCCGTGACCCGGGATGACCCGCTCTACGAGTCGGTCTCCGCCGCGCGCCGCTATCCCGGTATCGAGCACTGGCTGCCGCTGTTCCACGACGGGCTGGAGACGCTCTTCGACTACGTGCCGGAGGGCCCGGTCCTGCTCGACCATCGCGGGGTGGAGGCGCGCGACGACCGCTTCGAGACGATTGCGGATTTCTTCGACGCGCGCGCCAACCCGCCGACCTCGACGATCGCGGAGGTGCCCTATCACCCGGTCGCGCCCGCGGCGCTCTTTCTCGACGCGGACGAATGGGGGCGGCTGCTTGCGGACCGCCCGGTCGTGCACTGCTCGCCGTTCGTGGAGACAGAAGGCGGAGCAGACGCCGGCGCCCGCGACGGGCGGGACTTCGTTGCCGAGCGCACGCAGCGCAGCGGGTCGCTGTTCGAGACCGTGAGCGATCACATCGACCGGCTGCAGGAGAGCGGCCTCAGGATCCTGATCGCGAGCGGCGGCGCCGGCAGCCGGGACCGTATGGTCCGTCTGCTGCGCGAGCACGGCGTGCACGGGATCGAGCCGGTGGCCGACTGGCGGGGGGCCTCTGCACTGCCGCCGGCTATCGCAGCAGCCGCGGTGCTGCAGCTGGAGCGGGGATTCGTCGCGGCGGGGCTCGCCGTGATCGCCGAGCAGGACATCCTCGGTGCGCGCGCGAGCCGGCCGGAGCGACGGCGGCGGAAGCCTGCCGAGGAATTTCTGGTCGACGCGGCGGCGCTGGCGGATGGCGACCTGGTCGTGCACGTCGACCACGGCATCGGCCGCTACGACGGCCTGGTCACCCTGGAAGTCGATCACGCGCCGCACGATTGCCTGCGCATCCTCTATGACGGCGACGACCGGCTGTTCCTGCCCGTCGAAAACATCGAGCTCTTGTCCCGCTACGGCTCGGCCGACCAGCCAGTCTCGCTGGACCGGCTCGGCGGCGCCGCCTGGCAGGCGCGTAAGGCAAAGCTCAAGCAGCGCATCCGCGACATGGCGATCCAGCTCATCGGGCTTGCGGCCGAGCGCGCGACGCGGCCCGCGCCGCAGCTGGCAGCGCCGGGCGCTCTCTACGACGCCTTCTGCGCGGGCTTTCCCTATGTCGAGACCGAGGATCAGGCACGCGCCATCGACGAGACGATCGGCGACCTCGATGCCGGGCGAGCGATGGACCGGTTGGTGTGCGGCGACGTCGGATTCGGCAAGACGGAGGTGGCGCTGCGCGCAGCCTTCCACGCGGTGAACGCCGGCAAGCAGGTCGCGGTGCTGACACCCACCACTCTGCTCAGCCGGCAACATCTCCAGACTTTCAAAGAGCGTTTCGCCCGGTTGCCGGTGGAGATCGCCCAGCTCTCGCGCCTGGTGCCGGCCAGGGAGCAAGCGGCGATCAAGCGCGGCATCGCAGGCGGCGCGATCGACATCGTCATCGGCACCCATGCGCTGCTCGGCCCCTCCATCGCCTTCAACGACCTCGGCCTCGTCGTCGTAGACGAGGAGCAGCATTTTGGCGTCGCCCACAAGGAGCGCCTGAAGCGCCTCAGGGCCGAGGCTCATGTGCTGACACTCACCGCAACGCCGATCCCACGCACCTTGCAAATGGCGCTGAGCGGCGTGCGCGATATGAGCGTCATCGCGACCCCGCCGGTGGACCGGCTCGCCGTGCGCACCTTCATCCTGCCCTACGACCCGATGGTCGTGCGCGAAGCGCTGATGCGCGAGCATTTGCGGGGCGGGCAGATCTTCTATGTGTGCCCGCGCATCGCCGACCTCAACGAGGCGGCCGAGCGCGTGCGCCAGCTTGTGCCCGAGGTGAAGGTCGCCATCGCCCACGGCCGGCTCGCGGCGCGCACCCTCGATTCGATCATGGGCGACTTCTACGACGGCAAGTTCGACGTTCTGGTCTCCACCGCGATCATCGAATCGGGGCTCGACCTGCAGCGGGTCAACACCATGATCGTGCATCGCGCCGATCGCTTCGGGCTGGCCCAGCTCTATCAGCTACGCGGGCGGATCGGTCGGGCCAAGCTGCGCGGCTACGCCTATCTCACGCTCCCGCCCGGGCTCAGGCTTACCGACACCGCGCACAAGCGGCTCCAGGTCATTCACCGGCTCGACGGACTCGGGGCCGGCTTCAGCCTGGCGAGCCACGACCTCGACATCAGGGGCGCGGGCAACCTGCTCGGGCCCGAGCAATCGGGCCACATCCGCGAGATCGGGATCGAGCTCTACCAGCACATGCTGGAGGAAGCCGTGGCCACGGCGCGGGCCGCCGCCGGTGGCGAGGCGCCGCCTGCCGAGCGCTGGTCGCCCACCATCAGCCTCGGCACCTCGGTGCTGATCCCCGAGAGCTACGTGCGGGACCTCGACGTGCGGCTCACGCTCTATCGCCGGGTCGCGACCCTGGAAGACCAGGCCGGGATCGACGACTTCGTCGACGAGCTGACCGACCGATTCGGCCCGCCGCCGGCGTCCGTTCACCACCTGCTGGAGATCATGGCGATCAAGCAGCTCTGCCGCCAAAGCGGCATCGAGCGTGTCGAGGCCGGGCCCAAGGGCGCGGTGCTGAGCTTCCGGGACGGCGGTGCGGTCGACCCTGCGGCCCTGGTCCGCTACGTGTCGGCGCCCGAGAACGAGGTGCGCCTCCGGCCGGACAGCCGCCTCATCGTCACGCGCCGCTGGCCCGATACGGAGGCGCGGCTGGAGGGCGTCCAACGCATCCTGCGGGACCTCTCCGCGCTCGCCGGGGATTCCGTGCCGTAGGCCGCCGGCCCGCCATCCAAGACACCGGTTCCCTTGCCGGCAGTCTATACATATGCTATACGCCCCTCTCTGACGGTCCTGAGTCCGCAACCCGCGTGAAGGAAGCCGCAATGGCCCAGGTCAACTTCCGGATATCCGAAGAGCGCCTCGCCTTCATCGACCGTGCGGCGGCGATCCGGGGCGTCACGCGGACCGAGTTCGTGCTGCGGTCGAGCGAGGCGGCGGCAATCGAGACCCTGAACGAGCGTCCGATCATCGCCCTCGACGACGAGGCCTGGGAGGCGTTCACCGCCGCGTTGGACGCGCCGGTGGATCCCGATCCCGCCGTGAAGGAGCGTTACGCGCGCCGGCCGCAGTGGGACCGGTAGCGGCGCCGGAGCCGCTCGGCGCCCAGCACGACGTCTCGCAATTCTCATCGGGCGTGCCTGCCCTCGACGCCTGGCTGCAGGGCAAGGCGCGCCTCAACGAAGCCAAGGGCGGCGCACGCACCTATGTCGCCTGCGACGGTGAACGCGTTGCCGGCTTCTACAGCCTGGCCGCCAGCGCCATCGAGAAGCGGCGGCTCTCATCCCGGGCCGGCCGCAACATGCCGGAGCCGGTCCCGGTCATCCTGTTGGGACAGCTTGCCGTGGACAGCGCCTACCAGGGTCGGCGGCTCGGCTCGGACCTGCTGGTCGACGCCGCGCGCCGCGCCCGGGCTGCGGCAGAGGTCATCGGCGCCCGCGCCATCGTGGTGCAGGCCATCGACGAGCGGGCCAAGGCATTTTATGGACGATTCGGTTTCCGTCCGTTCTCGGATCGCGAGCCCCTGATGCTGGTCCTGCGCATGTCCGAACTGGACGCGTTGCTGGAAGCGTGAGCTGCTCAGCTCGAGGGCGTGCGGCTCGTGCTGTGGGACCTCTCAAGCCCTACCACTCACCGTCATGCCCGGACTCGTTCCGGGCATCCATTTGGGGCCAGGTACAGCGAAGAGCCGTGGATGGCCGGGACAAGCCCGGCCATGACGAAAGGGGGATGGAGCGCCCAATAATGCGAACCCTCCGATCAGGACACTACGCGCCAGCCAGCTCGTTGACCTTGGCCGCCATGATAAAATCGTTCTCGTGCAGGCCCTTGATCTTGTGGGTGTAGAAGAGGACCGTGCAGTGGCCCCAGCCGAAAGTGATGTCGGGGTGATGGCCCTCCTCCTCCGCGAGGTCGCCGACCTTGTTCACCAGCGCCATGGACTCCGCGAAGTCGCCGAGAGAGAAGGTACGGCGGATCTTGGTGGCGTCGTCGATCAGCTCCCATCCGGGTGTCTGATCCAGAAACGCCCGTGCTTCGGCCTCTTCGAGCGGCGGAATGCCGCCCCGGCAGGGCACGCAGGTCTTGCTCGTCAGGCTCATATCGTCCTCCGGCGGCGCGGGTCCCTCGCCGGGCCCCTCGGCCTTTGCTGTTGCGGTGGCGGGAGAGGGCTGGAAAGATATTCCCCATACTACGCCAACAGCCCGGCTGACGAAGGAACTTCGTGAATGGCGCCGATGGACGCGGCGGTCGACGTCCGGCCTGAGCCGTATTTCCCCACCGCCGCTGAGGGGACGACGCCCCGGCGCGTCACGATCCTGGGCTCCACCGGCTCGATCGGCTGCAACACCATCGACCTGATCGCCCGCCACCCGGGCGCGTTCGAGGTCGAGGCGCTGACCGCCCAGCGCAGCGTCGAGCGGCTGGCCGAACAGGCCCGTGCGGTCGGCGCCAGGCAGGCCGTCATCGGCGATCCCGCGCTCTACGGCGCCCTCAAGGAGGCGCTCGCCGGGACCGAGACGGCGGCAGCCGCCGGCGCGCAAGCCCTGGTCGAAGCCGCCGCCGCGCCCGCCGATTTCGTGATGGCCGGCATCGTCGGCGCTGCCGGGCTCCGGCCTACGCTCGCAGCAGCCGCGCAGGGCACCATCATCGGTCTCGCCAACAAGGAGTGTCTGGTCTGCGCCGGCACGCTCATGCTGGCCGAGGTCGAGCGCGGCGGGGCGACGCTGCTTCCGGTCGATTCGGAGCACAACGCCATCTTCCAGGTGTTCGACTTCGAGCGCAGCGAGGGCGTCGAGAAGATCGTGCTCACCGCCTCGGGCGGGCCGTTCCGCGAGGCGTCGATGGAAACCATGGCCCAGGCCACGCCGGAACAGGCCGTCGCCCACCCCAACTGGGACATGGGCGCCAAGATTTCGGTGGATTCGGCAACCATGATGAACAAGGGCCTCGAGACGATCGAGGCCTTTTACCTGTTCCCGGTGGACGCGGAGCAGATCGAGGTGCTGGTGCACCCGCAATCGGTGATCCACAGCATGGTCGCCTATGCGGACGGCTCGGTGCTCGCGCAGCTCGGCACGCCCGACATGCGCACGCCGATCGCCTATACCCTCGCCTGGCCGGCCCGCATGGCGGCGCCCTCGCCCCGGCTCGATCTTGCGGCCCTCGGCCGCCTCACCTTCGAGCCGCCGGACCCGGTGCGCTTCCCCGCCCTTCGCCTCGCGCGCGAGGCGCTCACCCAGGGCGGCAGCGCGCCGATCGTGTTGAACGCCGCCAACGAGATCGCAGTCAGCAGCTTCCTCGAGCGCCGCATCGGCTTCCTGGAGATCGCGCGAACGGTCGAGCGCTGTCTGGAGCAGACCAACCACTGCGCCGTCACCGGGCTCGACGACGTGTACGAGATCGACGGTGCCGCCAGGGAGCGTGCCGCGCGCTTGCTCGATGGCGCCGGCTGACGGCGCGGGGCCAAGCGGATGACGACGACTGCATCTGCGGCTGTGGGGGCACCGGGCGGCCCTGCACCGGCGGCGCGCGAGGAGAACATCGGCGCGCTGATCCGCGCGAACAGCGAGAACTTTCCCGTCGGTTCCTTCCTGATCCCGCCCGATTGCCGGCCCCACGTGCACGCGTTCTACCTGTTCGCGCGAAAGGCCGACGACATCGCCGATTCGCCGACCATCCCGGCGGCCGAGAAAGTGGCCCGGCTTCAGGCCGCGAGCGACGCCCTCGGCAAGGACGAAGCGGCGCTGCCCGATTGGGCGGTGCCCTACCACCGGAGCCTGATCGAGACCGGCTGCGCGGCAGAGAACGGGCGCGACCTGCTCTCCGCCTTCATCCAGGACGCGACCAAGCTGCGCTACGCCGACTGGGACGATCTGATGGACTACTGCCAGCGCTCGGCGGCCTCGGTGGGCCGGGTGATGATGGACATCCACGGGGAGAGCCGGCACGCCGACATCGAGGGCTCGGACGCTCTCTGCAATGCCCTGCAGGTGCTCAACCACCTGCAGGACTGCCGCGAGGATTACCTTGCGCTGGATCGCGTCTACCTGCCGGAACCGTGGCTCAAGGAGGCCGGCGGCGGCGTCGAGATGCTCGCCGAACGGCAGGCAGCACCGGCTGTGCGCCGCACCATCGACCGGTGCCTGGAGCACACGGCGGACCTGCTCAGGCGCGCCGAGGCGATGCCGCGCACGGTCCGCCGGCGGCGCTTTCGCTGGGAGTGCGCGGTGATCGTCAAGCTGGCCTGGGCGCTCCATCGCAGGCTCGCCAATGGCGACCCCCTCGCCGGCCGGATCAGGGTGCCGACGCCGAGCCGCGTGGGCCTCGCGCTGAGCGGCATCGTTCAGGCATGGTGAGCACGGCGGTGAGCCCGCATTTCTCACCATGGTCGTGGCCTGCGTCGCGCCCAGGCGTTCGATCCGCCAGGAGTGGGCCGAAAAGCGTATCGGGGAATACGGTTGAGGCCCGCGACGCCGCGGGCGGGCGCCTGGGCGCGACCCGAAGGGCGGCGCCTTCAGGGCGACAGGGTGCGTCAAGACGCTTGCCCGATGTCCCCGCATCGCGCTGCGCGCCTTTCCTGCCCTGTCGCCCTGAAGGCGCCGCGCAGACCATGACCCTGGTGAGAAATGCGGGCTAGCCTGCCGATCCCGGAGGCCCCCGATCCGAAGCGCTATGTCGCCGAGGTGACGCGAGCGTCGAGGAGCTCGTTCTTCCTGCCGATGCTGCTGCTGCCGCGCGAGAAGCGCGAGGCGATGCTGGCGCTCTACGCCTTTTGCCGGGAGACCGACGACGTCGCCGACGAGATCGAGGACCCGGCGCAGTCGCGCGCCTTGATCGAGGCCTGGCGCGGCGAGGTCCGGGCGCTCTACCAGGGTGCACCCCGCCACCCGGTGACCCGAGCCCTCGCCGCCCCGGTCGAACGCTTCGGGCTCGCCGAGCGGCACTTCATGGAGATACTTGAGGGCTTCGAGATGGATGGCGGCGGTGCCATGTTGCGGCCGACCCTCGCCGAGCTCGAGCGCTACTGCCACTGCGTCGCCGGTTGCGTCGGCCTGCTCTCGGTCGAGATCTTCGGGTACCGCGCGCGAACCATCCCCACCTTCGCGCGCCACCTCGGCCAGGCGTTTCAACTCACCAACATCCTCCGCGACGTGGCGGAGGACGCCAAGCGCGGCCGCATCTACCTGCCGCAGGAGCTGCTGGAGCGCCACGGCCTCGCGGACATCGGACCGGAGGCAATCGGGCGCACGCCCGGGGTCGAGAAGGTCTGCGGCGCCCTCGGCGGGATGGCGCGGCGGCGCTTCGGCGCCGCGAGCGAGGCGCTGCCACGCTCGGAGCGGCGTTCCATGCGGCCCGCCATCCTCATGCGCAGCGTCTACGAAGCCTATCTCGACCGCATCGAGCGGGCGGGCTTTCCGGTCGCAGGCCGGCGCATCAGGTTCACCGCGACGCAGAAGTTGCGCCTGGTCATGGGCGGGCTGCTGCGGACGATCTGAGCGAAGCGGCTTCCCCGGCCTCGCCTCGGCCGGCGCAGGGTGCTTGCGGGCGGCAAGGGCACGACCATATAACCAGCCCCGCCGCGCGGAACTTTATGGAGCCGTAGATGGCGCGCTTACTGAGTGCGGGCCGCGCCGCACCCTTCACGACTATCTGAGCAGGGACGACCCCTATCGATGACCTTCGCCCTCGCCTTCCCCGCCATCGACCCGGTGGCCGTCGAGATCGGCCCCGTCGCCATACGCTGGTACGCGCTCGCCTATGTGGTCGGCCTGCTGCTCGGCTGGCAGTACGTTCGGTATCTCGCCGAGAAACGCATCGACGGACTGACCAAGCGCCACGCGGACGACCTGGTGGTGTGGTGCACCCTCGGCATCGTCGTGGGCGGCAGGCTCGGCTACGTGCTGTTCTATCAACCTGGCTATTACTTCGCCAATCCGGGAGAAATTTTGGTGGTCTGGCAGGGGGGCATGTCCTTTCACGGCGGGCTCCTTGGGGTGCTGGTTGTCGTGGTCCTCTACGCCCGCGTTATGAAAATCAGCCTGCTCTCCGTCGCCGATGCGATCGGCGCGCAGGTGCCGATCGGCCTCTTTCTGGGCCGTATCGCAAATTTCATCAACGGCGAGCTGTACGGCCGGGCCAGCGATGTTGCCTGGGCGATGGTGTTCCCGCACGGCGGGCCTGAGCCGCGCCACCCGAGCCAGCTCTACGAGGCGGTCCTGGAAGGCCTCGTCCTGTTCGCAATCCTGGCGGTCGCTGTGCATGTGCGGCGGCTGGTCCGGCGGCCGGGCACCGTCGCCGGGCTCTTCTTCGTCGGTTACGGCGTCGCCCGGATCATCGGCGAGGTATTCCGCGAGCCCGATGCGTTCCTCGGCTTCATCGTGCCCGGCCTCACCATGGGGCAGGTGCTCTCGCTCCCGATGATCGTGATCGGGCTCTTCCTCATCCTTCGCATCCCGCCGGTGCCGCGGGCGGGCGGACAAACCGGGTGATGACGGCTCTGGCGGCGGAGATCCGGGAGCGGATTCGGCGGGAGGGACCGCTCAGCGTCGCCACCTACATGGAGCTCTGCCTGTCTCACCCGACGCTCGGCTATTACCGCCGCGGCCTGCCCATCGGCGCCGCAGGCGACTTCATCACCGCGCCCGAGGTGAGCCAGATGTTCGGCGAGTTGATCGGGCTCTGGTGCGCGGCGGTATGGCAGACCATGGGCCGGCCCCGGCGTGTGGGCGTGGTCGAGCTCGGTCCGGGCCGCGGCACGCTGCTCGCCGATGCGCTGCGTGCCGCAGGGACGGTGCCGCACTTTCGCGATGCCATCGAGGTGCACCTGGTCGAGTCGAGCGAAACCCTGCGCGCCGAGCAGGCCGCCCGGCTCGGCGACGCACAGCCGACCTGGCACGAGCGTTTCGAGACCGTACCGCCCGGCCCGGCGCTCGTCATTGCGAACGAATTCTTCGATGCCTTGCCGATCCGTCAGTTCGAGCGGATCGGCGAAACCTGGCGGGAGCGGGTCGTGATGCTCGCGCCGTCATCCGAGGCGCTCCGCTTCGCCGCCGCCGGCGCACCGTGTCCTGAGGCTTCGGACCTCGTGGTCGCGCAGGCCGGCGCAATCATCGAGCGGGCACCGGCAAGGGAAGCGCTGGCTGCGACCCTCGCCGCGCGGATCGCGACCGACGGCGGCGCGGCGCTCGTCTTCGACTATGGGCACGAACGGCCGGGTACCGGCGATACGCTTCAGGCGATGAGAAGCCACCGCCGGCACGGCGTGCTGGACGCGCCCGGCACCGCCGACCTCACAGCCCACGTGGATTTCTCCGCGTTGGCGGCGGCGGCGCGGCAGGCGGGAGCCAACGCGTTCGGTCCGGTGCCCCAGGGTCGCTTCTTGCGGGCCCTCGGTATCGAAGCACGGGCGGCCCGGCTGCGGCAGGATGCAAGTGCCGAGCAAGCGGTGGCCGTCGACAGCGCGCTTCGTCGCCTCATCGGCACGCACGGGATGGGCGCGCTGTTCAAGGTGCTGGCGATCGCCCACCCGGCGCTGGGCGCACCGCCCGGTTTCGAGCACCTGGGGCGAGCAGAGGCGCCATGAGCGAGCCGATCCGCCACGCTCTCCTGGACGATCCGAACGGCCGGGTCCGTCACGGCTTCTTCGGCCGCGCCGGCGGTGTCAGCGACGGGCTCTACCGCTCGCTCAATTGCGGCTACGGCTCGAGCGACGATCCCGAGGCCATCGCCGAGAACCGCGCGCGGGCGATGAGCGCCTGCGGGCTCGCGCCGGCGGCACTCTGCACCGCCTATCAGGTCCACAGCGCCGAGGCGCTCGTCGTGACCGCGCCCTGGCCGCGGGATGAGGCGCCTCGGGTCGACACCATGGCGACGGCGACGCCTGGCCTGGCGCTTGCGATCCTTACGGCCGATTGCGTGCCGGTGTTGCTGGCGGATCGCGAGGCCGGCGTGATCGGCGCGGCCCATGCCGGCTGGCGCGGCGCGCTGAACGGGGTCGTGGAGGCTGCGGTCGAGGCCATGCTTGGCCTGGGCGCGCGGGCGAAAGACATCCGGGCGGTGATCGGCCCCGCTATCGGCCGCGCGTCCTACGAGGTCGGACCCGAGTTTCCGGCGCCGTTTCTGGCCCGCAATCCCCAGGACAAAGACCTCTTTGCACAGGCGGAACGGGAGGAGCACTTCCTCTTCGACATCACGGTCTATGTCGCGCGCCGCCTGAGCCGCCTCGGCCTTGCGGCGGTGGCTGCGACCGGCGGCGACACCTGCGCCGAGGCCGACCGATACTTCAGCTATCGCCGGAGCGTTCACCGCAGCGAGCCCGACTACGGACGAAACATCTCCATCGTGGGGCTCGGCGAGTAAGATGCCCTACGTGATTATCTTTGGCGTGCTCCTGTTCGTCGGGCTGGTGGCGAGCTGCGTCTTGACGGCGTCGACTCCATGATTGAGCGGGCCGGCACGGCCGCCGCCCGCCGCCGGTGGGCGTTGGCGTGCGCGCTCGTCTTCGTCTTGTGCGGGGCGCTCGCGGCCTGCGGCGATCTGCCCAGGCCTTTCCAACCGGCCGAGAAGAGTACAAAGGCGTGGTCGGCGCCTGGAGACATCGCCTGGGGAAGCATCCTGGTGCCGCCCATCGCCGGTCTGCCCCCGCTCCAATCGGCGGCGCTGGCGGACGAGGTCGTGGAGGCGCTGCAGGTGCGCGACGTGCCGGCGAGCACCCGCGCCGGCGGCCGCGGCAGCATCGTTCTGGCGGGGCGCGTCTCAGTCGTCTCAGGCAAGTTGAGGTGGACGCTGGTCACGCCCGACGGCGAGACCGCGCTCCGTTTCGAGGAATCGCTGCTCGATGCGGCACGGCTCGACGAAACGGCACCGCATCTGGCCGCCATCGCCGCGCGGGCTGCGCGGCGAATCGCTGCGGCTCTGGAACCGCCGGCGGCCGATGATGGCGTCGCTCGATCTGCGGGTCCCGTGGTGCTCGAAGGCGTTCACGGCGCGCCGGGCGACGGCGGGATCGCCCTTGCCCGCGCCATGCGGCATTCCCTCGCCCGCATCGGCATCGCCGTCGCCGATGACAAGGACGGGGAGGCCCGTCTGATCTCGGGCCGGGTCTCGGTGGTCCGGGACGACACCGCATCGGACGATGCCACCGTGACGATTGCCTGGGATGTGCTGCGGCCCGACGGCAAGAGGCTCGGCACCGTCACCCAGAGCAACCGCGTCTCGGTAGAGCGGTTGACCGGCCCCTGGGGTGCGTTGGCAGGGATCGTGGCGCGCGCAGGCGCGCCAGGCATCGCGCAACTGCTCGGGCAGACCGAGGCATCACGGGTCGCCGAGGCGCCTCGACGCTGGACGCCTGCGGAGCTGCCGATCCGGACGCCGGCCGAAACGTCGCCCTCGCCGACCCAATCTCCGACCGAGGCTCGGCCCGTGCCGGCGGTCGCAACGCCCATCGAGGCGCCAATCGCGCTCGCGGTCGAAGCGCATTCCGCGCGATCCACGCCGATTACCGAAGCGCGGGCTGCGCCGCCCGAACCGCCCGCCGCGGCGCCGCCCACGCCGCTTTTCAGGCCGCTGTTCAGGCCGCTACCCACGCCGCCGTCCAAGCCGCGGCCCGAGGCGCCGATCGCGGTCTCGATCGTGGTCTCCGTAGCGGCTCAGTAACGTCGTTTACAGGGCAGGGTCAGATTGATACAGTTCGCGCGCCTTCGGGGCCTGTGGCACGGCCCGGCAGGTTTCATCCCGTCCTACACTCCAGGGAACCGTCATCGATGAAGCTCGTTGCCGGGAACAGCAACCGGCCGCTGGCGGAGGCGATCGCGGCGGCGCTCGGCACCGAGCTGACGCGCATCTCGATCCGCCGCTTCGCCGATTCCGAGATCTTTATCGAGATCCTCGACAATGTGCGCGGCGAGGATGTCTTCCTGATCCAATCGACATCGACGCCGACCAACGACAACCTGATGGAGTTGCTGGTCTGCCTCGATGCCCTGAAGCGCGCCTCGGCCCGGCGGGTGACGGCGGTCATGCCCTATTACGGCTACGCGCGACAGGACCGGAAGTCGGCGCCGCGAACGCCGATTTCCGCCAAGCTCGTCGCCAACCTGATCGAGGCGGGCGGCGCCAACCGGGTTCTCACCCTCGACCTGCATGCGGGTCAGATCCAGGGCTTCTTCGACATTCCGGTGGACAATCTCTACGCGGCGCCGGTCATGGTCGAACACATCAAGCAGAACTACAACAACGAGACGCTGATGTTCGTCTCGCCCGATGTGGGCGGCGTGCTGCGCGCGCGGGCCATGGCCAAACGCTTCAACGCCGACCTCTCGATCGTCGACAAGAGGCGTGAGCAGGCGGGCCAGTCGGAAGTCATGAACATCATCGGCGATGTCGAGGGCCGCCACTGCATCATCGTGGACGATATCGTCGATTCGGCAGGCACGCTCTGCAACGCGGCCGCCGCTCTCAAGGAAGCGGGCGCGAAGGCCGTCCACGCCTACGTCTCGCACGCGGTGCTTTCGGGCGACGCGACGGCGCGGGTCTCGTCATCGGCGCTCGAATCGCTGGTGGTGACCGACAGCATTCAGATCACCGAAGCCGTAGAGAGCGCGGCGAATATCCGCGTGCTCTCCATCGCGCAGTTGATGGCGGAATCGATCCTCCGCATCAGCTCAGAGACCTCCGTCTCGAGCCTCTTCGACTGACACGCGGCAAGCATCCTGGGGAAATACGATCATGAGTGACGAAGCAACAATCGAGGCACTGCCGCGCGAGCCGCGCGGCAAGGGGGGCGCGCGGGCGCTCAGGCGCGAAGGCCGCACGCCCGCCATCGTCTACGGCGGCGGCGGCGAGCCGCTCTCCGTTTCGCTCGACTACAACGTGCTGGAACGCGAGCTCGGACAGCGTGGCTTCTTCGCCCGCCTCTACGACCTCAAGGTCAATGGCGACGTCATTCGGGTTCTGCCCCGCGACGTTCAGCTCGATCCGGTCACCGATGCGCCGATCCACATCGACTTCGTCCGCTACGTCGCAGGCGCGACGCTCGCGGTTTCGGTCGAGGTCCGCTTCGAGGGTCAGGAGGAAAGCGAGGGCCTGAAGCGCGGCGGCGTGCTCAATATCGTCCGCCACGAGGTCGAGCTCCTGTGCCCGCTGGAGGCGATCCCAGAATTTCTTGTGGCAGACGTGGCCGGACGCGAGATCGGCGACAGCATCCACATCAGCGACATCGCCCTGCCGGAGGGCGTCACGCCCACCATCACCGACCGGGATTTCACCGTCGCCACCATCGCCGCGCCCACGGTCATCGTCGAACCGGAGGACGAGGAGGAAGGCGAAGAGGGCGACGAATTGGAAGCTGGCGAGGAGGCAGCGGAGGGGGACGACGAAGCCGCTCCGTCGGGCGACGGCGAGGACTCCTAACACGGCCTTTTTCCGCCGCTCCCGCGAAGGCCCGGCGGGCGCCCCTGCCCGCCTGCTGGTCGGCCTCGGCAACCCCGGCGCCGATGCAGCCCGGCATCGGCACAATGTCGGGTTCATGGCCCTCGATGCGTTGGCATCGGCGCATGGCTTCGGTGCGTTCAAGCGGCGCACGCGCTTCCACGGCGAGATCGCCGAGGGCCGCGTGGGCGACGAGGCGGTGCTCGCGCTCAAGCCGCAAACTTACATGAACGAATCGGGCCGCGCCGTCGGCGCCGCCATGCGCTTCCACCGCCTTGCGCCGGAATCCGTTATCGTCCTGCATGACGAAGTCGATCTCGCCGCCGGCAAGGTGCGCGCAAAATGCGGCGGCGGGGTCGCCGGCCACAACGGGCTGAGGAGCATCCGCGCCCATATCGGCGTCGATTTCTGGCGGGTGCGGATCGGAATCGGGCATCCCGGCGATCGCGACCGGATGACCGGCCACGTGCTCTCCAGCTTCGGTACGTCGGACCGGGCCTGGCTGACCTCGACCCTCGACGCCATCGTCGACGCCTTCCCGCTGATCATGGCCGGCGACGCCAGCGCCTTCATGAGCCGGGTTGCGCTCCTCGCCCCGCCGCCCGGAACGGAGCGGGCGCAGGCAGGCGGCGGGCAACCGCAAGAGCGGTAGGATGGGCTTCAGGTGCGGCATCGTGGGCCTGCCCAATGTGGGCAAGTCCACGCTGTTCAACGCGCTGGTCGCAAGCGGCGCGGCCGAGGTCGGCAACTACCCCTTCTGCACCGTCGAGCCCAACGTCGGGCGCGCGCCGGTGCCGGACGCAGCGCTCGGGGAGGTCGCGCGCCTCGCCGGCTCGCGCAAGGTCGTGCCGAGCGTGCTGGACGTGGTGGACATCGCCGGCCTCGTCGCCGGTGCCAGCAAGGGCGAAGGGCTCGGCAACCGCTTCCTGGGCCACGTGCGCGAGGCCGATGCGCTGCTCCACCTGGTCCGCTGTTTCGAGGACGATCAGGTCGCGCACGGCTCCGGCGCGGTCGAACCCCTGCGCGACATCGAGCTTATCGAGACCGAGCTCATGCTGGCCGACCTCGAAAGTCTGGAGCGCCAGCGCGAGGGAGCGGTCAAACGTGCCCGCGGTGGGGACGGCGAAGCGAAGGAGCGTCTCGCGGCGATCGAGCCCGCGCTCGCCCTTCTCGAGAGCGGCCGCCCCGCGCGTCTGTTGGATCTGCCCGACCCGAAGGCCGGGAGCGGCCTCGCGGCGCTCAACCTGCTCAGCGCGAAGCCGGTGCTCTATGTCGGCAACGTCGATGAAGCGAGCGCGGCGACGGGCAACGAGATGAGCCGGGCCGTCGCCGCCCATGCCACAGCGGCAGGCGCCGAGCAGGTCGTGATCTCGGCTGCGATCGAGGCGGAGATCGCGCTGCTCGATGAGCCGGCGGAGAAGACCGAATTCCTCGAAACGCTCGGGCTTGAGGCGCCCGGCCTCGCCCGCGTGATCCACGCCGGCCATCGCCTCCTCGGCCTGATCCGCTTCCTCACGGCCACCGAGACCGAAGCGCGCGCCTGGCCCATTCGCGCGGGCAGCACGGCGGTCGAGGCAGCCGGGCGCATCCACACCGATTTTGCGCGCGGTTTCATCTGCGCGGAGACCATCGCGGCGGACGAGCTGATCGCGCTGGGCGGCGAGCAGGCCGCCCGCAGCGCTGGCCGCATGCGTCAGGAGGGTCGCTCCTACGTCGTCCAGGACGGCGATGTCATGCTGTTCCGCTTCAATGTGTAGCGTGGCAATGAGCGGCTACGAGTAGCGCCGCTATGCCCCTTCTGCTATGTGAAGTTCCGGCGCGTGGATAGGCGCCAGACAACGGAGTATCAGGGAGGCTTCCACGATGGGCGCAGCTGTCCGGCTGACCGCGGACGATGGTCACGTTCTCAACGCATATCGCGCTGCGCCCGATGGCGAGCCGCGCGCGGGCCTCGTGCTCGTGCAGGAGATTTTCGGGGTCAACGACCACGTCAGAAGCGTGTGCGACGACTACGCGGCCCAGGGCTACCTCGTGCTGGCGCCCTGCCTGTTCGACCGCAAGGAGCCGGGGATCGAGCGGGGCTACACCGCCGAGACGGTCGACGAGGGCCGCGGGCTCAAGGCCGATATCGGCTGGGAAGGCCCGGTCATGGACATCAAGGCCGGCGTCGACGCGCTCGAAGGCGCGCCCAAGGTGGGGGTCGTGGGCTATTGCTGGGGCGGATCGCTCGCCTGGCTTGCCGCTTGCCGTTTGGAGTTCGACGTGGCGGTCGGCTATTACGGCGGCCAGATCGTCGAGTTCGTCGGCGAGACGCCCGACTGCCCGACGATGCTCCACTTCGGCACCGAGGACGCGGGCATCCCGATGGCCGACGTGGACGAGATCAAGACCACCCATCCCGACGTCGCGGTCCACGTCTATCAGGGCGCCGGCCACGGCTTCAACTGCGACCACCGCGCCGACTACCACGCGGACGCCGCCGCACTGGCCCGCGACCGCTCACTCGCGCACCTCGCACGCCATCTCGGCTAGCGAGCGTCTGTGGCCGCCCAGACCGCCCCGGTCCGCCTCGGCGTTATCGGCGGCAGCGGCCTCTACGAGATCGAGGGGCTGAGCGAGACGGAGCGGATCGACGTCCGCTCTCCCTTCGGGACTCCGTCCGATTCGCTCCTCCTCGGACGCCTCGCCGGCACCGATATGGTGTTCCTGCCGCGCCACGGGCGCGGTCACCCGCTGCCGCCAAGCGCAGTCGACTACCGCGCCAATATCGACGCGCTCAAGCGCGCGGGCGTGACGGACATCGTCTCGCTGAGCGCGGTGGGCAGCCTGTGCGAGGACTTGGCACCCGGTGACTTCGTCCTTGTCGACCAGTTCATCGACCGCACCTTCGCCCGCGAGAAGAGCTTTTTCGGCGCCGGCCTCGCCGCCCATGTCTCCATGGCCGAGCCCGTGTGCCCCAGGCTCGGCGACCGTCTGCTGGCGGCCGGCGAGAGCCTCGGGCTCAGCATCGTCCGCGGCGGGACCTACCTCGCGATGGAGGGGCCGCAGTTCTCGACCGTCGCCGAATCGGAGCTCTATCGCCAGTGGGGCTGCTCGGTCATCGGCATGACCAACATGCCGGAGGCCAAGCTCGCCCGTGAGGCGGAGATCTGCTACGCGACCGTCGCCATGGTGACGGACTACGACTGCTGGCACCCGGATCACGCCGCCGTCACGGTCGAAGCCATCGTGCGGACGTTGCAGGAGAACGCGGCGGCCGCCCACCGCCTCGTGGCGGCGCTCGGCGAAGCGCTCGCGGCGCAGCGCGGCCCCTGCCCTGCCGGCTGCGACCGGGCGCTGGAGAATGCGGTGATCACGGCGCCGGAGGCCCGCGACCCTGCGATGGTGAAGCGCCTCGACGCCGTCGCCGGCCGCGTGCTGGGTTAGCTCGGATCTCAACTTAATCACTTCCCTCAGGCGCCGGGCGCTCGCTCCGCTCGCTTGGCTACGCGCCATTCGGCGCGCGGCGCAGTCGCGCCGTCCGGTCTGCTTCGCAGCCCGGTCCCTGTCATGGTCGTCGTCTTGCCGGTTGCCGACCGTGTGACCCCGCACCATGGTGCGGTGGAGGGCGGGGGCTCGGCGCGCCAGCATCGCGCCATGCAAAACGAAACCCCAAAGACATCGACAGCCGCGGCGTTCGGACGCTCCTCCGTCGCGCGGCTGCCGCCAGAGCTGCGCGAGGCCGTCGATGCGGCCATCGCAGACGGCGCCACCATCGACGAGATCACGGCCCGCATCCGGGCGGAGGGCGGCGCGTGCTCGCGCTCGGCCGTCGGCCGCTACACCAAGAACGTGCGCGACCTGATCCTCCGACAGCAGGAGGCCGACCGCGCCAACGAGGCGTGGGTGCGTGCGCTCGGCGAGCGCGTGCAAGGCCGCGCGGGGCTCATCCTGATCGAGACCCTGCGGACGCTGACGCTCTCCGCCATGGCCGATCTCAGCCGGCGCGAGGAGCCCGTGTCGACGGAAGAGCTCGCCCGCCTGGCGCTGGTTCTCAGGCGCATCGAAGGCACCGACAAGCTCCGTCTCGAGCGGGAGCGGGCGGCGGCGAAGGCAGCCAGGGCCGCGCCCGGCGCGGGCCAGGCGCCGGTCAGGAAGGGCCTCTCGCCCGAGGCCGTCGCCGCCATCCGCGAGGTCGTCGAGGGGAGGCCCCGCCCGCCCGAGCGCGCCGTCACATCGGCGCCGGTCGACCCGTGGAATCCCGCGGAATCCCACTTATCCCACTTAATCCCACTTAATCCCGGACAAGAAAACGGTGCTTTGTCCGGGACGGACGGCGGAAGCGGATCGCGACGGTGATGGGATATGGGGGCTCACGCCAGATTGCGACGGTTCTACGCTCTTGCCCCCGTGAGTGTTCTCTTGCACCTCAAGTTTCTCACTCCGTCATGCCCGGACTTGATCCGGGCATCCAGTCGCTTTGAGCCAGACCTGGGTGCCCTCGTGGATGGCCGGGACAAGCCCGGCCATGACGCGACGTGGGAACACGCAGTCAGATACGAACTCCGGCAACACGGGGCTAGCGGCTCTGTTCGACCTCGACGCCGACGCCTGCGGTATCCGGGAAGAGGTCGAGCTTCTCGACCCGCACCCACACGCCCTGCACGCGCTGGTTGGCAAGGCAGAGCTCGACGATGCGGTCGGCCAACGTCTCCACCAGATTGATGTGGCCGGATCGGGCGATGGCACGAATGCCGTCGACGATGGCCTCGTACGAGACGACGTTGGCGATGCTGTCCTCGATCGGCTGCTCGTCGTCAGCGACTTGCACGCGGACGTTGATCCGCACCCGTTGCGTGGCGTGGTGCTCGTGCTCGTGAACGCCGATCGAGCAGGGCAGGACCAGATCGTGGATCAGCAGGCAGCGCCGCCCCACCCCGGCCTGCGCCGCCGCGCCGGAGCTATCCGGCGCTGGGGCTCTGGTGGTCATTCCAGGATCCGTTCGCCCTGCGGCATCGCCCAGCCGAGATGCTGACCGCTGTCCAGGGCGATCATCTGCCCGGTGAGCGCGCGCGCCGCAAGGATGAAGCGTATGCCGTCGGCGATGTCGGCGGGCGCCACGCCGCGCTTCAACGGCGTGGCTTCGCATTGCGCGGCGAAGTGCTCGGGGCTCTGGCGGGAGCTCGGCAGGGTCGGGCCGGGGCCGATGCCGTTGACCCGGATGCGGGGCGCAAGCGCGAGCGCCGCCGTTTGCGTGAGAGTCCAGAGCCCCGACTTGCTGAGCGTGTAAGACATGAAGTGCGGCGTGAGGCTCCAGACGCGCTGGTCGAGCATGTTGACGATGCAGCCCTCCGCCTCCCCCGGCAATACCGCCGCGAACCTCTGCATCAGCACGAACGGCGCACGCAGGTTGACCGCCATGTGGCGATCCCAGCTCGCGCGGTCCGCGCTTTGCAGGTCGTCGTAGTCGAAGGGGGAGGCGTTGTTGACGAGGCAGCCGAGGGGCCCGAGGGCATCCGTCGCGCGCGCCACCAGGGTCTCCACCTCGGCCTCCTCGGCGAGATCGGCCCTGAGTGCCACGGCGCGGCCGCCGGCGCTCTCGATGCCGGCGACGACGTCCCCCGCGGCGTCCCCCGACTCGCGATGATGCACCGCGACCGCCCAGCCGTCGTGCACCAGCGCCTCGGCGATGGTGCGGCCGATTCGCGTCGCGGCGCCGGTGACCAGAGCCGCCCGCGGCATTGCGCCCGTTGTCTGCATAGCGCCTGATCGTGTGTCCGATGCAGCCATCGATGACCGGGCTAGCTGCCCGCCTCCTGCCGCCTTTCTTCCTGTTCGTAGAAGCGGAAGACCATGTCCGTCAGAGTGACGAAGCCCACCGCCTCGTTCCCGTCGACCACCACGCCGCGCGACAGGCCGAATCGGCCGAGGAGCCGGATCGCGTACTTGATCTCCATGTCTGCGTTCACGGTGAGCACCGGCTTCGACATGATCTCATAGACGTTCACGCGGTCGGGCGAGCGGTTGTGCGCGATCACCTTGTTGGCGATGTCGGAGTCCACGACGATGCCGTACTCGTCGCCGGGCCGCCGGCGCTCGACCACGAGGGAGCGCACCTGGTTCTCGCGCATCCGCTCGAGGGCCTCGTGAACCGTGGCCATGCCGTCGATCGGCGCCGGCATGGGCGACATCACGGCGCGCACCGTATTGAACCGAGTGTCCCTGCTCGGGGCCGCCATGCCCGTGCTCGCCTTCATGCTCATATCTGGTCCTCGATTTCGTGCTTGATCTCCGGAATTTGGCTGGAGAGGCCGATGGCGTCCTCGATTGCGATCTGGAAGGCGATCCCCGTCCCCGACTTTTCCTCGAAGGCCCCTTCCGTTGCGATCTCCTCGAGGACGGCACGGCTCATATGCTCTTCGACGAGGAACATCACAATGTCCCGCTGGCCGCTCAGCCTCAAGCCGAGAAAGGTCTTCTCCGGCTCCAGCCCCTCGCCGCGGCATCCCGTGATGATGGTAGCCCCGGTCGCACCGCTGCGGCGACCGGCGTCGAGGACGGCTTCCGTCTCGCCTGCATCCACGAGCGCCATGATGAGCTTGAAACGCATTGTCTAAGCTCCTTTCCCGGATGATCGGCGCTTGCGCGCGGCTTGGAGCGCCGATGAGAGCTGGGCATAACCCAGCACCGCGATGACGGCAAAGACGCAGGCAAACGCGATGAGGCCGAAGCCGTCGAGCATCGGGCTGCGGCCGGGCACGTTGGCGGCAAGGCCGAGGCCGAGTGCTGCGACCAGCGGCACGGTCACGGTCGACGACGTGACGCCGCCGGAATCGTAGGCGAGCGCGATGATGCTGCGTGAGGCGAAGATCGTCAGCACGATGACGATCGCGTAGGCGGACATGAACAGATAGTGGAGCGGCAGCCCGGTGACGATGCGGACGGCCCCGAGCCCGACGCCGACCGCGACGCCGATGGCGACCGCGATGCGCAGGCCCCAGGGCCTGATCGTCCCGCCCGAGACGGCGGCGGCCTTGTGGGCGACGGCCATGAGCGAGGGCTCCGCGATGGTCGTGCCGAAGCCGATGGCGGCCGCAAACGCGTAGATCCAGCCATAGTCGAGCCAGTGCGCGGAGGCACCCGCCGCGAGGCCGAGGAAGGCCGGGTCCGTCAGCTGCGCCGCCATCGTCTTGCCGAGAGGGAAGAGCGCCTCCTCCAGCCCGATGAGGAAGAGCACGAGCCCGATCACGACATAGAGGAAGCCGACGGTGATCCGACCGAGATTCGCCGGGCGCCGGCGCAAGACGACGATCTGGAAGAAGAGCACGAGGCCGATCAGCGGTGCGACGTCCAGCACCGTATCCATGCCGGCCGACAATATGAGGGCAATCAGCTCCAATGCGCCGCCCTTTAGAACACCATGCCGAAGACGAGCACGAAGATGATGGGCGTGAGGCTCGCGTAGGCGATGAGGCCGAAGCCGTCGATCAGCGGGTTGCGCCCCCGGATCGCCGTGGCGAGGCCGACGCCAAGCGCCGTCACCATCGGCACGGTGATGGTGGACGTCGTAACCCCGCCGGAATCGTAGGCGATGCCGACGATCTCGTCCGGCGCGAGGAAGGTGAGGCCCACCGCGACGACGTAGCCGCCGATGATCCAGTAGTGGAGCGGCCAGCCCTTGATGATGCGGAGCACGCCGAGCGTGATGCCGACGCCGACCGAGAGCGCGACCGTGTAGCGCAGCCCGAGCGCATAGGCATCCATGGCGTCGGGGTCGGCGGCGACGACGCCGGCGTCGGCGGCGACCCGGGCGGCCTCCGCCGTGACGGCGATCAGCGCGGGCTCCGCGACGGTAGTCCCGAAGCCGAGCGCGAAGGCGAAGATGAGAAGCCAGATCAGGCTGCCCTTGTGCGCAAACCCCTGGGCCAGGCCCTCGCCCAGCGGGAAGAGGCCCATCTCCAGCCCCTTGATGAAGAGCGCGAGCCCCAGCATCACGAGCACGAGCCCGCCGATCATACCGCCGAGATCGGGAAACGGTTGGCGCAGGATGGCAACCTGAAAGACGGCAACCACGACGACGATCGGGGCGAGATCGCGAAGCGTGCCGAGCACGAGGCCGGCAATGGAGAGAAGGCCCGCCGCCGTCCGATTCTTCTTCAGACGGGCAAGTACGCGCCGCGCTTGACGACCGGGCTTGGTGTCGGCGTCGGCGGGCGCATTCATAGCGACTCGGGCTCCGATTCCTTCCTCATATAACTACATGGTCTCAGCACGAAAAATCACCAGGCCCACGCAGGAGCGGACAAGGTCGCGGGCGACGGAATCGAGATTGCAGCGTATTCCTGCTACGGTTGAATGACGGTGCTCGTCGCGCCGGCAGAATCTATTGGCCGATAATCGACGGAACGGCGGGGGAGACCATGAGGATCGACATCAACTGCGACATGGGCGAGGCCTACAGCATCTATACCTGCGGCGACGACGCGGCGATCATGCCCTACATCACCTCGGCCAACGTCGCCTGCGGTTTTCATGCCTCGGACCCGGGGGTCATGCATGCCACCGTCGTGCTCGCCAAGGAGCACGGCGTGAAGGTGGGGGCTCATCCGTCGTTCCCCGATCGCGACGGCTTCGGCCGGCGCTACATGAAGATGGACCGCAAGGAGCTGCGCGACGCCATCATCTATCAGTGCGGCGCGCTGAAGGGCTTTCTCGATATGGAGGGGATGACCCTCAACCACCTGAAGCCGCACGGTGCGCTCTACGGCGCCGCCTGGATCGACGAAGACGTGGCAACCGCCTGCGCCGAGGCGGCACAGGTCTTCGGCGTGCCCATGTACGGCACGACCGGCACCATGCACGAGACGATCTGGCCCAACTACACCGATGTCGTGTGGGAAATCTTCGCCGACCTGGACTATGACGACGAGGGCCGCTGCATCATCACCCGCGAGCACAAGTCGGTGGCGCCCGAACAGGCGGTCGAGCAGATCATGCGCGTGGTCAACGACGGCGTGATCCGCTCGGTCAACGGCAAGGACGTGCCGACGAAGGCGGAGACGATCTGCGTTCACTCGGACACGCCGAGCGCGGTCGCCGTCGCCAAGGCTGTGCGCCAGGCGGTCGACCCCTACATCGAACGGAACGGAGGATGAGCACGGTGGCAACGCAGGCGGGCGCCGGGGCGAGCGCCGATATCCGCGCTTCGAATTCCGGCATCATCCAGGCTTACCGGGCGAAGACTCCGGGCTCGGCGGCGCTCGCGGCCGAGGCCAGGGAGCTCCTTCCTTCCGGCATCGTCCACGATGCACGCCATCTGGAGCCTTACGGCATCTACGTCACGCGGGCCGAGGGTTCGCGCAAGTGGGACCGGGACGGCAACGAGTATGTCGATTACGCCGGCGGCCATGGCGCTCTGCTGCTTGGCCACGGCCGGCCGGAGGTCCTTGCCGCCATTCAGGACGCATTGCCGGACGGCACACACCCGGGCGCCAACCACGAGCGCGAAGTCCGCTGGGCGCAGATCGTGGGCGAGCTTGTGCCGTGCGCGGAGCGGGTGCGCTTCACCTCCTCCGGCACCGAGGCGACCCACATGGCGCTCCGCCTCGCCCGCGCCCATACCGGCAAGAACAAGATCGTGCGCTTCAAGGGTCACTTCCACGGCTGGCACGATCACATGACCTCCGGCTATACCTCGCACTTCGACGGGGCGCCGACGGCGGGCGTGCTGCCCGACCTCGCAGCCCAGGTGATCCTGCTGCCGCCCGGCGATCGGGAAGCCACGCGCGCCGCCTTCGAGGGCGACGACGATATCGCGGCGGCGATCCTGGAGCCGACCGGTGGCTCCTTCGGCCTCGTGCCCCATGTGCCGGAGTTTCTCGGCTTCCTGCGGGAGCTGACGGCGAAGCACGGCGCGGTGCTGATCTTCGACGAGGTGGTCACCGGGTTCCGCGTCGCCCCCGGCGGCGCGCAGGGGCATTTCGGCGTCACCCCCGACATGAGCACCCACGCCAAGATCATCGCCGGCGGCCTGCCGGGCGGCGCCGTGGCCGGGCGCAGGGAATTTCTCGACGACCTGGATTTCTATGCGACCAGGGAAAGCGGGCGCGAGAAGATCTTCCATCCCGGCACCTTCAATGCAAACCCCGTCTCCGCCGCCGCCGGCACGGCCGCGCTCACTATCGTGCGGGATTCGGACGCCTGCGAGCGGGCATCGGCCTTCGGCGCGGAGCTCAGGGCCGCGCTCAACGACGTGTTGGAAGCGGAAGGCGTGCCCTGGTCGGTTTACGGCACCTTCTCCTCCTTCCACTTCTTCATGAACCCGCGCGGGCGCGCGATCCGGCCGGCTTCCTTCGATCCCCTCGACATCGACTATGCGGAGCTCAAGGATCGCCCGCCGGAGCTCGTGAACAAGATACGCCTCGGCCTGCTGGTGAACGGCGTGGACATCCAGGGCTGGCCCGGCGGCGTGACGTCGGCTGCCAACACGGCGGACGACATTTCGGTCACCGCCGACGCCTTGCGCGAGACGATCCGCATGTTGCGCCGCGAGGGGGAGCTCTAGCCGGAACGCCCAGGCGCCCTGCGGCTCCGGCCAGCGCGGCCTCGGCGGCGGCCCTCGGCGCGGGAGCACGAATGGACACGCTCGAACGTTTCGCCGAAGCGAAGCTGGCTGCGCTCTCGGAGCAGCAGCTGCGCCGCACCCTCCACGAGACCGCGCCCTGCGGACCCGTCCGGGTCAAGCGGAACGGACGACCGCTGATTTCGTTCTGCAGCAACGACTACCTCAACCTGTCGCAGCACCCGGCGGTCAAGCGGGCGGCGGTCGAGGCCACCGAGCGCTGGGGCGCCGGAGCCGGCTCGTCGCGGTTGGTAACGGGCAACCATCCCCTCTTCGCGGAGCTGGAGCGCCGCCTGGCCCGGCTCAAGGGCACGGACGACGCCTGCGTCTTCGGCTCAGGCTACCTCGCCAACCTCGGCATCGTTCCGACCCTTGTCGGCGCCCGCGACCTGATCGTCGCGGACGAATTGAGCCACGCGTGCCTGCGCGCGGGCGCGGCGCTTTCGAGGTCGCACGTGGAGATCTTCCGTCACAACGACCTCGACCATGTGGAGGACCTGTTGGCGACCCACCGCGCCAGCCACGAGCGCGCGTTGCTGCTGACTGACGGCGTGTTCAGCATGGATGGCGACCTCGCACCGGTCGCGGCGCTCGCCGAGATCGCGGCGGCCCACGACGCATGGTTGATGACGGATGATGCCCACGGAATCGGCGTGGTCGGCGGCGGGCGCGGCTCGAGTTTTTGCGGCGGCGCCAAGGCGGACGTCCAGTTGCAGATGGGCACGCTGTCGAAGGCGGTCGGCGGCTATGGCGGCTATCTCTGCGCGTCGCAGGCGGTGATCGACCTGATCCGCACCCGGGCGCGGCCCTTCATTTACTCCACCGGCCTGCCGCCAGGCGTGGTTGCGGCAGGCATCGCGGCCCTCGACCTGATCGCGAACGATCCCGACCTGGTCGCGGCGCCGCTGCGCAAGGCGGCCTTTTTCTGCGCCCGCCTCAACCTCCCGGCGCCGGAGAGTTGCATCGTGCCGATCCTGCTCGGTGCGCCGGAGCGCGCGCTCACCGCATCGCGGCTGCTGGAGGAAGAAGGCTTCCTCGTCACCGCAATCAGGCCGCCGACGGTGCCGGAAGGCACGGCGCGGCTCCGCCTCACCTTCAGCGCGGGCCATGACGATGCCGACATCGAGTGGCTGGCCGACATCGTGCGCGAACGCATCCTCGATCATGACGAGCGATGAGCACGCTCTTCGTCACCGCCACGGGCACCGAGATCGGCAAGACCCTCGTCACCGCGGCGCTCTGCCATCAGCTTCGCGCGGCCGGCCAGCCGGTGCGCGCGCTCAAGCCGGTGCTGAGCGGCTACGATCCGGCGACACTCGCAGACAGCGACCCCGGCGTCCTCCTCGCGAGTCTCGGCGAAGCGGTGAGCGAGGAGGCTGTCGCCAGCATCGCGCCCTGGCGCTTCAGTGCGCCCCTCTCGCCCGACATGGCGGCAGCCCGCGAGGGTCGCCGCCTCGACCTCGCGGAAATCGTCGCCTTCTGTCGTGCCGCCGCCGGCGACCCGCTCCTGATCGAGGGCATCGGCGGGGCCATGGTGCCGCTCAACGAGCGACACACCGTGCTCGACTGGATCGCGGAACTCGGCGCGCCTGCGTTGGTGGTGACGGGCAGCTACCTCGGCACCATCAGCCACACGCTCACGACGCTCGCAGCCATACGCGGGCGAGGCGTCCCCATCGCCGGGCTGGTCATCAGCGAATCTGCGGAAAGCCCGGTGGCCCTGGCCGAGACGGCGGAGACCATCAACCGCCACGCGGGGCCGCTGCCCACCGTTCTGGTCCCGCGCCTCCCCAATGGCCCCGCCCCCTGGCGCAAGGCCCCGCCAATCGCCCGTGCACTGGGCCTCCTGGACGCCTGAAGAGACCGTCAGAGGACGCGCCTTCTCCCCACCCGTCAGGAAACCCCGGTCTCGAAGGGGATTACATCGTGATCCGGTGCAAGGAGCGCCGAACGGATCACCACGGTATGACTTGCAACGCATATGAATCCATCTGTGCGTCATATGATATGCCGGCATATCGACAGTGATTGACTGTCAGTGCCGGGAGTGCGAGCCTTGCGGATCGACGCTCGGTCACTCGATCGACAGCGCGCTTCCCGACTCTCCACCGGTCGCTCGTTGCCTAGTTTGGCCGCCGATTGGGAAGTGCAGTGAGGAATATGAAGCTCTTGCAACTGCTCTCGCTCTAGCCCGCATTGAGAGCCGGCTTTTATGGAACGTCGCCAAACGGGGCACCTGCGAGACCGGCAGAGGAGCGGTATCGCAAACGGAACCCGTGCGGAACCCACGGAGACCGATCCGAACAGCGTCCAAAGAAGCCGGCACGCAATTCGCTACGGCCTCGGGCTCTTGCTTGTTGCGTTGTGCGTCGGTCTTGCGGCAGCGCTCTTCCTGACGATCGGGAAGGCGCATGCCGAGGTCTTCCTGCTAGGCGCCTACGCGGCGTTTTGACACGTCGGCATAACGGCCCGCTTCTCAATCGTCAGAGAAACCGGTTGGCGGCAGGGAACCCACGCGGCGCCGCACGCCCGGCCTGACCGCGCTTGCCGCGCCATTGGTCGAGCTGGATCTCCGTGCGGACGCCGGCGCCGGAGCGCCAGCGCAGCCCCTCGGCACCGTCGAAGACCTGCACGTCCGAGAGCCCGGCATCGCGATAGCGTTGCAAGATCACGCCCCGGCCGCGCGCCATTGTCGGCACCTCGGCGGCAGGGAAGAGCAGCAGGCGCCGGTTGGTGCCGACGACCGCGACCGTATCGCCGGCCGCCTCGACACAGACCGCGGCCTCCGCTCCCTGCGCCACGTTGAGCACCTGCCGCCCGGTGCGGGTCTGGGCGACGGCATCGTCCTCGGAGACGAAGAAGCCGCGCCCGTCGCTCGCCGCCACCAGCAACAGCCGGCCGGGCCGGTGAACGAAGAGCGCGACCGGCTCGTGGTCGTTGCCGAGGTCCACCATGAGGCGCACGGGCTCGCCGAAGCCGCGCCCGCCGGGGAGGCGATCCGCCGCGAGCGTGTAAAAGCGCCCGTTGGTGGCGAAGAGCAGCAGCTTGTCGGTGGTCTCGGCATGAAAGCGGAAGCGCTCGCGGTCGCCATCCTTGTAGCGCACCGCCGTCACGTCTTCGACATGGCCCTTGACCGCGCGAATCCATCCCTTGGCCGAGCAGGTCACCGTGACCGGCTCGCGATCAACCAGGGCCTCCACGGGCACCGTCTGCGGCGGGGGCGTCCCGCCAACAGCGGTGCGGCGTGCGCCGAGCACAGTCTCCTGCCCGAAGCGCTCGTTGATTTCCGCGATCTCGGCGAGCAGCACGGACTTCTGCCGGCGTGCGCTCTTCTCGAGTTTTTCGAGCTGGGTGCGCTCCGCCTCCAGCGCCTCGTGCTCGCGCCCGATCGCCGCCTCCTCGAGCCTGCGCAGCGCGCGCAGGCGCATGTTGAGGATCGCTTCCGCCTGCACGTCGCTGATCCCGAACGCGGCCACCAGCGCCGCCTTGGGCTCGTCCTCCTCGCGGACGATGCGGATCACCTCGTCGAGGTTGAGGTACGCGACCAGATAGCCGCCGAGCACATCGAGCCGGTGGGCGATCGCCGCCAGCCGATGGGCGGTACGTCGCAACAGGACCGTGCGCCGATGGTCGAGAAACGCCTGAAGCACCTGCTTCAGCGTCATCACGCGGGGAACGCCCGCCGCATCCAACATGTTCATGTTGAGCCCGATGCGGTTCTCCAGCTCGGTCTGGCGGAACAGCATCTCCATCAAGAGCCCCGCCTCGACGGTGCGGCTCTTGGGCTCGAGCACGATCCGCACGTCCTCGGCCGATTCGTCGCGCACGTCGGCGAGCAGGGCGAGCTTGCGGGCCTGGAGAAGCTCGGCGATGCGCTCGATGAGGCGCGCCTTCTGCACCTGGTAGGGAATCTCGGTGACCACGATCTGGTACTGGCCGCGGCCGATGTTCTCCTTCTCCCAGCGAGCACGGACGCGGAAGCCGCCGCGCCCCGTGGCATAGGCGTCTGCGATCTGCGCGCGGGCTTCCACCAGCACGCCACCCGTGGGGAAGTCCGGTCCCGGCACGAGCGTCACCAGCGCCTCGTCGGAGAGCCTTGGGTCCTTCAGCAACGCAGTGAGCGCGTCGCAAAGCTCGCCCGCATTGTGGGGCGGGATACTGGTGGCGAGGCCGACGGCGATTCCCGCAGCCCCGTTGGCGAGCAGGTTGGGGAAGGCTGCCGGCAGCACCACCGGCTCGCTGTCGCCGCCGTCGTAGGTCTCGCGGAAATCGACGGCGTCCTCGTCGAGGCCGTTGAGCAGGGACTGCGCAACCTCTGTGAGGCGCGCCTCGGTGTAGCGCATCGCCGCGGCGTTATCGCCATCGACGTTACCGAAATTGCCTTGCCCCTCGACCAGCGCGTAGCGCGCGGCGAAGGTCTGGGCGAGCCGCACGAGGGCGTCGTACACCGCGGCATCGCCGTGGGGGTGGTACTTGCCGATCACGTCGCCCACCACGCGCGCGCACTTCTTGAAACCCGCATCCGGGTCGAGCTTCAGCGCCCGCATGGCATAGAGAAGGCGTCGCTGGACCGGCTTGAGCCCGTCACGCACATCGGGCAGCGAGCGTGCGGTGATGGTGGAGAGCGCGTAGGCAAGATAGCGCTCGCTCAGCGCATCGCCGAACGGCACTGGAAGGACCGCGCCTTCCGTCGCGATGTCGTCTGCGATTCGCGCCATAGCCAGCGCTATAGCACAGGCAGCATGCCGTTTATGATTCTTGCCTCACCTGCGTAGCCGGCGACGAGGTCGCGCCAGTCTGCAGGCGATCGATGAAGCGCTCCCTGGCGGGCGGCATGCGGCCGCCCTGGCCTCCGAACACGTGTTTCTCCAGGAACCAGCCGGTCAGCCTGAGGCCCGCGACGATGTCGGCGGCGGTGGCAGAGCCGGTGTCGCCCTCCGACAGTGCAAGGAAAGGCGGCAGCGGGAGCAACTTCTCCGCATAGGGCGCGCCGGCCTCACGCGAGACCGCCCGACCGCTGCGCGGCGACACATACGCCAGCCCCTCGACCGCGCCGGTCGCCGCGCAGGCCGAGAGGTCGAGGCCGAAACCGAGCTCGCCGAGCAGCGCGAGTTCCCAGCGGACCACGGTCTCGGCCCAACGCTCATTCGCTTCGAGGGCGTCGAGCAGATGCCCGAGGGCGCGGTAAACCTGCGGATAGGGATGCCTCTCCGCCAACGTCGCCTCTGTCAGCGCGCAGACGGCGGCGAGCGCGGCAAGACGGGGCGGATCGTCCAGCAGCACGCTTGATTGTGCGCGCACGAGCTCGCACGTGTAGCGCCCGAGATGCTCGGCGAGGCGCGCCTGCCAGCGTGCCGCGAGCGTGTTGCCCGGCTGGTAGAGCCCGCGCCCCCGGCGGCCGCGCGCGCCCTGCACGAGGCCGGCATGGCGGCCGTGATGCTCGGTGAGCAACGAGACGACGGCGGCGCTCTCGCCATGGCGGCGGGCAGAGAGGACGATCCCCGTATCGCTCCATTCCATGCCGCCTGCCCCCGAATCGGTGCCGGTGACGCGCCCGGGCCGAAACACTGCCGCGCGCCCGGCGCGCTTGCAACGCATCCGTCCCTCCGCCAATATCGTCGCCGCTCTGGGGGAGCCGTGCGCGGCTGAGAGGTCGGACCCACTCCGACGACCCCTTGAACCTGATCCGGTTAGGACCGGCGTAGGAAACGAGACATGACCTCACCAGAACACCCACACTCCGAGTCGGACCACGCTGTCCGCGTTGAAGGCGCACGATTTGGGTTCGAGGGCACGCTCCTCTTCGACGGTCTGGAGCTCGCTCTGGAGCAGGGCCGGTGGACCTGTCTGCTGGGGCCTAGCGGCGTCGGCAAGTCGAGCCTGTTACGGGTCATCGCGGGCCTGGAGCGGCTGGAAGCCGGCAGCCTGGGCATCCCGAGCGGTGCGTCGGTCGCCTACATGGCGCAACAGGACCTGCTGATGCCGTGGCTGAGCGCGCTCGGCAACGTCTCCCTCGGCGCGCGCTTGCGCGGCGAGAAGCCCGACCGCGCGCACGCGCTCGCCATGCTGGATCGCGTGGGCCTCGGCGCCGAGGCCGACGCGCTCCCGCATACGCTCTCTGGCGGCATGCGCCAGCGGGTGGCGCTTGCCCGCACCTTGATGGAAGACCGGCCCGTCGTCCTCATGGACGAGCCGTTCTCGGCCCTCGACGCGATCACGCGGATGCGGCTGCAGGAGCTTGCCGCCAGCCTGCTCGCCGGGCGCACGGTGCTGCTGGTGACCCACGACCCGCTGGAGGCGCTCCGGCTGGGGGATCGCATCTACGTCATGGCGGGGCGCCCGGCCTCGCTGCAGAGCGCGCCCGTGCCCGACGGTCCCCCGCCCCGGAAGCCCCGCGACCGGTCCTTGCAGGCGATGCATGCAGAGCTGCTGGAACGGCTCACGGCGGCCGACGATGCCGGGGCCGACCGGCGGCCCACGTGATGGCGGCGGCCCGGAATGCACGCCCTCAGGCTAACGACGGTCTGCGGCCTTCTGGTCCTGGTCTGGCAGGCGGTCGTCTGGCTCGCCGAGACTCCCCACTACATTTTGCCAGGGCCGGCGCGGGTGGGTGCGACCTGGTGGCACCATGCCGGGCTGATCCTGAGCCATGCCCAGACGACGGTGCTGGAAATCGTCTTGGGCCTCGTCCTCGGCACGCTGCTGGGCGTCGTCAGCGCCCTGGTGCTCACCTATGTCCGGCCGGCGCGGCTCTGGCTCCTGCCGGTGCTGGTCGCGTCCCAGGCGGTGCCCGTCTTCGCGCTGGCGCCGATCCTCGTGCTTTGGCTCGGCTACGGGATCGCGTCGAAGGTCGCGATGGCGACGCTCATCATCTACTTCCCGGTGGCCGCCAACTTCTTCGATGGCCTCCGGCGGACCGAGCCGGGCTGGCTCGACCTCGCCCGTGCCATGGGCGCGAGCCCGTGGCGGACGCTCTGGCGCATCCGCGTGCCGGCGGCCTTGCCCGCATTGGCCTCCGGCGTCCGCGTCGCCGCGGCGGTGGCACCCATCGGCGCCGTGGTGGGCGAATGGGTAGGCTCGAGCGCCGGCCTCGGCTTCCTCATGCTGCACGCCAACGGGCGCATGCAGATCGACCTGATGTTCGCCGCACTGCTCACCCTCGCGGCCTTTGCGGTGGCGATCTACTTCATCATCGACCACGTGCTGCGCCGGGCCCTTCATTGGCAACCGGACACGTAAGTTATCAACAGGGAGAATGACCCATGCGAAGAATTGCCAAGACACTGCTGGTGGCGGCGGCCCTGTGCCTGGCTGCGGCCGTGTTCGCCCCCAAACCCTCTGGTGCCACCGACAAGCTGACCCTGATTCTCGACTGGTTCATCAACCCCGACCACGCGCCCCTCTTCGTCGCGCTGGAGAAGGGCTACTTCGCGGATGAGGGGATCGAGGTCGAGCTCATCGCGCCGGCCGACCCCAACGACCCGCCCAAGCTGGTCGCCGCCGGCAAGGCTGATCTCGCAGTCTCCTACCAGCCGCAGCTTCACCTGCAGGTGGCCGAAGGACTGCCCCTGGTGCGGATCGCGACGCTGGTGGCGACCCCGCTGAACACGCTGCTGGTGCTCGCCGACGGGCCGGTCCAGTCGATCGCCGATCTCAAGGGCCGCACGGTCGGCTACTCGGTCGGCGGCTTCGAGGACGCGCTGCTCGGCGCCATGCTCGAGCGCCACGGCCTCGGGATCGAGGACGTGACGCTGGTCAACGTCAACTTCTCGCTCTCGCCGTCGCTGCTCTCGGGCCAGGTCGATGCCGTGATCGGCGCCTACCGCAACTTCGAGCTCAACCAGATGGAGATCGAAGGGCACGCCGGCCGCGCCTTCTACATCGAGGAGGAGGGCGTGCCACCCTACGATGAGCTCATCGTCGTCGCCCATACCGAGCGGCAGGGCGACCCGGCGATGCGGCGCTTCGTCGATGCCCTGGAGCGCGGCGTCCAGTTCCTCATCAACCACCCGGACGAGTCCTGGCAGCTCTTCCTGCGCGGCCGCGAGGAGCTCGACGACGAGCTCAACAAGCGCGCCTGGCGCGACACGCTGCCGCGCTTCGCGCTGAGGCCCGCGGCGCTCGATACCGCGCGCTACGAGCGCTTCGCGGCCTTTCTCCAGGCCCAGGGGCTGATCCCTGAGGCGCTCCCCGCCTCGGCCTACGCGGTGGAGCTGGATTAGCCCTCCACGCCGATTCGCGCGGCAAACGCGAGCACGGCGCGGGCGAGAGCCTGCTTCTCCGTGCGCGCGGTCATCATCGTGGCCGTGACCTCGACCGCAACGCCGGATGCAGCGATCCCGGCCGCCTCGGCGCGGTCGGCCTCGTCGAGCACGAAGCCGTCGATCAGCCCGGCATAGTGGCGGGCGACGGCGGTTGCGCTCGGCGCGATGCCGCGCTCCGCCATCATCTTGGCCGTCGGCCCCTTGACCGCCTGCCCACCGATAATCGGGGAGACCGCGATCACTGGCGCCCGGCAGTCCGAGAGTGCCGCGCGCACGCCGGGGACCGCGAGGATCGGGTCGATGCTGATGTAGGGGTTGGACGGGCAGATGATGACCGCGCCGAGATCGGGCGCCGCGAGCGCCTCGAGGAAAGCGGCCGAGGGCCGTGCCTGCTCCGCCCCCTCGTGGCGGAAGTCCAGCACCTTCGGCCGGCAGCGCTCGCGGACGAAATAGTGCTGGAAGGCGAGCGGGCCTTCCGGCGTCTCGACGACGGTCGGCACCGGATCGTCGCTCATGGGCAGGATGCGCGCCTGGATGCCGAGCCTCGCGCACAGTGCAGCCGTGACCGCGCTCAGGCTCTCGCCGGCCCGCAGTCGCCGGGTCCGCTCGACATGGATGGCGAGGTCCTTGTCGCCGAGGAAGAACCAGGTTTCGCCGCCGAGCGCGCCGAGCGCCGCCATGAAGGCGCCGTTCTCCCCTGCCCGCCCCCAGCCGGTCTCCGGGTTCGCGAGCCCCGCGAGGGTGTAGGTGAGCGTGTCGAGATCGGGGCAGACCTTGAGGCCGAGATGCTCGAAGTCGTCGCCGGTGTTGGCGACGATGGTGAGCCGGGCGGGGTCGTCAAGCACGTCGCAGAGCCCGAGGGCGAGCTTGGCGCCGCCGACACCCCCGGAGAGCGCCACGTAGCTGGCGCTCATGACGGAGCCCGAGCGTAAGCGCCGCGTACCCTAGCGGAAGAGGTCATCGGCCTCGTCGCGGATGAGGGCGGCGCCGGCGTTCCCCGGCCCTGCGGCGGCTAGACCGCGCACCACCACCACCGGCATGCCCTCGTCGGCCTCGCCCTGGACCAGCGAGGCGGCGGCGGCGAGCTCGTCAGCGAGCCCCACCTGGGTGACCTCGAGCGGGCGGCCGAAGAGGTCGTCGCGCCCCCTCAAGTCCAGCAGGGAGGGCAGCCCGGCAGCGCCGAGCGCGAGGCCCACGGTGCCCACCCGCCAGGCGCGGCCGACGCTGTCGTTGACGATGACGGCGCAATCCGCGCCGAGCCGCTCACGCAGCCCCTCCCTGATACGCCGCGCGCTGCCGTCGGGGTCGCGGGGAAGCAGCAGCACCCGCTCGTCGGTGCCCGCCGGCTCCACGTTGGAATTGTCGATGCCGGCGTTCGCCATGACGAAGCCCAGCCGATGCTCGACGATGATGACCCCGGGGCGATGACGGACCACCCGCCGCGATTCGCTCAGGATGAGCTCAACCATGCGCGGGTCCTTGGCCGTGCGCGCGGCAAGCTCGCGCGCCTCGGCACCGGGCTCGACCGTGGCGAGGTCGGCGTAGCGCCCCTCGCTCTTGGAGACGATCTTCTGCGCGACCACGAGGACATCGCCTTCGGCAACGGCCTCGCCGGCGCGCGCTAAGCCGTCCGCGATCAGAGCCGGAAGGTCGTCGCCGGGCTGGACCATGGGGATGCCCGGCAACGCGAAGAGCGAGAGCGCACGAGGGCGTGCGGACCGCGCGGTCATCGCTGCGCGCCGCCTCCGCCGGCCCCGCTCCAGCTCGTGACCCGCTCGATCCTGATCGCGATCACGGGGAGCGGCGCCAGGTCCATCGCGCGATACTGCTGATACTTGGCGCGGAGGAGCCGCTGTGCGTCGTCGTGCTCGGCGCCCTCCTCCAGCAACGCCGCCCGGCCACGCACCATGACCCAGCGAAGCTTCGTCCAGTCTTCATCGTCATAGTGATCGGCGGTGAGCGTGACGTGCGGGTTTTCGGCGATGTTGCGCAGGCGCTTCAGCCGTTTGCCGCTCTTTGGCTTGCGGTCGATCGCGATATAGACGGAATCGCCACCCACGGCGAAGCAGACCGGCACGACGTGGGGAACGCTGGCGGCATCGGCCGTCGCAAGGTGGGCGACTCGCCGGCTTTCCAGAAAGGCGCGCTCGGCCGCCCCGAGGACGGCCGCCCTGCCCTCGCCCATGGTGCCCCGCCGCCGGGCTCAGATGTCCGCGAGCGCCTCCTTGATCCGCCCGATGGCCTCGATGTGGGCGCCCGGTGAGGCGAGGCCCGAGTTCATCGTGTTGATCGAGAAGTGGGTGGCGCCGAGCGCCTTCCAGCCCTCCGCCTCGGCACGCCACTGCTCGGGCGTCTTATCCTGCACGTCGAGCCAGGTCTCGATCCCGACCTCGGCGGGGTCGCGGCCGGCCTCGCGGATATAGCCCCGGAACTTCTCGACCTCGGCCGCGCCTTCGTCGTCCGGCGCGAAGAGCGGGAACCACCCGTCGCCCAGCCGCGCGGTCCGCCGGAGGACGGAGTCGGCATGACCCCCGAACCAGATCGGGATAGGGCGCTGGACCGGGAGCGGGTTCAGCCCGGCATCGGTGATGCGGTGGTCCTGCCCCTCGAAGGTTATGAGCTCGTTGGTCCAGAGCAGCCGCATGACCTCGATCTGCTCCTCGATGCGCCGCGCGCGGTCCCCGAAATCCATGCCGAGCGCTTCGTATTCCACGTGGTTCCAGCCGATCGCCACGCCGAGCCGGAGCCGGCCGCCGCAGAGCACGTCGAGCGCCGCCGCCTGCTTCGCCACCAGCGCGGTCTGCCGCTGCGGCAGGATGATGATGCCGGTGACGAATTCCATCTGCTGGGTGACGGCGGCGAGAAAGCCGAACAGCACGAACGGCTCGTGAAACGCGTCGGTGTGCTTGTAAGGCCCCCGGAGCTCGTGCGTCGCGGCATTGCCGCCCAGCACGTGGTCGAAGGCGAGCACGTGTTCGTAACCCAACGCTTCGGCCGCCTGTCCATAATCGCGCACGACCGCGGGATCGTTGCCGATCTCGGTCTGTGGAAAAACGACACCAAGCTTCATTCGGAGCCTCCATCGATCGCGGTTGTGCGCAGCCGGCGCGGCCACGGCGCGGCATGCTATCATGCATCGTCAGCGCGGCATCCTCGGACCTCGGCGGAGTGGCCGCGCACCGGCAGGGCAAAGGAGAGACGGAATGGCGGATAGCGACACGTGGCGCGGCAAGGTCGGCGGCATGACCGACGAAGAGGTCGATGAATTCCTCAAGGGGCCCCACCTCTGCCGGCTTGCCTGCCTCGACGAGGAGGGTTGGCCCTATATCGTGCCGCTCTGGTATCAGTATCGCGACGGCGGCTATTACGTCATTCCGCGCGCGCTCTCCGTCTGGGCCAAGCACATCCAGCGGGATCCTCGGATCCACATCTGTGTCGACATCTGGCAGTCGATGCAGAAGGTGATGGCCAGGGGGAAGGCCGAGATCGTCGAGGAGCCCAATACCGGCGGCAAGTGGGTCGAGATCGCGACCGAGATGTCGCTGCGCTATCTCGGCGAGAACGGCCCGAAGTACCTGGAGCCGACGCTGGTAGAGCCCCGCTGGCTCATCTTCATGCGGCCCGATTCGCAGATGACCTGGCAGGGCGTGGATTGGGCCAACCGCTACAAGCACACGGCGTGGTAGCCGCGGCCAACGGCACGCACCGGCCGGAGCCAGCGGCTGGTCCTTAGCGCACCGCAGCGCACCGGTATCCAAGTAGACAAAAGGGCCGATGACCGGCGACGCCGAAAGCCGGGCGCACGCCGCCGCGGGAGCCGCCCCGAAGATCGGCGCGCGCGCGGTCGCCTACCTGCTGTTCGCGGGCGCGCTCTACGGCTTGCTCTTCTCGATCAACAAGGTCGCGACGACCAATGGAGTGCCGGGCCTCGCCTACGTCTTCTGGCACACGCTGGGGGCGGGGCTGATCCTGTGGCTCGGCTGTCTCGCGACCCGCACGCCGGTCCGCTTCGACCGCGCGCATCTGCGCCTCTATTTCGTCGCCGGCGCGCTCGGCATCTCGATCCCGGTATCCCTGCTCGCCCATGTGGCGCCCAATCTGCCGGCGAGCCTCGTGGTCATGGTCACCTGCCTCTCGCCCACCTGTACCTATCTGATGGCGATGGCGCTCCGCATGGAGCGGTTCCGGCTGCTCAGTACCGGCGGGGTGGCGCTCGGCCTCGCCGGGATCCTGATTCTGGTGGTGCCGGGCATCACGTTGCCGAGCTTCGCCGAGGTGAGCTGGCTGCTGCTGGCGCTGCTGGCGCCGGTCTGCTTCGCCGCGTTCAACATCGCAGGCGCGATCCTGTGGCCGCCCAAGGCGCATTCGTTGGGGCTCGCGTGCGGCATCCAGCTCGGCGGCGCGGTCGTGCTCGTGCCCGTGATGCTCGGCACGGGCGAGACTTACCTCTTCCCCGGCCCCTTGCTCGCCGGCGACCTCGCAATCCTGGGTGCGACCGGGGTCACCGCACTGGTCTGGTACCTCATCTTCGAGATCCTCAGGCTTGGCGGCCCGCTCTTCCTCTCCCAATTCGGCTATATCATCGTGCTGACAGGGTTCGGCTGGGGGGCGGTGATCTTCGGCGAGCGCCTGAGCAGCTCGGCCTGGATTGCGGCCGCCCTGTTGCTGGCGGGCCTCGCGGTGCTCACCTGGTCCAAGCGCCGCAGGAGGGCCTAGCGGGTGTGGAAGGAAAGTGGATGACGATCAGACTGCTTCAGATCGACACCTTCACCGACCGGGTGCTGGGCGGCAATCCGGCTGCGGTCTGCCCCCTCGACGCCTGGCTGGACGAGGCGACGATGCAGGCCATCGCGGCCGAGAACAATCTGTCGGAGACCGCGTTCATGGTGCCGGAGGGCGAGGGCTATCGCTTGCGCTGGTTCACGCCCAATGCCGAGGTCGACCTCTGCGGCCATGCCACGCTCGCCGCCGCCTTCGTCGTGTTCGAGGAGCTGAGGCCAGGCACCGAGAGCGTCGCGTTCGAGACGCTGAGCGGCCGGCTCACGGTCACCCGCGACGGCGAGGCGCTGGTCATGAATTTTCCGGCCCAGCCGGCCAAGCCGACGCCGGCACCGGCGGTGCTCGCGCAAGCGCTCGGCGCGGCGCCGGCCGAGGTGCTTGCCGGCGCCGACTGGATCGCGGTGTTCGAGAGGGCGACGCAGGTTTCGGGCCTCAGTCCCGACCAAACGCTGCTGACGACCCTCGCCCGGCGCGGCGTGGTGGCGACCGCGCCGGGCGACGAGGGCGACGCGGACTATGTGCTGCGCTTCTTCGCGCCTAAGAATGCCGTACCCGAGGACCCGGTTACCGGCAATGTGCAGACCGCGCTGGTACCTTACTGGGCTGGCCGGCTCGGCAAGCGACGGCTCGCCGTGCACCAGCTTTCGGCGCGTGGCGGGCGGATGGTGTGCGAAGATCGCGGCGAGCGGGTGTCGATTGCAGGCCGCGCGGTGCGCTACATGGACGCGACCATCTCGGTCGGCAGCTAACGCTGAGCCGCGCCCCCGGTCGTCAACCGGCGCAGTCCATGCAGCGGGCGATGGTCGGGTCGATGGCGAGGCGCTTGGCCGGAATCCGCTCTCCGCAGTCGACGCAGTAGCCGTAGTCGCCCGTATCGAGGCGGCGCAGCGCTGCATCGATGAGCGGCAGGCGCGCGCGGCGGCGCGCCTCCACCGTTTGCGCCATCGCCTGCACCTGCATGGCGTCCATGCGCGACACGCGGCCGACGCTCTGCTGATCGAGCGCGACCGGGCGCCGCTCGTCTGCCGCTGCGTCGCTCAGCGCAAGAAGATCGGCACGCTCCCGTTCGAGGCTCTCCCGAATCTTTTTCGGATCGCGCGTGGGGCGGGCGGTCATGGGCGGCGTCGGCGCATCACGGGGAGGATTGTAGACGATCGAGCGGAGCAATCGAAGGCGGCATACAAAGGCACGCATTTCAAGCGACGTCCGGGCGGCGCGCTTGACGCGCTCGCCTGCCCCGCCGCACCCTGCAAGGCGAGAGGAATAGAAGGGGGAAACCGATGGCGACCGGCGCAATCGTGGTCACCGGATCGGCGGGGCTGATCGGATTCGGCGTCGCGTCCCGGCTTGCGCGGGAAGGGCGCACCGTGATCGGCACCGATCGTATCCAGCCGCGGGAGGACGGCGGGTTCCCCTCGACGGATGCGGAGCTTACCGACGTCCACAAGCTGCACGCGATCTGCAGCGGCGATATCGCCGCGATCGTCCATTGCGGGGCGGTCTCTGGCCCCATGTTGGGCCGCGACAATCCGCGTGCGGTGATCGAGACCAACGTCGCGGGCACCGCCAATCTGCTCGAGATCGCCCGTCAGCGCGGCGTCCGCCTGGTGTTCTGCTCTTCGACATCGGCCTACGGCAACACGGCCGCCGGCCTCGATCCGGTGCCCGAGGATGCGCCGCTCGCGGCCAACGACATCTACGGCGCCACCAAGGCTTCCGGAGACATCCTCACACGCGCCTACGTGGCGCAGACCGGCCTCGACGCCGTCGTGCTGCGCTTCTCCTGGGTCTACGGGCCGCGCCGGCGTACCACCTGCGTCGTGCGCGAGATTATTCAGGACGCGCAGGCCGGGCGGGCCACCGCGCTCCCCTATGGCAGCGGCTTCACGCGCCAATATGTTTATATCGACGATGTCGTGGGCGCTGTGGTCGCGGCGCTCGGCACAGGCGAGTTCGGGTCGCAGCGCGCGTTCAACATCACCGGCGGCCAGCGCCTAGAGTTCGGGGAGATCGCGGACGCCGTCAGGCGCGCGCTGCCGGAGGCGCAGATCTCGCTCGGCGAGGGCGACGACCCCGAGGACCAGAGCCACGGTCGGTTCGATATCTCGGCCGCCGCCCGCGTCCTCAACTGGCAGCCGAAGGTCGCGTTCGAAGACGGCGTGCGCGACTACGCAGCCTGGCTCGCCGAGAACCCGGTGTAGGGCGGACGCAGGCTCTGGGAGCCGTCGGCAACAACGAAACGACAAGAATCAGAGGGAGGATCGCCATGCCACGCGCAGCGGTCATCGTGCCGTTTCCCTTCGACGAGGAAGGCCTCGACTACAGGCGTGCCGAAATGGAGCAGGTCGAGCTCTCGGGCCAGGTCACCTTCGACTACAAGCCGCTCAAGGCAGGCCCGAAGCATTTTATCGGCCGCCATGACGAGATGCTGGTGGAATTCGCCATCTTCGAGGCGGGCATCGCACTCGCCGAGGAAGGCTATGACGCCATCACGGTCAACACGCTGAGCGATTCCGGCGTCCCCGAGCTGCGCGCGGTGCTGGACATCCCCGTGGTCTCGAACGGCAAGTCGTCGCTTCTCTACGCGCTCACCCTCGGCACCCGATTTTGCGTGATCGCGCAGACCGACCCGGCCTATTCGCAGTACACCGACGCCTGGCTCGCCTTTTACAAGAACCTGATGAAGAAGTTCGAGATCGCGCATTTCTGCAGCTCGATCGAGCTGTTCGAGGCGCAATCGGACATGAAGGCACTGTTCGCCGGCCGAGAGGCCGAGGTCTTCCCCAAGATGAAGGAGGCCTGCGAGAGAGGCCTCGCCAAGGGGGCGGACGTGATCGTTCTCGGCTCCACGACTCTCTCTCAGGCGGGGCCCTACCTCTCGGAGAACCTGCCTGTCCCGGTGGTCAATCCGGGACCGCTCTCGCTGAAGATGGTGGAGATGGTGCTCGGCCTCGGCCACTGCCACAGCCCGGTGGCGCATCCCAAGCCCGCCGTGCCCCGGCCGAAAATGATCCGCGCCATGCTGGACGCCGCCCGCGCTCATCAGGATGCGGACGACTAGCCGGCGCCGGGTCGCGGGGGGCGCATGAGCGAACCCTTGGCCAAGGGCGAACCGGCGGGCGCCGGTGGGCCGGCGGCCTGGGATGCCGGCCTTTACGACCGCTCGTTCGGCTTCGTCTCGGCCTTTGCCACGGACATGGTCGAACTGCTCGCGCCCGAGCCGGGCGAGCGGATCGTCGATCTCGGCTGCGGTACCGGGACGCTGACCGCGGCCATCGCCGCACGTGGCGCCGATGTGATCGGCATCGACGGCGATAAGGCGATGGTCGAGCGTGCGCGTGCGCTTCACCCGACGCTGACGTTCGAGCATGCCGACGGGCGCGACTTCGCCATTGAGGGGCACGCCGACGCGGTCTTCTCCAACGCCGCGCTCCACTGGATGACGGAGGCGCCGCCGCAGGTCATCGCCTGCGTGGCGCGGGCGCTCAAGCCCGGCGGCCGGTTCGTCGCCGAGATGGGCGCTCACCGCAACGTTCGGATCATCACCGACGCGCTTTACCAGGCGCTCGCCGAGGAAGGCGTCCCGGCCGAGGCGGTGGACTTCCCCTGGTATTTTCCGCGCACGAGCCACTATGTCGGCTTGCTGGAGGATGGCGGCTTCGACGTGACGCAGCTCTACTATTTCGCCCGCCCGACACCGCTCGACGACTGCCCGAACGGCCTCGCCGACTGGATCGTCATGTTCGGCCGGAATTTTACCGACGCGGCACCGCCCGGGCGTGCGCCGGCGGTCATAGACCGCACGATTGAGCTCACCCGCGACCGGCTTCGCCCGGATGGCCGCTGGATCACCGACTACACGCGCCTTCGCTTCGTTGCCGTGAAGGCGGTCGGCGATAGCCAATTTGATGCTTGATGCGTGATGCGGTAGCGTCACTATCCCCGTCTCGATCCGGAATCTTGCGATGCGAACCACACTGAACATCGACGACGATCTGCTCTTCACCGTGAAGGAACTCGCACGGGTCGAGTCGACATCTGCAGGCGAGGTGGTGTCGAACCTCTTGCGGCAATCCCTGGCGCGCGATGACTCGGACGGTGCGGGAGATCGCGAGCAGGACAGCCGCGCCGAGTTCGGCTTTCGTCCGTTTCCCAACCGCGGCGGCGTGGTCACCAACGAACTGCTCAACCGGCTGCGCGAAGAAATCGGCGACTGATGCGGGCTTTGCCGGACGTGAACGTCCTGATCGCCCTGCTTGACGCCGACCACCTGCATCACGAGGCCGCCCGACGCTGGCTGCGGGACAATATCCGAGAGGGGTGGGCAACCTGTCCCCTTACGGAAAACGGATGCGTACGGATCATGGCGCAACCCGCCTATCCCAACCGGCTGCAGGCCTCTCAGGTCGCTGAGCGTCTCCGCACGGCAAGCGCTACCGACCATCACCATTTCTGGCCCGACGAAGTAAGCCTTCTGAATTCGGGTGTTGTCGATTGGCGCCGGGTGGTCGGCCCGAGACAGATATCCGATGTTTATCTGCTAGCGCTTGCTGTCGCGCGGCGAGGGCGATTTGTGACGTTCGACGCCCGTATCAATCCCGACGCCGTCACCGGGGCGGGAGTCGAGAGCTATCAGGTGATCTGACTGACGGGGCAGCGGCCGCTGCCGGGGAGAGCCGCTCTCGACCGGACGCCGCAATCTCGCCACATTGACCGCCTACGCGGGGCAGTGACAGACTTTAGGTCGATTCGCGGCACCCGCCCGAGTCTCCCCGAGCGATTGAGTAGAGCCCATGGCCGGTCATTCCAAATGGGCCAACATCATGTACCGCAAGGGCGCGCAAGACGCCCGGCGGGCCAAGCGGTTCACGAAGCTGATCCGCGAAGTCTACGTCGCGGCCAGAGAAGGCGCGCCCGACCCCGACCACAATTCCAGGTTGCGCACGGCCATCGCGGCGGCAAAGTCGCATAGCGTGCCCAAGGACAATATCGAGCGCGCGCTGAAGAAGGCGGCGGGCGGGGACGGCGGCCAGGAGCGCTTCGACACCTTGAGCTACGAAGGATTCGGGCCCGGCGGTGTCGCCGTCATCGTCGATGCGATCACCGACAACCGCAACCGGACCGCAGCCGAGATCCGCTCGATCTTCAGCCGGCACGGCGGCACGCTCGGCGAGACAGGCTCTGTGAACTATCTGTTCCAACGTGTTGGGATTATTCGTTTTCCCGCGGACGCGGCGAGCGACGACGACATCTTCGAAGCCGCGCTCGAGGTCGGCGCCGACGAGTGCGAGAGCGAGGCGGACGGGCACGAGATGATTTGCGCGCCCGAATCCCTGAGCGAGACCAACGAGGCGCTGACCGCGCGCTTCGGTGCGCCGGAGCGGGTCGAGATTGCCTGGCGCCCGCAGACGACAGTGCCGATCGACGAAGACAAGGCGGCGGCCGTCTTCAAGCTGCTGGAAGCGCTCGACGACAGCGACGACGTTCAGCAGGTATCGGCGAACTACGACGTGACCGACGATGTCCTGCACAAGCTCTCGGCCTGAGTGGAGGTGAGCAACGTGGCACGCGTCCTCGGTATCGATCCCGGTCTCCGCCGTATGGGCTGGGGCGTGATCGAAACCGTTGGCAACCGGCTGCGCCATATCGACCACGGCGTGGTCGATACCGATGCCAAGGCGAGCGTGCCGGAGCGTCTCTGCGCCCTGCACGAAGGGCTCGCGCAGATCGTTGCGCGCCACGCGCCGGACGAAGCGGCGGTCGAGGAGAGCTTCGTCAACCGGAACGCCGAGTCGACCCTCAAGCTCGGTCTGGCGCGGGGCGTTGCCCTGCTCGTGCCGGCGCTCGCCGGTCTTCCCGTCCACGAATACGCCGCGAACCGGATCAAGAAGGCGCTGGTCGGTGCCGGACATGCCGACAAGGAGCAGGTCGCCCTGATGGTCCGCCACCTGTTGCCCGGCCTCGGCGATGCACCTGCGGATGCCACGGACGCGCTCGCCGCGGCAATCTGTCACGCGCACGCCGCCGGCACCCACGCCCGCTGGCAGCCGGCCTCGGAGCCGGCAGCGGCGAAGCCCGGCCGATGATCGCAAAGCTGCGCGGGGCTCTCGACAGCGTGGGCGACGGCTGGGCTGTCGTCGATGTGGGCGGCGTCGGCTATCTGACCTATTGCTCCGCCGGCACGCTGGCTTCGATGCCCGCGCGGGGGCAGGAGGTGAGTCTCACCGTCGAGACCGTGGTGCGTGAAGATCACATCCATCTCTACGGTTTCGCGAGCGAGCAGGAGCGAGACTGGTTCCGTCTGCTGCAAACAGTGCAGAGCGTCGGCGCGCGTCTGGCGCTCGCGATTCTGGGCGCCTTGCCCGCGGCGGAGCTCGCTGCCTGCATCGCGGCCCAGGATAGAGCTGGGCTCACGCGCGCGCCCGGGGTGGGGCCTAAGCTCGCGGCGCGCATCCTGAGCGAGCTCGCGGACAAGGCACCGGCCCTGCCGGGTGCGGCTCCCTCGCCCACGACCGCCGGCGGCACGGTAAACGGCGATGCGATCGCAGCTCTCGTCAACCTGGGCTACCGCCCGACGGAGGCCCACGGTGCCATCTCAGGCGCAGCGCTCACGCTCGGCGATGAGGCCTCCGTCGAGGCATTGATCCGCGCCGGGCTGAGGGAACTCGCGCAGTGAGCGAGGCCCGAATTGTCGCCGGTGCGGCGGAGCCCGAGGACAGGCTCGACAGCGGGCTCAGACCCCGCAAGCTCGACGACTTCGTCGGCCAGCGTGCAATACGAGAAAACCTGCGGGTTTTCATCACCGCCGCGGCCGAACGAGGCGAGGCCCTCGACCACGTGCTGTTCTACGGCCCGCCGGGCCTCGGCAAGACGACCCTGGCGCAGATCGTCGCCCGCGAGCTCGGCGTCGGCATCCGCACGACCTCGGGCCCGGTCATCGCGCGCGCCGGCGACCTGGCGGCGATCCTGACGAACCTCAACGAACGCGACGTGCTGTTCATCGACGAGATCCACCGGCTCAACCCGGCGGTGGAAGAGATCCTCTACCCGGCGATGGAGGATTCGCAGCTCGACCTGATTATCGGCGAGGGGCCGGGCGCGCGTTCGGTACGCATCGATCTGCCGCCCTTCACCCTGGTTGGCGCCACGACGCGCACCGGCCTCATCACGAATCCCTTGCGCGAGCGCTTCGGCATTCCGCTCAGGCTCGACTTTTACGAAGTCCCGGAGCTGGTCGAGATCGTGACCCGCAATGCGGTGCTTCTCGACGTGACGCTCAGCGCCGATGGGGCGGCGGAGATTGCCGCCCGCTCCCGCGGCACGCCGCGCATCGCCGGCCGCTTGCTGCGCCGGGTGCGCGACTTTGCGGCGGTGGCCGATGTCGAGTTGATCGATGCCGGCATCGCAGACCGGGCGCTCAACCGGCTCGAGGTGGACCAGCGCGGCCTCGATTCGATGGATCGGCGCTATCTCGCCTGCATCGCCGAGAACTATGACGGTGGCCCCGTGGGGATCGAGACCATTGCGGCGGCGCTCTCCGAACAGCGCGACGGGTTGGAGGAGGTGATCGAGCCCTTCCTGATCCAGCAAGGCTTCGTGCAACGGACACCGCGTGGCCGGATGCTGACCCGGCACGGCTTCGGTCACCTGGGTCTGGCGCAGCCTGAGGAGGCACCGCGCCAACTCGCCCTGCTCGACGAAGGCCATGGCAACCGTTGAACCGGACACACCGGCGGCACCCCTCGGCGGCCGCTTCGAGGACGCGGAGCATGTCTATCCGCTCCGCGTCTACCATGAGGACACCGACGCCAGCGGCATCGTCTATTACGCCAACTACCTCAAGTTCGCCGAACGGGCGCGGACCGAGTTGATGCGCGGCGCCGGCATCACGCACGTCACGCTGCTGGGGGACCACGATGCGGCGTTTGTCGTCAGGCGCTGCGTGGTGGACTACCGCCAGCCGGCGCGGCTCGACGACGCAATCGAGGTGCGCACGAGCATCGGCAGGGTGGCGGGTGCGCATATCGACGCGGAGCAGCGCGTCGTGCGCGAAGGAGCTCTGCTGGCCACGGTCGGCCTCAGGCTCGGCTGCGTCGGCCGCAACGGCCGCGCGGTACGCCTGCCAACGCCCTTGCGCCATGCGCTCTCTGGACTGGTGTCGGCGGATCAGCGGTAACGGGAGTAGCCATGGATTCCGACCTTGTTCGCGCCGTTGAGATCGGCGCCAGTGCGGTGGCCGAGGACTTCTCCCTCTGGGGCCTGTTTTTGCAGGCCGACGTCATCGTCAAGGCCGTTATCGTGGTCCTTCTGATCGCGTCGCTCTGGAGCTGGGCGATCATCTTCGACAAAAGCCTCCGCTACGCCCGCGCCCGCCGCCTCGCCGTCGAGTTCGAGCAGGCCTTCTGGTCCGGCGGCTCCCTCGATCAGCTCTACGACGATCTCTCCACGAAGCGCAGCCACCCGATGACCGTGCTGTTCGCCTCGGCGATGGACGAATGGCGCCGCTTCGCGAACCGCGGAACTCACCTCTCGGCGGACCGGCTCGAAGGCCTTCAGCGCCGTATCGCCTACGCCATGGATGCCGCGCTCAATCGCGAGCTGGATCAGCTCGAGCGCTACCTCGGTTTCTTGGCCACGGTGGGGGCAACCGCGCCGTTCGTCGGCCTGTTCGGCACCGTCTGGGGCATCATGAACAGCTTTCAGTCGATCGCGGCGAGCAAGGACACCTCGCTCGCCGTGGTTGCGCCGGGCATCGCCGAGGCGCTGTTCGCGACCGCACTCGGCCTGGTCGCCGCCATCCCGGCGGTGGTGGCCTACAACAAGCTCAGCAGCGACCTCGACCGCTATGCCGGCCGACTGGAGGCCTTCGGCACCGAGTTCCGCGCCCTTCTTGGCCGTCAGCTTGAGGAGCGCGCCGTCTGATGGCGGCCGAATGGGACGGGCCGTTGAACGGCCTGAGCCGAGGCGGGCGCGGGCGCCGCCGCCGCGCGCCCATGAGCCAGATCAACGTGACTCCGTTCGTCGATGTCATGCTCGTACTCCTGGTGATCTTCATGATCACGGCGCCGCTGCTCACTGTGGGGGTCGAGGTCGATCTGCCCGAGGCCGACACGCCGCCGCTCGCTGGAGACGACGAGCCGCTCTCGATCACCATCACCCGCGACGGCACGACCTATCTCCAGGAAACCGAGGTTGCGCTGGAGGCGCTGATCCCCAAGCTCAGGGCGATCACCGAACGCCGCCCCGACGTGCGCATCTTCATCCGCGGCGACCGCGACATCGCCTACGGGCGGGTGATGGAGGTCATGGGCGTTCTCAACGCCGCGGGCTTCAACAACGTTGCGCTGGTGACCGAGCCGCGCAGGTCGGTGAGCGATGAGTAAGCGCGGCTGGCTCTTCTCCGCCATCCTCCACGTCGGCGTGATCGTCGCCGTGGTGCTGGGCTTGCCGGAAATGTTCGAAAGCGACGCGCTCGACCCCAGCGACCGGCCGATCGTAGTCAGCCTGGTCGAGATCGCCGATGAGGCGAGCGCGCCTGCGGCCACGCCCGAGCCTGAACCGGTTGTCGAGCCCGAGCCGGAGCCCATCGCCGAGCCGGAACCGGAACCCGAGCCCGAGCCGGAGCCGGAGGTCATCGCCGCACCGGAGCCGGAGCCGGCCCCCGAACCGGAGCCGATTCCCGAGCCGGAGATCGTCGCCGCGTTGGACCCCGAGCCCGTCATCGAACCGGAGCCCGCGCCGGAGCCGGAGCCGCCTCCCCCGCCCGAGCCGGTGGCGGAGCCGGAACCCGAGCCGGCCCCGAAAGCGCCCGAAGCCGAGCCCGAACCTGCACCCGAGCCGGAGGCGCCGCCGCCGGTGCCGCTGGCCAAGCCGCCTCCGAAGAAGCCGAGCTTCGACAAGCTGCTGAAGGACCTCGCCCAAGAAGAGACCCCGGAGCCGCCCCAGGCGACACCGCCGGACGAAGAAGAGTCTTTCGAGGACCTGCTGGCCAGCATCGCAGGCGCCGAGGAGGAGCCGCCCACCGAGGCCGCAACGCGCGTGCCTCTGACAGGCCCCCTGCGGCAGACCATCACCGACGCCATCAAGCGGAAGGTCGAGAGGAACTGGAGCGTTCCGGCCGGTGTTCTCGATGCCGACGAGTTGGTGGTGACGCTCAGGATCCAACTGGCGCCGGACGGTTCCGTTAGACGGGTCGAAATCGTTGACGCCGGCAGCGGCGCCAACTACCGGACCATGGCCGAAAGCGGACGCCGCGCCGTGCTGACGGCCAGCCCCTTCGATGCCTTGACGCGCTACGTCGACAAGTATGAAGGTTGGCGCGATATCACAATGACGTTCAGTCCGCCGGTGTAAGGTGTGAACCGCGCTTGGACCCGATCAAATTAGAGGAAGCGATGGTGCCACGATGAGACGATTGCTGACACTGAGTGGACACGTTACGCGCAAGGCTCCCTTCGCCCTGCCCCTCCCGGCCGCCATCGTCCTCTTCCTGGCGATCCTCTTGGCCGCCGCCGGCGCCAGGGCCGAGCTCCGCGTGGATATCACGCGCGGCCACGTGGAGCCTCTCCCCATCGCGCTCATCGATCTCGCTGGCGCGAATGAGGCGGACGCCACGCTCGGCCGCCAGATCACCGGGGTGATTACTCGCAATCTGGAGCGCTCGGGCCTGTTCCGCCCCATCGATTCCGCCGCCTTCATCATCGAACCCGGCGGCATGACGGTGCGGCCGCGCTTCCAAGACTGGCGCATCATCAATGCGCAGGCGCTGGTCACCGGCCGCGTTGTGCCCGGCGACCCGGGCCGGCTCGTGGTCGAGTTTCGCCTTTGGGACGTGTTCGCCGAGCAGGATCTGGTGGGCCTGAAGTTGAGCGGCGCGAGAGAGGCGTGGCGCTCGATCGCCCACACCATGTCCGACAAGATCTACGAGCGGCTGACCGGAGAGAGCGGGTATTTCCACACCCGGATCGTCTATATCGCCGAGACCGGGCCGCCTGATTTGCGAATCAAACGGCTCGCGATCATGGACCAGGACGGCCACAACCTGCGCTACCTGTCGGACGGCAGGCACCTGGTGCTCACGCCGCGTTTTTCGCCGACAGCTCAAGAGATTACCTATCTCTCTTACGAGCGCGGCGTGCCCAGGGTCTACCTGCGCCATATCGACACCGGCCAACAGGAGCTGCTCGGAGACTTTCCCGGCATGACCTTCGCGCCACGCTTCTCGCCGGACGGCAATCAGGTGGCTATGACGCTGGCGCAGAGGGGCAATTCGGACATCTACGAGATGGATCTGCGCTCGCGCCAAGTCAGGCAGCTCACCAACAACCCGGCAATCGAGACGGCGCCCTGCTACTCTCCGGACGGCGCCTTCATCGCCTTCGAATCCGACCGGGGCGGCAGCCAGCAGATTTATGTCATGCGCCGCGACGGGAGCGATGTGCACCGCATCACATTCGGCAAGGGTCGCTACGGAACCCCGGTATGGTCTCCGCGCGGCGACCTGATCGCCTTCACCAACAGCTATCGTGGCCAGTTTTCCATCGGCGTCATGAGGCCCGACGGGAGCGGCGAGCGAATTCTGGCGCAAGACTACTTGGTCGAAGGGCCGACCTGGGCGCCGAACGGACGCGTGATCATGTTCTTCCGGTCGAGTTCGCGAGATCCCGACAGCGCCGAATTAGTCTCCATCGATCTGACAGGGCGCAACGAGCGCATCCTGTTCACGAGCACGGCGGCGTCCGATCCGGCCTGGTCGCCGTTGATCCAGTAATGACGCAAAGCTATAGTCGCACGGCCAGCCGACGAAACCGCCGTCTCGGCGGCGGCTCAGCTTCACGGCACGCAAGAACGCGCCGCGCCGTGCTTTGGCGCTTGACGATCGGTGGAATGTTTGCCGGTCATGGGCGGGATTCCGACGGTCCCGTCACCACTCACTGATGAAGGGGAGCGTGTTAATGCGACTGAGACTGATCTTGCCGTTGGTGATAGCGCTCGGCGTGGCGGCCTGCGAAAGCACGCCCCAGGACACCGGATCCAGCAGCGGCGCAGGAGTCGACGAGACGATTTCATCGGGCACGGATGTGACCTCCACCGACGTCATGATCGAGGAGGAGACAACCGTGGCAGCCCTCGACCCGAGCCAGCCGCTCCCGGGATCGCAGGAGGAGCTGGTTCAGAACGTCGGCGACCGCGCCTTCTTCGAGTTTGACAGTTCGGTCCTCAGCGCAGAGGCGCGCCGGACGCTGGACCGGCAGGCCGAATGGCTAAGGCTGTTCCCCGAGATCGCGCTGGTCCTCGAGGGCCATGCCGACGAACGCGGCACGCGCGAATACAACCTCGCGCTTGGCGAGCGCCGCGCTAACGCCGTCCGCGAATACCTGATCACTCAAGGCATCGCACCATCGCGGCTGAGAACGATCTCGTACGGTAAGGAGCGCCCTTACGCGCTCGGTCATAACGAAGAAGCGTGGGCGCTCAACCGGCGCTCCGTCTCCGTCATCGACTAGCAGGGCGAGGAACCCGAAAAGCGATGCGCGGCGGAGCATCCGCCCCGCGGAAGGGCAGCGTTCACCGTAAGCGGCGGTGGACGGCGGCGGTGCCGGCGTCCGCGCTGGCGGTGCTCGTGGCAGCGGCGGTCCTGCTGACGGCAACCGCTGTCGGCGCCCAGACCGGCGTGGATCTCAGGCCCCAGATTCGTAACCTGACCAATCAGATCGCGAGCCTTCGCGATCAGCTCGCCGACTTGGAGCGGGTGGTCCATGCCGGCGCCGCGCCGCGTGGTGCGGCAGCCGACGCGGGTTCGGACGCTGGAGCTTCTGAGCGAAACAGCCAGCGCTTGGCGGAACTCGAGACTGACATCGACGAAGCCAGAGAATGGCGACGGCGAGTCACCGGCCGTTTCGAGGAGTTCGACAACATTCTCCGCCGGCTCGAAGGGCGTATCGAACGGCTGGTCGCCGATGTGGACTTCAGGCTCTCCGCCCTCGAGCAAGGGCGAACCACCCCCCCGGGCGGCTCAGCTGCCGCTGCCGCCGGTGAGGTGCCCCTGGTGGCACCTTCGGACCAGCGCCAGGCCGGCATCGCAGATCGACAGGGCGATGTCTACGAGCCTTCCACCGCGCCTCGCTCCCTCGGCACCATACCGGCGGATGAGCCGGGCGATGGGGTGCCGCTCGCGGCGCTGACGCCCGAGGAGCAGTACAAGACGGCGTTCGGCCTGCTCGAAGAGGCGCGGCACGAAGAGGCGCACGACGTGTTCTCACGCTTCATCGACGCGAACCCCGAGCACGAGCTCGCGCAGAACGCCGCCTATTGGCGCGCAGAGAGCCTTTACGCCAGGCAGATGTATCCCGAGGCTGCGAAATCCTACGCGCTCAACCTTCGGCAGTACCCGGACGGCCGCAAGGCGCCGGACAACATGGTCAAACTCGGCATGGCGCTGCTCAAGCTCAGGCGCACCGAGGAGGCGTGCCGGACTTTCGCACAGCTCGATCGAAACTTTCCCGACCCGCCGCTCAACATCCGCCGGGCGGCGCAACAGGGGCAGCGCCAAGCGAACTGCCCCTGAGCGCAACCGGGGTCTTTCCGCGCGTGGCCGCACCCCGCATCGTCTCACCCACGACCGCCGATCCTGGCGCGGCGCCCATCGACGCGAACGCCTTCGAGGCGCTCATGGCGCCGCTTGGCCCATTCGAACCCGCGCCGCGCGTTGCCGTGGCGGTTTCCGGCGGCTCGGACAGCCTTGCACTATGCCTGCTCGCCGATCGCTGGGCGCGGGCGCAGGGCGGCACGGTCTTCGGGCTCACCGTCGACCACCGTTTGCGCGCTGAATCGGGGGCCGAAGCCGCCCAGGTGCGGCGCTGGCTCGCCGCCCGGGCCATGTCCCACCGAACTCTGCGCTGGACGGGCATCCGCCCTGTCTCCGGGATTCAGGAGGAAGCGCGGGCTGCGCGACTCGCGCTGCTTGGCGGCTGGTGCCGGCAGGCTCACGTCCTCCACCTGTTGCTGGGACACCAGCGGGAGGATCAGGCCGAGACCGCGCTTCAACGACTCGTTCACGGAAGCGGCATTGACGGGCTTGCCGCCATGGCGCCGGTTCGCCTCGCGATGGAACCCGACGGCGGCGGCGTGCGTCTGTTGCGCCCTCTCCTTTCCGTGTCCCGGGACGCGCTGACCGCGACCCTGGCCCTTTGGGACCAACCCTGGATTGACGACCCGACCAACCGCGACATGCGCTATGCCCGCCCGCGGCTGGCAGCAGCGCTGGCGGAGCTCGGGCCGGAAGGGCTGAGCGCCGCGCGGCTGGCCAAGGTTGCCGAGCGCGCCGCAGAGGATCGCGCCGCGCTGGACGGGCTCTGCTCCGACCTGCTGGCCCGCAGCGCGCACCCCGCGCCCGGCGGCTTTGTGACGCTGGACCGATGCATCTTGCGTCATGCACCGCCGGCGCTGGCGCTGCGCGCACTGAGCCGCGCCGTCACCACGGTCTCCGGCGCTCCTCATCCTCCGCGGATTGAGCGCCTGGAACGGCTGGCGCAACGGCTGCGCGGCGATAACGTTAGGGCGGCAACGCTCGGCGGCTGTCGTGTGGTCCCGCAAAGGGATGGACGACTCGTCGTTTGCAGGGAGCCTGCGGCAGCCTCGGAGGTCCTTTCGCTCAAGGCGGGCGACAGTGCGCTCTGGGACCGCCGATTCGTCGTCTCACTCGGCTCGTCCGCCGGGTCGGGGCCATTCCTCGTGCGCCGGCTCGGCACGGACGGTCTGGCTCGGGCCCGCGCGATGGCGCGCGCCGCAGGCACGCCGCTCGGAACCGATTGCATTCCGCCGCCCGCGCGTCCTGCGTTGCCCGCGCTATTCGACCTTGACGGGCCGCTCGCCGCTCCCCACGTAGACTTCAGGCGAACATCGCACCGGAACGAGGCCGCGGCCGTAGCATTTGAGGCATCGTTCAGGCCGGCGCGTCCGTTGGCTCCGGGACATCCGGCAACGCTTGGCGTGTTGCCACTGCAGGACAAGACTGTTGACGAACGCGTTGAAGAGACTATTGATCGCCCGTGAGATGATTGTCGTGTACACTGCAACAGGCGCACGAGCGGGCAGGGTGCGTGGGTCGGTCGTGAGCACGCAATTGGCGTCGGCGCAGATCGGGCGCGAACGCAGGAACAACCGGAGGCCGAACCGTGGGTAGCTTCGGCAAGAATCTGGCGCTTTGGATCATCATCGGCCTGGTCCTGGTCGCGCTGTTCCAAGTCTTTCAGGGGTCGTCGTCGCGGCAGACCTCTACCGATCTCGCGTTCTCGCAGTTCCTGGCCGAGGTCGAAGGCGGCCAAGTTCAGGATGTGACGATCCAGGGCAACACGATCACCGGCCACTACACCAACGGCACCGCCTTCAACACCTACGCGCCTTACGACCCCGAACTGGTCAAGACACTCCGCACCCACGACGTGCAGATTGCCGCCGTTCCAATCGACGAGGGCGGCCTCAGCATCGTCGGCATCCTGATTTCTTGGTTCCCGCTGCTCCTCTTCATCGGCGTCTGGATCTTCATGATGCGCCAGATGCAGTCGGGCGGCGGCAAGGCAATGGGCTTCGGCAAGTCGCGCGCGCGCCTGCTGACGGAGCGCCAGGGCCGGGTGACCTTCGACGACGTGGCCGGCATCGACGAGGCCAAGCAAGAACTCGAAGAGATCGTCGAGTACCTGCGTGATCCGCAAAAGTTCCAGCGGCTCGGCGGCAGGATCCCGAAGGGTGTGCTGCTGCTCGGCCCGCCCGGTACCGGCAAGACGCTGCTCGCGCGCGCCATCGCGGGCGAAGCCAACGTACCCTTCTTCACCATCTCCGGCTCCGATTTCGTGGAGATGTTCGTGGGCGTCGGCGCGAGCCGCGTGCGCGACATGTTCGAGCAGGGCAAGAAGAACGCGCCGTGCCTGATCTTCATCGACGAGATTGACGCGGTTGGCCGGCACCGGGGTGCCGGGCTCGGCGGCGGCAATGACGAGCGCGAGCAGACCCTCAATCAGCTCCTCGTCGAGATGGACGGATTCGAGGCCAATGAAGGCGTGATCCTGATCTCGGCGACCAACCGGCCGGATGTGCTGGATCCGGCCCTGCTCAGGCCGGGCCGCTTCGACCGCCAGGTCGTGGTGCCGAATCCGGACGTGCTCGGGCGCGAGAAGATCCTCAAGGTGCACATGCGCAAGGTGCCGCTCGCACCGGACGTGAAGCCCCGCACGATCGCGCGCGGCACGCCCGGCTTCTCGGGCGCGGACCTCGCCAATTTGGTCAATGAGGCGGCGTTGCTCGCGGCACGGCGCGGTAAGCGCGTCGTGACGATGGTCGAGTTCGAAGACGCCAAGGACAAGGTCATGATGGGGGCCGAGCGACGCTCCATGGTGATGACCGACGAGGAGAAGCGGCTCACCGCTTATCATGAGGGCGGCCACGCGGTGGTGGCGGCTCACCTCGAAGCCTCCGACCCGATCCACAAGGCCACGATCATCCCGCGCGGCCGCGCGCTCGGTATGGTCGTCCGGCTGCCGGAGGGCGATCGCATCTCGGTCAGCCGCGAGAAGCTGGAAGCCGACATCACCGTCGCCATGGGCGGGCGCATCGCCGAGGAGATGGTCTTCGGTTACGAGAAGGTGACCAGCGGGGCGTCGTCCGATCTCAAGATGGCGACCCAGATCGCGCGCAGCATGGTGACCCAGTTCGGCATGTCCGACGAGCTCGGGCCCCTCAGCTACACCGAGAACGAGCAGGAAGTCTTCCTCGGCCACTCGATCACGCAGCAGAAGAACGTCTCCGAGCAGACCGCACACAGGATCGACCTCGAAGTGCGCAAGATCGTCGACAAGGCCTACGGCCGGGCCCGGGCAATTCTCTCCGACAACCTGGAGTCGCTGCATCTGATCGCGACCGCACTGCTCGAATACGAGTCGCTCAACGGCGAGGAAATCACGGCAATCCTCAAGGGCGAATCGATCGTGCGGGCGGACGACGACGAGCCGGTGGTCACGCAGGGGCGGCGCGGGACGGTGCCCTCCTCCAGCCGGCGCAAGGGCAAGACACCGCCCGATCTTGAGCCCCATCCGCAGCCGGGCTCCTAGCGGCACCTGAGCCGCCATGCCGGCGGTACCTCTGACACGACCGGCGGCCGAAGACGCCGAAGGTGCCCCGCCGGAGCCCCTTGCCGACGGCGTCTATCTCAGGCCCTGCAATCCAATCCCCGGTGCCGCACTCACCTTCGACCTGGTGGACGTGCTGTTCCGCGGCATGCCGGCACGCCGGCGCGTGCAGCTGCAGCACGCCGTGCTCCTCCGCTGGGCCGAGAAGAACGCGCCGGGCGCGGCCGACGAAATCGCGGCGCTGAGCGCCCGCTTGAGCGCGCCCCGCGGGCCGGTGTGCGGGCTTGCGCTCGACCGGCCGCGTCTGATGGGCGTCCTCAACGTGACCCCGGACAGCTTCTCCGACGGCGGCGATTTCGCCGATGAGGACGACGCCGCGGCGCACGGACTTGCCATGGCCGAAGCCGGCGCCGACATCATCGATGTCGGCGGTGAATCGACCCGGCCCGGCTCGCAGGCGCCGAGCGAGGCGGAGGAGATGCGCCGGGTGGTTCCCGTGATTCGTGCGCTGGCCGATGACGGGCTTCTGGTCTCGGTCGATACCCGCCGTGCTGCGGTGATGGACGCCGCGCTCGAAGCGGGCGCGCGGATCGTGAACGATATCAGCGCACTCTCCCACGATTCGCAGGCGCGCGCGGTCGTTGCCCGGCAGGGCGCGTGGGTCGTCCTGAGCCACATGCAGGGCACGCCGGAGACGATGCAGCATAAGGCCCGCTACGACGACGCGAGCCTCGACGTGTTCGACGCGCTGGACGTCCAGGTCAATGCAGCCGAAGCGGCAGGAATCTCTCGCAGCCGGATCATCGTCGACCCCGGCATCGGCTTCGGCAAGACCGCCCGCCACAATCTCGAAATCCTGCGCGACCTCGCGCTGTTCCACGGGCTCGGCTGCCCATTGCTCGTCGGCGCGTCGCGCAAGAGCTTCATCGGGCGGCTCAGCGCGGGCGAAGCGCCCAAGGCGCGGCTGGCGGGCTCGCTTGCGGCAGGGCTGCACGCGCTTGGCGAGGGCGCCCATATGCTGCGGGTGCACGATGTGGCCGAGACGCGCCAGGCGCTCGCGATCTGGCGCGGCATTCGCGATCCGGAAGCATCCACCTTGGAGGTGCGCCGTTGAGCCGCGCGACCGGCGATGGCGCCAGCAAAACGCCGCGCACCCTGTTCGGGACCGACGGCATTCGCGGCGTCGCGAACCAGGAGCCGATGACCGCCGAAACCGTGATGAAGGTCGGCGCGGCCGCAGGCAGCATCTTCGTGCGCGGCGACCACCGGCACCGCGTCGTCATCGGCAAGGATACGCGGCTGTCTGGCTACGTGTTCGAGCCGGCGCTGACGGCGGGCTTCGTCTCGATGGGCATGGACGTGATCCTGGTGGGTCCCATGCCGACGCCGGCGGTGGCGATGCTGACCTGCGCGCTCCGAGCCGATCTCGGCGTGATGATCTCCGCCTCCCACAACATGTTTGCCGACAACGGCATCAAGCTGTTCGGGCCGGACGGCTACAAGCTCTCAGACGAGACTGAGGCGCGAATCGAAGTCGCAGTGGACTCGGGCGTGAACGGACTGGCGGCGCCGGACGCGCTCGGGCGGGCGCGGCGCCTCGACGACGCCGAGGGCCGCTACATCGAGTTCGTCAAGAACAGCTTTCCGCAGCCGCTCGGGCTCGAGGGGACCCGCATCGTGATCGACTGCGCTCACGGCGCCGCCTACAAGGTGGCACCCACGGTGCTGTGGGAACTCGGCGCCGAAGTCATCACGATCGGTGCGGAGCCCGATGGGTTCAACATCAACCGAGGCTGCGGCTCGACCGATGTGGCGGCGCTTGCAGAGACGGTGGTGGAGCGCGGCGCCGATATCGGGATCGCTCTCGACGGCGATGCCGACCGCGTCGTGATCTGCGACGAGAACGGCGCGGTCATCGACGGCGATCACATCATGGCGCTGATCGCGTCCAGCTGGGCCGCCACGGGGCGGCTCAAGGGCGGCGGCGTGGTCGCGACCGTCATGTCCAATCTCGGCCTGGAACGTTATCTCGATGGGATCGGCCTCGCCCTGGAGCGCACCCGGGTCGGCGACCGCTACGTCGTCGAGCATATGCGGAAGCACGGGTTCAACCTGGGTGGCGAGCAATCGGGCCACATCGTCATGAGCGACTACGCGACGACCGGCGACGGCCTGATCGCCGCACTCCAGACCATGGCGGCGCTCGCGGCGACGGGGCGCCGGGCGAGCGACGTGACCGGCTTGTTCGACCCCCTGCCCCAAGTGCTCCGCAACGTCCGTGTGGCGGGCACCGACGCGCTCCAGACCGCCGGGGCAAAAGCGGCGATTGCCGAAGGCCACGCGCGGCTGGGCGAGCGCGGCCGCCTGGTCATCCGCCGCTCCGGCACCGAGTCGGTGATCCGCGTCATGGCCGAAGGCGACGATGAGGCCCTGGTCTCGGCGGTGGTCGACGACATCGCGGCGGCGGTCGCGAAGGCGGCCAAAGCAACGAGCGAGCACACTGGCGCCGCAGCGCCATGAAGGGCCGCGTGCTCATCGCCGCCGGCTCCGATTCGGGCGGCGGCGCCGGTATCCAGGCCGACATCAAGACCGTAACGGCGCTCGGAGGCTATGCCGCGACCGCCGTCACCGCACTCACCGCCCAGGACACGCGCACGGTGCACCGCGTTCATGCCGTGCCGGCGGACTTCGTCGCCGAGCAGATGCGCGTGGTCCTCGCCGATATCGGTGCCGATTGCATCAAGACCGGCATGATTCACAGCGTGCCGATCATCGAGGCGATTGCCGAGACAGCGGCACGGTATGGCGCAGGCGTGCCGCTTGTGGTCGATCCCGTCCTCGTGGCCAAGGGCGGGGCTTCGCTGCTGGAACCTTCGGCCATGCGTGCACTCGCAACCAAGCTCATCGGCCAGGCCGATCTCGTGACCCCCAACGTTCCGGAAGCGGAGCGCTTGACCGGGCTGACCATTTCCACCGTCGACGACATGGCCTGCGCCGCCGAGCAGATTCACCGGCTCGGCCCGCCGGCGGTTCTGGTGAAGGGCGGTCACCTGGACTCGGACGAGATCACCGACCTGCTGAGTCATCCCGGGGGAATCGAACGCTTCCACGCCCCCCGAATCGAGAGCCGTCACACCCACGGCACCGGCTGCACCCTGGCCTCGGCCATCGCCACCGGCATCGCGCAGGGAATGAGCCTTGTCGATGCCGTGGTGCGGGCGCGGCGGTACCTCAGGGCGGCGATCGAGGCGGCACCCGGCTATGGCGCGGGCCACGGGCCGGTCAATCACGGCGTGACGGTGACGCCCACGGTGTAGGCGCGGCATTCGCCGGCAACGAGTATTCCGCTCGCCGGCCCGCCGTTGTCGTTCGACGCGATGCCGCGTGCGGTAGCGATCACGTGGTGCCGTGCTTCTGAATCCAATCGCGAAGCGCCTCGTCGATTCGCGTCTGCCATCCTCGGCCGCCCGCCCTGAAGTGATCGATGACATCCGGTGAGAGACGGATTGTGGTTGATACCTTCGGCTTGGCCACCGGCGGCCGACCCCGGCGAACCGTCGCCTTGGCGAACTTCTCGGGCCAACCCTCCCCGGAAAGGTCCGGCGCGTCGTCGGGGTCAGAATCGCGGGCCGTAGAGTGCTCGTTCTCGTTCATTGGCTTTCCTCATGCTGATGATCCGGTGCGCGCCATCGCGTGGTGTCCAGACCAGAACTACCATCGCGCCGTCGAGGAACCCGATGGTGATGAAGCGATCCTCGCCGTAGCCTCGCCGGTCGTCCTCTACGGTCAGCGTGGCGCCCGCGAACACTTCCCCGGCCCGTGCCATGTCCAGGCCCCTGGCGCTGAGGGTGGCCGCGCGCTTCGCTGCGTCGAACTCGATCAGCATAATTTATGTTACTACATTTATCCAGCTCGATCCCATAGCCACCCGAGCGCGACGGTGTTCCCGATACGGCACGGGGATCGGCTCGAAAGCGCGCGTGAGGGTCGGTCTCGGGCGTCACGGACGGGCGCAACTATCGGGTGGCCGGGCGCCAGCACGCCCCATAAGGTGGCGGCTCGGGAGGGCCGCCATGACATCCACAGTCTCGGACACCTCACAGAACGCGCGCGACTACGCCCGTATCGAAGCCGCGATCCTCTATCTGGAAGAACACTTCCGCGATCAACCGGAGCTGGGCGAGGTGGCGGAGGCGGCCGGCCTCGGCCCGCACCATTTCCAGCGTCTGTTCCGGCGCTGGGCAGGCATCTCGCCCAAGCGCTTCGGCCAGTATCTCACGCTGGACTACGCCAAGGCTCAACTGGAAGACTCCGCCTCGATCCTCGATGCCGCCTATGACGCGGGCCTCTCGGGCCCCTCACGGCTGCACGATCTCTTCGTCACCTACGAAGCGATGAGCCCCGGCGCCTTCAAGCGACGCGGCGAGGGCGTGGAAATCGCTTATGGACTGCATCCGAGCCCCTTCGGCCCCTGCTTTGTCGGGCAGACGGAGCGCGGCATCTGCGCCCTGGGTTTCGCCGATGGTGGCGAAGGCAATGGCGAAGCAGTCCGTGCCGAGTTCGAGCGTCGCTGGCCCGCCGCGCACTTCCGCGAGGATCAGAACGCCACGGCGGCCGTCGCAGCGCGCATTTTCGGCGAGCGCCCAGCAGACAGCACGCCACTCCGCCTGGCTGTCGCCGGCACCAACTTCCAACTCAAGGTCTGGGAGGCACTGCTGCGCATTCCCCCCGGCCGCATCACCTCCTACTACGCGCTCGGCCAGGCGCTGGGGCTGCCGCGTTCGGCCCGCGCGGTGGGCGGCGCCGTTGCCGCCAACCCGGTCTCCTATCTGATCCCTTGCCACCGGGTGATCCGGCACACGGGCCGCATCTCGCACTATGAGTGGGGCCGCTCCCGCAAGCGTGTCATGCTGGGCTGGGAGGCGGCGCACTTCGGGCCGGCCGCGAGCGACGGCGCATAAGTCGAGCGCCTTCAGGCCTGTTTCGCCTGGGCCTCACGGATGAGGGCGCGGAGTCGGCTCGGCGGTAGCGGCAGGCTGTCGATGGTGACGCCCAGGGGCTTGAGCGCGTCCTCGATGGCGCCGGCGATCGCCGGCGGGGCGCCCATGCGCCCGCCCTCGCCGCCGCCCTTCACTCCGTACTCGGTGAAGGGGGACGGCGTCTCGACGTGGCCGACGACGATATCGACCGGCGTCTCCTTGATGGTCGGGATCAGATAGTCGGTCCAGAGCGCGGTCGTGAGCTGGCCGGCCTCGTCGTAGCTGAACTCTTCGAAGAGCGCGGTGCCGATACCGTTCACCGTGCCGCCCCGGATGTGCCCCTCTAGCGTCATGGGATTGACCATCGTGCCGCAGTCGTGGACGGCGGCGTAGTGGAGAAACTGCACCTGGCCGGTCTCGATATCGACCTCGATCACCGGGATGTGACAGCTATGGCCCATGATCGGATAGAAGATCCCCATGTGCCGCTCGTCGGGGTCCGGGAGCGTCGTCACCGGATGGTCGTAGACGTAGGTCGCGTCGAGCCCGCTGGTGAGGTCGAGGTCCTCGGGCATGCTGAGCCGGTAGTAGTGCGCCTTGTCGGCGAGCTCGGCGATGCTCATCTTCATGCCGGGCACGCCCTTGACGTGCACCGCGCCGTCCTCCAGCGCGAGATCGCGGACGTCGGCTTCCATGAGATGCGCGGCGAAGCGGAACAGCTTCTCGCGGATCTTGCCGGCGGCGCCGACGATGGCGCCGGTCACCATGACCGTGAAGCGGCTGCCGCCCGGCCCGGTCGAGTTGAGGCCCTGGTCGGTGTCCGAATAGGTGATCTCGATGTCCGCAGGGTCGATGGTGAGCTGCTCGGCGAGCACCTGGGCCGCCACCGTCTCGGGGCTGTTGCCCCAGAATGGCGAATGCAGCGTGACGAAGGCCTTGCCGGTGGGGTCGATCTTGACCGAGACCGCGTCGGGCGAGCTAGTCCACTCGACGCCCGGTTCCAGATTCCACATCCAGAACTCGGTGGCGCTGAAGACGCTCCGCTCCTGGCAGGTGGCGACGCCGATGCCGATGTAGCGGCCCTCAGCCCGCGCCTCGGCCTGCTTTGCCCGCCAGCCGTCCACGTCGGCGAGCTTCAGCGTCTCGTCGAGCACCGCCTGATAGTTGCCGCTGTCGTACATGTTCCCGGTCGGGATCAGATAGGGGAACTGGTCGGGCTGGATGAAGTTCTGCCGCCGGAGCACGATCCGGTCGACACCGAGCTCGTCGGCAGCCGCGTCCACCAGCCGTTCGATGACGAAGTTCGCGACCTCGGAGCCGAAGCCGCGATAGGCGCCCTGCTGGCACTTGTTGGTCAGCACGGCGGCCAGATCGATCTCCACGCTGTTGATGCGGTAGGGACCCACGCATTGCGAGAGCGCGTTGCCGTGCTGGCCGACGCCGAACTGCAGATAGGCGCCATAGTCGTCGATGATCCGGGTCTTCAGGCTGAGCAGCGTGCCGTCCCGCTTGAGCGCGAGCTTGGCGTAGTAGACGCGGTCCGACGCGTGATTGTCGCAGCTCGTGGTGTTGTCGATCCGGTCTTCCATGAACTTGACCGGCCGCCCCGCCGCGCGCGCCAGCACCGCGGCCAGCACCGGGACCTTGTGGACGAACATCTTGCTGCCGAAGCTGCCGCCCGCCAGCGTCGGCACGATGTTGAGCTTGTGGGCCGGCACGCGGAGCGTGCTTGCGATCATCCAGCCGCAGTAGTTGTACATCGACGTATTGCACTGGATGGTGAAGCGGCCCGCGCCGTCATCGAAGCTCGCCACGGCGCCAACCGTCTCCAGCGGCTGGCCGCCCGAGCGCGGCCAGCGGAAGCGGCGCTCGATTACCAGATCGGCGGCCGCGAAATCCTCCTCCACCGGCCCGAAGGTGAGCTTGCGCTCAAGCGCGATATTGGTGTCGCCACGCGCGGGGTGCAGGACGGCATCGCCCGCAGACGTCAGCGCCTCTTCGGGGTCGACGACCGGGGGCAACGGTTCGTATTCGACCTCGATCAGATCGCACGCGTCCTCGGCGATGTAGCGATCCTCCGCCGCCACCGCCGCCACCGCCTCGCCGACATGGCGCACCCGGTCATGGGCGATCACCGACTGGAGCACCGGCGGGCTCGCCCAGGTGGGAAGCGGGTCGCAGACTTTCGCGGCATCGGCGCCGGTCATCACGCAGAGAACGCCAGGGAGCGCTTGAGCCTTGCTCACGTCGATGGAGACGATCCTGGCATGGGCATGGGGGCTCCGCAGCACCGCCGCGTGCGCCATCTCGGGCACGTTGACATCGTCGGCATAAATGCCCTTGCCGACGAGGAGGCGCGGGTCCTCCACCCGCTTCATGCTCTTGCCGATCCATTGCAGGTCGCCGCGCGGTTTCTCCCGCTGCCGGCTCTCGGGGATATGGCCGCGCTCGCTCATGGGCCGTCCTCCCGCATCAGGCGTGCCGCGTGCTGGATCGACTCCACGATGGTCTGATAGCCGGTGCAGCGACAGAGATTGCCGGAGATGGTGTCGCGGATATCGTCGACGGAGGGGTCGGGGTTCCGCTTCAGGAGCTCGACCGCGGTCATCAGCATCCCCGGCGTGCAGAAGCCGCACTGAAGGCCGTGCTTCTCCCAGAACGCCTGCTGCACCGGGTGCATCGCGTCGACCGTGCCGAGACCCTCGATGGTCCCGATCTCGGCGCCGTCCGCCATTACTGCGAAGGTGAGGCAGGAGCGGGCGGTGACGCCGTCCATCATCACCGTGCAAGAGCCGCAGACGCCGTGCTCGCAGCCGACATGGGTGCCGGTGAGGCGCAGGTCGTCGCGCAGGAAGTCGCTGAGCAACCGGCGCGGCTCGACCGTGCGCTCGTAGGCCCTGCCGTTGACGGTGACGCCGATCGTCTCGCGCTCCATTGCCCTACCCTCTCAGGAACAGCGCTCGACGGCCCGGCGCAGCGTCCGCCGGGTGAGCGCGGCGATGGCTTCGCGCCGGTAGGCGGCATCGGCGTGGCTGTCGCTGTGGGGATCGACCGCGCCCGCGGCCGCGGCTGCCGCGCGATCGAGGCTTGCATCGTCGATGGGCCTGCCGATGAGCGCCTCCTCCGCCGGCACAAGCCGCGCCGCGTGCTCGCCGACCCCGCTCGCCACCACGCGCGCCGCCCGGCAGTGGCCGTTGGCAAGCCGCAGCGTCGTCGCGATCACTGCGATGGCGAAGTCGCCGTGCCGGTTGCTGATCTCGGCGAAGGCCCAGCCGTGGGCGCCGCGGCCGGGAATGCGAGTCTCCACCAGCATCTCGTCCTGCTGGGCCGCGGTTTCGTAGGTGCCGAGGAAGAAGTCCTCCGCCGCGACCTCGCGGCTGCCGCGCAGGCTCCGCAGCACCAGCGTGGCGCCCACGGCGATCATCACCGCCGGCGTCTCCGAGGAAGGGTCGGCGTGGCAAAGGTTGCCGCCGAGGGTGCCGCGGTTGCGCACCGTGTGGTGCGCGATGGATTCATAAGCTTCCGTCAGCAGCGGGCAGCGCGCCCCGACCAGCGGCGAATGCTTGACGTCGTTGTGCCGGGCAAGGGCGCCGATGGCGATGCCGTCGCCATCCTCCCCGATGTAGCCCAGGTCGGGAACGCGGTTGATGTCGATCAGGCAGGCGGGCTTGACGAGCCTGAGGTTCATCATGGCAATCAGGCTCTGGCCGCCCGCAAGGATCCGGGCATCGGGGTTGTCGGCTAGCGCTTGTAGTGCGTCGTCGACGCTCGCAGCGCGCAGGTAGCGGAAGCGCGGCGGCTTCATCGAGCGAGCGCCGCGCGGACAGCGCGCTTCGCCATCACGCCGACGAGGTGCGCGCGGTAGTCCTTGTCGGCGTGCAGGTCCTCATTGAGCCCTTCGCTATCCACCGCAATGCCAGAGACCGCCTCTTCGGTGAAGTTGGCCGCGAGCGCCGCCTCCATTTCCGGCACGCGGAAGACGTGGGACCTGGCGCCCGTGACGGCGAGGCGCACCCTGCCGCCTGCCAGCGACACCATCACCGCGACCACGGCGAAGCGCGAAGCCTGGTTGCCGAACTTGGCCCAGCCCGCGCGCTCGGGGATCGGGAAGTCGACCGAGACCACGATCTCGCCGTCCACCAGCGCGGTCTCGTAAAGCCCGGTGAAGAAGTCGTCGGCGGCAATCGTCCGCCGGTCGGTGTTAACTGTGGCCCCCAGACCGAGCAGGCCAGCCGGGTAGTCGGCCGCCGGGTCGGCGAAGCAGATCGAGCCGCCGATGGTGCCGCGGTTGCGCACCTGCACGTCGCCGATGGAACCCGCGAGCGCCGCGAGCGCGGGGATCGCCCCCCTCACCTCGGGCGATTCTGCGACCGCCACGTGCCGGGTCATGGCGCCAATCCGAATATGCCCATCCTGCCGCTCGATCCCGGCCAGCGCGTCGATGCCGTTGAGATCCACCAGGTCATCACAGGGGGCAAGGCGGAAGCGCATCGTCGGGATCAGGCTCATGCCGCCGGCGAGCAGCCGGCCGTCCGCGCTCGCGGCGAGACGGGCCTTGGCGTCGTCGAGCGAGGCGGGCCGGTGGTAGGCGAAGGGATACATCGTGCGCCCCCTCAGCCGCTGGCTTCGCGCCCGCGCGCGTGGGCGCGCGACGCCTTGGCGCCGGCGGCGATGGATTCGACGATGTTGTGATAGCCCGTGCAGCGGCAGAGATTGCCTTCGAGCTCGCTGCGGATCGTCGCTTCGTCGGGCGCCTCGTGGCGGTTTGCGATGTCGATCCCCATCATCACGATGCCGGGGGTGCAGAAGCCGCACTGCAGGCCGTGATGCTCCTTGAACGCGGCCTGCATCGGGTGCAGCCCGTCCGGCCCGGCGATGCCCTCGATGGTGGTGACCTCGGCGCCCTCCAGTTGCACCGCCAGCAGCGCGCAGGACTTCACCGGCTTGCCGTCGAGGTGGACGGTGCAGGCCCCGCACTGGCTGGTGTCGCAGCCGACATGGGTGCCGGTGAGCCTGAGCTCCTCGCGCAGGAAGTGGACCAGGAGCGTGCGCGGATCGACCGCCGCCGCGACCTCCCGGCCGTTCACGGTGAAGGTGACCGACGCCTTGTCCATCGCTTCTCCCTCGCGACCGATCGCGGCGCTAGTGCTGCGCCCGCCTCGCGTCCTCGATGGCGCGCCAGATCTTCTTGGGCGTCATCGGCTGCGTGATCTGGCGCACGCCGAGATGCCAGAGCGCATCGATCACCCCGTTGCAGATGCAGGCGGGCGCGCCGATGGTGCCGCTCTCGCCCGCACCCTTGGCACCCAGCGGATTGCCGAGCGCCCTGGTGAAGTGCGAATCGAGGCCGAAGGAGGGCACGTCCTCGGCGTGGGGCACGGCGTAATCCATGAACGTGCCCGAGAGGTACTGGCCGGTCTCGGAATCGTAGGCGCATTCCTCCATCAGCGCCTGGCCGATGCCCTGGACCAGACCGCCGTGAACCTGCCCCTCAAGCACCATGGGATTGATGACCGTGCCGACATCGTCCACCGCCCAGTAGTTGCGGAGCGTCACGGCGCAGGTCTCGGGATCGACGAGCACGACGCAGAGATGAACCGCCGAGGGATAGGTGCAATCGGCGGGGTCGAAGAACGAGGTCTCCTCCAGGCCGATCTCCAGGTCCGACGGCCGGTCGCCGGAATGGTAGGCGGCGTTGGCCACCTCCGAGAACGCGAGCCTCCTGTCCGTGCCCTTGACCGTGAACTCGCCGTCGGCGAGGTCGAGGTCTTCGGGCGCGCACTCCATCATGTGCGCCGCGAGCCGCTTGGCCTTCGCCACCACCCGGTCGGCGGCGGTGTAGACCGCCATGCCGGCGGTGGAAAGCGAGCGCGAGCCCCAGGTGCCGATGCCCATGGGCACCCGGTCGGTATCGCCCTCGACCACGTCGATGTGGTCGATGTCGCAGCCGAGGCGATCGGCGGCGATCTGGCTCCAGGTGGTTTCGTGGCCCTGCCCGTGGCTGTGGCTGCCGGCGAACACGGTGATGCGCCCGTCCGGATGGACGCGCACGCTGGCGACGTCGTAGCAGCCGACCTTGGCGCCGAGGTCGTTCATCATCTTCACCGGGCCGGCGCCGGCCATGTCGAAGAAGGCCGAGATGCCGATGCCCATCCACTGCCCTTCTGCCCTGAGCGCCGCCTGCTCCGCGCGGAGCGCATCGTAGTCGCAAAGCGCCTTGATCTTCGCCATGAGCGCGGGCGGATCGCCGGAATCGTAGGTGATGCCGAGGGCGGTCTGGTAGGGGAACTTCTCGGGGGGGATCAGGTTGCGGGCGCGGAGCTCCAACGGGTCGATGCCCATCTCCTGCGCGCCGTTCTCGATCATGCGCTCCACCTGATAGACCGCCTCGGGCCGGCCGGCGCCGCGATACGCGTCCACCGGCGTCGCGTTGGTGTAGACGGCGCGCACGGTGGTGTGGATCGCCGGGATGTCGTAGGCGAGCGAGAGCATGGTGAAGTGGTAGGCGTTGGTAATGCTCGCCTGCCACTGGCTCTCGTAGGCGCCGAAGGCGGCCAGGGTCTCGAACTTCACGCCGAGGATCTTGCCGCTCTCATCGAATCCCATGCGGCCGACCGTGTGGTGGTCCCTGGCGTGGGTGTCGCCCAGCAGGCATTCGGAGCGCGTGCCCACCCAGCGCACCGGCCGGTCGCAGACGATGGCGCCCCAGAGCACCAGCGCCTCCTCGGGATAGTGGTAGAGCTTCATGCCGAAGCCGCCGCCGACGTCCGGTGCGATGACCCTGAGCTTGTGCTCGGGGATGTGCAGCGACTTGGTGAAGTAGCGGCGCACGATGTGCGGCGCCTGGTTGGTGGTCCACACCGTGTAGCGGTCGTTGACCCGGTCGTAGTGGCCCAGATAGCAGCGGGGCTCCATCGAGGCGGCGGTGATGCGGTTGGAGGGCACCGCGACCTCGGTCACGTGATGGGCCTTCGCCAGCGCGGCCTCGGTCTCCTCCTTGAGCCCATGCTCGGTGACCAGCACCTCGTTGGTGCCGAAGCCGGGATGCACGAGCGGGGTCTCGGGGTCGAGCGCGCTCGCGGTGAGGATGTTGGCCGGCTTCTCCTCATACGTGACCTCGACCGCCTCGGCGGCATCGAGGGCCTGATGACGGTCCTCGGCGACGACCATGGCGACGATCTCACCGACGCAGCGGACCACGCCGTCGACGCAGATGAGCGGCCGGTAGGCGGTACGGGCGTCCGCGCCGCTCCTGTCCTTGACCGGCCAGACGCCCTCGGCCTCACCATGGCCGGCTTGGGTCCAGTCCTTGCCGGTGAGCACCGAGAGCACCCCCGGCATGGATGCGGCCCGCGACGTATCGACGCGCGTCACCGCAGCATGGGCATGGGGATTGCGGACGAAGGCGGCATGGGCAATCGGCTGGTCGAGGGTCACATCCTCGACGAAGCGGCCGCGCCCCCGGAGGAAGCGCTCGTCCTCCCGGCGCAGAATCGCCTGACCGACGTACATGGACCCCCTCCCTGCGCGCGTGCCGCTCTTGCCGGCGGCCGCCCCGCGCTTGCGCCTTGCTCTCTATCGAATACCTTATCAGGATCAGTCGCTCTCGCACCACTGAGCAAGAGCACCGAAGCCGCAGAATGAGCAGCAGGGTTTCCGAGCCAGCGTTCCGGATCGTTATGACCGTCCTCGACGAAATCACCAATGACCACGCCAACAACCAGAAGGCTGCTTTAGCATCCCCCGCTCTAACCAGTCACTGGGGTCGCGGTGTCCCACGATCTCGACCTACCACACCCACTTTTTCATGCAGCTCCAACGAAAGCACTCGTGCATTCTTCTATTTATCCTTGTTGGTCCCAGCTTCCTTGCTCAAGATAAACACTTTGTAAGGCTCAATCTCCGCATAAGCCTTGGACAACCCAACCCACCCCTTATTGTGAAACAGGCTGCTGAGAGTGCAAAATGCCTCCCTCAAACGAAGTAGTTTCTCGCCCACAACCTCATGTTCTAAACCCGCCGCCAGTTTACTTTGGATTACTTGGAGAGCCGGATCATTCAAGACTTCATTGGAATCCAGATCAAGCTTCGTCTGTGCAGCACCAGCTCCAACAATCGGCAACTGAGTTCCGACATATCTTTTTGGCTGCCACCAATGGTTCTTCCCTGAAAATTCTATTATCGCAAAAGGAACATCAACATTTCCTTCTGTTGGAACACCAACATTCTCTTTTGCAATTACCTTGCCCCAATCGCTAAAGTCGCCGGCTTCATTAATCTCCAAGTAATTCTTTTGCCACTCGGCCCAAATTGACTCAGGCTCATATGCATATCTGACCTTTTCGAGCGAAGGTGCCGATTCCTCCTTTCCGAACAGAGCCTTATTGACCCGAGCCCACCCCTCCCCGAACGTCAACGATCGCGCGGAATAATATTCATCTTTCTCGAAGCCTCCAGAAATCGCTTCAATAGCATAGGGCCCCACACAAACGTCCTGTATCAGTCCCATATTAGTTAACGAAAGGTCAACTGCCTGTTCATCCGCTACTGAAATTGCTGGTATCACCAGTACAAGGCCCATTGCCGCCCTAGCATAAATCTTGCGGAGTTCTGTTCCCAAAGCACTCACGGCTTTACTCCCGAAGCAGCTCAGAGACAAGACCTGCCACCAAATAGGTAAATGCAGGCAACATAGCTCCATATACAAAGTGCCGAACTAATGATCCCGTTCGGATTCCAAAAGCCACAATCGCCGCAAAAATTGAGGAATAAACCACAATAGCAATCAATAGATACAGCCCTAATAGATTTAGATCGATGAAGCCAATATCAACATGCCCTTGGGCAGAGCCGACTATCACAATTGCAAAATGCAATACTAGGCATCCCCAAAGTGCCACAAGGAACCGAGAAAGAATGTTGTGGGTACTACCGTCACCACGAAGAAACTCGACTAGAAGGCTGATCATGCTTGACGCTGTCACGTCTTGCTTCCTTGCCTCACACTTGTTATCGGTTCCCCGGACACGCCACACGGGCTTACCACCTCTCCACAGCCTCCTGTGGTCGCATACATTTTCAACGTCAGTGCAAAATGCTCAGAAATATACAACGCAAATTCTAGGCTAATACCATAAAGTTGAGAACAGTCAAAAAACAATCCCTCTGAGATTTATCCAGTCCAATTAAAGTCCTCCACACCTATTGCGAGACAATATAGCAAGACCGCCAGGAAATTCAAGCACTCGTTGTGCGTAGGACAGCTTCAAGACGAGAAGAAATAGAACTCCGCATTCCTCTGCGCCGCGTGTAACACTTGTCGCACGGATTCTGACATTTTCGCGCGGCGCTGGTAAGCGCGCGAACTGTGGGGTGCGCACCACGGTGTCGAACGGCGCCGGTACTCACCCCCCGTTCGCCTCCGCCTCGCGGATCATGCCGCGCAGCACCTTGGGCGTGAGCGGGAGCGAGTCCACCTTGACGCCCAAGGGCTTGAGCGCGTCCTCGACCGCCGCGGCGATCGCCGGCGGCGCGCCCATGCGCCCGCCTTCGCCGCCGCCCTTGATGCCGTACTCGGTGAAGGGCGACGGCGTCTCCACATGGCCCACGCGGATGTGGACCGGGGTCTCCATCAGGGTCGGGTGCAGATAATCGCTCAGCAGCACGTTCTGTAGCTGGCCGTTCTCGTCATAGTGGAAGTGCTCGTCCGCCCAGCGCAGGATCGCCTGACCGACGTACATGGCCCCCTCCCCGCGCGCGTACCGCTCTTCCCGGCGGCTGACCGACACTTGTGTGTCGTTTCTCCGTTCAACAATATCAGCGCCGGACGTCATAGCAACATGGTTGCCTGCTACTGCCCGCGCGGCGGCCAACTGCAACAGTGTGAGGATTGGAAATGGGTATTTTACTTAGACTTCTGGTTCGTGCCTTCCTCCCGACTCCGCGGCGGAATAAACGGCGCGGAGCTTCTCGCCGAACAAGAGGATTGAGGCCCGGAGCAACGATTAGTGGAAAGGCATATGTCATCGACGGCGACACGATTAGAGTCTCCGGTGAAAGGATACGCCTCTCCGGCCTCGACGCACCCGAGGTTGATCAGGTGGCGAAGCACCAGGACGGCTACTGGTTCAAGCAGGGGCAGCGCATCAAGAGCGCGCTGATAAATGAGATCGGGGGGAAGGTCGTCAGGCTCACCGTCGAGGGATACGACAAATATGACCGAGTCCTCGGCATCGTGACCTGCGATGGCCGGGATATCGGCGAGTGGCTCGTCTGGAACGGCTACGCGATTGCCGCTTTCGGAGAGCGGTATAGACACCTGGAACTCGACGCTCAACGAGCGCAGCGCGGGATGTGGGCGCACGCCGCCCGATATGACCCGAGGGACTGGCGGCGCATGACATTGAACAGCTGATTGACAAGCCATCGGGAGGCTGGCGGCAAGCCGCCTGCCTCCCGCTATTGCATCGGCGCCGCCCGGTCCGGTGAACGCCAGGGGCGTCCGTGCTGGTGGAACCTGGGCGCGGAAACAGGGGCGATGGACCAAGAAAGCGGCGCTCAGCCCCCGTTCTGCTCCGCCTCGCGGATCATGCCGCGCAGCACCTTGGGCGTGAGCGGGAGCGAATCCACCTTGATGCCGAGCGGCTTGAGCGCGTCTTCGACGGCCGCGGCGATGGCCGGCGGGGCGCCCATGCGCCCGCCTTCGCCGCCGCCCTTGATGCCGTACTCGGTGAAGGGGGACGGCGTCTCCACATGGCCCACGCGGATGTCGACCGGCGTCTCCATCAGGGTCGGGTGCAGGTAGTCGCTCAAGAGCACGTTCTGAAGCTGCCCGTTCTCGTCATAGTGGAAGTGCTCGTAGAGGGCGCTGCCGATACCGTTCACGGTGCCGCCCCGCACGTGGCCGGCGAGGGTCATCGGGTTGACCATGGTGCCGCAGTCGTGGACGGCCACGTAGTCGAGGAAGTCGACCTTTCCGGTCTCTATATCCACCTCGACCACCGGGATGTGACACATGTGGCCGACGATCGGATAGAAGATGCCGAGGTCGGAACGATCCTCCGACGGCATGGTCGTGACCGGATGGTCGTAGACGTAGGCCGCGTCGATGCCGCTGGTGAGGTCGTGATCCTCCGGCAGGTCCAGCCTGAAGTAGTGGGCGTGGAGCGCCACCTCGGCGAGGGTCTTCTCCTTGCCGGGCACGCCCTGGACGCCGATCGAGCCCGCGCGGAATTCGAGATCGCTCGGATCCGCCTCCAGCATGTGGCTGGCGACGCGCAGCATCTTCTCCTTGATCACGTCGGCGGCGCCGCTGACGGCGCCCGCGATCATCACCGTGAACCGGCTGCCGCCCGGCCCCGACGAGTTGAAGCCCTTGTCGGAATCGGCGTAACCGACCGAAATATCAGCGGGATCTATCTCCAGCTTCTCGGCCAGCACCTGCACCGCCATCGTCTCGGGGCTGTTGCCCCAGAAGGGCGCGTTCAGCGTGATGAACGCCTTGCCGGTGGGATCGATGTTGATGGCGACACTCTCCGGCGAGCTCGAGAGCGTGAAGCCCGGTGTCTCGTTCGGGTTCCACATCCAGAACTCGGTGGCGCTGAAGACGCTCCGCTCCTGGCAGGTGGAGATGCCGATGCCGATGTAGCGGCCTTCCTTCCGCGCCTCGGCCTGCTTCTTGCGCCAGCCGTCGTAGTCGATCATGCCGAGCGCCTCGTCGAGCACGGCCTGATAGTTGCCGCTGTCGTACATGTTGCCGGTCGGCATGATGTAGGGGAACTGGTCCTTCTCGATCAGGTTCAGCCTACGCATCTCCACCGGGTCGATGCCGAGCTCCTCGCAGGCCGCGTCGACCAGGCGCTCGATCACGAAGTTGCCGACCTCGGAGCCGAAGCCGCGATAGGCTCCCTGCTGGCACTTGTTGGTGAGCACGGCGGTGAGGTCGACCTCGACGCTGTTGATCTTGTAGGGGCCGGTCACCTGCGCCATCGCATTGCCGTGCTGGCCGACGCCGTACTGGAAGTAGGCGCCGTAGTCGTCGATCACCTTGAGCCGCATGCTCAGCATCGCGCCGTCGCGCTTCAACGCGAGCTTGGCGTCGTAGAGGCGGTCGGAGCCGTGGGCGTCGCCGCTCGTCATGTTGTCGATGCGGTCTTCCAGATACTTGACCGGCCGGCCGGCGGCGCGGGCGAGCGTGCCGGCGAGCGTGCAGACCTTGTGGCAGAAAAGCTTGCTGCCGAAGCTGCCGCCGGCGTCGGTCGGCACGATGTTGAGCCGGTGTGGATCGACCTTGAGCGAGACCGCGATCAGCCAGCCGACGTAGTTGTACATCGACGTGTTGGCATGGATCGTGAACTTGCCCGTGCCCCGGTCGTAGTGGGCGGTGGCGCCGACGGTCTCGATCGGCGTGCCGCCTGAGCGCGGCCAGCGCAGCCTGCGCTCGATCACGAGATCGGCGGCGGCGAAATCCTCGTCCACCGTGCCGAAATTAATCGTGCGCTGGAGCGCCACGTTGGTATCGCCGCGTTCGGGATGGAGCACGGCATCGCCGGTCGATGTCACTGCCTCTTCGAGATCGACGACCGCCGGCAGCGGATCGTACTCGACCTCGATCAGCTCGCAGGCGTCCTCGGCGATATAGCGGCTGTCCGCCACGACGGCGGCGACCGCCTCGCCCACGTGGCGCACCTTGCCCACGGCGATGCAGTACTGCGGCGTCGGCGGGCTCGAAAAATCCGCGCACGGCCCCGTGACCTCCGCCGCCTCGGCGCCGGTCATGACGCAGAGCACGCCGGGCAGCGCCTCGGCCTTCGACTTGTCGATGCTCACGATGCGGGCGTGGGCATGGGGGCTGCGCAGCACCGCGGCATGCGCCATGTTGGGCAGCGACACGTCGTCCGCATAGGTGCCAGAGCCGGTGAGCAGGCGGGTGTCCTCTACCCGCTTCATGCTGTGCCCGATGGCGAAGTACTTGGACTTGGGCTTCTCGCGCTGACGCGATTCGGGGATGTAATGGCGTTCGCGGGTCATTGCCCCTCTCCCTGCATTCGTTCGGCCGCGGCCTGCACCGCCTCGACGATTGTCTGGTAGCCGGTGCAGCGGCAGAGGTTGCTCGACATCGCCTCGCGAATCTCGTCGAGGCTCGGATTGGGCGTGCTCTCCAGCAACTCGACCGCCGTCATCAGCATGCCCGGCGTACAGAAGCCGCATTGCAGGCCGTGCTTCTCCCAAAACGCCTCCTGCAGCGGGTGCATGTCGTCGACACCGCCGAGGCCTTCGATGGTGCGGACCTCAGCCCCCGCCGCCTGGACGGCGAGCATCAGGCAGGAGCGTGCGGCCTCGCCGTTGACGAGCACGGTGCAGGCGCCGCAGACCCCGTGCTCGCAGCCGACATGGGTGCCGGTGAGCCCGAGCTTCTCGCGCAGGAAGTCGCTGAGCAGCATGCGCGGCTCGGCGTCGGCCGCGCGGCGCTCGCCATTGACGACAAGCTCGACGGTACGTGGCGTCGTCATCTCCACCTCCCTTCAGTGGCAGCGGGAGGCGGCGTCGGCAAGCGCGCGCCGGGTCAGGCTGCGCACCAGATCGCGCCGATAGTCCGCGTCCGCGTGAAAATCTTCGCTGGGGTCGATGCTGTCCGCCGCCGCGGCCGCGGCCTGGCGAAAGGCATCGTCGCCCGGTGCCGCGCCTGCGAGCGCATCCTCGGCAGCACGCGCCCGGTGCGGCCCGTCGCCCACGCCGGCGCAGACGATCCGCGCGCCAGTGCAGGCACCGTCCGCAAGCTCGACCGTCGCACCTACGGCCACGTAGGCGAAGTCGCCCTTGCGCGGGCTCACCTCGTAAAAGGCCGCGCCCTGGCCGGCCGGCGCCTGCGGCACGCGGACCTCGACGAGAAGCTCGTTCGCCTCGGCTGCCGTGGAGAGCGTACCGGTGAAAAAGTCCTCGGCCCCGACGGTGCGCGTGCCGCCTGCGCTCCGCAGCACCATCTCAGCGCCGCTCGCCACGGCCACCGCCGGCATCTCCGACGCCGGGTCGTTATGGCAGAGGTTGCCGCAGAGCGTGCCGCGATTGCGGATCGGGCCGTGGGAAACATAGGGATAGGCGGCGGCCATCAAGGGCGAGGCCCCGCGCACGGCATCCGCCTCCAGCACTGCCTTGTGGCGGGCGAGCGCGCCGATCCTGAGCTGCCCATCCTCCAGAGTCACATAGTCGAGGCCGGGCAGGCGGTTGATATCGATCAGCACGTCCGGGTGCAGCGCCCGCAGGTTCAGCATCGGCACCAGGCTCTGGCCGCCCGCGATCACCTTGGCCGCCTCGCCGTGCTCGGCAAGCAGCGCCAGTGCCTCCTCCAGGGTCTCCGGACAGCAGTAGTCGAACGGTGGCGGTTTCATCCAGTATCTCCCTTGTTCCGTCCCGCCGCCCGGTGGCGAGCCGGCTACGTTCTTCTGCCAATCAGTCTAGAGCAAGCCCCCGCCCTCTTCCAAGCCGAGCACCGCACGGCCGTACTGCGCACCCGCGATATCGAAGTTGAACGAGATGTGCGCGTTGATGGCGTGGATATCGCGGAAGAACCGTTGGATCGGATTGCGCTCGTAAAGCGCGGCACCGCCGCTCGCCTCGAACAGGATGTCTACCGCCCGGCGGCATTCGCTGGCGGCATAGGCGCCGTTGCGGCGGAACCGTGTCTTCGTCGTGAAATCGGGCACCGTGCCTGCCGCCCCGTGCGCCATCGCCTCGTCGCAGGCGGCCCGCATGAGGGCACCCGCGGCCTCGATCCTGACCGCGGCCTCGGCAATCTTGATCTGGATTGGCACGTGATCGGCGACGCGGGTGCCGCTGTAGGAACCGACGCGCCGGCGGGTTGCCGCGACGTAGCCCTCCAGCGCGCCCTCCGCCGTGCCGAGGGCGCAGCCGGCGAGCACGTAGGGGAACATCGTGAAGACGGGGAGCCTGTAGAGCGCGGCATCGTTGACGGCCAGGCCAGGCCCGCGGCACCCCTTGGTCTCGTCGACCGCGAGCGTGCGGTGCGCGGGCACGAAGACCTCCTCGGCCGCCACGTCGTTGCTCCCGGTTCCGCGCAGGGCCGTGGCATGCCAGGTATCGATGATCTCGTAGTCGCGGCGGGGGAGGATGAACATTCGATGCTCGGGTGGGTCGGTCTCCGCAACGATCCCGCCCAGCATCGTCCAGGCGCTGGGATCGATCCCGCTCGCGAAGGGCCAGCGGCCGGAAATGACGTAGCCGCCATCGACCGCGCGCACCTTGCCCGCCGGGAAGATCAGCGAGGCCGCGATCAGCACGTCCGGGTCCGGCCCCCAGACCTCGTCCTGCACCTCCGGCTCGAAGAGCGCGAGCATCCAGTGGTGGGCGAGCAAATTGGTCAGGTTCCAGGAGCTGGACGGGCAGGCACGGGCGATGATGGCGCCGAGATCGATGAGAATGCCGTAGTCGAGCTCGCCACCGCCGACGCGGGCCGGCTGGAGCACGCGGAAGAGCCCGTTCTCATGGAACGCGGCCTCGGTCTCGGCCGGCAGGCGGCGCAGCGCTTCGGTCGCAGCGGCACGTTCGCACAGGCTCGGCAACAGTGCCTCGGCCCGCTGCAGAACCGCGTCTCGCGCATCGGCACGCGCGGCATCCGGGGTATCCGCGCGCGCGGCATCCGGACGATCCGTCGCCATGCTTTCGTTCATGATGCCGCCCGCTGTCGTGGAAAAGCCCGAGGGCAGGGTTCGGCTCTATGCCCCTTTGCGGAGATTGGCACTGTCGGGCGTCCAGATTTGCCGGTCGCGGACGGCGCGGCCCGCCGCCGGCACAAGCCAGAAGTTGCGATCGCTGGTCGGAGTGAGTGGACTTGAACCACCGACCCCCGCCTCCCGAAGACGGTGCTCTACCAAGCTGAGCTACACTCCGACCGGTGACGCGCGCGGGAGGCTGCGACACCCCCAGCGCGCGCCCCTTATAGCGTGAGGGGCCGGTGGCCGGCAAGCAATGCGGCGGGGGCGAGGCCCTTCTCGACCGCGGAGATCGCGAGCTGCCTATCGCGACCGATAAGACGCCTTATCGCTTTAGTGCGGCACCGCTCGGCAGAGAAGCTCGATCGGCACCGCGCGGCGCTCCTTCAACGCGCGCGCCGAGTTCGCCGCCGCTTCCTCGGCGAGTGCGCCGTGGACCAGCGAAATGGCACGGTGCAGCGGCTTTCCACCCGCCTCGACCAATGCGCGCGAGCGGGCGCCATAGGCAAGCGCCGCCTCCGTCGTCTCACGCAGGCTCTCGATCGCGAACCCGCAGGCCTCGAGGCTTTCGCGGGTCTCGGCCTCGGTCGCGAGAAAGCTCGACGAGGCCGTCCGCGCCCAGGGCGTCGGGTAGTCCGGCGCGCGCCCCGGCCCTTGCGTGACTTCCGACAGCATGAGCCAGGCGCCGGGCTTGATCACGCGGTGGATTTCCCGATAGAGCGCGCGCTTGTCGGCGATGTTCATCGAGACGTTCATCGAGTAGGCACCTTCGAACGCCGCGTCGCCGAACGGCATCGTCAGCGCATCGCCCTGCCGGATGGAGACGCGCTCCTCAAGCCCGAGATGTGCCGTCAGGTGGCGCGCGACGTCGCAGAATTCGGCCGTCAGATCGATCCCGCTGACACGGCAGCCGAAGCGCCGGGCCAGGTAGCGCGCGGGCCCGCCGAGACCGCTGCCGACATCCAGAATATGGTCGGTCACGGCGACCCGGAGCAGCGCCGCCATTTCCTCGGTCGCCTCCAGGCCCCGGCCGTGGAAATGATCGTAGGGTGCCAGGACCTCGGCGGTCGCGCGCGACGGATCGACCCCATCCTCCCGCAGCTGCGCCTCGAGCCGGGCCAGCAGATCGCCGCTCGTGTAATGATCGGTGATGTCGCGCGCGTGGCTCACTGACAACTCCTTCCCGCCGAGCCCGCAGCCTGCTTCGGCGGGCACGACATCGAACCGTAAGAGCAAAAGACGCAGCAATCGCCCGGAAGCGGCTTCAGCCGCACGCCGCACCCCGCGCACTCATGGAAGAACAGACACGAGTCGTCCGCATTTCCTCTCGCGCCTCATGCCCGCAGGTCGGACAAGTGAGAAGGGAGTAGCGCTCGACAGTGGACGGGGCTAGCGACATCGCGACCTCCGTGGCGGACAGCCTGGGGATATGACCGGCAATCGCGGCGGCTCGGATAACGGGATTCAGGCGGCGCTTCCCGCCGCGCCCTCCGGCCGGTAGCCGGGCAAGAGGTTGCGCTTGGTTTCCTCGTCCCACTCCATCTTGAGCTTGCCGAGCTCCTTGCCGGCGTCATAGCCGCGCCGCAGCGCCGGCCGCTGCTGCAGCGCCTTGTACCAGCGCTTCACGTTGGGGAACGCGTCGAGGTCGACCTTCTGCCCCTTGTAGGTGATCACCCAGGGCCAGCAGGCCATGTCGGCGATGGAGTACTCGTCGGCAATATAGTCGCGGCCCTCGAGCCTTCGGTCGAGCACGCCGTACAGTCGGAGCATCTCGCTGAGATAGCGCTCGATGGCGTAGGGAATGGGCTCCGGCGCATAGAGCTTGAAATGGCCGGCCTGGCCGATCATCGGCCCGAGGCCGCCCAGTTGCCACGAGAGCCATTCGAGCACGGTCTTGCGCCCGCGCAGGTCCGTCGGCAGGAAGCGGCCGGTCTTTTCGGCCAGGTAGATCAGGATGGCGCCGGACTCGAACACCGCGAGCGGCCCGCTGCCGTCCGACGGATCGTGATCGACGATCGCAGGCATCCGGTTGTTCGGGCTGATGGCGAGAAAGTCGGGTTCGTACTGTTCGCCGCGATAGATGTTGACGGGGACGATGCGGTAGTCGAGATCCATTTCCTCCAGGGCGATGGAGATCTTCCATCCATTGGGCGTCGGCCAGTAATAGGCGTCGATCATGGGCCGCCATCCTCCACAAACAGTGTTCCCGATGTTCGGGCGAACGTAGCCCCAAGGTGGGGCAATTGTAAGCGCGCGGCGTCGCCGCCTTGCCGGTGAGGTGGCCTCGCCCTGAAGGAATGGGCGCGATCATGTTGGTGACGTTCCCGATGCTTCCAAAATTGGTGTGCGGGCACGCGCGGGGTGGCATGCGACAATGGCCGGACGGGGAGCCGGGCACTATGACGTGAGCCGCGGCGCCCGCGCCGCCCGGCTCAGATCGACGAAGGGAGCAGCGGCCGCTCCGCCGCCGCGATCGCATGGTGGATATTCGCTGGGATGCCCATAGCTGCGTGCCGCTCAAGGCGGACTACGATCTCGCCTCCCTGAAGCGGCACCGGGACGCGGGCTTCGACTTCGTCTCGATCAATGTCGGCATGGACATGACGCCGATTGCGGACGTCGTCTCCATGATCGCGTCCTTTCGCGAGCAGATCGCACGCTGCCCAGAATTCCTCCCGGCTCGCTCCATCGAGGATGTGCGCGCGGCGGCGAAGCAGAACAAGCTCGCAGTCGGCTTCGACCTGGAGGGCGCAAAGCCGCTCCTGGCCAACCCGTCGACGGTTGCCCTCTACGCCGAGCTGGGCGTTCGGCAAGTGCTGCTCGCCTACAACCGCGCCAACGAGGCTGCCGGCGGGTGCTACGAGGCGGGCGCCCCCTTGACGGAACTCGGTGCCGAGTTCGTGCGCGCCTGCGAGGAGGCGGGCATCGTGGTCGATTGCTCGCACATGAACGAAGAGACGGTGATGCGAATCATGGAGATCGCGCAGAAGCCCGTGGTCTTCAGCCACTCCAACGCGCGCGTCCTGAACGGCAATTTGCGCAACATCACCGACGACATGATCGACGCCTGCGCCGGGCTCGGCGGCGTCATCGGCGTCAACGGTGTGAGCGTGTTCATGCCGGGCGGGGAGGCCGAGGCCGACGCGATGATCCGGGTCATCGACTATCTGGCCGAGCGCGTCGGCACCCGCCATGTCGGGATCGGGCTCGACTACGTCTACGACCTGGAGCTCGAGGAGCTGCCGGAAGGAACCGACCCCGCCTACTGGTTTCCGCCGGAGCACGGATACGACGAAGACTCATTCAAGAGCCTCGGTTTTGTCTCGCCGGAAGCAGCCGGCGGCCTGAGCACGCGGCTGGCGGAGCGCGGTTACGGCGACGACGACATTGCGGCCATCATGGGGGGGAACTTTCTCCGCGTGGCCGAGCAGTGCTGGTTCCGGCGATCGTGACCGGCAGCGGCCCTTGAGGCCCTGATCGAGCCGCAGGGGCGGCGCAGCGGACGGGCCGCGCTGGGCCTATGCCGCTGCGGAGTCCGGGCTCCGGCACGCCTCCATTGCGGCCAGCACTTCATCGAGCGAGCGGCGTGCGCCGGTCTGCAGGTACTCCATGGCTCTGAGCGCAGCCTCGTGTGCCTCCTCGCTCGAGCCTCCGACGCAGTCCTCGATCACCCGGCAGAAATAGTCGGACTGGTGAGCGTCGACGAAGGTGTAGTGCACGCACACGTCGGTCAGTCCGCCGCAGAGCAACAACGTGTCGACCTTCAATCCGCGCAGCAGAATCTCGAGGTCCGTGCCGAAAAAGGCCGAGTACCGTCGCTTCTTGATGAGGTAGTCGTCCGGGCGAAAGCCCGTCTGCTCGACGGCAATCGCGGTGTTCGGGTCGTCTTCGAGACAGTGGACGTCCTCGTCACCGTCAAGCTCGCGGCCGAAATCGACAAGGTCCGGACGGTGGACCTCCTGAATGAAAATCACCGGGATGTCCTGTTCGCGCGCCTTGTCGATCAGACGACGCGCTTTGAGCATCCGTTCCTTGTAGCCCGGCATGTTGGGGATCGCCCTGTGCCGGATGGTTTCGTCGAAGGTCAGTGCCTGGATGTCGACAACGATGAGGGCGGGGCGGCCCTCGATGACGCGGCGCGTGCGGGCGGAGAGGTTTTCCATGCGCGTTCCTCCTCGAAATGACTTGTCGCGGTCGGCCATCGAAACCGGCGGTCCCGCACAGGGGGCACGTCCAGTTCTCCTCGATCCGAACCATAACGGTGGACCGACCCAATGGGGAAGGACCGACGGGTTGCCCCTGAATCCGCTGCGATGTGGTAGAAGGCTGCCATAACGCAACTGTCCTCGTTTCCCACCGTCGTACGGGCCTCGAAACGCCGACACGCGCGCGCTTGGATGCGCTCAGATGCGAGTGCTGTCGTATGCGTGGTGAAGTTTCAACGTACCGCGACCGGGATCGGTCCGAGACTGCCTCTTTCAGTCGTTGGCGTCACCACAAGCCTTTGATCGAATGAGGATCAAGGAGCCGAACGAGCCTCGCAACCATCCTATTCGCCGATTTCACGAGGAGCACCGCGCGGCCATGGACTTGCGCAACATCGCCATCATCGCCCATGTCGATCACGGCAAGACGACCCTGGTCGACGGTCTGCTGCGTCAGAGCGGCACGGTGCGGGCGAACCAGCCGATGCAGGAGCGCGCCTTGGATAGCGGCGAGCTCGAACGCGAGCGCGGCATCACGATCCTGGCCAAGTGCACCGCGATCGACTGGCACGGCGTGCGCATCAACATCGTCGACACCCCCGGCCACGCGGATTTCGGCGGCGAGGTCGAACGGGTGCTCGGGATGGTCGACGGGGTGCTCGTCCTCGTGGACGCGGCCGAGGGCCCGATGCCTCAGACCAAATTCGTCGTGGACAAGGCGCTCAGGCTCGGCCTGCGACCCATCGTTGCGATCAACAAGATGGATCGCGCGGATGCCAGGCCCAAGATCGTGCACGAGGCGGTCTTCGATCTGTTCGACGCTTTGGGAGCGACCGACGAGCAGCTCGACTTTCCGCTGGTGTACACCTCTGCGCGTGACGGCTGGGCCTCGCACGACCCGGCCGCCGCCGGGACCGACATGACCCCGCTCTTCGAGACTGTTATCGCGCACGTCCCGGCGCCTGCGACGGATCGGGATGCCTCGTTCCGCATGTTGATCAGCCTGCTTGAGGCCGACCCCTTTCTCGGCCGGCTTGTGAGCGGCCGCGTGCTCTCCGGCCGGGTTGAGGCGAACCAGACCGTGACGGTGCTCGGCCCGGACGGCGCGGTGGTCGAGGTGACCCGCCTCACCAAGCTTCTACGCGCACGCGGGCTGGAGCGAATCCCGGTCGAGCGTGCCGGGGCCGGTGAGATCGTGACGCTCGCCGGCCTCAAGACCGCCTCTGTGGCGGACACCGTCGCGGTCTCCCAGAGTTGCGCCCCGATCCCGGCCGAGCCGATCGACCCGCCGACGATCGCGATGGTGTTCTCGATCAACAGCTCACCGCTCGCGGGACGCGAGGGAACGCAGCTCACCTCGCGCATGATCGGGGCGCGCCTCGCACGCGAAGCCGAGGGCAATGTCGCGATCCAGGTGAGCGACATGGCGGAGGAAGGCGCCTTCGAGATCGCCGGCCGCGGCGAACTTCAACTCGCAGTGCTGATCGAGACGATGCGCCGCGAGGGCTTCGAGCTCTCGATCGGCCGCCCGCGGGTGCTGATGCGCGAAGACCCGGCGGGTGGCACACCGCTGGAGCCCATCGAGGAAATCCAGATCGATGTGGACGAAGCCTTCGTGGGCGATGTGGTGACTGCGCTCGCCGAGCGGCGCGGGGAGCTGATCGAGCTGCGGCCCTCAGGGCGGGACAAAGTCCGCGCGCTGTTTCACGGCCCGTCGCGCGGCCTGATCGGTTTCAACGGCGAGCTGCTCACGGTGACCCGGGGCACGGCGATCATGCATCGGCTATTTCACGGCTATGCGCCGTTCAAAGGCCCGCTGCCGGGGCGGCGGACCGGCGTGCTGATCTCGAGTACCGCGGGCAGAGCGGTCGCCTACGCGCTCTGGAACCTGGAGCAGCGGGGGACGCTGTTCGTCGAGCCGGGGGTACCCGTCTATGGCGGCATGATCATCGGCGAGCACACGCGGCCGCAAGACCTCGACGTCAACCCACTGAAGAACAAGCAGCTGACCAATATCCGGGCCGCCGGCAAGGACGATGCCGTGCGCCTGAGCCCGCCGCGGCCGATGCCGCTCGAAATTGCGCTGGCCTATCTCGCGGACGACGAACTGCTCGAAGTGACGCCGGCGTCGATCCGCCTTCGCAAGCGGCTCCTCGACCCGCATGCCCGCCGGCGCGCCGCACGCGAGAACGCGCGGGCGCGCTGATTGCCCGCCGGCGCGGCCGATACCGTTTCGCGCCACTCACACGCGCCGCCCCCGACATTGCCCCGGCGGGCAACCCGAACTAGCGTCTGCGCGCAGACCGGGGCTAGCGCGGAGAATGTCTCCTTAGCCTTGGGCGTAAGTGGATCGTTGGACAGAGGACGGAGCGGGGTCGATGGAGCAGCTACGTGTGGGAGTGATCGGGGTTGGCTGGTTCGGGACGGTGCATTGCCGGGCCATCGCCGACCATCCGCAGCTTGAGCTCGCCGCGCTTTGCGATGCGTCGGAAGAGCGCCTCGCGGAGATGGCGCGCGAGCACGGTGTCGCCCGCACCTGCACGGACTATCGCGAGCTCGTGGACGACCCGGAAATCGATGCGCTCGCCGTCGTGACACCCTGGGACCACCACGCCGCCCCGACGCTGGCCGGGCTCGCGGCCGGCAAGCATGTCCTCGTCGAGAAGCCGATGGCATCGACGGTGGAGGATTGTCAGCGCATGTGCGACGCCGCGCGCGATGCCGAAGCCATCCTGATGGTGGGCCATATCTGCCGCTTCAACCCGCGCTACGCTTCGGCCAAGCGCGAGATCGATGCGGGCCGGATCGGCAAGGTGGTCGCGATCAACGCCCGGCGAAACGTGCCGGCGCAGTGGGTCATCGATCAGCTCGAGACGATCGGCCCCATCCTGCACACCTGCTCCCACGACACCGACATGATGCTCTGGCTGACCGGCGCCAAGGTCGTGAGCACCTACGCGCAGACCGTCAACATACTCGGTCTCACGCATGACGACATGGCCCAGCTGATGTATCGCTTCGACAGCGGCGCAACCGCGATCTACGAGGGCGCCTGGTGCATGCCGGACACCTCGCCCTTCGAACTCGACGAGCGCATGTCGGTGATCGGCACCGAGGGTTTCATCCACATCCAGGACACCTTCCCCAATATCGGCGTCTGCTCGAAGGAGGGCTTCAAGAGCCCGGACACGACCTATTGGCCCGAGCTGCACGGCATCACCGGCGGCGCGCTGCGCGACGAATGGTCCTACTTCGCGCGCTGCATCCTCGAAGGCACACGGCCTGCGCTGATCACGCCGGAGGAGGCGATGGAGGCCGTGCGGACCGTGCTCGCCGCGCATGAATCCGCGACCAGCGGCGCGGTGGTGATGGTCCAGTGACGCGCGCCGCGCGGACCATGATCCTGGTAAGAAATGCGGGCTAGAGACGCACGTCGTGCAGCGGCCGGCTCCAGTTCCGGGCGCGTTGCTCGACGCTAGCGATGTCCTCTTCCAGCATCAGGCCGTCGGCGACCAGGCGTTTTGCCGCCTCGACGATAGCGGCGACGTAGGCGTCTGCGTCGCCATAGCGCTGCCCGATCGATGGCCGCGGGTCGCCGGTGGCGGCCCGTGTCGATTCCGTTTCAGGCAAGGGGATCGTGCTGCCCGTGAACTCGTGCATGGCGCCCTCGCCCTGGCCTCTGCCGCGCAGGTTCCAGCCGGTGTAGGTGGCAAGCGGCGCCTCGACCATCGGCACCCGTACCCCGGCGATGTCGTTGCCGTCCGCGTCGACCGCCGGCACCAGCACGGCGTAGCCGTCGGGATCGACGAGGTCGGGCGGCAGCGTGCTCTGAATGCCGCCCCCCGCCTCCGGCCCGAAGTCGAAGAGCGGCAGCGCGTTGGGCCCGCGCGGGGTGGCGACACCGGGGATGTCGGGGAACTGTGTGCGCCATTCGTCCATGCCGACGAGGCTGCCGTCGTCCCGCCTGGGGATACGGCTTGCCGGCGGCGCAACATCGTCGCTCGCCCACCGGTCCATCGCGTCGAGCAGCGCGCGGAACAGCATCGAGGTCTGAACGACGTTGCTCAAATTCTGGCAGACGCCCCAAACCGGCGCGCCCTGGTTCGGATCGGCCACATGCGGTGCGCTCGACCAGAAGTAGACCCGCACATTGTCCGGCTGTTCCAGATCGTTGCCCCTGGTGTCGGTATGCACGAGCGAGCCGCGCCGCTGCCAATATTCCGTCGCACTTTGGCTGTGGAATATGAGCGGGTCGGTCTCGGGCCGCGTGCAGATTGCGTCAGACCTGCCGGTCAAGTGATCCGTGCACTCGGCATAGGAGAACGGGAATCTGTCGGCGGCGTTGTCGTGGTCTTCGTATTGCTGACCCGCCGGCACGACGACATTGGCGAAGCGGTGATTCATCCACATGCGCCCGCAGCCGGCGACGTGCGCCAGCACGCCGTCGAACACCTTGCGCCCGGTCGCATCGGCGTTGAAGCCGCGATATATCGCATCGCGGATGCAGCGCCCCGTCTGCGAGCGGCCGAAGGCATAGGCCTTCTCCATCGGCCCGCCGTCGGCCACCGGATTGGCGCGACCCTCGCTGTCGAATTCCTCGTACCTCAGGAAACTCACGAGGTCGCGCACCGCCACGTAGCCCAAGCCCAGAACGAGCGGATCGCGGCCTTCGTAGACGAGCTCATAGATCCAACCGGGCTCGAACCCGCCCGGCATATATATGTGGGTGTCGGACTCGATAATCGCCTGCTCGGTGCCTTGGAAATCGAGGCCCATGCCGGTTTCGACGCGCGCGAACCGCCACGCGTCCGGCGCAATCTCGACGCGTTCGTCGTCCGGGTAGCGGCGCCGTGTCAGCCGGGCCTTCGAAGGATCGCGTGAGACCGTGGGGTGGCTGCGGGTGGAGACCCAGCCGCTCAGCGGCAGCGTAGTCTGACCTTCGTGAGCGACGATAAACTCGGACCGCACCAGGCCGGTGAGCGGTGCGGCACCGTCGGTTGCGACGGGCAGGGTCATTACCATGCGGCCATCGCCCGGCAGGAGGTCTCCCTGCCAGGCGCCCCACACCACCGTATAGCCGCGGCGAAACAGATATCCGTTGCCGGCGTGCTCGCGTGTCGCCGGATCGTTGCAGGCCGGCGCATCGCTAAAATACTGCACCGCCCGCTTGTTGCCGCGGTTGCCGTAGTCGAAGAAGAGCCGCCTGTTGCCGCGGGCCGGATCGACCGGTTTCAGGATGCAGAGATCGGCGGCGAACTCGACCAGGCCATCGCGATTGCGCGGCGCCTTGTCCACGTCGACGATGCCAGCCTGCGCAGGCGCGTCGGGATCGACGGCGAACCGGGCGAGCCCGATCAGCCGCTCGTAAGCGCCGACTTCGGCGAATGCGTGACCGCCGGCAAAGGCCGTCCGTTCGTGGATGTCGATCGCGATTCTGTTGCTCACCCCATGCTCCTAGCCGTCGCCTCCTCCTAGATCGGCGGTGTGCGCCCAGCCCACGGACGGAAGGCTTCCAGCGCGGCACCGCGCTCAGCGTCTGGCGTCGCGCCAGGCGATGGCGGCGCGCAGGCCTTGCGTCCGCGCAATCTCGAGGAACTCGCGCTTGGTCGCCGTGCCCTCGGCCTCGATCAGGAGGTCCTGTTCGAGCGCCATGTCGAGCGCCGCGTCGAAGCCCATCATGCGGTACATACGGTTGATCGTGGCTTTGGTGCGCTTGAGAAGCGCCGGCTCGGTGGCGGCCATGCGGCGGGCGAGCGCGAGCGCGGTCTCCACCTCGTCGCCGGCGGGCACGACGCGGTTGACGAGGCCGATCTCGTAGGCACGTTGGGCTCCAATCTCGTCCTCGCCGGAGAGCAGAATTTCCTTCGCGTGCTTGGGCCCGGTGAGCCAGGGCATCAGCATCACGACGATGCCGGCGCCGAAGCGCAGTTCGGGCTCGCCGAAGCGGGCATCCTCGGCCGCCACGGTCACGTCGCAGGCGAGCGCGAGCTCGCAGCCGCCGGCGAGGGCCGGGCCCCGCACCGCAGCGACGGTCGGTTTCGAGAGATGCCAGAAGCGCATCACGGTGTCGAAGTCGTCCCGCAGCACCTCACGCCAGGCGGCGACGCCTACAGGCGGGGCTGCGGCCTGCTCCTTGAGGTCGAAGCCCGAGGAGAAGGTGCCGCCCGCGCCGGTCACGACGAGCGCCCGGATCGTCTCGTCAGCCTCGACCGCATCGCACGTCGCATTGAGCTCGGCCAGCATGGTCCGGTCAATTGCATTGGCTCGTTCCGGCCGGTTGAGCGTGAGGAGCCCGACCGCCTCCCGCCGTTCGAACGTGATGCATCGATGATCCATCGCGGGTCTCCCGCCGGCTCCCGACGCCGTCAGAATAACGCCGACGGCGTGTGGACGAGATACAAGGTGGGGCGACAGCCGGGTCCGGCGTGGGCTCCGTTGGCGCCGACCCTCAAAGCGCCGGCCGGCGGTCGGCCCAGGGGCGCGCCTGCTCGAAGGCACGCGCGGCCTGCAGCACCGTCAGGTCGGCGAAGCGCTTGCCCACGATTTGCAGCCCGACGGGGAGCCCTGCATCGGTGAAGCCGCAGGGCACCGAGGCGGCAGGATTGTGGCTGAAGTTGAAGGGATAGGAGAACTCGGCCCACATGATCCAGTCCCACGGATGCGACGGCCAGTGCTCGGGCTGCAGCCGCTCGGCCGGGAACGCCGGTACGGAGACGGCCGGAGTGAGCAGCAGGTCCCACTCCTCGAAGAAGCGATGCACCGCCTCCACATAGGCGAGCTTGCGCGCCCGCGTCTCCAGATAGGTCGCGCCCGTCACCCCATCCGCCGCGCGGATGCAGGCGACGAGGCCGGGGTCCATGCGGTCCCCGAACTCGGCGAGCAAGGGGCGGTAGGCGTGGAGGTGGATGGGCCATAGCAGGCGGATGATCTCCGGCCCCTCGGGGCCGAAGGGCAGCGCCGGGCTCTCCACCGTGCAGCCGAGGGACTGAAACGCCTCGGCGGCGCTCTGCACCAGCACCGCGACGTCCGAGTCGACGCGCGCGTGCCCGAGGTCGGGGCTGAAGGCAACCTTGAGGCCCGCGATCCCGTCGTCGAGCCTGGCCGGGTAGTCGGCGGGCCCGGCCTCCAGGCTGGTGTGATCCCACGGGTGCGGGCCCGCCATCGCCTGCAGCATCAGCGCGGCATCGCCCACGGTGCGGGTCATCGGCCCGACATGGGAGATCTGGTCGTTGTTCGGCACCGGCCAATTGGGCACCCGCCCGTAGGTCGGCTTGAGGCCGAAGATGCCGCTGAAGTGCGACGGCATGCGGATCGACCCCGCGCCGTCCGAGCCCTGGTGCAGCGGCCCGTAGCCCGCCGCGGCGGCCGCTCCGGCGCCGGCGGAGGAGGCGCCCGTATTGTAGCCCTGCTTCCATGGATTGGAGGTGATGCCGGTGAGCGGGCTGTGGCTCACGCCCGACCAGCCGAACTCCGAGGTGGTGGTCTTGCCGAGGATGATGGCGCCGGCGTCTTCCAGCCGCGGAATCACCGGCGCGTCCACCGTCGGCACATGGCCCTTCAGCGAATGGGTGCCCCGCTCGGTGGGGATCCCGGCGGTCTCGGTCAGATCCTTGATGGTGACGGGCAGGCCGCAGAGCGAACCCGTGGCGTCGCCCTGCATCAGCTTGGCTTCTGCGCTGCGGGCGGCATCGCGGGCGCGCTCGGCGGTGAGCGTGGCGAAGGCGTTGATGCGGGGCTCGCAAGCCTCGATGCGGGCCAGCACGGCGTCGATCAGCTCGACCGGCGAGAGCTCCTTGCGCCGGATCAGCGGCGCAAGCTCGGTGGCGGGCGTGAAGCAGAGATCATCGGTCACCGGCGACTCCTCGGCGGTCGTGGACGGGGGCCCGGATCATGGCGGGCGCGGGCGGTAAGGGCTAGAGAAGGTCGCGCAGCACGGGGATCAGCGGCGCATCGGCCGGCGGCATCGGGAAATCGCGGAGCCGCGCCGGCCGCACCCAGCGGAGCTCCTGCCCCTCCTTGGGCACGACAGTGCCGCTCCACACCCGGCAGACGTAGAGCGGCATGAGGAGGTGAAAGTCATCGTAGCCGTGGGAGGCGAAGGCCAAAGGCGCGAGGCAGCTCTGCTCCGTGTCGATTCCGAGCTCCTCGCGGAGCTCGCGGATCAGCGCCTGCTCTGGCGTCTCGCCGGCAGCGAGCTTGCCGCCGGGGAATTCCCAAAGTCCTTCCATCGCCTTGCCCGGCGGCCTGCGCGCCAGCAGCACGCGGCCGTCGGCATCCACCAGCGCGACGGCAACCACGAGAACGATCGGCGTCGCCCCCGCAGGGGCGCCTTCGGGAGCCCCCTCAGGAGCGGTAGTCGGCATTGATGTCGATGTAGCCGTGGGTCAGATCACAGGTCCAGACGGTCGCAGCGCCTGGGCCTGAGCCGATCTCGACGGCGATCTCGACCTCCTGCCCCTTCATGTGGCGGGCCGTCGCCGGCTCGTCGAAGGCCGGGTCCGCCACGCCATTCGTCGCCGCGCGCTCGGCGCCGATCCAGATCGAGAGCTGAGCCTGATCGAACGCCACGCCGGCCCGGCCCACCACCGCAACGATCCGCCCCCAATTGGGGTCCTCGCCGGCGATCGCGGTCTTTACCAGCGGCGAGTTTGCGATCGCGAGGCCGAGCTTGCGGGCCGCCGCCTCCGAGGCCGCACCGCGCACCGCGATCGAGACGAGTTTGTGGGCGCCTTCCCCGTCCCGCACGATCTGCCGGGCGAGATCGGTCAACACCGCCTCGAGCGCGGTGCGAAAGGCGTGGAGCCGCGGGTCGCCGGTGCGCGCGATCCGCCGGTGCCGGGCGGCGCCCGTGGCGAAGAGGAGGCAGGTGTCGTTGGTCGACGTATCGCCGTCCACCGTGATGGCGTTGAAGGAGCGGTTCACGCCGCGCCGGAGCAGAGGCCCCAACGCCGTCGCCGGCAGGTTCGCATCGGTGAATACGTAGGCGAGCATCGTGGCCATGTTCGGCGCGATCATGCCTGAGCCCTTGGCGATGCCGTTGATGACGACCGGCACACCGTCGATCTCGGCCCCGGCCGAAGCGCCCTTGGGGAAGGTGTCCGTGGTCATGATCGCGGCGGCGGCATCGGGCCACGCACTATCCGAGAGGCCCGAGTGAAGCCCCGGCAGGGCCGCGGTCAGGCGCTCGACCGGGAGCTGCTCGCCGATCACGCCGGTCGAGCAGACGAAGACCTCGTCCGCGCGGCATCCGACGGCGGCCGCCGCCGCATCCGCCGTCCGGCGCACCGCGACGTGGCCCTGCTCCCCGGTCGCGGCGTTCGCATTCCCCGCATTGACCACCAGCGCGCGCGCGGTGCCATGAGCCTCATCGAGCAGCGCCCGGCACCACTCGACCGGCGGTGCCGCCGTGCGCGAGCGCGTGAGCGTGCCTGCCACCGCGGTCTCCGGCGCAAAAGACGCGAGCAGGAGGTCGGGGCGGCCCCGGTAACGCAGGCGCGCCTCGGCAGCGGCAAGGCGAACGCCGAGGACCGGTGGCAGGTCGGGGAAGCGCGCGGGCGCGAGGGGGGATATCGCGGTCATCGACCTCTCCAGATGGCGAGCCGCGCCAACCATACCCGCGGACCGGGGGGAAACGAATTCCGAAGGTCGCGTTGACACGACCGGGGCTCGCGCCTATCTCTCGGTCACTGCCGTCGCCGCGGGCGGCGGCGGGCGTTGGCTGTCGGGAACACACCATGCTCCAGGGGCTTTCCAAGAAACTGTTCGGCACGGTCAACGAGCGCATCGTCAAGGCGCACGCCGCGCAAATCAGCGCCATCAACGACCTCGAACGCTCGCTGGAAGCGTTGAGCGACGACGAGCTTCGCGCCAAGACCGCCGAATACAGGAAGCGTGTTGCCGACGGCGAGACCCTGGAGGACCTGCTCATCGAGGCCTTCGCCATTACGCGCGAAGCCGCGAAGCGCACGCTCGGCCAGCGCCATTACGACGTGCAGCTCGTCGGCGGCATCGTCCTCCACCAGGGCAAGATCGCGGAGATGGCGACCGGCGAGGGCAAGACCCTGGTCGCGACCCTGCCGGTCTATCTGAACGCCCTCGAAGGCAAGGGCGTGCACGTGATCACGGTAAATGACTACCTGGCCCAGCGCGACGCCGCCTGGATGGGCGAGATTTACCAGTTCCTGGGCCTCACCGTCGGCTGCATCGTGCATGGCCTCGACGATAAGCAGCGGCGCGAGCAGTATGGCGCTGACGTGACCTACGGGACCAACAACGAGTTCGGCTTCGACTATCTGCGGGACAACATGAAGTTCACGCTGGAGACCATGGTCCAGCGCCCCTTCAATTTCGCCATCGTCGACGAGGTCGACAGCATCCTGATCGACGAAGCGCGAACGCCGCTGATCATCTCAGGGCCGTCCGAGGACAGCTCGGAGATGTACCAGCTTGTCGACCGCGTGATGCCCGAGCTCGAAGCGGGCGACTTCGATATCGACGAGAAGGCCCGCGCGGCGACGCTGACCGACGAAGGCGCGGAGCGGGTCGAGGCGCTGCTCATCAAGCACAACCTCCTGCGCAGCCCCAATCTCTACGACATCGAGAACGTCTCGGTCGTCCATCACCTGAACCAGGCGGTGCGCGCTCACAAGATGTTCGAGCGCGATACCGACTACATCGTGAAGGACGGGCGCGTCGTCATCATCGACGAGTTCACCGGGCGGATGATGCCCGGGCGCCGGTTCTCGGAAGGGCTGCACCAGGCGCTTGAGGCCAAGGAGCATGTGCGGGTCCAGCAGGAGAACCAGACGCTGGCCTCGATCACCTTCCAGAACTACTTCCGCATGTATCCGAAGCTTGCCGGCATGACCGGCACGGCGGCCACCGAGGCCGCCGAGCTCGGCGACATCTACGGCCTCGACGTGATCCAGATCCCGACCAACGAGCCCTGCATCCGCGACGACCGCGACGACGAGGTCTACCGCACCGCAGGAGAGAAGTGGCACGCGATTGCCGAGCTCCTGCGCGACTGCCAGAAGCGGGGTCAGCCGGTCCTCGTCGGCACTACGAGCATCGAGAAGTCCGAGCTCCTGGCCGAGCGGCTGAAAAAGGAATCGATGCCGCACAACGTGCTCAACGCCCGCTATCACGAGCAGGAGGCGCACATCATCGCGCAGGCGGGCCGCGCCGGCGCGATTACCATCGCGACCAACATGGCCGGCCGCGGCACCGACATTCAGCTCGGCGGCAACGTGGAGTTCCGCATCGCCGGCGAGCTCGGCGACCAAGAGGACGAGGTGGCGAAGGAACGAGCCACTGCCAACATCCGTGCCGAGGTCGCCGCCGAGCGCGAGAAGGTGCTCGCCGCCGGCGGGCTTCTGGTGCTCGGCAGCGAGCGCCATGAGGCCAGACGCATCGACAACCAGCTGCGCGGCCGCTCGGGCCGGCAGGGCGATCCCGGCGCCTCGCTCTTCTTCCTCTCCCTCGAAGACGACCTCATGCGCATATTCGGCTCCGAGCGCATGGACTCGATGCTCTCCAAGCTCGGGCTGAAGGACGGCGAGGCGATCATCCATCCGTGGATCAACAAGGCGCTCGAGAAGGCGCAGCAGAAGGTTGAGGCCCGCAACTACGAGATCCGCAAGAACCTTCTGAAGTTCGACAATGTGATGAACGACCAGCGCTCGGTGGTCTACGAGCAGCGCAAGGACCTGATGCGCATCGACGATGTCTCGGAGACGGTTACCGACATGCGTCACGAGGTGGTCGACTCCATCGTCGACGATCACATCCCGGAGAAGGCCTATCCCGAGCAATGGGACCTGGACGGCATGCACGATGCCTGCCGGCGGCTGCTCGGCGTGGACCTGCCGATCAAGGAGTGGGCCTCAGAAGAGGGCATCGCCGACGAGGAGATTCGCGACCGCATCGCCAAGGAGGCGGATGTCCACGTCGCCGCCAAGCTCAGCAACTACGGTGCCGATGTGTGGCGCCTTGCGGAAAAGAGCCTGCTTCTCCAGATCCTCGACCAGAGCTGGAAGGACCACCTGCTGACCCTCGACCACCTCCGCCAGGGAATCGGTCTCAGGGCTTACGGCCAGCGTGACCCGCTCAACGAATACAAGGCCGAGTCGTTCGAGATGTTCGAGAACATGCTGGCCAGCCTGCGCGAGCAGACGACCCAGCTACTCAGCCATGTGGAGCTGCGGGTGGCCGGGCCGGACGAGGAGGACTCGCCCGTGCCCGAGCGGCGCGCGCCTCAGATGCAGGAGACCCGCCGCGAGCCCGCTCTCGCCAGCGCGGGCGCAGGAGCGTCAGCCGACGGGCCGCCTGCACTGCCGCCGGGTGGCGGCGGAGGCCGAGCGCCCGCACCGCGTGAGGCAGGCGAGCCCGCCCTAGCGGCGGCGGGAAACGGAACCGTCCGCCGTGCGGCGTTCGACCAGCGCAATCCCGAGACCTGGAGCAGGGTCGGCCGCAACGCCCCCTGTCCGTGCGGCTCCGGCCGCAAGTTCAAGCGCTGCCACGGCACACTCGCCTGACTCGGCATTCAGTTTTTTGCAAAACGAAGCCAATTCGGCGCAACCGCTTGAATCGAAAGCGGATTAGCGCTCCGAAGCGGGCCCGGCGAGGTATCGCCCGCGAGCTACGGGAGGCGGTTCAAATGATGATGCCGAGCGAGCGGCGCCACTTGCTCTCGTGGTCGGTGCCGAGAACGAGGTCGGGGTCGGCGTCGGTCACCGTCCAATCGCCGCGCGCGAGCTCCCCCTCCAGTTGCGCCGGACCCCAACCACTGTAGCCGAATATGATCAGGCTGCGGCGCGGGCCCTGGCCGAGCGCGATGTCGATCAGCACCTCGGAACTGACGGTCAGCGCGATACCGCTGGAGACCTGCTGCGTCCCGTCCACCTCATAGTCGGCGGAGTGGAGGACGAACCAGCGGTCGGGATCCACAGGGCCGCCGTAATGCAGGGTGACGGAGCCCTGCACGTTGAACCCGTATTCATCGGCTTCGATGCCGAGTTCGTCGAGGAGCGCGGCGATGGGCCCGATGGCGCTCGGCTTGTTGACCACCAGCCCGAATGCGCCGTTCGCGTCATGCTCGACGAGATAGATCACCGTCTCCTGGAAGCGCGGGTCGGGCATGCCCTCGCCCGCGACCAGGACCTTCCCGGTGAGCGAGGCCGCCTGCACGGCACCCGCTGCTGCGCCGGCGGCCAGGAACGCGATCAGACCAAGGGCTCGCAACAGGCGCATGGCGCGGTCCTCAGCCGATGCCCAGCAGCGCGGGAAGCTCGGCGAGCGTGGCGATCTCCGCGTCGGGCGCTTCGGGCACGCGCTCCTGCCCCTGACCGAAGCGGTTGCACCAGGCGACGCGGAAGCCGAAGGCCGCGGCGGCGTTGGCATCCCAGGCGTTGGAAGACTGGAAACTCACGTTGGCCCCTTCCACGCCGAGCCGATCCACCACCAGTCGGTAGACAGAGGGGTGCGGCTTATAGATTCCGACCTCTTCGACCGAGAGCACGGCATCGAGGCTGTCTGCGATCCCCGCCGCCTCGACGGCAGCATCGAGCATCCCGGACTCGCCGTTGGAGAGGATAGCGGTCCTGAGCCCGTGCGCCCTGAGTGTCACCAGCGTCTCCTGCACTTCGGGGTAAGCATCCAGGGTGAGGTAAGCCTCCATCAGGTTGGCGCGGAGGGCCTCATCCTCGATACCGAGCTCCCCCATGGCAAAGTCGAGCGCCTCGCCCGTGACTTGCCAGAACCCCGTGTAGCGGCCCATGAGGCTGCGAAGCCAAGTGTACTGAAGCTGCTTGAGGCGCCAGAGATCGGCGAGCGGCGCGGCCTTCTCGCCGAGCACCGCGTTATGCCGCCCGGCCGCCGCGTTGTAGTCGAACAGAGTCCCGTAAGCGTCGAAGACACAGACAGAAATATCGCCGAAGCGTGGATGGGCCATGCCCTACTCCTCCCGATCCCGGCGGATCCTGCCGGGGCACCGCTACGGCTATCGGGCCGGCGGCTTCAGCCGCCGCGTGTGACCCGCGTCTCCGCTCCCGGCCTACTTGTGGCGGAAGATGATCCGGCCCTTCGACAGATCGTAGGGCGTCATCTCGACATCGACCCGGTCGCCGACGAGCACGCGGATGCGGAATTTCCGCATCTTACCCGCTGGACGCGCGATGATTTCGTGGCCGTTGTCGAGCGCCACGCGGAACATCGTATCCGGCAGCTTTTCGCGAACCGTGCCGGAAAATTCGAGCAAGTCTTCTTTGACCATAACCGAAGCCGTTGCTTCTTGATCCAGAGGGCGGCGAGCGGGGCCGCGGAGCATTTCAACCGCACCAGCGGCCGCCCGGGCCGGTTTGTGGCACAGCGCGGCCGGATTGTTAACCCGCAAATCTTTCCGGGTTCATGGCCTGCGCGGCGAGTTCGGGCAATTCATGGAGACGGCCGGAGCGCACAGACAGTGGCTGCGCGTGTTCAGCGCGGTTGGCAGGCGGGGCCATGATGCTATGTTGACGGAATGTTGGAGATGGGCAAATTCGGGCGAAAACGAACCGGGTGCCGGTGGCGCGCCGGCCCAAACGGACTTGTCGGAGTGGACTCGTAGAATGGCGCAGCTTCGCCTCACGGGGCTGATCAAGAGCTACGGCTCGGTCCACGCACTACGCGGCGTGGACCTCGAGATCGAGGACGGTGAGTTCTTCGTCCTGTTCGGTCCGAGCGCGGCGGGAAAGACAACGACGCTCCGCATCATCGCCGGCCTCGAGCGGCCGGACGGCGGCACGCTCACGGTGGACGGGCACGACCTCACGGGCGTCCCGGTCAAGCGCCGCGACATGGCGATGGTGTTCCAGAGCTTCGCCCTCTACCCCCACCTCACAACCTTTCAGAACCTCGCCTATCCGCTACGCGAGATGAAGCTGCGCCGGAAGGAAATCGACACGCGGGTGCGGGAGACCGCGGAGCTGCTCCGTATCACCCACACGCTGGACCGCAAGCCGGCATCGCTCAGCGGCGGCGAGCAGCAGCGGCTCGCCATCGGGCGCGCCATCATCCGCCGCCCGCGGCTCTTCCTCTTCGACGAGCCGCTCACCAACCTCGATGCGAAGCTCCGCCACGACATGCGCGCCGAGTTCAAGCGCCTGCACCGGGAGCTCGGCACCACCACGCTCTACGCGACTCCTGACCAACTGGAGGCGCTCAGCATCGGCGAGCGCGTCGCCGTCATCCAGCACGGGCGCATTACGCAGGTCGACACGCCCGAGCGGCTCTACGCCAGGCCGGTCGACCGCCACGTCGCGGCGCTGATCGGCGATCCGCCTATCAACCTGATCAAGGGCACGCTCAAGCTGGGCGGGAACACGGGCCCGGCCATCGAGCTCCCGTTCATGGAACTGGACGGCAACCCCTGGCGCGAGAGGCTGCAAGCGCTCGACGCCGGCACCGAGCTGCTGGTCGGCATCAGGCCGCACGACCTCACGCTGGTCGACGACGGCGGCGACGGCGTTGCGGCGACGATCGAGATCACCGAGCCGCAGGGCGACATCACGATACTCGACCTCAAGGCGGAAGGTGTTGCGCTGCGCATGGTGGTGGCGGAAGCGACCGGAGCCCGCTACACCGCCGGCGACCGAGTACGAATTGCGCTCGCCGGCGCCGACACGAGACTTTTCCTGAGCGACTCTGGCACCATGGTGGCGTAGGATGCGGCGCGCCCGCCGGAGCAGCTTGCCGGCATGACCGACGGCAGGTCCGCCGCGGTTCGCGAGTAGAGCAAAAGGGGAGACGAGCATGAGAGGCATGACGAAGGGCAAGGCGGCACTGCTCGCCGGCGCGGTGGCGCTGGTCGGCTCCGCCATGTGGGGAGGCCCCGCCCAGGCCGAGGACATCACCATCAACATGGCAGCGCCCGATTGGCCGCCGACGCGCATCATGCAGGACATGGCGAACGCGAGCTACCAGGCGCCGAGCGGCAACACCGTGACGCTCGTGATCGACTTCATCCCGTGGCCCGACTACTACACGCGGCTCGCGGCCTCGCTGACCTCGGGCGAGGAGAAGTACCAGATGGCGGTCAGCGACAGCCAGTGGCTGGGCGCCAACATCGAGGGCGGCTACTACATGAAGATCAACGACTTCATCGATGCCGACCCGGGTCTGCAGGCGGTGTTCGAGGATCTGCATCCCAACCTCGTCGCGTCCTATTCCACCTATCCGCATCGGTCGGAGAACTACTACGGCTTCCCGCAGATGCCGGACGTGCTGGTGGTCTACTACCGTGAGGACCTGTTCTGCCATGACGGCGAGATGGCCGCGTTCAAGGAGAAGTACGGCTACGACCTGCCGTGTTCGCCCGAGGAACATAACGAAGTCCATTGGGACCAGGTAGCCGACTTCGGCGAGTTCTTCCGCCGGGGTTCCGGTGACTCACTGGGCGGCGAGGCCTTGACCGACGACTTCTACGGAATCGCCTATCAGGCCGGCAAGGGCTACGACTTCTCCAGCATGCAGATCAACGGCTTCATCTGGCAGCACGGTGGCAGCATCTGGGACGAAACCATGGAGCCCGAAGGCCAGGCGCTCGGCGTCGTGAACTCCGACGTCGCCGTTGAGGCTTTCGAGCATTATCTCTCGCTCACCCAGCACATGCCGCCGGTGGTCCAGACCGGCTCGATGGACATTTTCAAGGTCGACGAGCTGTTCCGCGAGGGCAAGGTCGCCTGGATCATCCAGTGGATCGGTTTCGGCGAATCGGCGATCTCGCCGGACACCTCGAAGGTCTCCGACCAGGTCAACTTCGCCAAGATGCCAGGCCTCAAGGTGGGCGACGAGATCGTGCGCTGGTCCAACATCGGCGGGCAGCCCTTCGTGCTGACCACCTGGAACAGCGACACGGTGGTCCAAGAGTCGCTCGACTTCTGCAAGTGGTGGCTCTCCACCCCCGTGCAGCACGAGTTCGCCTCGCGCGGCGGGCAGAGCGGCCTGAAGAGCGTCTACACCACGCCCGAGTACATGGAGTACCGGCCGTGGAACCACGCCTTCGGCCCGAGCCTCGACTGGCAGAGGGACGTCTGGCACATCCCCGAGTTCTTCGAGCTGCTGGTGCAGCAGCAGGAAGAGTTCGACAAGGCGATCACCGGACAGCTCTCCGCCAAGGAGGCGCTGGACAACATCGCCGTATTCCAGGATGACCTCCTGCGCGAAGCAGGACGCATCGAGTAGCGATCGAGGCGGTATCGGGGGCGGCTCCGCATTTGGGGGCCGCCCCCCTTTCCTTCCCACCGATTGCCTAAGTCAAAGCGATTAACCGGCCCCTGAGTCATGGCCGCTACCTATCACGTCGAGCGCGGAACGCTTCTGGAGCGCTTTTTCGAGCGCAACCGCGGGCCGCTCCTGGTCGCGCCGGCGCTCGCCGTGCTGGTCATCATGAATATCTTTCCGCTGCTCTGGTCCTTCGGCCTGAGCTTTTATCGATATCGGGCGAACCGCGTCAAAGAACCGGAATTCGTCTGGTTCAAGAACTACGAAAAGGTGCTCTCCGACCCGGTGGTCTGGGAGCGCTTCCAGACGACGGCGATCATCGTGACGATCGACGTGCTGCTGCAGCTCGTGGTGGGCTTCCTGCTGGCGCTGCTCTTCGAGAAGACCTTCCCCGGCCGCCGCGTGCTCCTGATGCTGGTGCTGACGCCGATGATGCTGAGCTTCGTCGCGGTCGGCGCCTTCTTCCGCTACTACTACGAGCCGACGTTCGGGTTGCTGAGCCAGGCGGTGAAGGCGATCACGGGCGAGCCCTTCATCCTCCTCGGCTCGCAGGTGGGCGCGCTCGCCGGCATCATCTTCGCCGACGTCTGGATGTGGTCGCCCTTCGTGATGCTGCTGGTGCTGGCCGGCCTCGTCAGCGTGCCGAAGCACCTCTACGAGGCGGCGGAGATCGACCGGGCCTCGTGGTGGCGGCGGTTCTGGACGATCACCTTCCCCTACATCCGGGGCCTCCTGCTGCTGGCGATCCTCTTCCGCACCATCGAGGCGTTCAAGCTCTTCGACATCGTGTTCCTGATCACCGAGGGCGGGCCGGGCACCTCGACCGAGACCATCGCGGTCTACGTCTATCGAGTGGCCTTCCAGTACTTCAAGACGAGCCAATCGGCGGCGCTCGGCTATATCCTGCTCTTCGTGGTCATCGTGCTGACCAACCTCTATCTCTTCTTCGTCAGGCGACGGGCGGAAGAGGAGCCTTAAGCCATGGCGCGCAGACGACCTGAGATCGGCAAGGCAGGCTGGCGTCAGACCGCGGTCTCGACGGTGATCAGCTTCATCTACTTCTTCCCGGTGTTGTGGATCATCCTGACCGCGTTCAAGTCGCACACCGACGCGCTCTCCACCCCGCCCGAGTTCATCTTCACGCCGACGCTGGAGAATTTCGCCAACGTCTTCTCGCGCGCCTACGAGCGCGGCGGCGCCTCGGTGGACACCGGCTTCGACCTCTTCTTCTTCAACAGCATCTTCATCGCCGGCGCCTCGGTCGCGGTAGCGCTGATCCTCGGCACGATCGCGGCCTACGGCTTCTCGCGATGGCCGCTCAAGGGCAACGAAACCTATCTCTTCATCATCCTCACGACCCGAATGCTGCCGCCGATCATCGTCATCATCCCGATCTTCATCATGTTCCGCGTGAGCGGGCTGTCGGGCAGCTACATCGGGATCATCCTGCTGTACGCAGCCTTCAACCTGCCCTTCACCATCTGGATGATGAAGAGCTTCTTCGACGAGATACCGCGCGAGGTGGAAGACGCGGCGCGAATGGACGGCAGCTCGGAGATGAAGATCTTCTTCCGCATCTGCATACCGCAGGTGAAGGCGGGCATCGCGGCGACCGCAGTCTTCGGGCTGATCCTGACCTGGAACGAGTTCCTCTTCGCCCTGCTGCTCACCGGCCGCGACACGCGAACGGTGCCGGTCGCCATGGCGCAGACCATCGGCGGCGACATCGGCGTGCGCTGGGGGCTGCTGGCGGCCATCGAGACGCTGTTCCTCATCCCCGTCGTGTTCGTGACGTTCCTGCTGCAGAACCAGCTGCTGCGCGGCGTCACCTTCGGCACGATCAAGCGGTAGCGCACCCATGGCCGACATCGAGCTGCGCAACCTGAGCAAGCACTTCGGCACGCTCGCCGCGGTCGACGACATCGACCTCGACGTGGAGGCCGGCGAGGTGGTGTGCCTGCTCGGCCCGTCGGGCTGCGGCAAGACCACGACGCTCCGCATGATTGCCGGCCTCGAGGAAGCGACGGCGGGCGAGATCTTCATCGCCGGCACACGGGTCAACGACCTCGCGCCGCGCGATCGAGACATCGCGATGGTGTTCCAGTTCTACGCGCTCTACCCGAGCCTGACGGTAGCCGAGAACCTGGCCTTCCCGCTCCACGCCGAGCGCATCACGAAAGAGGAAATCGACCGCCGGGTGCAGGAGATCGCCGGCCTTCTCGACCTCTCCCATGCGCTCGGCCGGGTCCCCGGCCGGCTCGCGGAGGGCGAGAAGCAGCGCGTCGCCGTCGGCCGCGCGATCATCCGCGACCCGCAGTGTTTCCTCTTCGACGAACCCTTGAGCCGCCTCGACATCGTCGTCCGCCAGGAGATGCGCGGGCAGATCAAGCGGCTCTTGAACGGTCTGCACAAGGCGACCGTGATCGTGACCCACGATCAGATCGAAGCGCTCACCATCGCCGACAGGATCGCGGTCATGCGCGATGGCATCATCGAGCAGGTGGCGAGCCCGCACGACATCTTCGCCAAGCCGGCCAACGTCTTCGTCGCGGGCTTCATCGGCACACCGCAGATGAACCTCATCGAGGCACGCGTCATCGACGCGGACGAGGATACGGCGACCGTGGACATGCTGGGCCAGGAGGTCGTGCTGCCCCTGCACGCGGAGGTCTCCTTGCAGGGCGATAGCGGACGGCGCAACACACCGCTCACCGTGGGCGTGCGCCCGCGCGGCCTCGCATCGGCTTCCGAGGCGGGCCCCACCACCATCTCCGGCCGCATCGACCTGATCGAGCCGATGGGAGCGGAGACCCTGATCCACCTCCGCATCGGCGACGACGATCTGCGCGTCGTGGCCGGCCGCGGATACCCGGTCGCGGTCGGCGAGACCTTGCACGTGGCGCCGGCTGAGGGGCAGGTCCATCTGTTCGACCATGACGGCTTGAGGATCGCCTCGTGAGCGAGGCTCCGGCACGGCGCAACATGTCCCGCCGCACGGCGCGATTGATCGTGCTGGCGATCATCGCGCTCTGCCTGCTCGCGCTTGTCTTCATTTTCCAGCCCGTGTACCGCCCGCTCTACTCGGCCGGCTGCGTGATGGTGGTGGCCGGGGGACTCATGTTCAATCTCGTCCCCTTCGCCAATACACAGAACCCGGTGCGCCGCGTGGTGCGCGTCAGCCTGATCGTCCTCGCGATCCTGATGACCGCCGTGCTGGTCGCCATCGGCTTCGTCGAGATACTGCTGTAGCGATGACGAGGGACGGCTACGTCGACCTTGTGGAGAGGCGCTACTTCGGGAACGTCGCGCAAGCCGACATCCCGGCGGTGGTCGCCTGCTTCACCGACGACGCCCTGGTCACGATCTATCACGGCGATGCCGCACCACGCCTCTTCAAGGCTCAACCGGGCGCTGGCGAGACCCCGCTGCCCCGCTTCTTCGAGCATCTGCTCGCCAACTACGACCCGCAATTCACCGAATTCGTCCACTACGTGGACACAGGGGGCGAGCGCTGCGCCGCGACCTTCCTCGTCACGCTGACGCCGAAACCGGACTCGACCTATCGCGACGCCGGTGTGCAGCGCTTGCGCAACTGCAACTTCTTCCGCTGCCGGGACGGGCTCATCCACGAGATGACCATCTACTACAGCAACCCCGGCTCCGCAGGCGGCACGGAGGCCCACGGCGCCCGCCCCACCGGCTTTCCTCAGGCCTAGCCCCTAGCCCGCACCATGGTGCGATGCACGGCGTGCGCCGCCTACGCCACAGTTTCGCGTCATGCGGTGCACGAACGAGCGGACCAAGGCGGGCTCGATAGTCGGCAATTCTCACCGGGTCGCGCGCCGTATCTGGCCCGCGTGTCCCGCGGAATCTCACTTATCCCACTTAATCCCACTTAATCCCGGCGAATCCCGCTTCAAAAAAGGGGGTTTCCCGCGTGCGTCGTGCTCCCTCACCCGGCGTTCGTTGCGCGCGTACCGGCCCGGCGCTACAGTCGGCCCGCCGATGCGGCCTTGGCGGGCCGTGCGACCGCCCGAACGACGGAACGGTCGGTCCCCGTCGGCGAACGGTCGAGGCGCCGTGGAGGTGCGGGAGCGCTCGCTCCAGTCGGAAATCCGCCTCATGCATTGAAGAATGAGGAGGAGGCGCGATCCCCGCGGGGATCGCGGCGCACGACGTGCGGGATAGTGTGAGCGACCGGCGGCCGCGCCGGTCAGCGGCGCTTCGGGCGCTTTGGCTGGCGCTCGCCGGGCTCCTCGTCTGCACATGGACGGGGCCGGCGGCGGCCGAGCGCGTGGTCATCCTCGCGGCCGCGAGCAGCGCTCACGCGATCGACGAGGCGATCGGGCTGTTCGAGGCCGGGCCCGAGGACCGCGTGGTCGCCTCCTACGCCGGGACCTCGGCGCTGGCGCGGCAGATCGAGAGCGGCGCACCGGCCGATATCTTCCTCGCGGCCAACGCGGCATGGATGGACCATGTGGAGGCCCTGGGCCTGATCGAGCCCGGCAGCCGGCAGGCGCTCGCGGGCAATCGCCTGGTGTTCGTCTCGGGGGACAGCGGCATGGCACCGTTCGAGCCGTCCGCAGCACTCGATCTCGGGGCGCTGCTGGCCGGCGGGCGGCTCGCCATCGGCAATCCCGACCACGTGCCGGCCGGCATTTACGCGCGCCAGGCGCTCGAAGCGCTCGGCCTCTGGCCCGAAGCGAAAGACCGCCTCGCGCCGGCAGCCGATGTGCGGGCGGCGCTCGCGCTGGTGGCACGGGGCGAAGCGCCGCTCGGCATCGTCTACGCGACCGACGCCATCCGCGTGCCGGACATCCACGTGGTCGCGCCGGTTCCGGCATCGCTGCACGAGCCGATCGTCTACCCGGTCGCCCTCATCGCGGGCCGCGCCTCGCCGCTCGCGGCGCGCTTCTTCGCCTTCCTGACCGGGCCGGAGGGGCGAGCCGCATTCGCCCGCGCCGGCTTCGTCGTCGATTGAGGCCATGTCGCTGACGCCGCTGGAGGTCGAGGCGATCATGCTCAGCCTGCGGGTGGCGGGCTGGGCGGTTCTGATCAGCCTGCCTTTGGGCATCGCCGTCGCCTGGCTGCTCGCCCGGTATCGCTTCCCCGGCTGGGCGGTGGTCAACGGCCTGGTGCACCTGCCCCTGGTGCTGCCGCCGGTGGTGGTGGGCTTCGTGCTGCTGCTGCTGCTCGGCCGGCAAGGGCCGCTCGGCGCCTGGCTCGACGACTGGTTCGGCATCACCCTCGCCTTCACCTGGCAGGGTGCGGCGGTGGCTTCGGCCGTGGTCTCCTTCCCGCTCATGGTGCGCGCGATCCGGCTCTCGATCGAAGGCATGGACCGGCGCCTGGAGACCGCCGCTCGCACGCTGGGCGCGCCGCCTGTCTGGGTGTTCGCGAGCATCAGCCTGCCGCTGATGGCACCCGGCGTGCTGACCGGCGCCATCCTGGCCTTCGCCCGTTGCCTCGGCGAGTTCGGCGCGACCATCACCTTCGTCTCCAACATCCCCGGCGAGACCCGGACGCTGCCGCTGGCGCTCTACACCTACACCCAGGTGCCGGGCGGGCTGGACGGCGCCTTTCGCCTGATGGCGATCGCCATCGTCATCGCCTTCGCCGCGCTCGTGGGCTCCGAGCTTCTCGCGCGCGTCCTCAGACGCCGGCTGGAGGGGTAATGCTGACGGTCAGCGCGCGCCTCACCCGCGGCGCCTTCACGCTCGATGCAGCCTTCGGCGCCGAAGCCGACGGCGTCGTCGCGCTGTTCGGAGCCTCAGGCGCCGGCAAGACCACCCTCGCCGACGCCATAGCCGGCCTCGTGCGGCCCGAGGCGGGGCGGATCGTGCTCGAAGACCGCGTGCTCTTCGATTCGGAGGCCGGAATCGACCTGAGGCCCGAGCGCCGCCGGATCGGCTACGTGTTCCAGGACGGGCGGCTCTTCCCCCATCTCAGCGTGCGTCGCAACCTGCTCTACGGGCATCGCTTCGCGCCGAGGGAGGGGCACTATGCCACGCTCGAGAGGATCGTGACGCTGCTCGGCCTGGAGGCGCTCTTGCACCGCAGGCCCGGCACCCTCTCGGGCGGCGAGCGCCAGCGCGTGGCGCTGGGGCGCGCGCTCATGGCCCAGCCGGAGCTGCTGCTCATGGACGAGCCGCTGGCCGCGCTCGACGTGCCCCGCAAGGCCCAGGTCATCGACTATATCGAGCGGCTGCGCGACGAGATCGGCGTACCCATCGTCTTCGTCAGCCACGCTGTGGACGAGGTGGCGCGGCTCGCCGGAACCATCGTCGTCATGGCGGGCGGCAGGGTCGCGGCGGCGGGCCCGGCCGCCGAAGTCATGGCGCGGCTCGACCTCGACCCGCTGGCCGGGATCGAGGCCGCCGGCGCGGTGCTGGACGCGACCGTGCAGCGCCACGACACGGCCTATGGACTCACCGAACTGGCGGTGCCGGGCGGCATCCTCCGCGTGCCGCGGCTCAGGCTCGCGCCGGGGCGGCAGCTCAGGGTCCGCGTGCGGGCGCGGGACGTGTCTCTCGCGACGGCGGAGCCGCGGGAGACGAGCGTCCTCAACGTCTTTCGCGGCCGGGTCGTCGAAATCGGCCCGCGCCGCGGCGCCTCGGTCGACGTTGCGGTCGATATCGGCGCCCGGCTCACCGCACGGATCACGGCACGCTCCGCCGATGCCCTCGGTCTCGCTCCCGGCAAGGAGGTCTACGCGCTCATCAAGAGCGTCGCGGTCGATCCCGCCTCCCTGGTGCAGGCGGAACAGGACGAGGCCTGACCCGGGATTGGGCGGAAGCGCCGAATCGTCAGGCCCAAACCTCGCCCGCGGCAGGTTCGCGGACCTGGCGCCGTGGCGCCCCTTCGAGCCCGACGACATGCGGAACGGCAATCGTCTCATTGTCGGGCAGTGGCGCCTTCCGCGTCGCCTCCGCGTGTTGAGCGATGCTGGCGAGGCCCTTCAGCTTGTCGCTCCCCGGGAGCGCAGTCAGATCGCTGCCGTAGTACTCGAACCAGGGAAGACCGTGCTCCGTGTACGCCGCCGCTGTGGGCGGCTCGGTCGGCGGGGAGGGCCAGTTGGAGCTTACAGGCAGCACCGGGGTCTATGTCGGGCTGGCAGGGCGTTGCACATACGAGACCGAGTACCTGGCGAACAACCAGGTCATCACGACCACGGACCGCACCTGGCAGAGGGAGTGATTCCGGCGAGCCGACGCACCCCTGTCGCGAGGTGCAAGCCCGCGCGCGGACTTGCACCGGGGCCGCCAACCTGCGACGCTTCGCGGCGGATAATCCTTGCGGCGGAGGGGGCCATGGGCGCGGCGACGCCAACCCAGTTGATCGATAATGAGCGCGTGCGCGTTACCGAGTGGCGCTTCAAGCCCGGCGAGGCCACGGGATGGCACCGGCACGCGTTCGACTATGTGGTGGTGCCGGTGACGACCGGGCAGCTCCACCTCAAGGAGCCCGACGGCGAGCGCACCATCGATATCGTGACCGGCACCCCCTATTTTCGAGAGGAAGGGGTCGAGCACGACGTCATCAACCCGAGCGATACCGACGACGTCATCTTCATCGAAGTCGAGATGAAATAGCGCGCCGGCACGTCGCAGCACGACCCGACGCGGCCGGAGAGCCGGGTCGGCGTCAACGAATCGTCACATTTCCGTATTATTTCCATCTTGGCCCGGCGTTAGCGTTTGCGCGTCATCCCGGGTGGCCACGCGGGCGCGTGTCCGTAGCCGGCGGGATGCGAGCAAACCCGGAGGAAGCGCCGTGACCAAGACACCCCTCGCCATCGCCGCGGCGGCAGCTCTTGCGCTGACCGCGTCCGTTGCGCTGACCGACGCCGCGGAGGCCCGCGATCAGATCAGGATCGTGGGCTCGTCCACAGTTTTCCCCTTCGCCGCCGTCGTCGCCGAGGAATTCGGCAAGACCACGGACAACAAGACGCCGGTGGTCGAGAGCACGGGCTCCGGCGGCGGGCTCAAGCTCTTCTGCGCCGGCGTCGGCGTCAATCATCCCGACATCACCAACGCCTCGCGAAGGATCAAGTTGTCCGAGGTCGATCGCTGCGCCGAAAACGGGGTGACCGACATCACCGAGGTCAAGTTCGGCTTCGACGGGATCGTGCTCGCCAACTCGAAGGCGATCGAGCCGTTCTCGATCACCCTGCAGCAGCTCTTCCTCGCGCTGGCCAAGGACGTGCCTTCGGACGGCGGGATTGTGGCGAATCCCAATCAGACCTGGGCCGACGTCGACGCGTCGCTGCCGGCGGTCAATATCGAGGTGCTCGGCCCGCCGCCGACCTCGGGCACGCGCGACGCCTTCGTCGAGCTCGCCATGGAGGGCGGCTGCAAGACCTTCCCCGACATCGAGGCGCTCAAGAAGCGGGATAAGAAGGCATACAAGGTCCTCTGCCACTCGATCCGCGAGGACGGGGCCTTCGTCGAGGCTGGCGAGAACGACAACCTCATCGTCCAGAAGCTGAAGGCGAACCCCGGCGCGCTCGGGATCTTCGGCTACAGCTTCCTCGACCAGAACCGCGACAAGGTGCAGGGCAGCACCATCAACGGCATCGCGCCCGACTTCGACACCATCGCCGACGGCAGCTATCCGGTCTCCCGCTCCATGTACTTCTACGTCAAGAAGGCGCATGTGGGCGTGATCCCCGGAATTGAGGAGTATATCGCCACATTCACGGACGAGGACGCCTGGGGACCCTACGGCTACCTCGCCGACAAGGGGCTGATCCCGCTCCCCGATGCGGATCGCGAGGCCATGCGTACGCAGGCCACCGCGTTCGCCCAACTCTCCATGTAACAGGGCTCATCGCAAGACCCTGACAATATGTCGCCGTGGCGCCCGTTTCTTGCCGGGAACGGGCGCCGCGTTCGTTTGGCGCTGCAAATCCAAAGCCCATAACAGGGAGAGCGACAGGAGCATGTGCAGTGACGGATAACCCGCTCATTCTCGTGATCGAAGACGAAGCCTCGCTGACGACCCTGCTCCGCTACAACCTCGAGAGTCACGGGTTCCGTGTCGTCTCGGTCGAGAACGGCGACGGAGAGGACGATGTGATACGGACGGTGCGCTCGGCAGGCTACGCCTTCGTCAGCTAGCCCGACGCGTTAGCCGAACTGCGGCACCGTCTCGACCGCGCTCTCGCGCTCGTCGATGGCGACCTGCCAGCGGGCGATGTTGGCTCGGGGCGCAAGCAGGCTCTCGCCCTCCGGCGTCATCTTCAGATAGTGAAGCACGGGCAGCACCATGTAGTCGGCGAGCGACGCTTCGTCGCCGGCGAAGTGGACCTCGCCCTCGAGTGCGCCGTCGAGCGCGACGAGCGCTTTGTCGGACTTGGGCACGCTGCTCGCGACCAACGCCTCGTCGGGCTCACCGCCCTGCGCGGGGACAACCAGGCGCTGCAGCACGATGTCGATCGCCGGCCGGTAGAGATACTGGATGAAGACCGATGTCCACTGCCAGCAGCGGGCGTTGGCGAGGGGATCGGCCGGTTGCAGAGGCGGCCCGTCGAACGCGTGGTCGATGTAGTTGCAGATCGCCAGTGACTCGTACATGCGTACATCGCCGTGGGTCATGGCCGGCACCGAGCCCCAGGGCTGCATTGCCTTCTGCTCCGGCGACTGCGGTGCGAGCGGATCGAGCTCGTATGGCACCCCCTTCTCCATGCACGCCATCCGGCAGGTGCGGACATACGTGCTCAGCGGTGTGCCATGGATAACCAGTGTCGCCATCGTTCACTCCTTTATTCTGGTGGCGGCAGGCCCTGCCCACCCCGATCAACCGCTTATCTTGCACATCCTGCCCCTGGACTGCACCGGTAACGCATCGGGAACCGTGACACCGGTGTAAGTTGTTCGCCTGCCGGGCGCTGACTATGCTCACGGCGAAAGAGCGAGGCAGCGCGGAGGTGCGGCATGCTGACCATCACCGGCTATTCCGACCGAATCAGCGTCCGGCCGGGCGAGACCATCAAGTTCATGGTCAATTGCGAGCATCCGACCTATCAGGCGGACATCGTGCGCCTGATCTGCGCCGACAACACGCCCTCCGGCCCGGGATTCAAGGAGAAACTGGTCAGCTCGCCGGTGAGCAAGCGGCGCAAGGGGCGCCGTCAGGCCATCCACGCGGGCTCCTACGCCATGGTAGAGAGCCGGCGGCTGCTGGAGACGCTTGGCAGCTTCACCGTTCAGGCGATGATCTGGCCGACAACGCCCGGCAAGGGCGAGCAAGGCATCGTCACCAAGTGGGACCCGCGTAGCCGCACCGGCTTCGCGCTTGTCATCGACGATGCTGGCTCTGTCACGCTCAGACTCGGCAAGGCGGACGGCACGGTGGAGGCGGTGTCGGTCGGCAAGCCGCTGCTCGAGCGCCACTGGTACCTCGCGGCTGCCAGCTACGACGCCGAATCGGGCAGGGTCACGGTCCATCAGGAGCCGCTCCTGCCTTACGCGCGGGCGAACGACGGCGGCACGGCGAAGCGCACGTTGGGGCCCGCTGCAGCCAACACCAACGCACCCATCGTCATGGCCGGCATCTTCAAGCGGCGGCAGAAGGGGCGTGTGCTGGTGGACGGCCTCTACAACGGAAAGATCGACTCGCCCCGGCTGGTCGGCCGCGCACTGGACCGGCTGGAGATCGAGCGCATGAGGAACGAGGCGATCCCCGCCACCATCGCGCCTGACATCCTCTGCGCCTGGGATTTTTCGCGCGACATCACGTCCATCAAGATTTCCGATCGCTCCCCGCATCACTTCGACGGCGAGATCGTCAACCTGCCTGCACGCGGCATGACCGGCTGGAATTTTTCTGGCGAAGAGATGTGCTGGCGCCACGCCCGGCACGAATATGGGGCCATTCACTTCCACGACGACGATCTTTACGACGCAGACTGGGATGTGGACTTCGAATGGACCGTGCCGGCACGCGTGGCGAGCGGGGTCTATGCGGCGCGGCTCCGGGCCAAGGGCGCCGAGGAATACGTGCCCTTCGTGGTGTTGCCTTCACCGGGCAAGGCGGCGCGCATCGCATTCCTGCTGCCGACCGTCGAGTACATGGCCTATGCCAACGAGCATCTGGCCTTCGACGGCCCGCTTGGCGAGCTCCTCACCGGGCAGATCCCGACGCTGAACGCGAACCAACTCTTCCTCAACGAGCATCGGGAATACGGCGCCTCGCTCTATGACACCCATTCGGACGGCAGCGGCGTCTGCTATTCGTCGCGGCTGCGCCCGATCCTCAACATGCGGCCGAAGGTGGAGACGCCCTGGTCCTGCGCCGGCGAGGACGCGACCAACGCGCGCGAGTTCATCCTCGACATGTACGTGGTCGACTGGCTCACCCACTTCGGGTTCGACCACGACGTCATCACCGATGAGGATGTCCACCGCGAGGGCATCGACCTGCTCAAGCCCTATCATGTGCTGATTACCGGCGGTCACCCGGAGTACTACTCCAAGGCCATGCGGGACGCCGTCCACGGCTTCACCCAGCAGGGCGGCCGGCTGATGTATTTGGGCGGCAACGGCTTCTACTGGCGCGTCGCGATGCACAGGGAGGTGCCGGGGGTGATCGAGGTGCGCCGCTGCGAGGCCGCCATCCGCACCTGGGAGGCAGACCCTGGCGAGTACTACCACAGCTTCACAGGCGAGTACGGCGGGATCTGGCGCCATCAGGGCGACACCGCGCCGCAGCGGTTGGCCGGCGTCGGTTTCGTCGCCGAAGGGTTCGACAAGTCCTCCTACTACCGGCGCATGCCGGGCAGCTTCGACCCCCGCTCACGCTTCATCTTCGAGGGGATCGGCGAGGACGAGCTGATCGGCGATTTCGGCTATCACGGCGAGGGCGCGGCCGGCAACGAGCTGGATGCCACCGATCCGCGCCTGGGCACGCCCCCGCACGCGCTGGTCCTCGCGCGTTCGGAGAACCACACCGACCTCTATCTGGTGGTAAACGAGGAGGTGCTTGTGAATCACTCCGGGCTCGGTGGCACCGAGCACGAGAAGGTCAAGGCCGACATGGTCTTCTACGAAACGCCGAACGGCGGCGCAGTGTTCTCGGTCGGCTCGATCTGCTACCCGGCGAGCCTGCCGTGGAACGGGTATGACAACAACATCGCCCGGCTCACCACCAACGTGCTCCGCCGCTTCGCCGACCCAACACCGTTCTGAGGACCGTTGCCATGCCAGGTTATGTGATCGCCGATGTGACCGTGACCGATCCTGAGACCTATTCCGGCTACCGGGCACTGACGCCGGGTACGATCCAGGCCTTCGACGGGCGCTTCCTCGTAAGAGGCGGCGACTACGAGGTCATCGCCGGCGCGTGGACACCGGGGCGCCTGGTGCTGCTGGAATTCGATAGCCCGGCGCGGGCCGCCGCGTGGTACGACTCGCCGGCTTATGTGGAGGCGCGCGCCATCCGCCAGAGTGCCTCGACCGGCAACATGGTCCATCTCGAAGGCGACGGCGCCGCGCGCGGAGGCGGCAGCTTCTATCTCATCGTCCGCCATCGGGCCGGCGGAGCCGACACCAACCTCGCCAGCGCCGCCCACACCGGGCGGATTCTGGCAGGCGGCAGCGCGCCCACGGTCAAGGAAGGCAGGTGGCCCGACGGGCAGTTGTCGGTGATCGAGTTCGACGACCGTGCGGCGGCGACGGCCTGGTGCGAGTCTGAAGGCATCCGGCAGGTGGGGGGTGAGGCCGTACTGGTCGAGGGTGCCTGACCCTTTCGTCACGCGGGCGCGGCGACGATGCCGCGATCGTGCAGCGCGCCGATGGCTCCGTCGCTGAGGCCCAGCACCTCCGCCAAAATCTCGTCGGTATGCTGGCCGAGCTGTGGCCCCGGCTTGACGGCACCGCGCGGGGCAGAGGCGAAATCGAGCGGCGAGCCCGGCGTGAGCACGGGCCCGATCCCCGGTTGATCGACCCGCTGGAACAGGGGATTCGCGGTCGAACAGAAGGGGTCTTCCGCCACCATCTGGGTATGGGTGCGGAAGGGCCCCCAGAGCACGCCGGCCTCGGTGAGGCGGGCGCCGACTTCCTCCAGGCTGTGGGCCGCGAACCAGGGCTCGAGCGCGGCCCGGAGCGGCTCTCTCACCTCCCAGCGATCGGCCTCGTCGGCGAGATTGACGCCGCGCTCCGTCTCGATCGCGGCGAAGGTCTCCGTAAGCCCGGTGGCCTGGCCCAGCGCCTTGACGTGCCGCGGCGTCACCACCACCAGCATCGCCCGGCGGCCGTCTCTGGTGGCGAAGTCGCCGCCGAAGGTGCCGTACATGTCATTGCCGATGCGCGGTCGCTCGGCGCCGTTGATCTCGACATCGCCGATGTAACCCAGCGAGCCGGTGATGTGATAGGCGACGTCCGCGAGGCTGAGCCGCACCTCCTGTCCCTCGCCGGTGCGGCTGCGGTGGCGCTCGGCCGCGAGCAAGCCGATAGCGGCAGTAAGGCCGCAGGTCAGATCCCAGCCCGGCAGCACGTTGTTGACCGGCTCATCCAGATCCGCCGGCCCGGTGACGTAAGGCCAGCCCATGCGCGCGTTCACCGTGTAGTCGACGGCGACCGTTCCGTCCGGGTTGCCGATGATGCGGAGCATGATGAGGTCGGCGCGCTGGGCGCTGAGCGTCTCGTAAGAGAGCCAGTCGCCCACCTGGAGATTGGTGAGGAAGATTCCAGCCTCCGGCCCCGGCGCCGTGATGAGCGCGGCCACCAGCTCGCGCCCCTCCGCCTCGCGCAGATTGACCGCGAAGGAGCGCTTGCCCTTGTTCATGCCGGCCCAGTAGATGCTCTCGTTCTCGGGCGTGACCGGCCAGCGGCGATAGTCGAGTCCGCCGCCGAGCGGGTCGAAGCGGATCACGTCCGCTCCCATCTGGGCGAGGGTCATGCCGCCGAGTGGGGCTGCCACGAAGGCCGATCCCTCGACCACGCGGAGGCCCTTGAGAATACCGTTCACGCCCGCCCTCCTTGCTCTTGCCGCCCCGCCCCCGTTGCGGGCCGGCCAACGGTGAGCGGGCTGTGTAGTCGCCATTCAGGCGACGATCAACCGTCGCTTTCGCGATACCGCAGGTGGGGCGCGCGGTCGTCCTCGACCGACCTCTCGCCCGCCTCCGGCGCACGACCGAAGAGAGCAGCGATGTCGCCTTGGATGGCCAGCAGACACGGCACCAGGATCAGCACGATCGGCGTCACGCCGATCAGACCGAAGACGATGGTGACCGCCATTGGCTTCAGGAACTGCGCCTGAAGGCTGGTCTCGAAAAGCAACGGCGTAAGGCCGAAGACCGTGGTTACCGAGGTCAGGATGACGGCACGCAGACGATCCCGCGCGCCGCCGACAATGGCGTCCTGCAGCGGCTCGCCGGCCGAGAGCCGGTCCTGGATCGCCCGCACCAGAATGATCGAATCATTGACCACGATGCCTGAAAGCCCGAGGAGGGCGACCATACTGAGCACCGTGAGGTCGAATCCCAGGACGAAGTGCCCGCAGACGGCGCCGACCGCGCCGAAGGGGATCACGGCCATGACGGCGACGGGCCTCCAGTAACTGGCGAACACCCAGGCCAGGATCAGATAGATCGCGATCAGGCCGACCATGGCGCCGGTCCTCATATCGCCGAGCGTCCTCGCTTGTTCCTCGGCCTTGCCGCGCAGCAGGACGCCGACGCCATACCGCTCGGCGACTTCCGGCAGACCCTCGATCTGAAGTGCGTCCATGATCTCGTCGGTGGTGGTGATCGATTCGTCGATCTCCGCCGTGATCGCGACCATGCGCTGGCCGTCCTCGCGGCGGATACGTGCAAAGCCGGCCTTCTCGTCGAAGCTGACCACTTCGGCGAGCGGCACCTCGACCCCTGCGAGGCTTCGCACATAGCCGCGGCGGAGATCGGCTTCAGTGAGGGCGTCATGCGGCAGGCGCACGCGAATGGCGACCTCCTCGTCTCCCCGCGCAAAGCGCTTGGCGATGACCCCCTCGAAGGCGGCGCGGACCTGGCCGGCGGCGCTCTCGGTCGTAAAGCCGAGAGCGCGGCCGCGTGGGCTCACCGTGAGGATCGTCTCCCGCTTGCCGTAGGGCGTGTCGTCTTCGATATCGCTTACGCCTGGGAAGCGGCTGAGCAGCGTGAGGACCTCGCCTGCCGCCCCCTTGAGTGCCCGCACATCGTCGCCCGTCACCCGGATGTCGATCTCGCGGCCGGGCGGTCCCGCTTGGCGCTCGAGGATCGTCATGGTCTCGAGGCCAGGCAGCGGGCGTACACGGCTGCGCCACGCCTCGATCAGCGCCGGGGTGCGAACGGCGCGCCGATCGGCGGGCCGCAGCTCCACCCGCATGCCGCCGATATGATCGCCGGTACCGAGGAAGAATCCGTTGGGGCGAGCCGCAGGCTTGCCGACTTGACCGAGGCTCATGGCCACGAGACCGCCCGCGCCACCGGTCAGCTCCGCCTCGGCCTCATTGAGCGCCCGTTCTAGCTCGCGAACCATGGCGATGGTCGTCTCGCGCTTGGTGCCTTCGACGAAGGCGACGTTCGCGAGCACCGCGTCCGATTCCGGCGAGGGGAAGAAGACGAACGAGATGCGCCCGCCCGCGATCAGGCCCACGAACACCAAGAGGAGCCCGATCGCGAGGCTCATGGTGAGGTATCGCCAGGTGACGCAGCCGCGCACGATTCGGGCAAACAGCCCGTCTCGGAACGCATCGAAGCGCGGGTTGAACCAGCGTGCGAACCGGTTCTCGACGCGCGGATCGCCTTTCAGCGCCACGCGCAGATGACCGGGCAAGATAAGGAAACACTCGATCAGGCTCGCGATGAGGACGCAGACGACCACCAGCGGAATCGCCCGGATGATCTGGCCGATCAGGCCCGACACCATGAATAGCGGCAAGAAGGCAGCGATCGTGGTCAGCGTCGCCGCCATCACGGGCGCCAGCATTCGGCGCGCGCCGCGTTCGGCCGCACCCACGGCGCCGGCGCCGGCTGTGCGGTGTGTCACCGCGTGTTCGCTGACCACGATCGCATCGTCCACGATGATGCCGACCGCCATGATGAGCGCGAACAGGCTTACCATGTTGATGGACTGGCCGGTAAGCATCATCACGCCGAGGGTGGCGAGCAGCGAGACCGGGATCCCCACCGTGACCCAGAAGGCCACCCGTGCGCTGAGGAACACGAACAGGACGACGATAACCAGGGCGAGGCCGCTGGCGCCGTTACGGAGCAACATGTTGATGCGGTCGTCGATAAGCTCCGCCGCATTGTCGTAGTGCTCGACCACCAGTGTCGGCGGCAGCGTTGGCTTAAGCTCGTCGATGAAGGTATCGAGAATGGCCGCCTGCTCCAGCGCGTCGGAGGTGGGCGCGCGCCGGACCTGCAGCTCGATGGCGGGGTAGCCGGCCCTGAACGCAACCGCATCCCGCTCGTTGAACCGATCGCTGATCGCCGCGATGTCGCGGAGGTGGACCTTGGCCCCGTCCTGGCGCGCGATCACCTCGATCTGGCCGATCTCCTCGACCGTTCTCGCGAGACCGAAGCTGCGGATCTGCTTATTGGTGCCGGCAGGCACGATGCCGGACGGCAGATCGACCGAGCTCTTGCCGATACGCCCGGCGATATCGCCGAGCGTGAGGTCGAGCTGTCTCAGGTGCCCCTCGCCGACCTCGACCCAGATCTCTTCGCGTCGGCTCCCGAACAGATCGACCTTGTCGACACCTGCGGAAAGCAGCCGCTCCCGAATGTCCTTGGCATGAGCGCGGAGCGCCGCCTCGGAGAAGGGCCCCGAGATCACGACATTGCCGATGTTCTCGTAAGTGTAGATCCGGGTTACGACCGGCTTCTCGGAGTCCTCCGGCAGCGTCTCGACTCGGCCCACGGCATTCTCGACATTGGCCAGCGCCGTATCCAGATTCGTCCCGGGATGGAACTCGATGATGATCGAGCCGACACCTTCGACCGACTGTGACACGACGCGCTTGACCCCGTCGAGGAAGCGCACTTCCGGCTCGATCGCCGCTACGACGTTGGCATCGACGTCCTCGGCGCTGGCGCCGGGCCACGTCACGCTCGCCGAGATCCAATCGATGCCGAAGGTAGGAAAGAACTGGGTGTTCATGCGCGCGAGCCCGAGCGCGCCGAACAGGATCATAAGTACCATCAGAAGGTTGGCGGCAGTGCGGTGACGCGCGAACAGCGCGATCAGGCCGCGACCGGCTGAGGTCATCTAACCTGGACCCTGACACCGGGTCCGATCTCGGGGAAGCGGGTCGTCGCGATGCGCTCGCCGTCTGCGATTCCGCCCGACACCACTACGTCGTTGCCAACGCGGGCGAGCAGCACCACCGGGCGGGGCTCGAGCCGGCCGTCGACAACGGCGTACACCGTGTCGCCACCCACCAGCGCCGTCTCAGGCAGACGCGCAGCACCCCGGTACACACGGTCCGGGATGCGAACTTCGACGAAGGCACCGGGCCGAAGCGGCACCCGCGCCGCCTCCTGCTCGATTCGCGCAAAGACCCGCACCCCGCCGCTCGCCGCATCGACCACGCCATCCGCCCGCTGGATTACCGCGCGGAAGGGGAAGCTGCGGCTGCCCGCGCGCCACGTCACCTCGACCGGGCGGCCGCGAAGACCCGCCGCTGAGGAGACGAGACGACCATAATCCCCGTCGCTCAGTTGAATCCGGATGTCCAGACGCGCCAGATCCAACAGGCGCACGACACGGTCGTTCACACCCAACCGCTTGCCGAGCGCCGCAGACACACCCGTCAGGTAGCCATCGAAGGGCGCGACAAGCCGCGTGTTCGCAAGATCGTGCCGGGCCCGCTCCACCGCCACCGCGCTCCGCGCGATCACCGCTTCCTGACGCGCGATACGCGCCCGCAAGCCCGCAACCCGACGTTCCGTCCCCGCCGCCGCCCGCGCACGCTCGCTGCGACGCACCAGAGCATCGTCCACTGCCTTCTGCGCCGCCGTCCCCTTGGCCAACAGGTCGCGGCGCCGCTCAAGCTCCCGCTCCGCAAGCTCAAGCTGCGTCCGCTCCTCGACCAGACCGGCCTCCTCCGCCCCAAGCTCGGTTCTGGTCTCCGCAAGCTGCGCCCGGGCCTCCGCCAGAGACGCCTCGGCCTCCGTCACCGCAGCGCGATACTCGAACGGATCGATCTCCACCAGAAGCTCGCCCGCCCGCACCGTGCCGCCGTTCACGAAGTTTTCGCCCGCCGCCACCACGGGGCCTGCCACCAGCGCCCGCAGCTCCACGTCGCGCTGCGCCACCACCTCGCCAAAGGCGGAAATGGAGGGCTGAACGTCGGCTATCTGCACGGTCGTTGCGGCAATCGGCCGTGCCCGCTCCTGCGGCCCCTTGCGCTCGATCTCGGGCCTCGTCGCCTGCAGATAGCCGACCGCAAGCACCGCGCAAACCAGCGTCAGCAGCGGAAGCACGATCTTCAACGTCCGAAAATGCCGGCGGCCAGACAACGGTGGCTTCTCCCTACTCCTCTACGCTTCCGCTCGTGATGGGCGGCCTTGTGCCACTGCCATCCCGCGGCGACAATCGCGGCCCGACGAACGAATGGTGATGCGAATGTCCGGCACCCATTACGATTCCATCGAGATGATTGAGCGGCTCGTGTTCTTTGACACGACTAGTCGTGAGTCGAATCTCGCGCTCATTCATTTCGTGCGCGACTATCTCGCCTCTCACGGCATTGACTCTACACTTATTCATGACAAGACGGGAAACAAGGCGAATCTTTACGCGACGGTAGGGCCGGGCGACGTGCCCGGCATCGCGCTTTCGGGCCATACCGACGTGGTGCCGGTGGATGGCCAGCCCTGGGACACAGACCCGTTCAGCCTCGTGGAGAAGGACGGCCGCCTCTATGGGCGCGGCACTTCGGACATGAAGAGCTTCAGCGCGATTGCGCTCGCCCTCGTGCCGGAGTTCACCGCCCGCCCGCTCAAGACACCGATCCATTTCGCCCTCTCGTTCGACGAAGAGGTCGGCTGCCTCGGGGCGCCGCTGATGATCAACCAGCTTGGCACCACGCTGGGCGTCAAGCCGCACATTGTGATCGTGGGCGAGCCCACGAACATGGCGGTCGTGAACGCCCACAAGGGTGTCTACAGCTTCGAGACCCGCGTGCGCGGCCGGGAAGTCCATTCCAGCGCCACCCATCTTGGGGTGAACGCGGTGCAGCACGCTGCGACGCTGGTCCACTTCCTGACCGAAATGGCCGACGAGATGGCTGGCCGGGCCGACCCTGAGAGCGGGTTCGACCCGCCCTATACGACGGTTCATGTGGGCACGATTCGGGGCGGCACCGCCCAGAATATCGTGCCGCTCGACTGCGCCTTCACGTGGGAATACCGGCTGATGCCGGGGGCGGACCCCGACGAGATTCGCACCCGCTTCGAGCAGTTTGCCGAAGAGACCGTTCTGCCCCGCATGCACGCGGTCGATCCCGGCACGGCGATTTCCACGCAGGTCCGCGCGCAAGTGCCGGGCCTCGTGCCCGAGGACGGCTCGCCGGCGGAAGCGATCGTGATGGCGCTCGCGCGCACCAACCATACCGAGGTGGTCGCCTACGGCACCGAGGCAGGGCAGTTCCAGGAAGTCGGGATCCCGACCGTGATCTGCGGGCCCGGCAGCATCCTCCAGGCGCACCAGCCCAACGAATACGTCGAGTTGAGCCAGGTGCGCGCCTGCGAGGCCTTCATGCGCCGCCTGCTCGACGAGGTGTGCGCGGCCTGATGGCACCGGCGGCGGATTTTCCACAGGTTATCCTCAGGTTACCCGCAGCTTGTCCATAAAGTATCCACAACCTATCCACCGGTTTATCCACTCAAAGACGGAGGAACGCGAGGAATGGGCGGCGCGAGCTTGGAGCGCGAGGGCGCGGTCGGCGTCATCACCATCGACAACCCGCCGGTAAATGCGATGAGCCCTGGCGTGCCGGGCGCGATAGTCGAGCGGCTGGCGGAAGCCCAGGCCGACGATACGGTCGAGGCGGTGGTGCTGCGCGGCGCGGGCAAGGGCGCGCTTGCCGGCGCCGACATTCGCCAATTTGGCAAGCCGTGGCCCGAAGGCGAGCCGACGCTCCGCGACGTGATTCCGGCAATCGAGCAGTCCGCCAAGCCGGTGATTGCCGCGCTCGCCGGCTATTGCCTCGGCGGCGGGCTTGAGATGGCGCTCTCCTGCCACTACCGGGTCGCGAGCCGGAAGACCGAGGTGGGCCAGCCGGAGGTGGCGCTGGGCTTCCCGCCCGGCGCCGGCGGCACCCAGCGCCTGCCGCGGCTTGCGGGCGTGGAGACGGCGCTCGCGATGATCGTCGACGGCACCCCGATCGGCGCCGCAGAAGCAGCCGAGCACGGGATCCTCGATCGGGTGATCGACGGCGATCTGCTGGAAGGCGCGCTTGCCTTTGCGCAAGAACGGATCGCCGCCGGGCCGCCGCACCCGCTCGCGCGCGACCGCACGCCGGAGCTCAAGGATCCGGAAATCTTCGCGGCCACCCGCGAGCGTCTGGAGCGCCAAGCACGCGGCCAGAGGGCGCCGGTCGCGTGCCTCGAATGCGTCGAAATAGCGCTGACGCTCCCCTTCGATGATGGAATTCGCAAGGAGCGCGAAATCTTCGAGGAATGCATGGCCTCGCCGGAATCGACGGCGCTTCGCCACGTGTTCTTCGCGGAGCGCGCGGCGCGCAAGGTCCCCGGTATCGACAAGGAGACACCGGTGCGGCCCATCGAGAGCGCGGCCATCGTCGGTGCCGGCACCATGGGCAGGGGTATCGCCACCTGCTTCGCCAACGCCGGAATTCCGGTGCGCTTGATGGACTCCGACTCCGAGGCCCTCGAACGCGCGCTCGCTGCGATCCGCAGCGATTACGAGCGGCGCGTGGCACGCGGCCGGATCGGCGCCGTCGACGCCGAGGCCCGCATCGGGCTGATCGAGCCCATCGAGACGATGGAGGGTGTCGCCGGGGCCGATCTCGTCATCGAGGCGGTGTTCGAGGAAATGCCGCTGAAGGAGGAGGTGTTTCGGACCCTCGATTCGGTCTGCGACGAGGGCGCGATCATCGCCTCCAACACCTCCTATCTCGATGTGAACCGCCTGGCCGATATCGTGCCCCGGCGCCGGGGCAACGTCCTCGGCATGCACTTCTTCAGCCCGGCCCAGGTGATGCGCCTCCTGGAGGTGGTGCGCACCGATTCCGCCACACCCGAGACGCTGGCCACCGTGCTCGCGCTGGCCCGACGGCTCGGCAAGCTCGCGGTGGTGGCCGGCGTTTGCCACGGCTTCATCGGCAACCGCATGCTCGAGGGGTACACGCGGCAAGTGCGCTTCCTGCTGGAAGAGGGAGCGTCGCCGGTCGAGATCGACGCCGCGCTCACCGGGTTCGGGATGGCGATGGGGCCGTGTGCCGTCGCCGACCTCGCCGGCCTCGACGTGAGCTGGCGCAAGCGCAAGGCGGACGCCCATCTGCGCGATCCCTCCAGGCGCTATTCGGTGGTGGCGGACCGCCTGTGCGAACTGGGCCGCTTCGGCCAGAAGACCGGCGCGGGCTACTACCGCTACGAGCCCGGCAGCCGCACGCCGATCCCGGACCCCGAAGTCGACGCGCTGATCGCCGAGGTTGCGGCGGAGAGCGGCATCGACCGGCGCACCATCGGCGCAGACGAGATCGTCCAACGCCTCCTCTACGCGCTGGCGAACGAAGGCGCGCGCATCCTCGACGAGGGCATTGCGCTCCGCGCGAGCGACATCGACCTCGTATGGATCAACGGATACGGCTTCCCCCGCTGGCGGGGCGGCGTCATGCACTGGGCCGATGCCGTCGGGCTCGACGCCATTCACACGACCGTCGCGCGCTTCGCCGAGAGCCAGGACTACTGGGAGCCCGCGCCGCTCTTGAGCCGGCTCGCGTCAGAGGGCAAGGGCTTCGCCGACGTCGACCGCGCGGCGTGACGGCCGCGGCACGCTTGCCGACTTGAGCTGACCGCAGGCCGCCTGGATGTCCCGGCCGCGCGGCGCCCTCACCGGCGCCGCGTAGCCGGCGCGGTTGACGATCGCGGCGAACCGCTCGATGGCTTCCGGCGACGAGCACTCGTAGGGCGCTCCCGGCCAGGCATTGAACGGGATCAGATTGAGCTTGGCCGGGATGCCGGCGATCAGGCGGATCAGCGCGCGGGCATCCGCCTCCGAGTCGTTCACGCCCTTCAGCATCACGTATTCGAAGGTGATCCGGCGCGCGTTGCTGGCTCCGGGGTAGCGGCGGCAGGCGTCGAGCAGGGCCGCGATCGGGTACTTGCGGTTGATCGGGACCAGCTCGTCGCGCAAGTCGTCGCGAACCGCATGGAGCGAGACGGCGAGGCCGACGCCGAGCTCGGCGCCGCAGCGCTCGATGATCGGCACGACACCGGCGGTGGAGAGCGTGATCCGCCGGCGCGAGAGCGCGATCCCCTCCGGGTCCATCACGATGCGGAGCGCCTTGGCGACGTTGTCGTAGTTGAAGAGCGGCTCCCCCATACCCATCATCACGATGTTGGAGAGCATGCGCGGCCCGCGCGGCGACGGCCATTCGCCGTACGAATCGCGGGCCACCAGGAACTGGGCGACGATCTCGCCGGCATCCAGATTGCGCACCATGCGCTGGGTGCCGGTGTGGCAAAAGGTGCAGGAAAGCGTGCAGCCCACCTGGGAGGAGATGCAGAGCGCGCCGCGATCCTCCTCCGGGATGTAGACGGATTCCACCTCGCGGCCATCGGCGAAGCGCAGCAGCCACTTTCGCGTCCCGTCCGCCGAACGCTGCTCCGTCGCCGTCTCGGGGCGTGCCAGGGTATAGCGCTCGGCGAGCGCAGCGCGCAGCACGCCGGCGATGGTCGTCATCGTGCCGAATTCGACGGCGCCCCGGTGGTAAATCCAGTGCCAGAGCTGCTTGGCCCGCATCCGGATCCGCTCCGGCGGCACGCCGACGGCCTGCAGGCGCTCGGCAAGCTCGTCGCGCGTGAGCCCGATCAGGCTCTCGCGTTCGTCCTTTACGGAATTCGTCTCGCTTGCTGCGCCGGCGCCGGACCGGGAACCTGCGCCGGGAGCCCGGTCTACGGGCACGCCCTGACGATGGCGTCGTGAATCTTGGTAAAGCCGATGAGGGAGTACGAGTCCTCGGAATAGGTATTCTTGAGCGAGACCCCGCGCACCTTCAACTCGCGACCGCGAATCATGGCCTTGACGACGGTGGCGTCCGCCCCCTCGTCACTCACCCACGCGTGCTCCCCATGGGTCAGGTCGAAGCTGAAATTGCGCCCGTCGATGGTCACCTTCACGGGCTTCCCCTCGGGATAGGGGTATCCGGAGGTCACGCTCACCTCTTCGGTCGTCCTGCTGCCCCGGCGCCGGGTCACCATGATGTTGGGCGTGCCGCGCCGCTTGTAGTTGCCCGTGGATTTCGCGGGCTTCGCGTGCATGTAGCAGACCTTGCTACCGTCGCTCACGTAGCTGTGGGACCTCCAATTGGAGTTCTCGGCCAAGGGTTCAGGCTTGACCTGCGCGTCAGCGTCCTGCGGCCCCGCGAGGAGCGAGATACAAAGAAACGCAGGGACGAGGAGAGCCGGCGTCGCGGCTATGCGTCGAATCATGGCCTCTCAGAACCTATGGGCGACGGCGGCGCAGCATAGCGAAAATGATACTCAGCCGCCAGTACCTCTCCCCATACAGTCGGGTCACGATTTTGACAACGGCCGCCCGCCTGGACGCGACGCAGGCCGTGACGGCGGTGAGAATATCGGGCGAAGCGGTTTACGGCGCGCGCCGTGCAGGCCATATAGAGAGCATGGCGATACTCAAGATCGCGCGCATGGGCCACCCCGTGCTGGGCCGCCCCGCATTGCCGGTCGCCGACCCGGCTGCGCCTGCGATCGCGCGTCTGATCGAGGACATGGTCGATACGCTGGTGGACGCGAACGGGGCCGGCCTGGCGGCGCCCCAGGTGCACGTGCCCCTGCGGCTCGTGCTCTTCCGCGTGCCGCCCGGCCGCGAGACGGCTCGGGAGGAGAGCAACGGCGCGGAGAGCGACGGCGCGGAGAGCGACGGCGGGGAGAGCGACGGCGGGGAGAGCGACCCGGCGGCGGCGCCCGCCCTCGAGTCGCCCACGGTCCTGATCAACCCCGAGATCGAGCCGATCGGCGAGAGCATGGTGGAGGACATGGAGGCCTGTCTCTCGCTCCCCGGTCTCGCCGGGATGGTTCCGCGCCACGACCACATTCGCTATCGCTGGACCGATACCGAAGGCCGGGCCCACGAATGCGAGGCATGGGGCTTCCACGCGCGCGTGGTCCAGCACGAATGCGATCACCTGGACGGCATCCTCTACCCGATGCGGATGACGGACCTCTCCACCCTCGCCTTCACGAGCGAGCTCGGCCGCTCGCAGGCGGCGGAGGACTGAGCCGTGTGGCGAGCGCTCCCGGCTGACGAGACCCGCGACCGGGTTCTGCTGGCAGCCCTGCCCCATGTGCCCTTCGACGGCTGGTCCGAGGTGGCGCTTACGGCGGCCGCCGTCGATCTCGACCTCGAGCCCGGGGAGGCGCGCCAGGCCTTCCCCGGCGGCCCGGTTGCGCTCGTCGCCTATCACGCGGCCTACGCCGACCGCTGCATGGAGGAGGCGCTGAAGGAGAGCGATCTGGCGGCGATGCGGGTGCGGGAGCGCATCGCCCGCGCCGTGCGTCTCAGGCTCGAACAGAACGCGGCACACCGGGAGGCGATCCGCGCGGCGCTGCCGATCCTGGCGCAGCCGGCGAACGGCGGCCACGCGCTCTATTCCCTCTATCGTACCGTGGACACGATCTGGTTCGCGGTCGGCGACAAGTCGACCGATTTCGGCTTCTACACCAAGCGCGCTTTGCTCGCAGGCGTCTACCTCTCCACCCTGCTCTATTGGCTGAACGACGGCTCGGAGGGCGCGCAGGCGACCTGGGCCTTCCTCGACCGCCGCATCGCGGACGTCATGCGCATCCAGACGACGCAGGCGCGCTTCGCCCGCTTCCGCCCGCCCGGCATGGAGCTGCTGCGGCGCCTGCGAAAGGCCGCACGGGCCGCCGCGGACCCCATGCACGGCCGAGGCCCGCAGAGCCCGTCCTAGCATCCCGTTCCCTAAGCTCGTTTGCATGTTGTCGGGCCGGTGCGCGGTCTCTCCGACCGACCGCCCCCACACGCCGTCATGCCCGGACTCGTTCCGGGCATCTCCAGCAGCCTGGCCCGCCGGACGCTGGGCAAACACATGGATGGCCGGATACCCGGAACGAGTCCGGGCTGTCCGTCCATGACGTGTCGGGGGCGCCGCGCACACGGATAGAAACTTCTCGAACACGGCACTAGCCCGCAAATCTTACCTCGGTCGCGGTCCGGCTCCTCGTCCCACCTCGGACAGAATTCAGATTCAAAGCGGGATTCGGTGGGATTAAGTGGGATAAGTGGGATTCCGTGGGACAGGGTTGCGCACGCCCGAGTCGCCCGCGCCTGAAAGGTCGCGGGCGCGCCAGATAGCGTCGTACGCACGGAATCGGGTCGCTCACGACCGTTCATCCTTTCTGCCATGGGCCCGCTCGTTCGTGCACTGCAAGGCGCAAGCGTGGCGCGCACGCCGTGCACCGCACCATGGTCCGGGTCGCGCGGGCCTGAAAGGTCGCGGGCGCGGAATCAAGAGTCGAGCGCGTGTCCGGCTGCGGCGGAGGCGGAGCCCCCGGCCTCACCCTGGCCCGCTCCATTCCGAGGGGCAGAAGGGAGGGTCGGTCGGCCAGAGTCGGCCTTCCGCCTCCCGCCGCCTCAGCTCGGCATCCCGCGCCCTGTGCGCGTCCCATTCATCCTGCGCCCCGGGCGCGTCCGCATCCTGCGCCCCGTCGGCGGCAGGTGACTCGGGCGTGGAGTCCGGCGGAGTGACGGGAGAGTCCGCGGGAGGAGCCTCGGCCCACCCGGATGCCGGCGGCGGCTTTATACGCCCAGGGAACAAGTGCCCCTCGAGAGCCCGGCGGACGGTTTCGACCCGTTCGGCATGCGTCATACCGGCCGCGCGCGCGGCCGGTCCGGCGTGCGCGGCGGCGGCATCGGCTGCCGCCTGCTCGCGCTTGATGCGGAGCCTGTCGGCGCTTTCGATACGGTAGAGCGCGAGGGCGAGGCGGCCGAGGTCCTCGGTCGGCACCGGCTCCTCGTGCGCGCCGAGCTCGGCCATCGTGCGGAGCGCCAGCGTTCGCAGGGTCTCGATCGCGATGAGGGCGCTAAGCCCCTCGGCGCGGGGGTCGCGGGCGCGCGTCCATTCCTCGGCAAAGCGAACGGTCTCGCGCTGCAGGCAGATCAGGCCGTCCATGCGCTCGGCCCAGCGGCCCTCGGCGGGTCGCGCACGCGCGCAGCGTCGTGCGCGCGGGATCAAAGGCGAACGGTCACCGTCGCCCGCGCGGACGCGCGACACGATCTCGTCCATGGTGGCGCCGTCCTCGATGGCTGCGGCCACGGCGTCCTGGATCGAGGTCGGCAGCGGCTCGTCCGCTGAGCCCCCGCCCAGCTCACCTGCCGTGCCCCGCGTGCTCTCGCACTGCGTCGCGCGGATACGCGCGCGGGAAGATGATCGACCCATCGCGCGATCCTGGCGCAGGCACCACGCGCGGTGCACCGCACCATGGTTCTGGGCGTTGAGCGGGGCGGGCCGTCAGGCTCCAACGACCCGCGCTAGCATTACACCGCTCAGGCGAGAAGTTCGGCCAACAGGCTGTTGAGGAGCGGTCGGCCGGCGGCGGTCGCGCTGAGCCTCCCGTCCCGGCGCTCCAGATAGCCGGCGTCCATGAGGCGGGCGAGGCCCGCGCGATCGATCACACGGTCGGGATCGCAGCCCGTGCGCTCCCTCAGATGCGTCTCCGACACGCCCTCGGCAAGGCGGAGGCCCATCATCAGCATCTCGCGCGCCTGTTCGTGCGTGTCGAGTGAGCGCGTCTCGGCGGTGCCGTGGCCGGCGCCTTCGACGGCAGCAAGCCAGGTTTCCGGCCCCGCGTGCTGGCGCACCGTCTGCCGCCCGCATCCTGCCGGCGCGACTCGGCCGTGGGCGCCCGGCCCGATGCCCACGTAGTCGTCGTAACGCCAGTAGGCCAGGTTATGGCGGCTGGCGTTCCCGCCGCGCTCGTGGTTGGAGACCTCGTAGGCCGCGAAACCCGCCGCCGCCGTCATCTCTTGGGTGAGGTCATAGAGCACGCGCGCCGTGTCGTCGTCGGGCAGCGCGAACGCGCCGTCCCGTTCCAGCCGCCAGAAGGGCGTGCCCTTCTCGACGGTGAGCTGATAGAGCGAGAGATGGTCGTCGGCGAACGCCAGCGCCTCGGCCAGCTCGGCACGCCAGGCATCGACGGTCTGGCCGGGCCTTGCGTAGATCAGGTCGAAGGAGCTTCGCGGCATGATGCGCTGCGCCATTGCGACCGCTTGCCGCGCCTCCGCCGCGTCGTGCCCGCGCCCGAGGAAAGTGAGCGCGCGGTCGTCGAGCGCCTGCACGCCGAGCGACACCCGGTTCACGCCGGCCGCGCGGAAGTCTTCGAGGCGTGCTGCCTCGGTCGAGGTCGGGTTGGCTTCGAGGGTGATCTCGGCGCCCGCCGCGAGCGTCCACCGCGCCGCCGCCCGGTCGATCACCGCGGCCGCGGTCTCGGGCGGCATCAGCGAGGGCGTGCCCCCGCCGAAGAACATGCTGGTGACCTGCGCCCCCGGCAGCAGCGCGGAAAAATGGTCGAGCTCGCGCAGCAGCGCGCCCCGCCACCGCGCCTGATCGACGCTCTCCCTGACATGGCTGTTGAAGTCGCAATAGGGGCACTTGGAGAGGCAGAACGGCCAGTGCACGTAGAGGGCGAGCCCGGTGGGCGCTCCAGGTGAAGACGGTTCGGGCTCGCCACTCACGACCGGGCCGGCCGTAAGGCCGCCGCCAGTTGCGCGAAGGCCCGCGCCCTGTGGGTCAGCGGCTGCTTCTCCTCCGGCAACATCTCGCCGAAGGTGCGCGCGTGGCCATCGGGGACGAAGATCGGGTCGTAGCCGAAGCCGTGTCGGCCGCGGGGCGGAAAGGCGAGTGTCCCATCCACGCGCCCCTCGACCGTCTCGCAATGACCGTCCGGCCAGCCGAGAGAAAGCGCACAGACGAAATAGGCCGCCGCGCCAACGGTCTGGGATCCGCGCGCCGCAAGTTCCGTCTCGATACGGGCCATCGCCACGCGAAAATCCTTCCCCGGCCCCGCCCAGCGGGCGGAATAGATGCCGGGCGCGCCATCGAGCGCAGGCACCACGAGGCCGGAATCGTCGGCAAGGGCCGGCTCGCCGCTGGCCTCAGCCGCGGCGCGGGCCTTGAGCGCCGCGTTCGCGCCGAACGTCTCCCCCGTCTCCTCGGGCTCCGCGAGGCCAAGCGCCGCGGCACCCACGGCCTCGATGCCGAGGGGCCTAAGCAACGCCGCGATTTCGCGGGCCTTGCCGGCGTTATGGCTCGCCACGATCAGGCGCGCCGCCGCGAGACGACGGGCCATCGGGCCTAGCGTCCTCCGGCGAGGGCGTCCCGCTGCAGGGCGAACAGTCGCTCGGCGCCTGAGCGGGCGAGGCCCAGCATGGCGATCAGCTGCGCCTCGCTGAAGGGGTCGCCCTCCGCCGTGCCCTGGACCTCGACGATCCCGCCGCCGGCGGTGAGTACGAAGTTCGCGTCGGCGTCGGCCGTGCTGTCCTCGGCATAGTCGAGGTCGAGCACCGCCTCGCCGCCCACGATCCCGCAGCTCACGGCGGCGACCTGGTCGGTGAGCGGCAGGCTCCCGATGACGCCGCGTGCAACGAGGCCGTCGAGCGCCACGTGGAGCGCCACATAGGCGCCGGTGATGGCTGCCGTGCGGGTGCCGCCATCGGCCTGGATGACGTCGCAGTCGAGGGTGATCTGGCGCTCCCCGAGCGCTTCCAGGTCGGTCACGGCGCGGAGCGAGCGCCCGATGAGGCGCTGGATCTCCTGCGTGCGCCCGCCCTGGCGCCCGCGCGCGGCCTCGCGAGCGGTCCGCGACCCGGTCGAGCGCGGCAGCATGCCGTATTCGCCGGTCACCCAGCCCCGCCCCTTGTTGCGCAGGAAGGGCGGCACGCGATCCTCCAGGCTTGCCGTGCACAGCACCTGCGTGTCGCCGAAGCGAACCAGGCAGGAGCCCTCGGCGTGCTTGTTCACGCCCGGCTCCAGCTTTACCTCGCGCAACTCGTCGGCTGTACGGCCGGATGGTCGCATGGAAAGGCCCTCCCCCGCTGGCGGCGCGACACTATCGCGGGTCCCGGAGGGCGTCCACTATTGTTCATATCCCCCAGGCGCCGGGCGCTCGCATTTCGCTCCCGCGCGCGTAACCGCACGACACTCGCTTGGCTACGCGCCTTATTCGATCCACTCCGATACACCAGTCTAAGAATTTGAAAAAAGGCATTAATTCATATGTCCAGTGATCCTTGCGCAGCATTCTCTGTTGTACTGTGAACACCGAGCCAGCACGGATGCAGTCGCGGCGTCCACTCCATCGGGGTGACCGTTCCGTGTATCTGTTCGGCCGAGTAAGCGGGGGCTGTTGTTCAGCGCGAGGTTTTGACGCCGATCGACGCGCTAACTGGTTGTTTTATTACGATTCATGGGGGTCAATATAGCGCGTGTAACAACACCATACGGGAACGGAGCCAAGCAGGGTTGGGACAAATCCGGCACGATAATTCCGGAAGTGGCGTCACGAGACCCGCAACAGCGCGGCGAGGCCGGAAGCAGCGCCACGCCGTTCCCGGCCTCGCCAAGTGGGTTCCACCGAGCGCGGGCGCATCGGTTCACCGGGCGCCCGCGCCCAAATTCAACGCTCTCGGCTTCCTGGTTGAGGTCCGGCCCTGCCGGTCGCCTCCCTACATCGCCGGGGTCCAGGTGCCGTCGTCCCCAACTACGTTGAGGGAGTAGATGCCGGCCACGTCGCCGTTCTCGTCGAACTCGATGGCGCCGGAGGCGCCCTCGTAGTTGATGTCCTCGCCGGCCGCGATGGCTTCCTTGGCCTTCGCCCACTCGCCGGGGCGAATGACCATGCCGGGGGCGTTGGCCACATCGCGAAGCGCCGCCGAGATCATGCCGCGGTCGGCCGAGCCTGCCTTCTCGATCGCGAGCGCGGCGAGGAAAGCGATATCGTAGCCGTGGGCGACGAAGGGGGCGTCCGGGCTGTTGCCGGCGGCCTCGAAGGCGGCGGCGAAGGCCTTGTACGACCCGCCCCCGGTGTCGGACGCGGGCTGCGAGAGCATGATGTTGCCGCGCAGGTTGTCGGCGCCGATCTGCTCGATGACGGAGTTGTCCATCATGCCGTCCGCCCCGAGGAACTTGCCGAAGAGCTCGTTCTCGAGGCTGTTGCGCAGGATGGTGATGCCGCTCGAGCCGAAGTAGGCGAAGAGGGCGAGCCCTTCCGCCTCGCCGGCCGCGAGCGTCGCGAGCTCGGCGCGGTACGATGCCTTGTTCGGCTCGTGCGCCTCGTTGCCGGCGATCATGCCGCCGAGCTCGGTGAAGGCGGTCGCGAACACGCCGGCAAGGCCCGAGTTGTAGTCGTCGTTGGAGTAGGTGACCGCAAGCTTGCGGTAGCCGTGCTCCCAGGCGAGCGCGGCGAGGGATCGTCCCTGGTAGGCGTCGGAGGGCGCGACCCGGAACACGAGGTCGTTGTCGTCGAGGTCCGAGATCGTGGGCGCGGTCGCGGTGTCGGAAAGCATCACCACGCCGGCCGGGATGGTGACGGACTGGGCCATGCCGTTGGTGGCGCCCGAGCAGTTGGGGCCGATGACCGCCACTGCCTGCTCGACGTTGACGAGCTTCGCGCCCACGTCGACCGCGGCCTTCGGGTCGCACTGCGAATCGCCCAGCACGAGCCGGTAGGTGTCTCCGCCGAGCAGGCCGCCCTGCTCATTCACGTGGCTCGCGGCGAGGTTGCGGGCATTGACGATGGCTACCACCAGCTCCGCGATGGGACCGGTAACGGCCGCCGCGGAACCCACATTGATTTCGCCCGCGGTGGCGGCGGCGCCGTTCATGGCGAGCGCGACCGCGGCTCCGGCTAACATCATTCTCTTCATGGCGGTTGCTCCCTGGTTGAAGATGAAGGAGCGGAGCGGAAGCGGCGCTCGCGGAAGATGCCGCCCGGGTAACGCTGTAGGATGAACTGCAATGCAAGGCCCACAAGAAAGATCCGCAGGTAAGCCGACTTGACCGCCCACTCCGGGGGTAGTCGCGCGCTTAGTATTTCGGTTGTTGACCAGATAGTCCAGATCAGGATGGCGCCGAAGACCGCGCCCCGATTGTTCCCGGCGCCGCCCACGACGAGCATGACCCAGACCAGGAAGGTGGCGGAGATCGGCTCCGCCGCGTTCGGCTCGATGAACTTGATGTGGTGCGCCATCAGCGCCCCGCCGAGGCCCATGAGAGCGGCGCCGAGGACGAAGGCTTCAATTCGCAGGCGCTCGACGTCCTTTCCCGCCGCGCGCGCCGCCGCCTCGTTTTCGCGGATCGCGGCCATCACCCGTCCCCAGGGGGAACGCCGCGCCCGTTCGAGCAGGACGTAGAGCACGGCGACCACCGCGAAGACCAGCAGCAGCATCCCGACTTGGTTCCACGGCTGGGGGAGGTGCTCGAAGGGCTTCGGGATGAGGGAGATCCCGCGCGGGCCGTTGGTCGCCCACACTTCGTTCTTGAGGACGAGCCGGAAGATCTCGGCGATTCCGAGGGTGGCGATCGCGAGGTAGTCGGCGCGGAGCCGAATGCAGATCCGGCCCACGCCCCAGGCGATGATCGCGCTCGCAATCATCGCGGCGACCATGCCCGCCGCCGCCGGCAGGCCGAAGCCGCCCAAGTGCCGCTCGGAGGCAGCGGAGGTCACGATGGCGGTGGTGTAGGCGCCGATCGCGAAGAAGCCCGCCACCCCGGCGTTGAAGAGCCCCGTGAAGCCCCACTGGATGTTGAGCCCGAGGGTGAGCACCGCGTAGATCCCGCCCATCGTGAGCAGGAACACGCCGTAGAGGAAGATGCCGTAGAGCTGTTCCATCTACGCGGCCCGTCTCTTCCGCGAGGGGTGCGCACCGGGAGGTATAGGCATCGACCGCGTCATGTTCTAGAACACCCGACCCCGGAAGAGCCCGCTCGGGCGCCAGATCAGGATCGCGACCATGATCGCGAAGGCGACCCCGGTCTTGTAGCCGGGCGGGACGAGCGACCCGGTGCCGATCCACGGATAGGTGGAGAGCTCCTCGACGAGGCCGATCACCAGCCCCCCCGCCATCGCGCCGTAGGGCCGCCCGATTCCCCCGAGCAGGGCGGCGGCGAAGATCGGCAGCAGCAGCTTGAAGCCCAGTTGCGACTCGACGTGGGTGTCGTAGGCGAGGAAGACCCCGGCCGCGGCCGCAAGCCCCGCGCCGACGATCCAGGTGGTGAGGATCACCCGCTCGGTGTCGATGCCGGTGAGCCGGGCGAGGTCGGGCGAGTCGGCCATTGCGCGCATCGCCTTGCCGGCCCGGGTGTGGCCGAGCAGCAGGTGCACCGCCAGCATCAGGACGAGGGCGGCGCAGATGATGGTGACATGCTTGGGGAAGACGCGCAGCGCGTCGAAGAGCAGCCAGGGAAGCTCGATGCCCTGGCCGAAGGAGCGGAGCCTCGCGCCCCAGATGAGCTGCACGAGGGAGCGCACCATCAGCATCAGCCCGAAGGAGGCGATCACGAGGATGATGGTCGAGCCGTGGCGGAGTGGCCGGAAGAAGAGCCGGTCCATGCCGAGCACCGCGAGCGCGGTGAACGCCATCGCCAGGGGAAGGACGGCGAAGGGGTGCCAGTCGGTGAAGGAGGCGAGTGAGAGGGCGAAGAAGGCGCCGAGCGTCATCGTCTCCCCGTGCGCGAAGTTCGCGAAGCGCAGGATCCCGAAGGTGAGGGTCACGCCGATCGCGCCGAGCGCGTAGATGCTGCCGAGCACCAGGCCCGGAATCAGGTAGAAGTTGAGGAACTCGATCACGGCGCGGTCGCTCCCCGCGCGGGCCCGCCTTCGCCGGCGGCAGTGTCGTCTCCGCGCCCGCCGAGGAACATCGTGCCCACTGCAGGGTCCGCGAGAAGCGCAGCGCCGCTGCCGTCCAGGCGGTTGCGCCCGTCGACGAGGACGTAGCCGCGATCGGCGATGCCGAGGGCCTGGCGCGCGTTCTGCTCCACCATGAGGACGGGGACGCCGCGCGCGTTGATCTCCCGCACCACGCGGAAGATGTCGCGGCGGAAGCGCGGCGAGAGCCCCGCGGTCGGTTCGTCGAGGAGGAGGACGACCGGCTCCACCATGAGCGCCTTGGCTATCGCCACCATCTGGCGCTGGCCCCCCGAGAGGTTTCCGGCGGGGGTGCGCCGCCGCTCCGCGAGCGGCGGAAAGAGCTCGTACATCTCCTGCATGCGGGGGCGGAAGTCGTCGCGGCGGATGTAGGCCCCCATTTCCAGGTTCTCGTTCACGCTGAGGTTGGGGAACACGTTGGCGGTCTGGGGGACGTAGCACACGCCCTGGCGCACCACCCGGTCAGGGGCGGTACCGGTGATGTCCCGGCCGCGCAGGCTCACCCGCCCGCCCGCGAGCTCGAGGCGACCGAGCACCGCGTTCATCACCGTGGACTTGCCCGCCCCGTTGGGGCCGACGAGCACGACGATCTCGCCCGGACCGACGCTGATCGATACCTCGTGAATGATCTCGGCCCCGCCGTAGCCCCCGGTCACGCGTTCGAGCGCGAGGACCGGCGTTCCCGCCCCTTCGTGCGGCGTTCCGGCGCATGCGTCGCTCACGGAACGTCTCCTCCCCCATCCGCTCCCGCCCCGCCGATGCCGTGCTCTCTTTCCCCTCCCGCCGCGGGTTCGGGGCCGGCACGACCCTCGTCCTCATCTCCGCCAAGGTAGGCGTCGAGCACCCGCGGGTCCCGGCGCACCTGCTCCATGGGGCCGTCGGTGAGGACCGCGCCCTGCGAGAGCACGATGACCCGCTCGCACAGGGAAGCGATGAAGTCCATGTCGTGCTCGATGACGACGAAGGTGTAGCCGCGCTCGCGGTTGAGCTCCAGGATCATCTCCCGGAGGCGGACGAGCAGGGTCGGGTTGACCCCCGCTCCCGGCTCGTCGAGGAGCACGAGCCGGGGCGAGGTCATCATCGCCCGTCCGAGCTCGAGCAGCTTCTTCTGGCCGCCCGAGAGGTTCATCGCGAGCTCGTCGCGCAGATCCCACAGGGTGAGGAAGCGGAGCGCGTCCTCCGCCCTTTCGCGCACCTCGCGTTCGCGCCGGGCGACCGCGCCCGGCGCGAGCCACACCGGCCACAGGCGTTCTCCGGGCTGGGCGGCGGGCACCGCCATCAGGTTCTCGAGCACCGTGAGGCGGCCGAACTCGTGCGGTATCTGGAAGGTGCGCACGATGCCCCGGTGGAAGAGCCGGTGAGTCGGGAGGCCGGTGATGTCCTCGCCGTCGAAGAGGATCCGGCCCGCGCTGGGGGTCAGCGCCCCCGCCACCATACTGAAGATGGTGGTCTTGCCCGCGCCGTTCGGCCCGATCATTCCGGTGATGCGGCCCGCCTCGATCGTGAAGGAGCAGCGGTCCACCGCGGTCAGGCCGCCGAAGCGGCGGGTCAGGCCTTCGAGCGCGAGGATCGGCTCCGGCGAGCGGCCGGGTTCGGGCTGCGGGGCGGCGTTCATGACGAGGCCAATGGTAGCCTGCCTGCTTCAATGGGTGCGCCAAGAAAAATTTTCTGAAACGACAACGCCTGGGTACCCCCCCTTGGGGCTACAATGGTCGGGACGAGCCGGTGCGACGCGCGGCGAGGGGGGTTGCGTTGAACGACGAGTCGAGCCTGCATGCGGTCCGGGAATCCGGAGCGCATGGTGGGGCGACGCGGAGTCCGCTCCGGGCGGAACGGCACGGGCCGAGCTGCTCCTGCCGAGTCGCGACCTGCACGCGGATCTCGCCTTCTTCCGCGAACGGCTCGGCTTCCGTCTCGATTCAATCTTTCCCGCCGACGACCCCGCGCAGGCGGTGCTGTCGGGCCACGGTGTGCGCATCCGGCTCGAACGCGACGCCGCCGAGGCCCCCGGCGCGATCCGGCTCCACTGCGAGGACCCGGGCGCATTCGGAAATGGCGTGCAGGACCTCCACGCCCCCAACGGCACCCGCATCGAGCTCCGAGACCTCCATCCCCGCCTGCGGCGCCCGCCCACCCGCCACGCTCTGGTGGTGCAGCGCCAGGGCGCGATGGGCGGCGCGTGGGTGGTCGGCCGCGCCGGCATGCATTACCGGGACCTCATTCCGGGGCGCCTCGGCGGGGCGATCATCGCCTCGCACATCCGCATCCCGAAGGCGGGACCGGTCCCCGACGATGTGCACTACCACATCGCGGCGTTCCAGCTCATCTTCTGCTACCGGGGCTGGGTGGACCTCGTGTACGAGGACCAGGGCCCGCCCTTCCGCCTCGAAGCCGGGGACTGTCTCATTCAGCCCCCGCAGATCCGCCACCGGGTGCTCGAGTCCTCCGCCGGCCTGGAAGTGATCGAGATTGCGGTGCCGGCGGAGCACCTCACCGCGCTCGACCACACGCTGGAGCTCCCCACCGGCCACCTGCGTCCGCATCGCGACTTCGGCGGCCAGCGCTTCTGCCGCCACACGGCGCGCGACGCGGTCTGGAACCCGGCCCGCCTTCCCGGGTTTTCCGCCTGCGACAGCGGAATCGCCGTCGCCACCGGCGGGGTGGCGAGCGCGCAGGTCGCGAGACGCACCGACGGCGGCAGCGACGCTGCGGAAACCAGCCATGACGCGGACATCCTCTTCATCTTTGTCCTGGAAGGCGGAATGACATTGCGCGTGCCGGAGCGCGAGACCTGCGAGCTTCGGGCCGGAGACGCCTTCGTGCTGCCGCCGGGGCTTCGCAGCGCCTATGAGCGCTGCACGGACGACCTCGAGCTGCTGGAGGTGTCCCTGCCCGGCGCCTTCGTAACGACCATCCACCGGAGCCCGTGATGGTGAATTCCGGCGCTCACGACCACGACGCCCTCCCCGCCCGCGACGCCCGCCGCCCCCGCCGATGACCGACTTCGCGCGCACCAAGTCCCTCTTCCACCTCCCGGAAGGGGTCGTCTATCTCGACGGCAACTCGCTCGGCCCCCTGCCGCTCGCGGCGCGCGATCGCGTCGCCCGCCTGCTCAGCGACGAGTGGGGCGAGATGCTGATCCGGGGCTGGAACGAGGCGGGCTGGATGGACGCACCGGCGCGCATCGGCGACCGGGTCGGCTGCCTCATCGGCGCTGCGCCCGGCACGGTGGTGATGGGCGACACGCTTTCCATCAAGGTGTACCAGGCGCTCGCCGCCGCGCTCGAGCTCCGGCCCGGGCGGCAGGTCGTCCTCTCCGACTACGGTAACTTCCCTTCCGACCTCCACATGGCCAAGGGCCTCATGCACTCCCTCGGCCGCGGCCACGAGCTGCGTCTGGTGGCGCCGGAAGCAGTCGCCGAGGCCCTGGACGAGAGTGTCGCGGTGCTGATGCTGACCGAGGTGGACTACCGCACCGGGCGCCTTCACGACATGGCGGGCCTGACGCGAGCCGCGCACGCGGCCGGCGCGCTCACGGTATGGGACCTCTCGCATTCCGCGGGCGCGCTCCCCATCGACCTCGAAGCGGCCGGGGCCGACTTCGCGGTCGGCAGCACCTACAAGTTCCTGAACGGTGGACCCGGCGCGCCTGCCTTTATCTACGTCGCCTCCCGGCACATCGAGCGGGTGCGGCCCGCCCTCTCCGGGTGGCTCGGCCACGAAGCCCCCTTCGCCTTCGACCTCGACTACCGCCCCGCCCCCGGCATCGCCCGCATGCGGATAGGCACGCCGTCCATACTCGGCCTCGCCGCCCTCGACGCCGCCCTCGACGCCTGGGAGGGGGTGTCGATCGAAGACGTGAGGGCGCAATCGGTGGAGCTCTCCGAGCTCTTCATCAGGGAAGTCGAGCGGCGCTGCCCGGAGCTCGAGCTGGTGAGCCCCCGGAGCGCGCTCGAGCGGGGCTCGCAGGTATCGTTGCGCTTCGCGGGCGCCTATCCCTTCATGCAGGCGCTCATCGACCGGGGCGTCATCGGAGACTTTCGCCCCCCGGACGTGATGCGCTTCGGGATCGCTCCGCTCTATCTCGACGCCGGCGACATCGTTCGGGCCGCCGGCGTTATGGAGGACGTGCTTGCGGAACGGAGCTGGGACCGGCCGCGGTATCGCCAGTTGAAGGCGGTGACCTGACGAGGCCCGCCGGCTACGGGTCCGTTTTCTTTTCGGGCTGTTCGTGTTGGCCATGACCCCGCGGCGGGTAGGGACCCGCCCAACCTATTGGTGCCACGCAACTTTTTCCCATATCACGCCGCAGCCAGTGTGGCGCTTACAAACCGGCCGCAAGCAGTTCGTATGCGCCGCAAATCCAATGCGTGCGCGTCCCTGACTGTCGAAATCTTATGTGGTGGCATCCGAAACGGCATTCGCAGTTGAGCGTTCGGTCGCGGGGTGATGGCTGAACCCTCAGAGGCGTCCCGACGGCAAGTGAGATCGTCGACTGGGCCAGCGCCCACCCATTCCTATTGTCAGACGTACGTGACCACCTCGCTGAGCGGCTTTCGCCCGATGTCGGGCACCTGACGCAGCAGGCTGCCGGTCTATGACACGGATGCGCACGAGTGCGCGGGGCAAACCTTCCACTATGACAAATCCCACGAATTCACAGCCCTGACGTGCCGGGAAAAGTGCGTCCACTTTGGACGCTCACCTTGTCGCGGAGTTACACGCCAGCAATATCAATGCATTAGGAGAAATTGGAGCGTCTCACGGACCGCCTCCGCCTGAGATGGAAAATAGCCATTCCATGACGAGCGCCCAGAATGGGCGCTCCTGAACTTGTGACACGGGATGACAGCGCCCATTCTGGGCGCTCCCCAAATCGTGCGTCATGGGGCGATCGATGGCGGTGCACGGCCATGCACCCTCGCTAAATCGGAGCCGGTCTTGCGAACATGGCGCGCGAAAAGGCTGCTGCCTCGTGCGCCGAAGACCAGGAGATGGAGGTGATGTGGCATGGCGAGGACCATAGACAGGCACATACGGGTCGAACCCGAGCAGTGGAATCGCATCGAAGCAGCAGCATCCGAGCGTCGCGTAACGGCTAACCAGCTCGTCGTCAAGCTCGCCATGGAGGCTCTCGACCGCCGCGAATGGCCGCGGACCGATCTCGAAATCCTCATGTAGCGCTCGTGCGTGTTCACTGCCCAGGCCATCGCGCGCGACATGATCGCTGCCGGGCGGGAGAACGAGATCAAGGATATCGAGCGGGCCATCTCCACAGTCGCCCCGGGTCAGCCCGGGGACCTGTGACGCCGGCACCGGATGCCCGCGGACTCGGCAGCAGCCGCAACCGACAACGCGCGGCTTTCTCCTTAAATCCCGGTCATTGCGGAGTGAGTCATGGCGACAAATGAGCAATCGCAGAGCCTGGCGGTCCTGATCGATGCCGACAACACCAGCGCACGCTATGCTCAGGCGATCTTCGAGGAGATCGTCAAGCTAGGCGCAGCCAACGTCCGGCGTATTTATGGCGACTTCTCCGGGGCTCGTCTCGGCGGATGGGACAAGGCCATCCAGTCGCTGGCGATCCTGCAGCATCAGCAGCGCAGCAACACCACGGGCAAGAACGCCGCCGACATCGCGCTGGTGATCGACGCCATGGACCTCATGCACAAGGGCAAGCTCGACGGCTTCTGCCTCATCAGTTCGGACAGCGACTTCACCCGGCTCGCACAGCGGCTGCGGGAGGACGGGCTCGTGGTCTACGGCTTCGGCGAGCGCAAGACGCCGGAGGCGTTCCGTAGCGCCTGCAATCGGTTCTTCTATGTCGACAATCTGATCGAGACGGGAGCGGAGAGGGAGAGCGGCACGACCCCCGCAGCCCCGGCGGCGGCAAAGAAGGCATCTCCATCGAAGGCCGTGAAGATTATCGCCAAGGCAATGGAGGAATCGGACGACGACGATGGCTGGGCGAACCTTGGCGGCATCGGCAGCCGGATACTGGGGACCTCGCCGGATTTCGATCCGCGCACCTACGGTTGTCCCAACCTGAGCACTCTGGCCACAAAGTCCGGCGGATTCGAACTGCGCAAGGGGCCGGGCACCGCGGTTCATATCCGCCGCAAGGTTTCAGGCCGTGGAGCGCCGGGCAAATCACGCGTTGGCAAGACCAAGTGAAACACGGCCTGTATTGGGCGCGGGCGACGGCGACGGCGAGATGCGTCTTGCCGGTGGATCGAATAACGGGGCCGACATCGACCGATTTCTTCCTGACACATAACTCTTCACGTTAGCCGTGGCATGCGATGATTGCCCTCGAAACGAGCGGGTTCCATAGTGTCGTGGCGGCGAGGAAGCGCCGGACGAGTGCGGGGAGACTATGACGACGTCAAACGAAACATACGAAAAGGGACTTCAGATCCGGCGCGAGGTGATCGGTGCGGACTACGTTGACGAGCAGAGCGCCGACGACTTCAGCCGGGAATACCGCGATATCGTCAACGAGCAATTCTGGGGTGCTGTCTGGGGTCGCCCCGGTTTGAGCCGGAAGCAGCGCGTCCTCATCAGCCTCGGCATGCTCGCGGCGCTCAAGCGGGATCTCGAGTTCGAGTTGCACCTCACGCATGCGCTCGACAACGGCGTATCCCCTGAGGAGATCAAGGAACCCCTGATTCATATCGGCGCCTATTGCGGCGCGCCGACAGGCGCGGCGATGTTTCGTATCGCAGGACGCATCATCGGCGAACGGAAATAGCCGGAGACGGACCGATCGCCGCCCTTAGGCTTGGCGGACGACGGCTATTCGCTCCGGCCGTATAAGGGAGACGCCGGCGTCCATAGTGCTTGGACTCGCTTCGGAGCTGCGCGCCGACGCCGCGTCGGCCAAGCTCCCGGCCGCGCTCTCCACCGGCCTTGTGATCGCCGTGCTGATGGTGGTCGTTCAGACCTCTGTCGCCGCCATCATATTCTCAGGCCCCTTGGCCCCCTTCGTCAGCCAGGGTACGGGAGCGATACTCTTCGGCGCATTCGCCATGTGCCTGATCGTCGCTCTATCGGGCACCTACAAGGGCACCATATCCGTACCCCACTTCGCGCCGGCGGCGGCGCTGTTCGGGGTGGGGGGCGGGGTGGCGGCGAGCATGACGGCAGCGCCGCAAGAGGCGGTGTTCGCGACCATGGTTGTGATCATCGCACTCTCGGCCCTGACGACCGCGCTCTTGTTCGGGCTCGTCGGGTGGTTCCGCTTGGCCAACCTGTCCCGCTTCATGCCCTATCCCCTGGTCGGCGGATTTCTTGGGGGATTGGGTTGGTTCCTTGTCCTGAGCGGCGTCTCCATCACGTGCGGAATCACGCTGAATTGGGAGACGTTTCCCGAACTGCTCGAGTCCGACATGGTCTGGAGGTGGGGACCCAGCCTGGCCTTTGCCCTTGCGCTGCTGGTGGTCACGAAGCTCAGGCCCCACTATCTCATCCTGCCTGCATCGGTGGTGCTCGCCGTCGGACTGTGTCACGCGGTGCTCTTCTTGTTTGGAATCTCCGTGGAAGAGGCCCGCGCGGCCGGCATTCTGTTCGTCGGCCTGCCGGCGGACGCCTCTTGGCCGCCCCTTCAACCCGGCGACCTCGGTCATGTGAACTGGGGTGTCGTGGCGTCCCAGTTCCCTGGCATCCTGGGTGTGACCCTCATTGCCTTGATGTGCATCGTGCTGAACGCGGGCGCGCTGGAACTGGGCAGTGGCGCTGAGCTCGACATGAACAGGGAGTTTCGGGTCGAGGGCGCTGCCAACCTGGTTGCCGGCTTGGGCGGAAGCGCCCCCGGCTGCAACTCGGCCGTCATGTCCCTGGTGAGCCATGCGACCGGTGCTGAAACGCGCCTTACCGGGGTCGTCACGGCTTTCGCGCTGGGCGTGGTGCTGTTTTTCGGCGGCGACGCGCTGGCGATACTGCCAAAGCCGCTGCTCGGCGGTCTGGTGCTGTTCCTCGGGCTCGGCCTGCTGAACGACTGGCTGGTGGCAAGCCGCAAGACACTGCCTTGGACGGACTACGCCATCGTCCTTGTCGTCTCCATCGTCATCGGCGTCTTCGGGTTTCTCGAAGGTGTGGCCGTGGGGCTGGTGGCGGCGGTGATCTTCTTCGTGGTGCGTTTCAGCGGGGTGGATGTGATCGGCGCCTCGTTCACGGCCCGCGATCGTCAGAGCAAGAGAGCCCGCTCCGCGACCCACCGCGCCATTCTTCGACACCACGGCGAGCGCGTGCGCGCTTACAGGCTGCGCGGTTACATCATCTTCGGCAACGCCTCCCCCATGGGGCATCGTCTCAAGCAGGCCCTCAGTGCCGACCCGGCCCCGCTGTGCCTGCTGCTGGACTTCGCCGCGGTCTCCGGCTTCGATGTTTCGGCCGCGAATATCGTTTTCCGCTCCGTCCGGACGGCGGGCGCCCAGGGGACGCACATTGTCCTGAGCGCAGTGGCGGAGCATGTCCGTTCAATCCTGCGGCGCGGCCTCCCCGAGGGCGAGTGGCGTAGTCTGATCTTCGAAGAGGACCTCGACCGTGGCCTGGAGCGGTGCGAGGACCTCGTCATCGCCGAGTGGGATCGGGTGCACGCCGGGTCGGACGACGCGAGGGACGTCTTGTTCGGTCTTTCCATCGATCACGCGTTGCGCGAAGTGGAGAGGCAGGCCCGTTTCGAGGCCCTGACGGAACGGCTCAAGCCTTGGCTACAGAGTCGCGCGTATGAGGCCGGCGAAACCATCGTGGCGCGAGGCGAGGAGCAGGAGGGCATACAGTTTCTGACCCAGGGCCGGGCCATGGCGCGCGAGGAGGACGCCGGGGCGCGAATGGACGAGTACGGCCCCGGCGATGCATTGGCGGCCGAGGCTGCTTTCGCAGATCATGCGGCCGAGATGACGGTCTTGGCGGTTGAGCCTTGCCGGACCGCGCTGATGACGCCGTCTGCCCGCCGATCGCTGGAGCGGGACAACCTTGGGCTGACCGTGGAACTGGACAGATATCTCATCGAGACGATCCTGGAGTATCGGGCAAGGCTGCTGTCCGTCGCGCCGAACGCGCCCGAATAGGGCGACTTCGTTGGTGCTTGGCGTCGCGGAGAAGTGGCGACCAGGCATCTCTTTCCGGTCTTCGATAGCCACGGCCTGCCGGAGAGCCACGGCAAGATTTCGCGCTACAGACCGGCCGCGATCACCGCCAGGGGTGAGCCGGCAATGTGCCGATGACCGCTCCCTGCACGACGAAGCCGCTCCCCATGGCGACGAGCGGCCCGGCAATAGCCCCTTCATTGTCTCTTGGCCCTTGCATCCGGGTGCAGTGTCTTTGCCCTGGAGTGGGCCCCCTGGGTCGGACAGGCGGACTGAAATGATTTGACCGGTGCGTCGGGCATTCGAAGGATCGACGCCCATAGCACCGCACCGCACCGACAGCATCGCCTTCAAGCGCCAGGTCGTTCAGGAATATCTAGCGGGCGAGACCCTCCACGATCTGGCACGTCGCCACGACCTCTCCCGCACCCTGATCCGGCTCTGGGTCGACAAGTACGAGGCCGGCACCTTCGACGAGGACGCCGAGGCGGACAGCACGACATTGCGTTCCAGCGCGGCGATGCTGCGCTCGACCCTGCCCATCGCGTCGAGGTAAGCGCACATCGTCGTCACGGGTTTGTCGTCGTCGTGGCCACAGAAGCTCTCAGCGAGCGTAACGCGTGAGACGCCAAGCCCGAGGATGAAGCGGCTATCATAGAAATTGCTCAGCGAATCATGCCCGGAGATGGTGGTGAGGGCATCGCGCGCACAAATGTTCGCAATGCCGGCTGCCGCGCGCAATCGATCGGTTTCCGCCAGGATGAAGCCGCTGTAATTGAAGGTCTCGTAGCCAATTCCTTTCGGGTACCGGAGCATATCGTAGCCGAGACGCTCGACGCCCTGCGCCAGTTCCGCGACATCGCTTCCGGAGAGCACGTCAGGTAAGAACCGAACGCCGGTCTGTCGATCTCCTTCATGCGCTTACCGTCTCCCGTTTCCGACGTATCGCCGGAGCCATCGGACGGGAGACTAGCCGCCACTATTCCGGACCCGCCCCGTGTCGTTGCCGGCATCGCCGCCTTGAGGCAGAGAGCCGCGGCGAGCAGGCGCTGGGCGCCGGTCACGAAGCGATTGGAGAGACACGCCTATGTATGCCGGCAGGCTCGTTTACATTCCCGCCCTGGCGGCGCTCGGGGTGATTTACGGCGCCCTCTTCCCGGTCAACAAGATGAGTGCGGAAGCCGAGCTTCCCTATATCGGCTATGTCTTCTGGTTCTCGCTGATCGCCACGATCGGGCTCGCGATCCCGGCCGCGCTGAGGGGCGAGCTGCCGAAGCTCACCGCTCCCCACCTGCGGGTCTATGCCGTCCTGGGCGGACTCGGCGTCGCGATACCGGTGCCGCTGCTCACATTCGTGGCGCCGAAGCTTCCGGTCGGCATCATCACGCTGCTGATGATCCTGGTGCCGCTGCTCACCTATCTCCTGTCCTACCTGGCCCGCATCGAGCGGTTTCGCCTGTCCGGGGTCGTCGGGGTGCTGTTCGGCCTTGGGGGCCTGCTGCTGATCCTGATCCCCGACGTCAGCCTGCCGTCGCGGGATATGGTGGGCTGGGTGCTGCTGGGGCTGGTGGCGCCGGTCTGTTTCGCCGCCACCAACACGCTGGCGGTCTACCTCCGGCCTCCGGCATCGCCGGCGCTGACGATGGCGACGGGCATGTCGGCTTGCGCCACGGTGATGCTGGCGCCGGTCATGGTCGGCACCGGGCATGCCTACCTGTTTCCCGGACCCAGCACCGCGGGCATGCTGGTTGTGCTCTACGCTGCAGCGATCACGGCGGTGACGATGGTCGGCTGGTTCGTGCTGGTGCGCATCATCGGCGCGGTCTTCTTCTCGCAGTTCAACTACTTCATCGTTCTGAGCGGCTTCGGCTGGGGCGTTCTGCTATTCGACGAACATCACGGCGCCTATGTCTGGGCGGCCACCGGCCTGACCTTCATCGGCCTCGCCGTCTTCACCCGCGGCGCGCACATCGCGGGCCGCGCAGACGCGTAGATCGCAGGAGGCGCCTGTCCCGTTCGGGGCACGTCCTCGATCCGCTTGACCTCGGAGCCGACGCCGCACCGCAGCACCGCCGTCTCGCCGGCGGAGTGTCCGCAGTCCACCGATTCTTGCGGAGCCGTTCAGCGTCCGATACGTTGATCCGAAGACTGGACGACGAGAGCTTCGACATGTTCCACGGAGGCGCCTCATGATCGGCTATGTAACCCTTGGCTCGAACGACATTGCCCGCACCGGTGAGTTCTACGACGCGCTGCTCGGTGAAATCGGCGCGACGCGGCAGACAGACGGAGAGACCTTTGTTGCTTGGTCGGTGACCCCCGGCACTCCGATGCTGTGGGTCATCAAACCCTTCGACGGCGCGCCGGCGACTGTCGGCAACGGCGTCATGGTGGCCCTCGCGGTCGACTCGAAGGATCATGTGGAGCGCCTGCACGCGAAGGCGATAAGTCTGGGCGCCAGTGACGAAGGCGCCCCTGGGCTGCGCGGCGATACGTTCTACGGCGCCTACTTCCGCGACCCTGATGGGAACAAGCTGGCGGTGTTCGACAAAGCATATATGAGCTGAGCCGGCCGCGCTCCGGCGGAGCCTGCGAGGGCGCCCGCGGCGAGACCCGGCTCTTCATCAAGAAGGTCTTGGCCGAGGCCCGGCGCGTCGGCCATGGCGGGTTGGCACGGGCGATCGGAACCCGGTAGGAGACATCGACCACGATCCTGTCGCCCTCGGCCATGACTGGCGCTACGACGCCGAGACCGGGCGCATCAAGATCCTTCGTTCAGTCCTCGCGGTGTTCCGGGTCACTGTGAAGGATCGCCAGAACCCGTCCTCGGCGACGAACTTGCGCACATGCGCTCCCCTCGGCACGAGAAGCGCCCAGTCGGCCGTGTGCATGGCGATGCGGACGACGGTCTCGGCGAGCGACAGCTCGCTCCCGGCCGCGCCGTTGTCGATCACGCGGCTCCAGCCGGTTCAAGACGCGAGCCGGATGGGCGAGATGCCCCGCCCGCCTTGACAAGCCGGCACACCGCGAACAGCGTGCGCCACGCCACGCGGAGAAACGCGCCCATGGCCCGATTGCCCTATCTCGACGCGGCTGACCTCGCCGCCGAGCACCGTGGTTTGCTGGACTCGCCGATCAACATTCGGCGCGCGCTCGCCCATAGCCCGGGCGCCTTGCAGGGATTTATCGCGCTTGCGCTCTACCTTCGCCACGAGAGCCCGCTCGACCCGCGGCTCCGCGAGCTCGCGATCATTCAGGTCGGCTACGTCAGCGGCGCCGCCTATGAATACGGCCATCACATCGAGATCGGCGCCCGCGTCGGGGTCACCGATGACGACCTTCGGGCGATCGCGCGGGAAACGGCGGGAGAGAGCAGCGACCTCCCGCCCCTCGATCGGGCGGTGCTGCGCGCCGCGCGCGAGATGACCGACGGGCGCGCTATCTCGGACGAGACCTGGTCGCGCCTCGAGGCGGCGTTGGATCGGACAGCGCTGGTCGACCTCGTGATGGCGATCGCCACTTATAACGGGGTGGTGCGCATCCTGGGCGCGCTCGAGATCGACATCGAGCCGGGCTATGAGAGCTATCTCGAAAGGTTCCCACTGCCTTGACCCCGCAACCCTCGCAAGGCCCGCGTCTGAGCCTTGCCGACCGCGTAGCGCTCGTGGTCGCGCAGGCCATGCGCGGTTTCGTCGGCGAACTATAGCCCGAGATCGAGTTCGAGCTCAGGTCCCTCGCGGACTTTCTCCGGCTTCGGCTTCCGTTCCCGCGGAGCCTGCTCCCGTTCCGGCACTTGCGGCACTGGTTTCGGTATCGGCGGCCGAGCTTCCTGCACGCTCGGTCCGCGCTCCCGCTCGCGTGTCTTGTCCGCACCGGCTTCCGCCGCCTTTCCACGCTCGGGCTCGATCGCTTCGAGCGCCGCGACATGCTCCCCGGTGACGGCCTCCAGCCGCTCTCGCAACGCGCCCCGGTCGTCGGTCACCAGTTCGGCGCGGTGGCAGGCGCGGCTGATCTCGACGTAGAGGGTCTTCTGTGTGGTTAGATGAGGGTGGTTGGCCTCCATCGCCGCCATCACGGTATCGACGGTGCGTCCTTGAAAAGCATGCGCGGTCGACGCCCATGCCCTGTCGATACGGCGCAACTGCGGATCGTCCCGGCGCATCTCCAGCCCCCGTCCGTCTTCCAGACGGAAAGCGACCTTGCCGTCCTTCACCGCGGTCACCTCGGCCTTACCGCTGTTGACCAGCCCATGCATGGCGTCGTTCCGGGTCCAGCGCACGCGGGCGCCCCGGCGCAGCTCGATGATGTCGACGCCATAGACTTCGTCTCCGCCAGTCCTCGCCGCGAGACGGCCCGGCTCCCATCCTCCGGCGTCAGCAGCGCGCCGCCCGCGCCCAGCGCCGCCATCCACATCCCGATATGGGCATGCCGCCGGGGCGGCCGGCCGTCGTGGACATCGCCGCCGTTCCAGCTCATCTCGCCGGCGCCGTAGCCGAGCGCGCTCCACACCGAGAACCGGTCGCTCAGCGCCAACCGCAGATAGGGATGCACGCCGTTCACCGACGCTTCGTTTCCCGCGTTCCCGCCCGGCCCGTGGCCGCCTCGGCCGGCGCCGTGGGACAGCGCCACACCGGCCCTGAGGCGGCCGCACTCGACATCGGCCCCGATCAGGCCCGCCAGGCCCTCGCCGACGGCCCCGTCGCCGACCCCGAATTGCAGCGGTGCCGTGCCGCCCCAGACCGACCGGCGTCCCGTCGAACTGACGGCGTCCCCGTCCGTCAACAGGAATGCGCTGTATGAGAGGAGGCCGCGCCCGGACATGCCCTGCGAAGGCCGATGCACGCCGCCATCGTCGCCGACGCCGTGTCCGTAGCGGTCGGGGCCGCCCGCGATCCCGTGCCGCCATTGCTCGCCGGCCGTGTCCGCCATCTCCGGCGCGGGCCAGGCTTCCCCTGCCGCCGGAACCGGCGCCGGACCGATGCGCTGCCCGCCCAGCGCCAGGTACGGATCCCGGTCTCCCGCCGTCAGCCGCTCGCCAAGCCGGTCCACCAGCCCCGACGCCAGCGCGCGCCCGAAGCCGATGATCCATGCCCTGGACAAGGGATCGACGTCGACGATGGTCCCGGTCGCGGCGGGGTCGGCGATCCGCACACCGCGCGGGTTCGACAGCATCAGTGTCAGCGTCTCGATACCCTCGTCATGCCGGTCGTCGAGCACCGTCACGGAGACCGTCTTCTCCGTCTCGCCCGGCGCCAGGGCGAGCGTGCCGCGCGTGGCCCTGTAGTCGGACCCCGCCGTTGCGGTCCCGTCCGAAGTGGCATAGTCCACCGTCACTGCCGCCGCCGCTGCAGCGCCCAGCGTCCCCCGGAAGACGAGCGATGCGCCCGGACCCTCGCGCACCCGGGCATCGGCCACCGACAGTCCCGGCGGCGCCGTCTGCCTCGACGAGCAGGATCCCAGGGTCAGCGTGCCGTCGCAGTTGGCAACGTCGTCCAGGTCCGTCCAGGGCACGGTGATGCTCGAATACACCCAGGGCAGTTGCCCGGGGACATGGTGGGCAATGCGTTCGCAATGCGCACGGTACAGCTGCGGACCCCGCCGACCGGGGTCGCCGAGGCAGTCGCGTGCACACAGGTCTGGGCGGCCGAGCTCATGCGCTCGAACCGCGCCAGACACCCCGCGTCCGTGTCCATGTCCCGCCGGTTGCACAGCCCGCCCACATCCGAGCAGCAGTAGATCCACCCGATCCGGTGCAGGCTCGACCCGGTGCGCCGGCCGCCGTCGTCGAGATGCAGGGTCCGGTCCATGGCCCCGTCCAGGTCGACCTTCGCAATCACGGTCCCGTATTCCGGGCACAGGTTCCGCACCTCGAACGTGTTCCGCTGGAACGGATCCCGGTTGTTCCACCGGGCATCCATGCAGGCGGCGTCCCGGTGACTGATCCTGTCGTTGACGCCGCAGGCCGCATCGACCGGCGCCGGAGACACAGCCCAAACCGAAACCGAAAGCAGCGCAGCCGCAATCCGTGGCCCGCACCGCCTGGCGCGGCCCGGCAGCACCGGGCCAGCCGGAGCCAGGCGGATGCCCGTCGGAATAAGCTGCGATGGAAGGGGTGTATACCGGTCGAAGCTGGCCGAAGCGCACGCATGCAACCGGTTCCCCGCCGATCCCGGCAAGGGACGGATCCGTTCGACTGGTTCGTCGAACATCGCGGCGTTCCCCTTGTTCGGGGCGGCCGGCCGCGTGCTCTTCAGTCTTGTATGTTGGGGCTGTGGCGGGAAAATTCCAGTACTGTGCGGCAGACGCTAGACTGGTCACGGATTCGCGGGCGCGCCAATTTGGCGACAGCCTGACCCTGGCACGGTCCGCCTCGCGTACCCCACAGCCACGACTCTTTCTTGCCGCCAGATTCCCCGGGATTTAAGCGGACCGCGATATCGTTGTCTGAATCGTGCAAGAGCTGAATAACCTGGCTTCAGGGCATTTGCAGGAGCCCGGTTGCGACCGGCACAGGCGATGTAGAGGTTCCGCATGGGTACCCATAGGATACCAGGCAGAGCATATCGTTGGCGGCACTTGCGCGGTCTGGAAGACCCTGACGCCTTGAGATATCGTAACTGTCATTCGGCAAGCGTGCCCTTGTCACTCGTGCCCTTGTCACTCGTGCCCTTGTCACTCGTGCCCTTGTCACTCGTGCCCAAGATGACGGCAGATCATCACAGGCCGAGCGCTGGCCTTTGCTATCGCCTTGAGGACAGCACCCTCTGTCGGGGGCCCCGGTCGACGTTTTACGCAGCCGGGGGCTGTGGCTATTCGAGCGGGTTTTCCCGAGTGCGCCGGCTGCGGCGCCGAGCAGGGCAGCAAGGCTTTCTTCCGCCGACGGTCGGGTTGTCACCACTCGGAGGCTCAAGTAGCATTCTTGCGGCCTCGCCCGAAGGCTTCGCTCCGCTCCGGGATGGCCCAACTAAAGCAAAACGAGAGGGAGGTTTCGCGATGCGGTTTCATCGAAACATGGTGCTCGCTGCCGTAGGCGCACTGTTGGTCCTGTGCGCCGGAACGCAAGCACGCGCTGAAGACCCGCTCGTCATCGGCATTGCGAAGTCCAGCACGGGCTTCATGTCGGCCTACGACCTGCCGGCCAAGCTCGGTATCGAACTCGCCATCGAGGACATCAATGCCGAAGGCGGGTTGCTCGGCCGTAAACTTACGTCGATGACGACGACGGCGGCCAACGCAAGCGACTGACGCAGGCGGGATCGCGACACCAAGACCGACAAGGCTCAGGCCGTCATAGCGGCGCAAGAGCTGATCGACGAGGGCGCACATGTGCTAAGTGTCAGCTGCGACTTCGACTATGGCGGCCCGGCGGCCTCGGTCGCCCAGGAGAACGACCTCATCGGGCTCGGATGCGCGGGCTCCCCCCGTTTCGGCAAGCAGGGTGTCGGCCCCAACGCCTTCAGTCTCGATACGCAGACGCCCGACGAGTGCGGCTCGCTCGCCGAGTGGTCGTCGATGAGCCGAGGCTGGAAGACGGTCTATCTGCTCACCGATACCTTCATCGACTACACCAAGACCTGCTCGCAGTATTTCGAGACGCGCTGGATCGAGCTCGAAGGCGAGGAGAGCGTCGTCGGGCGGGATACCTTCCTGCTGACCGATACGAGCATCGCCTCCCAAGTGAGCCGCATCAGGGGTCTCGAGACGCCGCCCGATTTCCTGTTCGTGCCGAGCTGCAATCCCGGGCTCGGCGTCGCGGCCCGCCAGATCAGGGCCGCCGGAATCGACGCGCCTATCGTGACCGGCGTGTGCGGTGACGGCGACTACTGGCTCGAGTCCGCGCCGGGCCTCGATAACTTCTACAACGCGGCGTATATCTCGACCTATCTCGATGATCCCTGGGAGGATGTGAACGCATTCGTCCGGCGGCAGATCGAGGCCGATCCGGACATCACGCAACGCGCCTTCGCAGTGATCGGCTACAGCGAGATCCAGGCTTATGCCGAGGCCGTGAAGAGGGCCGGCAGCTTCGATGCGGCGGCGGTGCGCGAAGCCCTTGAGAACTTCAAGGAAGTTCCGCTGCTGGTCGGTCCGACCACCTTCACGAGCGAGCGCCATGGCGACATCTGGCGGCCGATAGTGATCGTAGAAGTGAAGGACGGGAAGCATCGGTTCGTCGAGCGGTGGAAGATTCAAAAGCCTCCGCCAGTGAAGTTTTAGATTCCGAGCTTGCGATGGGTGCTGGCTGCCTATCGCGCAGCCGGCGTCCACGCGCCTAAATATCGGGTTATCGTCGACGCCGAACGGCATTCAACCCGGAACTGCGGGAACTCATGAGCCTGAGAGGCGAGGGCCTTCGAGTCTATTTCGAGGGCGTCAAGGCCGTAGACGGCGTTGATATCAAGCTGGACCCAGGCGAGATTCTGGGCCTGATTGGCCCGAACGGCGCGGGCAAGACAACGCTCATGAATGCGCTGAGCGGCTTCGTTCCGCTCAGGAGCGGAAGGGTCACGCTCGGCGAGGAAACCGTTACCGTATGGCCACCCAATCGGCTTGCGAAGAGCGGATTGGCGCGGACGTTCCAGAATGTTCGCCTTTTTCGCGGCCTCACGGTCTCCGAGAACGTCGAGGTCGCAGCCGTCGGTGTCGGCCTCGGGCGACGGGAGGCCAAGCGCCGGGCCTCCGAAGTGCTCGAGTGGGTCGGCCTCCTGCCGAGAGCGCATCTGCCCACCGAGAAGCTCTCATTCGGGGAGGAACAGCGTGTGGGCATCGCCCGCGCCATCGCGACGCGCCCGCAGTTTCTCCTCCTCGATGAACCAGCGGCAGGTTTGAATGAAGCGGAAGGCGACGAACTGGTGACCCTGATCTCGCGGATCAGGGAGAGTGAGGGCTGCGGGGTCCTGATCATCGAACACGATATGCGGCTCGTGATGAACCTTTGCGACAGCATTCACGTGCTCGACAACGGCAAGACGATCGCCACCGGCCCGCCCGAAGAGATCCAGAGAAATGACGCGGTCATCACCGCATATCTGGGCACCAGAAAGCTCGGGGCGAAGGCCGTCGGCGAAGATGAGGCCCCTCCCCCAACCGGCCGCGAGCAGGCGCAGGAGCTTCTCTCCGTCACCGATCTGCATGTGAGCTACGGCCGGGTGCCGGCGCTCAGAGGCGTATCGCTCAAGGTCCGCCGTGGAGAGATGGTCGGAGTCGTTGGACCGAACGGCGCAGGAAAGTCGACCCTGTTGCTCACGATCGCCGGTGTGTTTCGGCCGATACAGGGAAGCGTACAGCTTGGCGATGACTCGCTGGTGCGTCAGGCACCGGAAGACATCGTGCGCAAAGGCGTTTCCTTGGTGCCGGAGCGACGACACATATTCGCGCAGCTCACGGTCGAAGAGAACCTGAGGGTGGCGGCTGCTACCCGAACCGAAAAGCAGCAAACGACGCGCGATCTGGAGGAGCTCTACGAGCGCTTTCCGATTCTCGGTGAGCGCCGCGCCTCACGCGGCGGCAACCTGTCGGGCGGTCAGCAGCAGCAGCTTGCGATCGCCCGCGCCCTTCTCACCCGCCCGCAACTCCTGCTTGTGGACGAACCCTCCCTCGGCCTCGCGCCGATACTCGTCGAGCGGGTCTTCGATTCCCTTGCAGCGTTGCGGGACGAAGGTGTTTCTATCCTCCTCGTCGAGCAAAATGCACTGGCGACCATCGAGATGAGCGATCGCATCTATGTGCTCCGCCGCGGCGAAATCGCGCTTGAGGGCGAGGGGACCGATGCGACGATCCGCGCCGATATCGTCAAGTCCTATATCGATCAGCTCGGTCTCGACGTGCAAACCACGTCAGCAGCGTAGGTGTCTCCAGGCGTCGCGCGATGGTCGTTCAGCACCTAGTCGATGCGATCAGCCTTGGCAGTCTCTACGCGCTCGCCGTGCTCGGCATCGCCCTGATCCTCGGCGTGATGAAGCTGATCAACTTCGCCCACGGGGATCTGATCATGGTGGGGGGCTATTCGATGGCAGCCCTCAGCCCCTATCCATGGCCGCTCCTGATTCTCGGCACGCTCGCCACCACGACCCTGCTTGCGCTGCTCATGGAGCGCACGGCGTTTCGACCCGTGCGAGGCGCCAGTGCGGCAACCCTGCTGATCACGTCCTTCACCGTGAGCTATCTGCTGCAGAACATCGTGTCGGCAACGCTCACCTCGAATGCGCGGCCGGTGATGATGCCGATGTTCGTGCTCGAGTTGATCGAGATCGGCGACGTGCGGATTCAGAAGCTCGGCGTCGTCACCGTTGCGGTTACCGTCCTGCTCGTCGCGGCCCTGGCGATCGGCCTGAAATGGACCTCGATCGGGCTTCACATGCGCTCGGCGGCCGAGGACTTCCGCATGGCCCGGCTGCTCGGCGTGCGCGCCAACAGGGTGATCGCCGTCTCCTTCGCGGTCAGCGGCTTCCTCGCGGGCACCGTGTCGCTGATCTTCATGTCGCAGATCGGCGCCGTCGTGCCGACGACGGGCATCAGCATCACCCTCGTCGCCTTCGTCGGCACCGTCGTGGGCGGCATGGGCAACCTGACGGCGGCGACCGCCGGCGGATTCCTCCTCGGCGTGATGACCGTCGTGCTGCAGGTTGCATTGCCTCTGGAGCTTTCGCCGTTCCGGGACGCCTTCGTCTTCACGCTGGTCATAGTGATCCTGCTGCTCCGCCCGCAGGGTCTGCTGCAGCGCCACAGCCGACGGCAGATTCTCTGATGGCTTTGCGCCCCCGCGACGACGTCTTGACGGCCCTCTCGCCGGTGGCGGGCCCGAGCCTGCTGATTGTCGTCATCGTGGCTATCTTGGCCGGGATCGGCGATGCCGGTCTCAACCGAATCGCCACGCTCGGTCTGGTTAACCTCATTCTGGTGGTGGGTCTGTACATCTTCGTGGGCAATTCGGGCATTTTGTCCTTCGGGCAGATGAGCTTCATGGCGGTGGGCGCCTATATCTCGGGCGCGTTGACCATCCCGCTGGCCATGCGGAACGTGCTGCTTCCCAACCTGCCGGGGCCTCTCGGGACCGAGCTGCTGCCCACCGTGCTCGCCATCGTCCTGGGCGCCGCGGTGGCGGCGGTGGTCGCGTTCATCGTTGCGGTTCCGCTTATGCAGCTTTCCGGGCTCGCTGCCGGCATCGCCTCGCTGGCGGTGCTGCAGATCACCTATGTCGTCGCCAGCAATTGGAACGACGTGACCGGCGGGGCGGCCTCGATGCCAGGTGTGCCGCGCACGACCGGTCTCTGGTCGACGCTGTTCTGGGCGCTGGCGGCCATCGCCGTCGCCTACCTCTTCCAGATATCGCGCTTCGGGCTGAGGCTCAGGGCCGCGCGGGAAGACCGCGGCGCGGCCGCGTCGATCGGCGTCAATGTGGTCTGGCACCGGGTCTTCGCCTTTTGCCTCAGCGCCTTCGTCGTCGGCGCGGGCGGCGGTCTGCACATTCACTTTCTGGGGATCGGCAGTCCGGAGAGCTTCTATCTCGGGATCACGTTCATGACGCTCGCCATGCTCGTGGTGGGCGGCATGAACAGCCTGTGGGGAGCGGTCCTCGGGACGCTCGTCGTCACGACGATCGGGGAGCTCCTGCTCCGCATCGAACTCGCGAGCGGCGTTCTCAACCTCCGCGAGGTGGGGCTTGCGCTCGTCATGCTGGCGATCCTGATTCTCAGGCCGCGCGGCATCACGGGCGGGCTGGAGCTAGAATGGTACCGGGTGAGAGAGTGGGCAGGGTGGCGTCTCGTGAGAGGGCTGCCGGCCGGGTCTCACCCCTCAAAGCCGGGGAAGCGCTGATGAGCACGCGACATCGAGTGGCCGTGGACGTAGGCGGAACCTTCACTGATCTCGTGGCGGTCGCCGCCGACGGGAATTTTCGATTCACGAAGGTGCCGACCACCTATCCCGACTACCAGCGAGGCGTAATCGATGCCGTGCGGGCGGCCGATGTCCCCTTCGAGGATATGGAGATATTCCTCCACGGGCTGACGATCGCGACGAACGCCGTGGTCGCGCGCACCGGCGCAAGAACGGGCCTCGTCGGCACCAAGGGCTTTCGCGATCTCATCGAGATCAGACGGGCCAACCGTCCCCGCGAGGGCATGTATGACGTATCCTGGGAGCCGTCGCCGCCGCTGGTGCCGCGCCGGGATCGCCTCACCGTCACCGAGCGTGTCGACTATCTCGGGAACGTGCTGACACCCGTGGACGAGGGCGAGGCGCGGGCGGTGGGGCGGGCCTTCCGGAAGCGCGGCATCGAATCCATCGCGGTCAGCTTCCTCAACGCCTTCCTGAATCCGGAGAACGAGCGCGAGATGGCGCGGATACTTCGGGAAGAATGCCCGGACGCGTCGATCACGCTCTCGTCCGAGCTGATCCCCGTGATTCTCGAGTTCGAGCGTACGTCGACGGCGGTGGTCAACGCCTATCTGGAGCCGATCGTCCGACGCTACATGGATCAGCTCACCAAGGGCTTCCATGACGAGCGCTACGCCGGCGAGATTCTCGTCATGCAATCCTCGGGCGGAGTCACCACGCCCGAGGGCGCCGGGCGCAACGCGGCGCGGACGATCATGTCCGGCCCGGCTGCCGGTGTCATTGCCGCCAAGGCGCTGGGCGAGTTCGCCGGCGTCCGCAACCTCATCAGTCTCGACATGGGCGGCACGAGTGCGGACATCGCGACGATCTTCGAGGGAGAGATCCGCACGACCGAGGAGTCGAAAATCGATTTCGGCATACCCGTGGTCTTTCCGTCGATCGATCTGATCACCATCGGTGCAGGTGGTGGCACCATCGCCTGGATCGACGAGGGCGGTGTGCTGAAGAGCGGGCCTGCCAGCGCAGGCTCGGCGCCCGGGCCGGCCTGCTACGGCGCGGGAGGGACCGAGGCGACGAACACCGACGCCAACATGGTCCTCGGTGCGCTCAGTCCGGAGGGGCTGGCCGGCGGCGCCATGAAGCTCAAGCCGGAACTCGCGCACGAGTCCGTAAAGCGGATCGCCGACCGCCTCGGCATGGATGTCACCAAGGCTGCAAATGGTATCATCACGGTCTCCAACGCCAACATGGTCCAGGCCATGCGTCAGGTGACCACCGAGCGGGGCTATGATCCGCGCGAGTTCGCGTTGGTCGCATTCGGCGGCGCGGGACCGCTGCACTGCGCCGAGCTCGCCTTGCAGATGAGCATTCCCAAGGTCATCGTGCCACCGAATCCGGGGCTCACCTCGGCGCTCGGCCTGCTCTTTGCGGATGTTCGCTACGACTTCTCGCGAACGCGAATCCGCCGCGCCGATCAGTTGGATTGCGCCGAGATCGAAGCGGAATTCGCGGACCTGGAGACGACGGCGTGCGACATGCTGCGCGCATCGGGATTTGGCGAGGAGCGCATCCATCTGCAGCGGATCGCGAACTTCAAGTATTACGGCGGCTTCGAGGCAGTGTCGCTTTCCATCGTGATCGAGGGCCGGCCCTTCGATGAGGCCGCTCTCGATGCGGCGCTTGCCCGCTTCTCCTCGGAGCACGTGCGGGAATACAACTACGTGCTCGACGAGGTTCCGGTGGAACTGCAGCTCATCCGCCTTGTCGCCTACGGCCTGATCGACCGGCCTTCGCTGAGGCAGAGCGACAAGGAGGGGTCTGCCGCCGCGGCGGAGACCGGCAGGCGGGATGTCTTCTTCGAAGAGGAGGGCAGCTTTGTTCCGACGACGGTGTATGACCGCGACAGGCTCCTGCCGGGAGCTCGGCTCGTGGGGCCTGCGATCGTCGAGCAGATGGATTCGACCGTGCTGATCAGGCCCGGCATGAGCGCGGACGTCGACCGCTTCTTCAACCTCATCCTCGAGACAGGCGCAGCCCGCTAGGAGCCTGCGCCGCAGAACGCTTTTGGGCACCTTCAGACACCATAGGTAGTAGTAAAGAATGATCTGATACCACTACATATAGTAGGCAATTTTCCTACGGCGCAGGCTCCTAGGGCGCCCCAACCCCGTCAGGGAGAACTGAGATGCAGGAGAAAATCCAGTTCACGGAGGAGACCGTCGCAGCCGGCGTCGATCAAATCACGTTCGAGGTAATTCGTGGCGCCCTGCAGGCGGTGTGCAACGAGGCGGGCATCGTCCTTGCGAAGGGCGCCATGTCGATGGTCATCAATCAAGGGCGGGACTTCAGCGCTGCGGTGCTCACGCCGGACGGCGGTCTCGTGATGCAGGGCGAGGAGGACTTCCCCTGTTTCATCACCATGATGTCGCCGTCGACCAAGGCGATTGTCAAGGAATGCCCGAAGCAGGATATGCGTCCCGGCGACGTCTATATCTGCAACGACCCCTACCGCGGCGGCACGCACAAGCCGGATGTCCGGATGCTTCGGCCCGTGTTCTGGGAAGACGAGATCGTGGCCTTCGTCAGCAACTCGGGCCATTGGCCGGACGTGGGAGGGCAGACACCGGGGAGCTTCCCGGTGGATGCCTGCGATGCGATCGCCGAGGGCCTCTGCATCCCGCCGGTGAAGATCGCCTCCGACGATGCCATCGTCGACGACGTCGAGAAGCTTATTCTGGCCAATCTGCGTCTGCCGATGTCGTCGCGGGGCGACATCCGGGCGATGATTTCCTCGCTGCAGACCGGCGAGAAGCGGCTGCACGAGCTGTACGGCCGCTACGGCAAGCAAACCGTCGCCGCCGTCATGCGGGAGTACATTCGCTATTCGGAGCGGTTGCTGCGCTCCGCCATTCGCGCGTTGCCCGAGGGCAGCTTCACCTGGGCCGACTATATCGATGAGGACCCCGGCGTCGACGATGCCGACAAGAAGATGATCAAGGTGCAGCTCACCATCACGATCGAGAACGGCCGGCTGATCTACGACTTCAGCGAGTCGGACCCGCAGACCGCGGGCGGCGTCAACGCGCCCATTTCGATGACGATGTCGGCATGCTTCATCGCCACCAAGGCAATGTTCCCCGAGATTCCGGTCAATGAAGGCGTCTACGACGCGATCGACATCATCGCGCCGGAGGGCAGCGTCGTGAATTGCCGCTACCCGGCGCCGGTCGTGGGCTGCCAGTCGGGGGCTTACCAGAAGATCGTGAACTGCGTGTTCGGGTGCTTCTCCCAGGTGACGCCGGAGCGGGTCATCGCCTCCTCCCCCAGCCTGATCAATGTCGTGCTTGGCGGTGTCGATACCAGGGAGAGCTCGCCGCTCAAGGGCACGCCCTACGTGTTCTATTGCTGGACCGAGGGCGGTTACGGCGCGCGCGCCGCACGCGACAACAAGACCTTCATTGCGCTCTATGCCTCGGGCACGCGCAACCAGCCGGTCGAGATGTTCGAGCAGCAATTCCCGATCACATGGGAAAAATACGAGCTCGCCGCGGATTCGGGCGGGCCGGGCAAATATCGGGGCGGTCTGGGTGTCGAACGCGTCATCCACATGGATGGCGAGATCGGCACGGCCTCCGTCATGGGCGATGGCGAGCTCAATGCAGGCTGGGGGCTCTTCGGCGGTAAGGCCGGCCACGGCCAGAGGCTGGTACGCAACATGGGAAGCGCCGAGGAGTTCAATATCGGGATGTTCCGGTCAGGTGCCAAGGTCCGGCAGGGCGACAAGATCGACCTGTGGTCCGGCGGCGGTGGCGGCTACGGCGATCCGCTGGAACGAGACCCCGCCGCCGTCATGGAGGACGTGAAGGACGGCTATGTGAGCATCGATGGTGCGCTTCGGGACTACGGCGTTGTCGTCCGCGAAATCGACTGGGAGGCGCTCGAGTACGAGCTCGACCTCGATGCGACGCGCACGGCCCGCCGGGATATGAGAGCGGCGGCGGCCGAGTAGGAAGGCGCGGCGCCATGGCCGAGCACACCGGAATCGCTTTTCGCGACGGGGCGTATCTTCCGGTCGAGGATCTCTCGATCTCCGTTCTCGATCCCGCCTTCTGCCGCAGCGACGTCGTCTTCGACGTGGTCTCGGTGTCCGACCGCGCTTTCTTCCGCCTCGACGATCACATGGCCCGCTTTCGCGCGTCTTGCGATCACGTCTACATGGTCTCGCCCTATCCGGACGCCGAAATGGCGCACATCATGGCACAGTGCGTGGATCGCGCGGGTCTTTCCGACGCGCTCGTCTATGCGCTGTGCACCCGCGGCCGGTACAGCGACGGCCGCGCCCAGGGCGACCCCCGCTTCTGCGAGAACGAGTTCATCGCCTATGCGGTGCCCTACTACACGACGGTGCCGGAATCGTGCGCGCGGGGGGGTGTCCACCTCTGGGTCGCGGAAACACGCCGCGTGCCCGACGCCGCCATCGACCAGCGGGTGAAGAACTTCAACCGCATGGACCTGACACGCGCCCAGTTCGAGGCGTTGAACGCGGGAGCCGACGCTCCGCTACTCTGCTCGACCGAGGGGTACATTGCGGAGGGGCCAGGCTTCAACCTCTGGCTCTTGCGCGGGCGTACGGCATTCACGCCACGCGACAATCTGCTCGAGGGCATCACGCGCAAGACGGTGTTCGAGCTCTGCGCCGAAGCGGGTCTGGCGGCGGAGGCGACCGACCTGACGCCGGGCGATCTCGACGACGCCAACGAGATGTTCATCTGCTCATCGGCGGGCGGGCTGATGCCTGTTACCCGCCTCAACGGGAGAACCATCGGCAACGGCGCGCCCGGCATCACCACGAGCCAGCTTCGCGATCTCTATTGGCGCAAGCGTGCTCAGGGTTGGTACGCAACCGATGTTGCTTACCTGCTAGAGCTGTCGCCGGCCAGGCGCGCGATCGCCGAGTAGGGCAGGAGTCCGCGGTGCGCTCCGGGCCCGGCATACCGGCCCTGAGGCCAAATGCCGGGATGGCTCTCAGCGCAACACAAACGGGTTGGGCACTTCGCTCGCGGTGCTGATCCAGACGCTCTTCGTCTGCAGGTACTCGCGGATTGCTTCTGCGCCGTTTTCCCGCCCCAGTCCGCTCATCTTGTAGCCGCCAAAGGGGGACATGAAGCTGATCGCCCGGTAGGTATTGACTACACGGTGCCAGCCTGGAGGGGCGGGCAGTCGATCCAGTCGAGCTCGGCCAGGATCGTCTCCGGGTCAACGCCATGGACAAGGCCGTTGACGATGTCCGCGGGATGCTCGCCGGGTTCCGGCTGGCCGGAGCGGGGATCGAGGACGATCACGCGACAGCGGAAACGCGGCGGCCAGGTGTGGATTTCTGTGTGATTTCACGAGCGGGCGCTGAACTCTTGGCAGGCAGATTGTGGGTCAGTCGGTGTGACTGTCGCAATGGGCGGGCCGGCGATCGATCAGAATCGGGTTAATGCCGTTACGGTATTCGAATCTGCAATCTTCTCCCTGCGGCGTCGCGGGCCGCCCCGCCTCGTTCCGCGACCCCGCCGGGACCTGCGCCATGAGGCGTCGAGGAGGAACGTGCGGGTCGCGGCCGCTGCAGACTCCGGCAGGTCTTCGCAGTCGGATCCGGCTACCACCGGGCCGAGAGCCGGGCGCCGATGCGGTGCTCCGCCGGGCCGCCGCCGCCGGCCGTCTCGATCCGGCGCGCCTCGGTCGACAGCTGGAACCTGCCGGAGCCGCGGGACCCGTCGTCCGCCAGGCGCCAGCCCAGGATATACTCCCGGCCCGTGCCGGAGAGGCCGAGGCCGATCTCCGGGACAGAAGCGAAGCGGCCGCCCCAGGCCGGGAAACCATAGCCGAACCTTGCCTCCAGCCGGCTGTTCCGCAGGTCGCCATGATCGCCCGGCCCTGACCCGGAGCCGGGCTGCGCCGCCAGACCCGTCAGCGTACCGCGCGCCAGCAGTGCATCCGCTCCGCCCGAGGCCGGACCGCCGACCGTCCGGGTCAGGGACAGCGCCGGGCCGCGCGCCGAGGACGGTTTCGGGTCCCAGGCGAGCGAGCCGGAGAAGCCGCGCTGGCGGAAGCCCTTCGCCTCGTGGGTGAGCAGGCCGCGCCCGTGCAGCTCGATCTGCAGGCCGTGCTTCGCCACGGTCCAGGCGATGCCGCCGCCCATGTCGACGCCGAAACCGGTCTCGGCATCGGCGCCGTCGTGGCGCATGCCGATCTCGAAGGACGGCGTCAGGGCCCCTCCGGCGCCGAGGCTGAAGGGCCGCGCTCCTTCCAGGCCGAGGCGCAACCGGGTGACCGTGGCCCGGGCGGCGGCCAGGTTGCCGCCGTCGGACCCGGACGCCGCCCCCGACTCCGTCTGCACGATCAGCGCGTCGGTCTTGCCGGTCAGGGCGAAGCCGTTCCGACCGCCCTCGACCAGCTCGCGGCGAAGCCCGGCGGCTGCCATCCGCAGGTCCAGGTCCGTGCGGATCGTGGCGCCGTCCTCGTCCGTTCCCGGCTTTTTGGGCGTCACCGTGAGCTCGCCCGTGCCGTAGCCGGCGACGCCCCAGACATCGACCCCCTCGGAGAGCGCAAGCCGCCCCCAGGGCCAGAGGCCGGTGAGCGTCGCCTCGACGCGGCCCTGGCTGTTGCCGGCATAGTCGCCCTCGCCGACGCTGCGCGAGACGATCAGCCCGGCGGTCCAGGCGCCTGCCCCGGAGCCCGACCTGTCCCGGCCTCCGAGCCGGGATCCGGGATCCCGGGACCAGTCGAGGCCGACCATGCCGCTCGCGACCTCGCCGTCGAGCGACAGGCTGCCCTCGCGGCCGTCGAAGCGGGTAACGGCGCCTCGTCCCCACAGGGAGACGGTTTCGCGCGTCCGGGTTTCCATGGTGAGCGAGAAGGACGAACCGGCCGGCAGGTCGCGCCCGGCTCCCAACCGGTCCGACGGGCCCGCGGCCTCGCCCGAATCCCGATCTTTCCCGGATTCCGAACCGGCAACCGGACCCTGATTGCCGACCCGATGGCCGGCGAGCGGCAATTCGATGCCGGGCCGGCGCGCCGCCCGCAGCCGGTTGGCCAGGTCCTGCACCGTGCGTTGCGCCCCGGCCTCCGTTTCCCGTGTCCGGTCTTCCCCGGACGCCGCATCCCCGCCCGACCCCGCTCCGAACAGCGGCCCGAGCCCGATCCGCCGCCCGGCGAGGCGCGCCTCGCCGCCGGGCACCCGCGTCGCCCGCACCCGGGCGTCCGCCGCATCCAATACCTGCTCGGCCACCGTGCGCCCGAAGCGCGCGATCCACGCCGTCGGCATCTTGTCGGTGTTGGAGATCGTCCCGGTCGCGGTCGGGTCCGCCACGCTCATATGCAACGGGCTCAGGTTCCACACCGTCAGCGTCAGCGTCTCCGAGCCCTCGTCCAGCTCGTCGTCCAGCACCGGCACGGAGACCGTCTTCTCCGTCTGCCGGGGCGAGAAGGTCAGCCAGCCGGAAGTCTCCCTGTAGTCCGATCCGGCCCTGGCCGTGCCGTCCGAGGTCGCAAAGCGCACTGTCACCGTCTCCGAAAGCGCCCGGCTCAGCGTCACGGCGAAATCCAGAGACGCGCCCCGGGCCTGTCCGGGCATCGTTGACCGACACCGCGGGCGCTGTGGTTCGGGCACGGCCACAAGGCCCGCGGGTCAGGTGCCCTGCGCAATTGCGCACGTCGCCCAGATCGAGCCAGGGAACGGTAATCCTGGTCGGCATGTAGGGGTAAAACTCAGGGGGAGGAACGGTCATCCAGCATTCGGCGGAGATGGTGCAGTTGTAGTTTTCGCCGGAAATGGCGGCGATGGCTCTTGGGCGCGCGCAGGTCCGGGCCGCCGGACTCACTTGCATGAAACGCGCAAGGCAACCCGCATCGGTAACCACGTCGGACCTGTTGCAGAGCGCGCCGGTGTCGGAGCAGCAGGAGATACCCCGGATCCGGTGGCGGGTGTCGCCGTCCCTCGGAAGGCTGTCATTCAGATGGAGCGTACGGTCCATGGCAGATTTCAGGTCGACCTTGGCCACGACCTTCCCGTATTCCGGGCACATGTTCCGGACATGGTACGGGCTCTTCTTGAGCAGGCCCCGGTTCTTCCACCAGGCGCTCAGGCATTCGGAGTCCCTGTGGTCCACCCTGTTCCCGGCGCTGCATGAAGCCTCCGCCGTCGTTGCCGGAAGCAACATGAACGCCGCGGCAAGAAGTGCGACCGCCAGGACTCCCGTGCGGAAGGTGCTTGCTTCGGCCATTCCGGCGCTCCCCTGCGATCCAGGAGGCGCGTCCCAGAAGGATGCGCTACCTAATCAGGTGGGGAGGCCTGCCGGCGCAACCAGACGGATTTTCCAATGGGGTCTATTGGAAATTAATAGGCTCAATTCGCAAACCGTAGGCACCGGCGGTAGAATGGTTCCCGATTCGCGTGGGAGGTCAGGCAGATGGATCACGAGCGGTTTCGGGACTGGTTCTCGCATGTTGATGAGTTGACGGCGGCGCAGCGCAAGGAGGTCGCGACGGTGCTGTCGGACCCGCCGGAGGGCGCGGCCTCGCTGGCGGCGATCGAGTTGGGCGTGGATGACGAGCGGCGCTGTCCACATTGCGGCAGCGCCGGGGCGGTGTCGCGGGGCAAGGCGCGCGGTCTGCGCCGCTATCGGTGCAAGACCTGCGGTAAGACATTCGGCGCGCTCACGGGCACGGCGCTGTCGGGGCTGCACCACAAGGAGCGCTGGCTGGCCTTCGGCGCCTCGCTTGGCGAAGGCGAGACGATCCGAGAGGCAGCCGAGCGCTGCGGGATTGCGCCGAGCACGGCGTTTCGCTGGCGCCACCGCTTCCTGGCGGCGGTGCGCCAGGCGCCGGACCGGCTTGCCGGGATCGTCGAGGCGGACGAGACCTTCGTTCTCGAGAGCCGGAAGGGGGAGCGGAAGCTGGACCGCAAGCCGCGCCGGCGCGGCGGCAAGGCCCGCAAACGCGGTCTCTCGCGCGAGCAGGTGCCGGTTCTGGTCGCCGCCGACCGTGCCGGCGCGACCCTCAGCCAAACCCTGCCCGCTCTCAACGCAAAGAGCGTGAAGGAGGCGCTGGAGCCGGTCGTCGCCCGCGATGCCTTGCTCGTCTCCGACGCCAACCGCTGCTATCCGCCCGTCGCAGCGGCGCTCGACATCCCGCACGAGAGCATCAACGGCGCCGCCGGCGAGCGGGTTCGCGGCGCCCTGCACATCCAGACGGTCAACAGCCGCCACAGCCAGATCAAGGGCTTCCTGCGGGGCTTCCGCGGCATCGCCACCGAGTACCTCGACAGCTATCTCAGGTGGTTCCATCTCATCGAACTCGGCGACCAGCCATCGCCCAGAGCGTGTCTCAAGGCGGCAATGGCCAGACCATGCCTACGCTTCGCTAATTGAGCCAATTAATATGAGCAGCCCCGCGCCAGACCTGCCGACAACGGTCGAACTGAACAGCACCCGTCAGGTCGGTCCGTCCCCCGGACAAATCCAACGAACCCCGCCCCGCGTGGGACGCATTATGGAGTTACACCGATTCCCGGTACCCGGAACCACCCGGTCCAGCGGCTAAACGGCTCCTGCGCAGACTCAACGCTCGTGACGGCACGCGCCACCACCTCAATGCGGCGTTGCACTCATGAGCGTAGATTGTGGGTCTGAGGGTTTCGCTTCAGACCTCTGGATCGCCAGACTTGAGCAGGGAAGCCCTGGCCGAACAATGGAGCTTCGGGTTCGAGACGCCGATTACTAACTTCACCTTCGTCGACCTCAAGCCGGACACCGAGTACGAGTTCCAGGTTCGCATCAGGACTGCAGCCGGCGAAGGCCCGCCCGCGCTCTTCAGGGTGCGCACCGGCCCGACGGGGAACAGCGGCAACGTGATCCCGTTCCCGAAGCACTGACCCCGCGGGCTCCGCGCCTGCCGATTCATCCCGCCGCAGGGCCGCCCGCCGGCCCCTGGCTCGGCGGAGAGCGGTTCGAACGAACCCTCGTTCGAACGAACCCTCTGAGACGCTGCCGTGACAGCCAGGGTTGCTAAGGAACCGCGAGCCGAGACGGCCGGTGATCAGCTCTTGAGAGCGACCACCGCTTCGATCTCGACCGGTATCTGGAACGGCAACGAGTTCATGCCGATCGCCGAGCGCGCGCACCGGCCCGGCTCCCCAAAGATATCGACCATCAGAGTCGAGAATCCGTCGATGACTTTCGGATGGTGCTCGAAGTCTGGCGCCGCGTTCACCATGCCGAGAACCTTGACAAAACGCTCCACCCGGTCGAGGTCGCCGATCACCGCCCTGAGGCTCGACAGAAGGTTCAGCCCGACCAGGCGGGCTGCCTCGACCGCCTCCTCGATGCTCACCTCGGTCGGGACCTTGCCGGTCAGATGGCCGCCGTCCGCGCGGCGCGGCCCATGCCCCGCGATGAACACGAGATTGCCGGTGACGACCGCACCGACGTAGGCGCCCAGGGGCGGAGGCGGCGCGGGCAATGTGATGGCAAGTTCCGTCAACCGTGCTTCGATGGTCATGTTGCCTCCTTTTTGTGACCGGCCGATCCCGGTCCGCCCTTATCCGACATTCCCCGAATACACGCTGGTTCCGACCGTCAGAACAGGCAACTTGAAGCAACAGCTTGAGAAAGTCCTGGTGAGGGCCGGGCGGACCCTCGGCGACGGGGCGGTGAAAGGCTAGTCCGGGTCTGCGGGCGGATTGGACAAGCGATCCAGAATGTCGGCGAGGCGGCTGGGATCGGCGCTTGGCATGCCGATCTCCTTGAGCAGCGCGTCAATGATCGGGGCCTGAGCCCGGTATCGTAGCGCGCTATCGGTCAGCTGCTCGGCGTAGTTGCCTGGGCCGCTGCCTTCGCCCCGGCTCCCGGTCGAGCCGGCACCGAGGCCATCGACGTGCACGATCTTGATCCCTTCGATCTTTTCGAGGGGCTTGACGGTCTCGCCGATAATCTCCTGCAGCCGCTCGATGATCGCCATCTTGACCTTGAGCTCGATCAGTTCGGGCGTGAGCGCGGTATCGGCTTCGTGCATGGCGCGTTGGGCCTTGGCCTCTACCGCGCTGCGCACGTCCGCGGCATCGGCGCGCTGCTTCTCGGCGTCTGCCTCGGCCAGGGCAAGAAGGCGTACGCGGTTTGCCTCGCTCTCGGTCTGGATGTGGTTGGTCTCGGCCAACTCCGCGGCCGCTTGGCGCCGGGCCTCGGCGGAGACCACGACGCCGATCGCGGTGCGTTCCGCCTCCTGTCGCGCCGCAACCAGCTCGATCTCCTTCTGCCGCTCGGCCCGTTCCACCTCGCGCACCGTGGCGACGGTCTCGCTCGCCCGAACCGCCTCTGAGCGGGCCGTCTCGGCCTCGGCCTGGGCGTGCGATTGATCCTTCGATCGCTCCGCCACCGAGATATCTCGTTCGAACCGGGCCAGTTCGATCGTGGCGTCGCGGGCGATCTCGTGCTCACGCACCTTCTGCTCCGAATCGAGACGCGCCTCGTTGACGATTCGCTCGGAGGTGATCTGGGTCAATTCGATCTGCTCGCGCGCATTGACCCGAGACTCTTCAATATGCCGGTCCCGCTCCGCCTCCTCCGCCGCGATCTCCGACTTCTGCTGCGCGCGCCGAATCGCGATCTCCTTCTGCTGCTGAAGGCGAGCATGCTCTTCCTGCTTGGTGATCTCGAGCTTGAGGCGCTCCGCTTGGAGGTTCTTCTCCTGGATCGCGACCTCGGCGTCCTGCTCGATCTCGTTGCGCGCCCGGCGCCGCGTCTCGATCTCCGCAGTCAGCTTGGTCAGGCCCTCCGCGTCGAACGCATTGTTGGGGTTGAAGTACTCGCGGCTCGCCTGATCGAGGCCCGTGAGCGAGATCGATTCGAGCTCCAGGCCGTTGTGCGCGATCTCCTCCGTCAACGTGGCCCGAACCGTCCGGACGAAGTCGATGCGCTGCTCGTGCAACTGCTGCATGTCCCGCTCGGCCGCGACCGAGCGCAGCGCGTCGACGAACTTCCCTTCCAGCAGCGGCCGCAGCTGCTCCGCATCGAGGGTCTTCGAGCCGAGGGTCTGCGCGGCAGCGCCGATGGCCTCTGCATTGGGACGGACTCGGACGAAGAACTCCGCCGTAACGTTAACCCGCATGCGATCACGGGTGATCAGCGCGTGCTCGTCCCCGCGCGCGAGGTCGAGCAGCAGGGTCTTCATGTTGACAGGGGTGGTGTTGTGTAGAACCGGCAGAACGAACGCGCCGCTGTTCATGACGATCTTCTCGCCGCCGAGCCCGGTACGCACGAACGACATCTCCTTCGATGCGCGATCGTAGAGCCACCAGAACAAGAGCCACGCGATCCCGATGACGGCAAGGATCACCACGACTATCAGGACGATACCGCCTGCACCCATTGCTACGATCTCCCCTGTCGCGACCTTGGCCGCGTGGCTGGCGGTCGCCGAGCGTTGTCGAAACTATTACGGAACTTGTCTCGGCATGCCAGCGTCAATACCCTGCCAGACCGAATGACGGCGCGCAGGCTCCAAGGATAGCCGCCGGACCAAACCGCGAAGGCAGGCATGGCGACACCGGCGCGAGAGGTCGCTCCCGGGCTTAGAGAGCTGAGCAATTATGTCGGTGGCCGGTTCGAGGCGACCGGCTCGTTGTTCGATGACGTGACGCCGGTGAGCGGCGCAGTCGTCGCGCGAGTACATGAGGCCGACGCGGCGCTTATTGACGCCGCGGTCCACGCCGCGCGCGGCGCCTTCGAGAGTGCATGGCGGCCGCTGCCGATCGCCGAGCGTTGCGCCCTGCTTCACAAGGTCGCGGACGGCGTCGAGGAGCGTTTCGACGATTTCCTCGAGGCGGAAGTGGCTGATACCGGCAAGCCGGCGTCGATCGCGCGTGAGATCGATATTCCGCGCGGCGCGGCCAACTTCCGGATGTTCGCCGATTTGATCAAGACAGCGGGCACAGATTGCTTCGAGATGGACACGCCCGATGGCCGCGGAGCCCTCAACTACTCGGTGCGAGAGCCCCATGGCGTGGTGGGCGTCATCGCGCCCTGGAACCTGCCGCTCCTCCTGCTCACCTGGAAGGTCGCGCCGGCGCTCGCGAGCGGGAACACGGTGATCGCCAAGCCGTCCGAGGAGACCCCGGCGACGGCGACCCTGCTCGCCGAGGTGATGGACGCGGCAGGCGTACCCCCCGGCGTGTTCAATGTTGTCCACGGCTTCGGGCCGAATTCGGCGGGCGAATGGCTCTCTCGTCACCCGGGGATCGATGCGCTCACCTTCACGGGCGAGAGCAAGACTGGCGCTGCCATCATGAATGCCGCCGCCGATACCGTGAAGCCGCTCTCGTTCGAACTCGGCGGCAAGAATGCGGCCGTCATCTTCGCCGACGCGGATTTCGAGGCGGCGATCGAGGGCACAACACGGTCAGTGTTCGCAAATTGCGGGCAGGTTTGCCTCAACTCCGAGCGAGTCTATGTCGAGCGACCCATCTTCGAGCGCTTCGTCGCGGCCCTGAAGGAGCGGGCCGAAGCGTTGGTCCCGGCCGATCCCTGGGCCGACGACTGCACGTTGGGGCCACTCATCTCGGCCGAGCATCGCACCAAGGTTCTCGGCTACTACGATCTCGCCAGAGACGAGGGCGCAGAGGTGGTGACCGGCGGGGGCGTGCCGGACTTCGGCGACGCGCGCGACGGCGGCTCCTACGTGCAACCGACGATCTGGACCGGCCTCACCGACACCGCGCGCTCGGTGCGCGAGGAGATCTTCGGACCGGTCTGTCATATTGCGCCGTTCGACAGCGAGGACGAGGCGATCGCCCGCGCCAACGACAGCGACTACGGCCTCGCAACCGCAATCTGGACCCGCGATCTGTCACGCGCGCATCGCGTGGCGCGGCGGATCGCGGTTGGGATTTGCTGGGTCAATTGCTGGTTTCTGCGTGATCTCCGAACCCCGTTCGGCGGCGTCAAGCTCTCCGGAATCGGCCGGGAGGGTGGGCTCCACTCGCTCAACTTCTATGCCGAGCAGAAGAACATCTGTGTCAAGCTCTAAGCCCGTCGCAGTCACGGCGACGACCCTTCCGCGGCCGCGGTTTCGCTATAGCCCGTGCGTGAGGGCCGGACCTCATTATCGTTTCGCCGGCATGATCGCGCTCGATTCCGAAACGGGCGCCCTGGAATCGGGCGGGCCGGGCGCAGAGACCGCAAAGATACTGGGCAATCTCCTTACCGCATTGCCGGAGATCGGTCTTCGGCTGGAGGACATGGTGTCAGCGACCATCTACACCACGGCGTTCGAGCAGTTCCCGGCAATCAACGAGGCTTGGGAGGCCGTGTTCTCCGAAGACGTTCGGCCGCCGGCGCGAACCGCAGTCGGCGTCCAAGCGCTGCCGCTCGGCGCCACGGTCGAGATCGGCTTCGATTTCTACAAAGCAGCGGTCTGAGAGAGCCATGGCCTGCGACGCGCGTGATGGCGTATTCTCGGTCGACCTTCCGGGGTCCCGGTTCTCGCGACGGAATGGGAGAGGCGAACGTGGCAAAGGGTGAAATTCTTGCGGGCTATCTTGCCCCCCATCCACCGCATCTCGTCTACGGCGAAAACCCGCCGCAGAACGAGCCCAAGTCGGAGGGTGGATGGGAGCCCCTCAGATGGGCCTATGAGCACGCGCGGGAAAGCCTCGACCGCTTGAAACCGGACGTTCTCCTGGTGCATTCGCCGCATTGGATCACCCAACTCGGCCACCACTTTCTGGGCGTGGAGAATCTTTCCGGGAAATCCGTCGACCCGATTTTTCCGAACCTGTTCCGCTACACCTTCGAGCTCGACGTCGACGTCGAATTGGCCGAGGCGTGCTGCGAGAATGCGCGGGCACGGGGCCTCGTCGCGAAGATGATGCGCAACCCCAAGTTCCGGGTGGACTACGGTACGATTACGACACTACACATGATAAGGCCCCAGTGGGACATCCCGGTGGTGGGGATCTCCGCCAACAACTCGCCCTACTACCTCACGACCGAAGAGGGCCTGGAGGAAATGGACCTGCTGGGCAAGGCGACGCGCGAAGCGATCGAGGAAACCGGCCGTCGCGCCGTGCTGCTTGCCTCGAACACGCTGAGCCACTTCCATTTTCAAGAAGAGCCGCCGCTGCCCGAAGACATGTCGCGCGAGCATCCGTTCAGCCACGAGGGCTACCGCTGGGACATGCGGATTATCGAGCTGTTGCGCAAGGGGCGAACCGGAGAGGTATTTGACATCCTGCCACAGTTCATCGAGGAGGCCTTCGCCGAGGTCAAATCCGGCGCTTTCACGTGGATGTTCGCGGCGATGGGATATCCCAAGCTACCCGGCAAGCTGCACGGCTACGGCACCGTGATCGGCACCGGCAATGCGGTCATGGAGTGGAATCTCGCCGAGGCCGGCATGACGGGGGCGGAAGCCGCCCCATGACCATGGTTCCTGCGGGATCGGCCGCACGAACATGACCCTCGCCGCCGCGTTCCTGGTTCCGGGTTCTCCTCTGCCCTATTTGCGCAAGGACAATCCGCCCTGGTCCGGTCTCGCCGCCGGCTACGAGAAGGCGGCGCGCGCGCTCTCCGCTGCCCGCCCCGACGTCGTGCTGCTCTACTCCACCCAATGGGTGGCGGTTCTGGACCAGCTCTGGCAGGAGCGGCCGCGATTGCAGGGACTGCATGTCGATGAGAATTGGTACGAGTTCGGCGAGTTGCCGTTCGACCTGGGCATCGACACCGCGCTCGCGCAGGCCTGTGTCGAGAATGCCAATGCGCTCGGGCTACACTCGAGGGGAATCGACTACGACGCCTTTCCGGTCGATACCGGAACCATCGTCGCCAGCAACAGCCTCGATCCCGAGGGTGCTCGACGTTTCGTGCTGGCCGCCAACAATCTCTACCACGACTTCGAGACCACCCGGCGCATCGCGACCATCGCGGGCGAGGCCGCGAGCGCGCAGGGCAAGCGCTTCGCCGTGGTCGGTGTCGGCGGACTTTCGGGCACGATATTCCGCGAAGAGATCGACATCGCCGACGATCGGATCGCGAGCGACGAGGACGATCGCTGGAACCGGCGTATGCTGAGCCTGCTGGAGAAGGGCGAGACGCAGCAGGTCGACCGGGAGTGCGCGGACTATGTGCAGGCGGCCAAGGTCGACATGGGCTTCAAGCACCTCGCATGGATTCAGGGTGCGACGGGAGGACGCTATTACGGCGCGCGCATTCACGCCTACGGTCCGACTTATGGAGCCGGCGCGGCCGTCGTCGAGTTCAAGGTTTAGAGAATCGGATACAAACAGGGAGAAGACGATGAGAAAGGTACTCTTGCTCGCGGCGTTCGCGATGGTCGCCGCGACTTCGTTCTGGCAAGCCGCGCCGGTGCAGGCGGCTGACGATTGCGTGGTCACGGTGGGCCGGGTCGTACCGCTCACGGGGCCCTTACTGGACATGGGCCGTGAAACGCCCTGGCTGGACCACAACAAGGTCGATCCGATCAACGAGGCCGGAGGTCTGCAGGTCGGGGATCAGCAATGCAAGATCGAATTCAAGATCTTCGATTCGAAAGGCACGATGGCCGGTTCCGGCGAAGCTGCAACGCGGGCGATCTTGGGCGAGAAAGTCGACGTGGTCTTCGCGCAAGGCACGCCTGACACGACCAACGCTCCCTCGGACCTCTGCGAGCGCTACGAGGTGCCCTGCATCACCTCGAACACACCGGTCGAGGCATGGCTATTCGGTCCCGACGGCAAGCCGAAGACCTACACTCACACGTACCATTTCTTCTTCGGCGTGCCGGACCTCGTCGCCAATCACGTTGGCATGATCAAATCGCTGCCGGGCGGCTTCAACGGGAAGATCGGCTACCTCTACCCGAACGATCCCGACGGCGTCGTCTTCGCAAGCCTGTTCGACCCGACCTTCAAGGGCGAGGGCTGGGAGCCCATCGATCCGGGCCGCTTCGAGCAAGGTATCCCCGATTTCTCCGCGATCATCAACAAGTTCAAGCGCGGTAGGGTCGAGGTCGTGACCGGCGTGCTGGCCCCGCCGGACCTGCAGAACTACCTGCAGCAAGCGGCGCAGGCAGGCTTCAAGCCGCGGATGTACATCATCGACAAGGCGACCGGCTATCCGGAGGCGATGCGGGCGCTCGGCAAATTCGGGATCGACATCCTGAGCGTGAATTTCTGGTCGCCGGCCTATCCGGGGTCGTCGAAATACGGCGGCTACACGGGTCAGGGTCTGGTCGATGCTTACGAGAGCGCCAACCCGGACAAGTACTATTCGCCGCCGCTGGCTTATACGGACGCCTCCTATGACGTCCTGTTCGACGCCCTGCAACGGGCCGGCACGACCGATCGTGTGGCGCTCCTCAAGGCGTTGGCCGAGACCGACTTGGACACCGTCGTCGGTCGCGTCAAATTCACCGAGCAACACTATTCGGTTCAGCCGCTCGGCGGGGCGCAGTGGCGCGTCGACGGCGAGACCAACCGCTGGGTCAAGGACAACGTCTACAACGCCGTCTATCCGGATGTGAAGAAAACCGCGGAGATGCGTCTCTACCAACAATAACGCAGTGGGACGGTGGCGGTCAGCGCGCCGCCGCCGTCCCATCGCCGACGTTCTCCTCGCGGGTCTCAGACCGGTCCAGCACGATGACCGAAATTCTGGTTGTATCTGAGCTCTGCAAGTCATTCGGCGCGCTCCGGGTGGCCGACCGGATTTCCTTTGTCGTTCGGCAGGGAGAAATCCTCGGCATCATCGGGCCCAACGGGGCCGGCAAGACGACGCTGTTCGGCCTCCTCGCCGGCAATATCAGCGCCGATTCGGGGAACATCGAATTCGACGGTGCCGACGTAACCCGGTCGCCGGCGCACGATCGCGCTCGTGGGGGCCTCGCCCGGACCTATCAGATTCCGCGCCCGTTCACGCACATGACGGTGTTCGACAATTTGCTGGTGGCCGCCCGTTTCGGTGGCAACATGGATGAAGCCGAAGCGGCGACCTGGGTCGAGCGCGTGATCGCGGCGCTGGGTCTGCGGGCCGAGCGCAATACCCTCGCGGGCCGATTGCCGTTGCTGATGCGCAAACGCCACGAGCTCGCGCGGGCTCTTGCCATGCGGCCGAAGCTCATTCTGGTAGACGAAGTGGCAGCTGGCCTGACCGATGCCGAAGTGGTGCAGTTCATCACGCTCATTCGCGGCATCCGTAATTCGGGCATCACGGTGGTGTGGATCGAGCACGTGATGAAGACCATGCTCACCGCGACCGATCGCCTCATCGTCTTGGATGCGGGGCGGCTCCTGGTCTCCGGTCCGCCACAGGAGGTGATCAACACATCGGAAGTTCGCCGTGTCTATCTTGGCGCCTGAGGATGACGGGCCGCTTCTGAGGGTCGCGGGACTTTCCGCCTACTATGGCGAGCTTCGTGCGCTTACCAACATCGGCTTCGAGATCGAGCGCGGGGAGATTCTCTCGATCATCGGTGCCAACGGCGCTGGCAAGACAACCCTCTTGAAGTCTTTGGTGGGCTTGATGGGTCGCGGGCGCCTCGCCCGTATCGAAGGGCGGATCGAGTTCGAAGGCCGCGCCATCGAGCACCTGGCGACCGAGGACATCGTCAATGCCGGCATGGCGCTGGTACCCGAGGGCCGCCGCCTGTTCTCCCGGCTTTCGGTGCAGGAAAACCTCATGGCAGGCGCCTATCTGCCCCGCTGCCGAAGCACGCTGAAAGAGCGCCTCGACGAAATCTACGCGTTGTTTCCCGCGCTCGCCGAGCGGCGACGGCAGATCGTCTCGCAAATGTCCGGCGGTGAGCAGCAGATGGTGGCTATCGGGCGGGCGCTGATGTCGTCGCCGACGCTGATCCTGTTCGACGAGTTATCGCTCGGCCTCGCCCCGTTCGTGGTCGACGACATCTACCGCAAGGTCAATCAAATTCACGAGCTGGGCGTGACCGCAATCGTAATCGAGCAGGACATGAGGCGCGCCCTGCGCGTCGCATCGCACGTGTTCGTCATGCTCGGGGGCCACGTCGTGCTGGAAGGCAAGCCCGAGTATCTCACCGAGGAGCAAGTCAGCGCCGCCTATTTCGGCGCCGGGATCGAAGGCCTCGGCTGATGAGCGAGGATCTATACTGGACGCTCATCGACATCGCCAACGGCCTCCTCTCGGGCGCGATGCTCGGCGGCTACTACGCCATCATCAGCCTTGGTCTCGCACTGGTGTTCGGTGTCATGCGCCTGGTCAACCTGGCGCACGGCGATTGGCTTATCGTCGCCGCCTATATCGCGTCTGTGATCGTCCAGTTTCTCGGTTTCCCGCCCTTCGTGTCGTTGATCGTTGTCGTCCCCGCCATGTTCGCGATCGGCTACGCGCTGCAGCGCCAGGTGTTGAATCGGGTCTCGGTCCAGGCGATGGAAGAGAAGGGCATGTCGTCCAGTTTCGGGCTCATGTCCCCGATCCTGGTGACCTTCGGCCTGTCGATCGTGATCGCCCACGCGTTGCTCGGGATCTTCGCCTCGGACGCCACGGCCATCGAGAACGCGCTGAGCTATTCGGCGATCCGCCTGACGCAGGATCTCAGTATCTCGACCCTCCGCCTGATCTTCTTCGGAATTGCCAGCGTTATCCTGGTGAGCGTTCACCTGTTCCTGCATCGCACCCACGCGGGGCGGGCGATCCGCGCGGCATCGGACGATCCAGAGGTCGCCTCGCTCATGGGGATACGCACGGAGCGCATCTACGCGCTGGCGAGTGCGATCTCTCTCGCGGTCGCGGGCGTTGCCGGCGTCGCGGTCGGCATGTCGCGCACCTTTCAACCATTCGACGGGCCGCAGTTCCTGCTGATCGCGTTCGGCGTGGTGATCGTCGGCGGCCTCGGATCGATCGCCGGCAGCCTGGTCGGCGGCGTCCTGCTCGGCGTCACGCAGGTCCTGGCCGGGACCTATTTCGGCCCCTCCGCGCAACTCGTCGCCGGCTACATGCTGATCCTCTTCGTGCTCGCGGTACGCCCCCAAGGGCTCTTCTCGCGATGATCGCGCGTGGGCTCAACCTCTTGCTGACCGGCTGGTCGGGCCGGGGCTTGCTCGCCGTGCTGCTCGCCTTCGCCATCGCTATCCCGTGGCTGGTCGGCGATCGGAGCTACGTGACCTATTTGGTGTTCACGTTCTTCGTGTTTGCCGTGTTCGGCCACGCCTGGAACTTGCTGGCCGGCTACTGCGGTCTGCTCTCTTTCGGCAACCAGGTCTACGTCGGCATTGGCGGCTTCGCTCTGGCGATCATGTTCTACTACGGCGGCATCAACGTCTGGTTGGCGCTGCCAATCTCCGGAATTGTCACCGCGGCTTTCGCATTTCTGCTCGCGACACCGGTGCGGGAGAGCCTGGTCGGCATCGGGGTCTGGAAGCCCGTGGCAGTCGCCGGCGTGCTGTGGGCCGGCTACGAGGTCGCGCTTGGCTACTTTCCCGAGGCCGACATCTTCGGCGAGGTCTATATCCGCCGCGTCATAATCCTCTTGCTGATCTTCCTCGGCGCCCTCCCCCTACTACGCCTGCAAGGCGCCTATTTCGCGGTCGCAAGCTGGTTGATCGCGGCCGCGGTGGGCTCGATCTTCAACGAGTGGAAAGTGGTCGGCGCCGGTGGTGGCATGCAGATCAAGACCGATGCCACACAGATCGAGATGTATTACGCCGGCCTCGGGTTGCTTGTGTTCGCGACCGTGGTGATCGCGTGGCTTCTCAAGAGCCGGTACGGGCTCGCACTGACCGCGGTGCGCGACGATGAGGAAGCGGCGCGGACGGTCGGCATCGATATCCGCAAGGTGAAGCTGATCGTCTTCGTGGTCGCGGGCGGGCTCAGCGGCCTCGCGGCGGGTCTGTTCTATATCGACGCGGTGATCATCACGCCGCCGTCCGCGTTCACGATCTTCTGGTCGGCCTATTTCGTCTTCATCGTCGTCGCGGGCGGCATGGGCACGCTGGCCGGCCCGATTATCGGTGCCGCAATCTTCGTCGTCGTCGACCGCGTGCTTTCCGGCTTCATCGAGTATCCGCTATTGGTCCTCGGAATCGCGGCCGTGGTCATCATCTTCGTGATGCCGCGTGGCGTCATGGGCATCATCAATGCGCTGCGGCATCTGGACGATTCGGCCACCGGCCGCAACGAATTGCTCGAAGCGCTCGGCATCGGCGACCGACTTCAACGCGCCCTGTTGTTCGCCAGACGGCGCGACACAACGCCGGGGGTGGTGGCGGCCTTCCTGGTTCCGGGCAGCCCCCTGCCGCTCCTCGCCCGCGACAATCCACCGTGGACCGAGATCGCGGACGGTTTCGAGGACGCGGCCGCTGCGCTGCGTGAGACGGAGCCCGACGTCATCCTCATCTACTCGACTCAATGGCTCGCCGTTCTCGACCAGCCGTGGCAAACCCGGCCGCGCGTCCGCGGCCTCCATGTCGATGAAAACTGGTACGAGTATGGCGAGATCGCCTACGACATCGAGATCGACACCGAGCTCGCAGAGGCGTGCATCAGCGCCTGCCGCACTCTCGGGATCAAGGCCCGCGGCGTCAACTATGACGGCTTCCCGATCGATACGGGCAGCATCGTCGCCAACCGCTTCCTCAACGCGGACGGTGCCTGCGCGGTCGTCATGGCGGCGAACAACCTCTATCACGATTGGGAGCAGACCCTGAAGCTCGGGGAGATGGCGGCGAACCAAGCGGTGCGCCTGGGCCGCCGGGTCGCCGTGATCGGCGTCGGCGGCCTGTCGGGCTCCACGTTTCGACGCGAGATCGATCCTGCCGATGATCACATCGCAAGCGCGAGCGAAGATGCGTGGAACCGGCGGATGCTCGACACGATGGTCAGGGGCGATGCTTCGGCCATAAAGGCGCTGATCGCGGACTATGCGCGCGAAGCCCGCGCGGATATGGGTTTCAAGCATTTCGCCTGGGTGCTCGGCGCCATAGGAGGCCGCTTCCATAGCGCGACGGTTCACGCTTACGGCCCGACCTATGGAAGCGGCGCGGCGGTGGTGGAGTTTCACACCAGCGACGAGGCGGCGGTTCTCGCGGCGACGCGGCGAAGGCGCCGGCAGCGGCGGGCTCTGCGGGAGCAGGCCGCGCAAAGCAGGTCACGGGACGACGACGGCGACGGCAGGCGAGCTCTCCTCCGTTGGCTCCCGGCGGGTTCGCGTCACTTGGCACCGACCGATCGCCCGTCGGCGACGCCGCCTGCCGCGCCTCCGTCGCTTCCTACCCGCCGGCAATCTGCCACGCGGACCGGTCCCGCTCTCTATCGCTCGTTCCGCACTCAGGCCGAGATCGACACGCAATATGATGTCGAGAGCAGCGTGCCCGATTTCGGCCGACACGTGGATTTCTTCCTCTCCAGCAGCGCGCGCGTTCGCAAGAAGCTCGGGCCTCGGCTCGATGTGCCCTTCGGCCCGACCACCGCCGAGACCCTCGACATCTATCCGGCGGCCCGGTCCGATGCGCCGATTCACATGTTCATTCACGGCGGCTACTGGCACTCGTTGAGCAGTAAGGAGTTCAGCTTCGTCGCCGAGAGTCTGGTCGCGGCGGGCGTGACGGTGGTGATCAACAACTACGCGCTCTGCCCGGAGGTCACGATCACGGAGATCGTGCGGCAGAACCGTGCCGCGGTCGCATGGCTCTACCGCAATGCCGCAACCTTCGGCGGCAACCGGAGCCGCTTCTATGTATCGGGGCATTCGGCCGGCGGCCATCTGACGGCCATGTTGCTCGCGACCAATTGGGAGCGTGATTTCGGACTACCGCCCGACCTCGTCAAGGGCGGCACCGCGATCAGCGGCCTGTTCGACCTCGATCCCTTCGTTCATTCCTGGCTGCAGCCGAAGCTCCGCTTGACCGCCGAGGAGATCGATCGAATGAGCCCGATCCGACACGTCCCGGACCGCGCGTCTCCGCTGACCGTCACGCTCGGTGGCGATGAATCCGCGGAGTTTCACCGCCAGTCCGAGACCTTCCTCGCCGCCTGGACCGAGAAGGGCCTCGACGGCCACTATCTCGACCTGCCCGGCCGCAACCATTTCACGGTACTCGAGGACTACATGGACTCTGGTAGCCCGCTCTGCCGCTCGATCCTGCGGCAAATGGGGATTACTTGAGAGCAGGCGTATTGTCGGAACGGAGTGGGACGCCCCTCTGCCTGTGCCGCCAGGCTGCGCAAGAACATGGCCGAAGTCTATGGCAGGCTGAGGAAATGCGCGACGGAGCTTGAAGAGTACTACCCTGCGGCGGACGTGCTGTCGTTTCTGCTCCTCGACCTCGAAATGTACCCCGACGAGCTCGGCTGCGCGGAAGGACGCCCTCGCCTGTTGCCGCCATGTCGCACTACGCCTTCTCTTCGAAGGAATCTTGGATGCAATGGGGCAAACGAGGTTTGCGGAAGAAAAGGATTCGCTCAGGGGCCGGGTGGAAACGATTATGCGCGGGGGCGTCCCGCCGCTACGCAGCTTGCTGACCGCGCTGCGCCCAGTTTTCAGCTTCTTGTAGGCGTGCTTGTTCTTTCCTTTACCACCTACTACTTCGCCATCCTTCGCGCCGTCATCGCCACCGTCCGAAAGCAAGGCTGGAATGTCCTCCAAACCCTGGCTGATCTCGATCCGATGCAAATGATCAGACAACTGCGCCTCTGAGAACCCAGCCCCGGTGACAGACCGGATCGCCACGATCCCGTCGCATCTGAACACTCGATCCAATCAGACCTGGGCAGTTGCCCGATGGGACTGGATATCGGGAACAATGGCGGACACGCCCTGACGGCTTTCCTGGACTTCGTCACCCTGACCTCCCGTCCCTACGCGCCGGCGCGTGCGCGCACCGCCCCCGCGTAATCCATCCCTCTATCGCCGCTCACGACGCGGAGGCGGGGTCGCCGGTCGCCGACGGCCTTCAACTTACGCCGCTCCGCTTCCGACAAGGTGATCGCTACCGCTGCTCTGCCCACCAGTCATCCCTCCAACACAACCGATGAATTTATTCTAATAGACTTCTCGATCGCGACACTAGTTTGAGAACCTAACATGGTAGAAAGTTGTCATTCGCTCGGGAGCTATAGCCGAATCTTGGTGACGGTTTGGGTCAGGCGGCGGCTTGAGGTTGTTGCCTGACGGCTTCGATTCCGTCGATGAACTTTACGCCGACGATCAGCTTGGGCAACTGGTTGTGTCCGTCGAGGCGGCGCCAACTGTCCTGTGCCGCCTGGGCGAGTTTTAAGACCATGGCGAGCGCCGTCTTGTTGGAGAGGCATCCCTTGGATCGCACGGTACGGTGTCGCACGGTGGCGACTGTGCTTTCGATGGGGTTGGTGGTGCGCAGATGCTTCCAATGCTCGGCGGGAAAGTCGTAGAACGCCAGCATCGTCGCGCGATCCTTGACCAGGCAGGCGGCCGCCTTGTCGTATTTGACGGCGTCGGTCTCGATGAAGGCGTCGAAGGCGCTGTCTGCGTCGTTCCTGGTCTCGGCCATCCAGATTTCCTGGAGAGCACGCTTTGCCTTCGAGTGCTGGCTCTTGGGCAGCTTGTTGAGCACGTTGGCGGTCTTGTGCATCCAACAGCGCTGGCTGCGGGTCCGGGGCCACACCTCCTCGATCGCCTTCCAGAAGCCGAGCGCGCCGTCGGCGATGGCGAGTTCGGGCGCGACCGCAAGCCCGCGCCGTTTGAGGTCAAGTAGCAGCTCGCGCCACGATTGGGCGCTCTCGCGCACCCCGTCGATGAGGCCTACGAGTTCCTTCTTACCCTCCGGCGTCGCGCCGATGATGACCAGCAGGCATTGCGCATCGTCCTCGAGCCGGGCCTGCACATGGATGCCGTCGGCCCAGAAGTAAACATAGTGCCTGGCCGACAGATCCCGCTTCAGCCAGTGCGCGTGCTGGTCCGCCCAAACCTCGGTGAGCCGCGCCACGGTCGAGGCCGACAGGCCGCCGGCGTCCGGCCCGAGCAAGGCCGCCAGCGCCACGGCGAAGTCGCCCGTGGAGATGCCCTTGAGGTAGAGCACGGGGATCGGGACTTCGAGGCTCGTCGAGCGCCGCGCATAAGGCGGCAGGAGCGCGGAGCTGAACCGGATGCGCTCGGCGCCCTGGCCCGTGCGGTCGCGAACGCGTGGCGCGCGAACCGCAACCGGGCCGATGCCGGTCATGATCTCGCGTTCGGGCAGGTGGCCGTGGCGCACCAGCCGTCGGCGGCCTTCTTCGGTGCGCGCCTCGGAGTGGCCATCAAGGAACCCGGCAACCTCCGCCTCGACCGCCCGCGCCAGCAGGGACCGGGCGCCGCTGCGCAGCACCTCGGTCAACGGATCGGAAAACGTCGATGGCTGGGAAAGCTTCAAAACGGTATTGTCACTCACGGCGTATCACTCCTTCGTTGGAGAAGTGGAGGCTCGATTACCCCCACGATACGCCGCCTTAACCCTTCACCCCGTCACCAACTTCTGGCCATAGCTCCGGCGCGATGCAGGGCAGGCGCAATGACCGACATTAGCCTCTTCACGGCCATCGGTGCGGTGATCACCCTGGCCGCGGTGTTCGGCTATCTCAACCATCGCTTCCTCCGCCTGCCGCCGACGATTGGGGTCGTCGTTATCGCGCTCGTGGCGTCGCTCGGCACGAACGGGATCGATGCCGTCGTGCCCTCGCTCGGTATCGGCGGGGCAGTCCGCACCGCGATCCTCGGCATCGATTTCCACGAAGTGCTGATGAAGGGCATGCTGAGTTTCCTGCTCTTCGCCGGCGCGCTTCACGTCAACCTCGGGGATCTCCTAAGCCGCAAATGGGCAATCGGCTCGATGGCCACAGTCGGCGTCGTGCTCTCCACGTTGCTGGTGGGCTTGGCTGTCTACGGCATCACCCAAGCATTGGGCCTGCCCCTGGCGCTTATCTATTGCCTGGTATTCGGTGCCCTCATCGCGCCGACCGATTCGGTCGCCGTGTTGGGAATTCTCAAGACAGTCAAAGTGCCGTCATCGCTTCAGGCCAAAATCGCCGGCGAGAGCCTGTTCAACGACGGTGTCGGTATCGTGGTGTTCATCATCATGACGGCTATCGCCGTCGGCAGCGCGCACGGCGGGAGCATCACGGCGCTCGACGTCGTGATCCTCTTCGTGCGGGAGACGCTTGGCGGCGCGGCTCTCGGGCTCGCCACCGGATTCCTCGCCTACTACGCAATGAAGTCGATCGACGATCACAACGTCGAGGTCATGATCACCCTCGCGCTGGTGATGGCGACCTATGGCATCGCGAGTGCGCTCCATCTTTCCGGCCCGATCGCCGTCGTCCTGGCAGGGATCCTGATCGGCAACCGCGGCTCCCGGTTCGCGATGAGCGAGACCACGCGCGAACACGTGCACACGTTCTGGTCCGTACTCGACGAGATGATGAATGCGGCGCTCTTCCTCCTCATCGGCTTCGAGGTGGTGGCGCTCAGTCTTACCGGCGAGGTCGGTATCCTGATGGCGCTGGCGATCCCGATCGTGCTCGCGGCGCGCTTCGTCAGCGTCGGCACTCCGCTCACTCTGCTCGGCCTCCGGCGGGAATACACCAAGGGCGCGATTCCGGTCCTCACCTGGGGCGGCCTTCGCGGCGGCATCTCGGTCGCGCTCGCCCTCTCACTCCCTGCCGGACCGGAGCGCGACATTATCCTTGCCGTCACTTACGCGGCAGTGATCTTCTCCATTGTGGTCCAGGGCCTTACCGTGCGCGCGCTCGTCGAACGCGTGATCTCGCCGGACGTGACCAAGGCGGACGACAAACGACACTGAGAGCGGTTTCTCGGCACGCTACAATACAGCACTCCCTCGCCCTTAATTGCGATGGGTGGCGCATCTGTGGACGCCTCTAGTCGCGAAACTCGCGAATTGCGCCGCGCTGCACCACCAGGCTCGCGAGCAGAACGATGGCGAGGCCGGGGACGGTCATCAGCGGCGGCGCGGGCTTGCCTGCGGCGAGGTCGATGAGGAGCACCAACGCCGGGAATCCGTAGCCGTAGGCCTGCACCCGCGTCGCGCCGAGGCGCAGCGTCGTGTACTGGGTGAGGAAGAAGGTGACGATCGTCGGCAGGATCGCGAGGTAGACGATGCCGCCCAGCACCACCGGCTCGACCTCGGACCAGTCGGTGCGCCAGAGCTTGACGTTGCTCGCCGCCACCAGCCAGATCGCTGCCGCCACCAGAGTCCAGAAGGTGAGCACCAGGACCGGCTCGTCCCGGTGCAGGCGCTTGATGAGCGGACCGTAGAGGCTGAAGCCGAAGCAGCCGGCGAAGAAAATCCCGTCGCCGATATTGACCTCGAGATCGATTAGGCGTGCCGGATCGCCCCGGAAGATGATCCAGAGCGCTCCGATCATGCCGAGGAAGAGAGCTACCAGCCGATGAGGGCCTAGCCGCTCGCCGACCAGCACCGCTCCGAACAGCGCGGAGAAGCCGGGCACGATCGTGAACACCGCGCTCGTGTTGAGTGCGCTGGTGTAGCGCAGCGCCTCGAACATGCACCAGAAGAAGAAGGCGAGCAGCGCGCCAAGCGTGAAATAGCGCACGAACGCTCTCGGCGGCGGCAGCCGCAACCCTTCGCGCCAGGCGACGATCGGCGCCATGAGGAGCGCCGCGAGCACAAAGCGGATGCACATCAACACCGCCGGATCGAGACCGTGGGTGATGTGCTCGCCCAGAGGAAACGATGTGGAGATGATAACGGTCAGCAGGAAGGCGAGCGCGTGCGCATGCGCCTGGCCCGTGCCCGCCGGCCCGCCTGGCCGTGGCACCGGCTGTGCAGCCTCCTTCGCCATGTCTCACATTCTCCCCTGCGCCTCGGCCGAAACAGCCGCTTGTCGCTCGAACAGCGAGACGCCAAGCGCGTCCTCCAGTTTCTGAGTTCGTCGTGCGACGACCGATTGGCTCACCAGTAAGCACTGACCCGCCTTCCCTCGGGAACAAGAACGGCGAGCAACGCCATACCGGCCACACCCACGACGGGCGCAGAGATGATCGCCCGTCGTGCCATGCAACCCTCCGCGCCGGAGCTGAGAATGGAGCCGATCGCCCAGCCACCGGTCATGGAGGCTGCCAAATGGCCCGCGATCAGTGGCGTCTGGGAGGTCCATGTCGGCGTCCTTCTTGCGTTTCACTGCCTCTGCCTGAGGCCATTGCAAGGGCGAGCCGACATAGGTTATAGAACCTCAACCATTGTTGAGGTCAAGGCATTTCTTCAATGACCGGATACATCGATACGAAACGACCGCTGTCGGTTGGCGAAGTCGCCAGCAGGAGCGGCGTCGCCGTCTCGACGCTGCACTTCTATGAGCGAGAGGGTCTGATTGAGAGCTGGCGCACCAATGGCAACCAACGGCGCTATAGCCGCGACGCGCTGCGCCGGATCGCAATCGTCCGCGTGGCCCAGCAAACCGGCGTGCCGCTTGCAGAGATCAGAGACGCGCTCGCCGCCGTCCCGTCGAAGCGAACCCCTGCAGCTGAGGACTGGCGGCGGTTGTCAACAATCTGGAAAGCGCGTTTGGAAGGAAGAATTCGGGCCCTGACCCAATTGCGGGATGAGCTGGAAGGGTGCATCGGCTGCGGGTGTCTTTCCATGACAGACTGTCCGCTACGCAATCCTGGCGACCGCCTTGGTCAGCACGGCTCCGGCCCGGTCCTTCTTCTTCAAAGTCGCAACACCGATGCCGAACTTTCGTAGTCCGACACCCTGAAGGGTGAGGTGGCCTCGCCCCCTTACCTTGTATCTCGTCTGATCGCCGTCGTTGCTATTCTGACGGCGGTGGAAGCGGGCGGGAGACCGATCCACCTCTGGTCTCGAAGACCGCGGGTGAGCGTGGCTCCCCGTCCGCTGTTCCTGAGAACCCGAACAGTCGCTTGGTCCGCTGTGCGAGACCGCATTCGCAAGGAAGGGTCGTCATGGAACAGAGGTTTATCGGCATCGACGTGGCGAAGGATCGGCTCGACGTGCATGTGCGCCCGTCGGGGGAGGCCTTTGCCGTCGCGCGCGACGGCAAAGGCCTCGATGAGTTGGTGTCTCGGTTGCGCCAGCCGGGCGTGGCGCTGATCGTGCTCGAAGCGACGGGCGGCTTCGAGACGACGATGGCGGGGACGCTCTGTGCGGCCGGCCTGCCGCTGGCGGTGGTGAACCCGCGCCAGATCCGCGACTTCGCCCGCGCCACCGGCCGACTTGCCAAGACCGACGCCCTCGATGCGGCGGTCATTGCCCACTTCGCGGACGCGGTCAGGCCCGAACCCCGGCCCGTGCCGGACGCCCAGGCCCGCACCCTCGGCGAGCTGATCACCCGCCGGCGTCAGATCGTCGGGATGATGGCGGTCGAACGCAGCCGTCGAAAGCGGCTGATCTCTCGTCGCATGATCAAGAGCGTCGACCGGCTGCTCAAGGCACTCCAGCGCGAGCTCTCCGACCTCGAAGCCGATCTCGACGACACCATCCGAGGAACGCCCGCCTGGCGTGAAACCGAGGACCTGCTCAAGAGCGTCCCCGGCGTCGGCGACGTCACCGCCCGCACCCTCATCGCCGATCTGCCCGAGCTCGGCACACTGGATCGCAAGAAGATCGCGGCCCTGGTCGGTGTGGCTCCCTTCAACCGGAACAGCGGCACGCTCAGGGGCAAGCGCACCATCTGAGGCGGCCGCGCCAAGGTGCGCGCCACGCTCTACATGGCCGCCCTCGTCGCGAGCCGTCACAACCCGGTGCTCAGGCGCTTCTACCAACGCCTGCTGGAGGCCGGGAAGCCCAAGAAGGTCGCGCTCACTGCCGTCATGCGAAAGCTGCTGACCATCCTCAACGCCATCATCAGAGACCAAACCCCATGGCAACACGCTTGACAGACAAGACAGTCGCTCACCCATCTCCATTTCCCCCTCCGTCGGAGTTTCCGTTCCACGCCGCATTCGTTCCATCGACCTCATGGGCTCCGCACGACCGGCGGACAATTCACCTCGGCGTCCTTTCGCGTCTGGGCGCTGATGACGACGAAGGAGACCTACCGGGATCCCGTGACGGCCTTCGCCTGAGCGGCTGGAGCCTACCGGGATCACGTCGGGGATGTGAGCAGGACGGAGGACGGGTAAGGGCAAACAATCAATGATACGGGATCTGAAAAACCAGTTCTATGGACCGAGCACAAGAACTCACGGAGGCGATATTAGATCCGATCCGCGCATCTCCATACTGGCCCGCGGCGCATCAATGCCGCCCTATTGAGGCCGGTCATACGTCACAACCTGGCCACATGCCAAACCTACCTGACCGAAAAGCGCTTGCATCCGAAGGGGCGTCCACATACGTCCACAGATGCTCCACGCGATGCCTATGCCTCGGCGCGGCGGCAACCGCATGCGAAGGAGAGGTCAATGACTGCCTGCAACGCTCGATACCGTTGCCGTCGTTGGCAACGGCCGCGTCGGCCACGGAATGGCCCAGATTTTCGCGGCTGCGGGCCACCGGGTCGTCATGATCGGCCGGCGCGAGGAGAGCCTCGCCGCAGCGACGGACAGGATTGCGAAGAGCCTCGCCGCCTTCGAAGCGCACGGGCTCGTCACTTCCGGCGAAGTGAGCGCCGCCCTTGGGCGCATCCGCGCCTCGACCGAACTCGAGGACGCGGCGGATGCGCAGCTCGTCCTCGAGGCGGTTCCGGCCGATCGGGCTGTCCAGGACGAGGTGTACGGGCGGCTGGACGCAATTTGCGCGCCGCCGGCGGTCTTCGCCTCCGGGAGCGGGCAGCCCGCGAGCGAGCTCGTGTCGAACGTCACGCACCGCGGGCGCGTGGTCGCCGCCCACTTCTGGTACCCGCCGCAGCTAATTCCCCTCGTCGAAGTCTGCGCCGGACCGGAGAGCGACCCGGACGTGGCGCCGTGGCTCTGCGACGTCCTCCGGGCAGCGGGCAAGGAGCCGGTGATCGTCGACAAGGAGGTTCCGGGCTTCATCGGCAACCGGCTTCAGTACGCGATCCTGCGCGAGGCTTGGGCACTGTGGGCGGAGGGGGCGGCGTCGGCCGAGGCGATCGACACGGTGGTCAAGGCGTCCCTCGGGCGGCGTCTCGCGATCACCGGACCCATCGAGTCGGCCGACATCGGGGGCCTTGATACGCTGCACGCGTTCGGAGCGTACCTCATCCCGCACCTGAAGACGGGTTCCCAACCCGCTTCGGCGGTTACCGAGCTGGTCGATGCGGGGCATCGCGGTCTGCCCTCGGGGCGGGGCGTATATGACTGGAGCGCTCGCGACGGCGCGGCGCTGCTCGAGCAACGCGAGGAGGAGCTGTTCCGTCACCTCGCCCGAGACAAGGCCGAGCACCGATAACCGCGCGGCACCTCGAATGGGAGCTTATGAGCGTAGATAATCGAGCCCCCTTGGTTTGTGTCCATGAACACGCCCCGTCATTGGACGGACGGGGCGGGATTCCGTGCTCTCCGATAACCTATTGTAGCTGTGTATCCTTTTGGGCCCTCTATTTCGTCAGCCCCACACCCCGCCCAACACAGCCAACCTGACCATAGGGGTCATCCCGGGCCGACTCCGCACCACACCGTGATGCAGCCCGCAACGCGGATCTGGACTTCATGGCCATGCGCCGGGAGATCGTGGGTACCGCCACCGGCATCCTCGTCATCACGGCCGCGACGTCGTCCGGCCCGTCGAGCGAAACCTTACCCGCTCCAAACCCTTTGTCGGCAACGCGGTGACAAATGCAACCATTCGGGCGGCGGCGTAGCGCCTCACCCGTCGAAAATGGCGACCGCGCGGGTCCAGCCCGCCGAGGCGCCGCGGATCTTCACCGGGAAGCAGCACACCGTGAAGCCGTCGCCCGGCAGCACCTCCAGATTGTGCAGTTTCTCGAGATGGCAATAGCCGATGTCGCGACCGGCCTTGTGCCCTTCCCAGATGATCGAGGCATCGCGGTTCTCGGCATAGCGCTTGGCCGTGTGGCTAAAGGGCGCGTCCCAACTCCAGGCGTCGGTGCCGGTCAGGCGCACGCCGCGCTCGAGCAGACACATGGTGGCGTCGTAGCCCATCCCGCATCCGGCATCGACATAGTCGTCATCGCCGTAGGCCGACCCGGCGCGGGTGTTGACCACGACGATATCCAGCGGCCGGAGGTCGTGGCCGATCCGCGTCAGTTCCGCGGCGACATCGTCGGCGGTCGCGACGTAGCCGTCGTCGAAATGGCGGAAGTCCAGTTTCACGCCGGGCTGCATGCACCAGTCGAGCGGCACTTCGTCGATGGTGATGGCGCGCTCGCCGCGGTTCATGGTCGAGGCGAAGTGATAGGGCGCATCGAGATGGGTGCCGTTATGGGTGATGAGCTGCACCATCTCCACCGCCCAGGCCTCGCCGTCGGGAAGATCCTCCTTCTTCAGGCCGGGGAAGAAGGGCGCCATCTGCTCGTAGGATTGATGGTGGTCGAAATAGGTGATCTTCGGGCTGTATGGCTGCGGATCGGAGATCACATCATTCTCCAGCGGCATCGAGATATCGACAATCCTGCGTGTCATCATTCGGATCCTCCGGAGAAGCGGGCGGGCTCAGAGCAGCGCCAGGCTGAGCCAGGGAAAAAGGATGATCAGCAGCAGAACGACCAGCATGATCGCGGCGAAGGGCGCGGCGCCGGCAAAAATATCCCCGAGCCGGACCGACGGATCGTCCAGGGTGGATTTGATCACATAGACCGCGATGCCCAGCGGCGGGGTCAGCAGGCCGATTTCCACCGCGATCACCGTTACGATGCCGAACCAGACCAGGTCCACGCCGAAAGACTGGACGATCGGCAGGACCAGCGGCAGCACCACCAGCATGATCGAGGTGGAATCCAGGACGGTCCCCATGACCAGGATCAGCACCACATAGAGTGCGATGAAGGCAGCGAAGCCGAGTTCCGCCGACTCCACCAGGCCGACCAGATGCTGCGGAATGCCGGCCAGGCCGAGCATGCGCGTGTAGATGCTTGCCGCGATCAGCAGGAAGCAGATCGACACGGTGACGTGTCCGGTTTCGATCAGGACGCGCCAGTAGTCCTTCACGCCGGCCCGCGCCGCCCTTCTCCGCCCGCGGGCGAGGGCAAGCAGCAGGGCGCCCAGCGCACCGACCGCACCGGCTTCCGTCGGCGTGAAGAACCCGCCGTAAATCCCGCCGAGCACCAGAACGATCAGGCCGACGACCGGCGCCATCGACAAGTAGCCGACCGGCGGTCCGCCATCGGTGACACCGCCGGCCACAACCTTCGGCGCGCCGACGAAAGCGGGAAAGCGCGTCGCCAGCACGAATATCAGCAGCGCAAAGGCCAGGCTGAGCAGCAATCCCGGAATGATGCCCGCGATGAACAACGCCCCGATCGAGGTTTCGGCCAGAAACCCGTAGACGATGAGGAGAAGGCTGGGCGGAATCAGCATGCCGAGCACGCTCGAGCCGGCGACGACACCCGTCGCGAACCGGGCCGTGTAGCCGAGCTTCAGCATCTCGGGGATGGCGACCTTGGTAAACACCGCGGCCGATGCGATGGAAATGCCGGTGATCGCCGCGAAGACCGCGTTCGCCGCCACGGTCGCCACCCCGAGACCGCCGGGGATCCGGCGCAGCGGGCGGTTCGCCACCTGGAACATGTCGCGACCGATACCCGACATGCTGATGAGCAGCCCCATCAAGACAAACAAGGGCACGACGCCGAAAATATGGTTGGCGATGGCGTCATAGGCCGAGAGCGCCAGGAACTTGGTCGCGAGCACGAAATTGTCCCGCATCAGCCAGACGCCGACGACCGACAGCAGGGAAAGCGCCACGCCGACATGCATGCCCAGCCAGATCAGCAGCAGCATGGCGGCCAGCATGATCCAGCCGATATCCAGCGCCGTCACGGCAGACTCCGCCGGAAGGCACGGCTGGCGGCGCGGCCCGTGAGCGCAAGGAAGGTGAGGCCGGTCGCGCCGCTGCCAATCAGGATGATCAGCCGGACGGGCCAGGTCGGTGCGGTGAAATCGCCGAGGGCGCCGACATAGTCCCCTTCGTCGAACGCGCGCCGGAAGTAGGGCAGGCTCGCCCAGAACAGGACCGCCATGACAGCAGCTCCGGCAAGATGGAACAGCGCGTCCAGGCCGTGGCCGATCGCTGGCTGCGCCCGCATCAGCCGGCCGAGCAGCGCATCGGAACGGGTGATCCGCCCGGACCACAGCGTGTGCGCGAGCTGGAGAAAAACGATCCCGACGATCGAAAGTGCGACCAGCTCGGGCACGCCGCGAATTGGGGCCGTCAATGCCTCTCGCGAGATGACGTCGGCATTGATCAGCACCATCAGGGCGGCGATCCACACGCCGCCCAACGCGTTCAGTACGACGATCGCGCGCAACAGGCCGCGTGCGACCCGGTCCGCAGCTCTGCTTCCCGTGCCTCCCGGCGGCGGCCGACCCTCCGGGGCCATCGTCCCCCTGTTGGCCCCCGGCTATTCGGCCGACCAGTCGCGCGGGATATCGGCGCCAGCCCCCTTGAGCTTGTCGATAAAGCCTTTCAGCACCGCGTTGCCCGGCACGCCCTTCTCCTCCAGCCCGGCCGCCCACAACTGTGCGACGTTCGGAATGGCCTCTGCCCATTGCTTGCGCAGCGCCGGATCAATGGCGACCCGCTCGGCCCCGGCCTCGACCATGCGCTCTTCCAGCGCTGCCGCGGCGCCGCCCTGGGCCGCGGCGAAACGCTTGCCGTATTCAGCGCTGACGTCCGTAAGGACAGACTGCACTTCCGCCGGCATGCCGTTCCAGGCGTCCAGGTTGACCGACAGGCCTCCGGCAAACTGGGCGCCGAAGTTGCACTTGTTGATGTAGGGCGCGACCTCGAACACCTTGGAGCCCCAGGCTCCTGTGGTGAACACCACAACGCCGTCCGCAACGCCGGTGCTGATATCGTTGTAGTAGGTCTGCAGATTGCCGGCGACGGCAACCGCGCCGGTTCCCTTGATCCAGTTTGCCGCCGGTCCCGGCGCGAGGATCTTCTTGCCGTTCAGGTCGTCCAGGCTGTTGATCGGGAACTTGGCCCACAAATGGTAGGTGTCCAGCGCCGCCCCGGCCAGATAGCGCTGGTTGCGCGCCTTCCAGGCCTCGCCCATCGCCGGGATCTCTTGCTGCAGGGCCCCGATCGCGCCGGTCACGGTGCCGATGTCGGCTGAGCCGAACGGGCAAACATAGCTGACGTTCTGCAAGGGCATCTTGGCGGCTTCGAAGATAGTGCCGACAAAGCCCATCTCGACCAGGCCTTCCTCGATCGCTTCCAGGACGCCGCCGATCTTGGCGATCGTGCCGCCGTAACCCTGGGTCCAGGCGATGCTGTGCGCGCCGGCGGCCTTCAGACGTTCATCCACCTCCGGGATGAAATAGTCCTGCAGCAGCTTGACCCACAGGAAGTGCTGCGGGTGGCCGGCCGCGACGGTAATTTTGAACGCGGCACCCCAGGAGGGCGTCGCCGTGACGGTAACCGCGCCGGCAGCGACGGCCGCCGCCAGCAATTGTCGTCTCGATATGCGTTCCATGGATCTGTCTTCCCCGATGCCGGTTTGCGATGATGCGGAAACGGCCATTCGCCAGCCGATCCTGTCAGCCCAAACGGACTCCCGATGGTCGCTCCGCTCGCGCGCTCCTGATGCATGCCGCTTCGTACGGCGACGACAACGACGACCCTCCGGGTCGCTGGCGCTTCGGCCGAGCGATCACTTTGGACGATCGACGCTTGCATGCATGCTAGTCATCTGAATCCAAAGTGCGCCACATAAAGACAGCTATATTGGACGACCATATTCTTCGACAATAGAGCGACTTAGTGTGACGACACTGCCAATTTATAATGATCTCAACTTCAGTGTCAGGTGACTAGGGGTCGATTAAAAATATGTAAAGCACCAAGATAGTGGTAAAATATATAAATATCGATTTTATTGCCTGACCAAGAACCTTGAGGGGCAGGATCGAATGGATGGACACACCGCAACGACGCTGGCCGACAGGGCGGCACAGGTAGTCGGCGAGGAGATACTCTCCGGCCGCCTCGCAGCCGGTTCGCGTCTCCACATACGACAGTTGGCCGAGCGGACAGGCATCGGGCCGACACCCTTGCGGGAGGGTCTCTCGCGGCTCCTCTCGCGCGGTCTCGTCGTTGCGGTGGAACAGCGGGGCTTCCGTGTCGCACCGATGAGCCGGGCCGATCTGGAAGACATCCTCAAGACACGTGCCGCGCTGGAGACGGAAGCGCTCCGCCTGTCGATCGCGAACGGGGACGACCGTTGGGAAGCAGAGGTGGTCGCGTCCCTGCATCGGCTGGTCCGCTTCCTCGAGCGGGTTCCCCGGGATGCGCGCGCCGTCGCCGGCGAATTGGACAAACGTCACAAGGCCTTCCACACCTCGCTGATCGCGGCGTGCGGATCGACCCGCATGATCGATCTCCATAGTGTCCTGCACGATCAGGGGTATCGATATCGCCACAAGATGGTGGCGTCTTTCGATCCGCTGGCGATCGCCGAGGAGCATCGCCAGCTGGCCGCCATCGTTCTGGACCGCGACGCGGAAACGGCGGTCGACGCCTATCGCGACCATCTTCAACTCCTGGTCGCGGGGACCTATCCCGACGCGGACCCACGCGACACGGCTGCTCCCGGGACTGCATCGGCCCCGGCAGCGGGTCCGCCACGCTGCGGCCCGACCTCTTGACCAGCCAAGGAGTATTCTGCCGGTGAAGCTCGCAACATACCGTTCGCACGATGAGCTGCGCGTCGGCGTCGTGATCGACGAGGAGACCCGCATTCTCGATCTCGGGCGCGCTGCCGAAGCCGGAGGCGGCAATCCCGATACGTTTCGCACGATGCTCGATCTCGTAGACGCCGGGCCTGCCGGATTGGATTCAGCCGCAAGCCTGGTGGCACGATACGCTGAAGAAAGCGCTCTCACCGTGTCGATCGATGACATCGTACTCGAGGCGCCCCTGCCGGTGCCGCGCCAGATCCGCGACTTTTCCGTGTTCCCCGGTCACATCCGGCAGGCGCCGGTCGGTATGCGCAAGCTGCAGGCCCGGATGGCGGGGCAACCGATCCCCGATCTGCAGGCCGCCGATTCAGTACCGGAGATCTACCAGTCCCAGCCGATCTACTACCTGTCGAACCGCTTCAGCGTTGCCGGGCCGGACGCGACGGTGATTTGGCCGGGCTACAGCCGTTTCATGGATTTCGAGCTCGAGCTGGCCGCCGTCATCGGGCGGGCCGGCAAGAACATCGGCGCGGCCGAGGCCGCCGGCCACATATTCGGATACACGATCTACAACGATTTCTCCGCCAGGGACGCCCAGCTGATCGAAATGCAAGGCTTCCTCGGCCCAGCGAAAGGCAAGAGTTTCGATGGCGGCAACGTCATCGGCCCGTGGATCGTCACGTCGGACGAGATCGCCGATCCCAACAGCCTCGAGATGCGTGCCCGGGTGAACGGTGCGCTGTGGTCGCAAGGCAGCACCGCCGACATGCTCCACAGCTTCGAGGACATGCTCGCATTCGTCTCACGGGACGAAACCATTCACGCCGGCGAGATATTCGGCTCCGGCACCATCGGCAACGGGTGCGGACTCGAACAAAACCGCTATCTGGAAGACGGCGACCTCGTTGAACTCGAAGTCGAGAATATCGGCGTGCTGCGGAACAGGGTGGTCCGGGCCGATCGACCCTGAGCCGCAGCGGACTGTTGACCGGCGTCGAATGTTGAGCCCTTATACTCACGCAATATCAACTCATTAGAGCGCCGATCGGCGTCGAATCGGCGCGCCGATCAATAGCCTGCCATGGTCCGCGAGCAAATGGAGCGATTCATGGCCGAGGTGGCGCCGGCTTTCGACCACGGCCCTGGGCGCTCAACGGCGGCCGAGGCGCGGATAACGTAAGCGCGGGCAAGTACCGCAATCTCACCCCCGGGCTCGAACCGGGGTCCGGGGAGACCGGGAAACGCGCCTGGCGGTTTGGCATTTCGGCGGGTTGCTGCCTATATGGACGTTTGTCCGCCGAGCGCCCGATCCAGGGCATTCGGTGCGAGCGTTCCGGTCGGAAATGAGTCGAGACGGCAGTTCCTCACACGGCGGCAGCTCCGACCGCGACCCGGCGACGGACATCAAGCCGCGCGCCTATGCCCGCGCCTATGCGGGCATGGAGGGGGGCGGCTCGGCGCCGGGCGATGCGGAGATCGTCTGGCGGATCGTCAGGATCGCGCTGCGCTACCGCGCCGGGATCGCGGTGGCGCTGCTGGCCACTCTGGCCGCGTCGGCCTTCCAGCTCGCGATTCCCGGCCTGGTCGGCGATGCGGTGGACGGCGCGCTCAGGCTGCTCGACGACGGCGCGGCGACGCCCGAGGCGGCGCGGGGGGCGCTCTACCACGCGGCGCTCCTGCTGCTCGGCGCCTCGATCCTGCGCGGGGTCTTCACCCTCGCCCACAACTATAGCGGCGAGGCGATCGGCCACCGCCTCGCCCACGACCTCCGCCTCACCTTCTACCAGAAGCTCCAGCGCCTCGGCTTCTCCTTCCACGACCGGATCCACACCGGCGAGCTGATCACCCGCGGCATGCTCGACCTCGAAGGCGTGCGCACGCTGATCAACGCGGGGCTGCTGCGCGCGGTGCAGATGGTTGTGCTGGTCAGCGCCGGCGCGGCGCTGCTGCTCACCACCGACACGGTCCTCGGGCTCTTGAGCCTGAGCTTCGTCCCCTATATCGCCTGGCGGTCGACGACGACGCGGCTCCGGCTGCGCTATCTGTGGACCCTGTTTCAGGACCGGATGGCGGTGCTCGGCCGCATCATGGACGAGAACCTGACCGGCATAAGGGTGGTCCGCGCCTTCGGCGCCGAGCCGTTCGAGCTCGGCAAGTACGACGAGGCGGCGGCCGAGGCGCTGCTTCTGTCGTCGCGGCGCATCAATGTCCGCGTCGCCTCGACCACGGAGATGACATTTGCCTATTTCGTCTCCATGGGGCTGGTGCTCTGGGTCGGCGGCGAGCGGGTGATCGCGGGCACGATGACGCTCGGGACGCTGACCGAGTTCCTCACCTTCATTACCATATTGCAGCTCCCGGTGCGCTCGCTCGGGCTGGTTGTGAATTCCTTCGCGCGGGGCACGTCCTGCGGCGCGCGGCTGTTCGCGGTGATCGATCTGGAGCCGACGATCCGCGATGCCCCGGACGCGCGCGAGCTCGCGGTGACCGAAGGCACGTTGCGCTTCGAGAATGTCAGCTTCGCCTATGACGAGGACGGCCCGCTCGCCCTCGACGGGGTCTCCTTCGAGGTCCGGCGCGGGCGGATGCTCGGCATCGTCGGCCCGCCGGGCAGCGGCAAGTCCACCATCACCCATCTGCTGCCCCGCTACTACGACGTAACCGGCGGGCGCATCGCCATCGACGGGCAGGACATAAGGGGCGTCACCCTCGACAGCCTGCGCCGCGCCGTCCGCGTGGTGCAGCAGGACCCGTTCCTGTTCACCGCCTCGATCGACAACAACATCGCCTATGGCGATCCGTGGACCGAGGAAGCCCCGATCCGCGACGCCGCCGGGCTGGCGCAGATCGACGGCTTCATCGGCCGCCTCGCCGAGGGCTACGAGACCCTGGTCGGCGAGCGCGGCGTGTCTCTGTCGGGCGGCCAGAAGCAGCGCGTGGCGATCGCGCGGACCGCGCTGCTCCACCCGGCGGTGCTGGTGTTCGACGACTCGACGGCGGCGATCGACGCGGCGACCGAGAGCCAGATCCGCGAGGCGCTGGCGGAACGCGCCGAGGACACGGCGCGGATCGTCGTCTCGCACCGGCTCGCCGCGATCCGCGACGCCGACGAGATCCTGGTGCTGGAAGCGGGGCGGGTGATCGAGCGCGGCACGCATGAGACCCTGATCGCCCGGGGCGGTAACTACGCCAGGATTTTTGCCCTGCAGGCCCGCGAAAGCCTCGACGGCGGATTGCAGGGGGCGGCGGAATGAGCGCCGCCGTCGGATCGGCCCGGCCGCCGCGCGCCGTCGTCGGCTCGCAGATCAGCCGCGACGAGGAGATATTCGGCGCCGCCTACGATCGCCGCGTGGCGAGCCGCTTCATGGCTTATGTCCGGCCCTATACGCGCTGGCTCCTGATCGCGCTCGGGGCGGTGCTGGTCTATACCGCGGCCCAGCTCCTGATCCCGCTGGTCATCCGCCACGCGATCGACGAGGCGATCCTCGCCGATGGCGGCGACGTCGTGCATCTGCAGCTCACCGCCGCCGTGTTCGGCGTGGTGATCCTGGTCAGCTACGCCGCCAGCTACCTCCAGGACCGCCTGGTCGGCCATATCGGCGAGCGGGTGATCTTCGATTTGCGCCGCGCCATGTTCGCCCATCTCCAGGAGGTGTCGCTCTCCTTCATGGACAAGACCGAGGTCGGGCGGATGATGTCCCGCCTGCAGGGCGACGTGAACTCGCTGCAGGAATTCCTCGAAAACTCGGTTACCGCCTTCGGCGATCTGCTGCTGCTGGTGGGCATCGTTGTCATCATGCTGACGCTCAACCTGGAGCTCGGGCTGCTCACCCTGGTGCTGGTGCCGACGCTGGCGGTGGTCCGCATCGTCTGGCTGCCGCGGGCGAAGATCGCCTTCCGCCGCGCGCGCGAGACCAACTCGATCGCCAACGGCGCGCTGGCCGAGGCGATCCACGCGGTGCGCACCGTCCAGGGCATGCGCCGCGAGGACGTCAATTTCCTGCTTTACGGCGACAAGGCGGGCGAGAACCTCGACGCCCATCTGCGCGCGGCCAGATACGCCCAGGCGATGGTGCCGGTGGTCGACACCCTGACCGGGGCGGCGCTCGCCATCGTGGTGGTGCTGGGCGGCTCGCTGGTGCTCGACAGCGCGCTCGAAATCGGGGTGATGGTCGCCTTCCTGTTCTACGTCCAGCGCTTCTTCGACCCGATCCGCTCGCTCACCATCCAGTACAGCATCATGCAGCGCGCGATGGCGTCGGGGCAGCGCATCTTCGAGGTGCTCGACGTGGCGCTGGCGATCACCGACAAGCCGGACGCGCTGTTTCCCAAGCGGGTGCGGGGCGCGATCGATTTCGATTGCGTCACATTCGGCTACGCCCCCGGCCAGCCGGTGCTGCACGAGGTGAGCTTTTCGGTGGCGCCGGGCGAGACGGTGGCGCTGGTGGGTCCGACGGGCTCCGGCAAGACCAGCATCACCACCCTCCTCCACCGGTTCTACGATGTCTGGGAAGGACGTATCTCGATCGACGGGCACGACGTCCGGGAATACGCCAAGGCGGCGCTCGGGCGGCACATCGCGATGGTCCTCCAGGACCCCTATCTGTTCACCGGCACGGTGCTCGACAACATCCGCTTCTCCACCGACAAGGCGACCCGCGAGGACATCGAGCGCGCGGCCCGCGCGGTCGGCGCGCATGATTTCATCGTCCAGCTCGCCGACGGCTACGACACCGTCCTCGACCAGCAGGGGCGCAACCTCTCGCTCGGCCAGCGGCAGTTGCTGAGCTTCGCCCGCGCGCTGGTCGCCGACACACCGATCCTGATCCTCGACGAAGCGACCGCGAATATCGATTCCTACACCGAGCGCCAGATCCAGATCGCGCTGGCACGCCTGCTGGAGGGGCGCACCGGCATCGTGATCGCCCACCGCCTCGCCACCGTGCGCGGCGCCGACCGCATCGTCGTCCTCAACGAGGGCCGGATCGTCGAGAGCGGCAACCACGAGGCGCTGATCGAGGCCCAGGGCCTCTATGCCAGGCTGTACGCGTTCAACTACGCCTCGTTCGACGACATCCCCGACGATCTCGTCGCCCGGGTGTCGGGCGCGCGGGCGCGCACCTGATCCGGTGACCTCCTCCGACCGAACGCTCATCCGCCAGGGCTACGTGATCTACGCGTGTGCTCTGCACCGGGCTGGTGGCGAGCCAGTTCTTCCGGGTCTCCAACGCCGTCATCGCGCCCGAGCTGATGGTCGAGCTGGCGATCGGCACCGAGACCATGGGGGTGGTCAGCGGGACCTACTTCCTCGCCTTCGCGGCGATGCAGATCCCGGCCGGGATATTGCTCGACCGCTACGGCGCCAGGCGGATGGTGCCCGGGCTGTTCCTGCTCGCCGTCGCCGGCTCGCTGCTCTACGCCTGGGCGCAGAGCGGCCCGGAGCTGATCGCCGGTCGTGCCCTGGCATCGGCTGCGCGCTGGGGCTGATGGGCCCGATGGTGGTGATCGCCCGCTGGTTCGAGCGCGAACGCTACGCGAGGCTGATCTCGCTCCTCTTCACCATCGGCGGGCTCGGCGCGCTGATGGCCTCGACCCCGCTCGCCGCGGTGTCGGAGGCGATCGGCTGGCGCGGCGCGTTCCTGGCGATGGCGGCGGTCACCGGCGTCATCGCGATCCTGCTCTTCGTGGTCGTCCGCGACGCGCCGCCGGGCGCCGCCCCGGCGGAATCCGGGGTGGAGACCGCGGCCGAGATGTGGCGCGGGCTGGGCCGGGTGCTGGCGCTCCGCGATATGCGCTGGATCTGCGCCGTCCAGTTCGTGAGCTACGGCACGATGATCACCATCGTCGGGCTGTGGGCCGGCCCCTATCTCAACGATGTCCACGGGCTGCGCGGGGTCGACCGCGGCAACGCCTTGCTCGGCCTCAACATCGTGCTGTTGGGCTCGGTTCTGCTGTTCAGCCATGTCGAGCGCTGGCTCGATTCGCGCAAGACCGCGGTCCTGGGCGGCGGCTGCCTCGCGGTCGAGCTGCTGATCGTCCTCGCCCTGGTCCCCGGCCTCGGCCTCTGGGCCGCGCTCGGCCTGCTCGGCCTGTTCACTGTCGCCAGCGCGTTCTTCATGCTGATCCACGCGCATGCCCGCGCGATCCTGCCCGACCGGCTGATCGGCCGCGGTCTCACCCGAGCTATGGCCGAGAGTGGGTGACGGGCTGAGAGAAGGAGGTGGCGTATTGTGGGGGGTGACGAAGCCTCCCGGTCTCCAAGCAAGGAGTGATACGCCATGACGGAAGATAGTGTTGTCGCGCTGCACCATCCAGGGGTGACGGCCGATCCGCTGACCGAAGTACTCCGCGCCGGAGCTCGCGAGCTCCTGGCACAGGCCATTGAAGCGGAGGTTGCCGCCGTGCTGGCGGCGCATGAACATCTGAAGACCGAAGACGGCCGCCGGCGCCTGGTGCGTCATGGCCACGGGCCGGAACGGGCGATCCTGACTGGCATTGGTCCTGTGTCTGTGCGGCGCCCGAAGGTCCGGGACCGTGGCAGCGTCGGAGGAGAGCGCATCCGTTTCACGTCGGCCATTCTGCCCCGTTTCGCGCGGCGGACGCGGTCGCTGGATGCGGTTTTGCCGACGCTCTACCTTCGTGGCGTGTCCAGCGGGGACTTCCAGGAGGCGCTGGAGGCGTTGCTCGGCAAGGACGCCTCTGGCTTGTCGGCGCAGGTGATCGGCCGCCTGAAGGCGGAGTGGGAGGCCGAGCACGAGCGCTGGTGCCGGCGCGACCTGTCGGCCCGACGCTACGTCTACATGTGGGCCGATGGCATCCATCTCCAGGGTCGGCTGGAGGACGAGAAGCAATGCATTCTGGTCCTCATCGGCGCCACGCCGGAGGGACGCAAGGAACTCGTGGGCTTCCAGGCGGGGGTGCGCGAGAGCGCCCAGAGCTGGCGTGAGTTGCTGGCATGCCTGCGCGGGCGCGGGCTCACGATTGGTCCCGAGCTCGCCATCGGCGATGGCGCTCTGGGCTTCTGGAAGGCGCTGGAGGAGATCTTTCCCGACACCCGCCGCCAGCGCTGCTGGGTCCACAAGACAGCCAATGTCTTGAACAAGCTGCCGAAGTCGCGACAAACGGCCGCCGAAGCTGCCCTGCATGATATCTGGATGGCGGATGGCCGCGCCGAGGCCGAGAGGGCGATGAATACTTTCGCCGCCAAGTACGACGCCACATACCCCCAAGCCGTCGCCTGCTTGACAAAGGACCGCGACGCCTTGCTGGCCTTCTACGACTTCCCGGCCGAGCACTGGCGGCATATCAGGACGACCAATCCAATCGAAAGCGTCTTCGCTACCGTCCGCCACCGCACCGTGCGCACCAAGGGCTGCTTGTCTCACGGGACAACTCTGGCCATGGTCTTCAAGCCGATCACCACCGCCAGCAAGACCTGGCGGCGGCTCATGGGAAACAATCAGTTGCCCAAGGTCATCGAAGGTGTGAGATTCAAAGACGGTATGCAGATCGACGAAACCAAAACTCGCGCCGCCGCCTGATCACGCCGTCACCCAAAATCGGGCATAACTCGTCTCACCCTCCAGAACCTCTCGGTGATGCTCGGCGTGTTCGTGCTGCAGGCGATCGCCGGGGTGATCGTCGGCGCCTTCGCGCCCGAGGGCACCCGTCGCTAGCGGGGCCCTCGTGATTGAATTCCAGCGATTCCCGCATCCCCTCAACGCGCTCGGCACAGCCCGCCAGGATTCTTCGACAACATCATTGAGTGCAACGCCGCGGAGCGGGCTTCGCAGCCGCGCCGTCGACCGGGCACGGGCAGGTTGGGCATCTGTAGGTAATGGTTGGCTCAACCGAATCGGTCCTCGGCCGATAAGTATACGCTAACACACACGCTGATATGCGTTGACGCTGGAGCAGGGCTGTTCACGACGAGCTTACACCTCACTGCACACCGCGTAGAGAGCCATTTAGGCCACCGACGATATTCACGATGTTTCAGCTATTAGTGGCCGTCTTTGCGCTCAACTCGCGGACATTTTGTGTATTCGGCCCTTAGATATTCAACGTCTTCCTCCTCGGCTCCGTACGGGCCCGCGGTTCGCTCCGACCAGCCTCGACCGCAATGTGACGCTCAGGCCAGTCCGTGCTTTCCTTTATCAGCTCGCCCCGCTCCGACGCCGAGGGCCCGGCGATCTCGCCGTCTGAATCTCCAAAATGGTGAGGGCGGGGTGCGCGAAGATGCGCACGACAAGGCGGCAGATTAGTTATCGTCCCAGCTACGGGGTTCTGAACCCAGAGTCCAACCACCCTGACCTTGAACGTCGGCCCCGTGCTCGGAACACGCGCGGAATGCACCTGCGTCCGATCTCCACCGAGCGGCGCGGCCATCCATTCTCACACCCAGCCACCGTCGGCTACGTAGTTCTGGTTTGTGCAGATACCGCTGTCGGCGGAAGCGAAAAACAACACCACTCGTGCCAGCTCTTCGGGCGTCAGTTTGCGCTTCAGGCACTGGCGGGCCAGCAGCTCCTTTTCGCCATCGGGCGTCAGCCACTTGTCGATCTGCCGTTGGGTCAATATCCAACCGGGAAGAACCGAGTTGACCCGGATGTTGGACGGCCCCAAGTCGCGTGCCAGCGAACGTGTCAGCCCGGCCACGGCGGCCTTGGCAGCGGAGTAGCAGGGCATGCCGCCCTGGCCGATCATCCAGCTCACCGACCCGATGTTGACGATAGAGCCGCCGCCTGCGGCCGCCATCGACCTGTGCACTGCCTGGACGGCAAAGAATTGGTGCCGCAGATTGATGGCGATGCGCTCATCGAAATATTCCGGCGTCACCTGGTCTATGGTGTGCCGATCGTCGTTCGCGGCGTTATTGACCAACACGGTAATCGCTCCGTCTGTAGCGATCGTCTGCTCGATGCTGACCTGCAGCGCCGCGATGTCCACAAGATCGCAATGCTGGTAGCGCGGCGGCACCAAGCCGCGGGCCTCGATTCTCGCGATCAGCGTTTGAGCGCTGGAATCGTCGATGTCGACGAAACTGACCTTCGCGCCCTGCTCGCAAAACTTTTCGGTGATCGCGCCGCCGATGCCCGAGGCTCCGCCGGTGATGAAGACCACCCGGTCCTTCAGGCTCGGATAGATGGCCTCCTGACTCTCGTTCATTGCGGTTCTCCTCGGAAGCACAGCCAGACACCGCCACACCGGCGCGGCTCCACGTTGGGGGCCATTACGCCCATGCTCTAGCCGCCGTCAGCCTTGGCCGGCGCCGATCGCGTGCCGTCCCGCCGCCGCTTGCGGCCGCCACTCAATCGCGTCTGCAAGAGAATGACGACGAAGAGAAAGGCGCCCCTGATGACAAGCTGCCAATAGGCACTCAGGCTGATTGTGCCGCGCCCGTTCTCGAAGTTCAGGATGTTGAAGAGCAGGCCAAGCAGCAATGCGCCGGCCACCGTCGCCGGAATCGATCCCAGGCCCCCTGTCAACAAGGTCCCGCCGACCACGACCGAGGCAATCGCTGCGAGTTCCCAGCCCAGCCCTTCCAGCGGCTGGCCCGCGCCGAAGCCGGAGGCCAGGATCACCCCTGCGAGACCCGCGCAGCCACCGCTGAACAGATAGACGAATACCTTTGTACGGTTGACCCGCAGTCCCATCAGCGTCGAGGCTTCTTCGCTATCGCCGATCGCAAGCACCGTGCGTCCGAGCGAGGTCCGCTCCAGCACGCACCAGGCGCCCAGCGCCACCACGGCGGTGAGGACTATCGTCCACGGCAGTACGCCGAACGCGGTCTCCATGCCCAGCTTTGTGAAATTGCTGCCCCAGTCGATGCCGATGGTCTTGGCGCCGCTCAGCACCAGCGCGCCGCCCTTGGCGGCAAGCATGCCGGCCAGTGTGGCGATGAACGGCGGAACCCGCATGACGATGATGACGAAGGCATGGATTGCGCCGAAACCGAGACCGGCCAGCACTCCGCCGGGCAGAGCGACTTGCAGGCCATAGGGGCTGAGATAGGCCGCGACCACCGACGCGAAAGCAGCGACAGAGCCCACAGACAGGTCGATGCCGCCGGTCATGATCACGAAACACATGCCGATCGCGATCAGGATGAACATCGAGTTGTAGTTGAGAAACGACGCGATGTTGTAGGCGCTTCCGAAGTTCTCGTACCGCAGCAGACCGAAAACGATGAGCGCCGCCAGCGCTATCCACACGCCGTTGGACCGAGCGTTTCCACGCAGATATTTCCTGAGGTCGAAGAGAGACGGGTTCGGCACGATCCCTATTCCCTGCGCGCCTGCTGCAGATACACCGCCAGCACGATGATGATTGCCTTGACGATCAGTGCGACCTCGTCCTCCACGCCGTTGGCGAGCAGGGTATACTTGACCAACTGGATGATGACCGCGCCCAGGACGGCGCCGAAGATGGGCGCGCGCCCACCGTGCAGCACCGCGCCGCCCACCACCGCCGCGGCTATGGCGTCCAGCTCCATCAGGTTTCCGTTGCGTGCCGCGTCCGAGGCCGAGTTGATCGCAACGACGATCAGCCCGCCGATCCCGGAGAGGACGGCGCAGATGACGTAGGCGCCGATCTTGACGCCGCGCACCGGAGAACCGGACAGGCTGGCGGCGCGCTCGTTGCCGCCGATCGCCAGGAGGTAGCGCCCGAACACCGTGCGGTTGACCAGCCAGAAGACCATCGCTGCCAAGCCAAGCGCGAGCCAGCCCTGGAATGGCAGGCCCAGAATCTTGCCCGTGCCCAGGTAGCTGAACGACGGATTGGAGAACGTCTGCAAGTTGCCGTTGGTCAGAACCTGCGCGACGCCGCGCCCGGAGATGAACAGGATCAAGGTCGCGATGATCGGCTGAATACCCAGGAAACTGACCATCATTCCGTTGAACAGGCCGCAGGCTGCGGCAGCGATCAGGGGCAGCACGAAGGCGGCGGCCAGCGCCAGCGCCGGATGCTCCACGCCAAAGGTCGACGTAAAGATTAGCGGGGCCAGGGCACCGGCCAGCGCCATGACCGCGCCGACCGAAAGATCGATGCCCCGGGTTGCGATGACGAGCGTCATGCCGGTGGCGACTATGGCGATCGTCGCCACCTGGCTGATGTTCACGAAGAGCGTCTGCAGTTGCAGGAAGTTCGGGGTGACCAGAGCATTGAAGATCAGCAGCGCCAGCAGCGCCATCAGGGTGCCGTGCTCGCGCAGCTTTCGCCACCCCGAGACGCCCGCGGTCGGGAGCGTGCGCCACCTCGATTGCGGCTGGTGGTTGGTGCTCATACTCCCGCCCCGTCCTGACGGGCGATCGACTTCACCAATGCGTCTTCCGTGATGCCCGGGTTCGTCAGGACTGCCACCGAGGTGCCGTCGCGCAGAACCACGATCCGATCTGCGCCTTCGACGAGCTCCTCGAACTCCGAGGAGATCAGGATGACGCCGAATCCCTTGTCCACGTATCGCCGTACGATCGACTGGATTTCGAGCTTCGCCCCGACGTCCACGCCGCGGGTCGGCTCGTCCAGGATCAACAACTCCGGCTCCGTCGCCAGCCACCGTGCCAGCATCACCTTTTGCTGGTTTCCGCCCGAGAGCTCGCGGACCGGCTGGTCCATATCGGCGGTCTTGATGTCGAGAGCCCTGATGAAGCTATCGACGATCTCGCGCTCACGGCCGCCCCGGATCCGACCCAGAGGACCCGTCAGCCTGGGCAGCAGTGCCAGTGTCAAATTCTCGCGCACCGACATCTCGGGCACGATCCCCTCGGCCTTGCGATCTTCGGTCAGATAGCCAATTCCGGCCGCAATCGCTGCGGCGGGACTCTGGGGAGCGCCCTCCGCACCCAGCATCGTGATCGTGCCGGCGCTCAGCGCGTCGACCCCGAACAAGGCGCGCGCCGCTTCCGTGCGCCCGGAGCCGAGCAGTCCGCCCAAGCCGACAATTTCGCCCCGGCGCAGCGAGAGGTCCAGCTTCCTGAGGCGCCGGTCCGTGGCGATGCCTTCCGCCTCCAACAGCATCTCGCCGAGCGCGCCATCGTCGCCAGTGCCAGCGCTACCACCGCCGAAGTCGGTCATGCCGGCAGCCTCGATGTCCTCGACATCTCGGCCCAGCATGTCCGCGATCAGCTCCAGCTTGTTCGTGTCGGCAATGGTTCTGCACGCCACCGTGCGCCCATCGCGCATGACGGTCACTCGACCGCAGATGCGGAACAGCTCGTCCAGATAATGCGAGACGTACAGCACCGAAATGCCGGATTCCTTCAGCGAACGGACGACGCCGAACAGGATGTCGACCTCATGATCGTCGAGCGACGAGGTCGGCTCGTCCATGATGACCAGCTTGGCGTTCAGCGAGATCGCGCGTGCGATGGCCACGAGCTGTTGGATCGCGGTGGGACAGGTGCCCAAGGGTGCCTTGACGTCGACGTCGATCCCGAAGCGAGACAGGATGGCCTGCGTGCGCCGGTGCGCCTCACCCCACTTGATCAACCCGCCCCAGCCCCGCGGCTCGTAGCCCATCATCACGTTCTCCGTGACGCTGCGCAGCGGGACCAGATTCAGTTCCTGGTAGATGGTCGAAATGCCGGCGTCCTGGGCCTCGCGCGGGCTGGAGATAGTCGAGGCCCGGCCATCGAAGCGGATGTCCCCGGCGTCGCGCCGATAGACACCGGTCAAAATTTTGATCAGCGTCGATTTGCCGGCGCCGTTCTGTCCGATCAGGGCGTGCACTTCCCCCGGCGCGATATCGAGGCTTGCGGACGTGAGCGCAACCACCCCCGAGAACGCCTTGTCCACGCCCGATATCGACAATAGCGAGGACATGGGGCGAGAGCTTGGCATGAAAGAAGCGGAACCGCAGCAGCGGTCCCGCTTCCCGACCGAGGGCCGTGAAAATCAGTAAGCGCTGTCGATATGCATCGCGGCGTTCGCCTTGGTGAAGATGCGGTCTTCGACCTTGACCCAGGGTTCGATGGTTTCGCCGTTCGTGTAGCGCTTCATCGTCTCGCAGGCCAGGGGGCCGAAGAAGGGCGAGGACTCCACCGTCACGCCCATCTTGCCGTCGATGATGGCTTGCAGCGCGTCGCGCGTTCCGTCGATCGACACGACAAGCACGTCGTCGCCCGGCTTGCGGCCGGCCAACTCCAGCGCCTGGATGGCGCCGATGGCCATTTCGTCGTTGTGGGCATAGACGATGTTCACGTCGGGATGCGCCTGAAGCAAGGTCTCCATCACCTGGCGCCCGAGGTCGCGCGCGAAATCGCCGGTCTGGGAGGCAACGATGGTCATGTTGTCATGCATGGCCATGACGTCGTCGAAACCCTTTTTGCGGTCGTTGGCCGGAGACGATCCGGTCGTGCCTTCCAGCTCCACGATGATGCCCGCGTCGCCCTTGAAGTTCTCGAGCGTCCATTCGGCGACACGGCGGCCCTGATCGACGAAGTCGGAACCCAGGAACGCCACGTAGTGCTCGCCGGCCCTGGCCACATTCGGATCGACAGAGCGGTCGACCAGGAACGTGGGAATGTTGGCGGCTTTGGCCTTCATCACCGCGGGCAACAGCGGCTTTTCCTCGCGCGGGGGCAGGAACAGGACATCGATGCCCTGCGCGATCATGGAATCCACGTCGGCGACCTGCTTGGCCGCGGAACCGGCGGCATCGGTTGCAACCAGGTCCCATCCACACTCGTCGGCGGTGTCATGGAAGGACTTGGTCTCTGCGATACGCCACGGATTGTTGCTTTCCATCTGCGCGAATCCGACCTTGTAGCGATCCTTCTTGGTCAAGGGAGGCAGATCTGCGGCGAGTGCACTTGACGCGACGAGAACCAAGCCTGCGGCCGTCGCAATCAAACGGGTGAGTCGGGTCATGAGATCCTCTCCTGTTCTGCGGCGGCGCATTCCGCCTTGAGATGAGTAGACCATGACGGTTGCAATCCGGTCAATAAATATTTATTATCCCAAGTTTAACATTCGGGAGGCAGAAGTTGGCGTATTTGGGCGCCGGGTATCCGCTAACGCGTTGATTTTGCTTGTTTTCGTGTTTCACGGGCGCGATGTAGTGACATAATATTCGAGTCAGGGGGTTATCAAAGGCCGGGCCCGCCGTTATCCTCCGCCCATGTTCATCCGGCACGCCAAGATACGCACAACCGAACGCGGCGACGTCTATTACTCGTACCGCCTCGTGCGCAACGAGCGCAGCGGAGACAGGGTCCGCCAGCACACCCTGCTCAACCTCGGCAGCGACTTCGCTCGAGCGACGGCACTGGCCCGTGCTGTGCGCCCGGATCCAGCAGCTGCTCGAGCGCCAGGGCGAACTGGTGCCGCTGTCCTGTCCGCAAGAGGTGGAGCGGGATGCCCAGCGCATCGCCGCGCAACTCCTCAATCGCGCACCGCCCGCCGCAGTCGAGCGCCCCGACCTGCAGACGGTGGATGTGAGTTCCCTGGAGTTGATCCGCCCGCGCTCGGTCGGCGTCGAGAATGTCGGGCTGTGGGCCATGGAGCAGCTCGGCCTGGAGGCTCTGCTGGAGCGGCTCGGCTTCAACGGCACGCAATTTATTAGCGCGCTGGCCATGCTGGCCACCATCGGATGTGATAAATATGCATTCAAATCAGGCCATTGCATGAACAAGCGGGCTCGGAGCGCGACAAACTGGAGGCTGGGCGCGGTGGAGGCACTAAAGCCGCCGACAATCGGGATAGGCCGAATACGGGCGCCGACGCCGGGTCACGGATGACCGATGTCGCCTCTACCGGGCCTCCGATGCCCGCTGGCGCGGCGCGCGGCTCGAGGCCCACCTGTTCCACCTGTTCGCCTTGCCCCAAACTCACGCTGTCTGACCAACACCTTCTTCAACAAGGCCGAACGCGGCCACTCCCGCAGCGATTGCCCGCAGATGGGCCTGCTCGACGGCGCGGGCGTGCGCCGGCGAACGGGTCAACGAAGACACGACCCTGGCGCGCTCGCGCCTTGCATGCTCCGGCGACGCTCTGGTGGTGATGGATGCGAGGGGTCGCCGAGGCCAATGCGTCTGGCTGCGCGAGACGGCTACCGCTATCTGGTCGTCAGCCGGGAATTCGACCCGGACCTGGCGATTGCCCTCGAGACCCGGTCGCGCCACGGTCCATGTGCACAGGGTGGTCGAGGCGGACGGGGGAGAGGTGCGGTCTGCTACTCCGAGGCGCGGGCGAAGACGGAACAGGGCATTGCCGCGCGCTTCGCCGCGCGCTTCGAGGGTGACGCAAGCTCCACGACGGCCTCAAGCGCCCGCGCACCCGCAAGCGGCCGACCATGTCTGGCGCGGATCGGCCGGATCAAGGAGAAGAGCCGCGGTGTCGGGGGCACTACGGCGATGTCATCGCCGATGACAGCAGGCCCGCGCCGTCACTTGGGAACGCCGCCCGCTCGCCGGCACCATGATCATCCCGGCGTCTACTGCCTGCGCACCAACGTCGAGGACTGGGACGAGGAGACGTTGTGGCGCACTTATACTGCGCTCACAGATGTGGAGGCCGTGTTCCGCTCGCTCAAATCCGAACTCGGCCTGCGCCCCATCTTCCACCAGACCCAGAAGCGCTCCGACGGGCACCTGTTCATCACCGTGATCGCCTACCAGCTGGTGCAGACCATCCGCCGGCGCCTCGGCGAGCAGGGGGAGCGCGCAAGCTGGGCCAGCCTGCGACGCATTCTCGAAGGCCAGCAGCGCGTCACGGCAACCTTCCGGCGCAAGGACGGCCGCACCCTTCATGTGCGCAAACCGACGCGCGCGGAGCTCCGACAACGGGCCATCTATCAGGCGCTCGGCGCAGACCCCGTTCCCGGAGGCATCAGGAAGATGATCGTCTGACCCCGAATCCGGCACAGGCAACCGAAATGTAGTGCCATACGCGGAATTCTTGCTCCCCAACGCATTGATAAACAACAGACTTCGAAACGGGTTGTTAAACTTGGGTTAGGAATCGTGTCAATGCTGGCAATTTTTCCCGGATGTGATAAATATGCATTCAAATCAGGCCATTGCATGAACAAGCGGCCGAGCGGACAAACTGGAGGCTGGGCGCGGTGGAGGCACTAAAGCCGCCGACAATCGGGATAGGCCGAATACGGGGCCGACGCCGGGTCACGATGACCGATGTCGCGCGCGTGGCCGGCTGCTCCCAGTCCACCGTCTCCTTCGTTCTCAACAACAACACCGCGGTCCAGATCTCCGAAGCGACCCGGCAACGGGTCAAACGCGTCGCGGACGATCTTGGTTACGAGGGTGTGCCGGCTCTGGCCAGAGGAGAGGCCAATTCGACGACAGCCCAAGTCATCGCCTTCGTCGTAGACAGCCTCTCGACGAGCTGGGAAGCTCCGGCCGCGCTCGCAGGCGTCAGGCAGGCGGCTTGCAGTGCCGGTGCTCTGGTTCTGGCCACGGAGACCCAGAATGATCCGCGGATCGAGCCGAAAACACTGTCCCTCCTGATCGAGCAGGAGGTCGAGGCGATTATCTACGCCTGTGTCCACACCAGGGAGGTCGTTCTGCCCGACACGCTGAAGGCGACCGACATCCCGGTCTATCTGCTTAATTGCCATACCAAGGACAACGCCCGTCCCGCAGTCGTGCCCAGCGAAATCGCGGGCGGTCAGCGCGCAACCAATGTCCTGATCGATGCCGGGCACACCCGCATCGCCACCATCACTGGCGAGCCCTACATGGCGGCGACCGGGGATCGCTTGACAGGCTATAGGAGAGCCCTGGCAACGGTGGACATTCCCTTCGATCCAAGCCTCGTCGTCGAGGGAGACTGGTCCGCCAGCGCCGGGTTCAACGGCACCATGAAGCTCCTGGAACTCGACCGGGCGCCGACGGCGATATTCTGCCAGAACGATCGCATGGCGATCGGCTGCTACGAGGCGCTGAAAGAAAGCGGATACGCGATTCCCGGCGACATGTCGGTCGTCGGCTATGATGACGAGGAGATCTCCCGCCATCTCTTCCCGCCGCTGACGACACTGATCCTGCCACATCGGGCCATGGGATTCTGGGTGGTCGAGCAGCACGTTCACCCGCCGACAAGGCGAGACGACCCCTTTGTGGTGACCAAGCTCGAGTGCGAGCTTGTCGAGCGCAACTCCGTAGCCGCCCCGAGAGGGTAGCCGCTTCCCAGAGGTAACTCGCGACGCTGGACGGTGGTGCTTGACAGTCGTCTGTGTTGTTCGCCGCGAGAGTTCGACGCCGATCGGCGCGCTAACTCATTGACCTGACTGCAATGTGAGGGGTCAACACGTCACGCCGAACAATAGTCTGGCGGTACGGCCTCGGCTGGCACGCGCCCAAGAGGGGCGATGAGCCCCTGGTACTCGATTCGCTGGTCATGGGCGATCTCGTTCATCAGACGCTTGAACGCGCCCTGCGAACGCCGGAGGTGGATGGCAGCCTCGCCAACGCTGCTCCGCCGACCATCCAGCTTGGCCGAGAAACCGTCAATGCCCTAACATTCAAACTGGACCAGTCGCCGGGGGCAGGTCAGCAGAACTCCATTCCACTCGCCCGTAAAACCCGCTGTACTTCGAGTGCGTCGGTTATAGTAAGGCGAGGCCTGTTTCTGCGTAGCATATTTGCGTACGACAATTTGGTGACGGGAGGCAACTGTGGATACACAGGAACGACTCGATTCCCTTCTTCGAGAATTCGACGCGTTGAGTCGGCATTCTGTTGGCTATCCCTGCAATCAGGATTTCGACTACACCGCACTGCTGCCCTTTATGCGATACGCTATCAACAACGTGGGCGACCCTTTCCACGACAGCAACTTCCGCAGTAACACCCACCAGATGGAGCGTGAGGTCATCGGCATCTTCGCTGACTTGATGCATATCTCGCGCGAACAGATGTGGGGCTACGTCACGTCGGGCGGCACCGAGGGCAATATGTACGGCCTGTACCTGGGGCGGGAACTCTATCCGGACGGCGTGGTCTATTTCTCGCAGGATACTCACTACAGCGTGGTCAAGATTATGAGCGTGCTGAAAGTGCGCAACATCATGATAAGGAGCCAAGACAATGGCGAGATAGATTACGACGACCTCTACGAGACGATTCGCATCAACCGGGACGTGCCCGCAATAATGATGGCGAACATAGGCACGACCATGAAGGGCGCGATAGACGACGTGGGCAAGATCCGTGACATCCTGAACGACCTCGCGGTGACCAGGTCCTACTTACACGCGGACGCTGCCCTGAGCGGCATGATACTGCCGTTCGTGGACGACCCGCAGCCCTACGGGTTCGATGTCGGGTTCGACAGCGTGTCGGTCAGCGGGCACAAGATGGTCGGCTCGCCACTGCCCTGCGGCGTCGCCCTGACCCGGCGCGAATACGTGTCGCGCATCGCGCGTGCCATCGAATACGTGGGCGTGTTGGACACCACGCTCACAGGCTCACGCAACGCCCTCACGCCGCTGATGATGTGGTACGCGTTCGAGCAGCAGGGGCTGGACGGCTTCAGGCGCATCGTGAACGGATGCCTTGAGACGGCGGAATACGCGGTTACGCGCTTCAACGACGGCGGCATCCCTGCGTGGCGCAACAAGAACTCGGTCACCGTCGTGTTCCCCAGGCCGCCAGCAGATGTCGTACGCAAGTGGCAGCTCGCACCCTACGAGGACATCGCGCACCTCATCGCGATGCCGCACGTAACACGCGAGACTATCGACGCCGTGGTGGACGACTGCATGGCGTAACAGCAACACAAGACGAAACGGGGACAATCGCATGACCAGGATCGTAGTAATAGCAAACAACGAGGCAGGCGTTATCGCCGACATCGCCGGAGCATTGGCCGACCGCAACATCAATATCGAAACCATCAGCACAGAGGCACTCGGGGAAAAGGGCGCGATAACGCTCACCACGGACGACTACGACGGCGCCCTGCGCGCGCTGACGGACGCGGGATTCAAGACGGTATCCGACGACGCGCTAATCCTGAGACTGCACGACGAACCGGGCGCGCTGGCCAAGCTGGCGGAGAAGTTCAAGCAGGGCGGCGTGAATATCCAGAGCCTACACATACTGGACCGCCGAAACGGCCACACCACGGTAGCCATATCCGCCGACGACCGCGCCAAAGCGGAGGCGCTGGTGGAGCCGGAGACGGCAGTGTAGGAGGGAAGACACGGGGCGTAATTTATGTTGGCAGTGTCAACGGCGGCGTAATAATGTACCGGCGCGGCGGCGTAAAATTGTCCCACGGGCTCGGTGGCAGCTTGTCCCCGTAGATCCTATGAGGCGACTCGGCGAGCGGCGCTACGGTGCCGCCGGCCAGGAATCCTCAAAAGGAGACACGAGATGCCCCCAAGTAGCGACATCGTCGCGCCGGCCGGCGCGGAGCACAACACGCTGTACGTCGCGATCGAGATAAGCCGGAAGAGTTGGGTCATCGGGATCAAGAGCCCGGCGAGTGAGCGGATCGGCCTGCACTCGCTTGGCGCAGCGGACGTCGTAGGTCTCAGGGATCTGATCGAGCATCAGCAGACCAAGGCCGAACGCGCGCTCGGCCGTGAAGTGCGTGTTCTGTGCTGTTACGAAGCGGGCTACGAGGGGTTCTGGCTGGCGCGCTGGCTGGACCGAACGATGTCTGTCGAGACGGTCGTGCTCGATCCTGCGAGCCTTTTGGTGAACCGAAAGGCGAAGCAGCGCAGGACGGATCGGATCGACGCCAGGAAGATGGTGCGCGCGCTGCTGGCGCACGACCGGGGCGACGCGGCGGTGCTCAGCCGGGTGCGGATACCGAGCGTTGAGGAGGAAGACCGCAAGCGATTGCTCCGGGAGCGCCGGCGCCTGGTGAAGGAGCGGACATCGCTGACCAACGCGGTCAAAGGGCTCCTGAAGCTGCACGGTACCGAGCGAGGATCGCCTCCATCTGTTCCCAAGTGAACCATCCTTTCTGGCCGCGGCGGGCGAGCCACCGCTTCCAGGTCAAGATGACCCGTTTCAGGAACCACCGGATGCGTTTGTTGTTGCCCGTCAGACCGTAATAGGCGTAGTGCCCACGGAGCACGCGAGAGAGATGCGCGTGCTGGTCCGCGAGCCGCCAGTGCCGGTGTCGCTTGCACCACTCCCAGACCGCTCGCAGCGCACGGGCATAGCGGCCCTTGGCCGTGATCTGGCGAACGACGTCCTTACCTCGTCTCGACTTGCCCCAGACATGGGTGAAGCCGAGGAAGTCGAACGTCGTGCCCACGGTTGTCGGGTGCCGCCCGCGCGGACGCTTGAACCGGAAGTCGACAAAGCGCGTCTTGGTCTTGTGGAGCGTGAGCCCGTAGCGACCGAGACGCTTCGCCAGCGCGGCAAGCATGCGCCTGCCGCTGAGATGGTCTTCAAAGGTCAACACTGCATCGTCGGCGTACCGGACGAGCAGGCAGCGGCCCTTGAGGCGCGGTTTCGCCACGCGCTCGAACCAGACATCCAGCACATGGTGCAGGAAAACGTTCGAGAGCAGCGGCGAGATCACCCCGCCCTGAGGAGTGCCCGTTTCCGTCCGGCGGAGGCTCTCCCCTTCGAGCACCCCAGCCTTCAGCCACTTGTCGATCATGCGTCGCACGACGCCATCCTTGATCCGCAGGTCGAGGAATGACCGGAGGTGTCCGTGGTCGATGCTGTCGAAGTACTTCGCGATATCGGCATCGATCACCCAGCGGCAGCCCTGCTCCATGAAGCCTGTCCGCAGCGCTTTCAGGGCGTCATGGGCCGAGCGTCCGGGCCGAAAGCCGTACGAGCAGGGCAGAAAGCCCGCCTCGTAGATCGGCTCCAGCATCATCAGGATCGCCCGCTGCGCCACCTTGTCTTCGAACGTCGGGATGCCGAGAGGGCGTCTCGTTCCATCCGCCTTCGGGATGTAGTGGCGGCGCACCGGCGGCGCGCGGTAGCTGCCCGACTTGATCCGGTTCAGCAGGCTTTCGAGGTTGGCCTCCAGATCCTTTTCGTAGTCGGCAGCGGTCACGCCGTCGATGCCTGTCGCCCCATCCTTGCGCGTCCGGCGATACGCTTCACGCATCCATTCGCCGTCGATCAGGTGGTGCAGGGACGTGAACACCCGTTCCGGGTGCTCCCTCGCCTGTTCGGCTATCCACTGCTGTTTCGTTGACGTGGTCGTGGAGCTCAGTGTCTCCTCCATCGTTTCCCATCAGTGGGTCTGGACATGTGACGCCTCCCTTTCCTCGGACGGGTCCCGATGGCCACGGTTCCCCGCCGTCAGCGGTACTATGAAGGCGCTACGACTTCCTGCTCCGCATGCCCTTCGGCTTATGGTTTCGCCAGCCGGGTCCATGGGTTCCTGCTTCTTTGTGTCCGCTCGCGCGCTCCCGGCGACTTGCAGGCCGATCACCGGGCCGGGGTCTTTGTTGGTCACGCTGGCCGTCCCCTTCCAGCGGTTTCCCTCATGAGCAAGAACAGGACCTCACAGGTTCCCTGGCGACCCTTCCCGTGGCTCTGCGTCTTTCCAAGACCCCGGACGACCCGTTGCACCTCGCCTGTCGCGGTGCTTCCGGTGCTGCCCCCAGGCCCAACACACCAAGGGCGTCGTCGGTCTCCATGATTTCGAGGCTTACCGAGCCGCTTCACCACACGCTGTCTACGCTTCACGACGGGCGTTGCCGCACGCCATGCAAGACTCGCTTCCGGCTGGCGGGCTGCGCCTTTGCCGGGCGGGAGTCGAACCCGCTGGGTCGCAACGAAAGGTTTCAGTTCATGTCATCCCCCTTTCCAGGGCTTACCCTGTCGCTAGTCACCTGGCACTGAAGTAAGGCTCAGTGTAGGCTGTTCATCGTGGTGTGGCTGTGGAGGTCATTGCGATGGCGCGTGGTACTGGCCGGCCGATGGCGGTCTTGGTTCTGAGCGATGAAGAGCGGTCGTATCTTGAGCGTCAGGCTCGACGCCGCCGGGTCGCGCGCTCGATCTCCGATCGCTGCCGCATGATCCTGCGCTGCGCAGACGGCCTGACCAACAAGACGGTAGCCGCAGAGATCGGCGTGCACGAGCACACGGTCGGCAAGTGGCGCCGCCGCTTCCTGAAGGAGCGCATCGAGGGGCTGTCGGATGAGCCTCGGCCGGGACGGCCGCGAACGCTCACGGACGATCAGGTGGCCAAGGTTGTCGAGCGGACGCTCAGCGCGACGTCGGCGGACGCCACCCATTGGTCGCTGCGCTCGATGGCCAGGGAAAGCGCGGCCTTTCGCACACGACGATCTGGCGCATCTGGGGCGCCTTCGGCTTGCAGCCGCACCGCTCGGAGACCTTCAAGCTGTCGGGCGATCCGCACTTCGTGGACAAGGTCCGCGACATCGTTGGGCTCTATCTCTCGCCGCCGGACCGCGCGCTGGTGCTCTGCGTCGACGAGAAGAGCCAGATCCAGGCGCTCGACCGTACACAGCCGGTCCTGCCGATGTTGCCGGGCATGCCTGAGCGGCGCACGCACGATTACAAGCGCCACGGAACGACCTCGCTGTTCGCAGCCCTCGATGTCGCCACGGGCCGCGTCATCGGCAAGTGCTACAGACGCCACCGGGCCGGGGAGTTTCTCGACTTCCTGAAAGAGATCGACCGCTCGGTCCCCGAGGGGCTGGACGTCCACATCGTCATGGACAATTACGCCACTCACAAGACCGCGGCGGTCAAGGCTTGGCTGGCACGGCGGCCGCACTGGCACGTCCACTTCACGCCGACGTCGGCGTCCTGGATCAATCAGATCGAACGCTGGTTCGCCGAGTTGACGCGAAAGCAGTTGCAGCGCGGCGTGCACACCTCCACCCGCCAGCTCGAAGCCGATATCCGGGCCTTCATCGAAAAGCACAACGAAGACCCCAAGCCCTTCAGGTGGACCAAATCGGCCGACGACATCCTCGCCGCCGTCAAACGCTTCTGCCTCCGCGTCGATCAAAACTTATGCCACGAACTTTAGATTCAGGTGACTAGCTGGAGCCATCAACGGCGCGACTTTATCGAGTGCGCGGCCGGCCAGGTGAGCCTGACGCAATGGTGCCAGGGATGGATCGAGCAGATCGCGGTGCTCTACCGCCTGAACGAGGCGCGTCTGGAGCATTACGACCCCGGCCTTGAGCGCCAGACGCCAGCGTTCGATGCGGCGCAGGGCAGGCTGAAGGAGGCGCTCGACGGCCTGTTCGCGGAGGCCGAACAGGAGCTCGCCGGCCTGCCCGACCAAGCGCGCGAGGGCAAGGCGCTGCGCTCGCTGGTGAATCATCGCGAGGGGCTGTGCGTCTTCGTCGACCGGCCCCAGGTGCCGCTGGATAACAATCTCGCAGAAAGGGTGCTCAGAGGGCCGGCGATCGGAAGACGACTGTCATTCGGCTCCGACAGCGAGAACGGCGCCCGGTTCACGGCCGTGATGTACTCGGTCGTCGGCACGCTCGCCTTGAACGGCATAGACGTCCTGCGCTGGCTGGAAGCGTGGCTGGAAGCATGCGCGAAGAACGCCGGGCGTGCGCCGGACGACCTGTCGCCGTGGCTGCCATGGTCGATGAGCGAGGAGCGCAGGCGCGCCTTCATGGCGGCAGCATGACCGGCCGGGTCGAGTGCCGCTATTACGGCCGCGACTTCACGGCGCAAGAAATGGCGCTGCTGCGCGCGCTGATCGCTGTCGATCCGCAGCCGACCCGCGCCGGACTGTCGCGAGAGTTCTGCCGGCTCATCGGCTGGCTCAAGCCCGACGGCGGGCTCAAGGACATGATGGCCAGGGTCACCATGCTGGCCATGCACCGCGACGGCCTCGTCGTCCTGCCACCGCCCAAGGGGCGGCAGCACCGGCCAAAGCCCGTCGTCTTCGGGCCGGACACCGAGCCGCCGCTGCTTTCGGCTCCGACAACCCTCGACGAGGTTCGCACGATCGACCTGCGCCCCGTCGTCCGCGAGACCCGCGAGGGCAGGCTGTGGAACGAGTTCGTCGCCCGTTACCACTATCTCGGCTACAAGACCCTCGTCGGCGCCCAGATGCGCTACGCCGTCCACGACCGAAACGGCTGGCCCATCGCCATGCTCGGCTTCTCAACCGCCGCATGGAAGCTCGCTCCGCGCGACAACTTCATCGGCTGGACGCCACGATCGCGCGAGAAGAACCTCCCGCTCGTCGTCGACAATCCGAGGTTCCTGATCCTGCCCTGGATCACCATCCCCAACCTGGGCTCGCACATCCTCGCCCTCATCCGCCGGCGCTTGCCCCTGGACTGGGCCGAGCGCTACAACACAACGCCCGTGCTCATCGAGACCTTCGTCGAAACGCCGCGATACACCGGCGCCGTATACAAGGCATCGGGCTGGATCCATGTCGGCGCCACTCAGGGGCGCGGGCGCTACGATCGCGACAAGCTGTACGACAAACCCCGCAAAGACATCTGGCTCCGACCACTGCGAAAAGACTGGAAACGCGCCCTCAATCGCTAGAATCTGCGGGATCGGATAAGCTCATCACGGGCTGACGGAACATTTACATGCGGCTTTGCCCTCATGGGCGCAGATTGCGGGTCTGGCGCCGCCATTCGCAGTCAGCACTTATAGTCCCATTGTTTGCCAATCGTTTGCCGGACCGGCTCAACGGCCCGGTTCCACACAACGGATACAGCCTGTAAATGTCAATATCTTCAGTGCTATAGTTCTGATCTTCCGATCAGGCCTTGCCCCACTGCACCGCTGTTTGTGGGTCTGAAGGTCTGTCGCTGAGCAGGGACGCTGCATCCACATGCCCGCAAGCCCGACATCGCCGACAGTACCAACAGCCCAAGAATATACCGGCGGCGTAGTCTACAACCGGATACACCTCAACCGGACCGCCCGATTGTGGGAAAAGTGGAACCAGCTCAGCCGCCGATCCCTCCTCAGCATTCCATTGCGCGACCCTGGCTGCCCAGCGCCTTGCGCAGTGCCACCAAGGCCAGCGTATCTCGAGCGCAATAGGCGCGTAGGTCGTCGAAGGCGCGCCTACGATCTTCCGGGTCGGCGCTTACTAGCGCCGAGCCGTAGCGTACCGCCGCTGTCTGTCCATCGGAGATCGCCAAGTCGCCGTAACTCATCCCGGGTTTCAGTACCGGGAGGACATTCTTGATCGAGAACGAGCCCCGGAACTCTGGATGATAATAGCCGTTGCGCACAACCGGGAGCAGATCGAACAGCCGCGCCTCGATTGAACGAAGTTCCCCGGCCCGGTCCGGCAACGCTTCGCCGAGCTCGCGAAGCACCCGCCTTTCGTATCCCGAATAGGTGCAGACCGTCCCTTTGCTTCCCATCGCCTCGATCAAACAATCCGCGAGCTTCGGACGCGGATCGTCGTCGCCTTCGTGCAGATAGTCGACGTGCAGTGGCGGGACGCCGCTGCGCTCGGTATGGACCGAAAAGAGGAACGGGACCGCGTCGAAGGGGCGCGTGCCGGCGAAACGCGGGATGGCGGGTGCGAAGGTCTCGAAATCGAGATGGCGCACCGGCGACGTAATACCGGCAAATGCTCCGGCAATGTCGCCGTGCATCGCCGGGCGACCTTCGCGAATTGTCCGACGGACGATGCTCTGCAGTCCGGTTAGCGGAAAATCCGCGGGAATGTCGCGAATCTCCTCGATTCCGGCGGCTTCCAGCTGCGCACGGCGTCCCGAAGCGAGGCGAGGAAGTTCGTCAATGCCGTGATCTGGAAGGACCGCTTCCCGGGTGCAGTGCGCGTAATACGGGCAATCATAGGGTGCGAAGCAATGGCCGCCCGGCGCGATGTCCGGCGTGGCAGTCTCGGACAGCATCACTTGCATTTCCGATACCTGCGTTGCCATGGACTCGAGAAGCGCGCTCGCCTCGTCGAAGACCGGATGAAGCCTGAACAGCGCGTCGAGTTCGAGCGTCACGCCATCGTAGACGTAGTCCCGGTTCAGGGTGAGCACCCCGGCTTCGCGCACGTCCAGTCCGGCGCCGCGCAGCACCCATAGCTGGATGGCCGCGTCCAGCACGAAGATGTCTTTCAGCCGGGTGGACGACTTCACCTCGACAAGACGCCAGCCGCCTTCGGGAAGCCGTTCGATCACGTCGGGGCGGACTAGCACGCCTTCGTGCTCGAAAGCGGCTTCGAAGACCGCTGGCGCGGAGCCCGCCCCGATGACGCTGCACGTTTCTTCGAGCGCCTCCCGGATATGGTGGTGATCGTGGGCAACGACATGGCCACCGAGGTAAAGCCTGCATGCCGTCTCGCCGACCTCATGCCCGGTATCGAATACCGCCTGCAGGACATCGTCGGGCTCGGACCCGAGATCGGGCCGATGGGTGTCGTACCAGAGCCGCAGATGGCACTGCGTCCCGGAGATATAGCGCGACTTGGAGAGGCGGGGATTGCTCATCGGTTGCTCACATCGACAGCTACAGCGGTTCCGATTCTGAGTTGAGCCATTGCCGACCAACCTAGACCAGACGGGTACCGCCATGACAGACGGTGCGCTGAGCCTGCGCGCGCAATCGGAAAGAAATGTCGTACCGGTGTCTCGGAGCGTCGATCGGGGCTGCGGGCCAGAGTCCGAGGCAACCCTGGGGGATCTTGCCGGACCAGTGGTACGGCGACTATCTGTCGCAGCTCGGCGCGGCACGGATCGGCGAACGCAGGCTGAAAGCGTTCGTCGCGAAGCACGGGGTGGACCGGGTGCGCTGCTTCATCGACGCCTGGTTCGACTATGCCGAGCGCCGCGCCGACCACGCCATCCGCAGGCTGCCCGAGGGCACGTTGGTCAACAGCGGGATGCACGACCCGGTGCAGCCCTTCCTGCCCGAGAGCCTGGAGATCACGGTCAAGGTCGCGATCGACCCGGCGGCGGGCCGCATCGTCGTGGACCTGCGCGACAACCCGGATTGCATCGACGCCGGCCTCAATCTCACCGAGGCTTGCGCGACCGCCAACTGCATCCAGGGCGTGTTCGAGAATCTGGAGGCCGACATCCCGCCCAACGCCGGGAGCTTCCGCCGCCTCGAGGTCAAGCTGCGCGAGGGCTGTGTCGTCGGCATCCCGCGCTTCCCGCACTCCTGCTCGCTGGCCACCACCAACATGGCGGACGTGGTGGTGAACCTCGTGCAATCGGCCTTCACCCAGCTCGGCGACGGCCACGGGCTGGCGCAGGGCAATCTCTGCTTCTCGGCCGGCATGGGCGTGGTCTCAGGCAGGGACTGGCGCCGCGGCGGGGCCGAATACATCAACCAGGTTTATCTGATGGGGGGCGGCGGGCCGGCGCTGCCCGAGCACGACGGCATGATCTACCTGCTGACGCCGGGCGGCTGCGGTCTGCTGCACCGGGACAGCATCGAGTTCGACGAGCAGCGCTTCCCGATGCTCGTCCGTTCCCAGCGCCTCCTCCCCGATTCGGGCGGCGCAGGGCGCAGGCGCGGCGGGCCCGCGACCGAGGTGATCTTCGGCCCCCGTCGCGACCCGATGACCGTGAGCATCATGGGCGGCGGCACCATCAACCCGCCCAAGGGCGTGCGCGGCGGAGGCGACGCCAACCACGCCTATCACGGCCACCTGCGAGTCGACGGCTCGGAAGATTCGGTGCCGAACGGGGTGATGCTGGCGCTCGGGCCGGGCGAGTTCGTCCGCTCGGTGGACAATGGCGGCAGCGGCTACGGCGACCCGCTCGCCCGCGAGCCCGTGCGTGTGCTGGAGGACGTGGCCGAGGGTTATGTGACCCAAGACCACGCGGCGGCAGTCTACGGAGTCGTGCTCAGCGGCGGCGCGGCGGACGGCACGCTCGCGGTCGACGAAACCGCGACCGGGACGTGCCGCACCGCCTTGGCTGCGAGCGGCGCGGTGCCGCCGCCGAGCGTTGGCCGATTCGGGGAAGGGTAGCCGCCCGGCCGTCCTCCACCGGCTCAGTTTGACTTCCCCGAACCAACCCGGCGGACATCCGCGCCGCCGATCTTGTCGACCTCACCGGGGATTTCCCGACTGTTCGTCCCCGCGGTCGTGATGTTGACCCGCATTTCTCACCACGGTCGTGGTCTGCAAGGCGCCGTCCGGCCCGTAGGGAGAGAAAGACGCGCAGCGGATCGAACGCCAGGGAGGGACGCAGGCCGCGACCGTGGTGAGAAATACGGGTTAAGGGCGTCATTCGAGTTCTCATCATTTGTGCGCTCGATTCGCTTTCCGGAGTCAGGCGTATTGCTGCAGACGGCCGTCTGGGCCTATGCGCCCGCCGTCGAAACAAGGAGCGCTGCAAGGATGCGGCACACGCCCGTGAGCCACGCCATAGCGACCGTGAACGTCCATATCATTGAGTAATCTCCTTATGCCAAAATCGAATACTTTCCGTTGCATTCAGCCATTCACGGCGCCTAAACGAGACAGACATTCCGAACTCAACCATGGGCCTCTCACCTCGCATCCGGTGCTCTTTTTGGAAACCGAGAACACGCGTTAACCTCACTCTGTCCGACACGCAGGATCATTAGAACCCCAGTCGGAACGAAAGCACGCGAGAAAATTACAGGAGACTCACGCCAAATCAACATACTCTGTTGGTCTAAAGGCATATCACAGATGCATGTTTGATATTCGTTAACACGCTAAAATTATGCAATTAGTGATTTCGTCCTATGCTGTAAAGTCAAAAGATGGCCGGACCAATACGAAATGAATAGGAAGCGGTTCGACCAATAGACACCTTCGAACAATTCTGATAACGCCATATCATTTCAATTATATTTCAGTGCGACCTATTCTCGCTTCGAAGCACAAAATCTCTGAGACTCTCCTATTGCTAAAGGAGAGTGTCCCTTATGACGAAGCCGGACTGGCCGTCCACGCGATAAGCGCGGCGCGGGGCGCGGTGGAGACGCGGCGGATACTCGACTACCATGGGGGCGGAGTGCGAGTGCTTCGGGGAGGGCCAGTGCCATGCGGCGGAGCGAAGAGCGGATACTCACCACTCATGCCGGCAGTCTCGCCCGCAATCCGGCGCTCAGCGCGCTGCTGATCCGGCAGGATCACGGCAAGCCGGTCGAGGCCGCGGAACTCGACGCCGCGATTCGCGCGCGCACCGCCCATGTCGTCGCCCGCCAGCTCGAGAGCGGCATCGACATCGGCGGCGACGGCGAGCAGGCCCGCGCCGGCTATTCGACCTATCCGGCCCAGCGCATGAGCGGCTTCGGCGGCAGCTCGACCCGCAACGACCTGCTGGATTTTCAGAAGTTCCCGCTCTACGCGGAGGCCTACCGCGAGGCCTTTCGCACCAACCCGGATGAACGCTCGCGCATCGTGAACGCGCCCCAAGCGGTCGCCGAGGTGCGCTACGACTCCGCCTGCGCCGGCGTGCGCGCGGAGTGCGAGGCCTTCGAAGACGCGCTCGCCCGGCAGGAGGAGAGCTTCGCCGAGACCTTTGTGACCGCGGCCTCGCCCGGCTGCGTGCTGACCATCATGCAGAACGCCCACTACGCGTCGGACCGCGACTACCTCTTCGCGCTGGCGAAGGAACTGAAGAGGGAATACGCGTTCATCGTCGGGCGCGGCCATCTGCTCCAGATCGATGCGCCGGACCTCGCCATGGAGCGCTATCTCTACTTCCGCGACGAGTCCGACGCGGCCTTTCTCGCCAGCGTGGAAGACCACATCGAGGCGCTCAACCTGGCGCTCGCCGATGTGTCCCCCGAGCGGGTGCGCCTGCATGTGTGCTGGGGCACCTGGGACGGCCCCCACGCCAACGACACGCCGCTGGGCCCCCTGCTGCCGCGCCTCTACGAAGCCAAGGTCGGCGCGCTGAACATCCCCTTCGCCAACCCCGGCCACCAGCACGAGTACGAGACGCTGCGCGAGCACCCCCTACCCGACTCGATGGTCCTGATCCCGGGCGTGATCGACAACATGACCAAGCATCTGGAGCATCCGGAGGTGGTGGCCGAGCGCATCCAGCGCGCGGTCGACGTGGTGGGTGATCGCGAACGCGTGATCGCGGGCGTCGACTGCGGCTTTGCCGTCTTCACCGACAACGCGATGATGACCGAGGACATCTGCTGGGCGAAGTTCCGCGCGCTCCGCGCCGGCGCCGACCTCGCCAGCAGCCGGCTCTGGGGGTAACGCGCGGACCAGTCCGTCAAGGCGGCGGCAGCGCGGCCTTGAGCGACTCTTCGTGGCCGAGGCCAAGGATCCAGGCTTCCTCGGTCTCTACGATCCGACGTTCGGCGGGCGTGAGGTGCGGAGCGCCGGCGAAGAGCAGCGCCAGCCCGCCGCCGGCATCCAGCCGGGCGAAGGCCTCCGCGTTCACGCGCACCTGCGCACGGTCGAGAATCTCGTTCTCGCCCAGGCGCGCGCGAACCTCGCCCCTGAGAAGCGAGGGATAGACTTCGGCGATCACCGCCGGCGCGTCGGGCGCTCGCAAGCCGGTCTCGAAGGGCCAGATCGCCGCACGGCCCGCGATGCGCGGGTCCGTCACAAGGCGCTTGAGCGCGGGCAGGCCCAGCAGCATCTGCGAGCCGACGGAGCCGGCATAGGCGAGCTGCCAGACGGTCTTGGCGCCCTTCGCGTGACAGTCCGCGATGCGGCGCTCGGGCGGTTGGGATTCCTGCCGCGAGCGCGCCGAGGCACGCACGGGAATCGTCGGGTAGCTCCACTTGGTCGGGCGGCCCCAGAACGGGCCGATGCCCGGATAGGCCGCGTTGATCGCCGCCGCGACCGCGTAACGATTGTTGTCGTTATCCGGCCCGTCCTCGATTCTTTCCGCGAGCCAGTCCCAGAGCGCGAGGGCCGATGCTTTGCCGGTCAGACGTTCGGCGACACCCACCGGATAGCCGAAGGGAAAGTCGAAGCCCACCAGCACCCGCCGGCCAGCGCGCAGCTCGCCCGCAATAAGGCGAGCAAGGCGGTCGAGCGCCTCATGGCGGGTACGCTCGTATTCGGGCGACGCCACGATGATCTCGCCGCCGCAAATGCGAGCAACGGCCCACCAGATCGCATCCTTTGTGGGCTTTGCGGGGCTCGGCCGAGACCTCGCCGACCAGTCGACGACGACGTGGGTGTGGAAGAGGGGCACGGCTTGACCTTCAGATCGAAATCCCGGTCAAGTGCTCGAAACCGGCGCGCCAGTGCGCGCCAAGGTGAAGAACGTATCGCCATTCGTCATTGGCATAGCCGTCGATCATGATGCAGGCGCGATCGAAAATCGGCTGCCACTCGGTGCCGGAATTTCCCTGGCCGAGCCAGCCGAGCGCGAGAAGGTCGATACGCTCTTCATCATTCAGTTGAAGGAACAAGCGTTCCAAGCGCTTGCCCGCGGGTGAGTCGAGAATGCGAGACCATTCTTCATGCCCAATTGTTGCCAATCCCGCTCTTCCACGATAGAGGGACGAGACAACATTCTCTTCGGTCGCATCGAGGAGATCGTAAGCAGCAACCAGTTCGGTCAGCTTATCCCGTCCGATGACCAAGGCAGTGGCGGCGGCGGAGATCTTGTCTGCGACCCCATGCGCTCCGATGTATTGGACATCCACATCCAAGGCGCTATCCGCGACCGCATCTCTGAGCCTCCGATCCGCCGTTATCAGCGTCGACCCGGTTGCTTCGGCGCACGCGATGTAGAGGCAGTCGTAGACCGGATGGTCGATTTGCGCGGCAACTTGAGCGGCACGCTCAATCAGATCGGCACTCGAACTTAGAACGACTGCCTGTCGAACTCTGGAAAGCTCCTGGAAATAAGCTTGAGGATCGCCGATCTCGCGCAGGCGAGCCTTCTTCCAGAATATGTTCGCCAGTTCGACAAGCACGAAATCGGGCGCGAACCGTTCAAGCCGGTGCCCCAGCAGTACACGCGCCTCCTCCGAATGGGTCTCCGACACGTACCACTTGACGACAACGCTGGCATCAACGGTCAGCTTCACCGATCGCGATCCTGCCGTAGAAGATCGACGCTGTCTGTCTGGGGCACATCCGCCGTTTCGCGGGCGAGCTCGGCCGTGCGTTCCCTGAATGCGGCCATGCGGAGACGGTGGTTCACCTCCTGGCTGAGCACGTAACGCAACTCGGCCTCCAGCGAGCGCTGGTTGGCCTTGGCCTGCGCCTTCAGCGCATCGATCACCCGATCGTCGAGGTTTCGGATCGTCACGTTGCCCATGGGTCGCCTCCCTTGTTTGATAGCGTATTGCTAGCATATCGCCATCGCTTGGGCAATGGATACGGATGGGCGTGTGGACGGCAATGGGTGGCAGGCGCAGCGTGACAGCGCCGGGGCTCTCCGTCACCCTTGGCGGCCACTACTGGCGAGATGCGCGAGACCAACCCATGCGAGCAATCCGCTGCCTGAGAGAGTTCTCGATCGCCGCAGTGACCGCCATCGCGCTTTGGGCCTCGCCTTCTCCTTCGACGCACGCAGGCCGCCCGGCGCGCGCCTGACGAGCGTCACGGTGGGCGGCATGCCGCTGGAGGACGGCAAGACCTATACGCTCGCCACCAACGATTTTCTCGCGCGCGGCGGCGGCGACTATCGCCTGTTCAGGGCCGGCGAGGTGCTGGTCGACTCGGCGTCGGGCAGCTTGATGGCCGGCCAGCTCATTGGCCACATCGTCGCAGCCGGCATGGTCGCGCCGGCGATCGAGGGGCGGATCACCCGCCAAAACTGACGCGTATCGCGCCCTCGCTATGGGATTGCGGACTGGCCCGTTTCGCGCCACGGTCGCGCCATCCAAGAACCACCTCACTCCGATACGGAGCACGCGACGATGACCCTTCTCACGTTCACGCCACGCACCATCCGGACCCTGATTGCCGCACTCGCGACCACGCTGCTGCTGGCGACCGTCGCGCCCTCGCCGGCGGGCGCGCACGCCATTCGCGACGAGACTCCGCGCATCGCCGTCGTCTCCGCCTTCGCGCCGGAGCTGGCGATCCTTCAGGGGGAGACGGAGGGCGCGTCGGTGCTCTCGGTGAACGGCATCGCCTTCACCACCGGCACCCTGGAGGGACGCGAGGTCGTCCTCTTCCTGAGCGGGATCAGCGTCGTCAACGCGGCGATGACGGTGCAGCTCGCCCTCGACCATTTCGCCATCGAGCGCGTCGTGTTCTCCGGCATCGCCGGCGGCGTGGACCCCGGATTGAACATCGGCGATGTCGTGATCGCGGATCGCTGGGGCCAGTACCTGGAGATGCTCTTCGCCCGCGAGGTGGACGGCGGCTGGGCCACGATGCCCTTCTTCGAGTACCCCTACGCGAACTTCGGCATGATGTTCCCGCGCTCCGTCACCGTGCTCCGCCCCGGCGCCGCGCAGCCCGAGACCCGGTTCTGGTTCCCCGTGGACGACGCGCTGCTCGCCGGCGCCCGCAGCGTGGCGAACGATGCGGCGCTCGCCCGCTACACGGCGGCGGACATGTGCCTGAACGAATCGCCCAGCCTCGTGGTGGGCGGCTCCGGTGTCTCCGGCAGTGCCTTCATCGACAATGCGGCCTTCCGGACGTGGGCCTTCGAGACCTTCGGCGCGCGTGTGCTGGATATGGAAAGCGCCGCCGTGGCCCACGTTGCCTACGCCAACGGCGTGCCCTTCATCGCCATCCGCAGCCTCTCCGATCTCGCGGGCGGCGGCGAGGGCGCGAACCAGATGGAGGTCTTTTTGGGCCTCGCTGCCGGCAACGCGGCGTCCGTCGTCAAGGCGCTGCTGAGAGCGATGCCGGACCGAACCGACACAGGCCGCGCCGGCCTGGGCGCCGTCCGCGTCAGGTGACGAAGGGAATGAGCACCATGACGGCGAGGGTTGCGACGGCAACCCCGATCACCAGCGCCGCACCATAGCGGTGCTCGATCAGCCGCCGCGCCCTGGGGCCCAAATACCAGAGCACCCCGGCCTCGACGTAGAAGCGCATGCCTCTGGCGACGAGCGAGGCCAGGAGGAAGGCGCCGACATCGAGCCCGGCCGCGCCGCTCGCGATGGCGACCAGCTTGTAAGGCAACGGAGTCAGCGCGCCGGCGGCGACGAACCACGCGCCCCACGTGTCCCTGTACTCGTAGAACGTCGTAAGGTCGCCGGAGTGGCCGGAGAGGGCCAGCAAAGGCTCCCCCAGCCAGTCGTAGAGAAAGTAGCCGATCATGTAGCCGGTGAGGCCGCCGCCGACCGACGATACGGTGGCGATGCCGGCGAAGAACCAGGCCTTGGCGCGCTTCGCGAGCACCATCGGGATGAGCAGAAGGTCCGGCGGCAGCGGCAGGAACAGGCTCTGCAGGTAGCAGAGCCCCGCCAGCACCCAGACGGCACGGCGCGTGCCGGCGCTCTCGAACGCCCAGTCGTAGAGCCGCCGGACGAGGTTGCGCTCCCTTCTCGCCGCGGGCGTGGCGCTGTTGTCGGTCATGTCGGACATGTGTGAACGGTCGCGGAGTTACAGCCCACCAGCGCGGGTTGCCGGACTCGGAGTCTAGCCCGGAATTCCCACCACGGTCATGGTCCGCGCGGCGCTTTCCGGCCGAGAGAGCAGGAAACCGAGAACCGGAGCCACGACATGTTCCATGCCGTATCCGAACCCAGCGATCCCCACGCCCTGCCGGGCCTGCGTACCCTATTCCAACCCTGGCCCGCGGACCGGGAAGCAGGGCGCCGGACTGCCGCACCCTCTCGGCGGTTGGTTACAAGGCTCACGATTCTCGCCGCGCGGCGAAGAACCGGCAGAGCTCGGCGTCCGGCACCTGCTGCTCGGAATACGTGAATGTGCCGTGGCCACGCATCTCCTCTGCTGCTCGCCGGATCAGGCCAAAAGTGGCCCGGGCGAGCGACCCGCCGATACTCACCCGCTTCACCCCCAGGTCCTCGAGTTGGCTTACGCTCATCGGACTACCGGCGAGACCCATGACCACGTTGACCGGCCCGTCCGCTTCCATCACCAGCCTGCCGATGGTCTCGGCGTCCTTGATACCGGGCACATAGAGGCAGTCCGCGCCTGCTTCCCGATACATGTTGACCCTTGCCACCGATTCCTCGAACGGCTTCGGGTGTCCCATGAGATAGCATTCGGCCCTCGCGGTCAGGGTAAACGGAAACGCAAGGGACGCGGCGGCGGTTGCCGCAGCCTCGATCCTCTCCACCGACAGCGCACGATCGTAAAGACCGCCCGTGCCATAAGCGGCTGCATAGTCTTCGATACTGGCTCCCACCGCGCCAGTGTCGGCCACCCTGCGGATGGTCTCGGCCACCTCTTCCGGCGTATGTCCGTAGCCGTTTTCCGCATCCACACTGACCGGTATCCGAAGCGCACCCGCAATCCGGCCGGTCTCCTCCAGCGCCGCGTCCCGGCTGAGCGCTCCTTCATAGTCGGGGAGCCCCAGACAGAAGGCGATACCCGCGCTGGTGGTGCCGACTGCGGGGAAACCCGCTGCTTCCAGCATGCAGGCGCTGCCTGCATTCCATGCGTTCGGCATCACGAATATGCCGTCGCCCGAATGCAGATCCTTGAATGCCCGCCCCTTGCCCGCCCGCATTTCACTCAACGATTCAATCCCCGCGTGTAGGAAGGCCGGCCAATGCATTGGCGACCTGCCCATAAGGTGGACCGGCTCGACTCTTAGTCGAGCGCTGTCGGCAAAGCCATGCTTGAAGTGGTCTACGGCGAAGTCACGCAGCCGGGTCTGGAGCGTGTCGGCGATGCGGGCGAGGACATGCAACCGGTCCGCCGGGCCGTCGAGAAGAAGCTCGGCGACTGCGGGGCCGAGATGCGAGGCCGGGATGTTGCTCGGCGCCGGATATTAAGTGAGCATCGAGGACAACGCAGTCATCGGCTCGGCGATGGTTCGCGTCCAGCCCTTCGGCGAAGGTCAAACCCGCGCCTGGCTGACGAACGAGCCTGCCGCGATCGATGCCGCCCAACTGCCGGACCATGACCGCGACTCATTCGGATCACGCGCTGGCCACCCGCTTCCTGGATGTGGTCGAGCACGACATCGTTCCCCTGACGCGGGCGGGCGTGGAGCGCGGCGACAAGGTGTTCGGCGGCGCGATCCTCCGCAAGTCGGACCTGTCGCTCGTCATCGCTGGAACCAACCGTGAGACCCAGAACCCGCTATTCCACGGAGAGGTAGCCACCCTGAACGCGTTCTTCGCGCTGTCCGGGCCAGCGCGTCCTGCACCTGAGGATTGCCTGTTCCTGTCGACCCATGAGCCCTGCTCGTTATGCCTGTCGGCGATCACCTGGGCCGGGTTCGACAACTTCCACTACCTCTTCGGCTACGAGGACACCCGAGACGCCTTCAACATCCCCCATGACCTGAAGATCCTAAGCGAGGTCTTCCGCATCGAGAACGGAGACTATGCCCGCGAGAACGCGTTCTGGCGAAGCCGATCCATTGACGATCTCATCGGCAGCGAGAGCGAAGATATGAAGAGGCGGATCCGCCGCCTTCGGTCGCTTTATGACGAGCTCTCCTCCGTGTACCAGGCGTCGAAGAGGGGCAGCGACATCCCGCTGCGCTGACGAGAGTGGCCATGCGCCCACCGCGTCCACCGGGCACGGATTCATCCATCTGGCGTAGCCGCTGTGACTCTCGCGGAGATTGACGCGCGGCTTTCACCCTGATCGCTGCGCCACAGAAGCAAGCCTCCGCTGAAGGCCGTAATCTATGCGGCTAGCCCGCATTTCTCACCAAGGTCATGGTCTGCGCGGCGCTGTCCGGCCGACAGAGCAGGAACGGCGCGCAGCGCAGCGCGCGTCCACGCGCGCGGAGCGCACGATGCGGGCCTCAACCGTAGCTCCAGCTACGCTCTCTTCGGTCCGCTCCTGGCGGATCGAACGTCTGGGCGCGACGCGGGCCGCGACCGTGGTGAGAAATCCGGGCTACCCCTTAAACAGCTTCCGGTCCTTGCGCTTGTGCCACGCCACCGCGAGCGGCATGAACCAGGGGCGGCCGGTGTAGAACGGCTTGGTCGGGAAGGGCCGCCCGTCGAAGGCGGACTTGGCTTCCGGGTCGCCCAGCACCCGAAGCGCGGTCTTGTGGCCGAGATAGGTGCCCATGGGCACGCCGGACCCGCACCAGCCCATGGCGTACTCGACGCCGTCGTGGCTCCCGGTGTGGGGCATCATGTCGAAGGTGAAGGCGGTCTTGCCGGTCCAGCAATGGCTGATCTTCACGCCTTCCAGCGCCGGCACGATATGCACCATGGCATCGCGCAGGGTGCGTGCCTTGCGTTCGAGGTCGGCAGGCGGCTCCGCGCTGAGCCCGCCGAAGAGAATCCGCGTGCCGTCCTCGTTGGGCCGAAGCCAGCAGGGCGAATAGCGGTGCTCGAGCATCGGGCGCGCGCCCGGCGCGATCTCCTCGACCCGCTCCGGGGGCAACGGCTCGGTCGCGATCATGAAGGCATCGACCGGTATCACCCGCCGACGCAGCCACTGCGCGGCCTTGGGCGTATAGCCGTTGGTCGCCACGATCACGTGGCCCGCCCGCACCGTGCCGCGCGGCGTCGCGATGCGGAAGCCGCTGCCGCTGCGCTCGATGGCCTGCACCGGGCAGTGGCTCACGATCTGCGCGCCGTCGCGGGCGGCGCGCTCCAGCAGGCCCGCATGATAGAGGCCCGGGTGGATCGTGCCGTTGCCGCGCAGGATCTGGCCGCCGTGGTAGCGCCCTTTGCGGTAGGCGGGCGGCGCCGCTTCGGGCTCGACCATCTCCGCATCCACCGGGACCCCGTCCTCCCGCATCATGGCGAGGTCGCGCGCGAGGCTGTCGAACACGCGCTTGGAGGGCGCCGCGATGAAGCGCCCGGTGTTGCGATAGAAGCAGGCGATCTGCTCTCGCTCGATCAGGGACGACGCATAGTCATGGGCGGCGATCGCCGCGCGGCAGACTTGCGCCGCGCGTTCGCGCCCGAGCTTCGGCACCATCTCGCCATACTTGTGCCAGACCTGGCGACCGAGGTAGCCGGCGTTGCGCGTGCTGGCGCCGTGCCCTGCGGCCTCGCCATCGAGCACCACCACGTCGCTGCCGCGGCGGGCGAGCGTGAGCGCGGCGGAAAGCCCCACGTTGCCCGCACCCACGATCACCGTCTCCGCCGCGGCCGGCGGCACGGCCTCCATCGCCTCCGGCCGCGGCGCCAAGTCCCACCAATACGGCGTCGCCTTGAAATCCTCCGTCAGCACCGCGCTGCTCGCCATCGCACCCTCCGGGCTTCGGTACGCCGTACGGTACCGCGGCCCGAGCGTTCAACACTACGCCGACGCGATGTAGGCGGTGCTCAATACCTACCTCGTCACCTGCAACCGCATGAGCCCCTACCGGGGTCGCGCTATGAACGGCGGGTCGCCTTGCCAGGCGTTCAAGAACGACTTGGCGAGCCCCGACAAGTCCGCCACCATCACGACAGAGGAAGAACGAAAGGCCGCTTGATCATCCCCCCAGCCGCAAAGCGGCTAACGGGGCGGCACTGTCAGGCCATTACCATCTCTGCACAAGCTGCTTGATCATTCCCCCGGGCCACAAAGCGGCTACCGGGGCGGCAGCGTGCGACAAAATACTCTGTACAGACTGACGAATCGGATTGCAGAAGCCGATATCTATCTCAGCACACCAGAAAGATTACCAATCTTGTACAGCGAGATGGCGATTGTGGTATCAAAACCTTCCGCTCATATCCCTCCTCTACTATTCGCTTCCCTATCTTGTCATTTGGCCGCTGACAATTAGGAAAGTTTCGCTGTCCGTTCCCAATTTCCTCAGCTCGACGAACATCAGAGATCATGCACGTCACTGCTTCACCAAGCCCAATCTAAGTGTCCACTTCAATTTCGCAAAGCCCTCCTAAATTCGTCCCGCTCCGCAGACTAACTTGACCGAACGACCACTCAAAATCTCCATTCAAATCCACAACCAAAATCTTTGCAAACCCACTTGCACTTTGAAATGGATGGCAATAGCGTTGTCCACGTATGAATCTCTGAATCTTGTTGACCTAGCACTCCGATACTTACCGCCTGTCCTGGAATACCGTACGCTTCCAACAGGGCGTGCACTTCTGACAGGAATTCTGGAAGCCTGTCCTTGATTTTCGGATTGTTTGCTATACAAGAGCAGTCACAGCAATCGTAACTGCAGCAAGCGGTGGAGTGTTCATCTGCCCGCGCAAATGCGGAAGACAGTAGAATTGCGCCCAACACAATTGATACGGCTAAGGACTTAAGCATTGGGTATCTCCTTTCCTGCTGCCTGACTTTCGCCATATTTGATCCGCAGATGGCTAGTTCGAACGATAACTCGGCGCGTCAGCCGCGTGACCCAGTGAGCCTCCCGCCCGATTGCGACCCAAGTGTTCCTCAGATGCCTGCCTGTCGCCATCGGCGTGCCGGTTTGGTCTCCGTCCATGAGATACCAGTAATAGCAGAAGAGATATATCTAAGCAAGCATTTCTGTAAATCAGTTTATTGAACGGCACCTCGACCGGCTGCGAGAGCGCCGCGGAGGAGCCGCCTATCACGCGCCTCGGTTCGCGGTTGTCTCAATAGACCCACTGTGGAGCGGACTACGCCGAGGACGCGCCGGTTGCAGCGGCGGAGCGGGGCGCGGGCAGTCGGATCGCCGGCCGGGCGCCGTCTCGACAGACCCAGCTTCAGGCTGCCAGCGTCGCGCCCGGTCGGCTATTCTAGAGGGGCATAGCCGCGAACGGCCGGCCGTGGGCGAGGACAGAGGTTGGGGAGATTATGGGACGCGTCGGAATTTGCGGGGTAGCGGCCACTGCCCTGATGGTTGCGGGATTCGCGGGAAGCGCGCTTGCCGACCCCAAGGGCGTCTGGCTCAGCGGGTCAGGCAAGTCGTATGTGAAGATTCATCCCTGCGAGGACGACAACGAGAAGCTGTGCGGCGAGATCGTGTGGCTCAGGAGTCCCCTCGGCAAGGACGGTAAGCCCAGGCGCGACATCCACAACGACAACAAATCGCTCCGCGACCGGCCGATCATGGGCCTCCGCGTGCTGTGGGACCTGGAGGACGATGGCGGCGGCGAGTGGGACGACGGCGAGATCTACAATCCCGAGGACGGCGAGTCCTACGACGCCGAAATGGAAGAGGTCGACGCGAACACGCTCAAAGTGAGGGGCTGCGTGTGGTTCCTCTGCAAGACGCAGACCTGGGAGCGGGTGGAATAATCAGGCAGCGGCGCCCGGATATACTTCTTCATATCCCTCAGACGCCGGGCGCTCGCGCCGCTCGCTTGGCTTCGCGCTACGCGCGCGGCGCGGTCGCGCCGTCCGGGCCTGACGGCCCGGTCCTCTTAACATCAAATACCTTGCCGGTGGCCGTTCGAACGCTCAGCCCGGCGCGCCGCGCCCCCTCAGCCAGCGCGCAAGCGCCTTGTCGGGATCGGCGATCTCATCCACCGAGGCATACCAGTACGCCTCCCAACCCACCTCCGGCAGGCCGGTGAAGATCATCAGGTTGAGGGGATAGGCCTCGCTGTCGGTGCAGCGCCGAAAATCGTCCCGGAACAGGAACACCGGCTTCTCCCAGGCGATCGCCATGCCGAGCTCCACCATCACGCCTTCGTCCGGCGGGCAGCCGTTCACCACGGCGAAGATCCCGTCGGCGTCGCGCACGTCGCGCAGGTCCGCCTGGCCGATCTGGTAGGCCCAGCCGGCGGCGGCCTTGTCGATCTGGTTGTTGCGGGCGAAGGGCTCCCAGACCTCGGCGCCGAGCGCTTCCAGCGCCGCGACCAGCGCCTGGAGCGGCCCGGCGTTCTGCTGGGCGGAGAAGCCGTAGGGGTTCGCCAGGTAAAGCGTCTTGGCAGCAGGCATGGCGCCGTCCCGCTCAGACTGCCGCGCGCCAGCGGGCGATGGCGGCCTCGAGGCCGGAGCGCGGGCTGGTCAAGAGCGGTATCGCGATGTCTGCGCAACGGGCGAGCGCCGGCGTCATGGAGGCCTGGGCGAGCACGATGACATCGGCCGAGGACGCGGCTTCATGCAGGCCCTCCGCAATGATGCGCTCGTGGCCCTCCGCATCGCCCGCCACCAGCCGGGCGCGCGCCTCGGCGAAGACGACGGAGCCGATCTCGACCTCTTTGCCGGCGCGGCGCGCGGCGTCCGCGACGAGATCGGCGGTGGGCCCGATGGTGGTGGCCAGCGTCGCCGCGACGGTGATGCGCCGCCCGGTCTCGACCGCCGCCTCCGCCATGGGCCGGTCGACCCGGAGGATCGGCACTTGGGCCTCTGCCGCCGCATCGTCGGCACCCGAGCCGACCGTCGAGCAGGTGCAGAGCACCACGCACGCGCCCTCCGCCGCCTCCAGCAGAGCGTCTCGGGTGCGCGCCCTGATCTCGTCCGTCAGCGTGCCCGCGTCGATGGCATCCGTGAGCAGCGCCGCCTGAACCACGTGACGGACCGGAACGTCGGGGTCGATCTCGGCGCGCAGTTCGTCGAACAGGTCGGCAAGCGCCGCCACCGTGTGCACCATGACCAAATCGCCGCTCATCGCCCGCTCCTTCGTGTCCGTGCGCCGCCGGCCGTCCCTAGCAGATGACGCGGATACGCAAAAGCGCTCACGCCCGCCAGACGACCGGGTATTGCGGATCGTTGTGGAAGGGCTCGCCGGTGCTGAGCGTCGTTGGATGCTTCGGGAACTCGGCCGGCGGCTCGCGCAGGATGAAGCGGACGTCGTCGCCGAGCCACCGGTGGGTGATGGTTCGTCGGCGCGTGTCGCGCGTCAGGTTGTTGCGGCCCTGGTGCACCACCAGCCCCTGGAAGAAGATGCAATCCCCCGGCTCCAGCTCCCACGAGACGATGTCGTAGTCCTCGCGCGCGGCCTCGATGTCCGGGCAGCGATCGAACGCGGCGCTCGGATGGCGGCTGCCGTCCAGCATGCTGTCGAAGGGCGCGAACCAGCGCCCCCAGCGATGGGAGCCGCGCACGAACTCCAGCGTCGTCTCCGGCGTGATCGGGTCGAGCGGGATCCAGTTGGAGCAGAGCTGCTGGCCATCCACCGCCATGTAGGGCTGGTCCTGATGCCAGCGGGTGAGGCCTTCGGTGCCGGGCTCCTTCACGAATATCTGGTCGTAGAAGAAGGTGATGGCGGATGCGCCTGAGAGCGCGGCGGCGATCTGGGCGCACGGCCCCTCCAGGGCGAACGCCCGCATCTGCGGCACACGGCGCCAGAGATCGAAATCGTTGAAGAAGAGGCCGGGGTCCGAGTCCGCCGTGTAGACCTCGACATGGGGGCCCGGCGCGGCCATGTCGGCGGCGACGCCATCCCGCAGGCGTTCGATCCACTCTGGGCTGATGACGCCGCGCAGGCACACCGCGCCGTCGTCGCGATAGGCGTCGATTTCGGCTTGCGTCGGCATCATGGCGCGCTCCTCCGTCGCCTGGCGCGAGTGTAGCGCAGCGCGCGCCGAGCGAGCCATTCCTCATCGTCGTCGCTCCGCCCCGAAGCCCTTACTTGAATTGCGGCGCTCACGTGCGCACCTATGCCGGCAACGCGACGTGTCGTATTCGCGTGCACGCGCGCGAGAACATGGATCGAGGGAGCAAGCAATGATCGGCAAGGGATTGATGAAGCGGCTCGGGACGGTGCGCGGCAGGGTCGGCCGGGTGGGCCTGGCGGCGACCGCGCTGCTCGCCGTGGCAGCGATCGCCGTTAGCTGCGAGACCGCGCCGCCGAGCCGCGACAGCGCTCCCCCCTCGTTCGCCGCGCTGCCGCCGCTGGTGTTCGACCTCGGCCGGATCGAGGTCGTCGAACGCCCGGCCGCGCCGCATCCCGACGATGTCGAGCACCTGTTCCCCACCCCGCCGGCCATCGCGATCGGGCTCTGGGTGACGGACAGGCTGCGGGCGAGCGGCACCGTCGGCGTGCTCCGCGTCACGGTGGACGAGGCCAGCGCCAGGTCGACACGGCTCGAGACCAACGCCGATCTCGAGGGCCTGTTCACCAAAGAGCAGGCGGAACGGCTGGACCTGCTGCTCCGCGTCACCATCGAGGCGATCGACGCGAACGGCGCCGTCAACGGCAGCACCTCGGCCGACGCCAGGCGCTCCCGCACGCTGCCGGAGGGCATCACCCTCGCCGAGCGCGAGCGGCTCTACGACCAGACCGTCGAAGCTCTGCTTTACGACTACAACGCCAGCCAAGAGCAGGCGATCCGCCAGTATCTCCACCTCTATCTGCGCTAAGGCGCGTGCCGAAACGCGTTGTCACAGGGCTCATGCTCGACAACGACCCGGTCTCGTTGCCGGAGGTCGTGGCAGAACTCAAGAGACCGTGTGATGATGCAAAGAGAAGCGTGCGGTGTCCGTAACGCGATGGAGGTGCTTCGCAATGCGGTCGACAACCACCCTTTCGTGTCTTGGCGCGTTGGCGTTGGTCGCGGGATTGTGTGGCGGGGCCAAGGCTTCCGATCTTGCCAACTGTGCCAACGTGAAAGACGACGCAGAGCGGCTTGCCTGCTACGACCTTCTTGCCAGGGAATCATTGTCCCAAGAGGCGCGTGAAGGTTCTGCCAACGCGAGCGATGAGGCGGCCGAGCGGGAGAAGATCATCTCGAGATGCCGCGAGGAGATGGGCGAGTATGGCAGCGCAATGGTAAAATACTGCGCCGAAGAAGACATCGCAGCCTACAGGGCTTTGCAAAGCTACCCAGCAGAATTTCGTCCATTTGTCGAGCGCTGTACCCGTGAAATGGGCCTATACGGCTGGAGCATGGTCAAGTACTGCGCCGACGAAGACATCGACGCCGAGCGCGCCCTGAACGACATGTTGGCAGACTGACTAAGGGGACCCGCCGACCACCGCCTCGAGCGCCTCGCCCGCCGCATCGACCGCGGCGGCATCGACATCCAGATGCGTGACCGCGCGCAGGCGATGCGGGCCCATGGCGCCGATCAGCACGCCCTTGGCCCTGAGCGCCTCCGATAGCGCGGCGGCGCTGAGCCCGGTCTCGGCGCAATCGAAGAAGACCAGATTGCTGTCGACGCGGAGCTGGTCGAGGGTGAGCCGGGGCAGCGCACGCACGGCATCGGCGAGGGTGCGGGCGTTGGCGTGATCCTCGGCGAGGCGCGCGACATGGTGGTCGAGCGCGTAGAGCCCGGCGGCGGCGAGGATGCCGGATTGCCGCATGGAGCCGCCGAGGCGCTGCTTCCACTGCCACGCGGCCTCGATGAAGGCGGCGGAACCGGCGAGGACGGCACCCACCGGGCAGCCGAGCCCCTTGCTGAAGTCCACCCAGACCGAATCGAAGGGGGCGGCGTAGCGGGCAGCGTCCACGCCCGCTTCCACGACGGCGTTGAGGAGCCGGGCGCCGTCCATATGGAGCAGCAGCCCGTGCGCCTTCGCCGTCTCGCCCACCGCCTCGATGGTCTCGAGCGGCCAGATCGTGCCGCCGCCCTGATTCGAGGTCTGCTCGACCACAGCGAGCCGCGAGCGCGGCGCATAGCGGTTCACGGCGCGGACCGCATCGGCGAGCTGCTCGGGCGAATAGACCCCGGCCTCGCCGTCGAGAGCGCGCACCATGGCGCCGGCGAGCGCCGCCGGGCCGCCGCCTTCGGCGGTGATGATGTGGGCGGTGCGGTCGCAGATCACCTCGTCGCCGGGGCGGCAATGGACCAGCAGCGCGATCTCGTTGCACATGGTGCCGGACGGGAGGAAGACGGCGGCCTCCTTGCCCAACAGGGCGGCGACGCGCGCCTGAAGCGCGTTGACCGTGGGGTCTTCGCCGCGCTGCTCGTCGCCGACCTCGGCCTCGGCCATGGCGTGCCGCATGGCCGCCGTCGGCCGCGTCACCGTGTCGCTCCTGAGATCGACGTGATTGCCCGTCATGCCACCCTCTCCTCAATTGTTAGTTGGCGCCCGTCGCCGAGCAATGATGCCACCGAGCCGGCGCCGCCTACAGCCCCTCTTGAATGGGCCCCTATTCTCTCCCGGCGTTCGCCTATGCGTCGCTCGCCCCAGTCGCTATGGTCGAATGCCCTGCCGACGACGCGGCGGGGCCATCCGCGACCGTCACCGATCGATGCCGACGTCCCTTGAGGCAATAGCATTGGGTTTGAGTGCGACCAGCGCTGGCGCCGTTGTCCGTAACGAGGCCTGCGCGTGCCCCGGACGGTGCGAAACGCCGCACCGTCGGTGCTCTCAATAGCGCGTGCGGCCCGCCGCTCCCTCGTCCGCCGTGCCGCCCCACGAGCATGGCTATCGCTGGGCCATGCTGGGCGGGGTGTGGCTGATCTATTTGGGGTTCGGCCTGCTCTCGGTGGCGATGGCGCCGCTGGTCGACCCCATCAGCCGCGATCTCGGCCTGAGCTACACCACCATGGGCGCCATCCTGGGCGCCTGGCCCCTTGTCTACATCGTGGCGGCAGCGCCCTGCGGGGCGTTCGTCGACCGCGTCGGCCTCAAGTGGTCGCTGTTTATCGCCGTTCTCGTCATTGCCGCGTCGGGCGGATTGCGCGCCGTGGCCTTCGACGCCGCGACGCTGTTCGTGGCCGTCGGGCTCTTCGGCATCGGCGGCCCGCTCGTTTCGATCGGCGCGCCGAAGGCGATCGCGCAATGGTTCCAGGGCGCGGAGCGCGGGCTCGCCATGGGCGTCTACATCACCGGCCCCGCGCTCGGCAACATGCTCGCGCTGGCCCTGACCAACAGCGTGCTGATGCCGCTGACGGGCGGGAACTGGCGCCAGGTCCTGCTGATCTATTCGGGCTTCATCCTCGCTACCGGCCTCGCCTGGTTTCTGCTGGGGAGCCACCCCATCAACCGCGTGGTGGAGCGCGCCGGACGCCATCGCGAGACGGTCGCGGGCCAGATGGCGGTCTTTGCAAGGCTGCTGCGCCTGCCAAGCATCCAGGTCATCCTGGCGATCAGCATCGGCGCCTTCTTTTTTCATCATGCTCTGAGCAATTGGCTGCCCGAGATCCTGCGCACGGGCGGCATGACGCCCGATGTCGCCGGCATCTGGTCGGCCGTACCCACCGCCATCGGGATCGTCGGCGCGCTGTTGATCCCGAGGCTCGCGACGCCGCCCAGGCGCTTCGCGATCCTGTTCGGGCTGTCGCTCTGTGCCGGCGCGGGCGCGCTGATGCTGCTGGTCGCAGGGACGCCGGCGCTGGTCGTGGCGATGATCCTTCAGGGTATCGGCCGCGGCTCGCTGATCGCCGTGCTGATCCTCGTCCTGATGGAAACCCGCGGCGTCGACGCCCGCCACACCGGGGCTGCGGTCGGACTGTTCTTCTCGGCGGCTGAGATCGGCGGCGTGCTGGGGCCGCTTGCGATCGGCGCGGCGTCGGATCTGACGGGCGGGTTCGATGCGGGCCTATGGCTCCTCGGCGCCGTGAGCGGCGCGGTCATCGGCCTGCTCTGTCTGCACCGCGGCATCGAGCGGCGGGATGCGGCGATGCCCCCGGTCTGACTGAACTCTCAGGCCGGCGCGAGCACGAAGTCGAAGCGCCCGCGCCAGGCGTCGTCGGCACGGTCGAGCCGCATGACGAGGTCGTCCCGATATATCCAGTCGCGGTCGTTCTTCTCCTGCATGTCGGCAAAATAGACCTGGGTGGTGAGCAGGCGGGTCGCCTCGCCCTGCACCCTCACATGGATATGGGGCGTACGGCCGGTGTAGTGCCCCGGCCGGATCGTCTCGATCCGGAAGGCGCCGGCCGCATCGGTGAACTGATGCCCGCGATAACGGAAGCTCCGGTTGTCGTAGTAGCCGTGCTCGTCGCAATGCCAGACGTCGATCACCGCGCCGGCGAGCGGCCGGCAGTCGTGCGCAAGCACCAGGCCCTTGAAAACGAGCGGCTCTCCGCCGGTATCCGGCTCGCGCAGCGTGTCCCGCTGCGGCGTCTGCGGCGTGTAGAACGGCCCCGCCGTCTGCGAGCGCGTGCCGGGCGTGCACGGCTTGGGCGGCGCGAGGCCGAGCCCACGGTCGGCGGCCGGGCCTGAGAACGTGTAGCCCGGCGACGCCGAGCCGGTGCGCGCGAAGAACGGGACCGCTGCGGCACCCGCCGCGGCCGCCAGCCCGGTCACTGCCCATCGGCGTGTCACGGAGCGGACTCTCATCGCATCAGAGTAGCCCGTCCCGAACCATGCGCTAAAGCCGAAACGACGCTCCAATCCTCGCGACTCAGCCCTGAGTGCATATAGGCCTTCGCTCTCGATGGCCGTGACCGTGGCGGGAATTGCGGGCTAAGGCCGGGGCGGGAGCAGGACGCCGGGGTTGAGGATCTCGTTGGGGTCGAGGGCGCGCTTCGCCGCCGCCAGCGCCTCGCCGAAGAGTTTGGGCCGCTGGGCCTCGTACCAGGGCATGTGATCGCGGCCAACGGAATGGTGGTGGGTGATCGTCCCGCCCGCGCCGATCAGTGCGTCGGAGGCCGCCCCTTTGATCGCCCGCCACTGCTCGATCTCGGCGCCGGGCGCGGGTGCCGCGTGATAGGTGAAGTAGGGCACGGGCCCGTCGGGGTACACGTGGGTGAAGCGGCAGGTCACGTGCCCTGGCCCACCGGTCGCATCTTGGATTGCACGCTCCGTCGCCGCCTTGACGCTGGCGTGGAACTCTTCGAAGCGATCCCAGGTGATCGCGGTCTCGAAGGTGTCGTGCAGCAGGCCGTGGGCGATCAACCCTTCGCGGTCGTAGGGCGCACGGATGAAGGCCTCGCGCCAGGCATCGGCCAGCGGGTCTCGCGCCTGCGCCGCCGCCTCCGGGTCGAAGTCGGCACCGTGGTCCGCCATGCATTCCAGCGCGCGGCTCATCCAGGCGTCCACGGGATGGTCGGCGCTTTCGAATGCGAGCACGGCGAGGTGAAAGCTGCCGTCGCCCGCGCCCGCGAGCCGGGCCTCCTCGGAATCGACGAGGCGCAGGTTGGTCGGGTAGAGCCCGGCCTGGCCCACGGCGCGGATCGCTGCGGCAGCCGCCGCGAAATCGGCGAAGCGAAGCGCGGCGGACGCGCGATGGGTCGGCCGGTCCTGCAGCCGCATCCAGGCCTCGGTGATGATGCCGAGCGCACCCTCGGAGCCAATCATCAGCCGGTCAGGGCTCGGCCCCGCGCCGGAGCCCGGCAGGCGGCGACTTTCCAGCGTGCCGGCCGGCGTCACCGTGCGCAGGCTCTCCACGAACTCGTCGATGTGGGTGTAGAGCGTGGCGTAGTGGCCGCCGGAGCGGGTGGCGATCCAGCCGCCGAGGGTCGAGAAGCCGAAGGATTGCGGGAAGTGCCGGAGCGTGAGCCCCGCCGGCTTGAGCTGGGCTTCGAGCGCGGGCCCGAGCACGCCGCCCTGAATGCGGGCCGCGCGGGAGACCCGGTCGATCTCCAGAACCCTGTCCAGGCGGCCCAAGTCGATGGTGAGGACGCCGGCGAAACTGTCCCCGACGCTGGGCTCGACGCCCCCCACCACGGTCGACCCCGCGCCATAGGGTATGACCGCAAGCCCCGCATCGCCCGCCCAGTCGAGCAGCGCGGCGACGTCCGCCTCGTCCTCGGGGTAGGCGACGACATCCGGCGCCACGGCGAAATCCCGTCTCCACGCGCGGACGTAGTCCGGGTACGACTTGCCGTAGGTATGGCTCGCGCGGCAGTAGGCATCGCTGTGGCAGAGCGCGGCGAGCGCACCGGGCGGTGTCACCCGCGGCGCCGGCAGGTCCAGCTCGTCGATCTTGGGCGGCGCACGATAGGGGCCGGGCGTGAGCCCGGTCAGCGACCCCACCCGCCGGGCGATCCGCCCCGCATCGGCCTCGCTGAGCGTCTCCGATTCGAGGCCCCAGCCCCAGAACTTGCGCCGCGCCTCCGTCATGCCGTTCAACTCCCCGAAGCCAGCGCCCGCGGCGGATGCGCGGCGCCGCGATAAAGCACCTCGGCCTGCACCTCGACCTTGCGCCGCCATGCCGCCCGCGCCGCCGGGCTCATCTCTTCCGCCGGGCGCGGATCGACGTCGAAATGGTGGAAGCGGTCGACGCCCCGCACCAGCATCGCGGACTCGCGCGGCTCATGCTGGAAGGCGTGCGTGGGCACATACTCGATGAGGAAGACGATGCGCCGGTCGCAGCTCCGGTTAGGGCCGGAGGAATGGCAGATCGCGTTGTTGAAGAAGACCGCCTCGCCCGCCGCCATCGGGAGCGAGACCGCAGCGTCCTCGTCGATGGGCGCGTCGATCTGCTGCTCGCGGGTGAGCAGGCTGTCGCTCCCGAAGTGCTCGCGGTGCGGCAGCAGCGCCCCCCGGTGAGAGCCGGGGATCACGCGGAGGCACCCGGCGTCGGTGCCGCAATCGGAGAGCGCCAACGCGGCGATCGCCACGATCGGCCTGATGTCGCAGTAGGCGGTGTCCTGATGCCACCCGGCGAAGGTCTTGCCGTCCGCCTCCTTGAGCCTGAGCGAGACGCCCCACACCAGCAGGTTGGGGCCGAGCAGGTCTTCCATCGGGTCGAGCAGGCCGGGGAGGCGCGTGAAAGAGTCGATCCACGGGCAGAGCAGAGAGGCGCCCTGGTCGAGCATGTGGCGCTCCTCCGGCCAGCGCCGCTCGAAGCGCTCCAGTTGCGCGCGGTAGTGCCCGGCTTCCGCCGCGCTCATGGCGCGGATGGGCCCGCTATAGCCCGCTTCCCGAAATCCCCGCCGCTCCGCCTCGCTCAGCCGCTTCGGCATCCGACTGCCCGCCTGGGTATCCCTTGTACGCAGTCATAGCAGGATTCGCCGCGCCAAGTGAGCCGTTCGGCGGCCGCCGAACGGGCTTGAGGCGTTGCAGGCCGGCTAATCGAAGCCGCAGGCCTCCACGGTCGCAATCAGGGCGGACCAGATGCCGTCCCGCTCCCCGTAGCAGCCCATGCGCCACTGCCCCTGGTGGATATCCCCATCGGCGAAGGTGGCGGTTCCGAAACCGTGCGGCTTGTCGTCGCTCCAGGTTCCCTTGTAGCGGTGGCCGACGGCCCAGGTGTAGGTTCCGCTTCCGTGCCTTTGGCCGCTGCGCCATTCGCCGACGTAGCGGCTGCCGTCGCTCCGCCTCAGGGTGCCGCTTCCGTGCCGCTTGCCGGCCAGCACAAAGCCTTCGTAAACGTGCTTGCCGAAGCGGCTGCGCCAGACCAGCCGCCCCTTCCCCGAGGCCTTGCCGTTCACGCAGTTACCCGACCAGGTGAACCGCTTGTGCTTGTCGCCCATCCCGCCATTCCACACCTGGCACGGCTGATTCTCGGTGATGGACCAGTCGGAGCCGAGCGGCTGGAGGGGCGCCGAGAACGCCGCCGCCTTCAGGAGCGGCGCGTAGATGAAGGCCTCGCTGCCGTCCCCGCGCAGATCGACCCTGAGCCAGTCGCGGTCCCGAACGGCGCCGGTCACGCGCACGGTGACGCCCTCGGCAAGGACAACGCGCACGGCATAGTCTTGGCCGGGACCGGTGCGCACATTCGCCGGCGTCGCCACCGTCATCACCCGGTTGACGGGATCGACCGTGTAGTCCTCCGCCGCGTTCGCGTCCGCAATCCAGATAATGGCCGCGGCAAGCGCCGCGGCCAGTGTCGCGAGCGTTCTCATGGTTCCCCCCGTATGCGCCTTGTTGGACCGGCGCTCGATACGTCCTCGCCGTTATCGGCCATGAGCCGCTATTCACCTGACACTGAAGTTGAGATCATTTTCAATTGGCAGTGTCGTCACACTAAGTCGCTCTATTGTCGAAGAATGTGGTCGTGCAATATAGTTGTCTTTATGTGGCGAACTTCAGATTCAGGTGACTATGTCGTCAGAGCATATTACAAACTTCGCATCTCCCCTACTCCTTCGCCGGAGTGCGCGGCAACCGGTGACACCTCCATCGGCGCGGCCCTTGCGCCGCCCGGCCGCCGGTTGCGAGGATGCGTGCGCCTTTGAGGAACAGGCGTCGGGGGGCGGGTGAGCCAGTATCAGGTCTCGATCGACATCGGCGGGACCTTCACCGACTGCGTGGTCTCGGACGGGGCGCGGCTTGCGGTGGTCAAGGCGCCCTCCACCCCGCCCGCGTTCGAGCGGGGCTTCATGGACGCGCTCGGTCTCGCGGCCCGCGCCTTCGACAGCGATCTCGCGGACTTCCTCGCCCGCACCCGGCGCATCGTGCACGGCACCACGGTCGCCACCAACGCGCTGGTGGAGGGCCGCACCGGCGCGGTCGGGCTGATCTGCACCGCAGGCCACCCCGACGTGCTGACGCTCCGCGAGGCACCGCGCAAGCGCGCCTTCGACTGGCGGCTCGACTATCCGAAGCCCTTCGTCCCCCGCACCAGAACGTATGAAGTCCGCGGCCGGATCGACGCGCGCGGTAACGAGATCGCGGCGCTCTCGGAAGACGACGTGCATGCGGCGGTCGATCACTTCAAGCGCTGCCCGGTGGACGCGATCGCCGTCAGCCTGCTCTGGTCGGTGGTGGAGCCCGCGCACGAAGAGCGGGTGGGCGCGATTGTGGGCGAGCTCTGGCCCGAGGTGCCGGTGACGCTCAGCCACGCGCTCAACCCGATCCCGCGCGAATACCGCCGCACCATCGCGACCGCCATCGACGCCTCGCTGCACGGCATCGTGCCCGCCTATCTGGGCCGGCTGGAGGGCGCGGTGCGCGAAGCGGGCTTCGCCGGCACGCTCCTCGTCGCCAACTGCCAGGGCGGCATGATGACGGTGGGCGAGATCGCCGCGCGGCCGATCCACGCGGTCATGAGCGGCCCGACGCTCGCCCCCATCGCCGCGCTCAGCATTTCGGACGAGCCCGACATCGTCGTCATTGACATGGGCGGCACCACCTTCGATGTCTCGGCGATCCGCGCCCGCAGCCTGATCCGCACCAGCGAAGCGCCGATCGTGGACGACCTGCTGGGCCTGCCGAAGATCGACGTGCGCTCGGTGGGCGCCGGCGGCGGCAGCATCGCCTGGGTCGATTCCGGCGGCCTGCTGCGGGTGGGCCCCGTAAGCGCCGGCGCCGATCCGGGGCCTGCGGCTTACGGACGCGGGGGGACGCGGCCCACCGTGACCGACGCCAACCTGGTGCTGGGACTGCTCGACCCCGGCTACTTCCTCGGCGGCCGCCTCGCCCTCGATGCGGACGCCGCGCACCGCGCGGTCGGCCGGGTGGCCGACGCGCTCGGGCTCGACGTGGCGGAGGCGGCCTATGCGATCCACGTCACCAGCAACGAGAACATGATCGCGGCTATTGAGGACATCACCGTCAACGAAGGCATCGATCCGCGCGAGAGTGTTCTGGTGGCGGGCGGGGGGGCCACCGCCTGCCACATCGGCGAGATGGCCCGCGCGCTCGGCATCGACCGGTTCATGGTGCCGGGCGTCGCCGCGGGCCTGAGCGCCTTCGGCGGATTGGCCACGGACATCAGAGGCGAAGAGACGGCGACGCTCCACACCAGCAACCGCCACTTCGCCGTCGACGCAGTCAACCGCACACTCGCCACGCTCTCGGAGCGGGCGCGGCGCTTCCTCGAGCGCGCCGGCGTGCCGGCGGCGGAGCGCCGCTACGAATACTCCTTTCAGGCCCGCTACAAGTACCAGTCCTGGGAAATCGAGGCGCTCTTCGAGCCGGGGGAATGCGGGCTCGGGGCCGACGACGTGCCGGTGCTTTCGGCCGCCTTCCACGACATGCATGAGCGCATCCACACCATTCGGGAAGACGACGGCGAGGTGGAGTTCACGACCTGGACCGTGCGCGCCATCGGCACGGGCGGCGGCGCCGACGCAGGATGGGCCGCCACACAGGGCAGCGGAGACCTGCCCGAGCGGGGACGGCGCAGCGTTTATCTCGGCGAGGAACGAGCCTTCCGTGCGCTTCCCGCCTACGACGGCAACGCACCGGCGGCGGGCGCGGAGATCGCGGGCCCTGCCCTGATCGACAGCGACACGACGACGATCCTGCTGCTTGCCGGCCAGCGGGCACGCACCGACTCGCACGGCAACTTCCACATCTTCCCCGATGCGAGCGACTGAGGGCACCGGCATGGCGCAAACCGAAGAACGCTTCGACCCGCTGCTGATGGCCGTCCTCTCCCGCCGCATCGAGGCGATCATCCGCGAGATGAGCAACACGGTCATGCGCGCGTCGCGCTCGGCGGTCATCACCAACGCGCGCGACATGTCCTGCGGTATTCTCACCTACGACCACCGCCTCATCTCCGTCGAGGAGGCGATGCCGATCCACGTCAGCGCGCTGGAGCTCACGACCCGGCCGATTACCGAGCTCTTCGACGACGTGAAGGAGGGTGACGCCTTCTTCAACAACAGCCCCTATCACGGGGTCACACACCACGCCGACATGACCCTCTGCGTGCCGGTCTTCGCCGAGGGCGAGCCGCTCTTCTGGGTGCTCTCGCGCTCGCACCACGCCGATGTCGGCGCGCCGGAGCCCACCACCTACCTGCCCTACGCGGCGACGCTCTATCAGGAAGGCGTGCACTTCCCCTGCGTGCGCATTCAGGAGGGGCGCGAGGACAAGGCGGACATCGTGCGCATCGGCCTGCAGAAGATCCGCGCGCCCAACGTCTGGTACGGCGACTACCGCGCCCAGGTCGGCGCCTGCTGGATCGGCGAGCGCCGGCTGAAGGCGCTGGTGGAGCACTACGGCATCGAGACCGTCCGCGCCTTCGTCGAGGCCTGGATGGACTATGGCGCGCGGCGCGCCGCGGCTGCGATCCGGGAGCTCCCCGCCGGCACCTGGCGCTACACCTGCACTCACGACCCGATTCCCGGCGTCGCGGAAGAGGGCATCCCGATCACCGCCCAGGTCACCATCGAGCCGGAGGAGGGCTTCATCACCGTCGACCTCCGCGACAATCCGGATTGCGTGCCGGGTGGGGTCAACCTCTCCGAAGCCTGCGCGGCGGGCTCGTGCCGCATCGGCGTCTTCTACAACCTCGACCCGACAATCCCGCACAACGACGGCAGCGCGAGCCGTATCAAGGTGTTGCTGCGGGACGGCTGCGTGGTCGGGCGGCCGACCTTCCCGGCGGGCACCTCGGTCGCCACCACCAACGTCAACGACCGCCTCATCAACGCCGTGCAGTGCTGCTTCGCCCAGATCGGCGCACCCCACGGGCTGGCCGAAGGCGGCGGTAATTTCTCCGCCGGGCTCGGCGTGATCTCGGGCATCGACGACCGCGACGTCGAGCCGGTGCCTTATGTGAACCAGTTCTGCACCGGCCTTTCCGGCGGCCCGGGCACCCACGGCCACGACGGTTGGCTCACCTACGAGGCGCCGGACGGCGGCGGCGTGCTGGTGCTCGCTTCGATCGAGATCGACGAGGCGCAGTACCCGATCCTGATGGAGGAGCGCCGCATCGCCGGCGACACCATGGGCGCCGGCCGCTGGAACGGCGCACCGGCGACCCAGGGCGCCTACCGCTCGCTCGCAGGCCCGGTCTCGGTCTTCTATTGCAGCGACGGCGATCTGAACCCGGCCCAGGGCGTCCTCGGCGGCAAGCCGGGCGCCCCCTCCCTCAACCGCAAGCGAGAGGCCGACGGCAACTTCCACACCCTCCCCTCCTTCCACGAAGAACGGCTTGCGCCGGGCGAGGCGATTCACTACCGCACCGTCGCCGGCGGCGGTTACGGCGACCCGGCCGAACGGGATCCCGCTGCGGTCGCCGAGGACGTCGCCCGCGGCTGGCTCAGCCAAGAGCGCGCGCTCAGCGTCCACAAGGTCGCGCTGGTCCGCGCCGCCAACGGCATCGATGTCATGGTGGACCAGGAGAGGACGCACCTGCTCCGGGCTTGAGCGTGGCAAGGCGGGGCGACGTTTGCGACGCTTTCTGCCAAGATGCGCGCCTTGTCGGTTCTGGGGCGCAGGAGGAAGCCGCATGAGTGTCTGCATCGTCGGTTGGGGCCACACGGCGTTCGGCAAGCGCACGGACGCCGATACCGAATCGTTGACGCTGGAGGCCGCGCGGGCGGCGCTCGCCGATGCCGGCATCGGGCCGACGGACGTCGATGAGATCGTCGTGGGCTCCACAGGGCGCCTCGCCGATCAGGCGTTCCCCTCCTCGCTTCCGCTGCAGATGGACGACGCGATGCGCTTCACGCCGTCGACCAATGTCGAGAACGCCTGCGCCACGGGCACTGCTGCGATCCACCAGGGCATGGCGGCGATTCGCTCGGGCCGGGCGCGCTTCGTGCTCGTCGTCGGCGTCGAGAAGATGACCGGCGCGAGCCGCGAGGAGGTGGCGAACAACCTGCTGAAGGCCTCCTACGTGAAGGAGGAAGCGCACATTCAAGGCGGCTTCGCCGGGGTCTTCGGCCTGATCGCGGAGAGCTACTTCCAGCGCCACGGCGACAAGTCCGACGCGCTCGCCGCCATCGCGGCCAAGAACCACAGGAACGGCGCGAAGAACCCCCTCGCCCACTTCCAGAAGGATTTGGGCTACGACTTCTGCCGCCACGCGTCGGACAAGAACCCGCAGGTCGCCGGGCCGCTCAAGCGCACGGACTGCTCGCCGGTCTCCGACGGCGCGGCTGCGCTGGTGCTGACCGATGTGGAGACCGCGCTCGCCATGCCGAAGGCGGTGATCTTCCGCGCCGCTTCCCACGTCAACGACTTCCTGCCGATGAGCAAGCGCGACGTGGTGCTGATGGAAGGCTGCGGCGAAGCCTGGCGGCGGGCGCTCGACCAGGCGGGGCTCACACTCGACGACCTCGACTTCGTCGAGACCCACGACTGCTTCACCATGGCCGAGCTCCTGGAGTACGAGGCGATGGGCCTCGCGCGGCGGGGCGAAGGCGCCGAGGCGATCCTCGACGGCTGGACCGAGATCGGCGGCAAGCTGCCGGTCAACCCCTCCGGCGGCCTCAAGTCCAAGGGCCATCCAATCGGCGCGACCGGTGTCTCGATGCACGTGATGAGCGCGATGCAGGTGACCGGCAACGCCGGCGACATGCAGCTCGAGGGCGCCAACCTCGCCGGTATCTTCAACATGGGCGGCGTCTCGGTCGCCAACTACTGCTCCATCCTGGAGCCGATCCGCTAACCAAGTCCCTCGCCGCGGCCGGCGGCGACCCTGCCACGAAGAGACGGGTGCAAGACATGTACGGGCGCGACGTATTCATGGAGAGCCTGCTGGCGCACGGGGTCCAGCATCTGTTCGGCAACCCCGGCACCACCGAGAGCCCGCTGATCGACAGCCTCGCCCGCTACCCGGCGATCGACTACGTGCTCGCGCTGCACGAGGTCGTCGCCATCGGAGCCGCGAGCTACTACGCCCAGGCGTGCGGCCGTGCGGGGGTGGTGAACCTGCACGTCGCGCCGGGCCTCGGCAACGCCATCGGCATGATCTTCGGCGCGCTCAGGACCAACTCGCCGATGGTGGTCACGGCCGGGCAGCAGGACACGCGGCTTCGCCTGCGCGACCCCATCCTCGGCCACGACCTGGTGGCCATGGCAGCGCCGGTGGTGAAGTGGAGCGTTCAGGCCGAGAGCGCCGACGAGATCGCGCCGATCATGCGGCGCGCCTTCAAGATCGCCCACGACCCGCCTTCCGGCCCTGTCTTCGTCGCGCTGCCCATCAACGTGATGGAGCAGCAGACCGAGATTCAGGCCTTGGCCGCCGGCGCACTCTACCGCGCGCCGCCGCCGGACCCGGAGGGCGTGGCCGCCGTCGCCCGGCATCTGCTGGCCGCCCAGGAGCCTGCCATAATGATCGGCGACGACGTGGCGCGCGCCGGTGCCGGCGAGGCTCTCGTTGCCCTGGCCGAGACCGTGGGCGCCGGCATCTGGACCGAGCTCATCCATCAGCACCAGCCGGTCCCCAACATGCACCCGAACTACCGGGGCCGCACCCCGTCCGACCCCGCCAACATCGCGAAGACCTTCGGCGGCGCCGACCTGGTGCTCATGGTGGGCGGCCCCTTCTTCGAGGAAGTCTGGTACGCGCCGGAAGGACCGTTCCCGCCCGGTGCGACGGTGCTCCAAATCGAGGAGTCGACGGAGCGCCTCGCCCGCAACCACGGGCTCGCCGCGGGCCTGATCGCCGGGCTCAAGCCCGCGTTGGAGGCGATCTCCGCGCTGGTGCGGGAGGAGCGCTCCGCCGCCTACGCCGACAAAGCGAACGAGCGAAACCGGGTTTTTGTCACGTTTCGCGAGACGGAACAGAGGGACCGCCGTGCCCACCTCGACACCATCCGTGAGCGCCGACCCTTGCCGGTGCCGGTGATGCTGGAGGCGCTGGCGGCGGCGGTGCCGGAGGACGTGATCATCGTCGAGGAGGCGATCACCGGCAGCCCGGAGATCCCCAAGGCCTTCAGCTTCGGCGGCGCCGGCGACTATTTCTGCGGCCGCGGCGGCGGGATCGGCCAGGGGATCGCGGGTGCGCTCGGCGTGAAGCTCGCAAACCCGGACCGGCCGCTGGTGTGCCTCTCGGGCGACGGCTCGGCGATGTACAGCATCCAGGCGCTGTGGACCGCGGCGCGCCACCGGCTGCCGATCGTCTTCATCATCCTCGCCAACGCCGAGTACCGCATTCTCAAGCACAATCTCGATATCTACCGGCGGCGCTTCGACGTAGCGACGAACCACCCCTATGTGCAGATGGACCTGGTCGATCCGCCCCTGGGGTTCGTCGAGATGGCCGCCGGCATGGGCGTCGTCGGCACCCGCGTCACCGAACCCGACGCGCTGGCCGCAGCGGTCCGCGATGCGCTGGCCTCGGGCGCCCCGCACCTGATCGAGGTCGCAATCGAGGGCAAGGTCTAGTCGCCGCTTCGCGGCATTTTCGATATCCCTCAATCGCCGGGCGCTCGGATTTCGCTCCCGCGCGCGTATCCGCGCGACGCTCGCTTGGCTACGCGCCAGGGGCGCGCGGCGCAGTCGCGCCGTCCGGGCCTGCGGCCCGCCGCCCCCCTCGACGTGGCGCGTCTTTACCAGCACACTCCCCGCGCGGTTCCGGGCGGGAGTTGGTAATGGCAGGTACGAACGCGGGGGTTCGAATCGGCGTCGATATCGGCGGCACCTTCACCGATATCGTGCTGGAGCGCGGGCCTGAGCGGATCACGGCGAAGGTGCTGACGACGCCCGACGCGCCTGAGGAAGGGGTGCGCCAAGCCCTCGCGCAGGCGATGAAGGCCTGCAGAGTCGCGCCCGCGGACGTTGCACTGGTTATTCACGGCACCACGCTCGCCACCAACGCGCTGATCGAGCGCAAGGGCGCACGGACCGCGCTGGTGACGACGGAAGGCTTCCGCGATTCCATCGAGATGGGGACGGAGAGCCGCTTCGAGCAGTACGACATCGACATGGAGAAGCCGGTGCCGCTGGTGCCGCGGCAGTGGCGCTTCCCCATTCCCGAGCGGCTCGACGCCTCGGGCGAGCCGATCCTGCCGCTCGACGAGGCGGCGGTCGAAGCCACGGCCGCAAGGCTCGCCGCCGAGGGGATCGAGAGCGCGGCGATCGGCCTCCTGCACTCCTACGTCAACCCGGCGCACGAGCGCCGTGTGCGCGCGATCCTGCAGGATGCGCTGCCGGACCTCGCCATCACGCTCTCCTCGGAGGTCTCGCCGGAGATGCGCGAGTACGAGCGTTTCTCGACCGCCTGCGCCAATGCCTACGTTCAGCCGGTGATGGCGCGCTACCTGCGCAACCTGGAGGACGGTCTGAGGGACGCGGGCTTCCGCTGCCCGCTCTTCGTCATGCTCTCCGGCGGCGGCGTCGCCGACATCGGGACGGCGATCCGCTTCCCCATCCGCCTCGTCGAATCCGGGCCGGTGGGCGGCGCCGTCTTCGCGAGCCACATCGCCCGGCAATGCGCGCTCGATCGCGTGCTCTCCTTCGACATGGGCGGCACGACCGCCAAGATCTGCCTGATCGACGATGCTCAGCCGCGGACGGCACGGGCCTTCGAGGTCGCCCGCGCCCATCGCTTCCTCAAGGGCAGCGGGCTGCCGCTCCGCATCCCCGTGATCGAGATGGTGGAGATCGGCGCGGGCGGCGGCTCCATCGCCGTCGTCGACCGGCTCGGCCGCATCGCCGTGGGGCCGGAGAGCGCGGGCGCCCAGCCGGGGCCGGCCTGCTACGGCCAGGGCGGCACCCGGCCCACGGTCACCGACGCCGATCTCGCGATGGGGCGAATCGACCCCGCCGAGTTCTCGGGCGGGCGCATCGCGCTCGACGAGCAGGCGGCTACGGATGCGCTCACCGCCGGGGTCGGCGCGCCGCTCGATCTGGAGCCGCAGATAGCGGCGCTCGGGGTCAGCGAGATGGTAGGCGAGAACATGGCGAGCGCTGCGCGCGTCCACGCCATCGAGATCGGGGCCACGCTCGGCGAGCGCACGATGATCGCCTTCGGCGGCGCAGCCCCGCTGCACGCGGCCCGGCTCGCCGAGAAGCTCGACATGGACCGCATCCTCATCCCGACGGCCGCAGCGGTGGGCTCGGCGGTGGGCTTCCTCCGCGCGCCGGTCGCCTACGAGGTGGTGCGCAGCGCCTATCAGGTGGTGAGCGCCTTCAACCCCGAGACGACCAACCGCGTGCTGGAGGAGATGCGGTCCGAGGCCGCCGCCATCGTCGCGCAAGGAGCGCCGGGCGCCGCCACGCAGGAGCACCGCGCCGCCTACATGCGCTATCTCGGCCAGGGGCACGAGGTCGTCGTGCCGCTGCCCAACCGCACCTGGGCGCGGGAGGACACCGCCATCATCCGCGACGCCTTCGAGTCTGCTTACGAAGCGCTCTATGGGCGCATCATCCCGAAGCTCGACCTCGAGATCGTGAGTTGGTCCGTCGGCGTGAGCGCCGTGCCCGAGGCCGTCGCCCCAGTCGACTCGCCGGCTCCAGCGGCCGCGCCGCCGGCGCGGGGGGTGCGGCCCGTGCTCGATCCGGGGAGCGGCCGCGTGGTCGAGGCGGCGCTCTATCGCCGCGCGGATTTCACCGCCGGCGCCCGTGTGGACGGGCCTGCGCTTATCGTCGAGACTGACACCACGGCAGTGGTGAGCGCGGCCTTCACCGCCTCGGTCGATGCGCTGGGCACGATCGTGATGGAACGCCGGCCGGCTCAAGGGGAGGACGCCTGATGAACGGCACGACCGACTCCGGGCTCGCGCAAATCCAGACGCAGATCATGTGGAACCGCCTGATCTCGGTGGTGGAGGAGCAGGCGCAGACGCTGCTCCGCACCGCCTTCAGTACCACTGTGCGGGAAGCGGGCGACCTCTCCGCCGGCGTCTTCGACACCGAGGGCCGGATGCTCGCCCAGGCGGTCACCGGCACGCCCGGCCACGTCAACTCGATGGCCATTGCGGTGCAACACTTCCTCGCCCGCTACCCCAACGAGGCCATGCGCGAGGGCGATGTCTACATCACCAACGACCCGTGGCTCACCTGCGGCCACCTGCACGACCTCACGGTGGTGACACCGGTGTTCCGCGAAGGCCGGGTGATCGGCTCCTTCGCCTGCACCGCGCACGTGGTCGATATCGGCGGGCGCGGCTTCGGGCCCGATGCGCGCTCCGTGTTCGAGGAGGGCCTCTACATCCCGATCATGCCGCTCTGCCGCGAGGGCCGGATCAACGAGGACCTGCTGGAGATGGTGCGCTGGAACGTGCGCGAGCCGCTCCAGCTCGAAGGCGACGTCCACTCGCTGATCGCCTGCAACCGCGCCGGCGCCGACCGGCTGCTCGCCATGATGGACGAGTTCGGACTCACCGATCTCGACGGGCTCGGCGAGGAGATCGTCGAGCGCTCGCGCACAGCCACGCTGGCCGCCATCGCCGAGCTGCCCAAGGGCACCTACCGCAACAAGCTCACCATGGACGGCTACGACGAGCCGATCACGCTGGCCGCCGCCATGACCATCTCGGGCGAAGGCATCCACGTCGACTTCACCGGCACCTCGCCCGCCAGCAATCACGGCATCAACGTGGTGCTCAACTACACCACCGCCTACACGAGCTTCGGCCTCAAGTGTATCGTGGCGAAGGACATTCCCAACAACGCGGGCTCGCTCGCGCCGCTCACGGTGTCGGCGCCCGAAGGCTCGATCCTCAACGTGCCCCGGCCCTGGCCGGTCGCCGCCCGCCACGTCATCGGCCACATGCTGCCGGACCTCGTGTTCGGCTGCCTGCATCAGGCCATTCCCGACCGGGTGCCGGCGGAGGGCGCGGCCTCGCTCTGGATCGTGCAGTTGCGCGGCGGGGCGACGGCGATCGACAGCGAGGCCCGGCGCAACGCGGCGTTCGACCCGCCGGAGTTCGAGGTCGCTCTCTTCAACTCGGGCGGCGCCGGCGCGCGGCCCACGAAGGATGGGCTCTCTGCGACGGCCTTCCCGAGCGGCGTGCGCACCATACCGGCCGAGGCCACGGAGATCGTGGCGCCGATCGTCATCTGGCGGAAGGAGCTCGCGGCGGACACCGGCGGTGCCGGATCGCTGCGCGGCGGGCTCGGCCAGGTGATCGAGATCGGCGGCGTCGACGGCGCGCCCTTCAGCGTGCTCGCGCAGTTCGAGCGTATCCAGCATCCGGCGCGCGGCCGGGGCGGCGGGCTCGACGGTGCGCCCGGCACCGTCGAGCTCGACGACGGCACAAAGATGCGCGGCAAGGGGCAGCAGACGATCCCGCCCGGCCAGCGCCTCAAGCTGGTGCTGCCCGGCGGTGCCGGCTACGGCGACCCGCGCCGCCGCTCGCCCGAGGACGTCGCCGCCGACGTGCGGAACGACATGGTCTCGCCCGAGGCCGCGCGGCGGGACTACGCCGTTGCCGTCACGCCAAACGGCGCTCTCGACCAGGACGCCACCCTAGCCCTTCGCGGGGCGGGAGCGGCTGCGGGCGCCGAATAGGGACGCGTCGCGCTGAGCCTCGCCCTTACGAACCCGGGCGGGCGTAGAGCATAGACCGCGAGATCGCCAGTGATGGGTGCATGCGGTGACTTACGCTTGAGACTGGCAAGGCTCACTGAACGGCTGTTAAGATTGCGCGCGCTAGGCCGAGAGAAGCCTGAAGCTCGTGGAGGTTGAATCATGACCGACCGATGGCGTCGAGTGGTCACCTTGCACTTTGGCGGCGGTCGCTATGGCGAGCACGCCCTCGATGCTGCAGCTTGTGGCGAACTTCAACGCTTCCAGACCTTGGTGACCGACACAGCAAAGGTGCTTTGGCGACACAAGAACCCAGGTCGTGCACGACTGCCGAAAAACTTCGAGAGCCGAACCCAGTTATGGCTTCGTTCAATTGAAGATGGCAGTACCGCAATCCCATTCGAGATGCTGACCGACAAACCATTAATGAGCACCATCGAAGAGCCACAGATTAATAACGAAGCAACAGAAGCTATTGACATTGTTTATAGAGTCTTCAAGGCGGTAAATAATGATCTTGCCCTTCCAGAGGAGTGCCCGAAGCAATTGCTATCTGAGTATGCTCATCTAGGCGAAAGTCTTTCGACTTCATGCACGCTGCGATTCGCACCGCCAAAGCAGGATATAGCGCATGTTACAAAGCGCGATCGAGATCAGCTGATATCCATTGCCGAGACTTCTTACGAAGATGAATTGGATATTACTGGACGTGTGCTTGAAGTCGATGTTCGAAAAAGGCAATTTCAGATTTTGATCGACGAAAAGACCAGCGTCGTCGCGTCATTTACTAGGAAGCAGGAAGCACAGATTACATCCGCACTGAAGGAACACGAATCAGTACGCCTCAGGGTGAGGGGGCGGGGTGAATTTACTCCCGAGGGAAAACCACGAAAAGTCTATCAAGTCGTGAGTCTCGACTCCATTTCGAGTGATGGAACTGGGTTCGACACTGGGGCGCCGCAAATCGAGGACGTGATAACCAATATATTTAGAGATATCCCGGATGGAGAGTGGGACCAGATACCAACCGACTTGTCACGCCGACTCGATTCATACGTTTCTGGCAGGGATGAGCCATGAAGGCAGTGTTTGTCGATTCGTCATACTGGATCGCGATCATAAACCCAAAAGATCAATGGCATGATGCCGCAAAGAGGGCCAAAAAGAAGGTTGGAAGCGTACGACTTGCGACTACTGAAGAAGTTCTTATGGAGGTTCTCACTGGTTTTTCGAAATATGGTGAAGCCATTCGAAAGAACATTGCGGCTGCTGTGCGTGCCATTATCGAGAATCCAAACGTCAAAGTCATTCCCCAGACTCGCGACTCGTTCGCGAGAGGACTGAACCGATATGAGAACAGGCTTGATAAGGAATACAGCATGCAGGACTGCATTTCTTTCAATACTATGGAGGACGAAGGCATTACGACCGCTCTCACTAGCGATCACCATTTTGAGCAAGAGGGATTCGTGGTTCTCATGCCGACTGAAATCACTTAGACCGGATTGTATCTAACCTTATTTCTTGGCAGCGCGTAAGTTTCTCTTTCTTATAATGCCAACCGTATGCGTTTCCGAGAAGGATGCGTGCGCGCTGAACGCATCGAAGTAAAGCCGTCTAAGACGGGAGTAGACTCGGATGGCTGTCGAAATTGACGCTAACTCGCGTACCTTATACCTTTCTTGGAGCGGTGGCCTCGAGGGAGGTGCCCTTGAGGCCGGGTACTGCGGCGAAGACCACAGGGAGGGTCGCAGGCGATGACGGTGGATTTCGGCGTGCGCCGGCTCGGCCACGCGAACGTCAGTGTGCGGAACCTCGACCGTTCCGTCGCATTCTTCGAGACAATCTGCGGCTTCGAGGAGGTCGGCATCGAGGTCGGCACCGGCGCGGGGTTCGTTTCCAATGGCAACAGCCATCACGATGTCGGCATGGTGGAGATCGGCCGCCCCTTCCGCGGCCGCGACGGCGAGGTGATCCTCGAGGAGGGTTTCGAGCAGCCGGGGCTCAACCATCTCGGCTGGGAGGTCGATAACGAGGCGGCGCTGGTGGCGGCAATCGAGCGCGCCGTCGCCGCCGGCTGCAAGGACTACCTCACCATCGACCATACCTTCTCGCACTCCTTCTACGTGCCCGACCCGGACGGCATCTTTCACGAGTTCTATGCCGACGTGATGCACGACTGGCGCTCGGTCTTCAAAGGCGGCCCGATCCCCAACATCTCGGCCCGCTGGGACCGGGCGGCGGAACCGCCGAGCGCCGAGCCCAAGTGGCAGCGTGCGCCGGACTACCAGCGTGTCGCCGACGCGCCGGTCCATCCGCTGCGGACGACGCGTGCGGTGATGGTAGTGGACGATGTTGAGCGCTCGCTCGGCTTCTATACCGAGTTCGCGGGCCTCGATGTCGCCTACATGGCGCCGGACGCGGCTTACGCCTACCTGCGGGGCGTTGCGCCGACGCCCGATTTTCACTGCGCGCTCTTCGCCAGGACGAACGGTCTGGAGACGGGCTGCCACCACTTCTCGTGTGAAATGGCGGACGAAGCGGCGGTTGCCGAAGCCGAGGCTGCGCTTGCCGCACGGGGAATCGAGACCGTGGCCGCGGTCGATGGCGCCACCAAGCGGAGCTTCTACCTGAGGGACCCAGACGGCTTCCTGGTCGAGTTCTATGCAACCCGCGATTGCGACTTCGCGGCCGCCGCGGCCGCGCCGGCCGCGCGGAGGCCGTTCCACGCCTGAGCCGCCGGCGAGCCAGAGAGGTACGACGATGAGCCTGGACTACGTGATCTCTGCGGATTCCCACATCATCGAGCCCCTCGACCTGTGGGAGAAGGCGCTCGGTGCGAAGTGGGGCGACAAGGTCCCCCGTGTCGTCGACCGCTACAAGGGCATTCCCGGCAACTACTACTTCTTCGGCTATGACTACATCGACCTCGGCGTGGTCCAGCCGGAGGACGCGGCGGATTCCACCGAGGAATCCTCGGCCATGGACCCCGAGCTTGCCGACAAGGTGAACCGCTCCAACCAGGACCCTGCGCTCCGCCTCGAACTGATGGAGATGGACGGGGTTCAGGCCGAGATCGTCAACTCGACCTTCGCGCTGCTCTGCATGCGGATCGAGCACCCGCAGCTCGTGCAGGACGTCTGCCAGGTCTACAACGACTGGATCGTCGACTATTGCAGCCACGACCCGAGGCGCCTGCTCGCCTCCGGCATGCTGCCGCCAGACGATGTCGACTGGGCCGTCGTCGAGCTCGAACGGCTCGCGAAGAAGGACGTGCGCACGGTCTTCATCTACACCGACGTGAAGCCCCACATGCCGCCCTACCGCGACCCCTACTACGACCGCCTGTGGGCGGCGGCGGCCGATCTCGACATCCCGGTGACGATCCATATCGTGGCGGGGCGCGTGCGCGACCCCTTCACCATCATCCACGATCACGAGCGCGGCGATGTGGCACGGCTCTGGCTCGAGCTCTTCTCCGACGCAGGGCCGATCCTCGCCAACGAGTTCATCTTCGGCGGCATCTTCGATCGCCATCCCAAGCTGAAGCTCATCCTCGGCGAGTACGAAATCTGCTGGCTGCCCTGGTTCCTGTTCCGCACGCAGCAGCTTCAGGGGGCAGTCGCGAACTCGCTCAAGGTCACGCCGGTCAAGAAGCCGGTCCAGGAGTATCTGCACACGCAGGTCTGGCACACTTTCGTGGACGACAAGTTCGCCGACCGCGCCTTCGATGTCGCAGGCCCGTCGCAGGTCATGTGGGGCTCGGACTTTCCCCATCCGCGCAACACCTTCCCCCACAGCCACGAGGTCCTGAACCGGGTCCTCGCCAATGTCGATGACGAGACCAAGGCGAACGTGGTGGGGCTCAACTGCGCCCGCCTCTTCAACCTCGATATCCCGGCGCCCGCGCGAGCGGCAGCGGAGTAACCCAGTCGGCTCATTGAGCCGAGGAGGCCGGCAATGACCCTGAACTACGTCGTCTCGGCGGATTCACACATCTTCGAGCCCTTCGACCTTTGGGAGAAGGCGCTCGGCACCAAGTGGGGCGACAAGGTGCCGCGGCTGGTCAGCGAATGCGAGGGCGTGCCTGGCAGCTACTTCTACCTGGGCCATGAATATATCGATCTCGACAATGTCGAGCCCGAGGAAGCCGCGGATTCGACCGAGGACACCGTACCGCTGGACCCTGACTTGCTCGACAAGGTGAACCGTTGCAGCAGCGACCCTGGGCTCAGGCTCGAGCTGATGGATCTGGACGGCGTCTCTGCCGAGCTCATCAATTCGAGCTTCCTGCTGTTCAGCATGCGGATCGCCCATCCGCCGCTGCTTCAGGATGTCTGCACGGTCTACAACGATTGGATCGCCGAGTATTGCGGCCACGCCCCGAAGCGCCTGCTGGCTGCGGCCATGCTGCCAACCGACGATGTCGACTGGGCCGTGGCCGAGATGCAGCGCCTGGCCAGGAAGGGCATTCGCACCGTCTGCATCTATACGGACGTGAAGCCCCACATGCCGCCCTACCGCGATCGCTACTACGATCCGCTGTGGGCCGCCTCGGTTGATCTCGACATGCCGATCACGCTCCACATCGTCACCGGGCAGGTGCGCAACCCCTTTACCATCGTCCACGATCACGAGCGCGATCAGATCGCGAGGATGATGATCGAGGTTTTCTCCGACGTGGGCCCGATCCTCGCCAACGAGTTCATCTTCGGCGGCGTCTTCGACCGCTTCCCCAAGCTCAAGGTCATTCTCGGGGAATACGAAATCTCGTGGGTTCCCTGGTTCCTGTTCCGCATCCAGCAGATTCAGGGATCGCTCGGCCAGTCGCTCAAGATCGCGCCGATCGAGAAGCCCGTCGAGGAGTATCTTCATAGCCAGGTGTGGCACGGTTTCGTCGACGACAAGTACGCCGACCGCGCCTTCGATGTCGCCGGCCCAACGCAGGTGATGTGGGGATCGGACTTCCCTCATGTGCGGAACACCTTCCCCAACACCCACAAGATTCTCGAGCGGGTGTTGACGAACGTGGACGATGAGACCAAGGCGAACGTGGTGGGGCTCAACTGCGCCCGCCTCTTCAACCTCGACGTGCCCGCGTCGGCGCGGGCGGCGGCGGAGTAGAGGCGTCACCCGCGGTACAGGCCCGCATCTCTCACCACTGTCGCGGTCCGCTTCCGCCTTCCGCCTGGAGCACGACAAGAAACCTAAACTGGGTCTTACCTAATCGGGCATGACCGATGCCAGATAGGACCGCGCAATCGCGTCGAACAGTTTCTTCTCGTCGCCCGACAGGCATGGCCGGATCTCGCCGAGATCGCCGATCGTGTTGACGTTCGGGATCACCGCGTGATGGCTCGCGCCCTTGAGGCCCTTGTCGTGGAAGCTGCCGTTGCGTCCTTTGCGGATCACCGGCGGAGACGGCACGGGGACACGATCGGGACGGCGGCGTAAGCTTTGCCTGCTCGCAGTCCGGCGACGATCTTCGGCACGTCGGCGATCGCGCTCTCCGGCAGGTAGCGCACCTCGGCACGCGGATACCCCCACCGGGTCGTGAGCTGCTGCCTCGCGCGGTCGCCCCGTTTCTCGATCGGGTTTCGAAAACCCGCCGTGAAGGTCTTGCGGTTTCCGATCAGGCCCGGAATCACTCAGTCGTAGAGCGCCTATAGCTCCTGAAGATTGTTCTCGAGAGGCGTCCCGGTCAGCGCCAGACGCTGGCGGGCGCGAATGTCCCGAATGCGTTTCGAGACGCCCGCGGCAGGGTTCTTCACCGCCTGCGCCTCGTCCAGAACGGCGGTGTCGTAGTCGTGGCGGAACAGCGCTTCATGGTCCCGGTTCAGCAGCGGGTAGGTCGTGATGACGAGATGATGGTGGGGGATTTCCGGGAAGCGCTCACGCCGGTCGGATCCGTGAAGGACCAGAAGCTTCAGATCCGGGACAAAGCGTGCGGCCTCGCGCCGCCAATTGCCGACCACCACCCGATGCACTGACAAATGATCGTCTGCTTGCCGAACGCTGTTGCGCCGCAGCGCGGCAGGCCGCCGTTGCCCGGGAGGAAGCGGACCTGACGCCACGTGCGGACGCCTCGAGACCTACTACGACGAACTCGTCTGCTGGCGACCGGGACGGAGACTTCCCCGTCTCGACAACCCTTGCGTCGATTTCGAGTGGGTTCTTCGCGAGTACGTATGGAGCGGTAGTACCGGTTCTGCTTCATTGGGGTAGACAACGGCCCGAGCTGGCCAGATTTTCCGCACATGGCCGGTTTCGCCCGGCCCGGCCGGCGGGTTCACTGGCGGGGACCAGCCGAGCTGCCACAGGGGAGGATTTTCTGGCCCCGTCGGGACATCCCCGACACGAGCGATCTGCAAAGGGCTGGGCGAAGCACGAGCCGGCCGCGGCGCTGCTCTCCTGTTACGCCCTGGTGCAGTCAAATAGCGTCATTCCTCTGTCCCCTCGGACCAAGCATTTTCCGATGGGACTCCGAAGACAACGGTATTGGGAGTCCTTCCCGCAAGCGGCTACATTGCTGCTCTCCGGCACGCGGCCCGAGTATGCGGACACCGGTCTCGGGGCAGGCGGCCAGGCGCGGTGCGACAACTTCGAAGGAAGAAAGTGCGCGATGAGCATTCGGCAAGATTTGGCCGACCGATGAGCGCACACCGTTACTTCACGCCGGTGGCCGGCCTTCCGCCGCAGCAGGCGCTGTTGACCGACCGCGCCGTGATCACCGAGGCGTACACGATCATTCCGCGAGGCGTGCTGCGCGACATCGTCACCAGCCGCTTCCCGCACTGGCAGGGCACTCGCGCGTGGGTGCTGTCGCGTCCGGTCGCGGGATTCGCGACGACGTTTTCCCAGTCAATCGTCGAGCTCGACCCGGGAGGCGGCAGCGAGTGGCCCGAGCCGGGCGGCCACGTCGAATGCGTGCTGTTCGTCATGGCCGGTGAATTGCGGCTCACGCTCGATGACACCGAACACACGCTTTCACCCGGCGGCTATGCCTATGTAGCGCCGGCCACGCGCTGGACGGTCGCGAACGCGGGAAACGCGCCCGTCTGCTTCCACTGGATCCGAAAGGCCTATCAGCCCCTGGAAGGTGTCGACGCGCCCGAGTACTTCGTGACTTCCGACCACGACGTCGTGCCGGTGCCGATGCCGGACACGGACGGCGCCTGGGCGACGACGCGTTTCGTGGACGGGGACGACATGCGCCACGACATGCACGTGAACATCGTGACCTTCCAGCCGGGGGCGTCGATTCCCTTCGCCGAGACCCACGTCATGGAACACGGGCTCTACGTGCTCGAGGGCAAGGCGGTGTACCGGCTCAACCAGGACTGGGTGGAGGTCGAGGCCGGTGACTACATCTGGCTGCGCGCCTTCTGTCCGCAGGGCTGCTACGCCGGTGGACCCGGGCCGTTTCGTTACCTGCTGTACAAAGATGTGAACCGCATCGCGAGGCTCCCCGTCCCAGGTGCGCCCGCGCCCGCGTAGGGCCCGGCCTTTCCTGATCTGCGGGACCGATTGCGGAGTCCGGGGGCGCGACCAGCGCCAGGATTCCCTTCGTCTTGCGAGCCCGCAACCATCGACGCAACCGATGGCGCGCGGGCATCCACGGCTCGATACGCCGCCAGAGCCCTCCGACGCGCGACGCGGTCCCGCTACGCCGGAGGATGAGCCATGCCGCCCGGCGGGCGGGGCTGCCCAGTCGGACGAGAACGTGGCGTTGATCGTCGATACCCTCTGGCCGCTGGTCCAGCAGGGAACGCTGTCCATCCCGCGCGGCGGCTATCTCATCGGACGCGGACGCGGACGCATCATCGTCGAGCGCGCATGGCCGTAGCGACCCGGCGCGCGTCGCCGCGCACTGCTCGGCGCATCGTCGATCGGCAGCGAGAGCGCCGCCCGAATTGCCTCACCGGGTCGATCTGGCCCTGAGCGACGGCGTGGCGGTTGGGCGCCGTATCGGCCATCATGATCGGATCGTGGCACCCGATGTGCGAGGGTCGCCTAGTCACCTGACACTGAAGTTGAGATCATTTTCAATTGGCAGTGTCGTCACACTAAGTCGCTCTATTGTCGAAGAATGTGGTCGTGCAATATAGTTGTCTTTATGTGGCGAACTTCAGATTCAGGTGACTAGACCGAATACGGATTCGACCGACTTCCCGAGATCCGACCATGGACCCGGCATGGCGTATCGAATTCGACCCAGCGCACCATGCCGCGTTCGAAATAATCCAGCCCGCGCGCGAACGCCACGTGGCCGATCGCGCGCCGCAGATCGCCTCTCCCGATCGTTTCCAGGCCGATCTGCCTGCTTCCTCTGCCACGGCGTCATGCTGCGGCGGCTTCCAGCGATTCTGCACGGACTCTGTATCCGGCAATACGGCAATCGCTGATCCACCTCACGCCGCGTTCGTCGCTTGCGCCGCACTAGTCTGGTGCCGCACCCGGGAAAACCGCCAGGACCAACCTATTTTCAGGACCAACCTATTTTCGCACGGAACAAAGGGTCAAGTCCGGTCCCGGCCCGGTATCCCGGCCTGACGATGAACGCGGTCCTGCCTGCCAGTCGAGGCCGATTGCGCCGCCAGCAGGGTGCGTCAAGCCGTTTGCCCGATGCCCCGCATCGTGCGCCCTGCGCGCGTGGTCGCGCGACGCGCGGCGCGGCTTTCCTGCCCTGACGGCCCGACAGCACCGCGCAGACCATGACCGTGGTGAGAAATCCGGGTCAGGTCCGGGGTGACATCATGAGCTGCCGGGGCGACAGGCGACATTCGGCATCGGGGAAGAACGGCAATTCCTGCGATCGGACCTGACGGGACCATGCACCGGGCTCCGAAGGAACCCGGCCTGTTCCCGCTATTCCGGGCTCTCCCTGATCCAACCGTTCTCGAAGACCGGGCCGTCGCAGCCACAGAAGCGGGCGATGCGGTCGAGTTCGCGCCCGATGCGCTCCAGCCGCCCCTTGCCGAGGCGCACGCCGCGCTCGGGCCAGAGCGCCCGCACGCACAGGCGTCCCTCCCGGCGGCGCATGTCGATACGCCCGACCAGCCGGTCGCCCTCCAGCAGCGGGAAGACGTAGTAGCCGTATTCGCGCTTCTTCTCCGGCACATAGATCTCGATGCGATAGCGGAAGCCGAACAGCCATTCGGTGCGCTTGCGGTCGCGCAGCAGCGGGTCGAAGGGGCTGAGCACGCGCACCCCGGCGGGCAGCTCCGGCGCCCGTTCGGCCTGCTCGCATATGTCGGGACGCGCGAACAGGTGGCGGGCATCGCCGGGCCGCGCGCCTTCCACCTCCGCCTCGACCAGTTCGCTGGCGTCCCGGGCGGCGCACCAGGACCGCGCCTCGTCGAGAGAAGCCGTGTCCCAGAAGGCCGCGATCTCTCGGGGCGAAGCGAAGCCGAGCCGGTCGAGAGCGCCCGCGCATGCCCAGTCGAGCGTTTCCCGATCATCCGGCACGGCGGCGCGGAAGGGCTCCGGGATCACGCGGTCGGCCAGGTCGAAGACCTTCTGGAACCCCTCGCGCCGGTCGATGGCGAGCGCGCCGGTGCGCCAGAGGAATTCCAGCGCCGTCTTCGACGGATGCCAGTCCCACCAGCCGGATGGGTCACTCCGTCGGCCGCCGCCGAATTCGCGCGCCATGACGGGCCCGCCCTCGCGGATGCGCTCCAGCACGTCGTCGAACCGGTCCTCGAACCCCGCCCGGCGCCAGTTCCGCCAGCGCGCGCGCAGCATTTCGGCGTCGCGGCGGAACCGCAGCCGCCAATAGGGATAGAACGACATGGGGATGACCGACGCATCGTGGGTCCAGTGCTCGAACAGCGCGCGCCGCCGTTCCAGCAAGTCGTCGAGCTGTTGCGGCCGGTAGCTTCTGCGCCGGGAGGCCAGAATCATATGGTGGGCGCGCTCGACCGTGGCGATGCTGTCGATCTGGACGAAGCCCAGCCGCTCGATCAGCCCTGCAAGATCTTCTCCCTCCGGCTGGCGCCCAAGGCCGTGCCGGTCGAGGAACAGCTTCCGGGCAACCCGGTTGGAGAGGCGCGGCAGCGGCTTGCCAGCACAGCCACGCATGACAACCTCGCCTCGATCCTCTGAACCCACAGCCAATCACTGCATTCCCTTCAATGCCAGGAGTTTCTCAGCAGCCTGCTTGGCCCCCACCGCCCTCCCGCCAACAACGACGAACCCGCTTCGGAACCAGCCCCGCCTCGGGTGCCACTCGAATGCGCTGGTGTGAGATGCTGGCAAGACCGTCGTCAACACTGGCAGTTACCCAACACTCCGGGCGTCAGAGTGCCCGACCGCACTTCACTTCCTTGTCCGGGCCGTGGGGCGCTCCACCTCGCTCGGCCAGCAGCCGTTACGTACGCCGTGCAGGGGCGGACCAGGCGCGCCGCATCGGGTTCCGGGCAGCGGCCTACGCCGCGCGCGCCCGTCGCCGGGAAGGGCCATACTGGCGGAGTTTTCCTCCGCCGCGGCGGGGCCATCCCGCCGCTACCGTTGTCTGATTTCTCTCCGCCGTTGACATAATCATGCTGCCACGCCCCTCACCTAAGGCAAGATGATCGGCTGGAGCATTATTCGGCCGCCATTAACACACGCAATTGACACACGGCCCCGGTCGTCGTCCGCAGCATCACCATTTGCCGCGCCTCGCCCGAAGGTGCGCACGCAGTCGCTCGACGCCGCGTGCGGAGACGCCAAGACCCTTCCGGGTGCGCCGCCACAGGATGTCCTCGGCGGTCCGGGCCCACTCGTGCTCGACCAGATACGCGATCTCCGCCGCGTAAAGCCCGGCCCCGAAGTGCTCGCCGAGGTCAGCGACGCTGCTGCGGCCGGCGAGCAGGGCATGGATGTCGGTGCCGTAGTGGCGGACGCAGTGACGGAGAAGCCGCTCCGGCATCCATGAATAGCGCGCGGCGCATTGCGCGGTGAAATCACCGATGTCTGCGTTGGGGATGTCTCCACCGGGGAGAGGAGCGTCGTCCGTCCATCGCGATCCATTGACACGGAGAGGCCCCGCCAGCATGTCCACCGCCCGCTCGGCAAGCCTGCGGTACGTCGTGATCTTGCCACCATATACTGAGAGCATCGGCGCCGGAGCCGGGTCGAGGTGCAGCACGTAGTCGCGGGTGACCTCGCTCGCGTTCTCGGCCTGGTCGTCGAACAGTGGACGGATACCGGAGTACGTCCACACCACGTCGCGTGGGGCAACGGGGTTCTCGAAGTAGACGTTGGCGGCGGCACAGATGTAGTCGACTTCCTGGGGCGTGATCTCGACCCGCCCGGGCGCGCCCTCGAACTCCACGTCGGTCGTCCCCAGCAGGGTGTAGTCCTCCTCGAAGGGGATCGCGAACAGCACGCGGCCGTCGCCGGCCTGGAATATGTAGGGATGAGCGTGGTCGAAGAGCTTGCGCACAACGATGTGGCTCCCCTTGACGAGCCTGACTCTGTGCTTCGCCCCGGCGCCGCCTGCGAGCGAGCGGATCCGGCCGACCCATGGACCGCTCGCGTTGACGACGCTCCGCGCCCGGACGGTGAAGCGCTCGCCCGACACCCGATCGGCAAGGACCGCCGTCCAGCTCGAGCCGCACGGTGCGAGCGAGACGCAGGCGGTGCGGGTGCGGACCTCCGCCCCCCTGGCGTGCGCATCGCGGGCGTTCAGTACCACCAGCCGCGAATCCTGCACCCAGCAGTCCGAGTACTCGAAGGCCCGGCGGTAGCGGCCCTGCAACGCGCGCCCGCTCGCGTGCCGGCGGAGGTGGATGCTCGCGCACGGCGGCAGCAGGCCGCGCCCGCCGAGGTGGTCGTAGAGAAAGAGGCCCAGCCGGATCATCCACCAGGGGCGCAGCCCGGCGTGATGCGGGAGCACGAAGCGCATCGGCCAGATGATGTGCGGGGCGTTGCGCAGGAGCACCGCGCGCTCGCGCAGCGAGTGGCGCACAAGTCGGAAGTCGCGGTGCTCCAGGTAGCGAAGCCCGCCGTGGATCAGCTTGGTGCTGGCCGACGAGGTGTGCGCGGCCAGATCGTCCTGCTCGCACAGCAGAACGTCGAGGCCGCGCCCCGCCGCGTCCCGGGCGATGCCGGTGCCGTTGATGCCGCCGCCGATGACGAGCAGGTCGACCGTGCGCGGCGACGAACCCCTCACACCCATCTGAATACGGCCTCGCGTTGGCGGTGGCTGAGGGCCGACGAGTTTGCAGGCGGTCGTGTCATGGGAGGCGATGGCTGCGCATTGCGTCGTCCAGACGGTGAATTGGATCAGTAGCAGACCTTCTATCGTCTCCTTATGGCTGTCGACACCCGAATCGGCCCATGGCCGAGCCGTCGGGCGCCTGAAACCGGGAGGTCGCGTCGCCGGGAAACGGCGGGAGCACACGGTGTGCTCCCGCCAGCCGCGGCGCACGACCCGCCGGTTGCGCAACGGGGGCGGGCTTCCATAGCATGACCGTCATGGCGTCCGGCCCGCTCCTGCTCGCCCTCGACCAGGGCACCACCTCGACCCGCGCGATCCTGTTCGACATCGCCGGCACACCGCTCAGGATGGCCCAGCGCGAGCTTCGCCAGATCTACCCGGCGACCGGCTGGGTGGAGCACGACCCCGAAGAAATTTGGGAGGCCAGCGTCTCGGTGTTGCGCGAGGCGGCCGGCGACACCCTGCCTGCCGCCATCGGCATCGCCAACCAACGCGAGACGGTGCTGCTCTGGGACCGCGCGAGTGGCGCCTGCCTGCACAACGCCATCGTCTGGCAGGACCGGCGCACGGCGCCCGTCTGCGACCGGCTTCGTGCGGAGGGGCGGGAGCCCTTCGTTGCCGAGCGCAGCGGCCTCCTGATCGACCCCTATTTCTCGGCGACCAAGCTCGCCTGGCTGCTCGACGCCCTGCCCGGCGCGCGCGAGCGGAGCGACCTCGCCTTCGGCACGATTGACAGCTTTCTCGTCTGGCGCCTGACCGGCGGCAGGCTCCACGCCACCGACGCCACCAACGCCGCGCGCACCAATCTCTTCGATATCCACAAGTGCGCCTGGAGTCCGGAGCTGCTCGCGCTTTTCGATGTGCCCGAGTCCGTGCTGCCGGTGGTGCGCGGCAACGCCGAGGGCTTCGGCACCACGGACATTCTGGGCGCGCCCGTGCCGGTCGCGGGCATGGCCGGCGATCAGCAGGCGGCGACGCTGGGCCAGGGTTGCCTGGAGGCCGGCGACGTCAAGAGCACCTACGGCACCGGCTGCTTCCTGCTGGCCCATACCGGCGCGCAGCCGGTCGTCTCGCGCCACCGGCTGCTTACCACCATCGCGCTCCGCCTCGACGGCCGGACCACCTACGCGCTCGAAGGCGCCGTCTTCGTTGCCGGAGCGGCGGTGCAATGGCTGCGCGACGGACTGGGCGTGATCGCCGACGCGGCGGAAACGGAGGCGCTGGCGCAAGCGGCGGGCGAGAGCGGCGTGGTCATGGTGCCGGCCTTCGTCGGCCTAGGCGCGCCCTGGTGGGACGCGGATGCGCGCGGCGCCCTGTTCGGCCTAACCCGCGACACGGGCCCGGCCGACCTCGCGCGCGCCGCGCTGGAGGCCGCGGCACACCAGACCGCCGACCTGCTGGATGCGGCGGCCGCCGACGGCATCGAGCCCGCGCTGATACGTATCGACGGCGGAATGAGCGCGAACGACTGGTTCGCCCAGACCCTCGCCGACATCGTCGGTCTGACCGTGGAACGCCCGGCCGTCACCGAGACCACGGCCTGGGGCGCGGCCGTGTTGGCCGGTTTGGGCATCGGTGCGTTCTCCGATCCGGCCGACGCCCCCCGCCGTCCGGGCCGGCGGTTTTCTCCCCGCGGCGATCCCGCACCTGCCCGCGCCCGCTGGGCCGACGCGGTAGCGCGCACGCTCACGCGGCCGGCATCGACCAGCGAAAAGGAGAAGCAACGCTAAACGCTGCAGTACCTAGCCCGAATATTTTTGGCAGGGTCATGGTCCGCGCAGCGGTAACCGCATCGGAAGGAGAGGTCAATGACGGTCCCTGCAATGCCGGATACCATTGCAGTCGTTGGCAACAGTCTCATTGGTCACGGATTGGCCCGGAATTTCGTTGTTGCGGGCCACTGCGTCGTCGCCCACATGAACCAAGGCCTCTCCAGGGAAACTACAACGTCATGGGCTCCGCAGTGACGGATCAATATCCCGGCACATTCTGTCCCACTAAGGGAGGATCACCCGTGTGGGATACTGCGGCCGGTCGACTAGCGGCTCCGTTCACACCCGTGAGGGCATGTGGGAGGCATCAAGTCGACGGTGAATAAGGGATAACGTGGAGAGCAAATCCTCGGCATCCGGGCGTGCCATATTCCAATTGATCCTAGCCTCATGAGCAACCGGGTTTCGAAACATGCCGAAGACCCCCTTAACCAGATTGAGAAAGCCACGTTGTTCCGACTTTTCGCTTTCAGTTTGAAGCAAATTAATCGCGATCATCGGTAGTGGGCCGCCTAATGCTCGATCGGCCAAAGTCGCACCGTCATCAGTTAAACTCGTCTTTTCTCTCATTTTCTCCGCAACACTCTTGGTGGCTTCTAGCACTGCATGGAAGAAATTGTCCGTCAAGAGTTCGGCCTTACAAAACTTCAGCACGTCCGGGTGCACGTCCCGGCGCTTCAGAGATGCTCGCAGCGCATCGGCCCGTTGTTCAGCTTCCGTTAGCGTTTTGGCTCTCCTGACAGAGGCAAGTTCTCCGTCTTCCTGCACTGACAGGCCGCAAAACGAAAGCGCCCCATTCAGGTTGTGCCGCATAGTCTCAAATTGGTCTTGCTCGCCCCGGTAGCGTGTTGGCTTCATGGCTTTGCGGATGAAGGCCAGGACAGCAGTACGGTTTCGCTTCCTATTTTGGTAGTCGACAAAAGCGTTATGAAGGCGTTTCCACTTTGTGGCAGCTGGATCAACATCGCGCAACTTGGCTAGTCGCAAGATATGTCCAATCTCGGAGCCAGTAAGCCCTTCGGTCGTATGGCCAAGCGCTTTGGCGATTGCCTCCAATTCATCCGCCGCAAATAGTTCCGGTTGCTTTACCATTGTTCTTTGCCGCTTGAAGTTTTCTAAAAGGCCTCATCCGGGAAGTCTTCATGAGTTAGCCATACAAAGTCGCGATCTGAAATACTTCCGGCGACGATCTTTTCTTCTGCCGCCCGTAAGTAGACAGGAAAGTTTCGTTCGAGTGCTTTTCCAAATTCCTTGTCCGTTTCGTAATTCGCACGGTCCATATCATCAATGATTCCATATGGGATCGCTACGGTATACGGATGACCGCGATAGCGGACTCGCAGCATCAATTTGTGCGCGTCTGTCTTGACGTTTCGACTGTATTCGATCTCGACTTTCCGAAACCTGACCCCTACGCCGCCGCCATTATCGGGTATGAATTCGACGCCGGCTGCTTCTATCGCGCTTTGAATGGCCAATAGATTCTGCCTCATCGGTGTTCTATAGTTGCTCTCAAATTCGGTCACAGTGGTACGGGCCACCTGAGCGTTCAGGGCTAATTCGTGCTGGCTCCAGTTCAATAGGGCCCTCCCCGCCCTGCATTGCGCCGCATTCAGCATCGAAGTCTCCGGCAATGGCTATTTGTTCGACTTCCGTCATTTTGTTTGATGTCGGACGATTCGTCAAGACCCCCAGTTGGATTTCTTGAGGGGACCCCTTGTGTGGACAGTTTCCGACGGCTGACTGGCTGACGCGGTGGCGCGCACGCTCACGCGCCCGGCATCGACCGGCGAGAATGAGCGCCAGCGATAGATGGCGAGGCAATGCGGGCTAAAGAATGGCCCCTGTCTCCCCGAACAGGTGGAACCTGTCCCGCCCTACCCGAACCGGAACCTCGTCTCCGGGCTGGACGGCCGGTTGCTCGGAGATCCGGATCGTCACCGGTTCGGCCGAGAATTCCGTCTGGAGATAGGCCAGCGACTCCGCACCGAGCTTCTCGACGATCTCGACCCGCCCGCGGAAATCCGCCTCGTCCTCGGAAGCGATGTAAAGGTGCTCCGGACGAACACCCAACGTAATCGGCCCCGGCGCCACATCGTGCAGACGCCCGGCCGGCAGCGACACCGGGCCGAACCGCACCTGCGGCTCTCGTCCTTCGGTCGCCTCGATCGCGGCGGGGATGAAGTTCATCGCAGGCGCGCCGATAAATCCGGCCACGAACCGGTTGGCAGGCGCATCGTAGAGCTCCTCCGGCGCACCGACCTGCTCGATCCGCCCATGGTTGATCACCACGATCCGGTCGGCGAGGGTCATGGCCTCGGTCTGGTCGTGGGTGACGTAGACCATGGTGGCGTCGAGACGGTCGCGAAGCCGCGCGATTTCCAGGCGCATCCGCACTCGGAGCGCGGCGTCGAGGTTGGAGAGCGGCTCGTCGAACAGAAAGACCTGCGGGTCGCGGATGATGGACCGCCCGATGGCCACGCGCTGGCGCTGCCCGCCGGAGAGCTCGCGCGGGTAGCGCCCGAGCAACGCCTCGATCTGAAGGGTCTGGGCAACCTCGGCCACACGCCGGGCAATCTCGGCCTTCGGGACCCGGGCCAGCCGCAGCCCGAATCCGATGTTCTCCGCCGCCGTCATGTGGGGGAACAGGGCGTAGGACTGGAACACCATCGCCACCCCGCGCCGCGACGGGGCGACGTTCGTCACGTCGTGCCCTCCGATCAGGATGCGTCCGGCGGTCGCGCTCTCCAGCCCCGAGATCATCCGCAGCATGGTGGACTTGCCGCACCCCGAGGGGCCGACGAGAACCACGAACTCGCCGTGCTCGATCTCCAGATCGACGCCGTCGACGGCGACCACCGAGCCGAAGCGCTTCGAAACGCCATACAAGGCAAGCTGTGCCATCGTCAGCCCTTCACCGCCCCCATCGTCATCCCCTTGATGAAGTAGCGCTGGAAGAACAGGAACACCACGAGCGTCGGCAGGCTCGCGATCAGCGACAGCGCTCCCTGCACCCCCCAGGCCACCGAGTACTGCCCCCGGAGGTTCACGATCCCCAGCATGATGGTCCGCTGCTCGTCGGATTGGGTGAAGATGAGCGGCCACAGGAAGTCGTTCCAGATCCAGGTGAACTGGAGCGTCGCCAGCACCGCCAGCGCCGGCAGGCTCAGCGGCAGCGCCACCCGGGTCAGCACCTGCCACTCGTTCGCGCCTTCCAGGATGGCCGCCTCACGCAGTGCATTTGGGACGGTGGCGAAGAAGTTGCGCATCAGCAGCGTGCAGATGGGGATGCCCATCGCGGTGTGGATGATGATGATGGGGTACAGCGTGTCGATCAGATCCACGGCGTTGAAGAGCCGGAACAGTGGGATCAGGATCACCTGCGGCGGGAAGAACATGCCGGAGACGATGGCGAGGAAAAGCAGGTTGCTGCCGCGGAACGGCAGTTTGGTGAACACGTAGCCGGCCAGCGACCCCAGCGCGATCGAGGCCACCGTCGCAGGAGCAGTGACGAGGAGCGTGTTGAGGAAGTACCGGTGCACGGCCGGATTGCCAAGCACCTCGGCGTAGTTGCCCCAGTACAGCTCGGACGGGATCGTCCACAGCGCGCCCAGGGCGATGTCGCGGGTGGTCTTGATCGAGGACAGCAGCACGCCGGCGGTGGGGGCCAGGAACAGCACCGCCAGACACGCGAGCACGATGAAGATCACCGCGGGCCACGGGTTGAACCGCCTGCGCGAGTCCGGGACGAACGCCGCGTCAACCATGAATCTCGTCGACCTTGCGCAACTGGCGGAAGTAGACGCGGACGATGGTCAGCGCGATCAGGAACAGGACCACCGAGATGGCGCTGCCGTAGCCCATCAGGTACTTCTTGAACGACTCGTTGTACATGTGCATGGCCAGCGTGTCGGAGCTGTTGAACGGCCCGCCGCCGGTCATGGTGTAGAGGATGTCGAACCCCTTGAGCGAGTTGATGACGTTGAGCGCGATCACCACCACGGTGGCCGGGGCGAGCAGAGGGATGACCACCAGGCGGATGCGCTGCACGGTTCGCGCGCCCTCGATCTCGCACACCTCCAGCAGCTCCTCGGGGATGGTGGTCAGCCCGGCCAGAAAGATCACCATCGAGAGCCCGGTCTGCTGCCACGACCAGGCGACGATCACCGACCACAACGCGCTATCCGGCTTCGCCAGCCATGCGTAGTTGAACCGCTCGCCGCTCACCGCCTCCACCACGGTGTTCAGCAGCCCCCAGTCCGGCTGGTAGATCCACACCCAGATCTGCCCGACCACCACGGCCGAGAGGCAGATCGGAAGGTAGAAGATCGACTTGAACACCGACCCGCCGGGAATGCGGCTGTCGATCAGCAGGGCGAGCCCAAGCCCGAGCGCGGTCGGCACGAGGATCGCCGCGACGATCCAGAGCGCGGTGTTGATCGCGGCGTTGAGGAACAGCTTGTCGGTGTGGATCTTGAGGAAGTTGTCGAAGCCGACGTAGTCGTAGTCGGGATTGAAGCCGTTCCAGTTGGTGAAGCTGTAGTAGAAGGAACTCGCGAGCGGCCAAACCACGAACGCCGCAAACACCGCAAGCGGCAGCGCCAGCAGAATCACCCGCCAGAAACGGTTCTCCCGTTCCATCGATCACTGCTCATGACGGAAAGTGGACGGGCCGCCGGGTAAATTCCGCCCGGCGGCCCGCCCGCACGAGACCGCGTCTACTCCGTGAACGCCTGCGCGGCGTCCGCGGCGACCTGTGCGAGGATGTCGTCCACTTGGCTCGGGTCGTCCATGAAGCGCGAGAACATGGAGAGCCCGACCTCCGCCACCGGCGGTGGCGTCGCGAGGTCGTAGTTGAACGCGAAGTTGTCCGCCCCGGCCACGGTGGCGGAAACCCGCTGCATGACCTCGTTGTAGTTCGCCGGATCGACGTTGACGTTGGCGGAGAGCGCCCCGTATGCGCCGGTCCAGCTCGCCTGCACATCGGCGCTCGACATCATGTAGCTCAGGAACGCCTCGGCGCCGGCGCGGTTCTCCCCGTCGTTGGAGATGACCAGACCGTCCACCGGACCGACCACCGACGCGGGAACGCCCTCGGCGATGGACGGGAACGGGAAGAAGTCGTAGTCCTTGCCGGCCTCCAGCCCGAGTCCGTTCCAGTAGCCGGTGATCCAGGTGCCCATCAGGGTCATCGCCGCGTCGCCGCGGGCCACCTTGTCCGACGCATCCGTCCACGAATCGGCGTTGGCGTTGGGAGCGAAGTAGCCCTTGTCCGCCAGATCCTTCCACGTCGCCATGGCGGCCTTGACCTCGGCGTCGTCATAGGCGGCGGAGCCGTTCATCAGACTTGCGCGATAGTCGGGGCCGGCGGTGCCCAGGAGCAGGTAGTCGAACCAGAACTGGGCGGGCCAGCGATTCTTCGAGCCGAGCGCGATCGGCGTCACGCCGTTTGCCTTCAGCGTCTCGCACAGCGACAGGAACCCGTCCCAGGTCGTCGGCATATCGGTGACGCCTGCGTCCGCGAGCACCTGGGTGTTATAGAACATGCCCGCGTAATGGTAGTTGAACGGCACCAGGTAGCGCTTGCCGTTGTACATGGTGGCGCTGTCGGCCACGGACTTCGCGACGACATTGTCGAGGCCGTCCCGGGCCCACATGTCGTCGATGGGGTGGAGGCTTCCGGAATCGACGACGAACTGCGTCCGCGCTCCGGCCCAGTAGCTGAAGACGTCAGGCAGGCTGTCGCCGGCCGCGCGCACCAGGATATCGGTCTTGAAGTCCTCGTGACCGATGGGGCTGTTCTTGATCGTGTAGCCCGTGTCGGCTTCGAACTTCGCGACCTGCTCGTTGAAGATCTTGAGTCCGAACTCCCCGGTGAAGTAGTGCGTCAGAGTGACGTCGCCGCCTTGCGCGAAGGCGGGCGCGCCGAGCACCAGGGCCGGCACGACCGCCACGGCGGCCAGCAACCCGCGCCTGTTGAGAGTGATCATGGAATTCCCCCTTGCGGTTGACATGCCAGCGCTTTCGATGAGCGCCTCGGCAGTCAAGCGCATCGCTCCCAGCGGTGTCAACGGAAACGGGGCGGATGCACCAGGGTGCTGCACGCGAGCGTGCCGAACGGTCGATGAGACGCCGGCGGCATGTGTTGCGCGACGGCGCGGAATCCGCCTACTTTCGCAGCGTATCGGCGCCGCGGGACGACCCCGCGTGGCCGGCGTCTCCACCCGCTGCCGCGACGGGAGCTGACGAGCCATGCAGACCGGTCCCATCGGAGTCGGCATCGTGGGCACGGGCCGCATCTCCGATCTGCACGCCATCGAGTACCTGGCCAGCCCGCTGGCGCGGATCGTGGCGCTCTGCGATGTGGACAGGGCGCGCGCGGCGGGGCGGGCGGCGGCCTGGGGCCTCGACGACATCGCCATCGACGACGACATCGATGTCCTGCTCGCCCGCCCGGACGTGGATCTTGTCGAGATCCTGCTCCCCCATCACCTGCATCTCGAAGCGGCACTGAAGTCCGTCGACGCCGGCAAGATCGTCTCGCTCCAGAAGCCGATGTGCATCTCACTCGAGGAGGCCGACCGCCTGGTCGCCGCCGCGGAAGCCTCGGATCGCCCCTTCAAGGTGTTCGAGAACTTCCTGTTCTACCCCCCTGTCGTCCGGGCGCGGGAGCTGATCGCCGAGGACGCGATCGGCACGCCGCTCTCCATCCGCATCAAGAGCAACCCGGGGCGGAGCGCGACCGCCTGGGACGTGCCGGAAAGCGCCATCGCCTGGCGGCAGCGGCCCGAGCAGTCCGGCGGCGGGCCGCTGGTGTTCGACGACGGCCACCACAAGTTCGCCCTCGCCTGGCACTTCATGGGCGAGCCGGAGGAGGTCCACGCCTTCATCGGGCATACCGAAACGGCGGACCACCGGGCGCGGCTGGACGCGCCCTCGATCGTGTCGTTCCGCTTTCCCGGCAACCGCATCGGCAACCTGGAGATCGTCCATTCGCCGGAGCTCGAGGTCGCAACCCGGCACTATGCCCAGGACGACCGTGTGGAGATCACCGGCAGCAGGGGAGTGATCTGGGTGAACGGCGGCCACGGGCGCCTGGGCGACGCGCCGCCGCTCGCGTTGTACCGGGACGGCGCCCTCACCGAGTTCCGCGACGTGGAGACCGGCTGGGAGCAGAGCTTCGTGCTGTCCACACGCCACTTTCTGGAGGTCGTGTCGCAGGGCGGGCGTCCGGTGCTGACCGCGCGCGAGGGCCGGCAGGTACTGCGCTTCGCGCTCGCCGCCCTGGAGTCCGCCCGCCTGCGCAGGCCGGTGCCGGTCGCTGCCGAAGGAGGACCCTGCGCATGACGAACACCACTGGCACGCTCGGATCGCCGCCATCGTCGATGGACGAGAGAGCGGGCTGGCTCGCCGATGCCGGCGGCCTGAACGCGGCCATCGATGCCGGGCGGCTCGGCGAGGCGGTCGCCCTCCCCCTCGCCGAGGCGCTGGTGCTGGGCCTGATGCGTCAGGGAGTGACGAAGTACCTCGCGATCTTCGGGCACGGCTCCACCGCGATCGGGGAGGTGCTGCGGGTTTACCAGGCCCACGGTCTGGTCCGGTGCTGGCAGTTCCGCAACGAGGTCGCGATGGCGCACGCCGCCACTGCGCTCCGCTGGGTGTACGGAGAGCCGTCCGCAGTCGTCACGTCCATCGGGCCGGGAGCGATGCAGGCAATGGCCGGATCGCTGGCGGCGGCCTCCAATGGGGTCGGCGTCTATCACCTCTACGGCGACGAGACCACCCACGGCGAAGGCTACAACATGCAGCAGGTGCCCAAGCCGGCACAGGGGCTGTTCGGGCAGATGACCTCGCTGATGGGCGAGTCCTGGACCCTGCACAGCCCCGGCGCGCTGCGGGCGGCGTTGCGCCGGGGCGCGATGACGGTGTTCCACCCATGGCGGGCCGGTCCGTTCTACTTCAACCTGCCCATCAACACCCAACCCGCGGAGACCCTGATTCGGCTCGATGCCCTGCCGGCGGCGCCCGAGTTCTCCCCTGCCGCACCCGCCGGCGAGGAAGCATACGCCCAGGCGGCGGCGCTCGTCGCCGGCGCCCGGCGCGTCGCGGTCAAGGCGGGCGGGGGGGCGCGACCCTTCGCCAGCGCGATCCGGGAGTTCGTGGAGCGCGCGGGGGCGGCGGTGGTGCTCAGCCCCGGCTCGACCGGGGTGATGCCCGACGACCACCCGCAGAACCTGCACGTCGGCGGCTCCAAGGGAACCATCAGCGGCAACTTCGCGATGGAGGAAGCGGACCTGCTGGCGGTCATCGGCAGCCGGGCGGTGTGCCAGAGCGACTGCTCGGGGACGGGATGGCCGAAGGTCCGCCACGTCGTCAACATCAACGCCGATCCGGAGGACGTCCAGCACTACAACCGCACCTCTGCGCTCTGCGGCGATGCCGGTGCGGTACTGGAGCGCCTGAACGACGTGCTGCGTCGCGATCATCCGCAGGCACCCGCGAGCAAGCGGGAGTGGCTCGACGCCTGCGCCGCGAAGAAAGCCGAGTGGCGGGCGTTCAGGACCGCGCAGCTCGATGCCGCCGCCCCCATCGACACGGTCTGGCAGCGGGCGGTGTTGACCCAGCCCCAGGCGATCGCGGTGACCGCGGCGTTCTGTAAGGCGCGGGGCGCCATCAAGTTCTTCGACGCCGGCGACGTGCAGGCCAACGGTTTCCAGATCGTCGAGGACGACTCGCCATACGAGACCTTTACCGAGGCGGGTGCGTCCTACATGGGGTTCTCGGTGTCGGCCCTGCTAGCCGGTGCACTGGCCGACCACGGGCGCTATGCCGTCGCCTTCACCGGCGACGGTTCGTTCACGATGAACCCGCAGGTCTTGATCGACGGCGTGGAGCACGGCGTGCGCGGCGCCATCGTCCTGTTCGACAACCGCCGCATGGGCGCGATCAGCCAGTTGCAGCGTGCGCAGTACGGAGCGGAATTCCGCACCTCGGACTCCGTACCGGTGGACTACGTGCAGATGGCGGCATCGGTCGCGGGAGTGAAGGCGTTGTCGGGAGGGTTCGATCCGTCCTCCCTGGCCGCGGCGCTTGAAGAGGCGTTCGATTACGACGGCCTCAGCCTCATCCACGTCCCGGTCTACTTCGGGGACGATCCCCGGGGCGGCATGGGGGCCTACGGGCGCTGGAACGTCGGCAACTGGTGCGACGACGTGCAGGACCGTTACGTGCGTACACTGATCTGACCACGCGCGCAGAGGCGCCCGGCTTGGCTGGCCGGTTCGGACAAGAACGGCCCCGGACGCCCGGGCCTCACCCGACACCCTGTCAATCGGCTTTCGATATTGCCCCCCTTCTCTAATCGGGTTGGCTAAACCGAGCTCTCCTCCGGTCCCACCGACCTGGAGCGGGCCCCTGGGGGGTGGACGGTTTCAGGCGTCTGACTCGGTATATCAAGTACGAATGCGTTGACTACGGTACGGCTCGCCGGCGCCCAATTTACGAAGATGGGGAGAATGTTCTCGACTGCGTCGTCACGGTTGCACTGGACACGAGACCAAACATGAACCAACGTGGAAACTGGGCTAGTAGTTGGTCGATATAGAGTGGCCACGGTAGCTGATGAATCGACCACACAGGGAGATAGACACATGACGATAAGACGAAAGTGCAACGCGGCCATGGCCGCAGTTGCCGCTGTGATATTCGGTTTGGGAGCGTGGGGCGGAGCGCCGGACGAAGCCCGAGCGGCGAAGGATACCCTCGTTATCGCTATTCCGGGTTTACCGCAGGGTGTAGATCTGGACAGGCATATCGGCCCGCAGACTTGGACGATGGGCGCGCAGCTCTTCGCCCTCGGAATGGAGTGGGAGTACGGACCGTATCCCTACAGCACGGGCGCCTATTTCGATCCGGACAAGATACCGGGGTTCGCCTACCCGATTGGCTATACGAACCGGAACATGCAACCCGGTATCATGAATGCTTGTGATACTTCGGAGGATGGAAAGACTGTCACCTATCACATTCGCCCGGGCGTCGTGTCTGTTTGGGGAAATGAGTTCACTGCCGATGACGTGATGTGGCGGATCGAACGGGAACGTGCGGTGCCTGTGATCTATGCGCTCATCAGCAGGCTCTTCAACATGCACGAGGCGAGCTACGAAAAAATCGACAAGTATACCGTCAAGATCACCAACGAGACGGCAATGCCATTGGCCTGCCCGGGCCTGACCAATTTCTATCAGACTTGGCACGATTCGACCGAAGTTATGAAGCACGCCACCGAGGAAGATCCCCTTGCCAGCGGGTGGACAGCGACCAACGGCGGCGGCTTTGGTGCCTATCGCGTGACGGCGTGGGAAGCGGGCAAGCGGGTGGTGATGGAAGCAAATCCGAACTTCTGGCGCGGCGAGCCCAAGATCAAGCGCATCATCTATCTGGCCGTGCCGGAATCCACGGGGCGCCTGACACTTCTCAAAGCCGGCAAGGTGGACATGGCCGAAGGCTTGTCACCCGACGAGGTCATGTCGCTTCAGGGCGAAGATGCTGCTCAGGGCGTCGCGGTGCGCGGCAATAGGCAAATGTGGCTCATCCTCAACAATTTGACGAAGCCGTTCGACGATGTGCGGGTGCGTCAGGCGATTAACTATGCGATGCCCCGGGAGGACATCGTCAACAGCGTCTATCGCGGCATGGGGGCGCCGTGGCATGGCGTCATCTCGAGTGTAACGCCGGGATACGAGAACCTGAAACCCTACACGTTCGATCTCGAGAAAGCGCGCCAGCTCATTTCCGACGCCGGCTATGGCGACGGTTTCGAAGCCGAACTTGCATATAGTGCCGGCGAGCCGGAAATGGAGAATCTCGCCATTATTCTGCAAACCTCGATGGCAAAAATCGGCGGCAAATTGGAGTTGAAGCGGCTACCCGTCGCTGCGCATTCGGACTTGGTGCAAACCCGAAAGGCGCAAATGGCGTTCTGGATCGACAGCCCGATCCAGCCGGACGTCAACTACGTGGTCAACCTCGTTTACACCTCGGGCCCTTTGTCGCTGGTCAACTACTCCAATTTTGAGGACCCCATGGTTGACGAGCTTATCGAAACCGGCGCAGGCATTGTAGACGCCGAGCAGCGCCTTGAGCACCACAAAGGTGTCCAGCAGCGAATACAAGAACAATCCGCATTCGGCTGGACAGTGGAGCCGTATTTCCGTATCGGGCTTTCCAGCAATCTAAAGGGCTGGCGCTGGTATACGGCGCAATACTACAAGCTTCACGAAGTGGAATTCGTGGAATAGCCCAAGCAGGAAAACGATACGAGTGACGGCTCGTGGCAGCCTCGTTCGTATGACCGGCATGGCTGCACGGGCGGCCATGGGTGAGACGAATATCGAGGGGGCCCGAAGAGGCACGAGAATGGAGGGTGGGCATGAACGTGCCCACCCTCGGCTCCTGGTTCGCGGCCGGTGCACCTGCGAAGCGTAAGCTCCGCTGCCGCGAGCGACTAAGAGCTATCCCCAGAGCCGCTCGGTTGCGAGCGCGGCGCCGTCTGCGAGCATGCGGAGCTTCGCCCACACCACGTCCTCGGCAACGAACTGGTAGCCGGCGAAGGTGCTGAATCCGCAGTCCGTGCCGGCGATCACGCGCCGCTTGTCGCCCATCACCTCGGCATAGAGGCAGATGCGGTCAGCGACCACCTCGGGGTGCTCCAGATAGTTGGTGGTCACGTCGATCACGCCCGGGATCAGGACCATGGGCTCTGGCGGCGGGTTCGCCTTGATCGCCTTCCACTCGTGCTGGTGGCGCGGGTTGGCACAGGCGATGCTGAGCGCGCCGACCTTGGCCTCGTAGATCAGCGGCAGCAACGGCGCCAAGTCGCAGTCGTCGATATGGGGGCCGTCCCAATTGCCGAAGCAGACGTGGAGCCGCACCTTCTCCGCCGGGATGTCGGCAAGGGCCACGTTGAGCGCCCGGATGTGGAGCGCGACCCGCTCCAGGAAGTCGTCGAACGGCCGGTCCTGGAACATGAACTGGCGCTCCATGGCGAGGTCGGGAGCGTCGATCTGTAGCAGATGGCCTGAGGCGACAATGCGGTCGTACTCCTTCTTGAGCTCGTGCCCGAGCGCCATGACGTAATCCTCGTCGCGCGGATAGTCGGGATTGTCGTCGGCGCGCAACATGGTCGTGGAGACGATGCCGGGCGAGGCGGCGGTCATGAAGGTCTCCGCGAAGCCGCTGCCTGCGCGTTCGAGCGAGGCTGCGAACTGTGCGATCTCGAAGCTCAGGTCCGCCAGGTCGGGTTCGTAGACGACGGCGGTCTCGGCTTGTGGGGCGTTGAAGACCTTCGGCCGGTCCTTGTCCCCGCTCCAGCTTCGCTCCGTGAACATCGCCGCGTAGCCCGGAAACTTGACCATGTCGGTGAGCATCTTGCGCTGGGATTCGCCGCCGAAGCCGGACATGCGCTGCGGCACGTAGGTCTGGAAGCCGACGCGGGATTCCTCGCCGTCATTGCCGATGTCGACGCCGCTCTCGATCTGTTTGTCGACGACCCAGTTGATCGCCGCTGCGACCTCGCGTTCGAACGCGGCCTGATCGATCGTCCGTCCGTGCTCGCGTTGGATCAGCAGTTCCTCGAGCGCCGGCGGCCGCGGCAGACTGCCGACGTGGGTTGTCAGCACCCGGTCTTCGCTGGTCAACATGGGGGCGGCCTCCCGATATTTCCGTGTCGTCGGATGAGTGTCGCGTGCGGTTCGCGGAGACGCAACCAGTGCATTCTGCCCACGTGGCCGCGCGCGCTCTCTCTCAAGAGAACCCCTTCAGGGGTGCGCGCGGAGGTTGCGTTGCCCCGCGCGCGGGGCCCGTCCGTAAACTACGCAGACAAGCTACCGCCGAAGCCCGTGGTACATTTTTGCGCCGCCTCGCCGGCGGATGCGGCCTATCCTTGCAGGTCGAGCCGCGCGTGGATCTCAACACCTTGGTGCCGCGCTCAAATATCGACGACGAATGCGTCGCGGCCATCACCGGACAACGGAACGGTCATTCCCATACCGGCCCAACCGAACCGTTACGGGATTAATTTGACAAGGACGCGCAGGCATTTGATTGAATCCTCTTGCGCTTTGATTACAGGGCTGTGACATGACAATTTGCGGGATTGGGACAAAAGAGAAATATGGCGCCAGAACAGCGAGTTATAAGTCGTCTAGGGTTGGACTACTGGGTGCGGTGTTAGAACTGGTGAGAATTCCGGGCTAAGTGGGATTCTGCGCAGCAGGTGGCCGTGTTGCGGCACGCGACCGTGATGAAATTCGCGCGCTATTCCGCCCGCCGTGGCTCGCATGCTCTCGCTCTGCATGGCGCGACGATGGCGCGGGTGCCGCACGCCGCCCACCGCACCATGGTCCGGGCTAAGACCGCAGAAAAGCCGTCACGGTCTCGACGAATTTTTGGGGGTGCTCCACCTCGGGCAGGTGGCCGCAGTCCTCGAACACGCTGAGCGCCGCGCCGGGAACGCGCCCATAATTCTTCTCGATCACCTCGATCGGGGCGCGGATGTCCTGCCGGCCGCTGAGGAAGAGCGTCGGCACGTCGATGGTCTCGGGCCGCATGCGCACCGCCTCGTCGTCCACATGGTCGATCATGCTCTGGCCGTAGGCGAGGTAGGAGGAAAGCCGGTCGGGCTGGGCGTAGACCGTGACCTGCATCAGCGCAATATCGGCGGGCGAGCGCGCCGGGTCGTGGCAGATTCGGCCCATGCGGTCGATGCAGGATTGCCAGGTCACGTCCGTCATCGCCGTGGTGCCGTTCGCCATGGTCGCCCGGATCGTCTCCGGTGGCAGCTTGCCGGAATCGGAGACCGGCGTGTGCAGGCCGTCGATGATCAGCGCCGAGATGCGCTCGGGCCGCGCGGCATAGAGCAGCGGCGCCAGCAGGCCGCCGAGCGAGCTGCCGAGCACGCCGCAGCGCTCGATCCCCACCGCGTCCATGAAGCCTTCGAGGTGGCGTGTCATCACAAGCGGCGCGGCGTCCGCGCCCGGGTCCTTGAAGTCGGTGAAGCCGTGGCCGAGGATGTCCGGCGCGTACACTGAGAAGTGCGCCGCCAGCGGGTCGAGCACATGCGCCCAGATGTCGGCGCTCAGCCCGAAGCCGTGGATGAGCAGAAGGGTCTCGCCCTTATCGCCTTCATAAAGATACCTCGTGCGGGTACCGTCGATATCGATGAACGCTGCGCGCAATGTCTGCTCCCTTGGCTGGCGGCCGAGGGTAGCATGGGGCGCCGCTCTCGACGGAACAGGAGAACGACATGGAGCGCATTCCGGTACAGGTGGACGGCCACAGCGTCACCGCCTTCAGCAAGGGCACGGGCGACGACGTGATTCTGGTGGTCCACGGCGGGCCGGGCGTGCCATCGAATTACGTGCGCGACGCCCATCTCTGCTACGCCGACCAGGGGTTCCGGGTGGTCTCGTGGGATCAGCTCGGCTGCGGCGAGTCCGACCGGCCGGACGACGATTCGCTCTGGACCGTCGAGCGCTACGTGGACGAGATGGAGACGGTGCGCAGCACGCTCGGCCTCGGCCGCGTCGCCGTGGTCGGCAACTCATGGGGCGGGATGCTCGGCCTCGAATACTGCCTCGCCTACCCCGACAACGTGAAATGCTTCGTCTCCAGCAGCATCGCCTACGACTTCCGCGAGGTTCAGCAGGGCTTCGTCCGCTGCAAGCAGAACCTCGGCGACGAGACGGTGAGGATGATGGCGCGCCGCGAATCCGAAGGCACCACCGAACACCCGGAGTACCAGGCGGCCCAGACGATCCTGCTCCACCGGCACATGTGCCGGATGGAGACCTGGCCCGAGCCGGTTCAAAAATCCCTCGACGATGTCGGGCTCGGCCCACTCCAGCGCATGTTCGGGCCGCACCTCTTCAACTGCACCGGCACGCTCCGCTGGTACGACCGTGTGGGCGACCTGCATCGGGTGACGACGCCGGTGCTGGTCGTAGCCAGCGAGCACGACTACGTCCTGCCGGAGCTCTGCGCCGTCTCCTGCCAGTACCTCCCGAACTCGGAGTACGCGTTCTTCCCCGGCTGCGCCCACATGCCGTTCTGGGAAAACCCGGAGGGCTACCACGCCGCCGTCGGCCCCTTCCTCGACAAGTACCGGTAGGCTCCGCTCTTGATGGGTGGGAAATAACGGCGCAGGCCACGAGCGACGACGGTATCCGAAGCCACCGCCTGTGTAACGAGTCACGGCACTGCGTCCGCCTCTCAGAACAGGGCTGGTCGAAATCTGAGTCTCAACGGTCCATCCGGGTATGTTCCACGTCTTCGTCGGGCCGGAGGATCGATTACTTCGATTGTCGGAGGCTCGGCGAGTTCAAGTTTTTTCAGGACGCGCTTATAGTGTGTCTCCCGAAACGCCGTTTCTGCCACCACGAAGTGCTCAATCTCTTCAACCGAAGCGTCGCGTCCTCCAAAATGCGCGAGCAACTGCCGTTCCAGCAGGTCGAATCGAGGCTCGTTTCCGAATAGCACTGCTTGGTTGGGGTCAGTGGCGTCCGAAAAACTGAACTCGCCCCCCTGATCGACCCTCCACATGGCATCCTTCATTCTACTGAGACCGAGGATGCTGTTGGTCGCATAAAACAGGTAATAGTCTACTCTATCTCTATTGTTTCTCATCTCGAACGAACGCACATACTTGGCGCCCACGCCATCTCGCAATTGCCGATAATATAGGTCGTGAAGGAAACGTTTACGGATTCGCGGCTCGGCAAGTCGGCGCCCTTCCCGCCGCTCCTGCGTGCCGAAAAATGCGTCGAAATGCTTTTCCTGATCGGGGAGGTTGAGGAAACGGTTGATCTCTTCGTACATGAAGTTGACCAGGACTTCACAACTCGGGTGTCTCAAAATTTCACGAACAATTAATAATTGAACGTCACTCCACCCGAAAGGGTCGATGAATGCGAAAGTTGGTGGCAGAGGGAGACCCGCATTCTTGTAAGAATCCAAAACTTTGCCGAACGCTGTCTCGAAGCTCTCGTCGCCATACAATTCTAGTTGAAAATTATCGGGCAGGCCTAAGCTGGCGATAATCTCGCTGAGCACGTCGGCGCGATCTTTTCTCTCCTCGACGAATACGAATCGAATCCTCGCCCTGACGTGAGCTGGTTGATGAAGTGCTATGCGAAGCGCGATTATCGGAGAGCCGTCCTCCCCTTTCGAATACCGCCCTGGTCCAGCGAATCCGTCCACGTACATAACCTCGGGAAAGCCCCGCGCCATGATTGGCGTCCAGGCCTGAAGATATCGTCGCAAAATCTCGTGCTTTGCCCGCGTGTGCGGGTCGAGATCCCAAACGGTCTCTTTGGGCGCCGCCATTGCAAATGCTTTACTTGTTGCTCCGACGCCGCTTTCTAGACCGCCACCATCCCGCGAGGCCGTTCAGGGGTCGCAGCAATCGGCACGCTCGGCCACTGGTTCCACTCCCGACCGTCCAGTGATCGGCCGCCGGCCTTGGGAGTACGGCCGCCCCATTGCTTGAAGAAGAACGGGACCCTGTGAGCTACGCAATGATTCCTGATTTGGCGGACCCAGTCTGGATGCATTGGCCGCGCTCCTGGGCCGCTCTCGCCGCCCACGATGGTCCAATGGATGCCGTTGAGATCGAGTTGATCGACCGGCCCGATAAGGGGCTCCAACGACAGGAAGCGCACCCGCGCTGCCGTGTCTCCCAGGTGCCGGACTCTCGACAACTTGGTGCCATCCTCAACCGAGACCCCCATCCATATATGGGCCGGCGCAGGTCGATCGGCGTAGCGGGCGTTGACATACGCGCGTAGGCGAGAACTGCGCTTGGTGAGAACCTGAAACACGTGCCAGTCGGCGCTCTCCATGGTTTCGAACACGGCATCGACGAACGCGCGTGGCACGGCCTTGTGAAACAGATCGCTCATCGAATTGACGAAGATCATTCGCGGCCGACGCCAAGCCATCGGCTGGCTCAACCGCTTCGGCCGCAGCGTGAGATCGAAGCCTCGCTCGAACGGGTGGTCTTTCACTCCGCGAAAACGCTCGGCGAACCGTTCGGCATAGCAGCGGTCGCAACCGGCGCTGATCTTGGTGCACCCCGTCACTGGGTTCCAGGTCGCGTCGGTCCACTCGATTGCCGTGCTATCGGCCATGACTCTATCCTAGAACATAACAAGAACAACAGCAACTGCTACCGCGACAAGCTCGTTCGCTAGGCCGCCTACCTCAGTACCCGCGTGCCATGCCGAGGTCGTGCACGGCGATGTAGTTGAGGATCATCTCCTCCGAGACCGGCGCGAAGCGGAAGAGGCGCGCGTCGCGCCAGAGCCGCTCCAGGTGCGTCTCCTTGGCATAGCCCATGCCGCCCATGGTCTGCATCGCGCGCTCGATGCCCTCGGCGGCGGCTTGCGCGGCGATGAGCTTGGCCATGTTGGCTTGCGAGCCGTAAGGCATGCCCGCATCGTGCAGGGCGGCCGCCTTGTGGTTCATCACCGCAGCGCACTCGATCTCCGCCTTCGCCTGGGCCAGCGGAAACTGCAGGCCCTGATAGGAGGAGATCGGCCGCTCGCCGAAGATGCGGCGATCGTTGGCGTAGTCGATCGCGAGGCCTAACGCGAGCCGCACCGTGCCGACGAGGCCAGCGGTGGTGACGATGCGCTCGGTGTTGAGCACGTCCAGCAGCGCCGCCCAGCCGCCGTGCAGCGTGCCGACCAGCTCGTCGCCCGCGACCGGCGTGTCCTCGAAATAGACGTTGCTCGCCGGCACGCAATGGGTGCCCGCCTTCTCGATGGTGGAGTGCGTCAGCCCTTCGCGCTCGACATCGATGAGGAAGAGCGAGATGCCGTCGGTGCGGCGCTGCGAGTCCTCGACCTTCTTGGTGCGGGCGACGACCAGCATCTTGTCCGCCGTCGGCACCGCCGAGATCCAGATCTTCCGCCCGTTGAGCCGCCAGCCGTTGCCGTGAGCCGCGGCGAAGGTGCGAAGCGCCAGGCTGTTGGTGCCGGCGTCGGGCTCGGTGAGCGCCATGCAGCACTCGATGTCGCCCGCGATGAGTGGCGGCAGCAGGTCGCGGCGCATGGCCTCCGAGCCGTAGCGCGCAATGGCAACGCCGCCGAAGATCGGGTTCACCATGAAGATCTGGGCGAGGGTCGCGCCCGCGCCGGATTCGCAGAGCGCCTCGATCACCAGCGCCTGATCGAGCATGCCGAGCCCGGCGCCGCCGTACTCCTCGGGCAGCGCGATGCCGCCGAAGCCCGCGTCGCAGATCGCCTGCCACATCTCGCTCGGGTAGGCGCCCCGCTCATCCAGCGCGCGCCAATAATCAAGGCCGTACGCGGCACCGATGCGCCGCGCCGTCTCGAGCATCAGCGCCTGTTCTTCGGTGAGCTGGACCTCCACGGCTCAGGCGCCCTTGAACCGGGCCTCGCGCTTCTCGAGGAACGCGCGGCAGCCCTCGTGCGCGTCCTCGCTGTCGAGCACCAGCGAGATCATGGCCTGCTCGTGGGCGAGCGCCGCCGGCAGCGGCATGTCGGCGCCGGCGTCGATGGTGCGCTTGAGATAGCGGAGCGCGAGCGGCGACTTGCTCGCGATCGTCTCGGCAAGGGCCAGCGCCTCGTCCATCAACGCCTCGGGCGCGACGACGCGGTTGGCGAGGCCGAGCGCCACCGCCTCCTCCGCCCCGATCGGCACACCGGTGAACATCAGCTCCTTGGCCCGGCAGAGAGGAATCTGGCGGATCAGGCGTTGCGTGCCGCCGGCACCGGGGAAGAGCCCGAGATTGATCTCGGGCACGCCGATCTTCGCCTTCGCCGAGAGCAGCCTGATGTCGGTGGACAGCATCAGCTCCGCACCGCCGCCGAGGGCGAAGCCGTTGACGGCAGCGATGGTCGGCTTGTCCAGGGTCTCGATCCGACGGAACAGCCGGTGAATGTGCTCGGCGAACTCCTCGTAATGGGCAAGGCCCTGGCGCGAGTCGAGATCGGCGATATCGCCGCCGGCGACGAACGCGCGGCCCGCGCCGGTGAACAGCACGACCCGCACTGCCGGATCGCCTTCCACCTGGCTCACGGCGTCGTCGAGGGCTAGGCAGGTCGGCAGGTCGAGCGCGTTCAGCCGCTCCGGCCGATTGATCGTGATGACCCCTGCCCGGCCCGCGGTCTCGACCAGCACGGCGCTCTCGCTCATGCCCTTCTCCTTGCTCTTTGCATATCCCTCAGGCGCCGGGCGCTCGCTCCGCTCGATCGTGCGCCCCGCGCGCGTGGACGCGCGACGCTACGCGCCAACGAAGCGCGGCGCAGTCGCGCCGTCCGGGCCTCCGGCCCGGTTCCTCCCGGTGCGTCAGTGGCGGGTCGACCCCAGGATGGTCACGCAGGCGGCGGCAGCATCCGCGCCGATCCAGCCACCCGCGTTTTCGGCGAGACCGAACCGCGCGCCTTCCCGCTGGCGCGCGCCCGAACGGCCGCGCATCTGGTCGGCGAGCTCGACGAGCTGCGCCGCCCCGGTCGCGCCGATCGGGTGGCCCTTGCTGATGAGCCCGCCGCTCGGGTTGATCGGCATGCGGCCTTCGAGCGCAGTGACGCCATCCCTGAGCAGCCCGACGGCATCGCCGGGGGGACAGAAACCGAGCTGCTCGGAGAGCATCAGCTCCGCCGGCGCGGCGGCGTCATGGATCTCGGCTACGCTGATGTCCTCGGGCCCGAGCCCCGCCGTCTCGTAGGCGGCCCGCGCCGCAACTTCGGCCACCGGCGGCGCCTCCGGATCGTCGCCCTGGCCGGAGCGCAGCTCGCTGGCGAGCACCGCGACAGGGTTCACCGCCTTGCGCTGGGCGTAGTCCTCGCTCATCAGCACCAGCGCGGCGGCGCCGTCGCCGATCGGCGAGCACATCATCAGCGTAAGGGGCTCCGCGATCATGCGGCTCACCAGCACGTCCTCGACCGTGACCGCCTCCTGAAACTGCGCCTTCCCGTTGAGCGCACCGGCCCGGCGCTGCTTGACCGAGACCCGCGCGTAATCGGCAGGCGTCGCGCCGGTCCGCTCCGCAAAGTCCCGAGCGAGGTTCGAATAGAGATCCATGAAGACCGAGCCCGAGCCGGCACCGCCGGGGGCGATCCGCTTCTTGAGTTCCTCGAACTCGTCGCGGTCCGCCGCCGCCTCCAGTGCCTTGAGCGGCACTGTCCTGTCCTCGTTGCTCATCTTCTCGGCGCCGACCGCGAGCGCCACATCGCACTGGCCGGAGCCCACGGCCAGCACCGCCAGATGAAACGCGGTGGATGACGAGGCGCAGGCGTTCTCGACATTGACGATCGGCTTGCCGAGCAGCCCGGTATGACGCAGCGCGACCTGGCCGCGCACGCATTCCTGCGCGCCGAGCAGCCCGCCCGCCGCATTGCCGAAGAAGACTATGCCGACCTCGTCGGCCGCGGTGTCCGCGTCGGCAAGTGCCGCCGTCGCGGCTTCTGCGGCGAGCGCGCGCAGGTTCGTCTCCAGGAACTTGCCGAACCGGGTCATCCCGGTCCCGCCGATCATCACCTTGCGCATGTCATTCCTCCGAAAACGCTGCCCGCGACGGCACGCCTCAGGCCGTAAAGCCGAGAGAGGCGCGGAAGGCGCTCGCCGCGCCCCTGGCCTGCTCGGCGGCGTTCGCGTTGTCGGGCAACGCGGCGCAATAGGCGCCGATGGCGGCATCGCCGAGCGGTGCCCATTTGGCGACCCAGTCCGCCATCGTGGCCGCGTTGCCTTCCGTCCCGCGCGCGAATTCGACGAGCGCGCCGGTCCAACGCCGAGACCGCTCGCTGTCCTCCCACTGGGCATCCAGCATCTGGGCCAGCAGCGTGTCGCGGCTAGCCCGTGCCGAGCGGACGAGCTGGCGGATGCACGCCTCGTCGAAGGCCGGTTTGGCGACGATGTTGAGGGCGATGAAGTGCTCCGCCCAATCGTAGGTGGCGAGGACACGCTCCAGCAGTTCGCGGAAGCCCTGCCAGCAAGGGGCCTCCTCCCACGCCTTGCACTCGCCCGTGACGAAGCCCGCATCGGCGTGGGCGTTGGCAAGTTCCCTGGTGCGGTAGGCGACTCGCGAGACCCAGCGGAGCTGATCGGCGGCCTGGAACATGGTGCAATTCTCGATCGTGCTCGCCGGCACGATCTGCACCAGGTAGGCCGAGCCCATCTGCAGGCAGTGGAGCGGATAGCGCGTTGGCGTGTAGAGCCGCGCCAGCGCCGCCACCCAGTCCGCGTCCAGGCTGCCGTCGTGGGCGTTCTTCGCATGATCGCGGAGCAGGCCGTCGACATAGGTCTCGTGCCCGTCCTGCATTACGTTGTAGGAGCGGTAGACCACCTCGTCCGGGTCGCGGAAGGCGTCCCAGTCGTCGTGCTTGAGCGGCGAGTTGTTGCGGTATCGGAGATACCACTTGTTCATGTCGATGTCGGGCGAGAGCGCCCACGGCATCTCGTCGTCGGTGCTCCAGAGCAGGTTGGTCGAGACGATCTCGTACTCGCTCGGCCTGCGCCGCTTGCCGGCGAGGTGGCTCCAGGTCTTCAACGGCTTCAACAGGTCGGACTGATCGCTCATGGGATGGTCACCGTCGCCGTGGCTTGTTCGCCGCGTGGGCGCGCGCCGGGCGTGGCGATTGTCCCCATCCGCCCGGACGCACGCAAGGCTGCTTCCATGGGCCGAAGCGGAGGAAGCGATTCGCACCTGTTCGCTATAAGAGATAATTATAGATATCCAACACAAATACTCATTGGTCTCTTACTGGATGTATCGCCTATATGGATTGCGTCCGGCTTCTCAAGACGCCCATTTTCGGAGGAGAGGGATGAGCCTTACGAAGATTGCCGGAGCCCTCGCGGTGGCCGGCGCGGTGACGTTTGCGGCCGGGCTTCAGAGCCAGGCCGCAACGCTCGACGATGTGAGGGCCGACGACCGGCTCAGATGCGGCATCAATCCGGGTCTGCCGGGCTTCTCCCATACCGACGACAGGGGCAGGTGGTCGGGATTCGAGGCGGCTTATTGCCGGGCGCTGGCCGCCGCCGTGCTGGGCGATGCGGAGAAGATCTCGTTCGTCACCCTGACCGGGAAGACGCGATTCCCGGCCTTGGCCTCCGGAGAAGTCGACATCCTGTCGCGCAACACCACATGGACCTACTCGCGCGATGTCGACCTCGGCTTCACCTTCATCGGCATCAACTACTATGACGGCCAGGGCTTCCTCGGCCGCCGGGAGCTCGGCGTGGAGAGCGCCATCGAGCTCGACGGCGCCTCGGTCTGCATCCAGACCGGCACGACCACCGAGCTCAACCTCGCGGACTTCTTCCGCGTCAACGGCATCGGCTACGAGCCTGTGCCGCTCGAGACCAATGCGGAGGCCCGCGCGGCCTACGAGGCGGAGCGCTGCGATGTCTACACGACGGACGTTTCGGGCCTCGCGGCGACGAAGTCGACCTTCGACGACCCGGACGCGCACGTGATTTACCCGCAAATCATCTCGAAGGAGCCGCTGGGTCCCCTGGTACGCCAGGGCGACGACCAGTGGGCGGACATCGCACGCTGGGTGCTGAACGCGCTGATCACGGCCGAGGAGCTCGGCGTGACCCAGGCGAACGTGGCGGAGATGGCGAAGGGGACCGACCATCCCGAGATCAACCGGATGCTGGGGACGGAAGGCTCGCTCGGCGAGATGCTGGGCCTCGATGCCAAGTGGGCGGTGCGCGCGATTGCGGCGGAGGGCAACTACGCCGAGATCTTCGAGAAGTACCTTGGCGCCGGCAGCCCGCTCGGCCTGCCGCGCGGCTTCAGCGCCCTCTACAGCGACGGTGGCATCCTTTACTCACCCCCGTTCCGCTAAAAGGCGACGCCCACCGGGCGGTGCGCTGTCGAGAACAATCTGAGTTGGCCGGTTTATGTACCATATGGATTGACCGCTTCTGTTGCGGTTGCTGGCCCTGTGGGGAAGTGCTCGGGCGCGGCGCGGCTGTCCACTTGTCCACAGGGCATCGGCCGGTCGCGTCGAAGCGTCTCATGCGGCCTGCCGGGTTGGGGTGTCGATCGGTTGGCCATCGGCGTGGTATCGCGCCAGACATCGCGGTCCATGGAAGACGGCCATTGTGCCGTCGGGGTATTCGTGGACGCGGATCCTGGCCTTGACGTAATGGCGGCGGTGGCGGCCGGCGGGGATCTGAAGTTCCAGGCGCTTGTAGCGCACCGTGTTGTCGTTCGAGACGGTGCGCTCCTCGTGGATGCAGAGGATGTCGTCGAGCGCGCCTGCGAAGGGCACGAAGGCGCTGCCCTGGTCCTCGGCCGGGGCCGCGAAGCGGGCGTTGTGTTGTGGCAGGAAGAGCTCCTTGAGGAAGCGGTTGGCCTCGGCGATCTCGGTGATGCCGGCGAGCCTGAGTTCCTGGGGCAGGCGTTTCTGCAGGGTCCCGAACATGCGCTCGGAGCGCCCCCTGGCCTCGGGCGAATAGGCCGCGATCAGCTCGATGTCGAGCTGCTGAAGCGCACGGCCGACCTGGGTCGGGGTGTCCTTGTCCACCGTGCCGCCGGCCTCGGGCGTGTTCCAGTAGTGGCTGGCGCGGTCGGCGTAGAACGAGCAGAACAGGCCCTTGGCCCGGATCGCCTCGGACACCCCCTGGAAGCTCGACATGGTGCCCTCTTCGGCGACGAAGAAGGCCGAGTAGATATCGCCGGTCGCATCGTCCATGGTGACGATCAGGTCCCACCATCGACCGGGGACCCACGCGTGGCTCGAGCCGTCCTGATGCAGCATCATGCCGGGGAGCGCACGGCGCGGCCGCTTGCGCCGGTGCGCCCCACGCCTGGGCGCCGCGCGCCTGCGCCCGTGGGCTTGCAAGCTCAGCCGCAGCCAGTTGTAGCTGCGCTTGAAGCCGTGATCGGCCACCAGCTTCTCGTGGAAGTGCTTGGCCGTGAAGTCCCAGTAGCGGGTGTCGAACAACTCCAGCACCCGCGCCACCTCGTCCGCCGGCGCGCGCCGCGCCGAGAGGCGGCCCAGGCGGCGGTCGTAGAGACCCTCCGCGCCTTCCGCCTCGTAGCGATCGCGCCAGCGCCGGAAGGTGCGCTCCGAGACACCCAGAACCTCCGCCGCCTCCGCCTGGCTCAAGCCACCCCGATGGGTGCGCCCGTAAACCTCCTCGAACTTCATCAATCTCAGTCCCTGTACCTGCTCCGTCCGACGCATCGCCGCCCTCCATGGCTTGGAGGCGTTCTAAAACCGGACAGATCGCGTGTTACCGACAGCAGCGAGGACCGCCGCTTGACCCTGTGTCGCCGCCTCCCTATCGTTTCGCGCCGCGGCGCGCCCGTAGCTCAGTGGTAGAGCATCTGACTTTTAATCAGAGGGTCCCTGGTTCGAACCCAGGCGGGCGTACCAACAAATTCAATCATTTCGCGGATTTTCAGGAGAGTCGCAAAGCGACCATGTCAGCACGGTGTCAGCACGGCGCGGCCATCCTGCGGAACGGGGATCACGGGCAACACGGCAGCGGATCCTTCCTTACCTAGCCGCAACCCGAGGTTCGCCGCCCGGGCGCCGCTATGCCAAGCAATTGGAGCGGCGACTAGGGCCTGTTCACACTAACGCAGTGCATCGCATATGAGCGCGAAGAGGATGAACCCGAGGAAGATCACGTCGAGCTTCTCGAATCGAGAGAAGATTCGGCGGAAGCCCTTGAGGCGTCGGAACAGGCGCTCGATTTCGTTGCGCCGCCTGTACATCTCCCGGTTGTATACCCAGGGGTCGCGCCGGGTCTTGAGCGGCGGAACCACGGGTGTGAAGCCGAGGTCGAGCGCCAGTTGGCGTGTCTCGTTGCCTTCGTACGCGCGGTCCATGATCAGACAGGGCTGGTGCGGTTGCGCGCCGAGGCGCTGGAGCAGCTTGCGCCCTTCGGGAGCATCGTGGGCCTGTCCGGGCGACAGCGAGAACGTTATGGCCGTCCGGGCATCCGCGGCAACCATATGAAGCTTGGTGGTCCAGCCGCCTCGGGATCTGCCGATCGACTGCGGTCCGTTTTTTTTAGCGCCCCAGTCCCGTCGGGATGCACCTTGACGATGGTGCTGTCCAGCGACAGCGCTTCGAGCTTGATGCGCACGATCTGTTCTCGTTGCAGCTGTTCGAAGACCCGGTCGAGGACGCCGTTCTTCGACCAGCGGTTCATGCGCATGTAAATGGTGTGCCAATTGCCGAAGTGACTGGGCAAGCCGCGCCATTTGCAGCCATGCTCCGCCACGTACAGGATGGCGTTGAGCACCTGCAGGTTCGACAGGCTGACGTTGCCGCGTTGCACCGGAAGGTACGGGGCAATGCGAGCGTATTGGGCTTCCGTGATCTCCATCCGAGAATGATAACACGATTCGCATAATTAGCGTGAACAGGCCCTAGACGAGGCCGCGCCGGGTCGATTGCATGGCGGCTGTGAACAATAGTATCGGACGTCACCAAGCGCGTGACGTTGCAGGACGGCCCGGACGGTTCGAGTTGATAACCACCAGTCAACCCCGTCGGGAACCTCGCGCGTCCCATGAACCGCGCGGAGTGAAGAGCCGGGGCGCCCGACCCTACCTCGATCCAGCCTCCCGCCTCCCCTGCATCTCAGGGGCCTCGCCAGGTCACCTCAACCGTGGCGGCGTCGCCACCGCTCCTTCTACGCTCAGACCCCACCACCCCGTGCGGGCAGGTCAACCGAGGCGGCAGCGTGGGCTAAACGTCGTCTCGTTACAGTTACCCGGACAACGCCCACCACTCACATAATGATTTAGACCCCCAAGCGGCCTTCATACCTTACTACATTATCCCACCAAGGAGTTGTTTTACTGGACGCCAGCCCAGCAGACCTTACCATTCGCCAAACTGAACTAGGGCCACTCTCCCCAATATACATGTCGCAGAGGAGAAAAACCGCCCTATTTGGGAAAACGACGTGTCGAGAGCCGTATTACTACTATCCCGTTTGGCCGATACTGGCCAGTACTCAGACGACTCAGGTCTGCGTTATTTCGGTACACCAACGATGCTCTATACTCAAGAGCTTCCCCTTTTGTTAGTGCAGTACTATAGACCCGATCGAATATCCGTATTTGTCATTACAATATCATAACATGTCCTCCATAACTCTCAATGTCTCGCTACTGTCAGTCAGTTACACTTGACCTATCTCACTTTCGTACATACCGTAACTGCGCGTATGGTTGGACATGCTTCTCTCTTTCGGTGGGTTACAATGCCCCGAGACACCGTGCGTCCTAAGTTACTAAGCTACACATCTGGTGAATTGTCCGACACGGATATGAAAACATATATTGGATTATTGTGCCGACACATTCAACCACATTACGCCGAAAACGACAATACCCAATTATCCTGAGATTTTGAAAATAACCAAAGGACGGAGACAGGCAGCCGTAAACAATCGAACTCCTCAGGCTTTTCGTGCGAGTCTCAATGTCACTGTTCGCCCGCATGTACTCAGAGAAAACTCCTACAAATGCCTGTTAACGTAAGCGGTCCTTTGGTAAGCATAATCGTGCCGGTCCACAATACGGCCGCTTCCCTTCACAGGGCACTGAGGTCCGTGCTTAGCCAGACACTGACTGATTATGAACTCATATTAGTGGATGATTGCTCTGCAGACGAGAGTATTAGAATGTTAAAGAAGTATGGCGAGCTCGATGAGCGAGTGAGGCTTTTTTCGACCTCCAGGAACAGCGGCCCTGGGGCAGCGCGTAACGTCGGTCTCAAGAATGCACGTGGACGGTACATCGCGTTTTTGGATGCAGATGATTTTTGGGTGAGCAACAAACTAGAACTGCAAATTCGATCCTTTGAAGACGATAAAGTAATATTATCTCACACAAGAGTGGTCCTTCTTAACACACGGGGCGATATAGTGGGAATTGTAAACGGCCGGAAGAAAATGCATTTGTTTGACATGTACGTTGGAAATCGCGTTACCATGAGCAGTGCAATGATTCGGAGAAACGTGGTTGGCGGGCAAGAAATGCCAAGACTACGAAACCGTGAGGATTATGCGTATTGGATATCTCTACTGCAGCGTAACGATGGTTATATTACGTGTGTTCCTGAAGTCTTGGTTGGGTATGTCAAAATGCCAGGGTCAGTATCGTCGAATATTTTGCGGAACGTCGTGGATACTTACCGAATGTACGTCTCAGAAGTGGGCATGAGTCCGGTAAAGGCTGTGATGTTGGTGGTGGTATTCTCCTGCTTTAAATTTTATAAGGAGGTGAAGGCGAGATTTAATTGGATGCTTTTATCGCAATACGAGAAAATGAATCTAAAGACGTCTATTGACCTCTATTGGAATTGGGATAAGCAAGGAGAAAGGCCATAGCCGAGTGTCTGCGCTGTTCGAAGAAATCTGGACGATGGCGGCCTCAAGGAAGTGTGCAGAGATAGCGTCTATAGCGGTGGTGTGTATAGAGATGGATATCACCTGACATTGCCGCCCCTGTGTAGCCGGTTTGCGGCCGCAGCGCCCCAACTCTATGCCGCGTTCTTATATTCCTGCAGCACCTCGTCGATCGGCCCGCGAGCCTCGACTCTTCCCGCGTCGAGCAGGACGCCCGTGGTGCAGACGCGCTGGAGAAGGCCTACATTCTGGGATGCGAGCACCAAAATTCCGGCACACTCTACGAACTCCTCGAGCCGGCGCTTTGCTTTCTCGACGAAGGCGCGGTCGCCCATGCCCAACCATTCGTCCATCAACAGGATCTCGGGCTCGAAGCAGGTGCAGACGGCAAAGGCGAGCCGCAGCCGCATACCCGCCGAATATGTATGCACCGGCATCGCCAGATAGTCGCCAAGCTCGGTGAACGCCGCGATCTCGTCCATACGCTCGCGCACCTGCTCCGGCATCAGTCCCAGGAAGAGCCCCCGGGTCATGATGTTCTCGTAGCCCGTCGCTTCCGAATTGATACCGAGCGACACGCTCAGCAGCGAAGCCGTTCGGCCGTGTCGATAAACGCGACCGTGCGCGGGTTCATAGGCACCCGCGAGCACGCGCAGCAGCGTCGTCTTGCCAGCGCCGTTGGGGCCGACAAGACCGACCCGATCACCGTGCTTGAACGCGAGACTCACGTCTTCGAGCGCACGCACCCACAGCCGTCTGCCGGCGCCGCGCGCGATGCGCCCGCCCGTGCCGTGATGCAGCAATCGATTCTTCAGCGAGCGCGTATTGGTGCTGTAGACGGGGAAGTCGACCGTGACCGACTCGAGCCGAAGGCTGACCGCGGCGCTCATACCCAGTAGGCGATCCGCCAGCGATAGCGGCGGAAGAACGCGAACGCCAAGACCCAGCCCCCGATCGTCATGCTCAGCACCGCGATCCAGGAGGAGAGCCCCGGCACCTCCCCCAGCAGCGGCGCCCGCACCACCTCGACCAGATGGTAGAAGGGGTTGAATTCCAGCACCATGGCGCGCTGCGGGACGAGCTCCGGCATCCAGATGATCGGAGTCACAAAGAAGCAGATGCGTACGATGCTCGCCACGATCGGCGGCACGTCGCGGAAGCGGGCCGAGACGATGCCGAACAGCAGGACCGCCCAAATGCCGTTGAGGCAGAGGAGCACGAGACCCGGCAGGGCGAGAAGGCCGGCCCAGCCCGGCCAGACCCCGAAAACAGCGGCCACGACGACGAAGACCAAGGCATTGTGAAAAAGGATGAGGAGGTTACGCCAGAGCAGGCGATACACGTGGACGGAGAGCGGCAACCCCACTTGCTTGATTATGCTCTCCGCATTGATGAACACTTGGCAGCCGTCGGTGATGACGCCGGAGATCAGCGCCCATACGATGAAGCCGAGCGCGAGGAACGGCACATACTCCGCGATCTCGACCTGGAGCAGCATTCCATAGAGAAAACCCAGCGCGCTCACCAACGCGCCCATGCTCAGCGTCAGCCAGAACGGTCCCAGCACGGAGCGCCGATAGCGCTGCCGGATATCTCGCCAGCCGAGCAGGTACCACAGGTGATGCGCTCGCACGCCCTGTACGAGATCGAAGAGAGCTAGCGCGGTCTGCGACGGAGCCGGCGCCAGGCTCGATTTCGAGGCATCGTCGAAGACCTGCGCTGCCGCTTCCTCGCCCGCCCCCGCCGGACGAGCGCCCGCATCCACTCGCGATGTTGGCAATGCCGCCCCTCTCACTGCCGCGCGGGACCGAGGCCGCGACCACCCCGTCGGCCCCTTCCACACGCTCTCGGAGACCTGCTGCGCCGCGGACTCTAGCGAAACCGCTTATCGTATCAAGCGTGCATGCATGCTTTGGCGGTGCCCAAGCGCGAGAGGTTGGTTCCCAGCAGGGCTGGCCCGGTCTATCGATCAGAAGAGACGGGGCTCGACGGGGAGCCCGCACGTTGGCCAGTCGGAATGGCCTTCGGCACCCACGGCGAACATCCCCCCGCTCCTCCCGTGGGACGAGAGGGCCGGCGTGAAGGGGGGGCGTCGCTCAGCCTGCGGCTTGAGCCTTCTTTTCTTCGAGGGCGCGGAGGACGACCTCGGGCGTCACCGGAATCTCGGTGATGCGCACATCGAGCGCGTTGTTGATGGCGCTCACGATGGCCGGAATCGGGCCGTTGGTCACCATCTCGCCCACGCCCTTGCCCCCATAGGGGCCGCTCTCGGCCGGGTATTCCAGCACCTCGCAAGTGACCTCGGGCATCTCCGCCGCCCCGGGCTGCAGGTAGTTCTGGAAATCGACCGGCGCCGGATCGATCGCCGGATAGCCGGGCGCGGTGGTCTCGTAGAGCGCGTGGCCGATGCCCATCCACGAGCCGCCGACGATCTGGCCCTTCACGAGGTCGGGGTTCACCTGCTGGCCCACCTCGTAGACGCTCTTCACGTCCAGCACCTCGACCATCCCGGTCTCGGTATCGACCTCGACCTCGACGACGGTGCAGGCATGGGCCTGGGTCGAATCGGGATCGCACTCCCCGGTCTCCGGGTCCATCGGGCTCGGCGGCTTGAGATAGGCGCCGCGTCCGGCAATGCTCTTGCCCTGGGCGAAATGGGCGGCACCGGCGACCTCGCCGACCGAAACGCACTTCTCGGCCACGCCCTTGATGTGGATGTTGCCGTCGCCGTCGGTCTCCAGATCCTCCGGGCTCGCCTCCAGCAGCTCGCCGGCCACCTCCAGCATCGCCTTGCGCGCCTCCTGCGCCGCCATCACCACCGCATTGCCGGCGCGGTGAGTGGTGCGGCTCGCGAAGGTGCCGGTGCAGTGGGGGCCGGTGTCGGTATCGGCGGTCTCCACCACGATGCTCTCGTAGGGGACGCCGAGGGCCTCTGCCGCGATCTGCGCAAGCACGGTGCGGAGCCCCTGGCCCAGGTCGACGCTCGCCATGGTGACGACGAAGTCTCCGGCCGGCGTCATGTGGATCAGCGATTGGGTGGGATCGCCGCCGAGATGCATCCCGGTCGGATAGTTCACGGCTGCGAAGCCGGTGCCCCTTACCTTGGCCATCAGCTTGCCTTTCTGTCCCAGGAGGTCATCGCTTGGTATTCCGCCGGCAGCTCGTGGCCCGCAAGCCGCGCCGCGGCCTGGATGGTCTCCACCATCGCCGCGTCCTCGTTCACCTTGCGATGCGCCCGCATGTCGCCGTTGCGGTAGGCGTTGAGCAGCCGGAGCTGCCACGGGTCCATGCCGATGGTCTTGGCGATCTTGTCCATCTGCAGCTCGATGGCGAACGACGCGGCCATGACGCCGAAGCCCCGCATGGCGCTCGACGGCGGCCGGTTGGTGAAGACCACCCGCGCGTCGACCCACACGTTGGGAATCGTGTAGGGCCCCGGCATATGGCCGGCGTGCTTCATCGAACCGTAAGAGCTGAAGCGCAGATAGGCGCCGGAATCCTGATATGAGGTGATCTTGCGGGCGACGATGCGCCCGTCGTTCATCACCCCGTCCTTGACGTAGAGGCGCCAGGCCGAGCGGGTGGAGGACACCTGCATCTCCTCTTCCCGCGTGTACTTGAACTTGACCGGGCGCCCGGTCCGCATGACGGCCAGCACCGAGATCGGCTCCACCGCCACGTCCACCTTGCCGCCGAAGCCGCCGCCCACGGTGCCGCCGAGGAAGCGCAGCTTGCCCGGCGCAATCCCAAGGATGGCGGCGGTGTTGTCGCGCGCGAAGTGCACCGCCTGGGTGTTGGTGTGCACCGTGATGCGCCCGTCGCCGCCGGGCTTGGCGATGCAGCCGTTGGTCTCCATCGGCGCCTGCTCGATGGGGCTGGTCTGGTAGCGGTCCTCGACGATGTGGTCGGCCTCGGCGAAGCCCTCCTCGACATCGCCGAAGCGGATCTGCGCGGCGCCGTGATCGTCCGGGTAGATGTAGTGGTTGCGCGGCCAGTGGGCGGTCAGCGCCGGCACCGAGCCCGAGATCGCCTCCTCCACGTCGAACACGCCGGGCAGCGGGTCGTAGTCCACCTCCACCTTGGCGGCGCCGGCGCGGGCGGCCTCGGCGCTCTCGCCCAGCACGGCGACGATGGGCTCGCCCCGCCAGCGCACCTTGTCGAAGGCGAGGACGGGCTCGTCCTCGGGCCCGACGCCGACGGCAGCAAGGCCGTTCCACACCTTCTTACCGGGAAGGTCCTCATGGGTGAGCACGCAGACGACACCGGGGCTTGCCTCCGCCGCGCTGGTGTCCACGCGCGTAATCCGGGCGTGGGGCTCCGCGCTCCGGTGCATCTTGAGATGCAGCATGCGCGGGTAATAGTTGTCCTCGTAATAGGTCGTCTGGCCGCGCGTGTGGCTATCGAGGTCGCGCTGTCCGACGTTCCGGCCGACGACGCCGAGTTCCTTCATCGACATTAGCTCGCCTCCTCCCCGGTATCCGAGAGCACCTGCGCAGCCTGCTGCACGGCGCGGACAATGGGCGCGAACCCGGTGCAGCGACAAAGATTGCCCGAGAGCCCCTCCACGATCTCATCGCGGCTGGGCGCAGGATTGCGGTCGAGCAGCGCCTTGGCCGCCATGACCATGCCGGCGGTGCAGTAGCCGCATTGCGCCGCGTAGTTCTCGACGAAGGCCTGTTGCAGCGGCACGATCGCGTTGGTCTCGTTGAGGCCTTCGAGGGTGGTGACCTCGGCCCATTCGGCGCGCTCGGCGAGCGTGAGGCAGGAGAGGTGAAGCTCCCCATCCACGAGCACCGAGCAGCTGCCGCAGCCGCCCTGTCCGCAGCCGCTCTTGACCGCATTGAGCTGCAGCGAATCCCGCAGCACGTCCTGCAGCGTCGCCAGCGGTTGGATCACCACCGCTTCGTCACGGCCGTTGACCGTGAGGCGTATCAGCTTGTCTTCCATCCTTGCCTCCCGCTCAACGTCGTCAGGCGAGCGCCGCCAGCACCCGTCGGACGAACACGCCGGTCATGCGCCGGCGATACCATTCGCTCGCGACAGCATCGGTCTGGGGCGTAACGGCGCTCTCGGCCGCCTGGGCCGCCGCCGTCACCGCCGCCTCGTCGAGGCTGGAGCCGATCACCGCCTGCTCCGCTTCGGCGCAGCGGAAGGGGTGCGCGCTCGCCCCGCTGAGCGCGATCCGCGCGTCGCTCACCGTACCGCCATCCTTTTCCACGCAGGCGGCGACCGTGACCACCGACGGGGTCGAATAGCGGCGCCGCGCGCACTTCATGTAGGCGGCGGCGCCTGTCGGCGCGTCGATCTCGATCCGGGTCAGCAAGCCTGTGCGGGGCGGCGTGCCGTCGGACCAGCCGGCGTAGAAGGCTTCGATCGGTTGGGTCTCCTCGCCGTCGGCAGTCGCGAAGACGAGCCGCGCGCCGAGGGCGAGAAGCGCCGGCGCGAGATCGCCGAAGGGGGCGCGGGCGAACAGGTTGCCGCCGACCGTCGCCATGTTCTGCACCGCCGGGCCGCCGATCTCGCGGGTCGCGGCCTGGAGTGCGGCAATCGGCACGGCCTCGCGCAGCACGCTCAGCGGGACCGCGGCGCCGACAGACCAGCCGCCGTCGCGGCTCACCACCCGGTCGAGGCCGAGGCGGTCCACCCCGATCAAGTAGCCCTCGTCCGACGGATAGGTCTCGCGCATCAGGCTGGTGCCGCCGGCGAGCACTGCCGCCGCGGCACCGTGGCGCGCGATCAGGTCGGCCGCCTCGTCGATCGAGCCGGGCCGAAGAAACTCTGGCATGGACGCCGTCCTCCGACCGTTGAAATACCGCCCGCGCCCGTCCGGCCCATGTCGTGCACCGGCGGCGCGCGGCGCGCATCCTAACGCAGCAACGCTCGGATCACACCCGCATATCCGCGCCGGGTAGTGTCTCAGTTTGAAATTTCGCGCTTGCGGTAGGTCGCAGGCCGCTTGGGCTTCGACGCTCGCGCATCGATCAGCCCGACGATCCACTCCATGTCCCTCAGCGTGTCGGACACGCCAGCGGCCATCGCGGGCGACATGCGCAGGCTCTTATGCATCCGGCAGAAGTTGTAGTGCACGAAGTAGAGCGACAGCATGTGAAGGTGATTCTCCAGCTTCTTGGAGAAGGCATTCGTGAGCCGGGTGAAGCGGCGCATCCCCATCCGCATAGTCAGGTTTGACCGTTCGACGTAGGACGTGCTGACGGCCTCAGGATCGGAACTGCCCTCGACCCGGCGCCGCTTCGTCCCGATGCATGTGGCGGGGCTGTAACGCTTCTCAGCGCCCGGCGCCTCGCCGTAGAGCTTGATTAGCTGGGCATAGTCCACATCGCCACCAAAGGCGCCCTCGACGGCTTCCAGATACGCCTTGTGGCCGTCGGTGGTCAGTTGAACGCGGTTTGCCAGCCGGGCGCGCAGGTCGTCCATGAACTCGATAGCCGTGGCGCCTGAGCGGTCGCCAACTTCCCACGAGATGATCAGTTTGGAGTCGGCTTCAATCGCCGTCCACGTCCACACGTCGCCGGCGCCCTTCGGGGCAGCCTTGGCACGCGCGACGTTCTTTTCCTTCGCGTAGCAGAAGGACCAAATCTCATCGCACTGGACGCGGCTGGCAGACACGTCGCGCACGGCCTCATCGTGATAGGCCGCGCACGCCTCGCCAGCCTCGACCATGAGCTTGGAGACCGTGTTGATTGAAACGTCCATAACACGACTGACCGAGCGCATGGACATGCCCTCGACCAACATGTTGAGGATTTGGACTCGCTTGTCAGTTGGCAGCCGGTTCATACCCCTGATATAGGGGCGTATTCACTTGTTGTCAAGCATTACTTTCATCTTGGGGCGGGTTAGGAGCCCTTACCGGAGTTAATTCGACATTGCCATTTCCCAATGGATGAATCGCAATGCGCTCATTCCATGGCATCCCTGTCTTCTCCCGCACAACCCTTGTTTGGCAAACTGGAATATCCTTCACAGAAAATGCAAACTTCAGCTCGATGTTTATGAAATTTTGAAAAACCATGGGACTTACTCACCCACATAATAGAAATACAGCTCTCCATCTGCACGCTTAACCGCCACGAACCACCATTCCATGAAATGAAAGGGATACGGCTCATTGGCATGCATGAGGTGCGATGAAATCTGTAGCGACTCGCCATTCCCAAGAAAGGGCGATCTTACGGGTGGCACTGCAACGCCTTGATAAGCGCCAACTTCAGAAACCGCCCAGCCCTGTTGTTGAGACATTGTGGCAAGAACGCCTCGTGTGGTCACAGCGTCTTGCTCCTTCATGAGCATGGCTACTGAACCTCCCCGTCGATGTTGGACTCCGGCCCGCCACTGACAGACACTTGCACTTGGTGCCTCACGGCAACTTCTGGATCACCGTCCGCTGTAAATGCTGGATTCCCGTCCTTATCGAGGACGCGAAATATCTTGTGAACGACGACTTTGATCCGCACATTATCACCGCTCGCAAGACTATACTCATTCCAGCGCTCTTTATCGGCATCAAACGACTCTTCGCGGACGTTCCGGGTCTGCCCATCAATTTCCATTTCCCGGATATTATAATTTCGGCTCTTAGGCACGGCTATGCTCCAGGCCATCTGGTAGTTGCGGCCTTGCGCGCGATCGCGCTGCGCTCATCCGGCGTCAGGGACGCCTGGCGCGCGCGTGCGCCAGCATGGCCGGCTCGCACCTTGTTCGGTTGCTTGTATTGTGTGTCCTCAATTTCGCCAGTTGCTATCCTGGCGACGTGTACGGCGCACCCAACCACGTCAGCCGGGCGCTTCTCTCCTCGTGGCCCCTTGGGCACGGCTAGCGCCGTTCCACGTCGGGCACTCGCTCCACTCTGTTCGCCATGCTCATCTCCGCTCCCCCTCTAGGTTCCCTAGGTTCCCCAGGTTCCCCAGGTTCCCCAGGTTCCCCAGGTTCCCCAGGTTCCCCAGGTTCCCCAGGTTCCCCGTGTCCCACATGGTATCACAGGATATCCCATGTCAAGCCCAGTCTGGGCCAGCGGACCCCCAGTGCCCGTTCAAGCATACCGTTTCCCGGCAACCTTATGCCCGTCTCAGATTCTCGCCAGCGGTAAAGCTGGCAAGCGGACGGCACTGGAGCATGACCGTCAAGGGGCGACCGATTTCAAACTGAGTCACTACCCCGCGCCGACATAGCTGGCGTGCCGCTCTGACCTTGCCGCGCCGCCGGCAGGGCGGCTATCGTCCGCCGCGCAATCGATGGCGAGGCGCGCTATGGCAACGAGGCCCGACGCGGTCGGCCGGAATCTCGACCTGGAGAGCGCGGTCGACGAGGTGACGGCGCGCTATGCGGCGGCCAATCCCGGCAGCCGGGCGCAGTACGAGCGCGCACGCGAGAGTATGCCGGGCGGCAACACGCGCACCGGCATGTTCTACCCGCCCTTCCCGCTCGCGATCGAGAAGGCGGCCGGCGCGACGCTGACCGACGTCGACGACCACACCTACACCGATTTCGTCGGCGACTTCTCTGCCGGTCTCTACGGCCATTCTCACCCGGTGATCCGCGAGGCGGTGCAGGCGACGCTGGATTCCGGGATGGCCTATGGCTCGACGAGCCCCTACGAGGCGCGGCTTGCGGCGCTCGTCTGCGCGCGCTTCCCCTCTATCGAGCAGGTGCGATTCACCACCTCCGGCACCGAGGGCAACATGCTGGCGCTCGTCACCGCCCGTGCGGTGACCGGCAAGGACTCGATCATGGTGTTCGAGGGCGCCTATCACGGCGGCACCATCTACTTCGGCCGCGAGGCCGCGCCCATCGTCGTGCCCTTCCCTTTCGTGATCGCCCCTTACAACGACGCGGAAGAGGCGCGGCGCCTGATCAGGGAGAACGCACACCGCCTCGCCGCGGTTCTGGTCGAGCCGCTCCAGGGCGCATCCGGCGCGATTCCGGCCTCGGTTGAATTTCTCGCAGCGTTGCGCGAGGCCTGCAGCGCCCACGACGTACTGCTGATCTTCGACGAGGTGATGACCTCGCGGGTCGCGCCGGACGGGCGCCAGGGGCAACTCGGCATCGTCCCCGACCTGACCACGCTCGGCAAGTATATCGGCGGCGGCTTCTCCTGCGGTGCCCTCGGCGGCCCCGCGGAGATCATGAAGTGTTTCGACCCCTCCAGACCCGACTCCTTCGTTCACCACGGCACCTTCAACAACAACGTGTTCATGTTGATCGCCGGCGCCGCGGGCCTGGAGAAAATCTTCACACCGCCGGTGCAGATTGCGCTGAATGAGGCCGGCGATGCGCTGCGCGACGCCCTCAATGGGCTTGCCGCCCGCCACGGCGCCTCGTTCCAGGTGACCGGGCTCGGCTCGATCATGACGATGCATTTGCAGCGTGAGCCGATCCGCTCGATCCGCGACATTGCGCCGCGAGATTCACGCCTGCGCCAGCTCCTGCATCTCGACCTGATCGACAAGGGCTTCTTCACTGCCCGGCGCGGCTACATGGCGCCCTCGCTCGCCATTGCGGGGACGGACTGCGACGGCCTGATCGAGGCGGTCGACGAATTCCTGACCCACCACGGCCATCTTCTGGACGCCGCGCCGGACGGATGACCGATCGGTCCAGGCCGGCGTCCGCCGGTGCCAACGCTCAATGAGGGAGAGAGAATGACCGATAACGAACGCCGCAATCTCGCGGTGATTACCGAGGTTTGCGATGCCTTCAACCGGCACGATGTGGAAGGCATCCTCCGACACTTCACCGACGATGCGGATTGGTTGCTCTCGCGGGGCACGCCACCGGAGGGCGATCGCGTGCAGGGGATGGAGGCCATCCGCGCCATGCTGCGGCGGCGCTTCCGCACCATTCCCGACATGGCTTGGGAGATACATAGCCACTGGGTCGGCGGCAACCGGGGCTGCTCGGAGTGGACCGTCTCCGGCACCGAGACCAACGGCAACAAGATCAAGTGGCTCGGCATCGACGTGTGGGAGCTGAACGACGACGGCAAGGTCGTCACCAAGGACACCTACTGGAAATTCGCGGGCGACGAGGCGCCGGAATAGTCACCGCGCACTGCTGTTGACAGCGTTCCGGCCGGCTCTCTAAATAAGCATGGCGCAACCGGCGCGGGACGCTGCCGGAGGGATGGCCGAGTGGTCGAAGGCGGCGGTTTGCTAAACCGTTGTACGGTGACAAGCCGTACCGTGGGTTCGAATCCCACTCCCTCCGCCACTTCCTTGTAGTAATCCATTGTAATAGAACGACAATTAGAGGGGGCTTCGGTCGATGCCCCCTATTTTCTACCTTATTTGAGACGCGATTTCACGGCACGCCCCAGAAACCCACCGGACAATTGGCCCTCTCGCCAATCGCGCACCGACGGTGCTGAGACCGCCTATGGGCCCCGTTCCTCGGCTACACCGATGATCGCGAGTAACGCGTCACGGTCGGTGCCGCAAGTCGCGAACCTTGCGTTTAGGCATCGATGAAGCCAGGAGCCGCCGACCGAGGATCCCATCAAGCTCCAAGTCATCAACGCGACGTCCATGGCAAGGGCGCCTACTCAAGGATGTCTCTATGCATGTCGTAGAGGATTTCGCCCGGATCACCGGGCAGCGTCTCGACCCTATCGAAGATCAGGGGCAGCGTCGACCTAAGCAGCTCCTCAAGAACGGGCTAGTAGAGTTCGCCTAGCGAGGTCGGGAAATCGGCTGGTTTGTAGGCCGGGTCGTGCAGATCCCAGGGACGGGCCCGGATTCCCGATGCGAACCAGCCTTATGGGGTATCGAAGGAGGGGCAGCAATCGGGCACGCGGAAGTGCGTCCCCGCGACCGTGCCGGCGGCTTCATCCCAAATGATTGTGCGGAGCTCGTCACTGCGCTTTCCGTCCGGGAGAATGATCACATTGACAGCCAAGACAACGATTGTGGCCTCGCTTCAGCCCGTCGTCCGCTGCCCGTCGAATTGCCGCCGCTGTCACCATCGCGCCAACCGTGAGAGGCATGCTTCCACCGCCCGGTTTCGGGAGATGCCCGATCCGGCATCCGAGGGTCTGACCACCGAAATGCCGAATTCATACACATCCAAACACCCCACTGGTGTCGCACCTACATGATCGGAAGGACACCATCGGGTTCGCGATCATCCTCACCGCCGGGCTCAGCTTCGTCGGCGCAGGCGTCCGCCCGCCCACGCCTGAATGGGGCAGCATGATCGCGATCGGCGCGCAGCAGCTGATCCTGGGCGAGTGGTGGCCCTCGGTCTTTCCCGGCGCCGCCATTTCGCTGACGGTGCTGGGCTACGCCTTCGTCGGCCACACCATCGAAGCAGAGTTCCGCGAGACATGAGCGCCGAGGCACTGCATGCCGATTCGGGAGGCGACGACATCCTCTCGGTGCGCGGCCTCACGGTGGCGTTCGCCGGGAGCGAGGGCACTGAGCACGTCGCGGTGAACGACTTTTCCCTCACCATCGGCGCCGGCGAGTTCGTCGGCGTCATGGGCGAGCCGGGCTGCGGCAAGTCGACGGCGGCGATTGGCATGATGGGCCTGGTGCGCCCACCCGGCCGCATCGTCTCGGGCGAGGTGCACTATCTCGGGCGCGACATGCTGGCCATGAATGATGCGGAGCTCGATGCGATCCGCGGCAAGGACATCGGCCTGATCGTGCAGAGCCCGCGCACCTCGCTCCATCCCATGCTGACGGTCGGCCGCCAGATCGAGAACGTCTACCTTGCGCACAACCGCGTGAGCCGCAAGGCAGCCCGCGCCAGGGCCATCGAGATGCTGCAGCTCGTCGGCATCAACGACCCCGAGCGGCGGGTGAAATCCTATCCTCACGAGCTCTCCACAGGCATGACCCAGCGCGTACTGATCGCCATGGCCATGAGCTCCGGCCCGAGGCTCCTGATCGCGGACGAGCCGACCAGCGGCCTCGACGTCACGATCCAGGCGCAGTTCCTCGATCAGATGTGGGAGACGGCGAACCGCCTCGAATATATCGAGGTCGTCGCCGGGTTCTCGGCGATGGGCGCGGCGGTCGCCACGATCAACACACGACTCGCGGCGAACGAGCTCGAGGCGATCTGCCGCGATTGCGGGCCGCGCGTGCTGGTGGTCGATCAGGCCTGCGAGGAACTCGCCCGGAGCGCCGCGCTGGACGGGATCGAGCGCGTGCTGGTGATCGGCGGCAGTTACGACGAGTGGCTCGCCCGCGCGACACCCGAAGAGCCGGACGAGACGCCGGAAGAGTGGCAACCCTTCGCCATCTCCTACACCTCGGGCACCACGGGCACGGCGAAGGGCATCGTGCTCTCCCACCGCTCGCGGGTCCTCTCATGCTTCGGCATGGCGGCGGAATATGGCTGCTACGGGCCGGACGACACCCACCTTGCGTTCGCGCCGCTGTTCCACGGCGGCGGCTTCGTCTTCGCGCTGGCCGCCGTCTTCTTCGGGGGCTTCTGCGAGCTGCTGCCCCGGTTCGACCCGGAGGCGGTGATGAAGCGACTCTGCGACGGCCGCTTCACCGGCACGTTCATGGTGCCGACGCACTTCCACGCCATCCTTAACCTGGGCGAGGGTGTTCTCGCGGGCTACCGCGACCACGGGCTGACAGCGCTGGTCTCCAACGCGGCGCCTCTGCCGCAAGTCACCAAGGAGAAGATCGTCGCCCAGTTCGGCGAGGGCGTGCTGCACGAAACCTACGGATCGACCGAGGCCGGCATCGTCACCAACCTGCGACCGCCCGATCAGCTCCGCAAGAAGAGCTGCGTCGGGCTCCCCTTCGTCGGCAACCGCATCCACCTGCTCGACGACGAGGGGAAGGAGGCCGCACCCGGCGAGGTAGGCGAGCTCTTCAGCACCTCGCCCTATCTCTTCAACGGCTACTGGAACAAGCCGGATGAGACCACGGCGACGATGCGGGACGGCTGGGTCTCGGCCGGCGACATGGCGCGGCGCGACGAGGAAGGCTACCTCTATATCGTCGACCGCAGGAAGGACATGATCATCTCCGGCGGGGTCAACGTCTATCCGCGCGAAGTGGAGGACGCGCTCTCGCGGCATCCGGCGGTGCGCGAGGTGGCCGTGGTCGGCGTGCCGGACGAGTATTGGGGCGAGCGGATCAAGGCGTTCGTCGTCCCGCTGGCGAACGCGCAGCCCTTGCCCGAGGAACTGATCGCCTACGGCAAGGAGAACCTTGCCGGCTTCAAGGTCCCCAAAGAGGTCGATTTCATCGACGCGCTGCCGCGCAATCCGGGCGGCAAGGTACTGAAGCGGGTGCTCAGGGAGACGGGCGCGTGAGCGGCGGCACCGACACGATCGAGCATCGTTTCGTCGCTTACGGCGAGCGCCGGGTCATGGTGCGCCGCGCCGGCAGCGGCCCGCCGGTCGTGCTGCTCCATGAATCGCCCCGCTCGTCGGCGGCGTTCATCCCCATGATCGAGGCGCTGGCCGAGCGCTTCACCGTCATCGCGCCCGACACGCCCGGGTATGGCGGCTCCGATCCTCTGGAGCTGCACCGGCCACAGATCGCCGACTACGCCGACGCGCTCAAGGAGGTGGTGGACGCCCTCGGCCTGGAGCGCGCAGCCCTCTTCGGCCGTCACACCGGTGCCGCCATCGCGATCGAGTTCGCGAACCGCTATCCGGCGCAAGTCAGCGGCGTCGTGCTGGAAGGCTGCCCGGCCTTCACGCCTGAGGAGATGGAAGAGCTCGTGGCGAGCTACCTGCCGCCCTTCCGCCCAGTCTGGGACGGCGGCCATGTCGCCTGGCTCTGGTCCCGCATCCGTGACCAGTTCCGCTTCTTCCCCTGGAACCGCCAGGGGCCCGCGTCAAGGCTCGCCATCGACATGCCCCCCGACCCTCGATACTGAATCGGATCGCCACGGACCTCCTGCTGGCCGGCGACGGCTACCGAGTCGCCTATGAGGCGGCGTTCCGCTACGACGGCGCCGCGGCCGCGGCGGCCGCGCGCGTGCCGGCCCACTACATGGCGACCGAGACCGACGTCCTCTTCCCCCACCTCGACCGCCTTCATTCGCTCCCGGACAACGCGGAGATCCACCGACTGACGGACGCGGAGCGGTTGACCGCGATCGGCGACTTGCTGAGCGCCTGCGCCGCCGGGTTGGCGCCGGCACCGCCGCCGCCGAAGGAGGCGGGCACGCGCCGCTTCGTCCAGGTGGACGGCACATCGCTCATGGTCCGACAGTGGGGCAGCGACGGCGCGCGGCCGCTGCTGCTCGTCGCCGATCTGCCGGGATCCACGCAAGGCCTCGGCCCCATCGCCGCCCATCTGGCGAAGGGGCGCCGGGTCATCGCCATCGATCCCCCCGGCCACGGCCTCTCCTCCCCCCGCTCCGGCCGGCACGACCGACGGCGGTGTCGAGAGCGTGGCCCGCGCGGTGGCATCCCTTGGGCTCGGGCAGATCGCTGTCGCCGGCATCAACAGCGGCGCATGCTGGGCCGCGCACCTCGCCGCGCACCTCGGGGCAGGCTGCGGCCGTCTGGTTCTGATCGACCCGCCGACCGACCCCGCGGCCCTCTCCGACCGGCTGCCCGCAACCGCGCTTGCGCCCTGCTGGAGCGGCGCTCATCTGCTCACCACCTGGCACCTGGCGCGCGAGTCCTTGCTCTACAGGCCCTGGTTCACGCCCACGAATGGCGCGCGGATACCGGTCGAGATCGGGTTCGACGTGGACCTCCTGCATCAGCGCTTCGTCGATACGGTCATCGCCGGCGAAGCCTTCCCCGAGACAGTGCAGGCGGTGTGCGAACAGCCATGGCCGGCCATGCTCGCGCCGCTGGCGGGACGGGTCGCGGTGGTGACCGGCGAAGGAATGCCGGACGCGGCGGAACGCACCTACTACGCCCACGACATCGCAGGCCCGGCGTCGCACGCGCCCGAGCTCGTCGTGCGCCCGCCGAGCGTGGGCGCGACCGTCGCCTGCGTCGCCGCGATCACCGGTGCGGGCCATGCGCTCACCGTGCGGGGCGGCGGCCATTCCTACACGGGCGGGTACGGACCCACACGGCCTGGCACGGTCATCCTCGACATGAGCGCGCTCGACCGGGTGGTCGAGATCGACGAGGCCGATGGCTGGGTGACCACCGAGGCCGGCTGCACCTGGCGCACGCTCCACGACGCGCTTGCGGCGGTGGGCCGCCGCACCCCGTTCTTCGGTCCTCTCTCCGGCATTGTCGCGACGGTCGGCGGTGCCGCATCGCAGAACGCAGCGTTCTTCGGCTCGGCGCGGCACGGCCCGATGTCGGCGAGCGTGCTGGGCCTCGACGTGGTGACAGCAGACGGCACCCTGATACGGCTCGGGAGCGTCGGCGATAAGGGGTTCGCTCGGGACTTCGGGCCCGATCCCGTGGGGCTCTTCTTAGGCGACAGCGGCGCCTTCGGCGTGAAGGTACGCATCACCATGAGGCTCGTTGCCCTGCCCGCGGCGGTCCGCTTCGCCTCGTTTGCGTTCGAGAGCTTCGAGGCCGTGATCGATGCGCAGATCGCCTTGGCGGGCTTCGACGCGATCGCCGAGAGCTATGGCTTCGATGCCGAGACTCACGAGAACCTGCGCCGCGCCGGCTTCACCATCGGCGAGGGGGCGGCGGCGCTCCGTGACGTTGCGCAGGCCGAGCGCGGGCGCGCCAGCGGCATTGCGGCGGCGGTCAGGACCGCGGCAGGGATCCGGCGCGCCGTAGGCGAAACGCGCAACTCGCTTCACCTCGTGATCGAGGGCGCGAGCGAAGCGGCGGCGGTCGAGGCCGCCGACGCGATCGCCGCCTGCGCCGGTCGCCACGGCGGCACCGAGATTCCAGACACGATCCCCCGCATCACCCGGTCGCGGCCCTTCCGCCCACTAAGATCGCTGCTCGGTCCCGACGGCGAGGCCTGGCTGCCGATGCACGGCCTGCTCCCGCTTTCCCGTGCACGCGCCGGCTTGCAGGCGGCAGAAGACCGCCTCGCGGCCCATGAGGCCGAGATGCGCACGCTCGGTATCCGTGTCACGCGGCTGACGACCATGGTCGGCGACCGGCTGCTGCTGGAGCCGCAGTTCTTCTGGCCGGATGCCCTCTCGCCCTTCCATCTGCGCGCCGTCACCGACGCGCAAAGGGCGCACTTCGGGGATCGGGCGCCCAACGAGGCTGTGCGGGCACGGGTTCACGCCTTGCGCGCGTCCCTGGTCGAGGCGCTCGCGGCCCACGGCGCGACCCACTACCAGATCGGCACATACTATCCCTACCTGGAGCGTATCGATCCGGGTCAGCGCGCACTCATCGAGTCGGTCAAGCGGGCGCTCGACCCGAAAAACCTGATGAGCCCTGGCGCGCTCGGGCTCTGACACACCGGCGATAAAATCAATTCAACTGGAGACAAGGCCGGACATCATCTAACATCCCCATAACGCGGGGCACCCTGAGGGGCTGATCAGGGTCTTGGGCGCCATACTGCCAACCCGGACTTCGCCCCTGGTCAGGCCACCTCGGTGTCCGGCACATTTGCGGACAACGTCGCGCCGGCATCGGTGCGAAGCAAGGGGAATGCAATGACCATCGAGCAGAAATTGCGGGAAATGGCGACGAAGAGCGGCATCACCCGTCGCGGGTTCATGCAGCGGGCGCTGGCCTTGGGTGCCACGATGGCGCTCGCGACGACCCTCGCCGACCAAGCCTTTGCGGAAGCGAAGCAGGGAGGCCGCTTCCGTTGCGGACTGGGTCACGGAGCGACCTCGGATTCGCTGGATCCGGCGACGTTCCTCGACCTCTACATGCAGACCGTGAACGCGTCCTCACGGAACAACCTGACGGAGATCGCCCAGGACGGCAGTCTGATCCCCGAATTGGCCGAGGGAATCGACACCGCCGACGCCATGACGTGGAAGTTCACCCTGCGCCAGGGCGTCACGTTCCACAACGGCAAGACAATGGACGCGAACGACGTCGTGGCGTCGCTCAACCACCATCGCGGCGAGGATTCGAAATCGCCTGCCAAGGAGCTGCTCAAGGCCGTCGTCGACATGCAGTCGGACGGTGCCAACGCGGTCGTCATCACCCTAAGCGAGGGCAACGCCGACTTCCCGGTCGTCTTGAGCGACTACCACATACCGATCATGCCGGCGGACGGCGACGGGGTGGACTGGCAGTCCGGCACCGGCACCGGCGCCTACGTGCTCGAGAGCTTCGAGCCCGGCGTGCGCACCACGCTGAAGCGCAACCCCAATTTCTTCAAGACCGGGTTCGGGCACTTCGACGAGGTGGAGATCATCACCGTCGCCGACGTGGCGGCGCGCACCAACGCGCTGACCACCGGCGAGATCGACGCCATGGACCGGGTCGATCTCAAGACCGCGCACCTCCTCGAACGCCAGGAAGGCGTCAGGCTGGTCGAGACAAGCGGCACGCAGCACTTCACCTTCACGATGCGCTGCGACACGCCGCCCTTCGACAACGTCGACGTGCGGCTGGCGCTGAAGCACGCCATCGATCGCGACGCCATCGTCAGGACGATACTGCGCGGTCACGGCACCCTCGGCAACGACCATCCGATCAGCCGGTCCAACCGCTATCACGCGGGCAACCTGGAGCAGCGCGCCTATGACCCGGACAAGGCCATGCACCACCTCAAGAAGGCGGGCATGGAGGGTCTGTCCATCGACCTGAGCGCCGCTGATGCGGCGTTTGCGGGCGCGGTCGATGCCGCGGTGCTCTACAAGGAGCACGCGGCCGCAGCCGGCATCAACATCAACGTGGTCCGCGAGCCGAACGACGGCTATTGGTCCAACGTGTGGATGGTCAAGCCCTACTGCGCCGTGTACTGGGGCGGCCGGCCGACCGAGGACTGGATGTTCTCGACCGCCTATGCGGCGGACGCGGCGTGGAACGACAGCTTCTGGAAGCACGACCAGTTCAACCAGTTGCTGCTCGCGGCCAGGTCCGAGCTGGACGAGGCGAAGCGGCGGAGCATGTACGAGGAGATGCAGTCGATCGTCAGCGACGACGGCGGCGTTCTCATCCCCATGTTCGCCAACTACGTCATGGGGCTCTCCGATAAGATCGGCCACGGGCAGATGGCGGCGAACTGGGCGATGGACGGCTTCAAGTGCGCGGAGCGCTGGTGGTTCGTCTAGGCTAGTCGTCGCCGCATGGCGGCATGAGCCAAATTCTTATCATGGTGGCCCAGCGCTTTGCGCTGGGCCTCCTCACCCTTTTTGCCGTCTCACTGATCATCTTCCTCGGTGTCGAGCTGCTACCGGGAGACATCGCCCAGGCCCTCCTGGGCCAAGGAGCGACCGAGGAAACGGTCGCCGCGTTTCGCAGAGAGTTGGGGCTCGACCTCCCGCCGCACGAGCGCTACATCGCCTGGCTCGGCGGCATGGTGCAGGGCGATTTCGGCCAATCTCTCGCCAACAAGCGCGAGATTGCCGAACTCATCGGCGTGCGGCTGGGGAACACGCTGTTCCTCGCCTTCATCGCCGCAGTCATCTCGATTCCCCTGGCGCTCGGCTTGGGGATTCTGGCGGCGCTCTACCGCAACACCCTCTACGACCGCGCGGTCAACGTCCTCACGCTGTCCTCGATTTCCTTTCCCGAGTTTTTCGTCGCCTACATCCTGATCCTCGTTCTGGCGGTCCAGCTCGGGTGGTTCCCGAGCATCTCAAACATCGGCCAGGAGCTTGGGTTTTGGGAGCGGGTCTACCGTACCGTCCTCCCGGCGCTGACGCTGACGCTCGTGGTGGTCGCACACATGATGCGGATGACACGTGCGGCGATCATCAACTTGTTGGCGAGCCCCTATATCGAGATGGCGACTCTCAAGGGGCTCTCGCGGGGGCACATCATCGTCAAGCACGCGCTCCCCAACGCGCTCGCACCGATCATCAACGTGGTGGTCATCAACCTCGCGTACCTGGTGGTGGGCGTGGTGATCGTCGAGGTTGTCTTCGTCTATCCGGGGCTGGGGCAGCTGCTCATCGACGCCGTGCGTGCGCGCGACCTTCCGGTGGTGCAGGCCACGGGTCTGCTCTTCGCCGCCGCTTACATCCTGCTCAACCTGACCGCGGACGTGCTGTCGATCATGACGAATCCGCGGCTCTTGCATCCGCGATAGGGAGAGCGGCAAGGCGACAGCGATGCGGGAAGCCCTCAAAATTCTTCTAAAGTCGCCGTGGAGCGCCCGGTTCGGGATTCTCGTCGTTACCTTCTACGTGTTCGTCGCGATCTTCGGGCCCGTGCTGACGCCTTATGGCGAATCCGAAATCGTCGGTTTCGAATACGAGCCCTGGGGCGCCGAGTTCCTGCTCGGCACCGACAATCTGGGTCGGGACATGCTGACCCGCCTCATCTACGGCGCCCGCAACACCATCGGCATCGCCTTCCTCACGACCGTGCTGGCGTTCTTCGTCGGCTGCGTGGCGGGCTTTCTGGCAGCAACGGTGGGCGGCTGGACCGAGCAGGCGATCAGCCGTTTCAACGACATCCTGATGGCGATCCCGCAGCTCATCTTCGCACTGCTGATCCTCACCATCGCCGGCACGTCGGTCCCGGTGCTGATCGTGGTCATTGCCGTGCTCGACTCCACCCGCGTCTACCGCCTGGCGCGGGCAGTCGCGATGAACATCGTGGTCATGGACTATGTGGAGGTCGCGCGCCTTAGGGGCGAGGGGCTATGGTGGATTATGCGGAGCGAGGTGCTTCCCAATGCGCTGCCGCCGCTTATCGCCGAGTTCGGGTTGCGATTCTGCTTCGTCTTCCTGCTGCTCAGCGCGCTCAGCTTCCTCGGCCTCGGCATCCAGCCGCCCACGGCCGATTGGGGCAGCATGGTGCGCGACAACGCCACCCTGATCACGTTCGGCGACTTCACGCCCATCCTGCCGGCGGCGTCCATCGCGCTGCTCACCATCGGCGTGAACTTCATCGTCGACTGGCTCCTCCACAAATCGTCCGGGCTCAAGGATGCATAGCGGGGAAACATCCGGCGGCCCCCGCGAGCCCCTGCTCACGATGACGGGGCTGCGCATCGAAGGGCAGGCCGACGACGAGTGGCACGAGATCGTGCACGGCGTCGACGTGGTGCTTCACCGTGGCGAAATCTTGGGGCTGATCGGCGAGTCAGGCGCCGGCAAGTCCACCATCGGGCTCGCGGCCATGGGCTACGCCCGGCCGGGCTGCCTGCTCACCGGCGGCGATATCGTGTTCGACGGCGTGGAGCTGCGCGGTGCCCCGCGGGATCACACGCGGGCCCTGCGGGGCGCGCGCATCGCCTATGTCGCCCAGAGCGCGGCGGCCGCCTTCAATCCGGCGCACCGGCTGATCGACCAGTTCTCCGAGGCGCCGGTGCGTCACAAGGTCAAATCCCGCGCCGCGGCGGAAACAGACGCCAAGGACCTCTACAAGCGGCTTCAGTTACCCGAGCCCGAGAAGATCGGCTACCGCTATCCGCACCAGGTCTCCGGCGGCCAGCTTCAGCGCGCGATGGTCGCCATGGCCATGTCATGCCGCCCCGACCTCATCGTCTTCGACGAGCCGACGACGGCGCTCGACGTCACCACCCAGATCGAGGTGCTCGCCGCGATCAAGGACGTGGTCAGGCAGTTCAATACGGCCGCCATCTATATCAGCCACGATCTCGCAGTCGTCGCCCAGATGGCCGACCGCATCATGGTGCTGCGCCACGGCAACCTTGTGGAAGAAGGAACGGCCGACCGCATCGTCAATCACCCGACGCAGGACTACACGCAGAAGCTTCTCGCCGTACGCTCCTACCGCAAGCCCACCGCAGAGCCCCCGGCGGAGGAGCCGCTGTTGCGCGTAGACGGCGTGTCCGCGCGCTACAGGCGATCCGCGCGTGTCCTGGAGAGCATCGATCTCGCAATCGGCCGGCAACGCACGGTCGCGATCGTGGGCGAGTCGGGCAGCGGCAAGAGCACGTTGGCGCGCGTCGTCACCGGATTGCTGCCGCCGGAGGAAGGCAAGCTCGTCTTCGACGGCGAGGCGCTGGCACCCGCGCTCGCGCGACGGCCGCGCGAACAACTTCGTCGTCTGCAAATGATCCATCAGATGCCGGACACGGCATTGAACCCGCGCCACCGCACGCGCGACGTCATCGGCCGGCCGCTCACGTTCTATTCCGGATTGCGCGGACGCAAACGCGAGGACCGGGTGCGCGAGCTCCTGGACATGGTCGAGCTCGATCCCGACGAATTCATCGACCGCTACCCGGCCGAGCTTTCGGGCGGTCAGAAGCAGCGGGTGTGCATCGCCCGCGCTCTGGCTGCTCAGCCGGACCTGATCATCTGCGACGAGGTGACCTCGGCGCTCGACCAGCTGGTTGCCGAGCGAGTCCTGCAGCTCCTGCAGCGCCTTCAGGACGACCTGGGCGTTTCCTACATGTTCATCACCCACGACTTCGCCACGGTGCGGGCCATTTCCGACGAGATCGTGGTCATGTTCCAGGGGCGCATCGTCGAACAAGGCGCGAGGAACGAGGTGCTGACGCCGCCGCATCACGCGTACACGGATCTGCTGCTCTCGTCGGTGCCGGAAATGAAGATCGGCTGGCTCGACCAGACGCTGGCCGGGCGGGGGGAGCGCCAGGCGGGTGGCGATGAGGTTTTAAAGAAAGGCGTGCCGCCCGCTCATGGTTAATATGACTCGGCCAGTCTGATTGGCCGTGTTTGTAGAAGGAGGTCTCGCCGTGAATCGTGCTGTTAAATTGGCCGAAGACACAGCCGCTACGACCGATGCGCGCATGAATACGTCGACGGTGTGGACGCTGCCCGCCCGCTGGTACGCGGATCCCGAGATCTACGAGGCCGAAAGGCGTCGCATCTTCTCGCGCCACTGGCTCTGGATCGGGCGCGAGGCGGAGGTCGCCGAGCCGGGTCAGTATGTGACGGCCGCCCCCGCCGGCTTCCCGCTCTTCGTACGCCGCTCCGAGGACGGCACGTTGCGCGCCTTTCACAATGTCTGCCGGCACCGAGCCTCCAAGCTTCTGACCGAGCCGAGCGGGCACTGCAATATCATCGAATGCCCCTATCACGGCTGGCGCTATCGCCCGGACGGCGCGCTCGACCACACGCCGCTGTTCGGCGAGGCAGCGGACTTCCCGAGGAGCGAGCTCTCCCTGTTTCCCGTCGCCGTCGAGGTCTGGCGCGGTCTCCTCTTCGTCTGCCTGGCCCCGGAGGCGCCGCCGCTCATCGAGTGGCTCGGCCCGATAGAGGAGGCGGTCGGGCGGACTGCACCGGAGCGGGTCAACTTCGGGCGGGAAGTGACGTTCATGGTCGATTGCAACTGGAAGACCTACATCGACAACTATCAGGAGGGCTATCACATCCCGACCCGGCACCCCTCGCTGCACCGGGATCTGGATTGGACGCGGTACCGGGTCATCAATTTCGAGGGCGGCAGCCTCCATGACGCGCCGCAGAAGGGACGCTCGACCCATCCCGGCAGCTACGGGTGGCGCTTTCCCAATTTCACGTTCAACTCGTACCCGGACGGGGTTTCCTTCTTGCGGATGGAGCCGGTCGGTCACGGGCAGACACACCTTGTCTATCAATTCTGGGTGCCGGACGGGGCGAGCGCGGCGGAGTTGGAAGCAACGGCGGCCTACGGCACCCAACTGGCCGAGGAGGACATAGGGATCGTGGAGGTGGTCCAGGGAAATTTGAGCACGGGCGTCTACGAACGCGGGCCGCTGAGTCCGCGCCACGAGAACGGCCTCTTTCACTTCCACGAGATGGTGCGCGAGGCCGTCGACTCGGCGCCGCCGCGGGCCGCGACCGCGGTAAGAGTTTCGGATTAGAGCGCGCTGGCCTGATGGACTGACTTCTCCAGCCATTCTGGGCGAATCGCGATCCCCCATCCGGGGCCGCCCGGAATCTCGACCTTCCCGTCCCTCGCGACCGGCAGCTCGTCGTAGATGCCGTACTGCCAGGGATAGAAGCCGGCCCCCTCGATGGAGAACTCCACGTAGGGCCCCGCGTTCTCCAGCGCACCCATCAGGTGCAGGGTGAATATCGTGACCAGAGAGAGATTGGCGGCGTGCGGCGTGACCGCCATGCCGGCATCGCGTGCCATGCGCGCGACGCGGAGGAAGCGGTCGCCCCGCCGACGTAGCAGACATCCGGCTGCGCCACGTCCATCGTCCCGCTGTCGATCAGGTATTGCCAGAGGGTGAGGTTGTTGTCCTGTTCGCCGCCCGTCACGTCGAGATCGAGCGCCTCCTTGACCGCCCGCGTCCATTTCGGCTTCCAATAGGGACAGGGCTCCTCGAAGTGGCACACCGCGTTCTCTTCCAGGAGCCGGCCGAGCGCGATCGCCTGCTCGGGCGCGTAGCAGCTGTTTCCGTCGACCAGCAGGGCAACGTCATCGCCGAGCGCGCGGCGAACCTCCCGCACGATCGCCTCAGAGCGGCCCGGCCACTGGTCCTGCCCGCGGCCGCATTCCGCGCCCACCCGGAACTTGAAGGCGTCGTACCCGTGGCGGTCGCGCAGCCGTAGGAAGCGCTCCGCCTCCGCCTCGGGCGTGATGTCCCGACTCATGCTGGAGGCGTAGACGCGAAGCGGTCGCGGGGTGCCGCCCAGCAGTTCGCACACGCTCTTGCCCTCGAGCTTGCCGTGCAGATCCCAGATGGCGGTATCGAGGCCGCCGAGCGCCCGGCACAGATGGGAGCCCGGAAACTTGTGCTCCCTCTCGCAAATCCGATCGAGCAGATCTCCCAGTCCGTCGAGCGACGAGATGTCCTGGCCGAGCGCCCAGGGCGCGACCTGCCGGTGCAGCACGGTCGCGGAGATGTCGGCATGGTAGGTCGAAACCTGTCCCCATCCTTCCGCGCCGTCGTCGGCGGTGATCCGCGTCAGCCCGACCTCGCGGGTGCAGAACGTCTCGATCTTTTGAATCTTCATCGACTTGTGCTCACAGTTGTCGAACCGCGGTCAGTCCGGAAAGACGATGACATGGCGCAGACCCTGGGAGCGCCGCGCGTGCGCGATCGCCTCGTTGATCTCGGCCAACGGTCTGCGCGATGCGACCAGCTCATCCAGCTTGAGCCGGCCCGAGCGGTAGAGCCGGAACAGCCTCGGCGCGTCGACGCGGAGCCTCGCATCGCCCACCCGCACGTTCGCGGTGTTGATGGCCGCGCCGAAGCCGCGGCAGACCGCGGCGCGAATCTCGATCATGTCTGAAGCCATGGTCTGCATCGTCTCCGAGGCTGAAGGGCCGGTCATCGCTCCCCGATTGTCCGACACTTCCATCGCCGGTGGAACGCTGCGCCGGATCGGAGTATCACTGCGGGCGCGGGCTGCAGCGCGGGAGCGAGGAGCATGAAACGCGTCCACATCAACATCACGGTGACCGACCTCGACCGCTCAATCGGCTTCTACACGACCCTCTTCGGCACCGGGCCAACGGTGCTGAAGGAGGACTACGCGAAGTGGATGCTTGAGGACCCCCGTCTCAACCTCTCGATCTCGACAGGCTGCGGCGCCGCCGGCGTGGACCATCTCGGCATCCAGACAGAGACGGCCGATGAGCTCGGCGCCCTCGCCGGGCGGCTCAAGGCGGCGGGCGAGCGCCACGTCGATCAGGCGGATGCACACTGCTGCTATGCGCGCGGCGACAAGACCTGGGTCTTCGACCCGGAGGGCGTTGCCTGGGAGACTTTCCACACCACCGGCGCCATCACCCGTTACGGTGAGGACCTTGGGCCTGAAACAGGCACGGGCAAGCCGGCCACGGATGAGCGGATCGCCGCGTCTGCGCCCCAGTCCTGAACACGCATCTTCGTATCTTCCAGGGAGTTCCCCATGTCCCAGTCGAATCCGGCCTTTCTCACCGCGACCGAAGCGGCCGAGGCGATACAGGCGGGGCGGCTCAGCCCTGTCGAGCTTATGGAAGCCTTGCTCACCCGGATCGACGCGTACGACGAGAGGCTGCACGCCTTCGCCGCGGTCTACCGCGAGGACGCGCGGGCCCTCGCCGAGGCGGCGCACAAGGCGATCCGCGCTGGCCACGCGGTCGGCCCCTGGCACGGGGTACCGATCGCGCTGAAGGACATCATCGACATCGAAGGCCGCGTCACCACGATCGGCAGCAAGCATTGGGAGAACCGCATCTCGCCCACGACGGCGACGCTCGCGCGCCGGCTGATCGAGGCCGGGATGATCGTCATCGGCAAGGCCAACACCGTGGAATTCGCTATGGGCGGCTGGGGCACCAACCAGCACATGGGGACGCCGCGCAACCCGTGGGATGCCGAGGTGCACCGTGCCCCCGGCGGCTCGAGCAGCGGCTCCGGCGTCTCCGTCGCCGCGCGCCTCGTACCGTGGGCGATCGGCACCGATACCGGCGGCTCCGTGCGCATTCCGTCCGCCTGGTGCGGTCTGGCCGGCCTCAAGGTGACGATCGGGCAGGTCAGCGCTGCCGGCGTGGCGCCGCTCTCGCACACGCTCGACACGCCCGGCCCCATGACGCGCTCGGTGGAAGACACCGCACACCTCTATACGGTGCTGCAGGGCCCCGACCCGGCCGATCCCTCGACGCGGCGCCATGTGCCCGCCGACCCGTTGCCGACGCTGCGCCGGGGCGTCGCCGGGCTTCGCTTAGGAATCCTGACCGACTCCGAGCGTCGCGGCGTGGATGGCGACGTGCTTGCGGCCTACGACGCGGCCGCAGAGGTGCTGACCCGGGCCGGCGCGCATGTGGAGACCCTGGCGCTGCCGCGCTCTGCCGCCGCGTACGGCACCGACGTGGGCCGGTTGATCGGCACGGAAGGCTACTTCCACGTGGGCGCGCTGGCGGACGATGAGTCGCTCCCCATCGACGAAGACGTACGCCCCCGCATCTGGCTGGGTCGGGGCGTCTCGGCGGCCGACTACCTCGCCCTGCTGCGCAGCCGCGAGGACGACAAGCGGGCGGCGATGGCGGCGATGGAGGGCTTCGACGCCCTGCTCACGCCGGGCACGCTGACTGCGGCGCCGGCCGTGGACGCGATCGACCAGAACAAGACGCCCGCCCACTTCACGCGCCTCGCCAACTGGCTGGAGTGGTGCGCCCTGGTGGTGCCCAACGGCGCGACCGAGGGCGGGCTGCCAACGTCGCTGCACATCATCTGCCGAGAACGCGACGAGGCGATGGCGCTCCGCATCGGCTGGGCCTACGAGCAGGCCACCGACTGGCACCAGCGCGTGCCCCCTGGCTTGGAGGCGTAGCCTCCCCGCTCCGCCCCTCTCTGTGCGGAGTTACGTGCGATAGCGTGTGTACCTACAGGCGAAGGCCCGCTTGCCGCATCAGCGGCATCACCTTCTCGCCGAAGTATTTCAGCTCCTCGTAGTAGTCGAGCCACGAGAGGATGAAGCCCTCGATGCCGATGTCGGCGATGGCCACCATCTTCTCCACCACCTGCTCCGGCGTGCCGACCAGGGGGTAGCCGCCCCAACCGGCAATAAAGCGCTCGCCCATGGCCCGAATCTCCTCTTTGTTCGAGCCATAGGAATAGTTCTCGCCCAGCATGAGCTCGATGATCGTGTTCGTGGCACCCCAATCGCCCTCGTCCACGATGCGCTGGTAGAGCGCCTTGGCCTCCTCTTCGGTATCGCGGCAGCACACGAGGCCGTAGCTCATGACACCGCAGCGGCGCCCGTGCTTCGCGGCACGCGCGTGAATGTCCTTCACGATCTTTTCCGCCTTCTCCATCGTCGTGATCGAGAGGAAGTTGAAGTCGGCGAGCTTGGCGGAGAACTCACGGCCGGCCGGCGACGAGCCCGCGTTGATGACGACCGGATGGGGCCGCTGGATCGGCTTCGGTGCCAAAAAACCCTGGTTGACCTTGTAGTACGTGCCCTGATGGTCGAAGTCGTCCTCGGCCCAGAGCCGCTTCACGATGGAGAGCCATTCGTCGGCCATGACATAGCGCTCGTCATGGTCGAGCTGGTCCATGCCGAACATCTCGATCTCCGGCTTGAACCAGCCGCAGACGACATTGAGACCGAATCGCCCGCTGGAAATGTTGTCGATGGTCGCGGCCTGCTTTGCGGCGAAAATGGGATGCACCGTCGGCACGTGCGAGGTCGCGAAGACCATGATGTCCTTCGTGTGGCAGGCCATCGCAGCGGCCCAGGTGTAGACCTCCAGGTTATTTCCGTTGAACTGGGTCGATCCGCCGAAATGGCGCCAACGTCCGACGGGCACCAGCAGCTCGAAGCCGAGCCTGTCAGCAAGCTGGCTGATCTTCACACTATGCTCGTAAGTCGGCTCGAAGGTCGTTTCCGCATGCGTGATCGTGCAGCCGTTGGAGCAGTTCTGCCCGAACACGCCGAGCTTGAAGCGGTTGTCGTTGAAGACCGGCACGTTGCGTGCGCGCCAGTCGGCTGCGTCGTCAGGATGCATTGTCGCCCCTTCGGTGGACATGGTCGCGTACCTCTAAGCATGCTGGGAAATGTGTCAACGGCGACGGAATCGTATGCGAGCGGGGCGGCACTTGGTCGACACCGGTTGTCAGCGCCCACGCGCTCTCCTAGTCTCCGCGCCAATCAAGCCGAGAGGAGGTCGCGATGGCCAAGAAGGAAATCTTCGTGGGGATCGGCGTGGACGTCGATTCGGTGGCGGGGCAGATCGGCTCCTATGCCGGCGGCGATTCGCCGAGCGACATTTCACGGGGCGTGTTCGCCTCCGAAGTCGGGACCCCCCGCATGCTCAAGCTCTTCGACCGGGTGGGCATCCAGACCAGCTGGTTCATCCCCGGCCACTCGATCGAGACCTTCCCCAAGGAGATGAAGGCGGTCGCGGCGGCGGGGCACGAGATCGGGCTGCACGGCTACACGCACGAGAACCCGATCGCGATGACGCCCGAGCAGGAGGCGGACGTCCTCGACAAGACCCTGGAGCTGGTTACCAAGCTCTACGGCAAGGCGCCCACGGGCTATGTCGCGCCGTGGTGGGAGATGAGCGCCTACACGCCCCAGCTCCTGATGGAGCGCGGCATCAAGTACGACCACAGCCAGATGCACAACGACTTCGAGCCCTATTGGATGCGGATCAACGAGGAGTGGACGTTGATCGACTATTCCAATCCGGCGAAGACGTGGATGAAGCCGATGAAGAAGGGCTCCACCTTCCCCATCGTGCAGATTCCGGGCAGCTGGTACCTCGACGACCTGCCACCGATGATGTTCATGAAGAAGGTGCCGAACTCCGGCGGCTGGACCAACCCGCGCGACATCGAGGATTGGTGGCGCGATCAGTTCGACTGGGTCTATCGGGAGATGGACTACGCGGTCTACACGCTCACCATCCACCCCGACATCTCAGGCCGGCCGCAGACGCTGCTCATGTTGGAGCGGATCATCGCCCACATCAGCGCCCACGAAGGGGTGATCTGGGCGACCTTCGACGAGATCGCCGACGACTTCATCAAGCGCCGGCCATTCAAGGGCAAGAGGCAAACCAAGAAGAAGTAAAGCCGCAGGCCCGCGATGTGCGCGCTCTGCGGCGTGCTCACCGACGGCCCGCATTGGACTGAGGCAGGCACCGATGCGGGCCGGAGCACCGCGGCGCCGACCGGCCGGGATCGCCACCTGGAGCGCACGCGCCGCCTCGCGCTGCTCAACCGCGTGCTCGCGGCTTACGGTTGCACCGCCGACGACTGGGCGGGCGCGCATTACATGGTGCACCGCCGGAGCGGCGGCGCGACCGAGTTGGCGACCGACCTGCCCGGGCTCTGGGTCGCGGTCGAAGGGCTGGTCGGGCGCGCGCCGGACCCGCTCGACCCCGCCCTGGTCGCGCAGCTGGAGAGCATGCCGCCAGCTAGGCCCAAGCCGCCCCGGCGGCAGGCGTAAGGCCGATGGTCGACTACGCTCGGCTCACCCCCGTCATCGTCGTCACCGGGTTCCTCGGCAGCGGCAAGACGACGCTGCTCAACCACATGCTGCGCCACCCCTCCCTGGCCGATGCCGCGGTGCTGGTCAACGAGTTCGGCGCCGTCGGCCTTGACCACTTTCTGGTCGAAGCGATGGACGAAAACACGGTGCTGCTGGAGAGCGGCTGCCTCTGCTGCACCATTCGCGGCGACCTCAAGGATTCGATCATCGCTCTCAACAGCCGGCGCGCCCGGGGCGAGATCCCGCCTTACCGGCGGCTGATCGTCGAGACCACGGGGCTCGCGGACCCGGCGCCGATCCTCTTCACCCTCAGCGCGGACACGGTGCTGAAGCACCACTACCGCTTGGGCTCGGTGATCACGACGGTGGACGGCGTGAACGGGCTCAGGCAATTCGACCGCCACCCGGAGTCGGTCAAGCAGGCGACGGTCGCCGACAGGATCGTGCTGACCAAGTCCGACATCGCCGACGCCGACACCCTCGCCCGGCTCCGCGCCCGGCTGACGCGGATCAACCGCTCGGCTGACCAGATCACCGCGGTGAACGGCAAGGTGGACGTGCCGCGCGTGCTGCGCGCCGATGTCTACGACGCCCGCACCAAGGGGGCCGAGGTGCGCCGCTGGCTCGCGGACGAGGCCGAGAAAGAGGCAGACGACGGCCACGCCCACGGGCACGACGTCTCGCGGCACGACGAGCACATCCACTCCTTCACCCTCAGCTTCGACGGCGCGCTCGACTGGACCGCCTTCGGCATCTGGCTGACCATGCTGCTCCACACCCACGGGGAAAAGGTGCTGCGCGTGAAGGGCATTCTCAACGTCGCCGGCACGCACGCGCCGGTGGTGGTCAACGGCGTGCAGCACGTCGTCCACCCGCCGATCCATCTCGCCGCCTGGCCAAGCGACGACCGCCGCTCGCACATCGTCTTCATCGTCGACGACCTGCCGCGCGAGGCCATCGAGCGCTCGCTCGCCGCCTTCAACAGCATCGCCACCGAAGCGGCTTGAGTAGATCCTTATGCCCGACAAGATTGCCATCGTCGGCACCGGCCTGGTCGGCAGCGCCTGGGCGATCGTCTTCGCCCGTGCCGGCCACCGGGTCGCGCTCTACGACGGGACGGAAGGCCAGTGCGAGGCCGCGATCGCGCGCATCGAAACCAACCTCGCGGCGCTCGAAGGCCACGGGCTGATCGACGACCCAAACGCCGCACGGGCGCGTATTTCCATTTCAGCCGGCCTCGCCGATGCGCTGGATGGCGCGGCCTACACACAGGAGAGCGTGTTCGAGCGTGCCGACGTGAAGCGCGAGGTCTACGAGCAGATCGACCACATTGCGGGCCCCGAGCTGATCGTGGCGTCCTCCTCCTCCGGCATTCCCGCCTCCACCGTCACGGAAGGCCTCGGCATCGGCCCGCGCTGCCTGATCGCCCATCCCATCAATCCGCCTTACGTCATCCCCCTGGTCGAGATCGTGCCGGCGCCTTGGACCGAGGAGGAGGCGGTCTCACGCTGCTGGGCGCTGATGGAGGCCGCCGGCATGGAGCCGGTCAGACTCACGCGGGAGATCGACGGCTTCATCGCCAACCGGTTGCAGGCGGCGTTGCTCTGGGAGGCCTTCCGCCTTCTCGAAGGCGGTTACGCCACGGCGAAGGACATCGACACGGCAATCTCGGCCGGCCTCGGCCGCCGCTGGTCTTTCATCGGGCCGTTCGAGACCATCGACCTGAACGCGCCGGGCGGCCTCGCCGACTTCTGCGCCCGCCTGGGCGAAGGCTTCTACGAGTTCATCAAGCAGAGCGAGCCCGCCCAGCCCTGGTCGGACGCAGTCGTGGCCAAAGCGCACGAGGAGCGCCGCGGGCGGCTGCCGATGGCGGAACACGGCGACCGTCAGGCGTGGCGGGACCGGCGCCTCATGGGCCTCGCCGCGCACCTCCGCGACGCAACGCGAGACATCGGAGACTAAGCCGGGCGCTCCCGCCCACCGACACTTAGTAGCGATAGCCCGTTAGCGTCTCGCTCAGCTCCCACAAGCGCTGAGCGGTGTCCTCGTCGCGGGACGCGAGCGAGCTCGTGGCCTCACAGCTCTTGTCGAAATAGCGGCCAGAGACTCCTTCGACATCGGCGCTGGTCGCGACATGGACGCTGGTGCGCGCGCCGGCCTCCACGTCGATCGCGGAAAGCCGCATCAAGGCCTTCAGAAACGTGGCGAAGAGCCAACCGTTGTTCTGACCGAACCTGCTGGCGACGAAGCCGGGGTGCAGGCAGTTGGCCGTGACCGGCGTCCCCTCCAGCATTGCCGCGAGGCGATAGGTGAAGAGGATGTTCGCGAGCTTGCTCTGACTGTACGCGCGCCAACCGCGGTAGCGCCTCGTGCGCTGCGGGTCCTCCAGGTCCATCCGCCCGCTGCGATGGGCCTCGGAGGCGACGTTGACGATGCGGCCTGCGCCGCTCGCCTTCAGGCTCTCCAGCAACAGCCCGGTCAGCAGAAAGTAGCCCAGGTGGTTGAGGGCGAAGGTCATCTCGATTCCATCTGCGCTCTCGCGCCGGCGGGTGAATATGCCACCGACGTTGTTGACCAGCACGTCAATGGCCGTGCCGCCGGCGGTGAGGCGCTCCGCCAGCGCCCTGATCTCGGCCTGGCTGGACAGGTCAGCCTGCTCGAAGCGCACGCGGTTGTTGCGCGACGAGCGGTGGATCGCCTTGCAGACCTCCGCACCCTTGGCCGCGTTGCGCCCGACGAGGACGACGTCAGCGCCCCGCTCGGCCAGTGCTCGCGCCGTGACGCGGCCGATCCCGTCCGTCGCGCCGGTGACGACGCAGAGCTTGCCTTCCATCGCTCGTCTCCCCCTCCACCGTCCCTGCCGTTTTCCCTAGCTTGGCAGCCGGAGGTGGCGGGTCAAGCCGCGCACGCGTCTTCGGGAGCGTTCACCTACCTTGCGTCGCCGTGGTCATCTCCGCCACCATCGGCCTCGCGCCACGGGCTCCACCACCGGCCTCGCGTCGCCGTCATTGTTGAGGGCGTTGGGGTGTGGCCGCGGCATCGTCCCATGCGGACGCACAGGCATCGGCAGAAGGAAGGCTCGAGATGGTCCGTTACGGAAAACGCGTCTGGATTTTGTATCAAGTGTCAATGGCGATGGGATCGTAGCAGGGTATGGAGTCGGCTAGCGATAACGCCTTAGGCGTGGTGAGTGGGCGAGGGATTTTTTGACCGCACTTTCTCGCGGCTCACCCATTGCCTCAGCGTCTGATCGCGGAGAAACGGTCGCTGCTACAAAACGCTCGCCGGTAATGTAATCGCGATCACACAGCTCCGTATTCCGCAATTGCCTCGACATGGCGTTGAACGAATCGCCTAATGATGCTGGTCCACTGACCAGATGAAGCATTAGAAATTCCTATACGGACAGGCGCTCGGGATATATCAAAGTCGATGTCATTCCCGATATTGAGTATGCGCCACTTGATATGCCACAATATATGTCTCAGCAGGACCACACGGAAACATTTTACATTTGGATCACAAAAGTATACCACACTGATATGAGCAGCCGAGGGCCATATCGGATACCGCCGACGAGCGTCTTGGTCGCCTTCGAGAGTGCCGCTCGGCACGGCAACTTCTCTCGAGCCGCTCGTGAGCTGCGCACGTCGCAATCCGCCATTAGCCGCCACATTGCCAGCCTCGAGAGGCAACTTTCGACACGACTGTTCGAACGGTCCCGGACCGGGGTGAGCCTGACCGACGCTGGAAACCGCTACCGTGATGCCGTCGCCATCGGGCTCGGTGCCATCCATGCGGGTGCCGCGGAGGTCGCCGAACTATCGACTGAAGAACAGGTGGAGGTGGTGATCGCTTGCTCGGACGAAGCATCGCACCTCTTCTTGATGCCGCGATACGGTGCGCTCCAGAAAGCGCTCGGCGACCGGGTCCAGATACGCGTGCTGACCTATCAACACGACATACAGTATTTGCCCCCGCTTCCGCGTGCCGATGTCATCCTGAGCTGGGACTCTGAGCAGGCCGCCTCCGACGACCGCGTGGTTGTTATCGAGGAAGAGGTGAGGCCGCTTTGCTCGCCAGGCTATGCCGCCTTGCATGCCGACGTGTTGAACGGACCCGTGACAGGCTGGGGCGGGCTGACATTTCTCGGTGTCTCGCGGCCCAATGAAGGCTGGTCGTCGTGGGAGGATTGGTTCGATGTTGTCGGACATCCGGTCCCCGCCCCCCGGCAATCGAGCTACGACAGCTATACATATGTGCTGGAATCGGCCGCCGCAGGACACGGTATTGCCATAGGCTGGCGTCACTTCATAGAGCGCTATCTTGAGTCCGGGGCGCTGGTCGCTCTCACCGACGGGTTTCTGAAGACCGAGAATTGCTTATACGCCGTTGTCACCGAGAAAGGGCGACAAAGGTCCATCGCACGCAAATGCCTAACCATCTTCGAACGATTTGTGTAGCGCACCGGATATTGCGCAGGCAACGGCCCGTCGATCATCTCAAGCTGGAGCGATCTTCTAGGACTACAAGAGAGTATTTGTGACGTTCAATATTCCATTCACGGCGACGACGCGTGGCTTCAGACGCCAAGCAATCGAAAATTCAAGCGCAAATAGGCGACGTTGATGTTCGGCACGCGTATGGATGTCGAGCTTTTGGGTAAACCGGTTATCATGAACAAGCAGACGCGGTGGACAATGGACCGCATCTTCTGAAGAGTGTCAGAAAAGTCGCGCAACCCCTTTGGTGACGTGCGATTCCCAGAGGAGGTTGGAGGCAAGGTAACGGTGCAGCCGGCAATCAGCATCGCCGCTACTGCAGAGACGCTCATTTTCGAAGCCGTGTTGCGTTTGGGCTAGAATGCTCCGGCGAACGGAGGGCAATGAGGACGGGAAGAAATTCAGCCGGTCCATATATGAGCTGCGTTGGAGGTTGAGGAACGACTCGCTCGCCCAGGACCTGATGAAGGTCGCCCCCAGCATTGCGCCGGATGCGATTAGCGCCGCCGGTGAAAGGCTCTTAATGCCGAACTGGCACTCAATGGCAAAACGCGATGGAATGTCCCAGTGGCACTTAACCAGTCGGTGCACGTCGGAGAAAAAGGGACAACGCTGCCCGCAGGACCGGCAGGAGGGGCGCCGCGGCAATCAAGAGGGCCGGTCTCGGAATCGCCGAACAAAGCCGACCGGAAGGCATTCTCGCGAACGGTATGCGCCACCATCGGCGTGCCGAGCGGATGCGAGCTCTTGCGGATATTCCAGAACGCGTACCCGTGTATGGGGCTGACCGCTGCACGCGCGTCGTCCGCGACGAAGCGAATTGCTTGCCGCGCACCCGACGCGATCGCCGGGCAGGACAGTCATCGTCAAAATGCCGGAGCCGAGGACGCCCGCTCCGGTCAGCGCAGGGCGGACGTGCCTCCCCGTAGCGCTCCGCTCAGCTCGGGGAAGCGCCGTGAATGCGGCCGAGCAACGGACTCTGATGCCAACAGACCTGAAGCCACTTGCCGTCGCTGTGGTACCAGGTTTGAGTGAAGCCCATGAACCGCTGCCTGAAGCCCGCGTCGCGTGGCTTGCCGCGAAAGGTCGAGAAGCCGCTGACATGGCCGGTGGTTCCCCAGACCCTGAAATTCAGCTCGCGCGGGATCCACTTGAAGTGCTCCCACAGGCCGTCGCCGCCGGCGTGGAAGTCGATATGGTCCACGAACTCTTCTTTGGTCATCCGCCAGGGATAGTCCTCGTCCAGAATCTCGGCGCCGTCGTCGATCGCGCTCCAGAAGGCATCGAGATCGCCTTCGTTGAGCCCGCGCGCCCATGCGTGAAAGGCAGCCTCCAACCCCGCCGCCGTGGCGTCCTGCGTCATCGCTCTCCTCCTCCGGCCGTATGGCGTCACTGCCAGCGCACCTCACCATATCCGCGGCTGAAACGCCATTGCCGCCGCCATCCACTATTCGTTTCCGGCCCGCCCCCGACGCACGCGTGTACACGCCGAAGGCGGGGCGTCGGGGAGCTCGGCAACGCGGAAGCACAATGACCGGGAAGGAGGTTATCGTCCTGACGGTAGGGCACTCCAATCATCCGCTGGAGACCTTCCTGGCGTTGCTGCGGCAGCACGGTGTCACCGTTGTCGCCGACGTGCGCTCGGCTCCCTACAGCCGCTTCAACCCGCAGTTCAACCGCAAAGCCCTCGAAGACCGCCTGGAGACAATCGGCATCGAGTATGTGTTCTTGGGACGCGCCCTCGGTGGGCGCCCCGAAGACCGCTCCTGCTACGAGGACGGGCGGGTTCGCTACGACCGCCTGGCTCGAACGCCGCTCTTTCGCGAGGGGCTCGAACAGGTTGCCGAGGGCGCGGGGCGCCAGCGCATCGCACTGATGTGCGCGGAGAAGGAACCGCTGGACTGCCACCGCACGATCCTGGTGGGCCGCAGCCTGGTCGAGCGCGGGGTCGCCGTAGCTCACATCCTCGCCGACGGCTCGCTCGAGCCCCACGACGAGACGATGGACCGATTGCTGGACTCCATGGAACTGCCGAAGGGGGATCTCTTGCAATCGAGAGAGGAACTGATCGAGGAAGCTATTGCCCATCGAGAGAGGCGGATCGCCTTTGCGGGCAAGACTGCCAAGGCGCGTCGATAACGGTGGGGCGACCTGCCGGCCCGGCGGCCGCAGCGCTTGCGGGGGCCGGGGCAGGCTCCTATTGTCGCGACGTGGGCGGGTGTAGCTCAATGGTAGAGCAGAAGCTTCCCAAGCTTACGACGAGGGTTCGATTCCCTTCACCCGCTCCATACCGCGCCCGGCCGATGTCGCGGATGCGGTTCGGTCCCCGGTCCCGGCAAACCGGCGAAACGTGAGGGCTGCCGGGGGCGCCTCGCCGGCGACCTGCGGCTGAGGACGCGATGTCCGACCGTTCCCGCATTCTCTTCATCAATGTCGGGCACGGGCTCGACCATCTGTTCCTGCTTCTCTACCCCACGGTGGTGCTCACCCTCGAAGGGGTGTTCGGCCGCTCCTATGGCGAGCTTCTCTCCCTCGCCGTTCCCGGTTTCATCGCCTTTGCCGCCGGCACGCTGCCGGCCGGCTGGCTCGGCGATCGCTGGAGCCGGCCGGCCATGCTCGCGGTGTTCTTCGTCGGCGTCGGCGCATCGGCCATCCTCACCGGGTTCGCCCGCACGCCCTTCGAGCTCGCGGTCGGGCTCTCGCTGGTCGGCCTCTTCGCCTCGATCTATCACCCCGTCGGCATCGCCATGCTAGTCGAGGGGCGGGAGAAGGTCGGCAAGCTTCTCGGAGTCAACGGAGTCGCCGGCAATTTCGGCCTCGCGGCGGCGGCGATCGTCGCCGCGTCGTTGAGCGAGGCGATCAGCTGGCGCGCGGCATTCTTCGTGCCGGGCGCGGTCTCGCTGCTCGTCGGGCTCTGGTTCATCGCGGTTTGCCGGCAGTGGCGCAACGTCGCGGCAACCCCCTCCCGCCCCTCCGTGGGAAAGGCGTGGGGCCGGCCGTCGCGCACCATGCTGCGGGTGGTGCTGGTGATCGGCCTGGCAACGACGCTGACCGGCTTGACGTTCCAGACCACGACCATCGCACTGCCCAAACTCTTCGACGACGGGCTCACGGGAATCGCCGACGGCGCCCTCGGCGTCGGCGGGCTGGTCTCCCTCGTCATCGCCGTAGCCGCCTTCTCCCAGATCGGAGTTGGCTGGCTGATCGACCGCTACCCGACGAAGCCGGTCTGGATTGCGGTGCTGTTCGCCCAGGCGCCGCTTGTTGCCGCCGCCGGCCTGCTCGCGGGCCACGGGCTGATCGTCGTGGCCCTCGCAATGATGATGGTGGTGGTCGGCGAGATCCCGATCCAGGATGCGCTGGTCACCCGCTACACCGCAGAGAGCTGGCGGGCGCGTATCTTCGGCGTCAAGTTCATGCTGGGCCTCGGCGCGAGCGCTGTGGCGGCGCCGCTGGTCGCGGGCCTGCATGGCGTCTCCGGCGGATTTCTCTGGCTTTTCGTCGGCCTCGGCGGGTCGGCGGCGCTGGTCGCAATCGTCGCCTTCTGGCTGCCGGGCGAGCAAGCGAGGGCGCCGCAGCAGGCCGTCGCCAAAGTCGAGGCCTGACGCAGCAACGGGTCGGCTTTGCTGTTGCGTTCCGTCCGCTGCCCTATGCTAAGCTTGCATCAACAACTTCAAGACGCGGTCGGCGCGGCTCCCCGCCCGCCGGCAGTCGCGCGACCCTCGAACCAAACGCAATGGGAGGCGGCTCGATGGAGTGGTTTCATAAACGGAAGCAGACCAAGAAGCAGAAGTTCGACGAGGAGATCAAAGCCTCTGGCGGCATCGTCGATCCGCTGAACCCGTCGCGGCGCGGCTTCATGTCGATGGCCGGCACCGCGGCCATCGGCGCGATGGGCGTGGCCGGGGCCAACACCCTCGTCGCGCTGAACAACGGCGCCAAGGCCGACGGCGAGCCGATCCCTGTCGGCGCCATGCTGCCCTACACCGGTTGGGGCGCGGAGGATTCGCGCAACTTCGAGGCCGGCATCAACTTGGCGGTCGAGGAGATCAACTCCTTCGGCGGCATCAACGGCCGGCCCATCGAGGTCCATTTCGAGGACACCAAGGGGATCACGGCCGAGACCGTGACCTCGGCCGCGCGGCGCCTGATCGACCGGCACGAGGTGCATGCCATCGTCAATGGCTACAACTCGCTCTCGGTGCGGGCCGAGTACGACACCATCGCGGATGCAGGCATTCCCTACATCCACGACAACACCCAGTACGGCCACCAGTTCGCGGTCAGAGACAACATGGATCGCTACTGGTGCTGCTTCCAGGACGATCCGTCCGAGTACTATTACGGCTCGGGCCTGATCTACTTCCTGGACGAGCTGGAGAAGCTCGGCAAGTGGAAGCGGCCCAATAACCAGTTCGTGCTCTTCTCGGGCAGCATCGACTATGCAATCACCATCGCAGCGGCGATCCGCGACACGGCGCCGCAGTTCAACTGGGAGCTCGCGATCGACGACGTCGTGACCCAGCCGGTCGACGACTGGGGGCCGGCACTGGTGCGTGCGCGGGAGGTCAAACCCGCCATCATCGCCGCGACTCACGGCTTCCCGACCGATCAGACGGGCCTGGTCACCGGCTTCGCCGAGAACCCGACCAACAGCCTGGTCTACGTGCAGTACGCGCTGCAGCAGCGGGCCTTCCTCGACATCGTCAAGGAGACCGGCCAAGGCGTGTTCTGCTCGACCACGATCGGCACCCTGCAGGACGAGATCGGCAACGCCTTCTCGCGGAAGATTCGCGAACGCTGGGGCGAGGACATGACCCCGATGGTCGCGGGGCAGGTCTACGATTCGTACTACCTGTGGGCGATCGCGGCCTGCCGCGCCGGCGGCTCGGGCGTGCCCTATGACGGCATCGAGCAAAACAAGAAGGTCTGCCACTTCATCCGCGAATCGATCTATCGCGGCGTGGTCGGGACCATCAAGTTCATGTGGGGGCAGGCGGCGCAGCCCTATCCGGCGGAGACCAACGACCCGTCGCTCGGCATGCCGACGATCATGATGCAGTGCCAGGATTGGACCAAGGACGTGGTCTTCGTCGGACCGTCGCCTTACGACACGGCCGACTGGATGACCCCGCCGTGGACCACCGGCTAGGCCCCATCACCCCGGAGGCATAAGAACAAGAGCCGGGATCACGGTCCAGCCGATGGCTTCTGGGGAACGTGCACCGCTGCTGGCGTGCCGTAACGTCTTCAAGTATTTCGACGCGCTGGCGGCGGTGAACGACTTCGATCTCGACGTACACGCAGGCGACGTGGTTGGCATCGGCGGCCCGAACGGCGCCGGCAAGACCACCTTTATCGATGTGATTTCGGGCATCAACCCGGCCACCAGCGGCGAGATCAAGCTGGACGGGCGGGACATCTCCAAGGTCCGCCCCGATCTAATCTGTCATCGGGGGATGGCCCGCACCTTCCAGCTCAACGCAGGCTTCGATTCGCTCACGATTCGCGAGAATGTGCTGATCGGCTCGGCCTTCGGCCTCGGAGACCGCGGCGTGCCGGCGGTGACCTTCTCACGGGCGATGCGCGAGCGGGTGGACCGCGCCCTGGAGCTATGCCGGCTCACCGATCGCGCGGAGGCGGTCGCCCGCGACGTGCCTGTGCTCGAGCGCAAGCTCCTGATGCTGGCGAGCGCGGTTGCGACCGACCCCAAGCTGCTCCTTATCGACGAGCCGGTGGGCGGCCTAAACCCGCACGAAGTCGACGACGTGATGGAGATCGTCCAAGGCCTCGCCGCCGAGGGCATGACGATCATCCTGATCGAGCATGTGATGCGCTTCCTGCTCCAGATTTCGACGCGGGTCGTCATCATGCATCACGGCGAGAAGATTTATGAGGGCAACACCCAGAGTCTGCTGAGCGACCGGCGCGTCGTCGAGGTCTATCTCGGCGAGGGCACGGCGGATCGCCTGCAGCACATGCTGGCAGACCGGGCGACCGCCAATGGCTGAGCCGCTCCTCACCGTTCAGAACCTACATGCGGGCTACGAAGGGCTGAGCGTCCTCAGGGACGTGTCATTCGACGTGCCCGAAGGAGGGCTCATCACCCTCCTCGGCCCCAACGGGCACGGCAAGACCACACTGCTGCAGTGCATCGCCGGTCTCCTCAGGCCGAGCGCCGGCCGGATTGAGTTAGCGGGACGGCGGATCGAAGGCGCCGAGGCGGAGACCGTCGTCGGACTTGGCGTCGTCCTGATCCCGCAGGGCGACATGCTTTTCCCGGACATGAGCGTCTACGACAATCTCAAGATGGGAGCCTACCTGCCCCGGGTGCGCAAGACATTCGAGCAGGAGGTCGAGAAGATCTACACGATCCTGCCCCGGCTGAAGGAGCGCACGACGCAGCTCGCGCGCACCCTCTCGGGCGGTGAGCGCCGGATGCTCGCCATCGGCCGCGGCCTGCTCTCGGGCGGGCGCATCCTGATGATCGACGAGCCCTCGCTGGGCTTGGCCCCAATCGTCATCGACCAGATCTACGAGATCATCTCCGACCTCAAGGCATCGGGGCGCACGATGCTCCTGGTGGAGGAGAATGCGAGCCGGATCATCGACATCGCCGACCGCATCCATCTGCTCGACACGGGCCGGATCGTCTGGGCCGGCGACGGCGAGGAGCTGCATTCGAACCAACAGATCCTCGAGACCTACCTCGGCGGCTGACGGCATCGGCGGCGCACAGTGAACTTCTTTATCCAGATCATCGTGAGCGGCCTCACTTTCGGCGCCATGTATGCGCTGGCCGCGGTTGGGCTCGCCCTCGTCTGGGGCGCGTTCAACATGCTCAACATGAGCCACGGCATCATCATGACGCTCGGCGCCTACTTCGTGCTCGTCTGGGCCGAGGGGTGGGGATTCCCTCTCTGGTTCGCGGGCCCCTTCGCGTTCATCGCCGGCGGGCTCCTGGGTGTGGCGATCTATTTCGTCTCGGCGCACTGGATGCTGCGCCAGAAGAATTTCGAGGTGACGATCATCATCGCCACCTTCGGCCTCGGCATGGCGCTGGAAGCGGGTCTGATGAAGATCCTGCGCGAGTGGTTCCAGGCCTCGCCCTACGCGCAGCCGCTCTCCATGGGCGCCGATTCGTTCCTCGTCGGCGACGTCCCGGTCAGCTATCAGCGCATCATCATCTGGGCTGTGGCCGTGGTGCTCATCGTCCTCGTCGGGCTCTTCCTGACCCGCACCACCATGGGCCGCGCCATCCGCGCGACCGCGCAGAACCGCGACGCCGCGCGCCTGGTGGGCGTCAAGGTCAAGCGGATCTATGTCATGGTGCTCGCGCTCGCGAGCGCGCTTGCGGGCGTCGCCGGCATCATGCTGACCTCGTTCAAGGACGTCGTGCCGCTGATGGGCCAGACGCCCATGCTGAAGGCGTTCATCGTCATCGTGCTCGCCGGCCTCGGCAACATGACCGGCGCGCTCTATGCCGCGCTCCTGATCGGCATGGTGGAGGCGGCGGTCAAGGTGCTCCTTGCCGACAAGTGGGGCTTCCTCGCCATGCTCGTCGTGGTGGTCATCGCGCTCATCTGGCGCCCCGCCGGGTTGTTCGGCAAGCACCAGGTCGCACGGCAATGACGGCAGCACGATGAAGAGCCGCGACTACATCCTCTTCGCCATCCTGCTGGCGGCGGCGGCGGCGTTCCCCTTCATGGGGATCCCCCGCTACATCATCGCGAGCGCGCTCCTGCTCTTTTGCTACGCGACCGTGGTCAGCCAGTGGAATCTGGTGTTCGGCGTCGCCGGCATCTTCTCGCTGGCGCAGCTCGCGATCTTCGCCTTCGGCGCCTACACGACGGCGCTGATGGGCCGCTACCTGGACTGGAGCCTGTGGCCCACCTTCCCCGTGGCCGGTGCCGCCGGCGTCGTGTTCAGCATCTTCATCGGCCTCGCCTGCCTGAGAATGCGGGGCATCTATGTGGCGCTGCTGACGCTCGCCATCTCGCAGACCATGTTCGTGCTGATCCAGACGGATTCGAACTGCAGCGCGCTCAACAAGGCGATCAATCCGTCAACCTGCGTCTCGTTCACCGGCGGCGCGCAGGGGTTGGGAGACTTCGGCAACTTCGGCTGGCGCGAGGTGCTGGGCGGGCGCAACTGGATGATAGGCGACTACTACTCCATGCTGGGCCTGCTCATCGTCGCACTCGTCTTTACGGCGGCGATGACTCAGAGCCGCATCGGGCTTGCCTTCAAGGCGCTGCGCGACAATGAGGAGCTGGCCACCTCGCGCGGGGTGAGCGTCTTCAAGTACCAGCTCATCGTCTTCGCGGCCTCGGCCTTCCTGACCTCCATGGCTGGCAGCTTCTACGCGGCACACTTCGGCTCGGTCGGCTCCAACCTCGTGTCCTTCCCGCTCCTTCTATTCCTGATCTCGATGCTCGTGGTCGGCGGCATCGGGCGCACCTGGGGGCCTCTCCTCGGCGCAGGGCTGCTGATGGTCGCCGACGAGTTCTTCAAGGAGTTCTCCGACCTCAGGAATGTCGGCCTTGGGCTGGTGGTCCTGATCTTCATGATCTTCCTGCCCGAAGGCGTCGCCGGCGCGATCGAGTCGGTCAGCAAGTTCCTCCAGAGACTGGCATTTGTCCGATACATCCAACGGCGATTGGCCGGGGCCCTGCGACGAGACTCGGCCACGCCTGACTAGGCTCACCGCGGAACGGACGCGATGACGCGCCGAGAGAACCGCGTACACCCCGCTGCCACGCTTCTGGCCCTGCTCCTGTGGGCAGCCGGAACACACGGTGCCAGCGCGGCCGACCCGCAAGCGTTGCGGTTCGTCGATGTCGCCCTGGCGGCCGGGGTGGAGCACGCTTATACCGGCGACTGGACGCACTATGTGGGCGGCGGCGTTGCCGCCTTCGATTGCGATCTCGACGGCGATTCCGATCTCTTCTTCGCAGGCGGCGCGTCCCCTGCCACGCTCTATCGCAACGACAGTGCGCCGGGCACGCTCCGCTTTTCGGCAGTGGTCGGCAGCGCGCTCGTCGAGACCGGCGTAACCGGCGCCTATCCGCTGGACATCGACGGCGACGGCAACATGGACCTCGCCGTGCTGCGGCTCGGCGCAAATAAGCTTTACCGGGGGCTCGGCGAGTGCCGCTTCGCCGACGCAGGCGAGGCCTTGGGCGTTCCCCGCGGCAACGCCTGGACCACCGCCTTCAGCGCGGTTTGGGAAGGCGACAACCGGCTACCGACTCTCGCCTTCGGCAACTACGTCGATCGCGACCTGTGGGCCGCCATGCACACGCCCTTCGGCGACTCAGGCACCGGCGCAGCGCCGACGCCGGCCTGCCCGGACAATCTCCTGTTCCGCCCGGCAGACGTGGATGCGGCAACTTACGCGCCGGCGATACCGCTCAGCCCCGGCCATTGCCCGCTCTCGATGCTCTTCTCCGACTGGAGCCGCGCGGGGCATCCCGACCTCCGGGTCAGCAACGACCGCTTCTATCATGAGGACACCGGCGAGGAGCAGCTCTGGCACATGGACGCCGAACCCCGGCTCTACGGACGCGCCGACGGTTGGCCGCGGCTCAGGATCTGGGGCATGGGGATCGCGAGCCACGACCTCACCGGCGACGGGTTGCCTGACTACTTCCTCTCCAACATGGGTGCGAACCGGCTGCGCACGCTCGCCCTCGGCAGCATCGCTGGCCCCGAATTCCGCGAAATCGCCTTCGATCACGGTGTCGAGGCCAGGCGCCCGCACGCGGGCCTCGACGAGCGGCCCTCCACGGCGTGGCATTCGCAGTTCGCCGACGTGAACAACGACGGCTGGATCGACCTCTTCGTCGCCAAGGGCAATGTGGAGGAGATGGAGGAGGCCGCGGCGGACGATCCGAACAACCTGCTCCTGGGCGGCCCCGACGGGCGTTTCCGCGAGGCCTCCGTGGAGGCAGGCACGGCCAGCATGCGGCGGAGCCGCGGCGGCGCCGTGATCGACCTCGACCTGGACGGCCTGCTCGACATCGTCGTCGTGAACCGTATGGCCAATGTCGAGATCCTGCACAACCGGAGCCGCGACGGCGGCCACTGGCTTCAGGTCATGTTGCGCCAGGACGACGCCAATCGGAACGCCATCGGCGCATGGATCGAGGTGCGCGCCGCGGGCCGCATCCAGCGCCACGAGGTCGCGGTCGGCGGCGGCCATGCGAGCGGACAGGCCGGATGGATTCACTTCGGACTGGGCGCGGCCGATGCCGTCGAGATTCGTGTCCAGTGGCCCGATGGGAGTTGGAGCCCGTGGCGGCGCAGTGCCACCGATCGCTTCCTGCTGATCGAGCGCGGGCGTACACTGGCTGGCGTACGCCAGACCGGGTGACGACATGGACGACTGGATCGCGCGCAAGGACCTGATCGAGGCGCCGCGGCTCAAGGCGCTGTCGCGGCGCTCGGACCTCCTGGGCTGGCTCCAGACGCTGAGCCAGCTCGGTGCCGCGGGGCTCACGGGCTACGCCATCCATGCGCTCTGGGGGAGCTGGTGGGTGGTGCCGGCGTTCCTGTTGCAAGGTGTCATCCTCTGGGGCTTCTGCTATGCGGGCCAGCACGAGTTGGGACATTGGACGGTCTTCCGCAACCGGACCCTCAACGACGCCTTCGGCCACCTGGCGAGCTTCCTGCGCGTCTACGCCCACAGCTATCAGCGCTTCTTCCATTTTGCCCATCACCGGCACACCAAGGTCGCCGGGCACGACCCTGAATTGTTGGCGCAGAAGCCGTGGACGCTCTGGGGCTACCTGAAATTCGTGGCCGGCCCGGCCTACTGGATCGCGCAGGTCCGCAAGACTGTGGAGCACGCCTTCGGCCATGCGACCGAACCCTTCCTCCGGGAGAAGGAGCGGCGCATCGTGATCCGCGAAGCGCGTCTCTACCTGCTCGGCTATGCGGTCGTCGTCGCGCTTTCGGCCTATTTCGAGAGCTGGGCGGCGCTCATCTGCGTATGGGGGCCGATGATGGTCACGACGGCGTTCTATCGCCTCTATGTCGCGGCCGAGCACCACGGCATGCCCAACGGGCGGGGCGTGATCGGGAGCACGCGCACGACCCGCGCCGGGCCGCTTCTACGCTGGTTGATGTGGCAGATGCCCTACCACACCGAGCACCATCTCTTCCCCGGCGTGCCATTTCATAAGCTCGGTGCGCTCTGCCGGGAGCTGCGCGCGGGGCCGGACTCCAAGCTCGCCGGGATCAACGAGGTCGCGCCGGGCTATGTCGCCGTGAACCTCAAGCTCCTCGCCATGCTCCGCCGCGGGGAGGACCCCACCTTCCTGGCCGAGGCAGCGCGGGCGTAGAGGGCTAACGCGAGTCGAGACGATGGACGGCGTCCAGCTTGCGATCCTGAACAAGCGCTTCGAGGCCATCTGCCGCAAGATGGCCAATACGCTCTTCCGCACCGGGCGCTCGGGCGTGCTCAACACGGCGCGCGACTTCTCCTGCTGCATCGTCACCGCCGACTGCGAGCTGCTGGCGACCGCCGAGAGCCTGCCGATCCACGTGCTGAGCGGCCCCGACCTGATGGCGGCCTCGATGAAGGAATTTCACCCCGACCTCGAACGCGGCGACGCCTTCCTGCACAACTCGCCCTATCACGGCTGCTCGCACCCGGCCGATCACACGATCCTGGTGCCGGTGATCGACGATGCGGGCGTGCACCGCTTTACCGTCGTCGCCAAGGCGCATCAGGCCGATTGCGGCAATTCCATCGCCACCACCTATCACGGCTCGGCGCGCGACGTGTACGAAGAGGGCGCGCTGATCTTCCCGGCGGTACAGGTGCAGCGCGGCTACGAGACGATCGAGGACATCGTCCGCATGTGCCGGATGCGCATCCGCGTGCCGGACCAGTGGTGGGGCGACTTCCTCGCCATGCTGGGCGCCGCGCGGGTGGGCGAGCGGGAGCTGCTCGCGCTCGCCGAAGAGGCCGGCTGGGAGACCCTGGATCGCTTCTCGGCCGAGTGGTTCGACTACAGCGAGCGACGCATGGTCGATGCGCTCGAGGGACTGCCCGCCGGCAGCCTCACGGTCGCCAGCACCCACGATCCGATACCGGGGGCGCCGGAAGGTGTGACCGTGAAGGTCGCCGTGCGCGTCGACCCGGCCGCTTCGCGGATCGAGATCGACCTCCGGGATAACGGCGATTCCCTCCCCTTCGGCCTCAACATGAGCGAGGCCTGCGCGTGCACATCCGCGATGGTGGGCATCTTCAACGCGCTGCCCCACACCGTGCCGCCCAATGCCGGGGCCTTCCGCCGTATCGAGGTGAAGCTCAGGCGGGGCTGCGTCGTGGGCATCCCGGAGCACCCGACTTCCTGCTCGGTGGCCACCACCAACGTCGCCGACCACATCGCCAACGGCGTGCAGCGCGCTATCGCGGAGCTCGGCGACGGCCACGGCATGGCCGAGGTGGGCGGCGTGATTCCGCCGAGCTGCGGCGTGATTTCGGGCACGGATCCGCGCAGCGGCGCGCTCTTCGTGAACCAGATCTTCCTCGGCTTCGGCGCGGGCGCAGCGGCACCCGAAACCGACGCCTGGATCACCATCGCCCACGTGGGCAATGCCGGCCTCTGCTACCAGGATTCCATCGAGGTCGACGAGATGGTCTTCCCCCTCACCGTGAAGGGGCGCCATTTCATCACCGACAGCGGCGGCGCCGGGCGCCAGCGCGGCGGAGCCGGAGCCTTCGTGGAATTCGGGCCGGTCGAAGGATGCCTGCTTGAGGTGGGCTACGTCAGCAACGGCGGGGTCAATCCCGCGAACGGCGCCCGTGGCGGCGGCAGAGGCGCCCTCGCCGGCCAGTACCGCCGCAAGCACAACGGCGAGCTGGAGGCGCTCGCGGCGTGCGCACAGGTGGCGGTGGCGCCGGGGGAGACGATGGTCTCCATCTCCGCCGGCGGCGGCGGCTACGCCGAGCCCTGCGCCCGCGAGCCGGCGCGTGTGGCCCATGACGTGCGGGAGCGCTGGGTCTCGCCGGAGGCCGCCCGCGACATTTTCCGCGTGGCCCTCGATGCCGCCGGCAATGTCGACGAAGCCGGGACCCGCCGGCTCAGGGCAGACGCGCCTGCGGATGCAGGGGTCAGGGTGCAAGACGCCGCGGAGTGACCCGGCTTTCAGCGAGAGGAGGGACAGGATGAAGGCGCACGGCGCCTGCTTTTGCGGGCAAATCACCTACGAAGCGGAGCTCGATACCGACCGCATCCTTATCTGCAACTGTACGGATTGTCAGACGCTCTCCGGCTCGGCCTTCCGCACGGTGGCATTCACCACGGAGAACGGCTTCACCCTGCTCTCCGGCGAGCTCAAGGTCTACGTCAAGATCGCGGACAGCGGCAATCGGCGCCAACAGGCCTTCTGCGGCAACTGCGGCTCGCCCATCTACGCGACCTCGGACCCGGCCGGGCCCTTCTACGGCCTCCGCGTCGGCACCATCGCCCAGCGCGATCAACTGGTCCCGAAGGTCCACATCTTCAACCGCTCGAAGCAGCACTGGCTCGACGAGATTCCGTCGCTCCCCACCATCGAGGGCATGCCCTAGCGGACGAAGCGCTCGTCGATCACCGTGAGCGATGCGTCGAGCGCGTCGGTCGCGATTTCGATTTCCTCTTGGGTGATGGTGAAGGGTGGGCCCAGCTTGATCGTGTTCGGCGAGAATCCGCTCATATAGACGCCGCGCTTCGCGTTCTCGGCCGCGACGATGGCGTTGGGATGCGCGCTGAGATCGCCGGTGAAGGGCGAGTAGCGGTCCTCGGGCACGATGGGCTCGCCGTTCCCGTTCACGAGATCGACCGTGTAGAAGAGGCCGCGCCCCGACACACGGCCGACACAGGGGTGCCTCCCCCCGAGCGCGTCGAGCCGATCCTTGAGGTAGGCGCCGCGCTGGCGGACCTGCTGCATGATGTCGTGGGCCAGCAGGTATTCGAGGTTGCCGACGATGGTCGCGCAGACGAGGGGATGGCCGTCCCAGGTGCTGCCGGTCCACCACCGGGCCTTCTCGAAATAGTCGGCGATCGGCGCGCTCGCGATCACCGCGCCGACCGGCAGCGCCGAGCCGTTGATGCCCTTGCCGGCCGCCATCAGGTCCGGCTTCACCCCCGGCCAGTGCATGTAGCCGAACCACTCGCCGAGCCGGCCGAAGCCCGTGATCACCTCGTCGTCGATCCAGAGGAAGCCGTACTTGTCGCAGAGCGCGCGGAGGCCCGGCATGTAGTCCGCATGAGGGAAGGTGCCGCCCGCGCCCAGCATGGGCTCGGCGACTACCGCCGCGATGTTCTCGGCCCCGAGCGCGCGCACGATGTGCTCCGTCGCCTCAAGCGAGGGCAGCCGCCCGTTGCCCGCCCAGTCCTCATGCTCGGGCGGGGGAATCGGGATGTAGCCGTGCGGCGGGAAACCCGGCACATCCGCGACATCCCCAAAGCCGGCGTCGGTCGAGATGTTGTTGCGGTAGCCCCGCATCATCGTCGCGCCCACGGTCATGCCGTGGAAGGAATGGGCCTGGGTCAGGATGACGCTGCGCCCGGTGTAGAGCCTGGCCATCATGATGCAGCTCTCGACCGCCTCGGTGCCCGACGGCAGGATGCGGAGCCGCCCGGCCCACTCCTCGCTGCCCAGGACATCCGCGATCACGAGCTTCGCGGCCCGCGCGCGATACTCGTTCGCCATCGTATAGGTGACGTGGCCGTAGCGCTCCATGGCCTCGGCAAGCGCGCCATGGATCGCCGGATGGCGGTGGCCCAGGTTGTCCGAGATCAGCTGGCTCATGAAGTCGAGCAGCCGCGTGCCGTCGGCGAGCACGAGGTAGTTGCCCTCGGTCGCGTCGACGCCCGTGAAGCTGTGCTCGGCCTCCGCCTGCAGCCCGTGCAGATAGTAGGCCCGATCCCAGCGTTCCAGTTCGTCCCAATCGCGTGTCATGACGCCCCCTCCAGGCCGGTCGCGGTACGCCTTCAGGTTAGCCCACCCGTGCCTGTCGCCCTACCCGCCCGCCGATTTGACCGCTCGGGCCTGCTGCATATCATGCGCGCCGTCCGGGCGCGGCCCGCAGAACGATGAGGAGATCAAGGAATGGCGAAGGGTAAGGCGGTCGTCGTCGGCGGCCTCGGTATGATCGGGCGCAACATCATTCAGGCACTCGAGGCCGAAGGCGGGTGGGATATCGTCGGGCTGTCGCGGCGGCCGGCGAACTTCGAGACCGAGGCCACCTTCATCTCCGTCGACCTGTTGGACGATGCCGGCGCCAAGGAGAAGCTCGCGGGGCTCACCGACGTCACCCACATCTTCTACGCCGGGCTCTCCGGCGGCGTCGAGGCCGAGAACGTGGAGGGCAACCTCGCGCTCGTGACCAACTCGGTCGGCGTGATCGAGCCCATCTCGCCCAGCCTGGAGCGGGTGCTGCTGGTGCAGGGCGGCAAGTACTACGGTGTCCACCTCGGCCCGCACAAGACGCCCTCCAAGGAGACCGACCCGCGCCACCTGCCGCCCAACTTCTACTATAACCAGCAGGATTTCATCGCCGACCTGCAGCAGGGGAAATCGTGGAACTACACCATCCTACGGCCGGAGGCGGTGGTCGGCTTTGCCGAGGGCATCCCGCTCAACACCGCCTCGCTCGTCGCGGTCTATGCGTGCGTGTGCAAGGCCATGGACGTGCCGCTCAACTATCCGGGGCCGGAGGCGGCGTTTACCGCCTTCAACAAGTTCGTCGATGCCCGGCTGCTCGGACGCTGCGCCGCCTGGGCCGCATCCAACCCCGCCTGCGCCGGCGAGGCGTTCAACGTGACCAACGCCTCGGGCATGCGCTGGTGCAACCTGTGGCCGGCCTTCACCGAGTATTTCGGCTGCCGGCCGGGCGTCTTGATGCCGATGAAGCTCGCCGACTTCATGGCGGACAAGGGCCCCGTCTGGGACGAGATCGCGCGCAACCACCAGCTCAAGACGATGGCTTACTCCGACCTCGGCGATTGGGGCTTCGCCGACTGGAACTTCGGCCGCACCTGGGACACCATTCTCGAAGACACCAAGCGCCTGCAGTACGGCTTCACCGAAGCCATCGACACCGAGCAGAACTTCATCGAGATCTTTGACGACATGCGCGCCGCGCGCGTGATCCCGGCGGGCTAGAGAAATCGTGGTGGGGCCAAGCCTAACGCCGCCCCCACCTCACCCCGGCCCTCTCCTCTCCTGGGAGGAGAGGGAGAATAGGCGGCGCCGTCTACGTCCCCTCTCTGCCTCTTGGGGGCGGAGAGGGATAGGGAGAGGTGGGGGTTAGCCTCGGAAGCGGGGCTCCGGCAGGCCGCGACAGCCCGTGCCGGTGACGGCGAAGATGCTGCCGGCCTGCTCCTGCCCCGCGAGCGCGTCCTCGCTCAGGTTCACACGGGCGCCGGTCACATAGAGCACATCGAGGTCGGGGCCGCCGAACATCGGGCAGGTGACCTGCTGGAAGGGCATCTCGACGGTGCGATCCAGCGTGCCGTCCGGCGCGAAGCGGGCAACGCACCAGCCGTTCCAGCGCGCGTTCCAGACGTAGCCTTCGGCATCGACGGTGGAGCCGTCGGGGATGCCGGGTGCGCTGCCGGGGCCGGCGAAGACTCGCTTGTTGGAGATCGCGCCGGACGCGGTGTCGAGGTCGTAGGCCCAGATCACATCCTGATCGAGATCGGCGAAATACATGGTGCCGCCGTCGGGGCTGAAGGCAATCGAGTTGGAGACGACGATGCCGGTCTCGGTCTTGTGCAGGCTGAGGTCGTGATCGAGCCGATAGAGGGAGCCGAGCGGGCGGCCCACCATCGCGTCGTCCATGCTGCCGGCCCAAAAGCGGCCTTGCCGGTCGCAACGCCCGTCGTTCATGCGGCTGTCGGGCACGTCCGTCTCGACCTCGTGGATGGTCTCGACCGCGCCGGTCTCCGGATCGAAGAAGCGGAAGCCGCCGTAGAAGGCGACCACCATGCCGCCCTGCTCACGCAGCACAAGGCAGCCCGGCTGTTCGTCCACCGGCACCTGCCTATATTCGCCTGTCCCCGGCGTAAACCAGCTGATCGACTGGCCCTTGATGTCGAGCCAATAGAGCCGCTGATCGACCGGGCACCAGACCGGGCTTTCGCCGAGCTCGTCCCGGCAATCGACCACGAACGCGACCTCGACCATCGCTCTCGCTCCCGATGAGTTGCCGCCGAACGGCATCGTTGGACCGCCGCATCGCGGTGCCGGCAGGCCGGGCTGGTGGGCGCTGCTGGATTTGAACCAGCGACCCCCGCCGTGTGAAGACGGTGCTCTCCCGCTGAGCTAAGCGCCCGCCCGGCAGGCGATTAGAGAAACCGCGCCGGCCGCTGTCAAGGCGCCACGGACGATTCACGCCGGCGCAAGCCGGACGGCCGACAGTGCACGCGATGCGGCGAGACTACCCTTGGGCGGCGTTTCCCGATATTGAATGCGGCCGGGCCGTATGTGCCGATGTGTTCCAGGGAAGACGCAATGCGCGATCGTTTCGAATTCGACCGGGTGGCCCGCGTGCCGGCAGAGGTCGACAATGTCGCGATCGCGACGCGACGCCTCGAGGCCGGCACCTCCGTTGCCGACGGCGGGGGCGAATTCCGCCTCCCCCATACCATGCTCGAAGGGCATCGCTTCGTCCGCGTGCCCGTCGAGGAGGGTGGGCGGCTCACCTCCTGGGGCCTCCCGTTCGGTGTCGCGACCCGTGCTCTGGAGCCCGGCGAGTACGTCTGCAACGACAGGATCCTGACTGCACTGGCGGCACGCGACATCGACTTCGCGCTGCCCGAAGCCGCCAACTTCGTGGACACTATCGAGACCTATGCGCTGGATGAGGCTTGCTTCGCGCCCGGCGAGCAGGTCGCGCCTGCCGCTACCGGCGCGACCTTCGACGGCTTCCGCCGCCCCGGCGGACGCGGCGCCGGCACCCGGAATTTCGTCGTGGTGCTGGCCACCACGTCTCGCGCCAACGGGTTCGTGCGCGCGGTCGCGGACCGGGCGGCGGCCAAGGCGCCCGCCGGGATCGACGGCGTGGTCGCGGTGACCCATACCGAAGGCGGCGGCAGCGGGCGGCTGAACAATCTGAGCCACGTGCTCAGGGTGCTCGCAGGCTTCATGGTGCATCCCAACGTGGGCGCGGTGCTTGCGGCCGACGACGGCGCGGGCGCCTACGGCAACGACGACGTGCGGCGGTTCATGGAGGACCGCGACGACCCGCTCGGCCACGTGCCACATGCGTTCTTTCGCATCGAGCGCGGGTTCGAGGAGGAGGTCGCCCGCGCATCCGAGCTGGTCGACGGCTGGCTGCCAGAGGTTGCCGCCGCCAAGCGCACGCCCGAACCCGTCGGCGACCTCCGCCTCGCCCTGCAGTGCGGCGGCTCGGACGCGTTCTCCGGTGTCTCCGGCAACGCGCTCGCCGGCTGGGTGGCGAAGGAGGTCATCCGGCATGGCGGCTCCGCGAACCTGGCCGAGACCGACGAGCTGATCGGCGCGGAGCCCTACGTGCTGGAGAACGTGCGCGATGCCGCCACTGCCCGCGCGTTCCTGGAGAAGATCGAGAACTTCAAGCGCTACGCGGCGAACCACGGAGCCACAGCGGAAGGAAACCCCACGGGCGGGAACAATTTCCGCGGGCTCTACAACATCGCGCTGAAGTCTCTCGGCGCCGCCCGCAAGAAGGCCCCTGAGGTCCGGCTCGACTACGTCATCGACTACGGCGAGCCCATGCGCGCGCCCGGCTACTACTTCATGGACAGCCCGGGCAACGACCTGGAAAGCATCGCGGGCCAAGTGGCGGCAGGCTCCAACCTCATCCTCTTCATCACCGGGAACGGGTCGATCACCAACTTCCCCTTCGTGCCGACGCTCAAGTTCGTGACCACCACCGGCCGCTTCGAGTTGCTGGCGAACGAGATGGACGTGAACGCCGGCCGCTACAACGACGGCATGGAGATGGATGCGCTCGGCGCGGAGACGTTCGAGCTCGCGCTCGACATCGCCTCCGGCCAGCGCAGCAAGGGAGAGCTCGCGGGCCACGCCCAGGTCTCGGTCTGGCGCGACTGGCCGCGCACCGGCAAGGACGGGCTGGAGGAGATCGCCGGGCAGCCCGTCCCCGAGGGCCACCCGCTCACGGTGCGCGACGCCCCGCCTTTCGACCTCGCCTTCGATGCGGTGGTCACCGAAGAGGGCATCGCATCGGATCAGATCGCTCTGGTGATGCCGACGAGCCTCTGCTCCGGCCAGGTGGCCCGCCTCATCGCCGAAGAGCTCGATGCGAACCCGCCACCCTGGAGCGACGTGTCGCGCTTCGTCGCCCTCGTGCACACCGAGGGCTGCGGCTCGGCCAACGGCGCCGGCCTCTATCTCGACACGCTCACAGGCCATCTCGCGCATCGGAGCGTGCGCCACGCGGTCCTGCTGGAGCACGGCTGCGAGATGACCCACAACGACGCGGTGCGCAACCACCTCGCCGCGCGGGGCGTTGCGGCGGACCGCTTCGGCTGGGCGAGCGTGCAACTGGACGGCGGAATCGCCAGCGTGCAAGAGAAGGTGACCCGGCAGCTGGAAGAAATGGCGGCGGCCCGCGCTGGGAACGGCGACGGCGCGCCGGATGCGCCCGCCTTCGAGAGGCAACGCGTGGGCGCGGCCGAGATACGCGTGGCCCTCGCCGCACACGGGCCGTTGGCGCCGGCGATGGGGGAGGCGTTCGGCCGGCTCGCCGTGGGCCTCGTCGCGGCCGGCGCAACCGTAGTCGTGCCCGACAACGAGGGCTTGCTGGGCAACGACGGGTTCCAGCAGGCGGTGTTCCCGGAGGGCGCCGTGCCCTCCGCCTCGCTCGCCTTCGGCCGGCCGGCGGAGCACGCCGGGTTCCACGTCATGGAGACCCCGACGGAGAATCCGGTGGAAGCGTTCGCGGGGCTGGGTGCCACAGGGGTCGACCTGATGCTCTGCCACATCGGGCAGACCCCGCTTCAGGGGCATCCCATGCTGCCCCTCGTCCAGGTGACCGCCGAAGCGGATATTGCCGCCGTGTACGGCAGCGACCTCGACCGGGTTCTCGAGCCGCAACGGGGCATCGACGCTATCGTCGCCGAGCTCGCGGCGCTCGTGGCCGACGTTGCGTCCGGCCGCTACCGGCCGACGCTCTGGTCGCGCGGGGTCACCGAGTTCCAGCTCACCCGCGGCCGGCTCGGCCTTTCGATGTAGCGGTCGGGTGGCGAAACGCGTGGCAGACCCCGCGCCGCTCGACGGCCGCTACGACTACATCATCGTCGGCGCCGGCACCGCCGGCTGCGTGCTCGCAAACCGCCTCACCGAAGATCACGGTGTCAGCGTGCTCTTGCTGGAGGCCGGCCGCAGCGACGCCTACCACTGGGTCCATATTCCGGTGGGGTATCTCTACTGTATCGGCAACCCCCGCACCGACTGGATGATGAAGACGGCGCCGGAGCCCGGCCTCAACGGGCGCAGCCTCGTCTACCCCCGCGGCAAGGTGCTGGGCGGCTGCACCTCGGTTAACGGCATGATCTACATGCGGGGCCAGGCGGCGGACTACGATCACTGGCGCCAGCTCGGCAACCTCGGCTGGGGGTGGGACGACGTCCTGCCCTACTTCCTGAAGTCCGAAGACCATTACGGCGGCGCGAGCCCGATGCACGGCACCGGTGGCGGCTGGAAGGTCACCACGCAACGGCTGCGCTGGGAGATCCTCGAAGCGGTGCAGGAGGGCGCGAAGGAGTTCGGCATCCAGCCCCGCGCCGACTTCAACGACGGCGACAACGAAGGCTCGGGCTTCTTCGAGGTGAACCAGTGGAAGGGCGTGCGCTGGACCACGGCCAGGGGGTTCCTCAGGCCGGCGATGAAGCGGCCCAATCTGCGGGTGATCCTTGAGGCCGAGACCGAGCGGCTGATCCTCGAAGGCCGCGAGGTGCGCGGCCTCGTCTACCGGCACAAGGGGGCCCGCCGCGAGGCGCGCGCCGATGGCGAGGTGCTGCTGGCCGCAGGGTCGATCAACTCACCCAAGATCCTGGAGCTTTCCGGCATCGGCCAGCCCGAACGGCTCGCCGGCCTCGGCATCGACGTGGCCCACGAATGCCCCGGCGTGGGCGAGAACCTGCAGGACCACCTGCAGATCCGCACGGTCTTCGGCGTGCAGAACGCGCGGACGCTGAACACGCTCGCGAACAGTACCTGGGGCAAGGCGGGCATCGTGCTCGAATACGCGCTCAGGCGGAGCGGCCCGATGTCGATGGCGCCGAGCCAGTTTGGCATGTTCACGAAGTCCGACCCCGCGCTCAGCACACCCGATCTGGAGTATCACGTGCAGCCGCTTTCCACCGACCGGCTCGGCGATCCGCTCCATCCCTACCCCGCCATCACGGTCTCGGTCTGCAATTTGCGCCCCGAAAGCCGGGGAACCTGCCACGTGACCACCACCGAACTGGCGGCGCAGCCCGAGATCAAGCCGAACTACCTCTCGACTGCGCACGACCGCCACATCGCGGTCAGCTCGGTGCAGCAGGCCCGCCGGGTCATGACGGCGGACGCGCTGAAGCCATACGCGCCGAAGGAGCTTCTTCCCGGCCCCGAGGTGCAGTCCGACGGCGACCTCGTGAAGGAGGTCGGTAACATCGCGACCACGATCTTTCACCCCGTGGGGACGTGCAAGATGGGCCAGGACGCCGACGCAGTGGTGGACGCGGACCTGCGCGTGCACGGACTGAAGGGTCTTCGGATCGTGGATGCCTCGATCATGCCCCGGATCACGTCGGGCAACACCGCGTCCCCGGTCATCATGATCGCGGAGAAAGCCGCCGACTTGATTCGCAGGCCGTAACCGGTGGAGAGAAGCCTCGGCTAATCGTCTACAAGGCGGCGCCGCCGTCCAGGTTGATGGCCTGGCCGGTGACGTGAGGGGCGTTCACGAGATAGAGGGCGAGCGCGGCCATATCTTCCTCGGTCTGGGGTGTGCCCTGGGGAATGAAATGGTCGATGGCGCGCGCATAGACCTGCTCCGGTGTCTCTCCCGGTTCCGCAAAGGCATCGTTGAGATGTGTCCACATCTGCGTCCCCACGATGCCGGGGCAGATGCAGTTCACCGTGATGCCCTCGCGCGCGACCTCCTTGGCAAGCGCATTGGAGAATCCCACGACCGCGAACTTGGAGGCGCAATAGTGCGTGAGCGTCGCGGTGCCGAACTTGCCCGCGACCGACGAGATGTTGATGATCCGGCCGCCTCCGCCTTGCGCGCGCATCTGGATGACCGCCGCCTTGTTCACGAGGAACGTCCCCTTGGCGTTTACATCCATGATGTTGTCCCACTCCGCCTCGCTCATCTCCTCGATCGGGCGGGCGGTGATGCCCCACATTGCGCTGCGCCCCGTTCCTACTCTGTCGGCCGGACAGCGCCGCGCAGACCATGACCTTGGTGAGAAATGCGGGCTAAGGTTCGGAGAAAGAGAGAATGAAGTGGCCGACCGCATCTGCCGGTTCGTGAATGCAGTCGGCGACCGCGCGCGCGATCGCCGGTTGCGACTGCGGCTTCTCGACCTTCGCCGGCTGGGTGATGGTGCCGGCGGACGTGGCGTGGAAGAAGATGCAGATGCTCACGGACGGCGCCTGCCGGGCAAGCGATCGCCTCTAGTGAACACGCGACGCTCGAATCGGGCCGGGTAGCCGATGGACGCGAGAGTGCTCGAACCATAGATTGGCGGCTTGGCGGAGACGGCCGACAGGGAGATTGGCTGATGAGCGGATCGGACAGGGCGGTCAGCGTGCGCACCATTCACGCCGGCCATCAGCACATGACCTGGGACAATGCCCGCGAGCCGGCGGCGACCGTTGCGCCGGGGGAGACCGTTGCGTTCGCGGAGGTCGACGCAGTGTGCGGCCAGATCGCGCCCGATTCCGGCGTGGAGGCGATCGCCAATCTCGACTTCGACCGGGTCAACCCCATCGCCGGGCCGATCTACGTCGACGGTGCAGAGCCCGGCGACACCATCAAGGCGACCCTGGTCGACCTCACGCCGTCGGGCTGGGCATGGACCGCTATCGTCCCGGGCTTCGGCCTGCTGGCGGAGGATTTTCCGGAGCCTTCGCTCCACATCTGGTCCTACGACACGAGCTTCCGCACGCCTGCGGCCTATTCCAGCATCGCACGCGTGCCGCTCAAACCCTTCTGCGGCACGATCGGCCTCGCCCGCGCGGAACCCGGTGGATTCAGCACCGTCCCGCCCTATGAGAGCGGCGGCAACATGGACATCCGCGACCTCACCATCGGCGTCGATCTCTATCTGCCGGTGCAGGTTCCGGGCGGGCTCTTCTCCATCGGCGACCCGCATTGCGCCCAGGGCGATGGCGAGGTCTGCGGCACGGCGATCGAATCGCCGATGGCGCCGGCGGTCCGGCTCGACCTGATCAAGGGGGAGGGGTTGCGCTTCCCGCGCTTCGAGACGCCGGGCCCGGTCTCGCGCCATCTCGATGCCAGGGGCTACGAGGTCACCACGGGGATCGGCCCGGACCTGATGGAGGCAGCGCAGAACGCGGTGCGCGGCATGATCGACCGGCTCGGCGCCTCGCGCGGAATGGCGGCAGCCGACGCCTACATGCTGTGCAGCGTCTGCGCCGATCTGCGCATCAGCGAGATCGTCGACCGGCCCAACTGGGTCGTCTCCTGCTACCTGCCGCGCATCGTGTTCGAGTAAGCCGAAGCTAGAAGGGCCGCTCGGATACATCGGATGCGCGGCATCGCCCAGCAGGGTCACGCGGCCGAAGCTCCATTGTGCGAGCGGGTCGCGGTCGGCCATGGGAAACTCGAAGACCCTGTCGCTCTCGCGAAAGAGGCGCGGGACGTACAGCCAGTCGAACCGCCAGTCCCGAAAGGCCGGCACGAAATCGGCCTTCCTGCCCACCCGATCCCAGTCCTCCCAGCGCCAGTCCGTCTTGCTCTCGTCCCGGATCTCGGCCACCCAGTTGATCAGGGAGCGGCCGCGCGCGCACGGCGTGCGGCAGAAGATTAATGCCGACGCCGAGCTCCCTCATGGCGGGCGCGGACTCGTAGACGACGGCGTCGATGCCCGCCTCGTGCAGAGAGAGCGCCGTCGTCAGACCGCCGATGCCCCCGCCCGCGATGAGCACGCGCATCGCTTAGATCCTCTGCCCACACATAGGCGCAGTCTGGCCGTTTTCGGTCGCAATTCCGATAGTGCAGCGAACGCCGCGCGCCCACCCTTTCCCGAAGGGTGCGGCCGCGGGCAAACAACGATAGATTCCCAGCCATGGCAGCAGGTTCAGACGGCGGCGAAACCATGACGAAGCGAGGCGGTCGCCGGGGCGGCGGGCGGGCGGCACGGCACGCGGAGCGGGTCGGCGGCAAGATCGAGCTTCTGCGTTACATCACACGCAACATTCCCTCGGTCGACCTCCTCAGCGATGAGGGGCTGGCGCTGATCGAGGAGAACGCGGAAACGATCCTCGAGGAGATCGGGATCGACTTCCGCGAGGATGCGGAGGCGCTCGAGCTCTTCAAGGATGCCGGCGCCGATATCGACGGTGAGCGGGTGCGCTTCCCGCGCGGGCTCGCGCGTCACCTGGTGTCGACCGCGCCTGCTTCCTTCACGCAGCTCGCACGCAATCCCGAGCGATCGGTCGAGATGGGCGGCCGCAATCTCGTCTTCGCGCCGGTCTATGGCCCGCCCTTCATCTACGACATCGAGAAGGGGCGCCGCTACGCCCAGCTCGAAGACTTCGAGAACATCGTCAAGCTCGCCTACATGACGCCCTCGATGCACCACTCCGGCGGCACGGTGTGCGAGCCGGTCGACGTTCCGGTCAACAAGCGCCATCTCGACATGGTCTACGCGCACATGCGCTATTCCGACAAGCCGTTCATGGGGTCGGTCACGCACCCCGAGCGCGCGGCGGATTCGGTCGAGATGGCGAAGATCCTCTTCGGCGCAGACGTCGTCGATACCCAGACCGTGATGGTCAGCCTGATCAACGCCAACTCGCCGATGACCTTCGATGCCACCATGCTGGGTGCGCTCAAGGTCTATGCCCGTGCCAACCAGGGCAACCTCGTCACGCCGTTCATCCTGGCGGGCGCGATGGCGCCGGTCTCCCTTGCCGGCACGATGGCGCAAACGCTGGCGGAGGCCCTGGCGGGCATGGCGCTCGTCCAGCTCTGCCGGCCGGGGGCGCCGGTCATCTTCGGCAGCTTCCTCAGCTCGATGTCGATGCAGACCGGCGCACCGACCTTCGGCACGCCCGAGGCCACGCTCGCCATCTTCGGCCTCGCGGCGCTGGCCCGCCGGCTCGGCGTCCCGTTTCGCAGCGGCGGCTCGCTCACCGCATCGAAGTTGCCCGACGCGCAAGCGGCTTATGAAAGCGCCCAGACGCTATTGCCGACCGTACTGGCGGGCGCCAACTTCGTTCTCCATGGCGCCGGCTGGCTCGAAGGCGGACTGGCCAGCGGCTACGAGAAGTTCATCCTCGATGCGGACCAGATGGGCATGATGCAGGTCCTGGCGCGCGGCTACGACCTGTCCGCCAACGGCCAGGCGATGGACGCGATCAGAGAGGTCGGCCCGGGCAGCCACTATCTCGGCTGCAGCCATACGCAGGCGAATTTCGAGACCGCCTTCTACCGCTCCGCTGTCGCCGACAATTCGAGCTACGAGCAGTGGCAGGCCGACGGCTCCAAGGATGCGACCGCGCGGGCACACGATATCTACAAGTCGATGCTGGCCAGCTACGAGGCGCCGCCCATCGACCCTGGGGTGGATGAGGCGCTCAAGGAGTTCATCGCCAAGAAGAAAGCGTCGATGCCCGACGCCTTCGCCTAGTACGGTCCGGCCGGGCCCCCGGACCATGGTGCGGTGCAGGATGCGGGGCTTCTGCGCCAGGATCGCGCCATGCGTCGATTATTTTCCCGCGCGCGTATCCGCGCATCTTGCTCCCGCGCACGTAGCCGATCAGTTTGCCGCGCGCGTATCCGCGCGACGCAGTGCACGAACGAGCGAGCCGAGCCGGGCGCGATAGTCCGCAATTCTCACCAGGGTCGCGCCCCGCGCCTGGGGGGCGCGTCCCTTGATTCCGCGCGCACGACCCTGCGGGCGTGCGCGACATCCCACTCATCCCACTTAATCCCGCTTAATCCCGGACAAGAATTTGTGTCTCGCCCGACGTGGAGGGGCAGAACCGGGCCGCGACCGTGGCGGGGGGATCGGCGTCAGGACTGACGGCGGCGGCGATTGCGGCGGCGGGCAGCCGATGGCGCTGCCGTCTCTGCATCGGGCAGCGTGACGTGCTGCGGCAGATGGACGTACGCCGCCGTGCCGTGGGGAATCGCCATGGCATCGACGAAGTGACGCTGGAACGCGGGCTCGACGGCGGTCTCTACTTTCTCGATGGCACGCACCACGGTCTCGATCTCGTCGCGGGCCGCGCAATCGAGCAGGGCGATCAGCGCGCCCGTGCCCGCGGCGTTGCCCGCAGCAGACACCTTGTCGAGCGGGCAATCCGGGATCATGCCGAGGACCATGGCGTAGAGCGGGTCGATATGGCTGCCGAAGGCGCCGGTCAGCACGATCCGGTCGACCGTCGCGATCTCGAAGCGGTCCATGAGCAGCCTGGCGCCGGCCATGAGCGCCGCCTTGGCGAGCTGGATGGCGCGCACGTCGTTCTGATGGACGGAGATCGCAGGCTCGCCGGGGTAGAGCAGATAGCGGAAGGTCCGCCCCTCCTCCACGATACGCGCGGTGCGTGCCTGGGCACTGCCGGCGATCGTTCCGTCGGCGAGCAGGATGCCGGCGAGGTACATCTCGGCCAGCGCCTCGATGATCCCCGAGCCGCAGATGCCGGTGACGCCGGTGGCGGCGGTGGCCGCGGCGAACCCCTCCTCGTCGGACCAGAGGTCGCAACCTATCACCCTGACCCTGGCCTCCAGCGTGTCCCGGTCGATACGCACCCGCTCGATCGCGCCGGGTGCCGCGCGCTGGCCGGCTTCGATCTGCGCGCCCTCGAAGGCCGGGCCGGTGGGCGACGACGCGGCCAGCAGCCGCTCCCTGTTGCCGAGCACGATCTCGGCATTGGTGCCGACATCGACGATCAACACCGTCTCCTCGGCCCGGTGCGGGGCTTCGGACAGAACGACGCCCGCCGCGTCGGCCCCCACGTGGCCGGCGACGCAGGGCAGCACGTAGACCCGCGCGCCGGCGTTGATATCGAGGTCGATGTCGCCAGCCCTCAGCGTCAGCCCGTCCGACCGCGCGAGCGCGAAGGGGGCACCGCCCAGCTCGGTCGGGTCGATGCCGAGCAACAGGTGGTGCATGATCGGATTGCCGACGAAGGTCGCGTTCAGGATGTCGCCCCGCTCTGCGCCCGCCTCGTCCGCGACCTCGCCGATCAGCGCGTTTATCGCGCCACGCACGGCCTCGGTGAGCTCGGCCTCGCCGCCGGGGTTCATCATCACGTAGGAGACGCGGCTCATGAGGTCCTCGCCAAAGCGGATCTGAGGATTCATGCGCCCGGCGGAGGCCACGACCTCACCGCTCGAAAGCTCCGCCAGGTGGCAGGCGATGGTGGTCGAGCCGATGTCGAAGGCGGCGCCGAAGGCCCGGTCGCGGAAGCCGGGCCAGACGGCGACGATGCGCGTAGCCCCATGGACGGCGACCGTTACCGACCACTCGCCATCGCGAAGCGCGCGCTGGAGGCCTTGCAGGACGTGCAGGTCGCAGGCGAGATCGCTGAGCTCCCATTGGTCGCTGAGCGCATCGGCGAGGCGCTCGAAGTCGCCGCGCGGATTGTGCATGTCGGGCTCGGCGACCTCGACATAGTGCAGTCGGACGGCGGGATCGATGGTGAAGTCGCGCGCTTCGGCCCGCTTGCGCACGACCTGCTTGTGGACCTGGCTCTCGGGCGGCACGTCGATGACGAGGTCGCCCTGGATGAGCGCCGAGCAGCCCAGCCGGCGGCCCTCGGCGAGGGTGCGGCGGGAGGCATAGCGCGCCTCCTTCTCACCTGGCGGGCTCAGATGGTCTGGCGCGCTCTCGATCCCGAACTTGGCGAAGTGGCCCGTGCCCGCCTCGACCTGACAGCGGCCGCAGAGGCCCCGGCCCCCGCACACCGAATCGAGATCGACGCCGATGGAGCGGGCGGCATCGAGAACCGACGTGCCAATCGCGAACCGCCCGCGCTTGCCGGACGGGGTGAAGACGACGAACGCGGGTTCGGTCATGCCGTCACGCGCTGACGGCGGCGCCCTCCCGCCGGCGCCGGCGCCCCTCGCGCCGGCCGCGCCTGCCCTCGCCGCCCTCGCCCACCGGCTCGCGGAAGCGGGTGAGCCAGCGCGCGCAGTCGGGATCGTTGCCGTTCATCATGTCGGCGGCCATGACGGCGGCGATCTCCGCCTCGTGCAGCGGGTTCATGATGGCGGATGTCAGACCCGAGCGCGCCGCCATACTGAGGAACGCCGCGTTCACGCTCGGCCGGTTGGGCAGCCCGAAGCCAACGTTCGACGCGCCGCAGGTCGAGTTCACGCCGAGCTCCTCCTTGAGCCGGCGCATGATGGCGAAGGCCTGCACGCCCGCCGTGTTGATCGCACCGATCGGCATGACCAGCGGATCGACCACCACGTCCTCCTTGGGGATGCCGTGGTCCATGGCGCGTTCGACGATCTTCCTGGCGATCCCGAAGCGGACGTCCGGGTCTTCCGAGATGCCGGTCTCGTCATTGGAGATGGCGACGACGGCGCAGCCGTACTTCTTCACCAGCGGCAGCACGGATTCCAGCCGTTCCTCCTCGGCGGTGACCGAGTTGAGCAGCGGCTTGCCTTGATAGACCGCGAGCCCGGCCTCGAGGGCCGCCACGATCGAGCTGTCGATGGAGAGCGGCAGGTCCACCAGCGACTGCACGAGCTGGATGCAATCGGCGAGGATTTTGGGCTCGTCGGCGAGCGGCACGCCCGCGTTGACATCGAGCATGTGCGCGCCGGCCGCGACCTGTGCCAGCGTGTCCCTTTCCACCCGCGAATAGTCGCCCGCCGCCATCTCGGCCATCAGCAGCTTGCGGCCGGTGGGATTGATCCGCTCCCCGATGATGCAGAAGGGCTCGTCGAAGCCGATCACCACCTCCTTCGTGGCGGAACTGACGACGGTGCGGGTCATGGCGCCTCTCGGTTCTCGCCGGCGGCGGCGGCGGCCTCGATGAAGTCCGCCAGCTCGCCATAGCCGACATGACGATGGACATAGTTGAGCCCCAACCGTTCGGCCGCCACGCGGGCCTTGGCTTCGAGCGCCGCGTCGCGGACCTGGGAGATGTAGACGACGTTCGTGTAGTTGCCGAAATAGTCGTCCCGCAGCTCGGGCCAGCGGTCGAGGCCTAAGCCCTCGATGATCAGCCGGTCGAAGTGGCGCACCATGTAGTCGGTCAGGAAGAACTGGGTCGGGTCGTCGTCGGTGATGGCGGCGAACGCGTCCTGCCCGGTGTAGAAGGCGTAGCAGTGCGGCCCCTCGATGCGCTCCACACCCTCTTCCTCGATCACCTTGTCGAGCAGGCCGCCGGTGCCGCAATCGCCGTAGGCCACGAAGATGGCGCGATAGTCGCCCTTATTGGCCTGGATCTTCGCGCGCACCGCCTCCGGGATCAGGTGCGGCCGGTTATGCAGCTTGGCGGGCAGGCAGGTGATGTCGATGTGTTCGAAGCCATTGGCCGCGCGGAAGTCGACGATCTCGCGCGCCAAGGCCCCGCAGGCGATGACGAGGGCACGGGCCGGGCCGGCACTCGCGAATGCGGCCTCGTCGTCGACCGAGAGGTCGGCGTGCTCGGGCGGCGCCATCCGGGCTGTCATAGGCAGGGCCTAGGCGGCGCCCGCCGCGGCGGCACGCAGGTTGTGCCGGCGCTTCATCAGCTCCTTGGCGGTCTCGACCGTGATCGCAGCATCGGAACAATAGGCGTCCGCGCCCACCGCCATGGCGAAATCCTCGTTCAGCGGCGCGCCACCCACCATCACCAGATAGTCGTCGCGGATGCCCTTCTCCTTCATCGTCTCGATCACGACCTTCATGTAGGGCATCGTCGTGGTCAGCAGCGCCGACATGCCGAGGATGTCGGGCTCGTGCTCCTCCAGCGCCTGGAGATAGTTCTCCACCGGGTTGTTGATGCCGAGGTCGATGACCTCGAAGCCGGCGCCCTCCATCATCATCGTCACGAGGTTCTTGCCGATGTCGTGGATGTCGCCCTTGACCGTGCCGATGACCATCTTGCCCGAGCGCGGCGCGCCGGTCTCGACGAGCAGCGGTCGCAGGATCGCCATGCCGCCCTTCATGGCGTTGGCGGACTTGAGCACTTCGGGCACGAACAGGATGCCGTCCCGGAAGTCGATGCCGACGATGCGCATGCCCTCGACCAGCGCCTCGGTCAGGATCGTGTAGGGCGTCCACTCACGTTCGAGCAGGATGGTGACGGCCTCCTCGATCTCCTCCCTGAGGCCGTCGTAAAGGTCGTCGTGCATTTGCTCGACGAGATCGGCGTCGCTCAGCGTCTTCAGATCGAGATCGTCGTCCGGCATCGGTCCCCGTCCTGTCCCGCTCGTGCCTGCGCTGGATACCGAGAGAAGCGTGCGCTCGCCCCCGGCACAGCCCGTCTTCCTGGGTCTCGGCTCAACGCCCGAACCCACTTGTCTATTCAATTACAGGCGCGTCTCAAGACTGTTCCAGACTCGACGCCGGCTTGCCGGTTCACGACAAAGCGTCCGCTGTCGCCAGGCACGGCTGTCGGTCGCGCTTCGTCGCGGGTGGGAAGACGCGCTATGCGGGCCCGGATGCCGGCAACGCGTCGTCGATCGCCCAGGAGGGCGCCGCCATGGCGGTCAAGCGCTTCGTCTCCCGCGGCGCGTGGCCGAAGTGCAGACGATAGGACTTGGAGAAATGCGACGCGGACACGAACCCGGTCGCCAGCGCCACATTCGTCACCGACATGCAGGTCTGCTGCAGCAGAGCGCGCGCCCTGTTCAGCCGCATCTCCAGGTAATAGCGGCTCGGCGTGCAGTGCAGGTATTTCAGGAACAATCGCTCGAGCTGCCGGGTCGACAGTCCGATCTCGCTGGCCAATTCGGTCTGACTGAGCGGAGCCTCGATATTCTCCGACATGACGCTAATCGTGGAGAGAAGTTTGGGCTGGCTGACCGCAAGACGAAGGCGCAGCGCCATTCTCTGATGGTCCTCTTCGCCCCTGATGCGCTCGCAAACCAATGCTTCGGAAACGGACGCGGCGAGCTCGTAACCGTGATGGCGATTGATGAAGCTGAGCATCATGTCCGACGCCGCCATGCCGCCCGCGCAGGTGTATCGGTTGCGGTCGATGACGAATATGTCCTCTCTCACCTCGATGTCGGGAAAATCCTCGATGAAACCCGGCAAGTTCTCCCAGTGAATCGTGCAGCGATAACCGTCGAGCAGCCCGAGGCGCGCCAGAATGTGGCTGCCGGTGCAGAGAGAACCGATGTTGGTTCCGCGGCGCTCGATCTGTCGCAGCCAGCTTGCGAGCCGCTTGTCCTCGAAGAGGTGGGTCTCAATGCCGCCGCATACGAAGACAGTCGAGAGCCGGTCGATCGACGCGATCGACATATCGGCGGTGACGCTCACTCCAGCCGATGAGGCCACCGCCTCTCCGTCCATGGAGACGGTACGCCATTCATAGAGTGTCTGACCGCTCATGTAATTCGCGAGCCGGAGCGGCTCGATCGCACTCGAGAACGCCCCGAGCGAGAATTTCGGGACCATCAGGAATCCGAATTGGCGTCCCGGGTCGGTGGTTCGCATCGCATCGCCGCCGGTCAGGCGTCTCCCTGCAACGTCGAGCTCGGCGCAAACGCTATTCTCACATGCCGTCGCCCATTCTCTCCGCCGTGGACAACAAGACTACGACAAGTGAAGTCCGACCCCCAAGTCCGATCGGCCCGGACGCCAGTCGATCGACTCAGCCCCGGCCGTGGTCGCCAAGGGGCCGTTCTTGGCACCCGACTTCGTGGCCAGCCAGCTCGGACCCTGCTCTCATCGGCGCAGGCGGCCGGGGCCGAGGCGCTCTGCGGTGATACCGTGCGCGGCGACCGCCTCGGGCAGTGGCTCGCCGGTGACGAGCGCTGCGGTGACCGCGCCAAGCGCCGGCGCGGTCATGATGCCGGCGCCCCCCTGGCCCGCCAGCCAGAAGAAGCCCTCGGCCGCGATGTCGAAGCCCGCCACCGGCTGCCGGTCGCGCACGAAGCTCCTGAGACCCGCCCACTTGTTGCGTATGTGGCGGATGTCGAGGGTCGTCGCCTGCATGATGCGGTCGGCGCCGATGGCGATGTCGAGCTCCTCGGGATAGACGTCGCAGGGTTCCGACGGGGTTTCGTCGGCGGGCGAGCCCAGAATCCGGCCGGCATCGGGCTTGAGGTAGAAGGCATCGTCGATGTCGTGCACCATCGGCCAGTCGTCGACGCCGCCGTCCGCCGGCCCGTCGAAGATGAACGCGGTCCGGCGTTTCGGTTCAAGACCGATGGGCGCGAGGCCCGCAAGTGCAGCCACGGCGTCGCACCAGGCGCCGGCGGCGTTGACCACGACCGGCGCGCAGTAGGCGCCGGCCGGCGTCTCCGCGTGCCAGAGTCCGCGTGCACGCGCGAGCGCCGTCACCCCCGCCTCCGTCATCAACGTCCCGCCGCGCGCGCGCAGGCCCCGCAGAAAACCTTGATGCAGGGCAGCGACGTCGATCTCCTCCGCCTCCGGCTCCAGAACCGCGCCGGCGACATAGTCCTCACGCAACGGTACGGGCTGCTCCAGAGCCTGGCTGGCGTCGAGGCGCGCCAGAGTCGGCACACGTTGCCGGTTCTCCTCGTAGAAGCGATCGAGCATGTCGATCTGATCGGCGTGGCCGACATACAGTACCTGGCGCGGGCTGAGCAGCGGCGAGGCCGCGAAGCCGGACGGCGGGTCGGTGAGGAATGAGCGGCCCGTCACGGCCAGCCCCTTCGTCAGCGGGCCGCCATAGGTTTCCATGTACATGGCGGCGGAGCGCCCGGTCGAGTGGTAGCCCGGCACGTCCTCCTGCTCGAGCACGACGACGCGCCCCCGCTCCGCAAGCCAGAATGCCGCCGAGGCGCCCGCCATGCCGGCGCCGACGACCAGGAAGTCGCAGCGTTCCATCGCGCGCATTCTATGCGGCGCGCCCCCCGGCCGAAACGGCGCGGCTCCGCGTTTGCGGGTACGCCACCGCCGCTCTCGGCAAGCCGCGCCTGGGCCGCTAGTCTGGCGCCACCGAAGAGAGCGGGAGCGGACCATGGAAATTTTGTGCGAGGGCCGGCGCGCGGTGGTCACCGCCGGCGGATCGGGGATTGGGCGTGTCATCGCGGAGACGCTGGCGGCCAACGGCGCTGCGGTCTTCACCTGCGACGTCCAGCCCGGACTGGTCGAGGACGTGCGGAGTGCTGCGATCGGCGCGACCCTGGCCGATGTCGCCGATCCCGCCCAGGTTGACTTGCTGTTCGAGGCCGCGGTGGAGGCCATGGGCGGCGTCGACATCCTCATCAACAACGCCGGGATCGCCGGACCCACCGCGCATGTGGAGGCGATCGAGCCCGCCGACTGGGACCGCACGATTGCGGTAAACATCTCCGGCCAGTTCTACTGCGCCCGCCGCGCGGTGCCCCTGATGCGCGCGGCCGGCCGTGGCGCCATCGTCAACATCTCGTCGACCGCAGGCCGCATGGGTTTCCCGCTCAGGCTCCCCTATGCGACATCGAAGTTCGCCATCACCGGCCTGACCAAGACGCTGGCGCTGGAGCTCGGCCCTGCCCAGATCAGCGTCAACGCCATTCTGCCGGGCTACATCCTCAACGAGCGGGGCGCGCGCGTGGTCCGCGCCAAGGCCGAGGCCGCCGGCCGTACGGTGGAGGAGATGCAGGCGATCATCCTCCGCAACATCGCCATGCGCAGCAGCATCGCGGAACAGGAGATCGCGGACCTCGCGCTCTACCTCTGCTCCGACTCCGGCCGCCACATCTCGGGCCAGCTCTTGGGCGTCGACGGTGCCTTCGACACCTACATGGGCATGGACAATCTCGACGACCCACCGGCGGTAACAGGCGCCTCGTGATCGTCCTCTTCACCGATTTCGGGCCGGGCGGGCCCTACACGGGCCAGATGAAGGCCGTGCTCGCGCGCGAGGCGCCGGGCACGCCTGTGATCGACCTCGCGGACGACCTGCCCGCCTGCGAGCCCGAGCCCGCCGCCTATCTGCTCGCGGCGTTCGCGCCGGCGTTTCCGCCGGGCGCGGTCTTTGTCTGCGTGGTCGACCCCGGCGTCGGCAGCGCCAGGGCGCCGGTCGCGCTCAGTGCCGGCGGGCGCTGGTATGTCGGCCCCGACAACGGCCTTCTCGCCATCGTTGCCCGACGCGCCGGCGATGCCCAGTGGTTCACCATCACCTGGAGACCGCCCACCCTCTCCGCCTCCTTCCACGGCCGCGATCTCTTCGCACCGGTGGCGGCCCGGTTGGCCCGCGGCGAAGCGGTGCCGGGAACGGCGATCGAGGGCGCCGCAACGGTCGGTGCCGCATGGCCGGAAGACCGCGCGGCAATCGTCTATATCGACCCCTACGGCAACGCGATGACGGGGATACGCGCGGCCCAACTGGCGGAGGACACGGTCGTCGTCGCGGGCGCCCGGCGGCTCGGGCGGCTCCGCACGTTCTCCGACGCGGCGCCGGGGGCGGCCTTCTGGTACGAGAACGCAAACGGGCTCGCCGAAATCGCGGTCAACCAAGGCCGGGCGGATCGGGTGCTGGGGCTCAGGGTGGGAACACCGGTCAGCATCGAGACGGCGGGTCGCGACGGATGACGGGCTGGCGGCCGAACGGGGACCAGATTCGCGCGGGCGCACTTGCCGGTGCCGACCTCTCGCGCTTCGACCTGCAGGGCTTTCACTTCCGCCGGGCCGACCTGCGCGGGGCGAGCTTCGCCGGAAGCATCCTTCGCGAGGTCGATCTCTGGTCCGCCGACCTCACCGGCGCCGACCTCACCGGCGCGAACCTGCGCCTGGCGACGTTCAAGGGCGCAAACCTGCAAGGCGCGCGGCTCGCCGGCGCGGACCTCTGGAGCGCCGATCTCAAGGTCGCCGACCTGGGCGGCGCCATTCTCTCGGAGTGCAATCTCGCTCAAGCCGAGCTCGCCGGCGCGAAGTGCCGGGGGGCGGACTTCAGCTGCGCTGAGCTCTACTGCGCCGACCTTCGCCTCGCCGACCTGGAGGACGCCAATCTCGGCCGCGCGGACGGGCGCCTCGCGAAGCTGGAGGAGGCGGTGCTGATCGGCGCCAACCTGCGCGATGCGAACTTCTCGGGCGCGAGCTTCAAGCGCGCGCGGCTGGCCACGGCCGACCTGGGAGGCGCCAACCTGCGCGAAGCGAATTTTCGCGAGGCCGACCTGATTCGTGCCGACTTTCGCGGGGCAGAGGTCGCCGACGCCTTCTTCGGCCAAGCCAATCTCGACGGCACCGTGATGCCGGACGGCACCATCGAATCGACCACCCTGCGTCACTGGGCGCCGCCCGAGGAAGACGCGTAGGCGTCCGAGCCCCGCACCATGGTGCGGTGGAGGGCGCAGGCTCGGCGCGCCAGCATCGCGTCATGCAAAACGAAACCCAAAAGACAACGACAGCCGCGACGTTCGGGCGTTCCTCGATCGCGCGGCTGCCGCCGGAGCTTCGCGAGGCCGTCGATGCGGCCATCGCAGACGGCGCCACCATCGACGAAATCGCGGATCTCATCCGGGGCGAGGGCGGCGCGTGCTCGCGCTCGGCCGTCGGCCGCTACACCAAGAACGTCCGCGACCTGATTCGCCAACAGCAGGAGGCCGACCGCGCCAACGAGGCGTGGGTGCGCGCGCTCGGCGAGCGCGCCGAGGGTCGGGCCGGGCTCATCCTGATCGAGACCCTGCGGACTTTGACGCTCTCCACCCTGGCCGAACTCAGCAAGCGCGAGACGCCGCCGACGCCGGAAGAGCTTGGCCGTCTCTCGCTGGTCCTCAAGCGCATCGAGGGCACGGACAAGCTCCGCCTCCAGCGGGAGCAGGCGGCGGCGAAGGCAGCCAGGGCCGCGCCCGGCGCGGGGCAGGCACCGGGGCAGGCACCGCCCAGGAAGGGCCTCTCGCCCGAGGCCGTCGCCGCCATCCGCGAGGTCGTCGAGGGGAGGCCCCGCCCGCCTGGGCGGGCCGTCTCATCGGCGCCGGTCGACCCGTGGAATCCTTCGGAATCCCACTTAATCCCACTTAAACCCGGCGAATCCCGCACAGGAATTGAGTTTGGCCCGAGTGGGATGGCGGAGCCGGACAGCGACAGTCGCGAAATTGCGGGCTACGCGCCCACGTCGACGATGGCCACCACTGGGCCGCCGCCCTGCGGGCCCTGATGCATCGCATCGACCGAGACGAACACGGCGGGATCGCCGATCGCCGCCGCCGCGACACCGCCCACGGCGCCCTTGGAATGGCGGTGATGGTGGACGTCGGAATCGTCCAGCATGATCTGGCGGCGCCCGCGCAAGCGCGCGGTGCGGTCGGCCTCGCACTTGATGAAGCAGTTGACGAGCTTGTCGCCGAGATCGGCGGCGCGCGGGCGCTCCGGCAGGTTGAGGCCGGCGTTACGGATGCCGTCGTAGATGCCGTCGATGTCGAGGGCGTCCTGCATCACGCCGTGGCCGATGCGGAAGCGCCCGCCGGCCCCCGGCGCGTTGCCGAAGAGGACGATCTGCCCGCGGTCGAGCTCGACGCCAGAGGAGCAGGAGGCGACCGAGGAGTAGAGATCAAGATTGCGGCAGATTTCGTGGGCCGCCGGCATGCCGACTTCGCCGAGCGCGACGGCAATGCCGAGGCCGGTGGTGCCGTTGGAGACCCCCATCGATTCATGGACCTCGCAGGCCACGGTCTCGCCCCGCCCGTGCGCGTCCTGCACCGTGTCGATGGTGAGCAGCGGCGTCTTGGTCTGCACGTAGTGGACATTCGCAGGGTCGCCGATGCCCGCATCGGCCATCGCCGCGCGCACGCTGTCGGCGATCTTCTCCACCATCGCCGGCCGGCCGATGTCCTCGGGCAGGATTGGCGCGCTCATGGCGGTCCCCATGGCGAGGCGCAGCGTGTCGTCGGGCCCGCTCTCATCGTTGCGGGCGAAGACGGTCGCATGGGGGGTGAGCACGCCATCGCAGCCGCCCGACCAGACCATGGGGATTTCGCCGACCTCGACTTCGCTGCGCGTGCCGTGCTTGAGGAGGACGCCGCGGAAGGCGCTGTCCGACAGGATGCGGGTGAAGTCGTTGACCCCGCCGTTGCCCTCCGTCTTACCGATGACGGCGACGACGGAATCCGCCGCCATGCGGCCCGACGCGATGAGTTCCTCCAGGCCCGAGGCATCCGCGACCGATTTGATCTCGATCTTCGCAACGTCGATCGCCATGTCTCTCTCCCCTCCGGCGGCAGAGCGCCGCCCGCCACTCTCAGGACCAGGCGGTGCGCCGCTGGGTCACGGTTTCGGCGACGACGCGGCCGCGCTTGATCACGTGGGTGCGGTCCGCACGCCTGGTCAGCGCTTCCAGCGGGTCGGCCGCGTCGATAACCACCAGATCGGCGACGCAGCCGGGCGCGGCGCCATAGTCGGTGAGGCCCATGGCGCGCGCCGCGGCGCCGGTCTGCATGTCGAAGACCGTCTCGATCTCCTGCGGGCGGCTCATGTGCGCCGCGTGGGTCGCGAGGAACATCACCTCCAGCGGATCCCCGCGCCCGAAGGGGTAGAAGGGATCGCGGATGCAATCCTGGCCACAGGAGACGTTGACGCCGGCCTCCAGCAGTTCCTTCACGCGGGTGATGCCGCGCCGCTTCGGCTGCGCGTCGCCGCGACCCTGGAGCATCAGATTGGTCGCCGGGTTCGCGATCATGTGGATGCCCGCGTCCCTCACGAGGCCGATGACCCGGTTGGCGTAGTCCTCCTCATAGCCCGCGAGCGCGCAGGTGTGGCCGGCGGTGACGCGCCCCTGCCAGCTCTGCGCCATCGTCTGCTCGGCCAGCACTTCGAGAGTCTTGGCGTCGGGGTCGTCGGTCTCGTCCACGTGCATGTCGATGTCGGCGTCGTGGTGCGCCGCGATCTCGAAGGCGAGCGCAATGTGGCGCGCGCTGTCCGCCGGCGTCGCCTCGTTGAAGGGCATGCCGCCCACCAGATCGGCGCCCGCCTCCATCGCCTTCCACATCAGATCGTCGGTGCCCTTGTCCTTGAAGATGCCCTCCTGCGGGAAGGCCACGATCTGAACGTCGGCGATGTCGCGGGTGCGCTCGCGCGCCTCAAGGACGCCTTCGAGCGGACGCAGGCCGCCGATGCTGTCCACATCGACATGGCTGCGAATTCGCGTGACCCCGTGAGCAACGGCGGACCGGATGGTGCGCGTCGCCCGCGCGGCGATCTCCTCCACGGTGTAGGCGCGCTTCCGCTCCCAGATGATCTCGATGGCCTCGTCGAGGGTGCCGGAGCGATTGGGCCTGACATCGTCGTTGATCTGCGCCTTGTCGAGGTGGATATGCGGCTCCAGAAAGCCGGCCACGCAAAGGCGCCCGCCGGCATCGATGGTGCGCTCGGCCGCGGCCGCACCCCCTGGGGGTGGGGCGACGAAGCGGCCGTCGTGCACGAAAAGGTCGCGCGGCGCTTCCTCCCGCCAGAGATGCGCACCCGTGATCGCCAGGTCGACCCGATCGTCCGTCATCGTTCGCTCCTCCCTCAGACTCAGGCGCCTGCCTATGAGGCGCCGTCTCCCGCCGTGTCCGGCATGGTTGCCGACGCGACGACGCCCAAGCGGGCCAGCGTCTCCTCCCGGCCCAGCGCAACCATGACGGCGAAGATCCCAGGAGACGCGTGCGCACCCGTCAGTGCTGCCCGGAGCGGCTGCGCGATGGCGCCGAGCCCGACGTCCTCGTCCTCGACAAAGCCGCGGACGGCGCCTTCGAGAGCCGACTCGTCCCAGGCCGCGTTGTCCTGCAGGGCGGCTTTCAGACGGCTAAGGCGGGCCCGCGCCTCGCTGCCGCCCTCGCCGAGCAGCCGCGCCGCCTTGGGCGTCATGGCGAGCGGCCGATCGCACACCAGAAACGACAGATTGTCGGCAAGCTCGGGCAGCGTCTTCGCACGCGCCTTCGCCTCGGGCAGCAGGGCCGCGATGCGCCTGCGCCCTTCGTCCGTGGCGGCCGCCGGGTGGCGCTCGGCGAGTCGCTGCTCGACGCCGGCCAGCAGTTCAGAATCGGCGCTCTCGCGAATGTAATGGCCGTTGAGGCTCAGCAGCTTCTCCATGTCGAAGCGCGCAGCGCCGCGGTTCACCGCATCGAGGTCGAACCAGGCGACGGCCTGGGCGGTGTCGATGATCTCGTCGTCGCCGTGACTCCAGCCGAGCCTGAGCAGCGCGTTGCGCATGGCGGCGGGCAGAACGCCGAGCTCGGCATAGGCGCCGACGGCGACCGCGCCGTGCCGCTTGGAGAGCTTCGCGCCGTCGGGGCCGTGGATCAGCGGGATATGGGCGTAGGCCGGCGGCTCCCACCCAAGCGCGCGGAAGAGCTGGGTCTGGCGAAAGGCGTTGGTGAGGTGGTCGTCCCCCCGGATGGCATGGGTGATCCCCATGTCGTGGTCATCGACGACGACCGAGAGCATGTACGTCGGCGTGCCGTCGGCCCGTAGAAGCACCATGTCGTCGAGAGCGCTATTGTCGATCTGGACATCACGCTGTACCAGATCGGATATGATTAGTTCCCCCTCCTGCGGTGCCCGGAAGCGGATGACAGGGGCGACGCCGGGCGGCGCCTCCGCCTCATCGCGGTTGCGCCAGCGCCCGTCGTAGAGCGCGGCCCGGCCCTGGGCGCGTGCCTCGGCGCGCATGACCTCCAGCTCCTCCGGCGTGCAATAGCAGCGGTAGGCCCCGCCGGCGGCGAGGAGCCCGTGCGCGACCTCGACATGGCGCTGCCTGCGCTCGGACTGGCGCACGATTTCGCCGTCCCATTCGAGGCCGAGCCAAGTCAGCCCGTCGATGATCGCGGCGATTGCCTCGGGCGTCGAGCGCTTGCGATCAGTGTCCTCCAGCCGAAGCCGAAATGTGCCGCCGTGGTGGCGGGCATAGAGCCAGTTGAAGAGGGCGGTCCGCGCGCCACCGAGATGCAGCATGCCGGTTGGCGATGGCGCGAAGCGCGTGACGACGCTCATCTGCGGTCTCACCCCCGGCGGATAGCACTGCGGTTGGCCACGGATCGGAACGGTCGAGCGTTTAGCATATCGCCCGGCTGCAGGCGACCGGCCGCGGAGGAGGAAAGGCGGTCTCCCCTCTCTACTCCCCCGGACCATGGTGCGATGTGCAGTGCCAGGCTCCTGCGTCAGGCTCACGCCATGGAGCGCCAAACTGGGTTGGTCGCGGTGGGCACGTTGAGCGAGCGGGCGGGAAACGATCTCGCGCTCAACACCCTGCGGGCGTGCGCGACCCGGGTCCGGGCCGCGGCCGCCAGCAACAACTGTCTGCCGGGCCATCCAGTGGGAGGCTTCGCCGTGAACGCTCCGTCGGGCCGCCGGCACCGGTCCGGCGGAACCCCACTCATCCCGCCTATCCCACTTAATCCCGCTGAATCCCGCCTCAAATTAACTCAAAGGCTTATCCCCTTGCTTCCGGTTCGTCTAGATATTGACCTACGCAATGCAACGGTTTCAGCCGGCGGACTCAGAAAATCACAGCGCAGCCCGTGCCTTATCCGGGCCTTCCAGCAGTGGGAAGGCACGCAACATCATGCGCTCCCGGAGCCAAGGGGATAAGCCTTTTAACTCATTCCCGCATCGAGCGGGATGCCGGTGGAGCGCCCGCGTGCTGAGGAACGTGGACGGCGTGCGCGCCCATCTCGGCGCGGCATGGGCCGCCGAGCGTCAGCGTGTGTTCCTCTGGGTGCCGGTCCTCTTTGGCGCGGGCGGCGGCCTCTATCTCACGCTACCGGTGGAGCCGATCGGATGGATCGCGCCGGCCGCCGCGGGGCTCTTCGCGCTCGCGGCGCTGCTGCTGCGCCGACACACTGCTCCGGCTCTCGGACTCGCGGCGCTGGCACTGCTCGCCGCCGGGGTCGCCGCCGCCGACTGGCGCACCGACCGCGTCAGCGCGCCGGTGCTCGCCGGCCCCATCGGCCCGACCGACGTTTCCGGGCGTGTGGTCTGGGTCGGTGCCGGCGACGGCCCTCAGCGTTACCTCCTGGATCGCGTGAGCATCGGGGGCCTGGCAGCGGCGGAGACGCCCGCGCGCGTGCGGATCAGCGCTCGCAGCACGGTCCCGGACGACGTGGGCGTGCCGGGATCGTGGCTCACGGCGCGCGCTTCGCTCAGGCCGCCGCCGGCACCGGCCGAACCCGGGGCGTGGGACTTCGCGCGGCAGGCGTGGTTCCAGCGGATCGGCGCCGTCGGCTTCGTTTACGGTGCGCCGACGCCGATGGCCGCGCCTGAGGGTGAAGGCGGCGGCTTGCTCTCGCTGCTGTCGCAAGCCCGCCACTGGGTCTCCGCGCGGATTCTCGCTCACACCGCACCGTCGGCCGGGCCGTTCGCGACGGCGCTACTCACCGGCGATCGGAGTTCCATCGAGAAGAAGACGCTGAGCGCGATGCGGGATTCCGGCCTCGCCCATCTTCTGGCGATCTCGGGGCTTCATGTCGGCCTCGTCGCCGGGTTCATCTTCTTCGCCGCACGCGGCCTGCTGGCGCTGATCGAGCCGGTCGCGCTCAGGATGCCGATCAAAAAATGGGCGGCGGGATGCGCACTGCTCGGCGCTGCGGCCTATCTGCTGCTATCCGGCATGAGCGTGCCGACACAGCGGGCGTTCCTCATGGTTTCTGTCGTGCTGCTCGCGATCATGCTGGACCGCGCGAGCCTTTCAATGCGCCTGATCGCCTGGGCGGCGCTCCTGGTGCTTGCGATCGCGCCCGAGAGCATGCTCGGGCCGAGCTTCCAGATGTCCTTCGCTGCGGCGACTGCGCTGATCGCGACCTACGAAGCGGCGCGTGGCACCTTCGCCCGCCTGGCGGCGCGCGGCGGTCTCGCGCTCCGCCCCCTCGTCTACGCGGCAGGCGTGTTGCTCACCTCCCTGGTCGCTGGCATCGCCACCGGCCCGTTCGCGGTCTACCACTTCAACCGTATCGCCGACTACGGCCTCCTCGCCAATCTGGGCGCGGTGCCGATCACCGGTTTCTGGATCATGCCCTGGGGGCTGGTTGCGCTTCTGCTCATGCCGTTCGGGCTCGAAGGGATAGCGCTCGCTCCGATGGGGTGGGGAATCGACGCGGTGGTGTGGATCGCCCGCCAGGTGGCCGCGCAGCCGGGGGCGGTCACGCTCGTACCGGCGATGCCGGCGGCGGCCCTGCTTGCGATCGCGGTGGGCGGCCTGTGGCTCTGCCTCTGGCGAAGCCGCTGGCGCTTTCTCGGCATCGCAGTCATTGGCTGCGGGATGGTGATCGCGGGCCTGGAACGCCGGCCAGACATCTTGGTCGACGGAGACGCAAAGGTGATGGCGGTGCGCGGCGAGGACGGGGAGCTTTGGCTCTCCACCCGTCAACGGGGGCGCTTCGTGAGCAACGTCTGGCTCAGGCGGGACGGGCAGGCGGAGACACCGACCTGGCCGCGAGACGGCGAAGGCGCGCCTGCTGCCGGCCTTCGCTGCGATACGCTCGGGTGCATTCAGCGGCGCGGGGAGAGAACCATCGCGTTCGTGCGCGATCCGCGCGCTTTCGACGAAGACTGCAGCCAAGCCGATCTCGTCGTCAGCACCGTCCCGGCCTGGAACCTTTGCCCCGGTCCCGAGACGGTGGTGGACCGATTCGACCTTTGGCGCGGCGGCAGCCACGCGATATGGCTCGCGCCGGACGGGGTCCGTGTGGAAAGCGTGGCTGAGTCGCGCGGGAAGCGGCCGTGGGTCGCCCGCCGCGGTTCGCCTCAGTAGCGGCGAAGGATGCCCTTGAGCTGCCCCTGAACCTTGACCCGGCCGGGGCCGAAGATTCGCGTCTCGAAGCGCTTGTTCGCGGGCTCCAGCGCGATCGACTCGCCCTTCCGGCGCAGCCGCTTGAGCGTCACCTCGCTGTCGTCGACCAGGGCCACGACGATGGCACCGTTCTCGGCTGTCTCGCACCGCTCGATCACGGCGGTATCGCCATCGAGAATTCCGGCTTCGATCATCGAATCGCCATCGACTTCCAGCGCGTAATGCTCACCCGCGCCCAGCATCGTGCCGGGGACATCGGTATGGTTGGTCTCGTCGCGCAATGCCTCGATGGGCGTACCGGCAGCGATGCGGCCATAGAGCGGTAGCGCCACGCTGGCCCGATCGTCGGACGGGCGCTCGGTCCCCCGCCCGGAGCGGAAATCGCCCTTGATGACGCTCGGCCGAAAGCGCCGGCCCGGCTGCCGCTCCGGCCCGCTGGCGGCTCGCGACGGCGGCGGCCGCAATACCTCCAGCGCCCGCGCCCGATGCGGCAACCGTCGCAGGAACCCACGCTCCTCAAGCGCCTTGACGAGCCGGTGGATGCCGGATTTGGACTTGAGGTTGACCGCTTCCTTCATCTCTTCGAACGAGGGTGCGATCCCCCGGCTGTCGAGATAGGAATCAATGAACAGCAGGAGCTCTTTCTGTTTCTTGGTCAGCATCGCAAGATCTCCATAGGCCGAACAAAGGGGCAACTGGCGCTTTTTGTTCTAGTTTGGTTCGCCAGCCATGTCAAGAGGCGTGCCTGACCGTTCTCCCACAGGGCCAACTCCATCGACAGAAGCGGTCAATCAATGCGCTACCAAGACGACCCAATGCACTTGCTGGCGACAGTCCGGTCAGCCCGGAATGCCCGCCAGGATCATGATCCGCAAGGAATTATCTCTGCCAGGTGCAGTCGGCGATCATGACGACCCAGTTGTCAGGCAAGTAGTCGACGTCGTAGGTGCAACTTCCGCTGATGCCCTCATAGGCACCGGTGCCGCCCAGAATCTCCATTGTGCCCGGGCCGCCGCTGCCTGCTTCGACGTCGCCCTCGCGCCGCTTCGAGAGCGTGTACCACTTGTCGCCCGACGGGGCGGTCGTCTCGCACGGCACCTCCAGCTCGAAACCCGCCTCCGAGCGCTTGATGTTGACCACGCAGGTCGCGCGGTCGTGCGTGCCCTCGACGAAGGGCTCGCCGCTGCTCTGGAGGATGGTGACCGCGCCCTCCAGGGCGCCGCCGGTGACGCGTACGCCGCCATGGTCGATCGTGGTGTAGTCCTGGACGTAGGTGCGAATGATGCGGAGGGCTCCGCTCTCCTCGGCTGTGGCCGTGTGCGCCACGCACATGATCCCTGCCCCGACGACCAGCGCTGCGGCCGCTTTCTTCGCCGAAACCATCCTGGTCCTCGCCTGACGGATGATGAGTGGCGGAATGGCATGAGCGTGCGCGCCACCGGCGCAACCGCAACCGGAGGTGGCGGCGGGTGCAGGCTGAGCGGCGGCGCATGTCGCGCGTCCACGCGGGCAGGGGCGCGCAATGCGCCGTCAGCCGTCGTCCGCAGACTTTCGGGGGCGACCGCTCAGGGCATCGAGCTGAGCCTGCATCTTGTCGAGCCTGTCGAGGACGGCGCCGACATCGGCCTCATCCTCGCCGCCCGTCTCGGGCTTCGGCTCCGTCCGCCGCTCGCCGGGGGGAACGCCCGCGAACATCTCCATGGTGCGCTGCATCAACGCAATATTGCGCTCGGCCATGGCCTCGAATTCGTCGACCGGGAATATGCCGCCGAAGGTCTCGTTCATCCGCTCGCGGATGTCGCCCCGATTGCGGACGAAGGTCTCCATGGCGACTTCGAGATAGCGGGGAACGAACGCCTGGACGTTATCGCCGTAGAGCTGGATCAGCTGCCGAAGGAAGCTGAGCGGGAGCATATTCTGCCCCTTGGCCTCCTGCTCGACGATGATCTGGGTGAGCACCTGGCGGGTGATGTCGTCGCCGGTCCTCGCGTCGCGGACGACGAAATCCTCGCCGCTCCGCACCATGTCGCAGAGCTTGTCGAGGGTCACATAGCTGCTGGTGGCGGTGTTGTAGAGCCGCCGATTGGCGTACTTCTTGATGGTGACGATTTCGGGGGCAGCCTCGCCCGCTCCGTCGCTCTCAGCCATCTCGCTCGCCCTCGCTCGGGCTATTCCGCAGCCTCCGGCAGCGGCGCGTCCTCGCCGTAGCGCGCAACCCAGGACGGCTCGTAGCCGTAGTCTCGCGCCGCAGCCTCGGCGCTGACATAGCCCTCCAGCACGTCCTCGACCACTGCACGCGGGTCGCGCTCGCGCGGCTCGCCGTAGCCGCCTCCGCCCGGCGCCTTGACCGAGACCCGCTCGCCGGGGCGGATTGGCACATTCGAGTACTTGCTGGTGGAGATCTTGCCAAACGCCGCGCCGACCGTGGTCCAGCGGTTGGCGCCTTCCTCCCGGTAGAGGGTGGCGCCCGGAATGCCGGAACCGCCCCCGTAGAGGCCCCAGGCGACCTTTTTGTGCTTGTTGGTCATCTGGCTGATCGTCACCTCGCCGGTGCAGAGCATGGTCTTGGAGATGCTCAAGCCCCCTCGATGCGCTCCGGCGCCGCCCGAATCCGGACGCAGCGCATATTCCTCGACGATCCACGGGAACCGCGTCTCGAACACCTCGGTCGGCGTGTTGGCACAATTGCCGTTGATCGAATCCGTGGCGTCGTTGCCATCGGCAAAGCTGCGCCCGCCATAGCCGACATAGGAGAAATCGAAGGCGCCGATGGGCTCGTCGTTGCGCTTGTCGTAGCCGCCGAAGACAAAGCAGCCGTGGGTGGTGCCTTCCGAGGCCATTACGCGGTCGGGCGCCGCCGGCGCCATGGCGCCCAGGATGATGGCGACGATGAGCGGATGGGTCTCGGTATTGCCGCCCACCTCGGAGCCGGGATAGTTCACGTTCATCACGGAGCCGGCCGGTGCAATCACCCGGATCGGGCGGAAGCACCCCGAGTTCTTCGGAATTGTCTGGTCGGTGAGGTGCAGCATGGCGTTGTAGGAGGCCGACCAGGCGACGCCGAGGGTGGCGTTGATCGGCCCCAGTGCCTGCGCCGAGGAGCCGGTGTAGTCGATCACGACTTCGTCGCCCTGGACGTGAACGGCGCAGCGGATGGTGAACTCCTTGTCCTCAATGCCGTCATCCTCCAGCCCGTCCTCGAAGCGGTAGCAGCCGTCGGGGAAGGCCCCGATCTCGGCCCGCATGCGAGATTCGGAATAGTCCATGAGGTCGATGACGGTGCGGCGGAAGGTCTCGCGGCCGTACTTGCCGATCAGCTCCTTCATCCGCGCCTCGCCGAGATCGACGGCGGAGATCAGCGCCCGGATGTCGCCATAGTTCTGGCGCGGGGTGCGGACGTTGGCGAGCATCAGCTTCCAGACCTCGACCACGTCCTCGCCGCGCTTCTTGATCTTGACCGGGGGCACGCGCAGCCCCTCGTGGAAGATCTCGGTGGCCTCGCCGGGGAAGCCGCCGGGCACCATTCCGCCGGTCTCGACGAAGTGGCCGATGGCGACGGCGAAGCCCATTGGCTCGCCGTCGACGAAGATCGCCTTGAACATAGTGTGCTCGGGCGTATGCAGGCCGCCCCGGTAAGGATCGTTGTGGACGATCACGTCGCCCTCGTCGATCTCGGAGAGCGAAATCTCCTTCACCATCGAGCGCACGAGCAGGGGCACGCCGCCGATCTGCGCGGGGCAGAATTCGGCTACGGCGATCATCTCGCCTTCGGTGTTGGCCAGCGCGCAGGTGAAATCTTCGGCTTCGGAGAAGATCGTGGAATAGGCGGTCTTCTGCACGTTGACGCCCATCTCGCGGCAAATCGCGACCATGGCGGATTCGATGATGTTCATCGTGACCATGTCCATGACGGGTTCCTTTCCCTCCCGCGCGTGGGCCTGGATCGGGGCTCAGGCCTGGCGCGCGATCTCGCCGATCAGGATGTTACCGTAACGATCGATCCATACCGGCTGGCCGGGGCGGACGACGGTGACCGAGGCGGGCTCCTCGATCAGCGCAGGGCCCTCGAAGCTGTGCCCCTCGCGGAGCGCGGCACGATCATGGATCGGGGTCTCCACCCAGCCCTCCTCAAAGAGCACCCGCCGCCTGCTCGCCGGCGACGGCTCGCCCTCGGCCGGGCCGACTTCGGCAAGCCGCGGCTTATCGGTCACCGAGACGGCCGTGACCTTGACCGATGTCATCTCGATTTTCTCACCCGGAATATCGAAATTGAAGCGATCCCGGTGCGCCCGATGGAAGGCCTCCCATAGCCCCGGCAACGTGGTCTCGTCGAAGCGGTCGAAGGCGATGGGCACGTCGAGCTCGTGGTTCTGCCCGAGATAGCGCATCTCCAACGACCGGAGGATCTCGATGTTCTCGGTGTAGCCCTGTTGCTCGAGCGCGGCGATGCCTTCGCGGATCAGGTCCGAGAGCACGCGATTGGCATGGTCCTCGTCGAAGGCGGCCGAGGTCATCTGCGCTGTCCGCTCCAGGTCGACCCGCGCGTCGGTCATCAGAAAACCGAAGGCCGAGAACTGGCCAGGATGGTTGGGCACGATGCCGCTCGGAATGTTGGCGTGGACCATGAGGTCAGCGACGTGGACCGGCCCCGCGCCGCCGAATGCCAGAAGCGTGAAGTCGCGCGGGTCGAGGCCACGCTCGGTCAGCACCGAGCGCAGCGCGCCGATCATGTTGTTGTTGGCGATCTGCACCATGGCGAGCGCGGTCTCTTCGACCGGCTTGTCGATGGCGCTTGCGACCACAGCGATCGCCGACTCTGCGGCATCCGGGTCGAGCGCCATGGCACCGCCGAGAAAGTTCGCAGGATTGATGCGGCCGAGTGCGAGGTTGGCGTCGGTCGCGGTCGCCTGGGTGCCGCCGAGGCCGTAGCAGGCGGGCCCCGGGTTGGCGCCGGCGCTTTCCGGCCCCATGCGCAGCATGCCGCCCTTGTCGATCCAGGCGAGCGAGCCGCCGCCCGCGCCCATGGTGCGGATATCGATCATGGGGATCTGGATCGGCAGGCCGAACTCGATCTCAAAGCTCGTGGTAAAGCTCTCCTGGCCGCCCACCACGGTGGAAACGTCGGTGGACGTGCCGCCCATGTCGAGGGTGACCAGGTGATCGACGCCGACGCTGCGGGCGATCTGCTTGGCGCCCACAACGCCCCCGGTGGGGCCGGAGAGGGTCATCTGAATGGGGTGGCGGGCGGCCTCCTCCAGAGTCATCTCGCCGCCGTTGGACTTGATCGCGGCGACCTGACGGGTGATGCCCTTCTCGTCGAGCCGCGACCGCATGGTGCCGAGATGGCGGCCCACGACGGGCTTGATGTAGGCGTCGGTGATGGTGGTGGAGGAGCGTTCGAACTCCTTCCACTTGGGCAACACCTCGTAGGAAATGCTGACCGGCAGGCCCGGACATTCCTCGGCGAAGATCGCTTGAGCGGCGCGTTCATGGTCGGGCGTCACGAAGGAGAAGAGGAAGTTGATGGCGACCGCCTCGACACGGCCATGGGCCTTGATCTCGCGCGCGATGGCGCGCACCCGGTCGGTATCCAGCGCACGATAGACCTCGCCCCTGGCCAGGATCCGCTCATCCACTTCGTAGCAGTGGCGCCGCTTCACCAGCGGCTTGGCCTTGACCCAGGTGATGTCGTAGTGGCTCTTGCGCTTGCCCCGCTGGATGAAGGGCACGTCGCGAAACCCGGTCGTGGTCAGGTAGGCGACCGTGGCGCCCTTGCGCTCGAGGATCGCGTTGGTGGCGATTGTCGTGCCGAAGCGGATGTTGCCGATGGCGCCCACATCGCCGGAGCGATCGAGGCCGTCGACGATGCCGTCCATCGGGTCGGCCGGTGTGGAAAGGGTTTTCCAGACGTCGACTGCCTGGGTTTCAGGGTCGTAGCGGACGAAATCCGTGAAGGTTCCGCCCACATCGATCCCGACCAGATCGCTCATGGTGCCCCGCCCCGTCGGCCGCTCGGTTGATCGGATGCGTGGAGCGGCGGTGCGCGCTCAGCCGGTCTCGTGGATGCCCTGCTTCGGCAGCGGTATGCGGGGCTGCTCGACACCGTCGGCCCGCGCCGTGAACCATTGGATGCACCAATCGGAGCAGAAGAGCTGATCGTTGCCCTTTACAGCGGCGGAGATGCCCTCGTCATAGATGAGCACGCCGCAGTTGTCGCACTTCACATAGCGCTCGATGTAATACCCATTGTCTGAAAAGCGCATGCCACACCCCTCCCCGTCCGGCTCTCTCCGCCGGCCCTCAGCAAGCGCCCGGAGTGTGGAGACGATGGCCGCGCGAGTCAACGTTGCGAGGAGCGCTCCCGGCGGTGACGGTCGGCGTGTTGCAGCGCGGCGGAACCGGACTGCAGCGTCACTCCGCCGCTTCGTCCGCGCCGGGCTTGTAGCCGTAGTCCCGCGCCGCCTCGGCCTCAGTGAGATAACCGCGGCTGAGGTCGGCGGCGACGCGCTGTCGGGAGCGTTCGCGCGGATCGCCCAGGCCGCCGCCGCCGGGGGTCCGCACCTGCACCGTGTCGCCCGGCGCCAGATGATAGCCCTCGCCCTTCGAGAGATGCGGCGGCTCCTCCACTTGGTTGCCGCGGCGGACCTCGATGCGGTTGACCGCGCCGGGCAGACCGCCCGCGAGGCCATGCGGGCCGGTGCGCCCGTGGTCCATCATGAACGACGCCTTCGCCTCGCCCCGTAGCAGGCGGACGCGGTAGCTCACCCCGAAGCCGCCCCGGTGCCGCCCGGCGCCGCCCGAGCCCTCCCTCAGCGCATATTCCTCGAACAGGATCGGGTAGTGCTGTTCCAGGATCTCCGCCGGCTGGGTCTTGGAGATGCCGACGGACGAGCAGCCGTTGGTGAGGCCGTCGTCTTCCCACCAGCCGCCGTAGCCGCCGCCGGAGAAGATGTACATCACGTAGCGGCGTCCCTCCTCCGGGTCGTCGCCGCCGAGGCTGAAATTGCCGCTGGTCCCGGCGGGGGCCGCGAACATGCGCTCCGGCATGGCCTGGCCCAAAGCGCCGAACACCGCCTCCATGATCCGTTGCGCCGTCTCGGCCGCGCAGCCCGAGACCGGCCTTGGGTACTCGGCATAGAGGAAGGTGTCGTGGGGCGGCGTCACGGTGATCGGGCGGAAGCAACCAGCGTTGATCGGCACGTCCGGGAAGATGTGCTTGATCGCGCAATAGACCGAGGCCAGCGTCGTCGCCCAGACCGAGTTGACCGGCCCGCGGCAGGGTGGGCTGGAGCCCTCGAAGTCGACGGAGAGGTTGCTGCCCTCCACCGTGACCCGCACACGAACCTCGAGGGGCTTATCGTCGACACCGTCGGAATCCATGTAGCTGGAGAAGACGTACGCTCCGTCGGGAATGGACGCGATGTGAGCGCGCATCCGGCGCTCGGAACGCTCCTTGAGCACCTCGATGGCGGCGTTGACTGTCGCCTCGCCGTGCTTGTCGAGGAGTTGGGTCAGCCGCCGCTCGCCGACCGAGAGCGCTCCGATCTGGGCGCGGATGTCGCCGATGCGTTCCTCCGGCACCCGGATATTGGCGAGCACGATCTGCAAGATGTCATCGTCGAGCACGCCGCGCCGGTGCAGCTTGACCGGCGGCAGCCTGAGCCCCTCCTGCTGGATCTCGGTCGCCTGGGAGGGGAAGCCGCCCGGCACCATGCCGCCGGTATCGGGCCAGTGGCCGGTGTTTGAGAGATAGGCCCAGAGCCGACCCTTGTAGAAGAAGGGCCGCACCATCTTCACATCCATCAGGTGGGTGCCGCCAAAATAGGGGTCGTTGACCAGCACGATGTCGCCGGGCTCCAGGTCGTCCCGCGCCTCGATCACCGCCTGTGTGGTGGATTGCATGACACCGAGGAAGATCGGCAGACCGAGCTCGCCTTGCGCGATGATCTGGCCCGTGTCGGGCGCATAAATTCCGTTGGAGCGGTCGTAGGCCTCCGAGATCACCGGCGAGAACGAGGTGCGCTGATGCACCAGGTCCATCTCGCTCGCGACCTGCTCGAGGCCGCTCTCGATCACCGCAAGGGTGACCGGGTCGAGATCGCGCTCGCCACCCTCTCCCGCCTCTTCGGCAGCCCGCGGCACAGTCAGCACGAGGTTGCCGAGGGCGTCGGCACGGGCCTCGGAGCCCGGCTCCACCAGGATCGTGGTGTCGAGCTGCTGGATGACGGCGGGGCCTGCGATCGTCGCATCGCCGGGCAATGCCTCGCGCCGGTAGATCGGCGTCTCCGCCCAGACGCCCTCGAAATAGACCGGCCGCGTCTCGATCAGAGCCGCTTCCAGCGTCGCCCCGCCGTCCTCTGGCGCGAGCGTGAGGTCGAGCGGCGGGCGGATACCGCGCACGGTGGTCCGCAGGTTGACCAGGATGGGCTGCATCTCCGGCAGCACGATGTCGAACCGCTCGCGGTAGAGCGCCGCGAAGGCATCGCGGACGGTTATCGCCCTGAAGCCCTCGTCGCCCACCGGCACGCGGAACACATGACTCTGGCCGCGGTAGAAGAGGTCCGCCTCGTGCTCGACCTCCACCCTATCGACCGTGACTCCCTCTTCTGCGAGCAGCGCCCGGCCCTCCGCCGCCTGGTCCGCCAGGATGCTGTCGGCCGCCCCCGCGTCCACGTCCTCCAGCGGCTGATGCAGGGTGCGGACGAAGTCGTGGCGCACGTCCGCGAGCACGCAGCCGAGTGCCGACGTGATGCCGGGGAAGCGCGGCACCAAGACGTGAGGCACGCCGAGCTCGCGGGCGATGGCAGTGGCGTGCATCGGCCCCGCGCCGCCGAAGGCGAAGAGGGCGAAGTCGCGGGGGTCGTGCCCCTTGTCCACCGAGACGAGCCGCGCCGCGCCCGCCATCTGATGGTCCACCACCTTGAGGATCGCGGCGGCGGCCTCCGCCTCGTCGAGGCCCAGCGGCGCGCCGATCCGTTCGCGGACGATCCGGCGCACATCGTCGATATCAGGCGGGCTGTCGAGGCCGCCAATGGCGCGTGCATCGATGCGGCCCAGCAGCAGGTTGGCATCGGTCACCGTGGGCTCGCGCCCGCCCTTGCCGTAGCAAATCGGACCCGGCGCCGCGCCGGCACTCTCGGGCCCGACGCGCAGGATGCCGCCTTCGTCGACCCGTGCGATGCTGCCGCCGCCGGCGCCGATGGTCTGGATGTCCACCATGGGCACGCGGAGCGGCATGCCGTAGGCGATGTCCTTCTCCGTCGTCGTGGCCGGCACCCCACCCCGCACGATGGCGATATCGAAGCTGGTGCCGCCCATGTCGCAGCTGATGAGGTTGGGGAAGCCGGCGGTGGCGCCCAAACGCGCGGCGGCGATGACGCCCGCGGCCGGCCCCGACATGACCGTCTGCACCGCCTTCTCGCCCGCGATGCCGGCGGTCATCATGCCGCCGTTGCCCTGCATCACCAGCAGCTCGGACTCGACCGCGCCTGCCTTGAGCCGGGCCGCGATGCGGTCGAGATAGCGGGTCATGATGGGCTGGATGTAGCCGTTGAGCGCGGCGGTGCTGCCGCGCTCGAACTCGCGCACCTCGCGCAGGATGTCGGAGCCCAGCGTGATCGGGATTTCAGGCCACACTTCGCGGGCGATGTCGCCGACGCGGCGCTCGTGGTCGGGATTGAGATAGGCGTGGATGAAGTGGATGACGAGCGCTTCGGCGCCAGCCGCGCGCGCCGCCTGGACCGCCGCCCTCACCTCCTCCTCGTCGAGCGCTGTCACCACCGCGCCCGAGGCGTCGATCCGTTCCGTTACCTCGAAGCGTCTCTCGCGCGGCACGATGGGCTCGAAGCTGCCGAACATGCCCCACGGGTTGGGCCGTGTGCGCCGGCCGAGCTCCAGCGTATCGCGGAAGCCCTGGGTGGTGATGAGCGCGCAGCGCACGCCCTTGCGCTCCAGCACGGCGTTGGTGCCGACCGTGGTGCCGTGGACGACCGTCTCGAATCCATCCGCCGCCTCGCCGAGAACGGCGAGGCCCGCCATGAACCCGTCCGACTGATCCGCAGGCGTCGACGGCACCTTGGCGATGCGCATGGCGCCGGAGGCTTGATCCACCAGCAGCAGGTCGGTGAAGGTGCCGCCGACATCGACTCCGAGCCGGCCACGCGCGCGGGGCTCGCTCATGGGCTGCCGTCTGCGCCGGCATCGGGCGCGGGCAACCCCAGGCCCTCCAGCGCGTCGCGCATCAGCTCCAACGCCATTCGCAGGAGGCGGGCGGAGGCCTCCGCGGTCATGAAGGCTGCGTGGGGCGTCAGCGTCGCGTTCTCCAACGCCGCCAGGGGATGGTCCCCGTCGATCGGCTCGTCGGCGAAGACATCGAGACCCGCTGCCCGAATCGTGCCGCCCTTCAGCGCCTCGACCAGGGCCGGCTCGTCGATGATTGCGCCGCGCGCGGTGTTGATCAGCATCGCGCCCCGGCGCATCAGGGCGAGGCGGCGCGCGTCGATGATGCCCCTGGTCTCGTCGTTGAGGCCGAGATGGAGCGACACCACATTGGCCTCGCCGAGCAGTGCGTCGAGGGTCTCGGCCGGGGTACAGGGGAGGTCGGACGGCACGCCGCTCCGGTTCCAGGCAATGACGTTCATGCCGATCCCGTTGCCGAGGCGCACCATCTCGCGGCCGACGCCGCCGGTGCCGACCACCCCGAGGGTCTTGCCCGCGAACTCCACGCCATCGAGCGTGCGCCACGAGCCGGCGCGCAGCGCGCGGTCCATCCGCGCGGTCTGGCGGCCGCAGTCGAACATCAGCGCGAGCGCGTGCTCGGCAACCGTGACGTCGCCATAGCCCTTGATGGTGCGCACCTCGATGCCGAGCCGCTCCGCCGCCGCCACGTCGATGTAGCTCGACGCGCCGGTGCCCATGAAAACGATCACCTTGAGGGCGCGGCAGGCGGCAAGCACCTCCTCCGGCATGTAGGTGTGGTCGTTGATGACCCCGACCGCATCGCCGACGTAGGCCGCCGCGTCGTCGCCCGGCACGTCGTCGACGGTCATGGCGAGGTCGGGAACGATCGCTCGGAGCTCGTCGTCGTAAAGCTCGGCCAGAAATGACGGACAGTCGAAGAAGATCGCGCGCACCGTTTGCCTCCGGATTGGCTATGGGTTACCGATTGTAGCAGGCGCCGCCGCCGGCGCGCCGGAACCTTCAGCGCGGGTCACGAGCCGCCGTCCGCACCGCGGGAGGCGGCGGCCGTGCGGCGCCGGGCGCCGGTGTTGACCAGCCAGAGGCCGACGACCATGCAGGCAAGAGCCGCCCATACCCAGAGGCCGAGCGTCTCGTCGAAGATCAGCAGCGCCCAGAAGATGCCGGCTGCGACCACCAGATAGTTGAACTGTGCGAAGAAGACCGCGCCGGCGCGCCGTGTGACCTCCTGGAAACAATAGAAGGTGACGCAGTGGATCGCCGCAGCCCAGGCCATGCCGGCGATACCTTGCCATCCCGCGTCCGCGAAGAGATAGGGGCCGTCCGCCACCAGCATCACCGGCAGCATGACGGCGGCGGCGGCGAGCAGAATGCCGCAGGCGAGCGCGAGCGATTGCGTCTGCGGCGGCCTGTAGGCGGCGGCGACAACATTTGAGCCGGCGGCCGCGACCGCGGCCACCAGCGCCACCAGCATCCACACCCAGGCGCCGGCATCGGGCAGGCCCTGATCGGGCAGCACGATCAGCAGCACGCCGCCCGCGCCGAGAGCCAATCCCGCGAGGCTCAGCGCCTCGAAGCGCTCCAGCCGCATGGCAAAGGACATCAGATACGTGAGCCCCGGCACCAGGGTGAGCACAAGGGTGACAACGCCGGCCGGAAGCTCGCGCGCGGCAATGGCGGTCGCCAGCACCGGCAGCATCACCGCCAGCAAGGCGAGGCGGAGGTATTGCAGGAGGTGCGCGCGGCTCACCGGCGGCAGCGTGCCGGCGACGGCGCCCACGATCAGCAGCGCGAGGCCGGCGAAGAGCGCGATCCAGAAGGTATAGGCGAAGACCGGGAAGGAAACGCCGGCGGCGAGCTTGTTGGCCGAGAAGATGCCGCCATACGAAATGCCGCCGAGGAGCAGCAGCAATGTCGGGACGATGAGCGCGCGCCCGCGCAGGCGCTCCCCGCCGGCCGCGTCAGTTGCCGGGGCGCCGCCGCTGGCCGTTTTCTCTTCTCGCGGTGCCGCCGGCATCGCCGTCACGGTAGCGGCGGGATGTGGGCGAGGTCCAGTGCCGGCGGCGCAATGCCGCCGACGTTCCGCTGCGTCAGCGGGACTCTACAAACACGCCTCCAGCAGCTTCCGCGTGTTCTCCTTAGTCATGGGCACCGGGTTTCCGCCGGCCGTCGGATCGCCCAGCGCCATGACGGTGAGGTCGTCCAGGCGGTCTTGCGTCACTCCCATCGCGCCGAGAGTCTTGGGGATGCCCAAGGTCTCGCGCAACTCCAACACCCGGTCGTAGAAGGCCGTGTAGCCGCCCTTGAGGCCGAGATAGGCGGCGGCATGCGTGAGGCGCTCTTCCACCGCCGGCCGGTTCATGTCGAGCACGTAGGGCATGACGCAGGCGTTCGTCGTGCCGTGGTGGGTGTCAAACACCGCACCCACCGGGTGGCTCAGAGCATGGATCGCGCCGAGGCCCTTCTGGAATGCCGTGGCCCCCATGGAGGCAGCGGCCATCATGTGGGCGCGCGCCTCCAGATCGTTGCCGTCGGCGTAGGCGCGGCAGAGGTTCTCATGCACGAGGCGCATCCCCTCCAGCGCGATGCCCTGCCCCATGGGGTGATAGAAGGGCGAACAGTAGGCCTCCAGGCAGTGGGCCAGGGCGTCCATCCCCGTGCCTGCCGTGATCGGCTTCGGCATGCCGACGGTGAGCTCGGGGTCGGCGATCACCACCGTCGGCAGCACCTTGGGGTGGAAGATGATCTTCTTCACATGCGTGGCGGAGTTGGTGATGACGCTGGCGCGGCCGACCTCCGACCCGGTGCCGGCGGTGGTGGGGACGGCGACCGTGGGCGCGATGGCGTCCGCATCGGCGCGGGTCCACCAGTCGCCCACGTCCTCGAAGTCCCAGACCGGGCGGGTCTGGCCGGCCATGAAGGCAACCATCTTGCCGAGGTCGAGCGCCGACCCGCCGCCGAAGGCAACGACGCCGTCATGATCGCCCGCCCGGTAGGCGGCAACGCCGGCATCGAGGTTCTTCTCGGTGGGATTGGAGTCGACCTCGGCGAAGACGGCGCGGCCGAGCCCGCCCGCCTCCAGGATGTCGAGCGCGGCCTGCGTCATCGGTAGCTGGGCCAAGCCGCGGTCGGTCACGAGCAGGGGCCGCTGAATGTCGGCGGCGGCGCACGCGACGGGTAGTTCCGCGACGCGGCCCGCACCGAAGCGGATGGCGGTGGGATAGGACCAGTTGGCGGTGAGCGTCATGGTGCGACCTTCCTGACGTGAAGGGGCTCGGGGCTAGACGTACACGGATCATCAGGCGTCCGACGAGGAACCTCCATACAGCGCCCGGGCGACGACGGCGAGGGGGAGTATGAGCCTGAGCGGACCCGAGTACGGTCCGCCTATTGGCCTATGGTTATCGGCTGGCGCCTTCTGCCCCAGCGGCCCGGCGGGCCGTCGAAGACCCCGGCGGTCTGTGTGCCGCATGCGGTACAGGCTCCTCGGCCATCGAGCCGCCAGTCGGAGAGCTTGTACCAGTCGCGGCCGATGGTGCGCGTGCCGCACACGTGGCAGTAGGTCGATTGCCGGCCGAGGTCGTGGACATTGCCGGTATAGGCGTAGCGCACGCCGTTCCGCAGCGCGACGCGCCGCGCCATCGCCAGCGTGTCTGCCGGGGTGCGCGGCTTGTCGAGCATCCGGTAGTCGGGATGAAAGGCGCTGAAGTGCATCGGCACGTGCGCGCCCTCTAACCCGCACGTCTCGCCACGGTCGCGGCCTGGCTCCCCGTCCCACCTCGGGCAGAATTCAATCTTGAGGCGGGATTCGGTGGGATTAAGTGGGATAAGTGGGATTCCGTGAGACAAGGTCGCCCGTGCCTGAGTCGCGCAAGCCCGAGTCGCCCGCGCCTGAAAGGTCGCGGGCGCGCCAGATAGGGTCGTGCACGCGGAATAGGATCCCGCAAGCACCCCCGTCGCGCTCGCCGCGGCCCGTTCGCTCTTGCGCTGTATGGCACGGCAATTGCGCCGGCGGCGCGCAGACCGCGGCCGCGGTGAGACATCCGGGCCCCACGATGAGCCGGGCGCGCGTGTTCGGTTGCGGCGGATGCGGAGCCCCCGGCCTCACCCCGGTCCGCTCCATTCCGCAGGGCAGAAGGGAGGGTCGGTCGGCCAGAGTCGGCCTTCCGCCTCGCGCCGTCTCAGCTCGGCATCGCGCGCCCCGTGCGCGTCCCATGCATCGTCTGCTTGCGCGCGTGGACGCGCGACGCGCACCCCACGCGCGTCCGCATCCTGCGCCCCGTCGGCGGTAGGCGGATCGGGCGCCGGCTTCGGCAGGGTGACGGGAGAGTCCTCGGCAGAGGCCGCGGCCCACCCGGATGCCGGCGGTGGCGGCTCTGTGCGCCCAGGGAAGACGTGCCCCTCGAGAGCCCGGCGGACGGTCTCGACCCGTTCGGCATGCGTCATACTGGCCGCGCGCGCGGCCGGTCCGGCGTGCGCGGCGGCGGCATCGGCCGCCGCCTGCTCGCGCTCGATGCGGAGCTTGTCCGCGCTTTCGATACGGTAGAGCGCGAGGGCGAGGCGGGCGAGGTCCTCCGTCGGCACAGGCTCCGTGCGCTGGCTGAGCTCGGCCATCGTGCGGAGCGCCAGCGTTCGCAGGGTCTCGATCGCGATGAGGGCGCTAAGCCCCTCGGCGCGGGGGTCGCGCGTGCGCTCCCATTCCTCGGCAAAGCGAACGGTCTCGCGCTGCAGGCAGATCAGGCCGTCCATGCGCTCGGCCCAGCGGCCCTCGGCGGGTCGCGCCCGCGCGCAGCGTCGTGCGCGCGGGATCAAATCCGAACTCTCGCCGTCGCCCGCGCGGACGCGCGCCACGATCTCGTCCATGGTGGCGCCGCCCTCGATCGCTGCGGCGACGGCGTCCTGGATTGCGGCCGGCAGCGGCTCGTCCGGCGAGCGCTCGCTCTCGCACTGCGTCGCGCGGATACGCGCGCGGGAAGATGATCGACGCATGGCGCAAGTCTGACGCGGACGCTGCGCACCATGCACCGCACCATGGTCCGGAGTCGCCCGCGCCCGAAGGGTCGGGGGCACAGCATAAAGAGTCGCGCGACCCTGAGTCGCACGCGCCCGAAGGGTCGCGGGCGCGGAACCAAGGTCGTGCGCGCGGCGAATTAGGGTACGCGCGCGTCACATAATGTCGTGCGCGCGGAACGAGACAGTGGCAGGAATTCCGAGTTAGGGACGGCTGCCTCGGATCGCTGGAGGCAGCCGTCTCCCCTCGCTGGGCCCGCGTACCGGTCGGGGCCCGGACCGTCGAAATTGCTTACCCTTGGAACGCGCGTTTCTCGGCGACGAAATCGATTGACGTGAAGTCCTGCAACCTGAAGGGGCCTCCCCCACAGGAGCCGAGGTCGTTCACGGTAGCCTCCCCTCGGCCCGCCCTGATCGTTGCTGTGCCAGGGCGCTGACCACGCGATGCCTGCCTCGCTCCGACGATTATTCTAAGGCCGCATTCTTTGGCGGCGCCCAACCACGCGGCCGACAGTGCCTCCCTGCGATAACCGCGTCCAATAAGGAATTCTCATAAAGGGCATAAGCGCCCCTTATGCCCGGGCGGCATGGAATTGGCGTGAGAGACGTGTCGGGAATGGGTGCGCAGTACGCCTGCCGGGTGCCCCGGCTAATCCTCGCGCAGGGAGCGGTAGAAGAAGTCCGTCACGGGCTTGACCAGGAAGCTCATGACCGAGCGCTCCTCGGTGCGGATATGGGCTTCCACCGGCATGCCGGGCGTCAGCACCAGATTGCCGGCCACTCGGTTCGAGCCGCGCGCGGCCCCGGTCTCTTCCGCGTTTCCCGCCGCCGGGCCGGTGCCGTCAGGCCCGTCCAGCGCAAGCTCGACCTCGTACCAGGAGACTCCGCTCTCCGCATCGCGTACCGCATCAGGCGAGACCCGCACCACGTGCCCGTCGAATTCCGGCGTCACGCGCGCGGGAAAGGCGGAGAAGCGGAGTTTCGCATCCTGCCCGGGATAGACCTGATCCACGTTGATCGGATTGAGCCGCGCCGTCACCACCAGCCCGGCATCCTCCGGCACGATCTGCAGGATCGGCTCGCCCGGCCTCACCACCTCCTGCGGCGCGAGTACCGTGAGCCCGAACACCTCGCCCGAGACCGGCGCCCGCACCTCCAGGCGGCCAAGGCTGCGTTGGACCGAGGCGAGACGCTCCTTGACCTCGTTCTCCCGCGCCTGGATATCGCGCGCCTGCTCTTCCGCCTCCTCGATGCGCCGCGCGTCGATCTGGAGAATCTGAATCTTCAGCTCTGCAATCTTGCCGCGGGCGCGGGCGATGGAGGCGGCGATGGCGCCCGAGCGCCCCTCCAGGTCCGCGGCGGCGCGCTCGATGGCCATCAGCCGGTCGAGCCGCGTGAGCCCCTTGTCGAACAGCGTCCGTTGCGCCGCGAGTTCGCGGTCGATCAGCACGGCCTGATCCTTCAACGAGGCCGCCTGCGCTTCCAGACCCGCGATCTCCTCGCGCGCCTGCCCGATCCGCTCGCGAATCTGCGCCACCTCGCCGGCCCGCGCCGCCTCCCGCGCCCGGAACAGCCGCTCCTGGCCGTCGAGGATCTGTTGCACCTGCGGGTCCGCCGCCGCCATGGTCAGAAGCTCTTCGTCCCAGACGATGGCCTCCGCACTCAGGAACTCCGCCTCCAGCCGGTTTCGCCAGGCCGCGAGCTCGGCGAACTGCGCCTTGAGGATCGCTTCGTCCGATCGCATTTGCCCGTCGCTGAAGCGCAGCAGCACGTCGCCCCGAGTAACGCGGTCGCCGTCTCGCACCAGGATTTCGCTCACCGTGCCGCCGTCTATGTGCTCGACAACCTGATTGCCGCTTTCGACCTCCACGAGCCCCGCCGCGATCACCGCGCCCGAGATGGAGGCGAACATGCTCCAACCGAGGAAGCCGCCGAAAAGGACCGCCACGCCCCCGAACCCAAGCACCAGCGCCCTCCCGGCCGAGGAGCGCCCGTGGGCCGTTCGCGCCGTCACGGTGCGCTCTCCTGTGCGAGCCGGACGCCGCCGGCGACGATTTGCGCCTCGCGTCTGGGCACCGCAGGCCGGATCGTCTCGATCTCTTGCTGGGGAAGCGACACGACCTCTTCGTCGCGCGCCTGCCGCGCGCTCCGCTGCACGCCTGCCTGCAAACGACGCACCTGGGCCTCGCGGCGGCGCGCAGCAGGCACCGGACGCCCGGCCTCCATCACATACACCTGATCGCATTGGGCAAAGGCGCCGTGCCGGTGGGCCACGATCACCGCCGCGCCGCCGCGTGTCTTGTGCCCCTCCACCGCGCGGGCGAGCGCCATCGTCCCTTCGGCATCCAGGTTGGAGTCGGGCTCGTCCATGATCACCAGCACGGGCGAGCCGTAGAAGGCGCGGGCCAGCGCGATGCGCTGACGCTGCCCGCCGGAGAGCGCAGCGCCCCCAGCCGAGACCTGAAAGTCGTAGCCGCCGGGGAGTTTCAGGATCATCTCGTGCGCCCCGGTGCGCTTCGCCGCATCGACGACATCTTCGTCCCGGGCGGTGGGCGACATGCGGGCGATGTTCTCGGCCACGCTGCCCTCGAACAGCACCACCTCCTGCAGCAGATAGCCGATGTGCTGCCCCAGCGTTTGCCCGTACTGCTCGAGCTCCGCGCCATCGAGCCGCACCGAGCCGCCCGCCGGCCGCCAGACGCCGGCGAGCGCGCGGGCGAGGGTGGACTTGCCGGAGGCGGAAGGCCCCGCGATGCCCGCCGCCTGGCCGGGCTCGAGGCGGAACGATGCGCCGCGCACCGCCGGCACCTTCGCGCCGGGAGCCGCGACCGTGAGGCCCTGCGCCTCCAGGATCGCGCGGGGTGTAGGCAACGAAGTGCGCGCCTGCTCCGGCGGCGTCTGCTCCAGAAGCTCCGCCAGCGAGCGCCGCGCAGCCCGCACACGCTGCAGCTGCGGCCATTGCGCCACCGCCTGATCGATCGGCGCGAGCGCCCGGCCCAGCAGGATCGAGGCCGCGATCATCACCCCAAAACTCGCTTGGCCGTGGATCGCGAGCCAGGCACCCAGCCCCAGCATCATCGACTGGAGGAAGAGTCTCAGCGTCTTCGAGGTCACCAAGAAGAACCCGCCCCGATCGGAGACTGCGAGCGAGCGATCGAGCATTTCGTCCCTGAGCTCGCCCGACCGCGCGATCACCGCGTCCTGCATGCCGAGCCCGGCCACGGTCTCGCTACCGGCCCGCATCTCCTCGACGAAGTGTGCGGAGCGGTTGTGCGCATCGCCGACCTCCCGCTGGAGCTTCGCCGTCCGCGCCTGGTTGAGCAGGGCGAGGAGAAGCAGCAGGGCACCAGAGAACACGGCCAGCACGCCCAGCATCCAGTGGAACATGAAGAGCACGCAGAGGAAGACCGGCGTCCACGGCGCGTCGAAGAACGCGAAGGGGCCTGAGCCGGAGAGGAAGCGCTGGATCGCCTCCAGATCGCGCACGCCGGTGGCCGGCCGCGCCCGCTCCGCAGGCACGATCGCGCGGATCAGGATCGCCCGCAGGACACGTGAATCGAGCCTCGCCTGGAGCCTGGCGCCGGCGCGGGCGAGCACCCGGCCGCGCGCGTGATCCAGAATGCCCATCATCAGGAAGAGGAAGGCCACGATGCCGATGAGCGTGACCAGGGTTGCCTCCGAGCGCGACGTCAGCACCCGGTCGTAGACCTGGAGCATGAAGAGCGGCCCGGTCAGCATCAAGATGTTGACGAAGATGCTGAAGAGGCCGACCGAAACGAAGAGGTGGCGGCTCTCGGACAGTGCCGCTCGAATCTCCCGATCGCCGTTTCGGCTTTCCGTCATCGCTCCGCTCTCCTACGAAGTCACCATCCGTATCGTCGTTCTCGGCGCTCCCGACCGATGTCTCTGCGCCGGTTCGCCCGGCTGATCGAGTGCTGTCCTGTTTAGAGTTGGCACCGGCGAGCGCGCCTTCAACGCCGGCTCCCGAATTATAAAGTTATGGGTGACCAAATATGCTCTAACGGCAGTCCCAGGCCGGCCCGTTTCCTCAGTCGATGCAGTTCCTTGCCAATGAGGACTGTTGCTTCGCCTGTGCAAATGACCGCACATGCGGACAATTCGTGGCTGTGTCGCAATCGAGGGACAGACGCGCCTCGCGTCTCGTTGCGGCGGGGCCAGGGCATGAGCAGAATGGCCCGATCGGGCCGGAACGGGCCATTTCGGGTAGGGAACGGGGAGCCTCTCATGGCGGGTGTAACGATCGATATCCCTGTCGCCGACGGCGGCGGGTTCAGCGGCTATCTGGCGGTGCCGGAAGAGGGCCAGGGGCCCGGCCTGCTGATCGAGCAGGAGATTTTCGGGGTCAATGCGAGCCTGCGCGCCGTCGCCGATCTCCATGCCGAGGAAGGCTATGTCTGCCTCGTGCCCGATCTCTTCTGGCGCATGGAGCCCGGCGTGGACCTCGGCTACGACGAGGACGATTTCGCCAAGGCCTTCGATTTCTACCAGCGCTTCGACGTGGACCAGGCTCTCGTCGACATCGGGGCGGCGCTCGATGCGCTCAGGACGCGGCCCGAGTGCACCGGCAAGGCTGCCGCCATGGGCTTCTGCCTCGGCGGCAAGCTCGCCTACCTCACCGCCACACGCCACGATATCGATGCGGCGGTCTCGTTCTATGGCGTGGGGATCGAGGAGGCGCTCGACGAATCCGGCGGTATCGCCTGCCCCATGCTGATGCACTTCGCCGGCGAAGACTCATTCGTTCCGCAAGACGCCGTGAACGCGATATCCACCCATTTCGAGGCGCGCCCGGAGGTGCGGATTCACGTCTATCCCGGCGTCGATCACGCCTTCTATAACCACGCGCGGAGCGAGGTTTACCACCGGCCCTCGGCCATGGTCGCCCATTCGCGCACCATCGCGCTGCTGCGCCGCGCGATCGGCCCTACTTACGACCTGGAATCGCTCTGGGAGCATCACCTGCACCACGAATTCACGGGGCGCAACACGGCGGCAACTATGGCCACCATGGTGGCCGAGCCCTACGTCAACCACATCCCGACCATGACCGGCGGCACCGGCGCGGACGCGCTGATCCGCTTCTACGCCGAGCACTTCATCCCGAAGATGCCGAAGGACACGACGCTCACCCCGCTGTCCCGCACCGTGGGCGCCGACCGGGTGGTGGACGAGATGATCTTCAGCTTCACCCACAACGAGGAGATCGACTGGATGCTCCCGGGTGTCGCGCCCACGGGCAAGACGGTAAGCGTGCCGTTGGTGGCGATCGTGGCCTTCCGCGGCAACAAGCTCTATCACGAGCACATATACTGGGATCAGGCCTCAGTGCTCGTCCAAGTCGGCCTGCTGGAGCCGCAAGGGCTGCCGGTCGCCGGCGCCGAGACCGCGCGCAAGGCCGTAGACGAGACGCTGCCGTCGAACCGCCTGATCCCCGGCTGGTCGGATAACGGTTAAGGCTGAGGCCAATGGGGCCGTTGGCGCCTGGAAGCCCATGAGCGCGGACGGCCCGTCGCTGGGCAAAGCGCTGGAGCGCGTCGAGGACGCAGCCCTCCTCATGGGCTGCGGCCGCTACATCGACGACCTGCCGGTGGCGCCCGGCACCGGCCACGCTGCCATCCTGCGCTCGCCCCACCCCCACGCCCGCCTGCTCGGCATCGATGCGGCGGCGGCGCTGGCACTGCCGGGCGTCCACGCCGTGGTCACAGGCCGGGATGCGCGAGCCTGGTCTACGCCGTTCATCGTCGGCGTGCGCCAGCCGATGGAGCATTGGTGCATCGCCACCGACCGCGTCCGCTACGCCGGCGAGCCCGTCGCCATCGTCGTGGCCGAGGACCGCTACCGGGCAGAGGACGCGCTCGCGCTCATCGACGTGCGCTACGAGCCGCTGCCCGCCATCGTCGATCCCGAGGCCACCCTCGAGGCGGGCGCGCCGGTGCTGCACGAGGCCGTCGGAAGCAACCTCATCAGCGAGCGCGCGTTCCGCTACGGCGAGCCGGATGCGGCGTTCGCCGAGGCCGCGCACACGGTCGAGACAACTGTGCGCTACCCGCGCAATTCCTGCACGCCCATCGAGTGCCTCGGCCTGATCGCCGCCTACGACCCCGGCGAGGGCGTCTACGACGTGCTTTCCCACTTCCAGGGGCCGATGACGCTGCATCCGGTCATGGCGCGGGCGCTCAAGGTGCCGGGGCCGCGGCTCAGGCTGCGCTCCGTGCCCGATTCGGGCGGCAGCTTCGGCGTCAAGCAGGCGATCTTCCCGCTCATCGTCGCGATGGCGCTCGCGGCGCGGAAGGCCGCGCGCCCGGTCAAGTGGATCGAGGACCGGCTGGAGCATCTGCTGGCGGCAAACGCCGCGACCAACCGGGTGACTCGGATCGAGGCGGCGGTGGAGGCCGACGGCCGGGTCACGGCGCTCCGCCTCGACCAGCTGGAGGATTGCGGCGCCTATCTGAAGGCGCCGGAGCCCGCGACGCTCTACCGCAACCACGGTAATCTCACCGGTCCTTATCACATCGTCCATCTTGCGGTGACGAACCGCGTGGTCGTCACCAACAAGACGCCGACCGGGCTCAATCGCGGCTTCGGCGGGCCGCAGCTCTACTACGCGCTGGAGCGCCTGATGCAGCGCGTAGCCGCGACCCTCGACCTCGACCCGCTGGCGGTGATCCGGCGCAACCTGGTGCCGGCGGATGCCATGCCTTACCGCGCCGCCGCGGGCGCCGTGCTCGATTCCGGCGATTTTTGCGCCACCGTGGCTCACGGCGCGGTTGAAGGGGCGCTCGACGCATTGCGCGCGAAACGCGAGGCGGCACGGGCGGCGGGCCGGCTCTACGGCATCGGCTTCGCCGCAGCGGTGGAGCCCAGCATCTCCAATATGGGCTACATCACCACCGTGCTCAGCGCCGAAGAGCGGCGCAAGGCGGGGCCCAAGGACGGCGCCGTCTCCCACGCCACGGTGGCGGTAGACCCCCTCGGCGCCGTCACGGTGACTGCCGACTCGCTCCCCCAGGGTCAAGGGCACCGCACGGTGCTGGCGCAGGTTGTGAGCGACGCGCTGGGCCTCGCACCCGAACAGATTACGGTCGCGCTGGAGCACGACTCGCAGCGGGACCCCTGGTCGATTGCCGCCGGCAACTATTCGAGCCGCTTCTCCGGCGCCGTCGCGGGCGCGGCGCACCTCGCGGCGCTGCGGGTGCGGGAGCGCCTCGCCCGGATCGCGAGCCAGAGGCTCAACAGCCCGCCGGAGGAGGTGCGCTTCGAGAGCGGCCGCATCTTCGCTGCCGACAATCCGGACAACAGTCTCGACTTCCGCCGGGTGGCATCGCTCCCCCACTGGTCGCCGGGCAGCCTGCCCGACGGCGTGCCGCCGGCGCTACGCGAGACCGCGCGCTGGACTCCGCCCGAACTCACGCCGCCGGACGACGACGACCGTGTCAACAGCTCGGCCGCTTACGGCTTCATCTTCGATTTCTGCGGGGTCGAGGTCGACCGCCTCACCGGCGCCGTCGCCATCGACCGCTACGTCACCACCCACGATGCCGGCCGCCGCCTCAATCCAGCGCTGGTTGACGGCCAGATCCGCGGCGCCTTCGCCCATGCCGTGGGTGCGGCGCTTTACGAAGAGCTCGCCTATTCCGAGGACGGGAGCTTCCTCTCCGGCACGTTCGCCGACTACCTGGTGCCGACCGCGTGCGAGGTGCCCGATCCGCTCATCCTCCTCCGCGACTCCCTAAGCCCGGTGACGCCGCTCGGCGCCAAGGGTGTGGGCGAAGGCAACTGCATGACCACGCCCGTCTGCATCGCCAATGCGGTCGCCGATGCGCTGGGGGCCGACAGCCTCGACCTTCCGCTGACGCCGGCCCGCATCGGCGATCTCATTCACGGGCCGGAGGACGAACCGCCCACCGAGACCCCGCCCGATCGATGAAGCCTGCGCCCTTCGACTACCTGCGTGCGGACGACGAGGACGAAGCGCTGGAGGCCCTTGCCGAGGCGGGGGACGACGCGCGCCTGCTCGCCGGCGGCCAGACGCTGATGCCGATGCTCAACATGCGGTTGGTGGAGCCCGCGGTGCTCATCGACATCTCGCGGCTGCCGGGGCGCGGAGAAATCAGCGACGACGGCGCCGTCATCGAGGTCGGTGCGGCTGCGACCCAAGCCGACTTGGAGGCCTGGCCCTCACTCGCGCGGCGCGCACCCCTGCTGGCCCAGGCGCTCCCCCTGCTCGGCCATGTCCAGACGCGGAGCCGCGGCACGGTCTGCGGTTCCATCGCCTTCGCGGACCCGAGCGCGGAACTGCCGCTCTGCTTGGCTGCGCTGGGAGGCGAGGCGGTGCTGCGCTCGCGCACCGGCAAACGGACGCTCGCGGCCAGCGAGTTTCAGACCGGGATGCTGTCGACCGCCTGCCGGGAGGACGAGATGGTGACGGCGGTGCGCTTCCCCACCGCCGAGCCGGACGCGGGCTACGCCTTCACCGAGTTCGCGCGGCGCCACGGCGACTTCGCCATCGTCGCCATCGCCGCCATCGCCCGGGCGAACGGCGTGCGCGTCGGTGTCGGCGGCGTCGCCGAGCAGCCGGTCGTCCAGGACTGGCCACTCCTGGACGGCAGCGCGCTCGACGACGCGCTCAACGCGCTGGCGTGGTCGCTCGATGCCGCCGACGACGCCCAGGCCAGCGCCCGCTACCGGCGCGAGCTGGTACGCGGCCTCGGCAAGCGAACGGTCCGCGCAGCGGAGGACGCGCGGCCATGAAGCGGATCCGTGCGGAGAGCCGCCACAGGGTGGGCCTCACCCTCAACGGCCGCGAGGCGGGCGGCTGGGCCGAGCCCCGCATGCTATTGAGCGATTTTTTGCGCCACGAGCTCGGCGCCACGGGTACTCACGTGGGTTGCGAGCACGGGGTCTGCGGCGCCTGCACGGTGCGCCTCGACGGCGCTCCGGTGCGCGCCTGCCTGACGCTGGCGGTCCAGGCCGAGGGCCGGCGCGTGGACACGGTTGAGGGCCTCGCGCCCGAGGGCGAGCTGAACGACCTGCAGAAGGCGTTCCGCCGCCATCACGCGCTGCAATGCGGCTTCTGCACGCCCGGCATCCTGATGTCGCTCGACGCCTATCTCGAAACCAAGCCTGAGCCGGACGAGGGGGCGATCCGCGCGCTGCTCAGCGGCCATCTCTGCCGCTGCACCGGCTATTCGGGCATCGTAGCGGCTGCGCTCGAGGCCGCGGAGGCGCGGTGGAGCGAGGATGACTGACCTCGGCCGTGTGCTGATTGCGGCGGCCGAGCGGAATCCGCACGCGCTTGCCGTCGTCGATGGCGAGAGGCGCTTCGATTACGCCGCGTGGTTCGACACCGTTTCGCGCGTCGCGGGCGGCATCGGCGCGCTCGGGCTCCGGCCGGGAGACCGTCTCGCCGTCATCATGCAGAACTGCTGGGAGATGGCGGCGCTCCACTGGGCCTGCCAGCTTGCCGGCGTCGTCGCGGTGCCGCTCAACTGGCGAAGCAGCGCCGACGAGTTGGATTACTTCCTCACGGATTCCGGCGCCGCGGCGCTGGCCTTCGACGGGTCCGCCGCTGCGGCGATGGCTGACTCCGCCTGTGCCGCGCGGCTCCGCCGTATCGGGGCCGGCGGCGCGTCCGAGGGCACGGTGCCATTCGCAGACCTGCTGGCGGCGCCGGCCGAAGCCGCGCCCCGTGCCGGCGAAGACGACCTCTCGCTCATGCTCTACACGTCCGGGACCACCGGTCGCGGCAAGGGCGTGCCCCGCAGCCACCGCGCCGAGCGTGCGGCTGCCCTCGCCCACATCGCGCAGAACTGCTACCGCACCGGCGAGCGCACCCTCGGCGTCATGCCGCTCTACCACACCATGGGCGTGCGCTCGCTGCTCGCCATGGCGTCGATCAATGGCACCTTCGTGTGCCAGCCGCGCTTCGAGGCGCGAGGCGCGCTCCGCCTGATCGAGGCCGAGCGGATCACGGCCCTCTACCTGGTGCCGACGCTCTATTACGACCTGCTCGGAAGCCCGGGGTTTGCCGCCGCAGACACCTCCTCGGTGCGCAAATTGGGTTTCGCCGGTGCGCCGATGGCCGAAGGCTTGCTCCGCCGGGTCGAAAGCGCCTTCCGGCCCGAACTCTTCGTCAACCATTACGGCTCGTCGGAGATCTACACCTTCACCATCGATCAGGACGCCGCCGCCAAGCCCGGCTCGGCGGGCAAGGCCGGCATCAACCAGCGCATCCGGGTGGTGGAGATCGGCGCGGGCGATCCCGACCGCACCGTCCCCGCCGGCACGGAAGGCGAGGTGATCGCGAGCCTGGAGAGCGAGGAAGCCTTCGCCGGCTATTGGCAGCGGCCGGACGCCGACGCCAGGGCACTGAAGCAGGGTTGGTATTTCACCGGCGATGTCGGCTATTGCGACGCCGATGGCGACCTCTTCGTGACGGGCCGGGTCGACGACATGATCATCAGCGGCGGCGAGAACGTGCTGCCAGCCGAGATCGAAAGCGTGCTCTCGGTCCACCCAGCGGTGGCGGAGACGGCGGTGGCGGGCCTTGCGGACGAGCGCTGGGGGCAGAAGGTGGCCGCCTTCGTCGTGCGCGCAGGCCCGGTGGACGCAGCGGCGCTCGACGCCCACTGCCGTGCGTCGGCGCTGGCCGATTTCAAGCGCCCACGGACGTACGTCTTCGTCCGCGCGATCCCGAAGTCCCCGGTGGGCAAGGTCCTGCGGCGCCTGCTGATCGCGGGCGAATACGAAGAGGACGACGAAGGCGCCGGCGCCGAGGCCGGCGGCCGGAGAGGTGCATGACGACGAGCGGCCCCTTCGACGGTCTCGACGGCTTCCGCGTGGAGGTCGATCGCGCGGCGGCGCGGGCCGACATCGTGCTCGACCGCCCGCCGCTTAATGTCGTCAGCATGCCGCAGCGGGACCAGCTCGCCGCCGCCTTCGCCGCGCTCGATGCCGACGAGGGCGTGCGCGTGATCGTGCTCCGCGCAGACGGGAAGCATTTTTCGAGCGGCGGCGACATCCCCGGTTTCATGACACGCGCGCCGGAGCAGCTCGCGGTGCTGGCGCGCAACGTCGCCGCGCCCGAGCGCTGCCGCCAGCCGGTGATCGCTGCCATTCACGGCTACTGCTTCGGCGTCGCCTTCGAGTTGTCGCTCGCCTGCGACTTCCGCATCGTCACGGAGGGCGCGCGGCTCGGCCTGCCGGAACAGCGCATCGGCATGGTTCCCGGCTCCGGCGGCTCGGCGCGGCTCGCCCGGATGATCGGCATCGGCCGCACCAAGGACATGGTCATGCGGGCACGGCGCCTCCCCGGCGCGGAGGCTCACGCCTGGGGCATCGCGCTCGACTGCGTGCCGGAAGACGAGCTCGCGGCCGCGACCGGCGCGCTGGTGGACGAGCTCAAGACCTTCTCACCGCTCGCCCAGCGCACCGCCAAGAAGCTTCTCAACGAGGCCGAGGACGCGCCGCTGCACGTCGCCATCGCCCTCGAAGGCGAAGCCTATGGTAGGCTGCGCTCATCGGCCGACTTCGCCGAGGGCGTTGCCTCCTTTACGGAGAAGCGCAAGCCGGTCTTCAAGGGAGAGTAGCGGTCGCATGGACGACGCTTCGCCCCCCATAGCGACGGACGCGGACACGGACGAAGCGGAGGGTTCGGCGCCGGGCGACCGTCTCCCCCGCTTTCACCTCGATCCGGTCGGCGGGATTGCCGGCGACATGTTTGCCGCGGCGCTGCTCGATGCCCGCCCGGACCTTGCCGACGGGCTGCTTGCAACCATCGATGCGCTCGGGCTTCCGCCCTCGCTGACCATCGCCATCGCCCCGCTCCGGGACACGGCGCTGGCGGGCACCCGGTTCAAGGTCTGCGGACCCGCAGACGAGGGCCACGGCCATGTGCGCCTCGCCGACGTGAGCAAGCGGCTGGAGGCCGCCCGCATCGCGCCCGCCGTGCGCACGCGCGCGCTCGCGATCTTCACACTGCTCGCCGAGGCCGAGGGCGCGGTGCACGGCACGGACCCGGCGGAGGTCACGTTCCACGAGGTGGGCGCCTGGGATTCGACGGTCGATATCGTGGCCGCCGCCTATCTGATCGAGGCGCTCGGCCCCGCTCGCTGGTCCTGCGGCGCCATCCCCTTGGGCTCGGGTCGGGTGCGCTGCGCCCACGGCCTGCTGCCGGTGCCGGCACCTGCCGTGGTTCAACTTTTGCGGGGGCTGGCCACCCACGACGACGGGATCGGCGGGGAGCGGGTCACGCCCACCGGCGCGGCCATCCTGAAGCACCTCGCGCCGGACCAGGCGCCGGCCCGAGAGTCGGAGACGCTGGTGGGCGTCGGCACAGGCTTCGGCAGCCGCGCTCTGCCTGACCTGAGCAACGTATTGCGCGTCCTGGAATTCGCGCCTGTCGCCCCGGCCGCGTTGCAGGAAGCGGTCGCAATGCTTCGTTTCGAGATCGACGACCAGACGCCGGAAGACCTCGCGCTCGGCCTCGACCGCCTGCGCGCGCGGCCGGGCATCCTCGATGTCGTGCAATGGCCGGTCTACGGCAAGAAGGGGCGCATGCTGGCTGCCGTGCAGGTGCTGGCCGAGTCGGCATCATTGGACGCGGCGCTCGCAGCGGTCTTCGACGAGACCACCACGCTCGGCGTGCGCTGGTCGCACGTCTCTCGCAATGCCCTTGGGCGGGATTCGGCCACTCATGTCGACGCGCTCGGCACGGTCCGGGTGAAGCGCGCGCGCCGGCCAGCGGGTACCGTGACCGCCAAGGCGGAACTCGACGACCTCGCTGGCAGCGCCGGCCACGCGGGGCGCGAAGAGCGGCGCCGCAGAGCCGAGGCGGCGACGCTCACGCGAGGCGGGAATGGCTGAACCGGTGCCCGCCTCCGTAAGCGCACTGAACGCCGTCCTGGACGACATCGGCCGGGCCGCGGTCGCGGTGAGCGGCGGTGTCGACAGCATGACGCTTGCCTTGCTCGCCGGGCGCAGGTTGGGGGCGGACTGTGCGATGTTCCACGCCGTCTCGCCTGCCGTGCCGGCGGAAGCGACCGCGCGCGTGCAAGAGTATGCCGTGCGGGAAGGGTGGCGGCTTACCGTGCTCGATGCGGGCGAGTTCGACGACCCCGCCTATCGCGCCAACCCGGCGAACCGCTGCTTCTACTGCAAGACCAACCTCTACGGCGCGTTGGCTGCACGCACGGACGCGACCCTGCTCTCCGGCACGAACGTGGACGATCTCGGGGACTGGCGGCCGGGGCTGAAGGCCGCCGAAGAGCACGGCGTTCGCCACCCCTTCGTCGAGGCAGGAATCGACAAGGCCACCGTGCGCGTCCTCGCGGCGGGATTGGGTTTCGACGACCTGTCGCGGCTTCCGGCCGCGCCCTGCCTCTCGAGCCGCATCGAGACCGGGCTCCGTGTGGAGGCGGACGATCTCGCCTCGGTCCACGCCGCCGAGCGCTATCTCGCAAGGCAGTTGCGGCCGGAGACGGTGCGCTGCCGCCGGCGCAAGGCCGGCATCGTCATCGAGCTCGACGAAACCACTCTCGGTGCGCTGAGCGCGAGCCGACGCGCGGCGCTCGGCGCCGCCGTCGCCGGCATGTTCGCGACGAGCGCTCGCACCCGGCCTGTCAGCTTCGCGCCCTACCGGACCGGCAGCGCCTTTCTCAGGCCCGCGCATCCGGCGTGAGCGCGCCCACCGCCATCACCCTCGACCTCGAACGCCGCGCGCGCATCGGCATCGAGGAGGCCGTGCTCTGCGAGAGCAAGACGCCCGAGCAGCTGGCGGAAATCCTCCGCCGCGCCGACGAGGCAGGGCGGAGTCTGCTGTTGACCCGCCTCGATGCGGTCCACCGCGACGCCTTGCCCGCCGCCCTCGCGGAGCGCATCGACTACGAGGCGCTGTCGCGCACCGGCGTCTTCGGCACCGTCACCGCCCCCTCGGGCGCGGCCCGCGTCGCGATCGTCTCCGCCGGGACCTCGGACCAGCCGGTGAGCCGCGAGGCCGCGCGCACCCTCGCCTATCACGGCCACCCTTCGGTGGAGATCGGCGATGTGGGTGTCGCCGGCCTGTGGCGGCTGATGGACCGGATCGACGAGATTCGCGCCTTCCCGGTCGTCATCGTCGCCGCCGGCATGGACGCCGCGCTGCCCTCGGTGCTGGGCGGCCTCGTGCCGGGCATGGTGATCGCGGTGCCCACGTCCACCGGCTACGGCATCGCCAAGGGCGGGGCCACGGCGATGATGGCCATGCTCGCCTCCTGCGCGCCGGGGGTGGCCGTGGTGAATATCGACAACGGCTACGGCGCCGCCTGCGCCGCGCTGCGCGCGCTTCCGTTGCTCGCCCCGCAGGCTTAGCCGGCGAGGGCGCGTGCGGCTGCGGTGCGCTCGTGCAGCCCGCGCAGCGCGGCCAACTCGTCGTCGGTCGGCGCGGGAGTCACGGAGAGGTCATCGGCAATCGCGAGCGGCCAGCCGGTGGCGGCCAGCACGTCGTCCACCGCTACGCCCGGATGAGTGTGGATGAGGGTGAGCTCGCGGCTCTCCGGATGGGGTTCCAGAATGCCGAGATCGGTGATGACCGTGGTGGGCCCGCGGCCGGGGAGACCTTCGCGCTCGCGCCAGTCGCCGCCGGTCAAGTGGCCGGCTGAGGTCACGAATTCCACCTGCTCGACGAAGCCGCGCCGCGACTGGCGCATGATGACGAAGACCTCGCCGGCCAGCGCCGCTATTTCAGGCGCGCCGCCGGCGCCGGGAAGCCGGGTCTTGGGTTGCGCGTAGTCACCGATCACGGTCGTGTTGATGTTGCCGAAGCGGTCGATCTGCGCGGCACCCAGGAAGCCCACCGTGATGCGCCCGCCTTGGAGCCAGTAGCGAAAGACTTCGGCAGTGGAGACCACGAAGTCGGCGGTCTCGGCGAGCTCGCTGTCGCCGATGGAGAGCGGCAGAACCGTTGGCTTCGCCCCGATGGTGCCGGACTCGTAAATCAACACCGCATCCGGCGCGTGGGAGGCGCGGGCGAGATTGGCGGCGGCGCTCGGCAGGCCGATGCCGACGAAGCAGACCGTACCGCTATCGATGAGCCGCGCCGCGGCGACGGTCATCATCTCGTCGGCGGTGAAGCCCTGTTCGCTCATGGAGTCAGTCATGGACACTCTCATAGCCGCATCGACCCGGCCGATGAAAGAGCAAGCCGGAGGCCACCGTCCCCGCGCCGGTGCCGCCCTTGCCCGCGCCGCGCGGTTACGATAGGGAGGCAGCGCAGCGGCGAAGCGGGCGCGCCGCCGACGGCAGGACGAGGGGCGGTGGCGCTGCTCACGGTCGAGAACCTGACCAAGATCTTCACGGTCGGCAAGGGCGAGGAGTTGATCGCGGTCAACAACGTCTCGTTCACGCTGGAGCGCGGGGAGACGCTGGGCCTGGTCGGCGAGAGCGGCTCCGGCAAGACCACGGTCGGCCGCTGCGTGCTCAGGCTGATCGAGCCCACCGAGGGGCGGATCGCGCTCGGCGACCAGGAGATCAGCGAACTCGATCCGGCCGGGCTCCGGGCGCTCAGGGCGCGGATGCAGCTGGTCTTCCAGGACCCCTTCGGCTCGCTGAACCCCAGGCTCACCGTCTACCAGACGGTGGACGAGCCGCTCGCGCTGCACGGCAAGGGGCGCGCCGAGCGCAGGCCCCGCGTCGGCGCCATGCTGGAGCGTGTAGGCCTCTCGACCGACGTCTTCAACTACTATCCGGCGGACCTGACGGCGAGCGAGCAGCAGCGGGTCGGTATCGCCCGCGCGCTCGTCACCGAGCCCGAGTTCGTGGTGCTCGACGAGCCGACCTCCATGCTCGACCCCTCGGCGCGGGCCGAGATTCTGGACCTCCTGAAGGCGATCCAGGGCGAGACGAACACCGCCTACATCTTCATCTCTCACGACCTGACCTCGGTCGCGAAGATCAGTCATCGCATCGCGATCATGTATCTCGGCCATATCGTCGAACACGCACCGACCGACATCATCATGGAGAGCCAGCGCCATCCCTATAGCCGCGCCCTGCTCTCTGCGGTGCTGTTCCCGGACCCGAAGCGCCGCCCGGATCCCTACGTCATCGAAGGCGAGATCCCGACGGCGATCAATCCGAAGCCCGAATGCCCCCTCTACGGCCGCTGCCCGATCCGCGAAGACGCCTGCCAGGAGGCGGTGCCGCCGCTGGTGGAGGTGGAAGCAGTGCATTATTCAGCCTGCCGGCGCTGGGACGACGTCGCCGCGTCGATGGCGGACGCGCGTGCGACGGCGTAGCCAAGCGTCGCGTCCGGTGCGGCGCCCGACAACAGGAAACGGCCTTCGCTGAAATTTGAACGAGCGCTTGTTCTAGTTTTCTTCTAATATCCGGCCGCGTGCGGCGACGCGCGCACTTGCGCGCGCCGGCCGGTCCTGCGGCGCAATGGGAGACTGAGGAGAGACGACATGACATTGGGTGACATCACGAGACGCGGCCTCGCGGTCGCGGCCACGGCAGCGCTCGCCGCGCTGGTGGCAGCGGCGCCGCCGAAGCCGGCATCCGCCAATCAGGACACGATGGTAATCGCCATCGGCGCCCTGCCGCAGGGCATCGACCTCGACAAGCATGTGAGCCCCCAGACCTGGAGCATGGGTGCACAGGTGCTCGAGGACGGCATGAACTGGGAGTCGATCGACTTCCCCTTCTCGACCGGCGACGCCTGGGATCCGTCCACCATCCCCGGCTTCATGTATCCCGACTACATGGGCCAGAAGACCCTGGTGCCGGGCATCATGGAGAAGTGCGAGATGGACGAGGACGGCCTGCGCGCCGTCTACCACCTGCGCAAGGGCGTGATCTCGCCCTGGGGTAACGAGTTCACCGCCGACGACGTGCTCTGGCGGATCGAACGCGGCAAGGCCACGCAAGCAATCAACAATTTCCTCGAGTTCCTGCTCAGCATGCCGGGCCAGACCATCGACCCGCCCGAGAGCGGCGGCTACGCCAAGATCGACGATTATACCGTCGAGCTCACCTCTTCGCGGCCCATGCCGCTCGCCTGCAAGGGGCTGACCAACTACTACAACGCCTGGCTCGACTCGACCGAGATCATGAAGAACGCCACGGAGGAAGACCCCTGGGGCGACAAGTGGGTCGCGACCAACGGCGGCGGCTTCGGCGGCTACCGGGTGACCGAATGGACCGCCGGCAAGCGGGTCGTTATGGAGGCCAACGAGAACTACTGGCGCGGTGCGCCGGAGATCAAGCGCATCATTTATCTGGTGGTGCCGGAATCGGCCAACCGCGTGGCGCTGCTCAAGCAGAGCAAGGTGCACATGGCCGAGGGGCTGTCGCCGGACGAGATCGTGGCGCTTGCGGATGATGCGAACGCCCGCGGCGTTGCGGTACGCGGCAACCAATCCATGTGGATAATGATCAACAATACGCTGCCGCCCTACGACAACGTGAAGGTGCGTCAGGCGATGAATCACCTCATCAACCAGGAGGCGATCATCCGCGACATCTACCACGGCATGATGAACCGCTGGCAGGGCGTAATGCCGAGCACCTATCCGGGCTACGAGCAGCACCTCAAGTACGATTTTAACCCGGAGAAGGCGAAGGCGCTCCTCGCCGAGGCAGGCTTCCCCGACGGCTTCGACGCCGAGCTCTCGTTCGACGCGGCCGTGGCGGCGATGGAATCGATCGGCGTCCTGTTGCAGAGCGACTTCAGGAAGGCCGGTATCAACCTCTCGCTGAGGAAGCTGCCGACCGCCGCGAACTCGGACAATGTGATGAGCAAGCAGGGCTCGCTCGCGCTGTGGACGGACATGCCCATTCAGCCCGACGTCAACTACGCGTTGAAGCTGGTGTGGCCGACCAACGCTCTCGTCAACTACCACAACTTCTCCGACCCAAAGGTCGACCAGGTGCTGCAGGACGGCCAGGGCGTGGTGGACCCGGAGGCGCGCATCGCCGCCCATGCCGGCATCCAGGAGCATATCCACGACCTGGCACCGCTGGGCTGGATCGGCGAGCACTATTTCGCCGTCGGCCTCTCGCGGAAGGTCAGCAACTTCCGCTGGTACACGACGCAGTACTACCATGTGGCGGAAATGAGCATCGCCGACTGACGGCGCCACACCCGAGCATCCCTCGGGACGAGCGCGCATGAAGGCGCTTGGCCGGGGCGGCGGATTTTCCCCGCCGCCCCGGCTTTCTTCCCCATTTGCCGCCCCGGCCGCGGCGCGTCCGTCCGTCCGGCACGCCCGTCGCGGCACGGCCGGCTGATCGGGCGCACCGATGCGTCTTACACTCTATATCGGGCGCCGCTTTCTCTTCCTGATTCCCCAGGTCTTTCTGATCTCGTTCATCACCTTCGTGCTGGTGCGCCTGCTGCCGGGCGACCCCGCGCGCCTCTCGCTGGGGCCGCTCGCGCCCGAATCCTCGGTCGAGACGCTGCGCGCCAAGATGTATCTGGACCGGCCGATCCCCGAGCAATATGTGATCTGGCTGGAGAACGCCTTTCAGGGCGATCTCGGCGAGTCCTGGGTCAACAACACGCAGGTGATCGACGATCTGGTCCAACGCATTCCGGTGACGCTGGAGCTCATCTTCCTCTCGCTGTTCGTCGTCTTCCTGGTGCTGGTTCCGCTCGCCATCATCACCGCGAGCCGCACCCGGAACTTGATCGTTCGGATGTTCCAGAACATCACCTTCGGCTACGGCATGTTGGCCGGCGCCCTGCCGGACTTCCTGCTCGGCCTGGTGCTGATCTTCTTCCTCTTCGCGGGTGCGGCGGGGCTGATGCCGGCGGAGATTCTGCCTGGGCCGGAGGGGCGGCTCGGCATCCTCGACTTCGACCCGCCCTTCGTGACCGGCTCGATCCTGATCGACTCGCTGATCGCGGGCGACTTCGAGATTTTCTGGTCGGGCTTCATGCATCTGATCATGCCGGTCTTCACCCTCTCCTTCGTCTACGGCGCGCCCATCTTCAAGATGCTGCGGAGCCAGATGGAAGGCGCGCTCAAGGCCGACTACACAACCTATGCGGAGGCCGTGGGACTCGCGCCCAGCATCGTGCTCACACGCGCCGCCAGGGTCGCCGCGGGCCCGACGCTGGTCATCACCGGCGTCGTGGTGATGTTCCTGCTCGGCGGCGCTGTGCTGGTGGAACGGGTGTTCAACTACGTCGGGCTCGGCCAGTACGCGATCAACGGCATCGTCACCGCCGACTATGCACCGATCCAGGGCTTCGTCTGCTTCGCCGCGATCTTCACGATGCTGGTCTATCTCGCCGTGGACCTGATCCACTTCGCGATGGACCCCCGCATCAAGATCGGCGGAACTCAGGCCTAGAGGCGGCGCACGGGTATGGTCTGGCTCCGCATCAAGCGCACGCTCCGGGCGCTGCCGAAATGGCAGCTTGCCGTGCTGGCGATGTTCTTCGGATGGCTCTTCCTCACCATCTTCGGCCCCTATCTCGCGCCCTTCCCAACCGAGGTCGCCGAACCGACCACCCGCCTGCTGCCGCCCAGCGGTACGTACCCGTTCGGCACCGACGAGAACGGGATCGATATCTTCTCCCGCGTGTTGGCGGCGCCCCGCACCGATGTGGTGATCGGCGTCGTCGCCACCGCGATCTCGGTCCTGCTGGGCGCGCCGCTCGGCGTCATCGTCGCCCTCTACGAGAGCCGGGGCGGGGCGGGCTCGACCGCGTTCGCCGAGACCTTCATGCGCGTGCTGGAGGTCATCCAGTCCTTCCCCGTATTCGTCTTCGCGATGGTCCTGGTTGCGGTCTTCGGCGGCAGCGTCACCAACATCATCATCGCCATCGCCTTCGTGAACACGCCGGTCTTCGTGCGCATCGTGCGCTCTGACGTGCTCACGCTGGTGCAGCGCCCCTTCGCCGAGGCCGCGCGTGCCGTCGGCAACCGCGAGGTGCGCATCGGCTTCCGCCACGTGCTGCCCAACGCGCTGCCGACCGTCCTCGTGCAGGTCTCGGTCACGGTGGGCTTCGCCATCCTGCTCACCGCGGGCCTGAGCTTCGTCGGCGCCGGGGTCAAGCCGCCGACGCCCGAGCTCGGCGCCATGATCGCCTCTGGCGCCAAGTACCTGGAGCTCGGGCAGTGGTGGGCCGCGTTCTTCCCCGGCGTCACGCTCGGCCTGATCGTCTTCTCCTTCGGCATCTTCGGCGAGATCATGACCCGGGTGATGGAGCCACGCGCGGTGAGACGAGACACCGACCGCCGCCGCGAAGCCGCGCTGGAGACGGGCGGTGACGAGCCCGAGGTGCCGGAGGCCCCTGACCTCGCGCTCACACGTATGAGCGAGCCGGTGCTCGCGGTCGAGCATTTGGGCGTCGCCGCCGTCGACACGGGCCAGCCGCTGCTGAGTGAAATCCATCTCGCTCTCGAAGCCGGCCACAGCATGGGGATCGTCGGCGAATCGGGCTCCGGCAAGTCGGTGCTGGTGAAGACACTCCTGCAGCTCCTGCCGCCGGAGCTTGCCGTCACCTCGGGCTCCGTGCGCTACCTCGACCACGACCTGCTCACGATAGACAAGCGTTCGATGCGGGCGATGCGCACGACGCAGATCGCGGCGATCCTGCCCAATGCGAAGTCGGCGCTGAACCCGCTCACCACCGTCGGCGACATGCTGCGCAGCGCGCTACAGGCGCACGAGAAGATCAGCGCGAAGGACGCCGAGGTGCGCGCAATCCAGCTCTTGGAGATGGTGGGCATCGCCGATCCGGCGCAGCGCCTGAGTGCCTTCCCCCACGAGCTGAGCGGCGGCATGGCCCAGCGGGTGTGCCTCGCCATGGCGCTGATGTACCGGCCCAAGCTGCTCATCGCGGACGAGCCGACGGCAGGGCTCGACGTGACCATCCAGCGCCAGGTGCTCGACCTCACCCGCGCGCTGGCCGAGGATGCCGGCACGGCGCGCCTCCTCATCACAGGGGACCTCGGTATCGCCGCGCACTACTGCGACACGGTGGCAGTGATGCAGGCGGGGCGGATCGTCGAGATCAACGAGACCGACCGCCTGTTCGACGACCCCCGTCATCCCTACACCCGCCACCTGCTGGAGTGCGTCCAGGTTTGATCCGGCGAGGACGGCGGCAAGACGACAACCCAAGCGAATGAGACGACCATGACGCGGCATGTGGAGATCGCAGGGGGCGGCTTTACCGGGCTCACCATGGGCACGGCGCTCGCCCAGACCGGCTGGACGGCGCGGGTGCATGAGCGCTCGGCGGAGATCCGCGCCTTCGGCGCCGGCATCTGGATCTGGGACAACGGCGTGCGCGTGCTCAAGGCGATCGGCGCGGCCGACGATGCGCTCGAAGGCTGCACGGAGGCGCCGACCTATATCAGCCGCGACGCCAACGGCCGCTTCATCGACGAGGTGCCGTTCGCGCCCATCACCAGCACCGATCGCTCGCGCATGTTCTGCATCACCCGCCAGCAGCTCCTGAGCGCGATTCTCGGCGCAGCGGAGCGGGCCGGGGTGGAGATCGTCACCGAATCGACCGCGACCGGCGCACGGCCCGACGGCACGCTGCTGATGGAAGATGGGCGGGAATGGCCGGCGGACCTTGTCATCGCCGCCGACGGAATCAACTCCAAGGTGCGCGATTCGCTCGGCCTGCTGAAGAGCCGCAAGCCCCATGTCGATGGCGCCGTTCGAGTCCTGGTGCCGCACGAGCCGGGCTACGCCGACACCGAGGAGGGCCGCACCATCCGCGAGTGGTGGAACGGCTACCGGCGGGTGCTCTACACGCCGTGCACCAGCGAGGTCTTTTATCTCTGCTTCACCATGCTCGCGCGGGACGCAGAGGCGTCCCAGATTCCCCTGCCGCGGGCGATCTGGACCGAATCCTTCCCGCACCTCCAATCGATGATCGGCCGGGTACCGGACGAAGGGCGCTACGACCGCTTCGAGACGATCAAGCTCAAGGCGTGGAGTAAGGGCCGGGTGGCGATCGTGGGCGATTCGGCCCACGCCATGTCGCCGGGGCTCGGCCAGGGCTGCGGCACGGCAATCTCGAACGCCCTCTCGCTCTCCAACATGCTGCAGGAATCCGACGACATCGACCGGGTGCTGAGGCGCTGGGAGACCCGCCAGCGGCCGATCTCCGAGCACACACAGCTCTGGTCGACGATCACCTGGCCGCTCACGCTCTGGCCTCACTGGGCGGCGCGGCTCTACTACAACCTGCCGATCTTGCACCCCTGGATGTTGAAACAACGGCGCAAGCCGTCCGAATTCTACGCCTACGGCACCGAGAAGCAGGTGCGCTGGATGCCGCCCCACATGCGCACCGAGGCCGAGGCAGCCGCGTAAGGCACGCCGCACGCAGGCACCGCAGCGCAGGCCGGTCCGTAGCGGCAGGGCATGAGCGGCGGATGAGGCGAGCATGACACGACATGCAGAGATCGCCGGCGGCGGATTCACCGGGCTCACGATGGGCGCGGCGCTCGCCCAGGCAGGCTGGACGGTGCGCGTCCACGAGCGCACGCCGGAGATCCGCGCCTTCGGCGCCGGCATCTGGATCTGGGACAACGGCGTGCGCGTCCTCAAAGCAATCGGCGCGGCGGACGACGCGCTCGAAGACTGCACCGAGGCGCCGACCTACATCAGCCGGGACGCCAAGGGCCGCTTCATCGACGAGGTGCCCTTCGCGCCCATCACCAGCACCGATCGCTCACGCATGTTCTGCATCACCCGCCAGCAACTCCTGAGCGCGATTCTCGGCGCAGCGGAGCGGGCCGGTGTGGAAATCGTTATCAGTTCTTCGGCGACCGGCGCGCGGCCCGACGGCACGCTCATTACCGAGGACGGACGCGAATGGCCGGCTGACCTCGTCATCGCCGCCGACGGGATCAACTCCAATGTGCGGGACTCGCTCGGCCTCATGAAGAGCCGCAAGCCCCACGTGGATGGCGCCATCCGCGTCCTCGTACCGCACGAGCCGGGCGACGCCGATACCGAAGAGGGTCGCACCATCCGCGAGTGGTAGAACGGCCACCGGCGGGTGCTCTACACGCCGTGCACCAGCGAGGTCTTCTATCTCGCCTTCACCATGCTCGCGAGCGACAGGGAGGCGTCGCAGCTGCCGCTCCCACGGGCGCTCTGGATCGAGGCCTTCCCGCACTTGGAATCGATGATCAACCGGGTGCCGGACGAGGGGCGCTACGACCGCTTCGAGACGATCAAGCTCAAGGCGTGGAGTAAGGGCCGGGTGGCGATCGTGGGCGATTCGGCCCACGCCATGTCGCCGGGGCTGGGCCAGGGCTGCGGCACGGCGATCTCGAACGCCCTCTCGCTCTCAAACATGTTGCAGGAATCCGACGACATCGACCGGGTGCTGAGGCGCTGGGAGACCCGCCAGCGGCCGATCTCCGAGCACACACAGCTCTGGTCGACGATCACCTGGCCGCTCACGCTCTGGCCTCACTGGGCGGCGCGGCTCTACTACAACCTGCCGATCCTGCACCCCTGGATGCTGAAGCAGCGGCGCAAGCCGTCCGAATTCTTCGCCTACGGCACCGAGAAGCAGGTGCGCTGGATGCCGCCCCACATGCGCGCCGAGGCGGGAGCGGCGGCGTAGGACACGCCGCGCGCAGCCCAGCATGGTTGCGCCCATTTGCGGCGTATAGCGCCACACGCTACAATATCTCCGTGAGGATCAGGCACAAGGGTCTGCGAGCGTTGCACCAACGGGACGATCCGTCTCGATTGCCCGCACACCTGGTCCCACGGCTTCGGCGCATCCTCTTCCGGCTGCAAGAGGCATCTCATCCGCGCAGCGCCGACGCGCCCGGCTTCCGGTTGCATCCTTTGACGGGCGACCGGGCAGGCCAATGGAGCGTGCGCGCCTCCGGCAACTGGCGCGTGGTGTTCCGCTTCGAGGATGGCGAGGCCGTTGATGTCGACCTGATCGATTACCACTGATCGGAAGGAGCATCGACCGATGAGCGACGACGATAGTGATCGTGTGGGGGCAATGCTGAACCCGCCGCACCTGGGCGAGCTGATTCGCGAGAGCATGGAAGAGGTCGGCTGGAACGTCACCGGGACGGCCGGCCGCCTGGGCTGCGAGCGCGGCACGCTGTCGCGACTGCTGAATGGTAGAGCCGGCGTCTCGGCGACCATGGCACTGGCGCTGGAAGACATCGGCTGGGGCACCGCCGAGCACTGGATACGCATGCAGGCGAGCTACGAACTGGCTCAAGCGCGACGGGAACGTGTAGCCGCGGTTCAGGCGGCAAGGGGCGGGGTTTCCTGAAACGGCCGTGAGCACATCTCTAAGGTAGTTCCGCGTGCGGCGCTGAGGGAGCGCCGCGCCCGCTGAGGTTGGATCAGACGCGGCGCCGGGCGCGGTCGACGCAGGCGAGCGCCGCCATATCGAGGATGGCGTCGGTATCGATCCGGTGCTTGGCGTAGAGCGCCGGGATATCGCCTGATTCGCCAAAGCCCGTGACGCCGAGCGGATAGGCGCGGTGGCCCGCGACCGTGCCGAGCCAGGAGAGTGCGGCCGGGTGGCCATCGAGCACGGTGACCAGCGCGGCGTCGGGCGGCAACCGGCTGAGCAGCGTCTCGGCATGGGCCGCCGGCACCGCCTCGCCGCGCGCGCGGGCCTCGGAGGCGGTGAGAAGATCGGCATAGAGGCGGTCGGCCGAGGTGACGGCGAGCAGGCCGATGCCGGGAATTTCCTCCGCGAGCGCCTCGTGGGCAGACTGCACCTCGGGCGCGATGGCGCCAGAAAAGACCAGCGCGATCTGCGCGTCGGGCGCAGGCTCCACGAGCCAATAGCCGCCGGCCAGAAGATCGTGCCTCAGTGCCGAGTCGATCTCGCGCGCGGGCTGGTCGATCGTGCGGGTGGAAAGGCGACAATAGAGAGAGCCGCCGTCAGGTTCCTGCACGTGCCCGAAGCCCCACAGCATGATCTCGGCGAACTCGTCGGCGAAGGCAGGCTCGAAGGAGGTGAGCCCCGGCTGGCCCATGCCGAGAAGCGGCGTGCCGACCGACTGGTGCGCGCCGCCCTCGGGCGCGAGCGTAATGCCGGACGGCGTGCCGGCCAGCAGGAAGCGCGCGTCCTGGTAGCAGGCGTAGGTGAGCGCATCGAGGCCGCGGGCGATGAAGGGGTCGTAGACCGTACCCACCGGCAGGAGCCGGGTGCCGAAGAAGCCGTCGCTCAGCCCGAGCGCCGCGAGCAGCAGGAAGAGGTTGTTCTCCGCGATCCCGAGCTCGATGTGCTGGCCGTTCCGGCTCAGCGACCACTTCTGCATCGAGACCACCTTCTCGGAGCGGAAGACATCCTCCCGATCGGCGCGGTCGAAGATGCCGCGCTGGTTCACCCAGCCGCCGAGATTGGTGGAGACCGTGACATCGGGCGAGGTGGTGACGATGCGCTCGGCGAGCGGACTCTCGCCCTTGCCGAGCTCGTTCAGGATGCGGCCGAAGGCCTCCTGCGTGGACATGCGGGGGCCCGGGCGGAAGGGCAGCGCGTCCGGCAGCGGCACGGCAGGCGCCGAAAGCTGGCCCGGCTTGCGGTTGAAGGGCGCCGCCGCGATGAACTCCTTCAACGTCTTCTCGTCGAGCCCGAGGCCGGCGAAGCGCGACCACTCGGCGCCTTCGTCCACGTCCATCGCGGTGCGGAAATCGGCCATCTGCTCTTCGGTCATGATGCCGGCATGGTTGTCCTTGTGGCCGGCGAAGGGCAGCCCGAAGCCCTTGATGGTGTACGCGATGAAGCAGTGGGGAACGTCGGAATCGACCTCGCGCAGCGCCTCCAGCACCGCCTCCATGTCGTGGCCCGCGAGATTGGTCATCAGGTCCTGCAGGCCGTCGTCGTCGTAGCCGGCCAGCAGCGTCTTCATGCCCGCGACGTGGCCGATGTCCTGGGTGAGCCGCTCGCGCCACGCAGTGCCGCCCTTGAAGGTGAGCGCGCAGTAGAGTTCGTTCGGGCAGTCGTCGATCCACTGGCGGAGCGCCTCGCCGCCGGGCTTCGCGAACGCGGCCTCCTGGCGGCGGCCATGTTTCAGGATCACCACCTTCCAGCCGACCGCCTGGAAGAAGTCCTTGATCTTCTGGAACAGCCTGTCCGAGACAACCCGATCGAGGCTCTGGCGGTTATAGTCGATGATCCACCAGAGGTTGCGTACATCGTGCTTCCAGCCCTCCAGCAGCGCCTCGAAGACGTTGCCCTCGTCGAGCTCCGCATCGCCCATGATCGCGATCATGCGGCCGGGGGGGCGCGTCTCCGGCGTGAGCTTGTGGAAGCGCACGTAGTCCTGGACCATGGAGGCGAAGAGCGTCATGCCCACCCCGAGCCCGACGGAGCCGGTCGAGATGTCCACGTCGTCGCTGTCCTTGGTGCGCGACGGATAGCTCTGCGCCCCGCCGAAGGCCCGAAAACCCTCCAGCTTGGCCTTCGTCTGGTTGCCGAAGAGGTACTGGATCGCGTGGAACACCGGGCTCGCGTGGGGCTTAACGGCGACCCGGTCGTTCGGCTCCAGCACGTCGAAGTAGAGCGCCGTCATCAGCGTCGCCACCGAGGCGCAGGAGGCCTGATGGCCGCCCACCTTGAGCCCGTCCCGCGCCGGGCGGAGATGGTTCGCGTTGTGGACCATCCACGAAGACAGCCACAGCACCTTGCGCTCGAGTGCGTTGAGGCAGGCGAGCGTCTCCGGCGCGACGGCCGGTTCGTTCACGAGCTGGCTCATGCGGCCTCCCTTGCAACAAGTCTAGCGCAGACGCGCCGTTGCAGCCATCGCGGCGCCGAGGCCGCCAGATGAGCCCGCCCGCGCGGGGCGACGACGCGGCGGCGCACGAGGCCGCCGCTATTACGCTCGCCGAATACGACCGCATGTCGGAGGCATACCGTCACGGCACGGCCGACCACGACGTGAGCCAGAACATCGCGGCCCTGCTCGATGCCATCGAGGGCGCGCCGCCCCATGTCATCCTCGACCTCGGCTGCGGGCCGGGCCGCGACCTGCACGCCTTCACAGCCCTCGGGCACGAGGTCGTGGGGCTCGAGGGCGCGGCCGGGCTGGTGGCGCTCGCGCGTGCGGAGACTGACTGCCCGGTGCTCCACCAGGATTTCCTGGCCCTGGACCTGCCGCTCGCGCGCTTCGACGGGATCTTCGCCAACGCCTCGCTCTTCCACGTGCCGAGCAGTCAGATCGCGCGCGTGCTCGCCGAGCTCGCCGCTGCGCTGAAACCCAGGGGCGCGCTCTTCTGCTCGAACCCGCGCGGCGACAACCAGGAAGGTTGGGTCGGCGGGCGCTACGGCTGCTTCTACGACCTGGAGACCTGGCGCGCCTTCGCCACCGGCGCGGGCTTCACCGAGCTTCGCCACTACTACCGGCCGCCCGGCCGCCCGCGCCACGAGCAGCCCTGGCTCGCCACGGTCTGGCGCAAGTGCGACGAACGCCGGTAGCACAGGCCCGTGCGGGCAGCCGCTCCCCGGTGGCCCGAGGGTGTGGCGAGGCTCTACAATGGGGCTGAAGACTAAGGCGGCAGATGACGGACGATGATCTTTCGCCAGCTCTACCACATGCCCTCGGGCACCTATACCTACCTGCTGGGCGGCCGCGCGGGCGGCGAGGCGCTCATCATCGACCCGGTGCAGGAGCAGGTGGAGCGCTACCTCACACTGCTCGACGAGCTGGGGCTTACCCTCGCCAAGGTCGTCGATACCCATGTCCATGCCGATCACATCAGCGGCATGGCGGAACTCCGCGACCGGACCAAGTGCGTCACCGTGATGGGCCGGGAGGCGCCGGTGGACGTGGTCTCGATGCGCGTCGGCGACGGCGATCCGGTCGAGATCGAGGGCGTCAGCCTGCGTGCGCTGCACACGCCGGGCCACACCGCCGAGTCGTACAGCTTCGCGATGGAGGACCGCGTCTTCACCGGCGATACGCTGCTGATCCGGGGCACCGGCCGCACCGACTTCCAAAACGGCGACCCGCTCCAGCAGTACGACTCGCTCTTCAACAGGCTTCTCACGCTGCCCGACGAGACGCTGGTCTACCCCGGCCACGACTACAAGGGCGACACGGTCAGCACCATCGGCGAAGAGAAGCGCTTCAACCCCCGCCTCCAGGTCTCCTCGCCCGCCGACTATGCGGCGCTGATGAACGGCCTCAACCTCGCCAACCCCAAGATGATGGACGTGGCCGTGCCGGCGAACCTGAGCGTGGGGCGCGGCCAGGCGGACGAGGCCCACCCCGAATGCGCGATGACCGCAGAGGAGGTCATGCACGACGAGCGGCCCGGCGACATCCTCGTCGACCTGCGGGAGGAAGGGGAGCGCATGCGGGAGGGCGCGATCCCGAATTCCATCCACGCCCCCTACGGTCAGCTGACCGGCATGATCGGCCCGGGCGGGGCGTTGCGCGCGCTTGCTTCGCGCCCCGGGCAACGGCTCGTCTACTACTGCGCCTTCGGCGAGCGCTCGGCGATGGCGGTCGATGCCTCGCACGAGCGCGGCCTCGGCAACGTCTGCCACATGATCGGCGGTATCGCCGCGTGGCGCGAGGCCGGCGGCACGATCGAAGAGTATTGATCCCGCCCCCAGCCACGGCCATGGCCGACGCTTGCTCCCGACCGTCACTCCGTGTTTCAGTCCGGCCGGACCAAGCCCGGAGTTCTCACCAATGTCACGGCCTGCGTCGCACCCAGACGTTCGATCCGCCAGGAGTGAGCCGAAAAGCGTAGCGGTGTCTACGGTTGAGGTCCACGACGCCGCGGGCGGGCGTCTGGGCGCGACCCGAAGGGCGGCGCTGTCCGGCCGACAGTGTGCGTCACGCCGCTTGCCCGATGTCCCGCATCGCGCTGCACGCCGTTCCTGCCCTGTCGGCCGGACAGCGCCGCGCAGACCATGACATTGGTGAGAATTCCGGGCTAAGGAGAGGGCGGTATGAAGCTCGGCATGTTCATGATGCCGGTGAACGATCACCGGCGGGACACCCACACGGTGCTCAAGGAGGACGTGGAGATCGCGGTCGCCTGCGACCGCTTCGGCTTCGACGAGTTCTGGATCGGCGAGCACTACACGACCCTCAGCGAGCCGGTCACCTGCCCCTTCATGTTCCTCTCCAATCTGATCGCGCGGACGACACGCATGAAGCTCGGCACCGGCGTGGTCAACCTGCCCCAGCGCCACCCGGTTCAGACCGCCGCCCACGCGGCGCTGCTGGATCACCTCAGCGACGGGCGGCTGATCCTGGGCGTGAGCCCCGGCGGCCTGGTCAGCGACTTCGAGATGTTCGGCGTGACCGACCTCCAGGTCCGCCGCGAGATGGCCGGCGAAGCGATCGAGACCGTGCTCAAGCTCTGGTCTACCGATCCGCCCTACGACATCAGGGGCAAGTACTGGACCCTCAGGCTCGAGGACTATCACTGGCCCGACCTCGGCGTCGGCGCCATGATCAAGCCCTATCAGAAGCCGCACCCGCCGCTGGTCGCGTCGGCCATGAGCCCGGATTCCGGCGGTGTAAGCAGCGCTGCCGCGCGCGGCTGGGGCGTGATCTCGGCCAACTTCGTGCCGGTCTCGACCATCAAGAACCACTGGCAGGGCTTCTCGGACGGCTGCACGCGGAGCGGCCGCGAGCCCCGGCCGGCGGACTGGCGCGTCGCCCGCTCGATTTTCGTCGCGGACGACGACGCCTGGGCCAAGGCCTACGTTCGCGATCCCGAAGGGCCGCTCGCCCACTACTACGGCTATCTGGTGACCCTCGTCAGGCGGGCCGCCTTCCACGCGATCATGAAGAGCGGGCCGGAGATGGCGGACGAGGACGTGACCCCGGCTTACGCCTGCGACGCCTTCTCCATCGCCGGCGATCCGGACTCGGTGGCGGAGCAAATTCTCGCGCTGCGCGAGGAGGTGGGGCCCTTCGGCACCGTCCTCATGACGGCGACCGACTGCCTGAACGAGACCCACAAGGCGCACCAGTTGAACTCCATGCGGCTCATGGCCGATGAGGTCATGCCCAGGCTCAGGCGCGCGCTCGGCGACCGCGCGGCGGCCTGACCGCGCCTGAGGATCGGAACGCGGGCACGACCGGCGGCGGCCGATCCGCTGACGCCAACGAAACCGATGCGGACGCGGGTCAAGATCTGCTGCATCTCCAGCGTGGCGGAGGCCCGCACCGCCGTCGCCGCCGGGGCCGATGCCATCGGGCTGGTGTCGGCGATGCCGAGCGGGCCGGGGGTGATCGATGAAGACCTGATCGCAGAGATCGCCGCCGCGGCGCCACCGGCCATCGGCACCTTCCTGCTCACGTCGGGGGTGGAGCCCGCGTCGATCATCGCTCAGCAGCACCGCTGCGGCGTCAACGCCATCCAACTCTGCGACGCGCTCGATGCGAACGCCTATCCGGTGCTGAGGGAGGCGCTGCCCGGCATTGCGCTGATCCAGGCGATCCACGTGCGAGGCGAAGGCGCGGTGGCGGAGGCGGTTGGGCTGGCTCCCATGATCGACGGGCTGCTGCTCGATTCCGGAAACCCGACGGGCACGGTGAAGGAGCTGGGCGGCACCGGGCGCGTCCACAACTGGGCCCTGAGCCGGCGCATCGTGGTGGACGCCCCCTGCCCGGTGTTCCTCGCCGGCGGCCTCAACCCCGGCAACGTGGCCGACGCGATCCACCAAGTGCGCCCCTACGGCGTCGATCTCTGCACCGGCGTGCGCACGGACGATGCGCTCGATCCCGCCAAGCTCGGCGCCTTCATGGGCGCGGTCGCCGGCGCGGACGCGCGGCTCTGACTCCCAAGATCGCGCGAGAGCGCGTATTGATAGATCAACATCCACATGAATGTCGGCCGCCCAAGCGGCCGCTAGAGGAAGAGACACCATGAGCGACGAACTGCGCACCCTGATCGTTGAAACGCAGGAGGCCTTCCGCGCCAACCCGGCGGAAGCGCAAGCGACCTTCGAATCGGTTTCGTCCCTCGGCGAGGGTTTCCGCTCGGAGGTGGCGCTCCGCGACCACCGCCTGGTGGTGGACGAGCCGGAGAGCCTGGGCGGCACCGACTCAGGACCGAACCCGGTCGAGCTGATCCTGGCGGCGCTCGGCACCTGCCAGGAGATCACCTACCGCGCCTATGCCGCGGCCCTCGCCATTCCGCTGGAGCACGTCTCGGTGACGCTGGAAGGCGATATCGACCTGCGCGGCTTCTTCGCCGTCGATGAGTCGGTGCGGCCGGGATATCAGAAACTGCGCGGCACGGTGCGCGTCGTCTCGTCGGCAGATGAGGAGACGCTGGAAAAGCTCCAGCAGGCGGTCAACGCGCACTGCCCGGTCCTCGACATCGTCTCCAACCCGGTGCCCGTCGAGCTGACCCTGGAAAAGGCGGAGAGCGCCAGCGCCGAGGCGGCGGAATAGGGCTCGGAGACAGACATTCAAGAGCGCCTCGGCTAAGCTTGATGCAACCGGGTGGCGCACCCAAACCCAAGGGGGACTCTTCATGAAACGATTCATCGTCGCCGCGCTTGCGGCGATCGGGATTGCCGTGGCCGGCACGGCCCAGGCAGAGGACTTCATGCCGGCCGTCGTCTTCGACATGGGCGGCAAGTTCGACAAATCGTTCAACGAGGCCGCGTTCAACGGCGCCGAGAAGTTCAAGGCGGACACCGGCATCCAGTACCGCGATTTCGAGGTCACCAACCCGTCCATGCGCGAGCAGGCGCTCCGCAACATGGCCAGGCGCGGCGCCCAGGTGGTGGTGGCGATGGGCTTTGCCCAGGCGGCGGCCGTCGAGACGGTGGCCCAGGAGTTCCCCGAGACCAAGTTCACCCTGATCGACATGGTGGTGGACCTGCCGAACGTGCAGTCCGTGGTCTTCAAGGAGCACGAGGGCTCGTTCCTGGTCGGCATGGCGGCCGCGCTGGCGTCCCAGACCGGCAAGGTCGGCTTCGTCGGCGGGATGGACATTCCGCTCATCCGCAAGTTCGCGCTCGGCTACGTGGAGGGCGCGAAGTACGTCAATCCGGACATCGAGATCTTCCAGAACATGACCGGCACGACGCCCTCCGCCTGGAACGACCCGACCAAGGGCGGCGAGCTCGCCCGCAGCCAGTTCGACCGGGGCGCGGACGTGGTCTATGCCGCCGCCGGCGGCACCGGCATCGGCGTCTACCAGGCCGCGAAGGACGCCGGCAAGCTCGCCATCGGGGTGGACAGCAACCAGAACTACATCCACCCCGGCACGATGCTGACCTCGATGATCAAGCGCGTGGACGTGGCGGTCTACGAGTCCTTCAAGGCCGCCCAGGAGGGTACCTGGCAAGGCGGCATCCAGATCCTCGGCCTGGAGGAGGACGGGGTCGGCTGGGCCCTCGACGAGCACAACCGCAGCCTCATCTCGGCCGAGATAGAAGCCGCGGTCGAGCAGGCGCGCATGGACATCATCGCCGGCAACATCGCGGTGACCGACTACATGGCGCAGTAGCGCGCGCCGCCGGCGCCCGCCGGCCACCGAGGCGTAAGCCCCGTGGCGGGGGAGGAACACCGGGGGGCCGCCGAAGAGCGTGGCCCCTCGGGCGGGCTCGGTGCGCCCGCGCTGGAGGTCGTCGGCGTCCAAAAGTGGTTCGGCTCGGTGCACGCCAACGACGATGTGTCGGTCGCCGTCGCCCCCGGCACGATCCACGGCATCGTCGGCGAGAACGGCGCCGGCAAGTCGACCCTGATGAGCATCGTCTACGGCTACTACCAGGCCGACGGCGGCGAGATCAGGGTGGGCGGCACGCCGGTCGCGATCAAGGGGCCGGAGGACGCCATCGGCCACGGCATCGGCATGGTCCACCAGCACTTCATGCTCGTGGATACCTTCACCGTGCTGGAAAACGTGGTGCTCGGCGTGGAGCAGGGTTACCTGCTGCGGTCCACCCTGAGGGAGGCCCGGCAGGAGCTCGAGCGGATTGAGCGCGAGTACGGGCTCGACGTCGACCCCGACGCCATCGTGGGCTCGCTGCCCGTCGGCCTGCAGCAGCGGGTGGAGATTCTGAAGGCACTCTACCGCGGCGCCGACATCCTGATCCTCGACGAGCCCACGGGCGTGCTCACGCCGCAGGAGGTCGACGACCTCTTCCGCATCCTGCGGGCGCTCAGGGACCAGGGCCGGACCATCATCCTCATCACCCACAAGCTGCGCGAGATCATGGCGCTGACCGACCGCGTCACCGTGATGCGCGCCGGCCGCGTGGTCGATCATGTGGCGACGGCCGAGACCGACCGCGCGCGGCTCGCCGCGATGATGGTGGGCCGCAGCGTATTGCTCCGCGTGAACAAGGAAGAGGCTGCGCCGGGCGAGGCCCTGCTGCAGGTGGAGAACCTCGCGGTGCGCGATCGCGGCGGCGTGCCTCGCGTCCACGACGTGAGCTTCACCGTCCACGCCGGCGAGATCGTCGGCATTGCCGGTGTCGCCGGCAACGGTCAATCGGAGCTGCTGGAGGCGCTTGCCGGCACGCTCGCCCGCGAGCGGGGCACCATCGCCATCGGGGGCGCGCCTGCGCCCGCCGGCGGCCGCGCCGAGGCGGCGCGCGCCATGCGCCGCCGCGGCCTCGGCCACGTGCCCGAGGACCGCCAGCGCATGGGCCTTGTCACCGCCTTCGACGCCTCGGAGAGCGGCATCCTCGGCTACCACCGCGAGCAACGCTACAACCGCGGTGCGCTGATGAGCCGCGGCGCGGTGGTCGACGCCGTCGGGCGCACGATGGGGGACTTCGACGTGCGCCCGCCGCTCCCCCAGCTGCGCACGGCCAATTTCTCCGGCGGCAACCAACAGAAGATCGTGGTCGGCCGCGAGATGGGCCGCAGCCCGGACGTGCTGCTGGTCGGCCAGCCGACCCGCGGCGTCGATATCGGCGCCATCGAGTTCATCCACCGCAAGCTCGTGGCGATGCGGGATGCGGGCAAGGCGATCCTGCTCGTTTCGGTCGAGCTCGACGAGATCATGTCGCTTTCCGACCGCATCCTGGTGATGTTCGGCGGCAGGGTCGTCGGCGAGGTTACGCAGGCGGAGGCGGACGAGCGCACGCTCGGGCTGCTGATGGCCGGCGGGCGCCCGGAAGGCATGGAGGCCGCCGGGGCGTGAAAGGCTTCGGCGGGCCGACCCAGGCGCCGGCCTGGGTCACCCACGGCCTGGTCCCGCTCATCAACCTCGGGCTCGCGCTCCTCATCGCCGGCATCATCATCGCGCTCATCGGCGAGAATCCGCTCGAGGCGCTGAGGCTCCTCGTCCTCGGCGCCGTGGGTTACCCGGAGGCGATCGGCTACACGCTCTACTACACCACCAACTTCGTCTTTACCGGGCTCGCCGTCGCCATCGCCTTCCACTGCGGCCTCTTCAACATCGGCGGCGAGGGCCAGGCCTATCTGGGCGGCCTCGGCGCGGGTCTGATCGGGCTCTATCTGGGCCATTGGCCGGCGCCCGTGGTCATTCCGCTTGCGATCGCCTGCGCCATGGCCTTCGGCGCCTTCTGGGCCTTCATCCCCGGCTGGCTGCAGGCGAAGCGCGGCAGCCACATTGTCATCACGACGATCATGTTCAACTTCCTGGCCGCGGCGCTGATGACCTATCTGCTGGTCGAGATCTTCATCAAACCGGGGCAGCAGGCCGCCGAGAGCCGCAAATTCGAGACAGGCGCCTGGCTCCCCTTCGTCCACGATATCTTCGCGGCCTACGGTGGGAATATCGGCCGCTCGTCTCTCAACCTGAGCATCGTCGTCGCCGCGGTCTGCCTCGTGCTCTTCTGGTTCTTCGTCTGGCGCACGCGCTGGGGCTACGAGATCCGTGCCGTCGGGCACAACGAGTCGGCGGCGGTCTACGGCGGTATTTCGCCGGCGCGCTCGATCATGCTGGCGATGGCGATTTCTGGCGGGCTCGCGGGTCTGGTGGGCGTGAACGAGATCATCGGCGTCCATCACCGGCTGCTGCTCGAGTTCACGGCGGGCTACGGCTTCGTCGGCATCGCGGTGGCGCTGATGGGCCGCAACCACCCGGTGGGTATCCTGCTCGCGGCGCTGCTCTTCGGCGTGCTCTATCAGGGCGGCTCCGAGGTCGCCTTCGACATGCCCAACGTGACCCGCGACATGGTGGTCGTCCTTCAAGGCCTGGTGATCCTCTTCTCCGGCGCGCTGGAGCACATGTTTCGCGGCCGGATCGAGCGCCTCTTCACGCGCCGCGCGCAGGCGGTGGCGGCGTAGCCATGGAAGGGGTGACGTGGTTCGTCCTGGTGATCGACGCGACGCTCCGCGTGTCGACGCCGCTCATCCTCGCCGCCTTCGCCGGCATGTTTGCCGAGCGCTCGGGCGTGGTCGATATCGGCCTCGAAGGCAAGATGCTGGGCGGAGCCTTCGCCGCGGCGGCAGCGGCGTTCGCCACCGGCTCAGCCTGGATCGGCCTGCTCGCCGGCATCGGGGCCTCGGTCGCGCTCGCGATGGTCCATGCCTTCGCCTGCGTCACTCACCGGGGCGATCAGGTGGTCTCGGGCATGGCGCTCAACATCCTGGTGGCGGGGCTCGGGCCAGTGCTGTCGCTCGCCTGGTTCGGCCAGGGCGGGCATACGCCGATGGTGGCGGATGCCGCGCGCTTCCGCCCAATTCACTTCCCCTTCGCCGACCGGTTGAGCGACGTGCCGTTCCTCGCCCAGATCTATTCGGAAATCGCCAGCGGCCACAATCTGATCGTCTATATCGCGCTCGGCATGGTCCCGCTCGCGGCGTGGTTCATCTACAAGACCCGCTTCGGGCTGAGGCTCCGCGCAGTCGGCGAGGCGCCGGAGGCTGTGGACACCGCCGGCATCTCGGTCGCCGGCATGCGCTACCGGGCGATGATCGTCTGCGGCATCCTGTGCGGTATCGCCGGCACGTCGCTCTCGATCGCCCAGAACGCGCTCTTCGTGCGCGATATGAGCGCGGGCATGGGCTATCTCGCGCTCGCTGCGCTCATCTTCGGCAAATGGCGCCCGGTGCCGACCCTCTTCGCCTGCTTCCTCTTCGCCTTCGCCGACGCCGTGCAGGCGAGGCTGCAGGGCGTCGATGTCCCAGGCGTCGGCGTCATCCCGGTGCAGGCGATCCAGGCGCTCCCCTACCTGCTGACCGTGCTGCTGCTCGCGGGCTTCGTCGGCAAGGCGGTCCCGCCCAAGGCGAGCGGCGTTCCCTACGTGAAGGAGCGTTAGCCCGGATATCTCGCCGGGCTCACGGACTGCATCGGGCGGGCGAAGCATCAAATTAAGGCGGGATTCGGCGGGATTAAGTGGGATTAAGTGGGATAAGTGGTATTCCGCGGGGACAACCGCCCGCCGTCCTCCATGACCACGGCGGGGACTGCGGGCGGCCGCATTCCCTGCCTTCGCCTGCCGCCGCCCCGTTCGCTCTTGCGCTGTATGGCACGGCAATTGCGCCGGCGGCACGCAGACCGCGGCCGCGGTGAGACATCCGGGCCGCACGATGAGACGGGCGCGCGTCTGCCTGGTCGCGGCGGAGGAGGAGCCCCCCGCCTCACCCTGGCCCGCTCCACTCCGCAGGGCAGAAGGGAGGGTCGGTCGGCCAGAGTCGGCCTTCCACCTCCCGCCGTCTCAGCTCAGCATCCCGCGCCCCGTGCGCGTCCCACGCGTCCTGTGCACCGTCGCCGGCAGGCGACTCGGACGTGGGGTCCGGCGGGGTGACGTGGGAGTCAGCGGGAGAGGCGGCGGCCCACCCGAATGCCGCCGGCGGCGGGTCTGTGCCCCCAGGGAAGAGGTGCCCCTCCATGGCCCGGCGGACGGTCTCGACCCGTTCGGCATGCGTCATAGTGGCCGCGCGCGCGGCCGGCCCGGCGTGCGCGGCGGCGGCATCGGCCTTCGCCTGCTCGCGCTCGACGCGGAGCCTGTCGGCGGCTTCGATGCGGTAGAGCCCGAGCGCGAGGCGGGCGAGGTCCTCCGTCGATACCGGTTCCGCGCGCTTGCCGAGCTCGGCCATCGTAACCAGAGCCAGCGTTCGCAGGGTCTCGATCGCGATGAGGGCGCTAAGCCCCTCGGCGCGGGGGTCGCGCGTGCGCTCCCATTCCTCGGCAAAGCGATCGGTCTCGCGCTGCAGGCAGATCAGGCCGTCCATGCGCTCGGCCCAGCGGCCCTCGGCGGGTCGCGCACGCGCGCAGTGTCGATGACGGTCCAAAAGTGCGCCTATTCGCTGCATTCAGCACGTGAGTGCGGTGACGATGTAGCAGCTTGTTTGGCGGGTGGAAGCGTGCCTCGTCGGAGCTGTGGATAGGCGGCTTGTCGCAGCGACCGCCCTCGTCTATGGACGCCCCCGGTAATGCAAGCTTTTCTTTGAACGGCACGGTGCATGCGGTCAGGTGCTGTCGTCTATCCGGCCTGTTGATGCGGCATTTCGATCGCCGCTGGCCCGTATGGAGATACGCGAACCGGGTCCAAAATCGAGTCTGCGAGCTTGAACGCTCTCAGGACGGTGCTGGTTTTCCCGATCCGGTCTCATTGACCGTATGCCCTCCTTACCTGTCCTCCGACCTGCCCACATCCCCGACGGCTTCCCGCGATTGTCCGCCCTGTCAGGCGGTTGCGGGAACCCGATAGATCTCCTTCTTCGCCGTCACCGCCCAGGCGACGCGCGCCATTTTGTTGGCCAGCGCAACCGCGACGAGCATCTTCGGCTTGCGCGCCAGCATTTCGGCCAGCCAAGGATCCCTCGTCTCGCCACCACGGCGCTCCGCCGCTTGGATTACAGACATGGCACCCGTGATCAAGAGCCGCCTGAGATCGCGCTGGCCCATCTTCGATACCTTGCCAAGCCTTGGCTTGCCGCCAGTCGTATGCTGTCGCGGCACGAGGCCTAGCCAGGCGGCGAAGTCGCGCCCGCGCCTGAAGCTCTCCATCGGTGGGGCGAAAGCCTGTACTGCCATGGCCGTGATCGGCCCGATGCCCGGGATCGTCATGAGCCGTGCCGCCTCTTCGTCCTGGCGTGCGCAAACGCGGAGCTCCTTCTCCAAATCGTAGATCTTCGCATCGAGGTCTGAGACCTGACCGAGCAGTAGGTCACCCAGCTCGCGAACCGGCTCCGGTAGCCCCGAGCTCGGATCCATGAGTGCCGCCTCCAGCCGCTTGACATGAGCTGGCCCCTGTGGAGCGATGACGCCGAACTCCGCCAGGTGACCCCGTAGCGCGTTAATCGTCTGCGTGCGCTGGCGCACCAGGAGGTCGCGTGTGCGGAACAGCATCCCTCGAGCCTGCTGCTCTTCCGTCTTCACGGCCACCAAGCTCATGGTGGGGCGCTGCGCGGCCTCGCAAGTCGCCTCCGCGTCCCTCGCGTCATTTTTCTGCCGTTTGACGAATGGCTTGACATATATCGGTGGGATTAGCTTGACCTCGTGTCCGAGCATCTCGGTCTCTCTACCCCAATAGTGAGCGCTCGCGCAGGCCTCCATCGCCACCACGCAGGGCGGTTGCGAGGCGAGGAAGTCGAGTAGCTTGCCCCGGCTCAGCTTCTTGCGGAACACAACGGACCCGTCTGCCCGCGCACCATGCAACTGAAAGCTGTGCTTCGCCAGATCGATCCCGATGATGCTAGCCTGATCCATGGAGGCCTCCTCCCTCAGGTGGTTCGACACCACCACCTTGGCACGATTCGCTGCCGTCGGGAGGGGGCGTCCACTCCCTCGAGTCTGGCAAGGCAAGCCGGCTATCCACAGCGGGCAGGCGTCGCGATTCCGGTGGCGGCGGGCGAACTGGCGGCAGCCCCTCGGACCTGAACAGCAAGATCGGTAGGGCTACACTCGGGCCGCTGAGAACGATGCGGCGCCGGCCACGTCTGCTTGGTGGCAAGAGCCGGCGCCGCACCCCCCGAGCCATGCTCGGCACGGCCCAGATGCACAGTATCGTGCGGGTTTTGGCGGGGGTCGAGCCCGTTCTCATCGACCGCCGCGATGAGGAACTTCGGCCGCCTGTTCAACTGCGCCCACTGCGATCGGCAGGTGGTTCTCTGCCCGCGCTGCGACCACGGCAACATGTACTGCTCAGCGGACTGCCGCGAGACGGCGCGCAGGCAGGCGCAGCGTCTTTGCGGGCAGCGCTATCAGGACAGCCTCCAGGGTCGTCGCAAGCACGCGCAGCGGCAGCAGCGCTATCGCGATCGGCACCGGCGTCGGGTGCCGGAGAATGAGGTCTGCGCGCAGAAAGTGACGCATCACCCTTTGACCCGCGGGCACCGTCGTCCTGTTGTGCCACAGACGCCGATGACGCGTCGCGGGACACAACCCTTTGGGCACGGGCGGCCTGCCAGGGTCTTCCGCTGCCATCGCTGCGGCCGGTTCTGCGCGCAGTTTGTCCATCCGGGCCTGCGCCCGGTCCGGCATCCGGCACGAGAAGGGTGAGATGACCATCGACAAGAAGACGCGCGCGGAGATCCTGCGCCTCCATTACGCCGAGAAGTGGAAGATCGGCACGATCGCAAACCAACTCGGCGTCCATCACATCACGGTCCGCCGCGTTCTGGCCGACGACGGGGTGCCTCGGCATATGAGGCGGCACCGGCGCTCGAAGCTCGATCCCTTCATGCCCTTCATCCGCCAGACACTGGCTCACTATCCGAAGCTGACCGCCAGCCGGCTCTACGAGATGGCGTGCGAGCGCGGCTACCAGGGGAGCCAGAGCCACTTCCGCAACATGATCGCCCCCGAGCGGCCGAAGCCTGTGGCCGAGGCCTATCTGCGTCTCAAGACCCTTCCCGGCGAGCAGGCCCAGGTCGATTGGGGACACTTCGGCAAAGTGAAGCTCGGTCGCGCGGAGCGCCCGCTGATGGGCTTCGTGATGGTTCTGAGCTTCTCGCGACGCATCTTCCTGCGCTTCTACCTCAACGCCGCGATGAGCAACTTCCTGCGTGGCCATATCGACGCCTTCGAGGCGTGGCAGGGCGTGCCCCGCGAGCTCTGGTACGACAACCTGAAGAGCGTCGTGCTGGAGCGCCGCGGCGACGCCATCCGCTTCAATCCCCAGTTCCTCGACTTCGCCGGCCACTACCGTTTCCTGGCACAGCCCGTCGCGATCGCGCGCGGCAATGAGAAGGGGCGCGTGGAACGGGCGATACGCTACGCTCGCGACAGCTTCTTCGCCGCTCGCTCATGGCGCGATATCGACGACCTCAACGCCCAGGCCCAGGCCTGGTGCGATGGCATCGCCGCCGAGCGGCCCTGGCCCGAAGACCACTCCATCAGCGTGCGCGAGGCCTTCGAGCGGGAACGCAGCTCTCTCATTGCGCTGCCCGGCGATCGCTTCCCCGCCGACGAACGGGTCGAGGCCTCCATCGGCAAGACCCCTTACGTCAGATTCGACCTCAACGACTACAGCGTGCCGCACACCCATGTGAGCCGCACTCTCGTCGTCCTCGCGACCCTCGACGAGGTGCGCATCCTCGACGGCGCGGACGTCATCGCCACCCATCCACGCAGCTTCGACAAGGCAGAGCGTGTCGAAAACCCCGACCACATCGCCGGCCTGGTCAGGCACAAGCGTCATGCCCGGCGCCTTCGCGGGCAGGATCGGCTGGTCCAGGCCGCGCCCAACAGCGAGCGCCTGCTCACCGACGCCGCCAAGCGCGGCAGCAATCTCGGCACCATCGTCGCCGCCCTACTGCGCCTCCTCGACGGGTACGGCGCCGCCGAGCTCGAGGCGGGCATCGACGAGGCCCTGAAGCGCGGCGTCCCCCATCCGAACGCCGTGCGCCTGAGCCTGGCCCGGCGGCGCGAACTGCGAGACGAGCCCCCGCCCATCCCCGTCGACCTGCCCAAGCATCCACGCCTGCGCGATATCGCGGTGCGCGACCACGATCTCGGCGGATACGACGGACTGGCCGGTGGGCCCGAAGAGGACAGCGAAGAATGACCGACACCCTCAAGGACCGTGCCCGCGCGCTGCGCCTGTACGGCCTCATCGCCCACTGGGACGACATCGGCGAGTGCAGCTGGCTGCCCACCCTCATCGCCTGGGAAGAGGAAGAACGGCGAAGCCGCAGCCTCAAGCGGCGCCTCAGCGAGGCCCGCATTGGACACTTCAAGCCCCTCGTCGACTTCGATTGGGACTGGCCCCGCCGCTGCGACCCAATGGTCATCGAGGACCTCATGAGCCTCGAGTTCCTGCGCGAGGCCGCCAACGTCGTCCTCGTCGGCCCAAACGGGGTGGGCAAGTCCACCATCGCCGCCAACCTCGCCCACCGCGCCATCATCGAGGGGCACACCGTGCGCTTCACAACTGCAGGAAACATGCTCGGTGAGCTCGCCGCCCTCGATAGCGACAGCCTGCTCCAGCGCAAGCTCCGATTCTACGCCCGCCAACAGCTGCTGGTGATCGACGAGGTCGGCTACCTCTCCTATAGCAATCGCCATGCCGATCTGCTGTTCAATATCGTCTCCAGCCGCAGCCAGCAGCGCTCCACCATAATCACCACAAACCGGCCCTTCGCCGAGTGGAGCGAAGCCTTCCCCAACGCCGCCTGCGTCGTCGCCCTCGTCGACCGCCTCATCCACAACGCCGAGATCATCGCCATCGACGGCGATTCCTATCGCCGAAAGGAGGCCGAGGAACGCCAGAAGAAGCGCAGCGCAGAGCGCCGCCGCCGCCGGGGCGCAGCAGGCCGTCGGCGAGCCGGAAAGGCCGACGCCCTGGACCGCGAGCCGCCGTCGGCGGCGTAGTCATAGATCGTCTCTCGCCATGGTACGGGCGGGTGCAGGCCGAGACCCTGAGAGCCTATCCCCTCGAAGGCGTCGCGCGATCCCTCGGCTACCGCCGCGACCCCGATGTCGATGACGCACCCTGGAGGCACCTCGGATTGATCGTCAGCATCAACCGCCGACCACGTCCAACTCCAGAAATGCAGCAAATACGCGCATTCCTAAGCCGTCGCTAACACGCGCAGCGTCGTGCGCGCGGGATCAAAGGCGAACGGTCGCCGCCCCGCGCACGGACGCGCGCCACGATCTCGTCCATGGTGGAGCCGTCCTCGATGGCTGCGGTCACGGCGTCCTGGATTGCGGCCGGCAGCGGCTCGTCCGATGAGCAGTCCCCGCCCATCGCACCTGCCGTGCCCGGCGTGCTCTCGCACTGCATGACGCGATCCTGGCGCGCGCGCCGAGCACCGTGCACCGCACCATGGTCCGTCGCCCGCGCCCGCAGGGTCGCGGGCGCGGTATCAGGGTCCCGTGCGACGCCGACCATGACCGCGAGAAAATTCCGGGCTAGAGGCGGAGGCGTTCTCGCGTGAGATGGATGAGGCGGGCGAGGCCGTGCGGCTCGACGATCAGGATCACGATGATGAAGCCGCCGAAGATAATGACCTCGAGATGCTTGGCGAGGTCGACGGGAAAGTCGATGCCGAGCATCGTGTTCAGGTTGGTGAGGAAGATCGGCACGACGGTGATGAAGGCCGCGCCGATGATGGAGCCCGCGATCGAGCCGAGGCCGCCGACGATGACCATGAAGAGCACGAGGAAGGAGAGGTTGACGTCGAAGGCGAGCGTCTCGGCGCTGCCCAGATAGAGGAAGACGAAGAGCGAGCCCGCGACGCCGCAGAGATAGGAGCTCACGGCGAAGGCGAGAAGCTTGGTGCGGAGCAGCGGGATACCCACGATCTCGGCGGCCACGTCCATGTCGCGCACCGCCATCCAGGCGCGGCCGAAGCGGCTGCGCATCAGGTTGCGGGCGAAGAAGACGAAGACCGCGACGAAGACCAGCGCCACCAGATAGCGCACCTCGGCGGCCGCCTCCGGCCCGGTGATCATGACGCCCGCGAATTTGCGCGGCGGTGCCGTGATCGTGCCGGACGGGTTGTCGTTGTAGAACCAGGGCACCCGGTTGAAGAGCCAGATCAGGAAGAACTGCGCCGCGAGCGTCGCCACCGCCAGATAGAAGCCCTTGATGCGCAGGCTCGGCAGGCCGAACAGGATGCCGACGCCGGCGGCGAAGAAGCCCGAGATGAAGAAGATGGCGATGATGTCGACCCCGGGCCACGCGGTCGTCATCTTGTAGGTGGCGTAGGCGCCGACCGCCATGAAGCCGCCGGTGCCGAGCGAGAGCTGGCCTGCGAAGCCGGTGAGCAGATTGAGCCCGAGCGCCGCGAGCGCGAATATCAGGAAGGGGATCAGGATCGCCTGCAGCCAGTACTCGTTCGCGAGCGTCGGCACCGCGAAGAGGGCGAGCAGCGTGATCACGGTCACGAAGACGGTATCGATCGAGCGCGAGCGGGTCGCGAAGAGGGCGTTGCAGAGGTCGGTGAAATAGGCGCGCACGGTCACACCCGCTCGATGATCTTTTCGCCGAACAGGCCCTGGGGCCGGAACATGAGAACCAGCATCGCCAGCATGTAGGCGAACCAGTTCTCGATCGCGCCGCCGATCACCGGGCCCCAATAGACCTCGGCGACCTTCTCTCCGAGGCCGATGATGAGCCCGCCGACGATGGCGCCGGGAACGGAGGTCAGCCCGCCCAGGATGAGCACGGGCAGCGCCTTCAGCGCGATCAGCGACAGGCTGAACTGCACGCCGCTCTTCGCCCCCCACATGATGCCGGCGACCATGCCGACGATCCCGGCCACCGACCAGACGATGATCCAGATGGTCCTGAGCGAGATCCCGAGGGAGAGCGCCGCCTGCGGATCGTCGGCCACCGCCCTGAGCGCCCGCCCCATGGGCGTGTGCTGGAAGATCAGCGCCAACACTGCCACCAGCACTGCCGCCACCAGGGCGGCGATGAGGTCGAATTCGTTGAGCAGCATGCCGCCCACATCGACAGGAGAGGACGGGATGCCGAGGTCGAGCGCCTTGACATTCGAGCCCCAGGCCCATTCGCCGACGCCTTCGAGCAGGAAGCTCAGCCCGATGGTCGCCATGAAGAGCGTGATCGGCGGCTGATTGATCAACGGGCGCAGCATCCCGCGCTCGATCGCGAAGGCGAGCCCGATCATGACGATTGCCGTCACCGGCAACGCGGCCCAGACCGGCAGGCCGTGCTCCATCACCCCGACCAGGGTCAGCGCGGCGAACAGAACCATCGCACCCTGGGCGAAGTTGAATACCTGAGAAGCCTTGAAAATGAGCACGAAGCCGAGTGCCACCAGCGAGTACATTACGCCGGTGAGCAAGCCGGAAATCGCGACCTCGCCGAGGAACACCGGGAACTCGATCATGTCGAGGAAGGGCGCGACGAAGAAGTCCCAAAGGAACTCCATCACGCGTCATCCTCGGTTGCGACGCCCAGATAGGCGTCGATCACCGCCTGATCGTTACGCACTTCCTCCGGCGTCCCGTCCGCGATCTTGCGGCCGTAGTCGAGCACGATGATGTGATCGGAGAGCTCCATGACCACGCTCATGTCGTGCTCGATCAGAGCCATGGTCGTGCCGAACCGGGCCTTGGTCTCGAGGATGAAGCGGCTCATCTCGGCTTTCTCGCCCCTGTTCATCCCGGCCATGGGCTCGTCGAGCAGGAGCAGGTCGGGCTCGGCCGCGAGCGCACGGGCGAGCTCCACGCGCTTCTGCAGGCCGTAAGGGAGGCGGCCCACCGGCGTGTTGCGGATGTGCTCGATCTCGAGGAAGCTGATGACCTCATCGGCAGCGGCGCGGTGGCGTGATTCCTCCGCCCGCGAGGGCCCCGCCGGCAGCAGGCAGAAGACGAAATTGCTGCGCATCTTGAGGTTGCGGCCGGCCATGACATTGTCGAGCGTGCTCATGCCCCTGAACAGCGCGACGTTCTGAAAGGTGCGGGCCATGCCCTCCAGGGCGGCAACGCGCGGGTGCATCTTGCGGCGCACGCGCCCCTTGAAGGTGATCGTGCCCTCGCTCGGCTGGTAGGCGCCGTTGAGCACGTTGAGCATGGAGGTCTTGCCGGCGCCGTTGGGCCCGATGATGGCGCAGATCTCGCCGGCGTAGATGGTGAACTCGATGCCGGCCAGCGCCTGGACGCCGCCGAAGCGGAGCGCGATGTCCTGGACGCTCAATAACGGCGTGCCGGGAGCGGGGCGGCCGTTTTCCGTCTCACCCGGCATGGTCGCCTTCGCTCGCGTCTGCGGCCGTGGCTTGTGACAAGCCGAGATAGTGCTCTCTCACCGCCGGGTTGCCGCGGAGCTCCGCCGCCGTGCCCTCCAGGACGACCTGGCCGCTGTCCAGGATATAGCCGTAACCGGCCACGCCGAGGGCCATGTTGGCGTTCTGCTCGGCAAGCAGGAACGTAACCCCCTCCTCCTTGTTGAGCTGGCGGACCTCCGCGAAGATCCGGGCGAGCACCTGCGGCGCCAGGCCCATGGACGGCTCGTCCAGGAGGACCATGGTCGGCCGCGACATCAGCGCCCGGCCGATGGCGAGCATCTGCTGCTCCCCGCCCGAGATGAAGCCCGCGAGGATGCGCCGCCGCTCGGCGAGCAGGGGGAAGTGTGCGTAGACCCGCTCGAGGTCGGCGCGTACCGCAGCCTTGCCGTCCTTCCTGGTATAGGAACCGGTCAGCAGGTTTTCGTGAACCGTGAGGTGGGGGAAGCAGCGCCTCCCCTCCATGACCTGGATGATGCCGCGGCGCACGAGGTCGCCCGGCGCGAGCCGGTCGATGCGCTCGCCCCGGAAGTGGATCTCGCCCCCGGTGATGTCGCCGCGTTCGACGCGCAGCAGGTTGGAGATCGCCTTGAGCGTGGTGGTCTTGCCGGCGCCGTTGGGCCCCAGAAGGGCGACGATCGCGCCTTCGGGAACGGCGATGCTGACGCCGCGCAGGACCGAGATCACATGGTCGTAGACGACCTCGACCGAGTCGAGCCGCAGCAGAGCCTCGGGGGCGGCGGTCGTCTCGCCGCCGCCCCCGGCTGCATCCCCGGTTGGAACGCTCACATTTCCTGCGAGCAGTCGCGCGGAGTGATGTTGTTCTCCGCCGCGTACTTGGCGGCGTCCGCCTCGATCATCGGCCGCACGACTTCGCGCATGGGCTCGATCCAGTCGCTGACGATGTTCCAGGCCGAGCCGTCCCACTGCTGGATGAGTACGGGGCCGTTGCCCTCATGGTCCTCGCAGGTGATCTTCACCGGCGGGGTGAAGCCGGCAAGCCCGATCTCCGCCAACCGCTCTTCCGTCAGGTCGAGGTTCTCCAAACCCCAGCGCACCTCGGCCCCGGTCATCGGCCGGTCGCCGTACTTGCCCATGGCGGTGCGGATGGCCTCGACCGTGTAGAGGGCGTTGAGGAGTCCGCGGTTGTAGAGGACCTCGCCGAAATTCCTCGCCGCCGCCGCCGCCGCATCGCCGCCGTAGATGATTTGCAGGATATGGTCATGAAGCGGGAAGCCGGCGCCCGGCGAGTGGAACCCGCCGCCGCGATAGCCGATGGCGTCGTCGCCGGCCGGCACGACGTCGGATTCGCTCGCCGACCACCAGACACCGATCAGTCGTTCCATGGGATAGGCGATCGCCGCGGCCTCCTTGATCGCAACCTGGTTCATCACGCCCCAGCCCCACAGGAACGTCCAGTCGGGCTTGATCTTGCGGATCTGCAGCCAGGTCGCCCGCTGCTCCTGCCCCGGGTGGTCGACCGGGAGCAGCTCCAGGGTATAGCCGAACTTCTCAGCCAGCACCTGGAGGGTCGGGATCGGCTCCTTGCCGTAGGGGCTGTTGTGGTAGATGAGGGCGATCGTCTTGCCCGCCAGTTGGTCCATGCCCCCCTCCTCGGCGCCGACGAACTTGACGAAGGCCGAGGCCTGGCTCCAGTAGGTGGTGGGGAAGGTGAAGGTCCACGGGAAGACGCGCCCGTCGGATGCCGCGGTCTGCCCGTAACCCATGGAGTGCACCGGAATCTGGTCCACCGGCGCCCTCGGGTTGAGCTGGTAGGTCACGCCGGTGGAGAAGGGCATGATCAGCGACGCCCCTGTCGACCCTTTGTTCTTAAGGCGCTCGTAGCACTCGACACCGGCCTTGGTGTCGTAGCGGTACTCGCACTCCTCGAAGGTGACCTTGACGCCGTTGATGCCGCCGTCGCGTTCGTTGACCAGCGTGTAGTAGTCCACAAAGCCGTTTGCTGCCGGGATGCCGTTAGGCGCATACGGCCCAGTCCGGTAAACGAGCAAGGGAATGAACTGCTCGTCGGCCGCCTGAACCTCACCGCCCGTGAGGGTCATCGTGGCCGCCACCGAAAGACCGCCGGCGACCACCGCCGCGGCCAGAGCACCGCTCACACTGCGGCGCAAGACGTTCCTGAATTCCATGTCCTTACCTCCCGCGTCAGGACCAGGCGCGCCTGGAGGGCACGCCGCTCGTTCCGTATACAACCGTAGCACGGAGAAACGCCTGCTGCCACGCTGTCGGCCATGCCTCAGTCGACCTTATCGTCACTGTATGTAGCAAATAATTCGTCTGTACTCACGGCAAGGACAGCGCCGCCGTTATCGAGGAAGGCGGCAACGGCCCCACTCCATGCAACGCCTCTCCTGCGCGTCTCGATTTTCGTCGACGTCGACGGTCATCGGTAGTCGGCCGCAGGGCAGCCGGCCACCCTCATGACCGAACGATGCATGGACCCTTCGGGCAACGAGGCATGGACCGCTCACGACAACGGGGCGCGCGCCTTTCGGCCCGCGCCCCGCTCTCTTAAACTTGAGCCGCGAGGCGGTCTCGCGGCCTCGGCCCGTCAGGCCGCCTTCTGGTTGAGCCGCTTCTGATCGCCGGTTTCGATGGCGATCTTGCGCGCCTTCAGCGCCTCGGGAAGCTCGCGCACCAGGTCGATGTGGAGCATCCCCTTGTCGAGCGCCGCGCCCGTGACCTGGATGTGATCGGCAAGGTTGAAGCGCCGCTCGAAGGTGCGGGCGGCGATCCCCCGATGGAGATAGCTCTCGTTCGCGCCGTTCTCCTTGGCGAGCTTGCCCGCCACGGTGAGCAGGTTCTCCTTCACCTCGATCGCGATCTCGTCCTCGCCGAAGCCGGCGACGGCGAGGGTCACGCGGTAGGCGTTCTCACCCATCTTCTGGATGTTGTAGGGCGGATAGGTAGGGGCCGTCTCGCTCGGCATCTGCTCGAGCATCCGGGCCATCCGGTCGAAACCGACTGTGGTGCTGAAGAGCGGGGAAAGATCGAATGCACGCATGGTGTGACTCCTTTCTCAAGCAAGTCCATCTGTGGTCCGCCGTTCCGGCCGGACCGGTTCCAAACCCTGCCGGGGGCCCATCCTGCGGCACCCCCCTCGGGCATCCGTGACGTGGCGATGCCGGAACCTGATTTCAAGGGCCGGCGGATGAGGGCGGCGCTGGACCTGCGGGCGGTGCTGCGCCACCGTGGCGCGCCATGACGCAACCCACGGCCCCGCGCGGCGTCTCCACGCCCGGCATCTCGACGCCCGGCGTCCACGCCGCGGTGTTCGTCGCCATGTTCCTCATCTCGTTCAGCTATCCGGTGGGCGAGGCCATCGCCAACGAGCTGGACACCGGCGTGCTGCTGTTCCTGCGCTTCGTGCTGGCCATGGCGATCTTCGGGCCGCTGGTCGCCTGGCGCCACGGCCTCTCCTGGCCGGGCTGGCGGGCGCTCGCCGGCTATGCGGCGATCAGCGCGTCGCTGGTCGCGTTCTTCTGGTGCATGTTCTACGGCCTGCGCACCACCAGCGCGCTCAACACCGGCGCCATCTCGACCCTGATACCCGGACTCACGGCCATCGGCGGCGCAATCCTCGTCGGCGAGCGACTGGGCTGGCACCGCCTCGCGGCCCTCGGCATCGGCCTGGTCGGTGCGCTCTGGGTGGTGTTTCGCGGCGATTGGGACCGCTTCACAGCCCTCGATCTCAACGAGGGCGACCTGATCGTCTTCGCGGGCTGCATCGCGATGGGCTTTTACAGCCCGCTCGTCAAGCGCTTCCACAGAGGCGAGCCGGTGATGGTCATGACCTTCTGGGTGGTGGCCATCAACGCGGTGTGGTTCCTCGTGCTCGCCAACAGCGCGCTATGGACCATGGAATGGGGCGATGTCCCGCCCTTCGCCTATGGCGGAATTGCCAGTATCGCGGTCCTCTCGACCGTCATTTCCTTCTTCCTGATACAATGGACCACCATCAGGCTCGGCCCGACCCGCGTCCAGTCCTACAGCTACCTTCTGCCGGCCTTCGTGCTCGCGATCGACTGGGCCTTCGGAAAAGGCCTGCCGTCCGCGCTCACAATCCCCGGCATCCTGATCGTGCTGGCCGCGAGTCTGGTGATTCAGCGCGGCGAGGTCTTCGCGGGCCGCTCAGCGGACGGCGCGCGCTCCTGACTCCGCCGATCAGCCGCGCTCGATGCTGAAGAGGCCGGCCGTTACGGCGAGGCCGATCGCTGGGCAAATCAGCATGCACCACCACGCGGCCTCCCAGCCGCCGAAGCCGCCGACCACCACTGCCATGAGCGGCGGCCCCACCAGCATGCCGATGGCAGCCCCCTGGGCCATGAAGCCGTTGGCCATGGCCACGAGGTCGGGCTTGGGCGCATGCACCGCCGCGCCGGCGTACGCCGCCGCAGGCAGGATGCCGCTGCCGGTGCTGAAAATGATCGCGAGTGGGATCTTGGCACCGTCCGGCACAAAGCCCGCGAGGATCAACATGCCCGTCACGGCCATGATGACGTTCGCCGCCCCCACCAGGGCGTAGCGCGGCACACCCTTTTGCATCAGCCAGCCGCCGATCAGGTTGCCGGTGGCGTTCATGCCCACCACGAGCGCCGAGAAGAGCGCGGCCCCGATGGGCCCGCGGCCCTGCGTTTCGATCAGGAAGGTCGGCAGCCACGCGGCGACCGCGAACCACTGGATGGTGAACAGTAGGAACGCCCCGCCATAGAGCCACAGCGCGCCAACCGGCAGCGTCGCCCGCGCGCCGGCCCAATCGAACCCCGCGTGCGCGTCGCGGCTTGGTTGCTCGGGCCAGCGCCGTCGCGTCGTGCCGACCGCCGCAAACACCGCCGCAATCAGCGCTGCCCCGGCGCAGAGCCACCAGAGGCTGCGCCAGCCCAAAGGCTCGGCGAGGAAGGGCGCCACCACCATGGCGAGCGCCATCCCCGCCGGCATGTAGGCGCTCCAGATTCCCAGTGCGAGGTTCCGGTCCTCGGGTCGCGTGGCATCGAGGGTGATCTTCGGCGCCGAGGCCGTGATGGCGGCGAAGCTGATACCTTCGAAGACGCGCACCGCGAGCAGCATGCCGGCGCCGGTCGCGAACGCGCCGGCGATACCGCTCAGGACGAGAACGAGAGCGCCGGTGAGCAGGAGCGCGCGGGCGCCGACGCGCCCCCCGGCCAACCCAGTCAAAACACCGAAGGCTGCCCCGTAAGCGAAGAAGATGGAGGCGAGCCAGCCGGCGGTCACCTTGTCGAGCCCGAACTCGTCGGAGACAAGCCCGATGGTCGGCGGCACCTTGCCGACGGCGTAGCCGACGACGACGCCCGCCATGATGGCAACCGCGACGACGCTCCACCGGGTCCGCGTCACGTGGGCGCCTGCCTCGATTTCGTCCACGCCTGCCAAGCGGTCTAGCCTAGCGCCAGGGGCCGCAGGCGGAGAGCGCCTGCGTGTCCTCGTAAGCGTCCCAGACGGCGATCTTGCCGCCCTGCACGGTGAAGACCCAGCACCACTTCGCGCGGTAGTGCTTGCCGCTGATCTTGGAGGACCCCGCCTCTTCGCCGTTGACGGAGACGGTGTCGCCCTCTGCGACCCAGGTCTTGATGACATGCTCGTGCATGGCGAGCGCCGCCGGCATGACCCGGAAGTAGTCCTCGATGGCGGCCTTGCCCTGCCACCGGCCCGCCCAGGGGAGATCGTCGCCGCCCGGCATGTCGATCGCCGCGTCGTCGGTGAACATGGCCACAATGGTGGCAGCGTCGCCGCCCGCGAGCTGGTCGAGGAACCCCTTGACGACGTCTCGTGCAGACATGGGCGTAGACATGGGCGTTGCTCCATCGGCGCGGAAACGGAGGACCGCGCACGCGGACACCAATCGGTCTATCTCATAGCACCTTGGGGGGGTCGATGGCGATGCACCGTGCCCACCCCGTCGCGTCGAATGCACGGTCGCTCGACGCGGGCATGGCCTTGCCTCCGAACGGCGGCTGCGTGGAGGATGTCGGACGCGACGATCATCTAAGGAGGCATAGCAATCGGCGTAGCGGCACCGCCATCGCCGCCGACGCTCGGCCCGACGATGAAACCGCAACGTCCCCATCACCCGGCGGTTCTGGCCGTTGCGGGCCTGCTTTCGCTGGCGGTCGGCATCGGGATCGGACGCTTCGCCTATACGCCGATCCTGCCCTACATGATCGCCGGTCTCGAGCTCGACCGATCGCAAGCGGGCCTGATCGCGTCCGCCAACTACCTCGGTTACTTCGTGGGCGCCCTGGCCGCGGCCTGGCGGGCCGTGCCCGGCGACCCTCGCTTCTGGCTGCTGGGCGCGCTGGCGCTGAGCGGGCTCAGCACCGGCGCCATGGCGCTCACGACGAGCCTGGGTGCTTTCCTGCTCCTGCGCTTCGTCGGCGGCGCCGCCGGCGCGCTGGTGATGGTGCTCGCGTCTTCCCTGGTGATGGACCGGCTCGCCGCCGCCGGTCGAGATGGATGGGCGGCGGTGATGTATGCGGGGGTCGGGAGCGGCATCGCGATCTCGTCCCTGGCGGTCCCGGCGGCAGCATCCGGAGACAGCGACTGGCAAAGCCCGTGGTTCTTCTGCGGCGCACTCTGCCTTGCGCTTTCGATCCCGGTCGCGGTGCTGTTGCCGAGACCGCAAGGTCCGGCGACGGCGGCGGCGCGTACCGAGACCCACAAGAGGAGAGCCGGCCTGCTCCGCTTGATCCTCGCCTACGGGCTGGTTGGCTTCGGCTACGTCATCACCGCCACCTTCGTCGCCGACATGGTGCGCGCCGATCCCGTGCTGCAACCGGCGGAGCACCTGGTCTGGCTCTGCGTCGGCCTGACGGCGGCGCCCTCCGTGGCGCTCTGGGGCTGGGCCGGGCGGCGCTGGGGCAATGCGCGCGCCTTCGCGATCGGCTGCCTGATCGAGGCGGCGGGCGTGGCGCTCAGCGTGCTGGGCGGCGGCATTTGGCCGATCATGCTTGCGGCCGGGCTGCTCGGCGGGACCTTCGTGGGGTTGACCGCGATCGGCCTCATCGAGATCCGCCACTTGTCGGCCGGCGACCCGCGCCGCAATCTGGCTCTGATGACCGCGGCCTGGGGGCTGGGCCAGATGGTGGGGCCGACGCTCGCCGGCGTGATCTTCGATTCGCTCGGCAGCTACCTGGTACCGTCGTTGCTGGCCGCAGCCGCGCTCGTTGTTGCCGCTGCGCTCGCCGCGAGCGTGACGGGGCGCAAAAGCGCCGCGTGACCGCTCTGCCGTCGGGCCAAAACGACTGGACGGATCGTCGAATTGCTGGCTTGCTTGACGCTGGTGCGCCCGACGCCCGGCAAGGAGCGAAGGGCGGCCTCGACGGCGTTCGATACCGACGAGAAGGACAAACCCCGTGGCCCTTAGCGACGCGCGTGGCGTGCCGACATCGGCAACCAATCCCAAGAGCCTGGAGATTCTGGAGACGGCGATACGCCAGTTCCAGAGTTATCGGGGCGACGCCGTCGAGACCATCGACCGGGCGCTGGCCGACGACCCGGACTTCGTCGCCGGCCACATTTTCCGGACCGAGCTGCACACCATGCTGTGGGAGAAGAGCGTGCTGCCCGAGGTCGAGGCAGGCCTCGGCCGCCTCAAGGCCCTCGCGGGCAAGGCCACGGAGCGCGAACGGGCCCACATTGCGGCAATCGCGGCCTGGGCCGCGGGCGACTGGGAAGGGATGTCGGCACGGCTCGACCGGGTCGTCGCCGACGAGCCGCGCGATGTGGTGGCCCTCCAGGTCGGCCATCTCTCCGACTTCTTCCAGGGCGACCGGAACAATCTGCGCGGCCGCGTCGCCCGCGCGCTCCCGGCCTACAGTCGGGAGGACCCGGGATACGGCTTCCTGCTCGGCATGGCCGCCTTCGGCCTGGAGGAATGCGGCGACTACGGCGCGGCGGAGGAAAGCGGCCGGCAGGCGCTCGCACTGGAGCCGGACGACTGCTGGGCGCAGCATGCGCTCTGCCACGTGATGGAGATGCAGGCACGGCAGGACGAAGGCATCGCCTTCATGGAAGGGCGTCAGGCTCACTGGGCGCAGGACGACAATACATTCGCCTTCCACAACTGGTGGCACGTCTCGCTCTTCAATCTCGACAACGACCGCTACGACCGGGTGCTCGAGATTTACGACACGGCGCTCCGGCCCGAGCCCTCGGAGGTCCAGCTCGAGATGCTCGATGCCGCCGCGCTGCTCTGGCGCCTCCACCTGCGCGGGGTCGATACGGGCGACCGCTTCGCTAAGCTGGCCGCGACCTACGAGGCGATTGCGGAGCACGCCTTCTACGCCTTCAACGACATGCACGCGATGATGGCCTACGTCGCGGCCGGGCGCGACAACGCAGCGCAAGCATTGGAAGGCGCGGCGGTAGCGGAGGCGGAGGGCACGGGCACCAACGCCCGCATGACCCGCGACGTGGGCCTCCCAATCGTGCGCGCGATCCGCGCCTTCGGCGCCGGGCGCTATGGCGAGACGGTAGACCTGCTGATGCCCGTGCGCTACCGCGCCCAAATCTTCGGCGGCAGCCACGCCCAGCGCGACATCGTCCACCGCACACTGATCGAGGCCGCGCTTCGCGATGGCCAGCACGGCCTCGCGCAGGCGCTCGCGAACGAGCGCATTGCATTGAAACCCGATTGCCCCTTCAGCCGTTCGCTCAGGGAGCGGGCCAAAACGATGCAGTAGGAGAACGCGGGCGGCGCGCCGGTCAATCCGGCCGGCCGCTCCGCCCGTGGGTGTAACGCCAGGCGTAGGCGCCGAGCGCCATGCCGATGAGCGGGCCGGCGACGTAGATCCAGTAGTGCGTGAAGTCGCCCATGGCGACATAAGGACCCAAGGCACGCGCGGGGTTCATCGCGGCGCCTGCGACCGGGCCCATCAGCATCACCTCGATGCCCACCACCGCACCCACCGCCACGCCCGCAAAGGGGCCGTGCGCGCGTTTGTCGAGGCCGACGCCGGCCACCACCCACATCAGCAGGAACGACACGAAGAGCTCGATCGGGAACGCCGTCAGCGGCGTGATGCCGACGGCCGCGTTGGGCAGATTGGCCCCCATCGCGCCGAAATCGCCGAGCGCCCAGTAGAGGCACATCCCCGCCAGCACGGAGCCTGCAAGCTGGGCCAGCGCGTAGCCGGGGACGAGGCGCCAGTCGAGATGGCCGATCAGCGCCGCCGCGAAGGAGAGCGCCGGATTGACGTGGGCGCCCGAGACGTGACCGAAGGCATAGATGACGACCGTGATGATCAGGCCCGAGATCAGGCCGGAGCCGATGGCGCCGAGGGTGCCGCCCATCTTGGCGTCGACCACCACGGCGCCGGCGGCGAAGAAGACGAGCGAAAAGGTGCCGATGAACTCGCAGCAGTAGCGGCGCAGATCATCGGAGCCTGCGGCCGGCAGGAACCGCCGACTCGGCGAGGGCTGTTCCGTCATCCGACGGGAGAATAGCCGGTATTGCAGCCCCGCCAATCGACCGTGCCGGGGCTGCGACAGTAAACCGGCGCCTGACGCTCAGGCGGCGTCCGCGAGCGCCTTCTCGATTGCCTTGAGCGCGTCGTCCAGACGCTCGCCGTCGGGGCCGCCGGCCTGCGCCATGTCGGCCCGGCCGCCGCCACCCTTGCCGCCGACCGCCGCCGCGCCCGCGCGCGCGAGATCGACCGCGCTCACGCGGGCGGTGAGATCGTCGGTCACGCCGACCGTGAGCGCGGCCTTGCCCTCGGTCCGGCTCGCCACGGCGTAGACGCCCGAGCCCAGCCGCTTCTTCAGGTCGTCCACCATGGCGCGCAGCTCCTTGGGATGCGCCCCGTCGAGCGCGCGGCCGACGAAGGAGACTCCGGCGATCTCGCGGGCATCGTCCGACACACCGCCGCCGCCCGTGGCGAGCGCCCGGCGCGTCTCGGCGAGCGAGCGCTCGAGCTTCTTGTGCTCGTTCACCAGCGCGCCGATACGCCCGGCAAGGTCGGCTGGCGGCACCTTGAGCACCCCCGCGGCCTCCTTGAGGGCGGCCTCGAGATCCACCCCGTGGCGGCGCGCCGCTTCACCGGTCAGCGCCTCGATCCGCCGGATGCCGGCCGCGCTCGCCGATTCGCTCACGATGCGGAACAGCCCGATATCGCCGGTGCGTTCCACGTGGGTGCCGCCGCAGAGCTCGACCGAATAGGGTGCGTCCGCCCGGTCGTCGTCATCGCCCATGGAGACGACACGCACCTCTTCGCCGTACTTCTCGCCGAAGAGCGCGAGCGCGCCGGCGTCGACCGCTTCGTCCGGGCTCATCAGGCGGGTAACCAGCGGCGCGTTCTGGCGGATCAGCCGGTTGACCTCCGCCTCGATGTCGTCGAGCGCATCGCCCGCGACCGCGCCGGAGTGGCTGATGTCGAAACGCAGCCGGTCGGGCGCCACCAGCGAGCCTTTTTGGGTGACGTGATCGCCGAGCGCGCGACGCAGCGCCGCATGCAGCAGGTGGGTGGCGGAGTGGTTGGCGCGGAGAGCGGTACGCCGCGCGCCGTCCACGGCGAGCACCACCGCGTCGTCCAGGCTGAGCGTGCCCTCCTCGACGGTACCGCGGTGGACGTGAAGGCCCTCCGCCTCGCGCCGCGTGTCGCTCACGCGGACGCGGGCGCCTTCGGCCGAGACGATGGTGCCGGTGTCGCCCACCTGCCCGCCCGCCTCGGCGTAGAACGGTGTCTGGTTGACGACCAGCGCCACCGTGTCGCCGGTCTCCGCGCGTGCGGTCTTGGCGCCGTCCACAACCAGGGCCTGGATCACGCCTTCGGCGCTCTTCGTGCCGTAACCGAGGAACTCGGTCGCACCGACCTGCTCGCGGATGCCGAACCAGACCGCGTCGCTCGCGGTATCGCCCGAGCCTGCCCAGGCCCGGCGCGCCGCCTCGCGCTGGCGTTCCATGCAGGCCTCGAAGCCGTCGCGCTCGACCGCACGCCCTTGGGCGCGGAGCGCGTCTTCGGTGAGGTCGACGGGGAAGCCGAAGGTGTCGTAAAGCCGGAACGCCGTCTCCCCCGGCAGGGGAGCGCCGGGTGCGAGCCCGGCGGTCGCCTCGTCGAGCAGACGCAGGCCCCGCGCGAGGGTCTCCTTGAAGCGGGTCTCCTCCAGCTTCAGGGTCTCGGCGATGAGCGCCTCGGCACGGATCAGCTCGCTGAAGGCCTGGCCCATCTCGCGCATCAGCGCCGGCACCAGGCGCCACATCAGCGGCTCGGTGCAGCCCATCAAATGGGCGTGGCGCATGGCGCGCCGCATGATCCGTCTCAGCACGTAGCCGCGCCCCTCGTTCGACGGCATCACGCCGTCGGCGATGAGGAAGGCGCTCGCGCGCAAGTGATCGGCGACCACCCGGTGGGAGGCGCGATGCGCGCCGTCGACCGACGCGCCGCTCAGCTCGACGCTCGCAGCGATCAAGTTGCGAAACAGATCGGTTTCGTAGTTGTCGTGGGTGCCTTGCAGGATCGCGGCGATCCGCTCGAGCCCCATGCCGGTGTCGATCGAGGGGCGGGGCAGGTCGATCCGCTGCTCGGGCGTGACCTGCTCGAACTGCATGAACACCAGGTTCCAGATCTCGACGAAGCGGTCGCCGTCCGCGTCCGCGCTGCCGGGCGGGCCGCCGGCAATGGCCGGCCCGTGATCGTAGAAGATCTCCGAGCAGGGGCCGCAGGGGCCGGTTTCGCCCATGGCCCAGAAGTTGTCCGAGGTCGGGATGCGAATGACGCGCTCTTCGGGAAGGCCCGCGATCTTGCGCCAGAGCGTGTGCGCCTCGTCGTCCTCGGCAAAGACCGTAACCAGGAGGCGCTCTTCCGCCAGGCCATAGTCCCGTGTGACGAGCCGCCAGGCGAGTTCGATCGCGCGCTCCTTGAAGTAGTCGCCGAACGAGAAGTTGCCCAGCATCTCGAAGAAGGTGTGGTGGCGCGCGGTGTAGCCGACATTGTCGAGGTCGTTGTGCTTGCCCCCTGCACGCACGCACTTCTGCGAGGTGGCAGCGCGGCGGTAGGGCCGGGTCTCGGCGCCGGTGAAGACGTTCTTGAACTGCACCATGCCGGCATTGGTGAACATCAACGTAGGGTCGTTGCGCGGCACGAGCGGGCTCGAGTCCACGACCTCGTGCTCGTTGGCGGCGAAATAGTCCAGGAACTGCGCGCGGATTTCGTTGACGCTCGGCATGGGGCGGCCCTGCACGGTTACCCGGGCGGCGGTCGGCCCGGCGCTTGGATGCGTGCTACTTAGTGCGCCTCAGGCGGGCTGTCCAGATTGGTGCGCCTCCGCGCCCGCCTGCCCCGGCCTTGAGCGGCCTAAGCGCCCTGCACACCGCCTTCCGTGCAAACCTCGGCGACGGGCGGCGCCTCGTCGGCACCGTCGAGGCCGGCGTGCCGGCGGATCGCGCGGCTGATCGCCTCTGCCGCCTCCGCGTTCTCGGCAAGAAAGCGCTTCGCGTTCTCGCGGCCCTGGCCGATACGCTCGCTGTCGTGGGAATACCAGGAGCCCGATTTCTCGATCACGCCGGCCTTGAGACCAAGATCGATGAGCTCGCCGGTGCGCGAGATGCCCTCGCCGTACATGATGTCGAACTCGACCATGCGGAAGGGCGGCGCGAGCTTGTTCTTGACCACCTTGACCCGCGTCTGGTTGCCGACGACCTCGTCACGGTCCTTCACGGCGCCGATACGGCGGATGTCGAGCCGGACCGAGGCGTAGAATTTGAGCGCATTGCCGCCGGTGGTGGTCTCGGGGCTGCCGTACATGACGCCGATCTTCATGCGGATCTGATTGATGAAGATGACGCAGCAGCGCGAGCGGGCAATGGAGGCGGTGAGCTTGCGCAGCGCCTGGCTCATCAGCCGCGCCTGGAGACCCACGTGGGAATCGCCCATCTCGCCCTCGAGCTCGGCGCGGGGCACCAGCGCGGCCACACTGTCGATCACCACCATGTCGATGGCGCCCGAGCGGACCAGCGTGTCCGTGATTTCGAGCGCCTGCTCGCCGGCATCCGGCTGGGAGATCAGCAACTCGTCCACATTGACGTCGAGCTTGCCGGCATAGATCGGATCGAGCGCGTGCTCAGCATCGATGAAGGCGCAGGTACCGCCGAGCTTTTGCGCCTCGGCGACGCAGGAGAGCGCGAGCGTCGTCTTGCCCGAGCTTTCGGGGCCGTAAATCTCGACGACCCTCCCACGCGGGATTCCGCCGATGCCGAGCGCCACGTCGAGGCCGATGGAGCCGGTCGGGATCGCCTCGGTCTCGACCGCGGCGCCGTCGCCGAGCTTCATGATCGAGCCCTTGCCGAACGCCCGCTCGATCTGGCTGAGCGCCGCGTCCAACGCCTTCTGCTTATCCATGGGACCCTCGGAAACCACGCGAAGCGCCGCTTTCGCCATGTTCGCCTCCTTATTCCACACGGGCCGAACCGATGCAATGCGACCCGAGAAGGCACTTGTACCCTATTTGTTCTTACCCTGCAACCCCTCATTTCATCGCCGCCCGCGCGTGGCCGCGCTATGATGGGCACGGCTTCCCGCCGATCGGGCCCGTAGTTCAATTGGTTAGAACCCGCCGCTCATAACGGCGTTGTTGCAGGTTCGAGTCCTGCCGGGCCCACCAACTCCCGACCGACGGTGCAAATCGCCGCAAAACCGTCTATGCACCACGGCTGACGAGAGCGGAGAGGAACCGGGCCGCAGGCCCGGACGGCGCGACCGCGCGTCGCACGGGTACGCGCGCGGGGGCACGCGATGCGAACGGAGTGAACGCCCGGCGACTGAGGGATTGGAATAAGAGGACTATCGATGGCTGATTTCGACCTCCTGGTGATCGGCGGCGGCTCGGGCGGCGTGGCCTGCGCCCGCCGGGCGGCAAGCTATGGCGCGCGCGCAGCGGTGATCGAGAACGACCGCCTCGGCGGCACCTGCGTGCATCGCGGCTGCATCCCCAAGAAGATGCTCGTCTACGCGTCGCACTTCAGCCACGACTTCGAGGACGCGGCGGGCTATGGCTGGATCGTCGGCGAGCGCTCCTTCGACTGGCCGGCGATGGTGCGGGCCAAAGTCGCCGAGCTCGACCGGCTGGAGGGCATCTACGAGCGACTACTGCGCGACGCCGGGGCAACGCAAATCACCGGCACCGGGCGCCTGCTCGATGCCCATACCGTCGCCGTGGGCGACGAGAAGCACCGCGCCGAGACCATCGTCATCGCCACCGGCGGCCGGCCGACGATGCCCGACATCCCCGGCATCGAACTCGCCGTGAGCTCGGACGAGATGTTCGACCTGCCGGCCTTCCCCGAGCGCCTGGTGATCGTGGGCGGCGGCTACATCGCCTGCGAGTTCGCCTGCATCATGCAGGGCCTCGGCGCGCAGGTGACCCAGCTCTACCGCCGCGACCTGCCGTTGCGCGGCTTCGACTACGATCTGCGCGCGGTGCTCTGCGAAGAGATGCGTAAGGGCGGTGTCGATCTCCGCCTCAACACCAACGCGACCTCGCTAGCGCGGGAGGGCGACGCCATCGCGGTCGCGACCACGACCGGCGAGACGATCGAGGCGGATCAGGTGCTGTTCGCCACCGGGCGCAAGCCCAATGTCGCCGGCCTCGGGCTCGAGAACGCGGGCATCGCGACCGCGGAGGGCGCCGCCGTCCCGGTCGATGCCGCGTCCCACACGGGCGTCGCCGGCATTTACGCCGTGGGCGATGTCACCGACCGCATCAACCTGACGCCGGTGGCGATCCACGAAGGCCGCTGCATCGCCGAAACCCTGTACAACGACAATCCGCAAACGCCCGACCACCGCGATATCGCGACGGCGGTCTTCACCACGCCGGAGCTCGGCACGGTGGGGCTCAGCGAGGAGGAGGCGCGGCAGACCTTCCCCGCGGTGGACATCTACAAGACCCGTTTCCGCCCGCTCAAGCACACGCTGACCGCGCGGGAGGAGACCATCTTCATGAAGCTCGTCGCGGAGCGCGCGTCGGGCCGGGTGGTCGGCTGCCACATGGTGGGCGACGGCGCGGGCGAAGCCGTGCAGCTATTGGGTGTCGCCGTCAAGGCAGGCGCGACCAAGGCACAGTTCGACGCGACCATGGCGGTGCACCCGACCGCGGCGGAGGAGTTCGTCACCATGTACGAGCCGGTGCCGGAGACCGCCGCCCAAGCCGCCCAGGCGTGAGACCGGCGTCGAACAACTCAGGAAAATGCTGGCACGGCGGGCGGTTCGGGCGTATAGCACGGCCACAACTACATAAATTCCGCGGGAGAACGACATGCCCGGCACGTGGAATCCCGGCCGTTGGCGTGGATTGCCGATCAAGCAGCAGCCGAACTGGCCCGACGCGGTCGCGCTCGCCTCGGCCGAGGAACGCCTCAAGACTTCGCCCCCGCTGGTCTTCGCCGGCGAGGCGCGCAGGTTGCGGGAGCGTCTGGCGCGGGTCTGCGAGGGCCGCGCCTTCCTGCTGCAGGGCGGCGACTGTGCGGAGAGCTTCGCGGAGTTCCATACCGACACCGTGCGGGACACTTTTCGCGTCCTCCTGCAGATGGCGGTGGTGCTGACCTACGGCGCCAAGCTGCCGGTCATCAAGGTCGGGCGCCTCGCGGGCCAGTTCGCCAAGCCCCGCTCGTCGGATACCGAGACCGTGGACGGCAAGACGCTCCCCGCCTACCGCGGCGACATGGTCAACGGCATGGCCTTCGACGAGGAGGAGCGGACGCCCGAGCCTCAGCGTCTGCTCCGCGCCTACAGCCAGTCCGCGTCGACGCTCAACCTGCTGCGCGCGCTGGCCCAGGGCGGCTATGCCGACCTCCACGCGGTTCACCGCTGGAACCTGGGCTTCGTCACCGAGAGCACCCAGGGCGCACGTTACGAAGCGCTGGCCAATCAGATCGGCGAGACGCTCGACTTCATGGCGGCCTGTGGGCTTACGGAGGAGACCTCGCCGCAGATCCGAGAGACCGAGTTCTACACCTCCCACGAAGCCCTGCTTCTGGAATACGAGCAGGCGCTGACCCGTGTCGATTCGACCACGGGCGGGTGTTACGACTGCAGCGCACACTTGCTCTGGATCGGCGACCGTACGCGCCAGGTGGATGGCGCGCATGTCGACTTCCTGAGCGGCGTCGGCAATCCTCTCGGACTCAAGGCGGGCCCGAGCTTGGAGCCGGACGACCTGCTCTCGCTTATCGACCGGCTCAACCCGCGCAACGAGCCCGGCAAGCTCACGGTGATCGCGCGCATGGGGCACGAGGCGGTCGAGACCAAGCTCCCGCCCCTCGTGCGGGCCGTTCAGCGCGAGGGGCGGCACGTGGTCTGGGCCTGCGATCCCATGCACGGCAACACGATCAAGTCGTCCAACGGCTACAAGACCCGCGTCTTCGACCAGGTCCTGGCGGAGGTGCGCGGCTTCTTCGCGGTGCACCGGGCCGAGGGCACGCACCCCGGCGGCGTCCATTTCGAGATGACCGGCCAGGACGTGACCGAATGCCTGGGCGGCGCGCAGGCGATTACCGAGGAGGACCTCTCCAACCGCTACCACACCCACTGCGACCCGAGGCTCAACGCCTCGCAAGCGCTGGAGCTCGCCTTCCTCATTGCCGAGCACCTGAGGGAGGAACGGGCGGCCACCGTGCAGCCGCAGGCGCTGCACGGTTAGCCGCAGCGGGGGGTCGCGATGTTGCCCCAGAACGGGCCCTCCGACCGGGAGGTCGCCCGCTACACCGACCACTACTTCACGCGCACGCGCAAGGCGATCGGCCGCTTCGGCGACGTCCGGGTTACCTACGCGCTGTTCTTGCGGCGGCCGGTCTGTTTCGCGCCCCGTCTGATGATCGAGTGGCTGGAATCGGTCGCGGCCGAGCGCGGCACCGAATTCACCATCGATTGCCAGTTCGAGGAAGGCGAGTGGGTCGGCGCCGGCGAGCCGCTGATCTACCTCTCCGGCTCCTTCCGCCATCTCGTCGATCTCGAGACGCTCTACCTGCAGCGGCTGGGCGCCGTCTGCGTCGCCGCCTACAACGCCTACGCCATGTCGCGCACTCTCCCCAAGGTCGCATTCCTGGCGATGGACGCGCGCCACTGCGCCGGCCTGGAGATGGCCGAGATGATGGCCTATGCCGCGAGCGTCGGCTCCGAGGCGGCCAAGCAGGAGTGCGGCGCCGTCGGCTTCATCGGCAACGCGACGGATGCGACCGCCCACTACTTCGGCAATCAGCGGGGCTACGGCACGATGCCCCACGCCTTCATCGGCTATGCGGGCTCGACGCTGCGCGCGGCGGAGATGTATCACGAGGTCTTCGAGGGCGAGCCGATGACCGTGCTCGTCGACTATTACGGGCAGGAAGTCACCGACACGCTCGCGGTTTGCAGGCGTTTCCCCGAGCTTGCCGCACGCGGCGAGCTGAGCATCCGCCTCGACACCCACGGCAGCCGCTATGTCGAGGGCCTGGACATGGCGGAGTCCTACGCCGTGCTCGAGCACTACAGCCCGAACGCGGTGCGCGAATACCGCACCGAGGCGGAGCTGCGCTGGTTGAACGGCACGGGCGTGAGCGCGGCGGCGCTGTTCCACCTGCGGGCGGCGCTCGACGATGCAGGCTTCGAGAAGGTGAAGATCGTCGCAAGCTCCGGCTTCGACCCGGCCAAGTGCAGGGTCATGGCCAGCGTGAGCGCGCCGATCGACGTGATCGGCACGGGCTCGTTTCTGCCCGAGAATTGGTCGGAGACCTTCGCGACGGCCGATGTGATCGAGTACGATGGCACCTCACGGGTCAAGCTCGGCCGCGAGTTTCTGTTGCGGAATGGCGAAGGCGACTCTCCCCGTTCACGATAGGCCACGCTGGAGGCCGCCGGCGCCTCCGTCAATGCTCACCCGACCATGACCGATACCCTCGCCATCGCGCTCGCCCAGCTCAATCCCACCGTGGGGGATTTGGAGGGCAACAAGGCGCTGATCCTGCGCGCGCGGGCCGAGGCGGCGGCCCAGGGTGCGGACCTCGTGGTCTGCACCGAGCTCGTCGTGACCGGCTACCCGCCCGAGGACCTCGTGCTCAAGCCGATGTTTCAGGAGCAGACACGGGCGACCGTGGAATCGCTCGCGGAAGCGACAGCCGATGGCGGGCCGGCGCTTCTGCTCGGCGCCCCCTGGGTCGAGGACGGCAAGCTCTACAATGCCGTTCTCCTGCTCGAAGGCGGCCAGGTCGCCGCGCAGCGCTACAAGTACGAGCTTCCCAATTACGGGGTCTTCGACGAGGTGCGGGTCTTCGCGCGCGCCGGCCTGCCCGGGCCGATCCCGTTTCGCGGCGTCCGCCTCGGCGCCATGGTCTGCGAGGATATGTGGTTCCCCGAGGTCGCCGAATGCCTCGCGGAATCGGGTGCCGAGATCATGATCGCGATCAACGGCTCGCCCTTCGAGAGCGACAAGGGCGACGTCCGTCTCAACTGCGCCGTCACCCGCATCGGCGAGACCGAGCTGCCGCTGATTTACACGAACCAGGTGGGCGGGCAGGACGAGCTCGTTTTCGACGGTGCCTCTTTCGTCCTCAACGCCGACAACAGCCTCTCCGCCCAGGCGCCGGCCTTCGAAGAATCTCTCGTGCTCACCCACTGGTCGCGTGAGCGCGACGGCTGGCACTGCGCGCCGGGCCCGCGCGCCGCGCTGCCAGACGGTCACGCCGCGACCTATCGCGCCATGACTTTGGGGCTTGCCGACTATGTCGGGAAGAACGGCTTCCCCGGCGTGCTGATCGGGCTTTCCGGCGGCATCGATTCGGCGCTGACGGCCGCCGTCGCGGTCGATGCTCTGGGCGCGGAGCGGGTCTTCTGCGTCGCCATGCCGTCCCGTTATACCGCGCAATCCTCGCTCGACGACGCGGCGGAATGCGCGCGCCTGCTCGGCGTCCGCTACGAGGCGGTGGGGATCGAGCCGGCGGTGGATGCGCTGGGCGGAATGCTTTCTCCGCTCTTCGCCGGCCGCGAGGCGGACAAGACCGAGGAGAACATCCAGGCGCGGGTGCGCGGCGTCATCCTGATGGCGATCAGCAACAAGCTCGGCCATATGGTGCTCACCACCGGCAACAAGTCGGAGATGTCAGTGGGTTACGCCACGCTCTACGGCGACATGTGCGGCGGCTATTCCGTGCTGAAGGACGTTTACAAGACCGACGTGTTCGAGATGGCGCGCTGGCGCAACCGGAACTGGATGGAGGGCCTCGAGGGGCCGCAGGGAGCGGTGATGCCCGAGGCGATCATCGACAAGCCGCCGAGCGCGGAGCTGCGCCCCGATCAGACCGATCAGGACACGCTCCCCCCCTACGATGTGCTCGACGACGTGCTGCGGGGCCTCGTGGAGGAGGAGCGCTCGACGGCGGAACTCGTCGCCCGCGGCCACGCGGCGGAGACCGCGGAACGCATCTGGCGGATGCTCGATATCGCCGAATACAAGCGGCGTCAGGCACCGCCCGGCATCAAGCTCACGCTGCGCTCCTTCGGCAAGGACCGCCGCTACCCGATCACCAACCGCTACCGCGGGGCCGGCTGAGCCATGACGCTCTCGCTCCACAACACGCTCACCCGGCGGCGCGAACCGTTGGAGCCGGTGCGCCCCGGCCATGTCGGCATGTATGTCTGCGGGCCCACGGTCTACGACCTCGCCCATATCGGCAACGCCCGGCCCATCGTGGTGTTCGACGTGCTCTACCGGGTGCTGAAGCGGCTCTATCCGCAGGTCACCTACGTCAGGAACATCACGGACATCGACGACAAGATCAACGAGGCCTCGCGCAAGAGCGCCGAGCCGATCGAGTCGATCACCGCGCGGACCACCAAGGCCTTCCACGAGGATATCGCCGCGCTCGGCGCGCTGCCGCCCGACGCCGAGCCGCGAGCGACGGCGCACGTGTCCGAGATGATCGCGCTCATCGAGGCGCTGATCGAAGCCGGCAACGCCTATGAGGCGGAGGGACACGTGCTCTTCCACGTGCCGTCGGCGCCCCGCTACGGCGCGCTTTCCGGCCGCAACCGCGACGAGATGATCGCGGGCGCGCGCGTCGAGGTCGCGCCCTACAAGCGCGATCCGGCCGATTTCGTGCTGTGGAAGCCGAGCGACGAGACCCTGCCGGGTTGGGAAAGTGCTTGGGGACGCGGCCGGCCCGGCTGGCATATCGAGTGCTCGGCCATGAGCCGCGCCTATCTCGGCGAGACGCTGGACATCCACGGCGGCGGCATGGATCTGATCTTCCCCCATCACGAGAACGAGATCGCGCAGAGCGAATGCGCCTGCCCCGGCGCGCCCTTCGCCCGCCACTGGGTGCACAACGACGTGCTCACCGTGGCGGGCGAGAAGATGTCGAAGTCCCTCGGCAACTTCGTCACCATCCGCGACGCGCTGGCCGAGACGCCGGGCGAGGTGATCCGCCTGGTCCTGCTGAGCACGCACTACCGGCACCCCTTGGACTGGACCGCCGACGGGCTCGCCCAGGCGCGCGCCAACCTGGACCGCCTCTACACCGCGCTGCGCAACGCGGGCGTGGAGGATGGGGCGGCCGACGACAGCGCCGACCCGGAGGTCGAGGCCGCGCTCTGCGACGATCTCAACACGCCGAAGGCGCTCGCCGTCCTCCACAGGCTCGCGGGCGACCTCAACCGGGCCGGCGACGCGTCGACCAAGGCGCGGGCCTGCGCCTCGCTGCGTGGCTCCGGCGCCCTGCTCGGGCTGTTGCAGGCCGACCCCGAGGCGTGGTTCCGCGGTGCGGGGCAGGAAGGCGGCATGAGCGATGCCGAAATCCAGGCGCTGATCGCAGTCCGTGCCACCGCGCGAGCCCAACGCGACTTCGCCGAGGCCGACCGCATCCGCGCGGCGATGGCGGCCGAGGGCATCGCCCTCGAAGACACGGCGGAGGGCACGCTGTGGCGCCGTGCGCAATGAACGGTGTGCGCCGGTCCCGCGCCATAGCAGGCTGAGCCGTGGCGGGGACCGACCGGCGCAAGAGCCGCGCAGCGGCCCATGTCGAAAAGGGAGCGCCGGCGGTCATCCTCGTGCGCACCCAGCTCGGTGAGAACATCGGCGCCGCCGCCCGCGCCATGCTGAATTGCGGCCTTTCCGACCTGCGCCTTGTCGAGCCCCGCGACGGCTGGCCCAACGTCAAGGCGCTGGGCGCGGCCTCTGGCGCCGATGCGGTGCTGAGCGGCGCGCGCCTCTGCGCGACCGTGGAAGAGGCGGTGGCCGACCTCAACCTGGTCCACGCCACCACAGCGAGGCCCAGGGAGATGCTGAAGCCGGAGCTTGCACCGCGTGCGGCGGTCACGGCGCTGCGCGACGCAGGCCGCCGGGGCGCCCGGCTCGGCCTCCTCTTCGGGCCGGAGAAGGCCGGCCTCAAGAACGAGGAGCTGGTGCTGGCCGACGCCATCGTCCGCATTCCGCTCAACCCTGCCTTCGCCTCGCTCAATCTGGCGCAGGCGGTCCTCATCATGGCTTACGAATGGCGCCTCGCGAGCGGTCCGCTGGAGGAAGAGTCGGAGCCGCCACCGCCAACGGGAAGCGCCCGGCCCGCCACCAAGGACGAGATCCTGCACTTCTTCGCGCATCTGGAGGGCGCGCTCGATGCGCGCGACTTCTTCCCGACGCCCGAGATGCGGCCCAAGATGGTGCAGAACATGCGGACCATGTTCGAGCGCATCTCGCTCACCCACCAGGACGTACAGACGCTGCGCGGCGTCGTGCGCGCGCTCACAGGCGAACCGTCCCGGCGCGGCTGGCCGCCGGGCTCGTCCGATTGACACGGGACCTTCGGCGGCTATAGTGCGCCCGGCTCGCCGCCCCAGGGCGGCGGCGCGCGTCCTCCCACCGGCACGGACACGATGAGCAAACGACAGCAGTCGAAATACAAGATTTGCCGCCGCCTCGGGGTCAACCTCTGGGGCCGACCCAAGAGTCCGACCAACAGGCGCGACTACGGGCCGGGGCAGCACGGCCAGCGGCGGCGCAAGCCGTCGGATTTCGGGGTGCAGCTCTCGGCCAAGCAGCGCCTGCGCGGCTACTACGGCAACATCACCGAGAAGCAGTTCCGCCGCTACTACCGCATCGCCGGCGACCGCAAGGGCGACACCGGCGAGAACCTGATCGGGCTGCTGGAGCGGCGCCTCGATGCCGTCGTCTACCGGATGAAGTTCGTGCCGACCGTGTTCGCGGCGCGGCAGTTCGTGAACCACGGCCACATCCTGGTCAACGGCCGCCGGGTGACGATCCCGAGCTATCTGGTGCAGGACGAGGACCGCATCACGGTGCGGGAGCGCTCCAAGCAGCTGCCGCTGGTGCTGGAGGCGATCGATTCGCCGGAACGCGACGTGCCGGACTATCTGGAGGCCGACCACGACCGGATGGAGGGCCGCTTCATCCGCGCGCCGAAGGTCGCCGACGTGCCTTACCCGGTGCAGATGGAGCCCAATCTCGTCATCGAGTTCTACTCGCGGTAAGCCTCATCCGTTAGGTCCCCTGCCCTTCCGATTGACAGGGCGCCCCATCCCGGCTTTTGTCTGCCCTTAGGTTCAGAGGGTCAGGGAGGAGCGAGATGGGCGACGTAACGTTCGAGCACCACCTGCTGAAGGAAGCCGGCACGAGCCCCAACAACGGGGCGCTGTCGCTCATCGTCTACCGGAGCGTCATGGATGTCGGCGGCGACGAGCCGGAAGCCGCGGTCGAGCGCCACTTCGACGCCAACGGCTGGGGCGACGGCTTTCGCGGCGACACCTTTCCCTTCCACCACTACCACTCGATCGCGCATGAGGTCGTGGGCTGCGCGCGCGGCGCGGCGCGGCTCCAGTTCGGCGGGCCCGAGGGGCCGGTGGTCGATGTGCAGGCCGGCGATGCCGTGCTGATCCCCGCCGGGGTGGTCCACTGCCGGCTCGACGACAAGCCGGGCTACGTCAGCATCGGCGCCTATCCGCCGGGGCAGCAGCCGGATCTTTGCGTGCTGTCGGACCAGGATGCGGCGGTCTCCGACGCGCGGGACGATACCGAGGGCCTGGAGCTGAAGATCGTCCGCGACGCGGAGATGCCCGCGATCAGGGCCTCCATCGCCAGCGTCCCGCTGCCTGCGACCGACCCGCTGGCAGCCGGAAGCGGCCCGGTGGAGAGCCTCTGGCTAGAGCGCTGAGCGCCGCCGACTGAGTAAACACTCTCGACGCGCAATCGTGAGAGAGAGTTTCAGTAGGGCTGATGTATCGCCGCTGTTGCTGTGGGCATCGTAAACGCTCGTGGACTTTAAAGTCTCAACGGTATACTTGTCACACGGATACGGCTCTCGGCATCTTTCACTTCAGCCCGTTCAAGTAGAGCTACAAATGCTTCGCATATCGCGTCCGGATACTTGGTTGGCCCAATGATAACTTGGTCCAAAATCTCAGGAATTTCAAGCCCAGTCAAACCGATTTCGGGCAAGTTCTTCAGGCGAAATTTGCAAATCGGTTGCGGCGTTCCGTTGACTATTTCAATGCTTCTCTCCACATTCGGTGACTGCTCCATTGAAGGCATGTAAATTACGCGCCACTCACGCTCTTCGCTGAATCCTGGATGTTTCGTACACAAGACAGAAAATTTGAACGCGTTAAACATTGCGTCACATACTGTGTCCCGCCCCTGGTCACGAAGAAAATCATAGTGGCACCTGATCCCCCCGACTACCTTCTGCAATTCGAGTTCGAATAACTCGTCGTCAAGATATAGTACCGGACTTGAATAAACCCCCGGTGGACCAATATACGCAAGAAACGGCGCATTATTCAGCACTAGTGCGACTCCGGTTGACTCACCATAGGCTCTCCACATTGACAGCCGTCCATACTTATCGTCATCATCATCTGTGTGCTCCGACAGACATGCAATGTATGTAGTGTTGTGAAAATATGGCATCCAATCATGGAAAAAATTTCTAATTCGGTGGTGATTCCAGGAAACATGCCATCTAGTGCCTCCCTAAACTGTTCTCCTGCCACTCCACCATATGCCCGATTAAAACAATTAAGTCCTTGCCTTACTTCCATGTAATCGTTCATGCAGGATATCTTCCGCATCCAAACTTGTTGAGTCTCCAATATCTTCATCGCCGCATCTGCAGTGGTGTAATGAACGAAGCGAGTGTTCTTCTTTTCCGCCGCTTTCAATTTTTCTACCGCAAGAGGATGAAATATATTGAGGAGACGCAATTCATCTTCCGAAAGATTGAAATCAGTCATGAAATTACCTGCCTAATCGAAATGAGTGGTCAACTGATCAGAGTGGCCGCGCTCTGGCTCGGCCTATAAGCCCAAGCCCCGGCCGCCTACGGTTCAACTGTCCTATACAGTGAGCAGCGTAGTACGGCCAAGTCAAAGCAAGTCTTCGGGCTTCGTCGGCGGGTCGTCGATTCGTGGGAACGCGTCGTCCAGCGGCTTCAACCCCGCCAGCACCTCCGTCAACGAGGGCGCCCGCGCGACCGGTTGACCGGACCGGTCAGGCACATGCGTCTCCCGCGCATCGACAATCACGTCAATCGAAGACGCTGAAGTCGAGGGCGAGGCGCTCGCCGAGCCAGAGCGGGTAGTCGCGGTGGTCGGCGAGATCGTTGCCGGTATTGGGATGGACGAGCACCGGGTGGCCCCGGCGGTTGAGCATGAGCCAGGGTACGAACTCGGCGAAGAGGGCCGGCTCGAAGGCCACCTGGAACGTGGGCACCGGATGCGGCCCCACGGGCTTGTCGCGCCAGCGCCCGAGGCGCACGGGAAAGCGCGCGATCAGGTCCGTCCTGACCGCCGCGGCGCTCTTCCGCGTCGCCGGTTCGTAATAGACGTGGGCGTGGTAGCTGGCGATCGCCGCCGGCGGCAGCGATGGGTTCAAACGCGAGGCTCGACGCTGACGCCCCTGGTGCTCAGCAACTCCCCAAGCTCGCCGGTCTCGTACATCTCGCGGACGATGTCGCAACCGCCCACGAACTCGCCCTTGACGTAGAGCTGAGGGATCGTCGGCCAGTCGCTGAAGTGCTTGATCCCCTGGCGGATCTCCGGGTCCTCGAGCACGTCGAAGCCCTTGAAGCGCACGCCGAGCAGCGAGAGCATCTGCACCACGGTGGCGGAGAACCCGCACTGCGGGAACACCGGCGTCCCCTTCATGAACAGGACGACGTCGTTCTCGTCGATCACGCCCCGGATGCGGTTCTCGACCGGCGCGCTGGTCGTGGCCTCCATCATGCGAAATCCCCTTTCATGTCCGTTCGGTTCAGGCGTCCGTAGGGACGCTGGTCTGTAGCGCAAGCGCATGCAGCTGATCGCCCATGCGCCCGCGCAGCGCGCGATAGACCATCTGATGCTGCTCCACCCGCGACTTGCCCGCGAACGAAGCCGAGACCACACGCGCCGCGTAGTGATCGCCGTCGCCACGCAGATCGTCGATATGGATCTGGGCGTCGGGGAGCGCCTCGCGAATGAGCTGCTCGATCTCCTGCACGTCCATCGGCATCGGCGGCGCTCTCAGGCGAATTTCTCAGGTGGTTGCTTCAGCGCTCAGGCCCGTCTCGCCGGACATGTACGCCGGCAGCCACTCTTCGTGGATGCGGCGGAGCGCTGCTATCGATATGGCACTTGCGCCCTCCACTGTCAACGCGGCCCCTCCTGTCGCACCGATGGCCGAGACCGGAACGCCCGCACTCTCGGCCTCCGCCACGAGCGCCGCGGCCCGGTCCTGCGGCGCGCTGAGCAGGTAACGCGCCTGATCCTCGCCGAAGAGCCAGCCGGCAGCGCTCGGAGCCCCGGCCGGCACCGAGATCGCTGCACCGACGGTGCGGCCCGCGTCGAGGGCGGCCAGCGCCATCTCGGCGAGCGCCACCAGGAGCCCGCCATCGGAAATGTCGTGGCAGGCGGAGACCCGACCGCTCTCGATCTGGCGGCGCACGAAGTCGCCGTGGCGCCGCTCGGCGGCGAGGTCGACCGCAGGCGGCGGCCCCTCTTCCCTGCCCTCGATCTCGCGCTGGTAGAGGGAGCGGGCGAGATGGCCGCCGGCGCCGCCCACCAGCAGCAGCGTCTCGTCCGCCGCCTTGAGGCCCGGGTCGCACGTCCGCTCGAGATCGGCGATCAGGCCGAGCCCGCCGACCGACGGCGTCGGCAGGATGCCCGTGCCCTCGGTCTCGTTGTAGAAGGAGACGTTGCCGGAGACGACCGGGAAATCCAGCGCCCGGCAGGCGTCGGCCATGCCCTCGATGCAGCCCGCGAACTGGCCCATGACGTGCGCCCGCTCGGGATTGCCGAAGTTGAGGCAGTCGGTGATGGCGAGCGGCCTGGCACCCACGGCGGTGAGGTTGCGCCACGCCTCCGCCACCGCCTGCGCCCCGCCCGAGGCCGGATCGGCGGCGCAGTAGCGGGGCGTGCAATCGGCGGTGAGCGCCAGGCCCTTGCGCGTTCCGTGGACCCGCACCACGGCGGCGTCGCCACCCGGCGGCTGCACCGTGTCGGCCATCACCATGTGGTCGTACTGCTCCCAGATCCAGCGCTTGGAGCAGAGATCGGGCGCGCCGAGGAGCCGTTGCAGCGCCTCGATCGCATCGGGCGCGGATGCCTCGTCGTCGGGCGCGCGCGCCAACGGCGCGGGCCTCGGTGTGATCTCATAGGGCCGCTCGTAGACCGGCGCCTCGTCCACCAGCGGTCGCACAGGCAAGTCGCCCACCACGGCGCCGCCCGTTTTCAGCACGAGGCGGCCCGTCTCCGTCACCCGGCCGATGACGGCGAAGTCGACCCCCCACTTCTCGAAGACGGCGCGGGCCTCTTCCGCCGCCTCGGGGCGGATCACCATGAGCATCCGCTCCTGACTCTCGGAGAGCATGATCTCGTAAGGGGTCATGGCGCTCTCGCGCACCGGCACCTTGTCGAGGTCGAGCTCGATGCCGGCGCCGCCCTTGTCCGCCATCTCCACCGAGGAGCAGGTGAGCCCCGCCGCGCCCATATCCTGGATGGCGATGATGGCGTCGGTCGCCATCAGCGCGAGGCAGGCCTCCATGAGCAGCTTCTCGGTAAAGGGATCGCCGACCTGAACGGTGGGGCGCTTCTCCTCGGTGCCCTCGCCGAAGGCGGCGGACGCCATGGTCGCGCCGTGGATGCCGTCGCGCCCGGTCTTGGCGCCGACGTAGACCACGGGATGGCCGACCGCGTTCTCGGCGGCGGCGTAGAAGATGCGGTCGGCCGGCGCCACGCCGACGGTCATGGCGTTGACCAGGATGTTGCCGTCGTAAGCCGGATCGAATGCGCACGAGCCGCCGACCGTCGGCACGCCGATGCAGTTGCCGTAGCCGCCGATGCCCGCGACCACGCCCGCCACCAGATGGCGCGTCTTGGGGTGGGAGGGTGCGCCGAAGCGGAGCGCATCGAGGCTCGCCACCGGCCGCGCGCCCATGGTGAACACGTCGCGCAGGATGCCGCCGACGCCGGTCGCAGCACCCTGATAGGGCTCGATGAAGGAGGGGTGGTTGTGGCTCTCCATCTTGAAGACCGCCGCCTGCCCGTCGCCGATATCCACCACGCCGGCGTTCTCCCCCGGCCCGCAGATGACCCAGGGCGCTTCGGTCGGCAGCTTGCGCAGCCACACCCGCGAGGACTTGTAGGAGCAGTGCTCGTTCCACATCGCCGAGAAGACGCCGAGCTCCGTCAGGTTGGGCGCCCGCCCCATGACGCGCTCGATACGCCCGTACTCGTCCGCGCTCAGCCCATGTTCGGCGACGAGCGCCGGCGTGATCGGCACCTCCGGCATCGCGCGCACCGCGCCGCTCACGAAAGCGCCTCCACCAGGCGATCGAACATGGCGCGCCCGTCCGCGCCGCCGAGCGCGGGCTCCGCGGCCCGCTCGGGATGCGGCATAAGGCCAAGCACCGTGCGGGCCGGATTGAGGATGCCGGCGATATCGGCGGCGGAGCCATTGGGGTTGGCGCCGTCGCCCCTCTCGCCGTTGTTGCCCACGTAGCGGAAGGCGACGAGCCCCTCGCCCTCGAGCCGGGCCAGCGTCTCCGCATCGGCGCAGTAGTTGCCGTCGTGATGGGCGACCGGCATCCGCACCACCTGCCCGACTTGATAGCCGGCGGTAAACGGGCTCTCGACCTCCTCCACGCACAGGCTGACCCAGCGGCAGACGAAGCGCAGCCCCGCGTTCCGCATCAGCGCGCCCGGCAGCAGCCCGGCCTCCGTCGCCACCTGGAAGCCGTTGCAGATTGCCAACAGAGGCACGCCGGCGTTGGCCCGCCTCACGACGTCCGCCATCACCGGCGAGCGCGCCGCCATGGCGCCCGCGCGCAGGTAATCGCCGTGGGCGAAGCCGCCGGGGAGCACGATCAGGTCGCAGGCCGGCAGCGCCTGCTCGTCGTGCCAGACCATCGCCGGCGCCCGGCCCGCGCTCGCCTCCAGCGCCACCATCACGTCGCGGTCGCAGTTGGAGCCGGGGAAGACCACGATCACGGCCTTCATCGCGCCTCCGCAGCCGGACACGGTGCGTCCTCTCCGCCGCGCAGGACGGGAGCGAGCGCCCCCACCTCACCCCGGCCCTCTCCTCCCCCAGGGGCGGAGAGGGAGAGTAGGCTGCGGCCGTCCGCGTCTCCTCTCCGCCCTCCCGAGGCGAAGAAGGAGCGACGAGCATTTGCGGCGCGGTCCCCCCTCCGCACCTCAGCCGGGGCGAGGAAGCACGGGCGGGTGCAGTCTGCGTCCCCCCTCCGCCTTCCCGGGCCGTCGGGCCCGGACGGCGCGACTGCGCCGCGCGCCGAATGGCGCGTAGGCAAGCGAGCGGAGCTCGCGCCCGCCGTTGAGGGAAATGAACCAGTCGGGAGGGGGACAGGGGGAGGTGGGATGGCGTGGAAACCATTTCTTAGGCGGGATTCGGCGGGATTAAGTGGGATTAAGTGGGATTCCGTGGGACGGACGGCCCAGGCGCAGGGTACGACGGCGGCGCCGGATGCCGGGCCGATTGCGGGCAGGAGAGGCTCCACCGACGAGCGCCCGCTCATCCGCACTGCGGCTGCCGTGCCCCGCTCTCTCTCGCTCTCCATGGCGCGATCCTGACGCGGACGCCCCACCCTGTGCCCCGAACCATTGTCCGGGGAGTCGGATCGGGAGTTGAAGCCGCCGCCGTCTACCTTCCCCCTCCGCCTTCCCGGGCCGTCAGGCCCGGACGGCGCGACTGCGCCGCGCGCCGAATGGCGCGTAGGCAAGCGAGCGGAGCTCGCGCCCGCCGTTGAGGGAAATGAACCAGTCGGCAGGGGGAAAGGGGAAGGTGGGCCGATGACGGAGAATGACGGGCGCCGTCTCATTCGGCGAGGTCGATGGTGTAGTCCTCGATCACGGTGTTGGCGAGCAGGCGCGCGCACATGGCGTCGAGCTGCGCCCGCGCGGCCGCCGGGTCTGTCTCGGTAAGATCGAGTTCGAGATACTTGCCCTGGCGCACGCCGTCCACGCCGGCGAAGCCCATGCGCGCGAGCGTGTGCTCGATCGCCTTGCCTTGAGGGTCGAGAACGCCGGGCTTGAGGGTGATGTGGACTCGGGCTCGCACCCGATCTCACGCGCGCTCGTCGTCGTTGCGGTTGCTCGCCTCCTGCGCCACCGCCTCCCGCATCAGGCCCAGACGACGGGCGACTTCCTGATAGGCCTCGGAGACCCGCCCGAGATCGCGGCGGAAGCGGTCCTTGTCCAGCTTCTCGTCGGTCTCCAGGTCCCACAGCCGGCAGCTGTCGGGCGAGATCTCGTCGGCGAGCACGATACGCAAGTCCTCACCGTGCCAGAGCCGCCCGAATTCGAGCTTGAAGTCCACCAGCCTGATGCCGATGCCGTAGAACAGCCCGCTGAGGAAGTCGTTGATGCGGAGCGACATGGAGAGGATGTCGTCGAGCTCCTGCGGGGTCGCCCAGCCGAAGGCGGTGATGTGCTCCTCCGAAACCAACGGGTCGTCGAGCTCGTCGTTCTTGTAGCAATACTCGACGATCGAGCGCGGGAGCTGTGCGCCTTCCTTGAGGCCGAGCCGTTCGACCAGCGTGCCGGCGGCGAAATTGCGGATGATCACCTCGACCGGGATGATCTCCAACTCGCGAATCAATTGCTCGCGCATGTTGAGCCGGCGCATGAAATGAGTGGGCACGCCGATCTCATTGAGTCGCGCCATCAGATGCTCGGAGATACGGTTGTTGAGCACCCCCTTGCCGGTTATCACCCCTTGCTTCTTGTTGTTGAAGGCGGTTGCATCGTCCTTGAAATACTGCACCAGGGTACCGGGCTCGGGCCCTTCGTAGAGGACCTTCGCCTTGCCTTCGTAGATCCGCCTGCGACGGGACATGGTCGGCATCCTCGATGTGGGGGGCGTCGCGCCGGGTCGGCGCGCTTTGCGCACCCGTTACCTCGCAAACATAGTCATAACAAGGGGCCAGTACAATCGTCTGTCGTCGTCGCTGCGGGCGAGCCGGGCACTACGGCCACGGGCACAGCTTTCTAAATGTCAATATTTTCAAATAGATGACGATTCGGCGGCCCTGGCGCGAAACGCCAGACCGGGGTGGCGTCAGGCCGGCCCGGGCGCGGTAGCGCGATGAGCGACGCGTTGACCGTGCCGAATCCGCCCGTCGGCTCGATGCACATGGCGGCCTCCGGATCGCCCCCCGAGTCGCTTGTCCCGCGCGCGAGCAGCGCGGCCCATTCCTCCCAGGCATCCCGCTCGGGATCCGGCGGGAGTACCGATTCGAATGCCGCAAGATGTGTGCGGATCCGCGCCGAGTTCGCGTCGTTGCGCTCGCGCGCCGTGAACATGGAAAGACCCTCGGGCAGCGGGTGCAAGACCGGAGACTTGCTTCCATCGTGGCGCAGCCAGAACGCCTCGTCCGAATCGGCAACCACGAGGTTGAAGGGGCGATAGGCCCCGCCGTCGATATCGGCGAGCGCACAAGCCGAGGCCGCGGCATCGGCATGGTCGAGCGCATCCAGCACCAGCTCGCCCCGCGAGCGCTTGCCCGCCGCAGGCCCGAGCGCGCCCGTGCGGTTGAGGATGCCGGCCGCCAGACCGTCGTCGTTGACGCCGAGCCAGGTTCCGCCCGCGAGCTCGTCCTGGCCTGCGGTCACCTGCGCGCGGTCGGGCCAGTGGCGGCCCGGCGGCAGCCAGGGCCGGTCGATCATCTCGTCGCGGTTGGCGGCGATGAGGACCGGACAGTCGTGGCCGGGGCGTCGCAGGATCACGAGTGTGCACATGCCGCCTCCCCGCCCGAAGCGCCACGCTCGCCGTGGACCGGCGCGGGCCGCTCTGGCACAATGGGCGCGCGTCCAATCATCGGCTGGGAGCCTGGGGCATGAACACGTTTGACGACCGCAAGAACGCCGCCGAGGCGAAGTTTAGGCACGATCAGGAGTTTCAGTTCAAGGTCGTCGCCCGGCGCAACAAGCTTCTCGGCCTGTGGGCGGCGGAGAAGATGGGGATCGCGGGCGACGATGCCGAGGCCTATGCCAAGCAGGTGGTCATGGCCGATTTCGAGGAACCGGGCGACGACGATGTCCTCCGCAAGGTGCGCGGCGACCTGACGCAGAAGGGCATCGAGGCCGACGATCAACTGATCCGCACGCAGATGGACCGCCTGCTCGACGAGGCGAAGGGCCAGTTCAGCACCGAGTAGGCCGCACGCGCCGCGACCTCCACAATCCTCGCATTCAGGACCGCTGGTGAGCGGCGCTACTGCCGGCTGGGGCGTCCACGCCCATCGGGCGCTGCGTGCCGCCGGAGTACGCCAGGTCGCCCACGTGCCGGATGCCGGCCTGTCCGCGCTGCTCAGGCTGTGCGATGCCGACGAGACCATGCGGACGGTGCTGCTCGCCCATGAGCAGGAAGGCCCGGCGCTGGCCGCCGGCGCCTGGCTCGGCGGCGAGCGCGCGGCGCTGCTGATGCAATCGAGCGGAGTCGGCAACTGCGTCGCCGCGCTCTCGCTGATCCGCACCTGCCGCTTCCCCTTCCTCGCGCTCGTCACCATGCGGGGCGAGTGGGGCGAGACCAATCCGTGGCAGCTCCCCATGGGCCAGGGGTCGGCGGCCCACCTCGAACAATGCGGCGTCATCGTCTCCCGTGTGGACGACGAGGCGCACGCATTCGAGACCATCGCCGCCGCCGCCGCACTCGCCTTCGAGAGCGGGGCCGCAGCCGCGGTCCTCATCGGCCAGCGCGTGATCGGCGCAAAGAGCTTCGACGGATGACCGGCAAGGAACAGCCCGAGACCAGCCTCGACCGGCGCACGGCTGTGGCGCTGCTGCTCGGCGGACATGACGATGTGCTGGTGGTCCCGGGCCTCGGCTCCGCGACCTGGGACTGCGCCGCGCTCGGCGACAATCCGCTCCACTTTTCGCTCTGGGGCGCGATGGGCAACGCCTCGATGATCGGGCTCGGCCTCGCGCTCGCGCAGCCGGCCCGCCGCGTGCTGGTGCTGACGGGCGATGGCGACATGCTGATGGGGCTCGCGAGCCTCGCCACCATCGCGACGCAGGCGCCCTCTAATCTCGCCCTCGTCGTCCTCGACAACGAGCGCCACGGCGAGACCGGGATGCAACCCACGCATACGGCGCACCGCACCGACCTCGCCGCCGCCGCTGCCGCCTGCGGCTTCGCCGAGGCGCGGCAGGTCGCGGACGAAGCCGGCCTCCGCGCCGCGCTGCCGCTGGTGCACGACGTACCCGGTCCGACCTTCCTCACGGTCAAAGTCAAGGCCGAGCCCCTGCCCCGCGTCCTCCCGCCCCGCGACGGCGCCTACCTCAAGGACCGCTTTCGCACCGCACTGCTGGGAGAGGGCGCCGTCCTCTGACCGCAGTGCCCTCTCGGCCGTCCTGGGGGAGGGCCCACTCCCCCCGGTCTTGACCCTCGCCGTGATCGGGGATATGTCATGGGCAACTCCCCCTGGGGTTTCGACCGCAGGGCGCGGGGCCTCCTCGGAGGCCCCGTCTTCAATTTGGAGATTTCGGTGCGGACCTACGTCTATGTGGACGGGTTCAACCTCTACTACGGGGCGCTCAAAGGTTCGCCGTGGAAATGGTTGGACTTGTTAGCTCTTTTTCAGAATGTGCTCCAACCGCATCATCGGATTCTGACCCTCAAATTCTTTACGGCGCGCGTGTCGGTAACGCCGAATGATCCGTCTAAACCGCAGAGGCAAGACACTTACCTCCGCGCCTTACAACACTATCGACCCGAGGTAGAAGTCTATTTTGGCCATTTCCTGAGTCACAACGTCAGATTGCCGCTCGCGGCACCGACCGCCCGACAGCGGACTGCTAAGGTGGTCAAGACCGAGGAGAAGGCCTCGGACGTAAACCTCGCGGTTCATTTGCTGAACGACAGCTGGCTGAACGCTTACGATTGCGCGATTGTCGTCACCAACGACAGCGACATTGCCGAGGCGATGCGCTTGGTCAAGCAACATCACCGCAAACGAATCGGTCTGGCGACGCCGGGAAATCGACATCCGTCGCGTCAACTGACGGCACACGCCGATTTCTCTGTCCACATTCGCAACAAGGCGGTCCTTCAGCAGTCGCAACTGCCGGACCCAATCCCCGGCACGACCATCCGCAAGCCTGATCTCTGGTAGCGTCCGCCTGCCCCTATCGACGGATTTTCGTGCCGCTGTCGCTGTCGAAGAGCCGCGCCTTGGCGGGATCCAGATTGATGCCGACTGCCGCGTCCATCGTGGCCTCGAAATCCTTGTCGGCGCGCACCACCACCTGCTCTTCGTTCAGAAGACAGGTCACGATCGTCTCGTTGCCGGTCATCTCCGTCGAATAGATGTGCGCCCGCAGCATAGCGTCCTCCACCGGCGCAAGCGCGGCGTCTTCGGGCCTGAAGCCGAGGTAGAGAGAACCGCCGGGTGCCGCGCCGGAAAGCGGCACCGCGCCGTCCTGCACGGTGAACATGCCGTCCTCCACCGTGCCCTCGATGATGTTCATGGCCGGCGCCCCGATGAAGCGGGCCACGAAGAGGTTGGCGGGGTCGTCGTAGATTTCCTTCGGCGGCGCGACCTGCTGCAGCACCCCTTCGTCCATCACCGCGACCCGATGCGCGAGCGTCATCGCCTCGACCTGGTCATGGGTCACGTAAATGGTCGTCACGCCGAGCTCCGACTGCAGGCGCTTGAGCTCCACCCGCATGGCGATGCGGAGCTTGGCGTCGAGGTTGGAGAGCGGCTCGTCCATCAGGAAGACCGATGGCGTGCGCACCATGGCGCGGGCCAGCGCCACGCGCTGGCGCTGGCCGCCGGAAAGCTGGCGCGGATAGCGGTGCAGCAGGTCCTCCAGATGAACCTTTTCCGCGGCCGCGCGCACTGCGCCCTCGAGCTCGGCCGCGGGCGTGCCCCGCAGCTTCAGCGGATAGCCGATGTTCTTGGCGACCGTCATGTGCGGATAGAGGGCATAGGACTGAAACACCATCGCGACGTTGCGATATTTCGGCAGCACAGTGGTCACGTCGTGATCGCCGATCTCGATGGTGCCCCCGCTCACGGTCTCCAGACCCGCCACCATGCGGAGCGCGGTGGTCTTGCCGCACCCGGATTCCCCGAGAAGCACCAACAGCTCGCCGTCCGCGATGTCGAGGCTCAGGTTCTTGACCACCTCGTTCGAACCGAAGGACTTGCGCACATCGATCATCCGCACGCGCATCGCCGAATCTCCCGCCCTTCAGCCCTTGATCGCGCCGACCAGCAGCCCGCGCGCGATATGCCGCTGGAGAAGCGCGGCCGTGAGCACGATGGGCGCGATCATGATGACGATCAGCACCGACATGTACCACCACTGCGGCCCGCGCGTTGCGTTCTGCGCCGCCACTAGCATGGGCATGGTTTGTGCGTCCGCCGTCGAGATGAAGAGCGCAAGCAGGTACTCGTTCCAGGCCAGGATGAGGATGAGCAAGGCGGTCGCCGCCAGGCCCGGCCGCGCGAGCGGCAGTACGATGGTGAAGAAGATGCGAAGCCGGGAGGCGCCGTCGATCTGGGCGCTTTCTTCCAGATCGATCGGGATACCGGCGAAGAAGTCCCGCATCAGCCAGACGACGATGGGCAGGTTGATGGCGGTATAGGTGGCAATCAGCGCGATGTGCGTGTCCAGCAGGCCCACGCGCTGAAACATGAGATAGATGGGCAGGACGACCACCACCGGCGGCAGAATGCGGTTGGAAATGATCCAGAACAGGATGTCGTCGTTGCCGAGCGCTCGCCTGAAGTAGCGCCCGACGGCAGTCACGAAGAGGATGAAAAGGACGATCGCGACGGCTGCGGCGGCAAACCACGGGGCGCCGAACCTCACGACCGCGAAAACGGTGAGTCCAAGGAGGACCAGGAACCCGAGGACATTGCCGACCTTGACCCGGTACTGGATCCGCACCAGGGCGTAAGCCGCGAACGAGCCGACCAGCACGCAAACCACCGTGGCGGAGAAGGCGACGATGACAGAGTTGATATAGGGACGCAGCGTGTCGTTGCCGAGCTCGAAGAGGATGTATTGCCAGGCGTGGGTGGACGGCGCGAAGTCGATGAACGGGAGAAAGTCAGGCCCGTCATTGACCTGGACCGGCAGCTTGAACGACGTGATGAAGAGCCAGTAGACCGGGAACAGCACCACCAGCAGCCAGAGAATGAGCAGCGTGTAGACGAGCGCCTTGGTGGCCGGCGCCATCGAGGTGAGGTCGTGCTGCACGAAGAGACGCCGCAGCAGGGTGCGCTCGGGAATGTTCACAGCTCGGTCCTGCGGGTCTTCCGGCCCGCGAAGTTGAAGAACGAGAGGCAGGTCACCGTCGCCACGAACAGCAGCATGTACCCCACCGCTGCAGAGCCGCCGAGGTCCTGCGTGCGCCAGGCGATGAAGGCATGGAGTGTGAGGGATTCGGTGGCGATTCCGGGGCCGCCATTGGTGAGCACGTTGGGCAGATCGATGATCTTGAAGGCCTCGATCAGGCGGATCAGGACGATGGTCGCGGCGACCGGCGCGATCGCAGGCCACGTGATGTCGCGGAATGATTGCCACCCGCCCGCGCCGTCGATACGCGCGGCTTCGAGTTGATCGCGCGGCTGGTTCTCGATGGCCGCGAGCAGGACGATGAACATGAACGGCGTCCACTGCCAGGTATCGCCGATGAGCACCACCATGCGCGCCGTCCACGGATCCGACGCCCAGGCGAATTCGCTGAGCCCGAGCCCGGTCCAGATGTCGGCGAAGGGTCCTTTGTGCATGTCGGCGAGCATGCGGAACATGTAGGCGATGCCGACGGGCGTCACCATGATCGGCAGAAAGAAGACCACGCGAAACAGGTTCCGCCCGTAGATATTCTGCGAGCAGAGAACGGCCAGGCCGAGCGCCAGCCCGAATTGAACCGAGACGCCGACGAACACGTAGAAGAGTGTGACCACGAGCGAGCCGGGAAAGCCGCCGCCCAACGTCAACACCAGAAGAATGGTCAACGCACCGGCGACGAGCGTGGCAACGGATCGCCCGATGACGCCAACCACAGTCGCGCCAGGCCGAATCAGATAACGAACATAGAAGTAGAGCAGGGGCGCAAAGATCGCGCCTATGACCAACCAGTCAATGGCGCCCAGGGGATCGAATGTTCCGAGCAGATGATACTGCTGGGATCCGAAGATCAGCTTCTTGAAGTTGAGCCACTTGACGAACTTGAGCAGAAAACCTTCGGAGGAAAATTTCAGCTTGGTCAGAGTGAGATAGGCCGAGATCAATAGCGGAAACAACGAAAACGCCAGCAGCGTGAGCACCGCCGGCAGGATGAACACCTTGCCGGCATTGCGGTCGACCCACTCGCCGATGCGGTCGCGACCGTCGCGGGCCTCCAGAAAGGCCAATGCCGGAATGCCTTAGTCGAACAAAGCGGCTCCGGCACGCGCGGTCAGTAGCCTGGGCGCGTGCCGGAGCCTGAAGGGTCGTCTAACGGCCGAGCGTCGCGCGATAAGCTGCGCCCTGATCGTCGACGTCGTTTTCTTCGTTCAGCTCATTCCAGCCGTCTTCGATGGCCTGCATCGCCTGCGCCTTGTCGATCTCACCTGCGAGCAGGCGGGAGATGGAGCTGTCGAGCACCACCTGCTGATAGGCCTGGTTCTTCGGGATACGCAGGTCCAGCACCATGTTCGGGCTGTTCAGGCTGGCTTGAATGGCGCCGAGATAGTCATTCGCCGCGGCCTCGCTCATTCCCGCCTTCACCCAGACACCGATATCGCTGAACTGCGAGAGACGATAGGGGTTGAAGCCGGTCATGCCGATGGTCACGTCCTCGTTGGACTGCGCCGGCTGCGACATGTGGGAGAAGAAGGCGTAGGCCGCATCCTTCACCTTGTCGTCCGCTTTGGCGTTGATGGCGCCTGACCAGCCGCCGAAGGCGGCGAAGGGCGCGCGATTGACCCCGTTGATGGCGTAGGGGCAGATCTCGGCATCGCACGGCACGAGCTTGCCGGTGGCGCGGTCGAGCACCTCCGTCGAGCCGGGCAGCATGATCGAGCCCACCTTGTCGATGACCTGGGAGTTCTCCGGATCGATGGCGAGCGTGCCGATATCGCCCCAGTCGATGGTCAGCGCGCAGCGGCCGGAGGTGAACAGGCTCCGCGTGTCGCCCACGTCGAGGTTGATCTCGTCGGGCGGCCCGTACTGGGTCGTCTCGACGTAAACGTCGAGGGCGGCGGCGAAGGCATCGTTGTTGACCAGCGGCTCCATGGTGTCGGCATTGAAGAAGATGCCCTGCGACGTCCCCTGCGACTGCAGGAACCCGCTCGCGACCGAGAGGATCATCCAGTAGGCCTGCGCATTGCGCTTCTTGGAGATGCAGGAGCCGTAGTCCGGCGAGCCGTCGCCGTTCATGTCCTGGCCGTCGAGTGCCTTGGCCGCGGCGATGTAGTCCTGCCACGTCTCGGGCGCCGCGATGCCGGCCTCGGCGAAGAGGTCGGAGCGGTAGTAGACCATCTGGAAGTCGCCATCGAGCGTGAGCATGTAGGTGTCGCCCGCGAACTTCTGCGAGAACTCGCGGAAGAACGGCGCGATGTCGTCCTCCTGGAGATTCTCATCCGCCGCGACGCGCGCGCTGAGGTTCTCCATGAAGCCTGGCACGATGTAGTCGACCGCCCACTGCGGCGCGAACACCGCTGCGTCGATGGAGTTGGTGCCCGATGCCCAGTCCGTCAGCACCTTGCTGTAGAGGTCCGAGAACGGCACCGTGATGATGTTGATCTGTGCGCCGGTCATGGCGTTGAAGTCCGGTGCGCGGCGCTGCAGCGGCTCGGCGATCTGCGGGCCGGTGAAGGTCATGATGTTGACCTCCACGCCATCGAACTCGCCGGCCGCCTGTGCCGTTCCGGCGACGAGCGCCAGCGCGGCGACGCCCGCAAGCGGCGCCAGAACGGCGTTCTTGCACAGTGTCTTGATGTTCATTGGTTACTCCCCAGGTGATGCGACGCTCACGCGTCTGCGCGAAACGGTTCCGGCTCCCTCACAGCGAGCAGAGTCGGGATGGCGGCATGTACGCACAGCATCGCCATTTGTCCAGCGGGATCGGGCGTCGCGCGGTCTGGCCGGCGCGCCAGGCCGCGGTCGGATCCGGCCTCCGCACCACTCGGCCGCTGGTGCACGCAGTGCCAGGGCCGACCTCCCTCACGGTCAAGGTCAAGGCCGAGCCCCTGCCCCGCGTCCTCCCGCCCCGCGACGGCGCGTACCTCAAGGACCGCTTTCGCGCGGCGTTGCTGGGCACCGACGCCACCCACCGAACTCGACACCGCATCGACCATCTCGGCGAAGAGCCCGCGCTCGGGACTTTCTCTCCCTCTGCCGGTGCTGTGTTGACTTGCTTTGCTGAGCACCCCACCGTTGCCGCCATGCTTTTCTCGAGTCGCAACGCTGTCGGGATGCTTCGGGATGTCGCTTCCTAAACGGCTGGCGTTTGCAAAGCTCGCTGGTAACGCGACACGGCTCCAACGGCATGGACTGCTCTGTAGTCACCGACGTCGAAACGACACTTTCGATTCATGCGTGGCGGCTGGTCTGATGGTATGCCCGAAATTCAACGAAGCGGAGTTCGCAACCATCCATCTGCCGGAGTTGGCGGATCGCCGCGCTCCCTAGCCACGCCCATTACCGCCGACCGACTCACTCTGCTGAGGAACGCGACACCATGAGACGCCAAATCGGATCCCTTCACTCAATCGCAATGCTCCTGGTGGTTGGCAGCTTGTCAGGGGTCCTGTCCGCTTGTGGCGGCGGATCCGACGGAGGGCCGCCGTCGTCGTCGCGTCCAGCGATACCCCAGGATGTTGCCGAGGCGCTCGATGTGGCGATCGACGCGGATCCTGCGTCGACGGCACCGGACTTGCTGGACGCGGAGGGCTCGGGGGCGCCCGCGGATGCATCCGCACTCGAGGAAACGGCTGACGCGGTTGGAACCCGAATCGATGGCTGGGACGACAATGTGTACGTGCGAATGAACGAGGCGGATTCGACCGATACGTTCATAATCTACAGCAACAAGGACGAGCCAACGCCCACGCCGTTTTACATGGTCCACGCGCTCGACAACAGTGATTCCTTGATCCTCGACACCTCTAACGTCGGATTGGTCAGCGGTGTGGCCGAGTTCCCATCGGCGGTCAATCAGGTGGATGTGCTGTTCATGGCCGACGCCGAGTTTGCGGGCAGGTTCCACGGCGCGCCGGGCACCTATACGTGCGTCTCGATGTGCAGCCTCTCAACAAATATGAACGGCGCGCTGGCCGAGGTAGGCGGCGTTTGGCGATTCGCACCTGACGATAATGAGTTCCTGGTGCCGGTAGAGGACAGCGACTACGTCCATTTCGGCTACTGGATGCATGAATCCGAAGCGAACGGCGACCCCATCATCATGGTCGGCGCCATTGCCGGCGGCACCGCAGAGTCCGCAATCGGCACCGTTCAAGACCTTGAGATCGTGTCCCGGCGCGTGGTGTAAGAGCGTTGCGCTCTACGCGGCTCCCGGCGGGTAGGGCCGGGACGTTCAGGCTGCCACGGTGGGCAGCGTGATGGGGACACCATCGCGCAGCGGAGCGATGGATTCCAGCGTCATGTATCTCCTTGAGACGGCCCACTCGTCGTTCTGCTCGAGAAGGATGGCACCGACGAGCCGTGTGATAGCGGCTTCGTTGGGAAAGATACCGACGACGTTGGTGCGGCGCTTGACCTCGGCATGGAGCCGTTCGATCGGGTTGGTCGAATGCAATTTCTGGCGGTGCTCCCTGGGGAAGCTCATGTAGGCGAGGACGTCGTGCTCGGCTTCGTCCATGAGAACTGCCAGCTTGGGCACCTTGGGCCTGAGTTGGTCGGCGACCTGGCGCCACTGGGCCTTGGCGCTGTCGGCGTCCTCCTGGGCGAAGGCGGTGGCGACGAAGGCGGAGACGACGCGCCGGCCCTGCCTGCCGGCATGGGCCAGCAGGTTGCGGGCGAAGTGCACGCGGCAGCGCTGCCATGTGGCGCCGAGGATCCGGGTCGCGGCGGCCTTCAGGCCCTTGTGGTCGTCGGAGATCACCAGCTTCACGCCGCGCAGCCCGCGCCGGGCCAGCGAGCGCAGGAACTCGGTCCAAAAGATCTCGGCCTCCGACGCGCCGATCGCCACGCCCAGGACCTCGCGGCGGCCTTGGTCGTTGACGGCCACAGCCACAGTCACCGCGACCGAGACGATGCGCCCGGCCTCGCGCACCTTCAAATAAGTCGCATCCAGCCACAGATAGGGCCAGTCGCCCTCCAGCGGTCGATCGAGGAAGCCGTTGACCTTATCGTCGATCTCGCCGCACAGCCTGGAGACCTGGCTCTTGGAGACGCCCGACATCCCCATCGCCTGAACCAGATCGTCGACCGAGCGGGTCGATACGCCCTGGATGTAGGCCTCCTGGATCACCGCAGCCAGCGCCTTCTCGGCCATCCGCCGCGGCTCCAGGAAGCCCGGGAAGTAGCTCCCCTTCCTCAGCTTCGGGATCTTCAGCTCCACCGTGCCCGCCCGCGTTTCCCAGCGTCGCTCGCGATAGCCGTTGCGATGGGTGATACGATCCGCCGAGCGCTCGCCGTGCCCGGCGCCGGTCAGGCCCTCGACCTCCAGTGCCATCAGCCGCTCGGCCGTGAAGCCGATCATCTCGCGAAGCAGATCGGCATCGGAGCTCTTCTCCAAAAGCGCGCGCAGGGTCATCATGTCCTGGGTCATCGTGGTTCTCCTTCGGGTCAGGTTGGTTCGCTCTAGCCCAACCCTAAACCGGAACCGCGATGGCCTCCGCTGTGGATAGCCGGCTTGCCTACGCCAGACTCTCGGCGGTCGCTACAGCAAGCCGCCTACCCACAGCTAACAGAGGCTCCAACAACTCCTACACCACGTCCTGGGACACGACCACCTTGAGGGCCGCGCGAGCTACAGGGGGGCGGCTACAGGTGTCTACGTGACAAGGACATACACGTTGGACGGTGAAGTCGATAGACGGAGAGGCGGCCAGTTTACCGCCGACGCAATGCTCACTGCCACGTTTGGCGGTGGCAGCGTGCCGACCAACGACCACTACTCGATCATCGGCTCAATCGACAACTTCAGGAGCAGAAACGGCAGATCCATCGACTCCAGTTGGAGTCTCGACCTGGAGGCAGCGTCGTTCGACAGTCAACAAGGCGGTGATCTCACAGGCACGAACGGCAACGTGTTCAGCGGCGCGACCGTGGGCGATCGACGCTTGACGGGCGCCTGGAACGGCCGCTTCTTCGGACCCGTCGTCGTCGACAACGATGACGCGATGCGAGGCAACCAGTCCACGTTCCCGTCCGGCGTCGCCGGGACTTTCAGCGGCCATTTCACGAACGGTGCCGTCCTCGGCGCCTTCGGCGCGGAGATCGCCGACTGACGCAAGCCCGCGCCGGCGGGCGTTCCCCTCAGTAACGGCCGACCGTGACGCCGCCGTCGACGATGATGGTCTGGCCGCTCACGTAGCGCGAGCCGTCGGAGCAGAGGAAGAGGATCACGTCGGCGATGTCGTCGGCCTCGCCGTAACGGCCGAGGGGGATGTAGGTGGCGGCTGCCTCCAGCCCCGCGAGGCCGAGCGAGTGCACGGTGGAGAGCGCCTGCGCGGTCTTGATGAAGCCCGGCGCCACGCCGTTGACGCGGATGCCGTCGCCGCCGAGATCGCAGGCGAGGCCGCGCACGAGGCCGACCACCCCCGCCTTGGCCGCGTTGTACTGCACATGATCGTGCCAGCCGTAGCTCGTGCCCATGACCGAGGAGACCGCGACCATCGCGCCCCGCTTCGCCTCGCGCATCGCCGGCGCAGCGGCGCGAAAGAGGCGGAACACGCCCTTCAGGTCGACATCGAGGGTGTGGTCCCACTTCTCGTCGCTCATCTCCGAGAACGGCACCTTGTGGGCGATGCCGGCGTTGGCGACGGCGGCGTCGAGCGGGCCGGTGGCGACTTCGGCGGCCTGGACCGCGGAGTCCACATTGGCGCTGTCGGTCACATCGACATGGCTGAATTCGGCGCTGCCGCCGGCTGCCTCGATGGCCGCGACGGTCTCCTGCCCCTCGTCGTCGAGCACGTCGGTGACGTAGACGTGATAGCCGGTCCGGCCGAAGGCCAAGGCCGTGGCCTCGCCGATGCCGATTCCGGCACCCGTGATCATGACTGTCGGCTTACTCATGAATAGCTCCCGTGCCCGCACGATAGGATGTTTGCGGCCCCGTGATAGTTCATATCCCCTGTTCTCTCAACGCGCCGCAAAGCCAGGGCGGCAGCGCCGAGAGCTAACCCGGGATCAGCACGCTCTGGCCGGTGGTGCGCCTTGCTTCGATGTCGCGGTGCGCCTCCGCCGCATCGGCGAGCGCATAGCGCCGGTCGATACGGGCGGCGACCGCGCCGCTCTCCAGCACCTCGAAGAGCGCCCGCGCCCTGTCCTGGAGCGCGTCCGGCGTGGCGTTCTCCTGGAAGAGGCCGGGGCGCACGACCGCGAGGGATTTATCCGCCGCTGAAGAGAGGACATGCTGAGGGACGGCGCCCGACGAGCTGCCGTAAAGCACGAGCGTGCCGCCGGGGCGAAGGCAGGCGACGGAGGCCTCGGCCGTATCGCGGCCGACCGAATCGTAGACCGCCGCAAGGCCCTCGCCGCCGCTGAGGTCGGCGACGCGGGCAGCGACGTCCTCCCGCCGGTAGTCGATCGCGTGGCGGCAGCCGTTGGCCTCGGCGAGCCGGCGCTTCTCGTCATCGCCGACGCAGCCGATGACGGTGGCGCCGCGATGCGCAAGCCACTGGCAGAGCAGCAGGCCGGTACCGCCTGCGGCGGCATGGACCAGCACGGTGTCGCCCGGCTGCACCTTGCCGCTCTTGTGAACCAGATATTCCGCCGTCATGCCCTTGAGCATGGTGGCGGCGGCCTGCTCGAAGCCGATGGCGTCGGGCAGCTTGACCACGGCGTCCGCCGCGATGGTGCGCAGCCCCGCATAGGCGCCGGGCGGCGCGTTCGCGTAGGCGACGCGGTCGCCTTCCTTCAGCCGCGTCACCGCGCCGCCCACGGATTCCACGACGCCCGCGCCCTCGAAGCCGATGACCCAGGGGAGCCCCGGCGAGGGGACGAGGCCGCGGCGCTGATAGGTATCGAGGAAGTTGAGCCCGACCGCCTTCTGGGCAATCCGCACCTCGGTTGCGCCGGGGTCCGGCACCCAGATGTCCTCGACGCGGAGCGCCTCCGGCCCGCCGGCCTCGTGCATCCTGACGGCCTGGGTCTTGACCGGCAGCCGGGTCCGGGCGCGGTGCTTCTGGCCGTACATCGTCGTGAAAATGCGGGTGAACTGGCGCTCGCGCGTGTGCACGGCGTCGAGAGGCAGGGCACCGGCCGGAGTCGGGAGGATCGGAGGCTCAACGGGTGTCGGCGTGTGCATGAAGCGCGGCGCTTGCCCTGGCGGGCCTAAGAGGTCTCGGGAAAGCGTTCGCCGCCTTCCGGTGCGAGGCCCGGCAACCACGTCTCGTGGACGTGCAGCCATGCCACGCCGCAGGGCGCCGCCGCCTCGCGGCGAAAGAGGGCCGAGGAGAGGCGCGCGGATGTTGCGCCCCGGCGCCGGTGCCACTCCTCATAGGTGACCAGCGCATGATCGCCCGCCGCCCAGCGCAGGCGAAAATTCTCGATCCAGATCTCGAATTCGTCCGCGTCGGCGGCGAGTTGCCCGTGCAGGCATTCGAACTCGTCGACCAGCGCATCCCGCGGCGTCACCGTGCCGCGTGGCCCGATGACCTCGACCCCGTCATCCATCGCGTCGGAGAACCGGGCGAAGGTCTCGCCGGTTCGCGTCACGGCACCGGCCAGCCAATCCCGCAAGAAGGCGTGAAACCCCCGCACCTCCTGCTCGCAGAGCTTTTCCATCCTCAGGTCCCCGCTCCCTCCCTCGCCGCTCGTGTCGCCGGCCGCCCGGACAGCCGAAGATCACGATTGTACGCCGCAGATCGGGTAGTGCAGATCGGGTAGTGTGGTGCAGTGGTTATCGCACGGCAACGGTCCGGCCCAGCCGGCGCCGCGGAGCCGGCAGCGAACGCGCCGAAAGGGGGGCAGCCATGTCAACGTTGATCAGGGGCGGCACGGTCGTGACCGCGGACGAGCGCTACCCTGCCGATGTCTATTGTGCGGACGGCAAGATCCAGGAGATCGGCACGGCGATCGACGTGCCCGCCGGCGCGGCCATCGTCGATGCGGGGGAGGCGCTGGTGATGCCGGGGGGGATCGACCCCCACACCCACATGCAACTGCCCTTCATGGACACCGTGACCGGCGACAACTTCTACACCGGCCCCGCCGCCGGCCTCTCGGGCGGGACCACCATGATCATCGACTTCGTCATCCCGGCGCCGGATCAGCGGCCGATGGACGCCTATCGGGTGTGGCAGCAGCGCGCGGCGAAGGCGCCGTCGGACTATTCCTTCCACGTCGCGATCACCAATTGGAACGACCGGATTCACGAGGACATGGGGACGCTGACCCGCGATCACGGGGTCAACAGCTTCAAGCACTTCATGGCCTACAAGGGCGAGATCATGCTCGACGCGGAGAAGATGATGCACAGCTTCGCGCGGGCGCGGGACCTCGGCGCGCTCTGCACCGTCCACTGCGAGGACGGCAATCTCGTCTGGATGATGCAGCAGGAGCTGTTGAAGGCGGGCGTCACCGGGCCGGAGGGCCACCCGCAGTCGCGCCCGCCGGAGGTCGAAGGCGAGGCCACCAATCGCGCAATCCGCATCGCCCAGCTCCTCAAGGCGCCGATCTATATCGTCCACGTGACCTGCCGGGAGGCGCTGGAGGCGATCACCCGCGCGCGCCTCGAAGGGCAGCGCGTCTACGGCGAGTGCCTGGCGCAGCACCTGGTGATCGACGAGAGCGTCTATTACGACCCCGACCCGGTGTCCGCCCGCGCCTACGTGATGAGCCCGCCGTTCCGGCCCAAGGACCATCAGGAGGCGCTCTGGCGCGGCCTGCAGTCGGGCAACCTGCAGACCACGGCGACCGATCACTGCGCCTTCTGCAACTCGCAGAAGGACCTCGGCAAGGACGATTTCTCGAAGATCCCGAACGGCACCAGCGGCGTCGAGGACCGCATGTCGGTGCTCTGGGACCAGGGCGTCGAGACCGGCCGGCTGACGGCCAACGAGTTCGTCGCCGTCACGTCGGCCAACTGCGCGAAGATCTTCAACATCTATCCGCGCAAGGGGGCGATCAAGGTGGGCTCGGACGCCGACATCGTGGTCTGGAACCCCAAGGCCACGCGTACGATCTCGGCCGAGACCCACCGCCAGAACAACGATTTCAACATCTACGAGGGCATGACCGTGACCGGCGTCGCGCGCGCCACCGTGAGCCAGGGCCGGCTGGTGTGGGACGGCGCGGAGCTCCGCGCGAACGAGGGCGACGGCCACTATATCGCGCGGCCGACCTTCCCGGCGGTGTTCGACGCGGTGAACACGCTCCGCGCGCGCCACCCGTTCCGCGCCGTCGAGCGGCCGGAGGGCTGAGAGAGCTTCCGTAATGCCGAGCTTTCCGAACGTGCGGACGCCGAGCGTCGACGAACTCGTCGCCATCGCCGCCGAATTTGGCATAAGGCTGACGCCGGCTCTGGCGTCGTCCTACCGGGAGCTGATCGCCGAAGGCATCGAGTCCTATACGCGGATCGACGCACTGCCCGAGCCGGGCCTGCCGGTCGCCTATCCGCGCACGCCGGGCCACCGCCCGCCGCCGGAGGAGAACCCCTACAACGCCTGGTACTGGCGCTGCGAGGTAAAGGGCGCACGCCACGGGCTGCTCGCGGGCAAGACCGTCGCGCTGAAGGACAACGTCTGCCTCGCCGGCGTGCCGATGTCGATCGGCGCCTCGGTGCTGGAAGGCTACGTGCCGGAGGTCGACGCCACGATCGTCACCCGCATCCTCGATGCCGGCGGGACGATCGCCGGCAAGGCCGTGTGCGGCGCCTTCTGCATGGAGGGCTCGAGCATCACGGCGTCCACCGGGTTGATCCCCAACCCGCACAAGCCGAGCCACGCCGCCGGCGGCTCGTCGAGCGGCAGCGCCGCGCTGGTCGCGGCGGGCGCGGTCGATGTTGCCGTGGGCGCCGATCAGGGCGGCTCGCTGCGCATCCCGGCCGCGTGGTGCGGCCTCTACGGCATGAAGCCCACCTTCGGCCTCGTACCGTACTCGGGCATCGCCTCCATCGAGTTCACCCTCGATCACGCCGGGCCGATGGCCGCCAACCTGGAGGACATGACGCGGCTGCTCCAGGCGATGGCCGGGCCCGACGGCATCGATCCGCGCCAGCCCGACATCGATCCGCCTGACTACATGGCGGCACTGGAGGGCGGCGTGCGCGGCCTCAGAATCGCCTGCCTCGCGGAAGGCTTCGAGCGGCCGGAGAGCGAGCCGGTCGTGGACGAGCGGGTGCGGGCGGCGCTAAAGCGCTTCGAGGGGCTCGGCGCCGAGGTCAGCACCGTCAGCCTCCCGATGCATCGGGACGGCATGCACATCTGGGCCGGGATCGCGCGCGAGGGCGCGGTGCAGAACATGATCAAGGGCGGCGGCGTCGGGGTGAATCAGCAGGGCTACCAGATCACGTCGCTGCTCGATGCGAGCGCCCGCGCGCTGCACCGCCAGCCGAACGATCTGGCACCGACCGTCACTCTCACCCTCCTCTTCGGCGAATACATGCAGCGTGCCTATCACGGCCGCTACTACGCCAAGGCGCAGAACCTGCGCCGCACCCTCCGCGCCGCTTACGACGCCGTGCTGGCGGAGCACGATCTGATCGCGCTCCCCACCACCGCCATGCGGGCACGCCCGCTGCCGGACCCCGATACATGCTCGCCCGCCCAATACGAGCACGACGCCCACGATGCCCTGATGAACCCCTGCCCCTTCGACGCAAGCGGCCACCCGGCGCTCACCATCCCCTGCGGAATGGCCGACGGTCTCCCCATCGGACTCTCGCTGGTGTCCAGGCATTTCGGCGAGCCCGTCATGCTCCGCGCCGCCCAAGCGTTCGCCGACGCGGTCGACTGGCGGACCCTTTAGAGCGAGTCCGTCTTTGACGGGCTCGCGACAGGCCGCGACCCTGGTGAGAAATGCGAGCTAAGCGTCTTCCCTGAACACGGCCAGCGGCGAGCAGGGCGGCGGTATCGAGATGGCCTGGATGACGGTCTCGGGCTGGCGCAGGTAGTCGCCGAGCGCGCGGTCCTCTGCGCTGCGCTCCGGGGTCTCGATATGCGTGCCCAGGCGCCGGCCGAAACGGACCAGAGAGCGCCCGTAGCGCATCCGCTCCGCATCGTAACGGGAGAGAGCGCGCGAAATCTCGCCGGGATGGGCCTCGATGGCGTCGGTGAGGCAAACCGCGTCGCCGGTCGCCTTCACGACGCCCATTCCGGTGTGGGGCCGCGCGGAAAACGCGCATCGTAACGGGAGAGAGCGCGCGAAATCTCGCCGGGATGGGCCTCGATGGCGTCGGTGAGGCAAACCGCGTCGCCGGTCGCCTTCACGACGCCCATTCCGGTGTGGGGCCGCGCGGAAAACGCCGCGTCCCCCAGCATGGCCACGCGCCCCTGCACCATCTGCGGCACCTCCAGATCCACGATGGTCTGGAAGAAGAGTCCGCGTGCAAGGGTCATCGGCTCCGCGAGCGCAGGCGGCAGGCGCTCCTCCGCCGCGCGATGAATTTCGTCGATCCACGAGCGAGCGATAAGGTCCGGCGCGATCCCTGCCTCGTGATAGTTGCCGGCCTCATCGGTCTGCATCCGCCGCAACTCGTCGGCCGTGGCCAGCCTGTACCAGACGATATTGAAGCGGCGCTTGCCGGGGCTCAGGTCGCCATCCGGCCCCGCGACGGGGTAGCCCACGACATGCTCACCGGGCGGCAGGCAGACGATAAAACGCGTAAGCAGAATATCGCGGTGCTCTGCCGAGAGCCGGTCCTCGTCCACGATGCCGCGCCACGCCACATAGCCTGCGTACTCCGGCACCGCCTCCGGCCAGAGCTGGGCGCGAACGGTGGAGCGCACGCCGTCGGCACCGATCAGGAGATCGGCCTCGACCCTGGAGCCGTCCGCGAAGTGCGCCAGCACGCCCTCTCCATGCGGCTCGACCCGCGTAAAGTTGGCGCCGGCAACGTAGCGCTCGTCGGGAAAGTTGCCGCGCAGAAGGTGGTAGAGATGCCCCCAGGTCGCTTGAATCTGCGGCAGGCGATAGCGGGCGAGGATGCGTCCGTCGGTCCCGAGGGTGATGCGCTCCTCGAGCCTGACGCCGAAGGCCTCGTCGATGGAGAGCCCCAGGCTCTCCAGCGCGGCATGAAGCCCCGGATGGGTCGCGATACCGACGCCCCGCTCGGCGAGCTCCGTGCCGATCCGCTCGTGCACCGTCACGTCGCAGCCAGCGCGCTGCAGCATGTTGCCGGCGAGCAGGCCGCCCATCGACCCGCCGACGACGACCACGCGCAATCCCTTGGCTGAACGGCCGGTCGAACTATCTGTCATGGCAGCGGGTCTCCGTTCGAAGCGTTAGTGCGCAGACGGGCGGCCCCAGAGGCGCCGCGATGCGATCGCGGCACCTTCGACCAGCGCCCCGAGCTTGCCCCAGGCCACGTCGTTCGCCACGAACTCGTAGCTCGCGAAGGTGCCGAAGCCGCAATCGGTCCCCGCGATGACCCGGCTCCGCTCGCCGATCGCCTCGACGGCAGCGCAGATACGATTGGCGACGAGCTCCGGATGTTCCAGATAGTTTGTCGTTACGTCGATGACGCCGGGGATGAACACCATGTCGTCTGGCAACGGTAGTTTCTTGAAGGCTGCCGTCTCATGCTCATGCCGGGGATTCCCAAGTGGGATGCTGAGGGCGCCGACCTTGGCGCGATAGAGGATGGGCAACAGCTCCTCCACCGGTACGTCGTCCTGGTGTGGGCCTTGCCAGTTGCCCCAGCAGACATGCAGCCGGACCTTCTCGGGCGGGATGTCCGCGAGCGCGAGGTTCATCGCCTCGACGTGAAGCTCGACCCGCTCGAGAAAGTCGCCGAGCGGCCGCTCGCCGAACATGATGACGCGCTCCATGGCGAGATCGGGCGCGTCGATCTGCAGGATGTGGCCCTGGGAGACGACGTAGTCGTATTCCTTCTTGAGCTCCCGCGCGACACCCATCACGTAGTCACGATCGGCCGCGTAGACGGGATTGTCCTCTGCCCGGAGCAGCGTCGTCGTCACGATGCCGGGTGAGGCGGCCGTCATGAAGACATCCTCGAATCCTGTCGGCTGCCTGGCGAGGGAGCGGGCGAAAGAGTCGCACTCCGCCGCCACGCCGCTCAGCGTCTCGTCGTAGCGCACCGCACCCAGCGCCTGCGGCGCGTTCCACACTCGCGCCAGGTTCTCCGACGTGCCGATCTGGCGGCCGAGGAACGCCGCGAAGTCGGGAAACTTGATCATGTCGGTCGGCGTGTTGCGCTTCGATTCACCGCCGAAGCCGCTCATGCGCTCGGCCACGTAGGTGGAAAACCCGATCCGCGGCATCTCGCCGTCGTTGCCGATGTCGAGTCCGCAGACAAGCTGCTTGCCGACCGCGACATCCAGCGCGCGGTCGACCTCGCGGTCGAATTCGGCTTGTTCGAAGGGCTTTCCCTGCTCGCGACGAATCAGCAGGTCGGTTAGCGCCGTCGTGCGAGGAAGACTTCCCGCGTGCGTTGTCAGGATGCGCTCGTCGCTTGCCTTCATCGGCAATGCCTCGCTCTTCTGCGGCCAATCCTCCGCGCATAAGCCTACGCGATGCGCTCGCCTCCCACCATTCGGCAACGCGTTTCACTGGCGGGTCTCCCGTCCGGGCTCGTTCCGGTATACCCTTTGGGCGACCATGGATCGGTGGTCGCCGGTTGTTTTCAGGTAGCGCGCGTTATGGGGAGGTTGGCCCATGCATCTCACTGTACGGGAAGAGGAACGTATTCAGATCTGGGCCGCCGCCGAGATGGCGCGGCGGCGCCTCGAGCGCGGCGTCAAGCTGAACTACCCCGAGGCGATCGCGCTGATCTGCGACGAGCTCCTGGAGCGGGCGCGCGAGGGCAGCATCCCGATGCTGACCGACTTGATGGAATACGGCGCCACGATCCTGAAGCGGGACGACGTGATGACCGGCGTGCCCGAGATGATGAAGGTGGTGCAGGTCGAGGCGCTCTTCCCGGACGGGACGAAGCTCGTCACGGTCATGAACCCGATCCGCGAATAGCGCGGGCCACGCGAGGAGAAGGCCGATGGCCGAGAGGAAATGGAGCCCGCCGCCGCTGCCCGAGTCGGTCGTGCCCGACGAGGCCTTCGACGTGGGCGAGCCGGAGAGGTGCGGGGCGATCGACTTCGCCGACGGCGATATCGAGATCAACGTCGGGCGGCCCTCGATCGAGATCGTCATGGTCAACACCGGCGACCGGCCGATCCAGATCGGCGCCCACTACCACCTCGCCGAGTGCAACAAGGCAATGGCCTTCGACCGCGCGGCGGCGTTCGGCATGCGCCTCGACGTCCCGAGCGGCAGCGCGGTGCGCTTCGAGCCAGGCCAGAGCCGCAAGGTGCGGATCACCGGCTACGTCGGGCGCCAGGTCGCCTACGGCATGAACAATATGACCAACGGCTCGGTCCGCTCCGGCATCATCAAGGAGCAGACGATGCGCCGTCTCAAGGCCGAGGGCTTTTGCTTCGAGGGCGAGCGCTATCGGGTCGAGACGCCGCCGGACGAGAGGTTCGGCGGCAAAGACGGCTACTGACGCGAGGCACGCGAATGCTGAACCGGCGCCGGCCGCGCCAGGAGCGGGGCCGGGAGCAGGGCCAGGAGCAGGGAACCAGAGCATGAGCACGAAGATCGCCCGCCCGGACTACGCCGCGCAGTACGGGCCGACCACCGGGGACAAGATCCACCTCGCCGACACCGGCCTCGTGGCGGAAATCGAGCACGATTACACGACCTACGGCGACGAGCTGGTCTTCGGCGGCGGCAAGACCATCCGCGACGGCATGGGCCAGGCGTCGAAGTGGAAGCAGAGCGACGGCGGGCTCGACATGGTGATCACGAACGCCGTGATCATCGACCCGATCCTGGGCGTCGTGAAGGGCGACATCGGCGTGCTGGATGGCGAGATCGTCGGCGTCGGCAAGGCGGGCAACCCGGACACCATGAACATCACGCCGGGGCTCATCGTCTCGCCCAACACCGACATCCTCTCGGTGGAGGGAATGATCTGCACGCCGGGCTTCGTCGACATCCACCCCCACTTCGATTCCGTGCAGCAGCTCTACGAGTATCAGAACGCGGGCTTCACCACGGTGATCGGCGGCGGCTCGGGGCCGAAGACGGTGGGCATCGAGTGCCCCGGCGTCTTCAACATCCAGCGCATGCTGGAGGCGATGGCGGACATTCCGCTCAACTTCGGCAACTTCGGCAAGGGCAACGCGGCGACGCCGGGCTCGCTGGTCGAGCAGATCCTGGCCGGCGCCACGGGGCTCAAGATCCACGAGGACTGGTCGTCCTCGCCCGCCGCCATCGAGACCACGATGGAGCTCGCGGACGAATACGACTTCCAGGTCCAGATCCACGCCGACACGCTGAACGAGACCGGCTACTACGAGGACACGATCGCGGCGATCAACGGCCGCGTCATGCACATTTATCACTGTGAGGGGGCGGGCGGGGGCAACGCGCCTGACATGATGCGGGTCTGCGGCGAGCCCAACCTGCTGCCGAGCTCGACCAACCCGACCAACCCGTTCTCGATCAACACGTACGACGAAGAGATCGACATGTTGATCACCTGCCACAACCTGAACAAGAGCGTGCCGACGGACATCGCCTTCATTCAGGGCCGGGCCAGGGCGGAGACCATGCGGGCGGAGGACGTGCTGCACGACATGGGGGCGATCAGCATGATCGGCTCCGACAGCCAGGGTGTAGGCCGCGCGGCGGAGAGCGCGCAGCGCTCCTTCCAGCTTGCGGCGGTGAACAAGGTGCGCTTCGGGCGTCTGTCTGAGGACGGTTCGGGCAACGACAACTTCAGGATCAAACGCTATCTCGCCAAGGTCACGATCAACCCATCGATCTGCTTCGGCGTCGATTCCTATGTGGGCTCGATCACGCCGGGCAAGCTTGCGGATCTGGTGTTCTGGCGGCCCGAGTTCTTCATCGCGAAGCCCGAGGTGACGCTGAAGGGCGGCTTCATCTCGCACGCGGTCATGGGCGATCCGGCGGGCTCGCTGATGACCGGCCAGCCGCTCAAGTACCGCCCGCAATACGGCTCCCTCGGCGTCAATCCGAAGCGGACCTGCTACTCCTTCGTGACCAAGGCAGCGATCGACAATGGCCTCGAGGACGTGCTCGAGACCCAGCAGCTCAAGCCTGTGAAGCGCTGCCGCACGATCTCCAAGCGCGACATGATCCACAACGACGCGCTGCCGGATATCGAGATCGACCCCGAGACCTACAATGTCTACGTCGATGGCGAGCGCGTCACGGTGAAGCCGGCAAAGACCCTGCCCCTCACCCAGCTCTTTTACTTCCGATAGGCGGCGGCGGGCGCGACAGTACGCATGGCAGTCGTCACCGCGGTCCTCGGCACCGTCGACAGTCTGCGCGATCGGATCGAGAGCGAGGATCCGGTCCTGCTCAACTCGGAGGAGCGCGCCAGCGCCCATCTCGTGGGGCGCTCAGCAGGGGGCCGTGCTGTCCGCATCTCGCTGCCGCGCGGCACCGAGATCAACGACGGCGATGTGCTGGCGTTAGACGGCACCACGGCGCTGGTGGCGCGCGCGGCACCGGAGGCGCTCTACGTCGTCAGCCCCGACGATGCCTACACCTGGGGCGTCGCGGGCTATCAGCTCGGCAATCTGCACCGGCCCGTCCGCTTCACCGATGAGGGCATGCTGACGCCGGCCGACCCCATGGTGGCTGATCTGCTCACGCGCCTCGACATCGCCTTCGAGGAGCGCACGATTCCCTTCGTCGGCAGGCGCTACGGCGCCCACGGCGCCCATCACCACCACGACCATCACCATGACCGCTGACGGTCCCGACCGGCTCCTCTACCTGCTGCAGGTCGCGAACGCCTCGTTCCCGACCGGCGCGTTCAACCATTCTTACGGCTTCGAGACCTGGATCGACTCAGGCGCCCTCGACGACGGCGCGCGCTTCGAGAGCGCGTGCCGGGACTGGCTCCGCTATTGCGCCGTGCCGACGGACGGAGCCGCGGTCGCGCACGCCCACCGTCGCGCCGCCGCAAGCGATCTCGACGCCCTCGTGGACCTCGACCGCATCGTCGGCGCGCTCAAGCTGAGCCGGGAGGCGCGCGAGGCCTCGTTCAAGACCGGGCGCGCGCTGCTCGGCGCCTATCGCGACATCTTCTCGACCGAGTCCCTTGCGCCCTTTGCCGCGGCGGTGCGCGACGGGCGCTCTGAGGGGCATCAGGCCGTGGTCTTCGGCGCCGCGGCGGAAGCGCAGGGAATCGCCGCGGACGATGCGATCCTCGCCTTCCTCCACGCCGCGCTTTCCAACCTCGTCAGTGTCGGTGCGCGGCTGATCCCGCTCGGCCAGATCCAGAGCCAGCGGATCATCAGGGAGGCCTGGCCGCTGCTGACGCAGGGCACCGACGAGGCCTGCGCCATGGAGCTGGATGCGCTCGGCAGCGCCACCGCCGGCCTCGATATCGCCGGCATGCGGCACGAGCGCCTGCATACGCGGCTTTGTATGTCGTGAGCCTCTGCTCACGCGGTATTCAGGTCGTGAGCTCCTGCTCACGCGGATTTATGTCGTGATACGGTAAGATCGGAGCAATCGGGGAGATTTTGGTCATGCGCAGGCCGGTCAGGATCGGCATCGGCGGGCCGGTGGGGTCGGGCAAGACGGCGCTGCTGGTGTCGCTCTGCCGCAGCATGGGGCGGGACCATTCGCTGGCCGCCATCACCAACGACATCTACACCAAGGAAGACGCCGAGTTCGTGATCAAGTCGGGCGCGATTGCGCCGGACCGCGTGGCCGGTGTCGAGACCGGCGGCTGCCCGCACACCGCCATCCGCGAGGATGTCTCGATGAACGCCCATGCCATCGAGGAGATGGCGGCGCTGCATCCCGACCTCGACATCGTCTTCGTCGAGAGCGGGGGCGACAATCTGGCTGCGACCTTCAGCCCGGAGCTGGTGGACAGCTACGTCTACGTGATCGACGTGGCCGAGGGCGACAAGATCCCGCGCAAGGGGGGGCCCGCCATCACCAAGTCGCCGCTGCTGGTCATCAACAAGATCGACCTCGCGCCCTTCGTCGGCGCCGACCTGGGTGTGATGGAGCGGGATTCGAAGAAGATGCGGGGCGAGCGGCCCTTCCTCTTCACCAACCTGCGCGCGGGCGAGGGGCTGGGCGAGGTGATCGCCTGGATCGAGCGCGACGTTCTCCTGATGGAAGGCCACGGTGGAGCCGAGCGTCGCGCCCATACAGCCTGATCCCCAATGGATCGTCGGTAAGTACGCGCTGATGAACGTCCGCGCGCTGAGCCGGCGCGGGCGCACGGAGATCGACCCGCTCTGCTGGCGCATTCCCTTCCAGTGGCAGGGCTATCACTACCAGGATCACGACGACCAGCCCTTCATGCTGCTGGTGAACAGCGGCGGCGGCTTCGTCGAGGGCGATGTCGCGCACTTCCACGGCGTGCTGGAGCCCGGCACGCGCGCCCTCTTCACTACCACGGCATCGAGCAAGTTCTACAAGTGCCCGGGCGGCGCCGTGTCGCGCGAGATCGTCGATCTCCATGTCGGCGAAGACGCGCTTCTGGAGTTCTGTCCGGACGAGGCGATCCCCTTCGCCCGCAGCCGGGCGCATCGGATCAACCGGATCGACATGGCGCCGTCGTCCCGGCTCTTCGCCACCGATATGATTTCGGCCGGGCGTGTGCACTACGGCGCGGGCGAGATCTTCCGCTTCGACCATCTGATCTCCGAGTTCCGCATCACCATCGGCGGCCGCCTGGCCGCACTCGACCGCCTGGTTGCGACCGCGCCCGAGACCATCGCCGCGCTCGAGCGGCTGTGGCTGGGGCGGCTGCACATGGCGACGGCCTTTGCTTATGCACCGGTTCTCGCGCCCGGCGTCGAGGACGGCGTTCACGAGGCCATCGACGGTGTGGACGGCACCGAGGCGGGCGTCACCCGCATCGGCAACCTGGTGATCGTCCGTATCCTGAGCCACGAGACGTGGCAGGCCCACGAGGCGCTCTTCAACGCGTGGACCGCGCTCCGCCCTGCCATCGCAGGCAAGAGCGCGCGCCCGATACGCAAGTGCTAGCGACAGGCTGAACGGGAACCCTCATGGGCGGCGTGCTCGTTCTCGGACTCCTGGTCGGCATGCGCCATGCGCTGGAGGCGGACCATGTCGCAGCGATTGCGGCGCTCACGCAACGGAGCCGCGGCTTCCGCAGCGCCCTTCGCCTCGGCGCGGCGTGGGGTATCGGGCATACGCTGACCCTCTTCGCCGCCGGCACCATCGTGCTCTCGCTGGATGGGGTCATGCCCGAGCAGATCGCGCGCATCTTCGAGTTCGCCGTCGGCATCATGCTGGTTCTGCTCGGCGCCGATCTGCTCCGGCGTCTGATCGCGGCACGCGTTCACGTTCACGTCCATCGCCACGGCGATGGCACGACCCACTTCCACGCGCACTCCCACGCCGGCGAGGCGGACCACACGTCATCCCGCCACGACCACGTGCATGTGCGCGGCCTGCCCGCGCGGGCGCTGGCGGTGGGGCTAATGCACGGCCTCGCGGGGTCGGCGGCGTTGATCCTGCTCACGGTGGGGCAGATCGACTCGTTCTTCTGGGCACTGGCCTATCTCGCGCTCTTCGGCATCGGCTCGATGATCGGCATGGCCGCGCTCTCCGTCGTCATCGCCATCCCGTTGCAGCGGGTGGCGCGGAGCCTCTCATGGGCGCACAACGCGCTGGGCGCGGCCATAGGGCTCGGGACGATCGGGCTTGGCGCCTGGGTTTCCTACCGGATCGGCGTCGTCGAAGGGCTGACGCTGACCGGCCTCGCCTCATAGCGGCTGTGGGCCGATTGACTGCCGGCTCCTGCACTATGTCTCGAAGCGCTCACGACATATGCTGCGCGGCCGGAAAGTCGGGGATGGGTTTCCCGGGCCCGATACCGGATCGCAAGACCCCGTACGGCGGCAATACGACGCAAGGCTGGGAAGACATTGTGAGGCCGGATTCGATCAGCTCGCGCTGGACCGCGAGCGTGTTGTCGAGGATCAGGGCGACGAGGAAGAAGAAGCAGCCGAGGAAGAGCAGCGCCATTTTGGCGAAGTCGGACGGCCCGAACCATACCAGCAGCAGCGGCGCGAAGGAGGCCGCCGGCAGATAGCGCCAGCCCCCGGTGGTGGGGCTGATGAGGGCGCGCAGTTTGACGAAGCAGCCCATCAGGACGCCGAGCGGCACCGCGATCAGGCTGGCGGCGAAGAAGCTCGCATAGATGCGGTAAAGGCTGGTGCCGACATCGGCGATGAAGTTCTTCTCGGCGAACAGGTAGGAGATCTCGCCCACCACCAGCTCGACGCTCGGCAGGAAGCGCTGCTTCTCCTCGGGCGTCACGTAGTGGGCGACTTCCCAGACGGCGAAGAAGACGATGACGCCCACGATCCCCAGCACGACGGCGCGCTGCTGGCTGAGCTTGCCGAGAACGTCGAGAAAGGGCGCGCGCGGCGGTCTGAAGACCGGCGCGGCACCGCTTGGCTGAGTGCCCGTCTCGGTCTGCGGTGCGCCCCCGGCGTGCTCCGGCGCCATTCATGTCGCCCCGGAGCCCGGCGGTCGTTCAGGGAGCGCGTTCGCCGCATCGTCACTCGACCACCGCAATCGCCTCGACCTCGATCAACAGGTCCTCGAAGGCGTAGCCGTCGACGCGGACCGCCGTCGCCGCCGGCCCGAGCGGCGGGAAGTAGCGGCGCCGCACTTCCGTCATCTTCTCCCAGTACTCGGTGGGCGAGGCGCCGCTGTCGTCGTACTGGTAATAGGTGTTGAGCTTGATCACGTCGCTCATCGCGGCGCCGGCCTCTTTCAACACTGCGATCAGGCTCTCGAACACGTTCGCGGTCTGCACGGCGATGTCGCCGGGGCCTATGGTGCGCCCCGCCTGGTCGGCGGAGATCTGGCCGCCGGCGAACACCACGTTGCCGACCCGCCAGCCCTGGGAGAACTTTACCGGCATGCTCCAGTCCCAGTGGCCCGCCGGCATGATGCGCCGGCGTTCTTGCCCGAGGTGGGCGACGCCTTCGAGCTGGATCAGCTCGCCAGGATTCGAGAAATCCTTGACCCTGACCCCCGTGCCGGCGGGCCCCGGATCCGGCAGTTGCTCCATGCGCACCCGCGTCAGCGCCTCCCAGAACTGGGTGACCTCAGGGCCGGCGCTCTCGTGCCGGTAGTAGGTGTTGAGACGCAGAAGGTCGTTCATCGAGGCCCCGGCCTCGGCGAGGACGCCCGCCACGCCGGCGAAGCAGTTGCGGGTCTGGGCTGCGATGTCGCCGGCATCCCTGAGCGAGCCGTCGGCATTGAGAGAGCGCTGGCCGCCCACGAAGACCCAGTCGCCGGCCTGCCATCCCTGCACACAGGCCACGCCGTTGCCGCGCGACCAGTGTCCCTTTGGCATGAGCGGGCGCTTGTCCGCGCCGACGACGGCGAACGCGTCGATCTCAAGCAGGAGTCCTTCGTACCCGGCCTGGTGCATGGAGCGTTATCCGCATCTGGTGGATGCCATCCTTGAGGGCGGGCACGAGATCGCTGCCCACGGCTATCTCCACGAGAACCCCAACGACGAATCGCGCGACCGTCAGGAATACTGGCTCGACCGGCAGATCGACGTGATCAAGCGTATGACCGGCCAGGCGCCACGCGGCTGGCGCGCACCGCTCTACAACGCGTCCAAGCATTCGCCGACGCTGCTTGCCGAGCGCGGCATGCTCTACGACGCGAGCCTGATGGGCGACGATGTCCCCTACGTGCTGACCACGCCCAAGGGCGAGGTCATCTGCCTGCCCTCCCATTGGGGCATGGACGACTGGCCGCACTACATGCACAGCCTCGATTTCCACTACACCATGACCATCAAGTCGCCGGACGAGGCCATGCTGGTCTTCGATTCCGAGTTCGAGGCCATGTACGAGAACGGCGGCATGTTGATCACCGTCTGGCACCCCTTCGTCTCCGGCAGGCTCGCGCGGATGCGCCGCGTGGCCGCGTGGATCGAGGCGTTGCAGAAGAAGGGCGGCGTCTGGTTCGCGACGATGGACGAGATCGCGAGCCACGTGCGCAAGTGCATCGATGACGGCTCGTGGACCCCGCGGGTCGAGCAGATGCCCTACTACGACGGCCGCATCCCGGAGTGGGAGCCGCAGGAGGCCGCCGCCGCCGAGTAGCGCCGGCTTAGCCCAGGGCGCGTCGAGGCGCGAGCATCCGCGCCTGCGGCGTCTCCTGGCGTTCGTGGCCGAACGAGGCAGCCTTTCCATGTCGGCCCCCCAGTGTGCGTCGGCCCGCAAATTGCGCTATCGAGAGGCCGGAAGCACGAGGTGCCACGCATGACCGATATGCCCGAGAGCAGTGAGACGGGGCAGGCGACCGGGTCGACACCTCCGTCCAACAGGGTCTTCCCGAGCCCCTTCGATCTACCCACGCCCGATGGCGCAGAAGGCTGGGAAGAACTCTATCCCTATTACTGCCTGATCAGCGACGAGCGTCGCGAGATGGAGGAGGGAAAGTTCTGGTTCTTCGACGGGATGCACAACCCGGAACCGCTCTATCCCTTCGACACCATCATGACCGAGAACTGGTGGGTGGCTGCCAGTCAGATGGCGAGCCGCGTGTGGCCCATTCCCGTTGCCATGGGCATCGATCAGCGCCTGGTCAACGGCTACATCTATGTGAGCCCCAACAGCGTCACCGACCCCGACCAGATCGCCGCGCGCCACGAGCATTTTGCCCGCCGCGCCGGCCACTACTTCGAGAATTGGGACGAGATCTACGGCAACTGGGTCGAGAAGGCGAAGGATTGCATCGCGCGCTTGACGGAGATCGAGTTCCGTCCGCTACCGGAGTTGGAGCCGGAGGAGAACGTCTTCGGTCATCGCGGCGTCTACTCCTCGCACGACCTGCTCAGCGCCTATAACAGGCTGATCGAGAACATGCTCGAGATGGGGTCCTACCATTTCGAGATGCTGAACCTCGGCTACGGCGCCTACCTGACGTTCCGCGAATTCTGCCAGCAGGCGTTTCCGGGCATCACCGACCGGACGCTCACGCAAATCGTCTGCGGCATCGATAATCTATTGCTGCGGCCCGACGACAAGGTCCGTGAACTGGCCGCACTCGCGGTCGAGCGGAACCTCACCGACGTCGTACTCGGCCATCACGATCCCGACGCGATGCTGGCGGCCATGGCGAAGGCGCAGGGCGGGGCGGCGTGGCTGGAGGCGTTCGAGGAGGCGAAGGAGCCGTGGTTCCACTTCTCCACAGGCGTCGGCTACGACCATTCCGATCCGGTGTGGATCGACGATCTGCGGCTGCCGTTCATTGCGCTCCGCGGCTATGTCGAGGCATTGCAGCGCGGCGAGGACATCCGCCGCCCGCTCGACCGCTTGCTGGCGGAGCGCAGCCGGGTGACGGAGGAATACCGCGCCCTTCTGCCCACCGATGAGGACCGCGAAGCGTTCGACGGCCTGCTGGCCCTCACCTGCAAGGTCTTCCCCTACGTCGAGGATCACAACTTCTACGTCGAGCACTGGCACCACACGATCTTCTGGTCGAAGGTGCGCGAGCTCGCGGACGTCTTCGTCGCGCACGACTTCTTCGACGATCGCGAGGACTTCTTCTACCTGCACCGCCATGAGGTTTACGACGCGCTCTACGATCTGCTGATCGGCTGGGCCACGGGCACGCCGCCGAGAGGAGAAGTGTATTGGCGCCCAATCGTCGCGCGGCGACGGCGAATTCGCGACTCACTGAGAGCGTGGACGCCGCTGCCGGCGTTGGGAACGCCGCCGTCTGTCGTCACCGAGCCCATCACCATCATGCTGTGGGGGATCACCGAGAAGACGATCGAGGAGTGGCTCGGCGTCGATCCCGCCGCCAGCAGCGATGTCCTGCGCGGCGTGCCCGCCTCGGCCGGCAAGGTGAGAGGCCCGGCCCGCGTGATAACCCGGTCCGAGGATCTCTATGACATCGACGAGGGCGAGATCCTGGTGTGCCGGATTACGGCGCCGAGCTGGGCGGCCGTCTTCTCCCGCATCGCCGCGGCGGTCTCCGATGTCGGCGGCATGATGGCGCACACCGCGATCATCTCGCGCGAGTACGGCCTCCCCGCGGTTGTGGGCGTGGGCTTCGCGACGGCAACGATTCGGACCGGCGATCGGGTCGAGGTCGACGGCAACGAGGGCATAGTAACGGTGCTGGAGAGAGCCGCGACGTGACCGACGATCCCCTCATCCTCTGGCTGGACCACGGGAGCGCGCCGGGGAATCCGCTGCTTGGCGGAAAGTTCGCCAGTCTCGCCGAGATGACGGCGGCCGGTTTCTCCGTTCCTCCGGGTTTCGGCGTGACCACCGCCGCCTATCGCGCCTTCATGGAGCACGCGGACCTGCGACCGGAGGCGGAGCGGGTGCGGGACGCGGCTCGCGATATGGCGGTCGTGGACATCGGGAAGGATCGGGCGCGGCTCGTGGAGGCCATTGGCGCGTCCCCCATGCCGGAGGCGCTGGAGACGGCGATCCGACACGGCTATCGCCTTCTCGAAGAGAGGACGAATCGAGCCGGTGTGCCGGTCGCCGTGCGCTCCAGCGGCGAGGCGGAAGACCTCGCCGATGCAAGCTTCGCCGGCCAGTACGATACCTATCTCTGGATCGTCGGCGCCGATGCGGTGCTCCGCCAAGTCAGGGCGTGCTGGGCCAGCATGTTCGGCGATACGGCCCTCACTTACCGGGCGGGCGGTGATGACGCCGCGGTCGCTGGCGGCGGCATCTGCGTCGGTATCCAGCAGATGGTGGAGGCGCGCGCCGCCGGCGTCATGTTCACCCTCGACCCGCTGAACGGCGACCGTTCGAAGATTGTCATGGAGGCGTGCTGGGGTCTCGGCGAGGGGGTGGTGAAAGGCGACGTGACACCGAGCCGGTTCACGATCGACAAGGTGACGTTGGAGATCGTCAAACGGGATGTCGTTCCTCAATCGGAGGAGTACCGCTTCGATCCCGCCTCGAGCGCGGTAAGGCTGATGCCGATCGCGCCCGAGCGGACACGCACGGCCTGCATCGAGGACGCCGAGGCGCTCGCGCTCGCGAAACTCGCGAAACAGATCGAGGGACGGCGCGGCGCAGCGCAGGATATCGAATGGGCGATCGGCGCAGACGGCGATGTGCGCATCCTCCAGGTCCGGCCCGAAACGGTATGGAGCCAACGAGAGAGCGCGGGCCTCGTCTCCGAGAGCAGGACCGCCGTCGGACACGTGCTCGCACGGCTCTCGGGCGGCCGGGTGGCAGCGGCAGGCCCCGGACACCGAAACTCGTGAAGAGCGCCGACTTCGCCTATCACCGCCCCGGCGACATCGCGGACGCCGTGCGCTGCCTGCAAGACTACGACGGCGGCGCCCGCATTCTGGCGGGCGGGCAGAGCTTGGTGCCGATGATGAACATGCGGCTCTGGCGACCCGAGGCGCTGATCGACATCAACGGGCTGACCGGCCTCGCCGGCGTGACGGGGCACGGGGACGAAACGCGGATCGGCGCGCTGGTCCGCTACACCACGCTGGAGTTCTCGCCGGTCGTCGCCGAGCGCCTTCCCTTGTTGCGGGCGATGGTGGCGTTTGTCGGCGATCGCCAGGTGCGCAATCGCGGCACGATTGGGGGCAGCCTGGTGCAGGGGGACCCGACGGGGGAAATGCCGCTGGGTTGTCTGGTCCTCGACGCAACGGTCAGCGTCCTCGGGCCTTCCGGCGCGCGCAGCATCGCGATGGCTGACCTCTACGAGGGCGCCTACGCGGCCACGCTCGCACCCGACGAGCTGCTGACGGAGGTCCGCTTTCCCCCGGCATCCACCGCACTTCGCCTTTCGCGAGTGCTGCCGCAGACACAATGATTTTTGCGTGCTCTCGGTGGCTGCGGCGGGGCGAGTCTCGGACGTCGGCCGCTGGAGCGGGCTCCGCATCGGGCTCGGCGGGGTCAACGACACGCCCGTTCTGGCCGACGCCAGCATGGCATTGCTGGAGGGGAGCCGCCTCGACGACGCGGACATCGCGGCGGCAGGCGAGGCTGCGCGCGGCGCCATCGATCCGCCGGACGACATCCGGGGGTCGGCCGAATACCGCGCCCACCTCGTGCTGCTCTACGTCGCGCGCGTGCTGCGCGATTTGCGTACCTCGGCGCGCGACTGACTTCGGCCGGGCGCGAGAGGTCGAGCGATGAAGTTTCGCCACGAGTTCCGCGTGCGGGAGAGCAGCGACAAGGTCTGGCGCTTCTTCGAGAGTCCGCTGGACGTCGCGCGCTGCATCCCCGGCGTCGAAGCGGTGGAGCCGATCGAGGACGGCGATGACAGCTATTCCGTCCGCGCGACCCAGAAGCTGGGTCCCATGTCGGCGACCTTTCAGGCCAAGGTTCGCATCACCGAGCGCGTCCACGGAGAACGGATCGAATTCACCGCGACGGGCAAGGCGGTGCGCGGCGCGGTCGGCAACTTCAGGGCCCAGAACGCGGTCACGCTCATACCGGAAGGCGACGAAACCTGCGTCGCGGTGGAGGGCGAGGTCGCGCTGGCCGGCGTGCTCGGCACTGTCGGAAGCGCGGTGATCAACAAGCAGGCCGCAAAGACGACCGCCGCGTTCGCCTGCAACCTGGAGCAAGCGCTATCGGCTGCGGGAGAGCCGCGCGCCGGATCCCAGTCGGAGGAGACCGTCGTTGAGCGGGAATGAGCGCGCGATCAGCTTCCGGCTGAACGGAGACCCGGTGTCGGCGGACGCGCCCACCCGCATGCACGCGGCCGACTTCCTGCGCCATCGCCTGGGCTGGACCGGCACCCACGTCGGTTGCGAGCAGGGCGTCTGCGGCATGTGCACGATCCTGGTCGACGGCGCCGCGATCAAGTCCTGCTTGATGCTCGCGGTGCAGTTGGACGGCGCGGACGTGCTAACGGTCGAATCCCTGGCCGAGGACGACCGCCTCAATGACGCGCAAGACGCCTTCAAGAGGCACCACGCGCTGCAATGCGGCTACTGCACGCCCGGCTTCCTCATGGTGGCGGTGAGCCTGAAGGCCAGCGGGCGCACGCTCTCCCGCGCGGAGGTCCGGGAGGAGCTCGCCGGTGTCCTCTGCCGCTGCACCGGCTACGAGAACATCCTGCGTGCGGTGGAGGATTATCTGGGCGCGGACCGCGTCAAGGAGCCGCCCGATGGCGAGGTATCGCGGTGAGCAGGTCGCGCCAGAGCCTGATCGGCGCAGCCCTCACGCGCAAGGAGGACGATCGTCTGCTGCGGGGCGACGGTCTCTTCACCGATGACGTGCACCTCGCCCACCAGCTTGAGATGGCGGTCGGCCGCTGCCCTTTCCCCCGCGCCGCGATTGGCGCGATCGACGTGGCGCAAGCCCGCGCCGTGCCCGGCGTCCGTCACATTTTGACGGGTGCCGACGTGCGGGCCGCGAGCGGGCCGCTGACGGTTCTGAGGCCGGTGCCCGGCGCGCCGTTGCTGCCCTACTACGCGCTGGCGGCCGAGCAGGCGATCCACGAGGGCCAGCCGGTGGTGAGCGTGGTCGCGACGAGCCGCGCGATTGCAGAGGACGCGCTGGACCTCATCGACATCGACTACGAGCCGCTGCCGCATGTGACGGACACGCTGGGCGCGCTCGCCGACGACGCACCGGTTCTGCATCCCGAGACGCTGACGTCGAACCTGCTGGCGAGCAACGTGGACCGCGCGGGCGATCCGGAGGATCGCATGGTCGCCGCCGAGGTCGTCGTCGAGGGGCGCTTCCGTGTGAACCGGGTGAGCGCGCTCCCCATGGAGCCGCGCGGTATCGTCGCCCATTGGCGGGCAGGCGCGCGCACGCTGGAGGTCCATGCCTCCACCCAGACGCCGCACTTGATCCGGCAGCAGTTGGCGGAGTGCCTGCCGCTCGATGAGGGGTGCATTCGGGTCATCGCATCCGATGTGGGCGGCGGCTTCGGCATGAAACTCGGCCTCTATCCGGAGGACGTGCTGGCGGTGCTGCATGCGATGGCGCTGCGACGACCGGTCAAGTGGATCGAAGACCGCCTGGAGTTCTTCCGCGCCAGCACCCATGCGCGCGAGGCCGTGCACGACGTCCAGATCGGTGCGGAGGCCGATGGTCGCATCGTCGCGATTACCAACCAGTACACCACCGACCTGGGCGCCTGGAACTCGACGTACGGCTCGGCGCAGCTCTCGAGCGTGGTCTTCACCGGCCCCTACAAGGTGGCCGATGCAGCCGTCGAGCGCCGCGTCGCGCTCACCAACAAGACCCCGATCGGGGCCTATCGCGGCTACGGTCAGCCGGAAGTCAATTTTGCGCTGGAGGTCCTCATCGACCGGCTGGCGCGCCGCCTGAAGATCGACCCGCTGGAACTGCGCCGGAAGAACATGTTGCGGCCGGAAGATCTGCCCTGGACCACGCCGAGCCGGGCCGTCTACGACAGCGGCGACTATCTGAAGACCCTGGAGATGGCCGCCGAGGCCGTCGATTACGACGCGCATCGCGCCGGCCGCCGGGAAGACCGGGGCGAGGGGCGGTTGACGGGCATCGGCTTCGCCTCCTTCGTCGAGCGCACGGGTTATGCCAGCGCGCGCTTCCTCGCGGGCCGTGGCTCACGCTTCGGCGCCCACGAGAGCGTGATCCTGCGGGCGAACCGCTCCGGCGGCATCGACCTCTACACCGGCGTCTCGACCTTCGGCCAGGGGAGCGAGACGGCGTTCGCCCAGATCTGCGCCGAGGTCTTCGGCATCGACTACGAGGCGATCCACGTCCATGCCGGCGACAGCGGAGCATCGCCCCTCAACACCGGCGCCTTCGCCTCGCGCACCCTGATCGCGGCTGCCGGCGCCATCCGCGAGGCCGCGGACGCGCTCCGCAACAAGACCCTGCGCATCGCGGCCATGGTCCTGCAATCGACGCCGGAGGCGCTGGAGGTAAGCAGCCGCGCCGTCCGCGTCCGCGACGAGCCTGGGCGCACCGTCCCCCTCGCCGAGATCTTCACCCGGGCGATCATCGGGCAGGGTATTCCGGAGAGCGAGGAGCCGGGTCTCGACGCGACCGCGCACTTCGAGCCCTCGCACGCGGCGTTCTCGTTCGGGACCGCCGCCGCCGTCGTCTCGGTCGATCCCGAGAGCGGCGCGTTCGACGTGGAGCGCTTCGTCATGGCCCACGACTGCGGCGTCGCGGTCAACCCGCCCCTGGTGGAGGGCCAGGTGCGCGGCGGCCTGGTGCAGGGGCTCGGCGCGGCGCTGGCGGAGGAGCTTCGCTACGACGAGGGCACCGGCCAGCTCGTGAGCGGCAGCATGCTGGATTACTTCGCGCCGACCATCATGGATGTCCCGCGCATCGACCTGGTGCACACGGAGGTTCCGTCCCCGGTCACGACCTTCGGGGTCCGTGGCGTCGGCGAGGTCGGCACGATCCCGCCGGCGGCAGCGGTCACCAACGCCGTCTGCGACGCGCTGGCGGACTTCGGCGTGGAATTCTCGGACCTGCCGCTGACCCCGGAGCGCGTCTGGCAGGCGCTGTCGCAGGCGAGGGACGCCCGCGCGGCCCGCGCGCCACGATGAGGTAGCTGACATGGATTATCCCGTCCGCGGCCGCTATGCGAACGCTGCGCTCTCGCCGCTGGAAGACGCGGCCATGGCGTGGTTGGACGGCTTCTATCAGCTGGAGCATCTCATCGCGACCCGGATGTGGGCGATCAAGATCTGCCCCGAAGCCTCGCCGGAAGTACAATTTGCAGCGCTGGTGCATGACGCCGAGCGGTTCTTTCCCGGCGGCCCCTCCAGCACGCCGAGCAACGGCTTCGACGATCCGGATTATCTCTTCGCGCATTCCACCCGGTCGGCGGATATCGTCGAGGAATGGTTGCGCAACCGCTCGCCGGCGCCGCCTGAGAGCTTCATCCGGCGCGTGCGCCGGCTCATCCTGCGGCACGAAATCGGCGGCGGATGGGAGGCCGATTTCGTGCAAGCCGCGGATTCGCTCTCCTTCCTGGAGACCCTGGATTGGATCACCGTCGATTGGGTGCGGAGCGGCCCTTACACCGTCGCCCAGGCGCGGGAGAAGCTGGACTTCACCGTCGAGCGCATCCGGCCTTCCATCGCCGTCGCCGCGGCGCTCCCGCTCTACGAGAGCGCCGTGCGCGCCCTGGACGCCGCCGAAGACTGCACGATGGACTTGAAACGACGGCGCGCGTTGGCGAGCAGCCGATCGTTCCTGTTCGGACTGCCTGTCTCGAAGGCGGGATGAAGGCGACCGGCCGGCTCATGCGCCAAGCCTAAGCGAACGCAGCTTCCCCCAAGTTCGCTCCCGCGCCGGCGCGGATCGTCCATCCTGAATTGCGTCAGGGGATCACACCCCTCGGTCTCGCCGCACGCCGTCAATGGAGGGGCACTGCGGCCCAAATTCATATTGACAGGCAGTGCGACACCAGCGCATCGTTATCGAGATATCGAAATTGTTTTCGATATCCGTAAGTTCGGGCTGCCGCGATAGACCATCGACGGGAAGCCTAAAGGCCCGGCATCCGGAGGCAGCGCCATGCCGAATGGATGGCAAGTCGGTATCGATGTCGGCGGTACGTTTACCGACGTGATCGCCGTGCACCGGGCGCGCGGCGAGGTGAGAGCCGCGAAGGTTCCCTCCCGCACCGACGATCGCATCGCCGGACTGGTGTCAGCGCTCGGCGCGGTCGATCTCGCTTGGTCGGACGTGGACGATCTGATCCACGGCACGACCATCGTCACCAACGCCATCATCCAAGGCGACCACGCCAACGTCGCGCTGATCGCAACCCGAGGGTTCTCGGACACGCTCGCAATCGGGCGCCAGAACCGGCGCCACCTCTACCGGCTCGACCTGCCGCCCAAGCTCACGCCCCAGGTCCCCGCCGAGCGCCGCTTCGAGGTGACCGAGAGGCTCGACCACGACGGCCGGGTCCTGGTCGCGCTGGACCCGGCGTCGGTCGAAGACGCGATCGGGCGCGTCGCGGCGAGTGGTGCGGAGGCGGTTGCCGTGTCGCTTCTCCATTCTTACGCCAACCCTGCCCACGAGGAGGCGTTGGGCGAGCGCCTGCGCGCAAGGGTCCCCTACGTCGCGCTCTCGCACCGGGTCAATCCCGAGGCCCGGGAGTACGAGCGTACGGCGACGACGGCACTCAGCGCCGGAGTCATGCCGCTGGCGGCGGCGTATATGGATGATCTGGACAGGGCAAAGCCGGAGGAATCCCGGCTGCACCTCTTCCATTCTGCCGGCGGCATGGCATCGCCCGCGGCCTTGCGCGATCTGCCGCTCGGCCTCGCCGCCTCGGGCCCTGCCGCCGGCGTCGCTGCGGCGGGCCGCATGGCGCGTGCGCTCGGGATCGAGCGTGCCATCAGCTTCGACATGGGCGGCACCACCACCGATGTCTGCCTGATCCTCGACGGCGAGGCGCAGATCGCGAGCGACCGCTCCCTCGGCGGACGGCCTTTGCGCCAACCCATGGTCGCCGTGGAGTCCATCGGCGCGGGCGGCGGGTCCATCGCCCGGTTGGATCACGGCTCCCTGCTCGTGGGGCCCGAGAGCGCCGGCGCCGAACCCGGACCCGCCTGCTACGCCAAGGGCGGCGACCGGCCCACCGTGACCGACGCCAATCTGGTGCTCGGATATATGGACGTGGAGCGCGTCCTCGGCGGAAACGTACGCCTCGATGCGGCTCTCGCCCACGATGTCATCGCACCGCTGTCTGAGGCGATGCACATGACGCGGGAGGCTGCGGCGCTGGGGGTCGTCAAGGTCGCCAACGCGGCCATGCTGCGGGCGCTGCGTCGGGTCACCGTGGAGCGCGGCGTCGACGGGCGCACCTGCACCCTCCTCGCCTTCGGCGGCGCAGGCCCCATGCACGCGGTGGCGTTGGCCCGCGCCTTCTCCATCGACAAGGTGGTCGTCCCTGCCCACTCCAGCATGTTCTCCGCCCTCGGCTGCGTCGGCGCTGAGATGAGCTACGCGCAGCAGCGCACGCTGCGGGTCGCCTCGGACGCGTGGGACGGCGAACGCGTGGACCGGGCACGGCGGGAGCTCCGCTCGACCCTCGCTGCCCCCATACAGGCGGCCGGCCATGACGACGACCATCTAACGGTCGAGGAGGTGGCGTCGATCCGCTACCGGGGCCAGAGCTACGCCATCGAGATCGCGGGCGCCGCCTTCGACGATCCGGTGCGCCTGGGCCGCGCCTTCATGGACCGCCATCGGACGCTCTATGGCTTCGCCACGGAGGAGCCGTGGGAGCTGGAGTCGATCCGGGTGCGAGTCTCGGCGCCCCGCAACGGCGAGGCCCATCTGCCTGCCGCCAAGACCAACGAAGCCCCCTCACTCACCAAGATGTTCCGGTGCACGTTCGGCGCCGGCGAAGCCACGATGACGCCGCGCTACGACCGCGCGGGCTTGGGTGCCGATTGCCCGCTGGAGGGGCCGGTCATCGTCGATGACGCATGGTCGACCGTCGTCGTGCCGCCCGGCGCGACGCTGACCGCCGACGCCGCCGGTCATCTTCACATCGCCACCGGGATCGAGCCATGAATGGCGCTATCGATCCGGTGACCCTGGAGGTGATCCGCCACGCCCTGACGGCGACGGCGGAGGAAATGTCGCTCGTGGTCATGCGCTCGGCGCGCTCGCCGCTGCTGCGCGAGGCGGGCGATCTCTCGTCCGCGCTCACCGATGCAGACGGCCACCTCATCGCCCAGGGCCGCGACATCCCGATGCACATGGGGGTCATGAGCTTCACCGTCCGCGAGTTCCTGAAGCGGGTGCCCAAGGCACAGCTGGAGCCCGGCGACGTATGGTTCCTCAATCTGCCGGAAGTCGGCGGCAACCACTTGCCCGACGTGAAGGCGATCCGGCCGATCTACGCGGAGGGTGAGATCGTCGCCTTCGCGGAAAGTCTCGCCCATTGGGCGGATATCGGCGGCGCCGTGCCCGGCAGCTATGTCGCCGGCGCCACGGACGCGTGGCAGGAGGGGCTCCGCATTCCGCCCTTCCGGCTCTTCACCGCAGCGGGCCCCGACCGCGAAAAGCTCGACATGATCTGCGCCAACGTGCGGGGCGCAGACGAGCGCGAGGGCGACATTCTGGCGCAGCTCGCAGCCAGCCGGGCCGCGGAGGAGCGCGTGCACCACATCGTCGCCGAGCATGGCAGGGAGACGGTGTTGGACGCCATCGCCGCGATCCACGACCGGGCCGAGGCGCAGATGCGGGCGGCGCTCGCGGCGATTCCCGACGGCACCTATAGGGGCGAGGACTGGCTCGACGACGATGCCGGCGGAGGCGGGCCGGTTGCCGTTCGCGTTCTGGTGACGATCGAAGGCGACCGGGCGCGCTTCGATTTTTCCGAGACCGACGACGCGGCGCGAGGGCCCTTGAACACCACGCCCTTCATCGCCGCGGCGTCCGTCTTCTATGTGGTCAAGACCCTGTTCGGGCCCGACATCCAGCCGAGCGGCGGCTGCTACCGCCCGCTTGAGATCGTGACCCGTCCCGGCTCCCTGCTCGATCCGTCCCCCGAAAGCCCCGTGGTGGGCGGCAATCACGAAACCTCGCAACGGATCGCCGACGCCGTGTTCAAGGCCCTCGAAGCCACCGGGCCGGAGCGCATTTCCGCCGGCGGGCCGACTACGTCGGGGCTGGTGCTCTTCGGCGGACGACGGGCCGACGGCGCCTGGACCACCCTCTACGAGGTCCATGGCGGCGGCGAGGGCGCGCGGCACGACCGCGACGGTGCGCCGGTGGTGCGCGTTCACATGTCCAACGTGATGAACACCCCGGCCGAGGTGGTGGAAGCCGAATACCCCATCCGTATCGAATGCCAGCGCCTGCGCCAGGGCTCGGGCGGCGCGGGCCGGCGGCAAGGTGGCGAAGGCCTGCACCGCGAGTATCGCGTGCTCACCGACGACATGTCGGTCACCTCCATGTTCGAGCGCCGTGTGGTGCCGCCCTACGGCCTGCAAGGCGGCGACGACGGTGCGCCCTTCCGGGTCACCATCGACCACGCGGACGGCCGCCGCTCGGTGATGCCGGGCAAGGCGAACCTCCGGCTCGGCACCGACGACGTGGTCATCGTCGAGAGCTGCGGCGGCGGCGGTTACGGCGAGCCGGAACCGACAGGCCAGTGAACGGATGAACGACGCAAGCAAGGGAACGATGCAGTGAAAGTGGATGGCAAGAAGGCGATCGTCACCGGCGCCGCGAAGGGCATGGGCGCGGCCATCACCACGACGCTGGCACGCGAGGGCGCCGACGTCGTGCTCACGGCCCGCGAGACCGACGCGCTCGATCGGGTTGCCGGGGATGTCCGCGCGCTCGGGCGCGAGGCCCACGTCGTAGCCTGCGATGTCACCGACGATGCGCAAGTGAAGGCAATGGTCGATCGGGCGCTCGCGGCCTTCGACGGGCGCATCGACATTCTGGTCAATATCGCCGGCGTCACCGGCCCCATCGAGACGCCGGTGCAGGATATTGACGTGGCCGACTTCGACTACGTCATCACGGCCAACGAAATCGGTACCTTCCTGCCCATCAAGTATGTGGTGCCGACCATGATCGCGCAGAGGAGCGGCAAGATCGTCAATATCGGCGGCACGTCGGGCCTGCGCGGCTACGCCATGCGGACCGCCTACAGCGCGTCCAAATGGGCGGTGCGCGGGATTACCCGCACGGTCGCGCTCGAGGTCGGCAAGTACAACGTCAACGTCAACGCTGTCTGCCCCGGCATCGTCGAGACGCCGCGCATGCAGAAGCTCTGCGAGGAGAAAGCCAGAGTGCGCGGCTGGACGATCGACCAAGTGTACGACGAATACGTTCAGGAGATGTGCCTGAAGCGTGTGACCACGCCGGACGACGTGGCCAACGCCGTGTTGTTCATGGCGAGCGAGGACAGCCGCCAGATCACCGGCCAGGCCATCACGGTCGACGGCGGCTGGGACGTGTGAGGCGGCAGCGCAGGCGATAACGGGAGGCGTCACGATGTACACGCCGTTCGAGTTGGACATTCCGAACGACCTGGCCGGCGCTCTGGCGGCCCTCGCCAACGGTGCCGGCGAGACCGTTCTGCCCCTTGCCGGGGGCACGAACCTCATCGTCGACATTCGCGCCAAGCGCGAGCGGCCCGACCGGATGGTGGGCCTCGGCGAGGTCGACGAGTTGCTTGGCATGGACTTCGGAGCAGAGCGCATAACCATCGGCGGTCGCACCACGGTGAGCGACCTCCTGCGCTCGCCCGAGATCGCCCGGGCGGCGCCGTCGCTGATCGAGTCCGCCCGACTCTTCGGCGGCCTGATGGTGCGCAACACCGGGACTGTCGCCGGGAACATCGCGAGCGGCTCGCCCGCGGCGGATCTGGTGCCGCCGCTTCTCGCTCTCGATGCCGAGCTGACGCTGGTGAGTGCGTCGTCCACGCGCACGTTGGCGTTGGATGACTATTACCTCGGCTACAAACAGGATGCGCGGCGGCGGGACGAGCTGATCACCCGGATTTCCTGGCCGCACCTGCCCGAGAATTCCGTCAACACCTTCTACAAGCTGGCCCGCCGCAAGGGCGATGCGATTACCGTCACCGGCGTGGCAGTGACGCTGGCGGCCGCGGGCGGCCGCTGCACCAAGGCGCGGATCGCACTTGGGGCCGTCGCGCCCATCGTCTTCCGCGCCAAGGAGGCCGAGGCGCTGCTGGAGGGCGAGGCGCTGACGCCGACGCTGATCGACGAAGCAGCGGCAGTGGCGGTATCCGCGTGCAGCCCCATCGACGATATCCGGGCTTCGGCCGACTACCGCCGCCATACGGCCCAGGCCCTGACACGGCGACTGGTTGCCCAAGCGTGGGATCGGCTCGCCCAGGGGAGTAACGCGCATGCCTGACGAACGGACCATCACACTCCGCATCAACGGCCGCGAGGAGGAAGGGCGCTTCCCCGCGCATCGCACGCTGTTGGAAGCGCTGCGGCAGCTCGGGCACATGGAAGTGAAGTGCGGTTGCGAGAAGGGCGATTGCGGCGCCTGCGCCGTGCTGCTTGACGGCATGGCCGTGGACAGCTGCCTGACCGTGGCCTGGATGGCGGCCGGCAAGGAGGTCACGACCATCTCCGGCCTCGGCGACCTCGATTCGCCCCATCCCTTGCAGCAGGCGTTTGCCGAAACCGGTGCCGCGCAGTGCGGCTACTGCATTCCAGGCATCATCATCGCGGCGAAGGCGATCATCGACGAGAACCCGGAGCCCCGCGAAGACGACATCCGCTTAGGTCTCAGCGGCAATCTCTGCCGCTGCACCGGCTACACCAAGATCTTCGAGGCCATCGCCGACGCGGCCGCCGCGATGCGCGCCGAGGGAGGTGAGCAATGACCCACACCGACATCGACGCAGGCGCGCTGGCCAACGTCCAATACCGGCAGATCGGCAAGCCGCTCACCCGCACCGACGCGCCAGGCAAGGTTACGGGCCGCACGCCCTATGCCGGCGATTACGTGATGCCCAACATGCTGCACATGCGGGTGCTCCGCGCCGACATCGCGAGCGCCCGTCTCGTGCGTCTCGATGTCTCGAAGGCGCGGGCGCTCAAGGGCGTCGCCAGCGTGCTCACCGCCACCGATCTCGCCGACCGCACGGCGGCCACCGACATCCCCGGCCAGACCGGCCAGAAGAGGCTGGATACGGATCAGCCGGTTCTGGTGAAGGAGCGGGTCCGCTATTTCGGCGAGCCACTGGCGTTGATTGCTGCTGAAACCCGCGATCTCGCCGACCGGGCGGCGGACTTGATCGAGTTCGAGCTTGAGCCGATCCCTGGCGTCTACGACCCGCTGGAAGCGCTGCAGCCCGGCGCGCCGCTCGTCTACGGCAGCGACAACATCGTCGCCGAGCGCAAGATCAAGAAGGGCGATGTCGAGGCGGGCTTCGCCAAGGCCGACCTCATCGTCGAGAACACCTACAAGACACCCTTCCAGGAGCACGCCTTCCTGGAGCCGGAGGTCGGCCTCGCCTGGGTGGATGAGAACGACGTGGTCAACATCCGCGTCTCGACCCAGGTCATCGAGCACTTCCGGCCGATCGCCGATGCCATCGGCGTGCCGCACAACAAGGTCCGCGTGCGCGGCGCGCTGGTCGGCGGCGGCTTCGGCGGCAAGGAGGACATGACCGTTGAGGTCTATCTGGCGTTGCTTGCCAAGCACACCGGGCGGCCGGTGCGGCTGGAATACTCCCGCGAGGATTCCTTCGTGGGCCACGGCAAGCGTCACCCCTTTATCCTGACCTACCGCACGGGCGTCACGAAGGAGGGCAAGATCACGGCGCTCGACGTGCAGATGATCGCCGATGCCGGCGCCTACGTGTTCCTGAGCCCCTACGTCATCCTCTACGCGCTGGTCGCAGCACCCGGCCCCTACCGCGTCGACAACCTCAATGTCTTCGCCCGGGCCGTGGCGACCAACAACATGTACACCAGCGCCTTCCGAGGCTTCGGCGCGTTGCAGGCCTGCACGGCCTACGAGCAGCAGATGGACGAGATCGCCGAGACGCTCGGCATCGATCGCCTGGAGCTCAGACGGCGGAATTTCCTGAAGACCGGCGAGCCCATGTCCACGGGTTTCGTGCCGCCGAGCGCCATCTGGACCGAGCAGTGCGCGGAGAAGGCCTGGGCCGCGCTCGGCGAGCCCACGCCGGCGGAGGGGCCGATACGGACAGGCCGCGGCCTTGCCTGCTATCAGCAGAGCTACGGGCGCCTCACCTTCCTGCACGACACCTCGGAGGCCTGGGTCGGCGTCGAGATGGACGGCACCGTTGTGGTGCGCTCCGGCGTCACCGACATCGGCGCCGGGCAAATTTCGGCGCTGGGCCAGATCGCGGTGGAGGTGCTGGGCGTCACCCTCGACAACGTGGTCATCTACAGCAGCGATTCCGCGGTGACCCCGCTCGCCGGCACGACCACGGCGACACGCGCGCTCTACATGACCGGCAACGCCGCCAAGCAGGCGGCCGAGGGGCTTCGCGCCCGGCTCGCCGAACGCGCGGCGCAGGAATTCGGCGTCGCCCCCGACGAGATCGACATGGGCTTCAACGAGGTCTTCGTCATCGATAAGCCTGAAGCATCCATGCCCCTCGTCGACCTGGTGCGCATCTGCGCGGCCGAGGGCATCCACCGCTCCGAGCTCGCAATCTTCCGCGCGCCGTTCGGCGAATTTCTCGACCCCGAGACGGGCCAGGGTCAGGCCCATCCCGACTATGCCTACGGCGCGCATGCCGTCGAAGTCTCCGTCGATGTGGAGACCGGCGAGGTCGAGGTGCTGAAGAGCGTGGCCGCTCACGATGTCGGCCAGTGCATCAATCCGGCGGCGGTCGAGGGCCAGATCCAGGGCGGCGCGCAGAACGGCCAGGGCTACGCGCTCAGCGAAGAGATGCTCTACGAGGAGGGCCGCCTGGTGACGCCGTCGTTCAGCGAATACCTCATGCCGACCGCGATGGACATGCCGAAGGTCGAGTGCATCATCCTCGAATCCCGCAGCGGCGTGGGCCCCTTCGGCGCAAAGGGCATCGGCGAGCCGGCCATGACCGCCGTCGCACCCGCCATCGCCAACGCCGTCGCCGATGCCATTGGCGTGCGCGTCTTCGAGATGCCGATCACGCCGGAGCGCGTGGTCCGGGCGTTGAAGCGGCGCGATGCCCCGCAATGAGAGACGGGGCGCCCTGAGCGATGGCCGATAGCAACGACAAGCCGCTCGGGCGATACATCCGGGTGCTTGAGACGGTGGCCGCCGCGCGAACCGGGCTCACGCTCACGGACATCGCCAAGGAGCTCGAACTGCAACCGGGAACGGCACATCGCCTGATCCGCGGCCTCCTGGACCTCGACCTGTTGCGCAGCGCGCCTGGCACCAAGAGCTACGTGACCGGGCCTCGCCTGCAAACCCTCCTCCACGCGACCATGGACGGCGCCGGCTATGCGGGGCTGGCGAAGTCGGTGCTGGACGGGCTCGTTGCGGAGTTCGGCGAGACCGCGCATCTGGCCCGGCTGAACGGCGACTTCGCCGAGTCCGTGCTGATGGAGCAGCCCGTGGGCTCCGACCGCGCCTTCGTGCAGCCGGGCCGGCAACTGCCGTTGCACGCGGCGGCCTCCGGCAAGGCGATCCTGGCGTTCCAGGACGAGGAGTTCGTCGCGCGCTACCTCTCGCGCCCGCGCACGCGCTACACGGAGAAGACCAGGGTCGGGGAAGCGGAGATCCGCACTGAGCTCGGTCAAATCCGCGCGGACGGCATGGCGGTATGCGACAACGAACTCGATGCCGGCGTGCTGAGCTACGGACATCCGATCCGGGTGAGCAGCGGCTATGTCGTCTATTCGGTCGGCATCACCGGCCTCGCGGACCGCTTCCGCCCCATGGAACGAACCCGGATCAAGCAGAAGTTATCCGAGGCGGCGGCCGACCTCGGCAGGAGGCTCGGATTTACGAGCTGATGGGAGTTCGCGATGGTTGACGCACGCTTGGCAGAGATTATTCGGAATTGCCGGAACGGTACGGGAAGCAACTGCGGCGGATATCTGGAACCCACCGCCACGGGCCAACCGGGGGCCTACATCTCGACGATCTTGCTATCGACGGGCAGTGTGAACCTTGAACAATTTCCAGGTTACCCATTCGACGAGGACTTAGACCAGGGCATGGCCAAAATCGTGTCCTACGATCGCGCCGAATGTAACGATTCCTATATCGGTCAAATCAATATGTTGCAGGCGTCGTCGTTCAGCGGCGTTAACGGAGCGATATGGGGCTACGACCTGGCAATCGAACCCCGCATCGGGAAGACGTATCCTGTCGGCCGTATCGAGAATATACCCATCTACTCCCTCATTCCCTTACGCGATGCAACCCGGCAGCTCTTTGGAGTCGCCGAAAACCGGCATTTCCCTCCGCAAGAAGGCGCCATGGTCGTTTGCGCCGAGAAGTACCTCACAAGCGCGGTCTCCGACGGAAATTTGTGGATTTGGTGCGCTCTCGGGTTCGCGATTGCGGAAGACCGCGATAATCATGCTTGCTTGTTTATGGAAGACACGGGGTCGTTGAGGCTCGGGGAAGACGAAGAACAGACCGTGCGGCACAAGCTCGACGATAGGCTCAACAGGATCGCCTATGCGGCGTATCTATGCGGCGAGAATCAGGGCGCACGCTACAAGAAGATCTACATCGGCTGGAAGGCGTCCTACATACCGAAGAATCACGTGGGTTGTGCGCTCGCCTGCGCCCCATACGTGACGCTTCCGTCCGGCGCATTCAAGAACATTACTCCGGAGACCGACATCCTCGAGCTTTCGACCGAGGACTGGCTATCCAGAGTGGGCTTTTCCGAGGTGGACGAGCCCGACTATGCGCTCAAGACCCTGACCGGGCCGAATATCCCTCTCCAATAAACGCGGATTCACGGGCCTAGGGAGAGACATCGTGATCGACGAATTGGGACGCCGGCCGGCGTCCGGCCGGTCTCCTCGCTGACCGGGAGAGGCACGTTGGTCGAGGACAGCATAGCGATCGAGGTACGCGATGCCGTCAAACGCTTCGGCTCGGTGACCGCACTCGCCGGGGCGAGTCTGACGATCCGGGACAACGAGTTTTTCACGCTGCTCGGGCCTTCGGGCTGCGGCAAGACCACCCTGCTTCGCCTGATCGCAGGCTTTGAGGACATCACCGAGGGGACGATCCTCCTCTACGGCGAGGAACTCGGCGACCTCCCTCCCAACAAGCGGCCGATCAACACCGTCTTCCAGCACTACGCGCTTTTTCCGCACATGACGGTGGCGGAGAACGTGGCCTTCGGCATGCGGAGGCTCGGCTGGAGCAAGGCCGATATCGAGGACCAGACCGCCCGCATCCTCGACCTCGTGAAGCTCGGCGACCTCGCAGCCCGCAGACCGTCTCAGCTCTCCGGCGGGCAACAGCAGCGGGTGGCACTGGCGCGGGCGATGGCACCTCGGCCCCGGGTGCTGTTGCTCGACGAGCCGCTGTCCGCGCTCGATCTCAAGCTCCGGCAGGCGATGCGCATCGAGCTGAAGCAGATTCAGAAGGATACCGGCATCACCTTCGTCTTCGTCACCCACGACCAGGAAGAAGCACTGACGATGTCGGACCGCATCGCCGTCATGTCGGCGGGCGAGATCCGGCAGATCGGGACGCCGCACGAAATCTATGAGGCGCCCGTCGACCGCTTCGTGGCCAACTTCATCGGCGAGACCAACGTCCTCGACGTGACCGTGCTGCGGGGGCCGGACGGCGCCTACACGTGCCGCCTGAGCAACGGCGCGGTGTTTCCGTGCCAAGCCGCCGGCACTCCGTCGGAGGACGGGGCCACCGCGCATGTGCTGATCCGGCCCGAGCGTCTGTCTTTTGTGGCCGCGGAACAGGGTGATCGCGGCCTCACGGGCGTGGTCGACCAGATCGTCTATCTCGGCACCGACATCCAGTACGGCGTCCGGCTCGACGGAGGGCCCGACGTCCTGGTCCGGACGCAAAATGCCGGCGAGGACGTGAGGCCTTACCAGTCCGGCGACCGGGTGGGCCTCACCATCGCCCCCGGCGCCGCCCGGCTGCTGGTGGACTGATGACGGCCGAGCTCAGCAGCACCAGGGCAGTCTCCCGCACCTTCGCGCCGGTGCGCACCGGATTGCTGATCCCCACCTGGGTGGTGATCGGTTTCTTCCTCCTGGCCCCGGTGCTGATGATGCTCGTCTACTCCTTTCTGACGAAGGAGTTCCGCGGCGGGGTGATCTGGGAGTTCTCGCTCGCGGCTTACGACCAATTCATCTTCGACCGCGGCCTCTTCGGCGACGATCCGCCCAAGATCGAGTGGACGTACATCGTCATCTTCGCACGCTCGATAATTCAGGCCGCCGTTGCCACCGTCCTCTGCCTCATCATCGGCTTCCCGACCGCATACTTCATCGCCACCCGGTCGCCCGAGACGCGCTCGATCTGGCTCTTCCTGGTCACGGTGCCCTATTGGGTGAACCTGCTCATCCGCACCGTTTCGATGAAGTTCCTCATCCGCGACAACGGGCCGCTCAACAAAGCCTTGATGGGTCTCGGACTCATCAACGAGCCGATCGCGCTCATCAACACCGATTTCGCCGTGCAGCTCGGTCTCTTCTACTCGTACCTGCCCTTCATGGTGCTGCCCATCTATGCATCGGTGGAGCGTTACGACTTCGCGCTTTCCGAAGCGGCGGCCGACCTCTACGCCGGGCGCTGGACGATCCTCCGCCGGGTGATTCTGCCGATCGTGCGGCCTGGCATCGTGGCCGGTTGCATACTGGTCTTCGTGCCGAGCCTCGGCGCGTTCCTTGCGCCCGATCTTCTCGGCGGCGCCAAGTCATTCCTGATCGGCTCCCTGATCGAAGAGCAGTTCAAGGGCAACGCCGGCAATTGGCCGTTCGGCGCGGCCGCGTCGATGATTCTCCTCACTCTCGTGCTGATCGTGCTCTTGATCTATGCGCGCCGGCAAGCGCGGCGCAGCGCGAAGCAGGGCTGAGATGCGGCGCAGCCTCAATATCAGGCGCTACCCCGGCTTCCTGCCGATGACGATCCTCTGTCTGGTGGTGCTCTACGCCCCCCTCCTGGTGGTGATGGTTTACAGCTTCAACGATTCGCTCTCCATCACCCGCTGGGGTGGGTTCAGCTTCCGCTGGTACATGGACGTCTTCACCGGGCCGGAATCGGCGAAATTCAAGGACGCCGCGTGGAACTCGCTGACCATCGCGCTCTCCGCCGCCGTCACCAGCACGACCATCGCCACCGCCGCCGCCATCGCCATGGTGCGCGGCGGCGCCTTTCGCGGCAAATCGTTGAATTTCGCGTTGATCAGCATGCCGATCATGGTGCCCGAAATCGTCACCGCCGTGGCGACTCTGGTCTTCTTCAGCGCCATCGGATTCGCGCTCGGGTACCTGTCAATTCTCGTGGCCCATATCGTCTTCTGTATTCCGTTCGCCTACCTGCCCATCGCGGCTCGGCTGCAGGGTATCGACGGCAGTTACGAGGAAGCCGCTCAGGATCTATACGCCAGCCGGTTCCAGGCATTTCTTCGTGTTCTCATGCCCTTGATGGCACCCGGAATCCTCGCTGGTTTTCTGTTGGCATTCATCATCTCTCTCGACGATTTCATCATCACGAACTTCATCAAGGGCGCTGGCATCGAAACCCTGCCCACGGCGATCTTCGGGGCCGTGAAGCAGGGGATCAAGCCCAACATCATGGCTCTCAGCACACTCATGCTCTCCGTCTCGATACTCATCGTCACACTTTCCTATCTCATCGGTCGTTACGGTCGTTATGGAACGAAGACGGAGGCATCGGAATCTGGTTAACTGGCTCAACAAAGGAGGTCAACATGCGATACATGTTCAAAGCTGGAATGGTGGCAGTAGCACTGATCTTTGCCGCGAGTGCGGCCCACGCTCAGGAGAAGATCTCGATTTACCACTGGTTCGAGTACATTCCGCAGGAGCTGCTCGACAAGTTCGCTGCCGAAACGGGGATCGAGGTCACGATGGACACCTTCGATTCCAACGAGGCCATGCTCGCCACGCTCAAGGCCGGCAAGCTCGGCTCCTACGACGTGGCGGTGCCGGGCGATTATATGGTCGAGATCATGACGGGCGAAGGCATGCTCGACACCATCGCAGAGGGCGAGCTCGCCAACTTCGCCAACATCGAGCCGCAATGGGTGGACGTGCCCTTCGATCCGGGCCGCATGCACTCGATCCCCTATCAGTGGGGCTCGACCAGCTTCTCGGTGAACCGGGACGTCTATGCGGGCGACATCAACGACACCAGCATCATCTTCGACCCGCCGGAGGAGGTGAAGGGCAAGATCAACGTCCTGGACTCCCAGGGCGAGGTCATGCTCTTGGCCTCCCTCCATCTCGGCATTCCGCAATGCTCGACGGACCGCGAGCAGCTGAAGGCGCTCGACGCGCTCTTGCAGTCCGCCAAGCCGCACTGGGCCTCCTTCGGCTCCGACATCGCCAAGGACGTGCTCGTCTCGGGCGATGCCGCGGTGGGGATGATTTGGAACGGGTTCTCCGCCAAGGCGCGCGCGGAGGGCGCCAACATCGAGTACGCCTATCCGCGTCAGGGCTTCGTCGTCTGGATGGACAATGTCGTGCTCCTGAAGGACGCGCCCAACCGGGCGAGCGCGCTCAAGTTCATGGACTTCCTGCTGGAGCCGGAGAATATCGCCGCGGTGACCAACTACGCGCGCTATGCGGCAGGCGTTGAGGGTGTCACGCCGCTTCTGGATCCGGAGCTCGCCTCGGCGCCCGAATCCGTTCCGCCCGCCGATGCCCCTGCGGGCAGCTTCATCGCGGTCTGCGATCAGGCGACGCAGGAGGTCTACGACACGATGTGGACCCGCCTGAAGAAGTAGACGTCCGTTTCCTGTTGCCGGGCGGCGCACCCCAACGGGGCGCGCCGCCCGGCTCAACCTGCCGCGACCAGTCGGGTGATCCCATGAGCCTGGAGTCTCGTTACGACATCCTGCTTCAACCCATCGAGATCGGGCCGGTCACCGCCCGAAATCGCTTCTACCAGGTGCCCCACTGCACCGGCATGGGCTATCGCGACCCGACCGCGCTCGCCCATATGCGGGGCGTGAAGGCCGAGGGTGGCTGGGCGGTCGTCTGTACCGAACAGGTCGAGATCCACTGGACCTCGGAGATCACGCCCTTCATCGAGCTCCGGCTCTGGGACGACCGCGACATCCCGATGCTCGCCAGGATGGCGGACCACATCCACGCGCACGGCGCGCTCGCCGGGCTGGAGCTCTGCTACAACGGCCTGCACGGCCCCAACTTCTATTCGCGCGAAGTGCCGATGGCGCCGACCGGGCGCGCGATCGCGAGCTTCACTTACGAACCCCTCCAGGCGCGCACCATGGACAAGGAGGACATCCGCAACGTCCGCCGCTGGCACAAGGCGGCGGCGCTTCGCGCCCGGCGGGCGGGTTTCGACCTGATCTATGTGTATGCCGGCCACGGGCTGAGCTTCCTGCATCACTTCCTCTCCAGGGAGTTCAATCACCGCACCGACGAATACGGCGGCTCGCTCGAAAACCGCGTGCGGCTCCTCAAGGAGCTCCTGATCGACACCAAGGAAGCGGTGGGCGACAGCTGCGCCGTTCCCTGCCGCCTCTCGATGGACGAGCTTCGCGGCGCGGACGGGCTGGAGAAGGCCGAGACCGAGGACATGATCGGTCTCGTCGCGGAGATTCCGGACCTCTGGGACGTTTGCCTCGCCGGCTGGGAGAACGACAGCCTCTCGTCCCGCTTCGGCGAGGAGGGAGGGCAGGAACCCTTCATCGCCGGCGTCAAGAAGCTCACCACGAAGCCGGTGGTCGGCGTCGGCCGCTATACGTCGCCGGACCGCATGGTCTCCATCGTCAAGAAGGGCATCGTCGATCTGATCGGCTGTGCCCGGCCCTCCATCGCCGATCCCTTCCTGCCGCGAAAGGTGGCCGAGGGGCGCCTCGAGGACATCCGCGAGTGTATCGGCTGCAACATCTGCGTATCGGGCGATTTCACCATGTCGCCCATCCGCTGCACCCAGAACCCGACCATGGGGGAGGAATGGCGCCGGGGCTGGCATCCCGAGTTCATTCGGCCGAAGGAGAGCGAGAAGCCCGTCCTGATCGTGGGCGCCGGCCCCGCCGGCCTCGAAGCCGCGCAGGCGCTCGGCAAGCGCGGCTACGACGTAACCCTGGCCGAGCAGGGCAGAGAGTTGGGCGGGCGGGTCGCCCGCGAATGTCGCCTGCCGGGCCTCGCCGCCTGGGGCCGGGTGCGAGATTACCGCGCCGAGCAGCTTCGGAAGCTTCCCAACGTCGCCCTCTATCTGGAATCCCAACTCGATGCGGAGACCGTTCTCGAATTCGGCTGCCCCCGCGTCGTGATCGCCACAGGCGCGCGCTGGCGCAGCGACGGGGTCGGCCACCACTGGACCGCGCCCCTGCCCATCGAGGACGGATCGCAGGTCCTCACGCCCGACGACCTCATGGAGGGTCGCTTGCCCGAGGGAACGCGCGTCGTCGTCTGGGACGACGATCACTACTACATGGGCGGCGTGCTGGCCGAGCTCTTGGCCGACAAAGGCTATGAGACCACCTACATGACGCCCGCATCGGAGGCCTGCACCTGGAGCCGCAACACCATGGAGCAGCACTTCGTCCAGGCGCGCATGCTGGAGAAGGGAATAGCCATCGAGGCGTTCCGGACCCTGAGCCGTATTTCTCCGGGCACCGTCGCCATGTCATGCGTCCATACCGGCCGGGTCGAAGAGCTGGAGGCCGATGCGGTGGTTCTCGTCACCAGCCGAACATCCTCGGACGAGATCGCGGCCGATCTCTTGCGGCAACAGGACCGCTGGCCGGACTCCGGCCTCGAAGCCGTCGAGGCCATCGGCGACGCGCTTGCGCCGGCCACCATCGCCCATGCTGTCTACGCCGGGCGACGCTACGCCGAAGACCTCGACGGCGTCGCCGTTGCGATGGACGAGGTGCCCTTCAAGCGCGAGATCGCAGAGTTGATCGAGTGACTCTATTGGCAGGTGAGCAGCAGCCAATGGAGTGAACGCCCCCTCCTAACGGCATCCCCCGGCACGTACAATCTTTGTCGATCTGCCCTACGGCCGCATTGGAAAACTGGTCGGCCCCTTCAAATGCGGCAGCAGGGGTTGGACGCGGGCGATCCAGTCGCAGAGCACGGGGCGGGTCTCGCGCGGGTCGATGAGCTCGTGGATCGAGAAGCTCTCGGCGCGGGGCACCGGGGACTGGCGCGCGAGCATGGCTTCTTCGAGGCGCTCGCGCTCGGCGGCGGGATCGTCGGCCCGTGCGATTTGACGGCCGAAGGCCACCGCCACGCCGCCCTCGACCGGGAGCGCCCCCATCTCGGCCGAGGGCCAGGCGACGACGAACCCATCCGGGCCGAAATGCGCGGCGACGGCAACACCGTGCGCCTTGCGCACGATCACCGACGCCCAAGGCACCACGGAGCTCGCCGCTGCGAGCACGGCGGCAGCGCCGAAGCGGATCGTGCCGGCCTTCTCCGCCTCCGTCCCGATCATGAAGCCGGGCTCGTCCACCAGACTCACAATCGGCAGGTGGAACGTGTCGCAGAGCTCGATGAAGCGGCGCGTCTTCTGCGAGCCCGCTGCGGTCATGGCGCCGGCAAGGTGCCAGCAGTCGTTGGCGAGCACGCCGACGGGCTGGCCGGAGAGCCGGGCGAGGCCGGTGATCGTACCTTGCCCATAGAGCCGGCCGATCTCGAAGAATGAGCCCTCATCCAGCACCAGCGCGATCACGCGCCGCATGTCGTAGAGCTTGCGCCGGTTGCGCGGCACGATCCCGATCAGCGCCTCGGCACGCCGGTCCGCCGGATCGTCGGCCGACGTGCAGGGAGGAAGCTCCCAGACGTTGGGCGGCAGATAGCTCAGGAACCGGCGGATCTCGGCGAAGGCTGCCGGCTCGTCCGCGACCAGATTGTCGATGACGCCGTTCCTCGCGTGCACCGCCGGGCCGCCGAGCGCCTCCTTGCTCGGGCGCCGCCCGAGCGCGCGTTCGACCACGGCGGGGCCTGCGATCAGGATTTGCGAGTTCTCGGTCATCACCGAGAAGTGCGAGGCCACCAGGCGCGCGGCGGGAAGGCCCGCGACCGCACCGAGCCCCGCCGAGGCAACGGGCACGGTTGCCATCGCCTGGGCTACGGACTTGAAGCGCGGCGGGGCGTTGACCGGCGTGCCCACCGTCTTCGAGCCGGTCCCGGCGACGCTCCCGCCTGCGCCTTGATGGAGCCGCACCAGCGGCACGCGGTAGGTGCAGGCGAGCTCCTCCGCGTAGACGCTCTTGCGCAGGCCCGCCTCGTTGGGCGAGCCGCCGCCGAGCGTGAAATCCTCGCCGCCGATGACGCAGCGGCGCCCGTCGATCGCGCCGAAGCCGAGCACGAAGTTGGCCGGATTAAAGTCGGTGAGCCGCCCCTCGCCATCGCGGGTCGCATCGCCGGAGGCGCCGCCCAGCTCCCGAAAGGAGCCTGGGTCGAGCATGGCGTCGATCCGTTCGCGGATCGTGAGAAGCCCCCTGGCGTGCTGGCGGGCGACGCCCTCCTCCCCGCCCTGCGCCTGTGCGAGCGCCCGCTTGCGTGCGAGCTCCTCGACCTCCCTCTCCCAGCTCATGCGTGGCTCATGGAGGCTCAGGCGACGACGCCGGCGTCGCGCAGCGCGGCGATCTCGGTCACGGAGAGCCCGGCCTCGGCAAGCAGCTCCTCCGTGTGCTCGCCGAGGAGCGGTGCGCCCCGCCGGATCGAGCTCGGCGTGGCCTCGAAGCGCGTCGCCGGCCGCGCCTGGCGCAGCCTTCCGGCGATGGGATGATCGACTTCGACGAGCGTGCCGGCGGCGGCAACCTGCGGGTGCTCGACGAGCGCGCTCCGGGTCAGCACCGGCGCGCAGGGCACGCCCTCGGCTTCCAGACGCTCCATCCACTCGGCGGTGGTCCTTGCGCGAAGCACCTCCTGGGTGAGCGAGAGGCGGTCGTCGATATTCTCGTCACGGAGCGCCGGCGTCTTGAATCGCGCGTCCTGGAGCCACTCCGGCCGCTCGAGCGCACGCGTGAGGCCGACCCATTCGCCGTCGCTCATCACCGCGACGCTCATGTGGCCGTCCTTCGTCTCGTAGATGAGGTCGATGAAACTCGCCGCTCGTTGCTCCGTCGCCGCCTGCTCGAGGAAGGTCTGGCCGCCCATGTCCGATGCCCAGAGGAACGACACAACAGCATCCAGCATCGAAAGGCGCACGTGCTGGCCTTGGCCCGTACGCTCGCGGGCGAGCAGCGCGGCGGTGACCGCCTGTGCTGCGGTCACGCCGGTAAGCTTATCGGGCAATATCGTGCGGACGAGACGGGGGCGCACATCGTCCGAACCGCCCTGGACCGACGCCAGGCCGGAGGCCGCCTGGATGATCGGATCGTAGACCCGCTTGTGCGCGTAGGGGCCCGTCTCGCCGAAGCCATTGATCGAGACGTAGACGATCCCTGGGTTTACCGCCCGGATGTCGGGCTCGCCGACCCCCAGTCGCTCGACCACGCCCGGCCGGAAATTCTGGATGAAGACGTCGGCATGCGCGGCGAGGCCGATCACCGCGTCGCGCCCGCGCGGATCCTTTAGATTGACGGCAATCGAGCGCTTGTTGCGGTTGACATTTAGAAAGCCCGAGGAGAGTCCGTTGGAGCGGTTGCTGCCCGCCCGCGTGCGATCGCCCTGGCCTATCGCTTCTACCTTGATCACGTCGGCGCCCTGGTCGCCCAGCATCATGGTGGCCAAGGGGCCCGAAACCATCGATGTGAGGTCGACGACGCGGTAACCGTCGAGCGGTCCTGGCACTGGTTCTCTCCTCGCCTTGCCGAATGGCGCGATCGTATCCGGGGAGCGGCGATTTCGGAACCGGCCTGCCACCGATGAGGACCGGCCACTCATTCATTGACTCATTCCCGCCGCGCTCCCATGTGCATGCTTCAAACCCCGAATGTCGGTGGGCGGATCAGCGCCCGCGATCGCCGTCACCGAATGAGCGCCGCCTCATGCCCCGAGACTACGTGACGAAGATACTGAAAGCGCGCGTCTACGACGTGGCGCGCGAGACACCGCTTGAGCTTGCGCCGAAACTCTCCTCCCGGCTCGGCAGCGAGGTTTGGCTCAAGCGTGAGGACCTCCAGCCGGTCTTCTCGTTCAAGCTGCGCGGCGCCTACAACAAGCTCGCGTCGCTCAAGCCTGAGGAACGCGCACGGGGGGTCATCGCGTCGTCGGCCGGCAATCATGCGCAGGGCGTGGCGCTTGCGGCGCAGCGGCTCGGCACTCGCGCGCTCATCGTCATGCCGGAGACGGCACCCCGCATCAAGGTGGACGCGGTCGAGCGGCTGGGCGCCGAGGTGCTCCTCGCGGGCGATACGTATGACGGCGCGAGAGAGCGGGCCGAGGCCCTCGCCGCCGAGCGCGGGATGATCCTGATCCCCCCCTATGACGACGAGCACGTCATTGCAGGCCAGGGCACCGTGGCGATGGAGATCGTGCGCCAGCAGGGCGAGGCCTTCGACGCGATCTTCGTGAGCGTGGGCGGCGGCGGCCTCATCGCCGGCATCGCCGCTTACATCAAGGCTCTGTGGCCCGAGACACTCATCATCGGTGTCGAGCCACAGGACGCGCCGACCCTGCACGCAGCGCTCGCGGCGGGCGAGAGGGTCGTCTTGGATCAGGTCGGCACCTTTGCCGACGGCGTGGCGGTGAAGCAGATCGGGGCCGAGCCCTTCCGCATCGCACGCGAATGCATCGATGAGGTGGTGCTCGTCTCCACCGACGAAATTTGCGCGGCGATCAAGGACATCTTCGAGGACACCCGGGCGATCGCCGAGCCCGCAGGGGCGCTCGCGGTCGCAGGGCTCAAGCGCTACGTCGAGCGGGAGGGCATAACGGATGGCCGGCGCTTCGCCGCGGTCGTTAGCGGCGCGAACGTCAACTTCGACCGCCTCCGCCACATTGCCCAGCGGGCCCAGCTTGGCGAGCAGCGGGAGATCCTGCTCGCGGTCACCATCCCCGAGCGCCCCGGAAGCCTGCTTCGGTTCTGCGAGCTTATCGGCAAGCGCTCGATCACCGAGTTCAACTACCGCTTTGCCGACGACGCGGACGCGCACATCTTCGTGGGCGTGGAGATCAGCGGTACCGGGGCAGACGGGCAGTCCCTCGTGGAATCGCTAGAGCGCGACGGCTATCCGGTGCTCGACCTGACAGACAACGAGATGGCCAAGCTCCACGTGCGCTACATGGTGGGCGGCCATGCGCCGGGGGAGCTGGACGAAATCCTCTATCGCTTCGACTTCCCGGAGCGGCCGGGCGCCCTGATGCACTTTCTCACCCAGATGGGACGCAAGCCCTGGAACATCAGCATGTTCCACTACCGCAACCACGGCTCGGACTACGGCCGGGTGCTGATCGGCCTGCAGGTGCCGCAGGACGAACGCGGGGACTTCCAGGCGTTTCTCGAGCAGGTGGGCTACGACTGCCGCGAAGAGACGGCTAATCCCGCGTACCGCCTGTTCCTGCGGTGAGGAGAGCGTAGGAGCGACTGCAGGCGCCGCCCGAGCGCGGCGACCCGCGCCGTGGCTACGCCGAGGCGGCGCGAACTGCGCGCCAGACGCGCTCGGCCGTGAACGGCATCTCGACATGGCGGACGCCCAGGTGCCAGAGCGCATCGAGAATGGCATTGCCGATCGCGGCCGGCGGCCCGCTGGTGCCGAGCTCGCCCACGCCCTTGACCCCGAGCGGGTTGGTCTCGGTCAGCGTCACGTGGCTGTCGAGCGCGAAGGCCGGCAGATCGTCGGCGCGCGGCAGCGCGTAGTCCATGAACGAGCCGGAGAGAAGCTGGCCCGACTCCGGGTCGTAGCGCACATCCTCCAGCAGCGCCTGGCCGATGCCCTGGGCGGCGGCCCCGTGGCGCTGGCCGTCGACCACGAGCGGGTTGATCACCAGCCCCGCATCCTCCACCGAATAGTAGCCTGTAAGCCGCACCGCGCCGGTTTCGCGATCGACCGTGATGGTCGCGACATGAGTGCCGTAGGGATAGTTGAAGTCGTCCGGGTCGAAGAACGCCGCCTCTTCCAGCCCGAGCTCGAAGCCCTCGGGATAGTCGGCGCCGCGGTAGGCCATGTCGGCGATCTCCACGAACGTCATCCGCCGGTCGGTGCCGCGCACGGCGTAGGCGCCGGCCCCGAAATCGATATCGTCGACGGCGCATTCCATGAGGTGGGCGGCAAGGCGCCGGCCCTTCTCGATGATGCGGTCCGACGCCACGGCAAGGGCAGAGCCCACGACCGTGATCGAGCGCGAGGCCCAGGTGCCGAGGCCGTGGGGAATCCGGTCCGTGTCGCCCTCCACGACATCAATGTCTTCGAGCGCGCAACCGAAGCGGTCGGCGACGATCTGCGCATACGTCGTGGCATGGGATTGGCCGTGGCTGTGGCTGCCGCAGAGCACCGTGATCTTGCCGCTGGGGTGGACGCGCACGGTGGCGACGTCCCAGAGCCCCATGCGGCTGCCGAGGGCTGCCGCAAGACGGCTCGGCCCGGCACCGCCGGAGCGAACGAAGGCCGCCATGCCGATCCCCATCAGCACGCCGTCTTCCTGGAGCCGCGTCTGCTCGGCCCGGAGCGCGTCGAGATCGGCAAGCTCACGGGCCTTGTCGAGGACCGCCGGGAAATCGCCGACATCGTAGGTGACTCCGGTCGCACTGCCATAGGGCATGTCGGCAGCGGGCACGAGGTTGAGGGCGCGCGCCTCGACCGAGTCGCGAGCCCGCTCACGCGCGCCATTCTCGATCAGGCGCTCGATGACGTAGGTGATCTCGGGATTGCCGGCGCCGCGGTAGGCGTCGACCGGCGTGGTGTTTGTGTAGACGCCGAGCACCCGGCAATGGAGCGCGGGGATCGCATACTGGCCTGAGAACATGGTGACGCAGAAGAGCGAGGGGATGCACGCAGCGAACTGGCTTTGATAGGCGCCGAGGTTGGCGATGATCTCCGCCTCGATGGCGACGATACGCCCATCCTCGTCGAAGGCCATGCGCGCCTCGGTAACGTGGTCGCGCGCGTGGATGTCCACCGTCAGGGTTTCGGCACGGGTCGCGGTCCAGCGCACCGGCCGGCCCACCAGCCGCGCGGCCCAGGGGAGGCTCGCCTCCTCCGGATAGTGATAGGTCTTCTGGCCGAAGCCGCCGCCCACGTCGGGCGCGACCACCCTGATCGACTGCTCGGGCGCACGCAGCGTGTCGCGCGAGAGCCACTGGCGGACGAGATGCGGGTTCTGGGTGGTGGACCAGAGCGTGTAGCGCTCGCTGCCGCGATCGTACGCGCCGATTGCCGCGCGGGGCTCAATGGCGCTCGGCGCGAGACGGTTGTTGACGAGCTTGAGAGCCGTCACATGGGCGGCAGAGGCGAAGGCGGCCTTGACCGCCTCGGCGTCGCCGAGCCGCCAGTCGTAGGAGACGTTGCTCCCGAATTCCTGGTGCACCAGCGGCGCGCCTGCCAGGGCGGCGGCTGCGAGGTCCGTCACCGAGGCAAGCGGCTCCCACGAGACATCGACCACCGCGGCAGCGTCGGCGGCCGCGTGCGTGTCTTCGGCGACGACGAGGGCCACCGTATCGCCCACATGGCGCGCTTGATCCGTGGCGAAGACCGGCCTTCGGGCGAGCGCCATCGGCGTGCCGTCGTGGGAGGTGATGTCCCACAACACGTCGGTATCGCCGCCGCCATCCCGGCGCCAGTCCTCCCCGGTGAGCACGGCCAGCACGCCTGGCATGGAGCGCGCGCGCGCGGTGGCAATCGCCCTGATGCGGGCATGGGCGTGCGGACTGCGCACGAAGGCGGCGTGTACCTCCCCAGGAAGCCGGATATCGTCCACGAACTGACCTCGGCCAGTCAGAAAGCGATCGTCTTCCAGGCGCGTATGCGCTGTGCCGACATGCCCCATACTTGCTTCCCTCTTTACTTCGGCCGCGGCCGATTTCCATTGTCAGGCTAATGAGCGGGCGCGTGGGCGTCCACCCTCGGCGCCGGCCGCGTGCTACGGTGGGATCAGCACGGCAAACCGTGGAGACCGAGGATGCTGAATCCGGAGACCGACGCTCTCGCATCGCATCTCGACCGTGTGTTGAGCGAGCACGTGGCGAAGGGCGTGATCGGCGCCTCGCTCGCCCTCATCCGGCCGGGCGGGGAGGTTCTGACCCTCGCAGCCGGCTGCGCTGACCGCGCGACGGGAGCGCCGCTCACCCCGGATCATCTGTTCAAGACCGCCAGCACCAGGAAGACCTGGACCGCGGTCGCCGTGCTCGCACTGGTGAGCGAAGGGCGTATCGACCTCGACCAGACCATCGAGGGGTGGTTCCCACATCTGCCGCGGGCGGACGAAATTCGCGTGCGGCATCTGCTCAGCCACCGGAGCGGCCTGCCCGAATACGAGTCCTTCATGCCCAAGGGCTCGGCGGACGACTGGACGCCGGGGCGGATCGTCGAGTTCGCGCTCGCCGACGGCACGCAGATCACGCCCGGCGAGACCTTCGTCTATTCCAACCCCGGCTACGTGCTGGCGGGCGAGATCGTCGCCAGCGAGCGGGGCGAGCCCCTCTCCCGCTGGCTCAGGCGCGAAGTCTTCGAGCCGAGCGGGATGGCCGAGACCTGGAGCGGCGGAGACGAAGACTTTCCGCGCGACCGTCTGGCGCGCGCCTACGTCTTCGATTCCGCCGAGCCCGGCGCCCCGCCGGAGGATTCGTCGGACTGGTTCCCGCTTTCCGGTATCGGGGCGGCGGGCGATCTCGTCACGACTCCCCGCGACCTCGCGCGGGGGTTCCATGCGCTCTTCACCGGCCAGGTGCTGGATCCTGCTGCCCTCGCCATGCTGCAGGGCCCGCTTCTGCCTGCCGGGTTCCCAGGCACCAGCATCACCCACTGCGCGCACGGCGTCCTGGTCTCGCGCTTCGGCGACCTCACGATCGTCGGTCATCTTGGCCAGTTGCGCGGGCACGTCACCATGGCCGGCCATCACGAGGCGAGCTGCCTCACCGCCGTGCTCAGCCAGAACTCGTGCTCGAGCGATCTTGAGGCGTTCGGCACGGCCGGCATCCACCCGGCGTATGCCGAGGTCTTCCGCCTGGCCGACGCGTGATCCCGCGCTGAACGCAGACCGGCGCCCCTGAGCGCGCGAACGCGCCCAGGCGGCACCGGCGTTAGGTCGGAAGGAGCGCGCTCTAGTCGAGCGAGTCCAGCGCCTTCTGGAAGCGCCCGGCGTGCGACTTCTCGGCCTTCGCCAGGGTCTCGAACCAGTCGGCGATCTCGTCGAAGCCCTCGTCGCGCGCGGTGCGCGCCATGCCGGGATACATGTCGGTGTATTCGTGGGTCTCGCCGGCCACCGCCGCCACCAGATTGTCGCTCGTGATCCCGATCGGCTTGCCGGTGGCGGGATCGCCGGTCTCGACGAGGAAGTCGAGATGGCCGTGGGCGTGGCCGGTCTCGCCCTCGGCGGTCGAGCGGAAGAGCGCCGAAACGTCGTTATGACCCTCTACATCGGCCTTGCGGGCGAAGTAGAGATAGCGCCGGTTGGCTTGTGACTCGCCGGCGAAGGCGTCCTTGAGGTTCTGTTCGGTCTTGCTGCCACCCAATGCAGGCATGGTCCTGTTCCCCCTGACTTTACGGTTAGAGACGTGTGGCCGCCGCACTGCGGGATGCAAGCACGGCCGGTGCATTCGCCGCTCTATATGACGCAGCGCACCGCCGCCGTCAACGGATTGGAATCATTCCAGGGTGCGTGCGTCGCCCGGCGCCGCCGCGCCGTCCTCCGCCCCCCTGCCGGTCACGCGAATGATGATGTCGATCCGCGAGACCGTGGTCCCCGGCGGCGGCGGCGGCAGGACGCTCACCGACACGCGATCGCCCGGCACATCGACCAGACGGCCGGTCTCCTCCACGAAGAAATGCTGGTGATGCGCGGTGTTGGTGTCGAAGAAGGAGGGCCCAGCGTCCACCACCAGCTCGCGCAAGAGGCCAGCCTTCGTGAACTGGTGAAGGGTGTTGTAGACCGTGGCGAGGGAGACGCCCGCCTCCTCCCGCAGCACCTCTGCATGAAGCTCCGCGGCCGTGACGTGACGGTGCGGCCCGCCGAAGAGTCGGCGGGCGAGGACGATGCGCTGGCGCGTAGGCCGTAGGCCGGCTTCGCGCAGGCGCGCCCTTGCGTCGCTGTCAGGCGATGTCGTCATCTCGAAACCGCGTCTCCGATACCACGCCTCAATACCACAAATTCGCGTGCGTTGCGCTGCCGGTCGCGGATTCGTGAGTGCGCATGTCGTAAGTGCCGGGCCACGCGGGATAGGCTACGATGCGGACTCGGATCGCGAGGAGAACGCGCCGTGTCGAGCGAATTCGTTGCCACCGCCTGCCCCCACGATTGCCCGTCGACCTGCGCGCTTGAGGTCGAGCTGCTCGCGCCGGACAGGATCGGCGCCGTCAGGGGCGCGCGGGAGAACGACTACACCTCGGGCGTGATCTGCGCCAAGGTCGCGCGCTATGCCGAGCGCGTGCACCACCCTGGGCGCCTCGCGGAGCCGCTGCAACGCACCGGCGAGAAGGGCGCCGGCGAATTCCGACCCATCGGCTGGGACGATGCGCTCGACCTGATCGCCGATTCCTTCGTCCGCGCTACGGAGACGCACGGTCGCGAGGCGGTCTGGCCTTACTACTACGCCGGCACCATGGGCCTGGTGCAGCGCGACGGGATCAACCGCCTGCGCCATGTCATGGGCTATTCGCGGCAGGACGAGACCATCTGCACGCGCCTTTCCAGCGACGGCTGGTGGGCCGGTGTCGGTACATATGTGGGCAGCGATCCGCGCGAGATGGCGAAGGCTGATCTGATCGTCGTCTGGGGCTGCAATCCGGCGTCGACCCAGGTCAACGTCATGACCCATATCGCCAAGGCGCGGAAGACGCGGGGCGCGGCGCTCGTGGTCGTGGACCCCTACGAGACGCGGACCGCCAAGGTCGCCGACCATCACGTGGCGCTCCGGCCCGGCACGGACGGCGCGCTCGCCTGCGGCATCATGCACGTGCTCTTCGCCGAGGATTTCGCCGACCGCTCCTACCTCGCTCGCTTTACGGACCATCCGGACGAACTCGAGACCCACCTCGCGAGCCGGGGTCCCGAGTGGGCGGCGGCGATCACGGGGATTCCGGCCGCCGAGATCACCGCGCTCGCCCGCATGATCGGCCGCATCAAGCGCACCTACATCCGCCTCGGCTACGGCTTCACCCGCTCGCGCAACGGCGCCGCCAACATGCACGCCGCCACCTGCATCGCGGCAGTCACCGGCGCCTGGCAGTACGAGGGCGGGGGCGCGATGCACACCAACAAGAGCATCTACGGCGTCGACGCCACCCTGATCGAGGGGCTCGACGCAAAGGACCGCTCGGTGCGGCTGCTCGACATGTCGCGGATCGGCCCGGTGCTGACCGGCGATTCGAGCGACCTTGGGGACGGCCCCCCGGTCACCGCCATCGTCATGCAGAACGTCAACCCGGCGGCGGTCGCACCGGAATCGGCCAAGGTGCGCGAGGGCCTCGAGCGCGACGACCTGTTCCTCGCCGTGCACGAGCAGTTCATGACCGACACCGCGCGCTACGCCGACATCGTGCTGCCGGCGACGACCTTCCTGGAGCATGACGACATCTATGTGGGCGGCGGCCACAGTTACCTGCTCATGGGCGCACAAGTGATCGAGCCCTACGCCCAATCGCGCTCCAACCACGACGTCATCCGTGCGCTCGCCAAGCGGCTCGGCGCCGAGCATCCGGGCTTCGACATGACCGCGTGGGAGCTGATCGACGCGACGCTCAAGCGCTCGGGCCATCCCGACGCCGCGACGCTGAAGGCCCAGCGCTGGAAGGACTGCATGCCGGATTTCGAGAGCGCCCATCACCTGGGCGGCTTCGGCTGGCCGGACGGGCGCTTCCGCTTCAAGCCGGACTGGGCCGCCATGGGGCCGCGCGGCGCCGAGATGCCGGCCTTCCCCGACCACATGGCGGCGATCGAGGCGCCGGACGCCGAGCATCCCTTCCGCCTCGTCACCGCGCCCGCGCACAACTACCTCAATTCGAGCTTCACCGAGACGCGAACCAGCCAGGCCAAGGAGACGCGGCCCTCCGCCCTTTTCCACCCCGGCGACGCGCGCGACCTCGGTTTCGACGACGGCGACCGCATCCGCATCGGCAACCGGCGCGGTTCCATCCTGATCCATGCGCGCATCGCCGGCAGCAACGGAAAAGCGGTCGCCACGACCCACGGTCAGCAGCGCGGCACGGTCATCGTCGAGAGCATCTGGCCCAACACCGCCTTCGAGGAAGGGCTCGGCATCAACACGCTGACCTCGGCCGATCCCGGCTATCCCAACGGCGGTGCTGTGTTCCACGACACCGCCATCTGGGCCCGGCCGGCGAACTAGCGCGGCATTTTTCACCTCGGCCACGGCCTGCGTCACGTCCCGCGCGTCTTCCGTCAACGTGCGCGGACGCACGATGCGAGCGGTAAGTTAATTTTCATGCGGGATTCGGCGGGATTAAGTGGGATAAGTGGGATTCCGTGGGACAGGGTCGGGCACGCCCGCAGGGTCGTGCGGGCGGAATATGTGGTCGCGCACGCCCGGGTCGCCCGCGCCTGAAAGGTCGCGGGCGCGCCAGATAGGGTCGTGCGCGCGGAATCGGGTCGCTCACGCCCACTCATCCTGTCTGCCGTGCCCCGCGTGCTCTCGCACTGCGTCGCGCGGATAGGCGCGCGGGAAATTGGTCGACCCATCGCGCAATCCTGGCGCGCACGCCGCCCACCGTGCACCGCACCATGGTTCTGGGAAAATTAGCGGGGCGGGCTGCGCGACCGGGTGCAATCCGGGTGTCGCGGCAGCCCTTCGACTCCTCCTGTCCATAGCGCTCGACCATCCGCGCGCCGCGTCATATGCCTGGACTGCACTACAGTCTGGAACTACACTAATGAGCGTTCACATAGTGCGTCCCCCTTCCCTGCCCCGAGGTCGTACCCTCCCACCCGGCAGACGCTGCGCCGCGATGGGGACCGACAAAAGGACGGATCGACGATGCAAGCGATTACTATACGCACCATAGCGTTCGCTGCGGCGCTGGTTCTCCTGTGCGGTGCGTTCTGGGCGCCGAGCGTCCTCTCCACGGACGATGGCAGGAGCGTAAACATCTACTCCGCGCGCAAGGAGGCGCTGATCCTGCCCATTCTGGAGCGCTTTCGCGACCAGACCGGGATCGAGTTCAGTCTGGTGACCGGCAAGGCCGACGCCTTGCTCAAGCGGCTCCGCATGGAAGGCGAGGCGTCACCGGCGGATGTCTTTATCACCGTCGACGCAGGCCGGCTGCACCGCGCCAAGGAGGCCGGGGTCCTCCAGAAGATCGGGAGCGAGAGCATCGACGCCGCCGTTCCGGCGCATCTGCGCGATGCCGATGGCTTCTGGGTGGCGCTCTCCAAGCGGGCCCGCACCATCGTCCATGCCCGGGACAGAGTCGACGCGACAGCGCTCTCGACCTATGAGGGACTGGCGGATCCCTCGTGGAAGGGGCGGATCTGCATTCGCTCCTCCGGCAACATCTACAACCAGTCCCTGGTCGCTTCGATGATCGAGGCGAGCGGCGTCGAACAGACCGAAGCCTGGGCCGAAGGGCTCGTCGGCAATTTCGCCCGCCCGCCCGCCGGCGGCGATACCGATCAGCTAAGAGCGGTTGCCGCAGGCGAATGCGATGTGGCCGTGGCCAACACCTACTATTTCGGACGCCTCGCCGCGAGCAGCAAGGAAGAGGATCAGGCGGTCGCCGCCGCGCTCAAGGTCTTCTGGCCGAATCAGGGCGAGGGCGATCGCGGCGTCCACATGAACGTGAGCGGCGTCGGCATCACAGCCAGTGCGCAGAACCGCGACAGTGCGATTCGCCTGCTCGAGTTCCTGGTCTCGCCCGAGGCGCAGAGGTGGTACGCGGAGGTCAACCATGAATACCCGGTCGTCCCCAGCGTGGCGGCGTCGGAGACGCTGGAGTCCTTCGGTGCCTTCAATGAAGACACCCTGAACCTGACGGCGCTCGGCGCGAACAACCGGCAGGCCGTGGAGTTGATGGACCGGGCCGGCTGGCGTTAACGGCGTAGGCCGCCGCGTTCCCAATCGTGCGTTGGCCGTGACGGGTCCGGCGATGCAAGCGGCCTGCACACCGCCTTGATGGCCCGGCTCGCGATGATTGCCTCGTCACCATTGTCGGTCTCGAGATTCGTTACCGCATCGGCGCCGCTGCTCGCCTTCATCGTGGCCTTGCCGGTGCTCATCATCGTCGCATCGATGTTCGGAGCCGACAGCGGGGCGACGTGGGGGCACCTTTGGCGCACCGTCCTCGCCGACTACGTCGTCAATTCGCTCGTCCTCATGCTGGGCGTGGGGGCGCTGACCCTGATCCTGGGGGTGCCCGCCGCCTGGTACACGGCCGTCTGCGAGTTTCCGGGGCGAAGGCTCTTCATCTGGCTCTTGCCGCTGCCGCTGGCGTTCCCGGCCTACATCATCGCTTACACCTACTCGGGCCTCCTCGACTATCCCGGACCGGTCCAAACTTTCATCCGCGACGTGACCGGGTGGGGACACGGGGACTACTGGTTTCCGCCGATCCGCTCCCTCGGCGGGGCGATCGTCATGCTCGGGCTGGTGCTTTACCCCTACGTGTTCCTGCTGGCCCGCGCGTCCTTCCTCGAACGCTCGGCCTCGGCGCTCGAAGTGAGCCGCACGCTTGGCTACGGCGTGCGGCAGAGTTTCTTTCGCCTCGCGCTGCCGTTGGCGCGCCCGGCGATCGTCACCGGCGTCTCGCTCGCGCTGATGGAGACCCTGGCCGACTACGGGACGGTGCAGTATTTCGGCGTGAGCACCTTCACCACCGGGATATTCCGCACCTTCTACGGCTTCGACGACATCACTGCCGCGTCGCAGCTCTCGGCGGCGCTGCTGCTGTTCGTCGTCCTGCTGATCTTCATGGAGCGCTATTCGCGCCGCAGAGCCCGCTACGACACGAGCGGCCCCGCCCGCTACGAGCATCGCATTCGGCTGAGCGGCGGGCAGGCCGTCTGGGCCTGGGTCTCGTGCTTGGTGCCAGTGGTGCTGGGATTCATTCTTCCCGGTGCGGTTCTTCTGAAGTGGGCGCTCTACGACGCAGCCTGGGACGGCTCCTCCTTCCTGTCGTTGATCTGGAACTCCTTCTACCTGGCATTTCTCGCTGCGGTGATTGCCGTGGCGTGCGCTCTGGTGCTCGGCTATGCGCGGCGCAACCGCAACACGAGGCTGGTGCGCGCATCGCTCGGCGTCTCTGGCCTCGGTTACGCGATCCCCGGCGCCATCGTCGCGATCGGTGTCATCGTGCCCCTCGCGTGGCTGGACCATCGCCTGATCGACCTCGCGAAGTTCGTCACGGGAGAGCAGATCGGACTCGTGCTCTCAGGCAGCATCGTCGCGCTTCTCTTCGCCTATACGGTGAGGTTTCTCGCGATTTCCTTGGGCGCTGTGCAGAACGGCTTGGACAAGATCAAGCCGAGCCTCGACTATGCGACACGGTCGCTCGGGCGGAGGCCGATCCAGGTGCTGGCCGAGATCCATGTTCCCCTGATGAGGAGCACGGTGTTGACGGCGTTGCTGATCGTGTTTGTCGATGTCATGAAGGAGCTGCCGGCGACCCTGATCCTCCGGCCGTTCGACTTCAACACGCTCGCGGTGCGCGCCTACGAACTCGCCTCCGACGAGCGGCTTGCGGATGCAGCGGTGCCCTCGCTTATGATCGTGCTGGTCGGGGTTCTTCCGGTAATCCTCTTGAGTCGCACGATTTCGCGCGGCCATTCAGGGCAGGAATAGGCCGTTGTTGACGATCGAAACATTGACGCTCGGGTACGGGGGCAAGGTCGTGGTGACGGATGCCACGTTTGCTCTCGAAACCGGGCAGATCGGGAGTCTGCTGGGGCCGAGCGGCTGCGGCAAATCGACTCTGCTGCGCGGGATCGCCGGTTTCGAGCGGCCGCTGAGCGGGACCGTCTCCATGGACGGTGAGCGTCTCTCCGCGCCGGACTCCGTGGTGGAGCCCGAGCGCCGGCAGATAGGCATGGTGTTTCAGGACGTGGCCCTCTTCCCGCATCTCGATGTCGGCCGCAACATCGCGTTCGGGCTGCGAGGGTCGACGAAGACGGAGCAACGCCGCCGGGTCGGAGAGCTGTTGGAGCTTTTCGGGCTGGCGGGCTACGCCGAGCGCATGCCGCATTCGCTCTCGGGCGGCGAGCAGCAGCGCGTTGCCTTGGCGCGGGCGATGGCGCCCAAACCGAAGCTCCTGCTGATGGACGAGGCGTTCTCCAGCCTCGATACAGAGCTACGCCTGGCGATCGTGCCGGAAGTCAGGCAAATCCTGAAGCACGAGAACATGAGCGCGATACTGGTCACCCACGATCACAACGAAGCCTTCGCCATGGCGGACCAGGTCGGCGTGATGGACGCCGGGCGGATTCATCAGTGGGACGAGCCCTACGTGCTCTATCACCTGCCGAACTCTAAATTCGTAGCGCAGTTCGTCGGCGAAGGGCAGTTGATCGAGGCGACGGCCATCGACGGGACGAAGTTACGGTCGGTTCTCGGCATCCATAGTGTGCACAAAGGCCACGATATCGCGTTGGGAAGCAGCGTAGAAATACTGGTAAGACCCGACGATATCGTGCACGACCATATAAGCGAAATGATGGGAGAAATCGTCGAGATTTCGTTTCGAGGCTCGCACTATCAATACTTGACGAGACTGGAGAACAACGAGCGGCTGTTATGCATTGCCGAGTCGCATCACAAGCATAAGATAGGAGACCGTATCGAGCTGGTTCCTAAATTGGAACACCTCGTTGTCTTCGACGACGACGGGGTGGGGACCGCTTACGATTCCACGCTGGATACATTCCTGAAAACCCTCTCCGCCAGGCCCTTCTTTTAGTTTGCCGCGACTCGGCGCGGCCGGAGCGTCGCCGATGCCGCCGCCTTGCGCTCGGAGATGGCGGTGGCACGGGGGCACCGCCGCGATGAGCGACGGCGCCCCGAGCCGATAGCGATCAGCAGCTCTTCCAGTCTTTCGCCGCCTCCAGCGCCGCCGCCACCTGGAGCACCTTGGCGTCCTCGAATTGGCGGCCGACGATCATGCAGCCGATGGGCAGGTCGTCCGAGACCCCGCACGGCACCGAGATCGCCGGATGGCCGGTCACGTCGAACTGGCAGGTGTTGTGGATCATGTCGAGCGTGCGAATGATGCGCTCCTTGAGCGGCGCGTCGTTGTCGGGGATCGGCGTCGGCAGGATCGACGTGCTGGGCATCACCAGCACGTCGCAGGACTCCAGCAAATCGTCGTAGCTCTGCGTGATCTGGCCCCGGATGTTCTGCGCCTTCGCGTAGTAGCGGTTGTAGTACTCCGACTGCATGTATTCGCCGAAGAGCAGCACGTACTTCACCATCACGCCCATGTCGTTGGGCCGGGCGCGCGCGCCCTTCGCCACGTTGTCGAGGAGCTGCGTGTTGTAGAAGCCGCGCCAGTTGGTGCCGGTGTTGTTGCCCTTCAGCATGACCGACTGCGCACCCTCGACGCAGAGCGGCACCCACACGTGAAAGGCGTCCTCGTGGCGCGGGTTGGAGACCTCGGTCACCTCGGCACCGGCGCCCGCAAGGCGGTCAACGGCGGCGCGGACACTGTCCGAGACCACCGTGTCGCCGGGCGGGAGCCCGGTTTCGCCCCAGGTGTCCTCGCCCGCACCCTGGTCGAAGCCTTCCTTCAGCACCCCGATCTGGACGCCCTTGCAGCCCCTGTCGAGGCCGGTGACGTAGTCCATGTCCAGCCCTGCCGGGATCACCCCCCGCTGGCGCGGATCGAGCGGGTCTTCGCCGGCGATCGCGGTGAGCATGCGTGCGGTGTTCTCCACCGTATCCGCCATGGGGCCGAGATGGTCCATGGTCATCTCGATCATCATGGCGCCGGTATAGGGCACGAGGCCATACGTAGGCTTGTGACCGACGATGCCGCTCCAGCTCGCGGGAATGCGGATCGAGCCGCCCTGGTCGCCGCCGATCGACACGTCGATATCGCCGGCCGCGATGGCGGCGCCGTTGCCGTTGGACGACGCGCCGGTCGAATGGGTCGGCTTGTGCGGGTTGCGCACGGGCCCGTAGGCCGAGGTGTGGCTGCCGCCCGAGAACGAGCAGTCCTCGCTGTTGGTCTTGCCGAGGATGGTCCCGCCGGCATCGAGCACGCGTGTCACCACGGTGGCGTCGATATCCGGAATGTAGCCCTCCATCCCCTTGGCGCCGTTGATCATGGGGAAGCCTGCGACGCAGATCGCATCCTTGATGCCGATCCGCTTGCCGGCGAGCACGCCGTCCGCCGCGCCCTTGATCTCGCCCTTCACGAACCACGCGTTGTAGGGGTCCTCCTCGGGCCCCGGCCGGTAGGAGCCGCAGCGCGGATACTTCACGGGCGGCTTGGTCTCCTGCATCGTGTCGAGGCGGCGGTAGCTGTTCAGCGTCCCCGCCATCATCTCGCTGTAGAGGTCGGCGTCCGCGTCGCTCATTGTGAAGCCGAACGACTCGGCCAACTCCTGGACCTTCTTCGCGCTCGGCGGTACTGGACCTGTCGGCATTCTGCTCTCCCTTGATTCCCGAGGCCGTTGGGCAGTGCTCAAACGGCGACGGGCGGCATTCTAGCGATTGCCAGGGTGCGCGGCCATTGCAGCGGAGTCGCTTCCTGTTGCCCGCCCGGCGAATCGGGATAATGTTGCGGCGCTGTGACTCTAATCCCCACGATTCGGCCCGGTAAGCGCGCGTGCGCAGGGGTCCTCCTGTGCCTCGCCGCGGCCGCCCTCTGGGCGGCGGCCGCGGGGCCGGCGGCGGCCGACCTGCTCGAAGACGGCGCCGCTGCTTACGAGGCCGGCGACTATGGCGAGGCCGCGAAGGCCTGGCGCCCGCTCGCCGAAGGGGGCGACGCGATGGCGCAGTTCAACCTGGGCCTCCTCCACGAGACCGGGCGCGGCGTGGCCGAGGACCTTGCTCAGGCCGCGGCGTGGTACGAGCGCGCGGCCCTGCAGGGCGCAACCCAGGCGCAGTTCAATCTGGCGCTGCTCCATCAGACCGGGCGCGGCGTCGAGAAGGACGGGACGCAGGCGCTCTACTGGCTCGAAGTGGCGGCGCGCCACGGCGCGGGCGCGGAGCAGGAGCAGGCGGCCGACGCTGCGGCCCGACTGGCCGAGATTCTGCTTGCGGAGGACGTGGACAATGCCCGCGCCCGTGCTGACGAATTCGCGCCGCGCCCGGAGGGGGCGTCGGTCCGGGCTCAGGAGATCACCCTGATCCTCTCCGAGAGCCAGGTCGAGGAGCTGCAACGCCGCCTCGCGGCCCATGGCTACGACCCGGGGCCGCTGGACGGCGTTCCCGGAGAGCAGACGCGCAACGCCGTGCGCCGCTATCTCGCCGACCGGGGCCTCACCTGGCCCGAGGGCGAGAACCTGTCCCAGCGTCTGCTGGACCTCGTGCGCGCGCCCTAGCCGGGAAATCCCTCCTCGGTCAGCGCCGTGCTAAACGGCGCCGGGACCGCGGCGGGTCACCAGAAAGAGGCCGGCGAAGAGCAGCGCCAGGGCGCCCCAGATGTAGACGCTGTGACTCTCGGCCAGGATCAGGATGCCCCAGCCGATCCCCGCCAGTGTGGCGACGTAGTTCTGTGTCGAGAAGAAGACCGGCCCCGCACGCCTGACGATCTCCAGGAGCAGATAGAAGAAAGCGGCGTTGATCAGAATGGCGCCGATCTGCGCCCAGTCGCTGTCGCTCATCGGGCCGGAAAAGAACCACCACTGCCCGCTCCCCGCCATGAAGGGGAAGACCATGATCGACGAGGCGAAGAGCAGCCCGCTCCCCATAGTGAGCGAATCGCCCTCGGCGGGTGCCAGGCGGGCGGCCGAAATCGTGCCGGAGGCATAGCTGACCGGGACCAACAGGCTGAGCAGCACCCAGCCGGCCATGTCGGAATCCGGCAGGCTCGTCTCCGGCAGGACCACCAGCAGAACGCCGGCGAGGCCGAGCGCAATTCCGCCGATCCGAAGCCAGCGAAAGCGATCCATCGCGAGCGCCAGCGCCAGGATATAGGTGATCGTCGGGCTGAGCGTCCCGCCCAGGCCGATCACCCCGGCCGGTAGCTTGGGAGCGATGAAGGCCAGGAGAACGAAGGGGAAGGCGAGCGTGAAAAAGCCGATCACGAAATAGGCCCGCACATAGGGCCAGCTCAAGCGCGGGCGCCGGCGGAGCAGAGCGGCAAACAACAACAGAACGAGGCCCGCGCCCACCGTCTGCCAGAAGACATAGGCGAAGAACGGAATGCCCCCGGTGACGGCGATCTTGTTGGCCGAGAAGATCAGCCCGAACGTGCCGCCGCAGACGATGAGGAGGACGAACGAGACAAGCCGGTGTCCACGCGGCGGCGGCGGCACCGGCTCTTGCGCGGTGGTCGCTTCGCCGGCTGCCATGTCCCTCACTTCGCCGTTGCCGAGGGACCATAGCACGCGTTGGCTAACCGCGCGGCGCGGCGTCCCCACCGCATGGCGAGATGAGAGAGAATTCTAATTGTTACTTTAAATCAGATGATTACGTGAAATTGGCTTCGTTTTGTAATTTTCTCCGATCGCGTCGTCGTCTCTTCCACCGCTCGCCTAGACATCGAGGAAGCTCCGCAGCTTGCGGGAGCGCGAGGGGTGCTTCAGCTTGCGGAGCGCCTTGGCCTCGATCTGCCGGATGCGCTCGCGGGTGACGGAGAACTGCTGGCCGACTTCCTCAAGCGTGTGGTCGGTGTTCATGCCGATGCCGAAGCGCATACGGAGCACGCGCTCCTCCCGCGCGGTGAGGCTCGCCAGCACCCGCGTCGTGGCCTCGCGCAGGTTGGACTGGATCGCCGCATCCACCGGCAGGACCGCGTTCTTGTCCTCGATGAAGTCGCCGAGATGGCTGTCCTCCTCGTCGCCGATCGGCGTCTCCAGGCTGATCGGCTCCTTCGCGATCTTCATCACCTTGCGTACCTTGTCGAGCGGCATGCCGAGCCGCTCGGCAAGCTCCTCGGGCATGGGCTCCCGCCCGATCTCGTGCAGCATCTGGCGCGACGAGCGCACCAGCTTGTTGATCGTCTCGATCATGTGCACCGGGATGCGGATGGTGCGGGCCTGATCGGCGATGGAGCGCGTGATCGCCTGGCGGATCCACCAGGTCGCATAGGTCGAGAACTTGTAGCCGCGCCGGTACTCGAACTTGTCCACCGCCTTCATCAGGCCGATGTTGCCCTCCTGGATCAGGTCCAGGAACTGCAGGCCGCGGTTCGTGTATTTCTTGGCGATCGAGATCACGAGGCGGAGGTTGGCCTCGACCATCTCCTTCTTCGCCTGGCCGGCCTCGCGCTCCCCCTTCTGCACGATGGCGACGATCCGCTTGAACTCGGTGGACTCCAGCCCCGTGTTCTGGGCGAGCGCCATGATGTTCTTGCGCAGCACGACGATCTCGGGGCGCTTCTCCTTGGCGAAGCGCTTCCAGCCATCGTCCTTCAGCCGGCCGACGCGGGAGAGCCAGCGCGGATCGAGCTCGCGCCCGACATAGTACCTCAGGAACTTTTCGCGCGAGACGCCGCAGCGCACGGCCAGGCGCAGCAGCCTGCCCTCGTGTGTCATCAGGCCGCGGTTGAGGCCATAGAGCTCGTCCACCGCCGCTTCGATGCGATTGTTGTTGAGCCGGACGCCCTGCATGAGCTCCACGAGATCGCGCTTGAGCTTGTTGTAGCGTCGGGTCTGGGAGTCGGTCAGCGTCTCGTTCTTTTGGGCGAGCTCCAGGCGGATGTCCTGGAGACGCCGGAATTTCTTGTAGGCGACCGCAATCGCGTCGAAGGTCTCGATCACCTGGGGGCGAACTGCCAACTCCATCGCCGAGAGAGAGACGTTCCCCTCGTCGAAGTCCTCGTCGCCTTCGCTCTTCTCGTCGCCTTCGCTCTTCTCGGCCCCGTCGGCGTTGGCCGCCCCGTCGGGCGCGGCGGCGGCGCCATTGCCCGAGGCAGCGTCTGCAGCCTTCGCCGCCTCGGCGCGCGCGGCCGCGGCCTCAGGCCCGCCGCCGTAAGTAGCCTCCAGGTCGATGACGTCGCGGAGCAGCATCGTGCCCTCGCGCAGCGCATCGCGCCATTCGATAATGGCGCGCATGGCCAGCGGGCTCTCGCAGATGCCGCCGATCATGGCCTGCCGCCCCGCCTCGATCCGCTTGGCGATCGCGATCTCGCCTTCGCGGGAGAGGAGCTCGACGCTGCCCATCTCGCGCAGATACATGCGCACGGGGTCGTCGGTGCGGCCGAGGTCGTCTTCGCCGACCGTCACAGGCGTGGCGGCGGGTGCGGCTTCCGGCTGCTCTTCGCTGGTGCTCTCCTCCGAGTCCTCGTTCTCGATGACGTTGATGCCCATTTCGGAGAGCATCGTCATCGTGTCCTCGATCTGCTCGGAGTTCACTTCGTCCGAAGGCAGCGCCTTGTTGAGCTCGTCGTAGGTGACGTAGCCGCGCTCCTTGCCGCGCGCGACCAACTTCCGCACCGGGGCGGCGAGCGAATCGAGAATCGGGCTGTCGGCCGGCTCCTCGGTGCGTTCGGTGGTTTCTGCCTGTTTGACGGGCTTCGTCGCCATGCGGATCTTTCCTTTCCGGCCCTCGGGATCGGGCGGGCTCCGGTTGGCCACGCGGGAGGCGCATTCGGCCCCTCGTCGGACGGCTCGGGGGCGCGCATGCGCCGCTTGCGCCCGATTCGCGTAATGTGGGGTCGGAGGCCTCCAGGTCAAGCCTCTTGGTCGTGCGAAAGTCTGTAAGACACGCGGAAGAGTGTCAAGCGCTCTGCGACTGGCGGCATAGCACCGCCGATGGAGCCGCGCGCCCTGTTATGGCCCGCCGGTCCGGGAGCGCCCGACATCGTCCGGAAGCTCCATTTCCACCTTCTCCATGTCGCGCTTGCGGCGGATGGCTTCCTGGAGGCGTTCCCAATTCTCCTCGCTCGTCTCGTCGGCAAGCGCCTTCTCGGCCTCGGACAGCGCCGCCGGCAGCTCGATTCGGAGTCGCTGCAGTTCCAGGGCGTGAGCGAGCGTGTTGCGCGCGTCGTCGAGGCTGGCCGCTCTGTTGAGATAGTGCGTGTCGGCCTCCGCGAGTTCCTCGACAACGCCGCCGAGGCCGTGGCGCGCAAGCGCGTCGCGCAGCCCGGTGCCCTCCGGCTCGGGGCCGGTCTCTGCCCACTCGATCAACGCCGCCATGACTGCGGCGAAACGCGGCGTCTCGAGGCGGATTCGGGCCAACGTCTCCTGCTGCTCGATGGCCAATGCAGGGAAATCGAGCAGGGTCTGGAGCAAGGTACGCTCCCGGACCTGAGCCGTGCCCTGCCCGCCGGGCCCGAGCGCATTCCCTGTCAACACCGGTGCCTCGGCGGCAATGAACGATGGCGAACCGCCCTGCCCCCGCCCTTGCCACGGCAGCCGCAGCCGCTGCCGGAAATCTTCCCGGTAGCGGAAACCAAGATCGCGGTCGGGAATCCGCGCGATCTGGTCCAGGAGCTGCTTGTTGACCCGCGCGCGGGCCTCCGGCGTGTCGAGCGCCCGGCCGGTGAGCGCCATCCTCCAGAGCTGGTCGGAGAGGGGGATCGCGGCATCGACGATCTCGGCCATCGCCTGGCGGCCGCGATCGCGCACCATCGTGTCGGGGTCCTGGCCCGAGGGCAGCGTCGCGAAGCGCAGCGAACGCTTCGCGTTGAGCTGGGGCAAGGCGCGCTCGACTGCGCGCGCCGCGGCGCGGACGCCAGCCTCGTCGCCATCGAAGCAGAGGACAGGCTCCTCGGCGAGGCGCCAGAGCGACTCCAATTGCTGCTCGGTGAGCGCGGTGCCGAGCGGCGCCACGGCCCAGGCGATGCCTGCCTGGTGCAGCGCGATCACGTCCATGTAGCCCTCGACCGCGATGACCCGGCCCGCCTTGCGGGCGGCTGGCGCGACGAGATGCTGGCCGTAGAGCAGGCTGCCCTTGGCGAAGAGCGGGGTCTCCGGCGAGTTGAGATATTTGGGCTGGCCGTCGCCCAGCGCCCGGCCGCCGAAGGCGACGACCCGCCCGCGCCGGTCGCAGATGGGGAAGATCACGCGCCCACGAAAACGATCGTAAGGCGTGCGGTCATCCTCCGGCGCGATGACGAGCCCCGCTTCCCGCATCATCGCTTCGGTGACGCCGCCCTGCTCCAGCTTGGTGCGGAGCGCCGTGCGGCTGTCTGGCGCGTAGCCGAGGCGGAAATGGGCGCGGGCTTCCTCGTCCACGCCGCGGGCGTCGAGGTAGCGCCGGGCGGCCACGCCGCGCGGCCCCGCAAGCTCCGCCTCGAACCAGGCAGCCGCAGCCTCCACCACGCCGTAGAGCGAGTGGCGCTCCCGCTCCTTCGCCTCGGCGCGCGGGTCGCGCGCGGGCAACGCGAGCCCCGCATCGCCCGCCAGCCGCTCCACCGCTTCCGGGAACGAGAGGCCCTCGTCCCGCATGATGAAGCCGATGACATCGCCGTGGGCGCCGCAGCCGAAGCAGTGGAAGAAGCCCTTGTCCTCGTTCACGGTGAAGGAGGGCGTCTTCTCCTTATGGAATGGGCAGAGCCCGAGCAGTTCGCGCCCGCGGCGCAAGAGCCGCACGCGTTTGCCGATCACGCCTTCCAGCGGAACGCGTGCGCGAATCTCGTCCAGAAATTGCGGCGGGAACGTCATCCCCTCTCGCCTGGCTGAGCGGCCATCATGGCCCGGCTCGCGTCGGTTTCCCAGCCTTTGTAACCTTTACGGGGCGGGTCTCTCCCCGCCTGTCGGCGCGGCGTCAGGCGGTCCCGTCGGATCAGCTCGGAGCGAGCAGCTCCCTCACCAATCCACTCGCCTTGGCGAAGTCCATGCGGCCCGGATATTTTTGCTTCAGGCACGCCATCGTGCGGCCCATGTCTTTGATAGTGCAGGCATTTAAGTCGTCCACGACGCCGCGCACGGCTGACACCAGATCATCGCCCTCGATTGCCGCCGGCAGGAATGTCTGGATGACGACGATCTCCTCGGCTTCTCGTTCCGCAAGGTCGATGCGGCCGCCCCGCTCGTACTGCTCGATGCTCTCGCGCCGCTGGCGGATCATCGTTTGCAGCAGAGCCAGGATGTGCGGGTCGTCCAGCTCGCCATTGCCATTGCCATTGCCGCGCTCGGCAATGCCGCGATCCTTGAGCGCTGCAAGAATGAGCCTGACTGTCGCCACCCGACAGGGTTCGCGCGCTTTCATTGCAAGCGTAAGCGCGTCCTCCAGCTGCCGTCGCAGCATGGGCACCCTCCCCTCGCTTGGAATGTTGCGGACTATAGACACCCGGCGGCGGCGATCAACGACGATTCGCCCTTGACAAGAATGTCGTTTCTCTACGGGTGCTTCCGGCGACGAACTTGGCCCCCGGCGCGCCCGCAATGGGAGAATGGGGTCGATGCTTGACCCCGGCAAGGCCCCGACTACACTGCGCGCACCACTGATCGGACAGGGCGGCGGCAAGGCGCGGCCGGTCCGCAGGAAAATCGATGTCCGGGACTGGATCGCCCACCGCCACTGCGGCGCTCGCGCTCGCCGACGGAACGGTCTTTCACGGCCGCGGCCTCGGCGCGCAGGGCGAAGCCGTGGGCGAGATCTGCTTCAACACCGCGATGAGCGGCTACCAGGAGATCCTGACCGATCCGTCCTACGCCGGGCAGATCATCACCTTCACCTTTCCCCATATCGGCAATGTCGGAACCAACGAGGACGACCTGGAGTCAGGCACGCCGGCGGCGCTCGGGCTGGTGCTCCGCGCCGACGTCACCGAGCCATCCAACTGGCGCGCCGTGCAGCACCTCGAACGCTGGCTCGAACGGCGCGGCCTCATCGGCATCGCCGGCGTCGATACGCGGCGCCTGACCCGCCTGCTGCGCACGGCCGGCGCACAGGACGGCGCGCTCGTTTACACGTCCGAGCCGAAGGCGATCGACGAGGCCCAGCTCATCGCCAAGGCCCGCGCCTGGCCGGGGCTGGAGGGCATGGACCTCGCCAAGGAGGTCAGCTGCCGCCAAGTCCACGATTGGACCGAGACCGCCTGGGATTTCGGGACCGGCGCCTACGGCACCGTCTCCGCGCCGCGCCACCATGTCGTCGCGGTGGATTACGGCGCCAAGCGGAACATCCTGCGCTCGCTCGCCTCGGCCGGCTGCCGGGTGACCGTCGTGCCCGCCACGGCGGACGCCGGGTCGATCCTCGTGCACGAGCCGGACGGCATCTTTCTCTCCAACGGGCCGGGCGACCCGGCCGCGACCGGCGACTATGCGGTGCCGGTCATCCGGTCGCTGATGGCGAGCGGCTTGCCGATCTTCGGCATCTGCCTCGGCCACCAGTTGCTCGCGCTCGCGCTCGGCGCGGAGACGAGGAAGATGCCCTTCGGCCATCGCGGCGCCAATCACCCGGTCAAGGAGCTGGCGACCGGGCGGGTCGAGATCACGAGCCAGAACCACGGCTTCGAGGTGACGGCCGACTCGCTGCCGCGCGGCGTCACGGCGACGCACGTCTCCCTCTTCGACGGCACGCTGGAGGGTCTTGCCGTCGATGATCGGCCGATCTTCTCGGTCCAGTACCATCCGGAGGCGTCGCCCGGACCGCAGGATGCCCAGCATCTCTTCGCCCGGTTCGTCGCGCTGATGGGCTGACGGCCGGCGCTAACGCCATGCCAAGGCGCACCGACATCGGCTCGATCATGGTGATCGGGGCCGGCCCCATCGTGATCGGCCAGGCCTGCGAGTTCGACTATTCGGGCACGCAAGCCTGCAAGGCGCTCAAGGACGAAGGCTACCGGGTCGTCCTGGTGAACTCGAACCCGGCGACGATCATGACCGATCCCGAGTTCGCCGATGCAACCTATATCGAGCCGATCACGCCCGACATCGTGGGGCAGATCGTCGCTGCCGAGAAGCCGGACGCCCTGCTGCCGACCATGGGCGGGCAGACCGCGCTGAACACGGCGCTGGCACTCGCCGACGACGGCACCCTCGCGCGCCATGGCGTGGACCTGATCGGCGCGTCGCGGGTCGCCATCGAGGTCGCGGAGGACCGCGAGGCTTTCCGCGAGGCGATGAAGGAGATCGGCCTGGAATGCCCGAAGAGCCGCATCGCGCGCTCGCTCGACGAGGCCCGCCAGGCGCTCGATCTGGTGGGATTACCGACCATCATCCGGCCCTCCTACACGCTCGGCGGCACCGGCGGCGGGATCGCCTACAACCGTGCCGAGTTCGCCGAGCTTGCGGCTGCCGGCATCGCCGCCTCGCCTGCCGGCGAAATCCTGGTCGAGGAATCGGTCCTCGGCTGGAAAGAGTTCGAGATGGAGGTCGTGCGCGACAAGGCGGACAACGCCATCGTCGTCTGCTCCATCGAGAACCTCGACCCGATGGGCATCCATACCGGCGATTCGATCACCGTAGCGCCGGCGCTCACGCTCACCGACAAGGAGTATCAGTTGATGCGCAACGCCGCCATCGCGGTGCTGCGCAAGGTCGGCGTCGAGACCGGCGGCTCCAACGTCCAGTTCGCCGTCGATCCGGCCACCGGCCGGCTGCTGGTGATCGAGATGAACCCGCGGGTCTCGCGCTCGTCGGCCCTCGCCTCCAAGGCGACCGGGTTCCCCATCGCCAAGGTCGCGGCCAAGCTCGCGGTCGGCTACACCCTCGACGAGATCGCGAACGACATTACTGGCGTCACGCCCGCCTCCTTCGAGCCCGCCATCGACTATGTGGTGACCAAGGTCCCGCGCTTCGCGTTCGAGAAGTTCCCCGGCGCCGAGCCCCTGCTCACCACCTCGATGAAGTCGGTCGGCGAGGCCATGGCGATCGGACGCACCTTCTGCGAATCGCTGCAGAAGGCGCTGCGCTCCATGGAGACCGGGCTCACCGGCCTCGACGAGATCGACTTTCCCGGCGCCGAAGAAGGCGACGACGAGGCGATCCTGGCCGCGCTCGGCCAGCCGAGGCCCGATCGCCTGCTCATGATCGCGGAAGCGCTGAGGCGCGGCGTTACCATCGAGGCGGTCCACCGGGCCTGCGCCGTCGATCCCTGGTTCCTGCGCGAGATCGAGGTGATCGTCCGGGCCGAGGCGGAGGTCCGCGCGAACGGACTGCCGGGCGACGTGCACGCCCTGCGCCGGCTGAAGGCTTTGGGTTTCGGCGACCGAAGGCTCGCCACCCTCGCGGACACCGACGAAGCGGCGGTCGCGGCGAAACGCGCCGCGCTCGGCGTCCACCCGGTGTTCAAGCGGATCGACACCTGCGCGGCCGAGTTCGAATCGCGCACGCCCTACATGTATTCCTGCTACGAGACCGCGAGCGGCGACGCGCTGCCGGAATGCGAGGCGGAGCCCAGTGACCGGCGCAAGGTCGTCATCCTGGGCGGCGGGCCGAATCGGATCGGCCAGGGCATCGAGTTCGACTATTGCTGCGTCCACGCGGCCTACGCGCTCAAGGACGCGGGCTTCGAGACCATCATGGTCAACTGCAACCCGGAGACCGTCTCCACCGACTACGACACCTCCGACCGGCTCTATTTCGAGCCGCTCACCATCGAGACCGTGCTCGACATCGTCCGCGTCGAGCAGAGCACAGGCGAATTGGTTGGCCTCAACATCCAGTTCGGCGGGCAGACGCCGCTCAGGCTTGCCAAGGCGCTGGAGGCGGCTGGGGTGCCCATCCTCGGTACGGCGCCCGATGCGATCGACCTGGCCGAGGACCGGGACCGTTTCCGGACCTTGCTGAGAGACCTGGGACTCAGACAGCCCGAGAACGAGACCTGCACCTCCAGCGCAGAGGCGCGCGCCATCGCCGAGCGCATCGGCTACCCCGTCGTGGTCCGCCCCTCCTACGTGCTCGGCGGGCGCGCCATGGAGATCGTCAACGACAGCGAAGGGCTCAATCGTTACATGCGCGACGCCGCCGAGGCCTTCGGCGACGGCCCGATCCTGCTCGATCGCTACCTCAAGGACGCAATCGAGGTCGACGTCGATGCGCTCGCCGACGGTGAGAACGTGGCCGTTGCCGGAATCCTGGAGCACATCGAGGAGGCAGGCATCCACTCGGGCGATTCGGCCTGCGCGTTGCCGCCGCATTCGCTGGACGAAGAGACCGTGGACGAGATCCGCCGCCAGACCATTGCGCTGGCCCGCGCGCTCGACGTCTGCGGCCTGATGAACGTGCAATACGCCGTGCAAGCCGGCACCGTCTATGTGCTGGAGGTCAACCCGCGGGCGAGCCGCACCGTGCCCTTCGTCGCCAAGAGCATCGGCGCCCCCATCGCGAAGCTCGCGGCGCTCGCGATGGCAGGCGAGCGACTGCCCGAGGCGATCCTGAACGGCGGCGCGGCGCCTCAGCATGTCGCGGTCAAGGAGGCGGTCTTCCCCTTTGCCCGCTTCCCCGGCGTGGACACGGTGCTGGGGCCGGAGATGAAGTCCACCGGCGAGGTCATGGGCATTGACCGCGACTTCGGCAGCGCCTTCGCCAAGGCGCAGATCGGCGCCGGCATGCACCTGCCGGTCTCGGGCCGGGCCTTCGTCTCGGTGCGGGACGACGACAAGCCCGCCGCCGTGGCGATCGCCCGCAGCCTGGCCGAGCTCGGGTTCGATCTCGTCGCCACCAGCGGCACCCGCAGGGCGCTGGCGGAGGCCGGGATCGACGCTGCGCACGTCAACAGGGTGCAGCAGGGCCGCCCGCACATCGTCGATGCCATCAAGGACGGCACCATCCAGCTCGTGGTCAACACCACGGAGGGCGCGCAGGAACGGCTGGCGAGCTATCGCCTGCGCCGCGCCGCGCTCGAACATCAGGTCCCCTACTTCACGACGCTCTCGGGCAGCCGCGCCATGATCCGCGGCGTCGAGGCGCTGAAGGGCGGCAGCCTTGATGTCGCCCCCCTCCAGTCCTATTCTCGGTCCAATCAGAACGTCGGCGGGAAACGCCGATAAGCGGAGATCATCGACAGGCTCGGGAGGGGACGCGCCCCGGCCGAGAGCGCGCGAAGGTCCGGCGATGGACAGGCACTTGATGACGCCCGAGGGGCACGAGCGCCTCAAGGGCGAGCTGCGCCGGCTCAAGGCCGAGAGGCCACGCATCGTGCGCGAGATCGCTGCCGCCCGGGAGCACGGCGATCTCTCGGAGAACGCCGAGTACCACGCCGCGAAGGACCGCCAGGGCCTCACCGAGGCGCGCATCCTGGAGCTCGAAGCCAAGATCGGCGGCGCGGAGGTGATCGATACCAGCACGCTCTCCGGCGACCGGGTGCAATTCGGCGCGACGGTCTCCATCGTCGATGAAGACACCGAGGCCGAGAGCACCTATCAGATCGTCGGCGCCGACGAGGCCGACGCCAGCGATGGCCGGCTCTCCATCACCTCGCCGTTGGCGCGGGCGCTGGTCGGCAGGTCGATCGGCGATTCCGTGGAGCTCGAGGCTCCGGGCGGCCGCCACACCTACGAAATCACCGCCGTCCTGTACGGCTGATTCTGTATATTCCTCAGGCGTTGACGTCGACGACGACGCGGCCGCGCACGCCGCCGTCGAGGATGTCGTTGGCCCGTGCCACCACCTCATCGAGCGCCACCACCTCGGTCATCGCGTCGAGCGCATCGCGCGGCAGATCGCGCGCGAGCCGCTGCCAGGCCTCCCGGCGCGGCGCGGCCGGGCACATGACGGAATCGATGCCGATCAGGCTCACGCCCCGCAGGATGAAGGGCAAGACCGTGGTCTTGAGGCCGGGGCCGCCGGCGAGGCCGCAGGCCGCGACCGCGCCGCCGTAGCGGGTCTCGGCCAGGACGTGGGCCAGCATCGCGCCCCCCACCGAGTCGACGGCGCCGGCCCAGTGCTCGGAGAGCAACGGCTTGTCAGGCGCTTCCGCCCGCTTGCCGCGGGGCAGCACCTCGCTCGCACCGAGGCCCGTGAGATAGTCGCGGCATTCGGGCCGGCCGGAGATGGCGACGGTCTCGTAGCCGAGGCGGGCGAGGAGCGCGACGGAAACGCTGCCCACGCCGCCCGCAGCACCGGTGACCGCGACAGGGCCCGCGCCCGCGGCGACGCCGGCGCGCTCCAGCGCGATGACGCAGAGCATCGCCGTGAAGCCTGCCGTGCCGATGGCCATCGCCCACTTCGTATCGCAGCCTTCGGGCAACGGCTGCAGCATGCGCGCCGGCACCCGCGCCCGTTGGGCGAAGCCGCCCGGGTGCCGCTCGCCGACTCCCCAGCCGGTGAGCACCACGGCCTGACCCGGCGCGAAGTCCGGCGACTCGCTACGCTCCACGGTGCCGGCGAAATCGATCCCGGCGGTCATCGGGGGCTTTCTGATGATCGGCGCGCGCCCGGTCAGCGCCAGGCCGTCCTTGTAGTTGAGGCACGAATAATCGACCCGCACCGTGACCTCGCCCTCCGGCAGATCGGCCTCGGTGAGTGTCCTGATGTCGGCCGCGACCCCGTCCTCTCGCCGATCGACGACGAGTGCTCTGTAACCGTCAGTCATTGCGCTTCCCGCCCCATTCTCAAGAACCTCGTCTCATATCCGCCTGAACCCAGTCAGGCAACCGTTGCGGGGATGCCACTCGTCTTGACAGGCGAAGCGCCGCGGCTAGAGTGCCGCGACCTCGGGGGAAACTAGGGATTTAACGCCGCCGCCATGCCGACACTCTCGTTGCCGGACGGCGCGGCGCGCTCGTTCGACGCCCCCGTGACCGGCGCCGCCCTCGCGGCGTCCATCGGCCCCGGACTCGCCAAGGCGGCGCTCCTTGTCGAGGTCGATGGCGAGCTGCGCGATCTCTCCCGGCCGATCGAAGTCGACGCGGCCGTGCGTGTGATCACTGCACGCGATGAGGACGCGCTCGAGGTCCTGCGCCACGACACCGCGCACCTCCTGGCGGAGGCGGTCAAGGAGCTCTACCCCGACGTCCAGGTGACCATCGGCCCCGCCATCGAGGACGGCTTCTATTACGACTTCGCCCGCGACGAGCCCTTCACGCCCGCCGATCTCGAAAAGATCGAGGCGCGCATGGCCGAGATCAGGGCGCGCGACGAGACAGTCGAGCGCGAGGTGTGGACGCGCGACGACGCGGTCTCGCTGTTCGAGGGCATGGGCGAGCATTACAAGGCGGAGCTCATCGGGGCGATCCCGGCCGGCGAGCCTATCACGCTCTATCGGCAGGGCGGTTTCGTCGACCTCTGCCGTGGCCCCCACCTGCCGTCGACCGGCAGGGTCGGCGCCTTCAAGCTCCTCAAGGTCGCCGGCGCCTACTGGCGGGGCGACGCGCGGAACGAGATGCTCCAGCGCATCTACGGCACCGCCTGGCCGGACCAGAAGCAGCTCAAGGCTTATCTGCACCGGCTTGAGGAAGCCGAGAAGCGCGACCATCGGCGCCTCGGGCGCGAGATGGAGCTCTTCCACTTCCAGGAAGAGGCGCCGGGCGCGGCGTTCTGGCACCCGAAGGGATGGACCCTCTTCCGCGCGCTCGTCGACTACATGCGAGCGCGGCAGGATGCCGCCGGCTACGACGAGGTCAGCACGCCCGACATGATGGACAGCGTGCTCTGGGAGGCATCGGGCCATTGGCAGACCTTCCGCGAGCACATGTTCACCTCGCAGACCGAGGACGGCCGGCATTACGCGATCAAGCCGATGAATTGCCCCGGCCACGTGCAGGTCTTCAAGCGCGGCATAAAGAGCTACCGCGACCTGCCGCTCAGAATCTCCGAGTTCGGCAAGGTCCACCGCTACGAGCCGTCGGGCGCGCTGCATGGCCTGCTCCGGGTGCGCGCCTTCAGCCAGGACGACGCCCACATCTTCTGCACGCCTGAGCAGACCGAGGCGGAGTGCCGAGGCGTGACCGAGCTTTGTCTCGACGTCTACCGCGACTTCGGCTTCGAGGACGTGCAGATCAAGTTCGCCGACCGGCCGCCCAAGCGCATCGGCGCCGACGAGGTTTGGGACCAGCTGGAGGCGGCGCTCAAGGGCGCGTTGGAGAGCATGGGGATCGACTACAGCCACAATCCCGGCGAAGGCGCGTTCTACGGGCCGAAGCTCGAGTTCGTGCTGCGCGACGCCATCGGGCGCGAGTGGCAGTGCGGCACGCTCCAGGTCGACCTCAACCTGCCGGAGCGCCTCGACGCAGGCTATATCGGCGAGGACGGCGTGCGGCACCGGCCTGTGATGCTGCACCGGGCGCTGTTCGGCTCGCTCGAGCGCTTCATCGGCATCCTGCTGGAACATTACGGCGGCCACTTGCCGCTCTGGCTCTCGCCCACCCATGCCGTGGTAGCAACCATTACCGACCAGTCCATCGACTACGCAAAGACGGTGACCCGGCGGCTGCAGGGCGCCGGGCTTCGCGTCGATGCCGACCTCCGCAACGAGAAGATCGGCTACAAGGTGCGCGAGCACAGCGCGGCCAAGATCCCGCTGATCCTCGCCGTCGGCGCGCGGGAGGCCGAGCAGGGCACCGTCTCGGTGCGGCGGCTCGGATCCAGGGATCAAGAAATTCTTGCGCTGGACGAGGCCGTCACTACACTTTGCCGGCAAGCGGCCGGACCGCTCAGTCGGCGGGCCGCTCAGGAGGGAACGGGTTGACGAAGCGCCACACCGTCCATGACGATGCCGTCGGCCCGACAAGCGCCACGATGAAGGGAGGCGGAGAATAGCGAGACATCCGGTCGCGACACCACCGACGCGTGAAGGACCGCGCGTCAATGATGATATTCAGGTGGCAAATGTCCGCCTCATCGATCAAAACGGAGGGCAGGTCGGCGTCGTCGCCGTTGAGCGTGCGTTGGAGCTCGCGGACGAGGTCGGGCTCGACCTGGTCGAGGTTGCACCGGAGGCGGAGCCGCCGGTGTGCAAGCTCCTCGACTTCGGCAAGTACAAGTACGAGGCCCAGAAGAAGGCCAGCGAAGCCCGCAAGAAGCAAAAGACGATCGAAATCAAGGAGGTCAAGTTCCGGCCTGGCATCAATGAGGCTGACTACGAGGTGAAGCTGCGCAACATCCGCCGGTTCCTCGACGAGGGCGACAAGGTCAAGGTGACCATGCGCTTCCGGGGACGCGAGATGGTGCACCAGAACATCGGCATGAACGTGCTCGCACGCGTGCGCGATGACCTCGGCGAGCTGGCGAAGGTCGAGCAGATGCCGAAGATGGAGGGCCGCCAGATGACCATGGTGATGGCCCGCAAGTAACCCCCGGGCGCCGCCCGAACGACACCCACCTCTCCCTGTCCCTCTCCCCCTGAGGGGCGGAGAGGGGACGCAGGCGGCGATTGCGGAGGGTCCCCCTCTCCGCCCCCGAGCGCCGTAAGGCGCGAATGCCAAGCTCGCGGAGCGAGCGCCCGGCGCTTGAGGGAAATGAATTGCGCGGCGGAGAGGGCCGGGACGAGGTAGGGGGTGCGCGCTGCCGCCGGCGACGATGAGACAATCCCGTGCCAACGCCAAAAGCCGGGAACAGTATTTCAAAGCAAGACACGACCCGCCCTTGAATCCTGCCGGCACAGCGAGTACAACGGCGCGCGCCCGGCACCCCCTTGTCCATCGAGAAACGCGAGACGCTTATGTCCAAGCTCAAGTCCAAGAGCAGCGCCAAGAAGCGGTTCTCCGCCACGGGGCGCGGCAAGCTCCGCCGGCGTGCAGCCTTCCACCGGCACAATCTGACCAAGCGCACGAAGAAGGTGAAGCGCAACCAGCGCGGATCGCAGACGCTCTCCGCGTCGGATGCGGCGATCGTGCGGCCGTTCCTGCCCTATCTCTGAGCGCGGCGGAGGACTCCTCATGGCACGGATAAAGCGGGGCGTGACCACCCATGCCCGGCACAAGAAGGTGCTGAAAATGGCCCGCGGCTATCGCGGTCGCGGCCATTCCAGCTACCGCGTGGCCCTCCGCCGGGTCGAGAAGGCGCTGCAATACGCCTATCGCGACCGCCGCACCCGCAAGCGCCGGTTCCGCGCACTGTGGATTCAGAGGATCAACGCCGCGGCCCGCGAGCACGGGCTCACCTATTCCCAGCTCATGCACGGTCTCGCGCTCGCCAAGGTGGACATCGACCGCAAGGTCTTGGCCGACCTCGCCGTGCGCGAGCCGGCGGCGTTTGCGGCCGTCGTCGAGCAGGCGCGGAGCGCGCACGGCGCGACCGGCTGATCGGCCGCCGCGCCATCGGGGCTCGGCTGTCGGAGTAGGGTCCTTGGAAGACCTCCACGCCCTGGAAGAGCGGATGCTGGCCGGGATCGAGACGGCCGGCGACCTGCCCGCTTTGGAGCAGGCCCGCGTCGCGGCGCTCGGCAAGAAATCGCCGCTCACGCAAGCGATGAAGGGCCTCGGCGGGCTCGATATCGACGCGCGCAAGGAGGCCGGCGCCCGGCTCAACCAGATCAAGCGCAGGCTCGCCGATGCCCTCGACGCGCGCCGCGCGGCACTGGAACGCACCGCCTTGGACCAGCGCCTTGCGACCGCGCGGGTGGATGTCACGCTGCCGCCCCGCCCCGAATGCGACGGCACCATTCACCCGATCAGCCAGGTGCTGGATGAGCTGATCGCGATTCTCGCCGACATGGGCTTCCGGGTCGTCGAAGGGCCCGACATCGAGGACGACTTCCATAATTTCACGGCGCTCAACATCCCGCCGGAGCACCCGGCGCGCCAGATGCACGACACCTTCTATTTCGGCGCCGACGAGGGGGGAGAGCGTATGCTGCTCAGGACCCACACCTCGCCGGTGCAGATCAGGACGATGCAGGCCGAGCCGCCGCCGCACCGGATCATCGCACCGGGCCGCACCTACCGCTGCGACTACGACATGACCCACACGCCCATGTTCCATCAGATCGAAGGGCTGGTGATCGACGAGAGCACCCATATGGGGCATCTCAAGGGCTGCCTGATCGATCTGGCGCGGGCGTTCTTCGAGGTGGAAGACCTGCCGGTGCGATTCCGCCCGAGCTACTTCCCCTTCACCGAGCCGTCCGCCGAGATGGACATCGGCTGCTCGCGGGAGGGCGGAGGCCTGCGCATCGGCCACGGCGCCGACTGGATGGAGATCCTGGGCTGCGGCATGGTGCACCCGAAGGTGCTGGAGATCGTGGGGCTCGACCCCGCGCGCTACCAGGGCTTCGCCTTCGGCCTCGGAGTCGAGCGCCCGGCCATGCTGAAATACGGCATGCCCGACCTGCGCAGCTTCTTCGACGCCGACCTGCGCTGGCTGCGCCACTACGGCTTCGCGCCCTTCGACGTGCCGAGTCTGGCAGCGGGGCTGAGCGCGTGAAGTTCACTCTCTCCTGGCTGAAGACGCATCTGGAGACGGATGCCCCGCTCGACGCCATTGCGGCGAAGCTCACCGCGATCGGGCTCGAGGTGGAGGAGGTCCGCCGCCCGGGCGATGAGCTCGCGGCCTTCACCGTGGCCCACGTGGTCGAGGCGAAGCAGCATCCGAACGCCGACAAGCTCAGGCTCTGCGTGGTCGATACGGGCACGGAGCAGGTCGAGGTGGTGTGCGGCGCGCCCAACGCGCGGACCGGCATGAAGGGCGTCTTCGCCCCGCCCGGCACCACCATCCCCGGCACCGGCGTGGTCCTCAAGAAGGCGAAGATCCGGGGCGTCGAGAGCTGCGGGATGCTCTGCTCCGAGCGCGAGATGGGGCTGAGCGACGAGCACGAAGGGATCATCGAGCTCGACCCCGAGGCCCCGGTGGGCGCGCCCTTCGCCCAGTTCATGGGCCTGGACGACCCGCTGTTCGATATCGCGATCACGCCCAACCGCGCCGATTGCCTCGGCGTCTACGGCATCGCCCGCGATCTCGCGGCGGCCGGCCTCGGCAGCCTCAAAACCGCCGAGATCGAGCCTATCGCCGGCGCCTTCAAGAGCCCCATCGACGTAACGCTCGATTTCCCCGGCGACGGGCCGAGCCCGTGCCCGCTCTTCCTCGGCCGCTACGTGCGGGGTGTGCGCAACTGCGAGAGCCCCCGCTGGCTCAAGGACCGGCTCACCTCGGTCGGTCTGCGGCCGATCTCCGCCCTGGTCGACCTCACCAACTTCCTGACCATCGACCGCAGCCGCCCGGTGCACGTCTTCGACGCCGGCAAGGTGAAGGGCGACATCTGGCTCAGGCTCGGCAAGGGCATCGCGGCATTCGCCGCGCTCAATGGCAAGGATTACGTGCTCGACGACACGATGACCGGGATCGGCGACGAGAGCGGCGTGATCAGCCTCGCCGGGGTCATGGGGGGCGAGCCCACGGGATGCACGATGGAGACGACGGATGTCTTCATCGAGATCGCGCTCTTCGACCCCGTTCGCACGGCTGCGACCGGGCGCGCGTTCAACCTCGAGAGCGACGCCCGCTATCGCTTCGAGCGCGGGGTCGATCCGGCGTTCGCGGGGCCCGGCATGGAGCTCATGACCCGCCTCGTCATCGAGATCTGCGGCGGCAAAGCGAGCGAGGTCGTGGTCGCCGGCGCGGAACCCGCGTGGCGGCGCGAGATCGCCTTTCGCCCCTCCAGGGTCAAGGCGCTCGGCGGTGTCGACAGCGAGCGCTCGGAATCCCTCGGCATCCTCTCGGCTCTGGGTTTCGCCTGTGAGGAGAAGGACGCCGACCTGGTCTCGGTCGAGCCGCCGCCCTGGCGCGGGGACATCGTTGGAGAGGCGGACCTTGTCGAGGAGGTGCTGCGGATCGCGGGTTTCGATCAAATCCCCGCCGTCTCCCTCACCCCAACGGCGAGCGAGAGGGCGCGGCCGGCGCTCTCCCCCGCGCGCCGCCGGCTCGGCGCCATGCGCCGCTCGCTCACGGCGCGCGGCATGTTCGAGGCGGTGACCTGGTCCTTCATGCCCCGACAATACGCGGCGCTCTTCGGCGGTGCGCCGGACGAGCTGGTGCTGGCGAACCCGATCAATGCCGAGCTCGACGCCATGCGCCCTTCGATCCTGCCCAATCTCATCGAGGCCTGCCGGCGCAACGCGGATCGCGGCCTCGCGGACGCGGCGCTGTTCGAGACGGGCCCGGTCTACACCGGGACCGGGCCGGACGACCAGCGGACGATCGTCGCCGGGGTGCGGGCGCAGGCGGCGGCTTCGCGCAACTGGCACGGGGCGGAGCGGCCGGTGGACCCGTTCGACGCCAAGGCCGATGCCCTCGCCGCCCTCAGTGCGGCCGGCGTGTCGCTCGGCAGCCTCCAGACCAGGGCGGAAGGGCCTGAGTGGTACCACCCCGGCCGGGTCGGCACGCTTGCGCTCGGACGCACGGCATTGGCCTGTTTCGGCGAGCTGCATCCCGGCGTCCTCGCCGCGCTCGGGGCCGAGGGGCCGATGGTGGGCTTCGAGGTGATGGTGGACGCGCTGCCCATGCCCAAGGCGAAGGCGACGCGCGCCAGGCCGGCGCTCGTTGCCTCCGACTATCCGGCGGCCGAGCGCGACTTCGCGTTCATCCTCGACAGTGGGGTCCCCGCAGCGGAGGTCGAGCGCGCCGCCCGCAATGCCGAGAAGGCGCTGATCAAGGCGGTCACGGTGTTCGATGTCTACGCCGGCCCCGGCATCGAGGCGGACAAGAAATCGCTCGCGATCGCGGTTCGGCTCGAAGCGCAGGATCGCACGTTGACCGATCCGGAAATCGACGCGGCGGCCGCGAAGATCGTCGCCAACGTGGCGAAGATCACCGGCGGCGTGCTGCGCGGCTGACCGCGCTTGCGCTCGGGCAAAGGGTTCGGGCCGCTCCCATGACCGACCTCGCACGCATCCGCAACGTCGCGATCATCGCCCACATCGATCACGGCAAATCGACCCTCGCCGACCGGCTGATCGAGCGCTGCGGCGGCCTGCAGAAACGCGAGATGACCAGCCAGGTGCTCGATTCGATGGAGCTCGAGCGCGAGCGCGGCATCACGATCAAGGCGCAGACCGTACGCCTCGCCTATCGCGGCGCCGACGGCGCAGAGCATGTCATCAATCTGGTGGATACCCCCGGCCACGTCGACTTCTCCTACGAGGTGAGCCGCTCTCTAGCCGCATGCGAGGGCTCGTTGCTGGTGGTCGACGCCACCCAGGGCGTGGAGGCGCAGACCCTCGCCAACGCCTATCAGGCGGTGGATCACGACCACGAGATCGTCCCGGTGCTCAACAAGATGGACCTCGCCTCGGCCGAGCCGGAGCGGGTGAAGCAACAGATCGAGGACGTCATCGGCATCGACGCGTCGGGCGCGGTGGAGGTCTCTGCCAAGACCGGGCTGGGCATCGAGACCGTGCTGGATGCGCTCATCGCCCGCCTGCCCGCGCCCGAGGGCGATGAGGACGCGCCGCTCTCGGCGCTGCTGGTGGATAGCTGGTACGACCCCTATCTCGGCGTGGTGATTCTGGTGCGCGTCATGCACGGCCGGCTCACGCCGCGCACGAAGATACGGATGATGGCGTCCGGCGCCGAGCACGAGGTCGAGCGGGTCGGCGTGTTCACGCCCAAGAAGACGCTGGTCGACAGCCTCGGACCGGGCGAGATCGGCTTCATCACCGCCGCCATCAAGGACGTGGGCGACTGCGACGTGGGCGACACGATCACCGCGGTCAGACGACCTGCGGCGGCGGCGCTGCCGGGGTTTCGGCCTAGCGTGCCGGTGGTCTTCTGCGGGCTTTTTCCGGTCGATTCGAACGACTACGAGCGGCTGCGCGAGAGCCTCGCCAAGCTCCGCCTCAACGATTCGAGCTTCCATTACGATGCCGAGAGCTCGCCCGCTCTGGGTTTCGGCTTCCGCTGCGGCTTTCTCGGCCTGCTCCACCTGGAGATCGTGCAGGAGCGGCTGGAGCGCGAGTTCGGCCTCGACCTCGTGGCGACGGCGCCGAGCGTGGTCTACCGCGTGACGCTGACCGACGGCCAGGATCTCTCCCTCCACAATCCGGCGGACATGCCGGACCCCACGCGGATCAAGAGGATCGACGAGCCCTGGATTCACGCCACGATCCTGGTCCCCGACGAGCATCTGGGCGGCGTGCTTGCGCTCTGCGAGGAGAAGCGGGGCGTGCAGCTAGACCTGACCTACGCCGGCAACCGGGCGATGGTGATCTACCGGCTGCCGCTCAACGAGGTGGTCTTCGATTTCAACGACCGCCTGAAGTCGGTCTCGCGCGGCTATGCGAGCTTCGACTACCGGCTCGAAGACTATCTGGAGAGCGACCTGGTCAAGCTCGCCATCATGATCAACGGCGAGCCCGTGGACGCGCTCGCGCTGATCGCCCACCGGAGCCAGGCCGAATGGCGCGGCCGTGCGCTCTGCGTCCGCCTCAAGGAGTTGATCCCGCGCCAGCTCTTCAAAATCGCGATTCAGGCCGCGATCGGCGGCAAGGTCATCGCGCGCGAGACCGTAAGTCCGCTGCGCAAAGACGTGCTCGCGAAGTGCTACGGCGGCGACGTGACGCGCAAGCGCAAGCTCTTGGAGAAGCAAAAGAAGGGCAAGAAGCGCATGCGCCAGATCGGCAACGTCGAGATTCCGCAGGAGGCATTTCTCGCCGCGCTCAAGATCGGCGAGTCGTAGAGCGAGTCCGTCTTCGACGGACTCGCGATAGGCCGCGACTGCGGCCCGCCGCTCCTGCGGCGCCCTCGCGGAGGCGCCGGCCGCAGGCCGGCTGCCGTGAGCGACAAAAATTCTAAGCGTTGGCTTGTAGAACGGAGACGCTTTGGCCAGGCCCGCCCTATTGCCAGCGGGTACTACGGCGCCTGCGCCTCCCGAGCAGGAGCAGCAACGCCGCCGGGACCAGGGGGATCGCCCAGGCGGGCCCGCGCAGCACCGGCAGCACGATATCGGACCAGAGCCAGGGGGCGACGTTCTTCTCGATCAGGGCCTGGAAGCCGACGAGGCTGTTCCCGTCGAACATGAACCACAGCTCGCCGCCCGAAATCAGGCGGTAGCCGCCGGCGCCCACCGCGCTATAGACCTCGTGGCCGAACACGGCGAAGAAAATCAGCAGGAGCGCGACCCCGATTAAGCGAACGATCACCATACGACTTCCCCTTTCCACCAATATGGTGCCTCGCGTATTGCAGCGCCAGACGTTGTTGCTATTGTTCCGCCGCCGCGGAGGGATGGCCGAGTGGTTTAAGGCGCACGCCTGGAAAGCGTGTTCACCGAAAGGTGTCCGGGGTTCGAATCCCCGTCCCTCCGCCAAATCATTCCTCTAATCCATTGAATCACACGATAATTTGAACGACCGGCGAACCAGCCCGGAATGGTCGCCCGGATCAGAACGCGATGCGCAATCCTGCGCTCACCAGGTGATCGCCGCGCGAGGTGTCGCCCGAGCGCCCCGAATGTCCTAGAACGGCACTCGCTTGCCCGCCCAGGCTGGCCGAGACGCCTACATCGGCGCTGAGCCAGTGCCGGGGCGGTTTGAAGCCCTCTGCCGTAAACCGCCCGGCCATGGTGTTGGAGCCGGCCGTGACCGAGACGGGGTCGTCGTCGAGCTCTCTCTCATAAGCGACGCCGGCGTAGGGACGTACGACGAGGCCGCTCAGCTCCGCCTCGCCCGTCACTCGATAGCCGGCGCGGGCGACGAGGGAGCTCCGCTCGAACGCGGCAAAGTTCATCGCGGTGGGTGCGCGTCCGCTCTCCCGATACGCGTCGATCTCCTGATCGAGCCAGGAGAGGCCGATCGCCGGCCCATGACGGACCGTTTCCAATGCATCCAGCGTCCATCCGAGGCCGATATCGACGCCAACCTGACGCGCCGCCGTGGAACCGCGCTGGGTCCTCACCGCCGAGCCGAAAGGAATCGAGCGCTCGATATCCACCTCGGTCCTGCCGAGGTTCACCGCGCCGCTCAGGTGAATCGCGCCCATCCGCCACGTCCCGTGCAAGGACCCGACGGTCGTATCGCTATCGAGGGTAGCCCCCGAGACGCCGTCGTCGTGCCGGCCGAGGCTCAGTGCGGCACCCCACCAGACGTCGGCCGACGCGCGCTGACCGAAGCCCACCGTGACCGCCTGCTCGTCGGCCTCTGCCTCGCCAAGACGCGGCAGCGCGTCGACTTCTCGCCGGCCCGAACGCACCAGCACGTAGCTGCGCCACTGACCGGCCGGCCGCTCGAGCTCCCTGTTGGAGAGTCGCTCGGCTGCGACGGCACTCCGGTGCGCCGCCACCACGCTCGCGAGCATCGCGTGCGCCGCGCCGCTGGGGTGCTTGCCGTCGGCGAACAGGAAACTCTCGTTGGCACCCGGCGCGTAGGTGGCGGGCGAAAGCGAACCTGCCGGACCGCAGGCGAGCGCGTTGACCGCCTCGCTGAGAGGAGCGCACGCTGTCCCGTCGACATTGGTGAAGCCATATTTCGCGGGGTCCCGAACAACCTGGTCGAAGAGCCCGAATGCGTCGATCGGGACGATCCCGTCGTCGAGCGAGCCGAGCCCCGCGTCGAGCGCCTCGTTGTAACCCTGGGCGAGGGCCGTCAGCGTCGCCGAAAACCGTGGATCGGGGATGCTCTGGGCGAACGGTGTCGCGCCTGGATCCGGCAGGTTGAAGACCACGATATGGCGTGCGCCCGCATCCTGGAGACGTTGGATCGCGCGAGCGTAATGTCGCACCGTCTCCGCGATGGCGGCCTCGGGATTGACCGGCGGAGCACCCGGCGCAGGCATCAGGGCGGCCTCGAGGATATCGACGAGGTCGTTGCTCCCGGCCCATAGGGCGTAGAGGGCGTCGGGATCGGCCTCACCATCTGGCCGCGAGCCAACATGGAGGGCAATCTGCTCGTCGATCCCCGGCAACCGTATCTCGCCGACCCCCGGCACGGTGACGAGACAGGGGAGGTCCGGATTCACGCAGGCACCGCCGATGGCGTAGTTCGTCCCACGGGCGCCCGACGGCAGGGCAAACGCATCGAATTCGCCCGCCACGATCTCTGCCCAGACCGGGTCAGGGTTGGTGGTGAAGCTGTTTCCCGGCGGCACCAACGGCAAGAGTTGGGCCACGTTGCCGGAGTCGCTCAAGCTGTCGCCGAACACGACGACGGCGCTGTAGTCCTGCGCCCGAGCGCCGGACGCGCAGGCGACAAAGGCGAGAGCAACCAAGAGTGCGCGAACATGAAGACGCATCGCATGCCTCCCTGATGGCATTCGGCCAGCGTTCGCGGGTGCCGGTGGTCGGAGGCGTCTCAGGCCGTGGTCCGCCCCCGAAGCATGTCGCGGAGTGTGCAGAGCTCGTCGAGGACGCGGGTGGCGCGGGCGCGGACCTCAGGGTCGAGGGAGCTCTCGACTTCGATCCTGTCAGGCGCTGCGGGTGCGGCGGCCGGCCGGGACGCCCGCTCGCGCAGCAGCTTCTGCACGCCGCGCACGGTGTATCCCTCGGCGTGCAGCAGGTGCCGGATATGGCGCAGCAGCGCCACATCCTCGGGCCGGTAGTAGCGCCGCCCGCCGCCCCGCTTGAGCGGCCTGATCTGGGGGAACTTGGTCTCCCAGAAGCGCAGCACGTGCTGCGGCACGGTGAGCGCCTCCGAGACTTCGCCGATGGTACGGAATGCGTCCGGCGATTTCAGAATGCCCGCGCCAGCGGGCTCGGCACCCTGCATCGTCTAGTAAGAGGCCGGCCCGCCGGGCCGCTCAATGTCGGACACCGTCTCCGCGCTCTCGCCCTCTTCAGCGGGCGCGAGCAAGCTATTGATGCGGTCCTTCAGCACATGGGACGCGCGGAATACCAGGACGCGGCGCGGAACGATGGGCACCTCTTCGCCGGTCTTGGGGTTGCGCCCGATACGCTCGCCCTTCATCCGCGCGCTGAAGCTGCCGAAGGAAGAAATCTTCACCGGCTCGCCACGCGCCAGAGCATCGGCAATCAAGCCGAGGACGGATTCTACCAAATCCGCCGATTCCTTGCGTGACAGGCCGATTTCGCGGAAGACAGCCTCGGCAAGATCGGCGCGGGTGACCGTTCGCCCGGCCATTGTTTCCCGCCTCCCTTATGATGGCGGCCACGGTAATGCCTCGGCGCCGCAGCGTCAACCACGACTCGCGTGCCCGACTTTCAATTGTCGGGCGGGCTCAACGCCTTACAAACGGATGACGCCGGCGCCCCAAACCAGCCCGCCGCCGATCGCCTCGACCACCAGTAAATCTCCCGGCTTGATCCGCCCGTCGTCGATGCCGGCGTTGAGCGCGAGCGGGATGGAGGCAGACGAGGTGTTGGCGTGGCGGTCCACGGTCACGATCGTCTTCTCCGCCGGGATGCCGAGCTTCTTGCCGGTCGCATCGATGATGCGGCGGTTCGCCTGATGGGGGACCAGCCAGTCGACCTCGTCGACGCCGACACCTGCGGCTTCCAGCGCCTCGCCCGCGATTTCCGCCAGATTGGCTACGGCATGGCGGAAGACCTCGCGCCCCTGCATCCTGAGATGGCCCGACGTCTGGGTGGAGGAGACGCCGCCGTCAACATAGAGCACCTGATAGTGGCGCCCGTCGGAACGCATGCGGACCGAGAGCACGCCTCTATCCGCCGTGCTGCCTGCGCCGGTCTCTGCACGCAGCACCGCGGCCCCTGCCCCGTCGCCAAAGAGCACGCAGGTCTGGCGGTCGTCCCAATCGAGGATGCGCGAATAGGTCTCGGCGCCGACGATGAGCGCCGTTTCGGCCGCGCCGCTCTTGACCATGCTGTCGGCCACCTGGAGTGCGCAGACGAAGCCTGCGCATACCGCCTGGACGTCGAAGGCGATGCCGCCGGTCATGCCGAGCCTCGCCTGCACCTTGGTCGCGGTGGCAGGGAAGGTGTTGTCCGGCGTCGACGTCGCCAGCACCAGCAGGTCGAGCGCGGCGGCGTCGATGCCGGCTGCCTCCAGCGCCGCCTGGCTCGCCGCACAGGCGAGGTCGGAGGTCAGTTGGTCATCGGCGGCAACATGGCGCTGCCTGATGCCGGTCCGGGTCTTGATCCACTCGTCGCTTGTGTCGATGCGCGTGCTGAGCTCATCGTTGCTGAGCACCCGGTCGGGGAGATAGGCGCCGCAGCCGACCAACCGGGAACGGCGCATAGCTATAGCGCGGCCCTCTTAGGCTCCGGCAGAGTCGAAAGCTGGAGACGCGACAGCTCGTCGATGATCTTGGGATTGATCCCCTGGCTCACCATGTCGAAGGCGACGCCGACGGCGTTGGCGAAGCCCTTGTGATCGGTGCCCCCGTGGCTCTTCACAACGACCCCGTTCACGCCCAGGAACATCGCACCGTTATAGGCGCGGGGGTCGACGCGCTCCCTGAGCAGGCGGAGTGCCGGCCGCGCCAGCAGGTAGCCCAGCCGCGAGAACAGCGAACGCCGGAAGGCGCTCTTCAGATACTCGGTGTAGAGGCGCGCCGTACCCTCCGCCGACTTGAGCGCGATGTTGCCGGCGAAGCCATCGGTTGCGATGACATCGACCGTGCCGGCGGCGATGTCGTCGGCCTCGACGAATCCGTGAAACTTGATGGGCAGCCCGGAATTTCGCAGCGTCGAGGCGGCGGTGCGAATGATCTCGCTGCCCTTCAGCTCCTCGGTGCCGATGTTGAGGAGGCCCACTGTCGGCTCGCGCACGCCGAGAACGTTGCGCGCGAAGACCTCGCCCATCACGGCGAACTGCGCGAGCGTCGTCGAGTCGCAGTCGATGTTGGCGCCGAGATCGAGCATCACGCTCTCGCCCCGCACCGTGGGCACGATCGACCCCATCGCCGGGCGGCCGATGCCCGGCAGGGTCTTGAGCGTGAATTTGGAAAGCGCCATGAGCGCGCCGGTGTTGCCTGCCGAGACCACACCGTGCGCCGTCTTCTCGCCCACGGCGTCGATCGCTAGCCGCATGCTCGAACGCTGGCGCCGGCGAAGCACCTGGACAGGCTTGTCGTTGTCGGCGATCACCTCGTCGGCATGGTGGATGGTGCTGACCGACTTCAGGCGCTTGTAACGCTCCAGGCTTGCGGCAATCGCCGTCTCCTTGCCGAAGAACATGAAGCGGAGACGCGGATAGCGCACGCGGGCGATGTTGGCGCCCCGGATCACCACGTCGGGTGCACCGTCCCCGCCCATCGCATCCAGGGCGATCACGATCTCCGATTGGCTCATCCTGGGCCTTCGCCTCGGCCTGGTGTTGGGCTAGGCCTCGCCCTCGATCACTTCGCGGCCCCTATAGTAGCCGCAGGCCCGGCACACATGGTGGGGCAGCTTGTGCTCGCCGCAATTCGGGCATTCGGCCGGATTGGCCTTCGCCAGCGCGTCATGGGAGCGACGACTCCCGCGCCGCGCGCGGGAGACTTTCTTTTTCGGGACGGCCATCGATAACTTCTCACCGCTTGAATGCGCCGACGCTGCGCCATCGCTTCAGCAGGATCGCGTCAACTGCGCCGGCACTACACGATCGACTCGCACATTACAACTTGCTTTTCAGTTGGCCAAGCACCGCAAACGGTCCAGCGTCCACATCGCCACTCGATTCGCCTTTTCCGGGCTCCCCCCCGCCTGCCGTGTAGGTGAGCGGCTCAGCCGGCGCGTCCGGGTGGCGCGGATAGGGGTCGAGGAAGAGCGCAAGATGCTCCGCCACCACCTCTCCCACATCGATGCAGTCGGCGGGCAGCGGCTCCGCCTCCTCACCCTCCGCCAGAACCTCAACCTCGTGCTCAGACGAGTCCTCCGGCAATGGCGCGTAGAGGACGGAAATCGCTTCGCAGAGCGTGCGCGGCACGGGCTCGAGCGTCACCACGCAGCTCTGAGCGAGCCGCGCCTGGATCGTACCGCTCACGCGAATAGCCCCCTCGGCGTCGCCAGCCGGCTCGACGCGAAGCTCCGCCGCAAGCAGCTCCAATGCCAGCAGGTCGAGCCGGCGCATGAGCGCCTCCCTCTCCGCATCGTCGAACTCGATCTCAAGGGTGAGGCCCCGCGGACCCACCTCGTCGGGCGCGATCAAGCGCCGGCCTCTGGCGCGCGCGGGCGAATCGGCGCTCACGGGCCGTTCTCTGCCGCAGGCGCAACCATGAGCGAGGAAACCGGCGGCAGCTCGAGCTCGCCGCCGAGCAACGCGGCGGGGCTCTGGCGATCGAGCGCATCCAGCAATGACTCGACATAGCACGCCATCGCCTCGACGCGGGCGGCGGGCGGCGGGTCGTTGTTGAAGACGTTGCGCTCCAGCGCTTCGGCGATGGAGCTGCGGCGCTCTGCGCCCGGCGCCTGATCGAAGGCCTGGTCATAGGCCATGGCGCGCCCATAGAAGGCGCGGGCCATCTGTTTCACCCGTTTGCCGACGCGGAGGTCGCCGACGCCCATCTCGCGGAGGCTCTGATCCATGTCGTCGAACATCACGTCGAAGAGCGCCTGGCTCAGCTGCCGGCCCCCCTCATCGCACTGGCGCAGCCTGCGCATCAAAGGAACCACATGCAGGACGATCAGGTCGAAGCGGCCGTCGAGCGTGTCCGCAACGCCGCCCTCGGTGTAGAGGATGGGATCGCGCGCCTGGCGCACTGCTACCATGTAGAGGCGTCGGGCCGCCTCGCGCCGGCGCTTGCGCCCCTTCAGTTGGCGCCAGATGCGCCCGACTGCCATGACGATACACTTCCTCGCCGGTCCGCGCCGTTGACACGTCTCGTCAACGCGCGCAGGTTGACGCGGCTTAGCGAGCGGAGGTGGCTTCCATGGCGCTGCGGCGCAGATTCGGAGAGACTATCGCAGCGCACGCATGCGGACAGCGCACCCGGCGCGCCCTGCTCGGCTGCGCGCTGGCGGCGGCGCTGCTCGCCGGCTGCGAACCGATTGTCCACCAGCAGGGCCATGTGAGCGATCCGGAAGCGCTGGTCGAAATCAAGCCCGGCGTGCAGGCCCGCGAGGACGTTGCACGCCTGCTGGGCACGCCGTCCTCGATGGGGACGTTCGACGACAAGCACTGGTACTACATCAGCCGTCGCACGGAGACGACGGCGTTCTACGAACCCGACCTGGTCGACCAGAACGTCACCGTGATCGCCTTCGACGAGAACGGCGTCGTGGCCGAGGTCGCCTCGCTTTCGCTCGCCGAGGCGCGCGCGATCGAGCCGGTGGACGAGGAGAGCCCGACGCGCGGGCGCACGCTCGGCCTGCTCGAGCAGCTTTTCGGCAACATCGGCCGGCCGGTCGCGCCCCCGCAGTAAGGCGCCTCGTCCCCTCGATCTCCTCCCGGCGCTGAGGCGCATCAACCGGCGGTGAACTTCGCGATGATGGCGAGCAGCAGGATCGCCACGATATTGGTGATCTTGATCATCGGGTTGATGGCGGGCCCGGCGGTGTCCTTGTAGGGATCGCCGACGGTATCGCCGGTGACCGCCGCCTTGTGGCTGTCCGAGCCCTTGCCGCCGTAGTTGCCGTCCTCGATGTATTTCTTGGCATTGTCCCAGGCGCCGCCGCCGACAGTCATGGCAATGGCGAGGAAGAGCCCGGTCACGATCGTGCCCATGAGAGCCGCGCCCAGTGCCGAGAAGCCGGCCGATTGGCCCGCGATCGCCCAGATCACGATATAGAGCACGATCGGCGCCAGGATCGGCAGCAGCGAGGGCAGGATCATCTCGCGGATGGCTGCCTTCGTGAGCAGATCGACGGCGCGGCCGTATTCCGGCTTGCCTGTCCCCTCCATGATGCCGGCGATCTCCCTGAACTGCCGGCGTACCTCGAGCACCACGGAGGCCGCGGCCCGGCCGACCGCGAGCATCGCCATGGAGGCGAAGAGGAAGGGCAGGAGACCGCCGAAGAAGAGGCCGACGACCACATAGGGATTGCTCAACGAGTAGTCGAGCTCGACGCCCGGGAAGTATCGCCCCACTTCCTCGGTATAGGCCGTGAACAGCACAAGCGCAGCAAGCCCTGCGGAGGCGATGGCGTAGCCCTTGGTCACCGCCTTGGTGGTGTTGCCGACCGCATCCAGCGCGTCGGTCGTTCGCCGCACGTCCTCTGGCAAGTCCGCCATCTCGGCGATGCCGCCGGCATTGTCGGTCACCGGGCCATAGGCATCGAGGGCAACGACCATGCCGGCGAGCGCCAGCATCGCTGTCACCGCGATCGCGATGCCGAAGAGGCCGGCAGCGAGATAGGCGAGGATGATCCCTGCCGAGATGATGATCGCGGGAAGCGCCGTCGCCTGCATGGAGACCGCAAGCCCCTGGATGATGTTGGTGGCATCCCCCGTGGTCGACGCCTTGGCGATACCGCGCACCGGCCCGAACTCGGTCGACGTGTAGTATTCGGTGACCCAGATCATGAGGCCGGTCACCACCAGCCCGATCAACCCGCAGAGGAAGAGGTCGAGGCCCGAGGCCGTCACGTCGCCGACTGTGAACTCGGTGTTCCAGCCCACCACCCAGTCGGTGATCGGATAGAACGCGATGGCGGAGAGCACGGCGGAGACCAGGAAGCCGCGATAGAGCGCGGGCATGATCTTCTGGCTCTTGCCGAGGCGGACAAAAAAGGTGCCGATCACCGACGCCAGGATGCAGGCGCCGCCGATAGCCAGCGGGTAGAGCATGAGCGATTGCTGCAACGGCCCGGTGAAGAACACCGCCGCGAGCAGCATGGTGGCGACGATGGTGACGGCATAGGTCTCGAAGAGGTCGGCCGCCATGCCGGCGCAGTCGCCCACATTGTCGCCGACATTGTCTGCGATCACCGCGGGGTTGCGCGGATCGTCTTCGGGAATGCCGGCTTCCACCTTGCCGACCAGGTCGGCGCCCACGTCGGCGCCCTTGGTGAAGATGCCGCCGCCCAAGCGCGCGAAGATCGAGATGAGCGAGCCGCCGAAGCCCAGCGCGACGAGCGCTTCCAGCACGGTCTTCGTCTCGACCTCCGCGATCAGCAGGATCGCGTAATAGACGGTGACGCCGAGGAGGCCGAGGCCCACCACCAGAAGGCCGGTGATTGCGCCGGAGCGGAAGGCGACGCTGAGCGCAGGCTTGAGCCCGCCGGTCCGGGCCGCATCTGCGGTCCGTACATTCGCCCGCACAGAGACGTGCATGCCGATGTAGCCGGCCGCGCCGGAAAGAACCGCACCGATCAGGAAGCCGATGCCCACCAGATGGCCGAGGAGCCCGGTCAGAATGCCGAACAGCACCAGCCCGACGAGGGAGATCGTCAGGTACTGGCGGTTCAAGTAGGCCCGCGCGCCCTCCTGCACGGCGGCGGCGATCTCCTGCATGCGCTCCGTGCCGGCGCTCGCGCTCAGGACCGACCGTGTGGCGTAAAGACCATAGGCGAGCGCGACGAGTCCGCAGGCCACGGCAAACCAAAGGATTGCTGACATGGTGGCAACCTCATTGAGCGATGGGGAGAAAGGCGCTTGTGCACGCGTTTGCGCGCGCCGGGGGGGCCTCCGGCGCGGCGGAAAATGACAGAAGAGCCCGGCGAGCGCAACCGGGGTGCGGGTCGGCGACCCCACCCTGGTAGCAAGCGGGCATGGGCATGGGATGGGCCGGGCCGCAAAGCGGCCCGGAGCGCGCGACCGCGCGCCGCGCCGAATGGCGCGTAGCCAAGCGAGCGGAGCGAGCGCCCGGCGCCTGAGGGTCAAGAACAAGTCGCCGGGCTGGTGCGGGCCGGGTGCGCTGGTATAGTGCGCGCGCCTTCAGATCCGGGAGAGGACGAATGAAGCTGTTGCGAGTTGGCGAGGCGGGCGCCGAGCGGCCGGCCGTGATGCAGGACGACGGAACCATCATCGATGTATCGAGCGCGGTCGGCGAGATCGACGGCGCCTGGCTCGAAGGCGGCGGCGTCGGGCGGTTGGCGGCAGTCCTGGCCGAAGGCGCCGGCCGCTTCCCGATCGTCGATGCCGGCACGCGAATCGGCCCGCCGATTGCGCGGCCCGGGCACCTCATCGCCATCGGCCTCAACTTCGCCGATCACGCCAAGGAAGCGGGGATGGACCTGCCGACGGAGCCGGTGGTTTTCTCCAAGGCGCCGAGCTCTTATAGCGGGCCGGACGACGACGTGCTGATCCCGCGCGGCAGCACCAAGACCGACTGGGAGGTCGAGCTCGGTGTGGTGATCGGCCGCAGCGCCGAAAACCTGCCGGACGACGACGCGGCCATGGCCCATGTCGCCGGCTACTGCATCTGCAACGACGTCTCCGAGCGCGACTTCCAGCTCCAGCGCGGCCCCACCTGGATCAAGGGCAAGTCGGCGCGGACCTTCTGCCCCACCGGCCCGTGGCTGGTCACCCCCGACGAGATTCCCGACCCCCAGAGCCTCGCCATGTCGCTCACCGTCAACGGCGAGATGCGGCAGACCGGCAGCACGGCGACCATGATCTTCGGCGTTGCCCACCTCGTCCGCTACCTCAGCAAGTTCATGGTGCTGGACGCGGGCGATCTGATCTCGACCGGCACCCCGCCCGGGGTCGGCATGGGCATGAAGCCGCCGGTCTACCTCAAGCCCGGCGACGTGATGGAACTCGAGATCGAGGGCCTCGGCCGCCAGCGGCAGACGCTCCGCCAAGGGTAGCCGCCGCAGCCTGACGCCGGCCGGCACCGTTTGACAGGGGTGCGGGCGCTCCCTATGGTGCGCCGCCCCTCGATGAGAGGATGACATGAAGGTCTTCAACTCGCTGCGCGCCGCCAAGAAGCGGCACAAGGATTGCCAGATCGTGCGCCGCAAGGGCCGCGTCTTCGTCATCAACAAGCGCAACCCGCGCTTCAAGGCGCGCCAGGGCTGATCGCGCCGGACCGCTGCAGCCCTGCCGGCACAGCGCCCGCCTGCATTGACGGGCGGCGCGTGCGCACCGACAATCCGCCCCGTCCAACAACGAGGGCCCCGGCCGGGCCTCGGAAGGTGCTGCCGTGATTGCGATGCCGGAGCCCGACGCGGGCGTCATCAGCCAGCGGCAGTCCCTGGTCGCAGCGCTGCGCAAGTTGCTGCCCGAGGACTGCGTCATCGACGACGAGCGCGGTCTGCGCCCCTTCGAGTGCGACGGCCTCAGCGCCTACCGGGCACTGCCCATGGTCGTCGTCCTGCCGCGCGATACGGGCGAAATCAGCCGCGTGCTGGCGCTCTGCCACGATCGGGGGGTCAAGATCGTGCCTCGCGGCGCCGGCACCGGGCTTTCGGGCGGGGCGCTGCCGCTCGCCGACGGGGTCACCGTGGGCTTCGGCAAGCTCAACCGGATCCTCGAGATCGACACCGCCAACCGCTGCGCCGTGGTCCAGCCTGGCGTCGCCAACCTCGCTATCAGCACGGCGGTGAGCCCCTACGGCTTCTACTATGCGCCGGACCCCTCCAGCCAGATTTCCTGCTCGATCGGCGGCAACGTCGCCGAGAATTCCGGCGGCGTGCACTGCCTCAAGTACGGGCTCACCACCAACAACCTGCTCGGTATCGAGATGGTGCTGATGGATGGCGAGGTCCTGCGCCTCGGCGGCAAGCAATTCGATGCCGAGGGCTACGACATGCTCGGCGTCGTGACCGGGTCCGAGGGGCTGCTCGGTGCCGTCACCGAGGTGACGGTGCGCATACTCCCCAAGCCCGCCACGGTGCGCGCGCTCCTTCTCGGCTTCCCCGACAACGCCTCGGCCGGCGCCTGCGTGGGCGAGATCATCGCCGCCGGAATCATCCCGGCAGGGCTGGAGATGATGGACAAGCCGGCGATCGAGGCGGCGGAGAGCTTCTGCCAGCCCGGCTATCCCATGGATGTCGCCGCAATCCTGATTTGCGAGCTCGACGGGCCGGAGGTGGAGGTCGACGAGCTCGTCGCCCTGGTGGGCGACCTCGCCCGCAAGTCGGGAGCGACGACGATCCGCGGGAGCAGGGACGAGGCGGAGCGGGAGCGCTTCTGGCTCGGCCGCAAGTCCGCCTTCGGCGCCGCAGGCCGCATGGCGCCCGACTATTACGTCATGGACGGCACCATCCCGCGCGCCCGCCTGCCCGAAGTCCTGACCCGGATCGGCGAACTTTCCCGCGAATACGACTTGCCGGTCGCCAATGTCTTTCACGCGGGCGACGGCAATCTGCATCCGCTCATCATGTACGATTCCAGCATCCCCGGCGCCCTTCAGCGCACCGAGGAGATGGGCTCGAAAATTCTCAAGCTCTGCGTCGAGGTGGGCGGCGTGCTGACCGGCGAGCACGGCGTCGGCGTCGAGAAGCGCGACCTGATGGGTGCGATGTTCACCGAGGACGACCTCAAGCAGCAGCAGCGCATCAAGTGCGCTTTCGATCCCGACCAGCTGCTCAACCCCGGCAAGGTCTTCCCGACGCTCCACCGCTGCGCCGAGCTCGGCCAGATGCACGTGCACCGGGGCGAGACGCCGTTTCCCGACCTGCCCCGCTTCTGATGGCCGAGAGCCTGGCCCCGACCGATGCGGACGGCCTCGCGGACGCCGTCCGCTGGGCAGTTGCGGGCGAACACCCGCTCGAAGTCTTAGCCGGCGGCTCCAAGCAAACGCTGGGCCGCCCGGTGCAGAGCGCGGCGACCGTCTCGCTCGCCGCGTTCGACGGCATTGTCGACTATCAACCCTCCGAGCTGGTGCTGACGGCACAGGCGGCGACACCGCTCGCCACCATCGAGGTCGCACTCGAGGCCGAGCGGCAGATGCTGGCGTTCGAGCCTGCGGACTATGGGACTCTGCTCCGCGCGCCCGGCGGTGCCGACCTCCGCGCGACTGGCGGCGCGACGCTCAGCGCGCCTGGCGGCGCGACTCTGGGCGGCGCACTGGCCTGCAACCTCTCGGGCCCGCGCCGGATCAAGGCGGGCGCCGCGCGCGATCACTTCCTCGGCATGCATGCGGTGAGCGGGCGGGGCGAGCGCTTCAAGGCCGGTGGCCGCGTGGTCAAGAACGTGACCGGCTACGATGTCTGCAAGCTGCTCGCGGGCTCCTACGGCACGCTCGCGCTCATGCACGAGGTGACGGTCAAGGTCCTGCCGGCGCCGGAGCGGACGCGCACGGTCCTGGTGTTCGGCTTGGAGCCGGGCGCGGCTCTCGATGCCCTCGGCGCGGCGCTCGGGAGCGCCCACGAGGTCTCGGGCGCCGCCCACATGCCGGCTGAGATCGCGGCACGCTCGGCGGTCTCCTACGTCTCAGGCGCCGGCGCCGCAGTCAGCGCCGTGCGGGTCGAGGGCTTCCCCGCGTCGGTGGAGGCACGCTGCGAGGCATTGCGCGCGTTGCTCGGGCGCTTCGGCGCGGTCGAGGAACTCCACTCGAAGAACTCGGCGATGCTCTGGCGCGAGATCCGCGACGTCCGGGCCTTTGCCGGTGACGGCAGGCCGCTCTGGCGCCTCTCCGTGCCGCCGGCATCGGGCGCGGCTGCGGCCGCGCGCGTGGCAGAGGCGGCGGACGTGCGTGCCCTCTTCGACTGGGGCGGCGGACTCCTCTGGCTCGCGGTCGACGGCGCGCCGGACGCGGGCGAAGCCCCGGTGCGCGCTGCCGCTGCGGCAGCGGGCGGGCACGCGACCCTGGTCCGCGCCGATGCGCCGACGAGAGCGGCGCGCGCAGTATTTCAGCCCCAGACGACGGGGCTTGCGGCGCTGACCGCGCGCATCAAGCGCGCCTTCGATCCGACCGGCGTGCTCAATCCCGGGCGCATGTACGCGGGCGTGTAGCGAGGATGCAGACCCAGTTCTCCGAGAGCCAGCTGGCGCACCCGGCGCTGGCCCAGGCCAACGAGGTGCTCCGCACCTGCGTCCATTGCGGGCTTTGCCTCTCCACCTGCCCCACCTATGCGCTGCTCGGCGACGAGCGGGACAGCCCGCGCGGGCGCATCTACCTGATCAAGGACATGCTGGAGCAGGACGCGCCGGCGGACGCCACGGTGACCCGTCACATCGACCGCTGCCTCTCCTGCCTCTCCTGCATGACGACCTGCCCGGCGGGCGTCGATTACATGCACCTGGTCGATCACGCGCGCGGCCACATCGAACGAACTTGGGAACGCCCGCCCGCCGAGCGCGCGCTGCGCACGTTGCTCAGCACCATATTGCCGCGCCCGGGCCTCGCGCGCCTCGCGCTCATGGCTGCGCGCGGTCCGTCCCTGTTGGCGCCGCTCTTCGGCGGGCGCATCGGTGCGCTGTTGCGCCTCGCGGGCCGCCCGTCCTATGGGCCGAGCTGGGTCGAGCGGCCGCAGGTGATCGCCGCCCAGGGCCGGCGCCGCAAGCGTGTGGCGCTGCTCATGGGCTGCGTGCAGTGCACCCTCGCGCCCGAAATCAACGAGGCGGCGGTCCGCGTGCTCACCCGCCACGGCTGCGAGGTCGTGGTGCCGCGCGGTGCCGGCTGCTGCGGCGCGCTCTCGCACCACCTGGGCGACGAAGCGCGCGGCCGGGCCCAAGCCGGGCGCACGGCAGCCGCATTCGCGCGGGAGGCCGCTGAAGGCGGGCTCGACGCGGTCGTCGCCACGGCATCCGGCTGCGGGACGATGCTCAAGGACTACGGCCATCTGCTGAAGGACGACGGGGCCCATGCCGCCGACGGAGCACAGGTGGCGGCGCTTGCCCGCGATATCAGCGAGGTGCTCGACGAGCTTGGCCTCACGTGCGACGGGCGAGCGCCCACGAGTGCGCCCGTCGCCTATCATTCGGCCTGCTCGCTACAGCACGGTCAGCGGATCGACCGCCAGCCGAGGGCGCTCCTCGCGGCCGCCGGCTTCACCGTGCGAACGGTCCCGGATGGACATTTCTGCTGCGGCTCGGCGGGAACTTATAATATTCTTCAGCCGGACCTCGCCGGGGCACTCGGCGCGCGCAAGGCGGCGGCGATCGAGAGCACCGGTGCCGCGTTCGTGGCCGCCGGTAACATCGGCTGCATGGTGCAGATCGCCAGCCACACCGCGCTGCCGGTGGTGCACACGGTCGAGCTCCTCGACTGGGCGACCGGCGGGCCGTGTCCTTCGGCGCTGCAACAGACGGCCGCAGCGTAACGCCACCGGGCAGGAACTGACGCTGGGGAGAGCGACATCGGGTCGAGCCTTCGTTCGGATCGCCCGATGCCAGGCAGGACACTATGGACGTGACGACGGAACGAGAGGACGGCGTGCTGTCGGTGCAGGTGGAGGGGCGCATCGATGGCTCCACCGTGCTCGCGTTCCACGAGGCGATCGAGACCGCGCTTAAGGACGGCGACCACGCCGTGATCGTGGACTGCGAGAGGCTGAGTTACATCGGCAGCGCGGGTCTTCGCACCATGCTTTCGATCGCCAAGGCCGTTTCCAACCGCGATGCACACTTTGCGCTCTGCGCGCTTTCGGATCCGGTGCTGAAGATCTTCGAGAAGAGCGGCTTCGATACGATCATCACGATCCGCCCGTCACGAACCGAGGCGCTCGCCGCGATCGCCGACTAAACCGAGCCGCTCCGAGCGGCGCGGTCGAACCGGGCCGGCGCGAGGGCAATCACAGCCCGATTGCTTTCTGCGCCTCCTCGGTGAGCGCGATGCCCGCGTTTGCCGTGGCATCCGCCAGCACATCGATCCACTGCTGGCCATGGGCGGCGACGCGATGAGTGAGGCCGATCCGCCGCGAGGGCTCGGGCGCGGCAAAGCGAAGGAAGCTCAGGCCGGGAACGATTGCGCGTTCGGTAAGCGCGGCCGTTTCGGGCAGGAGCGTCAGTCCCGCGCCGCTTGCGACAAGCCTCGACAACGTGGCGAGCGACTCTGCACCGCGGCGCACCTCCCGCGTGCGCCACATCAAGGAGGCGCCGAGAACCTGGTCGGCCAGACAATGGCCGTCGCCGAGCGTAAGGAGCGGCCCGATATCCGCCCGTGCCAGATCCGACGGACGCAGGTCATCGCCGAGTGTGCGGCGGATCGAAGCAAGGCGCTCGGTTCGGCCGGCGAGCACAAGGCGTTCCTCGAAGAGCTCGCGTTCGGGCAGCTCCAGCAGCCCCAGCGGGAGCGAGACGACCGCCGCGTCGAGACGGCCGGCAAGCAGGCTGGACACGAGGTCCTGCCCCGGCGCCTCCAGGATGTCGAGCTCGATACGGGGCGAGGCGTCGTGCAAATTTTTCAGCAGTCCCGAGATCAGGTAAGGCGCGAGCGTAGAGACGATCCCGACGGAGACCCTGAGGGGGCCCGTCTCGAATCTCTGGCCCAGGTTCTGGAGGAGCAGTGTTTCGTCCAGGATCCGAAGGGTCTGCTCATGCGCTTCCCGGCCGAGCGGCGTGAGCAGAATGCCGCGGCTCTCCCGCTCCACCAGAGGCCCGCCGAGAGAGGACTCGAGTTCGCGGATCTGGAGCGAGAGCGCAGGCTGCGAAACGTGAACGCTCTCGGCCGCCCGGCTGAAGGAGCCATGTTCGATCAACGCCTGGAAGTAGCGCAGCTGACGCAATGTGACCGGCATGTCCTGTCCCCATGGGCGCGACCGCAGCGAGGGAAGCGATCCAGGCCCAGCGTGAGCGAGAGAGTGCCCCGGCAACGGGGCCATCAGATGGAACGTGAGACCACCTCGAAGGCCGGGCCTAGACCGATCCGGCGCTGCGGTCCTCAACCGCGCGAGCCCGGCTGAGGTTGGGAAGCGAGGGCTGCCTCAGAGGGCAGTGCCCCTGCCTCGGGGCGACACGGCGAACGGCGGGTTCGACAAACGGAGAACGAATCTCCTGGCCTATGCCGCCGTAGCTGCTGCGACCGGGCCGCTACGATGCCCCACGCGGCCCGGTTCGGTATGCCGCGGTGAGAACCGTCTCGCCGACGATACCCTCCGCCTCGGCTGCGTCCGTTTCCCGGATCGCGATCCTGCCTGCTCGTCGATAGTCCCTATACTGCCGACGATCCCTTCCGTCTCGGCGTCGTCGATCGCCTAAGCCTTCTCGTCGGACTTGTCGCCCTTGCCGGGCGCCGTCTCCCTCTCATCCATCGTGCTTTCCTCCCTTCGTGACGAGTTTTATTCTTGGCCTTGGGTGACACCGGACAATGCGTCTTCGGTCACCCCCACTCTTTGTTAAGCTTGCATCTTTGTGATGGTATGCCAAAAGAATTACCGCTACCGAATCCTGTGTTCTTCGATAAGTTGAACTTATACGGCTCATCCCCGCAGGGCGGCGGGCATGCGCGCAATCATGCGGAGACACCATCGTCCGCCTTGCCATCGTAGCGCAGCACGACGCATGTGATGTCGTCCGACTGCTCTGCCTCGCCAACGAACTTTACCACCGCACTGGTCACGTTCGTGAGCACGACGTCGACAGGCAGGTCGTGGCCATCTGCGAGAACTTCCTCCAGACGCGCCTCGGTGAACTCCTCGTTGTCCACGTTCATGGCTTCGGTGATGCCGTCCGTGTAGAGGAACATCGTGTCTCCCGGAGCCATCGTCACCGCGTCTTCGTTGTAGGGCAATCCGGGCATGACGCCGACGGCCATGCCCCCGGTCATCGGCAGCGGCGCGACCTCGCCGGGGCGCCGGACCACGAACGGGGGGTTGTGCCCGGCGTTGGCATAGATGAACTCGCCAGAGTCGGGGTCCAGGATGCCGTAGAACAGCGTCACGAACAGGTCTTGAGGGTTCTGCTCGCAGATGGCGTCGTTGACCTCTTGCAGGCAGGGGCCCGGGGTGGGATGCCGGGCTGCGGCGGCGCGCATCACGGTCCGCGCAATCGCCATAAAGAACGCCGCCGGCACGCCCTTGCCGGAGACATCTGCCATGACCACGCTCAGGCGGCCGTCGCCCAAAGTGAAGAAGTCGTAGAAGTCGCCGCCCATCTCGCGCGCGGGAGTCATGAGCGCGTGCCCCGAATAGGTCGGATTTTCCGGCATCGTCTTGGGCAAGATCGCTCCCTGCAGGGCATGCGCGATCTTGAGCTCGGACTCCATGCGCTCTTTTGCCCGTTCGAGCTGCGCGTTCGATGCCTCCAGGTCCCGCGTGCGTGCGCGCACCATGCTTTCCAGATATTCCTCGCGCGCCTGGACCTGGCGCACCATGTTCTGGAACACGCGGACCAGCGTGCCGAGCTCGTCGCGCCGGGCGGCCACGGTGTCGAGAGTCTCCGGGGCGAAGCTCAGCGTGTCGGTGTCCACTTCCGCTGCCGCCGCGGTCAACGCCGTGACCGGCTGCACGATGCGCCGCGCGGACAGTGCTGCAATGACGGAACCGATGGCGAAGGCCGCCGCCGCGACAATCAGTCCATACTTGATGTGATCCGCGAACAACTGATCCAGGTGATCGCGCTGCATGTGAATAACGGCAGCGCCCGTGGCGACGCCGCCGCGGTCGAGAATCGGCGCGGCCACATGGAGGGCGCTGTCGCCGAGATAGGACATGGCGCCGTCCACACCCAGTGCACGCGTGGCAAGCTCTTCGTCTTCGGTTGAGAGCGTCGCGTCCGACATGGGCACGCCCTTGCTCTCAAATGCGGCCATGCCGATCAAATCGAGCAGGTCGTTGACCACCCAGATCGCCCGGATGGCCTCGCGCCCGGCCAGCGAGTCCAGCGCGGCTTCGATACCGATGATTTCGCCCGGACCGCCGGTCTTGGCTGCCAGCGTGCCGACCAGCACGGATTCGTGGCTGCCGGCGCGAACGCCCACATACCGGATGGGCTTTTCCCACCCCTTTGGCGGGATCGACTGGAAGGAAATGGAGAAGCGGCGGCCGGAGACCAGCGCCTCCACGACTCGGGAATCGATACCGGCGGACGCCAGATCCGAGGGGTCGCCCTCGCTCAGGCCGTCGACGGCACGCACCAGCGGCTCACCGCCTTCGCCCAGCAGCCAGATGTCATCGACGGAGCTATCCGCCGTCAGTCGCGCGAAATAGGCCCCGAGAGCGTCGTCGCCTCCCTCCTCGTGCTCGTGATTTTCGAGGTGGCTGGCGATCGCCAGCGCCTGTGCCTCCATCTGACTGATGATCATGCGGTCGATCGCGTCGGCGGTGAGTTCGGCCCGGTTGGCTTCGCTCGCGATAAGCCCGGCAACGAGCCGCGCCTGGTCTTCGGCCTGCTCGATCAGCGCGTCGCGCGCGAGATAGCCCATCGCCAAGGCGACCCCCGCGATTGCCACGCCGACGCACGCGGCAACCGTGATGATCAGGCGTCGAGAGAGGGTCAACGGCGGCGTCCCGCAATGCTGTACGCCCGATGCCAGAGCCGGGCGCGGGGCGCTGTCACGGCAGCGGGCCCCCGGTGAGGTCGGTGGTCTCCTCCAGCGGCCGGTGCACGCGCCGCTTGATGTGGCTGCTGAGCCTGTTCATGCCGAACGTCAATAGGAGGCTGAACCCGATGAACCAGATCATAGCCCAGAGATAGACCCAGAGCGCGAGCCCGATCTTGTCGACGGCGCCGATGACCGTATCCGCCCGGCGCACGAGTTCCGGCACACCGATCACCGAGGCGGTGCTGGAGGCCATGACGATGATGAGGAAATAGCTGGTCCAGGCCGGCACGAAGAGCAGCGCCTCCGCCATTTCGTGGCGTCGCAAGTGCCGGATCGCGACGAGCGCGTTGTCGGACACATAGCCGGCGACGGCGATTCCCAGCGCGAGCGACGCCTTGATCCATGCCGGGAACGTCGCGGAGGCGCCGAAGAGCGTGATTTCGGTGGGGATGATGTAGGCCAGATAGAACAGCATGACGAACGTCGGCGCATTGCGCGCCAGTGTCGTCAGCCCGCTGCCGCCATGCCGCGCGCCCCAGTTGGAACCTTCCCGCAGCGAGGCAAGCGCTAGCCCGACGATCGTCCCGATCGCCATGGCGAGCAGGGAGACGATGATGTTCCAGCCGAATCCCTCCGCCAGATAGGGCGACCAGACCCAGAGGACGTCGATGGTCTCACGCGCCGTCATGGTCGCGAGGCCCTGCTCTTCTCAAACCGCCGGAAGAGCTGCACCGTGATGATGACCAGGACGAAGTAGCAGATCAGAAGCAGATTCATCATCACGTCGGCATTGCCCTTTTCCGCCACGATCGAGGTGCTGGCGTGAACGAGCTCCGGCAGGGCGAGCGTGCTGGCCATGCCGGTGGCTTTCACGATGTTGGCGGAATTGCCCATGATCGCGGCGTAGCAGAGCGAGAACGCCCGGTGCAGATCGCGCGGCGTGAGTCGTAGCCGGTGTCCGCCCGAGGCGGCGACATCCGCAGCCAGCGAAAACGCGATCGCATTGCTGGACGCCGCGTAGAGCGACAGAACCACGGCGGCGACCAGGAAGGCGTCGAGCGTGAATCCAAGCGAAAGCAGCACACCGCCCAGGCCGAAGAACACGATGTAGAGTTGAAGCAGCGGGGGAGTCATGCGCAGGAACTCGCTGAACCCCCGCAGGAAGTGGCTGACTCCCGGCACCCGGCGGTGCATCAGCCAGCCGAAGAGCACCCCCAGAAAGATGCTGCCGACAACCGTGATGACCGAGAGCAACGCGGTCAGGGCCAAGCCATAAAGGAAAACGTCTCGGTCGATCGGGTCGTACAGGATGCTGATGTCGAGACCCGTTACCTCCATGATTGTCAGCGAGAAGCCCGACAGGCCGCCGATGCCGCTGCCGGTGACGAGTGCGACCTCCCGGCATTCCAGAGGCCACTGGCCCTGCTCGCCGCGCCGGCACTTCAGTTCGCCGGTCTCGTCGACCTCCTGCCAGGTCGTGCGTGCATTCCGCAGGAAGGGAGAGGGCGGCAAGCCCCATTTCTGTTCCAGCGATTGCAGGAAGCCGTCGCGATGCCACTGCGCCAGGGTATCGCCCATCAGCTGATCGAGCCGGCCGCCGCCTTCCTCCTTGGCAATAGCGACGGCCCAGGGCAGCACGAAGCGCGTCGGCAGCGTGACGCTGAATCCGTCCCACTCGCCCGTCTCCAGTTCGTGCAGAAGGAGGACCTCGTCGTAGATCCAGCCGACGCAATGTTCGTTGCGCAACGCCTGGCCGGCCTCGCGGGTGCTGTTGAACGAGGTCACGCCGAGCAGCAGCCGCTGTTTGGCGAGCCGGTTCCACAATGAGCCCTGAAGGCCGCAGACGGTCTGACCGCGCAGTTCGGCCCAGGTGCCGATCCTGGCGTTGTCCCGCAGCAGCACATTGGCGCCGTCGCCGTAATATTGCGGCTCGATCATGCTGACCAGCTCGCGGCGGCTGCGGGTATCGCCCATGGTGGCGGCGACAATGTCGATCTCGCCGCGCCCCACCTTTTGCAAGCGGTTGGCGCTGGTCACCGGCACCAGCTGGACCTCGACGCCGATCGCGTCTGCAAAGCCGCGTGCAACGTCCACATCGTAGCCGGCCAGCATGCCCTCGGAATCGCGGAAGCCGAAGGGCGAGTAGTCCTCCTTGACGCCGACGATCACGTGTCCGCGGTCCTGGATCTCCTGCAGCCGGTCGGCAAGTGCTGGACAGGCTAAGCCGGCCCAGGCGACGAGAACGGCGGCGCACAGCAGGCGCCAAGGCGGAAATCGCCGTCTCATGCTTCTAGCCGCCTGCGCAACACGGTGGGCGCGGAGACCGCAAGGTCCATAGCGCGGCCGCCGCCCTCGGCTGCCTCCCGGTAAGAAGGAGAGGCCGGGTCGCGTTTGCGCATCAATCCGTCCGCGCCGCGGCGGAATCGGCCATGGAGGCCCGGCAAAAAGCCGCGACCGCAGCGCATCGGGTGTCGATGATCGTCGCGTAAATCATCGTAGCCACTCTACTTGACGCAAGCCGGAAAGAGGGATCAGCGGGAAAGAATGCTGGCCCTACCGGCCGTTGCCGCAGTGCCGCCGGCCGCAGCAGCGAAGAACCCTATCCGATATGGCCAAGGGACGAAATAGAGTATCGTGCCGCGCCTAGAGAACCAATGTCTGCCGCCGCCCCATACGCGTCCGTGCTGCAGGGGGCCGGCGCACCCGTGTCAAAGCCCGCGGGATGGGCGGCACACCGTCGGGGGAAGAATGACCGGCTTCAGTCATCGTCTGCACCTCGCTGTGCCGCGACGTTGGGCGCTGCTCCGGTATGCGGGCGCGGTTCTTGCGTTTGTCTTGTTGGCGTCGGGGCTGCCGCGCCTAGCACCCCCAGCGCAGGCCGCCGCCGACGGCGTGCTTGCCAAGATAGAGGCCGGCGGTGTGATTCGCGCCGGCACCAGGGCGAGCGCACCGCCCTTCGCCCGGAAGCTGGAGACGGGAGGATTCGAGGGTTTCTCGGTCGACTTGCTGGAGGCGGTCCGGGCCGCTGCGGAGGAGAAGGTCGGCCGACCGGTCACGCTGGAAATTCATGAGGTTACGCCGGCGGACCGGCTGGATCGAGTCGCTGCGGGCGAGCTCGACATCGTGTGCGGCATCACCACGCCGACCTGGGATCGGGAGGCGCTGGTCGATTTCTCCGTGCCGTTCTTTCGCGACGGCACCCGTATCCTGATCTATCGGGAGCAAGCCACAGGCGGCGTGGATCTCGGCAGGCTCGACATCGGCGTGGTCGAAGGCACGACCACCGTGACGATCATCGGCGAAGAGCTGCCCACGGCCAATCTGCGTCTCTATCCCACCATGAACGATGCCATGGCAGCGCTCGCTGCGTCCGAAGTGCACGGTGTCGCCAACATCGGCATTACGCTGCTGGGGCTCGCGGCACGGGCGGAGCCGCGCCGCAGCGTGGTGTTACTCCCGCGCACCTACGCGCTCGCCATTGAAACGCTGGCCTGCGTCCTGCCGCAGGACGACAGCCCCTGGCGCGATACCGTCAATCGGGTCATCGTCGACATGTTTACCGGAGTGGAAGACTCCAACAGCCGTTACGACGAGATCTACGATCGGTGGTTCGGGCGCCACAGCGAGATCTTCTATCCGCTCGACCGCGACAACCGGACCTATCTGAGCACCGTATCGATCTGGGCGCGGTGACGCACCGGCGCGCCGGTGACGCACGGGCAGTGAGCGCAAAGCCCATACCAGAGAACGCTCAGCAAGAGCGATGATATAGTGTAACCTGTTGCGGTTGCCGCACCGCAGCACGCGGCGAAATTGAGGAACGAATGAACGGCCAGCACGTCGACCGGCCCGCCTTCCATGACGGCGGGCACGAACACCAGGGCTGTATCGCCGACGCGCTCACTCGTGCCGAGGCCGTGTGCCGCCAGCGCGGCGCCCGGCTCACGCCGTTGCGGCGCAAGGTGCTGGAGCTGGTCTGGGGGAGCCATCGGGCGACCAAGGCCTACGACCTGCTCGCCGCGCTCGGCGATGAAGACGGCGCGGCGAAGCCGCCGACGGTCTACCGCACCCTGGAGTTTCTCATGGACCAGGGCCTGGTCCACCGCATCGACAGCCTCAACGCCTTCGTCGGCTGCCCGACGCCCGACCGTCGCCACACTGCACAGTTTCTCATTTGCGGCGGTTGCGGCGAGGTGTCGGAGATGGCTGCGTCGAGCATCGACCGCGCGGTCGCGGACCAAGCAGCCGGCTCCGGCTTCGCGCTCTCGCGTCAGATCATCGAGCTGCACGGCAAATGTCCGCACTGCGCGGCGCTGCCGCAGAGCCCCTGAGTCGCCGGCCGGCCGCCGCCGGGCCGCCGCTCGCCTCGGGCCGCGACCTGGTGGTGCGCTATCGCGGCCGCACGGTGCTGGACCGGGTCTCGATCGAGGTCCACCGCCGGGAGGTGGTGAGCCTGATCGGGCCCAACGGGGCCGGCAAGACCACCGCCGTGCGCGCGCTGCTCGGCCTGATCAAGCCGGATGCGGGAGTCGTCCATCGCGAGCCCGGCGTCGTGGTCGGCTATGTTCCTCAGCGCATTGAGCCGGAGTCGCTCCTGCCGCTCACCGTGCGCCGGTTCCTGGCGATGGCAGGGCGGCGGACCCGTGCCGACGTTGCCGCGGCACTGGAGGAGGTGGGAGCGGCGGCGTTGATCGACCGCCAGCTGAGCAGCCTTTCCGGCGGTGAGTACAGGCGCGTCCTGCTCGCCCGGGCCCTGCTGCGCAATCCTGACCTGCTGGTGCTCGACGAACCTGTCCAGCAGGTGGACTTCGCTGGCCAGATGGCCATGCACCAATTGATCGCCCACCTGCGCAATCGGCGCGGATGCGGTGTGCTGGTCATCTCCCACGACCTTCACCTTGTATTGGGCGCGACCGACCGCGTGGTGTGCATCAATGGGCATGTCTGCTGTGCCGGCGAGCCGGAGGCGGTGAGCCGCCATCCCGAATACATCTCGCTGTTCGGCCCCCATGCGGCCACCGCGCTCGCGGTCTACACCCACGACCACGACCACAGCCACGGCCTGCCCGCCGCTGTGACGCCGGTCGACGCAGACTCGCCCGACGCGGGATCGCCGCCCGCCGGGTCTGGCTGACCGCACCGTGTTCGACGATTTCTTCGCGCGCGCGCTCGCGGGCGGCATCGGCATCGCGCTCGCCACCGGGCCGCTCGGCTGCTTCATGGTGTGGCGGCGCATGGCCTATTTCGGCGATTCGGTTGCGCACAGCGCGTTGCTCGGCGTCGTGCTCGGCGTTGGGCTCGGCATCGACCTCAACGTCGGCATCGTCCTCATGTGCATCGGGCTCGCCCTGCTGCTGCTCCTGCTCCAGCAGCAGCGGCGACTGGCTACCGACACGCTTCTCGGCATCCTCGCGCACGGCGGCCTGGCGCTTGGTCTTGTGGGAATCAGCTTCCTCGAAAGCGTGCGCGTAGACCTGATGAGCTACCTGTTCGGCGATATCCTGGCCGTTACCGGCAGCGACCTGATATGGATTTATGGCGGCGGCGGCGCGGTACTGGTCGCGACGGTGCTCATCTGGCGGCCGCTGCTGGCCGTCACCGTGCACGAGGAGCTCGCGCGTGCCGAAGGCGTGCGCGTCGGTCTCGTCCGTATCGCCTTCACCCTCCTGATCGCGCTGGCGGTCGCCATCGCCATGAAGATAATCGGGCTGATCCTGATCGTGGCGCTCCTGATCATCCCGGCGGCGACGGCGCGCAGGTTCGCGCGCTCGCCCGAGCAGATGGCGGTGCTTGCGAGCGTCGTCGGCGTGGTCGCCGTGGCCGGCGGGTTGCACGGCTCCCTGGCCTGGGACACGCCATCGGGCCCCTCGATCGTGGTCGCGGCGCTTGCTCTGTTCACGCTCGGCCACGGCGGCGCCGCGCTGGCCTCGGCCTGCGTAGGCCGGGTCGTTGATTCGACACCGGGCAACAATTAGAGCGTGTCCGACATTGTCGGACACGCGACAGGCCGCGACCGCGGCCCGCCGCTCCTGCGGCGCCCTCGCGGAGGCGCCGGCCGCAGGCCGGCTGCCGTGAGCGACAAATGCCTAGAGCGTTTCCGTGTGAAACGGAAATGCTCTAGCTTCGCGCTCTCGCGCAAGGAGAACGCAGATGGCGGCGAGCGGCGACCTGGCCCAACAGGTGATCGAGCGGCTGCGTTTCGACGACGCCGGCCTCATTCCCGCGATCGCGCAGTCGCACGAGACCCGCGAGGTGCTGATGCTCGCGTGGATGAACGCGGACTCGGTGCGCGAGACACTCGCGACCGGCCGGGTCTGCTACTGGTCCCGCTCGCGCCAGCAGCTCTGGCGCAAGGGCGAAACCTCGGGTCACACGCAGCGGCTGGTCGAGATGCGCTTCGACTGCGACAGCGACGCCCTGCTGCTCCTGGTCGACCAGACCGGCCCCGCCTGCCACACCAACCGCCCGGCCTGCTTCTTCCACGCCGTGCAAGACGGCGAGATTCGCGTGATCGCCGAGCCGGTCCGCTAGCCGGCATTTCGCCTTGGCACTGCTGAGATCTACCGAAGCGATGGACCGCGCCGTTCGAGAAATTCCCTGAGAGCACGGGCACACGCCGGGCCATGCGAATAGGCGACGCCGTGGCGTGCGCCGGCGACGACGTGCATCTCGCAATCCGGCATGGCGCGCAGCCGTTCGACCTGCGTCTCAAGCGAGACGAAGGGGCTGTCGTCAGGCGCGATGAGGAGGGTGGGCACGCGGATGTCGCCGAGCGCCTCCGTGAGGTCCACCTGCACCAGCATGTCCACGAGGTCGACACAGGCGTGAGGCGCCGAGGCCCGTTGCGTGTCGTGGAACCAGCGCTCCATCGCCGGGCTCAGGCGGCCTGCTGGAAACCGCAGCGGCATGAGCTTTGCCGACCAGTCGTCCATGCCCAGCTCTCGCACGTCGTCCCTGAGCGCCCGCGATCTGCCGATCGTGCCGCCCCGGTGCGCCGCGGTGACCATGGTGAGCGTCAGCAGGCACTCCGGACGGTGCGCCGCAAGTTGGAGGCCGACCGTGCCACCCGTCGATTCTCCGACGAAATGAACCCGCTTCGTGCCGAGCGCGGCGAGCACGTCTCGAACGTCGTCGGCCAGCGCGTCGATGGACCAGGCTTCGCCCTCTGCGGGAACGAATGAGCGGCCGAAGCCGCGCAGATCCATGCGGACAATCCGGTAGCGGTCCGCCAGTACCGGTAACCAGGTGACCCATATGTCGGAATCGATGGCGAGCCCGTGGAGAAAGAGGATGGTCTCGCGCGGCTCCATCCAAGGGGGCACGACGTCGCAAAGTTCGTAGTGGATATTCCCCTCGGGACGTTCCAGCATCGCCATGGCATCGCCTCCGGCGTCGGCCGATTTCCGGGTCAATCGCCGCCCTGCGGTGGGCCGCGCCCGTGCGATGCAGTGTCTGGCTTTGGCAATTTTCTGACAAGCCCGCGCAGCGGCCGATACGCAACCAATGCCGGCGTTGATCGGCGCCGGCTGCCGCCGCATCATCGGGCAGTGGAGGATATCAAGATGGTTGGCAGCGACGAGCTTTGCATGATGACGGCGGGCGAGGCGCTTGCAGCCTTTCGCGCCCGCCGGCTCTCGTCGGTCGAGCTCATGCAGGCGGTGATTGCCCGCGTTGAGCAGGTCAACCCCGCGCTCAACGCCTTTACCTATACCTTCTTCGAACGCGCGCTCGAGCAGGCGCGCCGCGCCGAGGCCAAGTACCTCAAGAGCGATGGCCGGCCCCGGCCGCTCGAGGGCATCCCCGTCGCGATCAAGGACCTGCACCCGGTCAAGGGCGAGATCACCACGTTCGGCTCCAAGGCCTTCGCCGATAACCGACCGGACCACACCGCGCCCACGGTGGAACGCTTGCTGCGGGCGGGCGCCATCCTGCACGCGCGCACGACCACGCCCGAATCGCCCTCCGGCACGACCTACAGCGCGCTCTGGGGCGTGACCAGAAACCCGTGGAACACGGCCTACAGCCCCGGCGGCTCATCGGGCGGGGCGGGGGCAGCATTGGCGAGCGGCATGACCATGCTCGCCGACGGCACCGACGCCGGCGGCTCGATCCGGATCCCTGCTTCGGCATGCGGGTTGATCGGCTACAAGCCGCCATTCGGACGCAACCCGCTCGATCTCGAATTCCCGCGCGAGACGATCCTTCAATTCGGCCCGCTCACCCGTGCCGTCGGCGATGCCGCGCTCATGCAGAATGTGATGTCGGGCCCGCATGCGGAGGATCCCTGCTCGCTCCGGACCCGTGTTCGCATCCCCGAAAACTTGGCCGGGATCGAGGGGTGGCGTGTCGCCGTCTCGCTCGATCTCGGCTACAAGACGATCGATCCGGAGGTCGAGCGAAACACGCGCGCTGCCGCAGACGTCTTTCGCGATATGGGATGCGACGTGGAGGACGTTGCGCTCGGTTGGAACTCCGGCGTGCTGGATGCCTTCCTGACCCATTCGGAAGCGCTCTATGCTGGCATGTTCGGGCATCTGCTGCCGCGCTGGCGCTTCGAGATGGACCCGTTCCTGGTCGACGTGATCCAGCGTGGTATGCGCCTCGACGCCGCACGGGCCTATCGCGTCAACCTCGTGCGCGGCGAGATGTACCGGCAGCTCTCGCCGATCCTCGACCGCTACCACGTGTTGATCTGCCCGACCCTCGCCGTGCCGTCGGTGCCGATCGAGCACAACAATATGGACTACGATCTGCGCATCGGCGGGACGCCGGTGCAGCCGCATCTCGGCTGGCTCCTGACCTACCCGTTCAACCTGGTGGGCGAGTGTCCGGTCATGAGCGTGCCGAGCGGCTTTTGCAAAAAGACCGGCGTGCCGACGGGAATCCAGATCGTCGGCCGGAGCTTCGATGACCTTCGCGTGTTCCGTGCGGCCGCGGCGTATGAGAAAGCGAGCCCGTGGAGCGGCCGCTGGCCGGCCCTTTGACGGAACGCCGATCCGGCTAGCCGATCTCGATACCGCCGGGATAACAGAAAGACGCGCGCGGCGCGTGGAAGCCGAACACCAGCTCCAGCGGCTCCCTGGGGCGGAAGGGGTGGATCGGATGTCCCGGGTCCAGGAACGAGATCGATCGCATTTCGAAAGCCTTGGCCCGCTCCATGATGACCGCATGGCGGTTGCGCATCACCCGCCCGTCGAGGGCCGACAGGACCATCAACTGACCGCCCGTGATCTCGCCGATCTCGCCGCTCGTGCGAGCACGGGAGCGGATCAACGGCCGCCCGTCGACCGTGGCGGTCGCGACCAGGGTATCGCCCTCGAACTCCAGCGTCGTCACGCCATCCGTCGCCGGGATGCCGCGCTCGATGGCGTAGTCGCGTACCCGGGGCGACGAGATGAAGTAGTGGCTGAACCAGCGCCCCGGCGTATCGTCGTCGGCGTCATGGCCGACGACGTCGAAACAGATATAGCTGAGCGAGTACGCGCCGAAGCCGGAGGTCTGCTCGTCCCGGTCCACCACATAGTGCACGAGGACGACAGCGCGGCTCTCCACGGGCGTGAGCCCGAGACCTGCGGGCAGCGCCTCGTCGATCGCCCCAGGCCCCGCCGGCACGTAGCTCAGGAACATCATTCGGCAGTTGACGACCAGCTGCGGCGGCAGAAGTTCAGGCATGGCGCACCTCTCGCTGCAATTCGGACCGCACGAGTTTACCGTGTCACGAGCTCTCGGGCGGTGTGTGCCAGCGCGTCGTCATCGCCATGGCGCTGAGCCATTCGCCCAAGCTGCTGCTCGTGGACGAGCCGACGGCAGGGCTCGACGTGACGATCGCACGGCAGATCCTGGACCTGATGGCCGAGCTGGTGCACGAATTCGGCTCGTCGCTGATGCTCGTCTCGCGCGACATGGGCGTGGTGGCGCACTATTGTCAGCGGGTGGCGGTGATGTACGCCGGTCAGATCGTCGAGGTCGGCGAGACCGATGTGTTCTTTGGCGCCGCCGCCCATCCCTACAGCCGCCACCTGCTGCGTGCCGCACGCGCAGCTCGGGACGACCGGCGCGGCGTCTCTGCGTCGGTGGAGGCGCGGGCCGCTGCGGCCCAAGGTTGCGCCTACATGCCGCGATGCCCTGTGGCGCTTGCAACGTGCGAGCAGTCTTCACCCGCGCTGGAGCCGGTCAACGACGGTCATACCGCTCGCTGTTTCCGCCGCGGCGAGGTCGCGCGGGGCGAGGTGCAAGCCTGATGGCGGAGCGCCTGCTCGAGGTCTCCAACCTCGTGAAGCATTTTCCGATGGGTCGCCGTCAGACCGTCAAGGCGATCAATGACGTCTCGTTCCACATCGATCGGGGCGAAACCCTGGCTCTGGTGGGTGAGAGCGGCTCCGGCAAGACCACGGTGGGCCGGTGCATCCTGCGCCTGATCGAGCCCACCGAAGGTCGGATCACCTTTGCCGGCGCGCAAGTCGATACCATGTCGGCAAACCAGCTTCGTGCGCTCAGGCCGCGGGTGCAGATGGTCTTCCAGGAACCCTACGACTCGCTCAACCCGCGCATGAGAATCCGGAAGATCGTCGAGGAGCCGATCCTCCTCGGCGGCGACATGACGCCGGTACAGCGCCACGATCGGGTCGCCGAGGTGCTTGAGATGGTGCGCCTCGGCGCTGACTCCATGGACAAGTATCCCCACCAATTCAGTGCCGGCGAGCAGCAACGCATCGGGATTGCCCGCGCCATCTCCACAGAGCCCGAGCTCGTGGTGCTGGACGAACCGACGTCAGCGCTCGACGTCTCCGTGCGCGCCGAGATTCTAGACCTGCTGACGGACCTTCAAGAAGACCTGGCGCTCTCCTATCTTCTGATTTCGCACGACTTGACCGCGGTACGGCGCGTTTGCCACCGCGTGGCGATCATGTACCTCGGCAAGATCGTGGAGCGCGGCAATGCCGACGAGCTGTTCGAGCAGCCCCTGCATCCCCATAGCCGGGCGCTGCTTTCCTCGGTGCTCTACCCCGATCCGAGCGAGCAACTTTCGCGCTTCCTCCTGAGCGGCGAAATCCCGAGCCCGATCGACCTGCCCCCGGGTTGTCATCTCCACGGCCGCTGCCCCTGGGCTGTCGACACCTGCAACGATGCCTATCCCGATGCGGAGGAGCTGCTTCCCGGGCGCCACGTCGCGTGCTTCCGGGCGCGCGAAATGAATGCTCTGAACGGCGGTACGGCCGCCGAAAACCAAGACGCCTGACGTCGCGCGCGACCGATCCCCTACGTCACGAACGGTTCCACACGCTCACCGGCGGATGCCGGCCGGCCCAGGGCTGTGCCTGCTCGAGCTGGCTCGCGAGCCTCAGAAGCACGTCCTCGCCACCCGAACGCGCACCCAGCTGGATACCGATCGGCAAGCCGTCGTCGGTCCAGTGGAGAGGCACGCTGATCGCCGGATGCCCCGAGACGTTGTAGATCGATTGTGCCGTGTTGTAGGTCCAAAGCCGGTCGAAGAAGACCTCCGAATCGGCCATGTTAGCATCCAGATGGCCCAGCGGCGGCGGCGGGGTGGCCGTCGTGGGAGTCAGCCAGATGTCGTAATCCTCGAAGAACCGCGCGAACGCGCGGGTGATGCCGTTGATGTCATAGAGGGCACGCAGGAGATCGCTCGCAGACAGCGACCGGCCTCGTTCCATCAGGTAGAGGTTATTGCGCTCCAGATTGTCCGGCCCCGGCGTCCGCCCGACGGCGGCGGCGAGAGCTTCGATCGTCGGAGCCGAATGAGCCGCGAAGAGCGTCATGAAAATCTCGAGCAGGCGCTCGCGATCGTACCCCGGTTCGGCCGGCTCCACCTCGTGACCGAGCCCTTCGAGCAGCGTGGCCGCCCCTTCCATCGCGGCAATGCTCTCGGGGTGGGCGACCTTGCCGGGCGGCGTGCCGGGCGAGAAGCCGACCCGGAGCGGGCCGGGGTCCACACCCACCTCTTCGATAAAGGGACGCGCCGGCGGCGGCGCGACGTAGGGGTCGCCCACGTCCGCGCCGGCCGTGCAATCCAGGATCAGCGCCGTATCCCGAACCGTCCGGCTGACCACATGCTCGGCGACGAGGCCGTTCCACATCTCGCCCGCGTCGGGCCCGAGCGGGTTCCGTCCCCGCGTCGGCTTGAGACCGACCACGCCGCAGTTCGACGCCGGGCCGCGGATCGAGCCACCGCCGTCGCTCGCATGCGCTGCCGGCACGATCCCTGCCGCGACGGCCGCGGCCGAACCGCCGCTCGAGCCGCCCGTGCTATGGCCGAGGTTCCAGGGATTGCAGCTTGCACCGTAGGCGACGGGTTCGGTGGAGCCGTTCGAGCCGAGCTCCGGCGTGTTCGTCTTGCCGACAACAACGAGCCCAGCGCGCTTCCACCGCACCAGGATCTCGCTGTCGTAATCGCGGGTCCAGCCGTCGAGGAGGCGGCTGCCGCTGCTGGTGGGGACGCCCGCGTAGGAGACGACGAGGTCCTTGAGTAGGATGGGCACGCCGGTGAGCGGCCCCTCGGGGAGCGGTGCGGCCACCGCGGCCCGCGCCTCGTCCGCCATCACGTTGACGACGGCGTTGAGCTCGCCATCCAGCGCGTCGATGGCCGCGAGCGCGTGCTCCACGAGCTCGCTCGCCGAGGCATCGCCGCGCCGGACGAGTTCGGCAAGGGCGATCGCGTCGTGGTTCGCATAGTCGATCAGGGTCTGCATGGCTCCCTCCTCTCGCCCTCTCGCGCCGCCTATTCGTACAGCAAACAGGCGACCCGATGGTTGCCGCCCACGTCCATCAGCGGCGGCTCGCGCTCCGAGCAGACGGGCATCCGCTTCGGACAACGTGTGTGGAAATGGCACCCCTTGGACGGATCGATGGGGCTCGGCACGTCGCCCTCGATAGCGCCCTGACCCGCAATGTGCCGCTCGGTCGGCTCGGCCGAGGGAATGGATTCGAGCAGGGCCTGGGTGTAGGGGTGCAGCGGCTCATCGTAGAGGCGCTCGCTCTCCGCCAACTCCACGATCCTGCCGAGATACATCACGGCGGTCCGGTCGCAGACCCGCTTCACGACGCTGAGGTCGTGCGAGATGAAGATGTAGGTGAGCTGGTAGTCCTGCTGGAGCTCCAGCAGGAGCTGCAGGATCTGAGCACGGATCGACACATCGAGAGCGGAGACCGGCTCGTCGAAGATGATGAGCTTGGGGCGGAGGTGCAGCGCGCGGGCGATGGCGACGCGCTGGCACTGGCCGCCCGAGAACTCGTGAGGATAGCGGTCGTAGTCGGCCGCGCGCAGACCCACGACCTCCAAGAGCTCGCTGGCCTGCTGGATCCGTTCCAGGCGGTTGCCGATGCCGTGGTAGTAGAGCTGGATCGCGATATTCTCGCCCACCGTCATGCGCGGATTGAGTGAGGAGAGCGGGTCCTGAAAGACGATCTGCATCTCGCGCCTGAGCCGCCTCAGGTCGCCGCCCGAAGAGCCCAGAACGTCGACCCCGTCGAGCGTGACGCTGCCGCTGGTGGGCTCGATCAGACGCAAGATCAGCCGTGCCGTGGTGGACTTGCCGGCGAGAGCATGCCGTACTCGGCCCGGCCCGTGCCGGCGAAGATCTCCCGCACCAGACTCTCGCGGTCGATGGCCATGTTCATGGCGCGGCGTACGCGCACGTCCTGCAGGATCGGGTGCCTGTTGTTCAGATGAATGAACCAGATGAAGGGCACGTTCTCATTGATGGTGAGATGGAAGCCCTCATCGACCAGGTCCTGAATGTCGTCCCAGGGCGGCGTGTTGGTCATGTCGATCTCGCCCGTGCGCAGCGCGTTAATGCGCGTCGCGGGGTCCTCGAGCGGGCGGAAAATAACCCGGTCGAGCTTCGCCTTGCGGCCCCAATAGTCCGGGTTGCGCTCGATGACCGTCTTCACGCCCTGCTCGCGCTCGACGAACTTGAAGGGCCCGGTGCCGATCGGGTTCAGCGCAACGCCTTCGTTCCCGAACGTCTCGACCGCAGTCGGGCTGATCATGAGCGGCTGGCCGTAGCTCTGGAGCCCCGAGCGGATCCATTCATAGTTGGGGGCGTTGAGCGTGACCTTGATCGTCATGTCGTCGATCGCTTCGACGTTCTCGATCCAGCGTGTGTAGGCGGCGACGAAGGCCTTCGACTTTGCGTAGAAGTGCGGCGAGGCTTCGTTCCAGAAGCGGTCGAAGTTGAACTTGGCTACGGCCGCATCGAACGGCGTGCCGTCGTGGAACTTGACGCCCTCGCGCAGGTAGAACGTGTATTCGAGACCGTCTTCCGAGATTTCCCAGCTCGTTGCGAGCGCCGGGATGAGCTCGGGCGTCGCTGCGTTAGGATCGGTCAGGTCTTCTTTCGCGAAGCTCTCGAATATCTGATACGTCACGTCGTAGGTGAGCCTCCCGCCGGTGGCGTGCGGGTCGAGGATGTCGGTCTCCGCAGGCATGCCCCAGACCAGCGTGCCCTCGCCGCCCTCGGCGGCGGCGTCCTGGGCGGTGCCGACCAGCGCCACGGCACCCGCAATCGCAAGCGATGCCAGAGGAGGCCCCAAACCGCCGCAGTGCCCGTTGGCTGTTCCGGTCTGGCTCGCTCCGGGGCGTCGTCGTGATAGGCGTGATATGGTGGGGAAGCGTGCGCCGCGCCGTGCAAGCGGGCGATATCTTTGGGCGCTCGACACGTTGCTGAACGCTGAGAGGACGAATCGATGGAACTGTACGAGGCCATGCGCACGACATTCGCCTGCCGCGACTTTACCGACGATCACCTGCCTGACGAGGTGATCTACGAGATGATCGAGAACGCCCGCTTTTCGCCGAGCGGGGGCAACCGTCAGGGCAACCGGGTCATCATCGTGCGCGACATGGCGACCAGGCAGCAGCTCTCCGACCTGACGGTGCCGGTGGCGAAGCGCTATCGCGCCCAGATGGACGCCGGCGAGAGTCCCTGGAACGCCTACGTTCCGACCAAGCTCACGCCTGAGCAGATCGAGGCGACTCCGGCGCCGGCCATGCTGACCGAGCCGCTACTCAAGTCCTCCGTCGTGCTCGTCGTCTGCGTCGACCTCAAGGTCGTCGCCGCGACCGACCAGTATCTGGACCGCGTGGGTGTGATCGGCGGGGCCTCGATCTATCCCTTCGCCTGGAGCCTGCTGCTGGCGGCCCGGCAGAACGGGTTCGCCGGCACCATCACGACGCTCCCCATCGCCCACGAGCCCGAGATCAAGACGCTGCTCAACATCCCGGACGATCACGCGGTCTGCGCGGTCATGCCCTTCGGGCGCCCGGTCAAGCAGCTCACCAAGCTGAAGCGCCGCCCGGTGGAGGAGATCGCAACGCGCGAGCGCTTCGACGGCGACGTCTTCGCGCAGGGCTGACGCAGGACGCCTCGGCGCTAACGCAGGACGCAGACGCGACGAGACCCCGCAGGCATTGCCTTGCGGGGTCTCGCTTCGACCGGCGGACCGCCTGCTCCGGCGGTCGGAAACTGGCTCCCCGGGCCGGACTCGAACCAGCGACCCAGCGGTTAACAGCCGCTTGCTCTACCAACTGAGCTACCGGGGATCATTCGTCGCCTCTTGGCCGCTCACCTCCCGGCCGAACGCCCATCTCGGCTCTATATAGCATCAAGAACGCCGCCATTCCAGACGCCCTACGTGCTGACCCTTAGTGGATCCGGCGTTCCCGGTGCCGGAGTTCTCGCGGTGCCAATACCGCTTCAGGCTGACACTGCAGCGGGGCGTGAGGGGCGAGTCTGTTCCAGCTCCTGAACAAGCTCTGCCGTGGTTCGGACCCGGCAATAGCCCCTGAAACCGTGCAGGGCTTCGCGGTGACGTTCGTCCGAATACGCGGCGCACGCGTCGTCGACCAAGGTCATCAGGAACCCGCGGTCGCAACCGTCACGAACGGCCGTTTCGACGCATTGGTCGGTCAGCATCCCCATGACCATCACGTACTCGATGCCGAGGTTGCGCAGCACGTACTCGCAGTTGGTCGAGTTGAACAGGCTCGAGGAGGTCTTGGGGATGACGATCTCGTCGTTTCCCGGACGCAACTCGTCGATGACCTCTGCTTCCCATGACCCCTTGGCGGCGAAGATCCCGGAAATCTTGTAGTCCAGGCTGCGGTCGCGGCCGTCCCGGGTCAGGCACTCGATCACCGTGTAGATGACTTCGATACCGGCGTCGCGGCAGGCGGCGATCAGGCGTTGCCCGTTCGGGATGACGACGTCGCGAACCCGGTCGTAGAGGTACTGGCTGTTGGGGTTCTGTGTGGGCCTCTTTGCATTGTATTCGCCCTTCTGAAGATCGACGACGAGCAGAGCGGCCCGCTCGGGCTCGACCGCCCGCTGCCGAAACGACACGTCGCCTTCCAGGGGAATTGCTTCGATTTCGCTGCGCTCCATGTGTGTCGTCTCCCATTCTTGAGGCCGGGTCGCCCGCCTCTGTCCGATCACGACGAAGGGCCGTACCGCGACCGCCGGCATGAATTCCTGGTTCCGTCAGTAAACCTGCACGTATCTCTCGCACATGCGCTCGGATCGCGACTCTGTGTAGAGCCGCATTTCGTGCCGTTTGAGCGCGGAATAGGCCTGCACCATCGTGGGCGTGAACCAGCTCTTCACGCTCTCGTCGATCTCGAACACGTCGAGAGCCTCTTCGAGCGAGGCGGGAAGCCTGCTGATTCCGAGCGCTCCTCTTTCGTCTTCGCTCAAATCGTCCGGTTCCCCATTCACCAGGGTCGGGCGTGGCAGCTTGTCGCGTATTCCCTGCAGGCCCGCGCGCACGATGACGCCGATGGCGAGGTAAGGGCTCGCGGTGGCATCGGTGAAGCGGAACTCGATGTTGAATGCGTCGCCGCGGTCCGCCGGATCGGGGGCCGGCGACGGGCAGATGCGAATGGCGGCCTCCCGATTCTGAACGCCGACCACGTCGTAGCCGCAGCTCCAGTGATGGGGGCCGAGGCGCAGATAGGAAATGGGGCTCGGTGCAGTCAGGGCGCAAAGGGCCGCGACGTGGCGCTGAACGCCCGCGACGAAGCTGGCGGCGACCGCGCTGAGCTCTCCCGGTGAATCGGCGTCGTAGGCAGCAGCGTTGCCGTCGGCATCCCAAAAGCTCATATGAAGGTGGCAGCCGTTGCCGACCGCATCCGGGGCCGGCTTGGGGGAGAATGTCGCGCGCAGCCCGCACTGGCGCGCGGCCTCGTGCACGACCTCGCGGGTGAGCACGACACGATCCGCGCCCGCGAGACCCGCAGCAGGCCCGCAGGTGATCTCGAATTGCCCCACGCCATACTCGGGCTCGAAGGTCTCGATCCCGGCTCCGGCGTCGATCAAGGCCGCCACACAAAGATCGGCGAACGGCGCAATCCGACGCACCGCATCCAGCGAGAACGGGGCCGCCCAGCGCAGATCCTCGCCGAAGAGCGCGAACTCGTTCTCGTAGGCGATCTGCAGGTCGAAACCGGTTTCCGCCTTCAGATCCGCCAGCGCGGCGGCCAGGAAGCTGCGCGTGCAGCATTCCCACGGGCTCCCGTCCGGATTGAGACTGTCGCAGAGGACCAGATGAAGGGGCGGATGCTCGGGCCGCAGTACAACTCGTCGCCGCGTCTCGTCATCGGGGGTCTGCCGTACCTCATCCATCGGCCCCCACGGGTTCTCGGCAATGTCCTCGAACGGAGTCATCGCCTGCCCTGCCAGCGCCCAACCGAGGCCGTGGGCCTTGCGGCGCTCATACTCCGCGATCGGTACGCCGCGGGTGCGCGAGAGCCCCACGAGGTCGTTCCAGACCAGATAGATCAGCTCGCCGCGGCTCACGGTCTTTGTTCCTCCGGACGCTGATGTATGACGTCTCCGAGGGTTGCGCCTGGATCGGTCATGGCTGCTCCGGCCGGTGTGCAATGGCTGTCGAACTAATAGAGATGTGTCGCAACGATGTAAAAGACCTCGGGTGTCGAGCCCACGTCCTTGCACCGCGAACGCGCCGAGGAATTCTGGCTAGTGCGCCATCAGGACCGGGACTGTCATCTCGCGCAAGACGTCGCGCGTCACGCCACCCAGCAGCTTCTCGCGCATTGGGTTATGACCGTAGCCACCCATGACGAGGAGGCCGATGCCGCAATCGCCGATCTCGGAGAGCAGGGCATCGCCGATGGCGATGCCAGACGAGGTCTGCGTGTGCCGGGCCTCCGCGCTGACGCCATGCCGAGCCAAGTGCGCGCCGATGTCGGCGCCCGGTATGTGCCTGCCGTCGTCCATGTCGACGCCGAAGACGATCACTTTGCGCGCCTGCTGCATCAGGGGCAGCGCACCGTCGAGTGCGTGCTTCGCTTCGCGCGTACCGTTCCAGGCGAGCATGATGGTTGCCGCGTTGACGTCGAACTCGCCGGCATAGGGCCAGATCAGCACGGGGCCGCCTGCGCCCAGCACCGCGCTGTCCGCCAGCCCGCCGAGGCTGTCGTCATCCTTAGGGTCGGTTTGGCCGACGATGACAATGTCGGCATAGTGCGCACTCGTCACGATGGCATCGGCTAAATCGCCGGCCATAAGGCGCCATTCGCCGCGCACCGCCGTCCTCGCCGTCCGTTCGGCGAAGCGTTCTTCGGCCTCTTCGGCGAGCCTGCGCTCTTCCGTATCCAGCCGTTTCTGGATCTCTGGAGGGAATTCGCAGCGGATGAAGCCAGGGATGTTGCGTCGGGACAACACATAGACGCCGGTTACCCTGCCCTCATGACGTTGGGCCAACTGAATTGCGGCATTCAGCCGTGCCGCCGACCGGTTGTCCTTTCCAAGCTGCACCACGATGTCCTTGTACGCCATGGCCTGGCCTCCTTCACCACACCGCCCATGCCCGAAGGCGTGGCGGCTCTCTCAGTTCAATCCTGGTGCCGTTCAGCACCGTCGGTCTGTCCATTCGATGTGATCCGGTAAAATTGGAGGGGCATCCGACGGGGCGCAGGCCGCGTCGATCTGAGAATCCGAGAGGTCGTACGCCTGACTGAGCCGGGCCCCGCCTATGTCTGCCCCGTCGAACAGCGCCCCCTGAAGCTCCGTTTCGCTGAAGTTGGTGTCGGACAGATCTGCTCCAGCAAAATTGGCATATGCGCCGTTTGCCGAGGTTATGATCGCCCCCTCCATCAGCGCATTCGAGAAGTTCGCAACGAGAAACTCGGCGCCCGCTAGATTGGCTCGCTCCAGATCTGCCCCGTGAAGAACCGCGCCCACGAGGTCGGAATCGGCGAGGTTCGACTCGCAAAGATTTGCCTCTTCGAGATTTGCGCGCGTGAAGACCGCTCCGCTCAGATTCGCACCGAATAGATCGGCGCCGCTGAGGTCCGCCTCGATAAGGATCGCGTTCTCCAGATTGGCCCACCTCAAGTCCGCGCCAGCCAGAATGGCTCCACGGAGGTCCGCACCGCTAAGGTCAATCTCCTTCATTGCCACGCCGTCGCGCGCCAGCGCTTCGACACCCGCCTTCAGCGCTCGCGCTCCTTTCCCTTCCGGGAGCGCATAGGCTCGCGCGATCATCGCGAACAATGTCGCTTCGCGAACGCCGCGATCGATCGGTCGCTTCTCCATGTCCATGGTCACGCCGTAGATGCCAAACGCGAACAGCATGACGGCAGACAACTGAAGGAGGAATCGAAAACTGGCGATGTTGCCGTACAGGTAATAGTACCAACCGGTTGCGTATTCGAATCCGTACAAAGCGACTGCCATGGATGTCTTAAAACTATTTTTCCTTCGCCAGTTTCGTGGCCAATTTGGCCTCGTTTCACCTGGCTTCGTGCGCACACGGTTGCCCGTGTTCTCTATGTCAGCCGGTTTCTCCATCGGATTTGCGCATGGGCAGCATGGGCCGGGCCGGCGCGGACGCGTATGGCGTTCGCTACACGCCGCCCGAAAATCGGTTTCGAATGCCGCCACACCCTCATGTGCCGTGCGCCCTTCTCATGCTCTCTTACCGTGAGATGGTGGCAGGTGGGCACCGCCGCAAGGGCGGGCAGCCACCGCAGAGAGCCACACCCACTGTTCGGCCCGCAGGGACGTACGAGCCTCAAGAGCGGAGGGCGCGCCGAAACTCATCGGCCGCGCGCAACCATGCCCAAGGCGCTTCCACCAGGACTCACGCGCCGATTGACGCACGGGCTCCGCAGGTTGCGTACCCGCGCGCCGAGCGGCTTCGGGCCTTGAGCGTGTCGGCGGCGACGTTCTCGGGCAACCATGGGCACCGCGCATCCCGGCGCTCCAGCCCGTCCTGAAGCATCTGCGTCTTGCGGTCCCGCGGCGACGTCGCTCGGCTCACCGCGATGTCGCCTCGCGGAGACGCCGGGCCGGGCAACGCCTGTACCGCCTACTCCCGAATCATCAAATGCTGGTGACGCAGTCCAAAATGTGGTTGACACCACAATTGTCCCATAACAGGATTGATGCGTACTCGCTGGCCCGACGAAAGGCCAAGCACACCGATGTGGCCTGGGAAAGGAGCATGGTGCAGTTCACGAGGCCACTGTGGAACCAATTGTCCGGTGGCGACTCTCAGTTCGCCAACTCGGTCGCGTTTAACGGTAACCGTTTCGGCTCCGACTTCGCTGTTAATCGTGTGTTCGACGATTCTATAATTGGAATTCCAGGACGAACGGCTCAACGCGCCGCGGCGGCGGCTTTGAGTGCTTGCAAGCGGTATAGGGACGTCAGCGGTGCGCGCTAATTCGAGCCCGTGCGACGAATTCTACTTTTCTTCGAATGTAAGGAATTATCAACGCCAGAGTGACAGTCCATCGCAAGTGGAACGTTTGCGTTTGTGGCGGGTTTCACACGGCAAAATCCGTGGGAGAAATGAGGGATTACCCGCATCCGGGTGGGCATTTGAATGACCCAGGATGCCCCGGATATTGTGGTGTTCGACCGCGTGCAGAAAAGCTACGACGGGGAGACACTGGTCGTCAAGGACCTCAATTTAGGTATCAAGGCGGGCGAATTTCTGACGATGCTGGGCCCCTCCGGGTCGGGAAAGACGACTTGTTTGATGATGTTGGCTGGTTTCGAGCCAGCGACGCATGGCGAAATTTACTTGAACGACAGGCCGATAAACAAGGTCGCCCCACATCGGCGCAATATCGGCATGGTATTTCAGGACTATGCTCTGTTCCCGCACATGACGGTGAATGAGAACCTGGCGTTTCCCTTGAAGGTTCGGAAGATCCGCAAGTCGGAGGTCGAGGCAAGAGTTAAGCGCGCGCTCGACATGGTTCGGTTGCAGGAATTCGGCAATCGACGACCGGCTCAATTGTCCGGCGGTCAGCAGCAACGGGTGGCGGTTGCTCGGGCGCTGGTGTTCGAGCCCGACCTGGTGCTCATGGATGAACCTCTCGGCGCCTTGGACAAGAATTTGCGTGAGGAGATGCAGTACGAAATCAAGCATCTTCATGAGGAACTCGGCGTAACGGTGGTCTACGTCACCCACGATCAGTCCGAAGCCTTAACCATGTCCAACCGGATTGCCGTCTTCAATGATGGGGTGATTCAGCAATTGGCAAGTCCCAGCGCGCTGTACGAACAGCCGGAGAATGCCTTTGTTGCGCAGTTTATTGGCGAGAACAATCGCTTATGTGGCAGAGTTAAGTCCGTCGAGGGGCAGCATTGCCACGTGGATTTAGATGGCGGCGGCACGATTCGAGCCCTTAATGTGAGGGTCGAAGGCATGGGCGCGCGGACGACGCTCTCCCTGCGCCCTGAACGCGTCATCATCGCGTGCCAGGAAGGGGAAGTGGAAAACAGGCTCGTCGGTCGCGTCGAGGAGTTGATCTATTTGGGAGACCATATCCGCGCGCGCTTGTCTGTCGCGGGAACCGAAGAATTCGTCGTGAAGATTCCGAATACGGACCGCAATGCTGCGCTGCACGAGGGCATGGACGTGAACCTGGGCTGGGCCGCCGAGGATTGCCGGGCGTTGGACGCGCCGGCCGAGGTGGTCGGTTCCGATTAGAGCAAATCAAGACGCGTCGGTGTAGCCGCCGCGAGGCTTGAGAACCCGCCGGCCTGTCCGGCAAACGAGAGAGGAGAGAGAAAATGCGATGGTTGTTGAGTACGACTGTTGTTGCCGCTGGGGTCGCATTGGCGGCTGGCAGCGCCCAGGCGGTCGACCTCACGATCGTGTCGTGGGGCGGCGCTTATACGGCGAGTCAGCAAAAGGCCTATCACGATCCCTATATGGCAGAGAATCCGGACATTAGCATCATTAATGACGACAACGCCGCCGAGGGTCTGGCCAAACTGAGGGCCCAGGTCGAATCGGGCAACGTCACCTGGGACATCGTCGACATGGTGGCGGCCGACGCGATTACCGCGTGCGACGAAGGCGTAATCATGGAAATCGATCCGGACACGTGGCTGGCGGCAGCGCCGGATGGGACTCCTGCGTCGGAGGATTTCTTCGCCGGCACCCTGTCGCCGGGCGGAACCAACTGCTTCATCCCGCAGATCGTCTATTCCACAACCTTCGGCTATCGCACTGACGTCTTCGACGGTGAGCAGCCCTCGACAATTGCCGACGTGTTCGATCTCGAGAAGTTTCCCGGCAAGCGGTCGCTGGAGAGAAGGCCCATCAACAATCTCGAGTGGGCGCTGGTCGCCGATGGCGTCGCGCCAGCAGATGTCTACGGCATGCTCAGCACGTCAGAGGGTGTGGCGCGGGCCTTCGCCAAGCTCGATACCATCAAGGATCAAGTGGTCTGGTGGACCAAGGGAGCCCAGCCGCCGCAGCTGCTGGCGGACGGCGAGGTCGTCATGGCCTCGGCCTACAACGGTCGACTCTTCTCGGCCATCGCCGAAAAGAATCAGCCCATCGCCATGATGTGGGATCGGCAGATCTTCGATCTCGACGGCTGGGTCGTGCCGGTCGGCGTCCAGGATCTCGATGCGGTGAAAAAGTATCTCTACTACGCCACCGACACGCAGCGCTTGGCGGACCAGGCGAAATTCATCTCCTACGGTCCGGCCCGCTATTCGTCGGCGCCCCTGGTGGGCAACCATGCCGATCTCGGTATCGACATGAAACCCCACATGCCGACAGATCCCAATAACGCCGCGACCATCTTCGATTTCGACTATGTCTGGTGGGCCGACCACCGGGCGGAACTCGACGAGGTATTCAACACCTGGCTCGCCAGGTAGCAGAGCATCGGAGGGGCGGGATGCATATGTGCGTCCCGCCCTCTTTCCTTCGAGGCCCCTGAGCGACACCCGGACCGGCACCCATGTCGACGGTCGCCGATAGCGCCCTGAGAACCGCCGATGGCGTGCCGTTGAAGCGTAGCCTGCGCCGGGCGACGGCCCGCAGGCGGCTTCGCGCATTCCTGTTGGTCGTACCGATCCTGGCATTCCTGTTGATCACATTTGTTTTCCCGGTTATCGACATGTTGTTTAGAAGCGTCGACAATCAAATCGTTTCGTCCGTCCTCCCCCGTACAACGCTGGCTATCCAAAGCTGGGATCCCGCGAGCGAGGAGTTGCCGGCTGAATTCGTGTTTGAAGCTCTGGTGCTGGACATTCAGGAATCATTTAAGAGCAAACGTCTGGGCCGCGCCGGGCGGCGTTTGAATTACGAGATGACCGGAATGACGAGCTTATTCCGGGTGTCGGGACGACGAGCCAGAGGCATAACCGAGGCCCCTTTCAAAGACCAAGTCATCGCGATTGACCAACGATGGGGAGAGCGGAAAACTTGGCAGACAATTTACCAGGAATCGAGCAAGGTCACCGAAAGTTACTTTTTGTCGGCCGTCGACCTTCGGGTTGACTATCGCGGTGAAATTTCCTGGAAGGCAGAGGAGCGACGAATTTATTTGTTCCTCTTCTATCGCACATTGTGGATGAGCGGTTTTATCACGATACTTTGTTTAGCCCTCGGCTACCCAATTGCTTTCCTTCTGGCAACGTTACCGCCACGCCACAGTAATCTCTTACTGATTCTCGTTCTGCTGCCATTCTGGACTTCTTTGCTGGTCAGGACGACTGCGTGGATCGCCTTGCTTCAGTCCGAGGGGGTGTTGAACGACCTGATGGTATTTTCGGGCATTATTTCGGATGACGGTCGATTGCAGATGATTCACAATAAGTTCGGTACGTTCGTGGCGATGACGCACATTCTTTTGCCCTTCATGATTTTGCCGCTTTACTCGGTGATGAAAACCATCCCCTCGACGTACATGCGCGCGGCGCGGTCTCTCGGCGCATCGCCTTTCACCAGCTTCATGCGGGTCTATATGCCCAACACCGTTCCGGGTATCGGGGCCGGGTGCATTCTGGTCTTTATTCTGTCGATCGGCTACTACATCACGCCGGCGTTGGTCGGCGGGCGAACCGGCACATTCATTTCGAATATCATCGCCCTTCACATCAGTGAGACATTGAACTGGGGCCTGGCCGCGGCGTTGGGCGTGATATTGCTGGCCCTCGTCCTGTTGCTTTATTTCCTCTATGACAGGATCGTCGGCGTCAACAATATGAAGCTCGGATAGATTTCATGCCGCCGCCGCTGCACGCGACACACTCGGAACGCGTTTGGTACTATACGTTTCGTACGCTATGTGTGCTGATTTTTATCTTTTTGGTTGGCCCTATTTTCGTCATCATACCGCTTAGCTTCAACGAGCTTCCCTACTTTACCTTCACGCCGGAAATGCTTGCCTTCGATCCGGCGGGCTACAGCACGAAGTGGTATCAGGAATTCTTTACCGAGGATTCATGGCAAAGGGCCGTACAAAATAGCTTCTTTATAGCAATATTCGCGACGCTCATTTCGACATTTCTCGGCACGCTCGGGGCGCTCGGGCTAAGCAGGCCCGAAATGCCGTTCAGGAAAACGATCATGGCGCTCTTGATATCGCCGATGATCGTGCCGCTGATTATTTCGGCTGCGGGTATGTATTTCTTTTATGCACGCATCGGGATCGCGTCGACGCACTTCGGCGTCATTCTCGCCCATTCGGCGTTGGGCATCCCCTTCGTCATCATTACCGTGACGGCCACCCTGGTGGGCTTCGATCACTCGCTGACCCGTGCGGCGGCAAGCCTGGGGTCGAGCCCGACGCGCACCTTCTTCGTGGTGATCGTGCCGTTGATTCTGCCTGGCGTCATATCGGGCGCGCTGCTGGCGTTCATCACCTCCTTCGACGAGGTCGTGGTGGTGCTGTTCGTCGGCTCCGTCGAGCAAAGAACGATTCCGTGGAAGATGTTCTCGGGCATCCGGGAAGAGATCCGCCCGACCATCCTGGCGGTCGCTACACTCTTGGTGTTCGTATCGATCGTGTTGTTGACGATGGTCGAACTCTTACGGCGGCGGAGCGAGCGGCTGCGCGGTATTCGATCCTGACCCACCCGGCGGGGTCCCAACTCTTGTTCTTGTAATGTTCGCCGTCGCAGTCTACGCTGTGGCGATGCGGGACGTGCGCAAAGGACGAGGAGCCGCGAGCAACCGGAGCGGCCGCTACGAGCGCCACCAGCACGAGACGTTCGACGATGGGTGGGGCACCATCGACGAGGCCCAGGTACCGCTCCGCACCGAGGTCCGGCCCGATACCAGCCGCACGGTAATCACCCGCAACGATTCGCCCGATCTCGGGTTCGACCGTTCCATCAACGTCTATCGCGGCTGCGAGCATGGCTGCGTCTATTGCTACGCGCGCCCGACCCATGCCTATCTCGGCCTCTCGCCCGGCCAGGACTTCGAGAGCCGCATCTTCGCCAAGCACGATGCGCCGGCCCAACTCGAGCGCGAGCTGGCGCGCCCTGGCTATGAGTGCCGGATGATTGCGATGGGCACCAACACCGACCCCTACCAGCCGACCGAGCGCCGCCTCGCACTCACCAGGCGCGTCCTCGAGGTGCTCGACCGGCACGACCATCCGGTCGGCATCGTGACCAAGTCGGCGCTGGTCACGCGCGATGCGGACATCCTCTCCCGCATGGCAAAGCGCAGGCTCGCCACGGTCGCGCTCTCGGTCACGACGCTGGACCGCGACCTCGCGCGCACCATGGAGCCGCGCGCGTCGACGCCGGCTAAGCGGCTGGACGCGATGCGCACGCTCGGCCAAGCGGGCGTCCCTGTGGGCGTGATGGTCGCGCCCATCATCCCGGGCCTTACCGACCACGAAATGGAAACGATTCTCGAAGCCGCCAAAGAGGCTGGCGCGGGCCGTGCGGGCTACGTCGTTCTGCGGCTGCCGCGGGAGGTGCGGGAGCTCTTCCTGGAATGGCTCTCGGTCCACGCGCCGAACAAGGCAAAGCGCGTCGTCTCTCTGCTGCAGGGGATGCGCGCAGGCCGGCTCAATGATCCCAACTTCGGCTCCCGCATGACCGGCGCCGGCCCCTACGCCGATCTGATCGCCACGCGCTTTGCTGCCGCGACGCGACGCCTCGGGCTGGTGCGCCGGGGGCCTAGTCTCGACACGGGGCGGTTCCGCCCGCCCGCCCGCGACCCCGCGCATCTCGCCCTCTTCTGAGCCGCCGGCGCGCCGTTGCCCGCGCGGGCCACGCTCGTGGTAGAAGCGCTCATGGCAAAGCGACACGTCCCGCGGGATAGTCCGGACTTTTCGCTGGAAGACGCGGCGGACGGGCGCGTTGCCGGGATCGACGAGGCCGGCCGGGGCCCTTGGGCGGGGCCCGTGGTCGCGGCGGCGGTCGCGTTCGGCGCGGGCGGCCCAACGCCACATTTGCGGGCGATGATTACCGATTCCAAGCTGCTCCGGGCCGAGCGCCGCTCCGCGCTGCAGCCGGCAATTCTGGCCTGCGCCGATGCTGCCGTCGGCCTCGCCAGCGTCGCCGAAATCGACAGCATGAACATCCTTCAGGCCACTCTTCTGGCCATGCGCCGTGCTGTCGTCCGTCTCGCCCACCTGCCCGACCTCGCGCTGGTGGACGGCAACCGCGCGCCCTGCCTGCCTTGCCCGGTGCGGACGGTGGTCGGCGGCGACCGGCTGAGCCTCTCGATCGCCGCGTCCTCGATCGTCGCCAAGGTCGCCAGGGACCGTCTGATGGCGCGCCTCGCGCTCGACCATCCCGGCTACAGTTGGGAGCGGAACGCCGGCTATGGCACGGCGGAGCACCGCGCGGGTCTCGCGCGGCTCGGGCCTTGCGTGCACCACCGGCGATCCTTTCGCCCGATCCGCGAACTCTTGGAGGGCGATCCGTGAGCCTCCCGACATCCGACGACGACCTCGTCGTCCATCCGCCGGGAATTCTCCAGTGGCGCGGCAAGCGCTTCGCCTGCGCGATCGGGTCGGGCGGGGTGCGGTCGAACAAGCGCGAGGGCGACGGTGCGACCCCCGCCGGCCGTTTCCCGTTACGCCGGGTCCTCTACAGGCCCGACAGGACGGCGCCGCCACGCACCGCGCTCCCCATCGCGCCGCTGAGCCCGCACGACGGCTGGTGCGACGATCCCGGCCATCCCCTCTACAACGAGCCGCTGCGTCTGCCCCACGAGGCGAGCCACGAAGAGCTGTGGCGCGGGGATCACGTCTACGACCTGATCGTCATTCTCGGCCACAACGATACGCCCGCGGTGCCGGGCTTGGGCAGCGCGGTGTTCCTTCACGTGGCTCAGCCGGACTACGCACCGACGGCAGGGTGCGTCGCCCTTGCGGCGGGCGACTTGCTAACGATCCTGGCCGGCGTGGGTCGGCGGGCCTGGCTCCGCGTTCCGTCCGCTGGAGTGCCGCCCGGCCGGAATTAGCGCGTGGGACGGGCCCCAAAAATCGCCGTACCGATCCGGACGTGGGTGGCGCCGAGCGCGATCGCTGTCCGGTAGTCGGCCGACATGCCCATGCTGAGGCGGTCGAGGCCGTGGCGCGCGGCGAGCTCCCGCAATAGCGCGAAGTGGGGGGATGGGTCTTCGTCGGCGGGCGGAATGCACATGAGCCCGATCACGGGCAGCATCAGATCGTCCCGGCAGTGCGCGACCAGTGCATCGAGGCCATCCGGCAAGATTCCGGCCTTCTGCGGCTCGGCCCCGGTATTGACCTGAATGAAGCAGTCAGGACGGCGGCCCTGGCGCACCATCTCGCGGGCCAGCGCAGCAGCCAGCTTGGCCCGATCGATCGCATGGATGGCATCGGCGATGGCCACCGCGTCGCGGACCTTGTTGGTCTGCAGCGCGCCGATGTAGTGAAGTGCCGCACCGGGCCATTCGGTGCGGAGCGCCTGCCATTTCTCGCTCGCTTCCTGCACCCTGTTCTCGCCATAGGTCGTGTGGCCGGCGGCAAGCGCAGGCAGGATCCGGCTTGCGGGGTGTCCCTTGGAGACCGCGATCAGCGTAATCTCGCCCCCGCCGCGTCCTGCGGCACGCGCCGCATCCTGGACCTCGGCCGTGACGGCGGCCAGATTGGCGGCGACATCGACGGCCGGCGGGTCGTCTCTGGGAGTGGCAGGGGCTGCGTGCGCCATAGGAACCTGAATTGAGCGAGCGGTGGGAACGCTAGCAGAGGCGGCGGCAAGCCTCAAACGAACGGCGGGGAGCAGCTTGCCGGCGCTCCTGCTGATGACCGACGAGGCGCGGCTCGCCGATCCCCTCCCGGCTGCCAACGCGCTGCCGGCGGGGAGCGGCATCATCCTCCGTCATTATGGAACGCCGGAGCGCGCGGCGCTCGCCCGCAGCCTTGCCGCTATTGCGCGACGACGAGGGCTCGTCCTGCTGGTGGGCGAAGACCCGGCGCTCGCGCGGCGGGTCGGCGCTCACGGGGTCCATCTGCCGGAGCGCGCCATCAGGCGCGCCGCTGCCGTGCGCTGGCAGCGGGACTGGCTGGTCACCGCCGCCGCCCATTCCCCTGCGGCGTTGCGCTCGGCCGCCTCCGCTGGCGCCGATGTCGCTCTACTCTCCCCGGTGTTCGCCACGGCGAGCCACCCCGATGTCCGCGCCCTCGGCCCCCACCGTTTCGCTGCGCTGGCGCGCGCCAGCCCTCTCCCGGTCTATGCTCTCGGCGGCATCGACAGCACCCGCGCGCGTCTCCTGCAAGGCAGCGGCGCCGTTGGAATCGCCGGCATCGGCGGGCTCATTCCTCAGACGCCTCGCCCGTAAGGGCGAAGTGCCGCGCGCAGCCATCCTAGAGGGGCGGTGTGCCGCCTTCGAGGGGGATGATCTCCACCGCTGAGCCGCGCGCCGCCGCCGGCGCATGGGGCGGGCGGACGACGAGGCATTGCGCCTTCACCAGCAGCGACAGCATCGAGCTGTCCTGCTTCGTGAAGGGCGTTGCGATCAGCGCACCGCTTTCGTCGCGCCTGAGCGTCGCGCGGAGATAATCCTGCCGCTCGTCGTTCTCCCCGACGTCGGCGCCAAGGCTCGCTCGTTGCGCCATCGGGTGAGCGCCCTCGTCGGAGCCGAGCATGCGGGCCAGCGCCGGCCTGAGGAAGACCAGCGCGCAAACCAGCGAGGAGACCGGGTTGCCGGGGAGGCCGAGCAGGCGGGTGCCGCCGACGGTGCCGAACATCAGTGGCTTGCCGGGCCGCATGGCGATCTTCCAGAAATCGAGGGTGAGTCCTTCATCCTTGAGCGCGGAGCGGATCAGGTCGTGCTCGCCCACCGAGGCGCCGCCGGTGGTGACCAGCAGGTCCGCGCCATTCGCGCCGGCGGCAAGGCGCGCGAGGGAGTCGGCGTCGTCGCGGGCGATGCCGAGGTCGATCGCCTCGCCACCGCACCCCTCCACCACCGCCCTGAGCGCGTGCGTGTTGGAACTCACGATCTGATTGGCGCCCAGCGGCTCGCCCGGCATGACGATCTCGTCGCCGGTGGCAAGCAATGCGATTCGGGGCCTGCGCCTGACCGTGAGCCACGGCTGGTTCATGGCGGCGGCAAGCCCGATGGCGCGTGCGTCGAGCCGCCTTCCTGCCGCGACGCCGACCTCGCCCGCGCGAAAATCGAGGCCGGCGGGGCGAATGTAGCGGCCCGCCGGCGCGCCTGCGCGCACGGTAATCGCGTCGCCGTCCCGGCGCGTGTTCTCCTGAATGACGATCGTATCGGCGCCGTCCGGCACCGGCGCGCCAGTGAAAATGCGGACAGTCTCGCCGGGGCCGACCGTGCCTTCGAAGCGGGCGCCGGCGGGCACGCTGCCGATCTGACGCAGGGTGACGGGCACCTCCGCGACATCGGCGGCGCGCGCGGCGTAGCCGTCCATGGCCGAGACGGCGAAGGGCGGCTGCGTGAGGCGGGCGACGATGTCGGCTGCCAGCACGCGGCCGTGAGCCGCGGCGAGCGGCACGGTCTCCGCCGGCAGCGGCGAAAAGGCGGAAGTGATGCGGGCGACCGCTTCAGCGACCGGAATCATCGGTCACGGCGCCCGGAACTCGCCCGACTTGCCGCCCTCCTTGTGGGTGAGCCGCACGTCGGTGATGCGCATGCCGCGATCGGCGGCCTTGCACATGTCGTAGACGGTGAGCGCGGCCACGCTCGCTGCGGTCAGCGCCTCCATCTCGACCCCGGTGCGCGCCGTGATGCGGCAACTGGCCTCGATGTCCACGGCGCCCTCTGCCTCGTCGCAGGTGAGCCTCACGTCGACAGCGCTGAGCGCCAGGGGATGGCAGAGCGGGATCAGATCGGCGGTCCGTTTGGCCGCCATGATGCCGGCAAGCCGGGCGACACCGAGCACGTCCCCTTTCGCGACGCCCCCTTCCTGGATCAGCCGCGCGGTCTCGGGCTTCATCAGCACGCGCGCCCGCGCCGTCGCCCGGCGCTCGGTGACCTCCTTCTCCGTCACGTCCACCATGCGCGCCTTGCCTTCGGCGTCGATGTGGGTGAGCCGCGCCATCGCTCGGCCCTCCGCCGCCTGAGCGGCCGGCGCGTCGGCGGAGACGGGCGCGAGCAGCGCCGCTGTCGCCGCCGCGACATCGGCCTGGCGCATCAGGGACTCGCCGACCAGGAACCGGCGCACGCCGAGCGCCGTCATGCGGGCGATATCGGCCGGGCCGTGGAGGCCGCTCTCGCAGACCATGGGCGGCCCGCCCGCCGCCAGCGGCGCGAGGCGCTCGGTGGTCGCGAGATCGACCTCGAGGGTCTTCAGGTTGCGGTTGTTGATGCCAAGCAAGGAGGCACCGAGAGCCAGCGCCCGCTCGAGCTCGTGCGCGTCATGGACCTCCACCAGCGTGTCCATTCCGAGCTCCCTTGCCGCGGCAGCGAGCTCGGCGGCCTCCCCGTCGCCAAGGGCGGCCATGATGAGCAGGATGCAGTCCGCGCCGAGCGCGCGTGCCTCGACGACCTGATAAGGATCGAGCATGAAGTCCTTGCGCAGCACGGGGAGCGGGACGGCCTCGCGCGCCTCCAAGAGATAGCGGTCTTCGCCCTGGAAGTAAGGCTTGTCCGTCAGCACGGAGAGGCAGGCCGCGCCGCCGCGGGCGTAGGCGGCCGCGAGTGCCGGCGGGTCGAAATCGCTGCGGATCAGGCCCTTGCTGGGCGAGGCCTTCTTGAGCTCGGCAATGAGCGCCGGGCGGCCGCTGTCGGCGACCGCGCTGAGCGCTCGGGCGAAGCCGCGTGGCGCTTCCGCCGCGCGCGCCCTCTCCGCCAGCGCTGCCTGCGAGACTGCCCTCTTGCGGGCGGCGACGTGGAGCCGCTTGTCGTCGCAGATCTTGGAAAGGACGTCGCTCATTGGCCCGCTGCGCTCCCGGCCCGCGCGGGCGCGCTCCGGCCGCTGATCTCGACGAGCCGGTCGAGCGCGGCCTGGGCCTTGCCGCTGTCGACCGCCTCGGCCGCACGGCGAACGCCGTCCATGAGATCGCCGGCGCGCCCGGCGACGATGAGCGCCGCGGCGGCATTGAGCAGCACGATGTCCCGCGCCGGACCGGGCGCGCCATCGAGGACGGCGCGAACGATGGCGGCGTTCTCCCCGGCGTCGCCGCCCTTCAGATCCTCGGGCTGGGCCCGCGGCAGGCCAGCGTCCTCCGGCGTGACCTCGAAGCGGCGGATCGTGCCGCCGTCGAGTTCGACAACCGCAGACGGCCCCGTGGTAGTGAGCTCGTCGGTACCATCGCTGCCATGGACGACCCAGACGCGCTCGGACCCGAGATTGCGCAGGACCTCGGCCATGGGCATCGCCCACTTGGGGTCGAACACGCCGATCACCTGGCGGGTGGCGCCGGCCGGGTTGGCGAGCGGGCCCAGCAGGTTGAAGACGGTGCGCGTGCCGAGCTCGATCCGGGTCGGCCCCACGTGGCGCATGGCGCTGTGGTGCCGCGGCGCCATGAGGAAGCCGATCCCGGCCTCCCACAGGGCGTCGCGGACGAGCGCCATGTCCGCATCGATGGTGACGCCGAGGGCGGCGAGCAGGTCGGCCGAGCCCGAGCGCGAGGAGAGCGCCCGGTTGCCGTGCTTGGCGACGGGCACGCCGCAGCCAGCGGCCACGAGCGCGGCGGCGGTCGAGATGTTGAAGGTGCCCTTGGCGTCCCCGCCGGTGCCGCAGGTGTCGATGGTTCCCTCGGGCGCGTCGATTTTTAGCGCGCGGGCGCGCATCGCCTGCGCGCCGCCGGTGATTTCGTCGACGGTCTCGCCCCGCACGCGGAGCGCCATGAGAAAGCCGCCCATCTGCGATGGAGTCGCCTCACCCGCCATCATCGCGTCGAAGGCGGCCCGCGATTCGTCCACGGAGAGCGCCGCGCCGCTCGCGACACGCCCTATGAGCGCCTTGAAATCGGTCGATTCCGTCATGGGGGTCAGACGTCCGCTCGCTCGCTCGCGCGCCGGCTCCAGGCCGCGCTGCCCGGCCGGTGCGCCCCGTGTTATAGCCGGTTCTCGACGAAACGCCATACGGGCGTAGGCCGGTCTGTCGCCGGAGTGCAGCCGCCAGAAGCGCGCCATTCGGTCTTGACCGAGCCGCCGCGAGGGCCGACATGTGTAGGGTGAACGGGGACTGCTGCATCCTGCTCTGGGCGCGCCCTCTGGGGTGGACGCGGTCGTGACGGCGGTCGACGCACGCGCGGTCTATAGACGAATCGCGCCCTATTACGACTTTCTCGATGGGTCTTTCGAGCGGAAGCGCTATGCGCCGATCCGCGGCACGCTGTTCGCCGGGCTCAGCGGGCGAATACTGGATGCCGGCATCGGGACGGGGTGCAACATCCCCTACTATCCCGCCGGCGCTGAGGTGGTCGGGATCGACCTTTCGCAGGCGATGCTGGCGCAAGCGCGTGCCCGGCGCGACGGGCTCGGCAGCGCCGTCCCGTTCGCGGCAATGGATGTACTGAGAACCGCCTTCCCCGATTCGAGCTTCGATGCCGTGGTTGCGAGCTTCGTCTTCTGCGTGCTCAGGCCCGACCAGCAGCAGGCGGCGCTCACCGAGCTCGGGCGGATTCTGAAGCCCGGCGGCGAAATTCGCCTGCTCGACTACACGTGGTCCAAACGGCCGTGGCGGCGCTTCGTCATGGGCCTGTGGGCGCCCTGGGTGCGGTGGGCCTATGGCGCGGGCTTCGACCGCGAGCCCCACCGCCATGTCGAGCCCGCCGGCCTCGCGCTCGCCGAAGACCGCTTCCTGATCGACGATGTCGTCCGGTATGTGGTCGCGCGCCGGCCGCCCGCGCCCGAGCCTCCGACCTAATTCTGCTGGCTGAACAGGGCGGAGAGCGTGCCTTCGTTGACCGAGATTTCGTGCCGGCCGTAGAGCGCAACCCGGTAGGCTTCCGTGAGGTCGCCGCGCCACGCGCGTGCGAGCTGATCGCGTATCCGGTCGCGCTCCTCGCCCGTGGCGCCCCGGCCGGCATCGTTGACCCCGGTGAGCACCGCGACTCCCCAGCCGCCCGCCGTCTGCGCGACGATCGGCTCGCGGTCGCCTTCGTCCGTCGCGAATAGCGCCTGGATCAGCGCGAAAGATGCATCCGGCCCGGCACCCCGCCCATCGCGCCGCACATTGTCGAGCGTCGTCACGGCGAGGCCCGCATCGCGGGCGGCGGCAGCGAGGTCTTCGCCCACCCTTACCCGATCGGCCAGCGCGCTCGCCACGCGCTCGGCCGCCTCCCTCTCCGCCTCGCGCGTGAGCGCCGCACGCACCTCGCCCCGGACCTCCTCCAGGGGCCGCGGCGCGGATACGGCCACCTCGTCCACCCGCAAGATGGCGAAGCTCCCGTCGTTGAGCTCGGTGAGGTTCGATTCCCGCCCCTCCCCCGTCTCGAACAGGAGCGAGACTATGTCGTCCCGCTCGCTCAAGTCGCTCAGGACGAGGGACCCACTGCGGTCGAGACCGTTTCGGGTGACGCCGTTGAGGATGATCGGCTCGACGCCCACGACCGCGGCACCTTGCTCCAGCGCGGCGCCGCCGCCGAGCTCGTCCTCAAGCACGGTGGAGAGGCGGAATAGGCCCGCTCCGGCCAAATCGAGCGCCATTTCGTCGTGCAGCTCCTGCTTCACTTCCTCGAATCTCTGGCGCCGCGCGGGCACCACCTTGTCGACCTTGAAGAGATGCCAGCCGAACGGGGTCTCGAGCGGGTCGCTGACCGAGCCCTCGGAGAGTCTGAAGACCGCCTCGCTCACGCCCCTCAGCGGGCCGTCGGCCCTGAATTCCGGGAGCGAGAGCACGCCCGCGCCGCGCCTCTCGAGGTCGTCTGCCACGACGTCGAATGGCTCGCCCTCCGCGAGCCTCTGCGCGCCCTCGCGGATCAGCGCCTCGTCCTGGGCATTGATCTGGACGACCGCGCGTTGCTCGGGCAGATCGAACTCGTCGATCCGCGCTTCGTACTCGGCATAGACATCTTCGTCGCTCAGCTCGATCTCCGACACCATGGCCTCGGCGGTGAGCTGCACGACCACCGCGCTGCGCCGCTCGGGCGCCATGAACGACGCCGTGTTCGCCTCGTAATAGGCCGTGAGGGCGGCTTCGTCCGGTACGGCAAGGCCCCTCATGCCGCGGGCGGGGATCAGCGCGAGCCCAGCGCTGCGCTCCTCGGCGCGGAAGCGATGGAGGGCTTCGATCAGTGACTCGGGGACCTTGCGCTCGCCGCCGATGGCGTTCAGGAGCTGGCTGCGGAGCAGGTCGACGCGGATCAGATCCTCGTACTCGGTCCGGGTCATGTTGTTGCGCTCGAGAACGAGATCGTAAAGCTCGGGATCGAACGCGCCCTGCTCGTTGCTGAAGGCCGGCGAGTCCTCGAGCTCCCGTCTCACGCTGTCGTCCGCCGCCCGCATCCCGAGTTTGCTGGTTTCGGCATCCAGCAGATATTCGCGGACGAGGAGGTTGAGCACCTGGCCTGTAAGGCCGGCCCGGTGGGCCTCGTCACGAGTCAGATCGGGGCGGCCGGAGCGTTCCCTCTCCCGCTGCAGGGCGCGCTGGAACTGGCGGTCGAACAGGACCGTCGGCACCTCGACGTCGCCCACCGTCGCCACCGCTGTGCGGCTCCCGCCGGTGAACACGTCGTTGATGCCGAAGGCTCCGAAGCTCAGCGCCAGGATGATGATGACGCCGCGGGCCGCCCACGACTTGGTGGCCTGGCGCATGGATTGCAGCATTGCGGGACCTGCTGAATGGTGGAGACGCGCCCAGGCCGCTCCGGGACGGGCGTTGCGGCGGATAATAGGAGCGGCCGTGTACGCCGGGCAACACGCAACCTGTCATTTGGTTTGTGACCACGTAGCCCGTCGCCGTTTGCCTGCCAACTCGGTGCGACTGGCCCACGGTCGCGGGCCGTGATAGAGCATGGCGGCCCGCCCGTAGCGCGTACCCGCGCGTAAGGGCCGGGACATGACCGCCCACAACCCACACCTGCTCCCATGGCGCCTAACCCGCATTTCTCACCACGGTCACGGCCTGCGTCGCGCCCAGGCGTTCGGTCCGCTAGGAGCGGGCCGAAAAGCGTATCGGTGCATACGGTTGAGGCCCGCGACGAAGCGGGCGGGCGCCTGGGCGCGACCCGAAGGGCGGCGCTGTCCGGCCGACAGTGTGCGTCACGCCGCTTGCCCGATGCACCACATCGCGCTGTGCGCCGTTCCTACCCTGTCGACCGGACAGCGCCGCGCAGACCATGACCGTGGTGAGAAATGCGGGCTAAGTTCCCTCCCCGCCGGCCGCTCCTGGTCGCAAACTGGAAGATGAACGGCTTGCATGGCGATGGGCTAGCCCGCGCTAGCGCGCTGGCGGACCACGCGGCTGCCGGCGATTGCGGAGGCGACATCGTCGTGTGTCCGCCGGTGACGCTTCTCTTCGCGCTCCGGGCCGTGTTCGCCGGCACGCAGATCGCGCTCGGCGGGCAGGACTGCCACGTCTCGGCGGAGGGCGCACACACCGGCGACGTGAGCGCTCTGATGCTCGCCGATGCCGGCTGCGCCTACGTCATCGTCGGCCATTCCGAACGCCGCGCGAGCCACGGTGAGAATAACGAATGGGTCGCGGGCAAGGCCGCCGCGGCCCATGCGGCGGGGCTCACCGCCATCGTCTGCGTCGGCGAAAGCGCGGCCGACCGGGATGCCGGGCGCGCACTCGCCGCGATCGGCCGCCAGATCGAGGGATCGCTGCCAGCAACTGCCACGCCCGACAACACCGCGATCGCCTACGAGCCGGTCTGGGCCATCGGTAGCGGCCGCACACCGGGCCCGGCCGATATCGAGGCAGCGCACGCGAAAGTGCGGGCCGGGTGGGACCAGAGATTTTCGGGAAGCGGCGCGGCGCTCCGCGTGCTATATGGCGGCTCCGTCACGGCGCGTAACGCAGGCGACATCCTGGCCGCGCCGGGGGTTGACGGCGTGCTGGTCGGCGGAGCCAGCCTCTCTGCGGACGCGTTCTGGCAGATTTGCCAAGCGTGCCGCCGAGCCCGTCCAGGCTAGTGGCAAGGAGCGGCAGTGGAAACGATCCTGCTCGTGGTCCTGATCGTCATCGTCATCACGATGATCGGTCTCGTGCTGCTCCAGCGCAGCGAGGGCGGCGCGCTCGGTATCGGCGGCCCCGGTGCGATGTTCTCGGCGCGCGGCACGGCCAATCTGCTTACCCGCGCCACGGCGGGGCTGGCGGCGGCCTTCATGATCATGAGTCTGGTCCTCGCCATCCTTTCCGGCAGCTGGACCGATCGGGAGTCGGTGCTGGATACCGCAGAGGAGGATCCGCTGGCCATCGAGGCCGAGCCGCTCGTGCTGCCGGGCGAGCTCGACTTCCCCACCGATATCGAGCCGCTGGATCTCCCCGGCGACGACGGGCCTGCAGTCCCCCGCGCCGAGTGAGGCATCGCGCCGTTCCGACGGTGCCCTCGGTTAGAACGCCGCGGCTGCCAGCACGACACGTAGGGACCACCCGAATTTATGGGTTGCCCAAATAATTTACCGATGGGTGGTGGCGACTCGGGTGCGTTTGATAAGGTAGGGGTCCATGACGCGGTACATCTTCGTCACCGGCGGCGTGGTGTCCTCCCTCGGCAAGGGACTCGCTTCGGCGGCCTTGGGCGCGCTCCTTCAGGCGCGGGGCTATCGGGTTCGGCTCCGCAAGTTCGACCCCTATCTCAACGTCGATCCGGGCACGATGAGCCCGTTTCAGCACGGCGAGGTCTACGTCACCGACGACGGCGCCGAGACCGATCTCGACCTCGGGCACTACGAGCGCTTCACCGGCGTGCCGGCGCGGCGGTCCGACAGCGTCACCGCGGGCCAGATCTATCAGACCGTGATCGCCAAGGAGCGGCGCGGCGACTACCTCGGCGGCACCGTGCAGGTGATCCCCCACGTCACCGACGCGATCAAGGAGGCGATCGTCCGCGACAGCGACGGCGCGGACTTCGTGCTGGTCGAGATCGGCGGCACCGTGGGCGATATCGAGGGCCTGCCGTTCTTCGAATCGATCCGCCAGTTCGCCTACGAGCAGGGCCGCGACAAGGTGATGTTCGTCCACCTGACCCTCGTGCCCCATATCGAGACCGCCGGCGAGCTGAAGACCAAGCCCACCCAGCATTCGGTGAAGGAGCTGCGCAGCATCGGCATCGCGCCCGACCTCCTCCTCTGCCGCGCCGACCGCCCGATCCCCGAGGCCGAATGCCGCAAGATCGCGCTCTTTTGCAACGTGCGCGAGGACTGCGTGATCCCGGCGACCGACGTGGAGACCATCTACGAGGTGCCGCTCAGCTATCACGCCCAGGGCTTCGATACCCAGGTCATGCGCTATTTCGGCATCCCGGAGGCGCCGGCGCCCGATCTTTCCGCGTGGGAGACGATCGTCAAGCGCACTCTCTCGCCCGAAGGCGAGGTGGCGATCGCCGTCGTCGGCAAGTACACGGGGCTCCGCGACGCCTACAAATCGCTCTTCGAGGCGCTCACGCATGGCGGGGTCGCGAACAGGGTCCGCGTCGATACACATTGGATCGAGGCCGACGACCTGGAGGCCAACGGCACGGCCAGCGCTCTCGAAGCCGTGCACGGGGTCCTGGTGCCCGGCGGCTTCGGCGAGCGCGGCGTGCCGGGCAAGATCGCCGCCGTCAAGTACGCGCGCACCCGCGGCGTCCCCTATTTCGGCATCTGCTTTGGGATGCAGCTGGCGGTGATCGAGACCGCGCGCAACGTCGCAGACATCGCAGGCGCCGGCTCCACGGAGTTCGGCCCTTGCGACGACCCGGTGATCGGGCTGATGGCCGAGTGGAACCGGGACGGCCAGGTCGAGCGCCGCAACGCCGACGACAACCTGGGCGGCACGATGCGGCTCGGCGCCTACGAGGCGGTGCTCGAGGAAGGCAGCCGGGTGCGCTCGGTCTATGGCAGGGAGCGGATCTTCGAGCGTCACCGCCACCGCTACGAGATGAACATCGGCTACCGCGAGCAACTGGACGACGCGGGCATGCGGGTGGCGGGCCTCTCGCCCGACGGCGCCCTCGCGGAGATCGTCGAACGCCCGGATCATCCCTGGTTCGTGGGTGTCCAGTTCCACCCCGAGCTCACCTCGCGCCCCTTCCAGCCGCATCCCTTGTTCGCCTCCTTCATCGAAGCGGCGGTGAGACAAGCGCGGCTGGTCTGAGGACACTGTGAGGCCGATGTGAGCGAAACGCCCGCCCCAGGCCGGGTGACGATCGGCGCCTTCGAGGTGGGCAACGCGCTGCCGCTTGCGCTCATCGCCGGCCCCTGCGCGATCGAAGGACGCGATCACGCGCTCAGGGTCTCGGAGACGCTCGTCGCGATGACGGCGGCTCGCGGTATGCCGTTCGTCTACAAGAGCTCCTTCGACAAGGCCAACCGCACCTCCGCCGGCAGCCCGCGCGGCATCGGCATGGACGAGGGACTCGCGATCCTGGAGGCGGTGCGCGATGCCCACGGCTGCCCGGTGCTGACCGACGTGCACCTGCCGGAGCAGTGCGCGGCGGTGGCACAGGCGGTGGACGTGCTTCAGATTCCGGCGTTCCTCTGCCGCCAGACCGACCTGCTGCTGGCGGCGGCAGCGACCGATAAGCCGATCAATGTGAAGAAGGGCCAGTTTCTCGCGCCGTGGGACATGCGCCACGTGGTCGCGAAGATCGTTGGCGCCGGCAACAGCCGGGTGCTGGTGTGCGAGCGCGGCGCGAGCTTCGGCTACAATACGCTGGTCTCGGACATGCGGAGCCTGCCGCAGCTGGCGGAGACCGGCTGCCCCGTGGTGTTCGATGCGACCCATTCGGTGCAGCAGCCGGGGGGACAGGGTGCGGCGAGCGGCGGGCAGCGGGAGTTCGTGCCCGTGCTGGCGCGGGCCGCGGTGGCGGTGGGCGTCGCCGCGGTCTTCATGGAGACCCATCCGGCGCCGGACGAGGCGCCTTCCGACGGCCCCAACATGGTGCCGCTGGATACGCTACCGGAACTTCTCGACCGCCTGCGCGCGTTCGACGCGCTGGCTAAAAAACCGTGAGGGAGAGAGCGATGAGCGAGGGATGCGTGTTCATCGGCGGCGAGTACGTCTCGCCCGAGGACGCCAAGATGTCGATCTTCGATGCCGGCTTCGTCTGGGGAGACACCGTCTACGACGTGACCTCCACCTGGGCCGGCTGGTTCTTCATGCTCGACGAGCATCTCGAGCGCTTCGCGCGCTCCTGCGCGGGCTTCCGGCTGGAGAATCCCTACAGTGCCGACGACATGCACCGAATTCTTGCCGAATGCGTGGCGCGGACGGGGCACGACAACTGCTACGTGAAGATCCAGCTCACCCGCGGCGTCATCAACAGCGAGACCCGCGACCCCCGCCTCGGCGCGCCCGAATTCGTGGCCTACGCCACGCCCTACGCCTGGATCTGGGGCGAGGAGAAGTGCCGCAACGGCGTCGCGCTCTATCTCAGCGGCGTCGAGCGTGTCTCGTCGAAGGCGATCGACGCCCGCTACAAGAACTACAACCGGGCGGACTTTGTGCAGGCCCGCTTCGAGGCCTACGACCACGGCTGCGACGACGCGCTGCTGGTGGGCGGCGACGGCTCGCTCACCGAAGGGCCGGGTTACAACATCTTCGTGATCCGCGACGGCGCGGTCGCGACGCCTGACGCCAACGTTCTGGAGGGCATCACGCGGCGCGCGGTGGCAGAGCTCTGCGACGAGGAAGGCATCCCCTTCTCATACCGCAGGGTGGAGCCGGCGGAGCTCGGTGCCGCAGACGAGCTCTTCGCAAGCACCACGGCCGGCGGCGTCATGCCGGTGGTGCGGCTCGGCGACAAGCCCATCGGCAACGGCCACGCCGGCCTCGTCACCAGCCGCATCCAGTCCCGCTACTGGCGCAAGCGCGAGGAAGGCTGGCACGGCACGCGAGTGGACGACCTCCACGACGCAGCCTAGGCGAACCGGAGGCTCTTCCCTCCCGATTCGCCGGACCATGGTGCGCTGCCCGGCGCAGGGTGTCGGTGTCAGCATCGCACCGTGCGCTGTGAGAAAGAAGACACCCCCACCTCACCCCGGCCCTCTCCGCCCCCAGGGGCGGAGAGGGAGAACGGGCAGCGCCGTCTGCGTCTCCCCTCCGCCCCACCGGGCCGTCAGGCCCGGACGGCGCGACTGCGCCGCGCGCGAATGCGCGTAAGCCAAGCGAGCGGAGCGAGCGCCCGGCGACTGAGGGATACGAACAAGTTGGGAGGGGGACAGGGGGAGGTGGGTGCGGGCGGTACAGACCGGATAGATAGGTAACAGAATGGACCGGATAGATGGGTGACAGGTTATGGCAGGGCCAGGAGGTGGCCGATGCCGTGGAAGGAGACCTGTCGCATGGAGGAGAAGTTGGTTTTTGTCGCAGACTGTCTGCGTGGCGAGTTGCCGATGACAGCGCTTTGCGAGGACTACGGCATCAGCCGCAAGACGGGCTACAAATGGCTCGGTCGCTATCGCGAGCACGGCCCGGAGGGCCTGGTGGAGCGCTCTCGTGCGCCGCACCGTCATGGTCGGTCGATGGCGCCGGAGATGGCCGAAGCGATTGTTGCTCTGCGCAGGCAGCGTCCCCATTGGGGTCCGCGCAAGCTGCGCGCAGTGCTGATGGGAGAGCGCCCCGAGGCGGTGTGGCCTGCGGCCAGCACGATGGGCGATCTGCTGCGTGCGGAAGGGCTGGTGAGCGACGGCGAACACTGTTACCCATGTAACCGGTCCATAGCGTTACCGAACACTGTTACCCATGTATGCTTCCGGTTGCACAGGCGGTACCCATGCTTCCGGTTGCACAGTCGCCTGCGAGGCACACTGCTATCGCGCACACGACCTCATATGCCGCGCGCGAGACGTTTCGGGCTCACGCGACTCGGGCGTGCGCGACATCCCACTTATCCCACTTAATCCCACTTAATCCCGGCTAAGAAATGTTCATCTGTCTCGATACACCGGGCAGCCACTGCGAATGGCGGACGGCGGAGCCGGAGTGCGACAGCGGCGGGAAGAGCGGGTTAATGGTCCACGTAGTCCTCGATGTACTGGCGCACCACCTCGTCCAAAGGCGGGTTCTGGGGCAGGCCGAGGGCCGCGGCCCGTTCGGCCTTCGCGTAGGCTGGCCAGGAGCCGACGAGACGCTGCACCGCCCCATCGGGCGCATCGATGACCGCGCCGAGCTTGCGGCCGGCACCCACCCGCTCCAGCGCCGCCACCATCTCCCCCGCCGTCGCCGAGAAGGAGGGCAGGTTGATGGTGCGGTCGTCGCCGAGCGCCGTGCTCGGCGCCTCGTGAAGGGCGACCAGGCTGTCCACGATCGTGCGGTAGCCGCCGAGGACGATGCGCGTGTCCCGGCTGACCGGGAGCGCGTGGTCCACACCGGCGAGCGGCTCGCGGAAGAGCCCGCTGGCGAAGCCGGAGGCCGCCTTGTTGGGCTTGCCCGGCCGCACGATGACGGTGGGTGGCCTGCCGCCGCGGCCATCCAGGTAGCCCTTACGGGTGTAGTCGGCCACGAGGTGCTCGTTGATCACCTTGGTCACGCCATAGGTGCCCTGCGGGGTGATCTTGGTCTCGTCGGAGATGGTCTCCGGCAGCGCACTGCCGCCATAGACCGCGATGCTGCTGGTGAAGACGAGCCGGGGGAGCCCCGGCGCGGCGCGGCAGGCGTCGAGCACATTGAGGCCGCCGGTGAGGTTGACCGCCAACGCGAGGTCGAAGTCCTGCTCGGCGCCGGCGCTGACCACCGAGGCGAAGTGAAAGACCGAGAGCGAATCGCCCGCGATGAGCGCGCGCACCGTCTCCCCATCGGCGACATCGCCCGCGGCGAACGAGACCCGCTCGTCCTCGAGGCCCGCAGGCGGCTGGTCCGGCACGACGGCATCGAAGAGGACCATCTCGTCGATCCGCTCCTGCTCGCCCGATGCGCCGGTCAGCGTATCCCTGTCGAGCAGCGCCCGCGCGAGTCTCTGCCCGAGAAAGCCCAGTCCTCCCGTAATCACCACCTTCATGCGTGCCCTCCGTCCGCTCGGTCTCGTTCGTGCTCAACATATCCTATTGGCATGTCGCGCCGGTATGCGGATGATACCGGCGCGCATCCGTTACCCGCTTCCGCTCATCCGCATGGCGGAGGACGCTGGCGGTTGCGGGGCACCGCGGGGCAATTTTGGGGGGCGAGGATGACGACATCGGCGGCGCTTGGGCCGAACCAATCTCTGATCGATGAGCGCGAATCGCGGGCCCGCCTGATCACGCCCGCTTTGGTGCTCGATCTCGACGCGATGGAGCGCAACATCGCCACGATGGCGGCGTACGCGGCAGAGCAGGGTGTCGCCTTCCGCCCCCACGCGAAGACCCACAAGAGCGTGCAGATCGCGCGCCGCCAGCTGGACGCCGGCGCGCTCGGCATCTGCTGCGCCACCTTGGGCGAGGCGGAGGCGTTGGCGGCGGGGGGGATCGACGGGCTGCTCGTCACCTCGCCGATCGTGGCACCCGCCAAGATCAACCGCCTCATGGCGCTCCGCCGCGACAATGAGTCGCTCATGGTGACGGCCGATGACATGGACAATCTGCGCGCCCTCGAGTCCGCCGCCGCAGCGTCCGGGTTCGTGCTCGATGTGGTGATCGATGTCGACGTCGGGCTGCATCGCACCGGCACCCGCGATGCGGAGACCGCGGTGGCCCTCGCGGAAGCCGCGGACGAAAGCGTCAGCCTGCGCTTCTGCGGGCTTCAGGGCTATGCCGGGCACGTCCAGCACATCGAGGATTTCGGCAACCGCCGCGCGGCCTCTCACGGCGATCTGACGCCGCTTCGGGACGCCCGCGACCGGCTCGTCGAGCGCGGCATCGAGGTGCCCATCGTCACGGGTGCCGGCACAGGCACCCACGACATCGACACGGAGATCGGCCTGATGACCGAGCTCCAGGTCGGCTCCTACGTGGTCATGGACGTGGAGTATCTCGATGTGCAGGCGCGGGACGGCGGCGATTGGCGCTTCGAGCCGGCGCTCTTCGTCCGCTCGACCGTGGTCTCGGCGAGCCACGACGGAAGTGCCACCATGGATGCCGGCCTCAAGTGCTTCGCCACCGACGGGCCGTTGCCGCGCTTCCACACCGGCGTGCCCATCGGCGCTTACTACCAGCATTTCGGCGACGAGCACGGGCGCATCGTCTTCGCCGGCGCCAATGAGCGGCTCGCCATCGGCGCGGCCCTCGAATGCATCGTGCCGCACTGCGACCCCACCGTGAACCTCTACGACCACTACCACTGCGTGCGCGGCGAGACTCTGGTCGACATCTGGCCGATCGAGGGCCGCGGCCGCCACTAGAGTGAAGCCATGGCGTCAATCTCGCTCGCGGGCCTGACCAAGCGCTTCGGCGACTTGACCGCGGTCGCATCGCTCGATCTTGAGATCGGGGACAAGGAGTTCGTCGCGCTGCTGGGGCCATCGGGCTGCGGCAAGACCACGACGATGAACATGATCGCCGGCATCGAGACGCCGTCGGAAGGGCAGATTCTCTTTGACGGCCGCGACATGCGCCAGGTGCCGGCCAACCGGCGCAAGGTCGGGTTCGTGTTTCAGAATTACGCCATCTTCACCCACCTCTCGGTGCGCAAGAACCTGGCGTTCGGCCTGCAGGTTCGCGGCCTTCCCAAGGCAGATGTCGAGCGTCGCGTCGCCGCCATGGCTGCGCTCATGCGCCTCGAAGACCGGCTCGACTGGCCCACCGCGAAGCTCAGCGTCAACGAGCTTCAGAAGGTCGCGATCGGCCGCTCGGCCATCACCGAGCCGGAGATCTTTCTCCTTGACGAGCCGCTGAGCAATCTCGACGCCGCCTTCCGCGCCTTCATGCGCACCGAGCTCAAGCATCTGCAGCACCAGTTCCAGCAAACCATGGTCTACGTCACCCACGACCAGATCGAGGCGATGAGCCTAGCCGACAGGATCGCGGTGATGGACCTCGGCGTGCTGCAGCAGTACGGCTCGCCCATCGAGGTCTACAACGAGCCGTGCAACGTCTTCGTCGCCAACTTCATGGGCAGCCCCAGCATGAACCTGGTACCGTGCGCGCTCACCGGCGGGGACGGAAGCTACGCGCTCGATTTCGGCGAAGGCGGCACGGCGGCCGTGGAGGACGACGCGCTCAAGCGGCGCTGCAAGACGGCGCGCGACGCGGCGCTCATCTTCGGCGCCCGGCCCGAGGACCTGGACATCGAGCCGCCGGGCCACACCGGCCCCGGCATCGAGGCGGCCGTCACCTTCGTCGAGCCCATCGGCCCGCGCACCATCGTTCACCTGGCCGCCGGCGAGCGCCGGATCAAGATCGCCAAGGGCAAGCAGTACGGCATCGAGCTGGGCGCCCGGGTCAAGGCGGTGCTGCCGCCCGGCAAGTGCCACCTGTTCGACGCCGAAACCGGCGTGGCGCTCGGCGTCGCTTAGCCCGGAATTCTCACCAATGGCACGGCTCGAACTCAGGAACGCGAGCAAGTCTTACGGCAAGACCGTCGCCGTGAAGGACATCGACCTCGTCGTCGAGGACAACGAGTTCTTTTGCATCTTCGGCCCGCCGAGCTCGGGCAAGACGACGATCCTCCGCCTGCTGCTGGGGCTGGTGGCGCCGGACGAGGGCGAGATCACCATCGGCGGCGTGGCCGTGGGCGATCAGGGGCCGAAGGAGCGCAACCTCGCCATGGTGTTTCAGAACCTGGCGCTCTTCCCGCATATGACCGCCGGCCAGAACCTCGCCTTCCCGCTGGTGGAACGGAAGCTCGAGAAGGCCGCAGTGATGGAGCGGGTGGCCCAGGTGGCGGAGACCCTGCACATCACGCCGCTGCTCGACAAGCTGCCGGCGCATCTGAGCGGGGGCGAGCGCCAGCGTGTCGCCATCGGCCGGGCACTGGTGCGCGACCCGGCAGCCTTCCTCATGGACGAGCCGATCGCCGCGCTCGATGCCAGGCTCCGCGAAGAGATGAGGGTCGAGCTCAAGCGCCTCCAGCGTGAGCTTCACCACACGATCATCTACGTGACCCACGACCAGGAAGAAGCGATGTCGATCGCCGATCGCATTGCCGTGATGGAGGCGGGTGAAATTCGCCAGATCGGCACGCCGGCCGAAATCTATAACCTGCCCAACAGCCGCTATGTCGCAGAGTTGATCGGCTCCCCGCCCATGAACTTCATCGATGGCACCCTCGCGGACGGCGGCCGTTTCGAGGGAAGCGACGTGCCGCTCTCGATGTCGCTTGACGGCGCCGAAGGGGCGGGCCCAGCGGCGCTGGCCGTGCGGCCCGAGGACATCGGGATCGATTCCTCGGGAGCCAATGGCGGGGTCGAGGCTGCCATCTACGAGGTCGAGCCGCTCGGTGCCTTCACCATTGTGGATGTCAGCGCGGGCGAGCGGATCCTCAAGGTGCAGGCGCCGGGGCAGCCGCACTTCACTCTCGGGGAGCAGGTGCGGCTCGCGCTCGATCCCAACCGCTGCCACCTGTTCCACGGCGAGACCGGGGCGCTGATCCGCTCAGCCCGCTGAGAGGGGCACCGCCGTTGCGCACGACGGGGCAGCCGCGTTAGGGTAGAAAGCGCAGCTTCGTTTCTACCCTTGAGGATACGATGAGCCTCAATATCAAGAACGACGAGACCTGCCGGCTGGCCCGCGAGCTCGCGCAGCTCACCGGCGAGAGCATGACAGGCGCGATCACCACCGCGCTCCGAGAGCGGCTGGAGCGCGAGAGGCACGCCCGCAGCGTCGAGGCGCGCGCGAAGAAGATACGCGCCATCGCGGAGCGTTGCGCTCGCAATCTGAAGCCCGGGCCCTCGGCGGTGGAGCACGGCGACCTGCTCTACGACGAGCGGGGCCTGCCGAAGTGATCGTCGACAGTTCGGCTCTCCTAGCCGTTCTCTTTCGCGAGCCAGACGCCGAACGCTACGTGACGGCGCTTGCCGCGGCCCCTGCGTGCCACATGTCGCTGGCCAACGTCTTCGAGACATCCATCGTGTGGGAAGGTCGCGGCGGCCCGGCGGCGGGCCATGAACTCGACCTTTTCATGGAGCAGGTCGGGATCGAGATGGTTCCGGTGACGGCCGACCAGGTCGCCGCCGCTCGCCAGGCCTGGCGACGCTTCGGCAAGGGCAATCATCCGGCGGCGTTAAACTTTGGGGATTGCTTCGCCTATGCCCTCGCCGCCGTGACCGGCGAGCCGCTTCTGTTCAAGGGCGATGACTTCGGCCTCACCGATATCGAGGCGGTGTAGCCGGAACGCCTACATGTTCTGCAACAGGTGGATCAGGCTGGAGGTATCCCAGCGGTTGCCGCCGCGTTGCTGGACGTGGGCGTAGAACTGATCGACCAGCATCGACATCGGCAGGAGGGCGCCGTTCTTCTTGCCCTCCTCGAAACACAAGCTCAGGTCCTTGCGCATCCAGTCGACGGCGAAGCCGAACTCGAACTCGCCCCGGAGCATCGTCGAGCCGCGGTTCTCCATCTGCCAGGACTGCGCTGCGCCCTTGGAGATGACCTCGAGCACGGTCTTGCCGTCGAGCCCGGCGCGCTGAGCGAAATTGAGGGCTTCGGCGAGGCCCTGAACCACGCCCGCAATGCAGATCTGGTTGACCATCTTGGTGAGCTGGCCGTTCCCCGCCGGCCCCATGTGGGTCACGTTGCGCGCGAACGCATCGATGACCGGCTGGGCGCGGCTGTAATCGGCTTCGTCGCCGCCCACCATGACCGTCAACACGCCATTCTCGGCTCCAGCCTGCCCGCCGGAGACCGGCGCGTCGAGGAAGCCCACGCTGCGTTCCTTGGCTGCGGCATAGACTTCGCGGGCAACAACGGCGGAATCGGTGGTGTGGTCGATGAAAATCGTGCCTTCCGCCATGCCGGCGAGCGCGCCGTCCTCGCCATAGACCACCGCACGCAGATCGTCGTCGGCGCCGACGCAGGCGAAGACCATCTCCGCGCCTTGGGCGGCGGCGGCAGGGGTCGCAGCGGCGCGGCCCTGGTTGACCTCATTCCATTGCGCGGCCTTCGCCTCGGTCCGGTTGTAGACGGTGACCTCATGGCCCGCCTTCGCGAGATGGCCCGCCATCGGGAACCCCATCACGCCGAGCCCGAGAAACGCCACCTTGGTGCCGCCATTACCCATACTTGTGTCCTCCCCGCCGGCTTCCTGCGCCGTGGCGCGGCATCCTAGCGGCGGCTTAGGGGGCGAGCAACGAGACCGCGCAACCCGCCGATTGACGCAGATCAAGGCGCTGGCGTATGCGCGCTTCAGACTGGCAGTGCTCGAGTCTGTCGGCGATTTCATGGGGGCCGCGCGCTCACTCGTCATGACGCCTGTGCCATGACAGCGGTTTCCTTCCCGGGAGCTGCCCGCCCCAGTGTGGCGGTGCGCCCTATCCGTATCGGCATTGCCGGCGCGGCGGCGCTGCTGTTCCTGCTGCTCCTCGCAGGCGTCGCGCACAACGCCCGCGCCGCCGTCGATCTCGGAAGCGCACTCGCCACAATCCAGCCCAGCGACCTGGTGCCCGGCGCCGATCGCTTCGGCCCGGTCGAAGGCGCCCCACCCCGCGCGCAGGCGCTCGAAGGCTCCACGCTTAGGGGCTACGTGTTCCTGAATACCGACGTCGTGGGCGCGGTGGGCTATTCGGGCAAGCCCATCCACCTCCTCATCGGGCTCGACACCGAGGGCACGATCGCCGGCGTCGTGCTGCACGAGCACCACGAGCCGATCGTCTTGATCGGCATTCCCGAGCGCAAGGTGAAGAGCTTCATCGCCGGCTACGTCGGGCGCAACGTCCGCGAGTTTCTCGAGGAGCGGGACGCCGACGATCGTTCGCTCGACATCATCGCCGGCGCCACGGTCACAATCCTGGTGATCGACGATGCGATCCGCCGTGCGTCGGTCAGGATGGCTCGCGCGCTGGGCCTCGCCGGGCTCGGCACGGAGCAGGCGTCCCGCGCGCAGCCACGGGGCGAGGTCGACACCGCGCAAGAGGGCGTGGACGACTGGATGACTCTGATCGGCGATGGCTCGGTGCGCCGACTCAGCCTCAGCGTCGGCGACGTGACCGGCGACTTCGCGGCTGCGGGCAAGGAGAAAGCCGCTGCCCGGCCCGAGAGCGACGTCCCGGAAGAGCGCTTCATCGATCTCTACGCGGCGCTGGTCAGCGTCCCCGTCATCGGTCGCAGCCTGCTCGGCGATGCCGAGTACGAGAGCCTCCGCGCCCGCCTGGAGCCCGGCCAGCATGCATTGCTGATCGCCGCCAATGGCCTCTATTCGTTCAAGGGCTCGGGCTTCGTCCGCGGCGGCATCTTCGACCGCATCCAGCTCGCCCAGGGCGAAGGCAGCGTTCGCTTCCGCGACCGCCACTACAAGCACTTGGGCGAGGTGGCGGCAGACCTCGCGCAGCCCTTTGCCGAGATCGGTCTCTTCGTCGTGCCGGGCGATGCCGGGTTCGACCCTGCCGCGCCTTGGACGCTCCAGCTCCTGGTGCAACGCGCGATCGGCGCGCTCGACAAGGATTTCCTGCTCTACGAGATCTCCTACACCCTGCCTGAACGGTATCTGAAGCCGCTGCCCGCGCCGCCGGTGGCGGCCGGGGCCGCCGGCGCAGGCTTTGCAGAACCGGAGGCGGCGCCGGAACTCTGGCCGCGGATCTGGGAAGACCGGATCGTCGACGTGGCGGTGCTGGGCGCGGCCTTGATCGCGCTCACCCTGATCTTCTTCTTCCAGGACTGGTTCGCACGCCGGCCGAAGCTCGCGACGGCCGTGCGGGTGGGCTTTCTGCTCTTCATCGTGGCCTGGCTCGGCGGCTTCGCCCAAGCGCAGCTCTCGGTGGTCAACGTGCTGACCTTCGGCAACGCGCTGATCACCGATTTCCGCTGGAGCTACTTCCTGATGGACCCGCTGATCTTCCTGCTCTGGTGCAGCACCGCGATCGCGCTGATCTTCTGGGGCCGGGGTGTGTTCTGCGGCTGGCTCTGCCCCTTCGGCGCGCTTCAGGAGCTGCTCAACAAGGCGGCGCGGCTCGCGCGCGTGCCGCAGGTGACCCTGCCCTGGGGCCTGCACGAGCGGCTCTGGCCGGTCAAATATGTGATCTTCATCGGCATCTTCGGGGTCTCGTTTCACGACCTCGCCTTTGCCGAGCGGCTGGCAGAGGTCGAACCCTTCAAGACCACGGTGATCCTGCGCTTCGCCCACGATTGGCCGTTCGTGGCCTGGGCCGGCGTGATGCTCGGCACCGGGCTCTTCATCGAGCGCTTCTTCTGCCGCTACATCTGCCCGTTGGGAGCAGCACTCGCGATCCCCGGCAAGATCAGGATCATGGAGTGGCTGCGCCGCCACAAGGAGTGCGGCGCGCCCTGCCATCGCTGCGCCCAGGAATGCATGGTGCAGGCGATCCATCCGGACGGGCACATCAACCCGAACGAGTGCCTCTACTGCCTGCATTGCCAGCAGGTCTACCACGACGAGCACCGCTGCCCGCCGATGATCCAGCGCCGCCTCAGGCGCGAGCGCCGCCGGACGCGGGCGTCGGCGAACATCACGATCCCACCTGCCGCTCCCGCAGGCCCATCCGGCACAGCAACGAGTCCCTGATGCCAAGCAATGAGGAGAAAGCCATGTCGAAGAAGAAGCACGATGCACCGGAGCAAACCGGCGTCACCCGCCGCGAGCTGATCGGCAACACGGCGAAGATCGCCACCGTCGGCGGGGTGGTCGCCGCCGGAGTCGCCGGGGTAACTCCCGCCGACCCGCCGCGCGAGGCGCACGCCGCGACTGAGGCTGGCTCCGCCCACGTGGGGCCCGGCCAGCTCGACGAATATTACGGTTTCTGGTCGAGCGGCCAGGCCGGCGAGGTGCGCGTCTTTGGCGTGCCCTCCATGCGTGAGCTCCTCCGCATCCCGGTGTTCAACCGCTGCAGCGCCACGGGCTGGGGGCTCACCAACGAGAGCCGCAAGATCATGACCGAAGGGCTCACACCAGAGACCCGAAAGTTTCTCGAATCCCGCGGGGGCATCTACACCAATGGCGACGCGCACCACCCGCATATGTCGTTCACCGACGGCACGTACGACGGGCGCTATCTCTGGATCAACGACAAGGCAAACACGCGCGTCGCCCGGATTCGCTGCGACGTGATGAAGGTCGACAAGATCGTGGAGATCCCCAACGCCAATGACATCCACGGCTTGAGACCGCAGAAATATCCGCGCACCGGCTACGTGTTCTGCAACGGCGAGCACGAGATTCCGCTCCCCAACGACGGCTCCGTGCTCAATGACCCGTCGCAGTACATCGCGATCTTCACGGCGCTCGACGGCGACACGATGGAGGTAGCCTGGCAGGTGATCGTCGACGGCAACCTCGACAACGTCGATGCCGACTATCAGGGCAAGTACGCGGTCTCCACCTGCTACAACTCCGAGATGGGCATGAACCTGGAGGAGATGACCGCGTCCGAGCAGGACTGGGCCGTCGTCTTCAACATCGCCCGCATCGAGCAGGGGGTGAAGGACGGCGACTACACGATGCACGGCGGCGTCAAGGTGCTCGACGGCCGCAAGGGCTCGCCCTACACCCGCTACATCCCGATCTCCACCAGCCCGCACGGCGTCAACTCGGCACCCGACGGCAACCACATCGTCATCAACGGCAAGCTCTCGCCGACCGTCTCGGTCATCGACGTGCGTCGCCTCGATGACCTGTTCGCAGACAAGATCGCGCCGCGCGACGTGATCGTCGCCGAGCCCGAGCTCGGCCTCGGGCCGCTCCACACCGCCTTCGACGGGCGTGGCAACTGCTTCACCACGCTCTTCCTCGACAGCCAGATCTGCAAGTGGAGCCTTGACGACGCCATCCGTCAGTACAACGGCGAGCAGGTGGACCCGATCATCGATAAGATCGACGTCCACTACCAGCCGGGGCACAACCATACCTCCATGGGCGAGACCAAGGAGGCGGACGGCAAGTGGCTGGTCTCGCTCAACAAGTTCTCGAAGGACCGGTTCATCAATGTGGGCCCGCTCAAGCCCGAATGCGAGCAGCTCATCGACATTTCGGGTGACAAGATGCAGCTGGTCCATGACGGCCCCGCCTTCTCCGAGCCCCACGACTGCATCATCGTTCATCGGACCAAGGTGAACCCGAAGCAGATCTGGGACCGCGAAGACCCGACCTGGGAAGAGGCGCGCCAATGGGCGGCGAAAGACGGCGTCGATCTCGACTGGGGCGAGGACGTGATCCGCGACGGCAACAAGGTGCGCGTCTACATGTACTCGATCGCGCCCGCCTTCAGCCTCGAGAGCTTTGAGGTGAACGAGGGCGACGAGGTCACCGTCTTCATCACCAACCAGGACGATATCGACGACCTCACCCACGGCTGGTCCCTTTCCAACTACGGGGTGGCGATGGAGGTGTCGCCGCAGGCGACAGCTTCGGTAACCTTCACCGCCGACCGGCCGGGCGTCCACTGGTTCTATTGCCAGTGGTTCTGCCATGCGCTTCACATGGAGATGCGGGGGCGCATGTTCGTGAAGCCGAAGACCGCCTGATGCGGCTGCGGCGCGCGGCGATTGCCCTCGGCGCGGCGGTGGCGTTGCTCGCCGCCGCAGGCGAGGTGCGCGCCGCGCCTGCCGCCGTCATCGCGGTCGCTCCCGGCGAGGGGACGCTGCAGGCAGCGCTGGATACGGCTCCGCCCGGCGCGGTGCTCAGGCTGGCGCCGGGGATCTATCCGGGGTCGGTTACCATCGACCGGCCCCTCACGCTGGAGGGTGCGCCCGGCGCCATCCTCGACGGCGGCGGGCGGGGCCGGGTGCTCAGCGTCGCCGCGCCCGACGTGGTGGTGCGCGGGCTCATCGTCCGCAACTCGGGCCTCAGCCTCGCCGAGACCGACGCCGGTATCTTTCTCGACAAGCCTGCACGAGGCGCGCTGATCGAAGGCAATCGGCTGGAGAACAACCTGTTCGGCATCTATCTGCATGGCGCCAGGAACGCGCTGGTGCGGGGCAACGAGGTAATCGGGAACCGCAGCTTGCGCATGAGCGAGCGGGGCAACGGCATTCATCTGTGGGCGGCCAAGGGCTCGGTGGTCGAGGGCAACACCGTGCGCTACGGCCGCGACGGCATTTTCGTCACCACCAGCCGGAACAACGCATTTCGCAACAACAGCTTCAGCGATCTCCGCTTCGCCATTCACTACATGTACACACACGACAGCGAGGTCAGCGGCAACGTCTCCCGCGACAACCACGTGGGCTACGCGCTGATGTATTCGGATCGCCTGCGCGTGCTCGCTAACCGCTCCACAGGCGACCGCGACCACGGGTTTCTCTTCAACTTCACCAACAAGTCGCGCATCGAGGGCAACCTCGTGCGCGCCGGCCGCACAAAGTGCGTCTTCCTCTACAACGCGAACCGCAATGCGATCAGCGGCAACCTCTTCGAGGGCTGCGCCATCGGCATCCACTTCACCGCCGGTTCCGAAGGCAACGTCATCGCGGGCAACGGCTTCATCGGCAACGCGACGCAGGTGAAGTATGTCGGCACCCGCCACGTCGAGTGGTCCGACGACGGCGTCGGCAATTACTGGAGCGACAATCCCGGCTTCGACCTCGATGGCGACGGCATCGGCGACGTGCCCTACAGGCCCAACGACCTCGTGGATCAGGTGGTCTGGCGCCACCCGCTGGCCAAGCTGCTGCTCACCAGCCCGTCCGTGCGCATCTTGCGCTGGGCCCATGACCGCTTCCCCTCCGTCTATCCGGGCGGCGTGATCGATTCCGCACCGCTCATGCGCCCGCCTGACCTCGGGGCCGGGTAATGGAGAAACCCGCACTCGCGCTCGAGGCAGTCGCCAAGTCCTACGGCCGGGAGAAGGCGGTCGACGGGGTGACGCTCGACCTCGCGCCGGGCGAGAGGCTGGCGCTCCTCGGCCACAACGGCGCCGGCAAGACCACGCTGCTCAAGCTCGCCCTCGGCCTCACCCGGGCCGACGGCGGCACCCTGAGGACGCTGGGCTGCACCCCCGGAGGCCCGGGCTGGACCGAAGCAAAGCGGGGGGTCGGCTTCCTGCCCGAGAGCGTGGCCTTCCTGGGTTCCATGACCGGACGCGAGACGATCCGCTTCTATGGCCGCCTCAAGGGCGTGGGCCGTGCCGCCTGCGAGGAGGCGCTCGCCCATGTCGGCCTCGCCGGTGCCGCGGGGAAGCGGGTCAAGGCCTACTCCAAGGGCATGCGGCAGCGCCTGGGCTTCGCGCAGGCGATCCTGGGTGCGCCCCGGCTCCTGATCCTGGACGAGCCGACCGGCGGGCTCGACCCTGAGTCGCGCCATGCCTTCCACGCAACGCTCGGCGAACTGGCCGGGCGAGGCACCGCCATCATCCTCTCTTCCCACGTGCTGGCCGAGGTCGAGGCCGGGACCGACCGCGTCGCCATCATGCGCCGGGGCCGTCTCGCCGCCTGCGGCACGCCAGACGATCTCAAGCGCGAGGCCGGCCTCGCGGTCACGATCCGTGTGGCCGTACGCCCCGGCGGCGGCGCGCGCCTCGCGAGCGCTCTCGGCGGCGACTTGGCGACGCGAATCAACGATCACGCCATCGAGCTCCGCTGCTCCGCCGGCGAGAAGCGAGCCCTCATCAAGCGCATTCTTGGCGCGGGCGACGTGATCGAGGACATCGAGATCGTTCCGCCCGGCCTCGATGCGGTCTACGCGCGCTTCGGCGGTGCTGAGCGGGAGAGCGCGCCGTGACGGCGGTCGCCGCCATCGCCGGACGCGAGGTCCTGGCCGGCATCCGCAACCGCTGGATGCTCGCCGCCTCCCTGCTGCTCGGCGTGCTGGCGCTGACGCTGGCGTTTGTCGGCAGTACCCCGGCCGGGCCGGTCGCGGCGTCGCGTCTCGCGATCACCGTGGTGAGCCTTTCGAGCCTTTCGATCTTTCTTGTGCCGCTCATCGGGCTGCTGGTGAGCTACGACGCGCTTGTGGGTGAGATCGAGCGCGGCACGATGCCGCTCCTGATGACGTACCCGGTCACCCGCTGGCGGATCGTGCTTGGCAAGTTCGCTGGCCAGGTGGCCATCCTCGCCATCGCCACCGTGATCGGCTTCGGCGTCGCCGCGCTCATCACGGGCCTTGGCGAAGGCGGCGATGCCGAGGCCTGGCGTGCCTTCGGGGTCATGGTGGGCGGCTCGATCCTGCTGGGCGCCGCCTTCATCGCGCTCGGCACGCTTTTCAGCGCCGTGGTGGCGGAGCGCGGCACGGCGGCCGGGATCTCGGTGGCGGCATGGCTGGTCTTCGTGGTGCTCTTCGACATGGCGCTGCTCGCTATTCTCGTCGCGGACGAGGGACAGGTCGTCTCCGGCGATCTCTTCCGCGTGCTGCTTCTGCTCAACCCGACCGACGTCTACCGCATGCTGACGCTTTCCGGCTCCGAGACTGTGGGGGCGCTCTCAGGCATGGCAGGGGTGAGCGCCGAGGCCGCATTCGGCCATGCGCTGCTGCTGCCGGTCATGGTGCTCTGGATCGCGGCGCCCCTCGCCCTCGCGGGCCTTCTGTTCGGGAGGAAGGAACTGTGAGGCGCGCACTCGCCCTGCTGGCGGTCGCTCTCTTCGCGCTGTCGGGCGCTGCCGGCTGCGGCGGGGAGGACGAGGTGGTGGCCAAGCCGGCGCCGGTGGAGCCCACCCGCGAGGCCTCCGGCCGCTACTGCGGTATGATCCTGCTCGATCACAGCGGGCCCAAGGCCCAGGTTCATCTGCCCGACGAGCCCGAGCCGGTGTGGTTCTCCTCGGTGCGCGATGCCATCGCCTTCAACATGCTGCCCGAGGAGCCGCGGAACTTCACAGCCATGTACGTCAACGACATGGGCGTGGCTCAGTGGGACGTGCCCGAGCCTGGCACCTGGATCGATGCGGCGGGGGCCCTTTACGTGATCGGGAGCGACCGGATGGGCGGCATGGGCGTGCCCGAGGCGGTGCCGTTCGCGGCGCGCGATGCGGCCGAGCGTTTCGTGACAGAGCACGGCGGGCGCATCGTCGCGCTGACGGATGTGCCGGAGAGCTATATCTTCGCCTACGCAGACGAGGCCGACGCGACGATGCCGGAGCACGGGGACAATCAATGAATCGGTGGCCCGGTGCCGCGCCGACGCGGCGGCGCTTCATCGCCATTGCGGCAGCGGCGGCCGGCCTGCCGCTCGCGGCGGTCGGGGCGGCCGGGGCGGAGACGGCGCATCTACACCGCTGGTCCGGCATCGCGTTGGGAGCGGCGGCCCAGATCGTCCTGCACGACCCGGACGGTGCCCGCGCGCGCCGGCTGATCGCGCGCTGCGTCGCCGAGATCGACCGGATGGAGGACGTGTTCAGCCTGTACCGGCCCGAGAGCGCGATCTGCCGGCTCAACCGGCACGGACGGCTTGCGGCGCCGCCTCTGGAACTGGTCGCGTTGCTGGCGGAGGCCCGCTCCTACTCGGAGCGGACGGAGGGCGCCTTCGACGTGACCGTGCAACCGCTCTGGCGCCTCTATGCCGCGCATTTTTCCCGTCCCGGTGCCGATCCGCGCGGGCCGGCCGAGGCCGATCTCGCACAGGCGCAGGCGCTTGTTGACTACAGGGCCGTGGAGATTGAGCCTTCGGAGGTCCGCTTCGCCCGGCCGCACATGGCGATCACCCTCAACGGCATCGCCCAGGGCTACATTACCGACCGCGTGGCGGCCCTCCTCGAAGGCGCCGGCATGGGCGACGTACTGCTCGACATCGGCGAATGCCGGGCGCTCGGCCGTCATCCCGATGGGCGCCCCTGGCGGGTCGGCCTCCGCCGGGCGGCGGAGCCGGAGACGATCGCCCGCACCATCGCCCTTGCCGACCGTGCCGTCGCCACCTCGGCCGGCATCGCCAGCCCGTTCGAGCCGAGCGGCCGCCACCACCACCTGTTCGACCCCGCGACCGGCAGGCCGGCACCGGGCGCCGGGCAGGTCTCGGTGATCGCGCCCCGCGCCACTATGGCCGACGCGCTCTCCACAGCGTTCGCCGTGTCCCCGCCCGCGCGCGCCGCCGCGTATGCGGCCCGCTTCCCAGATATAACCGTGCTGACCGACACGGCGAGCCAACCGTCGTGGCGGCTCCCCTCCGTCGCACAGCTTGGTTAGGATGCGCCCCGACTCCTCTTGCCGTTGAGCGGGCGCCCGATGGCCGTCTACACCGAAGTCTCCGACGACGAGCTTGCCGCGTTCATCGCGGAGTACGACATCGGCACGGCGCTCTCCTGCAAGGGCATCGCCGAGGGGGTCGAGAACACCAACTATCTGCTGCTGACCGAGGGCGGCCCCTACATCCTCACGCTCTACGAGAAGCGGGTCGACGCCAAGGACCTGCCGTTCTTCCTCGGGCTGATAGAGCATCTGGCGGACCGCGGCGTGCCCTGCCCGGTGCCGGTTCATGGCAGGGATGGCGCAGTGCTCCGCACGCTCTGCGAGCGCCCGGCGGCGATCACGAGCTTCCTCGCCGGCGTCTGGCCGAGGCGCCCGCGGCCCGGCCACTGCGCGGAGCTGGGCGAGGCGCTCGCGCGGATGCACCTCGCGGGCCTCGACTACGCCCAACGCCGCGCCAACGCGCTCTCGGTCGAGAGCTGGCGGCCGCTCTTCGAGAAGTGCCGCGCCGGCGCCGACGGCGTGGTGCCCGGCCTCTCGGCCGAGGTCGCGGCGACGCTCGACCGCATCGAGGCGGAATGGCCCCGCGATCTGCCGCGCGGCGTGGTCCACGCCGATCTCTTCCCCGACAACGTCTTCTTCAACCGCGAGAAGCTCAGCGGCCTGATCGATTTCTACTTCGCGTGCAACGACGCGCTCGTCTACGACCTGGCCGTCTGCCTCAATGCCTGGTGCTTCGAGCCCGACCTCAGCTTCAACGTCACCAAGGCGCGCCACATGATCGCGCGCTACCGCGCGGTGCGCCGCTGCTCGGAGGCCGAGATCGCAGCGCTCCCGCGGCTCGCCGAGGGCGCCGCGCTGCGCTTCCTGCTGACCCGCCTCTACGACTGGATCAACCAGGTGGACGGCGCCCTGGTGCGCCCCAAGGACCCGCGCGAGTATCTGCACAAGCTCCGCTTCCACCGCGGCGTCTCGGACCCGCGCGCCTACGGGATCGACATCGACGCATGAGGGTCACGATCTTTACCGACGGCGCGTGTCGCGGCAATCCGGGGCCGGGCGGCTGGGGCGCGGTGATGAGCTGCGACGGCCACTACCGCGAGTTGAGCGGCGCGCACCCGCAAACCACCAACAACCGCATGGAGCTCACCGCCGCGATCCGGGCGCTGGAGGCGCTCAACCGCCCCTCCGAGGTCACGCTCTACACCGACAGCACCTACGTGAAGGACGGGATCACCCAGTGGCTGCCCAACTGGAAAGCCAGAGGCTGGCGCACCGCGGCCAAGGCGCCGGTCAAGAACCGCGACCTGTGGGAGGCCCTCGACGCGCTTGCCAACCGCCACGACGTGACCTGGCACTGGGTGCGGGGCCATGCCGGCAATCCCGCGAACGAGCGCGCCGACACACTCGCGCGGGCGGCGCTGAAGGCGGAGGCGACGTAGGCGGACGCGCTCGCTCTTGCTCTGCATGGCGCGATCCTGATGCAGAAGCCGCGCATCCTGCATCGCACCATGGTCCGGAGAATCGGGCGGGGGGAGAGGCCCAGGCCCTAATGAGAATTTCGGGCCTGAAACCTGCCGCCAGCCGCGGGACTGTTACTCCGCAGCGCTGACCTGCGGCGCGGGTGCACGGAAGGCGGCGAGGAGCTCGGCCTCGCGCTCCTTCGCGCAGGCGATGTTGGCCTCCTTCACATGGCCGAAGCCGCGCATGGCGAGCGGCACCTCGGCGATCTCCACGGCGAGCGCATGGTTGTCCGAATCGAGGCCGGCGATCAGCGCCTCCACCGTGGCCTCGTACTCGCCGATCAGCGCGCGCTCCCGCCGCCGCTCGGCGGTGTAGCCGAAGGGGTCGAGCGGAGTCCCGCGCAGGCCCTTGAATGCCGCGAGCAACCGAAAGGCCGTGAGCATCCAGGGGCCGAAGAGGCGCTTCTTCAGGTGGCCGGTCGCCGGGTCGCGCCCGGCGATGAGCGGCGGCGCCATGCTGAAGCGGAGGCCGACCGCTCCCTCGAACTGCGCCTCCACCTGGGCCCGGAAGCGGCCGTCGGTATAGAGCCGGGCGACCTCGTATTCGTCCTTGTAGGCGAGCAGCTTGTGATAGGCGCGGGCGACCGCCTCGCCGAACCCCTTGCGGCCCGGCGCCCGCGCCCGCTCGGCCTCGCGCGCGCGGCCCACCAGCGCGCGGTAGCGGGCGGCGTAGGCCGTGTCCTGATAGGCCCTGAGGTCGGAAGCGCGGCGCTCGATCAGCGCGTCGAGTCCCTCTGGCCGAGGAGGCTGGGGCACGGTACCCGTCTCGGCCGCCGCTGCGGCAACGGCCTCAGGATCGTTCGCGGCAGCGCGGCCCCAGCGGAAGGCACGCAGGTTGGCCTCGACGGCGACGCCGTTGAGCGCGATCGCCCGCTCCAGGGCCTCGGCGCCCAGCGGGATCTGGCCGCGCTGGTAGGCGAAGCCCAAGAGGAAGAGGTTGGCGTAGACGGCATCGCCGATCAGTGCCGTCGCCATGCGGGTCGCGTCGACGACGTCGAGCGCGCGTGCCGCCGCTCCGACCACCCGCTCCAGCTGATCGGCGGGGAAGTCGAGGTCGGGCGCGCGGGTGAAATCGCCAGTCGTGATCGGGCCGCCGTTGACCACGGCGTGGGAGGTGCTGCGGTCGAGCCGGGCCACCGCCTCGCGGCTCGCCGCCACAACCAGGTCGACGCCCAGCAGCAGCCTGGCGCCGCCTGTGGCGATCCGCACCGCATGGAGATCCTCTGCCCGCTCGGCAATACGGATGTGGCTGGTGACGGCGCCGTACTTCTGGGCGAGGCCCGCCTTGTCGAGGACCGTGGCCCCCTTGCCCTCGAGCCGTGCCGCCGTACCCAGCAGCGCGCCGAGGGTGACGATCCCGGTGCCCCCGACTCCTGCAAGCAGGATGCCGTAGGGCTCGGCGCAGGAGGGGCGAGCGGGCTCCGGCAGCGCGGCGATCGGCTGCTCGGAGACGCCGGACGATGCGCCAGAGCGCCTGCGCCCCCCCTTGACCAGCACGAAGCTCGGGCAGAAACCCTTGATGCAGGAAAAATCCTTGTTGCAGGCGGATTGGTCGATCGCTCGCTTGCGGCCGAACTCGGTCTCCAGCGGCACGACCGAGAGGCAGTTCGACTGCACGCCGCAATCGCCGCAGCCCTCGCACACGTCCGGGTTGATGATGACGCGCCAGTCGGGGTCCTCCAGCAGGCCGCGCTTGCGCCTGCGCCGCTTCTCGGTCGCGCACATCTGGTCGTAGACGATGGCCGAGACCCCCTCCCACTCGCGCAGCTCGCGCTGCACCTGGTCGAGCGCGTCCCGGTGATGGATCGTCACGCCGTCGGCGAACTGCCCGTCGAAGGGGTATTTCTCGGGCTGGTCGGTGACCACGGCGATGCGGCCGACGCCTTCCGCCTGAATCTGGCGGGTCACGCGCTGGACCGAGAGCGGCCCGTCCATCGGCTGGCCGCCGGTCATCGCCACGGCGTCGTTGTAGAGAATCTTGTAGGTCATGTTGACGTCGGCGGAGACCGCAGCCCGGATCGCCAGAATGCCGGAGTGAAAATAAGTGCCGTCGCCGATGTTCTGGAAGACGTGCGGGGTCTCGGTGAAGGGCGCCTGCCCGATCCAGCTCGCGCCCTCGCCCCCCATGTGGGTGAAGGTCGCGGTCTCCCGGTCCATCCACTGCGCCATGTAGTGGCAGCCGATGCCGGCGAGCGCGCGGCTCCCCTCCGGCACCTTCGTCGAGCTGTTGTGGGGGCAGCCCGAGCAGAAGTAGGGCACGCGCTCCATCGCCGCAGGCTCGGCGGCTTCGCTCTCCGCCCACCGGGCCCGCAGAAGGGCTACACGAGCCTCGATGCGCTCGTCCGTACCGAAGCGCTGGAGGCGGGCGGCCAGCGTCTGCGCAACCCCGCCGGGGTCGAGTTCGCCCGAGGCGCGGAGCAGCGGCCGTCCCTCCTCGTCGCACTTGCCGATGACGCGGGGGCGCGCGCTCGCGGGCAGGTTGTAGAGCAGCTCCTTGATCTGGTTCTCGATGAAGCCGCGCTTCTCCTCGACGACGAGAATCTCGTCGAGCCCGCCGGCGAAGCGCCTGATGCCGTCGGGCTCCAGCGGCCAGCTCATGCCGACCTTGTAGAGGGCGAGGCCTAAGCGCCGTGCCGTCCCCTCGTCGATATCGAGGTCGTCGAGCGCCTGGCGCACGTCGAGGTAGGACTTGCCGGTGGTCACGATGCCGAGCCGGCGCCCCGGCCCGTCGATCACGGTGCGGTCGAGCCTGTTCGCCCGGCCGTAGGCGCGCGCGGCGTCGAGCTTGTATTCGAGAAGGCGCTCCTCCTGATCGAGCGGCGTGTCGGGCAGGCGGATGTTGAGCCCGCCGGCGGGCAGCACGTGGTCTTCCGGCCTGACGATGGCGACGCGGTGCGGGTCCACCGAGACGATGGCCGAGCTGTCCACCGTCTCGGCGATGCAGATGAAGCCGACCCAGAGGCCGGCGTAGCGCGAGAGCCCCCAGCCGTGGAGCCCATAGTCCAGAAACTCCTGGACGCCCGCCGGGTTGATCACCGGCATGGCCGCGCTCATGAAGTCGAACTCGCTCTGATGCGCCGTCGTCGACGAGGCGCAGACGTGGTCGTCGCCGGCCAGCGCGAGTACGCCGCCGTGGGGCGCCGTGCCGGCGTTGTTGGCATGCTTGAAGACGTCCATCGTGCGGTCGACACCCGGCCCCTTGCCGTACCAGATGGCGAAGACGCCGTCGTGCTTGGCACCGGGGAAGAGCCCCACCTGCTGCGTGCCCCAGAGCGCGGTGGCTGCCGTGTCCTCGTTGACGCCGGGTTGGAAGTGCACGCCGTGCTTCTCCAGGAACGGCCGCGCCTGCCAGAGCGCCCGGTCGAAATTGCCGAGCGGCGAGCCCCGGTAGCCCGAGATCATGCAGGCCGTCTCGAGCCCGGCCGCCTGGTCCCGCAAGTACTGGATCATCGGCAGCCTGACCAGCGCCTGGGTGCCGGTCATGTAGACGTCCCCCGACGGGGCGGCGTACTTGTCGTCGAGAGTGACCGCGGCGAGCGTCATCGCTACTCCTGTCCTCAGCGTCCGGCTCTTCTTGGAGCGAGGCCGCAAGCGGCCGCCGCCCGGTGCGCGGCCGCAGCGCCATCATACCCCATGGTGCCGTCCCGGCGCGAAGGGGCGGCGTGCGATGGGACGTGCCAAGCGATTTTCTGCGAGATTTGCCAGGATCGGGCCGCAGAAGGCGTGACGCGCCGGCGCCACCTGCGTCCCCTCTCCGCCGCGCGCGGCAACCGACGATGCGTCGACCATAAGGAGGGCCGGACCGCAGGTCCGGAGCGCGCGACCGCGCGCCGCGCCGAATGGCGCGTAGGCAAGCGAGCGGAGCGAGCGCCCGCCGTTGAGGGATTTGAAAGAAGACACGCCCGACACATTTTCTGGGCGGGATTCGCCGGGATTAAGTGGGATTAACTGGGATAAGTGGGAGTCCGCAGGATTCCACGGGTCGACCGGGGCCGATGCGACGGCGCGCGCAGGCCGACGGGGCCTCCCCTCGACGACCTCGCGGATGGCGGCGACGGCCTCGGGCGAGAGGCCCTTCCTGACCGGCGCCTGGCCCGCGCCGGGCGCGGCCCTGGCCGCCTTCGCCGCCGCCCGCTCCCGCTCGAGGCGGAGCTTGTCGGTGCCTTCGATGCGCCTGAGGACCAGCGCCAGGCGGGCGAGCTCTTCCGTCGACACGGGCTCCTCGCGACGGCTGAGATCGGCCAGGGCGGAGAGCGTCAGCGTCCGCAGGGTCTCGATCAGGATGAGCCCCGCGCTGCCCTCGGTGCGCTCGCCGAGCGCACGCACCCACGCCTCGTTGGCGCGGTCGGCCTCCTGCTGCTGGCGGATCAGGTCGCGCACGTTCTTGACGTAGCGGCCGACGGCCGAGCGCGAGCACGCGCCGCCCTCCGCCCGGATGCGGGCCGTGATTTCGTCGATGGTGGCGCCGTCTGCGATGGCCGCATCGACGGCCTCACGCAGGGTGGGCGGCAGCCGCGCGATCAAGGAGCGCCCGAACGTCGCGGCTGTCGTAGTCTGTCGGGTTTCGTTTTGCATGAGGCGATGCTGGCGCGCCGAGCCCCCGCCCTCCACCGCACCATGGTGCGTCGCGCGAGCCTGAAAGGTCTCGCGCGCGACAGATAGGGTTGTGAGTGTAGCCGACGGAGCGTCGCATGAATCGGCAATGGAAAGTCGGATGAAACCCTGGAATATCGGCTGGAAATCCGGGCCGGGCTCGCGGTCGAATTGGCCTGGAAATTTAGGCCGCACTTCTCACCAAGGTCATGGCCTGCGTCGCGCGGGACGCGCGCGGAGCGCACGATGCGTCCAGGCGTTCGATCCGCCAGGAGCGGGCCGAGAACTTGAATCACGTCGTCTGTCATATGACCCTCACCCACACCAGCCCGCTCAAGAGCGATAACCGGCGTCCGGTCTCCAGGAAATTGGCGCGACCGTCGAACGCGAGCCGCGGGCGGTATTCAGCCAGCACCTCCAGCCGCACCGCCTGAGCGGCGGATGCATGGCGTGCTCGCGCATCAGGCGCTTGATCTTCTTGTGGTTGACGATCCAGCCCCGATGCCTGCACGCCGCCTGCATGCGTCTCCAGCCGTAGGCTTCGAACTCGTCCTTGATCGCGTGCTTGGCCTCGACCAGGGCGGTGTCGTCGACCGATGCCCTTGGTTCGTCGTAGTAGGTGGAGCGTGCGATCCCCATCAGCCGGCATCCTTGGGCGATGGAGAGGCCTCTGGGCCGGTGATGACGGACATGGGCGCGCTTCTCGGCCGTGTCGTCCTTGCTGCAGCGCCCCCCTTAGGAACTCGAGCTCGAGGGCCTGCTTGCCCACCAGGCGTTCGAGGGCCGCGATCCGGGCCTCGTACTCCTGGATCGTGCTGGCCGCCTCGGCGTCCTCGTCGAAGGCGCCGGCCTCGTACTTCTCCACCCAGATCCGATGGGGTGCGGGAGAGCTCGTGGCGGCGTGCCAGGCTGTGGAGGGTCTCGCCGGCGAGATACTCCTGAACGACCTGGCGCTTGAAGGCGATGCTGTGGGTGCGGTGCTTTGCCATGGGCGTCGATCCCTCGAATGCCCGACGCACCGGTCAAATCATTTCAATCCGCCTGTCCGACCCAAGGGGCCCACTCCAGAGCGGCGTTGAACTTATGTGGCATTTAAACCGACCCCAGCGGTGAAAGAAGCCAATGATAAGACTTGTTCGCGATGATCCATGCAAAAAGGTGGGACCGAAGTGTCTCAAGCGGCACACTATGCCGGAATGTCCGCCTGGGCTCAGCTGCCACGAAACTGACTCAATCGCCGACGTCAAAATTCGTTGAAGTTACGAAAATTCCGCCCCCCGTGGTTGACAAGGGGCGGTTGGCGCCAAGAGCCGGTCGTGATCGGCCTATTTGATTTCGAGGGACGTGTCGAGCAATTTGGCACAGGCCTCGGCCACATCGTTGTTCGGCTCCGCCCCGCCGGGGAAAGTTGCCCAGCCGGCTTCTATCAGATGGTTGTCGCGTTGCCACGACTTGACCGCGGCGAAACTAGCTACCAAGCCATTATCGGCATTGGCCGCCTCCTCGAATTTCGCGGCACAAATCGGGGCCAGAGCCTGGACCATTGCTGTTTGGGCCGCTACTTCGGCGTTTTTAGTGGCAGTGCTACCGAGAAGCAATATGCCCGTAGAAAAGCCGATGACCACGGTGGCAACCACACCCACCACTAACCCTTGAATGAGACGTGTCGGAGATTTTCCATCAACATATGGAGATAAGAAAGCAGGTGTTCGCATGGGATGCCCTCTCCCATACCGAGAGCGGAGTGTTCCACCCTACCACGCCCACGGTAGCACGCTCATCCCATTCTTGCTAGGCGGTGTCCTCGTTCAGCACATCTGAGACGAAAGGCCACGTCTCACCTCCATCTGAGGTAGCCTGATATCCCGTCACAGCTCCAGTTCCAGTTCGATCGACATCTCGCGGACCGCGTCAGCGCCGTCCCGTTCCACCTCAGGAGCCGTCCGTGTTTCTCGTTCCGGCGTTGTCCGGGTCGTGTCGCCGACCACGTCGTCGCCCTTTGCCGGCGCCTCCCGCGGCGGCGGAGCGATCCCTTCCAGGGCCGATATCCGCTCGCCGGTGGCCGTTTCGATCCGCTCCCGCAGCCGCTCCGCATCGTCCGTCACCAGTTCGGCGCAGTCACGGGCACGGCTGATCTCAACGTAAAGACTTTTCTGCGTCGTCAAATGCGGGTGGGTCCGGCTCGTAAACCCGCAATATCTGTTACCTGATCTTCTGCTTGATCTTCTGCCTGATCGCCGGCTCCATGACGTGGGCGCCCGTCATGTTGCCGACGGCACCGAAGGTGGCCGCTGCAATGGTGGGGGCGATGCAAGGAGGGGGAGATGACCCGGATTCCCACCGCGATCACGGCCTGCGGCGCGCCGTTGCGATAGCCGGGGCGGGCGGGGGAGTGCTATAACGGCGCGCCCTCGATCCTCGCGCGGCGGGACAGCCCCATGAACCTCCACGAATATCAGGCCAAGCAGGTGCTGGCGGGGTTCGGGGTGCCGGTCCCGCGCGGCGTTCCGGTGCTGGAGCCTGAGGGTGTCGAGGCCGCGGTCGACGAGCTCGGCGGCCCGGTCTGGGTGGTCAAGGCGCAGATTCATGCCGGCGGGCGCGGCAAGGCAGGCGGCGTGAAGGTCTGCAGCGGGCGCGATGAGGCGATAGCGGCGGCGCGTGCGATGTTCGGCAGGGTGCTCGTCACCAATCAGACCGGGCCGGGCGGGCGCGAGGTGCGCCGCGTCTATCTGGAGGAAGGCGCCGACATCGCGCACGAATACTATCTCGGCGCCGTTGTGGATCGCGAAAGCGGGCGCGTCGCCCTGATCGCCTCAGCTGAGGGCGGCGTCGAGATCGAGGCGGTCGCGGCCCAAAACCCGGAGGCAATCGTGACCGTGCCGGTCGATCCGGCGAGCGGCTTCCAGCCTCACCACGGGCGAAGCCTCGCCTTCGGCCTCGGGCTTTCCGGCGAGCCGGCCAAGGCAGCCGGCAAGCTGGGGCGCGCGGTCTACGACGCGGTGCTCGGCACCGATGCGAGCCTGGTCGAGATCAACCCCCTGATCGAGACGACGGAGGGCGCGCTCATCGCCCTCGATGCCAAGGTGAGCATCGACGACAACGCGCTCTACCGGCGCCGCGAGATTGCCGCGCTGCGCGATGCGGACGAGGAAGACCCGGCCGAGCGCGCCGCCGGCGAGCACGGGCTCAGCTACGTCAAGCTCGACGGCAGCATCGGCTGCATGGTCAACGGCGCGGGCCTCGCCATGGCGACGATGGACATCATCAAGCTGCACGGCGCAGAGCCTGCCAACTTCCTCGATGTCGGCGGCGGCGCCACCCGGGAGCGGGTGACCGAGGCCTTCAAGATCATCCTCTCGGACGCCAATGTGCGCGGCATCCTGGTCAACATCTTCGGCGGCATCATGCGCTGCGACGTGATCGCCGAGGGCATCGTTGCCGCCGCGCGCGAAGTATCGCTCACTCTCCCGCTTGTCGTTCGCCTCGAGGGCACCAATGTGGAGAAGGGCAAGGCGATCCTGGCGGGCGCCGGCATCGACCTGATCGCTGCCGACGATCTCGGCGATGCCGCGGCGAAGGTGGTTCGGGCAATCGGGCGGGCAGGCTGATGGCTGTCCTTGTCGATCGAGATACGCGGGTGATTTGCCAGGGCTTCACGGGCGCCCAGGGCACCTTCCACTCGGAGCAGGCGATTGCCTACGGAACACGCATGGTGGGCGGCGTCACCCCAGGCAAGGGCGGCGGCACCCATCTCGGCCTGCCGGTGTTCGACACCGTGGCCGAGGCCCGCGCCGTAACCGGCGCCGACGCCTCCGTGATCTACGTGCCGGCGCCCTTCGCGGCGGACGCCATCCTTGAGGCCATCGACGCCGGGATCGGCCTCGTGGTTTGCATTACCGAGGGCATCCCGGTGCTCGACATGGTGCGGGTCAAGCGCGCGCTGAGCGGCAGCCGCACCCGCCTCGTCGGCCCCAACTGCCCCGGTGTGATCACGCCGGACGAATGCAAGATCGGCATCATGCCGGGCCACATCCACCGGCGCGGCCGGGTCGGCATCGTCTCGCGCTCGGGCACGCTCACCTACGAAGCGGTGGGGCAGACCACGGCTGCCGGGCTCGGGCAATCCACCTGCATCGGCATCGGCGGCGATCCGGTCGCCGGCACCGACTTCATCGACTGCCTCGCCCTCTTCGCCCGCGACGACGAGACCGAGGCCATCGTGATGATCGGCGAGATCGGAGGCACGGCGGAGGAGAAAGCCGCCGACTTCGTCCGCAGCGAGAAGCTGGTCAAGCCCATCGTGGGCTTCATCGCGGGGCTGACGGCGCCGCCCGGCCGGCGCATGGGCCATGCCGGCGCCATCATCTCGGGCGGCAAGGGCGGCGCCCAGGACAAGATCGAGGCCATGCGGAGTGCCGGCATCGCCGTGACGGAATCGCCGGCGGCCATCGGCACCACCGTGCTGGACGTGCTGGCGCGCCGGCGCACGGCGGGGCGAGCGGCGTGAGCAGCGACCTCGACGGCGCATCCGCCTTTCTCGGCGGGGCCGACCCCGCCGTCATCGAGCAGATCTACGCGCAGTACCTGAAGGACCCCGCCGCCGTCGATCCGAGCTGGCGCCGCATTTTCGAGGAAGAAGAGGGCTTCGGCGACGGCGACGGCGCGGTAGAGAGAGCGGTGGAGGCGCCCGCGCAAGAGGACCGGGCGATGGGGCTGCCGGAGCCCCGCCCGCCTTCTGCTCCGGCCGCGGCCGATGTCGATCCGGACGCCCCGGTCCAGGCGGAGACCATCGATTCGATCCGTGCCCTCATGATGATCCGCGCCTACCGGGTGCGCGGCCATCTCATCGCCTCCCTCGACCCCCTCTGCCTCGACGGCGAGCGGCATCACCCGGAGCTCGATCCCAAGAGCTATGGCTTCTCCGAGGTGGACTACGACCGGCCGATCTATGTCGACGGCGTGCTCGGGCTCAAGCGCGCCACGCTGCGCGAGGTGCTGGCGATCCTCAAGCAGACCTATTGCGCGCGTGTGGGCGTCGAGTTCATGCACATCCAGTACCCGGAGCGGAAGGCCTGGGTGCAGCGGATGATGGAGGGCGAGCGCAACCGGCAGTCGCTCTCGCCCGGCGAGAAGACGGAGATCCTGCGCCATCTGCACGAGGCGGAGGGGTTCGAGCGCTTCCTCGACGTGAAATATGCCGGCGCCAAGCGCTTCTCGCTCGAAGGGTCGGAGAGCGTCATCCCCGCGCTCGAAGCGACCATCGCCCAGGCCGCGCAGCAGGGCGTGGAGGAAATCGTCATCGGCATGGCCCATCGCGGGCGGCTCAACGTGCTGACCAGCATCCTGGGCAAGTCCTATGCCGCGGTCTTCTCCGAGTTCCAGGGGGGCGTCACCAGCGCTGGCGACGTGCAGGGCTCAGGCGACGTCAAGTATCACCTGGGTGCCTCGGCGGACCGCGCCCTCGGCAATGGCAAGACGCTCCACATCTCGCTCACGCCCAACCCCTCGCACCTTGAGGCCGTCAACCCGGTGGTGCTGGGCAAGGTGCGGGCCAAGCAGGCGATGCGCGGCGACAAGGCCCGCGAGCGGGTCATGGGCCTGCTGATTCACGGCGACGCGTCGCTCGCCGGCCAGGGAACGTGCTCCGAGGTCTTCGAGCTTTCGGAGCTGCGCGGTTACCGCACCGGCGGCACGGTCCATATCGTCATCAACAACCAGATCGGCTTCACCACCAGCCCGAGCCAGGCGCGCACCTCGCCCTATCCGTCGGAAGTCGCGAAGATCATCCAGGCGCCGGTCTTCCACGTGAACGGGGACGATCCCGAGGCAGTCGTGCGCGTCTGCCAGATTGCCGCCGACTACCGCCAGCAGTTCAAGGCGGATGTCGTGGTGGATATCTTCTGCTACCGCCGCCACGGCCACAACGAAGGCGACGAGCCGGCCTTCACCCAACCCGCGATGTATCGGGCGATCCGCGAGCGGCCGACGACCCGCCAGATCTATACCGAGCGGCTGGTGGCCGAGGGCGTGCTTACGGTCAAGGACGCCGACCGCATGATGGAGGTCTTCCGCGCCCGGCTGGAGACCGAGCTCGAAGCCTCCAAGAGCTACCGCCCCAACAAGGCGGACTGGCTCGAAGGCGACTGGGCGGACATCCAGGCCGCACCCCGCGACGAGCGGCCCGGCGACACCGCCGTGGCGCACGAGGTGCTGGCCGAGATCGGCCAGGCCATCGCCCGCGTGCCGGACGACTTCGCCGTGCACCCGCGCATCGGCCGCCAGTTGGAGGAAAAGCGGCGCGCCATCGAGGCGGGCGGCCCCATCGACTGGGCGACGGCGGAAGCACTGGCCTTGGGCTCGCTGCTGCTGGAGGGGAAGCCGGTCAGGCTCTCCGGCCAGGACTGCTCGCGCGGCACCTTCTCCCAGCGCCATGCAGGCCTGGTGGATCAGGCAAACGAGAAGCGCTTCATCCCGCTCAACAACATCAGGCCCGGCCAGGCCCGGCTCAAGCTCGCGGACAGTCTCCTCTCCGAGGCCGGCGTGCTGGGTTTCGAGTATGGCCATTCGATCGCGGACCCGAACGCGCTCGCGATCTGGGAGGCCCAGTTCGGCGACTTTGCCAACGGCGCCCAGGCCATCATCGACCAGTTCGTCATCGCCGGCGAGACGAAGTGGCTGCGCATGTCGGGCTTGGTGATGCTGCTGCCGCACGGCTTCGAGGGGCAGGGGCCGGAGCACAGCTCGGCGCGGCTGGAGCGCTATCTGCAGCTCTACGCCGACGGCAACATCCAGGTCGTGAACTGCTCGACGCCGGCCTCCTACTTCCACGTGCTGCGCCGCCAGCTCCGCCGCAGCTTCCGCAAGCCGCTGATCGTGATGTCGCCCAAGTCGCTGCTGCGCCACCGGCGCTGCGTCTCCGCCCTCGACGAGATGAGCGGCGGCACCCGCTTCCACCGGGTGATCGGGGAGGCTGACGCCGAGATCGCGCCCGAGCGCGTCCGCCGCGTCGTCTTCTGCTCCGGCAAGGTCTACTACGACCTGGTCGCGGCGCGGGAGGAGCGCGGGATCGAGGGCGTGGCGTTGCTGAGGCTGGAGCAGATCGCGCCCTTCCCCAGCCGGAGCTTCATGGTGGAGGTCGCGAAATACCGCGAGGCCGAGGTGGTGTGGTGCCAGGAGGAACCCGAAAACATGGGCGCCTGGACCTTCGTGACGCCCCGTATCGAAGCGGTATTGGCCGATCTTGACGGGGCGTCGCGCCGGGCGCGCTATGTCGGGCGCACAGCCGCGGCCTCGCCCGCCAGCGGCTTCCTCGTCGTGCATCAGCGCGAGCAGCGGGCGCTGATCGACGACGCGCTCGACGGGAAGGCCGGGTCGTGACGGTCGACATCACCGTCCCCGCCCTCGGCGAATCGGTCACCGAGGCGACGGTCATGCGCTGGAACAAGGCACCCGGCGATGCGGTCGTGCTCGACGAGACGCTGGTGGAGCTGGAGACCGACAAGATCGCCGTCGAGGTCAAGGCCGAAGCCGCCGGTACCCTCGCCGAGATCGCCGCCGTCGAGGGCACGGACGTGGAGGTGGGCGCGCTGCTCGGCCGGCTTGCGCCGGGAGAAGCGGCTGCTGTCGTCCCCGAACTCGAGCCGCAGGCCTCGCGAATGCTACTCAATGTTTCGCCTCCGCCGTCCCCGGCGGTGCGTCGTCTGCTCGACGAGCACGGCCTCGATCCAACGGAGATCGAGGGGACCGGCAAGGGCGGGCGACTGCTGAAGAGCGATATACTCGCCGCTGTGGTGGCACGCGCCGCATCGGCCGCAAGGCCGGCAAGCGAGCCGCCTCCGCCCGAGCCCACCCCCGAGCCCTCACCGTCGCCGGAGCCCGTGCCGTCCGGTGACCCGTCGCCCGCCGCTTCCCCGCCGGATCCCGCTCCGGCTCGGCCGGTACCCGCAGCGGTGCAGCCCGAATCTGCCCCGTCTGCCGCTGCGCATAGGCGCGAAGAGCGGGTGCCCATGAGCCGCCTGCGTCGCCGCGCCGGCGAGCGGCTGAAGCTCGCGCAGGACACGGCGGCGATGCTCACCACCTTCAACGAGGTGGACATGACCGCCGTGACGGCGCTCCGCGCGGCGCACGGCGAGGCGTTCGAGCAGAAGCACGGCGTCCGCCTCGGCCTCATGTCCTTCTTCGTGCACGCGACCGTGGCCGCGCTCGTCGAATACCCGACGGTCAACGCGCAGATCGACGGCGACGAGATCGTCTACAAGCGCTACCAGGACATTGGCGTCGCGGTGAGCGCCCCCCAGGGCCTCGTGGTGCCGGTGCTCAGGGACGCCGGACGCATGAGCTTCGCCGAGGTCGAGCAGGCGATCCGCGCCTTCGCCCTCAAGGCCCGCGATGGCAAGCTTGCGCTGGACGACCTGCTCGGCGGCACCTTCACCATCTCCAACGGCGGGGTCTTCGGCTCGCTCATGTCCACGCCGATCATCAACCCGCCGCAGTCCGCGATCCTCGGCATGCACAAGGTGCAGGAACGCCCGGTCGCGGTCGCCGGCGCGGTGGAAATCCGCCCCATGATGTATCTTGCGCTGAGCTACGATCACCGTCTCATCGACGGCCGCGAGGCGGTGAGCTTCCTGGTCCGCATCAAAGATTGCATCGAGGACCCGCAACGCATCCTGCTTGATCTTTAGTCCCACATGGCCAGCCGGAGCAGCCATGAGCGAACATGACTTCGACGTCCTGGTGATCGGCGCCGGCCCCGGCGGCTACGTCGCCGCCATCCGCGCGGCTCAGCTCGGGCTGCGCACGGCCTGCGTCGAGCGCACGCCCGCTCTCGGCGGCACCTGCCTCAACGTCGGCTGCATCCCGTCCAAGGCACTGCTGCATACGTCGGAGGAATACGCGCACGCCAAGGCGCGGCTTGCCCGCCACGGCGTCAAGGTCTCGGGCGTCGAGCTCGATCTCGATGCGATGATGGCGCACAAGGACAAGGTCGTGGACGCGCTCACCAAGGGCGTCGCCGGGTTGCTGGAGAAGAACGACGTGACCCACCTGGAGGGCCACGCGCGCCTCGCGGGCCCCGGCACGGTCGAGATCGAGGGGTCTGAGACGCGCACCGTCACGGCCGGTGCGGTGGTGATTGCGACGGGCAGCGTCTCCGCCCCGCTCGCCGGCGTGGAGGTGGACGAGGAGCGCATCGTCACCTCCACCGGTGCGCTCGCGCTTGCGCAAGTGCCTGCGCGCATGGCGGTGATCGGCGGCGGTTACATCGGCCTCGAAATGGGCTCGGTGTGGAGCCGGCTCGGCGCCAAGGTCACGGTGATCGAGTTCCTCGACCGCATCCTGCCCGGGATGGACGGCGAGGTCGCGACCCAGATGCACCGCCTGCTGCGCCGCCAGAAGATCGCCTTCAAGCTCGGCACCAAGGTCACCGGCGCCGAGCGCACCAACGAGGGCGTCAGGCTCAGCATGGAGCCGGTCGCGGGCGGCGAGACCGCTACGCTCGACGTGGACGTTGTGCTGGTGGCGGTCGGTCGCAGGCCCAACACCGAAGGCCTCGGCCTCGAATGCGTGGGGATCGTGCCGGACGGCCAGGGCCGCATTCCGGTCAACGAGCGCTTCGAGACCGGCGCGCCGGGCGTCTACGCCATCGGCGACGTGATCGCGGGACCCATGCTCGCGCACAAGGCCGAGGAAGAAGGGATCGCCGCCGCCGAGATCATCGCGGGGCAGGCCGCGCACGTGAACCGCGATGCGATCCCCGGCGTGGTCTACACCGCGCCCGAGGTCGCCTCCGTCGGGCTGACGGAGGAAGCGCTTGAGGAGGCCGACATCGATTACACGGTCGGCCGCTTCCCCTTCGCCGCCAACGGGCGCGCGCGGGCGATGTCGACGACCGACGGTTTCGTGAAGATACTGGCCGATGCCGAGACCGACCGCGTGCTCGGCGTTCACATCGTCGGTCACGATGCCGGCACTCTCATCGCCGAGGCCGTCGCGGTCATGGAATTCGGCGGCTCCGCCGAGGATATCGCGCGCACCTGCCACGCCCATCCCTCGCTCAACGAGGCGGTGAAGGAAGCGGCGCTCGCGGTGGCAGGCCGCGCGATCCACGTTTAGTCGGGACGAGGCTGAACCATGAATACCGGCGCAGAGGCCACCACGATGCGGCGCATCAGCGAGATGACCGAGACCCGTTTCGACGGCGTGAACCACCCCTACGTGCCGCCGCGCGAGCTTTCCATCTCCGAGACCCTGAAGCTCCATCGCGACTGGGAGACGGAGATCGACCCGGTCACCTACGAGGTGATCCGCCACAACCTCTGGAACATCAACGAGGAGCACGGCGCCACCATCCAGCGCATCTCCGGCTCGCCGGTGGCGATCTACGCGCTCGACCTCAACCCTTCGATCCTCACCGAGGACGCCGAGTTCGTCTATTTCGGCCCCTACATGCAGTACATGTCGGGCGTCACCGACACGCAGGTGAAGTGGATCCTGGAGAACCGCAGCGACAATCCGGGCATCCGCGAAGGCGACATGTTCCTCGCCAACGACCCCTGGGTCGGTGCCGCGCACCAGATGGACGTGATGTTGATCTGCCCGGTGTTCTGGGAGGGCGAGCTCTTCTGCTGGATCACCAACTGCCTGCATCAGTACGACATCGGCGGTATCACGCCGGGGAGCTTCTGCCCTGCGGCGGAGAGCGCCTTCGACGAGGGCATCCTCATTCCGCCGGTGAAGATCGTCGAGAACGACGTGGTGCGCCGCGATATCGAGGAGCTCTACCTGCGCTCCTCCCGCAAGCCCGAGATGGTGGCGCTCGATTTCCGCGCGCAGCTCGCCGGCGACATGAGCGCACGCGAGCGTCTGCTGCAGCTCATCCGCCGCTACGGGCCGCGCACCGTCAAGGGCGTGATGAAGCGGATCATCGACAATGCCGAAACCGCCTTCCTCGCCAAGCTGGAGCGTTTGCCCGACGGCGCCTGGAGGGACCGCACCTATGTCGAGGCCTGCCGGCCGGGGGACCGGCGCACCCACCGCGTGCAGATCACCGTCACCAAGGAGGGCAACCGGTTGATCTTCGACAATGACGGCACGGCACCCCAGGACGGCGCCATGAACGCCACCTATTCGGGCTGGCGCGGCTCGGTCATGGTGGCGATCAACGAGCTCCTCGCGTGGGACCAGTATTTCGCGGTGGGCGGTGCGCTGCGGCATATCGACTTCGACCCCACCGCCGGCACGCTGAATTGCGCCGACTTTCCGGCCAGCGTGTCCACCGCGCCCACCCAGTCGATGGAGATATCGCTCTACCCCGCCTACAACGCGATCTCCAAGATGATCTTCTCGGATGAGACGCTGCGGGGCGACATCATGGGCATCGGCGGCACCAGCCAGTGGCCGGCGACGCTCTTTCGCGGCATCGACCAGTGGGGCGAGCGCTACGGCTATCTCTTGATCGACCCCATCGGCGGCTCCATCGGCGCCTTCGCCCATGCCGATGGCATCAACACCGGCGGCCAGGCGCGGACGCCGATCTGCCAGCTCCCCAACGTGGAGCACAATGAGCAGAACTTCCCGCTGCTCGTGCTCTACCGCAAGGAGCTGCCGGATTCGGGCGGCGCCGGCAGGTACCGCGGCGGGCTTTCCGCCGAGACCTGCTTCATCCCCCACAACACCGACCGCATCACCCAGGACACGCTCTCGTCAGGCAACGCGACGCCGACGTCGACCGGCATGATGGGGGGCTTCCCGTCCACCACCAACGCCTACCAGTTCATCCGCGATAGCGACATTCTGGAGCGCATGGCGGAGCGCCGCCTGATCGACGACTACTCGCAGGTCTCAGGCCGGCCCGAGCACCTGGAGCTGCGGCAGGAGAGCTTCGACCAGAACCCGGCGGATGTCTATGCGGTGCGCTGGTCCGGCGGCGGCGGCTTCGGCGACCCCATGCGGCGCGACCCCGCCAAGATCCAACACGACCTGCTGCATCGAAACGTCACACCAGAAGCCGCGAGGACGATCTTCGGCGCCGTGCTGAGCGAGGACGGCACCACCGTCGATGCCGAGGCGACCGCGCGCAACCGCGCCGCGATCAAGGCCGACCGGCTTGCCCGGCTCACCAACGGCGCGCCGTCGCCCGCCGTGCGCGACGGCGATCTCCGCCTGCGCGCGACCGATGCGCTCGATTTGCGCGAGGATGAGATCGGCGCCTATTGGGCCTGTGGCGCGTGCGCGGCGTCGCTCGGCGCCCTCGACGAGAACTACAAGCTGGCTTGTTTGCAGGACGTGCGGCCGGTCTCGGACTCCAACCCGCTGATCGGGGACCCCTCACTCTTCGTGGACGATGCGGTCGAGTTCCGGCTCTTCTGTTGCCCCGGCTGCGGCACTCTGATCGAGAACGAGATCGCCGTCGCCACCGATCCGATCCTGCGGGATATGTTCATCGCACTTCCGGCGACGCGCGATGGCTGACACCGTTCCCTCCCACGCGCCCTCGAATGCCCACGCCGACCTGATGGCGCGGGACGCAGACCGTGTCTACGGCTGGCGCTACCAGCCGGCGATCCAGTTCGAGCGGGGCGAGGGGATCTGGCTCTTCGATGTCGACGGCAAGCGCTACTACGACCTCACCGCCGGCATGATGTGCAACGTGCTGGGCCACTGCCACCCCGAGCTGGTGGAGGTCATGCGCGCTGAGGCCGGCAAGTTCTGGCACGAAAACTCGTGGTACTCGAACCCCCATCTGGTGCGCTTCGCCGAGCGCATCGCGAGCACCCTGCCGGACGGTCTGGAGATCGTGAACTTCGCCGTCACGGGCTCGGAAGCCAACGAGATCGCCATGCGCATGGCGCTCGCGGTCACCGGCAAGTACGACATCCTCTCGGTGATCCGCGGCCTCCACGGCGGCAGCCTCGCGGTCGAATCGGTGACCACCATCGGCGGCGCCAGGCGGCGTCATCTAGGCCCGCTGCTCGCGCCCGCCAATGCGCCCGCGATCTACGCGCCCTTCTGCTACCGCTGCCCGATCAACCTCGAATACCCGGCCTGCGACGTGGCCTGCCTCGCGCAGTCGCGCGAGTTGATCGACCATGTGACCTCAGGCGATATCGCGGCGGTGATGGCGGAGACCATGCTGGTCGCGGGCGGCATGGTGGTGCCGCCACCGGAATGGTTGCCCCGCCTCAAGCAGCTGGCCGAGACGGAAGGCGCGCTGCTGGTGCTGGACGAGGCGCAGCTCGCACCGGCCCGCACGGGCAAGCTCTGGGGCTTCCAGCACTACGACGTGACGCCCGATATCGTCACCTTCGCCAAGGGCATGAGCGCGGGCCTCGCGATCTGCGGCGCGGTGACGACGCGGGAGATTGCGGAGCAGGCGCGCGGCAAGGCGGGGCTCCCCTGGGCCGGCACTTATTCCGGCGATCCGCTGCCGGCGGCGGTCGCCGACAGGCAGCTGGAGATCGTGCTGCGCGACAAGCTGGACGAGCGCGCAGCCGCCGTGGGCCAGGTGCTCAGGGACGCGCTGGAGCGCCTGCGCGACTCCCACGCCGTGATCGGCGACGTGCGGGGCCGGGGCCTCTACCAGATGCTCGATATCGTGAGCGATCCGGAGGCCCGCACGCCGGACCCCGCCATGGCCGAGCGCATCCGCCTCAACGCGGCGCTCGGCGGCGTGATCGTGATCTGCGTCAAGAATTTTCTCCGCATCTGCCCGCCGCTCACCGTGACCGAGGCGGAAATCGCCGCCTTCACCGAGCGCCTGGACCGCGCCATCCGGCGTGCCCTCGACGGCCATCCGAAGGACGTGGATTTCCGCGCCTCCAGCTCGCTCGCCATGGGAGGCGCCACCTCGGGCTAATGTCCGGTTCGCGGAGTTCCGAGCGCTTCCGCAGTCCCCTCCACGTCATGGCCGGACTCGTTCCGGCCATCCACACGTTTGCCCAAACTTTGAGGGAGCTGGCTCAAGGAGATGCCCGGAACGAGTCCGGGCATGACGGCGGGAGGGAGTGATCGCGTCGCGACGCAAACCATGACCCTGGCGCGAAATCCGGGCTAAGCTTCGCTACGAGACCGAACGACAGAGTTGAGGGACTGCCGTCATGCGGCCGCTTCGGCTTGCCAGGGCGCTGCTGTGGTTTTGTGTATGGCTGTGCCTTGCCGGCGCAGCCACCATGCACGCGCAGGCGGCCGGGGACGAGCTGGACCGCGCGCTCGAGCGCGTCATCGCTTCGCGCGGGCTCGAGCCCCTGGAGGCGCCGCCGCTGGTAACGTCGCCCAAGTTCCGGCTCGGCCAGATGCTGTTCTTCGACCCCATCCTCAGCGGCACGCGGGATGTGGCCTGCGCCACCTGCCACCTGCTGGGCCGCGGCACGTCGGATGGAGTGGCGCTTTCCGTCGGGGTCGACGCGGCCGGCCTTGCGGAGGAGCGCCGCCCGCTGGGTGCGCCGCGGGTGCATCCGCGCAACTCCATGGACCTCTGGAACCGCGGCCACCCGAGCGTGCGCAACATGTTCTGGGACGGCCGGGTGAGCGAGACCGATGCGCCGGTCAGCCGCTTCCAGACCCCGATGGGGGACTATCTGCCGGACGGGATCGAGAGCGTGCTCGCCGCCCAGGCGCTCTTCCCGCTCGCGGGCGAGGAGGAGATGCTGGGCCTCCCCAGCGACCGCTCGGCACCCAATCTCCCCGGCGATCACGGGGATCGGCCCAACGAGATCGCCTTGGCGGCGGCGGGCCTGGACGAGGACGAGCCGGCGTTGTTCGTGGCGGTCCATGACGCGCTCATGCGCCGGCTCTTAGGTCAGGCGGGCACACCGCTCGCCGACTGGCAGATCGCCTACCGCCGGCTCATCGCCGCGGCCTATCCCGAGACGCTGCTCGGCGCCGTCACCATCGGCGATCTCGCGAACGCCATCGGTCGCTTCCAGGAACTGGCCTTCGTGACGCGCGACACGCCCTGGGACCGTTACCTGGCGGGCGACAAAGGCGCGATCGACCCGGCGGCGAAGGAGGGCGCGCTCCTTTTCTACGGCAAGGCCCGTTGCGTCGCCTGCCACAGTGGCCCGCTCTTCAGCGACTTCCAGTTTCACTCCCTCGCCGTGGCCCAGATCGGCCCCGGCATCGACGAGAGCGGCGACGATCGCGGCCGCTACGAGGCGACGCGCATCCCCCGCAACCTCTATCAGTTCCGCACGCCGCCGCTCCGCAACGTCACCTTGACTGCGCCCTACTTCCACAGCGGGGCCGTGGCGAGCCTCGAGGAGGCAATCGCCCTGCACCTCGCGCCGCCCGCCCCGTCGCCCTACGAGTCCGAGGCCGAGGCGCGGCGGAGGGCGAGCTTCACGCCAATGCTCAGGCGCGGCCTCGCCCTCGGCGCGGCGGAGCGCGCGAGCCTACTCGCCTTCCTGCAGAGCCTGGAGGACGACCAGGCCGGGAGCCGAGCGCTGATCGTTCCCGACAACGTGCCGAGCGGGCTGCCCGTGCCGGCGCTCGCCGCCGGGAGCTGAGCGCCGTGCCAGCCTCGACATCCGACCCTATCAGAAAGTGCTATCCTTCCCGGGGGCGGATCGATACCGTCGCCACCGGCGTTGAGCGGAACGGGCTGATATTGAGGGAATCGCGTGTTCACCAGTAATCCCTTCGCCGCACTTTCGACGACCATACCGACCGCCGCGATACAGACATACGTCATCGTCATGATTGGCTTGGTCGTGGCGGGCACCCTGTTCGACATCTGGCATAAGAGGAGCGCCACCTATTTCTTCGACAGCTGGCGGACCTCAAGGGACAAGGGGACGCGGCACGTCGGCGGCGGGAAAATGGCGACGCTCGCGATCCGGACCGCGTTGGCGGAGGGCCTGACGTCCGCTGAATTCGGCTACGGGCGCCGCCGGGTTGCCCACCTGCTGACGATGTACGGTTTCCTGTTATACGTCGTGACCACCGTCATCATGGTGTTCTGCTACCCGGCGCCCGCCACGCCGACGCCCGCCGTCCTGCCCCAGCTGTGGATCGCCGGGGCCTTGCTGGTCTGCGTCGGCGGTTACTGGTTCTGGTTCTTCATTCGGGTCGACGTGGCAGCCGAGGGCCATACGCCGTTCCGCGTAATGCGCGCCGACCTGTTCATCCTCTCGCTTCTCGCCAGCGTGACGCTGGGACTGATCTGGGCCGGCCTGCAGTCGATGGAGAGCGCGGGGACGAACGTGCTCCTGGGCCTCTACCTCATCGCCACGACGGTGCTGTTCGGATCCGTTCCGTGGTCCAAGTTCTCGCACATGTTCTTCAAGCCCGCGGCGGCCTTCGAGAAGCGGGTGTCCGAGGCGACGGGTTCGAGGAGCAACCTGCCGGCCCCCGCCGACAAACCCGAAACGTTCGGCAGCGCCCGCGAAAGGCCCCGCCACTACTGATCGCCTCATCGTCGATCTTCCATAGAGGAGATAACGGAACCACATGCCGACATTCGTTTATATGACCCGGTGCGACGGCTGCGGATACTGCGTCGATATCTGTCCGTCCGACATCATGCACATCGATAAGACCAATCGGCGCGCCTACAACATCGAGCCCAACATGTGCTGGGAGTGCTATGCCTGCGTGAAGGCCTGTCCGCAGAATGCCATCGACTGCCGCGGCTACGCCGACTTCGCACCCATGGGTCACAGCGTTCGAGTGCTGAGGGAAGAGGCGAAGGGCACCATCTCCTGGAAGATCAAGTTCCGGGACGGCAGGGAAAAGGATTTCGTTTCCCCGATCCGGACCACGCCTTGGGGATCGATCAAATCGCCGGCCGACTACGAGGCACCCGCCGCGCAAGCGATGAAATCCCAGGAACTCGCGCACGAACCGGATGCGCTCCACATCGAGGCGTTGCCCGCGTTGACGCCGGATCGATTCAAGGTGGGAGCCCTCTAGTGGGTTTGTTCTCGCGCCGGAAAACGGTTTTCGTGGACGCGGATGTCCTGGTCGTCGGCGGTGGCATGGCCGGCTGCGGGGCGACCTACGAAGCCGGGTACTGGGGACGCGACCTGAAAGTGGTCTGCGTCGAGAAGGCGAACATCGAGCGCAGCGGCGCCGTGGCCCAGGGCCTCTATGCGATCAACTGCTACATGGGCATGCAGTGGAACGAGAACCAGCCCGAGGACCATGTCCGCTACGCCCGGAACGACCTCATGGGTCTGGTGCGGGAGGACCTGGGCTACGACATCGCACGCCACGTCGACTCCACGGTGCACAAGTTCGAGGAGTGGGGCCTTCCTATGATGAAGGACCCGGAAACCGGGCGCTATCAGCGCGAAGGCAAGTGGCAGATCATGATCCACGGCGAGAGCTACAAGCCGATCGTCGCCGAGGCCGCCCGCAAGGCCGCCACCGAAGTCTACAACCGGATCATGGTGACCCACCTGCTGATGGACCGGACGAAGCCCAACCGCGTCGCAGGCGCCGTCGGGTTCAACGTCCGTAGCGGGGATTTCCACGTCTTCCGCGCAAAGGCCGTCATCGTGTCCGCCGGCGGCGCGTCGCACATCTTCAAGCCCCGTGCGGTGGGCGAAGGCATGGGGCGAACCTGGTATGCCCCCTGGAGCAGCGCGTCGGCCTATGCGCTGCCGATCCTCGTCGGCGCCAAGATGACCCAGATGGAGAACCGGATCGTCCTCACCCGCTTCAAGGACGGCTATGGTCCCGTCGGCGCCTATTTCCTCCATCTCAAGACGTACACCGAGAACGCCTATGGGGAGGAGTACGAGTCCAAATGGTACGACCAGACCAAGGCGCTGGTCGGGGACTACGTCGACCGGCATCCGGTGCCTACCTGCCTGCGTAACCACGCCCTCCTGGAGGAGGTCAAGGCCGGCCGGGGGCCCATCCGCATGGTGACGAAGGAGGCCTTCGCCGATCCCCACAAGGAGCAGGTCGGCTGGGAGAATTTTTTGGGCATGACGATCGGACAGGCGGTCGTCTGGGCGTCTCAAAACATCGATCCCAAGCACACCAATCCGGAGCTGACCACGTCCGAACCCTACGTCATGGGGTCGCATGCCACGTGCTCGGGCGCCTGGGCGAGCGGTCCGGAAGACTGCGCGCCGGCGGACTACCAGTGGGGATACAACCGGATGATGTCGGTGGACGGGCTATTCGGCGCCGGCGACACCATCGGCGGCTCCGCCCACAAGTTCTCGTCGGGGTCCTTCACGGAAGGCCGGATCGCCGGAAAGGCGGCGGTCAACTACGTCAACGACCTGAAGAGCGAGCAGCCTCAGGTAAGCGAGAAAGAGTACGACGATCTCAAGAAGGTCATCTTCCAGCCCCTGGAGACCTACCGGGTCGGCCGCAACGAGATCGTCGCGGGAACGGTCTCGCCGAGCTATATGCTGCCGCTTCACGGTCTCCAGCGTCTCGAGAAGATCATGGACGAATATGTCGGCGGTATCGGCGCCCATTACACGACGAACGAACCCATGCTCACCCGCGGGCTGGAGCTGCTGGCCATGCTGAAGGAAGACCTCGACTATCTCGGGGCCGAAGACCTTCACCAGCTTCAGCGGGCGTGGGAGCTGCACCACCGGGTCCTGGCCTCGGAGGCCGTGACGCATCACACGATGTTCAGGACGGAGACGCGGTGGCCGGGATACTACTATCGGGCCGATCATCCGACACTGGATGACGCCGATTGGCATTGCTTCACCTTGTCTCGCTACGATCGTGACTCCGGGGAATGGGCTATGGAGAAGGCCCCCGTCTACCACATCGTCGATTAGCCCGGATTTCTCGCCAGGGTCACGGCCTGCGCGACGCTGTCCAGCGACGGTGACGCCCCATGTCGACGTTGATCGCCCCGCACGGCAACGCCACCCTGAGGCCCCTGCTGCTGCCCGAAGAGGAGCGGGACGAGGCGCTGAAGAGGGCGCGCACCCTGAGAAAGCTGCCGCTCTCGAGCCGCGAGGTCTCGGACCTCTTCATGCTCGCCATGGGCGCCTACACGCCGCTTGCGGGCTTCATGGGCGCGGCCGACTGGCGCGGCGCGTGCCGCGAGATGCGCCTGGAGAACGGGCTTTTTTGGCCCCTCCCCGTCACCCTCTCCTGCGGCGAGGACTTCGCCGCCGTCGTCGGCGACGAGGTGGCGTTGACGGGCGAAGGCGGGGAGATCCTGGGTGTCCTCGCGGTCAGCGAGACATACGCCATCGACAAGGACCTCGAATACCGTGAGGTCTACCGCACCGCCGACGAGGCCCACCCGGGTGTCGCCAAGGTCATGGCGCAGGGCTCCGTCAACCTGGCGGGCCCGGTCTCGGTCCTCTCCGAGGGCCACTTTCCCGAGACCTACCAGGGGCTTTACCTGCGCCCCGCCGAAACCCGGGCGCTGTTCGCCAAGAAGGGCTGGTCCACGGTCGCCGCCTTCCAGACCCGCAACCCCATGCACCGCAGTCACGAGTTTCTCGCCAAGGTCGCCATCGAGGTGTGCGACGGGGTGCTCATTCACCAGGTCCTGGGCGCGCTCAAGCAAGGCGACATCCCGGCCGATGTCCGGGTCCGCGCCATCGACTGGCTGGTCGCCAACCACTTCGCGGAAGGACGGGTGATCCAGGCCGGCTACCCCATCGAGATGCGCTATGCCGGCCCGCGGGAGGCGCTGTTGCACGCCCTCTTCCGCCAGAATTTTGGGTGCTCGCACCTGGTGGTGGGGCGCGACCATGCCGGGCTCGGCGACTACTACGGGCCCTACGACGCCCACCGCATATTCGACGAGATCGGCGCCGACAGCCTTGCCATCCGGCCGCTCAAGATCGACGACACGTTCTATTGCTTCGACTGCCGGGGCATGGCGACGGGGAACGTGTGCTTCGCCGCCGACGGCGGGAAGGGGCGGCCCGGCGAGGAGGAGCGCTATCGCATGGTGGCAGCGGTGGCGACGGGCAGCGCCGAGGGCCGGCCCTGCCGCCACGACGACGATGGGAAGCTCCGCATCTCGGGCACCCGGCTGCGCGAGATGTTCGCGGGCGGCGAGGCGATCCCGCCCGAATTCAGCCGCGATGGCGTGCTCGCCATCCTCCAGGCCTATTACGACGGCACCCCGTGACGCTCTATTATGAATGGCGATGAAAACGGGTACGCGCGCGGCTGACACGCGCTGCGGGGCAAGCGGAGGAACATCATGGCGGATACATCTTCAGGCGGGCGCGATCTCGTGGGTTACGGCGCCAACCCACCGGCAGTCCCCTGGCCTAATGGGGCGCGCTTGGCCGTCTCGGTGGTCGTCAACTACGAGGAAGGCTCGGAATACTCGCAGGCCATGGGCGATGCGACCCAAGAGGGACTGACCGAGTTCGGCAACTATCCGTTGCCCGAGGGCTACCGCAACCTCGCCATGGAATCGATGTTCGAGTACGGCTCCCGCGCCGGCGTCTGGCGCATCCTGCGGCTGTTCGACGAGACCGGGATCAGGTCCACCTTCTACGCCTGCGCCGTGGCGTTCGAGCAGAACCCGGAGGTCGCCCGTGCGGTCGTCGCCGGCGGGCACGAGGTGTGCAGCCACGGCTACCGCTGGGAGGAGGTGTTCCGCCTCTCGCGGGAGGAAGAGCGCGAGCACATCCGGCTTGCGGTCGAATCCTTCGAGCGCACCTGCGGCAAGCGGCCGGTGGGCTGGTACTGCCGCTTCGGCCCCTCGGTCCACACCCGCGAGCTGGTCGTGGAGGAAGGCGGCTTCCTCTACGATTCGGACGCCTACAACGACGACCTGCCCTACTTCGTGGAGGTCTCTGGCAAGCGCCACCTAATCGTGCCCTACACGCCCGATGCCAACGACTTCTGCTTCTGGACGGCGCCAGGCTTCATCACCGCCGATCACTTCCACCAGTATCTCAGGGACAGCTTCGATACGCTCTACGCGGAATCGGCGACCACGCCGAAGATGATGTCCATCGGGCTGCACGCCCGCATGATCGGCCGCCCCGGCCGGATAGCGGGGCTCGCCCGCTTCATCGAGCACGCCCAAGCGCACGAGGGCGTCTGGTTCGCAACCCGCGAAGAAATCGCCCGCCACTGGCTCGCGGTAGCGGGATAAGGGGGTCAGGCGGTAGTGACTCAGTTTGAAATCCATATGCCGGAACGGCATCCGGCGCGAGGCCAGCCCAGGATTGGGTTGACAAGGCCGTCACGATGAGGATGCTGCGCGCCTTCGCCGAGCGCACAATGGCGTGAGGCTGCTTGAGCGCGCTGAAGAGGCGGAATACCATTACCATGTACGACATAGGAGGTGAGGGGCTGCAACCCCACGCCTCGGGATCAGAGACAGGGCAAGGAAGGGAGTATGCACATGGCCATCATCGATGGGAGCGGATGACTGCCCAGCACGGAACGACACTAGTCGTGCCGAAAGGGCAAAGAGGTGAGCGGCGCTCGGGCGACGTGATCGGGTGTGCCGTGAATGTCGCTAAGGTTGCTACCGGCGAAGTCGAAGACACACGCTACGTTCAGCCTAACAAGGTGCGAGCCGGCCGGGCCGGCGCGCGCGCGCATGCGCATCGTCAACTACGCCAGATGAGCGCAGCGCGATCTCGCGCGCCCCGTCGGCAGCACGCTGGGGAGACGCGAAATGAGAGGCACGCAGGACGCGACAAACGGGGACGCGCAAAAGCTGCGCGTTGTCGTGTTCCAGGAAGATGGCTACTGGCTGGCACAATGCATCGAGCATGACATAGGCGCGCAAGGGAAGACCTTTCGTGACATGGCCATGCACTTTGCGTTGACAGCGGCCCTCGATCTTGAAGAGAGCGTGAATCGGCATGGGGAGCCCTTTGCGGGCATCGATCCTGCTCCCGCCTATTTCGAGAAGATGTGGGAGCAGCGCGCAAGCACACTCGAACCGATCCTAGAGACTGAGGCGGCGTCGCCTGATTATGAAATGGCTCTCGTGGCCTAGGGGACGAGGGCATGGCTTTTCCATTCGTGATTATCCCCTTGACATAAGAACGCCGCCGAGCATACTTACTGAATGGGAAAATGGATCAGGCCTGTCATCGGTTTGGTTGGGCTTATTGAAGCCCTTGGGGCAGGTTACGAGTATGTACGGCTTATCGCCACGGGCGGTGTGTCGATGATCGGGTCTACTATCACAATCGGACCGGCTGTTTGGTTTGCTTTGGCTGGCGGAGGTATAGCGATCGTGTCTTGGGCCAGTTGGCACACTATAAGGTGGGCGATGAAATGGGCTACAGACTTATTCTCACCAAGTCGACAACTTGCCAATTTGCATAATGAAATCGAAAACGAGCTTAAGGCGTCTACAGGAATGCACAGAGGCGCCCCTTCTAGGATTGCTCAATCAAGAGCAGTGCGTGAAGCCTTAGCGTTCAAACTCTATGCGCTCAACATACCGGCGCCTCAGCCAGCTACAACAGACAATAATTGGTGCCGCTATTTGTCCTTGCTGTTAGGCTTTGCCAAAACTGGCAGAATCGAAGCAGCAAGACGGATAGGAGTTAGGGGGCAGAAGTGGTCACTTAATAACGACCAGGAAACAACCAATGATAACTGACAGTACAAAACGCTTCGACGCCCTACTCCGTGCGATGGTGATTAAAGGTTCGCCACCAGATCGCCGAAAATCGCGGCGGGTCGCTTCCGCCGGTTGTAGCGATACTCAAACTCCTTCACGTACTTTGACAGGTGCTTCCCCGAAACGTGAACGTGAGTCCCACGAATCGACAACTTCAGACGCGCCCAAAAGCCCTCAAGGCCGTTGACGTGACTATCGCCACTCACGTACTCACCCAGCCCATGATTGACCGTCTCATGCCTGTAGCCGGCCCGGTCGAGACCGCTGTAGGAACCAAGCTCGTCGGTGTGGACGATGCTGCCCGGCTCGACATTCTCTTCGATGATGGGATGCAGTGTCCGCTTGCGGACGTTGGGAACGACGTTCGCCATAATGTCGCCGCCGCGCTCCAACATCCCGAAGACGATGGTTTTGTTCGGGGCGCCGCGTCCACGCTTGCCGCCGGAGCGCTTACCACCGACATAGGTTTCGTCGGCTTCAACGGCGCCGCCCAGCGGGGTCTCGCCATCTACTTTGGCCATGAACTTGCGAATTTCGTGCGCCATACGCCACGCGCACTTGTAAGTAACGCCAAGCTCCCGCTGAAGTTCTTTGGCGGGCACGCCGTGTCGAGAATTGGCGAACAGATGCATGGCGTAGAACCACTTGTGAAGCGGCGTCCGCGAGCGCTCCATAGGCGTGCCAACGGTAGGATGCAGATGGTGCCCGCAGTGCTGGCATACATACCCGCGCTCCTTGGTCATGCGGTAGAACTTCCCGTACTCGTCGCACTTCGGGCAATCAAGCTCGGTGCCGCCGTAGCGCTCGACCATGATGCGCCGTAGGCACGCTTCGTCGTCCGGGAACTGACGTTGGAACTCGTAGAATGTTGTCATGGCGACCTCCTATGCTCTGAATATAGGGAGTCGCGCCCCTTATGTCAAGGGGATAATCGCGTTTCCATTTGGTGGACATCCAACGTTTGGTCAATACATCGAATGGGCACGCAGCTGTGGATGCAGCATTGAGCAAGGCTATACGAATGGTCCCGAGGGAGAGCCATATAGTGTGACAAAGATAACGTCGCCAGATGGAAGTCGCTGGCTGCACGACGTGGGAACACAGCACAGCGACTTTTTGGTTCCAACAACGATATCAAGGTTTGATCGTCGGCTCGGCCTTACTTCGCCATTTTTTGCCATCAACCCAGATACGGGAGAGACGACAGGCTCATAGTGATAGAGCTCATGCTGAGAGCGCTCCGACCGCGTCCACGAGCGTGCGGACCGCGTTGACGGAGTGCTCGAAGGCCGCCTGCTCGTCCGAATCGAGGGCGATCTCGACGATGCGCTCGACCCCGCCTGCGCCGATGACCGCCGGCACACCGACGTAGAGGCCGTCCACCCCGTATTCGCCGTCGAGCCAGGCGGCGCAGGGCAGCACGCGCTTCTTGTCCTTGAGATACGCCTCGGCCATTTGGATGGCGGCGGACGCCGGCGCATAGAAGGCCGAGCCGGTCTTGAGCAGGCCCACGATCTCAGCGCCGCCGTCGCGGGTGCGCTGCACGATTTCCTCCAGCCGCTCGGCAGAGAGCCAGCCCATCGTCACCAGATCGGTGAGCGGAATGCCGGCGACGGTGGAATAACGTGGCAGCGGCACCATGGTGTCGCCGTGGCCGCCGAGCACGAAGGCGGTCACGTCCTCGACCGAGACCGAGAGCTCGTCGGCGATGAAGTGGCGGAAGCGGGCGGAATCGAGCACGCCGGCCATGCCCACCACGCGGGCGTGCGGTAGCCCGCAGGCCTCCCGCAGCACGTAGACCATCGCGTCCAGCGGGTTGGTGATGCAGATGACGAAGGCGCCCGGCGCATAGTCGCGGATGCCCGCGCCGACCTGGCCCATCACCTTGGTGTTGATTGAGAGCAGGTCGTCGCGGCTCATGCCGGGCTTGCGCGGCACGCCGGCGGTGACGATCACCACGTCGGCGCCCGCGATGGGCGCATAGTCCTGGGTGCCGCCGAGGGCCGCGTCGAAGCCCTCCACCGCGCCGCTCTGCGCGAGGTCGAGCGCCTTGCCCTGGGGCACGCCTTCGACGATGTCGAAGAGCACGATGTCGCCAAAATCCTTGAGCGCGGCGAGGTGGGCGAGCGTGCCACCGATGTTGCCCGCGCCGATCAGCGCGATCTTGCTGCGTGCCATGGGGATTTCCTGCAGTTGAGTGGTGGCGCCGGCGGCGTCAGCGGCGGGCGACCATCATCTTCTTGATCTCGGCGATCGCCTTGGCCGGGTTCAGGTGCTTGGGGCACGTGCGGGTGCAGTTCATGATGGTATGGCAGCGGTAGAGCCGGAAGGGGTCCTCCAGCTCGTCGAGCCGCTCGCCGCTCGCCTCGTCGCGGCTGTCGACGAGCCAGCGGTAGGCCTGCAGCAGGGTCGCGGGGCCGAGGTAGCGATCGCTGTTCCACCAATAACTCGGGCAGCTCGTCGAGCAGCAGGCGCATAGGATGCACTCGTAGAGGCCGTCGAGCTTCTCGCGGTCCTCCGGCGCCTGCAGCCGCTCGGTCGAGGAGGGTGGCGCCGTGTCGGTCTTCATCCAGGGCTCGATGGAGGCGTACTGGGCATAAAAATCCGCCATGTCGGGCACCAGGTCCTTCACCACCGGCATGTGCGGCAGCGGGTAGATGCGCACCTCGCCCTTCACCTCGTCGATGGGCTTGATGCAGGCCAGCGTGTTGGTGCCGTCGACGTTCATGGCGCAGGAGCCGCAGATCCCCTCACGGCAGCTGCGGCGGAAGGTCAGGGTCGAATCGACCTCGTTCTTGATCTTGTTGAGGGCGTCCAAGACCATCGGCCCGCAACGGTCGAGATCGAGGTCATAGGTGTCCGTGCGCGGGTTTTCGCTGCTATCGGGATCGTAGCGGTAGATCTTGAAGCGCCGGGTCTTGCTCCCGCCCGTGTCGGCGGGAAAATGCTTGCCTTTTCGGACCTTGGAGTTCTGCGGGAGCGTGAGTTGCGCCATGGACTGACCTTGCCGGCCGGGCTCTAGTAAACCCGGGCCTTGAGAGGAATGGTCTCGACCTCGTTGCTCAGCGTCTGCATGTGCACCGGGCGGTAGTCGAGCCGGGGCGTGCCGTCGTCGTCGAGCCAGACGACGGTGTGCTTCAGCCACTTGTCGTCGTCGCGGTCAGGAAAGTCCTCGCGCGCATGGGCGCCGCGGCTTTCCTCGCGCTTGAGCGCCGAGTGCAGCGTGACGCTCGCCTGGCGCATCAGATTGTCGAGCTCGATGGTCTCGGCGAGGTCGGAGTTCCAGATGAGCGAGCGATCGGCGACGCCGATGTCGTTGCGGAACCCGTCCCAGACGCCGGCCAGCTTGCGCGCGCCCTCCTCCATGATCTCCTGGGTGCGGAAGACCCCTGCGTGCTCCTGCATGGTCCGCTGCATGTCGAGGCGGATGGCGGCCGTGGGCGTCGCGCCCTTGGCGTGGCGCAGCCCATCGAACCAGGCGAGGCTCTTGTCGAGCACGCCGTTCCGCATCGGCTTGTGCGGCGCGCCGGCCTCGACGATCTCGGCGCAGCGCTGCGCCGCCGCATGGCCGAAGACGACGAGGTCGAGCAGCGAGTTCGACCCCAGCCGGTTGGCGCCGTGCACCGAGACGCACGCTGCCTCCCCCACCGTCATCAGGCCGGGAACCACGGAATTCGGGTCGCCGTCCCTCAGCGTCACCGTCTCGCCGGTGTAAACGCAGGGAATGCCGCCCATGTTGTAGTGGACGGTCGGGATCACCGGGATCGGCTCCTTGGAGGCATCGACCCCGGCGAAGATACGGGCTGTCTCGGTAATGCCCGGCAGCCGCTCGTTCAGGACCTCGGCGCTGAGATGGTCCATCTTCAGGTGCATATGGTCCTTCTCAGGCCCGACACCGCGGCCTTCGCGGATCTCCATGGTGATCGCGCGGCTCACCACGTCGCGCGAGGCAAGGTCCTTGGCGTTGGGCGCATAGCGCTCCATGAAGCGCTCGCCCTCGGAATTGATCAGGTAGCCGCCTTCGCCCCGCGCACCTTCGCTCATCAGGCAGCCGGAGCCGTAGATGCCGGTCGGGTGGAACTGCACGAACTCCATGTCCTGCAGCGGCAGCCCGGCCCGCAGCACCATGGCGTTGCCGTCGCCCGTGCAGGTGTGGGCCGAAGTCGCGGAGAAAAAAGCGCGCCCGTAGCCGCCTGTCGCCAGGATCACCATGTGTGCGCGGAAGAGGTGCAGCGTGCCGTCGTCGAGGTTCCAGGCGAGCACGCCCTGGCAGGCGCCCTCCTCGTCCATCACCAGGTCGAGGGCGAAATACTCGATGAAGAACGCCGCCTTGTGGCGGAGCGACTGCTGGTAAAGCGTGTGCAGGATGGCATGGCCGGTGCGGTCGGCGGCGGCGCAGGTGCGGTGCGCCTGCTTCTCGCCGTAGTTGAGGGACATACCGCCGAAGGCGCGCTGGTAGATCTTGCCGTCGGGCGTGCGCGAGAAGGGCACGCCGTAGTGCTCGAGCTCGATGACCGCCCTGGGTCCCTCCTTGCAGAGGTACTCGATCGCGTCCTGATCGCCGAGCCAGTCCGACCCCTTGACGGTGTCGTACATGTGCCAGCGCCAGTCGTCCTCCTCCATGTTGCCGAGCGCCGCCGAAATGCCGCCCTGGGCGGCCACCGTATGGCTGCGGGTGGGGAAGAGCTTGCTGATGCAAGCGGTCTGCAGCCCGGCCTCGGCGAGGCCCAGAGTCGCGCGCAGGCCGGCGCCGCCGGCGCCCACCACCACCACGTCGTCGTGGTGCTCGGCAATCGGGTAGGCAACGGTCATGCGCTCACCCTCCCACCGCGATCACGATCACGGAATAGAGCGCGGTGAGGCCGAGCAGGAGGCACAGCAGCGTGTTGAGGATCAGCAGCACCCACTTGCACTTGCCGTGCACATAGTCCTCGATCACCACCTGAAGGCCGAGCTTCAGGTGATAGAAGGTGGCGCCGAGGAAGAGCAGCATCAGCACAGCCGCGACCGGGCCGGAGAGCCAGTCGACGAAGGCGTCGCGATCCGCGCCGCCCGCCACGATCGACCAGAGCGAGCCCACGAACCAGAGCGAGAGCGGCACCAGCAGGATCGCCGTCAGCCGCTGCCACCACCAGTGGTTGACCCCCTCTTTCGCGGAGCCCAGATGGCGCACCTTGGCGAGCGGTGTCTGCAATGCCATGGCGCCCCTCAGCCGGCGAGGTTGCAGGCGAGGCCGAGGCCCCAGGAGAGCCCGGTCAGAACGAACGAGGCCACGACCACAGCGGTGCCCGAGGCGTAGGTCTGGCGGAGCGAGAGGCACAGGCCGGCATCCCAGAACAGGTGCCGGATGCCGTTGCACAGGTGATAGAAGAGGCACCAGGACCAGGCCGCCAGCAGCGCGTAGCCGAGCCACGACGTCAGGAACCACTCGGTCCAGGCGTAGTAGCGCTCGCCTGCGGCGGCGGTCAGCAGCCAGGCGCACAGCATCGCCGCGCCGGACGCCAGAATCACGCCGGTCATGCGGTGCAGGATGGAGAGCACCGAGGTGAGCTGCGGGCGATAGATGGTGAGGTGGGGCGAGATCGGTCGCGCGCGAACGCCGCTGCCGCTCGATTGCTCTGCCACGAATTCACCTCTGAGATCCGGCCCTTGGACGGGCCGCGCCACCATCCGCGATTTAGCCCCGGAGGCGGAACCGAGTCAACATGGGCGCGCGACGCTGCCGGCCAGCGACCCCCCTGCTCCTTGCGTAGGCGGTCCGACGGGATACTCTGCAGGGCCCATGAAGAAGGCCCAGGTCACCGAGTTCTTCGAGCGGCTTGCTGCGCATATCGAAGCGCCGACCACCGAGCTCGACTACCGCAACCCCTATACGCTTCTGGTCGCCGTGGTCCTCTCCGCGCAGGCGACCGACAAGGGCGTCAACAAGGCGACCAAGGCGCTCTTCGCCGAGGTCGAGACGCCGGCCGCAATGCTCACGCTCGGCGAGGCGCGGCTCAAGGAGCACATCAAGACCATCGGTCTCTTCAATACGAAGGCCAAGAACGTGATCGCGCTCAGCCGGGCGCTGGTCGAGGAGCATGGCGGCGAGGTGCCGAACGATCGGGCGGCGCTCGAGGCGCTTCCCGGAGTCGGCCGCAAGACCGCGAACGTGGTGCTCAACACGGTCTTCGGCGAGCCTACCATCGCCGTCGACACCCACATCTTCCGGCTCGCGAACCGCAGCGGCCTCGCGCCCGGAAAGACGCCCCGCGCAGTCGAAGACGGCCTCAACCGCATCGTGCCCGAGCGCTTCAAGCAGCACGCGCATCATTGGTTGATCCTGCACGGCCGCTATGTCTGCAAGGCAAGGACGCCGGATTGCCCGGCCTGTGCCGTCCGCGATCTATGCCGCTACAAGGCCAAGACGACCGCGGAGGCCGCCCCGCCGTCACGGGGCGGAAGAAAGAAAGCGAAACCGGGCTAACTGGTGCCGGAGCGGCCGCGGCGGGCGGTTTAGTCCCCCTGCGACGCCGCCTGCGCTTCTTCTGCAGGAGGCAGCGCGACCGGCTGCAGATCGGCTTCCCGATCCGCCGGATCGTACTCGGACTTCCCTTCGATGCGCCCGCCCCGCTCGACCTCGAGTTGGCCGTAGCGGATGATCCCGGAAACGCGGCCCGACGCCCTGATGAAGAGCCGCTTCTTCACCTTGAGCTCGCCCTCGAACGACCCGGCGATGTCGGCATTGTCCACCGTCCCGGTGCCCTTGAAGGTGCCGCCCTTCACGATCTCGAGCAGGCGCCCGTCCGGCATCGAGGCTTCGACCGTTCCCTCGACAGTCAGACGCTCGCAATCGAGGACAGTGCCGCCGCTGATGGTCGTTTCCCGCCCGACAGTGAGCCGCTTGGGGTCGCTCTCAACGCGCCCAGGCGCATCGGCCGGCATGGGGTCGGGGGGCGCGCCGCGAGGAACATCCGGGTGGAAGACGACGGTCTTGTTCGGCACCCCGCGCCGCGTCGATTCGACGACAACGGACGGCGCGCCGCGTTCCTCCCCGCCGTCCAGACTCCGACCTTCCTCTTCCTGGTCCCCGCTCTTGCGCCGGAACATATCTTCCTCCGCCGTTTGATCGCGGCAGCGCTGCCGGACCGCTCCGCTCTTCTGGCGCGCCGTCCTCGCCGGCCGTGGCGGCCGCTCTGGCGGACACGGCGGGCGGTGCTGGCTGGTCCGGGGCCGGTCCCCGACAGTAAAGCGAGACCCACGCCTAAGCAAACAAATTGGGCCCCCTCCTGCTGGAACACCGGCACGCCCCGTGCCACCATGCGCGGCCCTTGAGCGCCGGTTTCCGCCAGGACGGGCGCAGGGCACAGCACGAACTGCTCTCTACGTTTGGAATGACGGCATGGCAGCTAAGCGCCAGCAATCCAGCACGGCCCAGCCCGGCGAGCGCATTGCCAAGCGGATCGCGCGGGCCGGGCTCTGCTCACGCCGCGACGCCGAGCGTCTGATCGCCGCCGGCCGGGTGGCCTTGGGCGGCAAGATCGTGCGGGATCCGGCAATCAACGTCGATGACGCGAGCATCGTCACCGTGGATGGCGCGCCGCTCCCGGCCGAGGCCCCGACCCGGCTCTGGCGCTATCACAAGCCGCCGGGTCTCATCACCAGCCATCGGGATCCGCAAGGGCGGCCCACTGTGTTCGAAAAGGTGGCGGAGCGCCTCGGCTATGTCGTCTCGGCGGGGCGGCTTGACTTCAACTCCGAGGGGCTGCTGCTGCTGACCAACGACGGGGCGCTCGCGCGCGAGCTCGAGCACCCGTCGCGCGGCTGGCGGCGGCGCTATCGGGTCCGGGTGCACGGCGCGCCCGACGAGGGTGCGCTCTCCGCCCTTGGGCAGGGCATCACTGTGGACGGTGTCCGCTACGGGCCGATCCAGGCGGAGCTCGATCGGCAAAACCGGCAGAATGCCTGGCTTACCCTCTCGCTCACCGAGGGCCGCTACCGGGAGATCCGCATCATTCTGGCGCATCTCGGCCTCTCCGTGAACCGTTTGATCCGCACGGCCTACGGGCCCTTCCAGCTCGGCGGACTGCCGCGCGGGGAGATCGCCGAAATACCGCCGCGCGTGCTGCGCGAGCAGCTCGGCGGCAAGGAGCGCCGGGCACGTGCGAATCGTCGGCGGTAGCCTGCGCGGCCGGCGCCTGCGCCCGCCCGCAGGCGCGCGCGTGCGACCCACCGCTGAGCGAGCGCGGGAGGCCCTGTTCGACATCCTCATCCATGGCGGCATGTCGGCGCCCCTGGAAGGTGCCCTGGTCGTCGATCTGTTCGCCGGCACCGGCGCCCTCGGCCTGGAGGCGCTCTCCCGCCGTGCGGCACACCTCACCGCCGTCGAGAGCGAAGCCGACGTGCGCGGGGTGCTCCGCGCCAATATCGAGGCCCTGGGCTGCACCGACCGGGCGACGGTCATCGCCGCCGACGCGACCCGCTTACCGCCTGCGCTCGGGGTTTGCGATCTGGCGCTGCTGGACCCGCCCTACCGTGCCGGCCTCACGACATTGGCGCTCGACGCCCTCGTGGACGGCGGTTGGCTGACCGATGCGGCGACCGTCGTGGTCGAGCACGCGATGGACGACCCCTTCGAGCCACCGGCGGCACTCACGGTGCGGGACCGCCGCCGCTACGGAAAGACCGGCCTCACCTTCCTCTCGTGCGGGCCAACTCCGGGCTAGCCCGGCCCGGCTCGTTCGAGCGCCTCGGCCGCGGCGAGCCAATCGCCCTCGGCCGCCGCCTCCTCCCGTTTCGCCTCCGCCAGTTCCTTGCCCAAGGCGGCGATCTGCGGGGCGTCGTTCTCGCGGGCGGCGGAGGCAAGAGCCGTCTGGAGGGCCTGCTGCGCTTCCTGGGCGCGTGCGAGCCGTTGCTCTGCCGCGGCGACGGCATCCTTGAGGGGTTTGCGCTCGGCACGCGCCGCTGCCGCCGCCTGCCGCGCGGCCTTGCGCTTAGGCGACGGGCGGGTCTCGCGGGTGTCGCCGTTCTCGCGCCGCGCACCGACGCTGCCAAGGATCTCGGCGCGATAATCGGCGAGATCGCCGTCGTAGGGCCGCACCGTGCCGCCCTGCACGAGCCACAATCGATCGGCCACAAGCTGAACGAGATGCATGTCGTGCGTGATCAGGACGACCGCGCCGTCGTAAACATCGAGCGCCTCGACCAGCGCGCGCCGGCTCTGGATGTCGAGATGGTTGGTCGGCTCGTCGAGCACCAGCAACTGCGGCGCTTGGCTGGAGATGAGCGCAAAGTTGAGCCGCGCCTTCTCCCCGCCCGAAAGCGCTGCAACCGCCACATCCGCCTTCTCCCCGCCGAAGCCGAAGGCGCCGAGGCGCGCGCGGATGCGATCGGGTGCGGCGTTGGGCATGAGGCGCGCCAGGTGGCTGAACGCCGTGCCCGCCGGCTCCAGCATGTCGATCTGATGCTGCGCGAAATAGCCGACCGCGAGCTTGGGCACCCGTGTCACGGTGCCCCGCTCCAGCGGCAGCAGGTCCGCCAACAGCTTGGCGAAGGTGGACTTGCCGTTGCCGTTTGCGCCGAGGAGCGCAACCCGTTCGCCTGGGTCGATCCGCAGGTCTAAGCCGCGCAGCACAGGACGGCCCGGCTCATAGCCGACGGCGACGTCCGCAAGGCTCATCAACGGCGGCGCGAGTGTGGCGGGTTCGGGGAACGTCAGGTCGGGCGTCCGCTCATCGGCCGCAACCGGCTCGTCGGCGAGCTTCGCGAGTGCCTTGATGCGGCTCTGGGCCTGACGGGCCTTGCTCGCGTTGTAGCGGAAGCGGTCGACGAAGCCCTGGAGCTGGCGCCGCTTCGCGTCGATGCGTGCCTGGCGCGCCTTTGCCGCGGCGACGCTCTCGGCATGGGCTTTCGCGAAGCGCGTGTAGTTGCCGGGGTAGAGGGTGAGGCCCCCGCCCGCCATATGCAGGATGCCGTCCGGCACGGCATCGAGCAGGGTGCGGTCATGGCTCACGACGACGAGCGACCGGGGATAGCGCTTCAGATGCGATTCCAGCCATGCGGCCGCCTCGAGATCGAGGTGGTTGGTCGGCTCGTCCAGCAGCAGCAGGTCGGGCTCGACGAAGAGCGCGGCAGCGAGCGCGACCCGCATGCGCCAACCGCCGGAGAGATCCGCGAGCGGCACCTGTTGCATCGCCTCGTCGATGCCGAGGCCGGCGAGAAGGCGCGCGGCGCGCGCCGGTGCTGCGTGCGCGCCGATCTCCGCGAGACGGACCTCGATCTCGGCGCGGCGCGCGCCACAGGCGCCCTCCGTCTCGGCGATCAGGCCTGCGCGTTCCTCGTGCGCGACGAGCACGGCGGCGCGCGGCGTCATCGGGCCGCCGGGCACCTCTTGGTCGACCAACCTGACGGATAGGCCGCGGGCGCGGACGATCGCGCCTTCATCGGGGTCGAGCCGGCTTGCAATGAGGCGAAGCAGGGTCGTCTTGCCGCAGCCATTGCGCCCCACCAGCCCGCGCCTCTGGCGTGCGCCGATTTGCGCGGTCACGCCCTCGAACAGAAGGCGCCCCTCAACGCGGTAAGCGATGTTCTGAATGGTCAGCATGGGTGCCCAGATATCTGCGTCGTCAGTGCCCGCGACGCAAGGCCCGACGGGGCATCGCGCGCCTGCGCGCGTAGACGCGCGACGCCGCCCGATGTGCGACAATGGCAGCCGACACAGGGATGAGGGGGAACGCTACATGCTGATTGTCGCTGTCGTTTTCGAGTTCGTGCCCGGCGGGTTCGACCGCATCAAGGCGGAGGTTCTCGATGCCATCGAGAATTCGCGCAAGGAACCGGGCGCCCAAATTTATGACTGGGCCATCGACGTCACCGCGCCCAACCGGGCCATCATCTTCGAGGTGTGGGACGATCAGGCCGCCCTCGATGCGCATTTCACCCATCCCTACATGGATACCCTCGTCGCGGCGCTCAGCGCGGCCAACATCCGCGGCGATATCACCCATTACTCGGCGGAGATTTATGATGTGAGCGGCAAGCGCGACATGGGCTTCCGGCTGCCGACCGAATAGGACCGAATAGGCCTCGTCGAAGGCAGATCGCCATGAGTGCCGGCCCCATCGCGCCGCCCTTCGACGAGGGCGATGCCCGCGCCATCGTCCAGGCGTTCGAGGAAGCGTGGAACCGCAGGGTCGCGGAAGAGATTCCCGAGACCTGCACGCCGGATACGCGCTGGCGCTATCGCGATGCGTTCGTCGAAGGACGGGACAATATCGTGCCGTTCCTGCGCGCGCGCTGGCCCGTTCAGGAGCACTATCGGCTCAAGAAGGAACTCTGGAGCTTCACGGCAAACCGCATTTCGGTGCGCTTCATCAGCGAGTGGCGCCACCGCGACACCGGCCAGTGGTACCGGACATTCGGCAACGAGCACTGGGAGTTCGCGCCCGACGGGTTGCAGAGCGTGCTCGATGTCTCCGCCAACGACATCCCGATGGACGAGTCAGAGCGTAGCCTCTAGCCCGGAATTTTCATTGCGGTTGTGGGCCGCACGGCGCTATCGGGCCGGGACGTGAGGGCGACGTTGGCCCGCTCCCCACACCCGCCTCCCCGGACCATGGTGCGCTGTGCGATGCGCGGCTCCCGCGCCAGGATGGCGCCATGCAGGGGGAGAGCGAACGGGCCACGGCAGGCGGGATGGGCGGGCGCTCGCCGGCAATGCGACGGGCGGCCGCTTGTCCCACGGAATCCCACTTATCCCACTTAATCCCACTTTATCCCGCCGAATCCCGCCAAGAAATTAAGTTCTCGGCCTGCGACGCAAGCCGCGATCACGGTGAGACGTGCAGGCCAATCACCAGCCCAGCGCGCGGCTCATGCGCCGGGGGTCGGCGGCGCCTTCGAGCTCGCCCGTCTCGAGGTGCTTGCGGACCGCGCACACGCCGCCTGTCCAGTGCGACCACTCGTCCAGGCGCTCGACGCGGTGCCCGCGCGCGGCGAGCCGGTCGCTCGTTGCCTCGTCGATGCGTCCTTCGAGGGTGACGAGGCCGGGACGCGCGGCGTGGGGCGCGAAGGAATTGGGATGGCTGTGGGTGACGAGACGCGGGGCCTCCACCGCATCCTGCAGCGCCATGCCGAAGGCCAGGCGGTTGAGCAGGAACTGCAGGTTGGCCTGGATCTGCGTGTCGCCGCCGGGGGTCCCGAACGGCATGATCCAGCGACCGGGAGCGAGCGCGAAGCAGGGGTTAGGCGTGAGACGGGGCCGTTTGCCCGGCGCGAAGCAGGAGGGATGACCGCGCATCGCCCACGATTGGGCGCCGCGGGACGACACCGCCAGCCCCGTTCCCGGCACCACCGGCGTATCCCAGCTCGTATCCGAGGGTGTCGAGCACAATGCGTTCCCCTCGCCGTCGATGACGCAGACGATCGACGTATCGGGCGAAGGCCCGGCGGGCGCGTCGCTTGCGGCGACCGGCGAGACGTATGCCTCGTGGCCGGGGATCCGGCCGGGAGGCGGCATTGCGGGAGATGCCTTGCGCGGGTCGATGGCCTTGCTCCGCTCCGCTGCGTAGGCGCGTCCCAAGAGCGTATCGAGAGGGATGTCCACGAAATCCGGGTCGCCGAGATAGCCTTCCCTGTCGGCGAAGGTGAGCTTGAGGGTCTCTGCGATCGTATGGAGGTACGCATCCGTGCCGCACCCCTGCTCGCCTACGCCCGCCGCCTCGGCGATGGAAAGCGCTTCGAGCAGGAACGGACCCTGGCACCACGCGCCGCAGGTGTGAACCTCGACCTCCTCGCCGCCCAAGCGAAAACGGCGCGAGACCGAAGGCACGATCTGGCAACGGAAGGACTCCAGGTCGTCCGCCGCGAGAAGCCCGTCGTGCTCCTTCTGATGCGCGAGGATTCGGCGCGCGATGTCGCCTCGGTAAAACGCATGGCGCACCGCCGCGAGGCCGGCCATGCGGTCGTCGCCGGCCGCGCGCTCCTCATCGCAGAGAAATTGCAGGACCCGGCCCAGATCGGCCTGGACCAGCCGCTCGCCCGGCGCCGGCACCTCGCCGCCGGGCATCCAGATTGCGACGTTCTCCGGCCACTGGCGGAACTCGTCGGCGTACTTGCGCACGTAGTCGAGCATGACCCGGTGACGGGGAAAGCCGTGCGAAGCGTAGCGCACGGCGCGCGCCGCCACGTCGCGGAATGTCATCGTGCCCCATCGCTCCAACGCCTGGATGCAGGCATCGGGGGCGGCCGGCACGACGGTGCGGCGCACCCCGAGCGGAATGGTTCCCCCGTGGCGTTCGATGAAGGCTTCCGCGTCGAGCGCCCGCGGCCAGCCGCCGACGCCTGCAATCGTGACCACCTCGCCGGTCTCCGCGAGCCGGACGATCATCGGCGCGACCCCGGCGATGCTCACCTGATCGCTGTAGACCACGCCGAGGGTGAGGATTGCGGCGACCCCTGCGTCGATCGCGTTGCCGCCGCTCTCAAGCGCCTCGAACGCGGCCAGTGTCGCGAGTTCATGCCCCGTGCTGGCAACGTAGTGATGGCCACGGGTGACGGGCACGACGGACATGGCAGCCTGCGAACGAGTAGGGGGGCCGGACCGGCGGAGTATAGACTGTAATGCAGCGACGACGCTTCGCCTGCCAGCAAGACTCGCGGAGGCCAGCGATCCATGCAACCTGTTTGTCTCGTTATCGGTGCCGGCGCCGGCATCGGGAGCCATGTCGGAAGCCGCTTCGCCCGCGAGGGCTACCACGCGGTCCTTTGCCGGCGGACGGATCAGGAGGGCCTGGGCAGGTCGGTCGCCAGCATTAGAGGCGAGGGCGGCGCTGCATCGGGCTTCCTGCTGAACGCCGTGGCGCCCGGCGCCATCGAAGAGCGGATCGCCGCGATCGAAGCGGATATCGGCCCGATCGAGGTGGTGGTCTACAACCTGGGGGCACAGATCGGCGACCGGCCGCTCGCGGACACCAGCCACAAGGCGTTCGAATTGGGCTGGCGCTTGGCGACCTTCGGCCTGTTCAGGACCGCGGCCAGCGTCTGTCCGTTGATGGAGAAGCGGGGCCGCGGGACCATCCTCGTCACATCGGCCACCGCCGCGATGCGCGGCAACAAGGGCCAGCATTCGCATGCGGCTGCCATGGCAGGCCGGCGCATGCTGTGCCAGACCCTCAATGCGGAGTTCGGCCCCAAGGGCATTCATGTCGCTCACATCGTCGTCGACGGCATGGTCGATGCGCCCGATACGCTCGGCAGGATGCTGGGCGAGGAAGCGTTCCAGAGGCTCCGGGAAGAGCGGGGATTAGAGCATGACGGATTGCTGCTTCCCGCCAGGATCGCCGATAGCTACGTCCACCTTTCCCAGCAGCACCGATCCGCGTGGACATTCGAGCTCGATCTCAGGCCGTTCTCCGACACGCCGTGGTGGAATAGCTGACGCCGCATCGTCCGGCCGCGCTATTCGACCCGTCAACACGCTGGCCTGCATTGACGCAAGCGCTCGGATTTGCCACGCTGCGAGCGTAGACTCATGCACTTATTTGGAGCGTATGATCCGCAGGTCCGCTGCACCAACGCACACGCGGACGCAGGAGATTCATACTTGGTGGTCGTTACCGAGGAGACGCGTTAAGCGGCCGGCGATGAAGCAGGGTCAGGCGTGGAACTCCATGCCGTCCACTGACACGTTCGTTGGGCGATAGCGATGCGCGTGCAATTTGGCGAAGGCGCCGATCGCCTCTCTTGGGCTTATCCGAAGCTCAGCCCTCAGCTCAAGAAGTGCGCCGCCTACCTCCTGGAGCACCCGAGCGAGGTCGCTACGTTCTCCATGCGTCAGCTGGCGGCGAAAGCGGATGTACCCCCAAGCACCATGAACCGACTCGCGCGGGCGCTCGACTTCGACACCTACGACGAGTTCCGCGCGCTCTACCGCGACAGCATCAACGAGCAATCGGCAGGCTATTCGCTTGAGGGCGGACAGGTGCGGGCGGTCGCGCGCGAAAGCGAATTCGATCATGCTCTCAATGCCTTCCAGCAAGCAGCGGTCAACAATATCAACACCCTGTTCGACCACATCGACCGCGCAGCCCTGGAGCGGGCGGTGCAGGCGTTGACGGCTGCCCGTAACGTCCTCGTGGTCGGCATGCACACGTCTCATGCATCGGCGGACCACTTGCATCGTATAGCGGCCATGGGGTTCAACAACTGGCACCTGCTGGCGCGCGACAAAGCCGACGCCTCTCATCTGGTGGAGGCTTTGGCGCCTGCCGATGCCGTCGTCTGTATCGCCGTCGAGCCCTGCGCGGCCGATTCCATCAGGGTTGCCCGGCGCGCCCGGGAGGCCGGCGCTCGAGTCATCGGGATCACCGATCGTCGGACGTCACCGCTGGCCGCCTGCTCGGACGACATCCTGCTTATTTCGGTGCACAGCCCGAGCCTTTTTCCATCTTACGTTGGCGCTATGGCCCTGATAGAAGTGTTGGTGGGTATGATCGCAGCGCGCGGCGATCGCTCGGTAGTCGAGACCATCGACAAGTCGAAACGTTTCCGCCGAGAGATGGGAGAATATTGGAACGAATGATCCGTTATGCCGATGACTTGCGAGTCATGGGCCCCTGATTGCGGTTCCCGTTTCGCGAACTCTAAGTTCGTCCGGATTGCGCCTCAAAATCCGTTAGACCTGAGAATGGGTTGGCGTGTCCGGTCTCGGCAACTCGAGCAGATGTCGCAGAAGCGCCACGAGATCGGTGATGGTCTGCCGATCGAGGTCACCCAGCCATTGATGCTCCCGCGCATGCTGGAGCTTGAACGCCTCCTTCACCCGGCGGCGGCCCTTCTCGGTGATCACCACCGTCACCAACCGCCGATCCGCTGACTGCCTTCGGCGCCTGATGAGTGCGTCCCGCTCGAGGGTATTCAAGACGCTCGACACCGTCCCTCTCGATACGGCGCAGAGCCTCGCGAGTTCGCGCGGTTCGACCTCCTTTTCGATCCAGGTGCAGAACAGCACCCGGAAGCCCGCCCACGACATGCCGAGCGGCCGGTGAACGTTGGCCTCGAAGTCGTACATCAAGCGATTGGCGACCCGGAATAGATCGAAGGTCGCGGCGAACACCGCCGGGTCGACGACGGTCTCCGCCTCCTCGCCAAGCCGCGCGAGGGCGCGCTTCTCGAATGCCGTGGCTTTCGAGGCCGCATTAGAGGCGTCGCTCGCACGTGGAGCTGGCCGGCCTTTGTCGCCCATCGAATGTCCGCCTCTCTTGTTGGGTGGCCGGGGTGCTGGAAGCGGTCGATCGCCGGCTCGACAGGCTGAGCCGCAGCGCTCCGCCCGGTCACTGCCTTCCATACCCGACCATGGCGTGGCGCAGGCCAGCAAGAGTCGTGCTGGCAGCCCCTCAGCCCGGTGTGTATCATTTTCGCTGAATAGTAGGGAGAGATACGATGGCAGAGACCACGGTATTCAGCGCCTGTCCGCACGATTGCCCCGATACCTGCGCCATGCTCACCACGGTCCGTGACGGCAAGGTGATCGACGTGCGCGGCAATCCCGATCATCCGTTCACCCAGGGCGGTCTCTGCGTCAAGGTCAACGACTACCAGAACCGGGTCTACAGCGAGGATCGGGTGCTGTATCCGATGCGCCGCGTCGGCGCCAAAGGGGCCGGCGAATTCGAGCGGATCTCGTGGGATGAGGCGCTCGACGAGATTTCGAGCCGCTGGAACGCGATCATCGATGAAGACGGCCCGAGCGCCATTCTTCCCTACAGCTATCTCGGGACCGAGGGCATTCTCAACGGCCTCCATGTCGGCGACGCGTTCTTCAACAAGCTCGGCGCCGCGATCTCGGAACGCACATTCTGCGATTCCGGCGCGATCACCGCGTTTTTCATGACCTGCGGGCCGACCGCGGCGGTCGATCCGGAGAGTTTCGTTTATTCGAAATACATCGTGCTCTGGGCGATCAACACGATCAGCAACAATCTGCACCATTGGCCGTTCATTGCGGAGGCGCAGCGCCGGGGCGCCAAGGTGGTCGTGATCGATCCTGTCGCGACCCGCACGGCCAAGAAGGCCGACTGGCACATCCCCATCAAGCCCGGCACCGATGCCGCCCTGGCGCTCGGCATGATCAACGTGATCATCGCCGAGGATCTGGTCAATCACGACTATGTCGAGAAGTACACGGTCGGCTATGACGAGCTGGCGGCGCGCGCCGCGAACTTCCCGCCGGACGTGGTCGCCGGGATCACCGGGATTGCGGCCGACGACATCCGCACGCTCGCGCGCGAGTTCGCCACCACGCAGCCCTCCGTGATCCGCATGGGCGTCGCCATCGAACGCAATGCCTCCGGCGGCAACGCCGTGCGTGCGCTCTCCTGCCTGCCCGCCCTGGTCGGCTCGTGGCGGCACTGCGGCGGCGGCATCCTGCACATGCCGATCTGGGCGTTTCCGGTGAAATTCGACGACCTGAGCCGGGCCGACTGGATTCGCGAGGGAACGCCGGTGATCAATCAGTGGCGGCTCGGCGCGGCGCTGATGGGCGAGCTCGATCAAAAGGTCAATTCGCTGTTCGTCTACAACGCGAACCCGGTGGTGATGGTGCCGGAGCAGGACAAGGTGCTGCAGGGCCTCGCGCGCGAGGATCTGTTCACCGTGGTGAGCGAGCATTTCGTCACCGATACCGCGCGTTACGCCGACATCGTGCTGCCGGCCACCACGCAACTCGAGCAATTCGATCTCATGTTCTCGTGGGGGCACCTCTATTTGACCCTCAACGAGCCGGCCATTGCGCCCTGCGGCGAGTCCGTACCCAATACCGAGCTGTTCCGCCGCTTGGCGCGCGCGATGGGCTTCAACGATCCCAGTTGGGATCGGACGGACGAGCAGATGGCGCTCGATGCGATGGATTGGAGCAGCCCCATGCTCGAAGGGATCGATCTCGCCGGCTTGCGCAAGACCGGCTATGCCCGCCTCAACGTCGGCTCGCCCGAAGAATTCGTCCCGCACCGCGAAGGCAACTTCCCGACGCCCTCCGGCAAGGTCGAGTTCAAGTCCTCCATCGCCGAAGGCGCCGGCAACATGGTGTTGCCGCTGTTCCGCCAAGGCTATGCGGGCGATCAGTCGGGCGAGACGCTGGATCCCTTGCCCAATTTCATTCCGCAGAATGAATCGCCGCAGACCAGTCCCGAGCTGGCCGCGCGCTATCCTCTCAACATGCTGTCGCCGAAGGCGCACGCCTTCCTCAATTCGTCCTTCGCCAACATGCAGACCCAGTTGCATCACGCCGGCGAGCAAATGGTCATGATCAATCCGAGCGACGCCGGCGCGCGCAGAATCGGCGACGGCGACACGGTGCGTGTCCACAACGATCGCGGCGACTTCCAGGCAAAGGCGCGGGTGAGCGAAGATGCAAGCCCCGGTGTCGTGGTCGCGCCGGTCGGCTATTGGGCGAAACGCGGCGGGAATGGCCGCACGGTGAACGCGATCAACCCGCCAGCTTTCGCCGACTATGGCGGCGCGCCGACCTTCTCCGACACCCTGGTCGAGGTCAGCGCGGCCTAGCTCGGAGTTCTTGCCACGGTCATGGTATGCGGCCCGGTCCGGGATCGGCTAGCGGACGCGCCTGTCCAGGACACGGGCGGCCTTGCCGCTGAAGCGCTTGAAGGTGTTGGGCGGCACAACTTCAAGAAAAGGCTTGACCCCGAGGTGCCGATAGAGCGTGCCGAACAGGTTCGATTGCAGTGATTCGTCCGGATGCTCGTACCGCACGGCGATCGTGTCGTTAGCGGCCCGCTTTCTGTCAACCTCGATCCTCCACTCCGCGCCCGGCATCAACTCTCCGGCCAGCACGTCCTCGATCGCGATGCTCGTACCGCTGGATAGACGAGCGTGCCGCGCACCTTGATGGCGTCATCGACGCGGCCGACGAGGGTCGTCGCCTGCGGCCAGCCCGACGCATCGCGTTCCGCAGGCAGCGAGACGGCCAGGTCTCTCGTCCTGTATCGGATCAGCACCGTGCCTTCGCGATAGGGCGTGCTCAGGGTGATTTCGCCGATTTCGCCAGCGCCGACCGGCTCGTCCGCGTCGGGGTGCAGAAGCTCCGCCACAAAATAGTCGGTGTTGATGTTCAGCCGGCCGCCGAACGGGTCCTCCGGCGGGGCGAATGCCAGGATAGGCCCGCCGGTTTCGGTCGCCCCGTACAGCTCCTGCCAGCGGAAGCCGGGACCGAAGGCGTCGGAAACGCCGCGTTTCAGCGACGCGCTCGACCCCTCGCCGCCGAGGAGGCCCATCCGGAGCCCGAGGCCTGAGAGGTCGTCGCCGGATTGAGCGGTCGTCTCAGCCAGCAGGCGCATGTAGGAGGGGGTGGCCGAGATGAGGGTCACCGGCAGCTCCCGCAGCCACTCGATCACCTGAACGGGGCGCGTCGGCCCGCAAGGCACGGTGCCGGCGCCTGCGGCATGAGCGAGCTCATCGAGCGACGGTGCCCCGATCCAGAGCCCGCCGCCGTGGGTGTTCAGCAGGACGTCGGTGCGTCCGATCCCGATGCATGTCGCCACCCAGCGATACTGGTCCCGGATCGCGTGCCAATCGCTTTCGGTAAAGCCGATCATCAGGCGCGGCCCGGTCGTGCCGGACGTCGCCGACACGCGATACATCTCCGACAGCGGACGTGCGCTCAGGGGCAGGCGGCCGAAGGCTTTTAGGTCCGACTTGGTGCAGGTGGGAAGCGCGTGCAGATCGAGGGACGCCCGGTTGCGGTGGAGGTCGGCATAGAAGGGGATTTCCCGCCGGGCGCGCGCGATCGTCTCCCGGAGCGACGCCTCGTGGCGGCCTACCTCGCCGATGGCGGGCGCGCGGGCCTCAGCCACTCTCCGGGCCCTCTTCCCGGTTGCGGCGGAGGAACGCGTCGCGGTTGTCGAAATAGTCCGAAGGCTCGACGCCGTAGCCTTCGTTCTTCATGCGGTGATAGTCCTTGCCAAGAGCGACTGCTCGGACCGCTTTGCTGTTGGCTGGTTGATACCCCACGGCATGGCTTGGGGCGGGCCCTTCGACCACGGTGTTGGTGAGACGGCCTACGCCCTCGATCTCCACCTCGACGACGTCGCCCGGCGCCATCGGCCGCGAATTCCAGGGCGTCCCGGTCAGCGCGACGTCGCCCGGCAGCAGGGTGATATGGCGGCTCAGGTCCGCGAGGAGGTAGTCGATCCCCCAGACCATCTCGCTCACGGGCGCTTCCTGAACGATTTGGCCGTTGAGATAGGTGCGAAGCGTCGAACGCCGCAGGTCCACGCCGCTCACGATGCCCGGGCCGATGGGGCAGAAGCCGTCCATGCCCTTGACCCGCAACATGGAGCCGGCGTCGGTGCCGCGAAAATCGTGCGCGCCCACGTCATTGGCAGGCGAGAAGCCCGCGAGATGATCCCAAACCTGCTCGCGGGACGCGTTCTTGAGCGGCCGGCCAACGATCGCGGCGATCTCCCCTTCGTAGTTGAGCCAATGACAGTTGGCGGGCCGCACCAGATCCCCGCGATGAGCGTTGAGCGCGCTCGGCGGCTTCGCGAAATAGGTCGGGGTTTCGCCGTCGAGATCGCGGCCGAACTCGACGGCACGCGAACGGAAATTCAAGTGCACGCAAATGATCTTGCTCGGCTCGCAAGGCGGCAAATAGACCGCGTCCCGTTCCGGCAGCTTGCGACCGTCGGCCAGCGCAAGCATCTCGCCGTCCGGCTCGCACCACTCAGGTCTGCCGTCGAGCAGGATGCGGCGATGCTCCCGGCGGGGGCCGTCGAGAACGCTCATGGTGCGTCGCCCACCGGCTGAACGGTGCCGCCCACCACCGAGAAGGCCAAGGAATGAACATGGCCTTGCTGCACGCTGACCGGACCCAGGGAGTCGATCTCGTTGAACTCGGATCGGCCGAATTCGAGGGTTGCGGAGCCTCTGAACACCGTGCCGAGCGCGAAGTCCGCCACCTTGGCGCGCTGGAACTCGTGCACTGATGGCGCCGTGCCACAGATCGATGGGAAGAGGCGCGTGTGGAGCGGCGGTCTTGCCACCGACGGCGGATAGAAGCTCTCGACTGTTTCTTCGAGGGTGACGCTCAGCGTGACCAGCCGTCGCCCGAGCTGGGACACGTGCGCAGCGAAGCGGGAGCCGATCGCCTTGCGGACCCCGCCGCGCCCAATCTCGACCGGGCGAGTCATGAAGATCTCGCCGAGCTTCTTGGGGAAGCCCTGAACGTGCCCCCGTATGAGCGAAAGCTCGCTGTCCACCCAGATATAGGGGATACGGCTTACCTTCTTCTCTTGGAAGAGCCCGTAGAGCACGCAATAGGCCTCATGATACTGCCCCATGGCGGGGTCGTCGCCGATGCGGGGATCGCGATCTGCGGACGAGCACCAGTCGGCGAAGACAAAGCTTCCGCTCCCGTCCCCCATCGGGGACATGCCGGGCGGTAGAAGTTCTGCGACCTGCGCGGGATCCGCAGTGAAGTCGGCCGAAATAATCTCGCCGGAATAGTGCCAAGGCGGTGGCGGCAACAGCGACGACTTGCCAGTCGGGCTTTGCGGGAGCGTCCATCCCTTCAGGGCCATGCTCGTTCCCTTCCGTCAACGCGCGCCGTCTCGGTCCTCGAGGTCGAAGACCACATGGACCTGGCCCGTGCCAATCGAGTTCTCGTAAGCGGAGTAGCGCTCGCCAGGGGCCTCGCACGCACGGCCGCCAATGGCGCCGAGCAGCATCAGGTAGTGGGCGAATCGCCCCTCCGGCGCATGGCTGCGGTAAGCGGGGTAAAAGTCGCAGACCGCGGCATGGTCGCCGCGCTCCCAGCAGTCAAGCACGTGGAGGTCCGCGGCGCGCGCTTCCGGCGTGATGACGTGGCTCGGGTCGTAGTCCTGGTGATCGAACAGGGCCCGCAGGGGCCAGAACCGATGCGAAAGGCCGCCGCTACCCATAAGAGCGACGCGAGCCGGTGTGCGCTCGATCGCGGCGGCGATCACGTCGCCGAAGGCGAGATAGTCGTCGAGCTCCGCGGTCTGACAGACGCCCACGGACAGGACTTTCTCGTCGCGGCGCATGTGGTGGACGAGATTGATGGTGGGATAGTGGCGGGGCAGCGTCGGCGAGGTGGCGTTGGTCATCCTGATGCGCCGTTCCTTCGCCACGCTCCGGATCGCTTTGGCAAGCTCCGGCGCACCTGCGTAGTCGAACGGGAGCTCGTGTATGACCCGGGGCAGCTCCTCGGAGGTGTAGACGCCCCGATGGTGCCCGGCGCCGGCGATAACATGCTCGGTGGTGGTGAACCAGTGGGTATCGAAGATCACCCAGCAATCGACCGCCTTGGCCTCGAAATGGGCCCGAAGTCTCCGGTAGCCCTCGACAAGAGTGGTGTCTTGCCCGCTGCCGCCGAGCCTCCGCCGGACATCCTCCTCCAGCATCACGGTCGGCACGTGGCCCACCACCGCCGCGCTCACGATCTCACCCATGCGGCGGGCTCCCGAAGCTTGCTCTCCGGATCGCCACATTCTTGACGTCGCAGAAGAAATCGAAGCTCCAGCGCCCGCCCTCGCGACCGATGCCGGAGATGCCGGTGCCCCCGAACGGGGCGGACAGGTCGCGAACGAAGAAGCAGTTGACCCACACGGTGCCCGCGACGATAGCGACATCGACGGAGGCGATACGAAGGAGGTCCGACATCTTTACTGTGGCGCGGCGTCCAGATGCGCCCAGAATGCAGGAACCTGAGCCCACTCGCGATCCTTCTGGGCCGCGATATGGGCCAGGGTAAATGAGCGTGCGGCCGAAGCGAGATAGTAGCGCTCATAGAGCTCCGTTCGCGCGCCGAGCGCGGAGCCGGCGAAATCCCAAGCGGTCCGGAACAGGCGGCTTCGCTCCTCGGCATCGCCGTCGTCGACACCCGGCAGATAGCGCTCGAGCCAGGGCCGGAGGTCGGCATGCTCGAGACCGGCCTTCGAGGGTGTCGCGAGCAGATTGTGCGAGGCAATGAGCTTAATGATCTCGTTCACCCGAGGCATCCATCCCGGCAGCGTCGGGCGCAGCGCTCGGAACGGGCCTTCTTCGCAGAACCAGGTGCCGTCGCCGAATTCGTGGGCGTCGGCCTCCGCCGCGCGGATGGCGGCGCGGGTGAGTTCGGCATAGCTCCAAATCTCCCCCAGCATCTGCATCACGTCGGGCCGGCGGTTCTGGCCGATGGTTTCGGCCATGCGGCAACATAGCTCATAGGCGAACTCAAGCTTCACCATCGCCCGAATGCAGGTCTGCTGCATGACGTTGCCGGTCCAGCCCCGCGCCATGACCGCGTTGTAGGTTGCCGGATCGCCGTCCAGGAACACGCGGTGCCGGGGTATTTCCACATCGTCGAACACGACGAAGGCATCCTGTTCGTCGAAGCGGGACGAGAACGGCTTGTCGAACGGGTCGACGTCGACGCCGTAATGGTCCCGGCAGATCATCTTGAGGCCGGGCGTCGAGAGCGGAATCGAGAAGACGAGAGCGACGTCGTGGCGATCCTTCGGGATGGGCTGGCCGGGATAGACGGCGATCTCGTCGGCGAAGGGGCCGAGCGTGGCGAGGATCCGGGCGCCGCGCACCACGATCCCCTCGCTGGTCTCGCCCACCTTCTTGAGCGCCACCTCGCCGTTGACGCCGTCATAGGGGGCGATCCGCCCATCCACGGTGGGGTGAATGATGGTATGGGTCAGCGCGAGGTCCTTCTCGGCAACATGGCGCTGAAAGGCAGCAAGGTTCTCGGCGCCCTCGGCATTGCCATTGGCGGACCAGACACTCGGCTGGCCGGCAAATCCGGCAAAGGTAAGGTTCACGTAGTCGGGCGTGCGGCCCAGCATGCCTGCGCTGTAACGCGCCAGTCGTTCGAGACCGCGGTGGCGCCGGCTTAGATCGTCGGTGCTGCGCGGGATCAGATGGCTGATGCCGGTCGGTCGGTTCGAGACCGGATCGGCGATGATGCACTCTTCGGCGTGGCGGTGCTGCCAATCGAAGAAGCCGGATATCCCCTGGATTGAGCCCCTGAAGGCCGGGTGCTCGGTAACGTCTTGCACCCTTTCGCCGCCGATCCAGACCTCGCGGCCGTCACCGCGCAGACCGTCGACGTATTCGGCACCGGTTCTCGTCGCCATGGGACACATTGGTTTGATATCAAACTATCTGATCCTAAATCGTGTGGCCGGGGCCGTCAACCCGTGAGAAGTCACCCGTGAGAAGTCTGCCGGGTCGAGGGGATGGCCTTATCGCTCGTCCGCGCAGTGAACCTGAAAAAACCGCTTCCCCAAGCCCAATCCCGCAGTGCTAATCTCGCTCATGGATGCCTCCGCGATCCGTGTTCCGGTCTACCACGACCTGACTGGCACTATGATGCCGTAAGACGCGGGGGCATCCGTTCCATCTGGTGAGAAATACGGGCTAGGCGACGCGGCGTTTCGGTGCAGGGGGAAGCATGGCGGACGAGCATGATTTCGTCGTGATCGGCGGCGGCACCGCCGGCTGCGTGCTGGCCAACCGGCTCTCGGCCGATCCCAAGACCAGTGTCGCGCTGCTGGAGGCCGGCGGCGCGGCGCGCCATCCCTTCATCCACATCCCGCTGATGGCGGGGCTCGTCTACTTCATGCGCTCGATCAACTGGAGCTACGAGACCGAGCCGGAGCCCCATCTCGACGGGCGGCGCATCCCCTGGCCGCGCGGCAAGGTGCTGGGCGGCACCTCTGCGATCAACGGCATGATGTACATGCGCGGCAACCGCCTGGATTACGACGGCTGGCGCCAGCTCGGCCTCGACGGCTGGGACTACGAGAGCGTGCTGCCCTACTTCAAGCGGGCCGAGGGCCACGGCTCGCGCCGCGACGCCTACCATGGCACCGACGGCCCGCTCCGAGTTAATCGCGCCCAGTCGAAGAACCCGCTCTACGACGTCTTCCTCGAGGCCTGCGAGGCGCTTGGCCTGCCGCGCAACGACGATTTCAACGGCGCGGTGCAGGAAGGCGTCGGCCGGCAGGATTTTTGCGTCGACCGGGGCCGCCGCGTGAACACCGGCCATGCGTTCATCCTGCCGGTGCGTGAGCGGCCCAATCTGCGCGTCGTGCTGCGCGCCCATGTGGAGCGCCTGCTCTTCGAGGGCCGGCGCTGCGTGGGGGTGACCTACTGCCGGGGCGGGCAACGGCGCGAAGTTCGCGCGCGGCGCGAGGTGATCCTCTCAGCCGGCACCATCAACTCGCCCCAGGTGCTGCAGCTCTCGGGCGTCGGCGCGCCGGAGCATCTCGGCCAGCTCGGCATCCCGGTCGTGGCGGAAAGCCCCGACGTCGGGCGCAACCTGCAGGATCACGCAGGCGTCTACGTCCAAAATGCATGCACGCAGCCGGTCGCGCTCTACGGCCTGCTTCGGCCCGACCGCGCGGCGCTCGCCTGCTTGCGCGCCTACCTCTTCGGCACGGGCCCCGGCACCTCGATCGCGCTGGAGGCCGGCGGCTTCGCGCGCTCCCGAGAGGAACTCGATGCGCCCGATTTGCAGGTCACCTTCATCCCCGGTCTCACCCTTGACGTGACGCGCAAGAAGCAGGGTCGGCACGGTTTCCTCACCCACTGCTACCAGCTCAGGCCCGAGAGCCGCGGCGAGATCCGCATCACCGCCGCCGATGCGAGCCTGCCGCCGGCGATCCACGCCAACGCCTTGGCCGCCGAAACCGACCGTCGGGTCATGCGCGATGCCGTCCGGTTTGCGCGGCGGATCATGGCCCAGGCGCCCTTCGACCCCTACCGCGGCCACGAGATCGCGCCCGGCAGCGAGGCGCAGTCGGACGACGCGATCGATACCTGGATCAGAGCCAATCTCACGACCGTCTGGCACCCGGTCGGCACCTGCCGCATGGGCCGGGACGAGACGGCCGTGGTCGACGCCCAGTTGCGGCTGCGCGGTGCGGAGGGGCTGAGAGTCGTCGATGCCTCCGTCATGCCGCTCATCACCAGCAGCAACACCGCGGCCCCCACCATCATGATCGCGGAGAAGGCGGCCGACATGATTCTGGGCAAGCCGCCGCTCCCCGCCGAAGCCCCCGCCGGCACCTGAAGGCGCAAGTCGGCGCGCCCTTCCCCGCTCGGAGGGCCTAGCCTACAACAGCCGCATGGTCCCCCCTCGATCCACGTCGGCCGCGCCGCTCGTCGGCGTCCTCTACATGTGCGTGGCCGCCGGCTTCGGGCTGCCGGGGCTCAACGCCCTCGTGAAGTTGCTCATCGCCGACTACCACATGGCGCAGATCATCTGGTTCCGCTGCGTCGTGCACCTTGGGTTGATGGTGGCGCTCTTCATGCCGGCGATGGGGTTCAGGCTCTTCGCGAGCCGCCGCCGTGGCTTCAGTCGATCCGCTCGCTCACCCAGCTCGTCACCTTCACGCTGATCTGGGTCTCACTCTTCTGGACGCCGATCACGACCGTCACGATGGTGCTCTTCACCGGGCCGCTGATACTGGTGGCACTCTCCGTGCCCTTCCTCGGCGAGCGGGTGGGGCCACGCCGCTGGGCGGCGGTCTTCGTCGGCTTCGCCGGCGTGCTGATCGTGCTCCGCCCCGGCTCCGACGCGGTGCACTGGGGCGCGCTGCTCGTCCTCGGCGGCGCGTTCTTCTATGCGATCTATCAGATCCAGACCCGCAAGCTCGCGGGCTACGACGATCCGCGCACGACGGCGGTCTATACGATCCTGGCCGCGTTCATCGTAGCGACCGTCGCGGTGCCGTTCTTCTGGGAAATGCCGCGGAATACGGTGGACTGGTTGTTGTTCCTGGCGCTCGGCGTGGTGGGCGGGCTCGCCCACTATTTCATCATCAAGGCCTATCAGTACGCCGAGGCGTCGCTCGTCGGTCCCTTCGACTACAGCCAGCTCGTCGGCGCGAGCATCTTCGGCTTCCTGCTCTTCGGCGAGGTCCCGGATACGTGGACCTGGGTCGGCGCCGCCGTGATCATCGCAAGCGGCCTCTACATCGCCCACCGGGAAGCACGGCTCAGGAGGACGGCGGCCTGACCCTACGGGCGCCCTGCTCTGGCACGGCCAAGGGCGATCCCATAGAACGAAACGATGACCATCGCGCCCGCGCGCCTCGACGATTCATTCCGAGGCATCGTCTTCATGTGCCTCACCGCCATCGTCGTCTTTCCGTTTCTCAACGCGTTGGTCAAGTATCTGCTCTCGAACGATTATTCGATCGTGCAGATCATGTGGATGCGCTCGATCTTCCACATGGTGTGGATGCTTGCGCTGTTCCTGCCCTATGGCGGCATCCGCCTGCTGCGCAGCAACCGGCCGGGCCTGCAGCTCGTCCGCTCCGCGCTCCAATTCATCGCGCTGGTGCTCTACATCATCGCTCTCTCGCACGCGCCGCTCACCGCGGTGACGATGGCCTTCTTCACGGCGCCGCTCATGGTGGTCGCGCTCTCGGTGCCGATGCTGGGGGAGCGCGTGGGGCCCAGACGCTGGGCTGCCGTCGCGGTGGGCTTCGCCGGTGCGGCCGTGATCTTCCGGCCCGGCGGCGAGGTCATCCACTGGTCGTTTCTTCTGGTGCTGGGGGCCGCCGCCGCGTACGCCCTCTTCCAGATTCAGACACGCCAGCTCGCGAACCAGGACGACTACCGCACGACCGCGATCTACACGATCGTCGTGGCGCTGGTGGGAACCACCGTCGCCGGGCCGTTCTTCTGGACGTGGCCGGCGTCACTGGCTCACTGGGGTGCCTTCATCGGCCTCGGCCTGTTCGGCGGCTTCGGCCACTTCTGCGTCATCAAGGCCTACGAGTACGGCCGCGCCTCGGTGGTGGGCCCCTTCGACTACGGCCAGCTGATCGGCGCAGCGGCGGTCGGATTCCTCTGGTTCGGCGAGGTCGTCGATATTTGGACCTGGCTGGGCGCAGCCATAATCGTGGCCAGCGGGCTCTACATCGCGCGCCGTGAGGCGGTGCACGGCGGCGGCCCGGGGCCGAAGGCGAGCCTCGGCCCGTGAGACATGTCGTCTGCAGCCTCGATCAGAACCGCTGACTGTGGTCCAGCTTATCGACCCAGAGCCTGTAGTTGTGCACCGAGAAGCGCTGGTATTCGACGACGTTGTAGAGGTAGGTGCCGTCTTCGATCCGCGCCGCGGCCTGCTCATAGCCTTCCTGGGTCACGGGCACGAACTTGATCCTGTCGCCGGGCTGGAACAGCACGATGTCGCCGCCAAAGGCATCGAAGCGCTTCTCGGTGTCCCAGATCGGCACCGGCGTGCGGCCGAGGAGCTGATAGCCGCCCGGCGTGTTGACCGGGTAGATCGCGCTCGCAGAGCCGCCCATGCCGACCGTGCCCTGGGGCGTCCAGGTGCGCGGCGGGTTGTATTTCGGCACGGTGATCATCGCCCTCGGGTCGAGCGGCTGGAGGAACGGCAGCCCCGGCCAGAAGCCGAGGGAAGCGACCCAGTACTCGGAGCTCGAGTGGACGCGGACGAGCTGGTCGCGGTCGGCGAGGCCGTTCAAGCGCGCCACCAGGTCCGGGTCATATTCCTTGGGCGTGATCTTCTCGCTGTAGTCGTCGATGCATTCCTTGGTCCAGGGGTCGAGATACATCGTCTCGAACAGGAAGAGCCGGCTGTCGAGCTCGATGTCGTCGGTGGACCCCAAGCTCGCGATAAGCGCCTTCAGCTCCTTGATTACGTCGTCGTAGGAGATCTCGCGCGGCTCGTAATGGACCAGCATCGAGGCGAAGCAGGGCGCGGTCTCGACGATGCCCTTGGTCTTGTCGGCGACGATCCGCGCCGCCAGCCCCTGGGCGATGAAGTTCAGCTCGAGGTTCATCTCGTTGCCGAACTCGATCAGGACGTAGCGGTCGCCACCTGGCAGGAATTTGGGCTCATCGTAGATCATGGCGCTGCTTTCTCAGGCGGGGGCTCAGGCGGCCATCAAATCGGACCGATGCTCGTCCACGAAGCCGGTATGGGTGTGGCCGGCGCGGAAGGCATCATGGGCTACAACCCGGCGCAGAAAGTCGATGTTGGTGACGATCCCCTCTATACGGAATTCACCGAGGGCCGTCAGCATCTTGTCGATGGCGCCGCCGCGGTCGCTCCCGTGCGCCACGAGCTTGGCGATCATGGGGTCGTAGAACGGCGTGATCCGGTCGCCTTCGGCAACGCCGGTATCGAGCCTGATGCCATCACCCTCCGGCGGCGGCGCGAAGCGCTCCAGCAGGCCCGGCGATGGGAGGAAGTTCTTGTCCGGGTTCTCGGCGTAGATGCGGCACTCGATCGCGTGCCCATCGGGCCCCGCCGCCGGCGCGGACAGCTCCGACAAGTCCTCGCCCCGCGCGAGGCGGAGCTGAAGGCCCACCAGATCGAGGCCGGTAACCATCTCCGTCGCCGGGTGCTCGACCTGGATGCGCGTGTTCATCTCCAGGAAGTAGAACTCACCGTCCGGCGCCAGGATGAATTCGACCGTGCCGGCGCCGCGGTAGCGCTCCCGCCCCACCAGGGCAAGCGCAGCGTCCGTCATGCGGGCTCTGAGCGCAGGGTCTACCGCAGGCGACGGCGCCTCCTCGACGATCTTCTGAAAGCGCCGCTGCACCGAGCATTCGCGCTCCATGAGGTGGAATCCGCGCCCGTCGCCGTGCCCAAAAACCTGAATCTCGACATGGCGCGGCTGGAGCACCAGCTTCTCCAGGTAGACCGTGCCGTCGCCGAATGCCCTCTCGGCCATGGTCTGGGTGGCGCCGACGACGTCCGCGAGCTTGGCCGGATCGTCCACCTGCCGCATCCCGATGCCGCCGCCACCGGCCGACGCCTTCACCAGCAGTGGATAGCCGACCGCCGCCGCAGCCTCGTCGAGGCCCGAGAGGTCGTCTGCCGTGAGCCGGGCGCTGCCGGGGACGATGGGCAGGCCCGCGCCCTGGGCAATCGTGCGGGCGCGCTCCTTGTCGCCCATGGCGGCGATGTTCTCCGCCGTGGGGCCGACCCAGATAAGGCCGCCGTCTTCCACGGCGCGTGCGAAGGTCGCGTTCTCGGCGAGGAAGCCGTAGCCCGGATGAATCGCATCGGCGCCGCTCTCGCGCGCCGCGGCGATGATCTTGTCGGCGACGAGGTAGCTCTCCTTCGCGGCCGCAGGCCCGATGGGGAGAGCCTCGTCGGCCTCGGCCACATGGCGGGCAGCGGCGTCCGCCTCCGAATAGACCGCCACCGTGGCGATGCCGAGCGACCGCGCGCTTCGCATGATCCGGCAGGCGATCTCGCCCCGGTTTGCGATCAGGAGTTTTTGCATCGGCACCGGGTTCACGTGCGGGACAAGGCCTGACGAGTAGCCTCGATCAACAGCCGGGCGAGAGGCTACCCGCCCCCTCCGGGCACCGCAAGCGGACCGCGTCACACGCGGTCAGTTCGCGCGTTCGCGCAGCGTCAGCACGGCGCCGAGGACGACGATACCGAAGATGATGTCGCGCCAGGCGAAGTGAAGCTCCGAGCCCGAGACCAGCGTGCCCACCGCCGTCAGCAGCAGAGCGCCTCCGAAAATGCCGAGATAGTGCCCGCGCCCGCCGATGGCGAGCGTGCCGCCCACCAGCACGACGGCGATCGCCGGCAGCAGGAAGCGCTGGCCCATGTTGAGGAAGGAGACGGTGGAGAAGCCGGTCATCAGCACGCCGGCGAGCGCCGAGCAGAAGCCGCTCAGCATATAGACGCCGAGCGTCGTCCGGTCGACACGCACGCCAGAGAGCCGCGCTACCCGCGCGCTGTTGCCGACCGCGAAGACCCGCCGGCCGAAGGTGGTGCGGTGCAGCACGACATAGGCGACACCGGCGAAGCCGATGAGGAACCAGGCGGCGGGCGCGAGGCCGGCCAGCCGCTCGGTGAAAAACCACACCAGCGCCGGCGGCGAGCGCCCCGTGGGGATGCCGCCGGTGAAGAGCAGGCCCGCACCCTGCATGATGCCGTTGGTCGCGAGCGTGACGACGATCGCCGGCATGCCGAAGAGCACCACGCCGATGCCGTTGAAGAGGCCGACGCCGGCGCCGATTGCCAGCACCATCGGCACCGCCCAGTAGGCCGGCCCGTCCATCCCGTTGCAGACCGCAGCCAGCACGACGCCGGTAAACGCGAGCGTGTGCGGCACCGAGAGGTCGAGCCCGCCGGTGAGCACCACCGCGCCCTGGCCGAGGCCGAGGACGGCGAGGAAGAGCGCGAGCGTGAGCAGCGAATTGAGGTAGTGGACGCTCACGCTCTCGCCGCCGATCACCCCGACCACGAGGATGTAGACCACGACCAGCAGCGTCCACGCCGGCACCATCAGGCGGAGCACGTCCCAGTTCTTGGTGGTCCATTGCCAGAGTTGGGGCCCCTTGAGCTCGTCGCTCACCCGCGGGGTCCAGCTCGTGGCAAAACGGCCGACATTGGCCCTCGCGCTGCCGTGGAAGGACGGCAGGCTGCGATGCCTCAGCCCCGAAATCTTGAGGCCGGTCACCCGCCAGTACTCGGCCAGCGACGTGTCGCGGCCGATGGAGGCGCCGATCACCGCCAGCAGCAGGATCACTGCCTCGGTGATCGGCATGACGTGGGGCGACCAGTTGAGAACGATCAGCACGTTCGAGATCAGCATCAGCGTAAACGCCGCGAACACCGTGCCGAGGCAGCCGCCCTCGCCGCCGCCGATCCGGGTGCCGCCCAGGATCGTCGCGGCGAAGATGAGGAGCAGCATGCCGCTGCCGACCAGCGGATCGCCGGAGCTGGTCTGCGCGCTGAGGAAGACCCCGCCCGCGCCGTAGAAGGTGCCGGCCAGCGTGTAGCCGAAGAACTTCGTCCGTGCGACCGAGATGCCGTTGGCGAAGGCTGCGTCCTCATTACTGCCGACGGCATAGAGCGCGGTGCCGAAGCGCGAGCGCTTGATGAGCGCCCAGAGACCCAGCGCCAGCAGAATGACCAGGAGTGCCGCAGGGAAGCCGTCGGGGATCAGATCGCCCGTGAAGACCATCGAGAGGCCGTAGGGGAAGTAGCCGCCGGGGTCCGGCATCAGCAGCAGATTGAGGCCCAGAATGATGAACATCACGGCGAGCGTCACGACCACCGGCTGGAGCCGGACATAGGCGATGAAGAAGCCGTTGATGGCGCCCACCGCCGCCCCGATGCCGAGCCCCGCGAAGCACATCAGGACCTGGCTCCAGAGAGAATCGGTGGTGTGAAGCGCCATGATCACGTTGACCAGCGAGAGCACGGCACCGCAGGAAAGATCGAACCCGCCGATCAGGAACACCACCGTCTGGCCCATGGCGGCGAAGGCCAAGGGCCCCGTGTTGGACGACAGGAAGTTGACCTCGAAATAGCTGATCGGGCCGGGCGAGATCACATCCAGGCAGACGACGATGCCGACGAAGGCCGTGAACGCGACCAGGAGACGCCGGTTGCGCGCCAATCCCTGCTGCCAGGAAAGGCGCGGCAGCCGTGTAAGCGGTACTTCGCTCACGGGGCCGCTCCTGCCTCAGACGCCGGTTGCGCTCGGTCGGCGCCCTCCTCCGCGCCCAGCGCGTAGCCCATAATGGCTTGCTCGGTGATCTCGTCGCCAATCAGCTCCTTGACCATGCGCCCGCGGTACATGACCAGCACCCGGTCGCAGATGTTCACGAGTTCCGGAATCTCCGTCGTGTAGTAGAGGATGGCGGCGCCGGCCTTGGCCAGCGCACGGATCAACACGTAGATCTCGTGCTTGGTGCCGATATCGACGCCGCGCGTCGGGTCGAAGGTCAGCAGCACCTGGCTCCGCGCCAGCAGCCACTTGGCGATGGCGATCTTCTGCTGGTTGCCGCCCGAGAAGGAGGAGACGGTCTTGTAAAGCGCGCGGGGGTGCACCCGAAGGTCGTTCAGCACCTCGTCCACGGCGGCGGCCTCGGCCTTGCGGTCGATCCAGCCTGCCGTCGCGAAGCGGTCGATGATCGGGATCGAGGCGTTGGCGCTCCCGGTGAGCCTGAGGAAGAGCGCCTCGGTCTTGCGGTCTTCCGGCACCATGCTGATGCCGACGCGCACCGCATCGGCTGGCGAGGCGAGCGTCAGCGGCCGACCGCCGAGCGCGATGGTGCCACTGTCCACGCCGCGCTCGCCGAAAAGCGCCTCGAAGAGCTCGCGCTGGCCCATGCCCTGGAGCGCGCCGATGCCGAGCACCTCGCCGGGCCAGAGCTGAAAGGAAAGATCGTCCAGCGTGCCGCCGATCGTGAGCCCCTCGCCGGCGAAGGCCGGTGTTGCCGCGTCGGCCTGGCGGTAGTTCTCACGCTCCGGATAGATCGCGCCGAGAGAGCGGCCGATGACGAGGCTGACCACCTCGTCGTCGCTCACCTCGTCGATCTCGTAGGAGCCCACATGCAAGCCATTGCGGAGCACGGTGAGGCTCTGGCAGAAGCGGCGCACCTCGGCCATGCGGTGCGAGATGAAGACGATCGTCACGCCCTCTGCGTTAAGGCTGTCGATGAGGTCTCCCAACCAGTCCACGTCGGAGGCCGACAGCGTCGATGTGGGCTCATCGAGCAACAGCACCCGGGGCTCCCGCGCGACCGCCTTCGCGATCTCGATCTTCTGGCGGGTGGAGAGCACGAGGTCGCTCACCAACGCGTTGGGGTCCACGTCCTCGAGGCCGAGGCGGGCGAAGTGCTGGACGACGGCGCGCTTGCTCCCGCGCCGGTCGATCTGCCCTGCGACCAGCGGCTCGTAGGGCAGCAGCATGTTTTGGGTGACGGTCAGATCGTCGATCAGGGTCATTTCCTGAAAGGCCGTCTGAATGCCGAACGCATGGGCGCGGGCTGGCCGCCCGATCACCACGTCGTCGCCGAACACACGGATGTGGCCCGTGTCCTCGCGGACCAGCCCGGCCAGGATTTTGACGAGGGTGGACTTGCCGGCGCCGTTCTCGCCGATCAGCGCCCGAATCTCACCCTGCGGAATGGAGAAGGATACATCGTCAAGAGCGACAGTGGCGTCGAACCGCTTGGAGAGGCCCTCGACCTCAATGGCGGGCGCCGCATCGTTCATGCGTGCCCGCGCGGAAAAATGTGCGCCGGGGCCCTGATCGGCTCTTGGCCGGCCCCGGCGCAGCGGTCGTCATGGATCATGGCGGACGAGCCGCCGATCCCTCAGCTTTCGTCGTCCAGCAACCCTTCGGTGGCCGCGCGGAAACCGAGCTCGGGCACCTGGGGCGACCAGAAGTCAATGGCATAGTCAGGCGGGACGATGCCGGGCTTGATGGTGTTGCAGCCCGCCGCGAACTCGTCCGCCGTGCCGTTTTCGCAGAGCTTCACGTTGTCCTGCGTGACCTCGACGCCGGTGTACCACCTGAGGTGCGGTACTTCGTTGCCGTCAAGCACCTCCATGGCGGTCTTAAAGGTGTAGGACACGGCCCAGAGGCCCGACCCGATCGACTGGCCCGTCTTGCCGAGCGCGCCTTCGATCCCGGAATCGACCGGCAGCATCTGCAGCCGGTTGCCGTTCGCCGACTCGCCCGCACACGGGATGATTGGGTTATCGGGCCACCATCCGTCTTCCACCTGCATTTGCGAGACCGTGTAGCAGCCGGTCTGCGCCACGATGCCGTCGATATCGGCCCAGCTCCTGGTGGCCAGCAGCTCACGCATCTTGAGGCGGGCTTCGGAGTGGCTCCACATGCCGACGAGCTCGGCCTGCACGTTGACCTCGGGATGCCGGGCTACGGCCTGCTTGAAGCCCTTGTGGTGGTCCTCGCCGTAAGACACGCCGGGCACGCCGGTAATCGCAACAATATTGCCCTTGCCGCCCATCTGGTCGATCACGTACTGGGTGCGGTAATCGCCGAGCGCGACGCCATCGACCTTCACGACATAGGCGCAGGGTTCGGTCACGCCATTGATCACGGCCACGACCACGCCCTTGTTGCACGCGTTCCTGATGACCCTGTTGAGCGCCGTCGGCGAGATCGGGAAGGCCACGATGGCATCCGCGCCGGCCGCGATCATCGCGTTCATCTGCTGAATCTGCTTCTGCGCGTCGGGGCCCGAGGCCTGGACCCTGAGCTCCACTCGATCGCTGTACTGCGGCGCCCTGGCCATGGCGATGACGGTGTTCTTCGCTTCCGTCTGCCACGCGTTGCCGACATAGCTCATGCTGTAATAGACGAGGTACTTGCCGTCCTCGGTCTTTGCCTCGGCCTTGTCGGCAGTCACGCCGGCGGCGAACGCGACGCCCACGCCGACGGCCATCGCCCAGCGGACGAGGCGTTTCGTTGCCCTGATCCTCACATCTCCCTCCTCTTATGCTTTGGTATTCAGCGGTCGATCCTCGTCCTCGAAGTGTGCCGCTCGCGGCCGGGACGAGTCAATCGCCGCCCGTTTCGACCGGCGCCGGGATATGGGCTAGCCCGGAGTTCTCACCAATGTCACGGCCTGCGTCGCGCCCAGACGTTCGATCCGCCAGGAGCGGGCCGAAAAGCGTAGCCCGGTCTACGGTTGAGGCTCGCGACGCCGCGGGCGGGCGTCTGGGCGCGACCCGAAGGGCGACGCTCTCCGGCCGACAGTGTGCGTCACGCCGCTTGCCCGATGCCCCGCATCGCGCTGCGCGCCGTTCCTGCCCTGTCGGCCGGACAGCGCCGCGCAGACCATGACATTGGTGAGAATTCCGGGCTAGTCACCTGACACTGAAGTTGAGATCATTTTCAATTGGCAGTGTCGTCACACTAAGTCGCTCTATTGTCGAAGAATGTGGTCGTGCAATATAGTTGTCTTTATGTGGCGAACTTCAGATTCAGGTGACTAGGCTCCCGCACCGATCAGGGAGGGTGCGACATGACGGATGCGCGCGACGCCGCCGGGATCGTGGTCGAGACCGACGTCATGGTGAGGATGCGGGACAGCGTGCACCTCGCCTGCGACGTCTACCGGCCGGCCTCTGGCGGCCCTGTCCCAGCCCTCGTCCAGCGCCAGCCCTACGACAAGCGCGTCGCCCAGACCTACGTCTACGACCATCCGGCGGTCTATGCCCGCCACGGCTACGCCGTGGTGATCGAGGACACCCGCGGGCGCTACGCCTCCGAGGGCGAATTCTATCCCCTCCGCCTCGATGCCGAGGACGGCTACGACACCATCGAATGGTGCGCGGCACAGCCCTGGTGCAACGGCCGAGTGGGGAGCTTCGGCTTCTCCATCTCCGGCGTTAACCAGCTACTCGCCGCCGCGCTGCGTCCCCCCCATCTCGCCGCGGCCGTGCCCGGCTTCTATCCGGGCGGCATGTACGAGGGTTTCACCCATGTGGGCGGCACCTTCGGCCTCGCGGCGGTGATGGACTGGGCGCTGATCATTGCGGGCGAAGCGGCACAACGGCGCGGCGACAAGGAGGTCCTCGGCACCATCGGTGCGGCGCAGGCGGTCGGCGGCCGCTGGCCGGCGGCGCTTTCGCTCCGGGACATCCCCTTCCTGGAGACTCCGGACCTGCTCCCCTTCCTCAAGGACTATGTGGACCACCCGGCCCACGGCGCCTATTGGGAGGAATGGGAGCTCGCGCCCCGGCTCGCGCGGATCGACGTGCCGTGCTTCCACGTCAGCGGCTGGTACGACAGCTTCATCCCCCAGACCATCGCGGCCTACGAGGCGCTGAACGCCGCTGGCCGGGCCGAGCACCGGCTGCTCGTCGGCCCCTGGTATCACATTCCATGGACGCAGCAGGTGGGCGCCATCGATTTCGGCGACGAGGCGAAGAACGCCGTCAGCGTCTATGAGCGCGCCTGGTTCGATGCCTGGCTGAAGGACGACCGCTCCGCCCTGGACGCCTTGCCGCCGGTGCGTGTCTTCGTCACCGGCGAGAACCGCTGGCACGACGCCGACAAATGGCCGCTCGAAGACGCGGGGACCGAGCGCTGGTATCTCCATAGCGGCGGCCGCGCCAACTCGCTGAGCGGAGACGGTGCCCTTGACCGGGAGCCGCCTGGCTACGAGCCGCCGGACTTCTTTATCTACAACCCCTTCGATCCGGTCCCGAGCATGGGCGGCCATTCCTGCTGCCTGCCGCAGGTCGCGCCCATGGGGCCGATGGACCAGCGCCCGGTCGAGTATCGCAACGACGTGCTGGTCTACACATCGCCGCCGCTGGATGCGCCCTGTTTCGCCGCCGGCTTCGTCACCGCGCGGCTGAGTGCGGCAACCAGCGCCACCGATACCGACTTCACGGTCAAGCTCTGCGACGTGGAGCCCGACGGGCGCTCGATCAACCTGTTCGAGGGCGTGATTCGCGGCCGATTTCGCGAGAGCAGGCAAGCCGAAGTGCCGCTCGAGCTCCATCGGGTCTACGAGTTCGCCATCGATGTGGGCGTGATTTGCCACCTATTCCGCGCCGGGCACCGTGTCCGGGTCGAGGTTTCGAGCAGCAACTACCCGGCCTTCGACCGCAACCCAAACACCGGCATGCCGATCGGCAGCGAGCATGCCTTCGACCTTCAGCCCGCACACCAGACCGTGTTTCACGATGGCGCCCGCCCGTCATTCATCGACCTGCCGGTCATCCGGCGCCCCTGACCGCCAAGAGGAGGACATAAGGATGGCCGACGATCGCACCCACCTCACGCCCGCAAGCGAAGCATGGATGAGCGGCCGACCGGCCTCGGCGGCGGTCAAGGCTGGCGATCTCGTGTTCCTCTCAGGCCAGGCAAGCGTGACCGACAACGGCCGGGTGACGGACGCGGGCGATGCAAAGGCCCAGACGCGGAACGCCTTCGCCCGCGTTCGCGGAGTCCTGGAGGCGGCCGGCGCCGGCATGGACGACGTGCTCGACGTGATGACCTTTCACAAGGACCCGCGCACGATGGATGCCGCCTTCGCCGCCGGCCGCGAGGTGTTCTCCGAGCCCTACCCGGCGTGGACCGCGCTCGGCATGGTGGGCGGCCACGATCCGAACCTCGATGTCGTCGTGCGGGTGATCGCCCACGCAGGCTCCGGCGACAAGCAGGGCGTGACACCTGCGGGCTTCGGCTGGATGAAGGGACTCCCCGTCTCCGCCGCCTGCCGCAAGGGCGACTACCTCTTCACCAGCGGCATCGTCGCCGCCGACGATGAGGGCGCGGTGGTGGCGCCCGCCAACCACATGGCGCAGGCGCGCTTCTGCTACGACCGGCTCAAGGACGTGATGCGAGCGGCGGGCGGCTCGCTCGACGATATCGTCGACATGATCTGCTTCAATCACGACGCCCGCGGCATGGACGCCGCCGTCGATACCTGGTGCAACGAGACGGTCGCGGGGCTCCCCATCGGCGAGGCCACCTCCTACACCGCGATCGGCATGACCGGCCTCCACCGGATGGGCCAGGTCGGCTGCTACCGCGCCATTGCGGACTTCAGCGCAGGCCCCCGCGTCGCGCACAACCTGCCGAGCATACACTGGCACGACCAGCCCATCTCAGGCGCGAGCCGGAAGAAGAACGGGCGCCTGATCGGCATCTCGGGCCAGGTTGCCTCGGACGGGCAGCAGAACATCATCGCGCCCGGCGATGTCGCCTCCCAGGCGCACTACTGCTTCAGCCAGATCAGGGGCGTGCTGGAGAAGCACGGCGCGGGCCTCGACGACATCGTCGAGATCGTCTCCTTCCACAAGGACCCCAGAGCCTGGGAGACCGTGATGGCGGTGGGCAGCGAGCTGTTTCAACCGGGTCGCGGCCCGGCCTGGACCCCGATCGGCTGCACCGGCCTCTACCTCGAAGGCTATCTGCACGAGATCTACGCGATCGCCATGGTGTGAGTGGGGCGCCTGCCAAGGAGAAACCGATGATCACGCTTCGCAATCCGGATACCGTCGTGGCGCCTGCGTCGTTCTACAGCCAGGCGGCGGAGGTCGGGCCCGGCAAGCGCTGGCTCCACATCTCGGGCCAGGTCGGCGCCGCCCCGGACGGCACCTTGGCGGAAGGCTTCAAGGCCCAGAGCGATCGGGTCTGGCGCAACATCGCGGCCCTGCTCGGCGCCGCCGACATGGCGATGGAGAACCTGGTGATCGTGCGGGCGCTGCTGGTGGACCGCGCTCACTTGGCCGCCTACCGGGAGATCAGGGACCGCCACCTGGGGGGCCATCAGGCGGCGTCGACGCTCCTGATCGTCGCCGGCCTCGCCGATGAGCGCTGGCTGATCGAGATCGAGGCTTTGGCTGCCGCCGAGGCCTGATCAGGCGGCGTCAGCCTCGGCACCCACGCCGGCGCCATTCTCGGCCGAGGTGATGGCGCATTCGGATTCACGCCACCACAGCGCGTCCAGATCGGTGACATCGACGCCGCGGTCCCAGATCCGCGCCTTGATCGGGCCGATGTCGGTATCGAGCGTCTGGTCGAGGTACTTGCCCTTATAGATCGTCGCCCCGCTGGTGCACGGCAACGTGTTGACGCCGCGCTCGTCGATGCCAGCATCGTGCGGCGTGAGCCTGACCCGCTCCGCCCGCACCGCGATGCAGGCCGGCGATCCCTTCTCGGCCGGGCCGGCGCCGCTCCAGGCACCGCTGATCAGATGGCCGCCGATACGCACGCTGGCCGTGCCGTTCTGCACACTCTCGATGGTCCCTTCGAACAGGTTCTCCACCCCCATGAAGTCCGCGACGAAGCGGGTCGCGGGCCGGTCGAACAGATCGGTCGGCGGCCCCTCCTGCACGATCCGCCCGCTCCGCATCAGGATGATCCGGTCGCTCATGGTGAGCGCCTCTTCCTGACTGTGGGTGACATAGATGAAGGTGAGGCCGAGCTTCTCATGCAGGTCGAGGAGCTCCACCTGCATGTCGACACGCAGCTTCTCGTCGAGCGCGCCCAGCGGCTCGTCCAGCAGCAGGATGGCGGGCTCCGTCACCAGCGCGCGCGCCAGCGCGACCCGCTGACGCTCGCCGCCGGAGAGCTGGTGGACACGGCGGCCGTACTTATCCAGCAGGCGGACCAGGGCCAGCGTATCCTCCGCCCGCTGGCGGCGCTGATCCTTGTCGATGCCGCGCACGCGCAACCCGTACTCGACGTTCTGGCCGACCGACATGTGGGGGAAGAGCGCGTAGTGCTGGAACACCGTCGTGCAGTTGCGCCGTGACGCCGGAATGGCCGAGACGTCCTCGCCGTCGATGGCGATGCGCGCGATCCGGGTCGGGCTCTCGAGCCCCGCGACGATTCTGAGCAGCGTCGTCTTGCCGGAGCCGCTCTCCCCCAGCAGGGTGAGGAACTCCCCCCGCCGCGCCGTGATCGACACGTCGTCGAGGGCGACCACATCGCCGAAGTGGTGGGTCGCATGCTCAACCTGCAGGATCTGATCGGCGCCGGCCGCGGCAGCGCGCGGCGCAACTGCTTCACTGTTTGCCATCTCGGCCTCCTCCGAAGGCAAGCTTGATCGCGAGGAAGGTCAGCCCGATGCTCGCGATCGTCACCAGCGTACTCATCGCATAGATCAAAGGCACGGTCGTGTTGTGCGCGCCCGATTGTATCCACAGATAGAGCGGCAGCGTGTCCTGACCTGCGCGCATGAAGATGCTGAAGGGCAGCTCGTTGAACGATAGCAGGAATCCGAAGAAACCCGCGGCGAAGATGCCGGGCTTCAGGATCGGCACCTCGATCTGCCAGAAGCGCTGCCAGCGGGTGGCGCCTAGATCCTCCGCAGCCTCCATCAGCCGCATGTCGAAGCGGGAGGCGACCACCAGCATCGCCAGCAGCGCGAAGGGGAAGGCCCAGACGAAATGGGCCAGCGCCAGCGACCAGACGCCCATCTTCACGTGGATCACCAGCCGGTACCACATGAAGAGCCCGACGCCCGCGACGATGCCGGGCACCATCAGCGGCATGAGGAAGCCGATGAGCAGCGGCCCGCGGTGCCTCACCCTGGGCAGCACCGGCCCCACGATCAGCACCCCGATCACGCACGCGGCAGAGGTGGCGAAGGCGAGCCCGATCGAGAGCAGCAGCGGATCGCCGACCCGGAAGTTGCTGCCGTAGGCCTCGCCATCGCGCTGGGCGATGTCGGCGTAGATTACATCCTCGTACCAGGTGAGCGTCCAGTCGCCCGGAATGCCCGTCAGCGGCTCGCCGCTGATCGAGAGGATCATCAGCCAGACGATCGGCAGATACAGGATGAACAGCACGCCGTAGCCGAAGAAGAGGCCGGTGCCGCGCGGCAGGCCTTCCACGAACCTGCGCCAGAAGGGCGGGCGCACCCGTGCGTAGGCGATGGTGTCGGCGGGCACGGTCATCGGCGGAGGTTCGCGAACACTTCGTTGAGCCCGCCCACGGGCCGGAGCGCGGCCCAGAGCAGGACCTGGAAAGCCAGCATGATGCCGAGCACGACTGCGGCAAGCGCGGCGGCGACCAGGAAGTTGGAAACGCCGATCAGGCTTTGCACCTGCGCGCTCAGCATCAGCACGTTATTGCCGCCCATGTGCTGCGCTACCACCGTGTCGCCGAGCATGGGAATGAAGGTGAAGACGAAGCCGGCGACCACGCCCGGCAGCGCGAGCGGGAAGATGATGTGCACGAGCGTCCTGAAGCGATGGGCGCCCAAGTCGTTGCTGGCCTCGAGAAAGTCATTATCGATCAGGCTGATGGAGAGAAAGATCGGCCACACCATGGTGGGGAAGAAGGCGCCGAGAAAGCCGAAATGCACGGCGAATTCGGAAAAGATCAGCCAGGTCACCGGCTCGTCCACCGCGCCGGTCGCCAGCAGCGCCTGATTGACCACCCCGTTGATGCCCAAGACCGAGCGCCAGACGATGACGCGCGCCGCCGGGCTCAGGAAGAACGGTACGGTCAGCGCAGTGAAGGTGAGCAACCGCACCATGTCGTTCTTGCAGCCCTTCGCCAGCCACAGCGCGAAGGGGAACGCGATCAGGAGCTCGATGACGGTAATCGTCCCCGCGATACGGACCGAACGCACGAGCAGCTTGCCGCCACCGTAGGAAAAGAACCGCTCGTATTGCAGGAACGTCGGATCGATGTTGATCCTGATCCCGCGGCCCTGGAAGAACGAGACCAGGATGATCGCGAGCAGCGGGATGACGATGCCGCCGAACCAGACAACGCTGAAGCCCGAGAGCGACCATACCCCTGCCGGCAGGCGCGGCAGCAGGCGGCGCACGAAGTCCTCGTTGGCGGTCAGCGCGGCGGCCATCGCAGCCTAAGCAAAGGGGGCGGGGCCTGCCCCGCCGGATCGTCCGGCGGGGCAGGCCCGGCCCATAAGCGAACCGAAGGCTACGCGTTGAGCACGCGGTCCATCTGGGCCTGCATTTCCTGCAGGTGGGTGGGCACCGCGTTGAACCAGAAGTCCTCCTTGGCGAACTTGAACTCGACCTTCGCAAGGGCCTCGTCCATGGCGACGCCGACCTTGGGCCCGAGGCCGTTCTCGGCGGCGTACTGCTTGGCGAGATCGGGCCGGCCCGAGACATAGCCGCGCAGCGGCGTGATCGCCGCCGCGTAGCTTCCGCTCAAGATCCAGTTCAGCGCGGCGTGCACGTCGTCGAGATTGCCGCGGTCCTGCACCTGGGTCGGGATGTAGCAGGCGTGCATCCACTTGAGGAAGAACTCCTTGGCGTTGGCGTAGACCCAGTCGCCGCCGGCCTTGTTGGCCTCGCGCACCGCCGGCTCCCAGCAGCGGATGGCGTCGACCTCGCCGTTCTTCATGTCGGCAACCTGGTCGTCGAAGATCTTCCAGAAGTTGCGGAACTGCCCGGCCTGCTTGCGCTCGATCAGGAAGTCGGCGGTGGCCGCCGCCTCCGCCGGCGTCGGGTCGAGGATGTTGGCGACCTCGAGCTGGCCGGAGTTCTTCAGATAGGCCAGCGCCTCCCATAGATAGATGTAGTTGTCGCCGGTGGACGAGCGGCCCATGGTCTTCTCGCTCTCGAAGATGAGCGACCAGGAGGCCTCCTCCGGCGGGCGCGGCTCGTTCAGCTTCGCCGGCAAATAACCGAAGCTGTCGGCATTCATCACGAGCGGCACGCCCCAGACCGTGCCCGCCTCCGGCTCCAGGTTGCGGGCAAGGTAGGGAACCCGCTTGATGCTGTCAGGCATCCCGCCCCAGTTGGGGACCTTGGCGGTTTCGATCTCCATGATCGCGTCGGCGTCGATCAGCTCCTGCTCGGTGCCAGACAGCGTCGCGATGATGTCGAACCGGTCGCCGCCGTCATTCACCAGAATCTCGGTGAGGAAGATGCCGGGATCGTCCTTGATCACGGTGTCTTCCATCTTGAAGCCGGTCTCTCTCTCGAAGTTGCTCCAGTCGCCCGGGATGATCGTCGGACCGGTGATCAGCAACCGGATGGTGCCGTTGTCCTGCGCCTTGGCGCGGCGCGTCAGGCCCTGCAGCACCGCTGGTGCGCCGGCGATTACCGCGCCGGCCGCCGCACCCTTGATGAGGTTGCGCCGTGTCAGCGGAAAGTAGAGGTGCTTGCTGTGCTTACCCTTGCGCTCGTTCATCGTGTCCTCTCCCTGCAGGCGTCAACGGTCGTATGGGCACGGCCCCGCGCCAGCGGCGATGCGAGGCTCCGCATGCGCGAGCATGGTGACCGGTTTGAGCACGCCGAACAAGCCCGCGGCCGTTCGCCCGCATGTCTCGCCGCCGTCGCGGTCCGGTTCCGCCGCCCACCTCGGCCCGAACTTAATTTTCGTGCGGGATCCGCCGGGATTAAGTGGGATTAAGTGGGATAAGTGGGATCCCATAGGACAGGGTCCCGCTCGCCCGAAGGGTCGTGCGCGCGGGATGTCGCCCGCGCCTGAAGGGTCGCGGGCCCGGAATGCAGGGTCGCGCACGCCCGCGCATTTGACCCGCTCGTCCTCGTGCTGCATGGCGCGGATACGCGCGCGGGAGCATGATCGGCACATCCCGCGATCCTGGCACGGCAGCCGCGCACCTTGCACCGCACCAGGGTCCGGGGGGTCAGTGGTCGAAGTGGTAGACGATCTGGTCGAAGCGGTCGCGGGGGAAGGAGAATACGAAGACCAGCGGCTCCGCGCCGGTGCAGCGGACGGTGTGCCGGGCATCGGGCGGGATGTAGACCGCGCTGCCCGGCCCCAGCGCCCGCGTGCGGCCCTCGATTTCCATCTCGCCCTGGCCGCTCACGATATAATAGGTCTCCGCCGGCTCGTGATGATGGCGCATGAGCGCCGCGCCGGGCGCGATTTCGGCGATCCCGGTGACGAGCCCCTCGCTCTCCGTCCGCTCGCCGGCGACCAGCAGCTTCCAGCGAATCCCTGTGCCGGTCGCGAGGTTGGCCTCTTCTCCGCCTTCCCAATCGAGGTCGGCCTGATCGACGACGGCAGGTCTCGGCGCGCTCATCGTCTCCTCCCTCTGGGCCAGGCCTCGATCGCGAGGCGGTGCTCGTCTCGCATCGTCAACCGATACTGTTGCACGGGTTTTCGGGCGGCTCGCCGGCCAGCACGCGCACGACCTCCTCCGCGCCGCGCCGCCTGAGCTCAGCCAGCGAGGCGTCGGAGGAGAAGGCCACGTGCGGCGTCGCGATCACGTCCGCCCGGGCCACGAGAGCGGCGGGCGGGTTCGGCTCGCCCTCCACCACATCGAGGCCGGCGCCCGCGAGACGGCCGGCATCGAGGGCGGCAATCAGCGCATCGTTGTCGACCACCGGGCCCCGGCTCACGTTGATGAGGAAGGCGCCCGGCTTGAGCTGAGCGAGGAAGGCCGCGTCCACCAGATGATGCGTCTCGTCGGTGAGCGGCAGGTGGACGATGACGATGTCGGCCTCGGCAGCCAGCCGGTCGAGCCCGACCATGCGTGCCGGCACGGTCTCCGGCACCTCGGCGATGTCGTGGCCGAGGACGGTCATGCCGAGGGCCGCGAGCTTGCGTGCGGTGCAGCGCCCGATCCGCCCGAGCCCGAGGATGCCGGCGGTCAGCGTTGCGCCGCGGCGGAGCCGAGCGCCGGAGGGGTCCCATTGGCCGGCCTTCACCGCACGGTCGAAGTGCGCGATGCCGCGGAACCAGGCAAACGCCAGGGCCACCGCGTGATCCGAGACCTCCTCGACGCAATAGTCCGGCACATTGGCGACCCAGGCGCCCCGCGCCGTCGCCGCCTCCATGGCGATATTGTCGAGCCCCACCCCCAGCCGCTGCACGATCTTGAGCGCGGAGGGCGCGCGGATCGCTTCGGCCGAGATATCCGCCCAGCAGGTGAGAATCGCGACGGGGTCGTGCTCCGCGACCATGGCCTCCACCGCCGCCGCCGGGCTCGGCTCCGAAGGGCCCGTGACCAGCCTGTGGCCGGCGCCCTCGATCACGCCGCGCTCGATGGTGACATCCGACCAGGCGAAGTCGGTCTGGAGTACGGTCGCCATGGGTCACTCTCCCTCGTGGCGCGGATCGAGCACCGCCATCCCGCTCACGGAAGCCGATCCGTCAGAGGGCGTTCTTGCAGAACCTGCCCTCCTTCATGATGACCGGGATGTGGCGCCCCTGCTCCTGCAGGAGCCCGAGGTCGCCGAGGGGGTCGCCGTCCACCACCAGGATGTCCGCCACCGCGCCCGGCGCGATCGTGCCAAGCTCGCCCGAGCGCTGGATCAGCGCCGCGTTGATCGAGGTCGCCGACCGCAGCACGTCGACCGGCGCCAGCACCTCGCTCCGGATCAGGAACTCCTGGCTCTGCCGGTCCTGAAGCGACCCGAGCAGATCGGTGCCGAAGCCCATCGGCACGCCGGCGGCCTGGCAAATCTCGAGAGAGCGCAGCCCATCCTCGCCGAGGCCCTGGAGCTTGTCGGCATAGATTTTGGGCAGCCCTATTTCGGCCCCGGACTCGATCATGGCGAAGAGCGTCACCAGCGTCGGTACGACGAAGGCCCCGGCCGCCGCCGCCGCCTCCGCCGCCTCGGCGTCGATCAGGGTGCCGTGCTCGATCGAGCGCACGCCGAGCTCCGCGCAGCGACGCACCGCGTTTGCCGTGTGCGCGTGCGCCATCACATAGGTGCGCCGGGTCGCGGCCTCCTCCACGCCGACCCGGATCTCCTCGTCGGAATACTGATCCATCCAAAGGGGATCGGTCGGCGAGAGCACGCCGCCCGAAACCATCATCTTGATCTGGTGGGCACCCTTGCGCAGCTCCTCCCGCGCCGCCCGGCGGACCGCATCGACCCCGTCTGCGACCTGCGTGATCGGCCCGTGGTAGGCGGCGCAGCCGCAGGGCTCGAAGCGGGTCTGGCTGCGCATGTCGCCGTGGCCGCCGGTCTGGCTCAGCCCGCGGCCTGCGAACAGGATCCGGGGGCCCGCGATCAGGCCGCGCTCCACCGCCATCGCGAGGCCGAGATCGGCGCCGCCCGCGTCGCGCACCGTGGTGAACCCGCGCCTGAGCGCACCCTCCAGACTGTGCCGCGCGTGCTGGTAGAGCAGCGACGCCGGCATGTCTTCGATCGACTGAACGTCGATCTCGACGAGCAGGGCGTGAAAGTGGGCATCGATCAGGCCCGGCATCAGGGTGCGGCCGGCGCAGGCCACGCGCTCTGCATCGGCCGGTGCCCGGACCGTGCCGTCGGCGACCTCCTCGATCCGGCCGTCCTCCACCACCACCGTCGCGTTCTCGCGCGGCTCGGCCGAGACCCCGTCGAAGACCCTGCATCCCTCGAAGACGATCGTCACGATGCTGCTCCCTTATCCGACCCGCCGACTACCACGCGAGCCCGTAGGCCGGCCGCCGCGGGTCCGCTCCGCCCGAAATCGTGCACCGAGCGATATCCTGAACCAGCACGCACATCGCGCCCGCCGGCCAGGCCCACTCCGGCCACCAGTCGACCCCGTGCCCCCACGCGGCGAGCGCCTCGCCTGCGGCCTCGGGAATTCGCGCCTCCAGCATCAGCTTGTTGGGATGGTACTCGTGCGGCTCGAAAGAGTTGGGGAAGCTCATGGTGGCGAAGCGCGGTGCCTCGACGGCAGCCTGCGGGTTCATGCCGTAGGTCACGATGTTCACGAAGGTCTGGAGCATCGCCTGGATCTGGACGTCGCCGCCCGGCGTGCCGAAGGGCATGACGAAGGCGCCGTCCTTGATCGCAAGCGCCGGGTTGGGCGTGAGCCGCGGCCGCTTGCCGGGGGCGACGCTCGACGCGTGCCGAGGGTCGGCCCAGGATTGCGCGCCGCGCGAGGAGACGCAGAGCCCGGTGCCGGGGATCACCGGCGTGTCGAAGGAGATATCGCTCGGCGTCGCCGAGAAGACGTTGCCTTCGCTGTCGATGGCGCAGACGTAGGAGGTATCGTGCGCGGCCTCGACCGGCCCTGCCGCTGCCGCAGCCCGCGAAGGGGCGTCCTGCGCAAGGCCGCCCGTGGGGTCGCCCGCCGTCGGCATCTCGGGCCAGGCCTCGCCCGGCCGGATGAGGGAGCGGCGGCTGGCGATGTAGTCGTCCGAGAGCAGCGCCGCCGTCGGCACGTCGACGAAGCGGGGGTCGCCGATCCAGCGTTCGCGGTCCGCGAAAGCCAGCTTCAGCGCCTCTACCATCATGTGCAGCGCGTCCGGGCTGTTGTGGCCCATCGCCGCCAGCGCCTTCAGGTCGAGCAGGCGGAGCGCCTGGAGCAGCGCCGGCCCCTGGCACCAGGGGCCGCAGGCATAGACGTCGATGCCCTCGATCGTGACCCGCTCGGGCGGCTCCACCGCCACCCTGAAGGAGGCGAGGTCGTCGGCCGTGAGCAGGCCGCCGTTCTCGCGATGGTATTGGACGATGGCCGCGGCGATATCGCCCCGGTAGAAGGCGGCGCGGGCGGCGGCGAGGCCCGCGGCGCGGCCGCCACCGGCGGCGCGCTCCTCATCCGCCATGTACTGGAGGGAGCGCCCGAGGTCGGCCTGCACGAAGACATCGCCGACGGCGGGCGGGCGGCCGCCCGGCAGATAGATCGCCGCGTTGGACGGCCAGCGGGCGTAGTTCTCGACCTTATTCGCGATCACGCTCGCCATCAGCGGGTACATGACGAAGCCGTCGCGCGCGAGCCTGATCGAGGCCTCGGCCACCTCGCCGAAGGTCATCGTTCCGTGGCGTTCGAGCGCGGTGATCCAGGCGTCGGGTGCGGCCGGCGCGACGGTGCGCAGCAGGCCCACCGGGATGTGCCCGTCGTGCTCGCGTTGGAAGAGTTCGGGCGTCATCGCGCTGGGCCAGGTGCCGAGGCCGCTGATGGTCTCCACCTGCCCCGTCTTCGCGCTGTAGAGGATGATCGGGGCGACGCCTGCGACATTGACCAGATCGCTGTGCACGATGCCCAAAGCGATGCCTGCGGCCACGCCCGCGTCGATGGCGTTGCCGCCTGCCTCCAGGATCGCGAAGCCCGCCTCCGCTGCCAGGTAGTGCCCGGCGACGATCGCGTGTCGATGGCCGCGGATCACCGGCCTGAGCGCGTCGATCGCCTCGGGGTCGAACGCCGCGTATTCGCTTCGGCGTCTGATCATGGCTACTCCTGGTTGGCGAGATCGACGAGACAGGCGGCGAGCGTCCGGGCGCCGGCGGCGAGGTCGGCCGGCGTCGCGTTCTCCGCCTCGTTGTGGCTGAGGCCCCGCTCGCAGGGCACGAAGATCATGCCGGTGGGGCAAAGATGATTGATGTGGCCTGCATCGTGGCCTGCGCCGGAGGGCAGGCGCATGACCGGGTGGCCCAGGCTCTCGGCGTAGCGCTCCACCATGTCGATCAGGGTGGGGTCGAACACGAGGGGCGCAATCTCCATGATGGGCCTGACCGTAACCCCGCAGCCTCTCGCGTTTGCCTCGCAGGTGGCCGCGATCTGAGAACCGATGCGGTCGATCACTGCCGGGTCGGGATGGCGGAAGTCGATGGTGAAGAACACGCGGCTCGGCACCGTGGCGGGCGAGCCGGGGTGGCACTCGAAGCGGCCCACGGTGAAGCGCACCGTGTCGCTTTCGTCGGCCATCAGCTCCTCAAGCGCGTGGACCATGGACACCGCCGCCTTGAGAGCATCCCTGCGCACCCTGAGCGGGGTGGTTCCCGCGTGCGCCTCAGCGCCGCTCACCTCAACGCCGAACCAGTAGATGCCCTGGATCCCCGTCACGGCGCCGATGGTCAGGCCTTCGTTCTCCAGCCGCGGCCCCTGCTCGATATGCGCCTCGACGTAGGCCGCGAAGGGATGCCCGAAGGGGCGATGCGGCAGTCCTGGCGTAGACGCAAGGGTCTCGGCGAGCGCTTCTTCTAGAGTCACGCCCTGGCGGTCCTCGATGCCGAGCTGATCCTCCAGCCTGAGCACGCCGGCGAACACCGCAGAGCCCATGGCGCCCGGCTGAAAGCGCCCGCCCTCCTCATTGGTCCAGGCGACGAGATCGATGGGCCGCTCGGTCTCGACGCCGGCGCGTGCGATGGCCTCCAGTGCTTCGAAGCCGCCGACCACGCCGTAGGCACCGTCGAACCTGCCGCCGCGCGGCTGGCTGTCGAGATGGCTCCCTGTCACCACGGGCGCGGCATCGGCCTGCTGGCCGGGGAGGCGGACGTAGAGGTTCGCGATGCCGTCGGTGGCGACCTCGAATCCCAGATCCCCCGCCCACTCCACCATCAGCCTGCGGGCGGCCCTGTCCTCGTCCGAGAGTGCAGCGCGGTTGACGCCGCCGCGCTCGGTCGCGCCAAACTCCGCCATCGCCATATGGCGGGACCAGAGCCTCGCCTCGTCCACAGCCGCTGCGGCCGCGAGCGCCTCAGCCTTCGCGTCCATCGTCAACCTCCTGGCGCTCACCGTAAAACACCGCGCAGTGCAAGCAAAGCTGGCGTAGCGGCAAATTGGGGCCCAAGCGAGCGGAGCGAGCGCCCGGCGCTTGAGGGAAATGAGTAAGTGGAGGAGAGGGCCGGGGTGAGGTGGGGGGATGCTCTTTTCTCGCTTGCTCACCCTCGCTTGCGGCAGATCGTGAGGCCGTCGCCCACCGGCAGCATGGCGATCGTCACCCGCTCGTCACCGTGGATCTTCCTGTTCAGGGCATCGACGACGGGGGTGTTCTCGCTCCAGCGTTTGCGCTCGGCGATCTGGCCCATGTGGAAGGTGTTGTCGATCAGAATCAGGCCGCCGGAGCGCACCAGCGCGAGGCAGTGCTCGTAGTAGATGTCGTAGCCCGACTTGTCGGCGTCGATGAAGGCGAAATCGTAGTGCCCGTCGAGGCCTTCTCTGCGGAGCGCCGCAAGGCTCTCCCTGGCGTCTCCCAGACGCAGTTCGATCCGCTCGGCGAGCCCCGCCTCCGCCCAGTAGCGCTGTGCGATCCCGGTATAGTCCGCGTCGATGTCGAGCGCCGTGAGCCTGCCGTCTGCGCCCATCGCCTGTGCCACCACGAGGGCGCTGTAGCCGGTGAAGACGCCGACCTCAAGCGCACGTCTGGCCCCGATCAGCTCCACCAGCAGCGCCATCAGCGCGCCTTGCTCGGGCGAAATCTGCATCAGCCCCATCTCGTGGCGCGCGGTCTCCTCGCGCAGGCGGCGCATGACCGCGCTCTCGCGCACGCCGTGAGCCTGAAGATAGTCGTGCAGCGCGTGTGTGAGCGCGGTCGGGCGGCTGGACATGACGTTCCCTGCGGGTCTTCTGCGGGCGAGGTAGGGGCGCCGGTCATAGCACGGGGCAGCGCCGCCGGCGATGGATCGAGGCTACCGCGCGGCGCGCCAGACGAGGCCCAGCACCTCGATCAAGTCGAGGGTGCGTGCGACGTAGTGATCGCGCACGGTGAAGCGGCTATCCCCCTGGCCTGTCAACTCGCGCTCGAGGCAGTCGATCAGGCGCCTGAGGCGGCGGTGGTGAAGGCCGAGCCGGCGCTGGATTGGATCGGAGACCACGCCGGAGAACGCGCCGATCACCGCGCCTGCCGCCAGGAGGCCGCCGGTGAGCCCGATGGAGAGCGCGGCCGGTGCCGCTGCCGGGAAGACGCCGTACCAGAGCGCCCCCGCCCCGCTGCCGAGGGGGAAGCCCGCGATCGCCGCATTCTGCACCAGCACCTGGGCTGTCGCCGGGCCGAGCGACATCATGCCGGGCGTAAACTTCTTGAAAGCGAACGCGCCGACACCGGCGCTCACCGCCGCATTGGTAAGGTCCGCAGCCGCGACCCGCGTCCCCTCATAGGCGCTCGCCGCACCGGCGAGCCAGGCGCGGAAGGCCTCCTGCTCTGCGGGCGAGCGCAGCTCGTCTCCGCTGCCCGCTGCGATGCGGGGGTCGCGCAGGATCTCCTCGGCCAGCGCATCGCGCTCCGACATGCGCTCGCCCTGTCGGATCGGGAGCTCCAGCAGCTCGGTGAAGAGGCGCCACTCGAGCTCCCGCGCGACGTCGGTCTGGAGGAAATAGCGCCGGCTGTCGAGCCAGTCTGCGGCCGGCGCGAATCCCGCGCGTCGCGCCAGACCGGCGCTCACCCGCGCTGCGAGATGTGGCGCTGACAGGGCAAGATTGGCCGGCGAGCGCACGAGGTCCCAGCCGAGCGCCCGGCGGTGGAGTCGGAGCGTGCCGGGCAGCGAGAACGTGCGGTCCACGAAGTCGTCGATCTTGGCCCGCCGCGCGTCGCAGTAGCGCGCCGCGGCCTCGTCCACGATCAGGCGCGCCGCCGCATCGCCTCCCTCGCCCTCGGGCGCGGCGGCAGCGTCGGCGGGGATATCGCTCATGGGACCTATGTGGCGCCCACTCCCGCGTCGTCAAGGCAAGGCGCTCGGCGGAGGTGCCAGTCGGTCGCCTGCTGATAGGCGTGACCGACCCTGAACAGCAGCGGCTCCGCCCCCCAGGCGGCCTCCAGCATCATACCGATGGGCAGACCGTCCGAGGAGAAGCCGCAAGGGACCGAAAGACCCGGTATCGATGCCAGCGCGCCGCTGTAGGTGAAGCGCGTCGCATCCTGGGTGGCGCGGTGAAGGCTGCGATCGTCGGCGATGGACGCCGCCGGCCGGGGCGTGGTCGGCGCGAGCAGGACATCCACGGTCTCGAAGACCTGCGCGAGCGCCCGCCGCCACGCCTCGCGCCCGCGCATGGCCTCGGCATAGTCCACCGCGCTGAACTCGCGGCCCATGATCATGCGCTCGTAGACCGCCTCGGAGAGCGCGCCGGGGCCGGCGTCGAGCCGCTCCTTGTGGTAGGCGCAGGCATCGGCGTAGGCCATGATCGTGGTCCAGCGCTGGGCGGTCTCGGCGCCCGGCAGCGTGACATCCACCAGATGGGCGCCGAGGGATTCGAGGGTGCCGGCGCCGGCCCGGACCGCGGCCTCGACCTCGGCGTCGACGCTCTCGAAGAAGAAGTTGCGCGCGAGCCCGATACGCACGCCCTCGATCCCGTCGTCCAGCCGGGGCAGGAAGTTGTCGAGGGGCAGATCGCGCGAGACCGGATCGAGCGGGTCGTAGGCGGCGAGCGCGGCGAAGAGGCGCGCGACATCCGCCACGGAGCGCGCCATCGGGCCGACGGTGTCGTGCGCGACGCTGACCGGTGTGATGCCGCGGATCGAGATGCGCCCATGCGTGGGGCGCAAGCCCGCGATACCCGTCATCGAGGCCGGTATCCGCACCGAGCCGCCGGTATCGGTGCCAAGCGCGGCGTCGGCCATCTCGGCCGCGACGGTGGCGCCGGAGCCGCCGCTGGAGCCCCCGGGAATGCGCTCCGGGTTCCACGGATTGCGGCACTGGCCGAACACCGGGTTGGTCGAGACCACACCCCAGGCGAGCTCCTGCATGTTGGCCTTGCCGATCAGTACCGCGCCCTGGGCCTTCAACCGCCCGACCACGGGAGCGTCGCGGTTGGGGATGTGGTCGGCGAGGTAGGCGGCGCCGCTGGTGGTGCGCACGCCTGCCGTCTCGATGTTGTCCTTGAGCGCGATGGGCATGCCGTGCAGGAGGCCGAGCCAGCGCCCCTCGGCGGCCGCCCGGTCGCAGGCATCGGCCTCTGCCCGCGCCCGCTCCGCCGTGGTCGTCGCCATGGCGTTGAGCACGGGATCGAGCTGCTCGATCCGCGCGAGGCAGCGCTCGACCGCCGCCCGTGCAGCGCCGGGCAGAGGCCGGTCGGGCACCCCTCCGCTCATGCCCTGGCGCGCCCTACTAGCCCGCATTTCTCACCATGGTCATGGTCTGCGCGTCGCTGTCCGGCCGACAGAGCAGGAAAGGCGCGCAGCGCGATGCGGTGCATCGGGCAAGAGCCTTGACGCACTCTGTCGGCCGGACAGCGACGCCCTTCGGGTCGCGCCCAGGCGCCCGCCCGCGGCGTCGCGGGCCTCAACCGTAGCTTCAGCTACGCTTTTCGGCCCGCTCCTGGCGGATCGAACGCCTGGGCGCGACGCAGGCCGTGACCCTGGTGAGAAATACGGGCTAATCGCCATAGATTGCGATGCTGCGGATGGCGTAGTCGCCGCCGCCATTGACCAGCGACACGCCGCCGAACGGATCCTCCAAGGCGCTGCTCTTCACCCGGATAAGCTCGGAGCCATCGACCGTCGCGGTCATCGTCCCGTCGCTCTCGCGCACGAGAGCGACCGTGTGGCTTTGGCCGTCCTCGAGGGTCAGCGCGTCCTCGTACTCGCCGATCACCTCCGCGCTGCGCCGGCCGAAGCGCGAGAGCAGCAGTCCGGGATCGTCGCCGGGCAGGTAGGAGAGGCGATAGCCCGCGGCACCGGCTCTGCCCTGAAACAGGTCGATCTCGAATTGCGCGTCCTTGTGCACCATGCCCGACATGATCTCCAATTCTAGGGCGAAGGCGTTGGGAATTTCGGCCTCCAGGACGATTTCCGCAGGCTCAGGGCCGGCTGGCCCTGTGTCCTCCTTCGTCTCCTCGCCGCCGCCGCCCAGAAGGTCGCCGAGCTTCTTCCCGCCGCCCAGCAGGTCGCTGAGCTTCTTCTCGCCGCTCAACAGGTCGCCGACGGTGTCCTTGCCCTTGTCGAACAGCTCACCGGCGTCGTCGAGAAGCTCTTCCTTGGTACCCAGGATGGTATCGAGGGAGAGTCTCAATGTCTCCGTCTCGGCTCCGCTCAGCGGAATCGTCGTGCGCAGGCCGAGCCTGCGGTCGACCGAGAAGTCGCCGCTCACCACCTCCCAGCGCGGATCGTCCGTGTAGTCGCCGTCGGAAAAATCATCGCGGATCAGGGCCTCGCGCGGCGCGGCATCGGCGACGTGGGCCGCGATCTTTTCGCGCAGGTCCTGGAGGAAGCGCGGATCTGCCGCTCGCGCGTTCTCGGCCTCGTCGATCAGCGCCTCGAGCTCCCGCGCGAGCGCCTCAAGCGCGGCGTCGCCCTCCGCCTCGGCGCCGTCCGAACGCCATTCGGAATAGCGCGACCCGTCGTCGGCGGCGGCCGGCGCGGCCAGTGCACCGGCGAGAAGGATGGGGACGAGGAGCCTCTGCAGCATGGCACGCCTCCAGTCTGGTTGCATCGCCTCGATCGCCTGTGATCTAGGCGGAATTTTCGATATTGTCGAGCGGCGGCGATTCCACCCGCCCCAAAATGACGCAATTCATCGGTCATCGTGCTTTATACGCTGCCATGGATGGCGTTATAGTTCGGGTGACAGCACGGGAGGCGTCAAATGAAAATATTCAAGGGAACCAAGGTCTCTGCGACCGGGCTTCGCCTCGCAGCGGTCGTAGGGCTGGCGGCGCTGCTCGGCGCGTGCCACGGCATGGAACTCGAAGGCGTCCAGGGACTCGATCCCCAGGGCTCGGAATTCAACACGCAGCTTTATGCGGGCTATATCGAGTTGTCGTCGAACGAGCGCGCGGAATACGACTTCCGGGATTCCGACGTCTTCGCGATGAAGGCGGCCGTCGCGGCCAGGGGCGACGACGTGAGGCCAAGTGCCGTCGAAGATCGCCGGGTCGCGGCGGACAAGGTGGAGGAGCTCTCGAAGGCGAGAGCCAGACTCATGGCGATGCTGTATGGGGGCGGCAAGAACAAGGCGCCGGTCTCCGCCGCTCGCGCCCAGATCAGCTTCGATTGCTGGATGCAGGAGCAGGAGGAGGGCCATCAGCCAGGCGACATCGCGGATTGCCGCAACGCCTTCTACGGCTCGGTGGTCGCCGCCGAGGTGGCGATGCGGCCTGCGCCGCCGCCTGCGCCGGAGCCCGCGCCCGCGCCCGCGCCCGCGCCAGAACCGGAGCCCAGCTACGTGACCTACTACGTGGTGTTCTTCGAGTTCGACAGCTCGGAGCTCTCGAACGCCGCGAAGCAGACGCTGAACGAGGCTGCGGCAACAGCGCTGGAGATGAGGCCCTACAAAGTCCTCATCCGCGGTCATACCGACCGTGCCGGCCCGGATGCGTACAATCTCAAGCTTTCGGAGACGCGCGCGCTCTCGGTGGCGAGCTATCTCATCGAGAACGGTGCCGGCCGCTTCGTGATCCACGCGGAGGGCTTGGGCGAGTCGGAGCCGATCGCGAAGACCAGCGACAATGTGCGTGACGGCCGCAACCGGCGGTCCGAGATCTCGTTGATCGAAGCCGAATAGGGAGCGGCAGGCTCTCTATTCGTCGTAGTGGTAGGTGCGGGCGACCATTCGTTCGGAGTGGTCGCCCGCCTTTATCGGCTCGTAGCGCCAGGGGTTGCCCGGGCCGACGCAGCCTGGGACCGCCTCGACCTCCACCTCGTAATCGACACCGAAGAACTGCACGAGCGAGTAGCGCTTGCTGCCTGAGGTGTTGATGACCCGGTGCATGGTCGAAACGAACGTGTCGTTGGTCCATTGCTGCATGAGATCGCCGAGATTGACGGCGAAGCTGCCCTCCACCGGCGGCAGGATGAGCCACTCGCCGTCCCGGCTCAGCATCTGCAGCCCTTCCCGGTCCTGCCAGACGGTGGTGAAGCACTCGTAGTCGGTGTGCGCGCCGAGCCCGATGTGAGCGATGTCGAGGGGCTCCGGCTGCGGCTCGTAGTAGCAGACGCGAAGCCGGGCCAGCGGCTTGGTGTACTTGGAGGTGAAATACCCCTCCTCAAGATCCAGCGCGTACTCGAAGGCGCGGAAGAGCTGGCGGCCGAGCTCCAGCTGGCAATCGAAATAGGTGCCGAGCGCCCAGCGGAAGTCGGCAGGCTCCGCCGGCCAGTTGTTGGGGCCGTAGAAGCGAATGCCACGCGCATGGTCGGGATCGTCCGCCGGCAGGTCATGCGCCATCTCGATGGCCTCCGAGATATCGCTGGAGCCTTCGAGGCTGTGGTCGGCCGTAATCCCGCCCGACGGCACATAGCCCCTGTGATTGGGCCAGTCGAGGTAATGGTTGCGCATCTTCTGCGCGACCGGGAGCGCGAAGAAGCGCTGCATGGCAGCCTGCGCGCGCGCGATCACCGCCTGCGGGAACTGATGGTTGACGATGTAGAAGAAGCCGGGGCCCGCGCAGGCTGCGTGGACCGCCCGCGCCATGGTCTTGCGCTCGGCCAGGCTCGGCGAATAGAGCGCACCGAAGTCGACGATCGGCACCTCGGCGGCAGAGGCGCGCCGCACCGCCGGCGCGTGCATGCCCTCCCTGACTTGAAACGGTGTTCCTGTGACCATCGCGGGTCCCCCGTCGCCCCTCATTGCTGGCATGATAGCGCGAACCGGCTCATCGTGACGGCGAGCCTATAGCGCAATTCGCCTGTCGATTCCCCATCTGCCGGCCGATCGCGCAGGCCGTCGGCTCACACCTCCATGCAGCATCGTAGGGAGACGATGATGGAGACTTCTCTTCACGGCCGCCGCGCCCTTATTACCGGGGCGGCGAGCGGCATCGGCGCCGCCATCGCCGAGGCCTTCGCGCGCGAGGGCGCGCACGTGGCGGTCCATGCGCGCAGCGAAGAGCGCGCCCGGTCGACAGTCGATGCGATCGAGGCGGCGGGAGGCCGGGCCTTTGCCGCCGTCGCCGACCTCCGCGATCGCGCCGCCATCGCGCGGATGTGCGAGGCCGCCATCGAGCGGCTCGGCGGCCTCGACATCCTGGTCAGCAACGCCGGGGTCTTCATCCGCAAGCCGGTGGCCGAGATGGACCTCGCGAGCTGGGACGGCATGGTCGAGACCAACCTCACCGCCCCCTATCTCGCGACTCAGGCCGCGCTGCCGGCACTCCGGGCGTCGGGCGTGGGCGCGTCCGTCATCTTCGTCTCCTCCATCGCCGCCGGCGCCCATTCCGCCGGCTGGGGCACCTACGCGATGACCAAGAACGGGCTCAACGCCTTCATGCGCTGCCTCGCGGACGAAGTCGGCGGCGACGGTGTCCGCGTCAATTCCATCAGCCCCGGCTGGGTCGAGACCAAGATGGCGCAGGACGCCCACCGCGGCCTCGCCGCCGATCTCGGCATCGGCTACGGAGACCACTACGCGGCAAACATGCGCGCCAACATGCTTGGCGTGCTGGTGACCACCGACTCCATTGCCGACATGGCGGTGTTCCTCGCGAGCGAGCGCGGCCGTCACATCACGGCCCAGGAGCTCGCGGTCTGCGGCGGCTGTCTCCCCGGCAGCAGCGCGAATCCGGCGGAGGCCGAGGCGGCCGAATAGGCGCAGCCAGGGTGCCTCCGTGCGGGTACCGTGCGCATCTGTTGGACCGAAAAAGGTGCATCGGCTATGAGGGGCAGAGCGAAAGGGACACACACCCGCTCCGGACGTGAACGCTCCAACGGTCCGGCACGGCAAGGGAGAAACAGATGGAAATTATCGCTGATCCGATCACCGTGAACTGTCGCAAGGTCCTCGCGGGCCTCAAGCTGATCGGGGCGGACTACACGCTAACCAAGGTCGACTACTTCAAGGGCGAGCAGAAGAGCCCGGAAGTCGTGGCAATCAATCCGAACGCCGCGATCCCGGTGCTCCGCGACGGCGATCTGGTCCTCTGGGAGTCGAACGCGATCCTGCAGTACGCCGCCGACCAGGCGGGCAATGCGAGCGCCTATCCCACCGACCTGAAGACCAGGGCCGACGTGAACCGCTGGCTCCTGTGGGAATGCGGCACCTGGTTCCCGACCTGCTACGTCCATTTGGTCGAGAACTGCGTCAAGCCGCTTCTGGGCGCCGAGACGGACCAGTCGGTGCTCGACGGTGAGGCGCCGAATTTCCACAAGCTGGCCGGCATCCTCGATGCGCGCCTGGGCGAGAGCGCCTTCCTCTGCGGCGACGATCCGACCATCGCCGACGTGGCGGTGGCGGCGCCGATGCACCTCCATGCCTGGGCCAAGTTGCCGCTGGAGAACCACGCCAACGTCGTGCGCTGGATATCGGAGGGGATTGAGACGACGCCCTGGTGGAAAGCCACGCATGTCGGCGAGGGCTTCACGGCGTCCGAGGCAGCCTGAGCCTGCTGATCGGCCATTCCGATCGGGAAGGAACCGTCGACCATTGGCGGCGTGCGCGCGGCCTCGAACGAATCCGTCGGTGACGGTCGGCCGGTAACGCTCCCGTAGCCCCCTATCGAGGCGGGGTCTGGGCCTGCCCATCCTCTCCGACGACACGGCCCTTCCGCACGGGGTACGAGCAAGACGGAGGCATGGGTGACCGACAGAGACCTTTCGGGGCGGGTCGCTCTGGTGACCGGCGGCTCGCGGGGTATCGGCCGCGCGATCTGCCGGCGGCTCGCGAAGGCGGGCGCATGGGTGGCCATCAACCACTCGTCGAGCGACGCGGCCGCGGCGGAAACGTTGGCCGAGATCGGGGCCGATGGCGGTGAGGGCGGCGTCTACAGGGCCGATGTCTCGTCGTTCGAGGCCACCGATGCGATGTTCCGAAACATCGAGACCGACCGGGGCCCCGTCGATCTCCTGGTCACCAACGCCGGAATCGCCTCGTTTCGCGACGACGTCGACATGCCCGTCGACCTCTGGCGGCGCATCCTGTCGGTGAACCTGGACGGCACGTTTCACTGCGTGTGGCGCGCCAAGGCGGGCATGCTGGCCCAGGGCGACGGGCGGATCGTCTGCATCTCCTCGATCAACGGTCTGGCGCCGAGCACGATGCGACCGGACAGGCTGATCGCCTACGGCACGTCGAAATCCGCCATCATCGGGTTCTCGCGCAACTGCGCTACCGCGTTCGGTCCCGCGATCCGCGTCAACTGCGTCGCGCCGGGTCTGATCGACACGGATATGACAAGCGGAATGAGCGACGAAATGCGCGAGCGCATCATCGCGAGCACACCCGCAGGCCGGGCGGGTACGCCGGATGACATCGCCGAACTCACCTACTTCCTGCTCAGCGACGCGGCAGGCTTCATCACGGGCCAGACCTACGTTGCGTCCGGCGGCCTCGTCACACTGCCCTGACGCGCTTGGGAGACTTCGAAGACAAGCAATTTGGCGCCCGTCTCGACGCGTTCTCCCTCTCCTCGCCTGAAGGGAGGAGAGGGCCGGGGAGAGGAGGAGGCTACTTGTCGATGTCGCCCATGCACATGTACTTGACCTCCATGAACTCATCGAGGCCGTAGTGTGAGCCTTCGCGGCCGATACCGGATTGCTTCATGCCCCCGAAGGGCGCCACCTCGGTGGAGATGATCCCGGTGTTGATGCCGACGATGCCGTATTCGAGCTGCTCCGCCACCCGCCAGATGCGCCCGATGTCGCGGCTGTAGAAGTAGGCGGCGAGGCCGAACTCGGTATCGTTGGCGAGCTGCACCGCCTCGTCGTCGGTCTCGAAGCGGAAGAGCGGCGCGAGCGGGCCGAAGGTCTCCTCGCGGGCGACCTTCATCTGAGTGTTCACGTTGGCGATGACGGTGGGCTCGAAGAAATTGCCGCCAAGCGGGTGGCGCTTGCCGCCCTGGATCACCGTCGCCCCCTTGTCGACCGCGTCCTGGATATGCTCCTCGACCTTGGCGACGGCGGCTTCGTCGATCAGCGGCCCCTGCTGGGTCTCGCCTTCGAGGCCGGGGCCGACGACCAGCTTGGACGAGGCCTCGGCGAGCCGCTCGGCAAAGGTGTCGTAGACGCCGCCCTGCACCAGGAAGCGGTTGGCGCAGACGCAGGTCTGGCCCGTGTTGCGGTACTTGGACGCGATGGCGCCGCTCACGGCGGAGTCCATATCGGCATCGTCGAAGACGATGAAGGGCGCGTTGCCGCCGAGCTCCATCGAGACCTTCTTCACCGTGTGCGCGCACTGCTCGAGCAGGATCTTTCCCACCTCCGTCGAGCCGGTGAAGGAAAGCTTGCGCACGATGGGGTTGGCGGTCAGCTCGCCGCCGACATCGCCCGAGGGGCCGGTGATCACGTTGAAGACGCCGGGCGGAATGCCGGCACGCTCGCCCAGCTCGCAGAGTGCGAGCGCGGAGAACGGCGTCGCCGTCGCCGGCCGTGCGACCACGGTGCAGCCGGCGGCGAGCGCGGGCCCCGCCTTGCGCGTGATCATGGCGTTCGGGAAGTTCCACGGCGTGATCATGGCGACGACGCCGACCGGCTCCTTGGTGACGACGATGCGCCGGTCGCTGAGGTGCGGCGGAATGACATCGCCGTAGGCGCGCTTGCCCTCCTCGGCGAACCACTCGATGAAGGAGCCGCCATAGCCGATCTCGCCCCGCGATTCCGCCATCGGCTTCCCCTGCTCGGCGGTCATGATAATGGCGAGGTCCTCCTGGTTCGCCATCATCAGGTCGTACCACTTGCGGAGGATCTGGGCGCGCTCCTTGGCGGTCTTGGCGCGCCAGGCGGGGAAGGCCCGGTTCGCCGCCTCGATCGCGGCGCGGGTCTCGGCGGCGGAGAACGCCGGCACGGTACCGATCACCTGGCCATCCGCCGGGTTCACCACGCCGGTGGTCCCGCCGGACTTCGCGTCGAGCCAGTGGCCGTCCACATAGCATTGCTGGCGGAACAGCGTCTGGTCCTGGAGGAAGACGCCCTTCACGATCTCGGCGGCGGCAGTGCTCATGGTGCGGTGTCCCTTCGGTCGGCGGATGAATTGCGGAGGAGGCCGCGCAGTATCGCCGATCGGGCGCGGGACCGGCAAGGCGCCCCCTGCGTCACAGGCGCCCGCGACCCTGCTGGCGCGGACTCATCGGTATGCGCCCGCGACCTTTCAGGCGCGGACTCATTGGTATGCGCCCGCGACCTTTCTGGCGCGGACGACTGCCGTGCTAGGGTGGGCCATGCGCGACTGGGGAGGGGCGCGGGGCAGGCGCCTCGCCCGCCGGGAGTTCTGTGCGGCGGGAGCGGCGGCCCTCCTCGGCCTTGCAGCCTCTCCCGGCGCGGCCGGGGCCCGGAGCTTTCTGGAAGACGCAGAGCGCCGTGTGCCGATCCGCAACCTGTGGACGGGCGAGAGGCGCGATCTGGTCTACTGGCGCGACGGCGATTACGACCGTCATGCGCTGGACGCCTACAGCCACCTGCTGCGCGACCGGCGCAACGGCGAGGTCGAGCCGATCTTCTACGGTGTGCTCGATCAGCTCTTCTTCCTGTGGAAGGCGCTGGGCAGACCGGCGCGGATCGACCTCGTCTCGGGCTACCGCTCGGCCGGGACGAACGCGTGGCTCAGCGCCACCACCGAGGGCGTCGCCCGCAACTCGCTGCACACGATCGGCATGGCGGTGGATATCAGGGTGCCCGGCCTCGCGACCGAGGCGGTCTGGCGCCAGGCCGTCGATCTGCGGCGGGGCGGCGTCGGCCTCTACCGGGGATCGGACTTCGTCCACCTAGACGTGGGCCCCGTGCGAAGCTGGGTCTTTCAGGAAGGAGTACCGCCTCGTCCGCCGGCCTCACGAATGGTGGTGCTTCCGCCTCAGCGTCCCGATCATCTCCGCCGTCATGGTGGCTAGGTCGTAGCGGGGCTGCCAGCCCCACTCGGCGCGGGCGGCGCTGTCGTCCATCGAATCCGGCCAAGAATCGGCGATCGCCTGGCGCAGCGGGTCGACCTCGTAGTCGATCTCGAAGCCCGGCACATGGCGGCGGATCTCGGCAGCAAGCTCGTCCGGCGTGAAGCTCATGGCGGTCACGTTGAAGGCGTTGCGATGGCGGAGCCGGCTCGGATCGGCGTCCATCAGGTCGAGGATCGCCGTGACGGCATCGGGCATGTACATCATGTCGAGGCGGGAATCGGGGCGCAGGAAGCAGGTGTAGCGCCCCTCGCTGAGCGCCTCGTAGAAGATATGGACGGCATAGTCGGTGGTGCCGCCGCCCGGCAGCGCCACGTGCGAGATCAGCCCAGGCAGCCTGAGGCCCCGCGTGTCGAGCCCGAAGCGCGTGTGGTAGTAGTCGCCCAAGAGCTCGCCCGCGACCTTGGAGACGCCATAGATCGTGTTCGGCCGCTGGATCGTGTCCTGCGGCGTGTTCTGCAGCGGCGTGCCCGGCCCGAAGGCGCCGATGGAGCTCGGGAAGAACACCTTGCAGCCGTGGCGGCGCGCCACCTCCAGCGCATTGGCGTAGCCCCCGAGATTAAGCGCCCAGGCGTCCTCCGGCCGCTCCTCGCCGAGCACCGAGAGGAACGCCGGCATGTGGTAGATGGTACCGATCTCGTATTTCTCCACGACTGCGGCGATGTCGCCTGGCTTGGTGCAGTCGACGATTTCGAACGGTCCGCCGTCGACAACCGTTGCCACATCCCGCCGCCGCCAACCCGAGGCGATGACGTTGTCGGTGCCGTGGCGCTCCCTGAGCTCCGGTACCAGTTCGGCGCCGATCTGCCCGAGCGCGCCGGTGACGAGGATCTTGCTCATCGGGAGAGGCTATCCCGGATTTCGCGCCACTGTCACGGCCAGCGTCAGGAGCTCTGCAGGCGGAAGAGCAGCAGGAGCGTGCGCTGGAAGAAGTTGAAGTTGTCGTCCGAGAGGATGTAGACGAGCGTCTCGCCGTCTTCGCCCTGCACCGCCGCCACGCCCTCGAAATTGTCCACCGTCAACGGGCGCTCGAAGCGCGCCACGAGCGCGCCCTGCAGCACGGCACCGGCTCCGATCGCGCCGGCGGGAACGCGCTCGAGACGCCCCCTGGTTCCGCCCAGCACGCTGAAATGGCGCGAAAGGACGAGCACGTCGCCGTTCGGCAGCGCCGCGGCATCCGTCGGCAGGAATTTTGGCGCGGTGCGGTAGCCCAAGGCCTCGACCCCGCCGTCGCCGATGAGCCAGCCGGCGCGCGCGCCGTCCTCCCGCTTGAGGCCCTGCGCCAGCATCAGGATGCGCCCGTCGGGAAGCTGGGTCAGCGCCTCCAGCCCTCCGTTGGCGGGGGCGCGCTTCATGGCCCTCGGTGTCTGGAAGGGTGCGGGCCGGCCCTGCAAGCCCCCCGACTCTGCCGGGTAGCGCCACACGCGGTGGCGCCGCTCGAAGCTCACGAGCCAGTCGCCGCCGGCCAAGCGCTCCAGCGCCTCGGCATCGCGCCACTCCGCCTCCACCGGCCGGCCCTCGGGGTCCCTGAGCGGCCCGAGTGCGGCATCGGCGAGCCCCACGAGGCGGCCGGCGGCGTCGCGCACGATGCGGGCGGTGAACCAGTGGCCTCGGTCGGTGACGGCGGCTAGCCGCCCATCGGCCGTGACACTGAGACCCGACAGCCCGCCGAACGCCGGCTCGTCGCTTCGAAGATCCAGCCCGCCGAGGAACTGCAGGTCGCCGACACGGTGCCGGGCGCGGTCTGTCGGATCGAGGGCGATCTGACTCGTGGAAAGCGGGATGGAGGCGCCGAGCGCCGCGCCGGACGCGAGTGCCACCCCGCACACGAGGACGGTAGCGACAACTGCGCGTGCCAGCGAACGGCCGCTCATCACGCCGCAGCCGCCAGGCGCGCGAGACGCGTATCGGCCCGCCACACCCCGATGACGACCGCGAGACCGAGGGAGGACCAGACCAGCATCGTCCACCACGCTGCCTCCCAACCGCCCAGCGCCTCGGTCACCGCGGCGAGCAGGGGCGGGCCGAGCACGGCGCCGAGCGCGGCCCCCTGCGCCACGAAACCGCCCGCCATGGCGACCTGCGCCGGGCTGGGCGCATGCGCGATGCCGCCTTCGAAGCAGACGGCGGGCAGCGGGCCGCTGGCCAGGGCGAAGCAGAGCGCCAGAGGTAACTTGGCATCGACGGGCGTGAACGGCGCGAAGAGCGCCGCCGCGCAGACTCCCATGCCTGCGAAGGTGATCGCCAGCAGCGGCCAACGCGCGACGCCGCGCTGGATGAGCCCGGCGCAGGCCACCGAGCCGAAGGCGGTGACGAGGACGAAGAGCGCGGTGAAGAGCGCGGCGCCGGCGAGCGAGCGCGCTTGCGTCTCGATCAGGAAGGTCGGCAGCCATGCCATCAACGCCTGCCACTCGACGGCGAAAATCGCGAAGCTCGCGCCGAACAGCCAGGGCCCCGGCCGCGCCAGCGTCGCGCGCACGCCGGCACCGTCGAAGCTCCCGCCTCTTACCGCCGGCGCCTGCCAGCGGCCCGGCGCGGCGCCCCAGAGGAAGACGAGCACGAAGACCAGAATGAGTCCCGAATTGAGGAACCAGAGACCGCGCCAGCCAATCGGCTCCAGCAGCGCGGTCGCGATCACGAGCGAGAGCGCGATACCGACCGGCATGTAGGTGCCCCAGACTCCGAGGAGGAAGCGGCGCACACCGGCATCCGTCGCGGTGACGAGCATCTTGGGCCCGACGACCGTGAGGGTGACGAAGCCGAAGCCCTCGACGATGCGGGCCGCGAGCAGCGGCGCCCCGCTTTCCGCGAACCCTCCCGCGAGGCCGGCGAGGGCCATCGCAGCCCCGCCCACGACGACCATCCGCCTGATGCCGAGCCGGTCCACGAGCAGCCCGCCCACGACGCCGAGGACGGCGCCGATGCCGTAGAACGACGACGCGATCAGCCCGGCGATGACGCGGGACAGGTCGAGCTCGGCCTGAAGCATGGGCAGCGCCGGCGGCACCTTGCCGACCTGCATGCCGACCATGTAGCCCGCCGCGAACGCGATCGCCACGATGTCCCAGCGGGTGCGCATAAGCGCCACGATCAGCGCCGCCGGCGCGGCCTCCCGCGCCGCCCGCCGTCACGGCCCGCTGCCGCCCAGGCCTCCCCATCTACGGCGATAAGCGAGAAGGTCAGGCCGCCGGCTATGGGGTCTGCCTCTTGCAGCGACACGACCACCGGATCGCCCAGGCAAAGCGTGCGGCCATCGACATCGAGCGTCTGGCGCCTCGCATCGAAGCGCGGCCTGTTGGCGCCGAGCGTGCGGGCGGGGACGAGCCCCTCGGCCCCGGTCTCGTCGAGGGAGACGAAGACGCCGAAGCGCGTGACGCCTGCGATACGGCCGTGGAACTCCGCGCCCAGGCGATCGGCCAGGTAGGCGGCGCAATAGCGATCCAGGGCATCGCGCTCCGCCGCCTGCGCGCGCCGCTCGGTCGAGGAGATGTGCGTGCCCACGGGCTCCAGCGCCGCCTCCTCCCCGCGCGCGGACCCACCTGGCACGAGGCCGTAGGCGTCGATCAGGGCGCGGTGCACCAGCAGATCGGCATAGCGGCGGATCGGCGAGGTGAAGTGGGCGTAGCGCACGAGGCCGAGCCCAAAGTGGCCGATGTTGCGGGGGCTGTAGGCCGCCTTCGCCTGGGCGCGCAGGATCATCAGGCTGGCGACCCCGACATCTCTGGGGTCTTCGAGCAGGGCGAGGAACCGGTTGAAGGCATCGGGACGGACGGCGCCGCCTCGCGGCAGGGCGAGCCCGCGGCCGCGGAGAAATTCGCGCAGCGTTTCGAGCTTCGCCGTGTCGGGCCGGTCGTGGACGCGGTACATGCAGGGCATGTGCTTGGCTTCGAGCGCGCTGGCCGCGGCGACATTCGCCGCGATCATCAACTCCTCGATCAGGCGGTGGCTGTCGAAGCGGCGCGCGAAGCCGATGTGCGCCACGGCGCCGTCGTCCGTGAGCGTGACGACGCGTTCCGGCAGGTCGAGATCGAGCGCGCCGCGGCGCTCCCGCGCTGCCCTGAGCGCGCCGTAGACACCGTAGAGCGCGGGGATCGTAGTCTGCACCGGCGCCTCCAGGCCATCGCCGCCCCGTTCTACTGCCTCCTGCACGCCGTCGTAGGTGAGCCGCGCGGCCGAGCGCATGAGCGCGCGTTCGAAGCGCCAATCGCGCACCGTGCCCTCCGCGTCGATTTGGAGATGTGCGGCGAGGCAGGCGCGGTCTTCGCCGGGCCTCAGCGAGCAGAGACCGGCGGAGAGCGCCTCCGGCAGCATCGGCACCACGCGGTCGGGGAAATAGGCGGAGTTGCCGCGCTCCCGCGCGGCCTTATCGAGGGCGCTGCCCGGCCGCACGAAATGGGCCACGTCGGCGATGGCGACGACCGCACACCAGCCGCCCGGATTGTCCGGCGCGGAATCGGCCTCGGCCCAGACCGCGTCGTCGAAATCGCGGGCATCCGCGCCGTCGATGGTCACCAGGGGGAGTGCGCGCAGGTCCGATCGCCCGTCGAGACCCGGCGCCGCCATGTGCTCGGCCTCCGCCAGCGCCTCGTCGGAGAAGTCGACCGGCAGGCCGTGGCCGTGGATGGCGGCCAGACTGATCGCGCCCGGCGAGCCCGCGTCGCCCAGCCGCTCGACCACCCGGGCATCGGGCAAACCGAGGCGGCGGCCCTCGCGGGTCTCGCCCACCACCAGCTCGCCGGAGCGGGCGCCGGCGGTCTCCTCCGCCCGCACCGCGAAATCGCGGCGCAGGCGACGGTCGGCCGGTTCGATCGTGCCGCCGCCCCGCCCGTCGGCATGGAAGACCCCGACCACCCGGCGGGGGCCCGAATCGAGCACGCGCATGGGGCGTGCCTGGTAGCCACCGTCGGGCGCCGGTCTGAGCCGCGCGAGCACGCGGTCGCCCTCCCCCGGCTCCCGCACGCCGCGGGGCGCGGGGTCGAGCGTGATCGGCGGCGGCGGACCGGGTGACTCCCACCCGGCGGGCCGGGCCGTGAGCGCGCCGTCGCTGTCGAGCCCCTCCACCACCAGTACGGTGACGGCCGGCAGCCTCCCGTCAGACCGGCGCCGCCTGCGCCGGCCTTCGAGCGCGCCTTCCGCTTCCAGCGCGCGCAGGAGCTCCGTCAGCGCGGCGCGGTCGTTGCCGCGGATGCCGAAGGCACGCGCGATCTCGCGCCTGCCGACCTTGCCCGGGCTCTCCCGGACAAAGCGCAGAACCTCATCCTTGCTTGGAAAGGGAGCCGGCTTGCTCGCCAAGACCGCCGCGCGCCGCTAGGGCGCGCCGCCGGTTGGCGCGTCCGCTTGCCGCCGCGAGGCGCGCTTCGCCTTCGCCCGCCCTGTCCCGCCGGCCTTGGTCGCCGCCGGCTTCCGCTTGGCTCCGGCGGTCTTCGTCTTCGCACCGCCCTTGGCCGCCTTGGCGGCGAGCAGCGCGACGGCCTCTTCGAGGGTGAACGCGTCGGCGGACGCGCCCTTGGGCAGCGAGGCGCGCAGCCGGCGATGCTGGACATAGGGTCCGTAGCGGCCGCTGCAGAGCCGCACGGACTCGCCACCCTCGGGATGAGCGCCGAGCTCGCGCAGCACGCGGGCGCCCCCCTTCTTCTCGGCGATCAGCACCACCGCCCGGTTCAGGCCCACCGTCAGCACGTTCTCGCCGCGCGGCAGCGAGCGATAGGCGCCGTCGTGCTTGACGTAGCCGCCGAAGCGGCCGATCCCGGCCGTGATCGGCTTGCCGGTCTCGGGATGAGTCCCGACCTCCCGCGGCAGTGCGAGCAGGCCGAGCGCCGTCTCAAGATCGACCAGGTCCGGCGCCAGGTCCTGAGGCAGGGAGACCCGCTTGGGCTTCTCCTTGGACGATTCCTCGACGCCGCGCTCGACATAGAGGCCATAGGGGCCGCGCTTCAACGCGACCGGCAGGCCGCTCGCCGGGTCGTTCCCGAGCGTGCGGGGCTCCGCAGCCTCGTCGCCGCCATCGGCGAGCGGGCGGGTGAAGCGGCAGTCGGGATAGTTGGCGCAGCCCACGAAGGGGCCGTAACGCCCGAGCTTGAGGCCGAGCCGTCCGTCCTCGCACGAAGGGCAGCGGCGATCCTCCCCGCCATCCTCGGCCGGGAACAGGTGCCGGCCGAGGGTCTCGTCGAGGGCATCGAGGACCTGCTTGACCCGGAGTCCCTTGGTCTCCTCCACCGCCCCGGCGAAGTCGCGCCAAAAATCGCCCAGCACCGCCCGCCAGTCGATCTCGCCGGCGGAGATGGTATCGAGCTGGCCTTCGAGCGAAGCCGTGAAGTCGTACTCGACATAGCGGCTGAAGAAGCTCTCCAGGAACACCGTGACGATGCGCCCGCGGTCCTCCGGCACGAAGCGGCGCTTCTCCAGACGCACGTAATCGCGGTCCTGCAACACCGAGATGATGGCGGCATAGGTGGAGGGGCGGCCGATGCCGAGCTCTTCCAGCCGCCTCACGAGGCTCGCTTCTGAGAAGCGCGGCGGCGGCTCGGTCACGTGCTTGTTGGGAGTGACGCCGGCGACCGCCATCGCCTCGCCCTCTTTCACCGCCGGCAGCGCGCGCTCGTCATCCGCGCCGTCGCCGTTGTCGCGCCGGGCATCGTCCCGGCCCTCCTGATAGACGCGGAGGAACCCGTCGAAGGCGACCGTCGCGCCGGTGGCGCGCAGGCCGACGCGGCCGTCGCCGGAGGCGATGTCCACGCTCACCCGGTCGATCTCGGCGCTTGCCATCTGGCTCGCGAGCGCGCGCTTCCAGATCAGCTCGTAGAGCCGCGCCTGATCCCTGTTGAGCGCGGCCGAGAGCGAGCGCGGGTCGCGGGCCAGATCGGTGGGGCGGATCGCCTCGTGCGCCTCCTGCGCATTCTTCGCCTTGGCGCGGTAGCGGCGGGGCTTTTCCGGCACATAGGCCTGGCCGTAGCGCCGCCCGATCACGTCCCGCGCCTGGCGCAGCGCCTGCTCGGCGATTTGTACGCCGTCGGTCCGCATATAGGTGATGAGGCCCACCTGCTCGCCACCCACCGCAATACCCTCGTAGAGCTGCTGGGCCACCTGCATGGTGCGCCGCGCGGCGAATCCCAGCTTGCGCGAGGCTTCCTGCTGCAGGGTCGACGTGGTGAAGGGCGGCGCCGGATTGCGCTTGACGCGCTTCGGCTCGACGGCGGCGATGCGGTAGCGGCCGGTCTTGACGAGCGAAGCGGCCCGCTCAGCCGCTTCCTGGTCGCCGAGCGCATACTTGCCGAGCTTTTCGCCGTCGAGGGCCGCAAGCCGGGCGACCATGCGCTCGCCCCTGGGCGTGTCGAGATCGACCTCGATCGACCAGTACTCGCGCGGCTTGAAGGCCTCGATCTCGACCTCGCGCGCGCAGATCAGCCGGAGCGCGACGGACTGCACGCGGCCCGCCGAGCGCGAGCCGGGGAGCTTACGCCACAGCACCGGCGACAGCGTGAAGCCCACCAGATAATCGAGCGCGCGGCGCGCCTTGTAGGCGTCGATCAGATTGTCGTCGAGGTCGCGCGGCTGGGCCATGGCATCGAGCACGGCGCTCTTGGTGACCTCGGTAAAGACCACGCGTTGCACGGCGACGCCGTCCAACAGCCCCCGGCGGCCGAGCTCGTCCCTCACATGCCAGGAGATCGCCTCGCCCTCGCGGTCGGGGTCGGTGGCGAGGAAGAGCCTATCCGCGCCCCGCAGCGCCCTGCCGATGGCGCCGATGTGCTTCTCGGCCCCGTCGGAGACGGTCCAGTCCATGGCGAAGGCATCGTCCGGCCGCACCGAGCCATCCTTGGGCAGGAGGTCGCGGACATGGCCGTAGGACGCCACGACCGTGTAGCCCGGCCCCAGGTACCTGCCGATGGTTGACGCCTTGGTAGGCGATTCGACGACGACGACGTTCATTCTGAAACGATTTCCGGTAGCGCCTGTGGGCGGCGCTACGCCGCCGGCTGGGAGTGTGAGACGCGGTTGCCCGGATGTCTGTCCAGGCGTCCCGCCAACTCAAGCTCCAGCAAAATGGTCGCCACCATCGCGGGAGTCAACCGGCTCTGACGCACCAGAAGGTCCACCGGCACCGGGTTCGGCCCGAGCAGGGCGGCCACAGTCTCGCGGGCGTCGGCCGGCGCCTCGTCCTCCTCGGGCACGCCGAGAGCGGCGTCGGAGGGCCACTGTTGCCTGGGCTCGCCGAGCACCGGGCGGCCGCCTTCGGCCAGCGCATCGAGCACGTCATCCGCATTCTCCACCAGCGTCGCTCCTTGTCGGATCAAGCCGTTAGGGCCGCTCGCGCGGGGGTCGAGGGGCGAGCCGGGGACCGCCATCACCTCGCGGCCCTGCTCCAGCGCGAGCCGCGCCGTGATCAGCGAGCCCGAGCGCGCCGCCCCCTCGACGACCACCACGCCGCGGGAGAGGCCCGCGATGATGCGATTGCGGCGCGGGAAGTGGCGCCCCATGGGCACGGTGCCGAGCGGCGCCTCCGAGATCGCCGTGCCCTCCGCCAGCAGCCGCTCGAAGAGCGACCGGTTCTCCTTGGGATAGACCACGTCCACGCCGCCGCCCATGACCGCCACGGTGCCGGTCTCGATTGCGCCGGCATGGGCGCGGGCGTCGATGCCTCGCGCCATGCCCGAGACCACGGTGAGACCGGCCGCGCCGAGATCGGCCGCCAGACGTTCCGCGAAGTGCATCCCGTTCGCCGACGCGTTGCGCGCGCCCACCACCGCGATGGACTCGGCCAGCAGCAAATCCGCACGGCCCCGCAGGGCGATGACCGGGGGCGGGTCGGCGATGGCGGCGAGCGCCTGGGGGTAGGCGGGCTCGACCAGCGCGATCATGCGCCCGCCGAGCGCGGTCAGAGCTTCGACTTCGCGCTCTGCGGCGGCACGCGAGCAGACCTTGATGGGACGCCGCCTGCCGCCGCGGCGGGCCAGCGCCGGCAACGCATCGAGCACTGCGGCGGGCGAGCCGAACCGGTCCAACAGTGCGAAAAAGGTGATCGGGCCTACGTTCTCGCAACGGGCGAGACGCAGCCAATCGAGGCGCTCAGCCTCCGAGAGCGTGCGGCGCTCGGTGGTGTCGGCGACGTTCATTGGCCCTCCGGGGGTTCGGCCTCAGGCGCGGCCGGGGTGCTCCGGCCGATGCGGGGCTCGCGGCCCCGCGCGAGGCGCACGATGTTTCCCCCATGGCGCAGCGTGACGATGACCGCGAGGAAGCCGGCGAGCCACGCGATCTGCGGCATGTCGAAGACGAGCGCGAACCCCGGCGCCGCACATATCGCAATCATTGCGGCGAGGGACGAATAGCGGAAGAGTCCGGCGACGGCGAGCCAGAGGCCGCAGGCGATCAAGCCCACCGGCCACGCGATCGCGAGCAGAACGCCGAGGGTCGTGGCCACGCCCTTGCCGCCCTTGAAGAGCAGCCAGATCGGCGCGATGTGGCCGACGACAACGGCGCCGGCGGCGATCACCGCCATGTCGGGGCCGAAGCGCTGGGCGATGACCACAGCGACGGCGCCCTTGCCGCCATCGAGCAGCAGGGTGAGCGCCGCTGCCGCCTTGTTGCCGGTGCGCAGAACATTGGTGGCCCCGATATTGCCCGAGCCGATGCGGCGCAGGTCGCCGAGCTTGAAGAGGCGCGCCACGATCAGCCCCATGGGGAGCGCGCCGATCAGATAGGCGATGACCCCGCCGGCGTAGAACGGCCACGTAAAGGCGATGTTGCCGAGCGGATCGGGCACCGGCGCCGCCCCCCGGCTAGTGTCCCGTCCCGGATATACGCGCCAGCAACGCTGTCCGCCCACCGTCATGCCCGGACTTGTTCCGGGCATCTCGTCGCGCCGGGGGAGGCCGGGCATCCTCGTGGATGGCCGGGACAAGCCCGGCCATGACGGGAAAGGGAACGCTGGAAGCAGTCATGTCTGTTTCCGGGACACGACGCTAGGGCCGCATGATCATGCGGCCGAAGAAGTTGCGGCTCTCCATGAGCTCGTGAGCCGCAGACGCCTCGCTCAGGGAGAAGGTCTGGTGGATCACGGGCTTGAGATGGCCCTCCGCCATCAGCCGGAGCGCCTGCTCGACATGGGTCTTGGTCGAGCGCCCGCAGCCGTGCACCGAGATGTGCTTGCGGAAGAACTCGATGAAGTCGATCTCCACCCGCTCGCCGCCGTGGGCGCCGATGGTCGCGAGCCGGGCGCCGGGTGCGAGCGCATCGATGGCACCCACCAGGATCGCGCCGCCGGTCATCTCCAGCGCCGCATCGACGCCGCGGCCATCGGTGAGCCGCCGCGCCGCGTCGCCGATACCCTCGCGGGTGTAGTCGATTGCAGCGTCGGCGCCGAGGGCACGAGCCTTCTCCAGCTTCTCCTCGGAGCCCGCGGCGGCGATCACCCGTGCGCCCGCGAGCTTCGCGATCTGCACCGCGGCGGAGCCAACGCCGCCGCCCGCCGCCGTGATCAGCACCGTCTCGCCCGGGCGGAGGCCGATCTCCTCGATCAACGCCTCCCAGGCCGTCGCGAAGGGAATTTGACCGGCCACCGCATCCTCATAGGAAAGCGCGTCGGGGATGCGGACAACGTGGTCGTGGCGCACCTTTACGTACTCGGCATAGCCGCCCCAATGGGTGACGCCCAGCACGCCGGCGTTCATGCACAGATTCTCGCGGCCGTCGCGGCAGTCGCCGCAGGCGCCACAGCTCAGCATGAAGTGGGGTGCGACCCGGTCGCCCTCGTCGAACCCCGTCACCCCGGCGCCGACGTCTGCAACGGCGCCAGCCGCGTCGACCCCCATGACGTGCGGCATGGAGCTTTCCACGCCGAAGAGACCCTTGCGCAGGTCGGTATCGCAATGGTTCACGCCGGAGGCATGGACCTTGATGAGGAGCTCGCCGGGACCCGCCGCCGGCGTCTGCACATCCTCGTAGACGAGCGTATCGAACGCCTCGCCATAGCCGTGAATCACCGCAGCCTTCATCGCCTCCCTCCCGCAACCCGGACCCTTGCGCGCCTCTCCGCCGGGGCAGTCATTGCTGCCACCGCCGCGGCGGCCCGATGGACGCTCGTGTGCCGGCGCGCGAGGCGGTCGAGATCGTCAGCATAGCCTCCGCCGACCACGCAGGCAGTCGGCACCCCGGCCGCGCGGCAGGTCTCGATCACGTAACGGTCGCGCCTGGCAAGCCCCTCGTCGCCGAGGGCGAGCCGGCCGAGCTTGTCCTCCCAATGGGGATCGACTCCGGCATTGTAGAACACGATGTCCGGCCGATGGCGGGCGATGAGGGTCGGCAGGTGGGTCGCGAGCACCGAGTGATAGACCCCATCGCCGGTGCCGGGCGGGACGCCGATGTCGAGATCGCTCGTCTCCTTGGCCGGCGGATAGTTCGCCTCGCAATGGAGCGAGAAGGTGAAGGTCTCCGGCTCGCCCTGGAAGATCGCGGCGGTGCCGTCGCCCTGATGGACGTCGAGATCGACCACCAGCGCCCGCTCGATCAGCCCCTCCTGGCGCAGAACGCGGATCGCGACGGCGACATCGTTGAAGAGGCAGAAGCCCGCGCCATGATCGGCGAAGGCGTGGTGGCTGCCGCCGGCGGTGTTGCAGGCAAGCCCGTGGGCGAGCGCGAGACGGCCGGTAAGCACGGTGCCGCCGACCGCCGCACGGCCGCGCCGCACCAGTGGGGCCGAGAGCGGCAGACCGAGGCGGCGCACCGCGCGCCGGTCGAGCGCCAGCGCCAGCACCGCCTCCACATACGCGTCGTCATGGGCGAGGGTGAGCCACGCGCGGGACGCAGGCAGAGGCTCGACGAGGCTCGCCGGCGAAATCACGCCGTCCTCAAGCAGCACGTCCTTGATCCGGCCGAACTTCCCGATGGGAAAGCGATGGCCGGGCGGCAGCGGGACCGTGTAGTCCGGGTGGAAGACGACCGAAAGAGCCACAGGCGCCGTTTGCAAAGCTATAGGATGGACAGCACGTTCTCGGGCGGACGGCATAGCCCGGATTTCTCGCCACGGTCACGGCCTGCGTCGCGTTAGTGGCAGTCTGTCCCCGCGCCGCGATGTCAAGTCCAGCCTAACCGGTTGTTGCAAGGTCATATTGCACCATCTGGCCCTTCCTGCACGAACACCGACGACAGCAAGGTGTAAGCAAGCCGCAAGAGGATTGAGAATTACTCCCGCGTATCACAGGGCGCCCGGGTCATATCAATGTCCATCTCAGCGGGCCGGGTAGGAGAGGTCGTAAAGGTTCGGTCGAGCCGGTATGGGGGTGAGTGAAAGTTTCGTCGTGCGGCGATGACGGGATTCGTATCAGCGGCTGCAGGGATAGGCTCCCCTGGGTTCCTAGGGCAGCCTGTCGCGGTCGTAGCATCCGCGCCGCTGAGTGGTCTCAACACAGCCCCTTCGCGATGCCTTGTATACGGCGCCTGTGAAGGTTAAGGAACCAGTGCCGATCGCCCCCAGAACCAGCAACGCGACATCCCATGGCGACGAGAGTGCCGGGGCGGGGCACATGATCGAGCGGCATGACCGCAACGACCAGGAGGCGCAAGTGGTCAAGATCGGGGTGCTTATCGTCGGCTCGCTGTATTGGGACCTTGAGTCACCTCGACCGCGCTGGCGTGCCGAACGCCTTGACTGTGCGCATCAGGAGCATGTGAGGGTCCCCATCCGCTACGGACGGCGCTCAACCAAGAGGGGATATTCTTACACCATGGTTGTCTCGCCGGCGCTGGGTGCCGACGAATTGGGCACTGCGATCGCGGTCCCATACCATTCCTGCAATCTCGTTGAGGAGGCCGAAGAGCTTTGGGCGGCCGAGGACAACAGCAATAATGCGCCGACGGGCCGCATTTCGGCTGGCTTCGGCTGCGTGGCTCTTCTGGAAAACCCAGACCTTCTCCTTTCGGACGAACTGCGCAAGGCGTGGACGGGCCGTGTAGAACGAGAGGAGGACTACAAGACTCCGATACGTATGGATGGGGAAGACAGAGACGTGGTCGATCCGCGTTCCGGCTTCCTGACAATCGATTGGCCGCGGACGGTGGCCGGACCGCCACTCGGTTGGAGCGCGCTGCTTGTCACCGCGACCAGCCCCAGGGGCCCCCAGCGGTCTTCTCGCCGCCACCCCTCGCCACGGGAGATCGCCGACGCTTGGAACATTCCGGAAGACCGCGACTCGCGGTCTCGCCGAACGGTGGACTACTTCTGGAAGAACCGGGAAAACGGGATCACGACCCATCAGGACCCTGAGATCCAGGCTCAGCTCAGGCAACTGGGCCTGACGCCGTAACTGATCGGCCCGACCCCACATGTTGATCCGAACTGACATACCCACCGGTTCGGGCAGGACACCGGATTGCGACGACTCAGGCGCCGTGATACCGGCCCCACCGAACCTTTACGAGAGGTCGGTAAAGGTTCGGTCGGGCCGGTATGGGTCGGTGGATTTTACCGATTGAGGGTTCGCTTCCAATCTCTTCGCAGGGGCCGAAGCCAGATGTCCTTCCTGGGCTTGTCGTACAGCTTGTCCCGGTCGTATCGGCCGCGCCCCTTGGTCGCTCCGACATGGATCCAGCCGGAGGCTCTGTAGACGGCTCCGGTGTAGCGGGGCGTCTCGACGAAAGTCTCGATGAGCACGGGCGTTGTGTTGTAGCGCTCGGTCCAGTCCTCGGGCAGGCGCCGGCGGATGATGGCGAGGATGTGCGAGCCCAGGTTGGGGATATTGATCCAGGGCAGGATCAGGAACCGCGGGTTATCGACCACGAGGGGGAGGTTCTTCTCGCGCAGTTGCGGCGTCCACCCGATGAAGGTGTCGCGCGGGGCGAGCTTCCAGGCGGCGGTGGAGAAGCCGAGCATGGCGACGGGCCAGCCGTTGCGGTCGTGGGCGGCGTAGCGCATCTGGGCGCCGACCAGGGTCCTGTAGCCGAGATAGTGGTAGCGGGCGATGAACTCGTTCCACAGCTTGCCCTCCCGGGTGCCGCGCACGACGGGCCGCAGGGTGAGCGGACGGACCTCGTCGAGGGTTGTCGGCGTCGGGAACAGCGGCGGTTGGGTGTGCGGTCCGAAGATGATGGGCTTGGGCCGGTTCTGCCGTCCCTGCTTCGGCGGCAGAACGATGAGGCCGTCGCGGTGCATATCGAGCATGGTGACCCTGGCCATCATGTCCTTGAGGCCGCCGTCGGGCTTGAACCAGCCGATGCGCCGGCAGAACGCCTTCGACAGGCGATGGCGGTTCAGCGCCGGAGGGTCGGCGATCAGGGCGCGCAGCAGCGCCATCTCTTCGGCGGTGAAGTCGCGGCCGTAATAGCGGCACTCGACGGCGCCGGTCATCCCGGCGCCGTCAGTGCGAGCCTGTGTTCCTCGTTCATCGACCATGGCAGCCAAGGCGACAGGTCGTCCGGCGGTCGACGGCCATTCTTCGCGCATTCTTCCAGCCACGCCTCAAGCCAGCGCAGGACATCGATGCCGTTCAACGCGAGGGTGCCCACCACCGAGTACATCATGGCCGTGAACCGGGCGCCGGTCTCGCTGTCGGAGCCGAACGACAGGCGTCTTCCGATCGCTGGCCCTCTGAGCATCCTTTCGGCGAGATTGTTGTCCATCGGCGTCAGCGGGCGGTCGACGAAGACGCTCAGCCCCTCGCGATGGTTGATGAGCGAGCGCAGGGCCTTGCCCTCACGCGCCTCGTCGGGCAGGCCGGCGAGCTCCCGTTCGGCCTGCGCGAACAGGCCGTCGAGCGTCTCCTTCAGCGCGCCCTGTGCCGTGTCGAACGCCGGCGTCTGGCGCTCAAGCCCGGCGCCGTAATGCTCCAGCCGCGCCTCGTTCAGGCGGTAGATCGACGCGATCCGCTCGATCCATCCCCGGCACCATTCCGTCAGGCTGACCTGGCCGGCCGCGCACTCGATAAAATCGCGCCGTTGATGAGACCAGCAGAACGCAAGGGTCACCAGCCCCCCGCGAAGGCGAGCGAGCCGCTTGTAGGCGCTATAGCGGTCGCAGACGATGACCGTGTGGAGGAGGGCCGCCGCGAACAGCTTCTCCGCCGCTTCGGCGCTGCGCGAAGGGTCGATATGGAAGTAGACGGCATCGCTGCTGACCGAGGTCCACAGCCAGGCGCGGCTCGACCGGTCTTCCCCGCGAAGCTCTTGCACGCGCCAGCTGGTTTCGTCGGCATGGCGCAGCGCCGCCTTGTCCTGGTGCGCGAGGATCGCCCCGGCGACTGGCTCGAACAGTGGCACGAAGCGGAGCATGCTGTCGGCGAGCGTGCCGGGAGAGATCGGCAGCCCCCGGTCGGACAGCCACGCGGCGACCCGCTTGAGCGGGCGGTAGCAGGCATAGCGTTCGAACAGGACGCAGGCCCACACGCTGATTCCGTAGGGCGTGTTGCGGAACAACCGCGGCACCGGGGGCGCCGACACTTCGATCGGCGACGACGCGCAGCCGCAGGCCCGGCGCCAGCGCGGACGGCGGATCACACGCTTGTGGGCCTTGACGTCGATCTCGACGAGCGGGGAGATATCGGCGCCGATCGCCGCATAGGGCTTGCCGCAACAGGAGCACACACGCGCCTCCTTCGGCGGGTTGATCTCCTCCTCGCGCTCCTCGAGCCCGGGCCGTCGGGTACGGCCATGGCCTGGGGCGCCGCGCTGCTGGCCGCGCGGGCGTCCGGAACGCGGCGTCTCCTGCTTCTCGCTCTTTCGGCCGAACAGCGCCTTCGACAGCACCGCCCCGGTCGCGCGAAGCCTGGCAAGCTGCGCTTCCAGCGTCTGGATCCGATTCCACGACGCCTTCGCGCCCTTGCGCAGCCGGGCGTTCTCCCTGGACAGCGATTTGATCGTGGCCTTCTGGCGCCGCGATCTCCGCAATGCCCTGCGCAGGTCGGCATCCGCAATGGACAGCGACTTCGACAGCGTCTTCCTGACCGCTCGAAGCCCGGCAAGCTCGGACTCAAGCGCCTTTCTGATTGCACGAAGTTTGGCAGGCTGAACCTCCAGCGACGCTTGCCGCCTCTCCAACTTCCGCACGGTCCTGCGCAGCCGGGCGTTCTCCTTGCCGAACGACGTGATCGTGGCCTTCTGGCGCCGAGATCTCCTCAGGGCTGTACGAAGTTGAGCAGCCTCGTCGCACGACAACTTTGACAGCGTCGCCCCGGTCGCGCGAAGCTTGGTAAGCCGCGCCTTCAATTTGTCCTTTTGGGCCTCGGACACGTTCAGAGCAACGCGCAGCCGGTAGCCCTCGCCGGACAAGGATTTCACCGCGTCCTTCTGGTCGCGCAGTCGCCTCAGTTCCGCAACAAGACGAACGATCTCGCGGTTCTGCGATCCGATCGTCTCCTTGTGGGTTTCCGCGCCCTGCAAATCCTTGCGCAACTCACGGACCTCGTACTCCAGCAACCCGGCCTTCGCCGCCCGGGCCTGCGCCACCTTCAGAGCCTTGCGCAGCTGGTTGACCTCCGTGAGCGACACAACCGGGGGCTGCCTGGCGGCCTCGATGCGGGATTCCGAAGGCCGCTGCTCAAACCGCGTCACTTCCGCCTTCGATGATTGCGCGGCCTTCACCGCGCGACGCAGTTCCTTCACCTCGACGCGGGACGCCTCCAGCTTGCCCCGACAGCTGTCGAGCTGCCACTTGAAAGAACCCGCCCGGGAACGAGCATCCACATCTGACCGGCGCAGCTCTTCACAGCGTGCTTCGGCCGCGTCCGCCCGCGCCCGTTCCCGCTCCGCACGGGCGTGCTGCCGCTCGTACAGCGAACGCCAGTCGCGCGGCTGCTGCTCCAGCACGGACGCAGGGAACGACCAACCTGCATCGTCACCATCGGCCTGCGTCAGCGCTGCGCCAATATCTTCGTCGAGAACCGCCATGCGCTCAACGATAGCCCATGGCAAAACGCGTTACCAGCCCAATTTTAGAGTTCATCCCGACATGGATGATGAGCCCAACGTCGGCCTATACCGGCCCGACCGAACCTTTACAGAGGTCGTAAAGGTTCGGTCGAGCCGGTATGGGGGTGAGTGAAAGTTTCGTCGTGCGGCGATGACGGGATTCGTATCAGCGGCTGCAGGGATAGGCTCCCCTGGGTTCCTAGGGCAGCCTGTCGCGGTCGTAGCATCCGCGCCGCTGAGTGGTCTCAACACAGCCCCTTCGCGATGCCTTGTATACGGCGCCTGTGAAGGTTAAGGAACCAGTGCCGATCGCCCCCAGAACCAGCAACGCGACATCCCATGGCGACGAGAGTGCCGGGGCGGGGCACATGATCGAGCGGCATGACCGCAACGACCAGGAGGCGCAAGTGGTCAAGATCGGGGTGCTTATCGTCGGCTCGCTGTATTGGGACCTTGAGTCACCTCGACCGCGCTGGCGTGCCGAACGCCTTGACTGTGCGCATCAGGAGCATGTGAGGGTCCCCATCCGCTACGGACGGCGCTCAACCAAGAGGGGATATTCTTACACCATGGTTGTCTCGCCGGCGCTGGGTGCCGACGAATTGGGCACTGCGATCGCGGTCCCATACCATTCCTGCAATCTCGTTGAGGAGGCCGAAGAGCTTTGGGCGGCCGAGGACAACAGCAATAATGCGCCGACGGGCCGCATTTCGGCTGGCTTCGGCTGCGTGGCTCTTCTGGAAAACCCAGACCTTCTCCTTTCGGACGAACTGCGCAAGGCGTGGACGGGCCGTGTAGAACGAGAGGAGGACTACAAGACTCCGATACGTATGGATGGGGAAGACAGAGACGTGGTCGATCCGCGTTCCGGCTTCCTGACAATCGATTGGCCGCGGACGGTGGCCGGACCGCCACTCGGTTGGAGCGCGCTGCTTGTCACCGCGACCAGCCCCAGGGGCCCCCAGCGGTCTTCTCGCCGCCACCCCTCGCCACGGGAGATCGCCGACGCTTGGAACATTCCGGAAGACCGCGACTCGCGGTCTCGCCGAACGGTGGACTACTTCTGGAAGAACCGGGAAAACGGGATCACGACCCATCAGGACCCTGAGATCCAGGCTCAGCTCAGGCAACTGGGCCTGACGCCGTAACTGATCGGCCCGACCCCACATGTTGATCCGAACTGACATACCCACCGGTTCGGGCAGGACACCGGATTGCGACGACTCAGGCGCCGTGATACCGGCCCCACCGAACCTTTACGAGAGGTCGACCGTAACGCCCGCGTCGACGCGGCCTGTCACCCGACGCGCCGCGTTCATCGTTTCGGACGCCGTGATCCGTTCCCGTGGCTGGCGAGCGGGCCGCGCCGCCGCCGCGCCATGTTCTCCATGCCGAAACGGGCCCTCGCCTCGTCGAAGCCGATCGGATTGAACGGCCCGCCATACCAGCGGACCATGTCCCGGTGTTCCTCGTGCGCCGGATCGAGGACCGCCTCCAGAAAGTCCATAAAGCAGTCCGCGCCGCCGACGTCCTCCGGCGCACAGCGCCGGGCCCCGTCCACGAAGGCCGGATACTCCATATCCGGATCGCCGTCGCGAACGTCCTCGACGATCACGTCGTGGCGCCAGTTGTCACCGTAGTCGTAGACGTAGACGAACCGGTCCGCGCCCCGCGCGATCGCGGTGCCCAGCCGCAGGCCCTTCGTCTTGTAGACCGGCGGCTCGTCGTCGAACTCGCGCAACGACGGATCGCCGTAGCACCGGCCGTCGATCTCGAATTCCCAGAGGTGCGAGAATGTCCAGCCCATGGTCATCTGGATCGCCTCCTGCAAGGCCTCCAGCGTCGTAGACAGCGGCATGTCGATGCGCCGCCACATCTTCGGCTCCAGCTCCTGCAGCTCGATGCGCAGCCGCGATCCGCTCGCTCACCGCCCCGTTCCCTCGGCCTTCCGTTCGCCCGACAGGGCATAGGACCGGCGCCGGAACCCGTCAATCGGCACCTCTTGCGGCCTCGGATCGATGCGTGCGCGGTTGCCGCCACCGAGGCGGGCCAGCGCATCGCGGCATGTTCATGCTTGATTTGCCAGAATGCCTGCAGGCGCAAGCAGAATGCAGTCTAACCCGTTAATTGTGCAGGATTTCCCGGTAGCGGGGGCACCGGTTCCCGGCACGCTCGTCTTCGTACCGTAAGCAGCCGGATTCAACCTCACGTCCCTGCATGGTGTCCGTTGGCCTCATCACCGAAATTGAGAGCTTAACCATCGATCTCCCGACCATCATCATTGGAAACTGCGGCTTTAGAAACACCCGCCGCAAGACCAGTCACGCCGGACGCTTACTCAGCATGCCGAGATATCGATTCCGCTGCATTCAACGGGAGTCATTCGCCGATGCCGATAAACAACGGCGCAAAAGCGGAGAGACCGACTCGCCCGCCTCCGGAATGTCGGCCTCGGTGATCGCCGGGGGTTCATGCATTCGCTCCCTGAGGTCGCTGAGGGTTCAATTTGCGGCGCCTGGGTAGCACGCTGCGGTGTCCGGTGCGAGACGATGGCGCGCTTTCTCGCCGACGGCTCGCACTCCAGGGCCCGGCGCGCCTTTCGGTCGGACACCGCCCTGGCCGGCTCTACACCGACCGTCCACGCAGAATATACCAACGTTATCCGTGTCTCCCGCGTTCGGGGCGGCCTTCAGTCGTCCTTACCGCAGATACGGGCGTATTCCTTTCCCGATCAGCTCTCAGCCATCGGCTCGTTTGACCAGCATTTCGGCAAGCCGATCCAGCTCGTCCCCTTGATTTTCCATGATCTTGTCCGCCTCGTGCAGCAGGGCAATGATATTAGCCCGGTGCGCGGCGTCCAGGTCGTCCAACGCATCCTCCAGACGGATATCGAAGCGGAAGTACCGCTGTTCCCGGGTGTCATCGGCGGAATCGGGCAGCAGTTGCCGGGCATGGTAGTCCGCTGAATCAGACATGCCATCCATCATCACGGAAATAACCGGCTTGGCCCAGCCGAGCGGTCCCCAGTCTTTGGCGTCCTCGTAGGGAATTTTGCGATCGTTCATCCCGGTGCCAGCAGCACACAGGAGGATCTCGTTCATGTCGGTCCCGGAGGACAGCGCCTCCGAGAGCGCGATCATGGACGGGTTGTTCGCGAACACCCCACCGTCGACAAGCGCTCGCCGGTTGTCCTTTTCGCCTTTCCATTGCTCTTCGTCCAGAAGGAACGCCTCGAAAAAGGTCGGAGCGGCGGAGGTCGCGCGCGCAACGTGGCGGAGAAGATGGTTGCGGCCTTCCTCTCCGGCACGAGCCTTGCTGGTTTTGAACAGGTAGGGTTCGCGCTTCTCAATATCGTAGGATGTCACGATGATGTCCGGCACGGTATCCGACAGTTCCGCATCGCCCAGCATTTCATGCAGGATGCCCTCCAGTGGCGCGGCATCGTATTTTTCATCCGAAAGCCCGCCCAGGCTGGTCACCCCCTTCCAGAGAGAGCGACTGAAGATCTTGTGCCCACGCTCGGAATAGAGCTGAACCAACTCTTTTGCGGAGCACGGGCCTCCGGCTTGTCCTTTCTCCGGCCGTGCGAGGCCGGTCGCCAGGATGCCGCCGGTCGATGTGCCGACGATCAGGTCGAAGAGTTCGTGGATGCACCGTCCTGTCCGGTTTTCGAGTGCCTGCAGGACGCTGGCCGGTATCAGGCCCCGGATGCCGCCACCGTCGAGGCTCAGGATGGTCTTGTAACCGGCTTCTTTAGCCATTGACCCTTTCCTTTTTCCGAATTACGATATGAATAGAATCAACCATAACAAGTGTTACACAACAAGTGTTAACGGCATTCCAATCATGCTCCACGTAAGCGTCTGGGCGGTCTGGACGCGGCGGCTCAAAATGGGCCTCCTATAGCCCCTTGTCTGTTTGGGCACGGGGCGGAGGATGTACCGAGTGGAGTTCCACGCGGCAGTTCCTCTGACGGTTATCGATTACGCCGTGTCTCCCGACCCAAGGTGCGCCTCGCTATTTACAATTTCAATGAGCGTGAGAAATAAAGGGAAAGCCAATCATGAACGTGCCCATCTTAACCGTCATCGTAACTCTAAGTCTGTGTTCTCTAGCTCTTGGGGACGAGAATCCACTGCCGGACGCTTCTGATGCTTCCAAAGCGGACAATTCCGGCACGGAGTATAAAACGCAAAGCTCTGGAACGATAGGCGATTTTTGTGACGAAAATCCGTCAGCTCCTCAGTGCCCACAGGCCCAGTAGAAGGAAGATACAAGGGAATAATCATGGCTGAACAAAATGAACAAAATGCACTTGGTAGAGTTGTACAGTGGGCAACATTGTTCGGTATTTTAATTGGTATCGCCACATTAATTTTCGCTTGGTGCGAATACAAAAGTAATCAGAATAGCGAGAGAATCAACAGAACTCTTCAGTTTTCCGAAGACTATCGCAGCGGACAATTCTTAAAAACGAGAAGGAATGTGCTTATGGTTTATCAGGATGCACGATACGATAAATCCGGCGCACGCCGCTCATGGCAAGAGAAGGTGAAGTTTATGGACGAGAGGTTAAGCGTAGGAATTGACGCCATTGACTACGGATTGACTATGGAATTTTTTGATACACTCCAGGTTTGCACAATTCAGAACATCTGTGACGAAGAATCAGCGCTCAACCTATTCTCATATGATGCGTGCTATCTCCTTAATGTATATTTTCCTTTTGTTATAGAACGCGTGCGTAAGGATAAACTACACGCCTATGGGCTGCGGTATTTCGCTAAACGGTACATAGATGATAAAGGAGCTTCCTGCTTTGCGGAACAACAATTACCCGACGATATAAGACTATAGAATGTCGGTTGTGAGGTTTGTAGATAGAAAATTTTCCTCAAAATTAGTCTTCTTCCATTCTTTGTGCCTTCCGCCCGCGCCCGTGCCTTCCGTCATGCGCTTTAACTCGCCCTCATCGTCTTTCCCCAGAAAGCGACGGGTCCAAAGAAATCGATCCTCCATTGCCTGCCTCGCCACCGTCTAGAGTCGCCATTTGGAGCCAGACATCGAAATCCTGTTGTTTCTGCTTGATTTGTCATCTCGTCGCCAATCAGACAACCGAATAGCCTCCAAGCCGTTGGCCTGCCACGGGTCCTGATAACGCCGAACGCTCAACGCCTGGACGCCCGTCTTCGTGCGGCAACCGCCCGGTTTCAACATCCAGGGCGTTGGTGGCGTCGTGTGTCCCGATCAACGTCCAATCTCCGTACTCACTACCCCTAACCGTCATTCACCGCGTCCCTGAGCGGCTTGCCCGCCCTGAATGACGGTGTCTTCGAGGCCGGTATGGAAAGCACCTCGCCGGTCTGCGGGTTGCGCCCGGTACGGGCTGCCCGGCTCCTGGCGGCAAAGGTTCCGAAACCCGCAAGCCGAACTTCCTCGCCCTTCGCCAGAGCCTCGCCGATCGCTTCGAACACGCCGTCGACCGCATTCTTTGCCACGGCCTTGCTCAATCCCAGCCGATCGGCCAGACGATCGCTGATATCCGACTTGTTCATGCTCCCGCTCCCTGAGCTCGCGGAGGCCCAGTTTCCCGAGCCTGAGTAGCACGCTACGGTGTCCGGCGCGAGGCGCGGTTTCTCTCCGGCGGTTCGCGCGCCAGAACCCGGCGCCACTTTCGATTCGGCACAGCCAGGCCGGCTGCACACCGACCGTCCACGCCGAATATGCCACCATCATCCGTGTCTTCCGCGTTCGGCAATAGCGCAACCCGCGAAGCCGCCGTCATCCTGGCCCGAACAGCGCATGGATGTCCTCTTCCGTGAGCGTCAGCGCGCCCTGGCCCGTGCCCTCGAAAAAGGCGTCCGCCAGGGCTTACTTGCGAAGCTGCATCCGCTGAATGGCGGCCTCCACGGTATTTTCGGCGATCAGGCGATCAACCAATACCGGCTTGTCCTGACCGCTCCGGTGCGCCCGGTCCATCGCCTGTCGTTCCACCGCCGGGTTCCACCACGGATCGTAGACGATCACGGTGCCGGCCGCGGTCACCCGAGCAGACGCCGCAGCCGCCCGATCCGCTGGTTTCCGGGTCGACACCGATCGCATCTCATCCGCGCGCACCCGGTGCGGCATCACGCCGCTGCCTTCCGCGGCCTGCAAGGCCGCCCCGCTTCAGCCGATCCGGCCCTCGCGCGATCGATCCTGCCTTGCCGGCTCATCCCTGCCGCCCTGCCGCCGAGAGCGAGAGGGGGGCCGTGACGCGAGCGGCGGGCGGACGTTCGGGGAAAGGGCGCGCCCGCCGTTCCCACCCACGGACCGGGAGGAGGCCGGACGATGCGGATTGCCGGAGCCATTCATCGCAGCGCCAGGACGTATTTGATCCACGAGTTCGGCCACGGCCTTGCCGGCGACCGCTACGTCGTCGAAAGGTATCGCTCGCTCTCCGATGGGGAGATCCGACCCGTCCAGGCCCAGCAGCCGAAGACCAAGGGGCGGTGCAAGTCGCGGCGCACAATCGCGAGCGTGAGCACCGTCAAGCGGATGCGGCCCGAGCGCGACGAGATCATCGTCTGTACCGCGCTCAACCTCAAAGGATCTGGAATCCAGCTATGGGGCGTCGCCGCCACGGGCCTGTACGCCGCCCGCAACGTGCGCTGAGCGGGGCGCCGATCATGCCTGACCAGGACCCCGCGAAGGAACGGGCTGACGGTCGCCTTCGCCAGCGGCTGCGCCATGCCGAGCGCGTCGCACAGGGTTTGTGCACGCGATGCAGCAAGGCCCCACCGGAGCCCAACCGCAAGATGTGCCGCAGCTGCAGCGAGAAGCGGCGTGCCGCCGACCGAGCCCGTTGCGCCAAAGCCAGGGCGCAGGGTGTGCCCTACGGCGGTCGCGATCCGGTTCTGTGCCGCCATGCTGACCGCGCCGGGGACAGGCGCCGCCGCCGGGCGCGGCGCGACGCAGGACTCTGCACATCTTGCGGTCGTCACCCTCCCGCCGATGGCGGTTCCGTCTGCGATCCCTGCCGCGAGGCACGCCGCGCGTTCGACCGCCGGCGCTACGCGGCACGCAAGGCCGCCGGCGTCTGCGTGCGCTGCTGCCAGCCTGCATTGGGCGGCACATCTCGCTGTGGCCGGTGCTCGGCGCTCGAAACGGAACGCCCCTCATCCGAACGCAGGAGCGCCACTAGCAAGAAGCGCTACGCCAGACGGCGTGCAACCGGGGCATGTGTTGATTGCGGGGTGCATTCCGCTGGCTGGGCCCGCTGTCCGACCTGCTCGTACCGGTCCAATGTACGCGCGCCCATGCGTGACGGCCTGCCGGCCTGGCCGCCGTCCTACACCGTGATCGAGCTGGAGACCGGGGTCGACCTCGGGTCGTTCGAGCATGAAGCCGAGGTGGCGGCCTGCCTCGCCTTTGCCGGCCTGCGGCCCGACCAGGTGGAAATCCGCTCGGATGCAAATCTCATGTCAATTGACGTGGCCACATCGTAGCCATCCCACGGGGAACAACGCGACCGGCAGGGACCCGGAAGAGCCCGCGGGCGCCGGGGGGATGATCCCGGCACCCGCGCGCCCCGCCGGCGTGGAGACAGGAGGATGCCTTACGACCGCGCCGGCTCGACAATGATACGACCGCGGCCCCGCCTGAGGAGATAGCCGCCGCGCGGGATCGCCAGAGTGCCCTGCTCGACCAGCGGCCATAACGTGTCCACGATCAACGCCACGCTCCCCTCCGCCTTCGTTGCTCGCCGTTGCGACGACAGCCACGCGGCGAAGGCGCGCTCGCCGACCTCGTCGCCAACACTCCTGCGCAGCGCGGTGAGCTTGCGCCGCTGCCCCTTGGTCAGCGCGCTTTCGTCGATCCTACCGCTCGATGCCTCATCCATGATCGCGTCCCCGCCTGGCCGACTCCAATCCGTGCCGCAATTATATATGTAGCGACGCCTCCCCGGCGGGCCTATCCCTCTTGCCCGGCGCCGGCTACGCCGTCGCCAATTACTTGTTTCAGGATCGGCGAGGCCCGGAACACCACGACGCGGCGCGCCGCGATCGCCGCCGCCTCGCCGGTCTTCGGGTTGCGGCCCATGCGGCGCCCTTTGTCGCGCTAGTGGCAGTCTATCCGCGTGTCGCGAGGTCGAGTGCAGCCTAACCAGTTGTTACAACGTCATATTGCACAAACTGGCTAGTCCTGCACCAACACCCACGACAGCAAGGTGTAAGTAAAACGCAAGAGGATTGTAAATTACTCAGGCGTACCACAGAGCGCCCCAGTCAAATCAGTGCCCATCTTATGTCTCGAACGTAGTGAGCATTCCGTCGGCGGGTGGCGGAGGTGGGGGCAACCGACCGATCCTTCCGCCCTGCGTGCGCTCTCAACAACGATCCCGGCGAACCGTCACCCAGCGACGAATCGAATTGCAGCGCATGGCAGCCGTTCAGTAAGGCCGTGATTGGTCGCCGGCGAGAGAGATCGTCGCCAGGACTGGCACGGTTCGCTGTTCTTTCCGTACTCGGCCCTCATGGCCAGCACACTTGCCCAATGCGCGGTGGCAGGACGTCCGCGCGAACCGCGCGGCACAGCCAGAACTCTCACCGATCATCAGGTCTAGGATCGTGTCCCGTGAGGTGGTGTAGAAGCCTGGCGTCCGTTGCGGCATCCGGCGGTTGGGCCGGGACGCTCAGGCTGCCACGGCGGGCAGCTTGATGGTCGGATTGTCGCTGGTCTGAGCGATCGATTCCAGCGTCATATATCTCCTTGAGACGGCCCACTCGTCGTTCTGCTCGAGGAGTATTGCACCGACGAGGCGGGTGATGGCGTCTTCGTTAGGGAAGATGCCGACAACGTTGGTGCGGCGCTTGATCTCGGCATGGAGGCGTTCGAGTGGGTTCATAACCGGTATGAAGATGTCGGTGCCGCTCTCTCCGTCACGGTCCTTGGGGCTGTGACGTATGGTGTGAGTTGGCCCCACCTTTTCGGACAGTTTGGCGGCTGACCTAAGGTGTATTCCGGTTTATTCCGGTTTTCGTTCAGGCCGCCAGAATCCCCTTGAACCGACCTTCCTGTTGCTGCTGTTGCGCCTGTGGAGATGTGGGCAAGGCGCGGAGCGGCTTGTCCATCATATCCACAGGCGTCTCGCCTCGGTAGGCCTCGGCCGGGGTTCTCTCACCCAGCGCCGAGTGCGGCCTCTCGGCGTTGTAAAAGCGGAGCCATTCGCCGATCAGGCGCCGGGCGGTGAGGCCGTCGGCGATCTCGTGCAGATAGATCGCCTTGTATTTGAGCGAGCGCCACAGCCGCTCGATGAAGATATTGTCCATGCACCGGCCCCTGCCATCCATCGAGATCCGGATGCCGGAGGCCTGCAGGCGTCCGGTGAAGACGAAGCTGGTGAACTGGCTGCCCTGGTCGGTGTTGAAGATCTCCGGCGCGCCATGCCGGGCCAGAGCCTCGTCGAGAGCCTCAACGCAGAAGCTTGCATCCAGCGTGTTCGACAGCCGCCAGGCCAGGACGTAGCGGCTCGCCCAGTCCATGATCGCCACCAGGTAGAGGAAGCCGCGGCTCACCGGGATGTAGGTGATGTCGGCGCACCAGACATGGTTCGCCCGTTCGATCGCCAAGCCCCTGAGCAGGTAGGGCCAGACCCGGTGCTCGGGGTGGGGCGCGCTGGTCCGTGGCGCCCGATAGACCGCCTGAAGCCCCATCAGGCGCATCAGACGACCGGCCCGGCGGCGGCCGATGTACACGCCTTCGCGGCGCAGATGACGGACCATCTGGCGGGCGCCGTAAAACGGGTACTTCAGGAACAGCTCGTCGACCCGCCGCATCAGTGCCAGCGTCTCCGCGCTCTCCCCCTTCGGCTCGTAGTAGAGCGACGAGCGCCCGATCGACAGCAGGCGGCATTGCCGGCTCAGGCTCAGCGCCGGGTGATCGCGCACCGCCAGCGCGCGGCGTTCCGACCGGCTCATCGACCCGATCCGCGTGACAAAATATCCCGCTCAACGATCAGCTCCCCGATCTTCGCGTGAAGATCGCGGACCTCGCCCTCATGATCCCGGGCCCGACCCTCGGCGCCCTTCGAGAACACCTCGCCAAGCCCCTCGATCGCCTGGCGCTTCCAGGCGCCCACCTGGTTCGGGTGAACCTGGTATTTCGAAGCGATCTCCTGCAGCGTCCGGTCGCCCCGAAGCGCCTCAAGCGCCACCTTCGCCTTCAGTTCCCCTGAAAACCTGCGTCGCTTGCTACTCATCTGTATCCCTCCGTCAAGCGGTGGAATACACCTTATCGACCTGTCCGATTTTCCGGGGCCACCTCAGACCCGGCTGCACGAGCTCCTACCCTGGCACTGGAAGGCTGATCTCGAGCAGGCCCTCGCCGCATAGCCTGCGGCCCCCGCCGGATGCTTACCACTCTATTGCAATGCCTGCGGATTATTCGCCAAGTATCGCCACATTACGACATCCACGACACTTCTTGGCTCACCAGTCACTCTCGAAATCTCTCTACACACCTCAAATGCGTCCTTGAAACCGAACTTTTTCGCCAACCGTGACAAGTGTCGATCAGGCTTTACAACGTCCAATCCCAAGTTTTTAGCCAAGTGCCAAGTCGTTATTGGTCCAATTTGAGGAAATTTTCGAAACTCCGTTATAGGATCCCTTTCTATAGATTCTCTAACTGCGTCGAATCCCTCCGCATACACACGGCGCGCTATATCGAGTATAGCCGCAAGTTTCCGCTCGTTTCTAAACGCGCTCCTAGCGCAAATGCGACATATCGGGTCTGCCTCTACGATCGCCTCCGCAGACTCCCAGTCACAAAAGCATAAGGACACATATCCAAATCGCTCGCGAATGATTCTCTCACTAAATCCGGAACAAAGAACAACCCATGCCGTCTCCCTCAACAAGTCTGTCTCCGTGAAACTCGCGAACTGCAAGTTTCTCTGCCACTTTACCTCGTGCCTCCACTCTTCCCTGCTCGAATACCACGAAGCATCCGCAAAAAAAAGAAGCGCCCCCCTCAAATCAGCCTTTCTCATGTTTGCCCCTTTTGACGTTATCCTTCCACCAAAACTTCATTTTTGTCATCACTAGAGATGCTGACGGGTGAGAGTCGAGGTGCCTGCTCAGTGCGATTTTTCTCAAATGTCTGCGCTTTTGTGGCAAGAAATCTGCCTCCGAAACTGCTTCTCCAACGGCCCCCGCCAAATCGTACTGCGCCAAGACTCGCCGTATCGCCGACTCATCACGGTTGCTAGCAGTCAATATATAACCTGCTTCCCGTTTCACCGCCGCATACAGTTCGAACGTCCGTCTGTGAGCATTCGCCCTGCCCATCCAATCGACCTTCAGTTGTATGAGCGTCAGCATGAAGGTCGCGAAGCCCAATAAACCCATCCAGATCCTATCATTCATATCAAATGGCGTGAGCTGAAAGCCAATTTGTGGTTCGACAAAAGCCAACGCGACCAGCCACAGAGCTATAGCGAGCCTTGCAACGTCAAGGGTTAGTGCTCGCCGCTGATACCTGTCGCGCAAACCCGCGTGAGCACTACAAAGCATATCTGAAACCCGCCTTACTCGCGCAAGCTCTGCATAAATATCTGCGCACTCGCTCATTCATCCAATCCAAACAGCGCTCGCCACTGCGCCAAAGATCTAGCAGCAGTCGCATTTCTCATTCTTCGGGCAATTCTGCCCAACAAATGGCTCGCTGCCTTTCGTTCCGGACTCTCAGCTGCACCGAGATACCCGTCCACATGAACTGACTGTCCTGTGCTATCCCTTATGGGCCTCAATACGAACTCACGTGCCCGTTCAAAAAACTCTGGGAGCATCGCTGCAGTCGATTTCACACCACTATAGTTGCGAAATATAGAGATAGCAAGAGATTCAGTGTGATAACCACTTAATCTACGTGTCTCTGGTAGTTGACCTATAACTGCCTTTATCAATTTAATGGTTGGCACTAGCTTGCCGCCACATTCCGCATTGCGCCGTGTAAGAGCTTCCTGAAATTTTTGTGGATCAATCAACGACCACGAATTTCGATCTCTTGAAGAGGGAACCTGAAACTTCCCGTCCGCTGTACGCAGCGCCGGAAGTAGCTGAACTACCACACCATCACCATAGTCTAGCGTTACTGCCATTTGACCAACAGACACAGTGGCTAGTCCACGTAGCTCCTGGGACAAGATATCCCGCATCCGCACAAGCGCTTCCCTAGGTGCCTCGTTCATTAGGCCACTCTCGTTAATCAGCAGTAACGAGTCGATGTCACTAAGCCCGTTTACGTATGTATGTTTTGCTACAGAACCACCATAAAGGTGCTCAAATGGTCCTCTTAGTGCGTCACCCAACAGTTCGCTCAGCCCATCCAGCAACTCTCGCGCGGTCTCAGTGTCGCGCGCGTTATACTGACCCAACAGCTCCCCCAACCCAACGGCCAACTCAGTGTCGAACGCCACGTCCCTTGTTTTGTCTTCTTCCTTGCGAACCTGCTCACGCAATGCCGCTGGGCTTCGGTAGACGAATGCACCACCACTGCCGCTTCCGCCCATATCACTCTCCAACTTCTTCCATGACGCTTTCCAGGGATTGCCGGAAAAGGTCTCGGTGATGCCCAAATACATTGGGGTCGTGATCCTGCAAGTACCGGCGCATCTCTAACTCTAGTTCTCTTATATAGTAGTAGTTATCGTTCCAACAGCGTCCATCAATTACGTGCGCCTTCGTAGTCACACCATATTTTACTGCTCCGTAGTTGTGCTTATATACTGTGTAGCCGTCACTAAAGGCGAACCGCAACCAGGTTAACCCATCGAATATATCCGCCCCGGCCAAAAAGTATAAGGGCGTAGTAACGGTGTCAAGACTGCCAAACACGTGTATGGGTGTCTCTAAATCAACCTTGGTGAGAGCAAGACGCAGACGAGCTATATTTTTCATTCGATCAAGAATGGAATTGCCTACCTCCTTCTCAGTCACCCCAATAACATCGAATTCGCCTAGCTGGCGGACATGATCTATTACGCTTTGAATCTTTAACAGTGTTTGCCCACCGGTTTCAGGCTTAAAAAGAACTTCCCTGAGACAGTCCCCCTGGGGTAGCTCCATTTGAAGCGCACGTTCAATTTGTGACTTTACCGGCAGCCGCTCATCAGGGTGATCATAGCTTATAATCACAGTAGGCACGCCGGACCTCCACTTGGTCAACTCGCTAGCGTGCATTTCTTGTGACCAGAGCTTAGGAATATGCTCCCTGTCGCCAAAGTCTGAGAGCTCTCGGTCCTTCGACGCCTCGTAACCCCCACTGTCCAAAAAAATGAGAGAAGGAAAATTTAATGATGGAAGCCGCTGTTCGTAATAGAGGTCGTATGCACTAACCAAGGTAGCGCCATCAATAAGTTCAGAGCTGTATTCCACAATTTTATGAATGTCAAGGAATCCCTTACTCGAAAACGACGGGACAAGAAGGGGAGTTCTTTCAACCTCCATGTTGTGCAGCTTCAAACTGCGGCGTTGTGCTAGCATCCGAGCATGCTTCGGTCATGACAAGACAGGCATGTTCCGCAAGGAGGTTCTGCTCCTGCTTCACAACTATATGTTTGGTCAATCGGAAGGTCGGAGTTGCAAAAATAGGAGAAAATATCTGACTTCGACCACGTAACAAAAGGTGCAACAACAGTAACACGACCGTCGGTATGTTCCTTGATTACCCTATCGATGCTATCAATGAAACTCTTGGAACAGTCATAATAGGGTGTACCAGAATGCACTCCGATGGAGAGAAGCTGAGTTCGAAAATTGTTGGAAAAGAGTGCCAGAAATAGAAACAAGGCGTTGCGCCCAAGCAGTTCCCCGGGGCCCGAGCGTGAGAGCCCGCTCACCGACAAGACACGAAATGGTATAGACAGAAACGTAGAGATTGACCTTGCTGACCTAAGTTCAGGTCTACTCGCGGCTTGTCCGTAATCGATGAATAGGGCGTCCACAGAATAATTCTGTTGGAGCAAATAGTGCGCGCAGCAGGTTGAATCTATACCACCGCTCAGGAGGACCGTCGCTGATGCTTGTTCCTTCAAGGCGTATTCCTTCGCGCATCCCTTTGCATGTACAGTTGAAGCATTCGCTTCTGGATCAGCCAAGCGTTGACGCTGCGGGTAGAAAAAACCCGAAGTGACGATGCTCTCCTATTAAGCTATCCAACGCTGGCGATGGGGCCCGGGCCAGATGCGCAGTGAGGTGTGATCACTCGATGTCACTGCCACGCCGAACTCGTAGTTCAGGGAGAGACTGGACTTCCGCTTCGGGCCCCCGCTCATGGGGACCTCTCAGGGTCTGTTGCGAATCTAGTGTGGCTACTACATCAAGCACGCCTCTGCCTGCAAGCTAGTATCTAGAGCACAGAGCGGCCTAGCGTCACGTGGACGGGGAGCACGAGGAAGCGGCTCGGCAAAGGATAGCCTGGTTGTGTCCACCCGCTTCCCACACGGACCACGGCACCCACGAGCTGCTGTCAACGCAACCACGGTATCCTGCCCTGTCCGCCGCAGCCATCGCGTTCATGGTTGGAGTATTGCAACCATCTCTTCGCGCCATTTGCGGTCATCATGACTGCGCGCTCCGAGAGGATCCACTCAACCAACTGGTGCGGCGCGGCTTTTGCCAATCTCATGCGGCGTTGCCCTGCAAATCGGAAAACTCTCGGCAAGCGCTCCGCAAGCGACGCGATTCCAAGGTGTGCGCGTCCATGACACACACGGCGGCCCACCCTGAACGCATCGACCCTACTGTTAGGTGTCAACGGCAGTGTGAACGCGCGCCAGTGCGGCAGCTGAGGTACGGGAACGACGCCCCGAGACCCATCGAATTCGGCTTGTTCGACACGGGGCTTCTCCTCCTCTCCCTCGGGCGCCCTTGCCCCGGACGACATTCCTGGCCTGGTCCCACCGGCAGATCATTCAATCGCCGATGGGCGGCGAGCACGGCGCGGGGTTCATCACCATCACGTCCTGCTCCTGAATTGCGTCGAGCGCCCAGACCGAGCTGATGAAGGCCTGCCACGCGGGGTCCGCGCTCATCGCGGCCCGCTGCTTCTCGCGATCGGCGAGGCTGTCGTAGGCCCAGATCAGGACGATCCGGTGGAGCCGGCCGATTTCGGAGACGTAAAGCCCGACGAAGCGGCCGAGGTGGCGCTTCTGGATGGGGAGGCCTTCCGCCTCGTACTTCTTGAGCCAGCCGTCCACCGTGCCGGGACGGAAGGTGTAGGTCCGGTGCTCGACGATCATTCCTGGGTCCCTTCTGATGATGCTTGGGCTACGGCTAGCGCGAGGATGAACTCGGCCGCCTTCTCGCCGATCATGATGGTTGGTGCGTTGGTGTTGCCGCTGACGATGACGGGCATGACCGACGCATCCGCAACCCTGAGCCCCGTGACGCCGTGGACCGCGAGTCTCGCGTCCACCACCGCCATCGGGTCCGTGCCCATGCGGCAGGTACCGACGGGATGGAAAGTCGTCATCGCATTGACGCGCAGCCACGCGGCGAGCTCGCCGTCGCTCTTGACCGCGTCGCCGGGCGCGAGCTCGCGCCCGCGATAGGCGGCGAAGGCCGGCTGCGCGATGACGTCGCGAACCATGCGAATGCCCGCGATCGTCGTCCGGCAATCGGCCTCGTCCTGCAGATAGTTGGGCTGGATCAGTGGCGGCGCGGCTGAATCGGCGGAGCGCAGCCCGATCCACCCCCTGCTCGCGGGATTGATCGGGCCCACGCGCAGGCTAAAGCCGTGGGTCTCCTCGAGCGGCGGCTTCCTGAACGGCTTGGGGAAGTGCAGTTCGGCCGCATTCTCCAGCGCCGGCATGAAGTGCACCTGGACATCCGGCGCCAGCAGGTCCGGCCGGGTCTTGAGGAACGCGCCGGCCTCGTAGGGGAAGGTGGTGGCGATGCCGCGGCCGAACAGCATCCCCGCGATCACGGAGCCGATCAGCCTGTCCGCCCGCAGGTTGCGGTGGAGGGTGATCGGCTGCGTGCACGCATAGGCGATGACGCAGTCGACATGATCCTGGAGATTGCGGCCGACGCCGGGCAGGTCGTGGAGCACGGGGATGCCGTGCCGCTTCAGCTCGTCCACGGGTCCGATCCCAGAGAGCATGAGGAGCTGGGGCGAGTTGACCGTGCCGGCACAGAGGATGACCTCGCGCTCGGCACGAATGGTCCGCGCGTCGGTTCCCTGCGCGAACTCGACCCCCGTCGCACGGCCTCCCTCGACAACCACGCGCCGCACCAGACTCTCGGTAGCGATCGCCAGATTGCGCCGATGCCGGATCGGGCGTAGGAAGGCCGCCGAGGCGGAGCAGCGCTTGCCCCGCCTGATGGTGAAGTCGTAGCGGCCGAACCCCTGCTGCTCCGCGCCGTTGAAGTCATCGTTGACGGGATGGCCGGTCTGGCGGCCCGCCTCCACGAACGCGTCGAAGAGCGGATTGGCGCCGCGCGCGCGGCAGACGGTGAGCTCGCCCGCGCGCCCGTGATAGGCGCCGTCGCGCTCGGCATGCCCTTCGGAACGGCAAAAGGCTGGCAGCACGTCGTCGTAGGACCATCCGGCAAGGCCCATTTGCGCCCACCGGTCATAGTCGTGGCGGTTGCCGCGCACGTAGATCATGCCGTTGATGGTTGACGAGCCGCCCAGCACCTTGCCGCGCGGCCAGTAGAGCGAGCGGCCACCGAGGCTTGGCACCGGCTCGGTGTGGTAGCGCCAGTTGTAGATGCCGGAGTGGAACAGCTTGCCCATCAGCATCGGCAACCGGAACAGGGGGTTGCGGTCCTTGCCGCCGGCCTCGACCAGCAGCACGGAGCATTCGGGATCGGCAGAGAGCCGGTTCGCGAGCACGCATCCCGCCGAGCCAGCGCCGACAATGACGTAGTCGAAGGCGCGCTCCCGCGGCATCGACTACCAGTCCACCGCCGCGCCCATCGCCTGGAGGCGCCGGTTGCAGAGCGTGAACGGGTTCTCTTTCGCGAGGACCTCGTCGGCTTCAGCGGGGTGCGGGCGGAGGATGACGCGCCCTGCGGCGCTTGCATCCGTCTCGCCAAGGCCTGCCGCCGCGAGCGTCTCAGCCGCCGTATCGCCGAAGCCGATAAAGATGACCGGCGCGTCCTGCGCTGCGAGATGACTGAGAACCCGGACCAGCAGCGGACGCCAGAGAGGCAGGTGCCCGCGCACCTGATGCGGATCGCCCTCGCGTTGGAATCGGGTCAGCGTGAGCGAGGAGTTGAGGAGCAACACACCGGACGCCACCCACCGATCGACCAGAGCGCCGGGCGCTTCCAACTCGACCGCGCCGCCTTCAATGGCCGCGAGCGTCGCCGGCCACCGCGCGAAGCCTTCGGCGTAGTGCGCCGCGCCCGTTCGCTCCGCGACCACTAGCTGGATCACCGCGCGCACGCTGGGGGAAAACATCTTGTCCAGCTCTCGCCAGCGAGCGACGTTGCCGGCCTCGAAGGCCCGCCCTGTCGAGAACGCGGGGCACGGATAGGGGTCCTGGCCCAGGATCACGCAGCGCACATCTTCGGGCGGGAGATTGTCGAAGACGCGGAGCATGTGCGCGCCCGCCGGTGCACCCGGAAACGTCCGGCCTCGCCGGGCGGGAAATATCGGCTCCCAAGGCTCGAGTTCGAGCGTGGCGTCCACATCCTCGAAGCCCAGCGCGACATCGCCGATGAGGCGGCGCCAGGGCGCGTCTATGTCCTCGTGCCAGTCCTGAAGCGTCTCCCGAAGCGCCGGTCTCAGTTGCATCGCCATGGGGTCCGCTCGCTCCCCTACATCGACATGAACTGACGCGTGTGTCATGTTCCGCGTTTCGGGAACTTGACACGCGCGTCACGCTATTTGGCCCATATTTTCCTAACAATCATAGCGTACTCCACTTTCTACCGTTTTGCGTTGGTACGCAGTATCTCGTAAGCATGTCGTCGGCGGATTCATTGCAACGCCTGCGCTTTCCTGCGTGCTTTGGTGGCCGCAGCCTGACGATCCTTGTGGTAGGGCGAATAGGTTCCGTTGGGCCGTGGTGAGGCCCTTGATTTAGCGATTTGAGAGTTCGCTTTCAGTCCCTCCGGAGGGGCCGCAGACAGATGCCCTTGCCGGAAAACCGTCTGCAACGCAAGTCGGATGCACTGTGTACGCCGTAGTCCTTACTCCGCTGGGATTTCCGTTGGACATGCGTAGGTCGCGCAGGGTTTATTGTCGTGGCTCTTGCAGTAATTGACAGCCGTTGCGAAGTCGATGTCCTTGCCAAAGCACTCGTTGCTGTCAATTCTAGCCTGAGCGCAAAAAGTCAAATCGTCTTGAGGAGAGCGATTTGTTACCCATTTTTCCTTGCAATTAGCCAGGGTCGTATCGGGGTCGGCATCCGGATTCGCCGATATGGCCTGTGTCCAGCATGCGATCTGCATGTCGACCTCTTCGTCCGTTAACAGATCGTGGGAGTCACAACTCGAGCTGGTGTCTCCGGGGCAACACTGATAGGTCGTCAAATCGGGATGGTTACCCAGTATGTAGGGAGTTGGTTTGCTCGCTCCTGGGATCGTTGCCGTACCGGTTTTCAAAACCTCCTCGCCCGTGCCGGTGATCGTGTTCCATTCCTCACGTGCTGACGTACCCAGGACGACGACAGGAAGCGTGTGCTTGTGTGTACTCGACTCTGGGTTCGGATCAACCGTCAACGAGAGCTGCGGATTTATGTAATAGCCACCGGTTGTCAGCGTTTTGTCATTGAAATACTTCTGGGCATCGGGCAGATTTTCGGTAGTGCCGCTTCCCGGCGCGGCGATCGGCCGAATGTCGACTATCGTTTCATAAAGCGTAGGGTCTTCGATACCAACTGCCTTAAGAACGTTACTCCATCGATTCATAGTGAAATTGTTGAGGTAGTCTTTCTCTGTAAGAGCGTCAGTGGGAGGATAGTTCAACATCAACACCGACCGTTGCATGACCATTGGCAGGCCGAGTGGTGCAAGAAAGGCCCAAGGTTCGTCCTTGTGGGTGTTGTTCTTGTTCCAGCAGTTGTCGGTATTCATGCATTTCTCAGCGCCGACATTGGCGGAGATGAAGTTATCAACGGACTTGGGGTGCACGGTTGAATACAAAGACGCGTTTGAATCACTGGTCGCGATAGTGACAACATAGGCCGGTAGTGAGCCATCAAACTCGACTGTAACGGAGTCGAACGTGATTCCATCAAGTGTTAGAGAATTCTTGGTAAAGAGTTCAATAGACTTCTCAACGGTAATTCCTTCGTAGTACTCCTTATACGGTGCAGGTACCGAATCTTCGGTTGGATAAGCAATGTCTGTTTCGTCAGCTAGATTATAGGTTACGCTGTCCTCTGCTCGAACCTCCTGCCAAGATGGCTGCAAATGACCAATTGCGGCAATTGAGAGAACCAGTCCGACTTTGAGAATTCGAGAGTGATACATAGAATGACCTCCGGTTGGTTTTCATGCCGATTTTGCGGTTCATCCGACAACTAGGCAACGACACTTTCAAGACGGGAGAGCCGAAGAAGTTTCTGGTGACGCGGCAACTAGTGGCGAGCTTCGCACGACGCCTAGCGGACATCAAAAGGGTGCCGCAGGCGGTATCCGCGGGCTTGGGTAACCCCGTCGCCGACGCGCAGCCGCACGGTGGTGGCGATGCCGCGGCCGAACAGCATCTCCGCGATCACGGAACCGATCAGCCTGTCCGCCCGCAGGTTGCGGTGGAGGGTGATCGGCTGCGTGCACGCATAGGCGATGACGCAGTCGACATGGTCCTGGAGGTTGCGTCCAACGCCGGGGAGCTCGTGGATCACCTCGATGCCGTGCCGCTTCAACTCGTCTCCGGGCCCGATTCCAGAAAGCATGAGGAGCTGGGGCGAGTTGACGGTGCCGGCACAGAGGAAGACCTCGCGCTCGGCGCGGATGGTGCGCGCGCGCCCTGGGCGCCCTCGACCCCGGTCGTGCGTCCCCCTCGACGACGACTCGCTGCACCAGGCTATCAGTGAGGATCGCCAGATCGCGCCGAGTTCGGATCGGGTCGAGGAAGGCAGTGGAGGCAGCGCAGCGCTTGCCCCGCCTGATGGTGAAGTCGTAGCAGCCGAAGCCCTGCTGCTCGGGCCCATTGAAGTCGTCGTTCACAGCCTGCCAGCCCTCAAGCGTCTGCCGCAGCGCCGTTCTCAGTTGCATAGCCATGGCGCCGGCTTCTCCCGCCCCGTGAAAAACTTGACACACGCGTTAGGTTTCATGATTCTGGAACCTGACGCTAGCGTCAATGTTTTTCTGGCCTGCCATGAGAGACATGAAAGGCCGCGGTCGGGATGTCGGTGAGGTGGTTACGAAACAACCAGCATTGCATCACCGCTCCCGCAGGCGGGCCGTCCCGGATCGCAGGAAGTCGCGGCGGGCCGTTCCTTCATCCGGCTTATGCATCAAGGAGGCTTCGATGAGAGACACCGACAAGACGAAGAGGGCCGACCGCACTGGCCTTACCGTGAACCGGCGGACCCTGCTGAAGGGGGGCGCTGCGGCGGCGGGCGCGGCGGCGGCGGGCTCGCTCACCATCTTCTCGCGCACGGCGCGTGCTGCCGACACACTACGGGTGCTGTGTTGGCCGGGCTATGAAGAGAAGGACGTGATCCAGGAGTTCGAGGACACGCACGGCGTCAAGGTCGAGTTCAAGATCTATATCGGCGGCGAACAGATGCTGCAGTTCTTCAATCAGACGCCGCGCGGAACCTACGACAACGTCCTGGCGGACGCCGAGTATGTCCGTAAGCTTGCGGCTATCGATGCGATCGAGACCTACAACCCGGGCGAGGTGCCCGAACTCGCCAACTACCACCCGAAATTCAACAGCATGCACCAGGTGCAGGCGGGAGACGGGATGGTCTGGGGCACGCCGACGCGCTTCAGCTTCTACGCCATCTCGTATAACTCGGATCACATGAGCTTCGAGGAGAGCGGCGACTGGAACTCGCTGTTCCTGCCCAAGTTCGAGGGCAAGATCGGCATCTTCGACTGGTACTTGCCGAACATGGGCAATGCGAGTCTCGCGGTTCATCCCAACAAGGAGAACCCCTACGACCTGACCGACGAACAGCTCGGCGCCGTCCGCGACTGGCTGCTGAAGCTTAGGCCCCAGGTCAACATGTTCGGCTCCGGCGCCCAGGCCATCGTGCAGGCGATGATCAACGGCGATGTCGTCGCGGGGATGATCGGCGACCTCGACATCGACCTGAAACTCGCAGGCTACACGAACATGGAATCGACCATTCCTGTACAGGGCGGCATCCGCTGGCAGGAAGTGGCCACCATGTGCAAGCAGAGCGAGAACAAGGAGCTGGCGCTGGAGTGGATCAAACACATGAGCCAGGCCCACATCCAGGCCCGGCTCGCCTACACCAAGGCGTTCAAGGCCCGCGGCCCCAACCTTAAGATCGCCGACTACTGGACGGAGGAGCAGAATCAGCTCCTGGGCTACTATCCCGATCCCAACAACCCCAGCCAGATGTGGGTGGAGACGCTGATTGACCGCAGCGTTGGCCGCGACCTTCCGGTGCAGCAGGACGAGAAGGCGTGGATCGACATCTTCAACGAGTTCAAGACGGGCTAAATCGCCGCAGCCCGGTACATATCGAGGGGGCGGACCGCCGGCGCGACAGCGCGCCGGCGCCGCCACATGCCTGATCCTCACGAGCCTGGCCGACGATGGTGCATGAGAGCGTGGGCGCGGTAGCGGCAGGCGCGGTCGCCGACCTGGAGGTGCGCGGCATTGCCAAGCGTTTCGGTTCGGTGGTCGCCATCGAGCGGGTCGACATCAACGTCCAGCGCGGCGAGTTCGTCGCGGTCATGGGCCCAAGCGGCTGCGGCAAGACGACGCTGCTGCGGATCATTGCCGGGCTCGAGAGGGCGGACGCGGGCACGCTGCTGCTGCGCGGCGACGATATCAGCGACGTGCCGGTGCACAAGCGCAGCACCCGGTTGATCTGGCAGGACTATTCGCTCTTCCCGTTTCTCAACGTGCGCAAGAACATCGAGTTCGGGCTGACCCTGAAGCGCCACGACAAAAAGGCGGTGCGCCAAAAGGTCGAGGCCGTGGCGGAGATGGTTCACCTTAGTCATCTACTCTCGCGCCGCATCGGTCAGTTGAGCGGGGGTGAGAAGCAGCGGGTCGCCATCGCCCGGGCGCTCGTCACCGAGCCGGAAATACTTCTCCTCGACGAGCCGCTCAGCTCGCTTGACGCGCACCTGCGGATCAAGGTGCAGAGCGAGCTCACGGTGCTGCAGAGGGAGCTCGGAATCTCCTTCATCTACGTCACCCACAACCAGAGCGAAGCCTTCGCGATGGCGGACCGGGTGGTGGTGATGAACAAGGGCGTGGTCGAGCAGGTCGGCCGGCCGGCGCAGATATACAACCGGCCGGCAAGCCACTTCGTCGCCGAGTTCGTAGGCGCCAATAACATCTTCGAAGGCCGAGTCTCGGACACGGCGGGTGGCACGGCGGTCGTCGACTGCAGCCACGGCAAGGTCCGCATCGCCGGACACGGGACCATGATCGACCAGGGCGCCGCGGTCGAGCTCGTGGTGCAGGCGGACAAGCTGCGCCGCCGCCAGGACGGCGAGGATGGCCAGAACACGATCCGGGCGGTCTTGAAGGGCCGCGAGTTCACTGGCTCGCAGGTGATCTACTACCTGGAGACCGCTCAAGGCGTCGAGGTCAAGATGGTCCTTCAGGAACCCTTCACCGAGGGCGAAGGGACCGAGATCAATTCAGAATTGGAACTATGCTGGGCGCCTGAGGACACCGTCATCCTCGGGCACCGGGACGCGAGCCGGCCGTGAGCACGGCGTACGCAACGCCTCGCTGAAGACGAGGATTTTGTGACCGACGGCAGCGTCATTCCCCCCTCCAACAGGAGTCCTCTCAAGCTCATCTTCCTGGCGCCGCCGATCGGGTACTACGCGATATTCTTCATCGCGCCGCTCGCGTTCCTGGTCGTGCTCGGCTTCTGGATCGTCAGGGACTATCAGATTGTCGCCGAGTTTTCGGTCATCAACTACGTCGACATATTCTCCCAGTTCTTCAGCCGCTCGCGCTTCGGTTGGGCGCTGGTTCAGTCGATCTATGTCGCGGTGACCACCAGCGTGTTCGCCGTGATCTTCTGCTACTTCCTGGCGATGGGGATCGTCTTCTGCGTGCCCGAACGCTATCAGCGGCTCTTTCTGGTGCTCGCGATACTGCCGTTCTGGAGCAGCTACATCCTCAGGCTGTTCTCATGGCAGCTGATCCTGGCGCAGAAGGGGGTGCTCAATTCCGTCCTCGGCGAACTCGGCCTCGAGGATCCCCTGATCATCACCAACACGCAGATCGGCACGCGCATTGGCCTTGTCCACTACCTGTCGCCGATTCTGGTCATCATCCTCTACGTCACGCTCATCAACGTGAACCGGAACCTGATCGAGGCGGCGCGCGAGCTCGGCGCGACGCGCCTACAGGCGTTCTGGCGCGTCATCGTGCCGCTCAGCCGGCTTGGACTGACCTTCGCCTTCGGCTTCGGGGTGATCGTCAGCTTCGGCGACGTGCTCTCGGGCCTGTTGATTGGCGGCGGGATCGGCCAGTCCTGGCTGGGCTCCTACCCGCTCTACTCCAACATGATCATGGCCGACTACAACAGCTACACGAACCTGCCCCGCACCGCCGCGCTCGCGACCGTCATGGTGATCATCATGGTGGTGATGCTGGTGGTCGCCTATCGCATGGCCGACCGGGCCCGGCACCGGATGTCGTGACCATGGGCCACCTCGACGTCTATTTTCGCGAGAACGGCTACAAGCTCGCAGGCCGGGTCTATCTCTTTCTCGGCTTCATTTTCCTGCTGCTGCCGATCGCTTTCCTGATCCTCTTCTCGTTTCAGAAGAACGTCTATTCGTCGCTCCCCCTCAAAGGCTGGTCGCTGCAGTGGTACGACAAGCTGATCTACGACGGCGTCCTCTTCGACGCCCTGCTGAACAGCCTCCAGGTCTCGCCGATCGCGGCGACTGCGGCCTCGGTCCTCGGTTTCCTCGCGGCCTACGCGCTAAACCGCTTCGTCTTTCCCGGCCGCCTGCTGACGGCGACGATCCTGATCCTGCCGATCCTGATACCGCCGCTGATCCTGGGCGTCTCGATGCTGGGTCTGCTGGGCCGCATCGGTCTGCACGGCGAGCTCTACAGCATCATCATTGCGCACACGCTGCTGCTGACGGCGCCCGCCATGGCGATCATCCAGCTCAGGCTCGCGCAGATGCCGCCGGCGCTGGAGGAGGCCGCCTGGGACCTCGGCGCGAACGAGCTCCAGACCGTCTGGCGCGTGGTGCTGCCCTGGGCGCTGCCCGGCATTGCCGGCGGCTGGCTGCTGGCGTTCACCTTCTCGTTCGACGAATTCATCATCGCCTGGTTCGTGTCGGGCTTCGACCAGACGCTGCCGGTCGCCGTCTACAATGTCATGATCGCCTCGCACGATCCCTCGCTCAACGCGATCGGGACCATCGTGTTCGGCCTGCTCCTGCTGACCCTGCTTGGCGCCGAGCTGCTGATCATTCCGTTGTTCATGAGACGCCGCACGGCGTGACGGCGTGCGGCGGCCGACTGAAGGAGAGCGTCATGGACAAGACAGACTATATGAGACGGGCGATCGATCTCGCGCGGACGAAGATGCGTGAGGGCCGCGGCCACTGGCCGTACGGCTGCCTCATCGTCAAGGACGGCGAGATTGTGGGCGAGGGCTGCAATGACATGGGCTTCTCGCTCGACCCGACAGGCCATGGCGAGATCGTGGCGATCCGCGATGCCTGCAAACGGCTCGGCACGATGGACCTTTCGGGTTGCGAACTCTACACCAGCTGCGAGCCCTGCTCGCTCTGCTCCAGCGCGATCTGGCTGACAAACATCGCCACGGTGTATTACGGCGCTTCGCTGGAGGATTGCCGCGGACATGGCTCGGATTTCGAGCCGCTGCGAATCGACGTCGGCAAGCCAATTCACGAGCGGAGCATACCGGCCGAGCGCGTGCTCGGCGAGCAGGGGAGCGCCCTGCTCGCGGAGTGGGCCGCCCTCATTGAGAAGTCTCCGGCGATGCAGGAGGAGCGCAGCCGCCACGCGCCCATCGGCGAGCGCTAGCCTGAATTCGGCGCGGCCGGACGAGAGCCGCGTGCGAGCGGCCGGAGGGCAATCATGAGCCTCGAAGCCTTGCGCAATCTGACCGACATCGGTCTCTTCGTCTCGGACATGGAGCGCGCCCTTGCCTTCTACGGCGAGACGCTCGGTTTCGAGCTCAAGCGCCGCGACATCGGCTTCGCCGAGTTCTGCACGAACGGGGTCAGCCTCGCGCTCTGGGAGGTCTCGGACGTGACCCAGGCGCTCGAACTCGCGGAGACGCCCCGCCAGGGCCTCTCCGCCATGGTGGCGGTCCGCGTCGAGACGGCGGAAGCCGTGGATGCGCTCTACGACGCGCTGGCGGCCAAAGGCGTGACCATAGTCCAGGCGCCGACCACGCACGCCTGGAACGCGCGCACCACCTACTTCAGCGATCCGGACGGCAATCTGTGGGAGATCTATGCGTGGGTCGACGCCCCGCGAACGCTCTGAGCCGCCGGGTCGAGGTCGAGCGCGCCCTCGCCGAGGACCCCGGCGCCTCATCGTGACGGCCGACTGACGGCTCCCTGAAACCGGGACCGAGGCGCCCTCACCGCCCCGAGCGAGGCGGGCCGCAGCATCCGTCCAGGATTACCCGGGTTATGGTCTCCGCCGCAGCGTCGAAGTCCCTGCGTGTGAGCCGTCGCCTCTCCAGCACGTCCGCCGCCAGCGCCCCGAAGTCCGCGTAGAACTCGGTCGCGGACCACAGCATGATGAAAAAGTGGCGGGGGTCTACCGGCGCCATCTGCCCCCGGCGGATCCATTCCTCCACCACGTGGGCGCGCTGGATGGTTACGTCGCGAATGTGCTGGCGCTGACGCCGCTCCAGAAGCTGCGCACCACGCAAGATCTCGTTGGCAAAAAGGCGCGAGTCGGCGGCATGGCGGCGGGAATACTCGAGCTTGGCACGGATATAGGCGGCGATGGCGTCGCGTGGCTCGCGCTCGGGCACAATATGCTCGAAGGCAAGATCCCAGCCCTCGATCAGCCGCTCGATCAGGGCCGTGTAGATGCTCCCCTTGGTCGGGAAGTAGTAGTAGACGTTGGCCTTGGGCAGGCCGCTCGCCTGCGCGATTTCCTTCATATGGGTGCCGTGGAAGCTCTTGTCGGCGAAGAGACCGACGGCGGCGTTTAAGATACGCTCCTTGTTCCTAGCCCGAATTCTCGGCTCCGGCCCGTCATTTCCCGCCTCTGCCCGCATCGTCTTGGTCATGCTCTTCCCTCGCGTCGCAGGGGACTTCCTGCGTATGCCCGTAACGCATGCAGTCTAGCCGCTTGGTCTGGCCGGGTCGCGCTGGTGCAGTTGGCGACTCGATTGCTCGTCGAGGAAGCGCTGGAGGGTGAGAGCCGGGACGTCCTCGGCCGAGAGCACTACGAGCATGGCGCGTCGCCGGGCCAGAGCTGGCGCAACAGTGTGCCCATGGGTTGTCTGCGTACTGAGGTGGCCTCGCCTTTTCGGACAACCTGGCGGCTGAGCCAATGTGTATTCCGGTTGATTCTCAGGCCGCCAAGAATCCACTTGATGCGCTCTTCCTGTCGGTGCTGCTGCGCCTATGGAGATGTAGGCAAGCGCGACGATGCCCGCATGAGCCTCGGATTCGAACGCCTGCGCATCGCTGTCTGCGCCGAGCTGCTCGCCCATTCCAGCTGCGCGGGTGCAGCGGGCCATTTGGATCTCTGCACAAGGGCCACGCAGCGTCAGTTTGCGCCACAGCAGCGCTTGTACTTGCGCCCGGAAGGTCCAGGCGGCGAGCCTCGCCAAACTCTCGGCTCCCGGTGCTCTCTTCCGTCGGGAGAGCCCGGCAGCCCCGCCTCGACCACCCCCTGATGCCGCCACGCGCGTGTCCGGTGACACCGCGCCGAACCCGAACCATCCACCAGCCACCGCGCGGCCACCGCCGTCAGCCAATGACCGCCCATCTGAAGACCGCACTCGAGAACACGCACCGCTACCCCCCTCGTTTGACTCGCGATAACTGTTGTTATCGCGAGTCAAACTCCGGGCCGTATTCCACGGACCTGGAGGCTTCCCCATGCTTGTCGACACCCTGAACCGCCCGCCGCAGGCGAGTGGCGGCCACACTTGCCGGGACCCGTTCGACGCCTGCGCCTGCGCCGCGCGCGGGGCGCTGAGTGCCAACACCGAGCGGGCCGTGCGCTCAGACCTCGCCATCTACGCCGCCTGGTGCAGGGAACGCGGGGTGCCGGCGCTGCCCGCGAGCGCCGAGACCATCGCCGCGTTCGTCGACGCCAGGGCGAAGCTCCGTGCCCCCGCGACGGTGCGCCGCTACGTGGCGAGCATCGCGGCTGCGCACCGGGCGCTGGGGTCGGGAAAGACGGCGAGAAGCGAGCCGGTGCGACGGGCGCTGCAGCGCATGCACCGGCGAAAGGGACGGCGTCAGGCGCAGGCCAAGGGGCTCACCGGGGCGCTGCGCCAGCGCCTTCTCGACGCCACGAGCGATGGCCTCATCGACGCGCGCAACCGCGCGCTGCTCGCCGTCGCCTACGACACGCTGCTGCGCCGCGGCGAGCTCGTCGCGCTGCAAGTGACGGATATCGTTGAGGAAGTGGACGGCGCGGCGACGGTGCTGGTGCGCCGCGCCAAGGCCGACCCCGAAGGCCGCGGCGCGACGGTGTACCTGGCGCGCGACAGCGTGGCGCTGGTGCGCGAGTGGCTGGAGCGAAGCGGGGTTATCGAAGGCAGGCTCTTCCGCTCGCTGTGCCGGGGCGCGGTCGGCAAGGGGCTCGACGCGAGCCAGGTCCCGCGCATCTTCAAGGCCATGGCCGAGCGCGCCGGATTGCCTGGCGAGGTCGTCGAGCGCATCTCCGGGCACAGCACGCGGGTCGGGGCGGCGCAGGACATGGTCGCAGGCGGCATCGGCATGGCGGCCATCCTGCACGCAGGAAGGTGGAAGACGTCGGCGATGGTCAACCGCTACGGCGAGCGGCTGCTGGCGCGGCGAAGCGGCGCCGCGCAGCTCGCCCGTCTGCAGCATCGCGAGTAGGTGCGCGGTGGTGTATCATTCGGCGTATCCTCGGCTGGCGGCTGGCGCCTGCCGCCGTCCGACCGCCGCGAATCGCTCCAGAGGGCGGATTTCCCGAAAATGTTATCGCGAGTCAAAATCGCCGACCCGGCGCATGGCCGGCATCGGGCGTCGGATGCGCGGGCAACGCGCACCGCGCGCCTGGAAAGACGAAAGCTGTCTTGCAATCAACAGCTTGCAGCATGTTGCGGAACGCTCTACGGTTGCCGGGTCGCGACTGGGCGGCTTCCGGGTCGCCCGTCGAAAACGGCGAACTTGACAGTTTGACTCGCGATAACAACAGTTATCGCGAGTCAAATGCCCCCGCGGGCGCCGTGCCTCCACGGCCTGAGAATCGATCCAACCGGCTGATTTCGTGTGCGTTTCTCGACCCGGAGCGGCCGCTCCGGCCCGCGCGGCGCACGCACCGCCTCCTGCGCCTTCCCAGGAAGCCCGTCCGCCGCCGATCTGCCCTTGCAGGCACGCCCTTTCGGTCCGCGGCCCGCACGGCGCGCGGCGCCCGAACCAGGGCCGCGCCGACGCCACGCACCCGCACGCTTCAGGGCCGGGCGTTGAGCTCCAGGCCGCGCCCTGCCGGGCACCGACCGGCGTGATGGGACCAATCCAGGATGAACGGGGGAGGTGAGCACCGGGGGCCGCGCGTGCCACGAGTAGTTGGCCGCGCTTGGCGACGATGCCTGCGGATCTGCCGGGGAAGCGCGCGAGTGCCGGCTGCATGTTCTCCATCGATCCATATCGGGCAGAAGCCCCGTCCACCGGACCGCTCCTGAACGTTTGACTGTCGCCCGCACGCGTCGTTCGGCGGGTGTTTCTGGAGCCGAGGCGACACCAGACACGCAGAGCGCGCCGCATGCAGAACCGCATTCAATTCATTAGGGACACTCGGGCACTTTGAAAAATGCCCACCGCAACAATCTTCATGCCGGAGCGACATGAGGACGTGCCCATCCGCATCGATACCGACCAGCGGCGTCTCCGACCCGCTTGTCACGGAAGAGACCACCGTCCGCCGCTCCCGGTGCGCAGCCTTTCTGTTATAAGCTCATGAACCGACGGTTCCCCTCACCACCGGAGGCAGGTTCATGGCCGACAGTTCCGCGACCAGGATCGACGAACGCGCCCTGACGAAGGGTCAGCGTCGCAAGCTCAATGCCTTGAGGAAGTCGGTGGGAGACGAGATCGGTGCGCAGGCCTTCGCCGCCTGGCTCTCCTCGCAATCGGCGTCAGCGGCGGGCCCGACGGACGAGAACGCCACGCTGATCGTCGACACTCTTTGGCCTCTCGTGCAGCAAGGCACTCTGGCGATCCCGCGCGGCGGCTACCTGCTCAGACGCGGACGCGGACGCATCATCGTCGAGCGCGCAAGCTCATAGAGCGTCCCACAACGGCGCCGGCTTCATGACGGCCGCCGCCTCTCAAGCTCCGTCGGATGCGCGCTCTTTCCGGTGTCTGAGATCGACGGGACAAGAGCACCGCACCCCCGTCCATCTCGCTGGGGACCGAGCCGGAGAATCTCACCGCGCCGGTCGCAGCTGCTCACTCAGCCGACAGTCGCCATCCCTTCATGGCGCGCCACGCCGCCGCAGTGCTCCAGAGTACGGCGGCCGACAAGTGCCTCCCGTTCCTTCGCGTCTCCCCACCTCGACGCCTCGCAGCGACGCTGCTGCCAAGAGCCGTCGGACACGCGCGCGACTTCGATTCGCTGTGTTTGCCAATAGTTTTCCGAACGTGGACACGTCCGGGCACGGCAAATCTACGCTCCCCCGAATCACGCCCATTCCGCGCGGCCCAATCCATCACCTGCTCGGCCAGCTAACCGCTGACCGTCAGGTTACGCATCAGAGAGCACTTGTAACCCACTCATATCCTCCGCACGACATAGCCGCATCTTGCCACTTCGCGGACTCCGGCCTTGACGCACGGCGTGCATTCGGGTTGTGAAGGTTCTGAATGCCGCGATGGTGACGGTTTCCTCGCGCGCAAGAGCGTCGGTGATGGCCGATAACAGGGCAGCGGCCACGATATCGGCCGTGGCCGAGACGCCGGCCGGGCGCAACGGCGGAATGGTGAGACGGAGCGGGGTATACCTCAGTATGTGTCGGGCTCTCCCATCTCGGCCAGTGCCTCGGCGGCCTCGGTGTCGCCCCGCGCGGCGGCCTGGCCGAACCAGTACCGGGCGAGCGCAAGGTCCTTGGGCACACCCTCTCCATACCGGTAGGTGATGCCGAGGTCGTACTCGGCGTCGGCGAGTCCGCTCTTCACCGCGCGGTCCAGCCACGCGTTCGCCTTGTCGATGTCCCGGGGCACGCCCTCGCCGTTGAAGTAGTAGATGGCGGTGATGCGCTGCTCGGTCTCGTCGCCCTGCTTCGCCGCCTCTTCGGACCAGTACGCCGCCTTCTTCAGGTCTTTGGGGTAACCGGGCGCACCCTCGTCGTACACGCCCGCGAGCTCACTCTGCGCGGTCGGGTTCCCCCGTCTCGCCGCGCGCTCCAGCAGGTCGAGCTCCCTGGCTCCGGGGATGTAGCGGTCGCTTCTCCCGAGCTGGTACTGCGCGTCTGCATTACCTTCTTTCGCCAAGGTCCGCGTGTGTCCGATCGCCTTCTCGAGACAGGGTGCGAGCGTGCGGTTATCGCAGCGCACCCCGATCACGCCCGCGAGGAACTCGCGCACGGTTCCGGGCGGAATGACGCCGGCCATGTTCGCGGTCGATGTCTTCTGGATGCCGACGATATCGTCGTTCGGCGCGAGCACCGCGCCTCCGCTGAATCCGGCCTCGACCATGCGTTCCATCGGCAGCCGGTAGCTTGCCCTGGTGACGGAGTTCATCTCTTGCGTGGCGCGCAGCGTCGCGAACCGTTCTTTCGGATACCCCACCATGTGGAGCTGGTCGGCGCGCCCGAGCGGGACGGTGCGCGCGATGCGCAGGTGGCGCGGCATCGATTGCGCCGTCTCGAGCAGGGCGAGATCGTAGGTGGCGGAGATCGCGATGGGCCCGACGATGTCGACGGTCTCCTGCCCGCGGGCGCGGGTGAGCACGAGGGAAGTGCTGTCCTTGCGCACGAATTCGTAGAGGACATGGGCGTTGGTGAGTGCGTGCTTCGCCCCGACTGCGACCGCTGTCGCCTGGTTGCGCCGCTTCGTGTCGATGATCTTCCAGACCGCCTGATGGGCGGGATTGTCGGATGCGTCTTGCGCGGGCTGTGCCGCCGCTACCGTACCCACCGCGATTCCGAGCAGCAGTGCGACCGCGCCTGCAATCCGCTTCACCGGCCGTCCTCCCGTCCTGGTGCCCCGTGTTCGACTCTACAACCCATCCGTCTCGACACGACAAGTTCCTGCCTGCGGGTCGTTCCGGTCATGCATCCGTCCTCGCTCCCGAACGACCCATGGCCCTGGCGTCACCACCGCCGCGTGGTCCGGCGTGGAGGAGCGAGACGCGATTCGCGCCGGCCGGTGTGTGCGTAATGCTCCAGCGATACCCGTCACGGGAAAGCGCTCGAACAGGCCGTCACGAACCATCCGGTTGCCGCCGCACTCCTCGTCGCCCGTCTCTTCTGCCGGCTGGAAGATGAAGCGGACGGTGCCGTCGAAGCGCCTATTCCGCGACAGGTACCTGGCGGCGCCGAGGAGCATGGTCGAGTGCCCGTCGTGGCCGCAGGCGTGCATCTTGCCGTCGTTCCGGGAACGATGCGCGAAGTCGTTCTCCTCCTGCAGAAGCAGCGCGTCCATGTCGGCCCGGAGAGCGATGGCCCTCCCGCTGGTACCGCGTGTCAGCGTCGCCACCACGCCCGTGCCGGCGAGGCCCCGGTGCACGTCGAGCCCGAAGCCCGACAGCTTCTCGGCGATGAAATCCGAAGTGCGATGTTCCTCGAAGGCAGTCTCGGGATGCTCGTGCAGGTCGCGCCGCCACGCCGTCAGCTCCTCGTGCATCTCTCCAATGTCACGCATCAGATCCATGATGGGGTGCCCTCCGAGCCATTCTTCCGCGCATGATCCGACACCAGTGGCGAGCGGACACCGCAGCCGGCACAACCCTATCCACTATCGCCGAGCATGTATCGTACATTACAGAATAATTAATATTGGCCACACATGTAACGTTCGAGTACATTGACGATGTCGGTCGCCTGAGACCCTGGGGTCGGACTGGACGGGCCGTCGAAACAGGGACCAATAACCAATAGGGAGGAGCGTCATGCTGAGCATCGGCATAGGAAAGCGCGTCCTGCGCGGAGCGAGGCTGGGTGGCATGGCCGCTCTAGCGCTCGCAATCGCCTCCGGCTTTTCGATCGGCGAGGCATCTGCCGAAGACAAGCTGGTGAAGATCGGCGTTCTCGCCGCCTTGACCGGCCCTGGTGCCGCAGATGGCGAGGAGACGGTACGCGGCGCCACAATGGCGTTGGAGGAGTTCCAGGCTGCCGGCGGCATGCCGGGCTACACCTTCGAAATTGAGGTCTCGGACATACGCGATCAGACGTCGGACGCGGTGATGAGCGGCGTCGAGCGCCTGATGAACGACGACGCGGTCGATTTCATCATGACCGGCTATGCCAGCCTCTCGAACTTCGAGATCGAGTTCATGCGCGAGGAGGAGATGCCCTACTTCGTCGCGGCCAACTCGCAGCAGACCCGGGAGATCGTGAGCAAGGACCCGGACGCCTACTGGATGGTCTGGTCGCTGACCCCGTCATACGACGCCTACGAGACCGAGATGCTTCCGGTGGTGGAGGGACTTGCCGCCGGCGGCAAGATCGAGCTCAAGAACAAGAAGCTCGCCATCATCTCGTCCGACAACGCCTATTCCAAGACGATCTACAACGGGTTGAAAAAGAGCTTCTCCGGCGCCGGCTGGGAGATCGTCGTCGACGAGGTGATTCCGAGCGGCGAAGTCAACGACTGGCGGGCGTTTCTCGCTAAGGTCCGGCAGGACCCGCCTGACCTCGTGGTCAACACGGATTGGGTGCCGGCCAACGCGTCTACGTTCATCACGCAGTTCCTCGAGGACCCGACCGACAGTCTGGTGTTCATCCAGTACGGACCGTCTGTGCCGGAGTTCCTCGACCTGACCAAGGACAAGGCCAATGGCGTCATCTACAACCTGCTCGGCGGCCATGTTCCCACCATTCCCCGCACCAAGGAGGTGATGGCGAAATACGAGGAGCGCTGGGGCTCGGCCCCCGGTCCCTATGGGGTTGCTCTCTACGAGATGATGCAGCTCTACCTGGAGGCCGTGCAGAAGGCGGGCGATCCGACCGATCGCCGGGCAATGGCGCAAGCGATTTCAGAGACGGACAAGCTCGTCTCGGAGGGCCGGCTGGCGTTCGATCCGGCCACCCATCTCGCGCGCCAGGGCAACGACTACATCCCGATCACGTTCTATCAGATCTGGGACGGTGAGCGGACGCTGTTCTATCCGGACCAGTGGTCGAACGGCGAGTTCAGGCGCCCGCCCTGGATGCAGTAAGCGGTTCCAGTCGTCGCCCGGCCACCCTGCGCGGTGGCCGGGCGGCGGCCGCATTCTTCCTGTAGTCTTCCGTCGTGGATTCGATCCTCGTCGCCGACAGCGTCTCCAAGTCGTTCGGCTCGCTGCGCGCCGTCGACGACGTGTCGTTCTCGGTCGCGCAGGGCGAAATATTCGGCATTGCCGGCCCCAACGGCAGCGGCAAGAGCACGCTGTTCAACATCGTCACGTCCATCCCCTTTCCGGCGGATGCCGGTCGCGTCGTCTTTGAGGGGAAAGACATCCAGCGCATGCGCGCCAACAGGATATGCCGATCGGGCTTGGCCCGTACCTTCCAGAAGGAAACCGCATTCGACACGCTGTCGACGCTCGACAATGTGATCCTCGGCTCGACCTATGGCCGGGGCACGGACGACAGCGCGGAGAGCCGGAGGCAGGCCAGCGAGACCCTGGAGTTCGTCGGGATCGGCGCGGACCAGTTCGAAAGGCCCGCGGCGGAGCTCTCCGTATTCGACAAGAAGCGCCTGATGATCGCGTCCGCCATCGTCACGGAGCCGCGCGTGCTCCTGCTCGACGAGCCCGCATCGGGCCTGACCAAGCCGGAGATCGACGAAACGATCGATCTGATCCGGCGTCTGAACGAGCGCGGCGTTACGCTGCTCGTCATCGAGCATGTGTTGCCGCTGCTGCTGACGGTGTCGGCGCGTCTGCTCGTGCTCAATCACGGGAGCGAGCTCGTCACCGGCACGCCCGACGACGTCATCCGGGATCCCCTTGTCGTGGAAGCCTATCTTGGGTCCCGGGCACGCCATGGGTAATGGCGAGGTACCGGCAGCTCATGGCTGAGCCGATCCTCGACGTCCGCGCGCTCTCGGTGGGCTACGGCAAGACCCAGGTCCTCTGGGACATCAGCCTCACGGTGCCCGAGGATCAGCGGATCGGTCTGTTCGGCCCCAACGGACACGGCAAGACGACCCTGCTGCGTACGATCTCCGGCCTGCTCAGGCCCTGGAGCGGCGAGGTCCATCTCAGGGGCGAGCGGATCGACAAGGCATTGCCGCGCGCCATCGTCGATCGAGGCGTCGTCCAGGTGCCGCAGGGAAACGTGCTCTTTCCTGAGCTCACGGTGGCGGAAAACCTGAGACTGGGCGCCTATTGCCGGCGGGCCCGGCCGCGGTTGGCCGACAATCTGGCGCGGGTCTACGGCTTGTTTCCACGCCTCAAGGAGCGTCGGCGCCAGCAGGCGAAGACCCTTTCCGGCGGCGAACGCCAGATGCTCGCGATCGGCGCGGGCCTCATGGGCGAGCCGACGATGCTCATGCTGGACGAGCCGACACTCGGCCTCGCGCCGAAGCTGAAGGACGAGTTGTTGCAGGCAATCGCGGAAATCTCGCGCTCGGGCGTGCCGTTGATGCTGGTGGAGCAAGATCTGGAGTTCCTGCTCGCGCTCACGGACCGCCTCTACATGATCAACCACGGCGTGGTCGCGCTCGACCTCGACGCCAGCGAAGGGTTCGATCACGACCAGATCATTCAGATGTATTTCGGCAAGGAGTGACGCGTGGACATTGGCACCGCGCAATCGGTCCTGCTGAGCGGCATCGTCCTCGGCTCGCTCTACGCCCTGATGGCGACCGGCCTCTCCCTCATCTGGACCACGCTCGGCATCTTCAACTTCGCCCACGGCGTGTTCATGACGATCGGCGCTTTCGTCGCCTGGCAGATCGGCGCCGACCTGGGCTGGGGTATGGGGCCGGCGGCAGGCATCGCCGTCGCCATTGCCGCCCTGATCGGCCTGGGCTGCCTCTCGGAGTTCATTCTGGTCCGCCCGTTCCTGCGCCGGCCCGATGTGGTCCTCGTTGCGGTGATGACGACGCTGAGTGCCGCCATCTTCCTGGAGAACTCGGCTCTCCTGGTATGGGGTGGGCGTTACAAGCAGCTTCCTCCCCTGATCGAGGGCAAGGTGGGCATGCTGTCGACAGCGATCTCGACCCACGAGGTGCTGATCATTGCGGTGGCGCCGCTTACCTTGTTCGCGCTCTGGGCCTTCCTCAAGTTCACGCGCACCGGTTCTGCGATCCGCGCCGTTGCGCAGAACCGGGAATCGGCGCTCCTCATGGGCATGAACGTGCCGCTGCTCTACAGCTTGGCGTTCGGGCTCTCGGCGGCGCTCGCCGGCTTTGCCGGCATACTGCTCGGCTCCATCCGCTTCATCACGCCGGGGCTCGGAAACGAGCCGCTGGTGAAGGCGCTGATCGTCGCCATCTTCGGCGGTCTCGGCAGCCTCGGCGGCACCATCGGCGCGGCCTACGTCATCGGCCTGATGGAAGCAATCAGCATGTTCTTCATCGGGCTCTACTGGACGCCTGCGGTCCTTTTCGGCGTGATGATCCTGGTGCTGCTGGGCCGGCCGACCGGCCTGTTCGGCAAGCGGTAGGGCGCGATGCGTGAGTTGCTCACCGGGCCGAACCTGGCGAGGCTGATCTGCCTCCTCATCCTGATCCTGCTACCGCTCGTCATCCCTTCACCTTATATCCGCCACCTGCTGATCATCGCCTTCATCTACGCGATTGTCGCGTCGAATTGGGATCTGAGTCTGGGATATGCCGGCGTGTTCAACTTCGGCCACATCGCCTTCTTTGCGGCCGGCGTCTATGGCTCGGCGATCATGTCGAAGACGATCGGCATCACGCCCTGGCTAACGATTCCCCTTGCGGGGGTGGTCGGCGTCATCGCTGCGCTGATCGTCTGCCTGCCGGTGCTGCGGCTGAAGGGCATCTACGTCGTGCTGGTCACCTTCGCCTTCAGCCAACTCTGCTTTCAGCTTGTCCTGAGCCAGGAGGAGATCACTGGCGGTTCCATGGGCATGCCGCTGCTGCCGCCGCTCAAGATCGGGGACTACAATTTCGCCCGCGACGGCAAGTTCGGCTACTACTACGTCGGACTGTTCCTGCTTGTCCTCTCCACCATCTACCTCCACCGTCTGGTCCATTCGCGCTTCGGCACGAGCATCATCGCTCTGCGTGACAACGAGGACTATGCGATCAGCCGAGGCATCTCACTGGCACGCCAGCGCATGCTCACGCTAGGCCTGAGCGCATTCTTCACTGGCGTCGCAGGGGGCTTCTATTCGACATACGTGCGGGTCGCCTCGCCGGAAATTTTCGGGTTCGGCTTCCTGTCTCTGGCGCTCTCGATGCTGCTGTTAGGCGGGCTCAACAGCATCTATGGACCAATTCTCGGCGCCTTCGTGATCACGCTTCTGTCGGAAGCGATGGTCGACCTTGGGCCGATGCGCTTCCTCATCATCTCGGCACTCATCATCCTGATGCTGCTGTTCTATCCGGGCGGCCTCATCAATGCTCTTCAGCAGACGTCATCTTTGTTTTCAAAGTCCGGTATGGCCGTAAAGTACATTCGAAGGCTTGTAGGAAGATGATGTTCTCTACGTGCGCGACAGGACAAATTACTTCGTGTGGGACTGCCTTTTATGGACGCGTTGGAGGTTCGAACCTTATCGCCGCCAACCCGCCGAACCTGCCTCTGCGTCTACCACCGTACCCACGTTGCGAACGCTTATTGGATACACACGGTGAAGTCCCCTACGAGATCCGTATACCCCTCGTCCTCGAAAATACCAGCCGCAGAAAGAGACAATGCGCAGCAGACTTGCACCCGTGCACGATGCAGCCGCCGAAGAGCCTCTCGGCCGACTGACGGTGTCCTCGCCATATCCTTGGCCACCCGCAGGAGACAGGACCGAGCAGTAAATAGCTTTCCAAATGGACGAGCCGGTGAGGACCGGTCAGGGTAACAAACGAACCAAGGAGACCGATCACATGAGCATAGAACTGGAACAATATGACGCCTTGGGTCTGGCTGAACTCGTGGCGCGTAAGGAAGTTAAGCCGATCGAGCTGGTGGAAGCAGCGATCGAGCGGATCGAACGCGTCAATCCCGAACTCAACTGCGTGATGTTCAAAAACTATGACGCGGCGCGCGCGGCCGCCGAGCAGCCGCTTCCCGACGGGCCGTTCACCGGCGTGCCCCTGCTCCTCAAGGATCTGTTGACGGCATACCGGGGCCTCCCGCTGACGGGCGGCTGCCGTTACCTCCAGGACTTCGTCGCGCCCGACGACAGTGTCATTGCCGAGCGCATCGCCGAGGGCGGCTTCATCCGCCTGGCGAAGACCGTCACGCCTGAGATGGGCTATTGCGTCGCATCCGAGCCGCCGCTCTACCCGCCGGCGCGCAACCCGTGGAATCCCGATCATACGCCGGGCGGTTCCAGCGGCGGCTCGGGCGCCGCCGTGGCTGCACGCATTCTGCCCCTGGCGACCGCCAACGATGGCGGCGGATCGACCCGCATCCCCGCCTCGAACAACGGCCTGGTGGGGCTCAAGCAGTCGCGTGGCCGCACCACGACGGCGCCGCTCTACGCGGATCTCTGGTACGGCTGTGTGGTCGAGGGTTGCGTGTCGCTGAGCGTGCGCGACCACGCGGCCTACCACGACCTGACCCAGTATGCCGTACCCGGCGACGCCAACGCGCACGCGCGGCCCGAGACGCCGTTCCTGGACGAAGTCGGCAAGGATCCCGGCCGCCTCAAGATCGGGCTGATCACGAAGGCCGCCAACGGACGGCCGGTCCATCCGGAGTGTGTGGCGGCGGCGAACAACGCGGCCAGGCTGTGCGCGTCGATGGGCCACGCGATCGAAGAGGTGGAGTACAGCTTCGATTTCGATGCGCTGGGGGAGGTCTTTTCGCGCATCGCCTGCGCGGCGACGGCGGCCGGCATCCACAGCCTGGAGCCGGTGATGGGACGCCCGCCGGGGGAGGGCGAGCTGGGCAACGTGATCCGGGAGATGGTCGAGCGCGGCGAGCGAATTGGCGCTCCGGCCCTGGCCCAGGACATCGAGGCCATGCACATGGTGGGCTGGACCATCGCCGGGAACTGCGCACCCTACGACGTGGTCATCACCCCGACCATGCCCAACCCGCCTCACCGGGTCGGCTACTACGACATGTCCCTGCCGTTCAAGAAGTACAACAACGAGCTCTTGATGCCCGAGGTCGTCTTCACGTTGCCGCACAACGTCAGCGGCCTGCCGGCCATCTCGCTGCCGCTGCACTGGAGCGCGGACGGCCTGCCCTGCGGCGTGCAATTCATCGCAAGCCACGCAAACGACGCGCTCCTGTTTCGCCTGGCGGCGCGCCTGGAGGAGGCGCAGCCCTGGTTCGACGCACTACCCCCCGTCCACGCCTGAGGCCTCGGCGCTCTGACCTCGCAGGCATTGGTATCGCCGCTGCGAGTACCGCGTGCAGCAACGGGATTGGATCAGCCGGGCAATGGAACCGATATCTACCAACCTCGTCGCTATGGTTTTTCCAGTTGACCGGTTGCCGCGAGCCGGCGAGTCAGGCTCTGAATCGATTCGAGCAGGGTCTTCGCATAAGGCTCGTGAGCCCGACGAGGTCGTTCCATACGAGATAGATCAGCTCGCCGCTCGTCACGGTCCTTTTTCCTCGGGGCCTTGCGGGAATTCTTGATCGTCCCAGGTATATCCCTTGCGCAGGTGCTCAAGCGTCGAGATCCGCTGGCGGGTGGCGTCGCCGAGCCGACCCACGATCCCTGCGACCAGCGCCTCGACCAGCGCAATACAGGGCACCAGGGTGTCGTAGGGCGAGGGGGCATCTATATCTACCGTCAGCACCTGGTCGGCGAGATCGGCGATGGGGGAGAGCCATGGGTCAGTAATGAGCACGATCGTGCCGCCCCGCTTCTTGGCGGCCTCGGCAAGAGCGATCGTATCCTTCTGATAACGGCGCACATCGAACATCACGACCACGTCCCGACGACAAACGTCGAGCAGGGCATCGGCCCTTCCCTGAGGGGTGTAGGCGATGACGCGCGCGCGGGGACGCAGCTGGTAGAGGTGGGCGTGCAACATCTCTGCACAGGCTTGCGTGAAGCGCCCCCCGCTGGTGTAGACCGTCCGCCGACGGTCCGCGAGAAGGGCGACCACCTCATCGAACTCGCCCCGGGGCAGGTTGGCGAAGGTCGATTTGACACTGTGGATGAAGGAATCGCCGGCGATGTCGAGGAGATGTTCGCGGCGTTGCTCAGGCGGGCTCCGACCATAGAGGCGAAGCGGCGAATCGATGCGCGCGGCCACGTCGCGCTCGAGTGCGCGTTGGAATTCGGCATAGCCGGCGAAGCCGATCTTGCTCGCGAACCGCAAGACTGTCGGCCCGCTCACGCCCGAGCGCGCGGCAAGCCCTGCCACGGTGTCGAATCCCGCCATCAGGTTGCTGGCAAACAGCGCTCTGGCCACCCGCCTCTCTGCCGGTGTCAGGTCGGCCGTCCGCTGGTGGATGAGATCTCCGAGAGTCGTGCCGGGATCGGTCATGGCTGGCCCCACGTGTAATACCTATTATATTTCTGGCCACCTATTACACGACTGTGAGAAATTTCAATGTTCTGATCCTGTGTCCCAATGGCGTGAACGCCGACCCGAGGGCGTGATTCAGCACTCAGATCAGGACTCGCAAGTCACTTCGGTCGACTTCGGCATGCGTTGCCGAGCCTCCGGCGTCCGTCCGTTCACCGGGTCGGTCGGAGCGGTTAGATGCGGCGGGAAAGCGCCGAGCAGGCGGTGACCTTGGGGGCCCAAGAGGCCTATCCTTGCGAGTTGAGCGGCGCGTGACCCGCCAACATCTTGGGTATCGATCCCCTCCCGGTGCCGTGTCGCGGCAGGATAGATGGTCTCCCGCTCCGGCCGGTCGTCGACCAGCAGGAAGGCCCGGTCGACGGTCAGCCCCTGGGCCGAGGCGATGGTCATCGCATAGCCGTAGTCGAGGCGGATGTTGTCGTGAAAGTCGCGGATCTCGTCGTGCTGGAACCTCACCTACCGCCCGTCGTCGGTGCGGGCGGTGATAACAACGGAGGGCTGTCGGGTCGCTGCGAACGGACTATCTGATGGGTTCTCAGTCACCCGTCCGGCCCATCCCGGCTTGGCCGAAGGCTTGCAAACGAGCCGCCGTCTATCGCGGATCCGTAGTCTGGAAGTACCTGGACGGACCTGCAGAGAGATTCCTTGTGATTCCCAATCACGGATCAAAGCAAGTGGGACAAAGAAAAACGCCTCTAACGGGCTGACTTAGATGCGTTTTCTTTGGTTGCGGGGGTAGGATTTGAACCTACGACCTTCAGGTTATGAGAAAGAGAATCAAACAGCATCCGAGCGCACCTTTTCCTCCAGGAGATGGGCGCCGATGCTGGCTGCAATCCTGGCAGCTGAGTCCCTGACCGAGTCTCGCGTCAGGTGGGCGTAGCGAGCCGTGGTCTCTACCTGTGTGTGCCCGAGTAGCTTTCCGATCACCGGCAGGCTCTCCCCGAGAGCCAGCGCTCGGCTGGCGAAGGAGTGCCTGAGATCGTGAAGTCGCACATCCTCCAATCCCGCTCGCTTTCGCACAATCTCCCACGGGTCGTTGACGTTCCGCATGTGCGTCCCCGGCTTCTTGCCGGGGATCACCCAGGGACTGCCAGAAAGACGCGGTAGAGTCGCCAGCACTTGTACCGCCGCCGGAGACAATGGAACGGCGCGCGCACCTGTCTTGGTGTCCTTCAAGTTAAGCTCGCCCGCATCGAGATCGACGCCTTTCCACCGAAGCGTCAGGATCTCATTGCGGCGGCACCCCGTCAGCATCAGCAGCCGGATCGCTGCAACCGCGTATGCCGACACTCCGCCCTCCGTCTCCGCCTCGACAAGCACCCGTCCCAGACGACGAAACTCCTCCTCGGTCAGGAAGCGCTCGCGCCTGCGCTCCTTGTACTTGACAGCGGACCGGCAAGGATTGCGTCCCTCCGGAACCACTCCCCAAGCTTCGGCCATACCGTACACGCGCGACAGTGTATCCACGACCCGATTGGCCATGGTGGGGACCTCCCGCAACTTGTAATGCAGGTTGGCGACATGCTCTCGCTCAATCTCCGCCAGGGGCATGTCGCCAAGCGCGGGCAGGATGTGCTTCTCGATGGTCAGACGGTACATCTCCGCCGTCCTCGCCTTGCAGCGTACTGCAACATGCTCGTCGAGATAGCGCGCCGCGATCTCGGCCACCGTCGGCCCGCCCTTCGGCTTCGACGCCATCGGCTCGGCGATGGGCTCCTCTCCCGCCTTGATCCGGGCGATGATCAGGGCTGCCCGACGACGTGCCTGGTCAGCGGTGATGACCCCATGTCTGCCGACCGTGACCCGCTTCGGCCCGTCGGGCCCTCGAGTCTGCACGACGTAGTACTTGCTGCCAGACGCATAGACCCGCACACCGAAGCCCGTCAGCTCGCGGTCCCAGAACACCGTGTCCTTCTCGACTTCGAGCGCCTCCACCGTGCGCCTGGAGATCGTCGTGTTGTGCAGCTTTGCCACGCCGCCACTCCGTCGCCTTGGTTCTGTCCCGTCGATTGTCCGAACCCGTCTACCCTACGCCGCAGCCGCATCCTCCGGCATGATGTCGACGCCGATGCTGCCGCCGACCTTGGCAGCCGATGCCCTCTCGGTGTCCCGTGCCAAATGAGCGTAGCGGGCGGTGGTCCCGATCTTGGAATGACCCAACAGCCGGCCGATCATGCTCAGGCTTTCGCCCAGCGCCAGCGCGCGGCTCGCATATGAATGCCGGAGGTCATGGATCCGAACGTCATCCAGCCCGGCCTTCGCCCGCAGACGCCGCCACGCCTCGTCCACGTTCGACAGATGAGCGCCCGGTTTCCTGCCGGCGATCACCCAGGGGTTGCCGGGAACGCGCGGGATGCCGGCGAGTACGTCTTCAACCGTGGGCGTCAGCGGGATCATGCGCGCGCCCGTCTTGGAATCGCGCAACCGGAACTCTCCCGCCGTCCGGTCTACATCGTCCCACCGCAGCGTGGCGATTTCGTTGCGCCGACAGCCGGTCAAGATCAGCAAGCGGATCGCATGGATCGAATAGGGCCAGACCGAGCCATCTGCCTCGGCCTCATCCAGCACTCGGCCGAGGCGGCGGTACTCGTCTTCCGTCAGGAACCGCTCGCGCTTATGCTTCTTGTACATGCGCACGGACCGACAGGGATTCATGCCAGGCGGTGCCAGTCCCCACGCCTCGGCCAGCGAGAACAGCTTGGACAGCACGTTCAGGACATGGTTGGCCTGATAGGGCTTGTCGCGGAGCTTGTAGTGCAGCGCCATGACCTGCGCGCGGTCCACCGCGCCGATGGCAAGCGAGCCCAGCTCGGGCACGATGTAGGAATAGAGCGCATGCCGATAGAGCTCCACGGTCTTCGGACGGCAGTTCACCTTCACATGCCCGCTCATGCAGCGCTCCGCCAGGTCGGCCACCGTGAGCTCGGGCGCCGGCGGAGCGGGGACCGGATCCATGCCACGCTTAATGCGGTCGATGATCGTCGCCGCTTCCTTGCGGGCCTGCTCGGCGGCGATATCGCCGTGCCGGCCGATGGTCACGCGCTTCGGGCCGCTCGGTCCGCGCGTCTGCACGACGTAGGTCTTTCGCCCCGTACGATGGACCCTCACCCCGAAACCGGGGAGATCGCAATCCCAGAAGACGGCATCCTTGCTCTTGACGCGGAGGCCGTCCACGCTGCGTTTGGAGATCTTGAGCTGGCTCCTCTTCGGCATGGCCCTTCCCGAACCTCAAATTCTGTGTTCCGGCATGCGGCGCGGGCGTGTAATCAATCTGCATACGACCGCAATCGAGTCAGGGCTCATTCAAGCGGACCCGTGTCCTCGACGCAAGGGGTTTCTGATGGCGATGAGGGAGAATATTTGCGTAATATCAGCAGTCTATCGCACTACAGCGTATCCAACTGCGTTCGTGACATACCCACACAAGCTTACACCATCTGTGTCGCGTCCAGGCGTTCGATCCGCCAGGAGCGGGCCGAAAAGCGTAGCGGGGACTACGGTTGAGGCTCGCGACGCCGCGGGCGGGCGCTCGATCACGATGGGATTGGCTGCCATGAGGTCGATCAACGCGCGGCGGGAGAGGCTTTCGTCGGCCATGCCGGCCTCACGGTAGGCGGCCTCCTTCCCCCGCATCGCCGCGCGAGGCTCCAGGCGGAGCTTCGAGAGCACGGCATCGATCTCGTCGGCGGACGGCGGTGTCTTCAGATAGTCCACGATTTCCGGCTCGATGCCCCGGTCCCGCAACAACTGCAATGCTTGACGGGACTTGGAGCAGCGCGGGTTGTGGTAAATAGTCACCGCCATGTCGTCCCTCCCGGTGAATCGCATGGCGGCGGGACTCTGGCACGCGCTTCTGCCGGGTGTCCAGAGGCCGGCCCTGCACGCCCCGCGCGCACTCGTCGCGGCGGCGGCGCTGCTGCTGGCGGCCCTATGGCTCGCGGCGAGCGCACCGGCGCTCGCGCAGGAGAGCACGACTAGCGCCGACGCGGCCGATGCCCAGGCCCTCGAGAACCTGGTCGAGACCCTCGAATCGCCGGAGCAGCGAGAACGGTTCCTCGCCGACCTGAAGGCCGCGCTCGCAGCCCAGCAGGCGGCGGCGGAGAGCGAGGACGCGGAGGGCGCGTCCGCCATGCGCGCGATCTCCGACGGCGTCGCCGTGCTCGGCAAGCATATTGTCGAGCTCGCGCGGGAGATCGCGGGCATTCCGGATGCCATCGCCTGGCTCATCGAGCACTGGGGCGAGCCCGACGAGCGCGACGCCTGGCTGATCTCCTTCGGCAAGCTCGTCGCCGTCCTCGCCGGCGGGATAATCGCCGGCTTGATCGCCTTCTACGCGCTGACCGCGCTCAGGCGCCGGGTGGAGCGGCGGGAGGCGCCCTCCCCCTGGCTCCGGCCGCTGCTGCTGCTCTATCACGCCCTGCTCAGGGCGGCGCCCAACCTGATCGCGGCCGGCGTGGCCTACGGCGTCCTCACAGTCATCGCGCCGGGCGATGCTGTGCGGGTGATCGCGCTCGCGATCATCAACGCCCACCTGATCGTGAGCGTCGTCAAGGCGGCGGGCACCCTGGTTCTCGCGCCCTACGCGCCGCAGCTCCGCCTCGCCCCGCTCACGGACGAGAACGCCGCCTACTGCTCGGTCTGGTGGCGGCGTCTGGTGAACATCGGGGCCTACGGCTACGTCTTCTGCCAGGCGGCGCTGCTGCTGGGCCTGCCGGAGAGCGGCTATGCCGCGCTGGTGCGGCTGCTTGGCATCCTCCTGGTCGGGCTCCTCATCACTCTCATCCTGCAGAACCGCGCGCCGCTCGCGCGCTGGCTGCACGAGACCGGGCGGACCAGCGGCACGCGGGCGCACCTCAGGGTCTTTGCCTTTCTCGGCAAGCTCGCCGATTTCTGGCACATCCCGGCGATCCTCTACGTCGTCGCCGGCGGGCTGCTGGCGGCTGCGGAGGGGCCGGCGGGCTTCCTCTTCCTGATCAAGGGGAGCGCCGCGACGATCGTCATCGCCTGGGCGACGGGCTTCGGCTTCGCCGGGGTCCGGCGTGGCTTCGAGCGGGGCTTCCGCATCCGCGCCGAGCTCCGCGAGCGCAATCCGGGGCTTCAGGCGCGGGTCAACCGCTACCTGCCGGTCGCGCGCCGGACGGCGCAGGCGGTGATCCTGCTGCTGGGGCTCTGCCTCATCCTCGAAGCATGGAACGCCGACATCTTCACCTGGCTCGCGAGCGACACGGGCCGGGCCGTGATCGCCACCCTCGCCTCCATCGTCGCCATCGCCGTCATCGCCGTCATCGTGCTGGAGGTGGTAACGACTCTCGTCGACCGCTACCTCACTCAAGTCGACGAGAGGGGCGAGCTGGTGGAGAGAAGCCAGCGCGCCCGCACGTTGCTGCCGCTCGCGCGCAACGCGCTCCGCGTCGTCGTCGGCGTGATCGCGGCCCTGATGATCCTCTCCGAGATCGGCCTCGACATCGCGCCCGTGCTCGCCGGCGTGGGCGTCGCCGGCCTCGCCATCGGCTTCGGCGCGCAGACCCTGGTGAAGGACATCATCACCGGGCTCTTCATCCTGCTGGAGGACAGTGTCGCCGTCGGCGATGTCGTGACTGCCGGCAGCCATACCGGCACGGTCGAGGCGATCACGATCCGCACGATCCGGATGCGGGACCTGCAGGGCCACGTGCATACCGTGCCCTACAGCTCGGTCGACACGATCTCCAACATGACCAAGGAGTTCTCCTACTACCTGATCGACATGGGCGTGGCCTATCGCGAGGACTACGACGAGGTGGTGGCGGTCATGCGCGAGGTGGGCGCGGCGCTGCAGCAGGACCCCGAGTTCGGCCCCAACATGCTGGAGCCGCTGGAGATCATGGGCCTCAACAGCTTCGGCGATTCGGCCGTCATGGTCCGCGCCCGGCTCAAGACCAAGCCGCTCAAGCAATGGGCGACCGGGCGGGAATACAACCGCCGCCTCAAGGCCGCCTTCGACGCACACGGCATCGAGATCCCCTTCCCGCACACCACGATCTACTTCGGCGAAGACAAGCAGGGGCAGGCACCCGCAGGCCGGGTGGTTATCGAGGATGCAAGGGGGAGCACGGACGCCTCCGCCCCGCCCCACTCTGCCGCTGACGCAGAGGGGGAGAGACGGGCGAAGCAGCGTGACCGCACGCCGCGCGACCGGATCGGCGATGGACCGGAAGACGCAGGGGGGAGCGGTTCGGGCGACGACGCGCCCGGCTAGCGCGTGCTTCCACCGCCGTCGGGACAATCCCAGCGGCGGCCCGGAGAACTACAAGGTGGGCGACGGTGCAGGACGTGACGGGGGAAGAGGGGCCGGCAAACGTGCCTCGTCGTGCGGCGGCATCGCGCGCAGCGTTGACTTTGGTAGGCCATTGACCTACATCATGCCATGGAAGTCGAATGGGACGATGCCAAGAGCGATGCCTGTCTCGCGCAGCGCGGCTTCGATTTTGCCCACGCCATCCGCGCCTTTCTGGATGACGACCGGATCGTCGGCCGGGACCGCCGTTGGGACTACGGCGAGGACCGCTATCGGCTGCTCGGGGCGGTAGAGGGTCGCGTGTTCGTCGTGATCTACACCGTGCGCGGTTCGGCCATCCGCATCATTTCGGCGCGCAAAGCCAACGGCAAGGAGGTTCGGGAGTATGAGCAGAACACGCGTCAGGATTGACCCGGACAATCCGCGCAGCCTTCCTCCGGGACGGGTCGATCATGCGGTGCTGGACGCGACGACCGAGGAGGATATCGCGCGGCAGGCGCGCGATGACGACGCCGAGGCGATGCAGGATATGGCGCGGTTTGCCCGTCGGGTGCGCAGGCGCCTGGGGCTGACACAGGTAGAGTTCGCTCGCCGCATCGACGTGCCGCACGAGACGATCCGCAACTGGGAGCAAGGCAAACGCGGGCCCACGGGCGCTGCCAGGGCCTTGCTCAGGATTCTCGACAAAGCGCCCGAGACGGCCCTGCGCGTGCTCGACTGACTTCCGGGAATTGCGCTCCGCTCCGCCTCGTCATTCTGGCCAGGCTCGCATCGCGCTGGACGCCGGCCGTCCAGGCCGCAGACCCGGTACGATCCTTCAACTCTTCAAACAGAGGCGTGATCCGCCGGGCCAGCGCGTTGACTTGGGCGCAATGCAGCCGCATCGTGCGCCGCGCACTTGAGCTGGCGCGGCGGGAGAGATCGCGCCCTGGAAGGGGACTCCATGAAAGCGTCCGATCTTCTGGTCAAATGCCTCGAAACCGAGGGCGTGACACACATTTTCGGGATTCCCGGCGAAGAGAACGCCGACGTGATGATGTCGCTGATGGAGAGCGACATCGACTTCGTCCTCTGCCGCCACGAGCAGGCGGCGGCCTTCATGGCCGATGTCTACGGCCGGCTCACGGGGAAGGCCGGCGTCTGCCTCGGCACCCTCGGCCCCGGTGCCACCAACCTGGTCACCGGCGTCGCCGATGCCAACATGGACCGCGCGCCGCTGGTCTGCCTCATCGGCCAGGCCGGCACCCAGCGGCTCCATAAGGAAAGCCACCAGAACATGGACTCGGTCTCCATGTTCCGCCCCATCACCAAGTGGGCGCAGACGGTGCACCAGCCGGACAGCATCCCCGAGATCGTGCGCAAGGCCTTTAAGGTCGCGGAAGCCGAGAAGCCCGGCGCGGTGCTGATCGAGCTGCCGGAGGACATCGCCGAGCACGAGGCGAAAGGCGAGCCGATCGCCCCCATCAAGACCCGCCGCCCCGGCGCCGACTACAAGGCGGTGGCGCGGGCAGTGGACGCGATCGTGGGCGCCAAGAACCCGATGATCCTCGCCGGCAACGGCGCCATCCGCAAACGCGCCTCGACCCAGCTCAGGCGCCTCGCCGAACTCACCGGCATCGGCGTCGTCAACACCTTCATGGGCAAGGGCGCGGTACCCAGGGGCGACGAGCATTGTCTCTACACCGTGGGCCTGCAGGGCAAGGACCACATCATCGCCGCACTGCGCGAGGCCGACGTGATCGTCTCGGTCGGCTACGACCTGGTGGAGTACTCGCCGGCTTTCTGGAACCGCGGGGTGGAGAAGACCATCGTCCATATCGACTTCTGGCCGGCCGAAGTGGATGGCGACTACGAGGTGGAGGTCGACGTCCAGGGCGACATCGCCGATGCGCTCTGGCAGATCAACGAGGAGATCGAGCGGCGCGGCGCCGAGGGCGGCGCGAGCCTGCCGCTCTTCGATATCGGCGCGCGGCAAGCGCTCCGACATACCATTCACGACGATCTCACCGCCGAGAAGGGCAGCAGCCACTTCCCCATGCGCCCGCAGAAGGTGCTCTACGACGTGCGCGAGGTCATGGGGCCGGGGGACGTGCTCCTCTCCGACGTGGGCGCGCACAAGATGTGGATCGCCCGCTACTACCAGTGCGACGAGCCGAACACCTGCCTCATCTCCAACGGCTTTTGCACCATGGGCTTTGCCTTCCCCGGCTCGATCGGGGCCAAGATCGCCATGCCCGACCGCCGGGTTCTTTCGATCAATGGGGACGCCGGGTTCTTCATGAACGCGCAGGACATGGAGACCGCGGTCAGGCGCAAGGTCAACGTCGTCGCCATGATCTGGATGGACGGCGCCTACGGCCTGATCGAGTGGAAGCAGCGCAATGCCTTCGACGGCCGGCACTTCGATCTCTCCTTCACCAACCCGGACCTGGCGCTCTGGGCCCAGTCCTACGGCGCCTGGGGCCGCACCATCGAGAAGGCGAGCGAGCTCACCCCGGCCCTTGAGGAAGCCTTCAAGCAGCCGGGGCCGGCGGTGATCGGCGTGCCCATCGACTACGGCGAGAACATGAAGCTTTCGGCACGCCTCGGGAAGATCGAATACCCGATCTGATCCTTCTCCCCTTGGCCGAAAAGCGCCCGCCCGCGTTGACTTGAGGAGCCCGCGAACGGATAGTGCGCGCTTCCCAAATTCAAGGAGGCGCTGCCGTGTCCACCTCATTGATGGCCAACTATGCCCGCATCGGGCTTACCTTCGAGCGGGGCGAGGGGTCGCACCTCTACACGGCCGACGGCGAGCGCTATCTGGATTTCGGCTGCGGCATCGGCGTGACCAGCCTCGGCCACGCGCATCCGCATGTCGTCGCCGCGCTCGAGGCCCAGAGCAGGCAGCTCTGGCACGTTTCGAACCTCTACGAGATTCCGCCGCAGGCGCGCCTTGCCGAGCGCCTCACCGCCGCAACCTTTGCCGACCGTGTGCTCTTCTGCAATTCCGGCGCTGAGGCGATGGAATGCGCGCTCAAGCTCGCGCGCATCTACCAGACGAGCCGGGGCGCGCCCGAGCGCTACCGCGCGGTTACCTTCCGCAACGCCTTCCACGGGCGGACGTTGGCCACCATCGCGGCGGGCGGGCAGGCCAAGCACCTCAAGGGCTTCGAGCCGGCCATCGATGCCTTCGACCAAGTGGACTTGGGCGATCTGGATGCGACCCGGGCCGCCATCGGCGACGAGACGGCAGCGCTGCTGGTCGAGCCGGTCCAGGGCGAGGGCGGTGTCTTTCCGGCCAGCGATGACTTCCTGCGGGGCTTACGCGCGGTCTGTGACGAGGCCGGCCTCGTGCTCATCTTCGACGAGGTGCAGTGCGGCGTGGGGCGCACCGGGCGGCTCTTCGCCCATGAGTGGGCGGGCGTCACGCCCGACATCATGGCGGTTGCCAAGGCGCTCGGAAACGGCTTCCCCATCGGTGCCTGCCTCGCGCGGGAGGAGGTCGCGGCCGCCATGGTCCCCGGCAGTCACGGCACCACCTTCGGCGGCAATCCGCTGGCCTCTGCGGTCGGCAACGCCGTGCTCGAGGTGGTGCTCGGCGATGGCTTCCTCGACAAGGTGCAGGAGATGGGAACGCTGCTCACCGAGCGCCTCACCGCGCTCGCCGGCAACAAGAGCGTCTACACCGGCGTGCGCGGGCGCGGGCTGATGCTGGGCCTGGAGTGCGTCATACCCAACATTGAGCTTCTCACCGCGCTGCGCGAGAACAAGCTGCTGGCGCTGCCGGCGGACGGCAATGTGCTCCGCATGCTTCCCCCCCTCACCATCGGCGAGGCCGAGGTCGACGAGGCCTGCGACGCGCTGGAACGGGCCTTGGGCCAGGTGGCTACGTGACCGCACCGCGCCACTTCCTCGACTTCGACGGGATCGACGCCGCCACGCTGCGCGCGACCATCGACCGCGCACGCACGCTCAAGGGGCGGAACGGCGCCGCGCCGCTCGCTGGCAAGACCCTTGCCGCGATCTTCGAGAGCCCATCGACGCGGACGCGGGTCTCGTTCGAGGTCGCCATGGACGAGCTCGGCGGCAAAACCATCGCCATGACGGCGTCTGACATGCAGCTCGGCCGCGGCGAGACCATCGAGGACACCGCGCGCGTACTTTCGCGCTATGTCGATGCCATCGCGCTCCGCACACGCTCCCACGAGACCCTGATGGCGCTGGCCGAGGGCGCGAGCGTGCCGGTCATCAACGCGCTCTCCGACCGCAGCCACCCCTGCCAGCTCGTGGCCGACGTGATGACCTATGAGGAGCACCGCGGCCCCATCGCCGGGCGCACGGTCGCCTGGCTCGGCGATGGCAACAACATGGCCGCGACCTGGGTGCAGACGGCCGCGCTCTGCGGCTTCAGCCTGCGCCTCGCCTGCGCGCCCGGCTTCCCGCCGGAGCCCGCAATCGTCGCCTGGGCCAAGGAGCGGGGCGCGGACGTTGAGGTGGGCACCGACGTGGCCAGCGCGGTCGCAGGCGTCGATTGCGTGGTGACCGACAGCTGGGTCTCGCTGCATGACGACCCTGCGCGCAAGGGGGACGTCCTGTTCGAGCCCTATCGGGTGGACGAAGCCGTCATGGCGATGGCGTCGCCCGATGCGATCTTCATGCACTGCCTGCCGGCGAAGCGCGGCTGCGAGGTGACCGACGCGGTGCTCGACGGCCCGCAATCGGTGGTGCTCGACGAGGCGGCCAACCGCGTGCCCGCCCAGAAGGCGATCCTGCTCTGGTGCCTCGGCGGCGGCTGACGCTCTCCGCCCTCACCCCGGCCACCCCGGCCACCGAACTAAGTCCCGGCGCCTTCCAAAGGCATCGCCTGCCGTCGGTTGCCGCGGGAGCAACGGTGACTGTCTGCGGGGGACATGGATGCCCGGAACAAGTCCGTGAGTGACGCGGAAATGGGCAAGCAGGGGGGTTCGTCATGCCCTGTCGCCGATTCGCCGATCGATCCATGCCGACCAATCTCGAAAAATGTCGTTGACACTTTAGTTTCTTTGTCACATAGTGACTTATAAACATATTCACATCGTCGTGGTTGAGGAATAGAAGCGTGCCGACAATCCGCATTTCGGACGAATCCATGCACCGCCTCAAGGCGTGGGCGGAGCCGCTCGTGGACACGGCGGACTCGGCCCTTGCAAAGGCTTTGGATGCCGCCGAACGCTATCGGGAGACGCCCGACCCGACGGAATCTGGTCCCGTCTCACGGTCAGGGCCAGACGGTGAGCCCTCTCCGGAACTGCCGGAGGGGGAGTTTCGAGAGCCCCTCCTCGAAGTCATCTATGAGCGGGGCGGTAGCGCCCGGGGGCGCGATCTATACCCGGCTCTGAGGGAGCGTATGAAGCGCTATCTGACGCCCGGCGAGTTCGACCGCGCCAAGTCGGGCGATGAGAGATGGAGAAGTACCGTGAAGTTGGCCCGCGAACACTTGGTTCAAGAGGGATATCTCCGCGAAGACTCGCCGCGCGGCGTCTGGGCCCTGTCCAACGAAGGCGTCGCGCTGGTCGAGAGCCGGCGTGCGGTATCCTCGGGGAGCTTCGTGGATCACCTCCTGGCGTTCCCGGAGGTCGGCGACGATTCCGACTTCGATCAGCCGCGCTCCGGGCCGCGGCCGCTCGACCTGTGAGCTATCTCGTCGATACCAATGTGGTCTCCGAACTGCGGAAGAGGCGCCGCGCCAACCAAAGCGTCGTCGCCTGGTTCGAGGAGCGCGAGCCGGAGGAGCTCTATCTCAGCGTACTGGTGATCGGGGAGCTTCGGCGCGGCGCCTCCCGCATCCGCCGCCGCGACCCGACCGCCGCAGACTCGCTCGACCGGTGGGTGACACAGATCGGCGAGCGATTCGGCAACCGCGTGCTCGCCGTGGATCAGGCCGTCGCTGAACGATGGGGCGAGATCACCGCACAGCCGACGGTGCCGGACGTGGACGGCCTTATCGCCGCCACGGCGCTCGTGCACGATCTCGTCGTCGTGACGCGGAACGTGCGCCATATCGCGCCGACCGGCGCCCGCTGCCTCGATCCGTTCGGCGGAACCGTCGGGATTTGCTAGTCTAGCGCGCGCCAGACGACAGGGCGCGGGCGGAAGAGGCCGGGGAGGCTGCGATGTCGCTGATGATCAGGGGCGGGACTGTTGTTACCGCCGACGAAACCAAGCGGGCGGACGTTTATTGCGAAGACGGCACGATCAAGGCCGTGGGCGAAGGACTGGAGGCACCGGGCGACGCCGAGATCGTCGATGCCGGCGGCGCCCTGGTGATGCCGGGCGGGATCGATCCGCACACCCATATGGAAGTGCCCTTCATGGGCACGGTCACCACCGACGACTTCTTCACCGGCCCGGCGGCGGCGCTCGCCGGCGGCACCACGATGATCATCGACTTCGTGATCCCCGACCCCGAGACGCGGCCCATGGAGGCCTGGCGGGACTGGATGCAGCGCGCCGCCAAGGCGCCGTCGGACTATTCGTTCCACGTGGCGATCACCAACTGGAACGAGAAGATCGAAGAGGACATGGGCGTGCTGGCCCGTGAGAACGGGGTCAACAGCTTCAAGCACTTCATGGCTTACAAGGGCGCGATCATGCTGGACGACGAGAAGCTGCTGGCGAGCTTCGCGCGTTGTCAGGAGCTTGGCGCGCTCTGCACTGTCCATGCCGAGAACGGCGAGCTGGTCTGGCACCTACAGCGGCAACTGCTCGCCAAAGGAATCACCGGGCCCGAAGGGCATCCGCAGTCGCGCCCGCCGGAGGTGGAGGGCGAGGCGGCGAACCGGGCGATCCGCATCGCCCAGGTGCTGAACGCGCCCATCTACATCGTCCACGTCTCGTGCAAGGAGGCGCTCGAGGCCGTGACCCGCGCCAGGCTCGAGGGCCAGCGGGTCTTCGGCGAATGCCTGGTGCAGCATCTCGTGATCGACGAGTCGGTCTACTACCAGGACGACGTGCAAGCTGCGCGGGCCTATGTGATGAGCCCGCCCTTCCGCCCCAAGGAGCATCAGGAGGCGCTCTGGCACGGGCTCCAGTCCGGCAACCTGCAGACCACGGCGACCGACCACTGCGGCTACTGCGCGCCTCAGAAGGCCATGGGCAAGGACGACTTCACCAAGATCCCGAACGGCACCAGCGGCATCGAGGACCGCATGTCGGTGCTCTGGCACCACGGCGTGGGCAGCGGGCGGCTCACCCCCAACGAGTTCGTGGCGCTCTCCTCGACCAACGCCGCGCGCATCTTCAACATCTATCCGCGCAAGGGGACGATCCAGCCCGGCGCCGATGCCGACATCGTGATCTGGGACCCCAAGGCGACGCGGACGATCTCGGTCAAGACCCACCACCAGAACGTCGACTTCAACATCTTCGAGGGGATGGAGGTCTCGGGCGTCGCGGCGACCACGATCAGCCGCGGGCGCAAGGTGTGGGACGGCAGCACCCTCAACGTCGAGGAAGGCACGGGGCAGTATGTCGACCGCCCGACCTTCCCGCCCGTGTTCGACGCGGTTGCGCGGATGCAGGCGATCAAGACCGCGCGCCGGGTCGAGCGCGCCGGGGCATAGGGTACGATAGGGTACGCGGAACAAGAGACGATCGGACACGGCAGGGGAGGCCGAGCGATGAGCAACGACATCATCACGGTGGACGAGTTCGAGAAGACGCGTGTCGCGCGCTTCGACCAGCTGGAAGGCAGCCGGCTTCCCATGCTGGACGCGGTGATCCCCGGTTGCGAGCGCGAGATCTACCAGATCATCGGCCGCGGCGTCGGCGAGGACGCGACTCAGAAGGCCGCGATCACCGACAACCGAGATTTCAACGTCGGCGTGGTGCGTTGCGCCCCCGGCAAGGGCACGCTGCACCACGATCACGAGACCAACGAGGTCTTCATGCCGCTCAAGGGCCGCTGGAAGATTTTCTGGGGCGACGACGAGGAGAGCCGCTACGTTCTCCTCGATCCCTGGGACGTGGCCTCCTGCCCACCCCACGTGATGCGGGGCTTCCGCAACGTGGGCGACGAGGAAGGCTTGCTCTTCGTCATCGTCGGCGCCACCGACCCCGGCCGCGTGCAATGGCGCGACGACGTGCTGGCCGAAGCCGAGCGCCGCGGCCACAAGCTGACCGAGAACGGCATCGAACGGGTGCCGGCAGCAGCCGAGTAGTCTCGCCGGGCAACGCCCCGCGGAGGCGGCATTTTTTCGCTCACGGCAGCCGGCCTGCGGCCGGCGCCTCCGCGAGGGCGCCGCATAAGCGGCGGGCCGCGGTCGCGGCCTGTCGCGAGTCCGTCAGAAACGGACTCGCTCTAGCTTACGAGACGAGCGCCGGCCAGCGGTCGCGCCAGGGGCGGGCAGCCTCGAAGGCGGCAGCGGCCTTGAGCACCGTCGCATCGTCCAGATGGCGGCCCACGATCTGCAGCCCGACCGGGAGGCCGTCCGCTGTCCAGCCTGCCGGCACGCTCGCCGCCGGCTGGCCCGTCATGTTCATGGGGAAGGTGAAGGCGAGCCAGGCGAAGGGCGGCACCAGGCGCCCCTCGATGATCTCCGGCCCCTGCATGTAGAGGCCGAAGGGCGGGCACGCGAGCGTCGGCGTGAGCAGCAGGTCGTAGCCCCGCATGAAGCGCCACATCTTGTTCACGACCGCCTTCCGCCCGATCACCGCGTCGGTGAGGTCCTCCGCTGTCCACGGCCGGGTGATGAAATCCACCAGATGGGGCGTCATCCGTGAGCCGTGTTCGGCCACCAGCCGGCGCATCCCGGCGAGGTCGGTCTCCGCCGCCACCAGACCCCAGAAGGTGAGATAGGGGTCGTCCCAGCCGGGGTCGGCCTCCTCGACCGTGCAGCCGAGCTCGCTCTCGAACACCTTGACTGCATCGCCCACGATCTGGCGCACCTCGGGGTCGACGGCGGCATAGCCCCAGTCCGCGCTGTAGGCCACGCGCAAGCCCCTGAGGTCGCCGCCGGCAGTCGCGCTTCCGAGCCAGTCGACGTCGCCGGCGGGCAGCGAGTGGCGGTCGCGATCGTCCGGGCCGGCCATGACCGAGAGCATGAGCGCTGAATCCGCCACGGTCCGCGTCATCGGGCCGATATGCTCGATCCCCTCCCAACTGGAGACGCCGGGGTAGCGCTCGTCGCGACAACCGGGATAGAGCGGCACCCGCCCCATCGACGCCTTGACCCCCACGAGCCCGCAGAAGGACGACGGAATCCGCACCGAGCCGCCGCCGTCGCTGCCGACCGCGAGCGGCCCGACGCCAGCCGCCACCGCGGCGCCCGAGCCCGCGCTGGAACCGCCGGGGGAGCGTTCCGGGTTCCAGGGGTTGCGCGTCGCCTCGAACACGGCGTTGTGGCTCGCGCCGCTGTAGCCGAACTCCGGCACGTTGGTCTTGCCGAGGATGACGGCGCCGGCCGCCTTCAGGCGCTCGACCGCGACGTCGTCCTCCTCCGGCAAGAAACCCTCGTAGGCGATGGAGCCCGAGACGGTCGGCAGGTCCTTGGTGCAGACGAGGTCCTTGATGCCGACCGGCACACCCGCGAGCGGCCCCGGGTCCTCGCCCGCCTGGACGCGGGCATCCACCTGCCGGGCGGCGGCGCGGGCATAGTCGGGCGCAGGCGTGCAGAAGGCGTGCAGGTGAGGCTCCACCTCTTCCATGTGGGCGATCACCGCGTCCGCGACCTCGATTGCCGAGAGCTCCTTAGCCCGCACCCGCGCCGCCAGCGTGACGGCGTCCATGCGGCAGATTTCGCTTGCTCGCGGCATGCGACTCCCTCCCCCTCGGATTGAACCCCTGGGCCCGGCGCCTCGGTCTTGCGATGGGCTTGGCCCTGGGGCGTGGCAGTAAGGATTTGTGTGGCCCGGCAATGCACGAAAGGCAACCCTGCGCCGCCCTCCCCGCCTGCGGCACCAGGCCCTTACGCATGCAGAGAGCAGGGTCGAGCCGACGGGTGCGCACCGCGCGCCGGGGCGCGACCTGCACCGCGCGCCGGGGCGCGACCTTCACCTTTCGGGCCGGATGTGATATAAGACCACAGAGGCAAAAAAACCAATGTTTTTGGGGAGATACCAGAGTGAGCGTTCACGCGATCCCGCGGACAACGGTCCTGCGAGACTGGCCGAGCGCGAACCGTCCGCGTGATCAAAAGGAGTCCGCGCGACCGAGCACCAAGTTTCAGGCGCTAACACGGAGAAATCTCGATTCGATTTCCCAATATGGGAACGTGACTGGCGACGATCTGTTTGCCATGAAGGTCGTCAGCGCCGTGCTGCCGTTCCGGACCAACCGCTACGTGATCGAGCGCCTGATCGATTGGGACCGGGTGCCGGACGATCCGGTCTACAAGCTGGTGTTCCCGCAACGGGGCATGCTGGACGACGGCGACTTCCGCCGAATCGCCGACCTCATGGTGCAGGGTGCCACGCCGCAGGAGATCGAGCGCGCTGCCGCCGACATCCGCAGCAAGCTCAATCCGCATCCGGCCGGGCAGCAGGAGCTCAACATTCCCCGTGAAGAAGGCGAGACTTTCGAAGGACTCCAGCACAAATATCGCGAAACCATTCTGTTCTTCCCGAGCCAGGGCCAGACCTGCCACGCTTACTGCACGTTCTGCTTCCGCTGGGCGCAATTCGTTGGCGAGAAGGAGCTGAAGATCTCGACCAAGGATGCGGTCGGCCTGCACCGTTACCTCGCCGACCATCCCAAAATCTCGGACGTTCTGTTCACGGGCGGCGACCCGATGATCATGAAGACCCGGGTGCTGGAGAGCTACTTGCGGCCCTTCGCCGAGGATCCGGCGCTGGCCCATGTGCAGAACATCCGGATCGGCACCAAGGCGCTCACCTTCTGGCCGCATCGCTTCGTCAATGACGCGGATGCGGACGATCTGCTGCGCCTGCTGGCGGACCTCGTCCGCGCGGGCCGGCACGTCGCGGTCATGGCCCACTTCAACCATTGGCAGGAGATGCGGACCGACGTGGTGCAGGACGCGATCCGCCGCATCCGCGATACCGGCGCGGTCATCCGCAGCCAGGCGCCGCTGCTCGCCCACATCAATAACGATCCCGCCATCTGGGCGCGGATGTGGCGCGAGCAGGTGCGCCTCGGCGTCATCCCCTACTACATGTTCGTGGAGCGGGATACCGGGCCGAGGCACTATTTCGAAGTGCCGCTGGTGCGCTGCTGGGAGGTCTTCAGGAGCGCGACCCAGCAGGTCTCGGGCCTGGGCCGCACGGTCCGGGGGCCGAGCATGAGTGCCACGCCCGGCAAGGTCGAGGTGCTGGGCGTGCAGGAGATCGCGGGCGAAAAGGTGTTCGTGCTGCGCTTCCTGCAAGGCCGCGACCCCGACTGGGTCGGCCAGCCCTTCTTCGCGCGCTTCGATCCGAAGGCCACCTGGCTCGACCAGCTGGAACCGGCTTTCGGCGAGGACTCGTTCTTCTTCGAAGACGGCCTCCGGGCGCTGACCGCATAGCGCAGGCGCCGGGGGCCCACCCTCGGCCGGCGGCGGGGCACCGCTCTGCGGCGCGCCCGTAATCCATTCCCACGACCGGCGCGTCGTTGCGGAATCCGCGACCCTGCGCCATCCTCGGCCTGTTGTGGGCGAGTCGGCATACGCCGGCTGCTATGTTTGTGCTGCGGGCCGTGTGGGGGGAAGCCGCTCGATGTTGCGCATCGTCCTCGAGAACAACCTGAAGATTCTGCCCACGCTTGGCACGGGCAGCATCGACCTGATCTATATCGACCCGCCCTTCAACACCGGAAAGACGCAAAAGCGGGTCGCGATCCAGACGGAGCGGGATGCGGACGGCGACAGGACCGGCTTCCAAGGCCAGCGCTATCGCACGACCACGCTCGGTGCCACCAGCTATGCTGACCGCTTTGACGACTACCTGGCTTTCCTCGAGCCGCGCCTTGCGGAGGCCCACAGGGTGCTCGCCGATTCAGGCTCGCTCTTCTTCCACATCGACTACCGCGAGGCACACTACTGCAAGGTGATGCTGGACGGCATCTTCGGGCGCGAGAGCTTCATCAACGAGATTATCTGGGCCTACGACTATGGTGGGCGGCCCAAGAACCGCTGGCCGGCCAAGCACGACACCATCCTCTGGTACGCCAAGGACCCGGCAACTTACACCTTCCATTTCGATGCGATGGACCGCATCCCTTACATGGCGCCGGCGCTGGTAGGGGCAGAAAAGGCCTCGCGCGGCAAGACGCCGACGGATGTCTGGTGGCACACCATCGTGCCCACCAACTCGAAGGAGAAAACCGGCTACGCCACCCAGAAGCCCCTCGGGCTTCTGGAGCGTATCGTCAAGGTCCATTCCTCGCCTGAGGACACGCTGATGGATTTCTTCGCGGGCTCCGGCACCTTCGGTGAAGCTGCCGCCAAGCACGGCCGCTCGTGTCTCCTCATCGACAACAACCCCGAGGCAGCGCGCGTCATGGCACGTCGCCTCGCTCGCTTCGCCCCCTGCCTGGAGGGCTTTGAGCCGGACTTCGACCAACCCGTCGAACCGCAAAGTCAGCTATCGTTTGGAGGCGATTTTGCCTAGATCGCGGGAGATAACCGACCCGGATGTTAGGCTCCTGGCGGGCCTTGCCGCAACGCTTGAGGCTGACTACGGAGACGACTCTTTGGATTGGGAAGGCAGTCCTTTCGCATGGATTAAGTCGCGCCCTTCAAGACAGGTTGGTGCGATAGGAGAGCGGCTAGTTGCCGGATGGCTCGCGGCCCGGGATTTCGCAGTCGGGCCCGCCGGCGACAACGAGGCTGACCGCATTGTGAACAACAAGCGTGTTGAGGTAAAGTTTTCAACGCTATGGGCGGGGGGACACTATAAATTTCAACAAATAAGGAACCAGAGATACGATCTATTGATTTACTTAGGTGTAAGTCCTTTTGATGCGCACTCTTGGGTGTTTACAAAGGACTTCCTGCTCGATGGCTGGGGTAATCTTCAGGGGTTCAGTCCACAACACGGCGGACGTGCAGGCATAGATACAGCATGGATCCAAGTGGATCCAGCGGCGCCCCAACCGTGGATCATACCGCACGGTGGGACGCTGCGAGACTCGATCAATACGCTAGCTCAACTGCTGTCGAGGTAAATCTCAGCTGCGCGGCCAACGAGTCGGCTTTGTTCGGCAACGGCAATCTGCTTGCGTTCACGAGCATGTCGAGCGTGGTCAGTATTTTGGCGACATCGCGCCGCCCTGCTCGCCAATGCTATCGATATACGCGGGCGCCCGGTCGGGGAGCTCGACGACCAGCAGGAGCTTTCCGCCCATGCTTTCGATGTAGCCGCGCAGTGTGGAGGTCTTGAGGTCGCTGCGCTCTTCCATCTGGGCGACCGAAGCTTGGCGGATGTTCAGCGCCTTGGCGATCTCGATCTGGGTGAGTTCCCGCGCCTTGCGAAGCTCTTGAAGGGTCTTGTATTCGTAGTACAGGCGGTCGGTCTCGGCGTCGATGCGCGCCCGCCTCTCCGGCGACAAGCCCTTAATCTTGTCTCTTAGAGTCGTTGCCATCGGTCTATCCCTTCATCGCCGCGAGATGACGATCGAAGCGCTCATCGGCCTTGCCGACAAATACTACAGACCAATTATAGGCCTCAACCTATACACCGTTGAGCGTGACTCCCTGGACCATGGTGCGGTGCACAGGGCACGTCGCCTGCGTAAGGATCGCGCCGTGCAGAGCGAGAGCAAGCGGGCCGGGGCAGGCGGAGGCGACCCTGCTCTTGCGCCCGCGACCCAATCTACTGCGCCCGCGACTTCATCTACCGAGCCCGCGACTCTGCGGGCGCTGCCGACGCGGGCGCGGGCGATGCGGGCGTGCAAGATCCCGTCTACCGCGTGCACAACCTTATCTGACGCGCGCGTGACCTTTCAGGCACGCGCGCGTCAGGCATGCGCAACCCCGTCCCTCGGAATCCCACTTATCCCACTTAATCCCACTTAATCCCGGCGAATCCCGCTTTAGGAAAAGTTGTGGGACTCGCACGGCGGCCCGAGAGCGCCGCCCTCGCGCCTCCGCCCCCGCCTCCCGAGTGCCCTTCCGCCCAGGCGGCATCTGCGCCATGATCCGGCCCTCGCGCGGCACGCGCGGCACGGCACGGATGGGGAGTGGGTCATGGCCAAGGTACTCGTAATCGTTCCCTTCGCCTTCGACGAGAAGGGGCTTGCGAACCGGCGCTCGCAGCTGGAATCGGTCGCGCTCGGGCCGGACATTGAGTTCGACTTTCGCGGCGTCAAGGCGGGGCCGGCGCTGCTCGACTGCTATCACGACTATGTCATGGGCGACATCGCGCTCTTCGAAGCCGGCTTGAGCGCCGAGGACGACGGCTACGACGCCGTCTGCATCGACACGATGAGCGATTCCGGCATGAACGCGCTCCGCTCCGTGCTCGACATCCCGGTGATCGGGCCGGGGCGGGCCTCCTTCATGACCGCGCTGATGCTCGGCAACCGCTTCTCGGTTGTGACCCAGTGGGACGGCTGGATCCCGCTTTACAAGAAGGGCACGCAGGAATACGGCGTCGCCGACAGGCTCGCCTCCATCCGCTCCATCAACGTGATGCCGGACGTCGAGAACCTGCTCGGCGGCAAGGAGGAGGTGGTCTTCCCCAAGCTGGTGGACTGCGCCATGCGCTGCATCGAGGAAGACGGCGCCGAGGTGATCCTGCTGGGCTCCACCACCATGCACCAGGCGCACGGCCACATGGCCGCCAACCTGCCGGTGCCGGTCATCAACCCCGGCCCGCTCACCTACAAGCTCGCCGAGTTTGTGCTCGGCTTAGGGCTAACCCACAGCCGCAAGGCCTACCCCAAGCCGAGCGTGCCGAAGCCCGCCATGATCCACGCGATGATGGACGGCGCGGCCTCGGTCGGCGACTGACCAGCGGGGGAGCATAGGATGGCAGGACGACTGGAGGGCCGCGTCGCGCTCGTCACCGGTGCTGCGAAGGGCATCGGCAAGGCCTGCGCCCGCGCGCTCGCGGCGGAGGACGCGCCGGTCGCGCTCGCCGATATCGACAGGGAGGGAGGCGAGGCGCTCGCGGCCGAACTCGCGGCGGGCGGTGCGGAGACGATGTTCGTCGCCCTCGACGTCACCCAGGAAGCCGATTGGGAGGCCGCGATCCCGGCCATCGTCGACCGCTTCGGCGGCCTCGACGTGCTCGTGAACAATGCCGGCGTCGGCATCATCGAGCCGCTGCCGGAGGTGACGCTGGAGAGCTGGCGCAAGAGCATGTCGGTCAACGTCGACGGCGTCTTCCTCGGCACCAAGCACGCCATGGGCGCGATGCGCGCGGGCGGCTCGATCATCAACATCTCGTCGATCCTCGGTTTCACCAGCATCCCGGGGCTCTCCGCCTACAGCGCGACCAAGGGGGCGGTCAGGCTCTTCAGCAAGGGGGCGGCGCTCGACGGCGCCAAGGACGAGCGGCGCATCCGGGTGAACTCGATCCACCCCGGCTACATCCATACCGAGATGATGGAGGCCACCTGCTACCGCGACTACGGCAGCCTGGAGGCGGGGCTGGCGGCGCTCGCCAAGCAGCACCCCATCGGCCGGGTCGGCAAGCCCGAGGACATCGCCAACGGCGTGGTCTTCCTCGCGTCCGAGGAATCGAGCTTCATCACCGGCACCGAGCTGGTGATCGATGGCGGCTACCTGGCGGTCGGCGGCTATTCGGTCGTGCCGTAGACGGCGCGCTGATGATGGCGACGGCGACAGCCTCTGTCGTCATTTGTCGGGGAGAACGAAGAGAAACACCCCCACCTCACCCCGGCCCTCTCCTCCCCGAGGGGAGGAGAGGGAGCACGCGCAGGTGCCGCCTGCGTCCCCCCTCCGCCTTTGGGGGAGGGGGACAGGGGGAGGTGGGGTTTCTCGGCCCAGGCCGAAGCGAGCGGAGGGAGCATCATGAACGCGGTCACCAATCGCCAGATCAGGCTCGCGGCGCGGCCGGTGGGCATGCCGAAAGGGAGCGACTTTTCGCTGGCCGAGGAGCCGGTGCCCGAGCCCCGGCCCGGCCAGGCGCTGGTGCGGGTACTCTATCTCTCCCTCGACCCCTACATGCGGGGGCGGATGAGCGCAGCGAAGTCCTACGCGGCGCCGGTCGCCATCGGCGACGTGATGACAGGCGGCGCGGTGGGGGAGGTCGTCCGCTCGGAGGCCGCGGGCCTCAAGCCGGGCGATCTGGTGGAGGGCATGTTCGGCTGGCAGGAATACGCGCTCTGCTCGCGCGGCAGCGCGCGGGTGCTGCCCGAGTCCGGCCATCCGGCTTCTTACGCGCTCGGCATTCTCGGCATGCCCGGCGCCACCGCCTATTTCGGCCTGCTGGAGGTGGGCCAGCCGCACCCCGGCGACACGGTGGTGGTCTCTGCGGCCTCGGGTGCCGTCGGCGCGGCGGTGGGCCAGATCGCCAAGATCGGCGGCTGCCGTGTCGTCGGCACGGTCGGCAGTGATGAGAAAGCCGCGTATGTGACCGAGGAGCTGGGCTTCGACGCCGCGATCAACTACCGCACGGCGAACGACATCGGCGCCGCACTGGACGAGGCCTGCCCCGATGGCGTGGATGTCAATTTCGACAACGTCGGCGGCCCGATGACCGATGCGGTGATGCAACGCCTCGCCTTCAAGGCGCGTGTAGTGGTCTGCGGCAATATCCACCACTACACGCTGACCGAGCCTTACGTCGGGCCAAGCCATCTGCGCTACATCCTCATCAACCGGGCGCGGGTCGAAGGCTTCCTCGTGCTCGACTGGCTCGATCGTTATCCGGAGGCCTTCGCCCGGCTCGCCGCGTGGCTCGACGAGGGCCGGATGTCTTACAAGGAACATGTGATCGAGGGGCTGGAGAACGCGCCCGAGGGGCTTGGCATGCTCTTCGAGGGACGCAACTTCGGCAAGCTCGTGGTCAAGGTGGCGGAGCGCTGAAACGATGCCTCCGGCGACGACCCAGACGGGGGTCAACGCCCCGGAATCGACGGTCGTCCTGCTTATCGAGGACATCTTCGGGGCCCTCGGCTTCACCGGGCCTGAGCGCGCGGTGCTGACCGAGACCCTGCTGGAAGCGAGCCGCGCGGGCTATCACTCTCACGGCGTGATGCGCATCCCCACCTTCGCCGAAAACACGCGGGACGGGATGATCGCGCCGGCGGCGGCGCCGGTCGTGGTGCACGAGACCGAGGCTGCGGCGATGATCGATGCTCGCCATTGCCTCGGCCCGGTCTCCTGCGTCTTCGCCGTGGAGCGGGCCAGTGCCAAGGCGCGGGCTCAGGGCATCGGCTGTGCCGCCGTGCGCAATGGCAACGACGTGGCCCGCCTGGGTGCCTATGTCGGCGGGCCGGCACGGGCGGGCCTCATGACGCTCCTCCTGGTGAACGACGCGGGCGGCGGCGCCTGCGTCGCGCCCTTCGGCAGCGCCGCGCCCTTCCTCAGCACCAATCCCTTGGCCTGCGGCATCCCGCGCGCGCCCGGCACGCCGCCGCTGGTGATCGACATCTCGACCTCCGTCGTGGCCCTCGGCAAGATCCGGATGGCCGTGAACCAGGGCGAGGCCGTGCCCGAGGGCTGGCTCATCGACCGCGCGGGCAAGACGACCACGGAGCCTGGCGGCTTCTTCGACACGCCCCGGAGCGCGTCGCTCCTGCCGCTCGGCGGCGCGGCGGACGGCCACAAGGGTTTTCTGCTCAGCCTGATTATCGAGGCGTTCGCCGGCGCGCTCGCCGGTGCGGGCATGAGCCGGGGCAATGAGAATGAGGACCAGGGCAACGGCCTCTTCGTGCTCGCCGCCGACCCGCAGGCGCTCGGCATGGGGCCTGAGTTCGTGCGGGCAATGGAGGAATTCGTCGCCGGGCTGGAGGCGCTCCCGCCCGCCGAAGGCAGCACGGGCGTGCGCCTCCCCGGCGTGCGTGCCGGGAGCGAGCCCGGCGGCAGCTTCCCCATCGACGGGCGCACCTGGGCGCGGATCACGGCGATCCTCGACGCCCTCTCGCTCGGCACCGACTACGCGGTGACGCCCGCCGCGGGCGGGGAGTAGCAGCCCCCGTGAGCGACACGAGCGACGCCACGGCGCGAAAGGAACGCGCTCGCACGTGGTTCGAAGCGCTCCGGGACCAAATCTGCGCCGCCTTCGAGGCGATCGAGGACGAGGCGGCGTCAGCGGGCGAGCGGCCCGGCCGCTTCGAGCGTAAGCCTTGGGAGCGCCCCGGCGGCGGCGGCGGCGTGATGTCGATCATGCGGGGCCGGGTGTTCGAGAAAGTCGGCGTCAACGTCTCGACCGTGCACGGCACCTTCTCCGAGACCTTCCGCCAGGCGGTGACAGGCGCCGCAGAGGACGGCCGCTTCTGGGCGAGCGGCATTTCCGTCGTGGCTCACATGCGCTCGCCGCTCGTGCCGGCGGTCCACATGAACACGCGCCACATCGTCACCAGCACGTGGTGGTTCGGCGGCGGCAGCGATCTCACGCCCACCTATCCAGACGAGCGCGACACGGCAGACTTTCACACCGCGATGAGAGAGGCCTGCGAGCGCCACGACGCGGCTTACTATCCGCGCTTCAAGGCGTGGTGCGATCGCTACTTCCACCTCGCCCACCGAAATGAATCCCGCGGCGTCGGCGGCATCTTCTACGACGACCTCAACAGCGGCGATTGGGAGGCGGACTTCGCCTTCACCCAGGATGTCGGCCGCGCCTTCCTCGTTGTCTATCCGGCGATCGTGCGCCGCCGCATGGCGGAGCCCTGGACCGAGGAACAGCGCCAGCACCAGCTCGTGCGCCGCGGCCGGTATGTCGAGTTCAACCTGCTCTACGACCGCGGCACGCGCTTCGGGCTGGAGACCGGCGGCAATCCTGAGGCGATCCTGATGTCGCTCCCGCCCGAGGTGCACTGGCCCTGACCGGCGCCGGCCACTCTCTTGCGGCGGTTGCGGCGGCCTCGTAGCGTATCCGCATGCAGAACGCGGGAAACGAGGGCGGAGCCGAAGCCAGCGCAGCGCTCAGCGGCAAGCGGGTACTGCTGGTGATCGCAGGCGGCATCGCCGCCTACAAATGCCTCGACCTCATCAGGCGGCTCAGGGAGAGCGGCGCCCAGGTGCGCTGCATCCTGACCCGTGCCGGCGCCGAATTCGTGACTCCGCTGTCGGTCGAGACCCTCGCCGGCGGGACGGCCTTCACCGACACGCTCGCGCTGACCGCCGAGAGCGACATCGCCCACATCCGGCTGGGGCAGGAGGCCGATATCGTGGTGGTGGCGCCTGCGACCGCCGACATCATGGCGAAGATGGCGCACGGCATCGCGGACGATCTGGCGACCTCGACGCTGCTCGCCACCGACAAGCCAGTGCTCGCGGCGCCCGCGATGAACACGCGGATGTGGCACCATCCCGCGACGGCGCGCAATCGCGCGCGGCTGGAAGCCGACGGTGTGCGCTTCGTCGGCCCCAATGACGGCCCGCTGGCGGAGGGCGAAAGCGGCCCCGGCCGGATGGCGGAGGTGCCGGAGATTGTGGCCGCCATCGCCGACATCCTGAACGCGACCCGGCCCCGCCCGCTCGCCGGCCTGCGTGTGCTCGTCACCAGCGGCCCGACCTATGAGCCCATCGACCCGGTGCGCTTCCTCGGCAACCGGTCTTCCGGCAAGCAGGGCCACGCGATCGCGGCCGCCTGCGCCGAGGCGGGCGCCCGCGTGATGCTCGTCTCGGGCCCGACCGGGCAGCCGGCACCGGCCGGCGTCGAGACGGTGCGAATCGAGACCGCCGAGGAGATGCTAACCGCCTGCGAGCAGGGCCTCCCCGCCGACATCGCCATCTGCGCGGCGGCGGTCTCCGACTGGCGGGCGGCGGCGCCCCAGGAGCGGAAGATCAAGAAGCCCCGAGGGGGCGCGGGCCGCGGCGACGGCGCTCCAACCCTGGAACTTGCCGAAAACCCGGACATCCTGGCCCACCTGAGTGCCCCCGGCCCGAAGCGCCCGCGCCTGGTGATCGGCTTCGCCGCCGAGACCGAGGACTTGGAGGCGAACGCCGCCGCCAAGCTCGCGGCCAAGGGCTGCGACTGGATTCTTGCCAATCAGGTGGCGGAGGGCGGCAACGTCTTCGGCAGCGACGACAATCTCATCCACCTCCTCACGCGCACCGAGGGCGATGGGGCGCCGGCAGTCGAGCGCTGGCCCCGCATGAGCAAGGCCGAGGTCGCGGCGCGGCTGGTCGCGCACATCGCGCAAGCACTCTCCGCCGGCGCCGACCCCGCATGAGCGCAGCGGTGGAGACACCGGTCGAGGTCACGGTCACGCGCCTCGCCCATGGGCAGGACCTGCCGCTGCCGGGCTACGCCAGCGCCGGCAGCGCCGGCCTCGATCTCTACGCCGCCGCCGGCCCGCTCTCTCTCGCACCGGGGGCGCGCACCCTGGTTGCGACCGGGCTCGTGCTCGCGCTGCCTGAGGGCTTCGAGGGCCAGATCAGGCCGCGCTCGGGCCTTGCGCTGGAGCATGGCGTGACCGTGCTCAACAGCCCCGGCACGATCGATTCGGACTATCGGGGCGAGATCGGCGTGCTGCTCGTCAATCTGGGCGAGGTCCCGTTCGTCGTGGAGCGCGGCATGCGCATCGCCCAGCTCGTGATCGCGCCGGTTTGCCGGGCGCGGCTGGTGGAGGGCGAAGTGCCGCCGAGCGACAGGGGCGCCGGCGGCTTCGGCTCGACCGGATCAGGCCTTCCCGAGGGTGACGCCTGACCGACGGGAAGGGTGTGGCTCGTTCTCCCCGTCATTGAGAAATGCGGGTTAATCGAGCGGCGGCCGGCGATCCGTCGTGGGAAAGGCTTCCTGATAGGCCCGTGCCGCGCGTAGCGTGCGCGCATCGTCGTAGATGGGGCCGACGATCTGCAGACCGACCGGCAGCCCGCCGGCGGTAAAGCCGCACGGAACCGTGGCCGCCGGCTGGCGAGAGAAGTTGAAGGGAAAGGTCGGCAACTCCCACACCCAGGCGCGCTCGCGATCCCACTCGGGCGGGAACGCATGCGCGATCCCGAACGGCGAGACGATCGCCGTCGGTGTCAGCAGCAGGTCGTAGGTCTCGTGAAACTCGCGCATGCGATGGGCAAGAAGATCCCGCTGGCGCTCGGCTTCGACGAAGTCCTCGAGGGCGATGTCCTTCACCTCCTCAAGCGCCTCGCGCGTCTCGTCTCCCAAGTCGGCGAGCCGATCGTCGGAGAACCGGGCCTTGAGCCCGGCCGCGAGGATCGGCGACCAGATGGTGTTGAAGATGTGAATGGGATCGTCGAACGGCGGCGCAACCTCGCACCATCCTGTGTTCGTCGCGCTGATTGGCGTAGATCGACGTGTTCTGACCATCCCAGCGGGGCGGCATGGGGCAGGGCCGTGGATCGACATGGGGTTCCGCCACGGGCGCACCGCGCACGACTTCGCCGCCATGAACCGACCGCGCCGGCGGATCGAGCTCGGTGTAGGGCGTTGCGTCCGCCGCGGCGTAGGCGTTGAGCAGCAGGGGGCGGCCCTCGTCGCTGTCGCTCGGCGGCGAGCCGTGGATCGTGCGGCAGTTGTGAACGGTGAGCGAGCCCGCCGGCGCGGTCAGATATCTGGCCTTCGCCAGGTCCAGAGTCGCGACATCGGCTTCCGACAGGCATCCCGCCCAATGGCCGTCCGCGTCGTAGTGGTCGTAGAGAGGCTCCTCGTGGCTCCCGTCGATCACGGCGACCGGGCCATGCGCCATCTCGGTGTCGGCCAGATAGAGGCCGATCGTAAGCGGGCTGTAATTGCTGTGGGGATAGAACGGAATGTCCTGATGCCATCCGACCCCATCCGCACCGTCGTTCCACTTGAAGTTGAGCTTCGAGTGGTGAAAGACGGCGTTGCTCCCGACCAGGTCGGCGGCGATATCGGCAACGATCCCCGTTGCGAACGCCCAATAGTCGTCGTGCCGCTGGTCGGGCGTGTTCAGGCGGCGGAGCCGCGGCTTTGCGGCGCTATGGCCGGGCGCGAGGTCGAAGGCGCCGTCTTCCGGGGTCACGGTACGGCTCGCCTCTACGAACGAGGCCGTCACTGCGCGAAGCCGTTCGAGCCATGCCGGCTCGATGAGGTGTTCCAGCAACAGATATCCACGCTGGAAGTAGAACTCCCGCTGGTCCTGGGTTAGCACCCTGGCCCGCTGGGCGAAGATTTCTTGGGTCAACATGGCGCCATATCCCGCGCGCCCGCTATTCGTTTCCGCCGCCGAAGCTCTTCACCCGCTCGGCCGTCTCGGGGTCGAGGAAGCGCCGTACCGTCGCCTCGGTCTCGAGCGCCAGCGCGCCCTCGACATCGAGGGAGCCCGCCCGGTTGAGCACCCGCTTGAGGTCGCGCACAGCGGCCTGGGGCAGGGCGGCAATGCGCGCCGCCGTCTCGTGCGCCGTCTCGAACACGGCGTCGTCCGGCACCACCCGCCAGGCAAGGCCCATCTCGTGGGCCTCCGCCGCGCTGAAGGTTTCGCCGAGCAGCATGAGCTCGCGGGTCTTCGCCAGTCCCACGATGCGGGGCAGGATCGCCGTCACGCCCCCGGTCGGGAACATGCCCCACCTGATCTCGGGGAAGAAGCACTTCGCGCTCTCGGCGAAGACGGCGAGGTCGCAGTTGATCGCCCATTCCAGCCCGCCGCCCACGGCCCAGCCGTGGATCGCGCCAACCACCACCTTGTCGCCCAGAACGAGGCGGCGCGAGACGTCCTGGATCGCCTCGATGAAGGCCCGTGTCTCCGCTTCGCCGGCGGTCTGGTTCTCGATGTCCTTGAGATCGTCCCCCGAGCAGAAGGCGCGCCCCGCTCCGCGCAGGACCAGCGCGCCGACCTTGTCGTCGGCGAGCGCCCTATCGAGCGCCGCGCAGAGATCCGCAAGCAGCACGGCATTCAACGCGTTCAGCCGCTCCGGCCGGTTGAGGGTCAGCGTCGCGACGCCATCCGTGATTCCTGTGAGAACAGTGCCTGCCATCGTCAGTCCTCCCGGATCAGGCGCTTCGTCTTGCCGCCCGTACGCGGCATCGATGCCGCAGGCAGCAGCGTCACGCTGGCCGAGGCGCGGAGCGTGGCCTTGATCGCGTCTTCCACGCTGAGGGCGAGCGCGCCCGAGGCCTCGGCACCCTCCGCAAGCTCCACCTCCACCGGCAGCCGATCATAGGGGCCGCTGCCCTTGAGGCGGATACGGAACTCGCCGGACAGCGCGTCGAACCCGCCGATCGCCCCGCCGACGGCAGTGGGGAAGACGTTGATGCCCCGCACCACCACCATATCGTCGCTGCGGCCGAGAACCCGGAAGCGGGTCGCCTCGCGCCCGCAGGCGCAGGCGCCCTCGCCAGTGATGGCGATCACGTCGTTGGTGCGAAAGCGCACCAGCGGCTGCGCCTCCCTGGCGAGGTGGGTCAGCACCAGCTCGCCGCTCGCGCCCTCCCGCCACGGCACGACGTCGCCGTTCTCCGGCTCGATCAGCTCCGCATGGAGCACGTCGTGGCCCAGGAAGTGAAGGTCGTTGTTCGCCGCGCACTGGCTCGCGAAGTTACTGAATACGTCGGAGATGCCGTAGTTGGCATTGCGCGGGGCGAACCCCCACACCGCTTCGAGGCGCGCACGGAAGCTCGGCTCGTCAAGGCCGGCCTCGCCGCCGAAGAGGGCGAGCCTGAGCCCGAGGTCGCGCGGCGCAAGGCCGGGGAACTGCTCGGCGATGGTGCGTTCCAGGGCGGCGGGGTAGGAGGGCGTGCAATGGATCGCGGCGACCTTGAGGTCCAGGATCGTGCGCACCAGCAGCGCACTGTCTCCCACGCCGAAGGGGATCACCGTCGCGCCCGCCGCCTCCAGGGCGAGGTGGTCGCTCACGCCCCCCATCCACATCTGATAGTTTAGGCAATGGACCGTGAGTGTGCCGGGCGTCAGCCCCGCGGTGCGGAAGGAGCGGGCGCCGACCTCGGCCGTCTGTGCCGCGTCGGCCTCGGTCTGGGCAATGTTCATCGCCTGGCCGGTGGTGCCGGAGGTGCGGTGCAGGCGGACGACGCGCTCGGGCGCGGCCGCGAGATAGTCGCCGAAGGGCGGATGCGCAGACTGGGACTCCCGCAGCATCCCCTTATCGCAGAAGGGGAGAGCGGGCAGATCCTCCAGCCGCTCCGGCACCCGTTGGCCGGCCCAAAGCCGGGCCAAGAAGGGTGATCGCTCGAAGACGTAGGCTCGCTGGACGCGCCAGCGCTCCTGCCGCAGCGTGGCGATGTCGTCCGGTGAAGGAGAGCCCTCGTCTACACGGCTCACATGGCGCACTCCCTGGAGGCCTCGATTAATTCCTTCGATCTTCCCGGTATCGTCATCGTATCGTGGTGGGCCGTCCGAGACGACACAAGGCCCGATCCAGCGCGCAGGAACGATGAGACCAGCCGCAGACAGCGATAGGGAGAAGGGGACCGCCGAGCCGGTGCTGCGCGTGCGCGGCCTGACGACCCATTTCGAGCTGTCGACACATACAATAAGGGCCGTCGACGGCGTCGATCTCGATGTCGCTCGCGGGCAGACCGTTTGCCTGGTGGGCGAGTCAGGCTCCGGCAAGTCCGCTACCGGCCTGTCGATCCTTCGGCTGGTCCCGGCTCCTGGGAGGATCGTCGAGGGCGAAATCACGCTTAACGGCGTCAACCTGCTCGATCTCGACAGCAAGGCGATGGAAGCGGTGCGCGGGTCCGAGGCGACCATGGTCTTCCAGCATCATCGAGCTGCCCTTCATGGCCAGGCTCGTCTACACCGAGACATCCCTGATGCGTCAAAAGCCGTTCGTAACGGCAGCGCGGGTGAGCGGCAGCAGTACGGTCCAGATCATGGCCCGCGAGGTGCTGCCCAATGTGCTGGGTTCCCTGGTCGTCTACTCGACGACGATCGTGGGTGCCATGATCGTCATCGGGGCGGGGTTCAGCTTCCTCGGAATCGGTATCCAACCGCCCACGGCCGACTGGGGCATCATGACCGCCGACGGCACGCCGGTCCTCGACAGCTCGCCCCACATCTCGCTGCTGCCCGGCGTGGCGATCATCATCGTTGCCCTGGCCTTTGCCTGGATCGGCGACGGACTAAGGCTGGCCGTCGATCCGAGAAAACGCGTGTCCTGATCCGCCTTAAGCCGCGGGGGTTCCTGGCAAACCGGGTCACAGTCCGATCGACGGCGTGCTTGACCCGCCGCGGGTGCAGGTTCAAAACGAGCAGCGCGGCCGAACGGCCGTATGAGCGAACGATCCGGGCGGATCATGGCACGAGACCACCCTGACGAGGCTGCCGTTCCCGCCGTCACAGCGCCTGCGCCGGCCGTGCGCGGACGCATCTACGGCAGCATCGCCGAGACCATAGGCTCGACGCCGCTGGTGCGCTTCAACCGCCTGCCCGCCGAGGCCGGCTGCGGCGCCGAAATCGTCGGCAAGCTCGAGTTCTTCAATCCCCTCGCCTCGGTCAAGGACCGTATCGGCGTCTCCATGATCGAGGCGGCGGAGGCCGAAGGCAGGATCGACCCCGGCCGCTCGGTGCTGGTCGAGCCGACCTCGGGCAACACCGGCATCGCGCTCGCCTTCGTGGCGGCGGCGAAGGGCTACCGGCTCATCCTCACCATGCCCGAGAGCATGTCGATCGAGCGGCGGCGCATTCTGCTGTTCCTCGGAGCCGAGCTCGAACTCACCCCTGCAGAAAAGGGAATTCCGGGTGCTCTGGCGCGCGCCATCGAGCTCGTCGACGAGATCGAGGGCGCGGTGATGCTCCAGCAGTTCGAGAACCCGGCGAACCCGGCGATTCATCGCGTCACCACCGCTGAGGAAATCTGGCGCGACACCGGCGGCGTGTTGGACGCCATCGTCTGCGGCGTCGGCACCGGCGGCACGGTGACCGGCATCGGCCAGGCGCTGAAGCCGCGCCTCCCGGCGCTCAAGCTGATCGGGGTCGAGCCCGAGGCGAGCGCCGTTCTTTCCGGCGCGCCTGCGGGGCCGCACAAGATCCAGGGCATCGGCGCGGGCTTCGTGCCGGGCGTGCTCGACTGCTCGGTGATCGACGAGCTGATCCAGATCAGTGACGAGACCGCCTTCGAGACCGCCCGGCGGGTGGCGCGGCTGGAGGGCATTCCGGTGGGCATTTCATCCGGCGCCGCCATCGCCGCCGCGCTCCAGGTCGGTGCGCGCGAGGAGATGGCAGGCAAGCGCATCCTCGTCATCGTGCCCTCCTTCGCTGAGCGCTACCTCTCCACCGACCTCTTCGCGGGCCTTTAGGCAGCAGCCGGAAAGCCGGACAACCCCATGTTCAACGAACGCCAGCTTGAGCGCTACGCCCGCCACATCCTGCTGCAAGAGGTGGGCGGGCCGGGCCAGCAGAAGCTGCTCGACTCCAAGGTGCTCGTCGTCGGCGCGGGCGGCCTCGGCTCCCCGCTCATGCTCTATCTCGCGGCGGCCGGCGTTGGCACCATCGGCGTCGTCGACGACGATGCGGTGGCGCTCTCCAACCTGCAGCGGCAGATTGCCCACACCGAGGCCCGGATCGGCCACCCCAAGACCGAAAGCGCGGCCGAGACGGTGGCGCGCATCAACCCGGATGTGTCGGTCGAATGTCACTCGGTTCGCCTCGACCCCGACAATGCCATGGACCTGATCGGACGCTACGACCTGGTCGCGGACGGCAGCGATAATTTTGCGACGCGCTTCCTCATCAACGATGCCTGCTACCTGTCGCGCACGACCCTGGTCTCGGCCTCGATCCTCCGTTTCGACGGGCAGCTTGCGACCTTCAAGGCCCATCTCGGGGGCGATAACCCGTGCTATCGCTGCATCTTCCCCGAAGCGCCGCCACCGGGGCTGATCCCCTCTTGTGCGGAAGGCGGCATCCTCGGCGCCGTGGCTGGCTCCATGGGCTCGCTACAGGCGACCGAGGTACTGAAGGAGCTGCTGGGGATCGGCGAGAGCCTGTCGGGCAACCTGATCGTCTATGACGGGCTGGCTGCGATCTTCCGCAAGATCAAGGTCAAGCCCGACCCGGCTTGCGCGCTCTGTGGCGAGCAGCCCAGCATCGTCGATCTCTCCGGCCACGTGGGCGCCGACGCCGACCACTGCGCCGCCTGAGCACAGACTACCCCCCGGCGCTTACCACGCGGATCATCTCGTCGCGTGCGAAGCGCGGCACCTCACCGCCCGACTCGAAGCTGACGCCGCCCCCCGCTTCGGCGCGGGCGATGGGCGCGCAGGGAAAACCCTCCGCGGCGAGCGTCGCCAGTACTAACTCGGCGGTACCGGCGGGAAAGGCCGCGAGCAGCGCCCCGGAGGCGAGCAGTCCCCAGGGGTCGATCCCGAGCGCCTCAGACAGGATGCGGCCCGGCTCGTACCAGAGCACGGCGTCGGCCGCGACCACGAGCCGGACGCCCGCCGTCTCCGCCATCTCGTAGAGCCCAGCCGAGAGACCGCCCTCGGTCGGGTCGTGCATGGCGCTCGCACCGAGCGTGGTGGCGCGCAATGCGGCGTCCACCACCGAAATGCCGGGATCGGTCAGCGCGCCGGCGGCCTCCGCCAGCGTCGCGGCGTCGACCTTGCCGCGCAGCATGTCCCCGGCTTCCGCCGCAAGCACGGCAGCGCCCTCGACCGGCGCGGGGCCGATCTGCGCCACCACCTGCCCCGGCTCCAGCGCGGCTGTGCGGGTGAAGGCGCCATCCTCCCGGAGACCCATCATGTGGCCGACGACCACGGTGCGGCGGACCGCATCGGTGATCTCGACATGACCCCCTACCAGCACCGCGTCCAGTGCCGCCAGCGCCTCGTGCATCCGCCGGTAGAGCGCGCGCACCTCGGCCTCGGTGATCCCCGGCGGTAGCAGGACCGTCGCGGTGAACCAGCGCGGCTTGGCGCCCATGACCGCGATGTCGTTTGCGTTCACAAGCACCGCATGGGCGCCGACATCCTGCCCGGTCAGCGTCACGGGGTCGCTCGCGGCAATGAGCGCTCCGCCGCGCACGGCGATGACGCCGGCGTCCTCGCCGACCGTCGGCGGCAGCAGCAGCTCGGGCGGCACAGGCCGCCCCGTCACCAACACCTCGGCGAGCAGTTTCGGCGGCAGCTTGCCGACCTTGAGAACACTGTCGCTCATTCGCTCTGGCCTCGCACGTATAGCCGCCGCCGATGACGACGGCGGCGGGTAACAGACGACCTGAGAGTGTACCACCGCCGCGCCCTCCGATGCTTGCCTGCGGCTCGGGATGGGCGCATTCTGGCATCGGCCCGCTGTGAGGCACGCGCGGAACCGGCGCGACTGAACTCCATACGCAGGCGCATCCCCCGGAAGGAGCCTCGGCCATGGCGTATCCCGATCCGCACTCGCGTTCCGCCGCGCTTGGCGCGAGAGCACGCGCTGTGTTCCCCGGCGGCGGCACGCGCGGCCTCACCCAGCTCGCGCCCTACCCGATCTACGCGCAAGAGGCCCACGGCTGCCGCATCACCGACGTGGACGGCGTGGAGCGGATCGACTTCATCAACAACTACACGGTCCAGCTCTTCGGCCACTCGCACCCGGCCATCGTCGAGGCGGTGGTGAAACAGGCCGAGCGCTTCATGTCGCTCACGCTTGCGACCGAGAGCGAGATCGAGCTTGCCGAGGCGATCTGCGGCCGGGTGCCGTCGTTCCAGCACATCCGCTTCACCAACACCGGCACCGAGGCGGTAATGCACGCCATCAAGGGCGCCCGCGCCTACACCGGGCGGCCCAAGATCGCCAAGTGCGAGGGCGTCTACCACGGCGCCTACGACTATGCCGAGGCGAGCCTCGACCCGGACCCGCAGAGCTGGGGCACCGACCGGCCGCGCGCGGTCGGCTACGCGAAAGGCACGCCGGCCGGGCTGCTCCAGGATGCGGTGATCATCCCCTTCAACGACGTGGCCGGGAGCCGCGAGATCCTCGACCGCCATGCGGGCGATCTGGCGGCCGTGCTGGTGGACCTTGTGCCGTCCCGCTGCGGCGGCGCGCCGATGAGCCCTGCCTACATCGAGATGCTGCACGAGTTCCGCCGCGACTCCGGCGCGCTCATCATCGACGACGAGGTGATTACCTTCCGCCTGCACGAGGGCGGCGCCCAGACACTCTACGGCCTGGAGCCCGACCTCACGACGCTCGGCAAGGTGATCGGCGGCGGCCTGCCCATCGGCGCCGTGGCGGGCACCGCCGACGCGATGGCCGTTTACGACAGCAGCGCGGGCAAGGCTGCCTGCCCGCAATCCGGCACGTTCACGGCCAACCCTCTCTCCATGGCCGCCGGCGTCGCCGCAATGCGCATGTTCACGCGCGAGACGGTCGAGAGGCTGAATGCCCTTGGCGAGACCGCGCGTGCCCGGCTGCGCGAGGCTTTCCGCATCGCCGGCTGCAAGGGGCAGATCACCGGCGAAGGCTCGCTCATCCTCTTCCACATGAGCGACGAGTCGCTCACCGATTATCGCGCCGTCTACCGCGCCGGGACGGAGGGACGTGCGCGCCGGCTCGAAGGGCTGTTCCGCGCGCTGCTCAACCACGGCGTCGTGACCTCCGTGTCGGGTATGGCGTGCCTCTCCACCCCGATGGAGGAAGCGGAGATCGACCACTTGGCCGATGCCGTGCTGGCGAGCCTGCGGACGGTTGCGCGCGAGGCCGCCTGAGGGCGGCACGGCCCAGCGGCCCTTCACCATGAATCGCCGCGTTCTCTGCCGTCTCACCGAGATTCCCGATCCGGGGTCCAGGGGCTTCGACTTCAGAGACGGCGAAGACCTGCGCTCGGTCTTCGTCGTGCGCGCCGGCGCCACGCTGCGGGCCTACGAGAACTCTTGCCCCCACACCAGAGGCCCCCTCGACTGGGTGCCGGACCAGTTCCTGACCCGCGAGAAGGACATGATCCTCTGCGCCACCCACGGCGCTCTCTTCCGGATCGCGGACGGGCACTGCCTCTCCGGCCCCTGCATCGGCGAGCAGCTCCGGCAACTCCCGGTCTCGGTCGAGGGCGATTCGGTCGCCGTGGTCCTCTAACCGTATATAATCCCGCCGCGCTGAGACGGTCGGCCAATCCATCAGGGAGGCGTTGCGCCACGATGTCGGAGACTGAACTGTTCCCCGTGCCCGAGGGCCTCGACCAATCGGCCCACTGCGACGACGCAACCTACAGGGCCTGGTACGCCCGCTCGATCGAGGACCCGGAGGGGTTTTGGGGCGAGCACGGCGAGCGGATCGACTGGATCAGGCCCTATAGCAAGGTCAAGGACGTCTCCTTCCAGGCCGACGACCTCCACATCCGCTGGTTCGAGGACGGTACGCTCAACGCCTGCGCCAACTGCGTCGACCGCCACCTCGCGGACCGCGGCGACCAAGTGGCGATCATCTGGGAGGGCGACGACCCGGCTGAGGATTCGACGCTTACCTACCGCGCGCTTCACGAGGCGGTCTCGCGCTTCGCCAACGGCCTCCTCTCGCTCGGCGCGAAGAAAGGCGACCGCATCACGATCTACCTGCCCATGATCCCGGAGGCGGCCATCGCCATGCTGGCCTGCGCGCGGATCGGCGCCATCCACTCCGTGGTGTTCGGCGGCTTCTCGCCGGATTCGCTCGCGGGCCGCATTCAGGACTGCGATTCCTCGCTCATCATCACCGCCGACGAGGGCCTGCGCGGCGGCCGCGCGATCCCGCTCAAGGCCAACACCGACGCGGCCCTGGAAAGCTGCCCCAGCATCCAGAAATGCGTCGTGGTGAAGCGCACCGGCGGCGAGATCGGCTGGGTGGACGGCCGCGACGTCTGGTATCACGACCTCGTCGCCGGCGCCTCTGCCGACTGCCCGCCGGCGGAGATGGCGGCCGAAGACCCGCTCTTCATCCTCTACACCTCGGGCTCAACGGGGAAGCCCAAGGGCGTGCTGCATACGACCGGCGGCTACATGGTCTACGCCTCCATGACCCACCAGTACGTCTTCGACTACCACGATGGCGAGACCTACTGGTGCACCGCCGATGTCGGCTGGGTCACCGGCCACAGCTACATCCTCTACGGGCCCCTCGCCAACGGGGCGACGACGCTGATGTTCGAGGGCGTGCCCAACTACCCGGATGCCTCACGCCACTGGCAGGTCTGCGACAAGCACGGCGTCAACATCTACTACACCGCGCCGACCGCGATCCGTGCGCTCATGCGCGAGGGCGAGGCGCCGGTGACAAAGACCTCGCGCGCCTCGCTCCGACTGCTGGGCTCGGTGGGCGAGCCGATCAACCCCGAGGCCTGGCTCTGGTACCACCGGGTGGTGGGCGACGGACGCTGCCCCATCGTCGACACGTGGTGGCAGACCGAGACCGGCGGCATCCTCATCACACCGCTGCCGGGTGCGACGGCGCTGAAACCGGGCTCGGCCACGCGCCCCTTCTTCGGCGTGCAGCCCTTGATCGTCGATCAGGAGGGGAACGAGCTCGAAGGCGCGTGCTCGGGCCTGCTCTGCCTCGCCGATTCCTGGCCGGGGCAGATGCGCACGGTCTATGGCGACCACAAGCGCTTCTTCGACACCTACTTCTCGCAGTATCCGGGCCGCTACTTCACCGGCGACGGCGCCCGGCGCGACGAGGACGGCTATTACTGGATCACCGGCCGCGTCGACGACGTGCTCAACGTCTCCGGCCACCGCATGGGAACGGCGGAGGTCGAAAGCGCGCTGGTGGCGCATCCGGCGGTCTCGGAATCGGCGGTGGTGGGCTACCCCCACGACATCAAGGGCCAGGGCATCTATGCCTATGTGACGCTGACCGTGGGCCGTGAGCCCAGCGAGGACCTGCGCGGCGAGCTCGTCCGCTGGGTGCGGAAGGAGATCGGCCCCATCGCGACGCCCGATCTCATCCAGTGGGCGCCGGGGCTGCCCAAGACCCGCTCGGGCAAGATCATGCGCCGCATCCTGCGCAAGATCGCCGCCAACGAGCACGACCAGCTCGGCGACACCTCCACCCTCGCCGACCCGGCGGTGTTGGACGATCTGGTCGACAACCGGATGAACCGCGCGTGAGAGCCTCCCCCGCGCACCCTTCACAGTTGGCGGCTGGGAGCCATGTCTGAGCCGACAGACATCCACGCGCTGCTGGAACGGGGCGCGCGCGACGATATCGCCATCGCGGCGCCGGAGCGTGAGCCGCTGACCTACGGGGGCTTGCGCGAGCAGGTCGGGCGGACGGGCGATGCGCTCGCTGGCACGGGCATTGGCCCGGGCGATAGGGTGGCGATCGTGCTCCCCAACGGGCCGGAGATGGCGACGGCTTTCCTCGGCGCGGCCGCGCACGCCACGGCGGCGCCGCTCAACCCCGCTTACCGTGTGGACGAGTTCGCCTTCTACCTCGAAGACCTGCGCGCCAAGGCACTGATCCTGAAGGCAGGGGCGGAGAGCCCGGCCATCGAGGCAGCAGCGCGTGTGGGCGTCCCGATCATCGGCCTCACGCCCGAGCCCGGCGCGGGTGCCGGCTGCTTCGGCCTCGACATTCCGTCCGGCACGGCCAAGCGGGGCAATTGCGACGAGGCGGACGACGCTGCGCTGGTGCTCCACACCTCGGGCACCACATCCCGGCCCAAGATCGTGCCGCTGACCGGCGCGAACCTCTGCGCGTCGGCACGCAATATCGCCGACTGGATCTCCCTCCGCCCCGGCGACCGCTGCCTCAACATCATGCCGCTCTTCCACATCCACGGGTTGATGGCAGGCGTGATGGCCTCGCTCCACGCGGGCGCCTGCGTGATCTGCACGCCGGGCTTCAACGGGCTCCGCGTCTTCGCGTGGCTCGACGAGATGGCGCCCACCTGGCTCACCGCCGTGCCCACCATGCACCAGGCGATCCTCGCCCGCGCCCCGCGCAACAAGGAGATCATCGCGCACCGCAGGCTGAGACTGCTGCGCTCGTCCTCCTCCTCGCTGCCGGCGCCGGTGATGGGCGAGCTCGAGGCGACCTTCGACGCGCCGGTGCTCGAGTCCTATGGGATGACCGAGGCCTCCCACCAGATGACCAGCAACCCGATGCCGCCGGCGGAGCGCAGGCCCGGCGGAGTCGGGATCGCCGCAGGGCCCGAGGTCGCGATCATGGACAAGGCCGGCACCTTGCTGGCGTCGGGCGCCACGGGCGAGGTAGTGATCCGCGGCCCGAACGTCACCCATGGCTACGAGAACAACCCGGAGGCCAACGCGGCGGCGTTCGCCGACGGCTGGTTCCGCACCGGCGACCAGGGGGTGATCGATAAGGCCGGGTATCTCACGCTCACCGGCCGGCTCAAGGAGATCATCAACCGGGGCGGCGAGAAGATCGCGCCCCGCGAGGTGGACGACGTGCTGATGACTCATCCCGCCGTGGCCCAAGCGGTGGCCTTCGCCGTGCCGCACCCGAAGCTCGGCGAGGATGTGGCGGCGGTGATCGTGCTGCGCGAGGGCGCCGAGGCAGGCGAGCGGGAGCTCCGCGCCTTCGCAGCCGACTCCCTCGCCGACTTCAAGGTCCCGCGCACGATCCTCTTCCGTGACGAGATCCCCAAGGGAGCGACCGGCAAGCTGCAGCGCATCGGGCTCGCCGAGAAGCTGGGCATCACGACGTGAGGGGCCGTCGGCGTGATGCGGACTAAGAACTGAAGCCCTCATGGGTCGTTCGGTCGCGCGCATAAAGAAGCGGCTCGAGAAAAAGGCCCGACGGGGCTTCCGCGGCTACCCACTCGCCACTGTGGCCTTTTATGGCCCGGATGACCAACGCGCCTCGAAGGTGGTCGCATCGGTCATGGACAGCCAGGACGAGGGCCCCGTACAGATGCGAAAGTGGTACAGCGAACATGCGGACGTGCGCCACGACGCCGATATCTTGGAGGAAGTGATCGCGTTCATTGCGGAGTTCGGCGCCCTCAGCGTGGCGATGCCCGACGGGATCATCGGCTGTCCTCACGAGGAAGAAATCGACTACGAAGGGTCCGTCTGCCCGGAGTGCCCGTTCTGGGCCAATCGCGATCGCTGGACGGGCGAAGTCGTTCACTAGGGGTGACATGAAGATCTGCATCGTCGGCGCTGGCGCGATCGGCGCCTATTTCGGCCTGGAGCTTGCGCAGGGCGGGGCGGAGGTCTCGCTGATCGCGCGCGGGGCCCATCTCGCGGCGATGCAGGAGAGCGGCGTCCGCGTGCGCGCCGGCGGCGAGGAGCGCCGGGCGCAGATTCGTGCGACCGACGATCCGGCGGAACTCGGGCCGCAGGACGCCGTCATCATCACCCTCAAGGCCCATTCCGTGCCGGGCATCTGCGACCGCCTGCAGCCGCTGCTCGGGCCGGAGACGGCCGTGGTCACGGCCTCCAACGGCATCCCCTGGTGGTATTTCCACAAGCTGGAAGGCCCCTACGAGGGCCGGCGCATCGCCGCGGTCGACCCCGGCGGCATCCAGTGGGACCTGATCGGGCCGGAACGCGCCATCGGCTGCGTCATCTTCGCCGCGGGCGAGATCGTCGAGCCCGGCGTGATCGAGGTCTCCGCCCATCTGAGCCAGAAGCGGCTGCCCTTCGGCGAGCCGGACGGGACGCGTAGCGAGCGGGTGCAGACGCTGAGCCGGGCCTTCATCGCCGCCGGCTTCAAGTCGCCGGTGCGGACCGACATCCGCTCGGACATCTGGGTCAAGCTCTGGGGCAACCTCGCCTTCAACCCCGTGAGCGCGCTTACCGGCGCCACGCTTGAGGACATCGCGCGCGACGCCGGCACCCGCGCCGTGATCCGCGCCATGATGGTGGAGGGGCAGGCGGTGGGCGAGGCGCTCAGCGCGCGCTTCGCCATCGACGTGGACAAGCGCATCGAGGGCGCCGAGCAGGTGGGCGCCCACCGGACCTCGATGCTTCAGGACTTGATGCTGGGCCGGCCCATGGAGATCGAGGCGCTGGTAGGCGTGATCGCCGAGCTGGGCCGTCTGGTGGGCGTGCCGACCCCCACCATCGACATGGTCTATGCGCTGGTGAAGCAGCGCGCGGTCGAGGCGGGGTGTATGCCCGGCTGACCCGAATTTCTCGGCGCATCCACGGCCTGTCCCGCGCGCGAGACACATTTTCAATGCGGGATTCGCCGGGATTAAGTGGGATTAAGTGGGATAAGCGGGATTCTGCGGCACAAGCGTCGGCAATGACGTGGGCTGCGGCCCGCTCGCTGTTGTGCTGCATGACGCGATCCTGGCACAGACACCGTGTACCGTGCTCCGCACCATGATCCGGAGCGTCAACCCAGCCTTCTCACGACTGTCTCGGCCTGCGTCGCGGGTCGCGAGACGCCGCGAACGGGCGCCTCGGCACGGCACCGTTTTCAGATAGCCAGCGCGCAGCCGTCCTTGCGCGGGTCTGAGCCGCCGGTGAGCACGCCGGTCTCGCGGTCGATGGCAATCGCCTGGCCGCCGCCGTGGGGCATGTCCGCCCATTCGACCGCGTGGCCGAGGCCCGCGAGACGCTGGGCGGTCTCCTCGGCGATCGTGGTCTCCAGCGTCAGCACGCCGCCGAAGTGGAAGGCGCGGGGGCAATCCAGCGCCGCCTGCGGGTCTAGGCGATAGTCGATCACGTTGGTGAGGAAGTGGGCGTGGCCGCAGGCCTGGAAGTGCCCGCCCATCACGCCGAAGGGCATCACGGCATGATCGCCCTGCCCCACCATGCCGGGGATGATCGTGTGCATCGGCCGCTTGCCGCCGGCGATGCGGTTGGGGTGATCCGGGTCGATGACGAAGCTCGCGCCCCGGTTCTGCAGCATCACGCCCGAGGACGTGCAGAGGCCCGAGCCGAAGGACGAGAACAGCGAGTTGATGAAGGAGATCGCGTTGCCCTCGCCATCCACCACGGTGAGGTAGATGGTATCGCCGTGGGCCGGGTAGCCGGGCGGCAGCTCCGCCGGCATGGCGCGCGCCGGGTCGATGTGGCGGCGCATGGCGTCGGCGTAGCCGGCCGAGAGCAGCCCCTCCACCGGCACGTCCACCGTGTCGGGGTCGGCGATCAGCGCCGCACGGTCGCGATAGCCGAGGCGCGAGGCCTCGGCCTCCAGATGCAACCGTTCGGCACCCACCGGGTCGAGCCCGGCCAGCTCGAAGCCCTCGAGGATGTTGAGGATGAGCAGCGCGATGATCCCCTGCCCGTTGGGCGGGCACTCGTAGATGTCGAAGCCCCGGTAGTTCGCGCTGATGGGCTCCACCGCCTGCGGCTGGAAGGCGGCGAGGTCGTCCGCCGTCATCAGGCTGCCGTGGTCCTGAAGGTGGGCCACGATGTCGTCGGCGATGGAGCCGCGATAGAAGGCTTGAGCGCCCTCCTTCGCGATCAGGCGGAGCGTCTTCGCCAGCGCCGGCAGGCGATGGAGATCGCCGGCTCGGGGCGCCCGCCCGCCGGGCAGGTAGATAGCGCGCGCGTTCTCGCAGGCGTGGAGCTTCCCCGCGGCGCTCCCCCAGTCGTGCGCGACCCGGCTATGGACGACGTATCCCTCCTCGGCATAGCGGATGGCGGGCTGCAGGACCTCGTCGAGGCCCTTGGTCCCGTGGTCCGCGAGCAACCGCTCCCACGTGCCGACAGCGCCCGGCACGGTGACGGCGTGCGGGCTCTCGAAGTCGATGGCGTCGATGCCCTGCTCCTGGAACCATTCGACGCTCGCCGCAGCCGGCGCCCGGCCTGAGCCGTTGATGGCGTAAGGCGGCACCCGGCCGCCGGGGGCATAGAGGGCGAAGCAGTCGCCGCCGATGCCGGTGGATTGCGGCTCGACCACGCCTTGCACGGCACAGGCCGCGACCGCCGCATCCACGGCGTTGCCGTCCGCGCGCAGCACCTCGATCGCGGTTCCCGTGGCCAGCGGATGCGAGGTCGCCGCCACGCCGCGCGTGCCGTGGACCATGGACCGCCCCGGACGCTGAAAATCACGCATCGACCTCTCCTCCCGCCTGTGCGCCGCCGCGTTGCCGGGGTTTTAGACCGTTTAGCGGCCGCACGAAATGGCCGGTCCGGCGACGACGAAAGCTTGCCGCCGAAGACCTCTTCCGCAGCCGGTCGGCTTGACGGTCCCGACCCTGAGGCATAGCCTTTCAAAAATAGCGTTCTGGGATGGGGGAGGCACGAAGGCCATGTTCATGAAATCAACCGACAAATCGAGCCTTCGGGGATGGCTGAAGCGGTCATTCGCGATGGCAATTATCGCTTGCGCGGTTGCGCTTGCCGCTCCGGCGCAGGCGAACGACACCATCAAGATCGGCTTCAGCATGGCGCTGACCGGCGGTCTTGCCGGTGCCGGCAAGGGTGCGCTCATCGCCATGCAGGTGTGGGCCGAGGACGTCAACGCCGCGGGCGGGCTGCTCGGCAAGCAGGTCGAGCTCATCTACTACGACGATCAAACCAACCCTGCGACCGTACCCGCGATCTACACGAAGCTGCTCGACATCGACGATGTCGACTTCGTTGTGTCCGGCTATGGCACGAATCTGATCGCGCCGGCGATGCCGATCGTCATGCAGCGGGATCTGGTGTTTCCGGCGCTGTTCGGCCTCGCGGTCAACGAAAAGTTCAACTATCCGAACTACTTCCAAATCATGCCGGCGGGACCGGAGCCGATGACGGACTGGTCTAAGGGATTTTTCGACGTTGCCATGGCGCAGGATCCGCCGCCGAAGACGATTGCGCTCATCGGCGCCGATGCCGAGTTCGCCCGCAATGCGGTGAATGGCGCGCGGACCAATGCGGAGAACCTCGGGCTCGAGATCGTCTATGACGAGTCCTATCCGCCGAAGACTCCGGACTACACGCCCATCGTCAATGCGATTCAGGCGCGCAATCCGGATATCGTTTATGTCGGCTCCTATCCGCCCGATTCGGTCGGGATGGTGAAGGCGGCCACCGAGGTCGGTCTCACGGCTAAGATGTTCGGCGGCGGCATGGTGGGGCTTCAGTTCGCCTCGATCATGAAGGCGCTCGGGCCGAAGCTGAACGGCATCGTGAACTACGATTTCTGGGTGCCGGAGCCGACGCTGAAGTTCGAGGGCGTCGAGGCGTTCCTCGCCAAGTACCAGAAGGCGGCCGAGGGACAGGGCGTGGACCCGCTGGGCTATTATCTCCAACCCTACGCCTATGCCTATCTGCAAATACTCGGGGATGCGATCGCCGCTACCGACAGCATGGATCACGCTGCCATCGGCGAATACATTCGCAACTCCGAGTTCGACACCGTCGTCGGCAAGGTGAGCTTCGCGCCGAACGGCGAGTGGGCGAAGACCCGCGTGCTGATGGTGCAGTACCAGGGGATCGAGGATAACGAGCTCGCGACCTTCACCAAGGCGGGGACGCGTGTCGTGCTCTATCCGGCGGAATGGAAGTCGGGGGACATCAACTACCCCTACGCCGAATAGCCCGCGCTCCCGAGAGGAGCCGAACAGCGGCTGAAGATGGAAATGTCATCCCGCGCTCGACGGGATGACATTTCCTGTTCCCGGTAGGGCGGACTACCGTTGTTCTCCGTCGATCTTCTTCTGAACGCGTTGATAGCCGGCGTGCTGCTCGGCGGCTTTTACGCCGCGGTCAGCCTCGGGCTGACCGTCTCGTTCGGGCAGCTCAACATCGTCAATATCGCGCATCCGGCATTCGTCATCCTGGGCTCCTATATCGCCTACATGTGCAACGATCTTTGGGGGCTGGATCCAATTCTGGCGGGACTCATATTCATTCCTGTGTTCTTCCTGATCGGTGCCGGCGCTTATCGGCTTTACTACGAGAGTTTCGAGCGCAAGGACGACGAAGCGCTGCGCGGCCTCGCCTTCTTCTTCGGCGTCATGTTCATCATCGAGGTCGGGCTGATCATGGTTTACGGCGTGGATTTCCGCACGGTGCAGGCATCCTACATCGGGCAAAGCTGGAAAGCCGGCGCGGTCGGGGTGCCGACCCGCATGTTCGTGCCGTTTTGCGTCTCCATCGCGATGTTCACGGCCGTCTATCTCTACATGTCGCGCACCTTCAACGGCCGCGCCATCAAGGCCGTGGCGCAGGATCGCCTCGCGCTGCAGCTCATGGGCGCCGACCCGGTCAAGATCAAGCAGCTCGGCTTCGGCATCAGCATCGGGACCGCTGCGCTCGCCGGTGCGCTGCTGATCATCATCATCCCGGTCGAGCCGTCGGTCGGCCGGCTCTATATCGGCCAGGTGTTTGCGATTGCGGTGCTCGCCGGACTCGGATCGATTCCCGGCACGCTGGTCGCAGGCATCGTCCTCGGCGTCGCCGAGAGCTTGGTCTCGACGTTCTTCGGCCCCTCATGGGCGCCTGCCGTGGCCTTCGGCATTCTGCTGCTGGCCCTCGCCTTCCGACCGCAGGGGCTGTTCGGCCGATGAGAATGCCTGCGGTGAAGCTCTCCGCCTTCTGGATCTGCGCCGCAGCCGTCGCACTGATAGGCGCCGCAGTGACGATCTTCGACGCGTTCGCCATCAACAAGTTCATCTTTTTCGCGGGCTATGTCGTCCTGCAATACGTGATTCTCGCGACCGCCTGGAACATCATGGGCGGCTACATGGGGTATGTGAATTTCGGCACCGCGGGGTTCTTTGCGGTGGGCGCATACAGCTCCGTCGTCCTCTACAACCTGTTCGAAGCGCCCTTGGCGCTGATGATCCCCTTCTCGGGCGTGGTCTGTGCGTTGCTCGGGCTCGCCATGGGCTACCTGACGCTCCGGCTGCGGGGTGTCTTCTTCGCCATCGCGACGCTCGCCATGGCCATCGTCCTCGAGACCTTGATGATTAACTGGGATTACGTGGGCGGTGCCACCGGCGCCTACATCCTCCGCTCGCGGGAAATGGCGCCGTTCGGCGACTACGTCGAGTACCTGTTCTTCGTGATGCTCCTGCTCGCGATTTTCGCGGTCGCGGTTGCGCGCTGGATCGAGCTGTCGAAGGCGGGGCGCGGCTTTGCCGCCATCCGCGACGATGAGATTGCGGCCGAATGCGCCGGCGTTCCGACCCTTCGGCTCAAGCTGATCGCGACGACGGTTTCCGGATTCCTGATGGGTGTCGCCGGCTCACCGTTCGCGCTCTACGTGGGCTTTGTCGAGCCCTCGTCGGCGTTCAATCTCATCTATGCGGTGAACGCCATTGCGATGCCGATGATCGGCGGCGCCACCACGTGGCTCGGCCCGCTGATCGGTGCGCTGCTGCTCGGCACCGTCCAGCAGGTCGCGACGGTGACAATCTCGTCCGAGCTCAACCTCCTGATCGTCGGCGTGGTACTCGTATTCTTCGTCATCGTCGCGCCCGAAGGCATCGTCGGGCTGCTCCGAAAGTGGTGGAGGCCGCGCGATGACAAGTGACTCGTTGCTCGATGTGCGGACCGTCTCCAAGCGTTTCGGCGGCTTCACGGCGCTGGACAAGATCAGCATGGAGGTCCGGGCGGGCGAGCGCTTCGGGATGATCGGCCCGAACGGCTCAGGCAAGACCACCATGATCAACTGCATCTCAGGCACGCTGGCGAACGACGGCGGCGAGATCGTCTTCAAGGGCGTAAAGCTCGACGGCAAGAAGCCCCATCTACGCACGCGATTGGGAATCTCGCGGTCGTTCCAGATTCCCAAGCCGTTCCGCTCGATGACGGTGCTGGAGAACCTGGGCGTCGCGCTCGAATTCGCGACCGGCACGAGCCGGGGCGAAGTCCGGGAACGCGGCATGGCGATTCTGGAGACGATCGGCCTTGCGGACCGCGCCGGCGCGAACGCGGGCGCGCTGACGCAAATCGACATGCGCAAGCTCGAGCTCGCCCGCGCTATGGCAACCCAACCGGAATTGCTGATTTCCGACGAAGCGATGGCCGGCCTCTCGTCGACCGAGGTCGACGACATCCTCGACATTCTGTTCAAGCTGAATGAAGGCGGCATCACCATCATCATGATCGAGCACATCATGCGGGCGGTGATGCGATTCTCGACGCGGATCGTGGTGTTGGACGCGGGCCAGAAGATCGCGGAGGGCAAGCCCGACGAGATCGTAAACGACCCCGAGGTAGAGAGGGCCTATCTCGGTGAGTAGGATCGTCGTCGATAACATCGAAGCGGGCTACGGCTCCGTGCGCGTGTTGCACGGCGTCTCGGTCTCCGTCGATCCCGGCGAGACGGTCGTCCTGCTCGGCACGAACGGCAACGGCAAGTCGACACTCATCAGTTGCATCATGGGGATCGTCTCTCCGTCCGCCGGGTCCATCACGTTCGAGACCGAGGACGGCGATCGGATCGAGCTGGTCGGGAAGACGCCTCAGCAGGTGGTCGAGCTCGGCATCTCGCTGGTACCGGAAGGCCGGCGCCTGTTCCCCCAACTCACGGTGTCTGAAAACCTGATGCTCGGCGCCTATCGGAAATCGGCGCGGCAGCGGATCGGCGCCAATCTGGAGTTTGCGTTCGAGGCCTTCCCGGTTCTTGCCGAGCGCCGGCGCCAGCTCGCGGGCTCCATGTCGGGCGGCGAGCAGCAAATGCTGGCCATCGCCCGCGCGCTGATGTCGGAACCCCGCATCCTGCTGATCGACGAGCCCTCCGTCGGGCTCGCGCCGATCCTGGTGAGCCGCGTGATCGCCAAGATCAGGGAGCTGAAAGAGCGGCGCAATCTGACCGTGCTGATGGCCGAGCAGAACTTCAATCAGGCCATCAAGATCGCGGATCGCGGCTACATCATCGTTCACGGTGAAATTGCGTTCGCCGCGGCAACCGCCGCCGATCTGTCCGAAAACGAGATGGTCAAGCGATACTATCTCGGCGCCTGACGCGCGCATCCGTCCGGGGCGCCTCCCGGTGTACGGCCGGCGCAGCCGCGGCCTTTCACGAAATGTTGCGCAGCTCTGCCACCCGCCCGTATGGCAGGGGCATGGTGCTTTTGTTAATGTCCGCCGATGGCTGTGGAACCGATCGCTATGCTTGAGTTTGGAGCCGCCACAGCCAATATCACGACAAGGGGCTGCGCGAGGCTATCGCGCTGAAAGCCGCCTGACGAGGACAGCAACGCAGGGGGTCGAGAACATGCGCTTGATAGGAGTGGCGGTCGCCGGCATGGCCGCAGGAGCGATCGCGCTCAGCGCCGTCGCCACGGCGCCGGCATCGGCGGCGTCGGAACCGCAGCGGGTCACGGTGACCGGCGAGGTCATCGATTCCTGGTGCTATCTGAGCGAGATCATGTGGGCGGAAGGCTCGGCCCATCACCGCTGCGCGGTCTGGTGCGCGCGCGGCGGCGTGCCGGTGGGCATCCTCGGTGAGGACGAGGAGGTCTATATCGTGCTCATGATGGAGAACGATCCCAACGTGATCGGCAACAAGGCGGTGTTCCGCATCCAGACCAAGGAGGTCGTCGTCACCGGCGATCTCTACGAGCGCGACAGCGTCAAGTATCTCGCCGTCAGCGAGATCGTCGAAGACCACGGGATCGTGAACTACTCCCACGAAGACTTCGACATCCAGCCGGGAGGGCTCTGATCATGTGGGCCAATCGCACCCTCGTCCGCCTCGCCGCCGCGCTCGCGGTGGCAGGCTCCATGGCGGTCTCCGGCATCGCGGCCGCGGCCAACAGCTGGGGGCTGCCCGACGAAGTCGAGGCGCGCTTCGACGCCACGGTCACCGACGTGCTCTGCGTGCTCGGCGGCGATTGTCCCGAGGACTGCGGCGCCGGCAATCGCCTGCTGGGCCTGCTGCAGGATGACGGCACTTTGGTGCTGCCGCTCAAGAACGCGGGCCCCTTCACCGGCCCGACGGTCGATCTCATCGCCTTCTGCAATCAGCGGGTGACGGTCGACGGCCTCTTCACGACCAACTACGGCGTCACCACCTTCGCCGTCCAGTTCGTGCGGCCCGAGGGCGGCAAGTGGCGCGGCGCTAACGGGTTCGTCCGTCAATGGGCCAAGGAGCGCGGCCTGGAGACGAAGGACAAGAAGGCGCGGCGCTGGATGCGCAACGACGAGACGATCCTCGAGCTGATCGAGGAGCAGGGCGTGCTCGGCCTCAAGAGCGAGGGAATCACCCCCTAGCCCAGCCGGAAGGGCGGCGCGCGGAGCCCGTGCGCCGCCGGCAGGCTGCAGATTGACCGCCGGTGCCGGCGCCGGGCGGCGCGACAGATGAGCCTGCGATGAGCCGGTTCCCGCTCGATTCATCCGGCCTCTGGCGCGAGGTGCGTATCGGGGGGCCGGCGGCACCCGCCCCTGGGCTCTTCCTCGACCGCGACGGCTCGCTCATCGAGCTGGTTGACTATCTCAGACGTGCCGACGAGGTCGTGCCGATCCCCGGCGCCTTCGAGAGCCTGGCTCAGGCTGCGCGCTGCGGCTATCGCGTGGTCATCGTCACCAACCAGTCGGGCGTCGACCGCGGCTACTATGGGTGGGATGCGTTCGCCGCGGTCCAGGAGCGTGTGATCGCACTCGCAGACGCCGCCGGCGGCCGGATCGACGCGGTCTACGCCTGCCCGGCGCTGCCGGGGAGCGGCGCCCCATGCCGCAAGCCGGCGCCCGGCATGATCCTCGCCGGCGCCGCCGATCTCGGGATCGACCTCGGCGCAAGCTGGATCGTTGGCGATTCGGCAAGCGATCTGGAGGCCGGTCGCCGCGCCGGCCTCGCGCGCGGCTGGCTGGTACCGATCGGCTATGGCGCGCGCGACCGGGGCCTCGCTGCGGGCTTGGCGCGCGGCGACTTCCGCGTCACCATCGGGCGACCGATCGCTGCACTCGGCGCGGCGCTCGCCGCAGATCGGGCCTGACCGGCGGAGCGGACTTCATGACCTTCCCCGACAAAGGCTATTCGTCGATCGCGGACTACTGCGATGACTATCTCGCTCGGCTGGCACGGGCCGGCGCCTCCATCGACTGCGCTCGGCTCGGCGAGACCTGCGACCTGCTCGATGCGGCGTTTGCCCGCAGCGCGTGGCTCTTCGTCTGCGGCAATGGCGGCTCGGCGGCGATCGCCAACCACCTGCTCTGCGATGTCGCCAAGGGGGTGCAGACCGACACTGGCGTGCTGCCGCGGGTGATGAGCCTGAGCGCGAACATGGAGATCGTTACGGCGATCGCCAACGACATCGCGTTCGAAGATTGCTTCGTCTACCAGGTCAGGACCGCAGCCCGGCCCGGCGACGTGCTGATGACCGTTTCGGCCTCGGGCGACTCGGAGAATATCGTTCGCGCGCTCGATTGGGCCGGTGCGAACGGGCTCGAGAGCATCGCACTAACGGGCTTCGACGGCGGTCGCGCGGCGGCGCTCGCCACCATCAACCTACACGTCGACGGCGACAATTACGGCGTGATCGAGGACACCCACCAGTCGATCATGCACATGCTCTCGCAATACCTGCGCCAGGCGAAGATGCCGGACGCGCTCATCGCCGAGCGGAAGTTCTAGCCGACGAAGCGGATCGCCAACACGGCGGCGGCGAGCACGACGAAGGCGCCCAAAGCCACCCAGCCCAGGTGCCGCTCGATGAAGGCGCGGGCCGGCGGGCCGAACTGCCAGAGAAGCGCCGCCACGATATAGAAGCGCAAGCCCCGCGCGACCAGCGAGGCGAGGATGAACACGCCGATGTCGAGCTTCCCGGCCCCACTCGCGATGGTGATGAGCTTGTAGGGGAGCGGGGTGAAGCCGCCGGCGACGACGATCCAGGCACCCCATTCGTCCCGGTAACGCTCGAAGATCGAGAGCTTCTCCTCATTGCCCCAGAGCTCGAGGAGCGGGCCGCCGAAGGCATCGAAGAGATAGTAGCCGATGGCGTAGCCGAAGAGGCCGCCGGCCATCGATGACACTGTGCAGACACCGGCCAGCAGCCATGCCTTTGCGCGGCGCGCCAGGACCATGGGGATGAGCAGCAGGTCCGGCGGGATCGGGAAGAACGAGCTTTCCGCGAACGCGACGGCAGCGAGCGCCCAGACGGCATGCCGCTTGCCGGCAAGCGCCAGCGTCCAATCGTAGAGCCTGCGGAGCGGCCCCGGGCTCCGCCCCCCCTCAGGCCCCCTCGTCACGCGCCCGGCTCTCCCGCGCCCGGTTGACCGTCGCCCACCCCGGCCCAACAATGCCGGGAGCGTTCCGGACGGGCACCCTTCATGCAGTCTAAACTCATTCTCTTCGCCGCCTCGGCCGGCATTGCCGCGCTCACCGTTTACCTGTTGATCTCCGGGCGGGACATCCTGATCCCGATCGCCATCGCCGTTATGGCCTGGTACCTGGTCAACGCCATCGCCCGCGGGATCATGAAGCTCAGCATACGCGGCGTTCGCCCGCCGCGCTGGGCGGCGCTCGCGCTCACGGTGCTCGCGGCCATCGCGGCGGTCATGTCGCTGGCCGAGATGGTGAGCGGCAACTTCACCGCAGTCGTCGATGCCATCCCCACCTATCAAGCCAATCTCCAGCGGCTGATCGGAGAGGCAGCCGCGCTGTTCGGGCTCCAGGAAACGCCGAACCTGACCGAGCTCGTCGATCGCGTCGACTTCAGGGCGGTCGTCAGCAGCCTCGCCGCGACGCTGACCGGAATCGCCGGCGAGGCCGGGCTCATCCTGGTCTACGTGCTCTTTCTCTTCGTCGAGCAGGGCAGCTTCAACCGCAAGATGAACGCGCTCTTTCCAGACCGGGAACGTGAAGAGCGGGTGCGCAGCATCCTCAGCCACATGACCCAGGAGATTCAGAACTATCTCTGGATCAAGACCTTCACCAGCGCGCTGACGGCGGGCCTGAGCTTTGCCGTGCTGGCGTCGGTGGGCGTCGACTACGCGGGCTTCTGGGCTGTCATCATCTTCCTGCTGAACTACATCCCGACCATCGGCTCGCTGCTGGGCATCCTCTTCCCTGCGCTTCTGGCGCTCGTCCAGTTCGATACCGTCGTGCCCTTCCTCATCGTCACGCCGAGCCTCGCCGTCATCCAGGTCTTCATCGGCAATTTTCTGGAGCCGATGATGATGGGGTCCTCGCTCAACATCAGCCCCTTCGCGACCCTGGTCTCGCTTGCGGTGTGGGGCTCGATTTGGGGTATACCAGGGATGTTCCTCTGCGTGCCCATCACCGTGATCGCCATGATCATCTTCGCCCACTTCCCGCGCACGCGGCCCGTCGCGGTCATGCTATCGACCGACGGCCGCGTCGCCTGGGGCGAGACCGAGCCCCGACCGCCGCCCGACCCCCGCCCGCCGCCTGGAGCCTAAACATGACCGCTACCCAGGAAGACGCCCTCGCGATCGACGCCGGGCGGCTGAGGGAGGCCGTTGCCGCGATCTTCCAGGCCGCCGGTTGCGACGAGGCCGAGGGCGCGCGCATCGCCCGCTACCTGGTCGAGTCCAACCTCACCGGGCACGACAGCCACGGCGTCATCCGCGTGCCGCGCTATGTCCACTGGCTCGACACGGGCGCCGTCTACGCCGGCCGCAGCGTGAAGACGGTGATGGACGCGGGCGCGGTCGCGGTGCTGGACGGTGACCATGGCTTCGGCCAGACCATCGGCGAGCAGGCGATGACGCTTGCGGTCGAGAAGGCGCGCGAGTTCGGCGTCGCCGTCGTGGGCTTGCGCAACTCAGGCCACCTGGGTCGCATCGGCGACTGGGCCGAGCTTGCGGCAGCCGAGGGGCTGATCTCGATCCACTTCGTCAACACCAGCGGGCTCGGAATGCTGGTGGCGCCCTTCGGCGGCACCGAGCGGCGCATGTCCACCAATCCCATCAGCATCGGCGTGCCGATGCCGGAAGGGCCGCCCCTCGTGCTCGACTGCGCGACATCGATCGTGGCCGAGGGCAAGGTGCTGGTCGCGCTCAACGGCGGCAAGCCGTTGCCGGACGGCGCCCTGATCGAGCGGGATGGCCGGCTGACCACCGACCCCAACGCAATCTACGGCGCCGTGGACGGCACCCAGCCCCACGACCAGCGCACGGGATCGGCTGCAGTGCGGGCAATGGGCGAGCACAAGGGTTCTGGCATCAGTATCATGTGTGAGCTGCTCGCCGGCGCACTGACCGGCGGCGGCTGCGGCCGGGCGGGCCACAAGACGCTGGAGAACAACATGCTCTCCATCCTGCTCGACCCGGCGCGCTTCGGGACCGAGGCGCTGCTCTGGCCCGAGATCGACCGCTATATCGAATTCGTGCGGGGCGCGCGCAAGGCGCCGGGGCACGAGAAGATCCTCCTTCCCGGCGAGCCGGAGGAGGAGATGCGCGCGCTCAGGCGGGCACGCGGGGTCCCGCTGCCTCGCAAGGTGCGGGCGAGCCTCGCGCTCACGGCGAACTCACTCGGCCTCGCCCACGCGGCGGCGGTGTTCAAGCCGGAGGGGGGCGCGTCGGCGGCCTAAGCTTCGACGTATGAAGGGGCCGCCTACCAGACGCTGCTGTAGCGGCCGCCGTCGATCACCAGGTTCTGGCCGGTGATGTAGCCTGCCTGCGCGCTGCAGAGGAACGCGCAGGCCTCGCCGAACTCGGCGGGATCGCCGAAACGCTGCGCCGGAACCGAAGCCATCTGCTGTTCGGTGAACTCGTCGAGGTCGGCACCCATCGCCTTGGCGCCGGACGCAATGTTGCTGCGCAGCCGCACGGTGTCGAAATAGCCGGGCAGGAGATTGTTGATCGTCACGTTGTTGGCTGCGACGGTGGGCGCAATGCCGGCGACGAAGGCGGTGAGGCCCGCGCGCGCACCGCTGGAGAGGTCGAGACCGGGAACCGGCATCTTCACCGAGATCGAGGTGATGTTGACGATCCGCCCGAAGCCGCGCGCGGCCATGCCGTCCACCACACGGCCGATCATCTCCACCGGCGCCGCCATGTTCATCACCACGCCCTGCAGGAGCGCGCTGCGGTCGATCTCGCGGAAGTCCCGGCGCGGCGGGCCTCCATTGTTGTTGACGAGGATGTCCGGCTCCGGGCAGGCGTGGATCATCGCGGCCTGAACGGCCGGCTCGCTGATGTCGCCGGCCACGGCCTCAACGGCTGTGCCGGTCTCTTCGCGAATTGCCTGCGCCGTTTCCTCAAGCGCTTTTGCATCGCGCGCGTTGATAACGAGATCGACCCCGTTCCGCGCGAGCGAGAGCGCACTGGCGCGGCCGAGGCCGCGGCTCGCGGCGCACACCACGGCACGCCGCCCCTTGATACCGAGATCCATGGCTCCATATCCCTTGGCTGCGGCCGCATCCTGACGCCCCTCGGGCCACCCGTGCAAGGCCCCGGGGTATTTCCGACAGGCATTTGGGAATGCATCGCGACACTGCGCTCAAGGTGCGAACCGGTGCTTGATTCGCCGCGCCAAAGGTGTTAGCACTCACGTATAGCGAGTGCTAACACCCGCTCTCAGACCATCATTCGGACGAAATCGGAGGAAGCAATGAACTTTCGACCTCTGCACGACAGGGTCGTCGTGCGCCGGATTGGCGAGGAAGCCAAGACCGCCGGCGGCATCATCATCCCCGACACGGCCCAGGAGAAGCCGCAGGAAGGCGAGATCGTGGCCGTGGGCCCCGGCGCGCGCGCCGACGACGGCACCGTGCATCCGCTGGATGTGAAGCCGGGCGACCGCGTGCTCTTCGGCAAGTGGTCCGGCAACGAGGTCAAGCTCGACGGTGACGAGCTCCTCTTCATGAAGGAGAGCGACATCATGGCCATCGTCGAGACCGGCAAGAAATCCAAGAAGGCCGCGTAGGCGGGCCGCTCGCAGTCAGGAAGGAAAAGAAGACATGGCAGCCAAGGAAGTACGCTTTTCCGCAGACGCGCGGACCCGCCTCTTGAAGGGCGTGGACACGCTGGCCAACGCGGTCGGCGTGACGCTTGGCCCGAAGGGCCGCAACGTGGTGCTCGACAAGTCGTTCGGCGCGCCCCGCATCACCAAGGACGGCGTGACGGTCGCCAAGGAGATCGAGCTCGCCGATAAGTTCGAGAACATGGGCGCGCAGATGGTGCGCGAGGTCGCGAGCAAGACCAATGACGAGGCCGGCGACGGCACCACGACCGCGACGGTGCTGGCCCAGTCGATCGTGCGCGAGGGTTCCAAGGCGGTCGCCGCCGGCATGAACCCGATGGACCTCAAGCGCGGCATCGACCTTGCGGTGCGCGCGGTGGTGGCCGAGATCGGCAAGCGCTCCAAGCGGGTGCAGACCGACGAGGAGATCGCCCAGGTCGGCTCCATCTCGGCCAACAACCGGCGCTCGGTCGGCGACATGATCGCCGAGGCGATGCAGAAGGTCGGCAAGGAGGGCGTGATCACGGTCGAGGAGGCCAAGGGCCTCGACACCGAGCTCGACGTGGTCGAGGGCATGCAGTTCGACCGCGGCTACCAGTCGCCCTACTTCGTCACCAACGCCGACAAGATGACCTGCGAGCTGGAGGATCCCTACATTCTTCTCCACGAGAAGAAGCTCTCCAACATGCAGGGCATGATCCCGCTCCTCGAAGCGGTGGTGCAGTCGTCGCGTCCGCTGCTCATCATCGCGGAAGAGGTCGAGGGCGAGGCGCTGGCGACGCTGGTCGTCAACAAGCTGCGCGGCGGCCTCAAGGTCTCGGCGGTGAAGGCGCCGGGCTTCGGCGATCGCCGCAAGGCCATGCTCGAGGACATCGCCATCCTGACCGGCGGCGACGTGATCAGCGAGGACCTCGGGATCAAGATCGAGAACGTCACGCTCGACATGCTCGGCACCGCCAAGCGGGTCTCGATCACCAAGGAGGAGTCCACCATCGTCGGCGGCGCCGGCAAGAAGGGGGACATCACCGGGCGCTGCAACCAGATCCGCGCCCAGATCGAGGAGACCACCTCCGACTATGACCGCGAGAAGCTGCAGGAGCGGCTGGCGAAGCTCGCCGGCGGCGTCGCAGTGATCAAGGTCGGCGGAGCCACCGAGATCGAGGTGAAGGAGAGCAAGGACATGGTCGAGGACGCGCTCAACTCCACCCGCGCTGCGGTGGAGGAAGGCATCGTCGCCGGCGGCGGCGTGGCGCTCCTCTATGCCGGCCGTGCCCTGGACAAGGTCCAGGGTGAGAACGACGACCAGAACGTCGGCGTCGGCATCGTGCGCCGGTCGCTCAAGTCGCCGGCGCGCCTGATCGTGGAGAATGCCGGCGAGGACGGCTCGTTCGTGATCGGCAAGCTCCTGGAGCAGAAAAGCGCGACCCACGGTTTCGACGCCCAGAACGGCGTGTATGTCGACATGGTGAAGGCGGGCATCATCGACCCGGCGAAGGTGGTGCGCACGGCGCTTCAGGACGCGGCATCGGTCGCGGGCCTGCTGGTTACCACCGAGGCCATGGTCGCCGAGGTACCCGAGAAGAAGAACGACGCAGCCGGCCACGGCGGCGGCATGCCGGACATGGGTGGCATGGGCATGTAGCCCAAGCGTCCGGTCGACGACAAGGGGCGGGCCTTCGGGCCCGCCCCTTTTCGTTTGCAGCGGCCGGGGCCACGGGATATGTGCAACCCGCACCGGCGCAGCAGAGCCGCATAGCCGGCAGCGCACTCGACCGGGGAGGACCCATGAGCGCCGATATCGGAGCCTTGTTCGATCAGCGGGATTCGCTCGAGATCGCAGCCTTGGTGAAGGCGGGCGAGGTGAGCGCGAGCGAGCTCGCCGAGGAGGCGATCCGCCGCATCGAGGCGCTGAACCCGACACTGAACGCGGTCTCCATCCCGCTCTTCGACTATGGCCGCAAGGCCGCCGCCGACCCGGCGCTGCCCGACGGCCCCTTCAAGGGGGTGCCTTTCCTGCTCAAGGACCTCGGCACGCTCTGGGAGGGCATCCCTCTCGCCAACAGCTGCCGCTATTTCAAGGACTTCGTTTGCCCCGCCGACATGACCTACACGCGGCGGATCAAGGAGGCCGGCTTCGTGCTGCTCGGCCGCAGCAACGCGCCCGAGTTGGGCTGGTGCCTGGCGACCGAGCCCACTCTCTTCGGCCGCGCCAACAACCCCTGGGACCTGGAGCGCACGCCGGGCGGCTCCAGCGGCGGCGCGGCGGCCGCGCTGGCGTCGCGCATGGTGCCATTCGTGGATGCGAGCGACGGCGCGGGCTCGACGCGGGTGCCGGCCTCCCACTGCGGGCTGGTCGGGCTCAAGCCCTCGCGGGGCCGGGTCACGCTCGACCCTTTCCCCGACTACTGGTACGGCGGCGCGAGCTTCCTCACCGTGACCCACACGGTGCGCGAGACCGCCGCCTATCTTGACGCGGTCGGTGGACGGGTGACGGGCGATGTCTACTACACAGATATGCCGGAGACCCCCTATCTCGACGAGGTGGGGCGCGACCCCGGCACGCTCCATATCGGTGTCACCACAGCCTCGCCGGCCGGGCTCCCCATCCACGACGAGGTGGTGCAGGCGGTGCGCGACGCTGCGGCGCTCTGCGAAAGCCTTGGCCACAGGGTGGAGGAACGCCCGCTCGCCTTCGACTGGGAACGGTTCTGGGGCGCCTATACGCGGATGACTGCCGCTGAGACGGCCTCAGGCTTAGAGGACTCGGAAGCGCTGATCGGCCGCCCGGTGACCGAGGACGACGTGGCGCCGCTGATCTGGGGGATCATCCAGAAGGGCAAGGCCATCGACGGGCCGCAGCACTACCGCGACGTGAACGAGCTCAAGCTGATGAGCCGAGAGCTGATCGTGAGCCTTGCGGATTGCGACGTCCACCTCATGCCGGTCATCGGCCATCCCGCCCGACCGCACGGCCACTATCCGATGACCATCGGCGACATCGACCACTACAACGCCGAGCTCATGGGACCGGATGCCGTGTTCACGGCGCCCTTCAACGCTTGCGGCCTGCCCGGCATGTCGCTGCCGCTGCACATGACGGCAGACGGCCTGCCGGTGGGCGTGCAACTCGTGGGCCGCGAGCGCGACGAGCGCACACTCTTCCGCCTCGCGGGCCAGTTGGAGGCCGCAAAGCCCTGGAAGCACCGCCGGCCGCCAGTTCTCGCCGGCTAAACGAGATCGATAGACACAACCCACCAACGGGGAGACTCCCATGACCTCAGTCTTCGCCAATGACGCTTTCGCCGGGCAGACGGTCCTGGTCACCGGTGCCACCTCCGGGATCGGCGAGGGCACCGCCAAGGCCTTCGCCGCTCACGGCGCCAACGTCATGCTCAACGGGCGCGATGCGGCGCGCGGCGGCGCTGTGCTGGATGCGATCGCGAACGACGGCGGCAGCGTCGCCCTCAGCCTCGGCGACGTGGCGGACTCCGCCTACTGCGACCGGCTGGTAGACGAGACGGTCGAGCGCTTCGGCCGGCTCAACGTGCTCTTCAACAATGCCGGCATCTGTCTCCACGGGCCGATCGACGAGACTTCGGACGACGACTGGCACCGGCTGATCGGCATCAACGTGAGCGGCAGTTTCTATATGGCGCGCGCCGCCGTGCGGCAGATGAAGGCGCAAGGCGGGGGTGGCGCGATCGTGAACATGTCGTCGGAATGCGGGCTGATCGCCTATGAGCGCCTGCCCGCCTACAGCGCGACCAAGGGCGCCATCGCCATGCTGACCAAGTGCATGGCGATCGACCATGCGCGCGACGGCATCCGCGTCAACGCGGTCTGCCCCGGCGACATCGACACACCGATGACCGACCAAGGCTGGGCGCACCTCGACCTCACGTCCGACGAGATCCGCGAGAAGCTCAAGGAGCACATTCCGCTCGGCAAGGTGGGCCAGCCGCCCGATATCGCCCACGCGGTGATGTACCTCGCCTCCGACGCCGCCGGGTTCGTCACCGGCATCCTGCTCCCGGTCGACGGCGGCACGACAGCCCGATAACGAACGTCAGGGCGCCGCCAGTAGGTAGACTCCGGCCGCAGCCATCGCGATTCCGCCTGCGCGCGCGACCCATTCCCCCTTGGGCGCGAGCTTCTCGGCGACGACGAAGACCGTGATCGCCGCCACCCAGGCGAGGTTCATCACCCCGCCGACGAAGAGAAGCCCCATCACGAAGCCGCAGCAGCCGAGGCAGAAGGCGCCGTGGCCCACACCCATGCGGAAGGCACCCAGGCGACCGGGCCGCCAGTGCCCCATGATAAAGGCCATGGGCGAGCGGCAATGCTTGAGGCAGGCATACTTGAGCGGCGTCCACTGATAGACGCCGGCGGCAACGAACAGGATGCCGCCGAGGATCGTGCTGGTGGCCACCATCATCGGCGAGAGCAGCGCCGCGTTCTGTAGCCCCCACTGCATCGCCGTCGCGGTCACGCTGAACCCGGCCCAGACCGCCACATAGCCAAGTGCGAAGAGCGTGGTCGCGGCGTAGGCGCGGCCGGTGCCTTTGGAGCGGTCGACGCGGGCGAAGATGAGGATCATCGGCGCCGCGCTTGGCACCATCATCGCCACCATCATCACCGCCCACATGGCCCACATGAGCAGGCCGTGGGTGAGGCTCCAAGCCTCTATCCGCATCATGGCGCGACCGCCTGACGCCATGTCGCCGCCCATATCGAGGGCCATGTCGATGAGGTAGAGCCAGGCGAGCGCGGCCGCGATCAAAAGGCCGCCCAGCACCACCAACCGGTCGCGACGCGCAATCCCCTCGATCACGGACGCGCCGCCTAGCCCGACCGGGCGGGCCGTGCCCTCAGTCGCATTTCGCCGTGAGGCCGCCGTCCACGACAAGATCGGCCGCCGTCACGTACGCAGCCTCGTCGGAGGCCAGAAAGAGCGCCGCGTGGGCCACGTCCCAGCCCGTGCCCATGCGGCCCATGGGGACCTGGGCATGACGCTTCGCGACGAGGGCGTCGAGGTCGCCCTCGCCGTACTGGGCGGCGAGCCGCGCCTCCACCAGCGGGGTGTGCATGAGGCCGACCGAGATCGAATTGCAGCGCACGCCGCGCGCTGCGTATTGCACGCCGACCGCCTTGCTGAACTGCACCAGCCCGGCCTTCGCCGCCGCGTAGGCCGCGTGGTGGTTGCCGATGAAGCGGAGCCCGGCCACCGAGGAGATATTGACGATGGCGCCCGCGCCCTGCGCCTCCATGATCGGGAGCGCGCACCGGGTGGTGAGGAAGGCGCTGGTGAGGTTGAAATCGAGCTGCGCGGCCCAGTCTTCTTCGCTCAGCTCGACCGGCCCGCCGGGCACCGAGCCCCCCACATTGTTCACGAGCACGTGGAGGCCGCCGCAGCGCTCGGCGACGGCCGGGATCACCCGTGCGACCTGGGCGCCATCGGTCACGTCTGCGGTCTCCACGGCGCAGACGCCGCCCTCTGACGCGATGATCTCCCGCGTCGCTTCGGCTGCCGCCGGGTCGCGGTCGAGCGCGATGACCCGCGCGCCTTCGCGGGCGAAGAGCACGGCGGTGGCGCGGCCGTTGCCCCAACCGGGTCCGACCGAGCCCGCGCCCGTGATCAACGCGACCTTACCGTCGAGACGCCCTGCCATGCCGCCACTCTACCACCCGAAGCCCGCCGGCGCAGGCGAGCACCCGCGGCGGTAGCGGCGCTCTACCGAGAACGGGATCGAAGAGACGTGGTACGGGCGGGCGCCGCAGCGATCATGCCTCCCGCTCTTGCCCTCCCATGAAGGCCACCACCTCGGCATGGCTCGGCTGAGGCGCGATGGCGCCGACGCCGGTGGCGGTTAGCGCGCCTACCGCATTCGCGTACCGCCCTGCCTCGGCGGGCCCTGTGTCGCGGAGCAGGGACAGGACGAACCCGGCACTGAACGCATCGCCCGCCCCGGTGGCATCGACCGCGTCGATCTCCCAAGCCGGAACATGGCAACGGTCCCCGGCATCGCTCTTGATGAGACAGCCATTGGCGCCGAGCTTCGCCACCGCGAGCCGTGGCCGCGCGTCCACGATGCGATCGAGAACGGTCTCGAGAGGCGTGTCGCCAAACAGATGAGCGGAATCTTCCTCGCTCACGAACACGATGTCGGCAAGCGCCAGGGCCGCCGTGAAATTGCGGCGCAGGGTCTCAGGATCCCCGAGTGCCGGGCGCACGTTGGCATCGTAGCTGACCATGATATCGGCCTCCCGCGCGATCTCCATCGCCACCCGGATCGCGTCTGCGCACGAGTGGGAGATTGCCTGGGAGATACCACTCGCGTGCAGGACGCGCGCGCTGGCCACGTAGTCCGGATCGATATCCGCGCCTGCGAGATGGCTCGCCGCCGAGCCGCGACGCACATAGTCGAACCGGTGTTTCCGCTCCTCCGAATAGGTGACGAAATAGAGGCCGGTGTGGTGTTCCTCGTCGGGTATTACGTGGCTTGCGTCGACGCCGTGCGTCTCCAGCATCGCGACGAAGGCGCGGCCAAAGGCATCCCGCCCGACCCGCGTGACATAGCCGCACGCGCCGCCGAGGCGCGCGGCCGCGAGCACGAAGTTGGCCGTGTCCCCACCCCAGCCGCAGCGGAAACGATCGACATCGCCCAGCCGTCCAGCCGATTCGGCGGCCATTTCCACAAGCGGCTCTCCGATGGCTATCAGGTCAGGCAAGCGGCGCCTCCACGATCGGCTACTCAACACCAGTCTCCGGTATCGCAGGTACCGGAGGGCGGCACGACCAAAACGGGATTCATGGTGAGCGAAACCGCCGTCCGGTCAACGGTGGAGAGATCATATGGCGTCGCGGGCACATCTGCCGAAAGGCGCGCGCGCATGATAGGGTGCGCGCGCCGCAAGGCGGGCGTGCAGCGCGGAAAAGGGCCGGGGCATGAGGGATCAGGCGCGGGTGGTGGTGATCGGCGGCGGCATCGTCGGCTGCAGCGTCCTCTACCATCTGGCGAAGCTCGGCTGGTCCGACGTCATGCTGGTCGAGAAGACCGAGCTCACCGCAGGCTCCACCTGGCACGCGGCCGGGCTGCTGCCGCTCTTCAACATGAGCTACAGCGTCGGCCAGCTGCACAAGTACTCGATCGACCTCTACCAGCAGCTCGAGGAAGAGACCGGGCAGGCGGTGAGCTTCCACCGCACCGGCAACCTCAGGCTCGCCACCAATCAGGAGCGGATGGACGAGTACCGCAACTACTCCGGCACGGCGAACACCATCGGCGTCCCCTTCGAGCTGATCGGCCCCAACGAGATCGGCGCGCTCTGGCCGCTCTGCAACCTGGAGGGGCTGGTGGGCGCCCTCTTCCACCCCCACGACGGCCATGTCGCGCCGGTGGACGTGACCCAGGCATTGGCGAAGGGCGCGCGCGACAGGGGGGCGGAGATCAACCGCAACACCGAGGTCACCGGCATCGAGCGCACCCGTGCCGGCGAATGGCTGGTGAAGACGACGCGGGGCGACATCACCTGCGAGACGGTGGTGACGGCCACAGGCTCCTGGGCCCGGCAGGTGGGCGCCATGGTCGGCCTCGACCTGCCGGCGATCCCGGTGGAGCACCAGTACATCGTCACCGACACGATTCCGGAGCTGGAAGCGCGCAAGGAAGCGGGCCTTCCCGAGATGCCGGTGCTGCGGGAGAGCGATGCCTCCTACTACATGCGCGAAGAGCGTCAGGGCCTCATCCTCGGGCCTTACGAGAAGGGCGCACCGGCCTGGGCGGTGGATGGCGTGCCCGAGGGCTTCGGGCAGGAGCTTCTGCCGCCGGATATCGAACGGCTGGAGCCGCATATCGAGGCGGCGATCAACCGGGTACCGATGTTCGGCCGCGCCGGCATCAAGGACTGCGTCAACGGCCCCATTTCCTACACGCCGGACGGCAACCCCCTCATCGGCCCGGCCTACGGTCTCCCCAACTTCTGGCTCGCCGAGGGCTTCAGCTTCGGCATCACCGCTGCGGGCGGCGCCGGCTGGCAACTGGCCGGCTGGATCGCCGAGGGCGAGCCCTCCATCGACATGCTGGCGGTGGACCCCCGCCGCTTCGGGGTCTACGCCAACAAGCACTACACCAAGGCCAAGAACGAGGAAGCCTACGCCCACGTCTTCATCATTCACTACCCGGACGAGGAGCGCCCGGCGGCGCGGCCCGCCAAGACCAGCCCCTGCCACGACAAGCTTGCGGCGCGCGGCGCCGTCTGGGGCCAGCGCTACGGCTGGGAGCGGCCCAACTGGTTCGCGCCCGAAGGCGTCGAGCCGCGCGACGAGTGGAGCTTCCGGCGCACCAACTATTTCGAGCCCGTGGGCGACGAATGCCGGGCTGTGCGCGAACGCGCCGGCTTGATCGACATCACCAGCTTCTCCAAGTTCCGGGTTTCCGGGCCGCAGGCGGAGGCGGCGCTCGACCGCGTGCTCGCCAACCGGCTGCCGAAGGCTGCGGGCCGCATCAAGCTCGCCCATGCGCTCACTGAGAACGGCGGCGTGCGCTCCGAGTTCACGGTGCTGCGCGAGGGGCCTGAGTCGTTCTACCTGGTTAGCTCAGGCGCGGCCGAGCGCTACGACCACGATTTCTTGCTGCGCCACGTCTCCGGCGACGGTGCGACCATCGAGAACATCACGACCGCCCACGGCGTCCTCGTGTTGGCGGGGCCGCGCTCGCGCGACATCCTGGCGGCGGTGACCGACACCGACCTCTCCAACGAGGCATTCCCCTGGCTCACGGCGCAGCCCATCTCCATCGGCGTCGCGCCCACGGTTGCGATGCGGGTCAACTTCGTGGGCGAGCTGGGCTGGGAGCTGCACCACCCGATCGAGTATCAGAACCGCATCTTCGACGCCCTGGTAGAGGCCGGGGAGCAACACGGGCTCGCCATGTGCGGCATGCGGGCGATGGATTCGCTCAGGATCGAAAAGTCCTACCGCATGTGGGGGCAGGACCTGACCATCGAGTACTCGGCCTTCGCAGCTGGCCTGGACCGCTTCATCGCGCTGGAGAAGGGCGATTTCGTCGGCCGCGAGGCGCTGATCGGCCAGCGCGAGGCAGGCGTCCCGCAGGACTTCGTCACCCTCGAAGTGGAGGCCGACGATGCCGATCCCTGGGGCAACGAGCCGATCTACTATGGCGACACCATGATCGGCCGTGCGACATCCGGGGCCTTCGGCCACACGGTGGGCCGGAGCCTTGCGTTGGGCTACGTCGCGCGCGAGCACGCGGTGCGCGGCCGGAGGCTCGCCGTCGAGATCCTGGGCGAGCGGAGGCCTGCGCGGATCATCCCCGGCTCGCCGGTCGACCCCTCCAACGAGCGGCTCCGCGCCTAGACCGCTCGGGGCGCGCGACACACAGCATCGAGGACACAGCATCGAGGACACACCATGGCACTCGCCGAGCGCGACATCACTGTCGAGGGGCACCGGGTTCATCTCTGGGAAGGAGGCGAAGGCTTCCCGATCCTGATGCTGCATGGCTCCGGCCCCGGCGCCGGCACCATCGGCAATTGGCGCCTGGTGCTGGAGCCGTTGGCGGCGCGCTACCGGATCACGGCCACCGACCTGATCGGCTTCGGCGCCTCCGGGCGGAAAGAGCAGGAGCCCTATTTCGACCTGTCGCTCTGGCGGCGCCAGGCCCAGGCAGTGCTCGACCTTCTGTCCGCAGGCGAGGTGGGCGTGATCGGCCATTCGCTCTCGGCCAGCCTTGCGCTGGGTCTCGCGATGGACAATCCCCGCGTCACCAGGGTGATGACCACCGGGGCCATGGGCGCGCCCGCGCGTGCAAACCGCGAGACCGAGATCTGCTGGCGCTTCCCCGAGACCCGCGAAGAGCTGCGGGAGGCGGCGGAGATCCTGGTCCACGACCCGTCCGTCATCACCGACGCCTTCCTCGACGCGCGCATGGCGATCCTCCACGACGGCGAGTACGGCCCCTACTTCCGCAGCATGTTCGCGGGCGACAAGCAGCGCTACATCGACGAGGCGGTGCTCCCGCCCGATCGTTTGTCGTCGCTCGCCTGCCAGGTGATGATGCTCCACGGCCGCGACGACCGGCCCTTCCCGTGCGAGGAGAACACGCGCGTGCTCGCCCGTCATATTCGGAAGGCCGACACGTTCGTGATCGGCGAATGCGGCCATTCGCCGGCGCTCGAACATCCTGATAAACTGGTGGCTGCGGCGCAGATGCTGTTCGGCTGACGCCGAACGAGCGCGGCCCGGGCGCCACGGAAATCTAGACCCGATCGGCGCGGGCCCAAGCGTGCCGGTATGACGATGGAGCGGGCGATGCGTAAACATATTCGATGCGGTCAGCTGTTCACCGGGCTCGGTGACGGTGCGGAACGCGATCAGACGGTGGTGACCGAGGGCGAGCGGATCGCCTATGTGGGGCCGAGCGCGGGCGCGCCCGTGGCGGCGGCGGAAGACGAGGTGGTGGACCACTCCGGCCATTTCGTGATGCCCGGTCTGATCGACGTCCACGTCCACCTCTCCTACGGCAATGCCAAGACCGAAGAGGACATCGACCTCTACGCCCCGGTCGAGTTCCGCGCGCTGCGCGGGCTGGAGGCGGCCCAGCGGGTGCTCGCCGCAGGCTTCACCTCGATGGCCGACCCGACCACGAGCGGTCGCGTCACACCCTCGATCCGCGACGCTATCGACGCGGGCCTCTTCCCAGGCCCCCGCATCACCTGCTCCGGGCGCCAGATCACCAACCGGCAGGGGCTTTCCGACTGGTATCCCAGCTGGGTCGGCGTGCCCGAGACCTCCATCGGCGTGCTCGCCCGCGATGCCGCCGAGGGGATCGCGGAGATCCGCACCATGGTCAAGGACGGTGTGGACTTCATCAAGATCGCCATGGACGGCGATTCGATGAACCCGATGACCAGCGTCCTCGTTGCCGGCTACAACCAGGAAGAAACTACGGCGATGGTCGCGGAGGCCCACCGGCTCGGCAAGAAGGTGGTGGTGCACGCGCGTGGCGCCGAGGCCGTGCTCTATTCCGCCCGTGCCGGCGTCGACGTGATCCTGCATGCCGCCTGGATGGACGACGAGGGGCTGGAGGCGGTGGTCGAGAACGGCTGCATGATCTGCCCGACTTTCAGCCTGGTGGTGAACGACATCGACTTCACCCGGCCGGGCGATGGCTGCTATCCGGGCTTCCCGGACGCGCACAAGCGCGAGATCGAGGCCGCCCAGCGCTCCCTCGTGAAGGCGCGGGATGCGGGCGTGACCTTCCTCTCCGGCACGGATTCCGGCTTCGCGGTGACACCCTACGGCGAATGGCATGCCCGCGAGCTCGAGCACATGGTGACCTACCTCGGCATCTCGGCGGCCGAGGCGCTGCGCTGCGCCACGGTCAACAACAGCACCTTCGTGCGCGAGGAAGGCCAAGTGGGCGCGCTGGAGCAGGGCCGGCTCGCCGATATCCTGATCTTCGACGGAGACCCGCTGGCCGATATCACCCAGCTTCAGGACCGCAGCCGCATCCGCGAGATCATCCTCGGCGGCGAGACGGTGAACCTCGCCATCAACCCGAAGGCGCAGCGTCTCCGCTCCGAGTTCTCCTACGAGATGTGGCACCAGGTCTACACGCAGGAGCGGATCACCGAGATCGGCATGAACCGCCCGGTTTCGGCCGAAGCCGCCGAGTAGTATCCGCAGGGCGACACCGGGCGGCGCGTCGGCGCGTTCCGGCGGGCCGCCCCTTTGCCCTGAACCTTCCGATCTGAAACGGGGAGCGAGCCGCCATGCCCGTCATCAACCGCATCGCCGCGATCCACGACGATATGACGACGTGGCGGCGCGATATCCACGCCCATCCGGAACTGGGTTTCGAGGAGGAACGCACCGCAGCCATCGTGGCCCAAAAACTCGAGTCCTTCGGCATTCCGGTGCATCGGGGGCTCGCGAAGACCGGCGTGGTGGGCGTCCTCGAAGGCGCGCCGGGCGAGGGCGCCATCGCGCTCCGCGCCGACATGGACGCGCTGCCGATCCTCGAGGGGAAGCACGTCGCCCACCGCTCGACCAACGACGGCACCATGCACGCCTGCGGCCATGACGGGCACACGACGATGCTGTTGGGTGCGGCGCGATACCTGGCCGAGACCCGCAACTTTGCCGGCACGGTCTATTTCGTCTTCCAGCCCGCCGAGGAAGGCCTCGGCGGCGGCGAGGCCATGGTGAAGGAGGGGCTGTTCGAGCGCTTCCCGGCCGAGGCCGTCTACGGCATGCACAACTGGCCGGGAATGCCGCCGGGGGAGATCGCCGTCCGCACCGGGCCGATGATGGCGGCGTGCGATGAGTTCGAGATCACGGTGGAGGGCACCGGCGCTCACGGCGCCATGCCCCACCTCGGCCTCGATCCCGTGGTGGCATCGGCGCAGATCGTCACCGGGCTCCAGTCGATCGTGGCCCGCAACGTCGACCCGCTGGAGTCGGGCGTTGTCAGCGTGACGATGATCCACGGCGGCGACGCCTTCAACGTCATCCCGCAATCGGTCGAGCTCGCGGGCACCGTCCGTACCTTCAAGCCCGAGGTAAGAGAGACCATCGCCTCGGGGATCGAGCGGATTGCAGAGAGCACGGCAGCCGCGTTCGGTGCCAGGGCCACGGTCAAGGTGGAGGCGCGCTACCCCGCCACGGTCAACACCGGAGACGAGACCGACCGTGCCGAGGCCGCCGCCCAGGCCGTGGTGGGCACGGAGCGCGTCCACCGGGACGTCGCGCCCTGCATGGGCTCGGAGGATTTCGCCTACATGCTCCAGGCCCGGCCCGGCAGCTATATCTGGATCGGCAACGGCTTGGGCCCCGGCGGCTGCTTCCTCCACAACCCGGGCTACGACTTCAACGACGAGATCCTGCCCATCGGCGCGAGCTACTGGGCCACCCTGGTCGAGCGGGAGCTCGCGGCGAACCGCTGAGCGACCGCGACACCATCGCCGGGCGCGCACGGGCTCGATGGCATGAACGACACGATGGAAACGCGCGCGCCGGCATGGGGCGCCGAGGCAGCGCGGCGCCAACTCACTGCCGACGGCTTCTGCCACGTGCCGGGCGTGCTCGACCCCGCGGTACTGCACGCGACCGTGAAGGCGGCGGGCCACGCCCTCGGAACCATCGGCGCGGATCACCGCGCGCAGTGGCGCTCGCAGGGGAGCCTCGTCCCCGTCGCGGACCACCCGTCTTTTGCGGCGCTCATCGCTCATCCCGGGTTCCAGGAGATGTTTGGGGGGCTTGGCTTTCACGGCACGCGCTTCTCCTCCGGCTACGTGATCAGCAAGCCGCCGGGTGGGCCGGCGCTCTTCTGGCATCAGGACTGGTGGGGCTGGCAACATCCGATTTCGCGCGAGGACCGTATCGCCCAGGTCGCGCTCTTCCTCTACATGACCGACACGACGTGGGAGAACGGCTGCCTCAGGCTCATCCCCGGCTCTCACCGCAGGCCGCATCCGCTGCATGACCTCGTCGATGCCCACGACCCGACGCTCGCGGAGGTGAGAAACCCGGACGATGCCGCGTTCGCCTCGCATCCGGACGAGGTCGACGTGCCGGTGACGGCGGGCGATGTCGTCGTGGTCGATGCCCGGCTGGTCCACGGCGCCCATCCCAATCGCTCCGACAAGGAACGCACCAACATCACGCTCTGGTGGCATCCCGACTATGAGGGATTGCCGGCGTCGCTCCGGGCACGCATCTGGCGAATTTACGAGCGGGAGGGATCGGATACGGACATTGCCGCCGACCGCACGCTCCGACCCGACACCTGGCCCGAGCCCTATCGCAGCCAGGCTCTTCCCTTCGTCGTCACCGATCCGGGCCCTGTTGCGCCTGAACCCTGGATCCGCGCGCCTGCGTACTAGGCCACATTTCTCACCAGTTCGCGGCCCGCGTGGAGTGGCATACCCCTTGCGCCACAGCGGGCGCCGCCGCTGAGTTGCCCCGGCGGCATCCGAATGGGAAACTTTGGATAGTGCGTGCGCCGGCCCGCGTTCGATCCGCAGTCCCTGTGGGCTCCGCGCGAACGGCCGGACGTACGGTCACATGAGAGTTCGGCGTCGTCGCCGGCAGTTGGACAGGCCCTCGGGCGTGCCGCTTGTCCGGACTGCGTCAACAAGGGAGATAAGGTCATGATGAGTTTCGGCAACACATTGCGTCACGTGCTGAAGAGGCCGCTGACGACGGCGCTTGCGCTTGGGCTCGGCGTCGCGCTGCTGACGGTGCTCGACGCCACTCGCGCGGAGGCAGGCGATGCCGCCGAGAACGCAAAAAAGATTCTCGAATTCGACGCGCGGAACACCACGCCGTCCAAGGCCTACCGGATCGCCTATCTGACCGAGTGCGGCCAGAACCCCTATTGCTCGGCGCGGCGCGCAGGCCTTGAGGCAGCCGCCCAGAAGTACGGATTCACCTACAAGCGCTTCGCCGCCAACTTCAACCCGGCGACGCAGATCAAACAGGTGCAGAACGCGATCACCGAGGGCTTCGACGGCTACCTGTTCGCGCCGACGGCGGCTGCGGCCGCCTGCTCGATGTGGAAGCGCCACCTCGAGCCGCTCGACGAGCCCACCGTTTCTCTGGATCTGCCGATGTGCGACGACGCCGACTATTCTGCAGGTCTGGCGGCAACGATCACCATGCAGCGCCAAGCCTACTACAACGCCCATGTCGACAACGCGCTCGCATCCTGCACGGAGCCCTGCGAGGTTGCGGCGGTCGGCGGCTTCGTCGGTTCCGACCTGTTCGGGTTCTGGGAGAACGCCATCCAGCAGGGCATCGAGAAGTTTCCGAACGCCGACGTGGTCTCCGACCAGCCGGCGAACTTCGACCCGCGCGTGGCCCTGGAGAAAATCCAGAACGCGCTGCTCGCGCATCCCGATATCACGGTGATTCTCTCGTCCTGGGACGACATGTCGCGCGGTGTCGAGCAGGCGGTCGAGGCCGCAGGCAAGAAGCCCGGCACCGACGTCAGGATCTATTCCATCGGTGCCACCAAGGACGGCATCGCCAAGGTGAAGGCCGGCGTCTACAACGAGACGACGGTGCTGCTGCCCTGGGAGGAGTCCTACTACGCCGCCGTTGCGTTGATTGCCGCGCTCGAGGGCGAGCCGATCAACGGGTACGTCAACGAGGCGGACCTGCCGGCGGTGGCGGATGGCCCCGGCACGATCATCATCACGAAAGAGAACGCCGACACGATGAACCCCAACTATTAGGGGCGCAGCGGCGCGGGGGCCGGGGACGCACACCCGGCCCTCTTCGCCCGTTCCCTCGTGAAACGAGCGGGCGTGGAAGGCGCTAGGCATTGGAGGCTCGGATCGACCCGCCCGCAACATCGTCCGCCGGGCTCGACGCCATCCACGTCGAGCGCGTCTCGAAGTCGTTCCCCGGCGTTCAGGCGCTCAAGGGTATCGATTTCGTGCTTCGTGAAGGCGAGGTCCACGGCCTCGTGGGCGAGAACGGCGCCGGCAAATCCACGCTGATCAAGATCCTCACCGGCGCCTACACAGCCGATAAGGGCAGCATCGAGATATTCGGCGAAGCGGTCGACCAGCACGGCCCCCGCGCCCAGCAGCGCGCGGGCGTCGCTGCGATCTACCAGGAACTCACCATCGTCGCGGACATGTCCGCAGCCTCGAACGTGTTTCTCGGCCGCCCCATGCGGCGGGGACCCATAGTGAATCGGCGCGCCATGGAACAGCGCTTCCGGGAGCTGGGCGCCCGTCTCGGCGTCACTATTCAGCCGAGGGCCCTTGCCGGCGATCTCTCGGTGGCAAACCAGCAGATACTGGAGATCATGCGGGCGCTCCAGGCCGATCATCGCATTCTCATCATGGACGAGCCCACGGCGTCGCTCGGGCCCAACGAGCGCGAGCGGCTCTACGAGACGGTGGGTCGGCTTCGCGACGAGCGCACGTCGGTCATCTATATCTCCCATGATCTGGACGAGGTGCTGAGACTCTGCGACCGAATCTCGGTCATGCGCGACGGGGAGATGGTCGCCACGGCCGACGTCGGCGCGTGGGACAAGGAGAAGCTGGTCAGCACCATGCTGGGGACCGAGTTGCGCGCGCTCCCCGCGCGCCGGCGTGCCTCGGACGGTGATGAGCTCCTGCGCGTGGACGGCGTCGCGGTGCCCGGCAAGCTCCAGGACATCTCGTTCGTCCTCCGCGCCGGCGAGATATTCGGGATCGCGGGCCTGGTGGGCGCAGGCAGAACCGAGCTGCTGTGCGCCCTGGCGGGCACTCAGCCCGGCGCCGCAGGAACGCTCACAATCGATGGCCGCACGCAGCCCTTGCCACGCACGATCGGCCGGGCACTGAAGCTCGGGATCGCGCTTACGCCCGAAGATCGAAAAGGCCAGGGGCTGGTGCTGAGCCAGAGCGGTTTCGTGAACGTCACCATGACCGACATGCGCGGAATCGCGCCCGGCGCGATCGTGCGAAGCGGGCGCCGCAAATCCGCGGCCGAGGCGATCGCCACCTCGCTCGCCTTCGACCCGCGCCGTCTGGGCGCGCCGACGGAGACGCTGTCCGGCGGCAATCAGCAGAAGCTCGTGGTCGGCAAATGGCTTCACCGCCGGCCGCGGGTGCTGTTGATGGACGAGCCCACGCGCGGCATCGATGTCGGCGCGAAGGGAGAGATGTTCGCCGTCATGCGCCGCCTGGCCGACGAAGGAATGGCGATCATCATGGTGTCCTCGGAGCTCGAGGAGGTGGTCGAGATTGCCGACCGCGTCCTGGTGCTGGCCAAGGGACGGCAGGTTGCCATCCTGGAGCGTGAGGACCTCTCCCTGGAGCGCGTTCTCACGATGACGTTTGGCGTGGAGGGGGAGGCTGCGGCATGAACCCGTCGCCGCCCCCGCCCCAGGATTCCGCCTCCGGCAGCCGCACGGAGAGCAGCGCGGCCCTCTTGCGGCACTATGGCGGGGTCGCGTTCCGCACCTACGGAATCATCGTCGCCTTCGTGATTCTCGTCATCGTCGTCTCCATCGGCAATCCCGCATTCCTCTCCCAGGGCAACATCTTCAACATGCTGTCCCAGTGGGCGCCGGCCGGGATCATGGCAGTGGGCATGACCTACGTGATCCTGACCGGCGGCTTCGATCTGTCGATCGCCTCCGGCTACTCGCTCTGCGCGGTGGTCGCGGCCGGGGTCGGCATCATGGTGGACCCCGCTTACGCGTTCCTCGCCGCCATCGCGGCAGGATTCGTCGTCGGTCTCCTCAATGCGGTGCTGGTCGTCGGCGTCAACATCAACCCGTTCATCACGACGGTGGGCACCGGATTCATCCTTGGCGGCGTCACCTATGTGATGACCAAGAACGCGGCCTTCGTCGTGCCCGACATGGCCTTTGGCGATCTCGGCGCCGGCCGTTGGCACGGCTTCCCCTTCTCGGGGATGATGCTGATCGGCTTCCTCCTGGTCGGCGGGCTGGTGCTCGCGAAGACCGTCTATGGCGAGGCGATCTACGCCGTCGGCGGCAACCGGGAGGCGAGCCGGCTTTCCGGCATCCGCGTCCGCACCGTGATCGGCAGCACCTATGTGCTCTCAGGCGTGTGCATGGGCGTCGCCGGCACGCTCACGGCGTCTCAGCTCAACTCGGCCCAGGCCAATCTCGACCCTGTCATCATCTTCGATGTGCTGACCATCGTCGTCGTGGGCGGGACCTCTCTCGCCGGCGGCTTCGGGTCGATGTGGCGGACAGTCGTGGGTCTCGGCATCATCGCGACGATATCGAACGGCTTCGTCCTGCTCGACATCAGCGTCTTCTACCAGGACATCATCAAGGGCTCGATCATCGTCGGCGCGCTTGCGCTCGACGTGCTTGCGCGCCGTGTGGCGACGCGCTCCGGCGCGTGAGCGCCACGCCAACCTGAAAAATCAAGCCGAAACGATCAACCCAGCTCCGGCGTGGCGGCCGGTGCCCGGCGGTGCTGCGTCGCCTGCTCGAAGGAATAGGCGAGCGCCAGCAGATCGCCCTCGCGGTAGGGCAGGCCCAGGATCTCCATCCCCACCGGCACGCCGCCAGGCGTAAAGCCGGCAGGCACGCTGATCGCCGGCATCCAGGTCTGAGCGCCGATCAGGGTGTTCGTGGGGAACTCGAGCGTCTTCCATTGCCCGGCGTCGAGATCCTCGCGCCTTGGCGACTGGACCTGGGTCGTCGGGAAGACCAGCGCATCGGCACCGGCCTTGCCCATCTGATTGATGACGACCCGCCTGAATTTTTCCGAGGTCGTGTAGCGCGGATAATACTCCGGATCCGAATAGGGGTCTTCCGGACCCTGCGCGATCTCTTCGAACAGATCGAGCGCCGGATGATACTGCTTGGCATCGTAGAGCGCGCGAATGCTTTCCGGCGGCAACGAGGGGCGGGACGCCATGAACTCGTCGATCGCGCTCCGCGAATGATTGATGTAGAGCGACGAATACACGATGTAATCCATGAGATCGGGGATTTCGACATCGACAAGGGTCACGCCGGCGCCCCTCAGCGCGCCGAGGGCACCCTCGATGACCGCATTGACCGCCGCCGCATCGGGATTGGACGAGTCGCCGAAGGCCGAACGCACGACGCCGATGGTCTTGCCCGATAGCGCGTCCTTGTCGAGACAAGCGACGTAGTCCGTCTTCCCGGCGATGAGCGCCGTTGAGGTATAGGGATCTTCGGGGTCGAAGCCGACGATGACCTGCAGCAGTTTGGCCAGGTCGGTGACGGTGCGGCACATCGGCCCGGCGGAATCCTGGAAGACGACGAGCGGCGACATGCCGGCCCGGCTGATCAGGCCAGGCGTTACCTTCAGCCCCACCAGGTTGTCGAACGAAGCCGGCAGTCGGGCAGAGCCGCCCGTATCCTCGCCGAGGCCGATGGCGCCGAGATTTGCGGCGACCGCACAGCCGGTGCCGCCGCTCGACCCGCCTGGATCGCGGCCAAGATCGTAGGGATTCTTGGTCTCGCCGATGGCCGAGCAATAGCCGAACCACGAGGTCGCGAAATCGGGCATCGCCGTCTTCGCGAGGATGATCGCGCCGGCATCGCGCATCAACCTGATCGTTGTCGCGTCCTTCTCCGGCAGGTAGCCGGCGGCGGCGGCGGAGCCGAAGGTCGTGACGATATCGGCAGTCTCGATCTGATCCTTCACGATCACCGGAATGCCGTGGAGCGGCCCGGTAAGCCCGCCCTTGGCGAACACTTCGTCGAGCGCCTCGGCCTCTTCCACTGCCTTCGGGTTGACGTTGATCACCGAGTTCAGGGCGGGGCCGTTTCGATCGTAGGCTTCGATCCGCGCGAGATAGCGCGACACGAGCTCCGCCGCGGTGAGATCGCCTGAACGATACGCCGCGTGGATACCGGCAATCGTCGTTTCCTCGACGCGAAAGGCCATGGCGTCCTCCTGACTTCTCGGGGTTGTGACATCCGGCCGGGCGGCCGTTTCCATTTTCGGGCTTATGCTAAATCAGTGGCGGGGAGCGCGCCATGACCGACCGCCGGCCACGCCGAGGAGCGCGGGGCTCAGTAGAAGCGGTCGAAGAAGATGCGCTCAGGCCGGACCTTGCCGCACCGCATGACGGGCCTGAGCAGCGCATCGATCAGTCCCGGCGGCCCGGCCATGTAGAAATCGCATTCGGCCAGCCCTTCCATCGCCGCCAGCGCGACGTCGCCGACGAGGCCGGTGGCCGCACCCGGCGCGCCGTCGCGGACCGCCAGCGTGAGCGAGAGCCGATCGTGTTCGGCGGCCAGCGCCTCCATCTCGTCCGCCATGAATAGTTCCTCGGCGCTGTTCGCTCCGAAGAAGAGGTGTACGGCAAGGGTATCGGGCTCTGCGATGGCGGCACGCGCGAGCGAGAGAATCGGCGCAAGCCCGGAGCCGCCGGCGACGCAGACCATCTCCCGCACCGGCGGCGTGCGCAGGTAAGCCCGGCCGTAAGGCCCTTCCAGGCTTACCGTGTCGCCGAGCGCGAGTTCGTCGAAGAGATAGCGAGACGCGTGGCCGCCCGGCTTCTCCTTCACGATGAAGGCGAGTGTCTCGGGCTCGGTGTTCGCCATCGAGTAGGCGCGCCGCTGGCCGTCCGGCACCTGGAGGAGCACGAACTGCCCCGGCAGGAAGGGCACGGGCTGCTCCGGCCGGCAGCTGAAAGCGATAACACCCGGCGCGAGCTGCTCCAGCGTCTCGACCGTAGCCGTGAAGGGTGATGGCGCGGGCTCCTCTCGCGCGCCCTCCACCTGGCCGAGGCGCACCTGGACCTCGCAATCGCCCTTGGGCAGCGCCTGGCAGCAGAGGATGCGGTCGCCCTTGCGGCGGTCGCGCTCGCTGAGCCCGGTGGCATCGGGCCAGAGGTACTCCACTTCGCCCGCGATGAGCCGCCCCTTGCACGAGCTGCAGCTTCCGCTCGTGCACTCGTAGGGCATGGCGAAGCCCGCCGCGAGCCCTGCGCGCAGGATGGTCTCGCCTGGGCCGCAGGTGAAGCGCTCACCCGCAGGCGCGAGCGTGATTGTGACGGGCTCGCTCACAGGGTTAGCCCGCTGGCGGGGCGTCGAGTGCCTGTGCCGGGAGATGCGCCCGATACCACGCGAGCGTCGCCGCCATGACCTCGCCGAAGGCGGGCTCAGCATAGACGTCGTAGTGCCCATAGCCCTTGAGCACGATGAGCTTCTTCGGCTCGCCGGCAAGGCTGTAGAGGGACCGCGACTCCTCGGGCGGTACCAGGCGGTCGTCCTCGGTTGTGATGAGGAGCAGGGGCCGAGGCGCAATCTTTCCCACCACCCAGTCGGCGTGGAACGAGAGCGTCTCGTCGATGAAGGAGGCAGGCACGGTGGAGACCGCATCGGGATTGTTGGCCCGCGCCGCGGCCGAAAGCGCGGCCGATGCCCGGTCCTGCAGCAGAATCTCGTCGCGCTCGGCGAACTGAGACTCGCCGCTCACGACGGCGGCCTCGCGATCCTCCCGCGCGCGGGCGAGCAGGTCGTGCCATTCGTCCGGCCGGCGCACGCTCCGCATCCAGCGGCGCCCATCGCCGACGCCGACCACGCTGACCACACAGCGCACCCGCGTATCGAGCGCGGCCGCCCAGATCGCCGTGGCGCCGCCGTAGCTGGTGCCGTAGAGGCCGAGGTGTGCCGGGTCGAGACCTGGCCGGGTCTCGAGGAAGGTGAGGGCGGCCTGCACGTCGGCGACACGGCTGAAAGGCGCGAGCCGGGCGCGCGGCCCCTCGCTCGCCCCCCAGCCCTTGTAGTCGAAGGTAAGCACCGCGTAGCCCGCCTCCGTCAGCACCCGCGCGTTGTCGGGCAGGTAGAGGCTCTTCACCCCGGTATAGCCGTGGCAGAGCACGATGCCGGCGCGGGCATCCTCCGGGCCGGCGTTGGCAGGTCTGTAGAGATCGCCGGCAAGCCGGACGCCCTCGCTGTAGAAGCTCACACTCTCACACCGCATGGTGCCTGCCTGATCTCACGCCATAGCTTCGATGTCCATGAAAACCTGTGGGCACAGACGGTGCGCCTCCGCTTCCGCCCAGTCCCTCTGCGCCCTTGGGGGTGGCGATGGTGCTATGGTTATCGGCCACGGCCTCGGGCGCACGAACGCGGCGAACGGCATGCGGCGCCCACTCGTGGGCGAAGACGGCGAGGGGGAGAGCGAAATGACGAAGCCGGAGCATTTCCCCAAGCTGTTCACGCCGGTGCGCCTCCGGGGGCACACCCTCAAGTGCCGCATCGTGTTCGGCGCGCACACGGCGAACATGGCGGAGGGCGGGCTGCCGCTCGACCGGCACTTCGGCTATTACCGCGAGCGCGCGCGGGGTGGCGCCGCCATGATCGTCGTCGAACCGACGCCGCCGCACCCGACGGCGGTGCTCACGCGCGGCAACTTCATGGCCGACGACGCCGTCATTCCCCACTTCCGCAAGATCACCGACGAATGCCACAGCCATGGCACCGTCATGTGTCATCAGATCTATCACGTCGGCGCTCACGGCGATCAGGACAACTCCTGGGCGCCCTACTGGTCCCCTTCCGGTCAGGTCAGCCACCACGACCCTTGGGGCAGTCACGCGATGAGTGAGGCCGAGATTCGCGAGCTCATCCAGGCATTTATCGACCAAGCGGTGCGCGACCAGAAGGGCGGGTTCGACGGGGTCGACCTCTTCGCCGGCTATTCCTGCCTGATCGACCAGTTCTGGTCGCCGCTCACCAACCGGCGCGACGATGCCTGGGGCGGCAGCCTGGAGAACCGGCTCCGCTTCGTGACCGAGATCGCAGACGGCATTCGCAAGGCCTGCGGGCCGGACTTCATCGTCGGCATGACCGTCTCCGGCGCCGAGCCCTATCCCGGCGGCCTTACCATGGCCGACAAGCAGGAGATCTTCGCCTGGCTCGACGAGCGCGGCCTCGCGGACTACTTCTCCTGCGGCACCGGCAGCTACATCAACCGCTTCACGGCGATCGTGCCGGGCTTCCATCACGCGACGCCACTGGGCACGCAGGATGCCGCCGCCATCAAGCAGGTCGTGACGCACGCGCTGGTCACGGCCGAAGCACGGGTCAAGACGCCCGAGCGCGCCGAGGCCGCCATCGCGAGCGGGCTCTGCGATCTCGTCTCCATCGTGCGCGGGCAGATCGCCGATCCGCACCTCGCCAACAAGGCGCGCGAGGGCCGGGCGGACGACATCCGGCCGTGTATATCCTGCAATCAGCTCTGTATCGGGCGGCGCATGCGGGACTACCACATCTCCTGCCTCGTCAATCCCTCCGTCGGCCGCGAACATGCCTGGGACGGCGACAGCGCCCCGCCGGCCGAGAAACCCCGCCATGTGCTGGTGGTGGGCGGCGGCCCTGCGGGGCTGGAGACGGCGCGTGTCGCGGCTGCGCGCGGGCATCGCGTGACGCTGGTGGAGAAGGCGGCAGACCTCGGCGGGCAGTTCCGCCTCGCCGCGGCACAGCCGGAGCGGGACGAGATCGGCGAGCTGCTGGGCTGGTACCGGAGCCAGCTTGAGAAGCTGCAGGTCCGGGTCGAGCTCGGGACGGAATTGGGCCCCGACGCCATTCGGGATTTCGGCGCCGACGCCGTCGTGCTCTCCACCGGGTCTCAGCCGACCCGCACCGGGTTCCAGCGCGCCCTCCCCCACGTCGACGCGCTGCCCGGCGTCGAGCAGGAGAACGTCTGTTCCGTCAATGACGTTCTCGAGGGCGCCGCCCGGCCCGGCAAGCGGGTCCTTCTGCTCGACGACCTCAACGGCTGGTGGCCCGCCTCCGGTACCGCGCTGCACCTCGCCGAACAAGGCCACGACGTGACCGTCGTCACCGCGTCCGACAAGCCTGCCGAGGCGCTCGATGTCTCCCACCTCGGCCCGAGCACGCGCGAGCGCTTCGCGAAGATGGGCGTCGAGGTGGTTTGCAGCCATGCGCTGACACGCTGGGCCGGGACCACGGCCACGATCGCGAACCTTTACACGGGCGACGTGCGGGAGCTGGCGTTCGACAGCCTGGTGCTGGCGACCACCAACACGGTCGACGACGCGCTTGCCCGCGCACTCGACGCCGACGCTATCGAGGTCCACACCGTCGGCGACATGGTCGCGGCACGCACCGCGAGCATGGCCTTCTACGAAGGCAGGACCCTCGGCATGAAGCTGTAGAGCCGGGGGACAGCGTGTGACGGAGCCCACACCGCGTGGCGACGGCGCATACGCGCTCCTCTGGTCGGCAGTTCTGCTGGTGGTCTCGGCCCTCGGCTGGGGGATCCTCTATTCTCTCAACCGGCTGGCGACCACCGACGGCATTCCCTTCATCCCCTACGTGTTCTGGATGGGGACAGGTGCCGCGCTCATCCTGCTGGGTCTGGGCGCGGTGTTCCGCACGCTGCCCAAGCTCTCGTGGGAGCACATGCACGGCTACATCGCGCTCGGCACGATCTCATTCGGCATGACCTACACCGTGCTGGCCTTCGTCGCGCCCAAGGTTCCGGCGGGTGTGCTGGGCCTCGGCGCGACGCTCACGCCCATCCTCACGTATCCGGCCGCCGCGCTCTTTCGCATGGACCGCTTCCGCACGATCCGCACCGTCGGGCTGGTTCTCGGCGTCGGCGGCGTCGCGCTGGTGGTGGTCCCCGAAACCAGCCTTCCTACCCCGGACATGGCGCCCTGGGTGTTGCTGAGCTTCGTCGCGCCGGTGCTCTATGTCGCGAACGCGCTGATCATCTCGTGGCTCAAGCCGCCGGCCGCCGGCGCGCTACCGCTGGCCGGCGGCGTTCTGGCGACCGGGGCCCTATTCATGTTCGTCGTGATGGCGGCGACCGGCCAGTGGTGGTGGTTCGAGGGGCCGATGACCGACGGCGATTGGGCGCTGGCCGGCGCGGCGGGGGTCACGGCGCTCGTCTTCTACCTGATGGTCGAGATCATCCGCCTCGCGGGCCCCGTGTTCTTTACGACGGTCAACTTCATGATCCCGCTTACCGGCATCGGCTGGGGCGTGCTCTTCTTCGGCGAAAGCCACAGCTATTGGATCTGGCTTGCGCTGGTCCTGATGCTCGCGGGCCTCTTCTTGGTCAACCGGCCGCCCGCCCCTGCCAGCAAAGCATCCGATTAGGCAGCGGCAACGTAGCGCCCGCACTTGGCGTCTTGACGCACCCGGCTCTGTCGGCGCAATTTGCGCGTGAGGCGCAGGAGGGAGCGGCCGATGAAGCTTTCAGCCGAACAATGCGAGACCCTGGACCGCGAGGGCTATCTTTTCCTGCCGGAGCTCTTCTCGGCGGCGGAGGCCGCGGTGCTGCGCGCGGCGCTGCCCGCGGTTTTCGCCCGCAAGGGGCCGGAGATCGTGCGCGAGCGGAACGGCGCGGTGCGCACCGCCTTCGGGGTCCACACCTATAGCGACATCTACTGGCGGCTCTCCTGCCATCCGCGCCTGGTCGAGCCTGCGATGCAGGTCCTCGGCGGCCCCATCTACATCCACCAGTTCAAGGTGAACGCCAAGGCCGCCTTCGACGGCGACGTCTGGCAGTGGCATCAGGATTACGGCACGTGGTCGCGGGACGACTTGATGGCCGAGCCCCGGGCCATGAACCTCGCGGTCTTCCTCGATCCGGTGAACGAGTTCAACGGCCCGCTGATGTTCATTCCCCGCTCGCACCGTCGGGGCCGGATCGAGGCCGGCCACGACACCGACACCACGAGCTATCCGCTCTGGACCGTCGACAACGAAACGATCGAGCGGCTGGTGGCGGAAGGGGGAATTGTCGCGCCCAAGGGCGAGCCCGGCGCTGCGTTGCTCTTCCACTGCAATCTGGTGCACGGTTCTGCGCCCAACATGTCGCCGTGGGGCCGGCTTGCGGTCTATTTCTCGGCCAATCGAGTAGACAACGCGATCCGCCGCTTCCAGCGGCCGGAGTACATCGCGCACCGGGACTTCACCCCGATTGAGCCGCTCGCGGACGACTGCCTTCTGGCGGAACCTGAGCGCACAGCCGGCGTAGCCGCCCTCTAGCTTCTAGCCTTCCAGCCTTCACGTTCCATGCGGCGCCGCGGGCCGCTTTCTCTCCCGATCTTCCTGCTGTTCACGATCGGGGCGATCTATCCGCTCATCTTCACGATGAACAAGATCGCGGTCGAGGCGGGCACGCCGCCGGTCGCCTTCACCTTCTGGCAGACCCTCGGCGCGGCAGTCCTGTTGCTGATAGTCGCCGCCTGGCGGCGTGCCCTGCCCAGGCTGGAAGCCCGGCACCTCAAGGCCTATTTCGTGCTCGGGCTGTTCGGCATCGCCGCGCCCGTCGCGCTGATGACTTGGCTCGCGCCGAAGCTGCCGACGGGCATCCTCTCGATGGTGGTGATTCTCTCGCCGCCGATCACCTATCTGATCGCGCTGACGCTTCGGCTGGAGCGGCTCCGCGCGCTCAGCCTGATCGGCGTGTTGTGCGGGGTGGGCGGCATCCTGCTCATGACGATCCCCGCAATTTCCCTGCCCGAGCCCAGCATGGTCGGCTGGTTCTTGCTCGCACTGTTGGCGCCCGCCTCCTTCGCGCTGACAAACAACCTCGCGGCCCTGATCGACCCGCCGGAGACGCCGGTGCTGACGTTTGCGAGCGGTATCGTGGCGGCGGCCGCGATTCTGCTGGCGCCGGTGATGATCGGGCTCGGCGAGACCTATGTGGTGCCGGGGCCGGACACCGCCGCCGACCTTGCGATCCTCGGCGCCGCCGGCGTCACCATCACCATGTACATCACCTTCCTCATCATCGTCCGCGCGGCCGGGCCGGTGTTCTTCTCGCAGTTCAACTATGTGGTGGTGGTGGCGGGCCTCGGCTGGGGCATTCTCTTCTTCAACGAGAGCCACAGCGCTTACGTTTGGGCCGCCGCCGTGCTGATGCTGGCGGGGGTCGCGCTGCTGATCCACGCGGCGCGGCGCCAGCCGACGCCGCCGGTGGAGCCGTGACGGCGCTGACCGCCGTCTATCTCTCCGGCGGCAGGATCTCCTGAACGCACACCTGGTCGCGCACCTATAGTGCTAACATACTGATACAGAGTTGCTTTTTTCCTCCTGTTCTAGCCGGTGGACGCGGAATCGGTCCGCGTTTTCTCCCCGGCTGCAACAGACTGCAGGAGGGAATCCAATGGCAACCGTTCGCCTCGACCAGCGCCGTGTCCACGCGCTCAAGGCGCGCAAATCCGCCTACGACCTCCGCGACCGCGATCTGAAGGGCTTCGGCGTCAGGGTCCTGCCCTCGGGCGCCAAGCGGTACTTCGTCCACAGCCAGCACCGCGGCCGGCGAGTCTGGAAGATCGTCGGTGAGGCCGGTTCCATCCGTGCAGACGAGGCCCGCGCCAGGTCCAAGACCATGCTGGCCGAAATTCGGGAAGGACACGACACGCAGGCTGCGGCGATGCCCGACACCGCGTTCGAGACGGTCGCCGACGAAGTTTTTCGGCGCTACGCCCGAAACTGGAAACCCTCGACGCTCAGGGTTAACCGGGGCTACTACCACAACCAAATCCTACCCTGGTTCAAGGGGCGCCCGATCGGCGACATCACCGCCCGCGACGTTCGCCGCTGGTTCGCGGCGCTCCACAATACCCCGGCAGCGGCGGACCGCTCGGCTCCCGTCCTCTCGGTCATCATGCGCCAAGCCGAGGTCTATGGCTACCGGCCGGAGGGAACCAATCCGTGCGCCGGTATCAAGCGCTATCGTCGCCGGGGGCGGGAGCGCTTCATTTCGACGGCGGAAATCCGTCGACTGGGCGAGGTGCTTGCGCGTCATGAAGCCGAGTACCCACCGGCCGAGGCGATCATACGGCTGTTGCTGCTCACCGGATGCCGCACCGGCGAGATCGTCACTCTGAAATGGCGCTTCTACCGCGAGGGCAGACTGTTCCTGCCCGACAGCAAGACCGGACCGCGCACGGTCTGGCTCTCGTCTGCCGCACGCGAGGTTTTGAACGGCCTGCCCCGCAGGGCGGTCTGGGTCTTTCCCTCGCCGATAACGGACCGCTGTCTGAGTACGGTTTCGGTCATTCGTGTCTGGCACTCCGTGAGGGCGGAAGCGGACTTGAGCGACGTCCGCCTTCACGATCTGCGACACAGTTGTGCATCATCGCCTCTTCGTCTTGCTGCATGAACGCGGATAACGTATTGTAATATCGCGATTTTCTAGTCTTCTTTGATTGCTCTCAAAATCCCCCCGTTTCGATCCGTGCATAAGACGTCACCGGATTCATCTCAAGACTTGTCGCGATTCGCGCACCCTGAGCTACGAATTTCCTATTTTCGCGATTTCCCGGGTGAGCGTTCCGACAACCCGTGCTCGCCAGGACGATCAGAGGTGGTGAACGGTCGAAATGCGCAGAGTTTCGTCGTCTTGGCGGACTGGACGAAGCGGCGGCCTGGCCGGTACCACGGCCCGCACGGCCCGACGGAACGCTCACTTCCCCGGTGTTCGTTCGGTCATGGGGTGATGCAGTCGCCAGGCCAGCGGCGATTCCCGGTTCTGCCCGACCGCCGACTGCTGGGTTCTGTAATCTGCTCACCGCTATCACCCCAAACCCGTTGAACGAACCAATCCTCCCGCGCATCCCACGCCCGTCACCCGTCCGCAGAAGCAGATCCCCATCTCCCGACCGAGAGATTGCACCCTCAACCTTCCATCGATTCGAACCACGTCATCCAGTTACCACCAGTCCGACCGTTTAACCTTCGAGACGCCGCTCCGCTTGCCTGCGGCCGACCCCGCTACAATCCGGTGTAGACACCGTATTGATTCGGGGTCAGATGCACGGTAGACTGGAGCATGCGATACACACAGAGCCAAGTACGTGACCTACTCGCCATCTCTGTAGATGCGTTCCGCGTTTGGCGCCAAGCAATTCCTGCTCTACGTCAGCACAAGGGGCACGCGCCCACGTTCACGCCCGGCGAACTTGTCGCCCTTGCAGCGCTTTCCGACCTCATTCATCACTTCGGCATCCGCGTCAATACTCTTAGTAGCCCGTTTAATGACATGTTCCTTGTTTGCCGAGGTATGTCCTGGCAATCCCTGAGTAACTCCGCATTCGCGGTAGACTCCAATGGCTTTCGCCTAGTACGTACAGACGACCTACACTACTTTACCCTGCGAGTGTCCACGATTTTTGTGCCGTGTGCGCCTATTGTAGACCGCCTTCAGACCGAACTCCTTTCAACTGACGCAAAGCACTCGCAAGGCCAGCTGCCGCTGCGGCCGAGTGCTGTTGCTTGAGTACGGCCACTATGCAGGCATTTGCCCAAGAAGCACTTAGAGCCACCGGCTATTTTTCCGAAGATGGTGTGCCAGCAGAAGGCCTAATGCTGCCCAACGCCGACTCAACATCAACCGGCGACGCAACGCGCCTCCGTCCTATTCTCACCACCGATAGGGGAGGACTAGGAGCTGATGCTGTCTTCCGAGTCGGCACATCTCCAGTGATTTTATTTAAGTCATCGGCCGCGGGTCCTGAAGAAGAAGAACAATGGCATCGCGTAGCTTGGAACATTGGAGTCGCGCCACTCCTTTGGGTTACCACACCCGAATACATTAAAATCTACAACGCTTATCAGCCCCCAGAGGAGTACGGAAAACAAGCCCCTCTTTTGAGGGAATTTCCGTTCGGTGCGGATCTTGCACGAACCTATAGTGAAGTTGGTCGTATCTGCGGTCGCCGGCATGTAGCAATGGGCTCATTCTGGAGATCCGAGTTTGCAAGGTCCATTAACAGAGAATCAAGGGTCGATAACGTTTTATTACGCGAACTAGAAGCACTGTTGACGGCACTTATTTCCAAAGGTATTCCACCTTCTTTGGCACAAAAACTAGTCGGTCGTTGCATCTTTTTTCAGTATCTCATTCACCGGGGATATTTGTCTGAAGATGAGTTGATACGACAATTCGGCGCCCCCAATCTTCATTCCCTGCTGCTCAATGTGGATAATGTCTATAGAGTGTTTAGGTGGATTCGACTGAAATTTAACGGAGATCTTTTCCCGATAGAAAATGAAGATAGTGAGCGTGAACAATTAGGACACTCCAGCGATCGGCTTCAGCCACTTTCGGACTTCTTCGGCAATTTCAACATTTCGGACCGACAGGGGAGACTTTTTCCGTTCAGATTTGATGCAATTCCTGTAGAGCTTATCAGCTCAATATATGAAAAATTTGCCCATTTGGCCACCACAGACGGGATCTCCACTTCCGGCATTCATTACACCCCAATAAATTTGGTTGATTTCATTCTGGATCCGTTATTTGAAAATGTCGACGCTAGTGCTCGTGTGCTTGATCCCGCTTGCGGCTCGGGTGTGTTCTTGGTCGAAAGTCTTCGTCGACTCGCATGGCTAAGATCTAGAAGTAAGACTCTCACACGAGAAGTAGTTAACGACATTCTTGTTAACCAAGTTCGCGGTGTTGATATCAGTCCTGCGGCACTCTCGATTGCCGCATTTAGTCTCTATCTCGCTGTGTTGGAGTTGGACCCGGCACCGCCTTCAGGAATTGACGCCCTCGAGTGCCTTCGATTTGAACCCTTGCAGAATCGCGTTTTGTTTGCAACGAGTGCGTTTAGCCAAGAACTTGAACAGGACCTTCTCGCTGACGGTCCAAACCAAAAGTTCGATCTCATTGTTGGCAATCCGCCATGGACCTACGACCGGGATGAAAAGGCGGCTGATCGGGAACTAGTGAAGGAACGTAGGATCGACGACACGTCAGTAGACCCGCAACACACTACCGTCCCTGCTGAGGAGAATCGTTCCGGCACCACTTATGCACGACTTCACGGCCTTGCGATTCCGGCACGCTCGCCAGATTGGGCGTTTCTTTGGAGATGCCGGGATTTCGCTCACAGTGAAACTAGAATCGCTTTAGTGATGAAGGCAACACCATTTTTTAGTCTGGCACCTAACACAGTATCTGCGCGCGAGGCACTGTTGCGCAGTTTTCCAAACGTCGCGATCATTAATCTATCTCAGCTGCGAACTTCTCGTTTGTTTCAGGAATATAGAGACGAGAACGACGAAACACTTAAGAAGCGGCCACGAGCAGGACCGGCACTTTTGTTCTTCTCGAACTGTATTCCAACCAACTCTGATTGTATTTCAGTAATGGAGCTGCCATGGTCTTCAACTTTCGCGCGTACTGGTGTTTTCCAGTTGCCGGCAGAACCACCAAAGGTGCTACAACTAAGTCGCCTGAGGGCCTTGCCCGGATTGCTAAAAGCGGCCGCGTTCGGTACAGAGCGGGACGTCTGGTTTCTGGAGCGCCTTTCTCGAAACGAAGATTTGTGTACGCTTGGCGCCTGGCTCGAAACGGTTCAGCTTCCCGCGGGCAACGGGTACCAGACCGGACAAACCATGGACGCGGATCACCTCGTTGGTTTACCTCAAGCGACAGCAAGGGACATACATTTCGGTCGCTTACGCACACAACTACCACGATTCTCCGACGCTCAGGTGCATCGGTCTCGTAATGCTTCCCAATACAAGGGACCGCTTGTCCTTCTTCCGGAAGGCTCTCTCGCAAGATCCCCGTTGCGTGGACGGTACACAGCCGTGTTTGACCCGCGCGATATTGCCTACAATGAGTCCTTCTTTGGAATTTCATTCGTAGATCATGACTCAACATTTGCACGCGCCTTAGCGGCGGTGATGCACTCTCGGCTCGTAGGTTATCAGTTGGCATTGACGGCCGGCACTGTTGGGGTTAAGCAGACGAAGGTGGAAGTTGTTGACCTAACAAATATTAGAATTCCCCGAATCGATAATTGTAGCGACACTCTACTTCAATCCCTTGCAGACGCTTTTGATGCACTTACCAAGTGCCCCAATTCAGACGTAGCGAGAATTGCAGGTTCCTCCATTGATCGTATTGTCGAGGATATGGCGGGGTTGAGTGATAATGACAGAAATTTACTAGGTGACGCTGATAGACGCGCTGCTGCTGTGTTTTTCGAAACACGGTCAGCGCGCAAGAGGATGGTCGATATACCAAGACACGCGGAAATTCGACCTTACGCTGAAAATGTATGTGCCATATTCAATGCCTTCGCATCAGAAGCTGACGACCATGTACTTGCGCCGCAATGCTACGCTCAACTCGCGCGCGACGTGATAGTGGTCAAATTCGCACTGATTTCGCGAACGATTGTCACAACTGACCCAGATTTAAGGTCAGCTCAGTTGGAGAGCCTGGGAGACGGACTGAACGATTTACTTGGCGGTGCAGAATTGCCATACGTGGCGCCAGCTAAGGCATTGAGGCTGTATGTGGGAAGTGAAATTTTTCTTATAAAGCCCGCTCAGTATCGGTGTTTTTCTCCAGCGGCGGGCCAGTCGGACGCCGATCGAATAATCGACGACCTCATGACCTCCTAGTTGCAGACAGCGTCGTTGCGGGTACATGAGCGTCATAAACAAACACTTGGCGGAAGGACTACGAGGGCGCCCGCGTGGCTTCTATCGCGCTAGGCCCCAAGTACTTCGAGTTGTGCTTCAAACCTTGGAACGTGCGCTCGCTAACACGATTGCGGCTATTGGCAACGAACGCATTTATGAACCTCGCTTTACACGTCAACTATTGATTGACTTCGAACGTGCGCGGGATCAAACTCCCGGCACACCGCGATATGACATCACTCACCAGCCGGAGTTACCGATAGCAGATAGTGATGGAGTTGTCTCCGCACTCCGGAGACTGGACTTCCGTCTTTTGTTCGTACCGCAAGTAGGGCGGACGGGGGACTATCTCTGCATCGAGTTCAAATATCTTGAGGTGACGGACCGCAGTACGGATCGTGAGTATGTAGGTGACGGCGTTGAACGTATCGTAGTCGGCGACTACGCTAGGAATCATCCATGGGCCATTATGGTCGGGTTGGAAAGAGTCGGGCCTCTTTTGCGTTCCGTTCAGAACGTCAACTCACGCCTTCTCACAACGTACGGGCACCTCCATGGGCTAAGAATCGCTCCTGATGTCAAGTTACCCCATGTCTACGCAAGTCAACACGAACAAGGCGGGGGACCTCATGAAATTACGATCATCCATGCGTTCTATTTAATACTCTCCGAGCCGAAAGTTATAAACACATGATTCGAGCTGCTCTACCTTTTGGATGCCATGAGGGCGTTCAGTGGAGATGGCCGATGGCAAACACTTATCGGCGGTACGCTGGGGAGTATTGACGAGAGATGGTAGAGCTGCTGCGTTCGGGCCGCATAGCCGGGAAATGTATGGCGAGCTCGGATGCTCGGCGGAAACGAACGGAATTTGAGGTCGGCTGGCAGAATATTGGTTGGCGACAAGCGAGGTTTCCGGGCCCGTAGCCTAACCGATGATTGCCTCGAATGTATGCATTGCCAAGACCGGATTGTTTGAGAAATGCGCGAGCGCATAACGGTTGTACGAACTTGTTGGCATTTGGCGCCAAGCACTTCCCCGCCGCTCCCATCCACCGGAACGACCTTCCCGTGGCGTTGAGCCTCAGCTCGAGCGCCGCCGGCCCACCGACGTCACGCCTAGGCCTCGCAGCCTCCACACGCAAGCGATACCGCCGCGCAGTCGGCCAACCCTGCCGGCCCGGTCGCGCCGATGAGTCATTCCCGTTTCGCATGGGCTCCCGCTCTGCGTAGCAGCCGCCGCACCCGCGAGCGCAAGACGCCGTCCGGACTCCACTGCGCCGCGACACTCTCCGCGCCGCACAGATCCTCGGCGACCTCGCGCGTGCTCTTGCAGGCCGCGTGCCCGTCAAGCGCAATGAGAAGCTCCCGATTCCCGTCGGCCGTTGCCTCGTTCCTTGTCAATTCCCCGTCTCCCTTGAACCGCATCCCATCGAGCCCGCACCAGGACCGAACCTCCGCTTCCACCCTCCTGACGACCGTCTTGCCGAGGTTCGGCATCCGGCGTCAATACTCACGGCGTGGGTTCGTCAATAGCTGGCGCCGCCGGTTGTTGACCGGGATTCGGTGAACGACGCCGCCGCGAGGATTGCCGACAGCCTCGGGACCCACATGGACCCGCCGCCGCGCGTCCCCCGTGCCCGGGCGGCCTGACGGCGTACAGGCGCTCGACGCAGGCCCAGCCGCTGCCGGGGGAACGCATCGACCCGTCCCCCAATCTCGAGGCCGCTTCGCGCCGGGTCGAAGTCGCTTGCGTCGGCCACCCGTATCTGTTCGGTCTTGCGCCGCCGCGCGACCTTGATGATGAGACCCCCGTCGGGAAGCCACAGTCCGGTGAACGTCGCCCCGGAATCGCGCACGATGCGAAACAGCGCATCCCCGCCGCAATCGGCCGGGTCGCCCGTTCCACGCGCCCCTTCTCATTGCCGCGCGCGATCGCGACGGGCTGTGCCAGGAAACGGTAGTGGCCGGCGAAGTCGAGGAACTGGGGATTGAAGCGGATGGCGTCGCCGCGGCGCTCCAGCACGACGCTCTTCAGGTTGTCGTACCAGAGCTCGCGGGGCACGCCCTGCCACGCCTCGAAGGCGTCGATATGGCCACGCAGGAAGTTGCTCATCGCGGCGTTGAGGTAGAAGCGCAGGAAGATGCGTCGCGAGAAGCTCAGAACCATCACGAAGCCCATCAGCGGGCGCTCCGCGCGACCGAGCTTCACTTTGCCGAAGTGTCCCCAATCGACCTGGGCCTGCTCGCCGGGAAGGGTCTTGAGACGCAGATAGGCCTCGGCCACAGGCTTCGGCCGCTCGGGGGCGATCATGTTGCGGAAGTGGCTCTGGCTCCCCTGGTAGCCGCGCTCGCACGCCATCTCGTAGAGCCGGCTGGCGGTCAGCTTCGGATAGTGAGCCAGTGTCTGGCGGATGAAGGGCATGAAGGGATCGAGCTTCGAGCGCCGGTGCCGCCTCATATGCCGAGGCACCCCGTCGTCGGCCAGAACGCGGCGGACCGTGATGTGATGGACGCCGAGTTGGTTTGCGATCGTGCCGATCTTCCACTTCTCGGCGTAATGGAGGCGCAGGATCTCCGCGCGCGTCTTCTTGTCGATGGTCATCTCACCCTTCTCGTGCCGGATGCCGGACCGGGCGCAGGCCCGGATGGACAAACTGCGCGCAGAACCGGCCGCAGCGATGGCAGCGGAAGACCCTGGCAGGCCGCCCGTGCCCAAAGGGTTGTGTCCCGCGACGCGTCATCGGCGTCTGTGGCACAACAGGACGACGGTGCCCGCGGGTCAAAGGGTGATGCGTCACTTTCTGCGCGCAGACCTCATTCTCCGGCACCCGACGCCGGTGCCGATCGCGATAGCGCTGCTGCCGCTGCGCGTGCTTGCGACGACCCTGGAGGCTGTCCTGATAGCGCTGCCCGCAAAGACGCTGCGCCTGCCTGCGCGCCGTCTCGCGGCAGTCCGCTGAGCAGTACATGTTGCCGTGGTCGCAGCGCGGGCAGAGAACCACCTGCCGATCGCAGTGGGCGCAGTTGAACAGGCGGCCGAAGTTCCTCATCGCGGCGGTCGATGAGAACGGGCTCGACCCCCGCCAAAACCCGCACGATACTGTGCATCTGGGCCGTGCCGAGCATGGCTCGGGGGGTGCGGCGCCGGCTCTTGCCACCAAGCAGACGTGGCCGGCGCCGCATCGTTCTCAGCGGCCCGAGTGTAGCCCTACCGATCTTGCTGTTCAGGTCCGAGGGGCTGCCGCCAGTTCGCCCGCCGCCACCGGAATCGCGACGCCTGCCCGCTGTGGATAGCCGGCTTGCCTTGCCAGACTCGAGGGAGTGGACGCCCCCTCCCGACGGCAGCGAATCGTGCCAAGGTGGTGGTGTCGAACCACCTGAGGGAGGAGGCCTCCATGGATCAGGCTAGCATCATCGGGATCGATCTGGCGAAGCACAGCTTTCAGTTGCATGGTGCGCGGGCAGACGGGTCCGTTGTGTTCCGCAAGAAGCTGAGCCGGGGCAAGCTACTCGACTTCCTCGCCTCGCAACCGCCCTGCGTGGTGGCGATGGAGGCCTGCGCGAGCGCTCACTATTGGGGTAGAGAGACCGAGATGCTCGGACACGAGGTCAAGCTAATCCCACCGATATATGTCAAGCCATTCGTCAAACGGCAGAAAAATGACGCGAGGGACGCGGAGGCGACTTGCGAGGCCGCGCAGCGCCCCACCATGAGCTTGGTGGCCGTGAAGACGGAAGAGCAGCAGGCTCGAGGGATGCTGTTCCGCACACGCGACCTCCTGGTGCGCCAGCGCACGCAGACGATTAACGCGCTACGGGGTCACCTGGCGGAGTTCGGCGTCATCGCTCCACAGGGGCCAGCTCATGTCAAGCGGCTGGAGGCGGCACTCATGGATCCGAGCTCGGGGCTACCGGAGCCGGTTCGCGAGCTGGGTGACCTACTGCTCGGTCAGGTCTCAGACCTCGATGCGAAGATCTACGATTTGGAGAAGGAGCTCCGCGTTTGCGCACGCCAGGACGAAGAGGCGGCACGGCTCATGACGATCCCGGGCATCGGGCCGATCACGGCCATGGCAGTACAGGCTTTCGCCCCACCGATGGAGAGCTTCAGGCGCGGGCGCGACTTCGCCGCCTGGCTAGGCCTCGTGCCGCGACAGCATACGACTGGCGGCAAGCCAAGGCTTGGCAAGGTATCGAAGATGGGCCAGCGCGATCTCAGGCGGCTCTTGATCACGGGTGCCATGTCTGTAATCCAAGCGGCGGAGCGCCGTGGTGGCGAGACGAGGGATCCTTGGCTGGCCGAAATGCTGGCGCGCAAGCCGAAGATGCTCGTCGCGGTTGCGCTGGCCAACAAAATGGCGCGCGTCGCCTGGGCGGTGACGGCGAAGAAGGAGATCTATCGGGTTCCCGCAACCGCCTGACAGGGCGGACAATCGCGGGAAGCCGTCGGGGATGTGGGCAGGTCGGAGGACAGGTAAGGAGGGCATACGGTCAATGAGACCGGATCGGGAAAACCAGCACCATCCTGAGAGCGTTCAAGCTCGCAGACTCGATTTTGGACCCGGTTCGCGTATCTCCATACGGGCCAGCGGCGATCGAAATGCCGCATCAACAGGCCGGATAGACGACAGCACCTGACCGCATGCACCGTGCCGTTCAAAGAAAAGCTTGCATTACCGGGGGCGTCCATAGACGAGGGCGGTCGCTGCGACAAGCCGCCTATCCACAGCTCCGACGAGGCACGCTTCCACCCGCCAAACAAGCTGCTACATCGTCACCGCACTCACGTGCTGAATGCAGCGAATAGGCGCACTTTTGGACCGTCATCGACACGCGGGACGATGGAAGAGCACCGCGATGGTCCACCGCTACGGCGAGCGGCTGCTCGCGCGGCGAAGCGGCGCGGCGCAGCTCGCGCGTCTTCAGCATCGCGCGTAGGGGCGCGGTGGCGTATCATTGGGTGTATCGCGCCGGTGCCCGTCGGCGTCGGACCGCCCTGAATTGGTGCAAGGGGCGGTTTTCCACAGAAACGTTATCGCGAGCCAAAATCGCCGTCCGGCGCAGGGAGCGTCTCCACGCACGCAGGGCGCGGATGACACGGCGCCCGTGCCTCGGCAGGATGAAACCGTCGTCGATCCAACAGGTTGAATTGCGTTTCGGAAGGACCTAGCCCAAGTTTAACAACCCGTTTCGAAGTCTGTTGTTTATCAATGCGTTGGGGAGCAGGAATTCCGCGTATGGCACTACATTTCGGTTGCCTGTGCCGGATTCGGGGTCAGACGATCATCTTCCTGATGCCTCCGGGAACGGGGTCTGCGCCGAGCGCCTGATAGATGGCCCGTTGTCGGAGCTCCGCGCGCGTCGGTTTGCGCACATGAAGGGTGCGGCCGTCCTTGCGCCGGAAGGTTGCCGTGACGCGCTGCTGGCCTTCGAGGATGCGTCGCAGGCTGGCCCAGCTTGCGCGCTCCCCCTGCTCGCCGAGGCGCCGGCGGATGGTCTGCACCAGCTGGTAGGCGATCACGGTGATGAACAGGTGCCCGTCGGAGCGCTTCTGGGTCTGGTGGAAGATGGGGCGCAGGCCGAGTTCGGATTTGAGCGAGCGGAACACGGCCTCCACATCTGTGAGCGCAGTATAAGTGCGCCACAACGTCTCCTCGTCCCAGTCCTCGACGTTGGTGCGCAGGCAGTAGACGCCGGGATGGGTGATCATGGTGCCGGCGAGCGGGCGGCGTTCCCAAGTGACGGCGCGGGCCTTCTTTCCGCTGTCATCGGCGATGACATCGATGACGTAGTGCGCCCCGACACCGCGGCTCTTCTCCTTGATCCGGCCGATCCGCTGCCAGACATGGTCGAGCCGCTTGCGGGTGCGCGGGCGCTTGAGGCCGTCGTGGAGCTTGCGCAGCTCACCCTCGAAGCGCGCGGCGAAGCGCGCGGCAATGCCCTGTTCCGTCTTCGCCCGCGCCTCGGAGTAGCAGTAGAGCCGCACCTCTCCCCCGTCCGCCTCGACCACCTTGTGCACATGGACCGTCTGGCGCGACCGGGTCTCGAGGGCAATCGCCAGGTCCGGGTCGAAGCGGCGGGCGCGTTCCCGGCTGACGACCAGATAGCGGTAGCCGTTCTCGCGCAGCCAGACGACATTGGCCTCGGTGGCGACCCCCGCATCCATCACCACCAGAGCGTCCGCCGGAGCATGCAAGGCGTCGAGCATGGGCGCCAGGGTCGTGTCTTCGTTGACCGCGCCCGCGAACACTTCGGACCGGCGCACGAAGCCCGCGCCGTCGAGCACCAGGCCCAGGGTGAGCAGCGGGCAATCGCTGCGCTTCTCCTTGGAGTGGCCGCGTTCGGCCTTGGGCTGGGCCGCCGCCTCACCCTCGAAGAAGGTGTTGGTCAGGTCGTACAGCGTGACCGTTTGGGGCAAGGCGAACAGGTCCGCCACCTGCTCGAACAGGTGGGCCTCGATCGCCGCGCGCCGCGCCAGCAGGGCATCGGAGGCCCGGTAGAGGCGCATCATACTCATCCGCTCGAAGTCCACGCCCAGCAACTCGCCGAGGGCCGAACGCTCGCACAGCCAGCGCCAGCTGGCGCGCTCCGAGCCCGGTGCTGCCATGCGCGCGATGATGGTGGCCATGGCCAGCGCGCGTTGCGTGCCGTTGAAGCCGAGCCGCTCCAGCAGAGCCTCCAGGCCGAGCTGCTCCATGGCCCACAGCCCGACATTCTCGACGCCGACCGAGCGCGGGCGGATCAACTCCAGGGAACTCACATCCACCGTCTGCAGGTCGGGGCGCTCGACTGCGGCGGGCGGTGCGCGATTGAGGAGTTGCGCGGCGATGCGCTGGGCATCCCGCTCCACCTCTTGCGGACAGGACAGCGGCACCAGTTCGCCCTGGCGCTCGAGCAGCTGCTGGATCCGGGCGCACAGCACGGGCCAGTGCCGTCGCTCGAGCGGGAAGTCGCTGCCGAGGTTGAGCAGGGTGTGCTGGCGGACCCTGTCTCCGCTGCGCTCGTTGCGCACGAGGCGGTACGAGTAATAGACGTCGCCGCGTTCGGTTGTGCGTATCTTGGCGTGCCGGATGAACATGGGCGGAGGATAACGGCGGGCCCGGCCTTTGATAACCCCCTGACTCGAATATTATGTCACTACATCGCGCCCGTGAAACACGAAAACAAGCAAAATCAACGCGTTAGCGGATACCCGGCGCCCAAATACGCCAATTTCTGCCTCCCGAATGTTAAACTTGGGCTAGGATTGCCGGTACGAGACAGGGCGGCTTCCGGGTCGCCCGTCTAAAATGGCGGATTTGACACTTTGGCTCGCGATAACTACAGTTATCGCGAGCCAATCGATACCGGACAGACCCGTCCCGCAGCGCCCGTATTCCGCTGCAAGCAACTGTAATTCCGAGAGTAATCGACCCGAGACCGCCTCCGCGGACACAGCGGGCGGCGCCAGCGGCTCTCGTCGCTCCCGCAAGCTCCTCGGCGCCGCGTCCCGGCGCCCTGGGCCAAGCCGCTTCACCCGGGCGGTTCCGGTGCCGGAGCGCGCTTGCGGCCGTCCCCGGATTGGCCCTCAACTCACGGAACGGACCCTGGCGCCGCCGCCCTGAACCCAGCCAGGCGACCCCGGATGTCCGCACCTTGCGCGCTCCGCGTCCCGTCATGGTCCTGCCGCCTGTCGAAGACCTCCCGCCGCCGCTCGCCGGACCGACTCCATTACCGCCGTCCGGGGCCGAAAGAAAATGCTTCCGCAGGGAGAATCCATGCCCGTGACGCATGCGCCCGCGCATCGTCCACCGCTTTGCGGTCCGTTCGTTCGCTGCCTCGTGCAGACCCGCTTCGCCGGTCATCGCCCCCGCATCCGTGCCGGGGCCGCCAGTCGCCCCGCGGTGGATGTCTCCTGCCATGCGCACCGTATGGCCGGTCTCCTCGCCGACGCCAGATACACTCGACGGAGGCGCGCGCGGACTGTGCCGTCCGCACCTTCGGTACAGTACGCACGCCACGCTGCCGGGCGCACCACGCGACGGCCCACTTCGTCCTGTCCGGAAGGCGCGCGAGCGAACGCCCGGCGAGTGTGGACGGCTTCACCGCCGTGCCGGTCCTTCGCGTTCCGGCGACGGCGAAACCGCAGATGACGTACCTTCTCTTCTCCACCATACCGCCGGTTCCTGTGCGGAGCCGCCGGGTGCATGTGCTCTACCGATCGATCTGAGGCGGCCGCCGCGACATTCAAGGCCCTCGCGCGCCACGGCTCTCGCCGGCACGCGACCTACTCCGGGGCGCTCTGACTCCGAGGCGACACGCGAGCGCCACGAGCCGCCCCGCGGCGCTCTACCTCACCACCGCAACCTCCACGCCCGGAACGGCGGCCCGCTCCACCGGCACCGTTCGTCGTACGGCCGTTCCGGCCACCGGTTGCATGGCGTTCGCGAAACCGGCACGCTCATCGCACGCGCACCGTTGTTGCCGAACCCGACCGCTGTTCGAGAGGACGAGACGATGAACAAGGCCGAGCTCGCCTCGCACGTCGCCGCCGAGACGTCCGTGACCAGGGCCGACGCCCAGCGGATGGTCGAAGCCGTGTTCTCCGCCATCGGCGACGCGCTTGCGCGCGACGAGCCGGTGGCCATCGCGGGGTTCGGGAAGTTCGCCGTGCGCAGCCGCGCCGCACGTAGCGCCCGCAACCCGCAGACCGGCGAGCCCGTCGCGATCGCCGCCTCGAAGGCGCCGTCGTTCAAGGCTGCTAAGGCCCTTCGCGACGCGGTCAACGTCTAGTGGGGCGGGCGAGGCGGTCCGGTTTCCGCCGTCCGCTCCGGCAACGCATCGGCCGCAGATACGCGCCGTCGCACTCGGCGCTACCCCAGCCAGGCGAACCATCGTCGCCCGGCGCGCGCCGCGCCCCGGGACGTTGGTCGCAGGGAGGAGACGTGGGGGATTTGTCGATTCAGTCAAACGTGCGAACATCTGCGCAGTACCGGCGCGGACATCGGATGCCTCCGGCGCAGCGACTCCTTATATGGGGAGACGCGAATTGGCTCCGACGACGCCAGTGCGCGTGAATGCGCAAGCCAAATACTCGCAGCGTTTCCGCGCCGCTTACGGCCAAAACCGCTCACGAGCCAGAGCACCGCGTTGTTTGGCAACCACGAAGTCCCCGGCGCCACGTATCGACCGGCCCCGAGAAGCTGCATATCCGCTCACCGTCACGTCCATCGCACAAAGAAGACTTGGGGGCTTGGTCGATTCAGTCGAATGTGTCAAGATTTGCGCAGTCGACGCCCGGACATTGGATGCCCCCCAGCCCGGCGTCACTTTACATGGGGAGACGCGAATTGGCTCCAACGACAGCAGTACGCGCGCGTGCACAGGCCGAACACGCAAGACGTTTCCCCGCTGCTTACGGCCACCATCGGTCATGATAACCCATTGAGTCTCATGTACTTTCTCCATACTATGGACAGAGGATTCCAGACATCATTGGCGGCACCACACCTCGGTACGGATGTACGTTAGGATCGGCTCGCAGTCATGACGTTTTCTTGATTGGAGGAAGCCCATAATGGTCCAACGTAACCAGACAAGTTCCTCATCGAAGAAGCGAGTGAAATCAACCACGTCCGCAAGTCCTTTTTCAAAACTAGACCCAACTCTGTTGTTTGCCGCCAGCCATACGAATTCTGAACACACGCATGGGAAAATCGACAAATCGACTCCGGATGCACACGCTGAAATCTCAAAAGTCGAAATTGGCATTTATTCCTTAGCCGATCGAATGTCAGTGAGAGCAGCAAGTGATTATGTCCAAAGAGACCTTGTTCCGGTACTGATTGAAGGCAGAAACTGCACCGATATAGAAAAGAAAGTGAAGTCACTCGGTGGGACCGCAATACCGTTGACGTCAACGAAAGCGGCCGTGAGGATTCCGCGCAACAAGCTAAACGCTCTGGCGCGTCACGCGAGCGTGAGTTATGTAGAAGCCAGCACCCTCCTCAAACCAACATGCGATCTGGCGCACGAATCGACGGGACTTTTGGGCGACAGCGGGTTCACCGTATCTGAGACTGGTCGCGGAGTCTTGGTTGGTGTCGTCGACACCGGTATCGACGTTGCACACCCAGCTTTCCGAACCAACGGCTCAACACGCATCGTGAACTATCTGGACCAGGACGTGGGCCACGAATTCACAGAAGCCGACATCAATGCCGGAAGAGCCAATGGTTCGCTGGACGTTTGCGGTCACGGGACTCACGTCGCGGGAATCGCTGCCGGAAATGGCTCTGGATCACCCAACAAGAATTGGCGCGGCGTTGCACATGAGGCAGATTTGGCCATTGTCAAGACGACTTTTGACACCGCGGATATCGCCGTTGCAATCAAGCACATTTTCAGTGTCGCTGACAGTCGGAATCAGCCCTGCGTGGTGAACCTTAGCCTCGGGGGACATTTCGGTGCCCACGATGGCTCTTCAGTTGTCGAGCGCATGATTGACGACCTTTCAGGGGACGGCCGTGTCGTGGTTGTATCCGCCGGTAACGAAGGTGGTGACGCAATACACGCGAGTACAACGCTACGGAGCCAGCTTGCACCGCCGGATCGATGGGTGGCGGACCTTAGGATCAATCAGCGCACCTTCCAAACTCGCACTGGCCCAATGAATGCTGGGTTGGTTCGTGTACAGGTGTGGCATCAGCGGGAAGATGCGGTATCGATATCCCTACGTTCTCCAACCGGTAGTCGGTTTCAAGCTCCGCCAAACACTAAGAAGGACTTCAATCTCGGAGACATTTTTGTCGAAGCAAGTCATCAACAACATCCCTACAGCCAAGATCACTCTACTTCCTTTTTTGTTGTTACCGACCCCAAGCCATCTCTTCTGAAGGGCTGGAGTATCATCGCAGAAGATGATCAAGGAAGCGGTGGCGTCAAGGCGGGCCGCCTCCATGCATGGATTATGGACACCGCGATGGGACATTTCACAAACGGGTCGGTGGCATCGCATTTGATTGGAATGCCTGGAACATCGTTTTCTGCGGTGACCGTGGCGGCTTACGCTTCACGACGGGAGTGGCCGAGTCAGGCACCGAATGAGCCCGGTGGAATCTTCCGCGCGTCCGCAATGAATGTTAGCGACATTTCATATTTCAGCAGCACCGGTCCTACCAGAGACGGCCACAACAAGCCCGAGGTCGCCGGACCAGGTCAGTACCTTCTAGCCCCACTTTCCAGTAACGCGACAGGGACTCCGGCATACCAGCGCGTTCCAAATCGTCCATACGCCGCAAAGCAAGGAACAAGCATGTCAGCACCATACGTGGCCGGTGCAGTCGCACTATTGCTGGAAAAGAATGGGAATTTGAACTGGTCGGAAATCAAACGACGCCTTATTAAATCTGCTAGCCAGGATGAGTTTACGCAACCTTGCTGGAACCCGCGATGGGGATACGGTCGCTTGAATGTTCAACGCCTCCTAGAAATTGACCCGGGGAGTTAAGCGATGGCTGGAACGTTGCGAACATTATTCGATGGGGGCAAGCCGAACACGGAGGATACTCGGGTTGTCAAGGTTCTCGTGTCGCTGAAGTCGCCACCGGACGAAACATGCCTAGCCAGCATCGAGATGAGAGGTCTTTACATAAGGTCGATCAACGGAAATAAGTTAATCGGCGAGATCTCTTCGCAGCATATGGCGACGCTTGAAGAACACGATGCGGTGGTCTATGTGGAGCGCTCGGTAAAGCTGCAGCCGACGGACGTTTCTAAAATGCAAGGATGACCGGAGCTCGTAGAGAACCCAATGCCTGATTGTGCGCGCGTGTTCCTCCTCCACAGCGAGAACAGCCACACCACCTAGATCTGGTCCGGCTCCTCGGTGAACATGATCGCTGACTGCGCAAACTCCACCAGACACAAGCCCGACGAGGTTACTCTCCAGCCGCACTTTGAACGCCTAATGCTCACTTCGTGGGGACTCGGCGGGCATGACAAGTTGGTCGGAATGACGGAGGAAGAGTTCGTTGGTTCAACACAGAGCCGCCATCGCCATTAGTCCAGCCATTCAACAGCAGGCACATTACGGGACATACTCAAGCCGAGGACATACTCCATGAGCGGTCTGGCCTATGCACCACCTGCGTTTGTAAATGCCGACGGTCAGCGAGTCATATTTGTTGACTTTGCCCATGCAAAGTACCATCTTGAATTCGACGTCAGAGCATGCCACGCCTCTGCCTTCTCCCAGATCACCTTTGCTGCGGACGCCGAAGGTCTGCCCGCTATAAGCATTAATCAACCTGTGATCTCCGCGTGTCTCGACGGACGTGACGTCAAGTTAATCGATCAATACTCGCCAGATGGCCAGACATCGTTCAAGATTCTGTCTACGCCCGTCTCCCCAGGCATTCACGTGCTTGGCATCAAAAGCGAGCTTACAAACGAAGGCCCGTACGGACACCCAATTGCATGGCTGTCCGACCCTGAAGGCATTGATTGCACTTTTCACATGTCTGATCTTCGTCGGGCGAACGGTGGCTATCTCGAGTCATTTTTGCCATCAAACCATAACTTTGATCATTTTCGAATGTCACTTTCCGTAAGGATCTTCGGCACAAGAGCAAACTATTCGGTGTTTTCCAATGGCTCCGTTTCCAATCCCTTCCGTGGAAGCTGGCATGTCGAGTTTCCGGCTTTCTTTAGCAGCTCCTGTCCTTGGTTTCATCTCTGTCCTGCCGAAAAGTATCATGACCACCCGGTGACATTCTCTTCCCCAGAAGGACGCACAATACCCATAACAATTTACACAGAATCAATCGAACGATCCAAGGTTGTTTTGCAGGATTTTGCTGACGAAGCTAAGAAGATCCTCTCTGACCTCGAATCGAAGTTCGGCCCCTTTCCACATGACTCACTCGTCATCTTCGCGAGACAGGACAAGCAGATCGCTATGGAATACGCTGGCGCCACAGCCACATATCTCGATGCACTTCGCCACGAGCTAGACCACAGCTATTTCGCCAGGTGCGTTATACCTGCCAACGGAGATGCAGGCTGGATTGACGAAGCTATCGCTAGTTGGGGGGATGAGGGTTATCTTCCGTCAGAAAATCTACCGGATCGAACAGCTAATCTTGGTGGTCGCTCGCCGTACATCCGGACTACGAGCCGAGATGCATACACGGTTGGACGAGACTTTCTCGCGTATCTGGACCATCTTCTCCGAGGCCGTGGCGGTCTCAAACCGTTTCTCAAGCAGTACGCATTTCAGAAGCGCCACCAATCAGTCACTACGTCCGAGTTCCAAGAGTTGGTGGAAGACTACCATGGTTCTTCTCTTCAACAGCTCTTCGAAACCTATGTCTATACGGAACACACGAGTCCATAGGGGAGGGATTAGGGTTCTAGTGAAGGGAGGACTTCGCCACAGATCATCCTCGTCACCTGAATCTGAAGTTCGTTACATAGCGATGTTTCCGTTGCACGATCAAATTTCTTCCTAATTACCCTTGAATCTAAGCTACACTTAGTATAGAATATCGCCATGTAATTACCTGATAGAAAAGGAAAATTCCATGGCGCGCAACCCGGTACAGTTCCAGAAAGGAATCAGCCTCAACGAATTCCTCTCGCTCTACGGCACCGAAGACCAATGCTTTGACGCCCTGTATCAATGGCGATGGCCCAATGGGTTTCTGTGCCCGCACTGTGGCCACGACCGATGCTGCCAACTCAACAGCCGCAAGCTCCAACAGTGCAATCGCTGCCACCGCCAGACCTCGATCACCGCAGGAACCATCTTCGACTCCACCAAGCTGCCCCTGACGGTGTGGTTTCAGGCCATCTACCTCATGACCCAGGACAAGAAAGGGGTCTCGGCGATGAAGCTGCACCGCCATCTGGGTATCTCCTACAACGCCGCGTGGCGCATCAGACACAAGCTGATGCAGGTGATGATGGAGCGCGACCGCGAGCACCCGCTCAGCGGGTGGATCCAGCTCGACGACGCCTATCTCGGCGGCGAGCGAAGCGGCGGCAAGCGCGGTCGTGGCGCGCCCGGCAAGACGCCCTTTGTCGCCGCCGTCCAGACCAACGAGCAGGGACACCCGTTGCGCATGAAGCTCACCGTCGTGGAGGGCTTCCGTCTCACCGAAATCGCCGCCTGGGCGCAGCTCCACCTCGGTACAGGCACTCGGGTCGTCTCCGATGGGTTGGCCTGCTTTCATGGCGTCACCGCGGCGGGCTGCGTTCATGACCCGGTGGTGGTGGGCAGCGGGAAAGCCGCTGTTGAGCGCCCCGAGTTTCGATGGGTGAATACGATTCTCGGCAACATCAAGAACGCCTTGCGCGGCACCTACCATGCGATTCGTCCCAAGTATGCTCAGCGATATCTCTCGGAGTTCGAGTATCGTTTCAATCGTCGCTTCGACTTGCCTGACATCATCCCGAGACTTGTCTACGTGGCGCTCAGGACACCGCCGATGCCGGAACGGCTACTCAAGTTACGCTTAGCTTGAGTGGTAATTAGGAATTTCTTTACAATGGAGCGACTTAGTGAGGCGACACTGCTAACCAATAACGAATTCTACTTCAGTGTCAGGAGACTAGGGCCGCGACGACAAAAGTCGGGTCGCTTCCGGTTCGCTGTCGCACACAATCTCGTTTCATAAGCTAAGCACGGACCAATGCGATGCCGGAGGATGGGTTGTCAAGGGCGGAGAGAAACCAGACCAAAGGGCGGAGCAAAACACTGCCACCGCAGCCGTGGGGGTGAGGTGGTCCGAGGGGGTCGGGATTCGGCTTGGGGCGGCGGGAGCCGGAAACGCAGGGAGGGCGTAGCCCGACCGGAGTTTCCGGCTGACGACGGTATGGTGATCAGCCCGCGGGGGCCATTTTCCGCGCGCGGCTGTGGTTGAGGCGGAAGCTTTCCCCGTTCATTTCGAGGATATGGACATGATGGGTAAGGCGGTCGAGCAGCGCCCCGGTCAGGCGCTCCGAGCCGAACGTCTCGGTCCATTCGTCGAAGGGAAGATTCGAGGTGATGAGGACCGCCGCGCGCTCGTAGCGTTGCGAGACGAGTTCGAACAGCAGCTCCGCCCCGGTCTTCGATAACGGGACGAACCCCAGCTCGTCGATGATGAGCAGCTTGTGGTTGGCGAGCTGTTTCTGCAGTCGCAACACCCGTCGTTCGTCGCGCGCCTCCATGAGCTCGTGCACGAGCGCCGCGGCGGTGACGAAGCGTACTGACATTCCTTGCTGGCATGCGGCCAATCCCAGCCCTTGGGCCACGTGACTCTTCCCCGTCCCGCTCGGCCCCAGAGCGATCACGTTCTCGCGACGCTCGATCCATTCGCACCGGGCGAGTTCCAGGACCTGGGTGTTGTTCACCGAAGGGATGGCCTTGAACTCGAAGCTGTCGAGGCTCTTGACGGTGGGGAACTTCGCCGCCTTGATGCGCCGCTCGACCAGGCGCCGTTCACGGTCGATGAGCTCGAGCTCGACCAGGCGCGAGAGGAACTGGACGTGGTCCAGGCCCTCTTGCGCCGACTGGCGCGCCACCTTCTCGTACTCGCGAAGGAACGTCGGGAGCTTGAGCATCTTGAGCCGATGTTCGAGCAGGATCCGGGGCGGCTCGCTCATCACGCACCTCCGGACATCAAGCACAGGTAGCTCGCGGCGGAGGTCTTGGCGACGTTAGCCTTGGGAAGGTACGGATAGACGTCGAGGTCGAGCCGGGGCGGGCGCTTCTCGACCCGGCACAGGACCAGGTGCTTGACCGCATCGAAGCCAATGGCGCCCAAACGAAGGGCGTGCTTGACGGCCGCGTGCACGTCGTCCATCCGGCTCCTCCCTTGGGTTCCGCCCCGCATAGCGCTGACGGCAAATCGTTGGTCCGGCCACGGGTGTCGGATTTCCAGCCTGGGCCAATAGGTCTTGGTCAGTGCCGTGATATCGGCCCATGTCGTGCGGTCCTTCTGCGACCGTAGGCGTAGCGTGCGCAGCCACAGACGCTTCAGGCGGCTCGCAAAACGGTCGAGGTATCGGTAGCTGTTCGGGACTGCGTAGAAGTTGAGCCATCCGTCGAGCACCTTCCCCAGCCATCTTGCCGTCGCTTTGGACTTGCAGTGCATCCGCCAGCGTAGCGCCTCCTTGATCCGCTTCAGTGTCCGGCTCATCCGGCTCGCGACCGGTTTGCGCCCCAACTGGAATCTCCCTCGTCTGTCCTTCGCGCAGTAGTGCGTGAAGCCCAGAAAGTCGAAGGTCTCCGGTCTGCCCTGCCCTCGTTGCCGACGGTCTTTCAGGGCAAACCGCCCGAACTCGATGAGCCGGGTCTTGTCGGGGTGTATGTCCAGCTCGAACCTTCCGAACCGCTCCTTTACGGCGTTCAGGAAGCGCTCCGCGTCCCGCTTGTGCTGAAAACCCACCACGAAATCATCGGCGTACCGCGCGATGATTGCGTCGCCTTCGACCTCGTGGCTGCGCCACTTCTTCTGGAACCACAAGTCAAGGACATAGTGCAGGTAGATGTTCGCGAGAATCGGTGAAGCCACCGACCCTTGCGGCGTCCCCCGCAGGTTGTCCCTCCACTCTCCAGCTTCCATGACGCCGGCGTTCAACCATTTGATGATGAGCCTGATAACCCGCTTGTCCCCTATGCGATGCTCAAGGAACCGGACCAGCCAGCCCCTCGACACGCTGTCGAAGAACGCGCGGATGTCACAGTCCACCACCCAGTTGATCTTGCGCCGCTTGATGCCGACCGCGAGGGCATCGAGCGCATCATGCGCACCCCGCCCGGGCCGGAACCCGTAGCTGAACCCCAGGAACTCCGCCTCGTAAATCGGCGTCAGGATTATCTCCGTCACCGCCTTCTGGACTATCTTGTCCTCTATGGCCGCGACGCCGAGCGGTCGTGTGCCGCCATCCGGCTTCGGGATGTTCACCCGCCGTGATGGCGTCGCCCGGTACGCTCCCGAGTGCACGCGGTCGTGAAGGTCGGCCAAACGGCCTTCCAGCCCTTCCTCGTACATCCGCCACGTCATGCCATCCGCGCCTGCCGCCACGTCCCTCTTCAACGCGAAGAACGCCCAGCGTAGCGCTTCGACCGTGACATGGTGGAGAAGCGCCGTCAGACGCTCCCGTGGCTCCCGTTGTACAAATTGCCGTATCCGGTCAGCCGCCTGTGTCACGCTTTCCCGGTGCTGCGCCCGGCGCGTGCTTTGGCTTTCCAGATTCCCCTTGGGCTCGGTCCTTGGCTCCATCGGCTCCGCCGGGACTGGCGTCCCTTTGTTCGCCGACTTCACGGCTACTATGACCGAGTCAGACTTCTCCATGCCGTTCATCTTCGGTTACGGATTTCTCCTTTCCTCAGCGATCCCGCCACAACAGCGGGATGGCATGGAGACCTCCCAGGTCCCGGTGCAGTGCATACGTACGTGCATGGGTTCTCAGACACCGCGGGATTCTGACCCCCCTCGCCATATCGGTGGGCCTGATGCTACCTTCGGCCTATGAAAAAGCCTCGGCATCCCGGATGAATCTCTTTCGGTGCTCAATAGCCCTGCCCACACGCGCCCCTGTCAACGCTTAACCCCTATCCTCGCAGATGGCGGCCCATGACTCGGGGTGGAAGTGGTGGCTTGCCTTCTCCTTCCCGCCGGACTTTCACCGGCTGCACTGGCACCAGTTAGCCTGGCGCTCTCCACATCGATCCCTCGCGCTCAGCCGAGGTCGCGAAGGCCCTGTTCGGCGGCGTCATCGGTGTCGTGTTCCTGGTCTGCGACCGCCTCTCGACCTACAAGAGGCTGGCCCGAGAGCTCGACGGCAAGGTGATCCTCCAGTGGTGTTGGGCGCACCAGCGCAGATCGTTTATCGACTGTGCCGCCGGCCACGTGCGGCTCACCCGCTGGTGCCAGGGATGGATCGAGCGGATCGCAGCGATCTACCGGCTGAACGATGCGCGGCTGGAGCATTACGACCCCGCTCTCGAACGCCAGACACCAGAGTTCGACGCGGCGCAGGGCGAGCTGAACAAGGCGGTCGACGACCTGTTCGCGGACACCGAAGCGGAACTGGCCGGCCTGTCGGCCAAGGCGCTCAGGGCCAAGCCGCTGCGCTCGCTGCTCAACCACCGCGAGGGGCTGAGCGTCTTCGTCGATCACCCGCAGGTGCCGCCCGATAACAACCGCGCCGAGCTTGCCCTCAGGAGTGCGGTCATAGGACGACAGCTCTCGTTCGGTTCCGACAGCGAGACCGGCGCCAGGTTCACGGCCATGATGTACTCGGTGGCGGGCACGCTCGCCATGAACGGCATCGATGTTCGGCGCTGGCTCGAGGAATGGCTGTCAGCGTGCGCGAAAAATGGCGGAAAACCGCCGGACGACCTGTCGCCCTGGCTGCCATGGTCGATGAGCGAGGGCCGCAGGCGTGCTCTCGCGGCGCCGGGATGACCGGCGAGATCGAGTGCCGCTATTACGGGCGCGAGTTCACCGCCGAAGAGATGGCGCTTCTGCGCGTCCTGGTGGCCGGTCCCGCGCGGCTCACCCGCCATGCCCTGTCGAAGGAGTTTTGCCGGCACATCGGCTGGTTCAGGCCCGACGGCGGGCTCAAGGACATGATGGCCAGGGTCACCATGCTGGCCATGCACAGGGACGGCCTGATCACCCTGCCGCCGCCCAGGTGGCAGCAGGGCCAGCAAAAGCCGATTGTCTTCGGGCCTGACACCGAAACGCCGCTGTTCCCGGCGCCGACAACCCTCGACGAAGTCCGCCCGCTCGAACTGCGCACCGTCGTGCGCGGCATCCACGACTTGCGTCATACGTTCGCTTCCGAGGCGGTAATGGGGGGCGAGAGCTTGCCGATGGTGGGGCGGATCCTGGGCCATACGCAAGCGCAGACGACCGCGCGTTACGCCCATATCGCCGACGATCCCCTGCAGAGGGCGTCGGAGCGGATTGCGTCATCTCTCAAGCAGGCGATGGACGGATAGGACAAGGTCTTATCGGCGCAATCTGGAAAACTTCCATGCCCTGGAAATTTCAGTGGAGCGGAATAGTTCCCGGGTTATTGCCAAGCGATGGAGTGCCGGTGCGCGGGGTGAGGATCGGTATCTAAGAGGCGTTGGTGCGAAGCGGACGAGGCGGTCGCGCTGGTCGCACGGGGTATGGCTACGGCCATCGAGGGAGCGAGGTTAGCGCTGTTGAACAGCGGCGGCGTGAGCGTGGGTGCGGTTGCTGAAGCTTCCCCCTTCGGCAGAATCGCCGGGTGGGCGCCGCTATGTGTGGCCGGCATGGATTTTTCCTCAATTGGCATTTTCAATTTCAGCCCGGTGCCATTAATCGGCTCGGTTCTGCCCTTGGCGAAGGCGGCTTCCCCAGCCGGCTGGCAGGACATCGGCGAACAGGCGTCGGCACCCACGCGCTACGCGGCCGCCCCGGCGGGCATTGGCGCGAGCGTGCCCGGCGCCCGCGACTGAACAGGCCCGGCCGCGCTGCGGCGGCCGCTGCGACGGTGTCCGTTCCCTGCCCGCCCCCGATGCCAGGTGCGCATCGGAGGTGGTGTCATGCATGTCGTTGTCGTCGAGTCCCCGGCCAAGGCAAAGACCATCGGGCGGTATCTCGGCGACGGCTACAGGGTCTTCGCCAGCTACGGCCATGTGAGCGACTTGCCGGCCAAGGACGGCTCGGTCCGGCCCGAGGACGGCTTCGCCATGACCTACGTGACGGCGCGCCGGGCGAACCGGGTGCTGAGCAGCATCAGGGCCGCGCTCAAGGACGCCGAGAGCCTGATCCTCGCCACCGACCCGGACCGCGAGGGCGAGGCGATCGCGTGGCAGGTGCTGACCTGGCTCCAGGAGAAGGACGCGATCGGGGAGAAGCCGGTGTGCCGCGTCGACTTCCACGAGATCACCGAGCATGGGGTGCGCGACGCGATGGCGCATCCGCGCGACCTCGACATGGACCTGGTGCGGGCGCAGCAGGCGCGCAGGGCGTTGGACTACCTGGTGGGCTTCCACCTCTCGCCGGTGCTGTGGCGCAAGGTCCCCGGAAGCCGTTCGGCCGGGCGCGTGCAGTCGGTGGCGCTCCGCCTCGTCTGCGAGCGCGAGGCGGAGATCGAATCCTTCGTGCCGCAGGAGTACTGGACCGTGGACGTGCAGCTGGAGGCGGCCGGCGGCGGGAGCTTCACGGCAAGGCCGGTCATGCTCGACGGCAGCGAGCTCGACCGGCTCGGGATCGGCACCGGGACCATGGCGGAGGACGCCGCACGGCGCATTCGCGAGGGGCGGTTCACGGTCGCGACGGTCGAGCGGAGGGAGATCGGGCGCAACCCGGTGCCGCCCTTCGACCAGATCGCCACCGCCGACGTGATGGCCGTCCTGATCCCGCACTGGCACACCAAGAACGAAACCATGCGGCGCGTGCGCCAGCGGACCGGCGCGGTGATGAAGTGGGCCGTCGCCCAGGTCTACCGCGACGACAACCCCGCGGGAGACGCGATCTCGGCCGCGCTGCCGAAGACGGGAACCATGCGCAAGCACCAACGCGCCCTCCCCTTCGCGGAGGTCGGCGCCGCGCTCGACAAGGTGAGGGCGTCAGGCGCGTTCACGAGCACCGTGCTCGCGCTCGAGTTCCTGGTGCTGACGGCCTGCCGGTCCAGCGAGGTCCGGCTTGCCAGATGGGACGAGGTCGATCTCGAATCGGAGACCTGGACGGTCCCGGCGAGCCGCATGAAGGCGAAGCGCGATCACCGGGTGCCGCTGCCTGCGCGCGCGCTGCAAATCCTGCACGAGGCGCGGGAGCTCTCGGGCGGCTCGGGCCTGGTCTTCCCCTCTGCGCACGGCCGCGCGCTCAGCGACAGCACGATCTCCAAGCTCCTCCGGGACCTCGGGATCGAGGCCGTGCCGCACGGCTTCCGCTCGTCGTTCCGGGACTGGGCGGCGGAGTGCTCGGATGCGCCCCGCGAGGTCTGCGAGCTCGCTCTGGCGCACGTGAATTCGGATAGGGTGGAGGCGGCGTACCGCCGGACGGACCTGTTCGAGCGCCGCCGGGTGCTGATGGAGGAATGGTCGCGATTCGTGGGGCGATCGGCTGAAAGCGGCGAATATCGAGGCGAGCGGTAGGTCTTGCCTCCGACGAAGTTCGCGAGGGCTGGTGTGAAGGGGTTGAAGCCGCGGGTCGGAGGCGTGAGGGTGGAAGGAGTGGCGCCAAGCGGCCGCTGGTACGCGTCGATGGCGCTCGACGGTGCGATTCAGAAAATAGCATTACCCGCTATTTGCGAATTCTCTGAGATTCGATAATATCGAGTCGCGCTATTTTCACTCCCGAAAATAAGGGATGTCGTCTGTCGATGGCGGCTGATCCGAATCGCCGGCCACATGGCCGCGTCGTGCGAGGCTCTGGCGGCTACACCGCATTCGTGCCCGCACCGCTACCCCCACCGCTGGCGTGGGACGGAGAACTCGTGGCTGCGCTCTCGAACGCAGACCGGGCGATCGGCCGTCTGGCCGGCGAGGGCTGGCGGTTTGCCAATCCCGAAATCTTTATCATCCCCTTCCTTCGGCGGGAAGCGGTGCTGTCAAGCCGCATCGAGGGTACGCGAACGACGCTTGAAGAATTGCTCGCCGCGCAGGCGGGCGTGCCGGTGGGGCGAGGCTCTGAGGATCTCGAAGAGGTCGTGAACTACGTGGATGCGCTGGAGTACGGGCTGGAGCGCCTGGACACGCTGCCGCTGTCCTTGCGCCTGATCCGAGAGATCCACGAGCGGCTCATGCGCGGCGTGCGCGGCGATACGGCAACCCCCGGAGAATTCCGGCGTAGCCAGAACTGGATCGGACCGCCCGGATGCACGTTGAACGATGCGAGTTACGTGCCACCGCCCGCCGATGAGTTGATGGGATGCCTCGACGCGCTGGAACGATTTCTGCACGACGACACGCTGCCACCGCTGGTCCATGTCGGCATCGCTCACGCGCAGTTCGAAGCCATTCACCCGTTTCTTGACGGCAACGGGCGGGTGGGTCGTCTTCTCATCACGCTGCTGCTGGTCGAACGTGAGATTCTGCCATCGCCGCTCCTTTATCTGAGTGCCTACTTCGAGGCGTCTCGCGAAGAGTACTACGCGCATTTGCTGGCGGTGACCCAGGAAGGCGCGTGGGAGCGTTGGTTGGCCTATTTCCTTCGAGGCGTCCAGGTCCAGGCTGAGGACGCAATTGACCGGATGGTAGAGATAAACGACCTGTTCGAGGAATGGCGGGAGGCGCTCGCTGGCGTTCAATCCGGGCGGCCCGAAGAGGTGTTGCGCCTGTTCATCGGAAATCCCTTTTGGACGGCGAGCGGGATCGCCGAAGAAATGGGGGTCGCCTACACGACGGCGCGGCGGGCCATTGAACGACTGGAAGAGGCTGGAATCGTGTCACAGACTGGGACGTCGAAGCGTAACCGTGTCTACTGCGCCCGCGACATGCTCGAGGTATTGGAAGCCCCCCGCGCGGCAACGCGGACAGCTTCGACTAAGGATAATATCCAAGCGGTGGACGAATTAGCATGAATGCTGCATTTCTGCGAAGACTCCTCTGTAAAGAGTTTTAATGAACCGGGAAGTCCGACACAACTGACGGGCACAAGGGATGAAATGTGTACTAAATCAGCGAACTCCAGACGATGACTAGCATTCCTGAGGAGACTGCTGTGCCGCGGGGAGACCTATCCCGGCAAGCTGTAGCGTCCTTAGGCGGTTACACTTATCAAATCTATTTGAGCGCTTTGGCGTGGGCTGAATTGAAGCCACACGAAATTCTCTTTCTTGAGATTGCTGAAGATTTCGCCGTTGTCGCACGAGACGCATTGCAGGCCGTTCAGGTTAAGTCATCGAGGAAAAGTTTGACGCTCAACTCCAAAGAAACTATCGCGGCAATTGAAAGCTTCATTAGCTTGCAAAAGAAAAACAATACGAGTCGAGTACATCTTGTCTATCATACTGCCGCAAATGCGGGTAAGGAGAGACGAAAAGTCGACCGCATAGAGGGAAAAGGTGGAATAGAATACTGGCGAGATGTTCAGAATGGCGCAGACGCAAAGCCGCTTCTTGATAGAGTGCTCGCGTTAGACCTAAAGGCAGAGACCAAGCAATACATTAGTAACTTATCCTTGGGAAGGTTCAAGACAGAAGTCGTTTCAAGATTGGAATGGCGCTGTGGTCAAAAATCATTGACTGAAGCTAAGGAAGAACTAGAACGAGTTATGGTTGAGTACGGAACAGCGTTAGACGTGCACCCGGAAGATTGCGCTACAGCCATGCGAGTTGTTGTCGGCACCGTGCTTGAAAGAGCCAGTGAGAAGGGCACCAGGAGGCTTGATATAGAGGATTTCGGGTCAGTTTTTCGCAGAGCAACCTCGATCCGCATTGATAACAGGCACTTGCGTGCGTTGGCGGAGGATATAGTACAGAACCAACCCACCGAGTTGGTGGACCGAGAACTCATCTGCCTGTGCGAAGAGCTGAGATTGCTTCGATTTTTTGAGGAATTTGCTAGCAAGACGAAGGCAGAAGCACTTCTGCAGCGAGTGCTGAACGGCACCCTCTGCGGGGGTAGTCCGTCGGTGCGTTCCCGAGCATTGGGTTGGTGTGCACGAGTACTCTATATCGATCCTCAGGAGTATGACTTGAAAGACTGTCTAGATGCAATATCGCGCATGGCGCCCACTCCCGAGAGCCAAGTGGCAAAGGTGTTGTGCGAACACAGAGACAGTCTAGAAGAGACAGTGTCGTTGCTGACTACTCAAGGATCGAAGGTGGCACGATCGGCAGCTCTCATGCGCATCGTGAATGAGCAGGGCCCCGAGGCCGGTCTTGAATGGTTCAAGGCTGTATGTGCATCAGTCACTGAAATAGATGGCTGCGGAATGACCTCTCTTCTTGCTGGGTTATGTCAAGCCAGTAAGTGGGACAAAGCCTTCGCACTAGCAGATCAAATTGATTTGGCGGATGCCCGGGAATACCCTGCCCTATGTCAAGTGCTGACGGTAGCTAAAGTTGCGCGCACTGCGCCCGACGAATTTCGATTTGTTCTGTTGGCGGGTGTCCCCTTTGATGCGGAGAGCTTCAAGCTGTCCGAGGACGCTGAGGATCAAGAGCACCGAAATGCTGCCGCGGAACTTTTGGATCACGTACAAGAATGCGCGATGGCAGCAAGTCTGCCGGATACGGCAAGATATGCTAAGCAGTTCGCTCTTTGGCTCCGACTGCGCTCGCCGACGCAACGTGATGAAGCCAGACGACAACTGCGTGTAGACCTTAGCGATCCTGATAAATCGCTGTCGGTGGTAAACCTCGCGCTTTGCTTTGGTGTGGAGGTGGATGCAGAGGAGGTAGAGAAGGCCATTCGCCAGTCCACAAGTCAAAACCTTGGAAAACTAACCATGGATGGCGCATGTGCGAGGCTTGCGCTGATACTTTCAAGTGGCGACGCGAACGTGGTAGCAAACGAGCTTCGAGAGCATCGAAATGCTCTTTCGGAGCGACTGGACGGAGATCAATTGTTTCTCTTGGAGTTTGGAGCGCTTTGTAGTGCGGGACGCCGAACAGAGGCAAAACATCTTCGAGAGAGATCTGGTGAGCGCGGTGAGCATGTAGAACGGCTGGCGAGCCATATGCTCGCGGAGGCGGAAGGAGCCGACGCGCTAGAGCTTCGTCTTGCTAGATTTGAAGAAACCCTAAGGACCGAGGACCTTGAGGCGGTTATTCAAGCTCTGCGCGATAAGGACGATCACAGACAGCTGGCGGACTATGCGGAGCGTTTGTACGAGAGAACGCATGATCTAAACGATGCCAAGCAATTCGTGAGAGCATTGGATGATTCTAAACAGTTCGATCGCGCGGACAAATTTCTTGATAGTCATTTGGGGATGGTAGACGAGAACGCCGAATTGTCTACTCGGTATTGTATGTCACAGCATCAACGTGGCGATGTTAATGGTGCCTGGGCGAGAATTTTGAAACTGAGGAAGATATCGGACACAGAAACACGCCGAGGGCTTTTCGTTTCGATTTGTATTGCTTCAGGCCGATGGAGCGAACTTGAGCAATTCGCCAGTGCTGAATATGAGTCTAGGGCCGATCGTAAGCCTGAAGAACTGGTTCGAGCCGGTCATCTAGTCGCGAGAAGCGCGCCACGTGTGTCACGTGAATTGGTGGAGGCCGCAGTGCAGGCGGCGGCTGACGAGCCGAATATATTGGCAGCAGCTTACTTGATTGCATCCAACTCCGGATGGGAGGAGGAGCCGGTAGTCGGGGAGTGGCTGAGAGGGGCAATCGCTCGATCGGGAGAAACGGGTCCTTTTGTTAAGATATCATTGGAGGACTTTGTTCGCAGTGCGCCGGAGTGGAATGAACGTGAAGCAAAGATTTGGGAGGCTCTTCAGTCGGCTCACATACCCATTTCACTTGTTGCGGCCGCTCTGAATCGACGCCAGACAGACTTGACCTTAGGCGTAGCGGTGGCCAACCGGAAGATCGCAGATCCTAGACGGAGGGGTATTATCCCAGCATTCCACGGGCATGGGCGTTCACCAAGTATTGAGTCAGTTGAAAGGGTAGTGATCGATCCTTCCGCGTTACTGACTCTTTCTGACTTAGGAGTGCTTGAGAAGGCCCTGAAAGTTTTCGATTGCGTTTACATTCCCTTTGAAACATTGCCGCAATTGTACGAGGATCTAGATCGAGCCCAATTTCATCAGCCGAGCCGGTTACGCACTGCGCGCGCGGTGCTTGATGGGGTGCTAGATGACGTTCTAACACCTTTGGACCCCGCACCAGCGGTCCAGGGTTGGCTGATTTCTCAAGTTGGACGTTCAATGGCTAGGCTGCTAGGTGCTGCCAAGAGTGTCTCTATGGAGGGTGACGTCTTCGGATATGTCGTTCACCCTGGAACAATAACTAAACCAATTACTTTAGGAAAAGACCCCGCGAACTTGGGTGAATTGGGAGCGCATGTGATTAGCTGCACAACCCTAGTGCAGCACCTACGGCATATAGGGAGCATGTCGTTTGAAGACGCATCGAAGGCGATGAATCTACTTACGTTGCGGGGTGATTGTCCGCCCAGCGATGAAAGACTACAGGCCAATTGCACTATATTCCTTGATCGTTTGGCCGCGGAGTACTTGGTGGAGTTAGGTGCTCTTGAGACGTTACGGCGTGCAGAACGGCCCGTCTACATTCTTGCAGACGAAGTGGATAGTGCAAAACAGCTCCTGGAGTACGAAAAGCGAGCGGATCAGGTGAAGTCTAGCATAGAGCGCATGCGTTTCCTCTTAGCAGAAGGTATAGAGAGCGGTCGCATCATTGTGGGTGCTAGTGCGGATACGGCGGGTCGTGAAGAGGAGCTCGGAAAAGCGGGTAACGTGATTGCATCAGCGTTGCAATTGCTCGAACACGTTGATGCGTTTGTCTGTAATGATCGAGCGATCAACAAGAATCTGAGTGTTACTAACGAGGGTGTGTCGCGGCCTGTCATCAGCACGCTCCAACTACTTGGCCGACTAGTCGAACGTGGAGAGTTGAGCGAAGAAGACGAAATCCGTTGCAGACACATGCTTCTGAGTGCGAACTACTTTTTTGTGCCCCTTAACGCGGAGGATTTAGACTATTGTCTCGATCGAGCCGTAATGATTGATGGAGAACTGGTTGAAACTGCCGAAATGCGGGCACTGAGGGAATATCTTGCGGCTTGTGCAATGTGGGATTGGCTTCAATTGCCCGAGGAAGGAGCTTGGTTGAAGCAGTCACAGTCGGCAGTTCGATCTTGTATATGGAGACAGTGGGAGAGAGCGGAAGGTGTTGAGGTGGCCAAGGTAAAGTCGAAGTGGCTGTTAGAGTTGTTTGACTTTCGTGACTGGGCGCGGTTCAGGCCATTCGAAGGTGAATCTTCGATTTCAATTCGAGCCGTACAATTGTTCCTACTAACGATACCGCTCGGAACAATGCCCACGAAGGCTCGTACCGTATTCTTGGATTGGCTTGAGCAAGGGTACATCGCTGGCTTGCGGGATTCATGTCCACCATTATTCAATGAACTCGTTTCATCGGCTAAAGAGCTTATAGAACGAGCTGTTGAAGGTGTGGACGAGGAGCATGGCAAAACAATTGTAGCGATAGATGTACTTCGTGATTTTCCTAAGTCGCTATATCAGGCACTTCTGCAGGAGAAAGACCTGATAGCGAATTTTTCTATCCCTCGGGAAACAATAGTTCGAATTGCAGAGCCAGCGCCTCATTTTAAACAAGCTGAATTGTATGAGGTAGCTAGAAAGCTGTTAGAGAGGGTTGGAAGTGTTCAAGTCCTGCCCGACAAGCGGGATGTGAACTGGGAATTTACATGTAGTGACACGCACATATTGACTTGTACTGATGGAACAACCACGGTCGAGATGCCAGAATTGCGTTATGTTGCATCTTCAAGGGAGCTTCGCATTAGGGGTTTTGAAGCTCTGGCCCGAGGGAGTCTACCTAAGTCCGCAATAGAGGGTTGGTTGCGTGGCCTTGAAAGAGGCCCATTGGAGAATGCGGACATTACGGCGCTCCACGACGATGTAAGAGCGACTCCAGGTACTGTGGGGCGCCACGTCCAACAAGCAGTGCAAGTGGGTTCCTTTAGGTGGAATGATTTGATCCCGACCGACAGCCTGTATTGCACGCGCCTAGTGGGCAGACCGGATTTGTGCCAAACACTCGAAAGCTATCTGGAGAGTGGCTTCAGACGATGGTTTGAGGATCTTCCGGATGTGGCGATGGGCCAAGCAGCAAGGACGATGCTGTTGGCGTGTAATCTTGGTGAAATCTCGCAGGAAGCCTCTAAATTTATTCGTGGCAAGGTGGATGCGCTGGAGGTATTGAATTGGGCAGGAGAGCAAGATGTACCTGCAGTGCGGGTGGCGGCGCTTGAGGTGTTCCTCCCGTGGAGCATCGACGACGAGAGCTTGCGGCAACCGCTTTCGCAATTGCTAGAAACGGTGGTCGACACGGATGTGTCGAAGGAGAGTAGTTCATACCGGTTCTATGTAGATCTCTATTTGGCGATTGCCGGTCACGTCGCATCGGGACTATGTCTTCGGGAGCAGAGTACATTTTACCGACATCTCTATATTGCTGCAGAAGTCAATATACTTCAACAGTGCTTCTCGGCGTCTGCTGTTGATACCACAACATTAGCGCGAGGGATGCGGGAGGACAAAGCATTCGCGTTTAGTATGCGGGCGCTGGTAGACATGGCGGAATGGCCAAGGTGGCATACGAAATATATGACCCCAGAGATCATGCATGCCGATCACCTGGGGAGAATATGGATCGCTGCAGGGGAGCTTGAGGATAAGTTGCCCGAATGTGAGTTAAGGAATCTCCTGTTTGGTGATCTGGAAGACTGTCTGAAGCCCAATGTGGTGTTTCCGTTGTCATATTTGCCGGGGCCTCTTGAGGGTCGTCGTTCTGATGTATGCAATCAGTCGGAGGAAACAAGAACGGCGATCAACGATCAACTAAATGAACGACCGGTGTCAGATCGTACCTTTGCTGGATTGATCACTGCTGGCATGACCTGCGGGGTGTTTGCCGATCAATGCGAGAAGGCCAGAGAAGCACTGGAAACAGTGGATATGTGTTTCTCCGATATGGAGGACGATGATAACTTGTGGATCATGCTTGATGGTTTGGCTCAGATGTCGGCACAGTCTCAAGACCCCCTATTGGCCAAAGAGATAGCTCGACTGTGTCGAAACCATTCGAGCGAAGTAGAAGGTTCTATAGGTTATGCAAATGCTTTGGGGATAGCGCTGGCAGCCTCTGCGGCCATCGACCAACCTATGGAGAGGTTTAGGTTCTTTGGAGAGTTTGTGGAATATTTCGCGTTCCGAGAGCTGACCAAAGAGGAGTGTGCAGAACTGGTAGGTAACCTTGCCACGATATGCCGGGTCGAGCCTGATCTCTATCCATTTCTCAGCAAATCAATGAGCGCTTTGCAGGCTTACATGAAATCACCGACAGGGCGCTAACGAAAATCACTCAAATAGGGTTGTGTCATCTATGCTGGGCCCCTTCACTAGTAGCCAGCTTGAGTCACATTTGGCAACTAAAGGGAATTCCTGATGATTGTCTCAATGACGGATATGCTCTAAGTGTCCACCTAAATAGAAGTGGACACTTACGAGGCGCCCATTTCCCGATCGCTTAGCCCGCCAAGAATCCTAGCACCAGAACAGGCGGCTTTCGACGGTTGGTTACCCACAATTGTCCTAGTCCGCTAGTAGAGGAGCGGCTGCCCTTTAGCGAAAATGAGCGTCCTGCCGACACTCTGGGAAGTGAGAGAAGGTGGTGAAGGTAAAGCTAGCCCTATGGTCAAGGCGTTAACGCAGTCGCCAACTACCTTGGGCGTCGCGCTCGGGCAAGCGTTGTGGGTGGAAGAGCCGTTCACCGACGGCATCGGCGAACAAAGCTGCCCAACGATCAACGAGACCGTTGAAGGTGTCGCGATTCAACGGTTCAAAAGGCCACGCTACCTGGTACTCGGCTAGGCCTCGCCAGAGAGCTTTGGCGGATTCTGTGCCAGGCGAGAGTGCGAAAGGGGCTTTGGTGCGGTGGTTGCGAGCGAGGAGTGACATGAAGGCCGTCTCGAACCATTGAAACCTTCCCTCTTCTCGAGCATCGCAGTACCAGAGCGAGTGGCTGCGGCCCTCATAGTCGTTGTGCCGCGGGATGGTGACTGCGATATGCGCGTGGGCAATGACGGTGAATGCGGGCGCCTCCCATGCCCAGGGATCTGTGGGTGTCTCGGAGAGCGATCCCATCTCCAGGTGGGCTCGACCAAGGCTGATAGTCCAAGCGTTGTGGGAGTGTGCTAGCCGGGCAGCCGAGGCAGACGCCAGGATGGCCTCACACAACGAGTCCGAGAAGCCCTGAAATGCTTGTTGGGCGGACTGCACAAGTTGTGCACGTTGATCCTCGGCCGACTGGGTGGCAGAAGCTTCTCTCGCGGCTTCGGCCACTCTTCTCACCTCGCGGAGATTGGTGTCTTGCAATCTCGCGAGTCCGGCTGGCAACGCATGTCGTTGATTGGTGGCGTGATGCTCGAGCCTCGTCAATATGGTCCGGGCGCTGGGGCGAGCGCCTGGGGCCTTGTACAGGCATTCCGTAATCAGCGCGGACAGTTCGGGGTCGACGCCTTCCAACGGCAGAGGAGCCCGATGCAGATGCAAGTCGCGGAGATCTTCCGGTGAGCCAACAAATGGAAGGGCACCCGAAATCATTTCGTGAGCCATGACGCCGAGCGAATAGACGTCCGAGGCACTGGTCGCACGTTCCGAACGCCAGCGTTCCGGCGCGGCATATGCCGGTGTGAGGGCAAATTTGCGGGTGTCGGGGGCCGTGGTCGACTCTGCATATCGCGAGATTCCAAAGTCAGCCAAACACCAACGCCCTTCTAGGCACAGTGCATTTTCTGGTTTGATATCGCGGTGTACGACACGGCCATCGAGATCGGCGAGCGCGGTGGCAACGTCTGTGATGGCGGCCAGGGCATCCTCGACAGACAGGTGATCGGCTTCAAGGCGATCTCGTAGGGAACAGTCTGCCCGAGGCATGATTAGCACCCATTGATCGCCGGATTCGCCACTATCGATGATCGGCACGACGTGGCGCACGTCTCTCAGGTCGACAAACAGCAACTCGCGTTCTGCGCCCGGATACTTAGGTACGAGTTTTGCCACACAGGCTGGCAAACCGTTGGCCAAGGCCTCAAAAACGCGGCCGAAGCCACCGCCTCCAATCTGTCTCCCGAGTTCCCAGGATCGTTCAAGTTGGACTTGCATGATGGATCTCGGGCGATCGTTTGGGCCGCGTGGCATCCATGACTGGGATGGGTGGAGTCTTCTTGGCTCGCCTGCTGAACGGTGCGTTGGCGCACTGCAATATCAGATTAGAGGATTAGTCCAACGCAGCCCAGGAAACCTCGCCATGTCGGCGTCCGTAGAGTGCAGTTCTGCCTGGTGCTCGATCGCCAGGGCGGCAAGATGTGCATCGGTCGTCAGATTGCCGGCCGATCCGGCCGCCTCCAGGAGATCGAACAGAATGTCCGCATGACGGTCTCCGGGGTGGATCAGTGCTGTCTGCGGTCGGGAAAGCCAGGACCGGACGCGAGTGCAGGCGCCACTTACATCGAGAGGGTTGTCGAGTATCTTCGGATTTGTGGCGATGCGGATAAACCCCAGGATCGCAACCCAAGGAAGGCCGACGGTGCCGGTGCCGTTCATCAGCGCTTCCCACCACAGCCGAGCCGCCTGATGACGGCGAGACTGAGAATCGTGGGCGTGCAGCAGCAAATTGACGTCGGGGACAATCACTTCGCGAGCTTGCGGGCGAGCTCATCCGCCTCCATCTCATCGACGAGCTGATTGAGCCGATCTGTATCGATGCCCGCCTTAAAGCCGAAGGCATGAGGCTCCACCTCGAAGCGAGGCACCCTGGGCGGTTTGCCGCGTATCCCCAGGCCGACGCGCAATGCATCGTTGACGACGGCCTTCATACTCCTGCTGGTCCGCCTCATTTCTCGTTGCAGGAGCTGCTCGACATCGGAGTCGATGGTCAATGTGGTTCGCATGACTTACATCGTGATGTGCATAGCTCTTGATGTCAAGATATCGAACCGCGTAAGGGTGTCTGGCGTGCCATCACGGATTGTCGCGTGGTGACGAAGTGCTCACCTGCTTCTGTTGCCGAGCAACGCGAGGTGATGGCGGTGACAAACCTACCGAACACCGCGCGGCGTTGGGAGTTAGATGCTGAGGCCCCGGCTTCTCTTTTGGTAACGGCCGAGCTTGCGCTCGCGCTTCTTGAGCTGATCCCGCAGTTCACGGAGCTTATCGGGATCTTCGAGGATGTAGGCGATGCCTTCTTCCTGCCTGGGCGCCGGGTCGCGGCGCACCTCCGGATTCTTTGACTTGGCAGTCTGGACGCGGCCGTCCTCGATGCGGCTCCGCAACTGGTCAACCATGCGGCGCGCGCGACGCTGGCCGTCTTCAATTGCGTCGAGATACGCGCCGTAGGTGTCATCGTCCGCTAGGATGGTTCTCCCGGCCCTTTCCAGTTGGCGCGCTTCCTTGAGCCACTCTGGCCAACCGGGAACGTCCGCGATGTGCACGTTCAGACGCGCGGCTTCGTGCCGGAGGGGTTTCCCGGCTTTCACGTGTCGCTCCGCCGCTTCGAGGTAGTCGTGGACGGCTTGGCGCGCGGCGATTTCGCTCCGGTGGTAGTCGAGCAGTCCGGCCAGCTCTTCCCGTTCCGTCGAAGGGAGCTCCGGATGATCTGCGAGGTCCTGCACGCGCTCGATGAGTTCCTCGTACCCGCGTACCAGGGGAAGGGGCAGGGCGTTCTGATTAGCGACGGTGACAAGCTCGTTCCAGTCACGCTCCAGTCGGTCATACAAGGGCTCCCAGGTGGGTTCGGTGTCGTGCCTGCGGTCGGGAGCGGCCGGCTCGCTCGGCTGGACCTGTGCTTGCTCTTCGGAAGCGGGTTCGGCAGCCGGGGAGGCTGTCTCGGCTACGATGGCCTCGACGATCCCGGGCTCTTCGTGCGTTGCGTCCTGCCGTGCGGCATGAGCTGTCCTGGCTTTGACGGACCGCAGATACGTGCCGGCGCGGGCATGCACTTCCCGCAGCTCATCGAGTTCACCATCGCCGATGCCGGCGCGTTCGGCCAACACGCGCTCGAAGACCTGCGGCTTCGCACGGAACACTTGTGCCTGCTTCATCAGCGCACCGTGGCGATCGAGGGTCTCGCGGAAGGCCGGGCTGAGCGCCACCGCGTCGCCCTCGTCGCGTGTCCGCTCGCGCAGATCGTCCCACGCCGCCAGAACCTCGGCGCGCTCGGCCGCGAATGCGTCCACCGCCGCGCCGTGGCGCCAGCCGTTGACCGCATGGCGGATCTCGTTGGCGATGCGCTCGCGGAAGTTGTCGTTGGCGGCTTCGCGGGCCTCGACTGTTTCCTCCTGCCCGTCGCCGGGACCATCATGCTTCTTGCCGTTCGAACGGCTACCGCCGTTCCCGACGCCGGTCCGCCCAAACTGCGCGCGGAGCTGAGCTCCTTCGCTCGCATCCCGCCATTCGCCGTCGGTGATGTAATCGAGCGCCGCCTCCTTGGGCTGCGAGCGCGACCAGCGCTCGGCCAGATAAGCCCGCACGTCCGAGTCCGTCACCGGCATGTCCGCCTGGTCCTCGGGCCGGTGTTCGGCGATATCGAAGGCCAGCGGGGAGCGGTTGACGTAGATGTCGAGGCTCTCGCGATGCCGGGTCGCGGCCGGATAGATCGTCTCCCGCGCCGGCCGCTCGTCCGCCAGCAGGAAGGCGCAGGCGACCGTCAGCCCCTGGGCCGAGGCGATGGTCATGGCGTAGCCGTAGTCGAGACGGATGTTGTCGTGCCAGTCGCGGATCTCGTCATGGCGGAAGGTCACCCGCCGCCCGTCGTCGGTGCGCGCCGTGATATGGACGGAAAACTCAGGCTCTGGAGCGCCGCTGTCCGGCTCCGCCATGCGCCCGCCGGCTCGCCGGTTCCGGGCCTTGCGCGACACCGCCGCGGCTTCCGCGCGCCGAACCTCAAGGTCCTCTATCGTGACCACGGTGCCGTTGAAGAGCTGCTTCTCCCACTGCGTCGCCCCGATGCGGAGACGGTCGCCGACCGCGATCTCCAGCGGCTCGGTCACCCTCCCGTCCAGGTCCCGGCTCACCTCGATGACGGCGCGCTTCGCGTCGGGTGTCGGGGTAAGCACGCGTTGGCGCATCAGCCACGACAGCGCTCGTCCCTCGGCCTTCGTGCGCGCGAGCACGACGGTGGATGCGCCGGACTGTGTGCACACATGGCGCTCCCAGTCGTCCACCAGACGGGTCAGCGTCTTCTCCTCGTCGTGGCAAAGATGAAGCCGGTTGCGGAGATGCCACGCCTCGATGGCCTTCTCCGCCTCCCCGTCCCTGAGCGCCTCCGAGACCGCCACCTGCCACGGCGTAAACAGGGGCTTCTTCTCCATCGCCTCGTACTCGGCGAGGATGGTGTCACGCTCTTTCAGGTTCGTGAGACCGGCCCGGAACCGCGCCTGCTCCGGCGTCTGCTTGTGGACATGGACCAGCACGTCCTCGAGGTCCGCCTTCTGGCGCCGGATGCGGTCGACGCGCACGCTGCCCGCGACATCCCGGATCAATCTCAGCCCCGGCCCGGCCTCCACCGGCTGTTGCTGGCGCGTGTCGCCGGCGAACACCACCTTCGCCCCGTGGCGCTCCGAGAGCTGCAGGATGTGATGGGCCTGGCGCGTCGACAGCATCCCCGCCTCGTCCACCACGATCAGCGTGCGCCTCCCGATCTCGACCTGCTCCTTGGCGGCCAGCTTCAATAGCTTGTCCACGCAGTAGGCGCGGGCGTCGCAGTCGTCGCCCAGCGCCACCGCCGTCCGCCAGGCGACGGCGGTGGGCACGATCTCGTAGCCGTGCTCCTTGTGGAGGTCGGTAATGGGCCGCAGCGTGGTGGTCTTGCCCGAGCCTGCCGCCCCTTCGATGACCGCCACTCGGCCAGCCCGCAAGGTGGCATGGCGGATCGCCAGCGACTGCTCCTGGCTCAGCGGATATCCCTGCTCCAGCAGGGTCTCCACCTTCTCCTTGACCGCCTCTTCCGGCAGCCCGTGGCCGGTGTCCGCGGCCATGGCCGCCGTCATGTCCTTGACCGCCTGCTCCAGCCCGAGGTTGTGGCGGGTGGAATAGACCTCGGTGTGAGCCATGCCCGCCAATGATTCTGCGGTGGGCTTCTTCGGCTCCAGCCGCTCGATCTCGGGGTTGCGGCGCAGCCGCTCGATGGCGGTTCTCAGCGCTTCAGGGCCGATCAGGCCTGCCGCCGCATTTGCCGCCGCCTCCACCATGTCCGGGCGCCGGAACACGGCCTCTTGCCGGGCCAGGTGGGCGGGAAGATCATCGAGGCGGCTGGTCAGTTCCCGGATCGCCTCTCGCGTGATCTTCACGTCATGGCCGGTCACGGAGGCGATCAGCTCCTCGCGCTCGACGAAGCTCTGCGCTTCCTCCCCCCAGCGCCGGTGGCGTATCTCGGGGTCGTTGTCGTGCGATTTGCCGGCCCGAGTCAGCTTGTTGACGCCGGCCATGCGCGAGGCGTTGCCGAGCGACGGAATGCCCAGCTCTCCGGCCTTGGCGACGATCGCCTTCCGCCGCTTCGACCAGAAGACCTGCAAGTCTTCCGGCATGCCTTCGATGCGGGTGAACCCGGCATTGGGACCGTACTGCTCCATCGGCACGCCGAGGCGCTCGCGGAGGTTCCAGGCCAGGGCATTGCGGTAGACTGCGCCCGCGGCCTTGGCCCAGCTGTAGACCGGGTACTGGTGCATGGCCCGCCACTTGCCGTCCTCGCGGGTGCGGGCCGCATTGAAGATGACGCAGTGGGTATGAAGCTGCGGGTCGTTCTCCCGGCTGGTGCCGTGTGGGAACATCGCCACCGAGATATCGGCAGGCAGGACCCTGATCCGCCCCTCCCTGTCCCGGATCCGCGTATACGAGCAGTAGCGGAACACGGTCTCTTCCAGCGCCACCCGGGCGGCGTCGTTGTGCGCTTCCTCGATCCGGGCGCGCAACTCGGGATCGGCGATGGCCCACAAGGCGGAGACGCTCTTGTCGGCCGAGAAGGTCATATCCACACCCGGCGAGCGCTGGTCGCTGCCCGCGTTTCTGGTGAGCTTGCTGGAGCCGTCCGGCGCGAAGCCGTGATAAAGCCGGTGGAAGTCGCCGCTGTCGACCTTGCCGCCGCTCTCGAGTCCGAGCAGGCCCTTGGGGTTGAACCACACCCCGTCCGGTTCCTCCCCGGCCGTGTAGTACTCGTTGGGATGACGGAACGACCGCTGACTCTCCAGATAGTACGAGGCTGAGGCGGCCTGAGCGAGGGTGGCTACCATGGTGCGGTATCCTTACCCGGAAGATACGCAGCGACCGTACTCACACGCAAAGCCTCAGCCGAGAGTGCCGATGGCGGAATCCTCATAGGTTTCACATCGTTACACATTGGGGTCGTGACATCCGTCAGTTACCGACTGTATCATCCGTTATCCTTCTCGGCAACCGGCACTTTAGTGCATAGGTGTGAAAAGAAAAACGTCCACGTATACGGTTCGTGATGAGCGGACATCCATGATAGCCGCTGTGCTATAGCGGGGACAACAAGAAATTGCAGAAAGTGGGGCGCAATGCGAGGTCCGAAACGGGCGTTCCGTTGACACGGTGGGGCCGCAGGTCGATCATGTGGAACCATCCGCAATTGCAGGAATTGGAGGAGGATACGGGCATGGTGGCGAGACGCTTCAACGAAGCGGATGTCGACTTCGAGGCTATCGACGGCGACCTGTCGAAGCTGGCGCCTCCGAAGCTGTCGCTGAAGGACGTCCTGGACCGCTTGCGAGAGCGGATGCTCGAGCAACGGGCCAAGGGCGTGACCGTGGCTCAGATACACGAAGTGCTGAAAGCACGAGGTATCGAGATCGGGGAGCGAAGCCTCAAGACGTTCCTGGACAAGGGGGAGCTGCCCGGTCGAAAGGCCAAGGCCGTGGCGCAGGCGGCGGGAGCGGAGGAAGGCAGAGATCCGTTCTGAGACCGGCTGGAGCGAAGGCGCGGAGCGCCGAGCGAGAGACGGCGAAGCGTCGCTCAAAGAGAGGCGAGTCGTTTTGCGATGAGCAGGATTGAGAGTGGGGAGGGGCCGCGAGCGTCGGGCGATGGCGCGTAAGCGCCGAGCCGGACGCGAGGCGGGAGGAGCGCAGGCGGCGGAGCGAAGCGACGCGCCGCGATGCGGGCTTGCACGGGATCGGAGAGAGCCGCCGGCGAAGGGAGCGCAGCGACCGAGCCACGGCGGCGGAAGGCCACGGGTCTGGCTGCCTGCACCCGCAAGCGAAGCGCGCAGCGAGCAACGCGAGCGAAGGCGCCAGGGATCGTCACCCGAAGGGCGAAGACCGCGTCAGCGGGCTTCGTGGAGCCGGGCGGGGCGAAGCCGCGCCCGGCGGAATAGAGCCCGGCGCCCGGTCCCTGGACCGGGCGGGCGCACCGATCATGTAGGTGGAAGAGAAGGCGATATCGGGTCGTCATTGTGGACGACTGCGAACGGACCACGCCGGGATGCAGGGGCAACGAGGCGAAAGCATTGTGGCGTGGGATACGGATCTCGGGAGATAGAGCTGACGAGCGTCCGGCGACGGCGCGTCAGCGCCGAGCCGGACGCGAGGCCGCGCTTTGGCGGTGTGGGGCACGGTGGCGGTGCCGGGAGCGCGAGCGGCGCCGGCGCGAAGCGCCGCGCCGCGAAGCGCGACACCGGGCACGGCGCAAAAAAAAGGGGCCGATCCCTCGCCGAAGCGGGGACCGGCCCTGGCGGGTGACGGAAGCGCCGTCCTCACGCGGCGACGTTCATGACGGGTATGCCGAGCTGACGTGCCTTGTCGACGAGGTTCCCTGTGATCCCGCTGCCGGGGAAGGCGATGACGCCCTTCGGCAGCAGGTTCAGCAGATCGTCGTTGCGCCGGAAGGGGGCGGCCTTGCCGTGCGCGTTCCAGTCCGGGCGGCAGACGACCTGATCGACGCCGCGCGCCTCCGCCCAGCTCGCCGCGATCTTCTCGATGCCGGGGCCGCCGCCGTGCAGCAGAACCATGTCGCCGTACTTCTCGCGCGCCCGGTCGAGCGTGGTCCAGACGGAGTCCGCATCCATGACCTGCTTGCCGCCGGTGATGGCCACCAGGGTTCCCTCCGGCAGGTGCGCCCGGGTCTCGCGGTCCTTCCGTGCGCGCTGGAAGTCCCGGGCGTCGATCGCGGCCGATGTGAGCTTGCCGGTCTGGCTGGCGTGCGATCCGTGGCGCGGGCGCCAGACGTCGCCGGTGTGGACGCGGTAGGCTTCGGCGGCCGTATCGCGCATCGCCGCTGGGGTGCGGGTGGAGTACTACGAGGGCGGACGCGCCCACCTCCAGCGCGCGGACGCAGACCTGGCGGGGATAGACCGGGGTGTGGTTGACCGTGCCGGTTTGCAGCAGTTCGTCGCGGATGAGCCGGTTCTTGGTGTCGAGGTACAACGCGCGGAACTCCTCGACGTCGCGGTGCGCCGCGAACTCGATGTCGAGCCGGGCTACGGTGGCTTCGAGCTCCGGCCGGGCATCCGCCTCGAATGCGAGCTGGCCGTTGACAGTGCGGGCGACGCAGGCGGCGAAGAGGTTCTGCTTGTCCGACTCGGGCAACGCGCGGAGCGCCGCGAAGGACTCCTGGCGGTCCTCGATCTCCAGCCAGTCGAAGGAGAGCGACGAGCGGTCGGCCAGCATGGCCTCGCCCGGGACGGACCCGGCCGAAACGGGCGAGGTCGGACCAGTCGACGTCGAGGCGGGCTTCGGCCCACTTCCAACGGGTCGCCAGTTCGTCCGCCGCGACCTGGAGGCGATCAAGGGCGAGCTGCATCAGAAGCGCCGGGTCCTCGAGCCAGACGCCGTTCTCGTACTCGTCGGCGAAGAGATCGCGGAGCACGGGACCGCCGGCCGCCTCATAGGCGTCCACGCCGACGTAGCGGGCGAGCGCGGCGCCGGCGGGAATGCGGTCCTCGGTCAGCATGCGCTTGATCTGCCAGTCGGACGGCCGGTAGCCCTGGTCGCTCACCTGCTCCCACACCGCCAACTGGCGCGTGCGGTCGGTGGTCACGGTGAAGGCCTTCAGCGTGGCGAGGTCGATCTTGTCCTCGCGGTAGGGGTAGCGGCTTCGTGGCGCGATCGCGCGATCGGAGAAATCGACAATGAACAAATCGGCGATCGTCGCCCGCGTGGCCAAGCGGATGGGGCTGAACAAGTTCACCGCGGAAGGAGCGGTCGATACCGTTCTTGGGGCGATCGCCGAGTCCCTTGCGAAGGAAGAGGACGTGCGGATCGCGGGCTTCGGCACCTTCAGGACGCGGAAGCGCGCCGCGAGGACGGGCCGCAATCCGGGGACCGGCGAGAGCGTGGCGATACCGGCCTCGAAATCGCCGTCGTTCAAGGCGGCAAAGGCGTTCAGGGAGGCGGTGAGGCGGGGCTGGCCACCAGTGGCGGAGGAGCCGGCGGAGGACGGCAAGGGTCGGCCGGGCAGCGCTGGCACGATGTTGGAGATGTCGGACTGGCCGGGCGGGGTCGAGCCGGTCTGGACCCTGCTGGAGGCGGAAAGCGCCCAGGCGCTGCGGGCCGAACCGTCGGCGGACAACCGCACGCTGCGCCTCGCGGCCGACTTGCCGGACGAGGCGGTAGAAGGCTCGGCGTTCGTGCGCAATGCCCTGATCGCGCTGCAGCGGATATCCGGCAGCGGGTCCGGCACGGTCGCCCGATGCACCATGTAGCGCGAGATATCCATGCCCGCGTCCGCTGCCAGTTCGCGAATGCGCGCCCATTCGCTCGCCGTCGCCATTACCGCGTGCTGGGTGCGGCGCTCCGCCGGCCGGCGGCTCATGAGGGCGCCCCAGGGACCTTGCAGCGAGGCCTGACGCACCTCGGCGCATCCGCATTCGGGCCCATACCATCCACCTCTTCAACGCGGCGCGGGTTGGCTTGGCCAGTGGCGTGCAACGTTCCTTGCGTCCCTTGCCGATCACTCTTAGGTGGGCTCCGTTGACATGCTTCATGGTGGACTCCTTTCTTCCCGTGTGAGGGGGATGGCCAGAGTCCAGTATTATGTCGTGTCGCGACCGAGGACCCGCAGAAGCGACAGGGCCTAGGAAGACTCACCCGAGATAAGTAGGTGCCGGATATAGTTCGCCAACACTGGGATGGAACGGTCCGAGACGCTCGACTTCGTGGACATCTGCGGTCGAGAGTGGGGAGTCCAAATTGCCTGGCTGGAATTCCTGTGGGACGCCCCGCACCGGACGCGCATCGTGGATCACACCACCGCCGCTCGGAACGGCGAACCCTACGCCGCGCTGATCGATCGCAAGGGATTCGTGCCAAACGTGACGCTACGCGCGTGTAGTGGCACATTAAAGAGAGACCGCATTGAGTCCTACGCCCGCCACTGGCTGGGCCTCAAGCGCTGGCACTCCGTCATCGGTCTCCGCGCCGACGAGCCGCGCCGGGTGTGGCGCATGCGCGCCATGAACTGCGGCTCGCGCACCGGCGCCCACGCCGTGCTGCCGCTGGCCGACGCCGGCGTCCGCCAGGCCGACGTCATCGAGTGGTGGAAGCAGCAGCCCTTCGATCTCGGCATCCCATCCTATGCGGGGAACTGCACGCTCTGCATGCTCAAGGGCCGCGCCAAGCTGATCCGCCTCATCCGCCAAGACCCCGCCCTTGCGGACTGGTAGACCGCAGTTAACTGCACCCCTTGGAAGCGTTGAGAGGCAAACGTTTCGGGTGACCCATCCGTTTCATCCTCTTTCCGGTCGCGAGTTCGGACTGGTCGAAGTCACGACGATACTGGGGGTGGGGTTGGTCCATTACAGGGGTGATGACGGGGCGTTGCGCACCATTCGTCAGGCCTGGACAAGCGCTGCGGTCGAAGACCCGTTTATCAGGGTGGCGGCGGGCCGGTCAGCATTCCGTGTCTCGGATCTGCTTGCGTTGGCGGCATTGCTGGACAGTCTGGACGGAGACGGTTGCGCCGGGAGGGGGGCCGGCGGCGGGACGCGCACTGTCAAGGAGATTTTGCCGCATGTGTAAGGATATTTTTGTCCATAAACGGCCAATGCGGGGTGTCCCGGCGACTAGAGATGTGGCAATGATTGACCGTGATGCACGGTATTGCAGCGTATTTTCGCCGATGCAGGGGAAGAAGGGGCTTGATGTGGTGCCAGAAGTGTGCATAAATATATTTACACTCCTTTCCCGATGGAGCCCGCGCGATGGCCAGACGCCCCACCGACGCAAAGACCCACACCCTCAGGGAGCACAGCTGCCTGAACCCGCATGCCGAGACGGTGCGCGACGAGCTGTTCCTGTCGAACGCGTTCTTCGACCCGCGCGACCTGCTCCAGGTCAGGTACGAGATGCTGCGCCGCGTGCGCGAGGACGGCGTGCCGGTGAGCCATGCCGCGGCCAGCTTCGGCGTCTCTCGCCCCACCTGGTATCAGGCGCAGCGTGCCTACGAAGCGGGCGGGCTGCCGGGATTGCTGCCGGACCGGCCGGGTCCCCGCCGGCCCCACAAGCTCAGCGACGAGGTGGTCGAGGCGTTGCAGGCGGCGAAGAGCGAACGGCCGGGGCTGACCGCCGCCGACCTGGTCGAGCTCGTGCGCGCGCGCTTCGGCATCACAATCCATCGCCGCAGCATCGACCGCGCCCTCGCGCGGGGAAAAAAACGCCGATGATGCGCCGCCCGCCGTGCGCCGTGCTCCCCGCAGCGGGCCATTCCGCCTACGGACAGGGCTACGAGCGGATGCGCCGTCATGCCGTGGAGCCCGGTGTTGTTCACGACCGCCACGGGCTCGCCGTGGTGGCGCTACGCGGCGTCGCGGCTTGGTTGCACGCCTTCGTCGACCTGCCCACCCCGCCAGCGGCCGTGTGCACGAGCGCCTCGCCCGAGACGCTGCCCACCGGGGTCGAGACACCGGCGATCGACATTCTCATTGCCATGCTCAGCCGCCATATGGGGAGGGAGCCAGCATGAGAGCCGTCCATCAAAAGGTAACCGCGAGCCATCTGAGCCGCGATGCCTACCTGTATGTGCGCCAGTCCAGCCTACGACAGGTGTTTGAGCATACCGAGGGCACACGCCGCCAGTACGCGCTGCGCGAACGGGCGGTGGCCTTGGGCTGGCCGACCGAGCGCGTCGTCGTGATCGACAGCGATCTCGGCCTCTCCGGCGCCGACGGCGACCGCGAGGGATTCAAGCGCCTGGTCGCCGAAGTCAGCATGGATCGCGCCGGGATCGTGCTCGGGCTGGAGGTGTCCAGGCTCGCGCGGAACTCCGCCGATTGGCATCGGCTGCTCGAGATCTGCGCCCTGAGCGAGACGCTGATTCTCGATGAAGACGGCGTTTACGATCCCGTCGACTTCAACGACAGGCTCCTGCTCGGGCTTAAAGGGACCATGAGCGAGGCGGAGCTGCACATGATGCGCGCCCGGCTGCGCGGCGGATCGCTGAGCGCGGCCCGGCGCGGGGAGTTGAAGGTGCAGCTGCCGGTGGGGCTGGTCTACGACCCACTCGGCCAGGTGGTGCTCGATCCCGACGCTCAAGTGCAGCACAGCTTGCGCCTGCTGTTCGACACCTTCACTCGGACGGGCTCGGCGCAGGCCACAGTGAGACACTTCAACAACGAGAAACTGCGATTCCCGTATCGTCCACGTCGTGGGCCACATAAGGGCGAACTGCATTGGAAGGCCTTGAAGTTCTCGCAGGCCCTGCGGGTGCTGCACAACCCGCGATATGCGGGCGCTTTCGCGTACGGGCGCAGCCGGAAGCGGCGGCGTCCCGGCGGCGGCTTCGAGACCAGGAGCGTTCCGCGTGAGGAATGGACGGTGCTGCTGCGCGATGCGCACCCGGGCTACATCACCTGGGAGCGCTTCGAGGAGAACGAACGGCAGCTCCGGGACAATGCGCAATCCTACGAAGCGAAGCGACGCAGCCCCCCGCGCGAGGGACCGGCACTGCTGCAGGGCTTGGCCGTCTGCGGCGTGTGCGGCCGGAACATGACGGTGCGATATCACACCCGCAAAGGGCGCCAAAAGCCCGACTACGTGTGCCAGCGCGAAGGTATTGAGACGGCGAGCGCCGAGTGCCAGAGAGTATCCGGTGCCCCCATCGACCGCGTGGTCGGCGAGCTGCTGGTGGAGCTGGTGACACCACTCACGCTGGACGTGGCGTTGCAGGTGCAGGACGAACTCGCCGCGCGCGCCGAGGAGGCCGATCTGTGGCGCGCTCAGCAGGTGCAGCGCGCCCTCGAGCAAGCGGATCTGGCGCGGCAACGATTCATGCAGACCCATCCCGACAACCGGATGGTCGCCGACGTGCTGGAGGCGGAGTGGAACGCGAAGCTACGGGCCCTTGACGAGGCACAGCACGAGCTCGAGCGCAGCCGCGCCCAGCCGGGCCCAGGGCTGGACGAACAGCAACGCCAACGGATTCTCGCGCTGACCAGCGACTTCCCGCGCCTGTGGAACGATCCGCAGACGCCGAATCGCGAACGCAAGCGGATGGCGCGGCTGCTCATCGAGGACGTGACGTTGACCAAGGCCACGCGGAGCCTGGGAGTGCGGCTGCGCGGTGGCGCGACCCGAGAGCTCACCTGGACGCCGGATCCACGCGCGTATGAGATTCGCAGGACCAGCGACGAGGTCGTTGCCGAGATCGACAGGCTGTTGGACAACCACACCGATGGCGAGATCGCATCGATTCTCAACGAGCGCGGATGCCGATCCGGACACGGCCTCGCCTTTACCATGAACTTGGTGAAATCAACCCGCTGGAACCGATCTCTCAAGTCTCGCTATGAGCGGCTTCGTGATCGTGAGCTGTTGACGGTCCGTGAGGCCGCCGACCGACTCGCGGTCTCGATCGACACAATCGGGAGATGGCGCCGGGCCGGGCGTCTGCGCGGACACGCCTACAATGACAGACCCGACTACTTGATCGAGATTCCCGACCCCCCACCGATCAAACAGGGGAGTCGATGCCCCTCGCAACGAAAGCCGATCCCCAAGCCAGTGTCTCACCGGACTAATGGAGGTGTAGTATGAAGCGTACTCCTGGTGGATCGAGCAGGAAGCCAAGGTCGCCAACCGCACCGGCCCGGACGGCCGCGCCTGCGAATCCATGAAGCGCTTCCGCCTCGGCGAAACCTACGCCGAGCTCAAGGCCGCGGCGCTTGCCGACCGCGACCTGTTCGACGAAGACGCCGCATCTTCAGACGAGAGCGGCGACTCCCAGTCCCTCGATTGCCTCTGCACCGATTGAGCCCCCAAGCATGCGCCCGCCCGCCGCGCGGCGCGGAAAGGTCGAGCATGTCCGTCGTGGAGGCGAGCCGGTCGCCGTGGAGGGGTCCGGCCGTCTCCCAATCCACGCATTCCGGAGCACGCCATGAACGATCCCGTCATCCGACCCATCCCGCTCGACCGCCTGGAGCGCTCGCCCGCCAACGTCCGCAGGACCGAGGCCGGCAAGTCCGCTTTCGCCGAGCTCAAGGCCTCCATCGCCGCTCACGGGCTGCTCGAGAACCTCGTGGCACGCTCCATCGGACCCGGTGAAGACGGCGGCGAGCACTACGCCGTCATCGCCGGCGCCCGCCGGCTCGCCGCCCTCAACGACCTCGCCGCCGAGGGCGTACTCGAGACCGACCATCCCGTCCCCTGCCGCATCGTCGGCAACGGCGCGATCGACAGCGAGCTCTCCCTCGCCGAGAACGTGATCCGTGTCGCCATGCACCCGGCCGACCAGGTGCAGGCCTTCGGCACGCTCGCCGATGCCGGCGCCTCCGTCGCCGATATCGCCGCCCGCTTCGGGGTTTCCGAGCGCATCGTCGAGCAGCGCCTGCGCCTCGGCAACGCCGCGCCCGAGATCCTCAACTCCTACCGCGAGGGCGAGATCGACCTCGAAACGCTGAAGGCCTTTGCCGTCACCGCCGACCAGGCGCGCCAGATGGCGGTGTGGGAGCAGGTCAAGGACCAGGGCTACCGGCCGTCCGGTTGGCAGGTGAAGCGCATGCTCACCCAGGACCGGGTGCCCGCCGCGTCGGCCATCGCCACCTTCGTCGGCGTCGACGCCTACGAGGCGGCCGGCGGCATTGTCGACCGCGATCTGTTCGCGGACGAGGACGAATGGGGCATCTGGTTCGAGGATGCCGACCTCCTCAGCAAGCTCGCCATGGACCGGCTCCAGGCGGCAGCCGATGAGCTTGCGACCCGCTGGAAGTGGGCCGACGCTCGGATCGAGGTGAACTGGTCCGACCTCGCCCGCTTCGGCCGCGTGCATCCCACCCCGGGCGAGACCACCGACGAGGAGAAGGCGGAGGTCGAGCGCCTTCACGTCCGCCACGACAAGCTCGTCAACATGGACGAGGACGCGTGGACCGGAGAGCTCGCGGCCGAAGGAGAGGCGATCGAGACCCGGCTCGCGGAGATCGAGGCCGCGGTGGAAGCCCGCGCCGTCTTCCGTCCCGAGGACATCGCGATCTCGGGGTGCATCGTCACCGTCAGCGACGAGGGCAGGATGCAGCTCGTCCAGGGCCTGGTCAGGCCCGAGGACATCCCCGCTGCCCAGACCAATGACGCTGCCGGAACCGCGCAGGACGGCACCGGCGATGACGACGCCGCCAGCACCGGCACTGGCACCTCCGGCATCCAGGCTCCCGCGATCTCGGGTCCGGCCATGCCGCCCGCGCGTCCCGACGCTGAGGCCGAAGCGCGCAAGGAGGCGGGCGTGGGCATCGGGCTCGGCGACGATCTCCGGTCCATCCGCACGGCGCTGGTCAAGGCCCATTTGGCGGAGGATTTCGGGGCGGCCTTCGACCTCGTGCTGTTCCAGATGGGGCACGCGGTGTTCACCCCCGGCTACCACGACCACGCGCTCGACATCGCCGTGCGCGAGACCCCGGACCGGCCGCCGCTCCGCGCGAACGATGACGCCTTCGGCGCCATGAGTCCCGGCGAGGCGATGCTGGCCGACCGCTCGCACCTCTCCTTCGACTGGCTCGCCATCGAGGACCAGGCCGAGTCCTTCACCGCGCTCTGCGCGCTGCCCGAGACTGACAAGCAGCGGCTCTTCTCCGCCTGCGTTGCGCGCACGGTCAAGGGCCAGCTCGCCTTCGAGGCGAGTGCCCGGCCCGAGCTGGAAGCCACCGTCGCCCGGCTCGACATCGACTTCGCCGCCCATGTCCGGCCGACCGCCGAGTTGTTCTGGTCGCGCATCCGCAAGGACCGGATGCTCGCCGTGGCCCGCGAGGTCCTCGGGGTGGAATGGGCGCACGGCCACCGCAAGGACAAGAAGGCCACGCTGTCCACCGCGATGGAGACCGTCTTCGCGAAGTCCGACATCGTTCCACTCGGGGTCCCCTCGACGACGTCCCGCTGCCGGAGCCGACCCAACCCTCCGCCGCCAAACTGCCGCCCCGCCCCGAGGCGATCCGCATGGACCTTGCCGTCCGGCCGGCGCGGGCACCAGGCCGCACGTTCGACTTGCCCGCCGACCTCGTGTTCGCCGGCGAACCCTGGGGCTGGCTCGGCGATGCCATGCCGCTGGTCGCCGTCGACAGCACGATCCAGCCGCACCAGCTCGCGGAACTCCTGCGCGCCGGGTTCTTCTCGCCGTCCGACGATGCTCAGGCTGACAGCTACGAGACCCAGCGCGACCGTTTCGACGAGGAGGCGCTGCACATGGCGACCCGCCTGCTTCTGTCGGACGACGAAGCCTGCCGGACATCGATCGCCGAAGCCGTCCGTCGCGAGCTGCTCTGGCTCTGCCCCCGCGATCGGGCGGTCGATATCCGGATCCGCCGGCCCGACGTCACGGTGACGCTGGGCGACGCCGGGGAGGCCACGCCATGAAAAAGCAATTCACTGTGCAGTGCGGCTATCCGGCCTACTACGCGAACACCGTGACGGTCGAAGCGGAGACACTCGATGACGCCCTGGAGAAGGCGATCGAGACTGCCAACATCAATGACGGCTGGCGCTCTATCGACCATTGCGGGAAGCCGCCTTCGCCAAGGGCAGAACCGAGCCGATTAATGGCACCGGGCTGAAATTGAAAATGCCAATTGAGGAAAAATCCATGCCGGCCACACATAGCGGCGCCCACCCGGCGATTCTCCCGAAGGGGGAAGCTTCAGCAACCGCACCCACGCTCACGCCGCCGCTGTTCAACAGCGCTAACCTCGCTCCCTCGATGGCCGTAGCCATACCCCGTGCGACCAGCGCGACCGCCTCGTCCGCTTCGCACCAACGCCTCTTAGATACCGATCCTCACCCCGCGCACCGGCACTCCATCGCTTGGCAATAACCCGGGAACTATTCCGCTCCACTGAAATTTCCAGGGCATGGAAGTTTTCCAGATTGCGCCGATAAGACCTTGTCCTATCCGTCCATCGCCTGCTTGAGAGATGACGCAATCCGCTCCGACGCCCTCTGCAGGGGATCGTCGGCGATATGGGCGTAACGCGCGGTCGTCTGCGCTTGCGTATGGCCCAGGATCCGCCCCACCATCGGCAAGCTCTCGCCCCCCATTACCGCCTCGGAAGCGAACGTATGACGCAAGTCGTGGATGCGCACATCGTGCAGCCCGGCCGCCTTGCGCACCCGCCGCCAGGGCTTCTGCAAATCCGTCAGATGCGCACCCGCACCGGTCCCGACGACAACGTAGGGGTTTCCTTCCACACGCTTTGCGTCGGCCAGAACCTCCAGCGCCGGCCCGTTCAGCGGGATCGTCTTGGCTCCGGTCTTGGAATCCGGCAGGTGAATCCGGTCGCCCCGGATATGCTCCCATTTCAGGGTCTGGATCTCCGACAACCGTGCCCCGGTGTAGAGCAGGAGCCGGAACGCCATCACCGCTGCCGGAGCGAACGATTCCTCCTCGTCCAATGCCTTGCCCAGCCGCGCCAGCTCCTCCGCCGTAAGGAACCGCTCGCGCTTGTTCTCCTTGTACTTGCGGATGTGATAGCAGGGATTGGAGCGGTCCGGCCGCAGGCCCCATGCTTCCGCAAGGTTCATCATCTTCGACACCACGCCCAGCGTCCGGTTCGCCTGATACGGCTTGCCCCGCAGGTCGTGGTGCAACGCCGCCACGTCGTCGCGCCCAAGCGCCACCACCTTTATCGATCCGAGAGCCGGCAGGATGTATCTCTTCACCGCATGCCTGTATTCCACCTGGGTGCGCGGCTTGCAGTGGACGGGGACATATTCCTCCAGGAACCGTTCCGCCAGCTGCGCAACCGTGGGCGACAGGCGCTCGGCCTCCTTCTCCTGGTTCGGATTCCTGCCCTCGTCGATGTCGGCGATGATCTTGCGCGCCCTGGCCTTGGCCTCCTCGAAGGGCACGACGCCGTGGCGTCCGATCTGGACGCGGATGGTCTTTCCCCGCCTGAAGGTCTGTGCGACGTAGCGCTTTCCGCCGTTGGGATAGACCCGGACGCCGAAGCCTTTCAGCTGGTCGTCCCATACGAAGTACTCCTTTTCGCGGGCGGGCAGGCCCTCCACGCGGCGCCTGGTCAGCTTGGGCATTGGATTCTCTCGGAATGTATTCGGAACTTGTCTCCCCGTAGTCCGAGGCTATATCCTGCGTCCTATGTCAGCAACAGGAAAACCTAAGTATCTGATATACAGGATATATGACAGCCTATGGCAGTCTTCTGCGCTCTCTGTCAATGTACGATGATCTACCTCATAACCTGAAGGTCGTAGGTTCAAATCCTACCCCCGCAACCAAAGAAAACGCCGCTAAGACAACATCTTAGCGGCGTTTTTCATTGTGCGGCGACGCCCACAATTTCGTATTGGGAATCTATTGGGAATCATCCGGATGGCAGTCTAAGGGCATGTCTGACACGTCATGACGGTATGGATTCGGTCGTGCCGTGGTGCCGTGGGAGGTGGGTAAGGATTCGGTCGTGCCGTGGAGGCGGGCGACATTGTGATCGTCTTCGGGCGGGGCTTCACAAGTTACTGGTAACGACTCCGGCCATGCGCTACGGGGCGGGTCGAGATGGACGACGCCTATCTCGGCGGGGTGCGCTCCGGCGGCAAGCGGGGCCGCGGCGCGGCGGGCAAGACGCCCTTCGTGGCGGCGGTCTCGACCAGTCGCGAGGGGCGCCCACGCAAGCTGAAGCTGGCGCCGGTCAAGGGCTTCCGCAAGCGCGAGATCGCGCGTGGCGCCAAGCACTGGCTGGCCCCCGGCGCGGCGGTTGTGACGGACGGCCTGGGCTGCTGGAGCGCACTCGACGAGATCGCCTGCAGCCATCAGGCAATCCGCACCAGGTCGGGCCGACAGGCGGCCCGCATGGCGCCGTTCAAATGGGTGAACACGACGCTCGGCAACATCAAGTGCGCGATCACCGGGACCTATCGCAAGCTCGGCCCCGATCACGCCGGGCGCTACCTCGCCAGTTTCGCCTGGCGCTACAACCGGCGCTATCAACTCGAAACCATGATCCCGCGTTTCGTCCATAGCGCCGCACGCACCGAGCCCATGCCCTATCGCCTCCTCATTGCCGGATAACTTTCAGGGATAAGCAGGAAGGGTTTTCCCTCCATGAATGTTTCGGGGTAGGAAATCGTACCTTACCACGGCGCAACGGGTTATCTCGGTTACCTCCTGCCTACAAATCTGGCACCACCTCAGCATACCGCGACCGGTCCAGAATTTTCGTTCGCTCTCGTCGCTGGCGATCGTTACAAACGGCGTTGCTGAGCGCTCACAATCATCCAGGTCAGTATAATGAACATCAGATAGAGACCATGTTCCAATAGTTCGCGCCGGTCACCGGAAACTATATCAAAGGCACTAAAGAAAACCAGCGTAGAGCCCGCCATGACAAACCCAAACGATGAGACTCTGATGGTAACTGCACCAATCGTCCGCAAGAATGTGCCGATCAGTGTCGCAAGAAACAGGAACCCTACAAGCAGTTCCCATACGCCGGCGAAGAAGAGCACGGGTTTTGCCCAGCTTGCGGGGATATTCATACTGAGGAAATACGCGTCGAATTGTTTCTCCCTGTTATTTCCATACCAATGGAAAACGCCGAAATCGGTGCTGTGCAGAAACTTGTCAAGCCCGTTGAGTGTCCAGAAAATCACCCAGTATGTGAGGGAAACGATAACAAGGAGCCTACTGTCTAGCGCGTGGGGGCGGGACGGCGAAGCCTCGCCGACATTGAGGAATTCGTCCTCCGGCATCAGCGCCTCCTATGAGCTCCAGTTGCTCCAGACCCCGGGCCCCGTCTCGTGCCAGGCTTCGCCGCGCCGGGACTCGATCCGGTAGCCGAGGATCGGCCTGCCGCCGTCGTCGGCCGGTGCCGTCCAGCCGAGCATGATCCCCGAATACCCGTCCGCCGTCGCCGTCAGCGCGCCCGGGGACGCGGCAAGGGTTGCCGGGACCGGGAACAGCGCCGCGCCGCAACGCCGCCAGCACCGGTCGCGCGAGACGTCCCGGACCGAATGCGCCCCCGGCCACCGTTGCACCGGGGTTCGGGGTCATCGTCGGGCCATCGTCAAACCCCGTGCCTCACCGGCCATCCGGGCGCCGAACGACGGCCTAGCCGCCGCCCCTGATCGCAACACCCTTGCCGTACCATCCTCTGCCGTCTTACCAGCGCGCCGTCGCACGGAATTCGATCACCGCCCTGTTGAGCGCACGCTCCATCGCGCGCTCACCGTCAACGGGGGTCATCTCGTCTGTTCCAGCTGGCCGTGCCGATGTCTTGCCTTGTTCCGTCGCTTCAGCCGCTCCGAATGGCGGTCCGGAAAGCATCGGCGAATAGCCCCCTCAAGGCCGCCGGGACAGCTGCTCATTCCGCGCACTCGGTGTGGTATCCACGCGGGAACTTGCTGAACGTATTCGCGATATTCTCGCCGATGGTCTGAAGATTTCTAGATGTTTGTTTTTCTGGCCCTAGACGGAATTAAATTCGGGGATACGATCATTATTTTGGCTCAATTCGCGAACCGTATGCATGGTCTGGCCATCGCCGCCTCGAGACAGGCTCTGGGCGATGGCTGATCGCCGAGTTCGATGAGATGGAACCACCTGAGATAGCTGTCGAGGTACTTGGTGGCGATGCCGCGGAAGCCCCGCAGGAAGCCCTTGATCTGGCTGCGGCGGCTGTTGACCGTCTGGATGTGCAGGGCGCCGCGAACCCGCTCGCCGGCGGCGCCGTTGATGCTCTCGTGAGGGATGTCCAGCGCCGCTGCGACGGGCGGATGGCAGCGGCCGGCGTCGGAGACGAGCAAGGCATCGCGGGCGACGACCGGCTCCAGCGCCTGCTTCACGCTGTCTGCGTTGAGGGCGGGCAAGGTGTGGCTGAGGGTCGCGCCGGCGCGATCGGCGGCGACCAGGATCGGCACCTGCTCGCGCGAGAGGCCGCGTTTGCGGGCCTTGCCGCCGCGCCGGCGCGGCTTGCGATCCAGCTTCCGCTCCCCCTTCCGGCTCTCGAGAACGAAGGTCTCGTCCGCCTCGACGATCCCGGCAAGCCGGTCCGGCGCTTGGCGCACCGCCGCCAGGAAGCGGTGACGCCAGCGATGCGCCGTGCTCGGCGCAATCCCGCAGCGCTCGGCAGCCTCTCGGATCGTCTCGCCTGTTGTTAGGCGTCGGCGCTTGACCCCCCAGATTCTCGGAACGTCAATGGGTTAACATGCCTATCGGCGTTGAACACCCACGCCGAACAACACTCCTGCACGCCAAACCAAATTATCCAGCACTTCTCGGACTTGACCAGAAGAGCTCATCGTGTTCGTTGAGGCTAAGGGCGCCGCAGGACATTTTTAAAGCCGAGCCGAGCAAAGGTCATGACCGCGCCTCGCACGACGGGAGGTGCGTCCATGCTGTTTAGCAACCCTCTCACGCCGCGCCCGCCATGCTGCGATATTCCGACACCCGGCACCGATCCGAAGTTCCACACGGCACGGCCTGCCGTGTCCGCTGCCGGGGAGGCTGGCGACCGTGGCGGTACCAGGCGCTGCGGAGGCTTCTCTCACTCCGTAGCCGCCCGTGCTTGGCGCCCGGCGGCGGAGCTGGTGTTTGCCTTCGCCGCACTGCTGGCCACATCGATGTCGGCGCTGGCGGCGACGCCCGTCACGCTCGTGTCGAACATCGACCAACCGGACAGTGCCCAATCTAGAGCAATTCACGCGCAACCTTTTACCACCGGCCCTAATTCAGCCGGCTACGAGCTCACAAGCGTCGATGTCCAGCTAGGGGACCCCGTCCCTTCTGCCGGCGATATCGTCGTCGAAATTCTTTCCCACAACAGTGGACCTGGATCAACGCTGGCCACACTGACCAATCCCACACCACTTACGAAGCAGTCTGCCAACACATTCACGGTGCCTGCCAACGACCAACTCACGCTCGACGCCGAGACGACCTATTACGTCCTAATCTACCACGCCGATGATGATGATGGCGGTGTTACCGTTATAGTTGATGGTTTGGTGACTACACGGTTTGGTATCATTATAGATAGAACATATTCGAAGTCCGAGGACTCCGGCGCAGCAACGGGATGGAGCATCGGTAACCGCAGATATTTTAAAGTCCGTTATGATGATTCATGGAGCGTCAGTATCATCCGTTTTGCCAGGATCGCGATCCGGGGAACCAGACTCTTATCCGACGACGCGACGCTGAGCGACCTGAGTCTGAGCCACGGATCGATTACGGTGCCACTCAATCGGGCCTTTGACGCGGCCACGACGCAGTACACCGCCTCGGTCGCGTACGGCGTGTCGTCGCTCACCGTGACGCCGACCACGAACGAGATGAACGCCACGGTGGGATAGTTCGACGCAAGCGACACCGACCTGGACGACGCCGACGCGAACACCCCCAGCCATCAGGTGAATCTCGAACGGGGGTCGAACACCCTCAAGGTGAAGGTCACGGCCGACGACGGGAACACGACCGAGACCTACACCGTCGTCGTTACCCGCGAGCCGCCGACCGTGCCCGAGGCGCCCGAAGGCTTCGGGGCGACACCGGTTTCCCCGACACAGATCTACCTGTACTGGACCGCGCCGTCGAACTTCGTCAACAGCGGCATTACCGGGTACCAGTACCGGATGAGCACCGACGGCGGGCACAACTGGAGGCGGCAGTGGCGGGACATCCATGGGTCCGGCAAACGCACGGACATCACCGAACACACGGTGCACTGGCTCGACAGCGCCAACGAATACACCTTCCAGGTGCGCGCGGAGAACGCTCTCGGCGGGGGCATCTCGGCAAGCGTCAAGGCGCGACCGGGCAAGCCAGCTGTCTCCCGGCCGAAGTTGACGATCGAGAAGGTGACAGGCAAGGACAACGTCAACGCGGGCAAGCGCGACGCCACCAAGCCCGTACAGCAGGGGTCGCTGGTGAACGGCGTCTTCGTGGGAAACGGCACTTACTGGGATTCGTGCCACGAGGACGCCTTCGCGCACTACCGGATCCGGGCCACCGGCGGGGACCATCTATGGCGGCCAGGCTCGCAGTTTCGGGGAGTCAGCGTCGGTGTCGAATATGTGCGGGCTGGAAGGAATAACGAGCGAAGCAGCGCCGGCGTTTCATCGAGCGTGACAGGCCTGGTGGGACGGAACGCCGAGTCCATCGTCCCCGGCAACCGGCACTGGGACCAGAAGACTTGTCGCGCTACACAGGGCGCCGACAGGCGACCGCTGATCATCCGGCTGGTTCCGGGAGAAGAGTACGACGTTGGCAGACCGCGCGCGATCTGCATCCGCGTCGACCACGAAGACAACGGGACCGTCGTCACCGGAACGCCCTGCCCGAACGTATTGGAGGAGAACGCCGCCGACCCGCTGCCCGTGATGACGGTCAGCGACGCGAGCGCGAACGAGGAGAACGGGAGCATCGGCTTCCCGGTGAGCCTCGATAAGCCGGCCGCGGGGACGGTGACGGTGGACTACCGGACCGAGAACGTCACTGCGACAGCGCCGGGCGACTACACGCAAACGAGCGGGACGCTCACCTTCGATCCGGGCGAAACGCGGGAGATCGTCACGGTGCCGATCATCGACGATACGGTCACGGATAACGGGGAGACCTTCAAGCTGGTCCTCAGCAACGCCTCCGGAGCGGAGCTCGGGGACGCGGAGGCCGTGGGCACGATTCTCAACACCGAGACGGCAGTGCTGACGGGGTTCACGCTGGTGAACGCCGAGACCGGGAGCGACATCGGCGCAATCGACGACGGCGGCATGCTCACGCTCGACGATCCGGCGAACGGCAGCTTCGGGGTGCGCGCCGAGCCCGCGGCGGGCGCGGGGATCGGCAGCGTGCGCCTCGAGCTCTCGGGGGCGAAGACGGTCGCGCGCAACGAGAACCTCGTGCCCTACTCGCTCTACGGCCACGCCAACGGGCAGGTGCAGGGCGAGGGTCTCCCGGCGGGGAGCTACACGTTGCGCGCAACGGCCTACAACGAGGCGAACCTGCAAGGCGAGGAGCTGTGCACACTGGAGGTCGCGTTCACGGTGCTCGCGAGCACGGAGGTCGCGAGCACGGAGGTCGAGGAGCCGGGAGGACCGGCGGCGCTCACCGCGCGTTTCCTCGACGTCCCGCCCGCGCATGGCGGGCCGGAATCGGCGGCGTTCGTCTTCGAGCTGCGGTTCAGCGAGGCGCCGGCCCTGAGCTTCCGGGTGTTGCGCGACGAGTCCTTCGCGGTGACGGGGGGCGCGGTGAGGAAGGCGAAGCGCGTCGACGAGCGCGACGATCTGCGCGAGATCCACGTCGAGCCATCGGGCTGGGGCGACGTGACGCTGACGCTCGCGGGCGGGCGCGCCTGCGGGACGACCGGCGCGATCTGCACGGCGGACGGGCGGGCGCTCTCGAACACGCTGACGACCACCGTCAAGGGTCCGGTGGCGCTGACGGTGGCGGATGTGCAGGTCGAGGAAGGCCCGGACGCGGTGCTGGCGTTCGAGGTCACGCTCTCGCGGGCCGCCTCCGGGACGGTGACGGTGGACTATGCCACGTCGGACGGCAGCGCGGCGGCGGGGGCGGACTACACCGCCACCAGCGGCACGCTCACCTTCGCGGCCGGCGAGACATCGAGGACGGTGAACGTCGCGGTGCTCGACGACGCCCATGACGAGGGCGAGGAGACACTGACGCTGACGCTCTCCAACCCGTCGGGGGCGTATCTGGCCGACGGCACGGCGACCGGCACGATCGAGAACACGGATGCGATGCCGAAGGCGTGGCTGGCGCGGTTCGGGCGCACGGTCTCGGGCCAGGTGCTGGATGCGGTCGAGGAACGTTTGCGGGCCTCGCGCACGGCCGGGGTGACGGTCCGGCTGGCCGGGCAGCCCATCGGCCTGACGGCGCCGCAGGATGCGAAGTCGGATGCGACGACAGAGGCGGAGAAGGAAAACCAGGCGCGCCTGGGCGTTTTGTCGGACTGGCTGCGCCAGGAGACGGAGGATCGCGAGCGGACCGGAATACAGTCGCGGACCCTGACGGCGCCCGAGGTGCTGATGGGATCGTCCTTCGCGCTGGCCGCGGAGACGGACAGCGGCGGTTCGGCCGCGGTCTGGGGCCGGATGGCGCGGTCGAGCTTCTCCGGCCGCGAAGCCGGGCTCAGCCTCGACGGCAACGTGACCACGGGCCTCCTGGGCGCGGACTATGCGCAGGGCCCCTGGACCGGCGGCGCGGTGCTGTCGCACAGCAGCGGCGAAGGCGGCTATAGCGGCGACGCCGCCGGCAAGGTCGAGGCCTCGATGACGGCGCTAACGCCGTGGGCGGGCTACAAGGTGACGGAGCGGCTGTCGGTCTGGGGCGCGCTGGGCTACGGCAAGGGCGGCCTTACCCTGACGCCGAAGAATCCACAGACGCAGAAGGACCAGCCGGCGCAGAAGACCGACATCGCCATGACGCTTGCCGCGGCCGGCGTGCGCGGAACCGTAGTGGACGGCGAAGGCCCGAAACTCGACGCGGTCGCGGATGCGCGCTGGGTCCGGACGACCTCGGAGAAGGTCACCGCGTCCGCCGAAAATGGCGGCAACCTTTCGGCGACGCAAGCGGACGTCACGCGTCTGCGCCTCGGTCTCGAGGGCTCGTGGGCGGTGGCGCTCGACGACGAGGGGGCGACGATAACGCCGCGCCTGTCGTTCGGGGTGCGCCATGACGGCGGCGACGCGGAGACCGGGTTCGGCGTCGATATCGGCGGCGGCGTGACCCTGGCGATGCCGGCGCGCGGCCTCAGTGTCTCGCTGGAGGGCCGGGGTCTGCTGACCCACGAGGCGAAGGGGCTCAGGGACAGCGGCTTCGGCGGCACGATCGCCTGGGACCCGGCCCCGTCCTCGAACCGCGGCCTCTCGCTGTCGCTGCGCCAGAGCGTCGGCGGCTCGGCCACCGGCGGCAAGGACGCGCTGTTCTCGCGCGAGGTCATGGAGGGTCTGGCCGCCAACGGCAATGGCGGCAACCGGCGCCTGGAGGGCAGGATCGGCTACGGGCTGGCGGTATTCGGCGACCGGTTCACCGGCACGCCGGAGATCGGCTTCGGGCTGTCGGACGGCGGCCGCGACTACAGCCTCGGCTGGCGCCTGACGCGCGAGGGCCGGGACGCCGGGTCGTTCGAGTTCTCGTTCGAAGCGACGCGGCGCGAGAGCGCCAACGACAACGATCCGGAGCACGGCATCGGCTTCCGGCTGACGGCGCGGTTCTAGGCGCTCGGGGACGGCAGCGGCGCGCCGGTTGCGGACCGGGTTCCGGGGGACATGGGCGCCGGGAACGGTATCTGGGCGTGGCAGATCCTCCGCTGCCGGGAAGATTACCTGGCGGCATGGGCGGGTCGCACGGCCCTGCCCCGGTACGAGCATGCGCCGTTTCCGGTGCGGGTGCAGTCGACGCGCGATCTCGCCGCGGCGCACTTCGTTCCACGCCGGTGCAGGCCCGCTGCGACGGCGTTCCCCCGCCGTGCGGTTCACCGCGCGGCGGACGCTGCCGCTCAAGCGCCGCTCGGGCTAACTGCCGGATACGAAACGGTTTGCATCGCCCGGTCGCTTGATTGGACAGGAAGCGGGATGGGGACGCCCTGCGGCGTTTTTTCTCACACCCGACGCATCCGAGATGCTATCGACAACGGCAAGTGACGGCGTGCATCCTCCCATAAATACCCTTTCTTTTCAGACACTTATCCCCGGCCATTGCCGTCCGCTCGTTTCCCTTTCGAATGCTTAACCCATTTCACCGTCAGGACACGACCCTAGTCCGACTTGTGCGGAGCCAGCAAGCACGAAAATCCTGCGAACCGTCTCAGCATCCACGATTCACCACCGGAGAACTCATCTGTAGGGCCGTCGCAGCATCTATGTTGCAGGACTGCCGAACCTGTGCCACGCATCTTCATATTTTTCTATACATTCCCTCTTTATATGTGGAAACTTACCGTCCAAGGATGCAAGCTCGTTTACTTTTTTGCTCGGCACTACATAATGTTTGATAACTTCTCCTTTCTTAAGTTGAGCATATCTGACGAACACATATATATGCGTTCTTGATGTCTTTACTCCGTTCTTCCCAAGCAACCAAAAGCTGCCGCCTTTGTCTGTTTTTACCTGCACAGTATAAACGTTTTGACATTCCTGATCGGTTACCAACAGGTCTGCGCCTTCTGCTCCCCGTGATGTTGGCGAAACAATAAATCCACGTTTGCTTAGCTCGGCGGCGGTGAGATAAACGCCCGTCATGCCCGATATAATCGCGTTCTTTGCCATAAAACCGTCTTTCTCCCTGATGGGACGATAGCGAAGAAACCGGGCCAATATCGCTGAGATGATGTCAGCCCGGTCTCAATTCGACTACCGCCTGTCATCATCCCTTGAACCACGAAGGCGGTTTCGACCAAGCCGTCGGGGAACTGATCCAGCTTTTCACTTTTCCACCAAGGCGCATCTCAATCATCTTCTTTGCCTCGCTCGAACTGCTCGCCTCGACCTTGATGTGTTGGGCCGTTGATGTTCCCTCGATCTTTGCGCGCGCATAGAATGTTGCCATCGTTCGCTTCCTCAAACTGGTTGCAGTCACGGAAGTATACACGTCGCCAGAGCATGGCAATAACCGCACAGCTAGCACCTTCGGTGATAGGGCGCCGGTGCCAGCGCCAGGCCCGGTGGTCCCCCAAATCCCATCCCTGCTGTTCATCTTGTCTCGGACATGCGTATCTGGCGTACGCTTGAAGACAGTCCTGATAGAGATACTCGAATAGCGACGATGACGCCCTTCGACTACTCCGAGACTTCCAATTTTTGCCGCAATGCTACTGCCACCCGCTCAGCGGCTTGACTCAGGGTCGCGTCGTCGAGGTGTACGTAGCGGTTGGTCGTGGACGCGCGCCGATGCCCGAGCAAGCGCCCCGCGACATGTAGGCTCTCGCCGTTCATGACCGCGTGCGAGGCGTGCGCATGGCGCAGGTCGTGAAGCCGCGCATCCGCCACGATCCCAGCCGCGTTGCGCGTCTTGATCCAGAACATCCACAGGTCATTCGTACTCAACGGCCCGTTCCCCTTGTCGCCCGGAAACACCCAGTCGCCGGACGCCGTTTCGGCGAGGCCGTTCAGCAGCTCCCGCGCCGCCTCGCCGAGCAGAACGTGCCTCGGCCCGGTCTTCGTGTCGCTCAGGGTCAAGCGATCAGGCTTGACCTCGCGCCAGCGCAGGCGGCGTATCTCGCCCGGCCTGCACCCGGTCAGCAGGAGCAGGCGCACCGCCGCGACGCACATCGGGTTCTCCTCTTCGTGCTGGCGCAGGACCGCGCCGAGCCTCGCAAGGTCGTCCGCGCCGAGCAGCCGCCCGCGCGGCGGTCGCCGGTAGCGGACGATGCCCGTGCACGGGTTCCCGGCGGCTTCGGGCCGATGGCCCCAGGCGATGGCGTAGTCGAACATGTTGCGCAGTATGTCATGACTTCGATTCGCGCCGCCCGGCTTTCTGCGTCCGTACTCGTGGAAGAAGCGGGCGATATCGGCGCGCACGACCGAGCCGACGCGCAGATGGCCGAGCGCGGGCAGGATGGCGCTGTTGAGATAGCTCATGGTGGCCTTCACCGTTGACGGCTTCCACGATGGCGAGCGCCGCTCGACGTATTCGGCGGCGAGCTTCGTCAGCGTCGGGCCGGAAGCGGGAAGGGGCACGGGACTCCCGCCGCCCTTCTCGCGCGCGAGGAACGCAAGCGCGGCGGCCCGCGCCTGGTCGGCCTTCACCGCGTCCGGCTTGCCGAGCGTGACCCGGCGCGGCTTGCCGTCGCGCCGGAAGCGGAACACCCAGGACCGCGCGTCGTTCGGCTGGACGCGGAGCATGAAGCCTTGCAGGGCGGTATCGTGGACCGCGTATTCTCGTTCGCGCGGTCGGGTAGCGAGCGCGAGCGTATCGGTCAGGCGGGCGCGCTCGGTCATCGGCCCGCCTCCCCGCCGTCGAGCATGTCGGCAAGACCGCGCGAGACCCGGTTGGCCGCCTCGAACACGGAACCCTCGGCAAGGTGCGCATAGCCGAAGGTGGTCGCGATGTCGGCATGGCCGAGCAGCCCGGCGACGACGCGCAGGCCCTCGCCGCCGTTGACCGCGACCGCCGCATGCGAATGCCGGAGATCGTGAATGCGTAGCGTCGGCAGTCCCGCCGCTCCGCGGATCGCGTTCCATTCCTTGTCCACTGTCGCAGGCCCGCCGCAAGGCGACGCGAACACCCAGGGGCAAATCGTGCGTCGCTGCCGCGCCGTGAGGACGGCGCGGGCGGGCGCCGCGAGCCAGATCGTGCGGGGACCGGTCTTGCTGTCCGGCAGTACCGCGCGGTCGCCGTGCAGATGCTCCCACTTGAGCCGCAGCGCCTCGGACTTGCGCGCGCCGGTGTAGAGCAGGAAGCGCAGCGCGGCGACGGCGACCGGGTGATCCGCTGCCGCGCCGTCGAGCGCCCGACCGAGCGCCGCAAACTCGTCATCCGTCAGGTAGTGCGCCTCGAAGCCCGTCTTGCGCCGTCGCAGTCCCCGGCACGGGTTGGAGTCCTCGCGCCGCAGTCCGAGCGCTTCCGCGTGCTTCATCATCGACGACAGCACCGCTAGCGCCCGGTTCGCCGATCCCGTCCGCGTGACCGAGAGATCGTCGAACCAGTTGCGCACGTCCTTAGAGGTAACCGCATCGACGCGCCGATCGCCGAACGCGGGCAGTATGAACCGCTGCACGCCGTCCGCGTGCGCTCGCCTCGTTGCGGGCTTCCAGCGTTCGGCGCAGTCGGCGAGGAACGCCGGCGCGAAATTCCGAACCGTCGGGACCGTCGCCGGTGCGCGGCTCGCCTCAACATCGGCGAACAGCACTCGTGCCGCGTGCCGTGCGTCCTCGACTGTCAGCGCGTCGAGCGTACCGAGCGTCCGCTTGACGACGGAGCCGTTGCAGCGCCGGTGCACGATCCATGTCTTGCGTCCGTTCGGTCGCACCCGCAGTCCGAGCCCCGGTGCCGCGCTGTCCCACAGCACGGCCTCGCGTCCGTCCACAGGCACGAAGGCACGCGCCCGTGCCTCGGTGATCTTCGTCTTGTTCGCCATGTTCCGATCCCTTCCGTTCGTTTCGGTCGCGACCGGCGCGGCGCGGGCGTCCCCGTGTTGGGGAACACCCAGGACACGCCGGGTAACGGCGTCGGGTTCGAAGGTTGGAAGGGTCGGAAGGGCCGCGCTCAAACGCCGCGCGGGCTGCAAGCCCTTGTGGCTACCGGACTTTCAGCACATCGCGGATGCGTTGACGGGTTGTGATTTTCTACGCCCTGCGGCGCGGTTTCATCACACCCGACGCATCTCCGATGCAGCGCGCGCAAGGCTGCATTTGCGCCGCCTCCGGTGCCCCTGCGTATGATCTTGCGCACCCCTGTCACCGCTTGTCGGCAGCTTCGTCGCCCGGCACGAGGGCGAGAGCGGGATCGTCTACTGCCTGTCTCGCCGGAAGACGGAGGAGACCGCCGCCATGCTGGCGGCGGACGGGGTCCGCGCGCTCTCAACGAGACGGCCCTCGGGGTGCGGAGGGATCTGGCTTTTCACATCCACTACGACAGAGCGCGGGCTAAGGGGAGTCGTTGAGATGACGCTCTGAAACGGCGCGATGGCACTCGGGGAGGAAGAGCATTCCACGAGGTCACTCAGCGTCAGGTATTTAGCCCGCTTTATTCGGCGCGGTCCGATGTTGCAGTGGCGGACATGGCGTAAGTCGTTGAGATTGGGTAGAAAGTCGGTGCGAAACGCATTTCTTCCCAGACAACGAAAGCGCCACGCCCGCCATGACCGAAGATACCCTTCTCCCGTTCGATCTTCCAGCCGTTCGACGCAAGAAGGTGACCGCCGATTTCGAGGGCGGGCTGATCTCGTCCGACGGCGGGCTGGTCCTGTTGCGCGGGGCCGAACGCCGGCTCGGCCTGGCCGAGACGCTGGCGGGCTGCATCCGGGAGTGGCGGGACCCGGCGCTGGTGGTGCATACACTCCCGGCGATGCTGCGCTTCCGCATGTTCGCGATCGCGTGTGGCTACGAAGATGCCGACGACTGCGACGCCCTGCGCACCGATCCCCTCTTCAAGCTGGCCGTGGGCCAGTCGCCGGAGAGCGGCCGCGCCCTGTGCTCGCAGCCGACCATGAGCCGTCTGGAGAACGCGCCCTCGCGGCTTGAGGTGGCGCGCATGACGGCGGCGCTGGTCGATCTCTTCTGCCGCTCCTTCCCGACCCCTCCCGCGGCCATCACCCTCGACATCGACGACACCTGCGATCCGGTGCACGGTCACCAGCAGATGTCGCTGTTCCACGCCCACTACGACACCCGCTGCTTCCTGCCGGTCCACGTCTACCATGTGGAGAGCGGCAAGCCGGTGGCGGTGCTCCTGCGCCCGGGCAAGACGCCGTCCGGCGCCGAGGTCCGCACCCTCCTCAAGCACCTGGTCCGCCGCATCCGCCGGCACTGGCCGCGCACCCGGCTCACCTTCCGGGGAGACGCCCACTATGGCCGGAGGCAGGCCATGACATGGTGCGAGGACAACGGCGTCGACTACATCTTCGGCCTGTCGGGCAATCCCGTGCTGCACCGCCTTGCATACGAGGTCGCCGACGACCTCAGGGTGCGCCGCGCCGAGGCCGGCGCGGACAGGATGCGGGGCTTCGCCGCGTTCGCCTACGCCGCCCGCTCCTGGAGCCGCCAGCGCCGGGTCGTCGCCCGGCTGGAGGCGACCGCGCGGGGCTTCGACGCCCGCTACATCGTCACCTCGCTCGGCGGAGACGCCCGCCATCTCTACGAAGATATCTACTGCGCCCGCGGCCAGGCCGAGAACCTCATCAAGCTGCACAAGGGCCAGCTCGCGTCGGACCGCACCTCCTGCCAGAGCCCGCTCGCCAACCAGTTCCGCCTCGTCCTGCACACCGCGGCCTACTGGCTGATGCTCGCCCTCCGCGATGCCGTGCCCCGCAGGATGCCGCTCGCCTGGGCCGAGTTCGCGACCCTCAGGGCGCGCCTGCTCAAGATCGGCGCCCGCGTCGTCGAGAGGGCCGCCCGCATCCGCATCCACTTCGCTTCGGCCTGTCCGGACGCCGCCCTGTTCCGCCTGCTGGCGGGGCGCCTCGCGGCCTCGGGCCCCTGATCGCCGGGGCGCCGTGCCCCGAGAACCCGAGCCCGTTCAACCCCAAACCCAGACACCGCCAACCTCAAATACCGACGCCCCAAGGCGCCGAACACAAAGCCATGCGCGCATAAAATCAACCGATAAACTCCGCCTCCGATGAATAGGTCAGGCTAGTCAGGGGCTGGCTTGAACCGTGGCTGCGCCCTCCCTTCGCTCAACATGGGTTGAATTTCTTGCTCGCCTGCACCCGGTGCGACAAGTGCATCGAGGCCTGCGATTTCGGCGTGCTGTTCAGGCTGCCGACGGATCTGGGTGCGTATGCCCATTCGTGTCCGGTGCCGGGCGCGCTTGAGTGGGAAGGCGGGGTCAGGCCCGCCATCAACGAGGCGCGCTGCACGGGCTGCGCGATGTGCTGCGAAGCCTGCATCGTCGATCCCAAGGCGGTCGCGGTCTCCGCCCTCGTCCCCGACGAAGAGGACCAGGCGGCGGCTCGGACTCAGAACTCGATGATCTGACCGCGCGCGAGTTGCCGCGGCTGGCTGCGCCAAGATCGCGCGCCGACCTCGCGCATGATCGTCTCGTGGGTGCTGGGCTTCATGTGGGTGAGCAGGATTTCGGCCGGCCGTTCGAGCTTTTCGAGCTCTTCGGCCAACAGCTTCGGGCACAGATGACCGGACGCCTCGGCGATCCACTGCTGCTCGTCGCCGTACGAGGTCTCGACGATTAGGTGTTTGAGGTTTCCGATTTTGTTGACCGCGCGCCACAGCGAATCGCACGGGCCGGTATCGCCGCTGAACACCAGGCTCGCCCGGCCGCTGTCCAAGTGGTAGCCCACCGCCGGAACGGTATGCGCTACGGGCAGCGCGGTGAAGTGGCGGCCCTTCACCTCCATCGCCTCGCCGATCGCCAGCGTGGCGTAGCGCAAGAATGGCCGCTCGGGCGTGGGAATTCGCGTGAAATCCGGCCAGATTTCGTTGTTGAAGACGTGGCGGGCGAGGGCGTCGAGAGTCTCCGTCGTGCCATGCACCACCAGCGGCTCGGCCCGCGCCGCGATCGTTGCATCGATCAACATCGGCAAGAATCCAGTGTGATCGACGTGGGCGTGGGTAAGAAAGACGTCGGTAACCCGCGCGAGTTCGGCCGCCGCCAAATCGCCAACGCCCGTGCCGCAATCGATTACCACGTCGTCATCGACGAGAAACGACGTGGTGCGAAGCTCACCGCCGATCCCGCCGTCGCAACCCAGACATCGAAATCGCATGCCGCGTCTCCGTGAGCGAGGGCCGCGGAAGTAACTACGCGGCGCTCAGGCGGTCGGCATTATGGCATATGGCGGTTTAGCCGCTGACGAGCCTTGCGCGAGCGTCCGCCGGCGCGCTTGAATCGCGGTCCGTTTGCTCTTGGTGGCGGCCGGACCTTTGTTCGTGGACGATGTCGGCGAGGATCGAGAGCGCGATTTCTTCCGGCGTCACCGCCCCGATGTCGGCCCCGGCGGGCGAGCGGATTCGCGCGACCGCCGCCGGGTCCAACCCGTCGTCGAGTAGATCGCGTTTGAGTTGTGCGGCCTTCTTGCGGCTCGCGACGAGGGCGACGTAGGCCGATCCCGTGGCGTCGGCGAAACGAAGCGCCTCGCGGTCTCGCTTCCCCTGTGAGGCGACGACGACGAAACTCGACGTTGGCCGGATGGCCTGTTCCGGATCGAAGCCCGCGATACGGTGGTCGCAATCGGGGAACAGATCCAGGTCTTCGGGCATGGCGGCAACGGTAACGGCGTAGCCGACGCGCTTGCCAAGATCGCACACCGCCCGTGCCACCTGGGACGCGCCGAGGACGATCAGCGACGGGCGCGGCAGCACCGGCTCGACGAAAATCTCGACCGTTCCCCCCGTTGCACAGTGGTTGTCGAAGTCTTCCGTCCGCTTTTCGCCGTCGATTTCGGTGACCGCGCCATCGTTTGGGCGGACCCTGATGAACCGGGCGCGGCCGTCGCTCAGCGTGCGCGACGCGGTCTTCTTCACCGCCCCCAGGGTGCATCCGCCACCGATCCAGCCCATCACGCTGCCGTCGCCACCAACGACGGCCTTCGCCCCTTCGCGCGCCGAGGCGCCGCCGCTCACATGCACCACCGTCGCGACCGCGAAGGGTTGTCCGTCCCCCTTCATCCGCGCCATGCAATCGATGACGTCTTCGGGTTCCTTGGACACGCACCCTCCGTATGGCGAAGCGCCCGAGCCGCGATCTATTTGTTGAGGCCCAGCTCGTTCAGCGTCTGCCAAACCCGCCACTGCGTGTGCGGCATCGGCATATGGGTCACGCCATGATGCGCGAACGCATCGACGATGGCGTTGGCGAATGCCGGGACGCCGCCGACGTTGGGCGATTCGCCGATGCCTTTGGCGCCGATCGGGTGATGGGGGCTCTCGGTGACGGTGAAGTCCGTCTCCCATTCCGGCGTCTCGACGGCGCTTGGCAGGAAATAGTCCATGAGGCTTGCGCCCAGGACGTTCCCGGTTTCGTCGTAGACGATCTCTTGGCCCAGGGCGATGGCGTAGGCCTCGGCGAGGCCGCCGTGAATCTGGCCCTCGATCACCATGGGGTTGATCCGGGTGCCGCAATCGTCGAGCGCGAAGAAGCGCCGCACCGCTACATCGCCGGTGAAGCGGTCGATATCGACGACGCAGATATAGGCGCCGAAGGGATAGGTGAAGTTGGGTGGATTGTAATAGTCGGTGGTCTCAAGGCCGTGTTCCATGCCGTCGGGGACATTGGAATAAGCGGCCATTGCGATGTCCTTCATGGTCATCGAAACGTCGGTCCCCGGGACCTGGAAGCGGTCGATCTCCCATTCCAGGTCGTTGGCGCTGACCTCCAGCACGTGGGCCGCGATCTTTTGCGCCTTGGCCTTGATCTTGCGCGCGGCGCGCGCCGTGGCGGCGCCGGCGACCGGCGTCGAGCGTGAGCCGTAGGTGCCGAGCCCGTAGGGCGCGGTATCGGTGTCACCTTCCTCGACCGTGATGTTGTCGGACGGGAGCCCGAGTTCGGTCGCGATGATCTGGGCGAACGTGGTTTCGTGGCTTTGACCCGTGGACTTGGTGCCCAGCCGCGCGATCACGCTGCCCGTCGGATGGACCCTGATCTCGCACGAATCGAACATCCCAAGTCCGACGATATCGCAGTTGCGCACCGGGCCGGCGCCGACGATCTCGGTGAAGGTGGAGACGCCGATGCCCATCAATTCGCCGCGCTCGCGTTTCTCCGCCTGCTCCGCGCGCAGGCCGGCGTAGTCGACGGCTTCCATGGCTTTCTTCAGCGCCGTCGGATAGTCGCCCGAATCGTATTCCCAGCCGAGGCACGAGTTGTACGGGAACTGGTCGGGCTGCACGAAGTTGCGGAGCCGGATCTCGGCCTTATCGACGCCGGTTTTCTGGGCCAGGATGTCGATCAAGCGTTCGATCAGGTAGGCCGCCTCGGTGACCCGGAACGAACAGCGGTACGCCACGCCGCCGGGCGCCTTGTTGGTGTAGACGCCGTCGACTTTTACGTGGCCCACGGGGATGTCGTAGCTTCCGGTCACGATATTGAACAGCCCGGCGGGCCACTTCATCGGCTGTGCGTGCGTATTGAAGGCGCCGTGATCGGCGAGCACGTTGACCCGGACCGCCTTGATCTTGCCGTCCTTGTCGGCCGCCAGCTCTCCCGTCATGTGATAGTCGCGGGCGAAGGCGGTGGTGGATAGATTGTCGATCCGGCTCTCGACCCACTTGACCGGATGGCCGGTGACGATCGAGGCCGCCGCCGCGCAGATATAGCCCGGATAGGCGCCGACCTTGTTGCCGAAACCGCCGCCGATATCGGGCGAGACAATGCGGATGTTGCTTTCCGTCAGGCCGGTTATCAGCGAGACCACGGTGCGCACGACGTGGGGCGCCTGGAAGGTGCCATAGACCGTGAGCTTGCCGTTCACCGCGTCCATATCGGCGACGCAACAACACGTCTCCAAGGGCGCCGGGTGGCAGCGCGGATAGGCGATCTCTTCCTTGATGGTGACCGCGGCGGCCTCGAAGGCGGCGTCGGTCGCATCCTTGTCGCCGACCTGCCACTCGAAAATGTGGTTCGGGTGGTGGCGCTTCCCCTGGCCGACCTCGTCGTTTTCCGCGACGTCATCGCGAATCACGGGCGCATCGTCGTCGAGCGCCGTCTTGGGATCGATGAGGGGCGGCAAAGCCTCGTACTCGACCTCGACCTTTTGTACGCCGTCGGTCGCCGCGTAGCGGTCGGTCGCGACGACGAACGCGATTTCCTGATTCTGAAAATGCACCTTCTTGTCGGCCAGGACGGCGGCCATGTCCCCGGCCAAGGTCGGCATCCAATGCAGGCTCAAAGGCTCCAGTTCTTTGGCCGTCACGACGGCAAGAACGCCGGGGACTTTCAGCGCCGCTTCGGTGTCGATTGATTTGATTAGCGCGTGGGCATGGGAGCTGCGCACGAAATCCCCGTGCAACATGCCTTTCAGCTTTATGTCGTCGACGTAGTTGCCTTTGCCCCGAATAAAGCGGGCATCCTCTTTGCGCTTGCGCGCGGTCCCGATGCCGCCAATCGATGCCTCGCGCTCTTCCAGCGTCATTGCCTCGCTCATCACTCAGCTCCCTCGGCCTGATTCAGCGTGTCCGCGGCGGATCGAATCGCCTTGACGATGTTCTGGTATCCCGTACAGCGGCACAGGTTTCCGGAAATGCCGACGCGGATTTCCTCGTCGGTCGGGTTTGGGTTCTCCTGCAAAAGCCGATAGGCGCGCGTCAGCATGCCCGGCGTGCAGTAACCGCACTGAAGCCCATGGCTGTCGGCGAAGCTTTGCTGGAGCGGGTGGAGCTCCGCGCCGTTGGCAAGTCCCTCGACGGTCAACAGCTCGCCACCGGCCGCCTGCACGGCGAATACGGTGCAGGCCTTGACCGACCTGCCGTTGAGATCGACCGTACAGGCGCCGCAATGGCTGGTCTCGCAACCGATGTGGGGGCCGGTGATGCTGAGGTCTTCGCGCAGGAAATGAATGAGCAGCGTCCGTGGCTCGACCTCGGCCTCGACCGCGGCGCCATTGATTGTCAGCGCTATCTTCGATTTCGACATGGCCTAGCTCCCCCCCGCGCGGCTCAGAGCCTCACGAATGGCCCGAGCGGTCATCTGTCCCGCCATCGCCCTCCGGTATTCGACCGGGCCCCGCAGATCTTCGGCCGGGCTGCAATCGGCCATTGCCGCTTCGGCAGCCGCCTTGGTCGCGTTGGCATCCACGGGCGTCCCCGTGATCGCGTCGGCCGCCGCCGCCGACAACAGGGCGGTATCGCCGACGTTGGTCAAAGCGATGGCGGCGTCGGTGCATTTGCCTCCGGCCATGGACAACGTCACGGCCGCCGCCGCAATGGCGTAGTCGCCGACCTTGCGCTTTAATTTTTGATAGGACATGCCGGTGCCCGCGGCGGGGACCGGGATTCGAATCTCGGTCAGCAGCTCGTTCTCGTCCAATGCGGTGTCGTAGACGCCTTGGTAGAACGCCCTGGCGGCGATTTGCCGCGACCCATCCGCGCTCTTGAGCGCGAAACTCGCGTCGAGCGCCATCATCACCGCCGGATAGTCGTTGCCGGGGTCTCCGTTGGCGCAGTTGCCGCCGACGGTGCCACAGTTGCGCACCTGGGGGTCGCCGATCTGGGCCGCCGCCTCGGGCACGAGGGGGCACTTGCCGGCCAAGAGGTCGGAGGCCAGAACCTCGGCTTGGGTCGTCCCCGCGGCGATCACGATCGCGTCCCCGTCCTCGCGGATGCCGCGCAACTCGGCGATGCCGTTGATGTCGATCAGATGCGCCGGCTCCGCCAGGCGCAGCTTCATCATCGGGATCAGGCTATGGCCACCGGCCAGCACTTTGCCCTCGCCGCCGAATCGGCCAATAAGCTCCAGCGCCTGGCCAACGGTATTGGGGCGATAGTATTCGAATACACCCGGCGTCATGATCGCCTCCCAAAGGCTGTGCGTCGATTCGTGGGCTCGCGGCCGCGGCACACCGTGCCGCTTCGCCCATTCGACCTTGTTTATGCCGTTATTTTACGCCCGCCCGCCGCCGCGGATCAAACCCAATCCGTCTGGCGGCCCTCAAGGCGCCGTCACGGCGGGCGGCGTTCAGTGCGCCATCAGCACGGGCACCGTCGTATGGCCGAGGACGTGGTGGGTGGCGCCGCCGAACGCGACCTCGCGCAGCCGCGAGTGCCCGTACGCCCCCATGACCACCAGGTCCGCCCCGCACATGTCGGCGGCCTCGACCAACGCATCGCCTACGTGAGCGTCCGGCGCGACCTCGTGATGTCCCTGGGCCCTGACCCCATGGCGCGACAGGTAAGTCAAGAACTCGCTGGTGGCAAACCCACCCATCTTCGGCGCGTGTACGGTGACGACGGTGACCTCATCCGCCTTCTCCAGGATGGGCAGGGAATCGGCGACGGCCCTCGATGCCTCCCTCGTCTGGGTCCACGCGACCAAGACGTGCTTGCCCACCACCGATAGTCCGTTGCAATCGCGTACGACCACCACCGGTTTCCCGGATGCGATTACAAGCTCCTCGGCGAGACTGGGGCCCGACATGCGCGAGCCTTGGGAATGTCCCGCGATGACGACATCGGTCAACTGGGCGTGCAGCGCCATGATCGTGTGCGGCTCGCCGAAGTAGCCACAGAAATCGGCATCGATGCCGGCATCCGCGGTCCGTTTTACGGAACGCCTCCTCGGGCGCCGCCAGGGCCTTCTCGCGGTCGTCGGCCAGGTGAGAAGGAAACGTGTAGTTGGCCGTGATATGGGCATCGTGCGCCTTGGCCAGCGCGATCGCGATGCCCATGCGCGTCTCGCTCTGCGGGCTCTCGTCCAGATGGACGAGGATGTCCTTAACCCGAACTATTCAGTGCGCCGTGGAAAGGCGCCGTCCCTCAGCGGGTGCGAACCCCGCCCGGCAACAGTCGCTCCAGCCGGTAGCAATCGGAGCGGTTGAAGGAGGCAACGACTTCGACTGAAGCACTTCGGTGTAACGGGCCGCCCTGGGCGGCTCAGCGACCATGCGGGCGTGTGCCAGGCTAACTGGCAGAGGATAGCCGGTGAGAGTCCGGTAGGGAGTAGAGGTTAACCACCACTCTCGCCCCGAGTCATGCGCCGGTCGTCGCGAGGCGGCAGGTGAAGCGTTGACAGGGGTGCGGATGGGCAGGGCAACGGAGCATCGAAAGGTTGCTTGTCTGGAGAGCCGAGACTGTGCCTGCGGTCGAAGGCAACACCGACATCGCCGATATGGTGAGGGGATGTTGGGCTCCACGGTGTCGAAGAACCCATGCACGTTCGTACGTCCTCATTGCCGGGACCTGGGAGGTCTCCATTTTGCCCCGAAGTCGTAACGGGGCCGCAAAGGAAAGGATGTATCCGTAACCGATGACGTACGGAATGGAGAAGTCGGATGAGGGAATAGTACCGATGAAAGCGACGAACAAGGGCGCGCAAGCGCCTGCGGAGTCGCCGGAGGGAAGTGCCTCAACCAAGGGGAATCTGCGAGATCAAAGCACGTGCCGGACGCAGTGTCGGGAAAGCGTGTCACAGGCGGTCGCGTGGATACGGCAGGCTGTAACGAGGAAACCGCAGGAGAAACTCACTGCGCTGCTACACCATGTCACGATAGATGCCCTGACGTGGGCGTTCTTCGAGTTGAAGAAGGACGCCTCGGCGGGGGTGGATGGGATGACGTGGGGAGAGTACGAGGACGGGCTGGAAGAGCGGCTGCTCGACCTTCACGGACGCGTGCACTCGGGAGCGTATCGGGCGCGGCCATCCCGGCGGGTCGAAATACCCAAACCGGATGGCGGGACACGACCGCTCGGCATTGCCGCACTGGAAGACAAGATTGTCCAGAAAGCGGTGGTGGAAGTTATCCTGACGCCAATTTACGAGCCGGATTTTCTCGGGTTCAGCTATGGGTTCCGACCGGGGCGTGGGGCGCACGACGCGCTTGATGCTCTGGCCTTCGGGATAGAACGGCGCAAGGTCAACTGGATAGTGGACTGTGACATCCGCGGATTTTTCGACAATGTCTCTCGGGACTGGCTGGTCCGGTTCCTTGAGGATCGCATCGGAGACAAGCGGGTCATCAGGCTGTTCGCCAAATGGCTGAATGCCGGCGTCATGGAAGATGGCGAGTGGCGGGATAACTTGCGAGGAACGCCTCAGGGCGCGGTGGCTTCACCGATTCTCGCGAACATCTACCTGCACTACGTACTCGACCTCTGGTTCCAGAGGGAATGGCGCACCCGTGTGGCCACGGGGGAAACAATCATCGTGCGGTATGCTGATGACTTCGTGGTCGGGTTCCAGCGCAAACAGGACGCGGAGCGGTTTCTCCACGATCTCAAGGAAAGGCTGGGCCAGTTTGAGCTTGAGTTGCATCCAGACAAGACCCGACTCATCGAGTTTGGCAGGTTCGCGATGGCGGACCGCCGGGCACGAGGGGAACGGCGACCGGAGACCTTCGATTTCCTTGGATTCACGCACTATTGCAGGAAGAAGAGGAACGGGAAATTCGGACTGGGGCGCAAGCCGATAGCGAAGCGGGTCACGCGGACCCTGAATCGGATCAAAGGGGAGCTCCGTAAGCGGATGCACGAAGATGTCCACGAAACCGCGCGCTGGCTGGGTCAGGTGGTCAATGGATGGCTGAACTATTTCGCCGTCCCGACCAGCAGCTCGGCCGCAAGGGGGTTTGTGCGGCGGCTCTCATGGATCTGGGTGAATGTCCTGCGAAGACGGTCACAGAAGGACCGGACCACGATCGCCGATGTCGTGCGCATTGCCGCATTGCATTGGCCACCCGTCCAGGTTCGGCACCCTTGGCCGACGGTGCGTTTTGCCGTCAAACACCCGAGGTAGGAGCCCCGTGCCCCACCGGGCATGCGGGGATCTGAGCGGGGGGAGCGGGGTAACCCGCTTCCCTACCGCGACCGCAACGCGAGTGAACGCCGAGCAGGCCTCGAAACGGGCAACGCGGAGGCCGACCCGCCTGAATAACGGGGAAGGCTGCCATCGGTCGGGAAGAGGGCGACGCGCGCACCGACCGGCTCCGCCGGGGTAGTGGCGGCGGCACGCATGGAAGAGGGGGACGGTGGCAACACGGGAAGCCCTGTCGGTGGTGTGTACGCACCAACCGGAACCCCGCGAGGGGCAGGCCGGGCCGGCAGGGTGGCGGAGGGGCTTGTATTACCGCGGATGCCGGGTAACGCCGGCGGAGGGAAGGAGCCCTGGTTCGAGAGCGATACGGGAAGGATGAAAGGCGTGACCACTGGCGAGAGCCTACCAGGGTCAGAGAAGGTCCGGAAACTCCAGACCGTGTTACATGCGAAAGCCAAGGAAGAACCCGGCCGGCGTTTCCACGCACTGATCGACAAGGTGTGGCGCGAGGACTTTCTCGCGGAAGCCTGGAGGCGGGTCCGCCGCAACGGCGGCTCCGCCGGGGTGGACGGAGAGACCTTCGCGGACATCGAGTCATACGGCGTGGGGCGCTGGCTTGGGGAACTGGCGCGGGATCTGAAGGACGGGACCAACACACCGAAGCCGGTGCGGCAGGTTCTGATCCCGAAGAAGCAGCCCGGCAAGTTCCGGCCATTGGGCATTCCCTGCATACGGGACCGGGTGGCGCAGACATCGGCCTTGCTCGTGCTTGAGCCGATATTCGAAGCCGACCTGCAACCGGAGCAGTACGCCTACAGGCCGGAGCGGAGCGCCCATGACGCGGTAAGACGCGTTCACAGCCTCCTGAACAGGGGGCATAACGAGGTGGTCGATTGCGATCTGTCCAACTACTTCGGCGAGATTCCGCATGCTGAGCTCCTAAAGAGCCTCGCCCGGCGCATCAGCGACGGGCGGATGCTACGGCTCGTCAAGGCGTGGCTGGAAATGCCGGTGGAGGAGGACGACGGCAAGGGCGGCAAACGCCGCACGAACCGGGCGCGGAGGGAGCGGAAAGGGACCCCGCAGGGGTCGCCGATCTCGCCCCTGGCCAGCAACCTCTACATGCGGCGCTTCATACTGGGCTGGACGGCGCTGGGCCATGCCCGGCGCTTCCGTGCGGAGATCGTGAACTACGCCGATGACTTCTGTGTGCTCGGCAAGGCCCCGGCGGCGGAGATGCTGACGGCGGTCGAGCGGCTCGTGGCGGGTCTGAAGCTGACGGTCAACGAACGGAAAACCCGATGCCTGCGGTGCCCGGAGGAACCCCTGGAGTTCCTGGGCTACCGCATTGGACGCAACTACCGTCCTTACGGGAAAGGGGCCTACATCGGCACCCGCCCCGGCAAGGCAAGCGTCCAGAGCATCTGCCGCAGGATCAGCGACATGACGGCGCGAGGGTGGAGCTGGCAGTCGCCGGAGGCGATGGTGGAAAGCCTGAACCGGACTATGACCGGATGGGCGAACTACTTCAGCCTCGGGCAGGTCAGCCCGGCCTACAGCGCGGTCAACCGACACGCGGTCCGGCGGCTGCGCCGGTGGCTCTGCCTCAAGCACAAGGTGAGGACCGGGAAATACGTGCGCTTTCCGGACACGAGGCTACGCGATGACTACGGCCTCGCTCGCCTGTCGCCACGGGCCATGGGTCTTTCGAACGCGAAGGCATGATCTCGTCCGAAAGCCGGATGCGGGAAATCCGCACGTCCGGTTTGATGAGCGGGGACTGGAAACGCGGCCATGGGAGCCGGACTGAGGCCCGGAGCGAAAGCGACGGACAAGCCACCGGACCCTGACGCTGGCGCGCCAGTCCTCGACTCTACCGACACGCTGTAAAAGGGTTGGTGAGCATGGATTAACCTGTTGAGATTCCGTATGATTTTGGTGTTGAAACAAGATCACATGGCAACAGGAATTTCCAACTCACCATGAACGAGACTATCGCCTATCTGCCCGGTTTGTCACCGGTCGAGAATAAAGAACTGTGCGCTCGTTTCGATGGCGGCCGGTTGTCGTCCGACGGTGGTGTGCTGTTGCTGCGTGGGATCGAGAAACGGCTCGGTCTTGCGGCACGCCTTGGCAGTTGTCTGACCGACACGCGCGACCCGGCAAGCACGACCCACTCCTACGCGGACATGATCGGGGCGCGCCTGTTCGCCATCGCCTGCGGCTATGAGGATTGCGACGACCTCGATGTTCTGCGGTTCGATCCGGCGTTCAAGCTGGCCTGTGGGCGTCTGGCCGAGACGGGTCGTGATCTGATGTCGCAGCCGACCTTGTCCAGGCTCGAGAACGCGCCGTCATGGCGGGCGTTGGCGCGCATGGGGCTGTCCATGATCGATCTGTTCGGCGAAAGCTTCGAACGTGTTCCCGACCGTATCGTCCTCGACATCGACGATACCGACGATGCCGTCCACGGCGGCCAGCAGCTGGCGTTGTTCAACGCCCACTATGGCGAGTACTGCTTCCAGCCCATCCATATCTTCGAGGCGTCCACGGCCAAGCCGGTGCTGTCGCTGCTGCGCCCGGGTAAGCGGCCCTCTGGAGAAGAGGCGGCGCGGATCCTCAAGCATGTCATCCGCCGCATCCGGCGCCACTGGCCCAGGGTCGGGATCGTCGTGCGCGGCGATGGCCATTACGGCACGCCCGAGGTCATGGACCTGCTGGAAGACCTGGGCTGCGGCTACGTCTTCGGGCTTCCCGGCAACGCCCGGCTGACAAGGATCGGCCAGCCGTGGTGCGAGGACGTGGCGGTTCGCCGGGTGCGCTCACGCAAGCACCAAGTGCGCCGCTTCTTCCAGACCGGCTACCAGGCCGGAAGCTGGTCACGCGAGCGTACCGTCATCGCCCGCGTCGAGGTCACATCGAAAGGCTCCGACATACGCTTCATCGTCACGAACCTGCCCTGCCGGTCCAAGGTGCTCTATGAGAGGATCTATTGCGCCCGCGGCAGGATGGAAAACATGATCAAGGAGCACAAGCTCTACACCAAATCCGACCGTACGTCGTGCCACCGCTGGGAAGCCAACCAGTTCCGGCTCTTCCTGCACAGCGGCGCCTATTGGCTGCTGCATCAGCTTCGCCAAGCCGCGCCCCGCCGCTCACCGTGGCGCAAGGCGACGTTCGAAACCATCCGCCGGGCGTTCCTCAAGATCGCCGTGCGCATCGAGGAGCTCAAGTCCCGCGTGCGCGTCGCCCTGCCGTCAGCCTATCCATATCGGCCAGCCCTCGTCTCGATGGCCGGCTGCATCGCCGCTCAAGGCCCCTGAATCGGGCGGCAAATGCCGCCGGATGGAACCCCGAACATCAACCCCCAACCGATCTCAAAATTCAACGCGAAAAACCGCCGTCAACCCGGATAACCCCGCTCGCCTCGGTCAAACCCGCCAATTGTCAGTAGAGTCGAGGACTGGCGCGCCAGCGTCAGGGTCCGGTGGCTTGTCCGTCGCTTTCGCTCCGGGCCTCAGTTCGGCTCCCATGGCCGCGTTTCCAGTCCCCGCTCATCAAACCGGACGTGCGGATTTCCCGCATCCGGCTTTCGGACGAGATCATGCCTTCGCGTTCGAAAGGCCCATGGTCCGTGGCGACAGGCGAGCGAGGCCGTAGTCATCGCGTAGCCTCGTGTCCGGAAAGCGCACGTATTTCCCGGTCCTCACCTTGTGCTTGAGGCAGAGCCACCGGCGCAGCCGCCGGACCGCGTGTCGGTTGACCGCGCTGTAGGCCGGGCTGACCTGCCCGAGGCTGAAGTAGTTCGCCCATCCGGTCATAGTCCGGTTCAGGCTTTCCACCATCGCCTCCGGCGACTGCCAGCTCCACCCTCGCGCCGTCATGTCGCTGATCCTGCGGCAGATGCTCTGGACGCTTGCCTTGCCGGGGCGGGTGCCGATGTAGGCCCCTTTCCCGTAAGGACGGTAGTTGCGTCCAATGCGGTAGCCCAGGAACTCCAGGGGTTCCTCCGGGCACCGCAGGCATCGGGTTTTCCGTTCGTTGACCGTCAGCTTCAGACCCGCCACGAGCCGCTCGACCGCCGTCAGCATCTCCGCCGCCGGGGCCTTGCCGAGCACACAGAAGTCATCGACGTAGTTCACGATCTCCGCACGGAAGCGCCGGGCATGGCCCAGCGCCGTCCAGCCCAGTATGAAGCGCCGCATGTAGAGGTTGCTGGCCAGGGGCGAGATCGGCGACCCCTGAGGGGTCCCTTTCCGCTCCCTCCGCGCCCGGTTCGTGCGGCGCTTGCCGCCCTTGCCGTCGTCCTCCTCCACCGGCATTTCCAGCCACGCCTTGATGAGCCGTAGCATCCGCCCGTCGCTGATGCGCCGGGCGAGGCTCTTGAGTAGTTGGGCGTGCGGGATTTCGCCGAAGTAGTTGGACAGATCGCAATCGACCACCTCGTTATGCCCCCTGTTCAGGAGGCTGTGAACGCGTCTTACCGCGTCATGGGCGCTCCGCTCCGGCCTGTAGGCGTACTGCTCCGGTTGCAGGTCGGCTTCGAATATCGGCTCAAGCACGAGCAAGGCCGATGTCTGTGCCACCCGGTCCCGTATGCAGGGAATGCCCAATGGCCGGAACTTGCCGGGCTGCTTCTTCGGGATCAGAACCTGCCGCACCGGCTTCGGTGTGTTGGTCCCGTCCTTCAGATCCCGCACCAGTTCCCCAAGCCAGCGCCCCACGCCGTATGACTCGATGTCCGCGAAGGTCTCTCCGTCCACCCCGGCGGAGCCGCCGTTGCGGCGGACCCGCCTCCAGGCTTCCGCGAGAAAGTCCTCGCGCCACACCTTGTCGATCAGTGCGTGGAAACGCCGGCCGGGTTCTTCCTTGGCTTTCGCATGTAACACGGTCTGGAGTTTCCGGACCTTCTCTGACCCTGGTAGGCTCTCGCCAGTGGTCACGCCTTTCATCCTTCCCGTATCGCTCTCGAACCAGGGCTCCTTCCCTCCGCCGGCGTTACCCGGCATCCGCGGTAATACAAGCCCCTCCGCCACCCTGCCGGCCCGGCCTGCCCCTCGCGGGGTTCCGGTTGGTGCGTACACACCACCGACAGGGCTTCCCGTGTTGCCACCGTCCCCCTCTTCCATGCGTGCCGCCGCCACTACCCCGGCGGAGCCGGTCGGTGCGCGCGTCGCCCTCTTCCCGACCGATGGCAGCCTTCCCCGTTATTCAGGCGGGTCGGCCTCCGCGTTGCCCGTTTCGAGGCCTGCTCGGCGTTCACTCGCGTTGCGGTCGCGGTAGGGAAGCGGGTTACCCCGCTCCCCCCGCTCAGATCCCCGCATGCCCGGTGGGGCACGGGGCTCCTACCTCGGGTGTTTGACGGCAAAACGCACCGTCGGCCAAGGGTGCCGAACCTGGACGGGTGGCCAATGCAATGCGGCAATGCGCACGACATCGGCGATCGTGGTCCGGTCCTTCTGTGACCGTCTTCGCAGGACATTCACCCAGATCCATGAGAGCCGCCGCACAAACCCCCTTGCGGCCGAGCTGCTGGTCGGGACGGCGAAATAGTTCAGCCATCCATTGACCACCTGACCCAGCCAGCGCGCGGTTTCGTGGACATCTTCGTGCATCCGCTTACGGAGCTCCCCTTTGATCCGATTCAGGGTCCGCGTGACCCGCTTCGCTATCGGCTTGCGCCCCAGTCCGAATTTCCCGTTCCTCTTCTTCCTGCAATAGTGCGTGAATCCAAGGAAATCGAAGGTCTCCGGTCGCCGTTCCCCTCGTGCCCGGCGGTCCGCCATCGCGAACCTGCCAAACTCGATGAGTCGGGTCTTGTCTGGATGCAACTCAAGCTCAAACTGGCCCAGCCTTTCCTTGAGATCGTGGAGAAACCGCTCCGCGTCCTGTTTGCGCTGGAACCCGACCACGAAGTCATCAGCATACCGCACGATGATTGTTTCCCCCGTGGCCACACGGGTGCGCCATTCCCTCTGGAACCAGAGGTCGAGTACGTAGTGCAGGTAGATGTTCGCGAGAATCGGTGAAGCCACCGCGCCCTGAGGCGTTCCTCGCAAGTTATCCCGCCACTCGCCATCTTCCATGACGCCGGCATTCAGCCATTTGGCGAACAGCCTGATGACCCGCTTGTCTCCGATGCGATCCTCAAGGAACCGGACCAGCCAGTCCCGAGAGACATTGTCGAAAAATCCGCGGATGTCACAGTCCACTATCCAGTTGACCTTGCGCCGTTCTATCCCGAAGGCCAGAGCATCAAGCGCGTCGTGCGCCCCACGCCCCGGTCGGAACCCATAGCTGAACCCGAGAAAATCCGGCTCGTAAATTGGCGTCAGGATAACTTCCACCACCGCTTTCTGGACAATCTTGTCTTCCAGTGCGGCAATGCCGAGCGGTCGTGTCCCGCCATCCGGTTTGGGTATTTCGACCCGCCGGGATGGCCGCGCCCGATACGCTCCCGAGTGCACGCGTCCGTGAAGGTCGAGCAGCCGCTCTTCCAGCCCGTCCTCGTACTCTCCCCACGTCATCCCATCCACCCCCGCCGAGGCGTCCTTCTTCAACTCGAAGAACGCCCACGTCAGGGCATCTATCGTGACATGGTGTAGCAGCGCAGTGAGTTTCTCCTGCGGTTTCCTCGTTACAGCCTGCCGTATCCACGCGACCGCCTGTGACACGCTTTCCCGACACTGCGTCCGGCACGTGCTTTGATCTCGCAGATTCCCCTTGGTTGAGGCACTTCCCTCCGGCGACTCCGCAGGCGCTTGCGCGCCCTTGTTCGTCGCTTTCATCGGTACTATTCCCTCATCCGACTTCTCCATTCCGTACGTCATCGGTTACGGATACATCCTTTCCTTTGCGGCCCCGTTACGACTTCGGGGCAAAATGGAGACCTCCCAGGTCCCGGCAATGAGGACGTACGAACGTGCATGGGTTCTTCGACACCGTGGAGCCCAACATCCCCTCACCATATCGGCGATGTCGGTGTTGCCTTCGACCGCAGGCACAGTCTCGGCTCTCCAGACAAGCAACCTTTCGATGCTCCGTTGCCCTGCCCATCCGCACCCCTGTCAACGCTTCACCTGCCGCCTCGCGACGACCGGCGCATGACTCGGGGCGAGAGTGGTGGTTAACCTCTACTCCCTACCGGACTCTCACCGGCTATCCTCTGCCAGTTAGCCTGGCACACGCCCGCATGGTCGCTGAGCCGCCCAGGGCGGCCCGTTACACCGAAGTGCTTCAGTCGAAGTCGTTGCCTCCTTCAACCGCTCCGATTGCTACCGGCTGGAGCGACTGTTGCCGGGCGGGGCCCTCTCTGCCAACGTCAGTGAGACACCGATACCCCGAGGAATTACTGTAGGGCGGTGGAGGTGAGAACCGATGAATTCAGAAAGAGAGTCGATGACCAGTATGGAGACGGACGCTCCGGCCCTGGGGGGTGAGGAGCGTAGCGACGAGGCCCCCAGGGCCGGAGCGAGCGGCGCGAAGCCGCCGTCGGACCCGGAGGTCGTGGCCAAGCCGAAGCGGCGCACGTTCACCGCGCAGTATCGAGTACGGATCCTCGAGGAGGCGGAGAGCTGCACGCAGCCCGGCGAGGTGGGCCGGCTGCTTCGCCGCGAGGGGCTGTACAGCTCCCATCTGACGGATTGGCGCAGGGCGCGGCGTCAGGGTTCGCTTCGGGGCCTGACCCCGAGCAAGCGCGGTCGGAAGCCCGCCGAGCGCAACCCCCTCAGCGCGAAGGTGCACGAGCTAGAGGCGAAAGTGGCTCGGCTGGAGAAGGAGCTGCACACCGCCCATACGATCCTGGACGTCCAGGGAAAAGTTGCCGGGCTGCTGGGATTCAGCCTCGAACACGGGAAGGACTGCTGATGGCCGTCCAGCCGCTCGCATCGCAGGTCGGCGTGACGCCGGCGTGCCGGGCGCTGGGGGTGCCGCGGGCTACCTTCTACCGTCGCCGGAGGCCCGCTCCCGGGTGCAAAATCTGACCGCATTTGACCGCGATTCCGATTTTATTTGACCGAAGTTCTGGCGACATTTGACCGCGATTCCGGCGGCACTTGACCGTCGGAGGCCGGGTCTGAGGCCCGTCCCGATCGCCCTCCGGGCGCCATCGACATCCATGTTTTCAGGCGCGCCGATCCTCTCCCGGCTCAGCCTCATCGATCCACTGATCGACTCGAGGAGGCAGGGCCCCAATGAAGAGGATCGACACCATGAGCATCCGGGACATCCTTCGGCACCATCACGACCTGGGCTTGCCCCGGGCGGAGATTGCGGTGGCCGTGAGCGTGAGCGCGGGGACGGTATCGAACGTTCTGGAGCGCGCGCAGGCGGCGGGTCTGTCATGGCCGTTGCCGTCCGATCTCGACGATGACGGGCTGCGCGCGCGTCTGTATCCGCCGGCGGCGCGAGAGAGCGGGTATGCGCAGCCGGACTGGGACGCTGTGCTCCGTGAGCTTGGAGCCAAGCGGAAGCGGCGCCGGGTGCGCGCGACGCGCCGCACGCTTTGGGAGGAGTACCGCGACGAGGCCGTGGCCCAGGGCGGCAAGGCGTACAGCTACAGCCAGTATTGCGCGCGCCTGAAGGCGCACCAGGGCAGCTGCGGCAGCTCGGCGCAGATGCACTTCGACTACGAGCCCGGGCTGTACGGGATGGCGGACTTCTCCGGCAAGACGCTGGCCCTTCGCACCGGGCGCGGCGAGACCGACGTGGAGATCTTCGTCGCCGTGCTCGCACATTCGAACCTGATCTACGCGGAGGCAACGCCCGACCAGACGGTGCGCCACTGGACGATGGCGCACCGGCGCGCGCTCGAGTACTTCGGCGGCACCCCCCGCCGGTGGATCATCGACAACCTCAAGTCGGGGGTGGACGATCCCGACCGCGACGATATCCGGCTCAATCCGAGCTTCCGGGAGTTCGCGCAGCACTACGAGATCGCGGTGCTGCCTGCGCGCAAGGGGCGGGCCACCGACAAGGGGCTGGTAGAGGCGAGCGTCAAGGCCGTGCAGACGCGCATCCTGCTGGCGCTGCGCCACCAGACCTTCTTCTCCCTCGACACCATGAACGCCGCCATCCGCCGCGAGCTCGACCGCCTCAACGACACCCCCATGGCCAAGTGTGGCGAGAGCCGCCGTGCGCTCTTCGAGGCGAACGAGCGGGCCGCCCTGGCCGCGCTGCCGGCTCACGCCTGGGAGTGGGGAGGGTGGGTCGAGCGCAAGGTCGGGCCGAACTGTCACGTTCGCTTCGACAAGAATCACTACTCCGCGCCGGTGCGCTACATCGGCCGCCAGGTCGACGTCCGCGTCGGCGAACGCATGGTCGAAGTCTTCCTCGAACGCGGCGGCGAGCGCATCGCCGTCCACCGCCGCAAGAGCGGGCGCAACCAGTACGCCACCACCCCCGACCACATGCCCGAGCACCACCGGGCGGTCTGTGATATCCGCCGCCCCGATTACGGCGACATCCTGCTCGACCAGGCGCGCCGCATCGGAGCCAATGCCCTGGCCTGGGCCGAGCGATGCTACGCCTCGCGCGACTTCCCGGAACAGGCCTTCGCCACCGTGCAGGGCATGATCCGCCTCGCTGACGATCATGGTGGCGATCGCCTCGACGTGCTCTGCGCCGAGGCCCTCGACCTCAACCGCCTCGCCTCGGGCTTCCTCAGGGAGCGGATCAAGAACGGCGGTGAGCCCGGTCGGCCGCGCCCCGAGCCCGACGAGACCATCCCCAGCCACGGCAACATCCGCGGTGGCGACTACTACGGCAACAATGACGGAGAATCACCATGACCCTGCGACAACCCAATATCGATCGCCTGCTGCAGCTCGGCCTCAGCGGCATGGCCGAGGCGCTGGAGGAGCAGCACGACATCGCCGACGTCGACCAGCTCGGCTTCGACGACCGCCTCGCCATGATGATCGAGCGCGAAGCCGAGCACCGCGATCACAAGAGCTATCTCGGCCATCTGCGCCAGGCCCAGTTGCGCGTCCGCGCCGACGTCCAGGACGTCGACTGCCGCGCAGGGCGTGGCATCGCCCGGACCACGCTCACCCAGCTCGCGGCCGGCGACTGGATCCGCCAGGGCCACAATCTGATCCTGGGTGGGCCAACCGGGTCGGGAAAGACATTCGTCGCTTGTGCGCTCGCCCACCAGGCCTGCCGCCAGCACCAGTCCGTCCTCTACCGCCGCGTGCCCGAGCTGGTGGCGGCGCTCACCCGCGCCCGCGACAAAGGCACGCTCGAGCGCCTGATGGGCCGCCTGGGCAGGGTCTCCCTGCTGGTCCTCGACGACTGGGGCCTCCACGGCTTCTCCACCGAGGGCCGGCGCGACCTGCTGGAGATCGTCGAGCAGCGCCACGGACGCAAGTCCATACTCATCGCCAGCCAGATCCCCGTGGAGGGCTGGCCGAAGGTGATCGGAGAGCCAACGATCGCGGACGCGGTCCTCGACCGCATCGTACACAACGCCTATCGCATTGAGCTCAAGGGAGAGTCCCAGCGCAAGCGCAACAAGCCCCCGCCACTCGACGGCGGCGGCAACAGAGCCCCGGCCTGAAGGCCGGGGTCCATGGGCGCCTGCGGCGCCTTCCAGGTTGCGAGGGCGGAGGTGCGCGCCGGCATGCTGTGTGAGAGCTTGCCGCCGCGCCCCGCCGGCCGTTTGCATGCCCAAGAGGCCTCGCATACGCTCGGCTCGGGCTGGCCAAAGGCCAGCCCCCTGACATCACCTGGGGGAGGGTCCCACCGCCAAATCCGGGAGAGACAGCGCGCTGGCGCGCGCCCGCGGCACGGTCAAGTGTTGCCAGAATCCCGGTCAAATAAAATCAGAACCGGCGGTCAAATAAACCGGAATCCGCACCCGGGCATCGGCAGCCCCGTCCTGCGCCCGCCCGGGCCCTGTGCGCGTCCGAACGCGCGCACGTCCTCGACGTGCTCGCCAGCCCGCGCTTCGTCGACCGGTCACCGGCCGAGGTCGTCGCGACGCTGCTCGATGAAGGCGAGTATCTGTGCGCCGAGCGCACGATGTACCGGATCCTGGCTGCGAACCAGCCGGTCCGAGAGCGGCGCAATCAGCTCAGCCATCCCTGCTACACCAAGCCCGAGCTGGTGGCCACGGCCCCCAACCAGACCTGGTCCTGGGACATCACCCGGCTCCGCGGGGCCAAACGCTGGACGTCCTTCTACCTCTACGTCCTGCTCGACATCTTCAGCCGCTACGTCGTGGGCTGGATGGTTGCCGACCGGGAGAACGCCGCGCTCGCCGCGACGCTGATCGAGGAAACCTGCCTCAAGCAAGACATCGAACCCCAGGTGCTCACCCTGCATTCGGACCGCGGCGCGCCGATGACCAGCAAGTGCACCGCCCAACTCCTCGCCGATCTCGGGGTCACCCGCTCTCTGAGCCGCCCCCGGGTCAGCGACGACAACCCGTTCTCCGAAGCGCAGTTCAAGACCCTGAAATACCACCCCGGCTTCCCCGGTCGCTTCGAAAACATCACCGCTGCCATCGCCTTCTGCCGGTCGTTCTTCCCCTGGTACAACACCGAGCACCGCCATGCCGGGATCGCGATGCTCACCCCCGACGATGTCCATCATCACCGGGCATCGGATGTGCTGGCTCAGCGCGGACGGACCCTGCAAGCCGCCTGGGCCCTGCACCCCGAACGTTTCGTCCACGGCACCCCGAAACCCGACCCGCTTCCCGAAGCGGTCTGGATCAACCCACCCGCCACTCCCACAACAGGAGAAACGAGTCAGTAAATAGAAGCCGCCGGTGTCTCAAAATCGTTGACAGGTTCCGGGTTCGCACCCGCTGAGGGACGGCGCCTTTCCACGGCGCACTGAATAATTCGGGTTAGTCTGATGGTGATTGTGGTCAGGAGATGGCCTGAGTAGTCATCAGTTTGAAGATTGTCGACGCTCTGACTTTGTTTGCTCTCTGGAGTGATCTGGAATGGTCTTCTGTTTCCTTTGTTGCGGTGCCTATGTGGTACCTGGGAAATGGATGCAGGAGAACTACACATTGAGCCGGGCGTTTTCTGAGCTATGGCCAGAAGTTGGTGACGGGGTGAAGGGTTAAGGCGGCGTATCGTGGGGGTGATCGAGCCTCCACTTCTCCAACGAAGGAGTGATACGCCGTGAGTGACAATAACGTTTTGAAGCTTTCCCAGCCATCGACGTTTTCCGATCCGTTGACCGAGGTGCTGCGCAGCGGCGCCCGGTCCCTGCTGGCGCGGGCGGTCGAGGCGGAGGTTGCGGCGTTCCTTGATGGCCACTCCGAGGCGCGCACCGAAGAAGGCCGCCGACGGCTGGTGCGCCACGGCCACCTGCCCGAACGCGAGATCATGCCGGCATCGGCCCGGTTGCGGTTCGCGCGCCACGGGTTCGCGACCGCACGGGCCAGGGCGCCGACCGCATCCGGTTCAGCTCCGCGCTCCTGCCGCCTTATGCGCGGCGCTCGAAGAGCCTCGAAGTCCTGATCCCGGTCCTCTACCTCATCGGGCTGGATCCATGTCGGCGCCACCCAGGGGCGCGGGCGCTACGACCGGGACAGGCAGTTCGACAAGCCGAAAAAGGATGTCTGGCTCCGGCCCCTGCGACGAGACTGGAAACGCAGCCTCAATCGCTAAAATCCGCCGGGGCGGATAGAAACGTCCGCGCTGATTCCACGGCCTGAACGAACACTTACCGGTGGCCGATGCCCGCGCCCCCCTGGCCCGGTCTTGGTGGTCTGGAGATGCCTGGAAGTGCCCGGAGTTCTCCTAAAATCCGTTCCGAGGACATTCCGAAACCCATTTTAGAAGAGGTTTCTCTGAAATGGAAACGACGCTAAGATGTTGTCTTAGCGTCGTTTTCTTTGGTTGCGGGGGCAGGATTTGAACCTGCGACCTTCAGGTTATGAGCCTGACGAGCTACCGGACTGCTCCACCCCGCGCCATGGCTTGGCTTTGAAATCGCTATAGAGGCTCTGCTGGGCGCGCTCGCCCGCCTGTCGCGAGCGCAAGGCGGGCGGCGGTGCCCTTCGATGACCTGGCGGCGACCTACTCTCCCACGCCTTAAGACGCAGTACCATCGGCGCTGAGGGTTTTCACGGCCGAGTTCGGGATGGGATCGGGTGTTTCGCCCCTCGCCATAACCACCAGGTCATCGAAGAACATCGCCGGACGCGCGACACCGTGCCTGCGAAGCCAGATGCGCAGCGCCCGATTCGCGACAGTGGACGTGCGACACTGAACTCGGCCGCGCGGCGCGGCATACCGGACGCTGGAGCAAGGACGTATTGCGGGCTCGTTCGCCCATCCGGCTCGCGGGAATTGTTGCTGGCCATGTTCAGCGTCTGGCGCACTTGACGCCGCGCACAAAGAATCAAGCCGATCGAGCGATTAGGACCGGTTAGCTTCACGTGTTGCCACGCTTCCACACCCGGCCTATCAACGTGGTGGTCTTCCACGGCTCTTCAGGGAGAACCCGTCTCAAGGGGGGCTTCCCGCTTAGATGCCTTCAGCGGTTATCCCGTCCGGACTTAGCTACCCGGCGGTGCGGCTGGCGCCACAACCGGTCCACCAGAGGTCCGTCCACCCCGGTCCTCTCGTACTAGGGGCAGATCCTCTCAATTCTCCAACGCCTACGGCAGATAGGGACCGAACTGTCTCACGACGTTCTAAACCCAGCTCACGTACCACTTTAATCGGCGAACAGCCGAACCCTTGGGACCTGCTCCGGCCCCAGGATGTGATGAGCCGACATCGAGGTGCCAAACCTCCCCGTCGATAGGGACTCTTGGGGGAGATTAGCCTGTTATCCCCGGCGTACCTTTTATCCGTTGAGCGATGGCCCTTCCACACGGGACCACCGGATCACTATGGCCGACTTTCGTCTCTGCTCGGCCCGTCGGCCTCGCAGTCAGGCGGGCTTATGCCATTGCACTCCTCAGCTGATTTCCGACCAGCTTGAGCCCACCATCGCGCGCCTCCGTTACTCTTTGGGAGGCGACCGCCCCAGCCAAACTACCCGCCATGCAGGGTCCCGGACCCTGATTGAAGGGCCTCGGTTAGATATCAAAAATTCGAAGGGTGGTATTTCAAGGATGGCTCCACACAGGCTTGCGCCTATGCTTCACAGCCTCCCACCTATCCTACACATCGAACCCCTAATACCACTGCAAAGCTGTAGTAAAGGTGCACGGGGTCTTTCCGTCTGACCGCAGGTACTCCGCATCTTCACGGAGAGTTCAATTTCGCTGAGTCGGTGTTGGAGACAGCGGGGAAGTCGTTGCGCCATTCGTGCAGGTCGGAACTTACCCGACAAGGAATTTCGCTACCTTAGGACCGTTATAGTTACGGCCGCCGTTTACCGGGGCTTCGGTTTGAGGCTCTCACCTCGCCCCTTAACCTTCCGGCACCGGGCAGGCGTCAGACCCTATACGTCGCGTTGCCGCTTCGCAGAGTCCTGTGTTTTTAGTAAACAGTCGCCACCCCCTGCTCTGTGCCCCCCACGCCCGGTTGCCCGAACGCAGGGCCCCCTTCTCCCGAAGTTACGGGGGCATTTTGCCGAGTTCCTTCAACACCGTTCTCTCAAGCGCCTAGGTATGCTCTACCAGTCCACCTGTGTCGGTTTGGGGTACGGTCTATACGCTGGCGCTGTTTCCTGGAAGACCCAGGCTGCCACGACAATCCGATAAGTCGTGACAACGGTCGGTCTCCGTCACAATCCAGCAGGCGGAGGAATATTAACCTCCTTCCCATCGGCTACGGCTTTCGCCCTCACCTTAGGGGCCGGCTCACCCTGCGCAGATTAGCTTTACGCAGGAACCCTTGGACTTTCGGCGAGAGTGTTTCTCACACTCTTTATCGCTACTCATGTCAGCATTAGCACTTCCGATACCTCCAGAGCACCTCGCGGCACCCCTTCGCAGGCCTACGGAACGCTCCGCTACCGCGCGTGCAAGCACGCGCCCGCAGCTTCGGTGCATGGCTTGAGCCCCGTTACATTTTCGGCGCAGGACAGCTAATAGACCAGTGAGCTGTTACGCTTTCTTTAAAGGATGGCTGCTTCTAAGCCAACCTCCTGGTTGTCTTGGCCGTCCCACATCCTTTCCCACTTAGCCATGACTTGGGGACCTTAGCTGGCGGTCTGGGCTGTTTCCCTTTCGACCACGGACCTTAGCACCCATGGTCTGTCTGCCACGCTCAATCTCACCGGTATTCGGAGTTTGGTTAGGTTTGGTAGGGCTGTGAACCCCCCTAGCCCATCCAGTGCTCTACCCCCGGCGGACATACGCGACGCACTACCGAAATAGTTTTCGCGGAGAACCAGCTATATCCGGGTTTGCTTGGCCTTTCACCCCTAGCCACAGGTCATCCCCCCATTTTTCAACATAGGTGGGTTCGGTCCTCCAGCGCGTGTTACCGCGCCTTCAACCTGCCCATAGCTAGCTCACCCGGTTTCGGGTCTCATCCCTGCAACTCAATCGCCCATTTCAGACTCGCTTTCGCTGCGCCTACGCCTCACGGCTTAAGCTTGCTGCAGAGACGAACTCGCTGACCCATTATGCAAAAGGTACGCGGTCACGGGCGAACCCGCTCCCACTGCTTGTAGGCATCCGGTTTCAGGTCTATTTCACTCCCCTCGTCGGGGTACTTTTCACCTTTCCCTCACGGTACTCGTTCGCTATCGGTCATCGAGGAGTACTTAGGCTTGGAGGGTGGTCCCCCCATGTTCAGACAGGGTTTCTCGTGCCCCGCCCTACTCGAGGACGCAGGTGTGCTTACCCGTACCGGGCTATCACCGTCTACGGCGCGCCTTTCCAGACGCTTCCGGTTCGCACAATCCGCGCCACTGGCCTGGTCCGCGTTCGCTCGCCACTACTAGCGGAGTCTCTGTTGATGTCCTTTCCTCCGGCTACTGAGATGTTTCAGTTCGCCGGGTTTGCCCCGCACGGCTATGGATTCACCGCACGGTGCCGCCGAAGCGGCGGGTTGCCCCATTCGGAAATCCCCGGATCAGCGCTTGCTCGCAGCTCCCCGAGGCTTATCGCAGCGTGCTACGTCCTTCATCGCCTCTCGATGCCAAGGCATCCACCAGATGCCCTTGCTTACTTGATCCCCTGCGCGCGGTGTCAAATGCGCGCATGACCCGTGCCGCCGCGCCCAAAAAGGACAGGGCGAATCCGGGCCGCAACGCCCGACGCAAAGCGACGAGCACGCGGAACCATCAAGTCCGCAAAGACGCTAGAACATGGTCAGCAACTCCAACACCCCGACAAGAGCCGGAGCGTCCGAGCATAAGCCTCTTCACGATTCAATGAGCCACATAAACTAACGAATGTGAGCTCTGTGCCACCTTGGCATTCCGCCTGACATGCCCGAGGGCGCCCAAATACAGCGCGGCGCCGCCCCGGCCGCCCGCTGGTGGAGGTGATCGGATTCGAACCGACGACCCCCTGCTTGCAAAGCAGGTGCTCTCCCGACTGAGCTACACCCCCGCGCCGGGCCGCCGACGGCCCG